>NZ_CP053032.1:0-3905792 GCF_013000985.1 Halomonas sp. PGE1
CTGTGTAAAAAGTTTCAGGATGATGGCAGAGCGGCGAATCCGGGGAGTCAGTACATCGCCCCGAACTATCCACAGCGCCGCGGCGGAAGGGGTTGTGGATAGATGGGCGATCGGAAACGACTGCGCCCGCACTTGGGCGGGCGCAGCGTCCACTGGCCTGGGCCAGTCGGATCATGTCCGACTACTTGAGCGTCACCCGGGCGTAGCGCTTCTTGCCCGCCTGGATCACATAGCTCTGGCCGGTCGCCAACATATGATCTCGCTCGACCACCTCGCCATCCACCTTGACCCGGCCGTTGCCGAGCATGTCCTTGGCCTGGGCGCTGTTGTTGGCCAGGCCGGAGCGGTTGAGCACCGCCGCGATGGGCGCCTGCTCGCTGCCCTCGAAGCCCACCTCCACCTCGGGCAGATCCTCCGGCAGCTCGCCCTCGGCCAGCTGGTTACCCGCGGAGCGGTGCGCATTGGCCGCCGCCTCCTCGCCGTGGTAACGCGCGATCAGCTCGCGGGCCAGGATCATCTTGATGTCCCGGGGATTGGCACCGCCCTCGACGTCACGCTTGAGCGACTCGATCTCCTCGTTGGACTTGAGCGAGAGCAGCTCGAAGTAGCGCCAGATCAGGCTGTCCGGCATGGAGACCAGCTTGTTGAACATGGCGCCCGGCGCCTCGTCCACGCCGACGTAGTTCCCCAGCGACTTGGACATCTTCTGCACGCCGTCCAGCCCTTCCAGCAGCGGCATGGTGATCACCACCTGGGGCGTCATGCCGAAGTGCTTCTGCACCTCGCGCCCCATCAGCAGGTTGAACTTCTGGTCGGTGCCGCCCATCTCGATGTCGGCCTCCAGCGCCACGGAGTCGTAGCCCTGCACCAGCGGATAGAGGAACTCGTGGATGGAGATCGGCTGCCCCGCCTTGTAGCGCTTATCGAAGTCGTCGCGCTCGAGCATGCGTGCCACAGTGCTCTGGGCCGCCAGCTCGATCATCTTGGCGGCGGTGAGCTCGCCGAACCACTCGGAGTTGAAGCGCACCTCGGTCTTTTCCGGGTCGAGGATCTTGAACACCTGCTCCTTGTAGGTCTGGGCGTTGGCGCGGACCTCCTCCTCGGTGAGCGGCTTGCGGGTGACGTTCTTGCCGGTGGGGTCGCCGATACGACCGGTGAAGTCGCCGATCAGGAAGATGATCTGGTGGCCGAGATCCTGGAACTGACGCATCTTGGTCAGCAGCACGCTGTGCCCCAGGTGCAGATCGGGGGCGGTGGGATCGAAGCCCGCCTTGATCCGCAGCTTGCGCCCGGACTCCAGCTTCTTGATCAGCTCCTCTTCCAGCAGGATCTCCTGGGTGCCTCGCTTGAGCAGCGCCAGTGCGCTAGCCACGTCGCTCATTGTCTCCTACTCCACGTGTACGGTTGCCGGGCCCCGGCGGGGGCCATCGATTGGGCCAGGATGGTAGCATGAGTCGACGCCTTGCGGTGACGCCCCAACGACCCGAGAGAGTGCCATGTCCCTCTATATAGGCCTGATGTCCGGCACCAGCCTGGACGGCATCGACGCCGCCCTGGTGGAGATAGACGACACCTCAGCCAGCGGCTGCCCCCGCCTGCTGGCCTCCCACGCCGAGCCGATGCCCGCGGCGCTGCGCGAATCTTTGTGGGCGCTGTGCCACGCCGCGGGGGCAGGCTTTGCCGAGCTGGCGGCGGCGGAGGACGCCTTCTGCCGGCTCCAGGCCCAGGCCGTGGCCACGCTGCTGGCGGCGAGCGGCACGCCCCGCGAGGCGGTGGAGGCCATCGGCAGCCACGGCCAGACCATCGAGCACGCCCCACAGGGGCACGCCGGCGGGCCCGCCTATACCCTGCAGCTCGACAACCCCAGCCTGCTGGCCGAGCTGACCGGGCGCTGCGTGGTGGCCGACTTCCGGCGCCGCGACCTGGCGGCCGGCGGCCAGGCGGCTCCCCTGGCGCCCGCCTTCCACGAGGCGCTGTTTCGTGCCCCCGGCGAGTGGCGGCTGGTGCTCAACCTCGGCGGCTTCGCCAACCTGACCCTGCTGCCACCCGCCGAGGACCCGAGGGCCCCGCTCGGCTTCGACTCGGGGCCGGCCAACGCCCTGCTCGACGCCTGGCACGCCCGCCATCGCGGCGGCGATTTCGATGCCGACGGCGCCTGGGCGGCCTCGGGGCGGGTAGACGAGGCACTCCTGGGTCGGCTGCTGGCGGAGCCCTTCTTCCACCTGCCGCCGCCCCGCAGCACCGGGCGCGAGCTGTTTCATCTCGACTGGCTGGAGGGGCACCTGACGGGGAAGGAACGCACAGAGGACGTGCAGGCCACCCTGGCGGAGCTGACGGCACAGAGCGTGGCGCTGGCGGTGGCCATGGCGCGCGAGCGACTCGAGGCTCCCACCGCTGCGCGGCTGATTCCCTGCGGCGGCGGCGCCCACAACCGCGACCTGCTGGCCAGGCTCGACCGGCACCTGCCCGATTCGCGCCTTGCCGATAGCGAGGCGTGGGGCTGGCCGGCCGACTGGCTGGAGGCCGGCGCCTTCGCCTGGCTGACCTGGCGAAGGCTGCACGGCATGCCCGGCAACCTGCCCTCGGTCACCGGCGCCGCCGGCCCCCGGGTGCTGGGCGGGGTCTACGCCCCCTGAGCCACGGCGCCAGGGGCGGGCCGGCCGCCGCCCTGCCGGGTCAGAAGTCCTCGTCGCGCTTGAGCGAGAGCTGGCTTGCCGCCTCGCGTGCCTGGGCCAGCCCTTCGCTGCCGGCGTCACCGTACTTGATCATCATGCGCAGGTCGTTGGCCGAGTCGGCGTGCACCAGCGCCACCTCCTCGGTGATCTTGCCCGCCCGGAAGAGGTCGTAGAGCGCCTGGTCGAAGGTCTGCATCCCCAGGTCTCGGGAGCGCGACATCACGTTCTTGATCTCGTTGACCTCGCCCTTGCGTACCAGATCGCCGATCAGCGGTGACTTGAGCATGATCTCGATGGCCGGGCAGCGGCCACCATCCACCGTGGGCAGCAGCTGCTGGGCCACGATGGCGCGCAGGTTGAGCGAGAGGTCGAGCCAGATCTGCTCGTGCCGCTCGTGGGGGAAGAAGTGGATGATGCGATCCAGCGCCTGGTTGGCGTTGTTGGCGTGCAGGGTCGCCAGGCAGAGGTGGCCGGTCTCGGCGAAGGTCAGCGCATGCTCCATGGTCTCCCGGGTGCGGATCTCGCCGATCAGGATCACGTCGGGCGCCTGGCGCAGGGTGTTCTTCAGCGCGACCTCGAAGGAGTCGGTGTCGATGCCCACCTCGCGCTGGTTGATGATCGCCTTCTTGTGCGGATGCACGTACTCGATGGGATCCTCGACGCTGATGATATGGCCCCCCAGGGTCTCGTTGCGCTGCTGGATCATCGAGGCCAGGGTGGTCGACTTGCCGGTACCGGTGCCGCCCACCACGAACACCAGGCCACGCTTGTTGTTGGCCAGCTCGCCCAGCACCGGCGGCAGCGACAGCTCCTCCAGGTGGGGGATCTCGAAGGCGATGCGCCGGATCACCATCGCCTTCTGGTTGCGCTGCTGGAAGGCGCTGACGCGAAAGCGCCCCTTGTCCCTGAGGCTGAGCGCGAAGTTGGCCTCGCGCTCGACCTGGAAGCGCGCCATCACCGCCTCCGGGATCGACGCGCTGACCAGCTCGTCGACCTGGGCCACGGAGAGCCCCTGGTCGCCCAGGGGAGTCAGCTTGCCGGCCATCTTGAGGGTCGGCGGTGCATTCACCGAGATCAGCAGATCCGACGCCTCCTTCTGCACCATGATATCCAGCAGCTGGTAGAGCCACTCTTTCGCCGTCATGTCCCTGCTCCTCTTCCCCGTTGTTCCCTGCCGCGCGGCCGACCCCCGGTCAGTTGGCCAGCACGCCCTTGGCCTTGGCCTGCGCCTCGTCGCGCGCCACCACGTTGTCCGCCACCAGCTTGGCCAGCGAGGCATCGAGGGTCTGCATGCCCAGGTTGCCGCCGGTCTGGATGGCCGAGTAGATCTGCGCCACCTTGTCCTCGCGGATCAGGTTGCGCACCGCCGCGGTGGCGATCAGGATCTCGTGGGCCGCGACGCGCCCGCCGCCCATGCGCTTGAGCAGGGTCTGGGAGACCACCGCCTGCAGCGACTCCGAGAGCATCGAGCGCACCATGGATTTCTCATCACCGGGGAAGACGTCGATGATCCGGTCGATGGTCTTGGCCGCCGAGGTGGTGTGCAGGGTGCCGAACACCAGGTGACCGGTCTCCGCCGCGGTCAGCGCCAGGCGAATGGTCTCCAGGTCACGCAGCTCACCCACCAGGATCACGTCGGGGTCCTCGCGCAGGGCGCTGCGCAGCGCCGGGGCGAAGCCGTGGGTGTCGCGGTGCACCTCGCGCTGGTTGATCAGGCAGCGCTTGCTGCGGTGAACGAATTCCACCGGGTCCTCGATGGTGAGGATGTGCTCGTAGCGGTTATCGTTGATGTAGTCGATCATCGCCGCAAGCGTGGTGCTCTTGCCCGAGCCGGTGGGGCCGGTCACCAGCACCAGGCCGCGGGGCAGCATGGAGAGCTGACGGAAGACGGTGCCGAGGCCGAGGTCCTCCAGGGTCAGCACCTCGGAGGGAATGGTACGGAACACCGCGCCCGCGCCACGCGCCTGGTTGAAGACGTTGACACGGAAGCGCGACACGCCGGGCACCTCGAAGGAGAAGTCGGTCTCGAAGAACTCCTCGTAGTCACGGCGCTGGCGGTCGGCCATGATGTCGTAGATCAGCTTGCGGACCTCGCGGTCCTCCATGGCTGGCACGTTCAGGCGGCGAATGTCGCCATCGACCCGGATCATCGGCGGCAGGCCCGCCGAAAGATGCAGGTCGGAGGCCTTCTGTTTTGCCGAGAACGCCAGCAGTTCGGTAATATCCATGCGTTTTCCCTTGCTCCCGAAGCCCTGGTGACATCTTGTAATGTTCAGTATGACAGAGCTTGCCACATGACGGCCCCTTCTGCCTCCACCCCCCTCGCCGAATCGCTGGCCGCGGTGCGCCGGCGCCTATCCGCGGCCCTGGCGGATGCCGGCCGGCCGACCGAGGGCGCGCAGCTGCTGGCGGTCAGCAAGACCAAGCCGGCGGCGCTGATCCGCGAGGCCTGGCATCTCGG
This sequence comes from Halomonas sp. PGE1, assembly GCF_013000985.1. Classification (NCBI taxonomy): domain Bacteria; kingdom Pseudomonadati; phylum Pseudomonadota; class Gammaproteobacteria; order Oceanospirillales; family Halomonadaceae; genus Halomonas; species Halomonas sp. PGE1. The sequence continues at coordinate 5,137 of NZ_CP053032.1, forward strand.
CCAGCGCGAGTTCGGCGAGAACTATGTCCAGGAGGCGCTGGCCAAGCAGGCCGAGCTGGCCGACCTCGACGGCATCGTCTGGCATTTCATCGGCCCGCTGCAGTCGAACAAGACCCGCGAGGTGGCCGAACACTTCACCTGGGTACACAGCGTAGACCGTGAGAAGATCGCCCGGCGTCTGAACGATCAACGCCCGGAGGCAATGCCGCCGCTCGAGGTCTGCCTGCAGGTCAATATCAGCGACGAGGCCACCAAGTCCGGTGTGAGCCTCGCCGAGCTGCCGGCGCTGGCCGAGGCCGTGCTGGCGATGCCGCGCCTGCGTCTGCGCGGCCTGATGGCGATCCCGGCCCCGGCCGAGACCCCCGAGGCCCAGCGAGAGCCCTTCGCCCACCTGCGCGAGGCCCTGGAGGCGCTGCGCCGCCGCTTCCCCGGGGCGCCGCTGGACACCCTCTCCATGGGCATGACCAGCGACCTGGAGGCCGCCGTGCGGGAGGGCGCCACCCTGGTGCGGGTGGGCACCGCCATCTTCGGGGAGCGCGAACCACCCCGCTGAGCACCGACCGAACAACGTAGCCGCCGGATGCTCCACCGGCTCCATTCGACGAGCGATACAGGACACCCCCATGGCCACCAGAGTCACCTTCATCGGCGCCGGCAACATGGCCAGCGCCATCATCGGCGGCATGATCGACAGCGGCTTCTCGCCCTCCGCGATCACCGCCACCTCCCCGAGCGACGCCTTCCTGGCCCCGGTGCATGAGCGCTACGGCATTCACACCAACACCGACAACGTTGCCGCGGTCGCCCAGGCCGATGTGGTCGTGCTGGCGGTGAAGCCGCAGATCATGAAGGAGGTCTGCGAGGGGCTGGCCGGCGTGGTGCAGCGCCAGCGCCCGCTGATCATCTCGGTGGCCGCCGGCCTCGATGCCGCCACCCTGGAGGCCTGGCTGGGCGGCGACCTGCCGCTGGTCCGCTGCATGCCCAACACCCCGGCCCTGGTGGGCGCCGGCGCTTCCGGCCTCTGTGCCAACGCCCGCGTCAGCGACGAGCAGCGGGCCCTGGCCACCGAACTGATGGAGGCCGTGGGCCTGGTGGAGTGGGTCGAGGAGGAGCACCTGCTCGACGCCGTCACCGCCGTCTCCGGCAGCGGACCGGCCTACTTCTTCCTGGTGTTCGAGGCCATGGAAGAGGCCGGCGTCAAGCTGGGCCTGCCTGCCGACACGGCCCGCCGCCTGGCCATGCAGACCGCGCTGGGCGCCGCGAAGATGGCCATGGCCAGCGACAAGTCCCCCGCGGAGCTCAAGCGCAACGTGATGTCGCCGGGCGGCACCACCGAACGCGCGATCGAGCACCTCGAGGCGGCCGAGCTGCGCCGCATCCTCGCCGAGGCCATGGACGCCTGCGCCGCACGCGCCCGTGAGATGGCCGCCGAGCTCGGCGGCCGCTAGTTCCAGGATCAGTTCTAGTTCCAGGATCAGTTTCAAGGGGCCGCCGGGCGGCGGCCTGCCCACGACATGGAGGAACCCTCATGGGAAATGCCGGCCTGCTGCTGATCAACACGCTGGTCAACCTGTACATCTTCCTGCTGATGCTGCGCTTCCTGCTGCAGGCGTCTCAGGCCGATTACTACAACCCCATCAGCCAGACGGTGGTCAAGATCACCCAGCCGGCGGTGCGCCCCTTTCAGGGCTTCCTGGGCCCGGTGCTGGGTCGCTTCGACATGGCCACCCTGGCGGCCGGCTTCGTGATCAAGGCGGTGAGCATTATCGTCATCCTGCAGATGGCCGGCTTCGGCATGGCGCCGGTCGCCGCCGTGGCCATCGGCGCGGTGGCGGCGTTGGCCAACGCCATCCTGAAGATCTACTTCTTCGCGCTGATCGCCATGATCATCCTCAGCTGGGTCGCCCCCAACGCCAGCCATCCCGGGGCGCTGCTGGTGATGCAGCTGGTGGAGCCGATCATGGCGCCGCTGCGCAAGGTGATCCCGCCGCTCGGCATGATCGATCTGTCGCCCATCGTGGCGTTCATCGCCATCAGCCTGATCGATGGTATCGTGGTGGGTTCACTGACCCGCGCTGCCGGCGTGGCCGGCGCCCTGGTCGGGCTCTGAGGCCCGCCCTCAGCGCCCACCGCAACGACTGGACACGGAACGACTGATGCCCGAGTTTCCTGGTGACTCGGTCGGCCTGGTGACGCCCCAGACGGCGCACTTCGACGACCCCCTGGCCCTGGCCTGCGGCAGGACGCTGCCGGCCTATGACCTCGTCTACGAGACCTATGGCACCCTCAACGCCGAACGCTCCAACGCGGTGCTGATCTGCCACGCGCTCTCCGGCCACCACCATGCGGCCGGCTACCACCGCGACGACGAACGCAAGCCGGGCTGGTGGGACGCCCATATCGGCCCCGGCAAGTCCATCGACACCAACCGCTTCTTCGTGGTCTCGCTCAACAACCTGGGGGGCTGCCACGGCAGCACCGGCCCCAGCTGCGAGAACCCCGAGAGCGGCCGGCTGTGGGGGCCGGAGTTTCCCATGATGACGGTGGGCGACTGGGTGAACAGCCAGGCGCGGCTGGCCGATCGCCTGGAGATAGAGCGCTTCGCCGCGGTGATCGGCGGCAGCCTGGGCGGCATGCAGGCGCTGCAGTGGACGCTGGCCTACCCGGAGCGGGTCGCCAGTGCCGCAGTGATCGCCGCCACCCCCAAGCTATCGGCGCAGAACATCGCCTTCAATGAGGTCGCCCGCCAGGCGATCCGCTCGGATCCGGACTTCCACGACGGCTGGTACACCGAGCACGGCACCGTGCCGCGCCGCGGCCTCAAGCTGGCCCGCATGGTGGGGCACATCACCTACCTCTCCGAGGACGCCATGGGCAGCAAGTTCGGGCGCGACCTGCGCACCGACGACCTCAACTTCGGCTTCGACGTGGAGTTCCAGGTGGAGTCCTACCTGCGCTACCAGGGCGACACCTTCTCCACCTCCTTCGATGCCAACACCTACCTGCTGATGACCAAGGCGCTGGACTACTTCGACCCGGCCGCGGCCCACGGCGGCGACCTGGCGCGGGCGCTGGCCCCCGCCACCTGCCCCTTCCTGGTGGTCAGCTTCACCACCGACTGGCGCTTCCCGCCCTCGCGCTCCCGGGAGCTGGTCAACGCCCTGGTGCGCGCCGGCAAGCCGGTCAGCTACGCCAACATCGACTCGACCCACGGCCACGACGCCTTCCTGATGCCGGAGCCCCGCTATCAGGCGGTGTTCGCCGCCTTCATGGACCGCGTGGCCGGCGACCTCGGCCTGGAGACGCGCGCATGATGAACCGCCCCGACTTCAAGCTGATCCACGACTGGGTGCCCCCGAACGCCCGCATCCTCGACCTGGCCTGCGGCGATGGCAGCCTGCTGGCGGCCCTGGCGCGCGACAAGAACGTCACCGGCTACGGCCTGGAGATCGACCCGGACGGCATCACCGCCTGCATCGCCCGCGGCGTCAACGTCATCGAGCAGAACCTCGACGAGGGGCTCGCCAACTTCGATGACGACGCCTGCGACCTGGTGATCATGACCCAGGCCCTGCAGGCGCTGCGCCGCCCCGACCGCATGCTCGACGAGATGCTGCGGGTGGCCAGCGAGGCGATCATCACCTTCCCCAACTTCGCCTACTGGCGCCATCGCGTGCACCTGGGGATCCGCGGCTACATGCCGGTCTCCAAGTCGCTGCCCCACGCCTGGTACGACACCCCCAACATCCACCTCTCGACCTTCAACGACTTTGAACAACTTTGCCGCGACAAGGGTCTGATCATCGTCGACCGGGCGGTGGGCATCGGCGACCACGAGGGACACTGGACCTCGCGGCTGTGGCCCAACCTGTTCGGCGAAATCGCGATCTTCCGGGTCACCCGACGCGCCTGACCCGGCAACGGCAAAGAGGGTTCACGATGAGGCAAGGCGTCCTGAAGGGCCTGCTCGCCGCCGGCCTGATGCTGCTGGCCGGCACCGCCGCCGCCCAGCAGTACGAGCAGGTCGGCAACTATCAGGTCCACTACAGCGCGGTGAACACCAGCTTCCTGCCCGAGGAAGTCGCCCGCGAGCACAATATCCAGCGCAGCCAGGTGATGGCGCTGCTCAACGTCAGCGTGCTCGAGGAGCGCGAGGACGGCACCACCCGCGCCCTGCCGGTCTCGGTGAACGGGACGGTCGGGGGACTCGCCAGCGGCGACGCCCGCACCCCGCTGAGCTTTCGCACCCTGCGCAGCGGCGACGCCCCCTCCCAGATAGCGGTATTCCGCATCCACGACGACGAGGCGATGCGCTTCGACCTGGAGGTCCTCCACGACCGCAACGCGGAGCCGGCCCGGGTCAGCTTCATCCAGCGCTTCTACATCGACCGCTGAACCCCCACCGGCCGGGCAAGGCCTGCCCGGCCGGCGCTCAACCGGTGAAGCGTCGCTCGAGAGCCACCGGCAGCGGCGCCCCGAGGCGAATCGCCACCGGCGAATCACCTAGCCGCACCACCTCGCAGCGCTGCGCCAGCACCTCCACGCCGCGCACCGCCGCCGTGCGCAGGGTCGCCGCATAGGCGGGATCCAGGTGCGCCGCCGGCGCCACGTCCTCGATGCCCTCGTGGGCCACGCAGAACAGCAGCACCGCGCGCTGGCCGCGCTCGGCCAGCGCCGCCAGCACCTCCAGATGCTTGCGGCCCCGCTCGCTCACCGCGTCGGGGAAGTAGCCGTGGCCGTCGGCTTCCTTCAGGGTGACCTGCTTGACCTCCACGAAGGCCGTGCCTCGCTCGGGGTCGTCCAGGCGGAAGTCGAGCCGCGCCGAGAGCCCACCGTCCAGCACCACCCTTGCCTCGCGCTTCAGGTCGGCGTAACCGGCGAGCCCGGGCACCCGGCCCTCGCGCAGGGCCTCCTCGACGATGCGGTTGGCCCGCCCGGTCTGCACCGAGGCCGCGGCCAGGGTGCCATCGGGCTGGGGCAGCTCGATCAGCTCCCAGGTCCAGGCCAGCTTGCGCGCCGGATTGTCGCTGGGCGAGAGCCACACCCGGCAGCCGGGCACGTTCACGGCCCGCATGGAGCCGGTGTTGGGGCAGTGGGCGGTGACCTCGCGGCCGTCGTCGAGGCGCACGTCGGCGAGGAAGCGCTTGTAGCGCCGCAGCAGCGTGCCCGGCACCAGCTCGGGGTAGTCCATGCGCGCCCCCTACTGCCGGGCCAGGAAGCGTGCGAGACGCGCCACCGCCTCCTCCAGCCGCACGATGCCGGTGGTGAAGGCGATGCGCACGTGATGCTCGCCGCCCGCGAGGGCGAAGTCGATTCCCGGCGTGATCGCCACGTTCTCCTCCTCCAGCAGGCGCCGGCAGAAGGCCTGGCTGTCGTTGCTGTAGCGGGAGATATCGAGCCACAGGTAAAAGGCCCCCTGGGGCGGCAGCGAAGGCGCAAGCCCCAGGGGTGCCAGGGCCGCCAGCAGGGCGTCGCGGCGACGCGAAAGCTCATGGCGACGGGCCTCCAGAATCTCCCGGCACTCGGGCGTGAAGGCCGCCAGGGCGGCGTGCTGGGCCGGGGTGGGGGCGGCCAGGAAGACGTTCTGGGCCAGCCGGGTGAGCGGCTCCACCGCAGCCTCGGGCGCCAGCAGCCAGCCCAGGCGCCAACCTGTCATGCCGAAGTACTTGGAGAAGCTGTTGACCACGAAGGCGTCCGGGGTGATCGCGGCCACCGAGAGCGGCTCGAGGTCATAGCAGAGCCCCTGGTAGATCTCGTCCACCAGCAGGTGGCCGCCCCTGGCCGCCACCGTCGCGGCCACGGCCGCCAGCTGCGCCTCGTCGAGCATATGGCCGGTGGGGTTCGAGGGGGTGGCCAGCATCGCCAGCCGGGTGGTGTCGCGCCAGTGGGCCTCGACCAGGCCGGCATCCAGCTGCCAGCCGCTGGCCGGCCCCACCGGCACGGCGTCCACCTCGGCGCCGGCCAGGGCCATGAAGTGGCGGTTGCAGGGGTAGTTGGGGTCGGCCATCAGCACGCGGTCGCCGGGGCCGGCGAGCAGCTGGCTGGCCAGCAGCAGCGCCCCGGAGGCGCCGGGGGTCACCAGGATGCGCCGCGGGTCGACCTCGGCGCCGAAGTGCTCGGCATAGTGGCCGGCGATCGCCTCGCGCAGCGCCGGCAGTCCCGCCGCCGGCGTATAGCGGGTATGGCCCGCGGCCAGGGCCGCCTGGCCAGCGGCCACCACCGGGGCCGGGGTGGGAAAGTCGGGCTCGCCCACCTCCAGGTGGATGACGTCGTGGCCGGCCGCCTCGCGGGCCTGGGCAGTTTCCAGCAGGCTCATCACCCGGAAGGGGGCAACCTTATCGATGCGTGCATTCCACGCCATGGCGGGCTCCTGTGGCAGACGACCGACGCCAGGGAGCCTTGCTCCCGCGGCGTGGTCACAGTGTCATATGATCGAGGGCCCATAGTGTAGCGACTTTGGTGGCAAGGCCGCAGCCGGCGGGGAGGGCGAGGTTGCAAACCCCCGGTTTTTTCCGCTAAACAAGCATCCCTTTGGCGTGAGATACCTTGCACCCAGGCAGGTATTGATCAGCAGTCACTCAAGTAACGAGGCAGTCCCATGCCAGTAGCCGACAAGAAAGCGGAAGCTCCCAAGAAGTTCACCCCCTACGAGCCGGCGGCGGGTGAAGAGTACATGAACGAGCAGCAGCTGGAGCACTTCCGCCAGATCCTGCTGGGCTGGAAGCAGGAGCTCATGGAAGAGGTGGACCGCACCGTGCGTCACCTGCAGGAAGAGGCGAACAACTACGCCGACCCGGCCGACCGCGCCACCCAGGAGGAGGGCTTCAGCCTGGAGCTGCGCACCCGGGATCGCGAGCGCAAGCTGCTCAAGAAGATCAACGAGACCCTCGACAAGATCGACGAGGATGACTACGGCTTCTGCGAGGCCTGCGGCGTCGAGATAGGCATCCGCCGCCTCGAGGCGCGCCCCACGGCCACCCTGTGCGTCGACTGCAAGACGCTGGCCGAGCTCAAGGAAAAGCAGCTGGGCGGCTGATCCAGGCATGCCGATGGCCTGCATGAACCCTCGCAACGGGCACCCCTGGGTGCCCGTTCGCGCGTCTGATGGCGGGAGCCGCCCATGAGCCACTACCGCGGCCGCTTCGCCCCGACCCCGTCGGGCCCGCTGCACTTCGGTTCGCTGGTGGCCGCCCTGGCCAGCTTCCTGGATGCCCGCCGCGCCGGCGGCGAGTGGTGGCTGCGCATCGAGGACATCGACCCGCCGCGCTGCCCGCCGGGTGCCGCCGACGAGATCCAGCGCCAGCTCGCGGCCTTCGGCCTGCACTGGGACGGCCCGGTGCTCTGGCAGCACGACCGCGGCGACGCCTATCAGGCGGCCCTCGACCGCCTGGTTGCACTCGGCCTGGCCTATCCCTGCAGCTGCTCGCGCAAGCAGTGGCGCGAGCATGCGGTCTACCCCGGCTGGTGCCGCGAGGGCGTGCGCGAGCCCGGCAGGCCAGTGGCCTGGCGGCTGCGCAGCGACCTGGGCCTGCATCCGGTGGTCTGGCAGGACCGCCTCTTCGACGAGCAGCGCTTCGATCCCGCCGAGCTCGGCGACGTGGTGCTCAAGCGCAAGGATGGCCTCTGGGCCTACCAGCTCGCCGTGGTGGTGGACGACGCCGGGCAGGGGATCAGCGACGTGGTGCGTGGCTTCGACCTGCTCGACAACACTCCCTGGCAGCGCCAGCTGCAGCACGCCCTGGGCTACCCCGCGCCGCGCTACCTGCACCTGCCGCTGATCATCGGCGAAGGGGGCCAGAAGCTCTCCAAGCAGAACCTGGCCCCGGCCCTGCCCACCGATGACGGCGCGGTGCGCCCCCTGCTGCATGCCGCCCTCGTGGCCCTGGACCAGGCCCCGCCCGCCGGGCTCCGCGAGGCGCCAGTGGCGGAGCAGCTCGCCTGGGCCATCGCCCACTGGGAGGTCTCCCGCATCCGCCCCGAGCCACACCGAACGCGCGACGCGCTGCCGTCCGACTGAGAGGCGCCCATGTACGTCTATCGCATCCTGCTGTTCCTGGTGCTCGGTGGCTACCTGCTCTCGCCGCTGATGATGAGCGGCTGGGCCAGCCCCGGCGTGGCCTGGTATCGCCCCTTTATTATTTGGGGGGTGCTGATCGCGCTGACCCTGTGGCTGGAGCAGAAGAGGAAGCTCGATGAACGCTAGCCTGACGCGGCGTTGCTCGCCTGGTACCGGCTCCCCGAGCATCATCTGGGGGGGGGCTGATCGCGCTGACCCTGTGGCCGGAGCAGAAGAGGAAGCTCGATGAACGCTAGCCTGGCCGGGATGTTCGCCCTGGGCACCGGCTTCCTGCTGGTGCTCTTCCTCTGTGCCCTGGCGGTGGAGCGCGGGCTGATCGGCACGCGGATCACCCGCCACCCGCTGGTCTACACCCTGGCGCTCGGGGTCTACGCCAGCGCCTGGGCCATCTACGGCAGCCTGGAGCTCGCCTCCACCTCCGGCTACGGCTACCTGGCCTACTACCTGGGGGTGGCCGGGGCCTTCCTGCTCGCTCCGGTGCTGCTGGTGCCGATCCAGCGCATGACTCGCACCTACCAGCTCGCCTCGCTCTCCGACCTGTTCGCCTTCCGCTTCCGCTCGCGCTGGGTCGGCACCCTGATCACCCTGATCAGCCTGCTGGCGGTGCTGCCGCTGCTTGCCCTGCAGGTGCAGACCATGGGCGATGCCATCTTCCTGATGACCGGCGCCGCCTCGCCGTCGCTGCTGGCGCTGGCCTTCTGCGCCATGATCGCCCTGTTCGCCATGCTGTTCGGCGCCCGCCAGGGCCGCGTGGATGGCCACCATGACAGCCTGCTGGCGGTGATCGCCCTCTCCTCGCTGGTCAAGGTGGTTGCCATGCTGGGCCTCGGCGCCTTCTCGCTGTTCGTGGTCTTCGACGGCCCCGCCGACCTGCAGACCTGGCTCGACGGCCCCGGCCAGGCCTTCCAGGCCGACGTGATACAGCCCGACCCCGCCCACTGGCGCACCCTGCTGCTGCTCTTCTTCGCCGCGGCCCTGCTGATGCCGCACATCTTCCACATCACCTTCACCGAGACCCACTCCCGCCACACCCTGCTCCAGGCCAGCTGGGCGCTGCCGCTCTTCCTGCTGCTGATGGCGCTGCCGGTGCCGCTGATCCTGTGGGCGGGCCAGCGCCTCGGCGCCGGCGATCTCCTGCCCTCCGCCTATCTGGCCTTCGGGCTGTCGGAGTCGCTGTGGATACAGTCGCTGGCCTTCATCGCGGGGCTTGCCGCCACCAGCGCCACCATGGTGCTGATCGCCCTGGCCCTGGCCGGCATGATCCTCAACCACGTGCTGCTGGTGGCCCACCCCCCCCGAGGCCCAGCTGAACCTCTACCGCTGGCTGCTGTGGCTGCGCCGCGCCCTGGTGGGCGCCGTGGTGCTGGGCGGCTGGCTCTTCTACCGCACCGTGGGCGTGCATCACGACCTCACCACCCTGGCGCTGGCCGCCTTCGTCGGCATGGCCCAGTGCCTGCCGGGGCTGCTGGCCCTGCTCTACTGGCCCGGCGCCAACCGCAAGGGCATGGTCTCGGGGCTGGTGGTGGGCCTGCTGGTATGGCTGCTCGGCCTGTGGGGGCCGCTGCTCACCGGCCTGCCCGCGCTGGTGGTCATTCCTCCCGGCCTCGAGGCCCTGGCCGGCGAGCCGGAGTGGTACGTGATCACCCTGGTCTCCCTGGCCAGCAACGCCCTGGTCTTCATCCTCGTCTCCCTGGCCACCCCCACCTCCGAGGGTGAGCGGGCGGCGGCCGAGGCCTGCTCGGTGGACGCGGTGATCCGCCCCAAGCGCCTGCCGCTGGACGCCGCCAACGGCGAGGAGTTCAAGGCCTGCCTGGCCCGAGCCCTGGGCGACGAGGTCGCCCGCCGCGAGGTCGACCGAGCACTCGACGACCTGGGGCTCTCCCCCCTGGACGGCCGCCCCTACGCCTTGCGCCGGCTGCGCGACCGCCTGCAGGCCAACCTCTCCGGCCTGATGGGCCCCTCGGTGGCCCAGGACATCGTCGACCGCTACCTGCCCTATCGCCAGGGCAGCACCGGCGCCACCGAGGACATCCACTATGTGGAGAGCCGCCTGGAGGCCTACCGTTCGCGCCTCACCGGCCTTGCCAGGGAGCTCGACGGCCTGCGCCGCTACCACCGCCGCACCCTGACCCGCCTGCCGGTGGGGCTCTGCGCCTTCGGCGAGGACGGCGAGCTGCTGATGTGGAACGACGCCCTGGCCACCCTCAGCGGCATCGACGGCGCCAGCGTGATCGGCGCCCGCCGCGACAGCCTGCCGGCGCCCTGGGGCGAGCTGCTCGGCCGCATCCTGGCCGAGTCGCACAGCCACCTCTACAAGCAGCCGGTCACCCTCGAGGGCGGCGTCCGCTACCTCAGCCTGCACAAGGCCGAGCTCGCCGGCGACGACAGCGAGCCCGGCGGCATGGTGGTGCTGGTGGAGGACCACAGCGAGATGAAGTGGCTGGAGGACGAACTGGTCCACGCCGCTCGCCTCGCCTCCATCGGGCAGCTGGCCGCCGGGGTGGCCCACGAGATCGGCAACCCCATCACCGGCATCTCCTCGCTGGCCCAGAACCTGCGCTACGACACCGAGGACCCCGAGGTCCTCGAGACCGCCGGGCAGATCCAGCAGCTCACCGACCGCGTCTCGCGGATCGTCTCCTCGCTGGTGGGCTTCGCCCACGGGGGGCGCCACCTGGGCGGACAGACCTTTGCCCCGGTCTCCCTGGCCGAGGTCGTCGACGAGGCCATCCACTTGATCCACCTCGCCCGCTCGGGCGACGATGTCCGCTTCGAGAACCACTGCCCCGCCGAGCCCCACGTTCAGGGCGACGCCCAGCGGCTGCTGCAGGTGATGGTCAACCTGCTCGGCAACGCCCGCGATGCCAGCGGCCCCGGCGACCGGGTCGTCATCGAGGCGGCCCCCGAGGGGGCCGGGCTGAGGGTGACCGTGACCGACGAGGGCCACGGCATCGACGAACGGATGCGCGACCACCTCTTCGAGCCCTTCACCACCACCAAGCCGCCCGGCCAGGGCACGGGGCTGGGCCTGCCGCTGGTCTACAGCATCGTCGCCGAGCATCACGGCCAGATCGAGATCGAGTCCCCGCCGCCGGGGGGCGAGCGCGGCACCCGCATCAGCCTCTGGCTGCCGCTGAACCCACAGGAGGGTGAGACACCGCGATGAGCCGGATCCTGATCGTAGAAGACGAAGCCATCATCCGCAGCGCCCTGCGCCGCCTGCTGGAGCGCCACGACTACCGGGTCGAGGAGGCCGGCTCGGTGGACGAGGCCACGGCCCTGGACCCGCAGCGCTTCGACCTGGTGATCAGCGACCTGCGCCTGCCCGGCGAACCGGGCACCGAGCTGATCCATCGCGCCGCCCCGGTGCCGGTGCTGATCATGACCAGCTACGCCAGCATGCGCTCGGCGGTGGATGCCCTGAAGCAGGGGGCGGTGGACTACGTGGCCAAGCCCTTCGACCACGACGAGCTGCTCGAGACCGTGGCCCGGGTGCTGCACCTGCAGGCCTCGCGGCGCGCCGAGCCGCCGGACATCACCGAGCCCAGCGGCCAGGCCCAGCCGATGATCGGCAACTGCCCCGCCATGCAGCTGGTCTACTCGCGCATCCGCAAGACCGCACCCGCCGACGTCACCGTGCTGATCCAGGGCGAGTCCGGCACCGGCAAGGAGCTGGTGGCCCGCGCCCTGCATCAGCAGAGCAAGCGCGCCCATGCCGCCCTGATCTGCGTGAACTGCGCCGCGATCCCCGAGACGCTGATCGAGTCGGAGCTGTTCGGCCACGAGAAGGGCGCCTTCACCGGCGCCAGCGCCTCGCGCACCGGCCTGGTCGAGGCCGCCGATGGCGGCACCCTCTTCCTCGACGAGATCGGCGAGCTGCCGCTGGACGCCCAGGCCCGGCTGCTGCGGGTGCTGCAGGAGGGCGAGATCCGCAAGATCGGCTCGGTGGAGACCCGCCACGTGGATGTGCGCCTGATCGCCGCCACCCACCGCGACCTGCGCGCCCTGTCGAAGACCGGCGAGTTCCGACTCGACCTCTACTACCGCCTCAACGTGATGCAGATCGACCTGCCGCCGCTGCGCGACCGCGAGGAGGATGTGCTGCTGATCGCCGATGCCCTGCTGGAGAAGGCGTGTCGCCGCCATGATCGCGAGGGGCTGCGCCTCTCCCGCGCCGCACGCCGCGAGATCCACGACTACCCCTGGCCCGGCAACGTCCGCGAGCTGGAGAACGCCCTGGAGCGCGGGGTGATCCTCGCCGAGGGCCACCTGATCCACCCGGACGACCTGGGGCTCTCCCCGCCCAGCGCCGCGTCCCCCGCACCGCGCAAGCCCCCTGCTCCCGAGCCCGAGCCCGCCAAGGCCTCCGCCGGCCTCGACGACGAGGGCAGCGGCGAGGACGACCTCTCCCTCGAGGACTACTTCCAGCACTTCGTGCTGGAGCACCAGGACCAGATGAGCGAGACGGAGCTGGCCCAGAAGCTCGGCATCAGCCGCAAATCCCTGTGGGAGCGGCGCCAGCGCCTGGGCATCCCGCGCAAGAAGAGCCCGCGACGCAAGACCGACTGAGCGCCCAGGCGCCCTAGGCGCCACCCTGCGACCATCGTCTATGCGACCAACGACACAGCGCCCGCGGCCAAGGCCGCGGGCGCTGTCGCAGGAGGCCTGACACCCCATCCTGCGCCATTTGTTACCGTCCCACACAGCCGATGCCCCACGATGGGGCCCAAGGGGTAACACTTTCCCGCCCCGGCCGCAGAGGCCAACAGGCGCAATCTCCTAGGCCACTGATAGATATGGCATAAAATTCAGGTGGCACGCGGCCTGCTATATACCTTGGCAAGAAAAACAAGTTCCGGAGTCACCGGCTGCCCCAACAAGAACAACGCTGCAGCCCAGGGTGACGAGGCCCGCACCGCCAACAACAACAATGTTCGCGGGCCAGTGCTGCAAGGCACGATTAGCCAACAAGAACAACAGGTAACGTGCCCGGCCCCTCGCTTGCCAACAACAACAAGCCCCGCGAGGCACCGGAAGCTCAGGACGCGACGCATCAGTACGGCCAACAACAAGAACAATCGCCGTCGAAGATGCACCCCCGGCAACAACACCAACAAGCCGGGGGGAGGCAGATCAGCTGCCGTCGTGGTTGGATTATTGTTTTGAATACGAGGCGGTTACCACCAGGAGCGCCAACAAGGACAACAACACAGCTAGCCTGTTCTTCTCCTTGGTGACTGCGGTGCGTATTCAAGGCGATGTGCCATCACGAAGAAGAACCAGCAGCAGGACGCTGCAAGACCACTTGAGGGGGAGGCCAGCCGGCCTCCCCCTTCTATTTGGCCGGACGCGGTGGGGCGCCAGGCACCGGGCCACACCGCCACCATGCTATGCAAGGTCCCGGGGGTCGGCTACACTCGGACGCTTTAGCACCCTTTTTTTCGCACTGCGAGTCGATATCGACGCATGTTCAAAGGATTTACCCGCTTCCTGCAGAGCCCGGGCGAACGCCTGAAGTCCCTCTTCGGCCCCGACAGCAGCGCCGGCCCAACCGAGCCGCGCGTCATTCCCCGCCAGGAGCACCCGGTGTCGCGCCAGCACTTCAGCGATGCCGCCCTCAAGGTGCTCTACCGGCTGCACAACGCCGGCTACCAGGCCTACCTGGTGGGCGGCTGCATTCGCGACTCGCTGCTTGGGCGCATGCCCAAGGACTTCGACGTGGCCACCGACGCCACGCCGGAAGAGGTCAAGGAGCTGTTTCGCAACTCGCGTATCATCGGGCGGCGCTTCCGCATCGTGCACGTGCGCTTCGGCCGCGAAGTGATCGAGGTGACCACCTTCCGCGGCAAGCCCGGCGATGACCATGGCGACCATATCGCCCAGCAGTCCGACGAGGGACTGCTGCTGCGCGACAACGTCTGGGGCAATATCCAGGAAGATGCCCTGCGCCGCGACTTCACCATCAATGCGCTCTACTACAGCATCGCCGACTTCTCGATCCACGATTTCGCCAATGGCGTGCGTGACATCGAGGCGCGCACCCTGCGCCTGATCGGCGACCCGGCCACGCGCTACCGCGAGGATCCGGTACGCATGCTGCGGGCGGTGCGCTTCGCCGCCAAGCTCGACTTCCACCTGGATGCCGCCACCGAGGCACCGATCCGCGAGCTCGCCCCGCTGCTGCTGCAGATTCCGCCGGCCCGGCTGTTCGACGAGATCCTCAAGCTGTTCATGTCCGGGCATGGCGTGGAGACCTTCCGGCTGCTGCGCGACTATGGCCTGTTCGAGATGCTCTTCCCGGCGGCCGCCGAGGCCATGGACGCCCTGCCCTGGGCCGAGCCCCTGGTGGAGGCCGCCCTGGCCAGCACCGACCGGCGCATCGCCGAGGAGCGCCCGGTCACCCCGGCGTTCCTGTTCGCCGCGCTGCTCTGGGGGCCGGTGGTGCTGCGCCAGGCCGAGCAGGAGGCCAATGGGCTGCCCCCCATCCCGGCGCTGCAGGCAGCCTCCCAGCAGGTGGTCTCCCACCAGTTGCAGCACATCTCGATCCCCAAGCGCTTCAGCCTGCCGATGCGTGACATCTGGGACCTGCAGCAGCGCCTGCCGCTGCGTCGCGGACGTCGCGTCTACCAGACCCGTGAGCACCCCCGCTTCCGAGCCGCCTACGACCTGCTGCTGCTGCGCGAGGCCGCCGGAGAGCTCGAGCCCGGCCTCGGCGACTGGTGGACCGCCTTCCAGCAGGCCGACGAGCATGAGCAGCGCCGCCTGCTCGACAAGGTGGGCGCCAACCCCGCCGGCAGCGGCGCCCCGCGCAAGCGCAAGCGTCGCCGTCGCGGCCCGCGCGGCGGAAACGGCGGCGACAGCGGCAACGCATGAACCCACACCGCGCCTGGATCGGCCTGGGCAGCAACCTGGACGATCCGCGCCGGCACGTCGAGCAGGCCCTCGTGGAGCTCGACCGCCTGCCGCTGACCCGCCGCCTGGCCGCCTCCCGCCTCTATGCCAGCCGGCCGCTCGGCCCCCAGGATCAGCCCGACTTCATCAACGCCGTGGCACTGCTGGAGACCCATCTCTCGCCGCTGGCGCTGCTCGACCAGCTGCAGGCGCTTGAGCAGCGCCACCGCCGGGTCCGTGCGCGCCGCTGGGGCCCCCGCACCCTGGACCTGGATCTGCTACTGTTCGATGACAGCATGCTGGCCCTGCCACGTCTCGTCGTGCCCCATCCCGAACTGAGGCAGCGCGCCTTCGTGGTGATGCCGCTGCTGGAACTCGCGCCTCAGCTCGTGCTGCCGAATGGCGAGCGCCTGGCGGCAGCGGCCGAAGGCCTGACACCGCTGTTACCGCCGACCTGATCTCGCCGGGGAAGTGTTACCTATCGACACGCCCTGGCGGTTCGGGTAACAATCGCAGGTTACTTTCAGCACAGTTACCGGCAGGAGACGCCCTCACCTTGCGCCCCCTGCTGCCACAACGATGAGAGCACGCCATGAAAACCGTCACCCTCAGCACGCTGCAGGCCTTCAAGCGCGCCGGTGAGTCATTCAGCTGCCTGACCGCCTATGACGCCTCCTTTGCCCGGGCCGCCAGCGACGCCGGCATCGAGGTGCTGCTGGTCGGCGACTCCTTAGGGATGGTCCTGCAGGGGCACGCCAGCACCCTGCCGGTGACGCTCGAGGAGATCTGCTACCACACCCGCTGCGTGGCCCGCGGCAAGGGCGCGAGCCTGCTGATGGTCGACCTGCCCTTCATGGGCAATGCCAGCACCGAGCGCCTGCTGGAGAATGCCGGCGAGCTGATGCGCGCCGGCGCCGAGCTGGTCAAGGTCGAGGGCGAGGCGTGGATGGCCGAGGGCATCCGCGAGCTGACCCGCCGCGGCGTGCCGGTGTGCGCCCACCTGGGCCTCACCCCGCAGACGGTCTACCAGCTGGGCGGCTACAAGGTGCAGGGCCGCGAGGCCGAGCGCGCCACCCAGATCCTCGAGGACGCCCGCACCCTGGTCGAGGCCGGCGCCTCGGTCATCCTGCTGGAGTGCGTGCCGGCGAGCCTCGGTCGCGCCATCACCGAGGCACTCGACGTTCCGGTGATCGGCATCGGTGCCGGCCCCGACACCGACGGCCAGATACTGGTGATGCACGACATGCTCGACGTCACCGCCGGCCGCAAGCCGCGCTTCGTCAAGAACTTCATGGCCGAGGCCGACAACGTCCAGGGCGCCTTCCGGCGCTACCACGAGGACGTCAAGGCCCGGCGCTTCCCCGCCGAGGAACACTGCTTCTAGCTGGAGCCCGCAATGCGCACCCTCAGAGAGATCCCCGCCCTGCGCGAGGCGCTGGCGGACGTTCGCCGTCGCGGCGAGCGCATCGCCCTGGTGCCCACCATGGGCAATCTGCACGACGGCCACCTGGCGCTGGTCGCCGCAGCCCGCGAGCGTGCCGACGTGGTGATCGCCACGATCTTCGTCAACCCCATGCAGTTCGGCCCGAACGAGGACCTCGACGCCTACCCGCGCACCCTCGAGGCGGATCAGGCGGGGCTCGAGGCGGCCGGCTGCGATCTGCTGTTTGCCCCGGAGGTGAGCACGGTCTACCCGCGCCCCCTGGAGGCGCAGACCCGCATCGCGGTCCCCGAGGTCACCGAGGGGCTGTGCGGTGGCTCGCGCCCCGGCCATTTCGACGGCGTCACCACCATCGTCGGCATGCTCTTCAACCTGGTGCAGCCCGATATCGCCTGCTTCGGCGAGAAGGACTACCAGCAGCTGGCGGTGATCCGCCGCATGGTGGCCGACCTGCACTTCCCCATCGAGATCGTCGGCGTGCCCATCGTGCGCGCCGAGGACGGCCTCGCGCTCTCTTCGCGCAACGGCTACCTGAGCGCCGAGCAGCGCGCGGTGGCCCCGCGGCTCTACCAGACCCTGGGCGAGCTGCGCGAGGCCCTGGAGGCCGGCGAGGCGACCGGGCCGACCCTGGCGCGCGGCTACGCCCGCCTGCAGCAGGCCGGCTTCGCGCCGGACTATCTCGAGCTGCGTGCCGCCGACCTGGGCCCCGTCACGCCCACCACCCGCGAGGCCGTGCTGCTGGCGGCCGCCCGGCTCGGCGCCACGCGCTTGATCGACAACCTGACCCTGACCCTGCCGCGCTGAGGCAGCCTACCCGGAGGACCCCACGTCCATGTTCACCATCATGCTCAAGGCCAAGCTGCATATGGCCCGCGTTACCCATGCCGTGCTCAACTACGAGGGCTCCTGCGCCATCGACGGCGAGCTCCTCGACATGTCCGGCATCCGCGAGAATGAGCAGATCCAGATCTACAACGTCGAGAATGGGCAGCGCTTCACCACCTACGCCATTCGCGCCGAGGAGGGCTCCCGGGTGATCTCCATCAACGGCGCCGCCGCCCACCTGGCCGGCCCCGGCGACCGCGTGATCATCTGCAGCTACGCCCACTACAGCGAAGCGGAGCTCGAGAACCACCAGCCAGCGCTGGTCTACCTGCAGGAAGGCAACACGGTCAGCCATACCAGCCACGCCATCCCGGTACAGATGGCCTGATCAGGCCCCAGGGCCGCGGCCGGCAACCACGCCGGCCGCCCCGCCCGCCCCCGGACGCCATTCACCGGTGTTCCACCCCCTCCTCGCTCCGCGCTTTCTCCCCCTGCGCCCATGGAAGCATTGCCGCGGCGCACAAGAGTCACCTATGCTGGACTGACCCGGCCCTGCCCCGTTGCTGAGCGGCACGGCCGCAAGCCCGTCGTCTACCATTCAGGAGAACTCTCCCATGCAAGAAGTGGTGATCGTTGCCGCACGTCGTACCGCCATCGGCGCCTTTGGCGGCTCCCTGGCCGGCATTCCCGCCAGCGACCTGGGCGCCTTGGTGATCAAGGACCTGCTCGCCACCACCGGCGTGTCCGGCGACCAGGTGGACGAGGTGCTGATGGGCCAGGTGCTCACCGCAGGCGTCGGCCAGAACCCCGCCCGCCAGGCCGCCATCAAGGCCGGCCTACCCGATGCCGTGCCCGCCATGACCATCAACAAGGTGTGCGGCTCCGGCCTCAAGGCGCTGCACCTCGCCGCCCAGGCGATCCGCTGCGGCGACGCCGAGCTGATCATCGCCGGCGGCCAGGAGAACATGTCCGCCTCGCCCCACGTGCTGCCCAACTCGCGCAACGGCCAGCGCATGGGTGACTGGAAGGCCGTGGACACCATGGTCCATGACGGCCTGTGGGACGCCTTCAACAACTACCACATGGGCATCACCGCCGAGAACCTGGCCGAGAAGTACGCCATCACCCGCGAGGCGATGGACGAGTTCGCCGCCGCCTCCCAGCAGAAGGCCTCTGCGGCCATCCGCGACGGCAAGTTCAAGGGCCAGATCGTCCCGGTGGAGATCCCCCAGCGCAAGGGCGACCCGGTGGTGTTCGACACCGATGAGAACCCCCGCGAGGTGAGCGCCGAGAAGCTCGGCGGCATGCGTCCTGCCTTCAAGAAGGACGGCACCATCACCGCCGGCAACGCTTCCTCCCTCAACGACGGCGCCGCCGCGGTGATGCTCTGCTCCGCCGAGAAGGCCAAGGCGCTGGGCCTCACGCCCCTGGCGCGCATCGCCGCCTACTCCAACGCCGGCGTCGACCCGGCCATCATGGGCATCGGCCCGGCCCCGGCCACCCGTCGCTGCCTGGAGAAGGCCGGCTGGAGCCTGGACGACCTCGACCTGGTCGAGGCCAACGAGGCCTTCGCCGCCCAGGCCCTCTCCGTCAACAAGGAGCTCGGCTGGGACGTCAGCAAGGTCAACGTCAACGGCGGCGCCATCGCGCTGGGCCACCCGATCGGCGCCTCCGGCTGCCGCGTGCTGGTGACCCTGCTGCACGAGATGATCGCCCGCGACGCCAAGAAGGGCCTCGCCACCCTCTGCATCGGCGGCGGTCAGGGCGTGGCGCTCGCCATCGAGCGCTAAGCCGCGGACCAAAAAGAAACCGCCCCCGCAGCATGGCTGCGGGGGCGGTTTTCGTTGCGGCTGGGCGCTTGGCGCTTAGAGCGCGGGCTCGGCGGCTGCCTCGGCCTCGAAGGCCGCCTTCTCTTCCGGGGTGATCTCCTTGATGGTGAGCTTCACCCGGTTGCGGTTGTCGATGTCGAGCACCTTGACCACCACCTCGTCACCCTCGTTGAGGAAGTCACGCACGTCGTTGACCCGCTCCGGCACGATCTGGGAGATGTGCACCAGACCGTCGGTGCCCGGCATGATGTTGACGAAGGCGCCGAAGTCGGCGATGCGTACCACCTTGCCCAGGTAGAGCTTGCCGATCTCCGCCTCGGCGGTGATCGCCAGCACGGTGTCGATGGCCGCCTTGGCCGCCTTCTTGTCCTCGGCATAGATACGCACGGTACCGTCGTCGTCCAGGTCGATGGAGGCGCCGGTATCCTCGCAGATCTTGCGGATGGTGGAGCCGCCCTTGCCGATGACGTCGCGGATCTTCTCCGGGTCGATCTTGATGGTCGCCATGGAGGGGGCATTCTCGGAGACCTCGGTGCGGCTCTGGCCGATCACCGCATTCATCTGCTCGAGGATGTTGAGGCGCGCCTCCAGAGCCTGCTGCAGCGCCTGCTCCATGATCTCCTCGTTGATGCCCTCGATCTTGATGTCCATCTGCAGGGCGGTCACGCCCTCGGAGGAACCGGCCACCTTGAAGTCCATATCGCCGAGGTGATCCTCGTCACCCAGGATGTCGGTCAGCACGGCGAAGCCGTCGTCATCCTTCACCAGGCCCATGGCGATACCGGCCACCGGGGCCTTCATCGGGACGCCGGCGTCCATCAGCGCCAGTGACGCACCGCACACCGAGGCCATGGAGCTGGAGCCGTTGGACTCGGTGATCTCGGAGACCACGCGGATGGTGTAGGGGAACTCGGCATCGTCGGGCAGCATGGCCTGCACACCGCGACGCGCCAGGCGGCCGTGGCCGATCTCGCGACGCTTGGGACCGCCCATGAAGCCGGCCTCGCCCACGCTGTAGGGAGGGAAGTTGTAGTGCAGCAGGAAGCGGTCCTTGCGCTCGCCCTCCAGCGACTCGATCAGCTGGGAGTCGCGCAGGGTGCCGAGGGTCGCCACCACGATGGCCTGGGTCTCGCCGCGGGTGAAGATGGCCGAGCCATGGGTCTTGGGCAGGGTGCCCACCTCGATGGCCAGCGGACGCACGGTCCTGTGATCGCGGCCGTCGATGCGCGGCTCGCCCTTGACCACGCGATGGCGCACCACGCGCTTCTCCAGGCCGGAGAAGGCCCCCTTGACCTCGTCGACGGCGAACTTGCCTTCCTCTTCGCCGGCGAGCTGGGCGACGGCCTGCTCCTTGAGGGCGGAGAGGGCATCCTGGCGCGCCATCTTGTCGGTGATGCGGTAGGCCTCGCCCACCTTGGCCTCGAACGCGGAGGCCAGGGCGGCCTTGAGCTCGGTGTTCTCCGCCGGTGCCTGCCACTCCCACTTCGGCTTG
This sequence comes from Halomonas sp. PGE1, assembly GCF_013000985.1. NCBI lineage: Bacteria > Pseudomonadati > Pseudomonadota > Gammaproteobacteria > Oceanospirillales > Halomonadaceae > Halomonas > Halomonas sp. PGE1. The sequence goes on from NZ_CP053032.1 coordinate 25,692, forward strand.
CCCGCCTCGGCAACCAGCTCGTTGATGGCCTGGATGGCCACCTGCATCTCCATGTGGCCGTAGAGCACGGCGCCCAGCATCTCGTCCTCGAGCAGCTCCTTGGCCTCGGACTCCACCATCAGCACCGCCTTCTCGGTACCGGCCACCACCATGTCGAGCTCGGAGGTGGTCAGCTCCTCGACGGTGGGATTGAGGAAGTAGCCCTTCTCCTCGTTGAAGCCGACGCGGGCCGCGCCAATGGGACCGCTGAAGGGCACGCCGGAGATGGCCAGGGCCGCAGAGGTGCCGAGCAGCGCCGCGATATCCGGATCATGGTTGCGGTCGGTGGAGAGCACCGTGCAGACGACCTGCACCTCGTTCATGAAGCCCTTGGGGAAGAGCGGGCGGATCGGGCGATCGATCAGCCGCGAGGTGAGGGTCTCCTTCTCGGTGGGACGCCCCTCGCGCTTGAAGAAGCCGCCGGGGATCTTGCCGACCGCGTAGGTCTTCTCCTGATAGTGGACGGAGAGCGGGAAGAACGGTTGGCTCGGATTGGCGTCCTTGCGCGCCACCACGGTGCAGAGCACCACGGTGTCGTCCATGGTGACCATGACGGCACCGGTGGCCTGGCGGGCGATGCGCCCGGTTTCCAGGGTGACGGTGCTGCGACCGTACTGAAATGTCTTCTTGACCGGATTCACGGCGACTTCCTTCCTATCTACTTTTCTGTGTTGGGGTCGTTTTGACTCGGCGACCATTTTAGGGGTTGACGCGCCCCGCGGCCACCGGATGGCGACATTTCCTCGGCCCCTCCCAACTACCCACCCCTGGCGCCCCTGCTCAAACGCTAAAGAAACAAAACGGGTAGCCCCCGAAGGAAGCTACCCGTTTGAAGAAAAGGAGGATTTCGCGTTGCGAGCGATGAGAGGCTGGTTGCCGCCGGAGCGCAGGAACCGGAGTGTAGCTCGCTACATGAGGATTCCGAGCACCGCCGGCAGCCAGGATATCGAGCGCAGCAGCGAAATACCCTTTTCTTAGCGGCGCAGGCCGAGACGCTGGATCAGTGCCTGATAGCGCTCGAAGTCCTTGCGCTTCAGGTAGTCAAGCAGCTTGCGGCGCTGGTTGACCATGCGGATCAGGCCACGACGGGAGTGGTGATCCTGCTTGTTGGTCTTGAAGTGGTCCTGCAGGCCATCGATGTTGGCGCTCAGCAGGGCTACCTGCACTTCGGGGGAACCGGTGTCGTTCTCGCCGCGACCAAATTCGCTGACGATTGCGGACTTCTGCTCGGCTGTCAGTGCCATCTGTCTCTCCAGTAAGCAATATGCCTGAATGATGAGTGTGTGAGACCACGCATATTTGCAGTCTCGGGCGTTTCTCCCTTCAATCGGCCGCGGTGCTCAGCAGCCGTTTCGGCGCCACCTCCTGTGGCGCCGTTACCGCGCCGAGGCCCAGGAAGGCCCCGTCGCAGTAGAGTCTTGCCGTCTCGCCGGTGGCGATGCCCGAGGCATCGACACGAGCCGCCTGACCCAGGGTCAGGCGAGCGGCCGCCGAGGCGTCCAGCTCGAGTCGCGGCAGGTGCGCGACCAGCACGTCGACGGGCAGCAACGTCGCCTCGCGGGCAGCCTGATCGGGCAGCGCCTCCAGGGCCTCGAGGGTCAGCATGCCCTGCGCGGTGAAGGGGCCGGTCGCCAGGCGCCGCAGCGCGCTGATATGCGCGCCGGTGCCCAGGGCCCGACCGATGTCCTCGGCCAGGGTGCGCACATAGGTGCCCTTGCTGACCTTCACCTCGAGCTCGAAGGCCTCGCCCTCGAAGGCGAGAAGCCGGGCATCATACACCGTCACGCGCCGCGCTGCACGCTCGATCGTCTTGCCCTCGCGGGCCAGCTCATAGAGCTTGCGCCCCTGATGCTTGAGCGCCGAGTACATCGGCGGCACCTGCTCGATCTCGCCGTGGAAGCGCTCGAGCACGCCCTCCACGTCGGCCGCGGTGAGCGGCGGCACCGCACAGCGTTCGACCACCTCGCCCTCGGCGTCGCCGGTGTCGGTCACCGCGCCCAGTTCGACCCGGGTGCGGTAGACCTTGTCGGCGGCCAGCAGGTGGGCGGAAAATTTGGTCGCCTCACCGAAGCAGACCGGCAGCAGCCCGGTGGCCATGGGGTCCAGGGTGCCGGTATGACCGGCCTTCTGGGCCTGGAACAGCCGCCGGGCACGCTGCAGGGCGTGGTTGCTGGAGAGGCCCTTGGGCTTGTCCAGCAGCAGCACCCCGTTGACCGGCAGGCCGCGACGCCGACGTGCCATCAGTCGCGCCCGCTGTCGCTGCCGGGCTGACCCTCGCCGCTCGACTCGGCGCCCTCGTCGCCGCTCTCCTCGCCACTGCGGGAGCGGTCGCTGGCGACCGCCTCCTGGATCAGCGAGGAGAGCCGCTGGCCCCGCACCACGCTCTCGTCGTAGTGGAAGCGCAGCTCCGGCACGTGGCGCAGCTTGATGCGCCGCGCGACCTGGCCACGCAGGAAACCCGCGGCCTGCTTGAGAACCTTGAGGTTCTCCTTGATCCGCTCCGGGGTGTCCTCGCCCAGCAGGGTCACGTGGACGTCGGCGTAGCCGAGGTCACGGCTGACCTCGACGCCGCTGACCGTCACCATGCCCAGGCGCGGGTCCTTGACCTCGCGCTGGATGAGTACCGCCAGCTCCTTCTGGAGCTGGTCGGCCACCCGGTCGGTTCGCTTGAACTCGCGCATGAACGACTCCTCGAGCCCTTAGAGGGTCCGCTCGACCTTGACCTGATCGAAGACCTCGATCTTGTCGCCGACCTGGACATCGTTGTAGTTCTTCACGCCGATGCCGCACTCCATGCCGTTGCGCACTTCCTGGACGTCGTCCTTGAAGCGGCGCAGCGACTCGAGCTCGCCCTCGTAGATCACCACGTTGTCGCGCAGCACGCGGATCTTCTTGTTACGGAAGACGCTGCCCTCGACCACCATGCAGCCGGCCACGGCGCCGATCTTGGGCGCGCGGAAGACGTCACGGACCTCGGCCACGCCGACGATCTCTTCCTTCCACTCCGGCGCCAGCATGCCGCTCATCGCCTGCTTGACCTCGTCGATCAGCTGGTAGATGACGCTGTAGTAGCGCAGATCCAGGCCTTCACGCTCGATGATCTCGCGGGCCGCGGCGTCGGCACGCACGTTGAAGCCGACCACGATGGCCTCGGAGGCCAGCGCCAGGTTGGCGTCGGTGCCGGTGATGCCGCCCACCCCGGAGGAGACCACGGCCACCTGCACCTCGTCGGTGGAGAGCTCTTCCAGCGCGCCCTTGATCGCTTCCAGGGAGCCCTGAACGTCGGCCTTGAGCACGATGTTGACCTTGGCAACCTCGTCCTGGCCCATCTGGCTGAACATGTTCTCCAGCTTGGCCTTCTGCTGGCGAGCCAGGCGCACCTCGCGGTACTTGCCCTGACGGAAGTTGGCGACCTCGCGGGCCTTCTTCTCGTCGGCCACCACCATGAAGTCGTCACCGGCGTCCGGGGTGCCGTCGAGGCCCTGGATCTCCACGGGCATCGAGGGACCGGCCGTGTCGACCTGCTGGCCCAGCTCGTTGGTCAGCGCGCGCACGCGCCCGTAGTGCAGGCCGGCCAGCACGATGTCGCCCTTCTTCAGGGTACCGTTCTGGACCAGCACGGTGGCCACCGGGCCGCGGCCCTTGTCCAGGCGCGACTCGACCACCACGCCCTTGCCGGGCGCTGCCGGCACGGCCTTGAGCTCGAGCACCTCGGAGACCAGCTGGATCGCCTCCAGCAGGTCCTCGATGCCTTCACCGCTCTTGGCCGAGACGTGGACGAACTGGGTGTCGCCGCCCCACTCCTCGGAGATCACGCCGTGCTGTGAAAGCTCGTTCTTGACCCGATCCGGATCGGCCGCCGGCTTGTCGATCTTGTTGACCGCCACCACCATGGGCACATCGGCCGCCTTGGAGTGCTCGATCGCCTCGATGGTCTGGGGCATCACGCCGTCGTCGGCGGCCACCACCAGGATGACCACGTCGGTGGCCTTGGCGCCACGGGCACGCATGGCGGTGAACGCCGCGTGGCCGGGGGTATCCAGGAAGGTCACGCCACCGTGCTCGTCCTCGACGTGGTAGGCGCCGATGTGCTGGGTGATACCGCCGGCTTCACCGGTGGCCACCTTGGCCTTGCGGATATAGTCGAGCAGCGAGGTCTTGCCGTGGTCGACGTGGCCCATCACGGTGACCACCGGCGAGCGGGTGATCTCCTCGCCCTCGTAGGAGATGCCTTCGAGCATTTCGGTCTCGAGGGCATCGTCCTTGATCAGCTTGGGCTTGTGGCCCATCTCCTCGACCACGATGGCCGCGGTGTCCTGATCGATGGTCTGGTTGATGGTCACCGCCGCGCCCATGGTGAACATGGCCTTGATGACCTCGTTCGCCTTGATCGACATCTTGTCGGCCAGGTCGGCGACGCTGATCGACTCGGGGATGGAGACCTCGCGGACGATCGGCTGGGTCGGCTTCTGGAAACCGTGCTTGCCGCCCCCCTGAGTGCCACCACGACGGCCGCCGCGGCGCTCGGCGCGCTTGGCCTTCTTGGCACCGCCACGCCGACGCTCGTCGCGATCATCGTCGTCGCGCTCGTGGCGCCCCTTCTTGGCGGCGGCCTTCTTGGGCGGCGCGGTGCGACGGTCGGTACGACCCTCCTTGGGCGGCGCGGGCGGCTCGTCGCCGGCCGGCTGCTCCACCAGCTCGGGCACCGGGATCTGCGGCTCGGCCTCGGCCTTCTCGGCCTCGAGCTTGGCCGCGGCCTCGCGGGCGGCCTCATCGGCGGCGCGGGTCTTGGCGGCTTCGGCCTCGCGGGCCTCCTGCTCGGCCTGGGCCTGCTGGGAGTCGGCCATGTCGCCGACCAGCTGGCGCGGCCCGGTCTCCTCGACCGGCTCCGGCGCGACCTCTTCATCGGCCCGCTTGACGTAGGTACGCTTCTTGCGCACCTGCACCTCGATGGTCTTGCCGCGCTCGCCGGTGTTGATGCGCGTACGCGTCTTGCGCGTCAGGGTGATGCGGTTCTTCGGCGCCGCGGCGCTGGTGCCCCCACCGTGACTCTTGGTGAGGTAGTCCAGCAGCTGGCGCTTGTCCTCTTCGGACACCGCATCGCCTTCGGTCTTGTGGCCGAGACCGGCCTCTTTCATCTGTTCCAGCAGACGAGGCACGTCGCGCCCCACCTTCGCTGCAAAATCCTTAACGGTCATCTCTGACATTACGACCCTCCTGAGCCCGTGACCCCAATTCTTCGCTTCGAATCCTCTCGCCCGGTCTCTGGTTACCGGGCATGGCGCCTGTCACGCCAATCGCCTTCGAGCTATTCGTTTTCAAACCAGGGCGCACGGGCAGTCATGATCAATGCCGCGGCGCGCTCCTCGTCCATCCCCTCGATGTCCAGCAGGTCATCGACGGACTGCTCGGCAAGATCCTCCATGGTGGCGATCCCGCGGCTGGCCAGGATGAAGGCCAGGTGGCGCTCCATGCCGTCCATCTCCAGCAGGTCCTCGGCCGGCTGTGCGCCGTCGAGCTCCTCCTCGGAGGCGATGGCCAGGTTGAGCAGCTCGTCCTTGGCGCGGGCGCGCAGCTCCTCGACGATCTCCTCGTCGAATTCCTCGATCTCGAGCATCTCCTCGACCGGTACGTAGGCGATCTCCTCCAGGGAGGTGAAGCCCTCCTCCACCAGCAGGCGCGCGACGTCATCGTCGATGTCCAGGTGCTGGATGAAGTGCTCGACCAGGCTGTCGATCTCCTGGTCGCGCTTGGCCTCGGCATCCGCCTCGGTCATGACGTTGATCCGCCAGCCGGTCAGCTCGGAGGCCAGGCGCACGTTCTGGCCGCTGCGGCCGATGGCCTGGGCCAGGTTGTCCTCGGCCACCGCAACGTCCATGGCGTGGGCATCCTCGTCCACCAGGATGGAGGCGACGTCCGCCGGCGCCATGGCGTTGATCACCAGCTGGGCGGGGTTGTCGTCCCACAGCACGATGTCGACGCGCTCGTTCTGCAGCTCCGAGGAGACCGCCTGGACGCGGGAGCCGCGCATGCCCACGCAGGCGCCGACCGGATCGATGCGCCGGTCGTTGGTCTTCACGGCGATCTTGGCCCGGGAGCCCGGATCCCGGGCGGCGCCCTTGATCTCGATGAGCTGCTCGGCGATCTCCGGCACCTCGATGCTGAACAGCTCGATGATCAGCTCCGGGCAGGTGCGCGACAGGATCAGCTGGGCGCCGCGCGCCTCGGGATCCACCTTGACCAGCAGGGCGCGCACGCGCTCGTTCATGCGATAGCGCTCGCCGGGGATCATCTCGCTGCGCGGCAGGAACGCCTCGGCGTTCTCGCCCAGGTCGATGATCAGGCCGTCGCGGGTGGTCTTCTTGACGATGCCGGAGACCAGCTCGCCCTCGCGCTCGGCGTAGAGGCGCACCACTTCGGCCCGCTCGGCCTCGCGCACCTTCTGCACGATCACCTGCTTGGCGGTCTGGGCGGCGATGCGGCCGAAGTCGGCGTTCTCGATCTTCTCCTCGACCACATCGCCCAGCGCCAGGGGCGGGTCGCGACGCTCGGCGAAGGAGAGCTTGATCTCGTGGTCGGGGCCATCGAAGTCGTCGTCTTCCACCACCGTCCAGCGGCGGAAGGTCTCGTACTCACCGGTACGACGATCGATATGCACCCGCACGCTGGCCTCTTCATCCTCGAAGCGCTTGCGGGATGCGCTGGCCAGGGCCGCCTCGACGGCCTCGAAGATCACCTCGCGGGGAACTCCCTTCTCGTTGGAGATCGCGTCAACGACCGCCAGAATCTCTTTGCTCATGCCATTGCCTCGCCAGAAAACCTGTCCTCGAGCATCATGCTCATTGCGCCGTGCCGACCGGCAGCCTGATGGTCACGGCTGACCATCGACCGGGTCCTCGAACCTTGGCACCACGTGCGCCTGGTCGATGCTCTCGATCGGAAAGCAGTACTCCTCGCCGTCCATCTGGAGCAGCACCTCATCCCCCTCGACACCGGCCAGCAGGCCCTGGAACTTGCGTCGTCCCTCGAAGGGCACACGCAGCTTCAGCGCCACATCGTGGCCGCGATAGCGGGTGAACTGATCGAGGGTGTAGAGCGGACGGTCCATGCCCGGGGAGGAGACCTCGAGGCGATACTCGCCGCGGATCGGGTCCTCGACGTCGAACACCGCACTTACCTGGCGACTGATGTCGGCGCAGTCGTCCACACTGACGCCATTCTCGTGATCGATGTAGATCACCAGACGGGAGTGCCTGCCCTGGGATTGAAAGTCGATGCCCCACAGCTCGAAACCCATGGCAGTGACCACGGGTTCGATCATTGCGTGCAGGGCTGCATCCTTGATTGCCACGAAAATATCGCTCCTACAGCCGTTGCATCAGGCACCTGGCCGGGAGTCATCAGGAAAGTCAGGTGGCTGATTGGCGTTGCCCGGAACAGCCGCCGGGCGCGCGACGCCCTGCATGCTGCTAACAAAAAGCCCCTTCACAGGAAGGGGCTTTCAGAAGAAACCTGTATACCACTCCGGCAATCTGACCGCCCCTTCTCTTCGAACTTTAGCGCAATGACTGCAATTCGAAAGGCGTCAACCGGAAGATGGTAGCGGGGGCCGGATTTGAACCGACGACCTTCGGGTTATGAGCCCGACGAGCTACCAGACTGCTCCACCCCGCATCAATCTAGGTCGGTGATTCTACGCATCACCGCGACTTACGTCAAGGGATGCTCACCGCTATGCCAATCCTGCTGTCTGAAGGACCGCCTGTGCGCCCAGGGCGCTGCGGTGAATCAGATGGTGCCGAAGGCGGGACTTGAACCCGCACGACCGTAAGGTCACTACCCCCTCAAGATAGCGTGTCTACCAATTCCACCACTTCGGCATCAGGGGAGGCTGGAAACTGCGAAGCGATCTAGTCGTCGCTTCCCTCCAGCACTGGCGCTGCATTATCCATACCTTGGGCACTGTCGTCAAGGGTCGGAATGCCGCGCTGCTGCTCGATCAGGCGGGAGTCGGGAATCCCAGCCTCCGGCGCCTGGCTCGCCTGGGTGGCATACCAGGCCAGGGTCAGGGAGGTGGCGAAGAACGCCGCCGCCAGCACCGCGGTGCTCTTGGAGAGAAAACCGCCGCTGCCGCGGGAGCCGAACACGGTCTGGGAGGCACCGCCACCGAAGGCGGCGCCGGCTTCGGCGCCCTTGCCCTGCTGCAGCAGGACGAGGACGACCAGGGCGATGGCGATCGCCACGTGGATCATGAGAATGACAACTTGCATGGAATCAACCTGCTGACTGACAGATGGCTAGGAAATCGTCGACCTTGAGCGAGGCACCGCCCACCAGGCCGCCGTCGATATCGGGTTGGGCGAGCAGCTCGGCGGCGTTGCCGGCATTCATGCTCCCCCCGTAGAGCAACCGCAGTCCATCGGCCAGCTCCCGGTCGTAGCTGGCCTGGTAGTCGCGAATACCGGCCATGACCTCCTGGGCCTGCTCCGGCGTGGCGGTGCGACCGGTGCCGATGGCCCACACCGGTTCGTAGGCGATGACCACGCGCGGGCGCTGCTCCGGCTCCAGGCGCGACATCACGAACCCCACCTGGCGCAGCACCACCTCCATGGTGCGGCCGGCATCGCGCTCCTCGAGGGTCTCGCCCACGCAGAGCACCGGCGTCAGGCCGACGCTGAGGGCGGCCAGCAGGCGATCGAAGACCTGCGCATCGCCCTCGCGATAGAGCTGGCGGCGCTCCGAATGCCCGACCAGGGCATAGCGCACGCCGAACTCGCACAGCATGCGTCCGCTGACCTCGCCGGTATGCGCCCCGGAATGCAGCGGATTGAGCGACTGGGCGCCAAGCCGCAGCGGGGTGTCGGCGAAGGCGCGCCGCGCCGCATCCAGGTAGGGGAACGGAGGAAAGATCACGACCTCGATCCCCTCCGGCAGCTCGGCCTCGGCAAAGGCACGACCGAACGCCTCGACCAGATCGGCCGAGCCATTCATCTTCCAGTTGCCGGCAAGCAGCGGGGTACGCATCGACTGTCCTCTTTCAAGGTGGAGCGAAATGGTATAGGAGCGGCCCTGTCAAGACAACCGGCCCCGCTCAGCCCAGCAGCGACTCGACCTCGGCGGCGATGCGTCGCGCCAGGCCGTCCACATCCAGATGGGGACGCCCCTCCACCATCACGCGAATCAGCGGCTCGGTGCCGGAGGGGCGCAGCAGCACGCGCCCCTCGTCGCCCAGCTCGGTCTCCACCTCGGCCACCACCGCCTGGAGCTCCGACCGCTCCATGAGCAGCGCGGCCTTGCTGCCCGGCGTGAGCCGCACGTTCACCAGCGCCTGGGGCGCCTTCTCCAGGCCGGCCAGCAGGCGCTGCAGCGGCTTCTCCTCGCGCACCATGATCGCCAGCACCTGCAGCGCCGAGACGATGCCGTCGCCGGTGGTCTGCACGTGGCCACAGACGATATGGCCCGAGGATTCGCCGCCCAGCTGCCAGCCCTTGGCAGCCAGCCGCTCCATCACGTAGCGGTCGCCCACCTTGGCGCGCTCGAAGGGCACGCCCATCTCCTCGAAGGCCGCCGCCAGGCCGAAGTTGGACATCAGGGTGCCCACCACGCCGCCGCCCAGCTCGCCGCGGGCGTGGCGGTCACGGGCGATCAGGTAGAGGATGTCGTCGCCGTCGATCTCGCGACCGTCGGCATCCACCAGCAGCACGCGGTCGCCGTCGCCGTCGAAGGCCACGCCGAGGTCGGCGCCCTGCTGGATCACCGCCGCGCGCAGTGCCGCCGGGTGGGTGGAGCCGACCGCCTTGTTGATATTGAGGCCATCGGGGCTCGCGCCGATCAGGCTCACCTCTGCGCCCAGCTCGCGGAACACGCTGGGGGCGATGTGGTAGGTCGCGCCGTGGGCGCAGTCCAGCACCACCTTCAGGCCCGTCAGGCTCACCCGATCCGGCACCGTGGACTTGCAGAACTCGATATAGCGGCCGGCGGCATCGTCGATGCGCGCCACCTTGCCCAGCTGGTCGGCCGCCACCGTGGTCAGCGGCTCGTCGAGCATCGCCTCGATCTCCCCCTCGAGGGCATCGTCCAGCTTGGTCCCGGCGGTGGAGAAGAACTTGATGCCGTTGTCGGCGAAGGGGTTGTGGGAGGCCGAGATGACGATCCCGGCATCGGCACGGAAGGTGCGGGTCAGGTAGGCGATGCCGGGCGTCGGCATGGGGCCGAGCAGGGCCACGTCGACGCCGGCGGCGGAGAGCCCCGCCTCCAGCGCCGACTCGAACATGTAGCCGGAGATCCGGGTGTCCTTGCCGATCAGCACCCGCGGGCGGCGCTTGCCGCCGCGCGCGGCCAGCACGCGGCCGGTGGCCCAGCCCAGCTTGAGCATGAAATCCGCCGTGATGGGGGGCTCACCGACGGTTCCGCGGATTCCGTCGGTGCCGAAATAGCGTCGTGTCATCAGCATCCTTCCTTGAGTACGGCCCAGGTCATGTTCACCGCATCCACGCTGGGGGCCACGTCATGGACACGCAGGATGCGGGCGCCACGCTCCACCGCCAGGGCCGTCAGCGCCAGCCCCCCGGGCAGGCGCTCCTCCACCGGACGCTCCAGCACCTTGCCGATCATGCTCTTGCGGGACATGCCCACCAGCAGCGGCAGCTCGAGCACCGCCAGGCGCTCCAGGCGATTTAGCAGGCGCAGGTTGTGCTCCACGGTCTTGCCGAAGCCGAACCCGGGGTCGACCAGCAGGCGCTCGCGGCGCAGGCCGGCCGCCTCGCAGGTGGCGACCCGCTCGGCGAGGTAGTCGACCACCGCTTCCTCGATGGGCACATCATAGCGGGGCGCCTGCTGCATGTCGCGGGGCTCGCCCTGGCGATGCATCAGGCAAACCGGCAGGCCCGTGCCGATTGCCGCGGCCAGCGCGCCCTCGCGCTCCAGGGCGCGCACGTCGTTGATCATGCCGGCCCCCAGGGCCGCGCTCTCGCGCATCACCTCGGGGCAGCTGGTATCCACCGAGACCAGGGCGTCCAGCTCGCGCACCAGGGCCTCCACCACCGGCGCGACCCGGTCGAGCTCCTGCTGGGACGAGACCTCGTCGGCGCCGGGGCGGGTGGACTCGCCGCCCACGTCGATGATCGCCGCCCCCTCGGCCAGCATGCGCTCGGCGTGACGCAGGGCGTCATCCAGGGCCACATGGCGACCGCCGTCGGAGAAGGAGTCGGGGGTGACGTTGAGGATCCCCATCACGCGGGGAAAGCTGAGGTCCAGCCGGTGGCGGCCGCAGGCGAGGGAGGCAAGGGTCGAAGTCATCATGGCTCGTGGTGGCGGGAATCGGGGCTCATAATCGCACAGGCGCCCCACGATGGGGGCGCCTGTCAGGGGGTGGACGCTGCGGCTTCAGGAGCCGGCCGGGCCGCCCAGCGGGTCGGAGGGACGGCGGCGGGGCTCGTCGTCCTCCTCGTCGCCGCCGGCCTCATCCTCGGGGGTGGCCTCGGGGGTCGCCTCGGAGGCAGGCTCGTCGGTCACCGGTGCACCGGGACCGGAGGAGTCGCCATCCTCCCAGTCCTTGGGCGGACGCGGATCGCGCCCCTCCATGATGTCCTTGAGCTGGTCGGCATCGATGGTCTCGTACTTCATCAGCGCCTCGGCCATGGCGTCGAGCTTGTCGCGGTTCTCCTCGAGGATGGTGCGCGCCTGCTCGTAGCACTCGTCGATCACCTTGCGCACCTCCTTGTCGAGGCGCGAGATGGTCTCGCCGGACTTCAGCTTGCCGCCGCCCTGGCCCGGACCGCCGAGGAACTGGTGGGACTCGTCCTCGTCGTACATGATCGGGCCCATCTCGTCGGAGAGGCCCCACTTGGCGACCATGTTGTGGGCAAGCTCGGTGGCGCGCTTGATGTCGTTGGAGGCCCCAGTGGTGACCCCGTTCGGGCCCAGGGTCATCTCCTCGGCGATGCGGCCGCCGAACAGCGAGCAGATCTGGCTGAGGATCTGCTGACGCGACAGGCTGTAGCGATCCTGCTCGGGCAGGAACATGGTCACGCCCAGGGCGCGACCGCGGGGGATGATCGTCACCTTGTAGACCGGGTCGTGCTCCGGCACCACCAGGCCGATGATGGCGTGGCCCGACTCGTGGTAGGCAGTGTTGAGCTTCTCCTTCTCGGTCATGACCATGGAGCGGCGCTCGGCGCCCATCATGATCTTGTCCTTGGCCAGCTCCAGTTCCTCCATGCCCACCAGGCGCTTGTTGCGGCGCGCGGCGAACAGCGCCGCCTCGTTGACCAGGTTGGCCAGGTCGGCGCCGGAGAAGCCCGGGGTACCGCGGGCGATCAGCGACGGCTTGACGTCGTCGGCCAGCGGCACCTTGCGCAGGTGCACGTTGAGGATGTGCTCGCGGCCGCGGATGTCGGGCAGCGGTACCACCACCTGGCGGTCGAAGCGGCCCGGGCGCAGCAGCGCCGGGTCGAGCACGTCGGGGCGGTTGGTGGCGGCGATGACGATGATGCCCTCGTTGGCCTCGAAGCCGTCCATCTCCACCAGCAGCTGGTTGAGGGTCTGCTCGCGCTCGTCGTTGCCGCCGCCCATGCCGACCCCGCGGGAGCGGCCCACGGCGTCGATCTCGTCGATGAAGATGATGCAGGGGGCCTGCTTCTTGGCCTGCTCGAACATGTCGCGCACACGGGAGGCACCCACGCCGACGAACATCTCGACGAAGTCGGAGCCGGAGATCGAGAAGAACGGCACCTTGGCCTCGCCGGCGATGGACTTGGCGAGCAGCGTCTTGCCGGTGCCCGGCGGGCCCACCATCAGCACGCCGCGGGGGATGGTACCGCCCAGGCGCTGGAACTTGGTGGGGTCGCGCAGGAAGTCGACCAGCTCCTCGACCTCCTCCTTGGCCTCGTCGCAGCCCGCCACGTCGGCGAAGGTGGTCTTGATCTGGTCCTGGGAGAGCAGCTTGGCCTTGGACTTGCCGAAGCTCATGGGCCCGCCCTTGCCGGCCCCGCCGCCCTGCATCTGGCGCATGAAGAACATGAAGATCGCCAGGATCAGCAGGATCGGGAAGCTGGCGATCAGCAGCCGCGTCCACAGGCTCTGCTGCTCCGGCTCCTTGCCCACCACGGTGACGTTGTTGGAGAGCAGGTCGTCGATCAGCTTCGGATCCTCCGCCGCGGGGCGGATGGTCTGGAACTGGGAGCCATCCGTGCGTTCGCCGGAGATCCGATAGCCGTCGATGGTCACGCTGCGGACCTGCTGGTTCTGCACCTGCTGGACGAACTGCGAGTAGTTCATCGCCTGCGGTGAGCTGTCGACGCTGAAGTTGTTGAACACCGTCAGCAGCACCGCCGCGATGACCAACCACAGGATCAGGTTCTTCGCCATGTCGTTCAAGGGACTACCCTCAATATCAATAAACTGTCGGCCGGATGCACCTGGCACGTTGCTTGGACACTACATCAGCGCGCCGCGTTCGGCCACCGCCGGAGCTCATGCCCCGGGCGGACCGCCTCTGGCTCCACTGTGACACAGTCGCGCCGCGCTGTCCGGCAATCAGCCCGGTAGACCAGGGCTATCGCCGGCCGGGTCGGATCAGCCGCGGAACCCCTCTGCCAGCAGGTAGACCTCCCGGGAGCGCGCCCGTGACGCGCCGGGTTTGCGGGTCACCACCCGGGTGAAGCGCTCGCGCAGGGTCTTCAGGTATTCGTCGAACCCCTCGCCCTGGAACACCTTGGCCAGGAAGGTGCCGCCGGGGCGCAGGGTCTGGCCGGCCAGGTCCAGCGCCAGCTCCACCAGGTACATCGCCTGGGGCTGGTCGATGGCGGCCATGCCGCTCATGTTGGGCGCCATATCGGACATCACCAGGTCCACCGGCCGCTCGCCCAGCGCCGCCAGGATCGATTCGAGCACGCTCTCCTCGGTGAAGTCGCCCTGAATGAAGTCGACGCCGGCCAGGGCATCCATCTCGAGGATGTCCGAAGCGATCACCACCCCCTCGGGGCCCACCTTCTCGGCCGCCACCTGGCTCCAGCCACCGGGGGCCGCGCCCAGGTCGATCACCGTCATGCCGCGCTTGAAGAGGCGATCCTTCTCGTCGAGTTCGAGCAGCTTGTAGCTGGCCCGGGAGCGGTAGCCCTCCTGCCAGGAGCGCTGCACGTACTGGTCGTCGAAATGCTCCTTCAGCCAGCCCTTGCTGGTCTTGCTGGCAGAGCCGGTCTTGCTACTGGCAACGCCCTTGCCGGCCGGCGCCTTGCCTGAAGCGGGGGATGAAGTGCGGGAACGCGCCACGGCATCACCTGTTGTAGGGAGACGGGTGAAGGGACAGACAGACGGTCGAGCGGGGTGCGGGAGTGACACGCAGAACTGAAGAGTGCTGACCGGCCACTTCGACGCTGGCCGAATGCCCCGTGCTTTCACTGCGCGACGTTTCGCCCATGGCATTTTCCGCGTACCATGGTCGGCTGCGCGCAACCGGGAAGACGCAAGATACCATGAGCTTGTCACAGGCACAAAAGAAAGCATTTCGCAGCATCGGCCACCACCTGAACCCGGTGGTGACGGTCTCCGAGAACGGCATCTCCGAGGGGGTGCTGGCGGAGCTCGAGCGGGCGCTCTCCGACCACGAGCTGATCAAGATCAAGCTCGCCCTGCCGGAGCGCGACGACCGCGCCGCCATGCTCGGCGAGCTGGTCACCGCCAGCGGCGCCGAACTGGTGCAGACCATCGGCAAGATGGCGCTGCTCTACCGCAAGAACCCCCAGGCCAACCCGAAGCTTTCCAACGTGAAGCGCTTCGAGGGGCACCACGGGCGGCACTGACCCCCAGCGCCAAGCGACCCAGAAAAGAAGCCCCGCAGACGCGAGTCTGCGGGGCTTCTTCTTGCCTGGCTTACCCGCCGCCCGTCACCGAGCGGCTGGGTTGGCGCTCAAGGCCTGGCGCTTACAGGTGCTCGACGCTGCCGATCTCGTACTCGACGGTGCCGCCGGGGGTCTTGACCACCACCACATCGCCCTCCTCCTTGCCGATCAGGGCGCGGGCGATGGGCGAGGTGACCGAGATCAGCCCCTGCTTGATGTCGGCCTCGTCCTCGCCGACGATCCGGTAGGTCACCTCCTCGTCGGTATCGAGGTTGATCAGCTCCACGGTGACGCCGAAGATGACCTTGCCGGTACGCGGCAGCTTGGTGACATCGATCACCTGGGCGCTCCCGAGCTTGCCCTCGATCTCCTGGATGCGCCCCTCGATGAAGCCCTGCTGCTCGCGGGCGGCATGGTATTCGGCGTTCTCCTTGAGGTCCCCGTGCTCACGGGCCTCGGCGATGGCGGCAATCACCTTCGGACGCGCCTCGCCCTTGAGCTGCTCGAGCTCCTTGCGCAGACGCGCCTCTCCGGCAACGGTCATCGGGACCTTGTTCATTGTGCAGCTCCTGCATGCAAATCCTGAAGCCGCCGCACCGTGATCTCGTTGCCGTATTCAAGCGCCATGCAAACGGCGTTGGCCCCCGCCAGGGTGGTAGCGTAGGGGACCTTGCGGGCAAGCGCGGTGCGGCGGATCACCGAGGAGTCCTGGATCGCCTGGCGACCCTCGGTGGTATTGACGATATAGGCGATGTCGTCGTTCTTGAGCAGATCGACGATATGCGGACGGCCTTCGAAGACCTTGTTCACGACCTCGACGTCGATACCGGCGGCCTTGAGGGCAGCGGCGGTACCGCGGGTCGCGCACAGGGTGAAGCCCAATGTTACCAGAGAACGGGCCACCTCGATAACACCCGCCTTGTCCGGCTCGCGCACCGAGAGGAACGCCTTGCGGTCACCGTCGACGGGCGGAATCGCCTCGCCGGCGCCCAGCTGGGCCTTGTAGAAGGCCTCGGCGAAGGTGTCACCGCTGCCCATCACCTCGCCGGTGGACTTCATCTCCGGCGACAGGATGGGATCGACGCCCGGGAACTTGTTGAACGGGAAGACCGCCTCCTTGACGCTGAAGAAGTGCGGCACGATCTCCCGGGTGAAGCCCTGCTCCTCGAGGGTGGTGCCGGCCATGCAGCGCGCGGCGATCTGGGCCAGGGAGATGCCGATGCACTTGGAGACGAAGGGCACGGTGCGCGAGGCGCGGGGGTTGACCTCGATGACGTAGATCTCGCCGTCCTGCCAGGCCAGCTGCACGTTCATCAGCCCCTTGACGCCCAGCTCCACGGCCATCTGCCGGACCTGCTCGCGCATCGCGTCCTGCACGTCCGCCGGCAGTGAGTAGGGCGGCAGCGAACAGGCGGAGTCGCCGGAGTGCACGCCGGCCTGCTCGATGTGCTGCATGATGCCGCCGATCACCACCTGCTTGCCGTCGCTGACCGCGTCGATGTCGATCTCCACGGCGGCGTTGAGGAAGTGGTCGAGCAGCACCGGGGAGTCGTTGGAGACCTTGACCGCATGGGTCATGTAGTTCTCCAGCTCGGAGGCGTCGTAGACGATCTCCATGGCGCGGCCGCCCAGCACGTAGCTCGGGCGCACCACCAGCGGGTAGCCGATGGTCTCGGCCTTGTCGAAGGCCTCCTCGAAGCTGCGCGCGGTGGCGTTGGGCGGCTGCTTGAGGCCCAGTTTGTCGATCATCTGCTGGAAGCGCTCGCGATCCTCGGCGCGGTCGATGGCATCCGGGGTGGTGCCGATGATCGGCACGCCGGCGGCCTCCAGCTCCCGGGCCAGCTTCAGCGGGGTCTGGCCGCCGAACTGCACGATGACGCCGACCGGCTGCTCCTTGTCGGCGATCTCCAGCACGTCCTCCAGGGTCACCGGCTCGAAGTAGAGGCGGTCGGAGGTGTCGTAGTCGGTGGAGACGGTCTCGGGGTTGCAGTTGACCATGATGGTCTCGTAACCGTCGTCGCGCATGGCGAAGGCGGCGTGGACGCAGCAGTAGTCGAACTCGATGCCCTGGCCGATACGGTTCGGACCACCGCCCAGCACCATGATCTTCTGGCGACCTGTGACCTCCGCCTCGCACTCCTCCTCGTAGGTGGAGTACATGTAGGCGGTGTCGGAGGCGAACTCGGCGGCGCAGGTGTCGACACGCTTGTAGACCGGGCGGATGCCGGCCTTCTGGCGGGTGCGGCGGAACTCCTTCTCGGAGACCCCGAGCAGGCTCGCCAGGCGGGCGTCACTGAAGCCCTTGCGCTTGAGGCGGAAGAGCTCCCGGGCGTCGAGTTCGGAGAGCGAGCGCCTGGCCACCTCGGCCTCGGTGGTCACCAGGTCCTCGAGCTGGACCAGGAACCAGGGGTCAATCTTGGTCAGCGCGAAGATCTCGTCGCGGCTCATGCCGGCGCGCATGGCGTCGGCCACGTAGAAGATGCGCTCGGCGCCGGCGGCCTGCAGCTCGCCCTTGATGTGCGCCAGGGCATCCTCGGTGAAGTCAGTGACGATGGGGTCGAGGCCGTCGTTGCCGGTCTCCAGGCCGCGCAGCGCCTTCTGCAGCGACTCCTGGAAGGTCCGCCCGATGGCCATCACCTCGCCCACCGACTTCATCTGGGTGGTCAGGCGGTCGTTGGCCTGGGGGAACTTCTCGAAGGTGAAGCGCGGGATCTTGGTGACCACGTAGTCGATGGCCGGCTCGAAGGAGGCCGGGGTGCGCCCGCCGGTGATGTCGTTCTGCAGCTCGTCCAGGGTGTAGCCCACCGCCAGCTTGGCGGCGATCTTGGCGATCGGGAAACCGGTGGCCTTGGAGGCCAGCGCAGACGAACGCGACACCCGCGGGTTCATCTCGATCACCACCATGCGCCCGGTGTCCGGGTCCACGCCGAACTGGACGTTGGAGCCGCCGGTCTCGACGCCGATCTCGCGCAGCACCGCAAGCGATGCGTCGCGCATGATCTGGTATTCCTTGTCGGTCAGCGTCTGGGCCGGCGCCACGGTGATGGAGTCACCGGTGTGCACGCCCATGGGGTCGAAGTTCTCGATGGCGCAGACGATGATGCAGTTGTCGTTGCGATCGCGAACGACCTCCATCTCGTATTCCTTCCAGCCCAGCAGCGACTCGTCGATGAGCAGCTCCTTGGTGGGCGAGAGGTCGAAGCCGCGACCGCAGATCTCCTCGAACTCCTCCTTGTTGTAGGCCACGCCGCCGCCGGAGCCGCCCATGGTGAAGGAGGGGCGGATGATCACCGGGAAGCCGAGCTCCGCCTGGATCTCCCAGGCCTCTGCCATGGAGTGGGCCACCTTGGCACGGGGGCACTCCAGGCCGATGTTCTTCATCGCCTGGTCGAAGAGGTCACGGTCCTCGGCCTTCTTGATGGCCTCGGCATTGGCACCGATCATCTCCACACCGTACTTGGCCAGCACGCCGTGCTTGTCCAGGTCGAGGGCGCAGTTGAGCGCGGTCTGGCCGCCCATGGTGGGCAGGATGGCGTCGGGGCGCTCGGCCTCGATGATCTTCTCCACCGCCTGCCAGGTGATCGGCTCGATGTAGGTGGCATCGGCCATGGCCGGGTCGGTCATGATGGTGGCCGGGTTGGAGTTCACCAGGATGACCCGGTAGCCCTCCTCGCGCAGCGCCTTGCAGGCCTGGGCGCCGGAGTAGTCGAATTCGCACGCCTGGCCGATGACGATGGGGCCGGCGCCAATGATCAGGATGCTCTGGATGTCGGTACGCTTGGGCATGGTGCTTCCCGCAGAAAAAGGTGACGAGGGGCGACGTGTCTCGGGCTGTGTCCCAGGGCTCAGGCCTGGCGGGCCTTCATCATCTCGACGAAACGGTCGAACAGCGGCGCGACGTCCATCGGGCCGGGGCTCGCTTCCGGGTGACCCTGGAAGCTGAAGGCCGGGCGGTCGGTCCGCTCGATCCCCTGCAGGGTGCCGTCGAACAGCGAGCGATGGGTGGCGCGCACGTTGGCCGGCAGGCTCGCCTCGTCGGCCGCGAAGCCGTGGTTCTGACTGGTGATCATCACCTTGCCGGTGTCGAGGTCCTGCACCGGGTGGTTGGCGCCATGGTGGCCGTGGCCCATCTTCACCGTCTTCGCCCCGCTGGCCAGCGCCAGCAGCTGGTGACCCAGGCAGATGCCGAACAGCGGAAGCTCGGTATCGAGGATCTCCTGGATCGCGGTGATGGCGTAGTCGCAGGGCGCGGGGTCACCGGGGCCGTTGGCCAGGAAGACGCCGTCCGGATTCATCGCCAGCACCTCGGCGGCCGGGGTCTGGGCCGGCACCACGGTGAGGCGGCAGCCGCGGGAGGCGAGCATGCGCAGGATGTTGCGCTTCACACCGAAGTCGTAGGCCACCACGTGGAAGGGGCGCTCGGCCTTGGCCGCGTCGGCATAGCCCTCGCCCAGGGTCCACTCGCCCTCGCTCCACTCGTAGGGAGCCTGGCAGGAGACGACCTTGGCCAGGTCCATGCCCTTGAGGCCCGGGAAGGCGCGGGCCGCTGCCAGGGCGCGCTCCACGGCGTCCTCGCCCTCGGCCTCGCTGCCGGCCAGGATCGCCCCGTTCTGGGCGCCCTTGTCGCGCAGGATGCGGGTCAGCCGGCGGGTGTCGATCTCGGCGATGCCCAGCACGTTCTGGCTCTTGAGGTAGTCGGAGAGGGTCTGCTCGCAGCGGAAGTTGCTGGCCAGCAGCGGCAGGTCGCGGATCACCAGGCCCGCCGCGGCGATGCCGCCGGACTCGACGTCCTCGGCGTTGACGCCGGTGTTGCCGATATGGGGGTAGGTCAGGGTGACGATCTGACGGGTATAGGAGGGGTCGGTCAGGATCTCCTGGTAGCCGGTCATCGCCGTATTGAACACCACCTCACCGCTGGTCTGTCCATCGGCACCAATGGCCGTGCCATGAAACACACTGCCGTCTTCCAGGGCCAGTATCGCGGGTCTGTTCAATGCAACGTCCTCCCATGCTTATACGAATAGCTTTACAGACAGCTATATAGAGACAACTCGTCCAGAAATGCGGGTTACCGGTGGCCTGCCCATGAATGGCCGCCCCGCAAGATGGGCGGCCACTCCGCAAAAAAGCGGGACGAAACCCGATAGATACCGGTTTCATCCCGCTTGTTGTCATTCGCTCGGAACTGATTCGCTCAGAACTAGGGGCCGAAGCAACAAGCGCTGGTTCAGGGGCTCTCGCCCGGGCGCCCGGCCAAAATTTTGGGGATATTACAGGATCGACCGCTCCCCGGCCACCCCTTTGGTCGAACTCCTCCTCAGTCGAGGCCGAGCACGTCCTGCATAGCGTAGCGGCCGTTGCCCTGGCCGGCCACCCAGCGCGCGGCACGCACCGCCCCCTTGGCGAAGGTCATGCGGCTCGAGGCCTTGTGGGTGATCTCGATGCGCTCGCCCTCGGTGGCGAACATCACGGTGTGCTCGCCGACGATGTCGCCGGCGCGCACCGTGGCGAAGCCGATCTCCTTGTCGGTGCGCGGCCCGCACTGCCCCACCCGCTCGAAGACGCCGTGCTCCTTGAGGGTGCGGCCCAGGCTCTCGGCCACCACCTCGCCCATCTTCAGCGCGGTGCCGGAGGGGGCATCGACCTTGTGGCGATGGTGGGCCTCGATCACCTCGATGTCGTAGCCCTCGTCGCCCAGCGCCTTGGCCGCCGTCTCGAGCAGCTTGAGGGTGAGGTTCACCCCAACGCTCATATTGGGGGCGAAGACGAAGGGCAGCCGCTCGCGGTAGGCGTCGAGCTCGTCCAGCTCCTGGTCGGAGAGGCCGGTGGTGCCGATCACCATGCGCTTGCCGTGCGCCGCGCAGAAGGCCAGGTTGGAAAGCGTCACCTGGGGCGCGGTGAAGTCGATCAGCACGTCGAAGTCGTCGACGATGGCCTCCAGGGAATCCACGGCGGCCACGCCCAGCTTGCCGACCCCGGCCAGCTCGCCGATGTCGGCGCCGGCAAGCGTGCTGCCCGGCTCGACGATGCCGCCGGCCAGGGTGGCGCCGTCGGCCTGCAGCACGGCGTTGACCAGGGTGCGGCCCATGCGGCCGGCGACACCGACGATGGCGATACGGGTCATATGGACTCCTGTGAAAGCGGTAGCGGTTCGGGAATGGGCGGCAGTATATCAGAGGCGAGGCGCCGTCAGCCGCCCGCCCTGCCGCTGTCGCGCATCAAGAGCCCCATGGCCAGGAGCACTGCCAGGCTGCCCGGCAGCCAGACCCAACCGACCTGGCTCGGCGCGCTGGCAAAGAGCAGAAGCATGGAGACGAAGGGCACCAGATAGCCATAGGCGGTGACCGCCCCGGGCGTCAGGGACGAGGTGGCCCGCTGCATCAGCCAGAAAGTGAGCGCGCTGGAGCAGAGCCCCAGATAGATCAGCAGGGCGAGGTCGAGGACGGTCATGTCCAGCAGCGTCCCCACCGGCTCCACGTAGAGGCCCACCAGGCCGATCAGCACACCGCCGGCCCCCAGGCTCCAGAAGGTGCGCACCGATGCCGTCCCCGGCAGCCACCCCCGCGCCAGGCCCCACTTGCTGAGCACCGGATAGAGCGCGGTGGAGCAGCAGCCCAGAAAGAACACCGCCTCGCCGATGCCGAAACGCAGCCGACCACCCTGGTGCCAGGCCTCTGCCAGCGCCAAGCCGAGCGCACCCAGGGCGCCCAGCGCCAGGATCCCCGGCAGCCGCCAGCCGGGGCGCTCAACCCCCAGCCCCCGCCCCATCAGAAAGGCCAGCAGCGGCACCGTGACATACAGCGTGGCCATGGAGAGCGCCGTGGCGCGGTGGGCGGCCCAGAACATGGCGCCGAAGAAGCCGGCCAGACAGAGGCCCATTAGCGCATAGAGCGGCAGCAGCCTCGGCGCCGGCATAAAGTCCTGCGCACGCCTGGCCAGCCACCAGAGCCCGGCACAGGCGATGGCAAAGCGCAGTGCGGTGAGCGAGAGCGGCGGCAGTTCACTCATCAACCCTACGGCGGGAAAGGAGAAACCCACCAGCGCCGCCCAGAGCAGCATGCCGAGGTGGGCGCCGCGGGTGGATGCCGCCGGGCTCACGCTTCCCAGACGATATCGAGCTCGACGCCCCTGAGGGCGTCCAGGGTGTTGTCCACCTCTCCCTCCAGCTGGTCGTGGGCCTCGTCCTCGACGGCCTCCACGACCACCACCAGCTTGTCCGGCTCCGCCACCAGGTAGCAGCTGCCGGTAGCGAAGGTCACCTCGACCCCCGCATCGCGCTTGGCCACCGCGTGCTCCCCGGACCAGCGCTGGCAGAGCTGGTCGATCAGGGCTTCGGCGTCATCGGCGGGAATCTCGGCACGTGAAATCGGCATGGCGGCCACCTCCTGAAGGAATGTCGGGCTACCAGACTATGCCGCCCGCACCGCCGGCGCCAAGCGGCCATTTTCAACCGAGGATGCCGCCACGGCAGGCGCCCATGGCGACGTGATACGGTAGCGGGAAGACAACAGGACGAGAGAGATGACATGGACGAGGCGCTTGGCTGCCTGACACGACTCAGGGTCGGACACAGCAGGGGGAGGCCGGCCCCCAACAAGCCGTGCCTGCTGCTGGCCATCATCTGCGAGATCCAGGCGGGGCATATCATCTCGCCCCGGGTCGCCATCGATGATCGCCTGATCGCCCGCTATCACGACCTCTACGAGCTGGCGGCCGACAGCCGTCAGGAGGCCAGACCCTGGCTACCGCTCTGGTTTCTCTCCAGCGACACTGGGCCTGACGGTCAAGGCGGGTCACTCTGGCAACCCGAGCTTCCAGCGGCATTGAATGAGATCATCGACCAACTGGGAGCCCCGAAGTCTCTCGACCAGCTGCGCAAGCGCTTTACAGCGGCCCGACTCCATCCGGCCCTCTATTCCCTGCTCGAGCAGGAGAGTTCGGCCCGAGAAGCCGCTGCACTCATCATCACCCGCCACTTCTCCTCCAGCGCCGAGCTCTTGGCACGGCTGCATGACTACCTCGAGCTGGCCCTTGCCAGCGGCGCCTACGAGCGCGCTCCGGATCGACTCAAGGATGATCCGCCGGGCCCTCCCGAGCAGCAGCGCGCCCGCTCCGCCGCCTTTCGCGCCCTGGTGCTGGAAGCCTACGACTACCGCTGTGCGGCCAGCCGGCTGCGCTATATCACCCCGGACTATCGCTATCTGGTGGAGGCGGCTCATCTGGTGCCCTTCGCCGAGAACCAGGACGATCGCCCCACCAACGGCCTGGCGCTGACGCCCAATCTGCACTGGGCCATGGACAGCCACCTGATCGCCCCGGGGCCCGACCACCGCTGGCACCTGAGCCCAGCGGTGGACGCCCTGGTACCCGACAACCGCTGGCTCTGCGAACTCGATGGCAAGCCGCTGGTGCTGCCACGTGACCCGCGCAGGCAGCCGGATCGCGACGCCCTGGCCTGGCGCCTGGATCACCTGCAGCGCTGAGGCAGCGATAAACGCGACGGGCCCCGGCATCTGGCGATGCCGGGGCCCGTCTGTCGCTGCGAGGGGCGATGCCGCTTAGGGCTTCATGTCCTCGAAGAACTTCTTCACGCCGTCGAAGAAGCCGCTCTTCTTGGGCGAGTGGTGGGCGCTGTTGGTACCGCCGAGGCTCTCCTGGAACTGGCGCAGCAGCTCCTTCTGCTCCTCATTGAGCTTCACCGGGGTCTCCACCACCACCTTGCAGAGCAGATCACCCGGGGCGCCGCCGCGCACCGGCTTGACGCCCTTGCCGCGCAGGCGGAACAGCTTGCCGGTCTGGGTCTCCGCCGGGATCTTCAGCTTCACCCGGCCGTCCAGGGTCGGCACTTCCAGCTCGCCGCCCAGCGCGGCGTCGACGAAGTTGATCGGCACCTCGCAGTGCAGGTGCTTGCCGTCACGCTGGAAGATATGGTGCGGCTTGATGTGCACCTGGACGTAGAGATCCCCAGGCGGGCCGCCGTTGAGCCCCGCCTCGCCCTCGCCGTTCAAGCGAATGCGATCGCCGGTGTCGACGCCCGCGGGAATCTTCACCGACAGGGTGCGGGTCTCGCGCACGCGGCCCTCGCCGTTGCACTTGTGGCAGGGCACCTTGATGTGCTGGCCGGAGCCGTGGCAGGTCGGGCAGGTCTGCTGCACGGCGAAGAAGCCCTGCTGCATGCGCACCTGGCCGTGGCCGGCACAGGTCGGGCAGGTCTCCTTGCTGGAGCCCGGCTCGGCGCCTGAACCGTCGCAGCGCTCGCACTCCACGTGGCGCGGCACGCGGATGTCGACGCTGGTGCCGGCCACCGCGCTCTCGAGGTCGAGCTCGAGATTGTAGCGCAGGTCGCTGCCGCGGGCCGGGGCATTGGGGTGGCGTCGCCCGCCGCCACCGCCGCCGAAGATGTCGCCGAAGACATCCCCGAAGATGTCGCTGAAGCCCCCGGCGCCCGCGCCGCCGAAGCCACCACCGCCGAAGCCGCCCGCCTGGCCGTCCACGCCGGCATGGCCGAACTGGTCGTAGGCCGCGCGCTTCTCGCTGTCGGAGAGCACCTCGTAGGCCTCGGAGACCTCGCGGAACTTCTCCGCCGAGGCCTCGTCGTCCGGGTTGCGGTCGGGGTGCAGCTTCTGGGCCAGTCGCCGGTAGGCCTTCTTGATCTCTTTCTGGTCGGCACCGCGCTCTACGCCCAGCACCTCGTAATAGTCACGTTTGGACATGGATCGGTCCGCCTCCGTCGCGGTACCGCGGAAACACCAACGCGGGAGTCAGGCCCCCGCGCTGGCATCATCCGTGGTTCAGATGCGTGGTTTACTGCTTCTTCTGGTCGTCGTTGACTTCTTCGTACTCGGCGTCGACCACGTCATCTTCCTGCTTGGCGCCGGCCTCCTGGCCTTCGCCACCGCCCTGCTGGGCCGCTTCGGCCTGGGCGGCATACATCTTCTGGGCCAGGTTGCCGGAGACCTCGGTCAGCTTGTCGAGCTTGGCCTGGATGTCGTCCTTGTCGTCACCCTTGATCGCCTCCTCGAGCTCCTTGGCGGCGCTCTCGATGGCTTCCTTCTCCTCGTCGCTGGCGTGCTCGCCGGCTTCCTGCACGGTCTTGCGCGCGGCGTGGACCATGCCGTCGGCCTGGTTGCGCAGCTGCACCAGCTCCTCGAACTTCTTGTCCTCGTCGGCGTGGGCCTCGGCGTCGCGGACCATCTGCTCGATCTCGTCGTCGGAGAGGCCGCTGGAGGCCTTGATGACGATGGACTGCTCCTTGCCGGTGGCCTTGTCCTTGGCGGAGACGTTCAGGATGCCGTTGGCGTCCAGGTCGAAGGCGACCTCGATCTGCGGCACGCCGCGCGGCGCCGGCGGGATGTCGGCCAGGTCGAAGCGGCCCAGCGACTTGTTGCCGCCCGCCTGCTTGCGCTCGCCCTGCAGCACGTGGATGGTCACGGCGGTCTGGTTGTCATCCGCGGTCGAGAAGGTCTGGGTCTTCTTGGTCGGGATGGTGGTGTTCTTCTCGATCAGCGGGGTCATCACGCCGCCCAGAGTCTCGATGCCGAGCGTCAGCGGGGTGACGTCGAGCAGCAGCACGTCCTTGACGTCGCCGCCCAGCACGCCGCCCTGGATGGCTGCACCCACGGCCACCGCCTCGTCCGGGTTGACGTCCTTGCGCGCTTCCTTGCCGAAGAATTCGGCGACCTTCTGCTGCACCATGGGCATGCGGGTCTGGCCGCCGACCAGGATGACGTCGTCGATCTCGGAGGCGGAGAGGCCGGCATCCTTCAGCGCGATCTTGCAGGGCGCCAGGGAGCGCTGCACCAGGTCTTCCACCAGCGACTCCAGCTTGGCCCGGGTCACCTTGACGTTGAGGTGCTTGGGACCGGTCTGATCGGCGGTGATGTAGGGCAGGTTGACGTCGGTCTGCTGGGCGCTGGAGAGCTCGATCTTGGCCTTCTCGGCGGCTTCCTTGAGGCGCTGCATGGCCAGGTTGTCGCCGGAGAGATCGATACCGCTGTCGGCCTTGAACTGATCGACCAGGTAGTTGATCAGGTGCATGTCGAAGTCTTCGCCACCCAGGAAGGTGTCGCCGTTGGTGGCCAGCACCTCGAACTGGGTCTCGCCGTCGACGTCCGCCACCTCGATGATGGAGATGTCGAAGGTGCCGCCGCCCAGGTCATAGACCGCGATGGTCTTGTCGCCGCGGGACTTGTCCATGCCGTAGGCCAGCGCCGCCGCAGTGGGCTCGTTGATGATGCGCTTGACCTCGAGGCCGGCGATGCGGCCGGCATCCTTGGTGGCCTGGCGCTGGCTGTCATTGAAGTAGGCCGGCACGGTGATCACCGCCTCGGTGACCGGCTCGCCCAGGTAGTCCTCGGCGGTCTTCTTCATCTTCTTCAGCACTTCGGCGCTGATCTGGGGCGGGGCCAGCTTCTTGCCCTTCACCTCGACCCAGGCGTCGCCGTTGTCGGCCTCGGTGATGGTGTAGGGCACCATCTTGATGTCCTTCTGGACGACCTCGTCCTTGAAGCGACGGCCGATCAGGCGCTTGATGGCGTAGAGGGTGTTGGTCGGGTTGGTGACCGCCTGGCGCTTGGCCGACTGGCCCACCAGCGTCTCGCCATCGTCGGTGTAGGCGATGATGGAGGGCGTGGTGCGAGCGCCTTCGGCGTTCTCGATCACCTTGGCGCTGTCGCCGTCGAGCACGGCCACGCAGGAGTTGGTGGTCCCCAGGTCAATACCGATGATGCGTCCCATAGGAAATCCTCGAAAAGTCGTTGCTGTGTATCCGGAGTCGTGTTCTGCGGCCTGCGCCGCGGAGTTGACGTCTATCTGGGGGCCGCAGGCCTCATTTCAAGTCCCGCGGCCAGGATTTGTTGCTCAGCCGGCGGCCTGGCTGACCACCACCATGGCTGGCCGCACCAGGCGGCCGTTGAGCAGATAGCCCTTCTGGAACACGTCCATGACGGTGTTGGGGTCGAGCTCGGGGTTGGGCACCATGGCCATGGCCTCGTGGAACTGCGGGTCGAAGGGCTCACCCGCCGGCTCCAGGATCTCCACCCCGAACTTGGCCAGCACGTCGCGCTGCATCTTCAGCGTCATGGCGACGCCCTCGCGATGGGCCTCGGTGGCCTCGTCCGCCATGGCCTCGAGGGCCTTCTCCAGGCTGTCCACTACCGGCAGCAGCTCCTTGACGAACTTCTCCAGGGCGAACTTGCGGGCCTTCTCGGCCTCCTGCTCGGCCCGGCGGCGCACGTTCTGGGCCTCGGCGGCGGCACGCAGCGCCTGGTCCTTGGCCTCGGCAACGCTCTGCTCCAGCTCCTCGACGCGGGCGGCCAGCACCTCGGCCTCGGGGTTGTCGCTCGCCTCGGCGGCGGCCTCGGCCTCTTCGGCCGCCTCGATGGCCTCCTCCAGCTCGCCTTCGATGGGCTGGGGCTCGGCCTCCTGCTCACGACGGGCAAGTTCCTCGTCCAGCGGGGTCTGGGGATCTCTGGCCATGGGTCTCTCCTGACAGGGATGCGGCGGCGTCTGGCCGCCGATGCAACATGAATGAGGGGGTTGAACGGCTCTGCGAGCTATATGGGGACGCCAAGGCGGATCTCAAGGCGAGACAGCCGGGAGAGGCCGATCCGTGCATTGTGGGGCCTCGTGGACTACTGTATAAACGCACACATATTGGATGTATGACCAGTAGTCCTGAGATCAGGGCGCGCAGACTTCCCGGGAGGCCTCATGCTGACAGAGCTTGCCATTCGCGACTTCGCCATCGTCGACCACCTAGAGCTGGAGCTCGCCGGCGGCATGACCGCCATCACCGGCGAGACCGGCGCCGGCAAGTCGATCCTGCTCGGCGCCCTGGGGCTCTGCCTGGGCGAGCGCGCCGATGCCGGCAGCGTGCGCCACGGCGCCGAGCGCGCCGACCTCAGCGCCCGCTTCGACATCGCCGCGCTGCCCGAGGCCCGCGCCTGGCTCGCGGCCCGGGAGCTGCCCGAGGACGATTGCCTGCTGCGGCGGGTGGTGAGCGCCAATGGCCGCTCCAAGGCGTGGATCAACGGCCAGCCGGCCACCGTGGCCGACCTCAAGGCGCTGGGCGAGCGGCTGATCGAGATCCACGGCCAGCACGCCCACCAGGCGCTGCTGCGCAAGGAGACCCACCTGCGCCTGCTCGACGACTTCGCCGGCCACCGCGAGGCGGTGGGCGAGATGGCCGAGACCTTCCGCACCTGGCAGGCCGCCAGGCGCCGGCTCCGGCGGCTGGCCGAGGACGGCGACGAGCTGGCCGCCCGCCGCCAGCTGGTGCGCTATCAGGTGGAGGAGCTTGACCAGCTGGCCCTGGCCGAGGGCGAACTCAAGGCGCTGGAGGAGGAGCAGGAGGAGCTGGCCCACGCCGAGGAGCGCCTGCGCGAGGCGCAGTTCGCCGCCGAGTGCTGCGATAGCGACGAGGGCGGCGCCATGAGCCTGCTGACCCAGGCGATCAACCACCTCTCGGCGCTGCCGGGCAGCGACCGCGGCCGCCTGGCCGAGGCGCTCGCCATGCTGGGCGATGCCCGCATCCAGGTCGAGGAGGCCGCCCGGGAGCTCCACCACTTCGCCGAGGGCACCGAGCTCGACCCGGAGCGGCTGGCCTGGGTCGAGCAGCGCCTCGGCGAGGTACACCGCCTGGCCCGCAAGCACCATGTGATGCCCGAGGAGCTCACCGCGCTGCACCAGCGGCTGCAGGAGGAGCTGACTCGCCTGGAAGGCGGCGAGGAAGACCTCGAGACCCTGGAGGCCGAGGTGGACGCCCTGCGCGAGCGGTGGCGGGGGCAGGCCCGGCAGGTAGGCGACACGCGCCGCCAGGCCGCCACCCGCTTCGGCAAGGCGGTCCAGGAGCAGCTCGCCTTCCTGGCCATGGGCAAGGCGCGCTTCGAGGTCGAGGTGCTGGAGCGTGACACCCCCGCCGCCGAGGGCCTGGAGGGCGTGCGCTTCCTGATCAGCGCCAACCCCGGCCAGCCGGCCCGGCCGCTGGCCAAGGTCGCCTCCGGGGGTGAGCTGTCACGCATCAGCCTGGCCATCCAGGTGGTCGCCGCCCGACACTCCACCATTCCCAGCCTGGTGTTCGACGAGGTGGACGTGGGCGTCTCCGGCGCCACCGCCGAGATCGTCGGCCAGCTGCTGCGCCGCCTGGGCGAGCAGGGCCAGGTGATGACCGTGACCCACCTGCCCCAGGTGGCGGCCCAGGCCCACCGGCACCTGCATATCGAGAAGCGCGCGGAGCAGGAGACCACCCTCACCCGCATGGCGCTGCTCGACGAGGCCGGCCGGGTGGGCGAACTGGCGCGCATGCTGGGCGGGGTCAACCTCTCCGAGCGCACCCTGGCCCACGCCCGCGAGATGCTCGACGCCAGCCAGCGCCCCCACCACTGATCCCATCCGCCGGCGGCGCCCCCCCCTGAACGCACGCGGCCCCGATCGAGGATCGGGGCCGCGCTGAGCCGTCGGCGCCGGTCGTGGGACCGGCTCCCGGGGCGCTACTTCTTCTGGGGGGCGTCCTGGCGGGTCACGCTGGAGCCCTTGGGGCGCACATAGAGCACCAGGGCGTGGTCGACGAGGTCGAAGCCGTGCTCCTCGGCGATCTCCTGCTGGCGCCGCTCGATGGTCTCGTCGAAAAACTCGATGATCTCGCCGCTCTCCAGGCAGACCATGTGATCATGGTGCTCGTCCTGGGAGATCTCGAAGACGGCGTGGCCGCCATCGAAGTTGTGGCGCACCACCAGGCCCGCGGACTCGAACTGGGTCAGCACGCGATAGACGGTGGCCAGGCCGACGTCCTCGCCGGCTTCCAGCAGGGTCTTGTAGACATCCTCGGCGCTCATGTGGTGCTCGCCCTGGGCGTTCTCGAGGATCTGCAGGATCTTGACGCGGGGCAGGGTCACCTTCAGACCGGCCTTGCGCAGTTCATGGTTCTGGTCGGCCATGGTTGCTCTTCGCAGTATCGGGTAGGGTCGGGTATGATCGACCGAAACCACGATAGTGAAGAACAGGCGCAAATGCAAAAGTTGACAAGAATCGTCACCCTTTCTGCCGCCCTGCTGCTGGCCAGCGGTTGCAGCTACTTCGGGGTCTACAAGCGGGACATCCCTCAGGGCAACCTGGTCACCGCCGACATGGTGGAACAGCTGCGTCCCGGCATGACCCGCGACGACGTGGTCTACGTGATGGGCCGCCCGCTGCTGGAGGCGCCCTTCGACGCCAACCAGTGGGATTACGTGTTCCGTCTCGACGAGGCCTACGGCGGCGTGGAGCGGCGCCGCGTGACCCTGACCTTCGACGGCAACCGTCTGGTGGATATCCAGCGGGAGGGCAACCTGGAACGCGACATCGACCTGCGCTCAAGCGAGGGTGCCGGCCCCCAGGTGGAAGGCGCCGACCCGCTGGAGACCACCCCGACCCCGGAGCCGCAGCCCGAAGGAGGCGCGACCGTGCCCATGGGCGGCGAGCCGGCCAGCGATTTCTGACCCGCAGGCGACGCCCCTGGACGCCCCGCCGTGGCCCTGCCCGGCGGGGCGTCAGCGTTTTTCGGCGGCCCGGGCCAGCCGGGCCTGCTTGGGATCGATGGTCAGCGGGCGGTAGAGCTCCACGCGATCGCCGGCCCGCAGCCGATGGCTCGCCGGCTCGCGCAGTCGCCTGCCGAAGATGCCGAGGTCGGGCTGCTCGAACGTCTCCGCGGGCAGCTCGGGGAAGCGCCCCGGCAGGTCGGCCAGGACCACCGCCTCGTTGGCGGTGGTGCCAAGGGGCACGCTCAGCGCCACTACGGCCTGATGCCCGGGCAGGGCGAAGGCGACCTCCACCGCGATCTCGGCCATGGCTCAGCGCCCGTAGAGCTGATCGGCGCGGCGGGTGAAGGCCTCCACCAGCTGCCCCGCCACCTGCTGGAAGAGCTTGCCGAAGGCCATGCCCAGCAGGCGGTTGGCGAACTCGAACTCCATCTCCAGGCACACCTTGCAGGCGTTCTCGCCCATGGGGATGAACATCCAGCGCCCGCGCAGGCGCTTGAAGGGGCCGCTGACCAGCGACATCTCGATGCGCTCCGGCTCGATCAGGTCGTTGCGCGTGGCAATGCTCTGCTCGATGCCCGCGCGACCCAGGGTCATCTCGCCGATCAGGTGGGAATCATCCCGCTCGATCAGGCGGGCGCGACGACAGCCGGGCAGGAACTCCGGATAGCGCTCGAAATCGTTGACCAGGTCGAACATCTGCTGGGGGGTATGTCGCACCATGGCGGTTCGGTTGACCGTTGGCATTGAGCTCTCCGCTGACTTCACAGTGCCCAGGGCGTATCATGAGCCGTTATTTCAGGCCTTGAATGGTATCACGCTTCCCCCCATATCGAAGGGGCGGCCGCCAAGGGCACGGACAGACACGAGGTTTCATGGCCAACAAGAAAGGCAAGGGCAATGGGCCCAGCAGCAACGTCATCGCCCAGAACAAGAAGGCGCGCTTCGAGTACCACATCGACGAGGTCTTCGAGGCGGGCCTGGTGCTGGCCGGCTGGGAGGTGAAGAGCCTGCGCGCCGGCAAGGCGCAGCTCACCGATACCTACATCCTGGTCAAGAACGGCGAGGCCTGGCTGCTGGGCAGCCATATCATGCCGCTCAACACCGCCAGCACCCACGAGATCGCCGACCCCGTCCGCACCCGCAAGCTGCTGCTGCACCGGAAGGAGATCGCCAGGATCTTCTCGCGGACCCAGGACAAGGGGCACACCTGCGTGCCGCTCAAGCTCTACTGGAAAGGCAACCGGGTGAAGTGCGAGCTGGCGCTGGTGACGGGCAAGAAGCTCCACGACAAGCGGGCCACCGAGAAGGACCGCGACTGGCAGCGCCAGAAGGGCCGCATCATGCGGGAACAAAACAAGGCGTAGGCTGTCACAGTGACGCGCATCCTGATAGGATGCACGATCAAGGGGGCGACATGGTTTCGACGCCGGTGACAACCCCTGCGGTGCATGCCGAGAGCGTGATGTATCTCGTAAATCCAACATCACGACTAAATAGTCGCAAACGACGACAACTACGCTCAGGGCGCGCTGGCAGCTTAAACGCTGTTAGCTTCTAGTCCGGCCCCGAAGTGATGTGCCCATTCATCACGGAGGGGATATGAGCCAAGACTGATGGGATCGTGATCGGTAGCGTCCTCATGCCGGTTGCTAAATCTACGAGGAATCGCGTCGCTGGATCCTGACCGTTGGAGCCAGAGGCGTTAAATCAAATAACGGAATCTAAGCATGTAGAGCCAATGGGCGAGTGCTGGCGGACGCGGGTTCAATTCCCGCCGCCTCCACCAAACAGTCGACGAATCAAGCACCTACGGGTGCTTTTTTCGTTTCTGGCCCTGCCGGGCGGCTGCCATCGGCCCGTCATGATGCGTGCGGCAGAATGACCTGGCCTCCCCTGAGCACCCTGGCCTGCGACTTTGGTCGCAGGCTTGACTCGAAAACCACTTGATACCAGCCTCAGGGGGAGCCATTATCTGCGCCCACTCGTCATCCCCCCCTGCGGGGAGCCGGGCGAGGCCAAGACCGGGGTGGCATCGGGTCGGGGGCGCCGAGGCGCTTCACTACCGATAAGACCCTACCACTGTTGACATTTCCCGATCTGGATTCGAAACCCCATGAGCAAAGTCCTGATTATTGGCGCCGGCGGCGTCGGCGGCGTGGTGACCCACAAGTGCGCCCAGCACCCCGAGGTCTTCAGCGAGATCATGCTGGCCAGCCGCAACGAAGCGAAGTGCAAGGCGATCGCCGCCCAGCTGGATCGCCAGATCCAGACCGCCCAGGTGGACGCCGACAGCGTCGATGATCTGGTCAAGCTGATCGAGTCGTTCAAGCCCGACGTGCTGATCCACGTGGCCCTGCCCTATCAGGACCTGACCATCATGGAGGCCTGCCTGAAGACCGGCGTGCCCTACCTCGACACCGCCAACTACGAGCATCCCGACGAGGCGAAGTTCGAGTACAAGGAGCAATGGGCCTTCCAGGAGCGCTACCAGGCGGCCGGCAACATGGCCACCCTGGGCTGCGGCTTCGACCCGGGCATGACCAACATCTACTGCGCCTACGCCCAGAAGAACCTGTTCGACGAGATCCACCGCATCGACATCCTGGACGCCAACGGCGGTGACCACGGCTACCCCTTCGCCACCAACTTCAACCCGGAGATCAACATTCGCGAGATCACCGCGAAGGGTCGCTACTGGGAGAAGGGCGAGTGGAAGGAGACCGACCCGCTGGCGGTGAAGCGCAAGTTCGACTTCGACGGCATCGGCGAGAAGGACATCTACCTGCTCTACCACGAGGAGCTCGAGTCCCTCAGCCAGAACATCAAGGGCCTGGAGCGCATCCGCTTCTGGATGACCTTCTCCGAGAAGTACATCACCCACCTCAAGGTGCTCGAGAACGTCGGCATGACCAGCATCGAGCCGATCGAGGTAGGTGGCGCCAAGATCGCCCCGCTGGAGTTCCTCAAGGCGGTGCTGCCCGACCCGGCCTCGCTGGGCCCGCGCACCAAGGGCAAGACCAACATCGGCATCATCGCCGACGGCATCAAGGACGGTAAGCGTCGCAAGGTGTACATCTACAACATCTGCGACCACGAGAAGTGCTACGAGGAGGTCCAGTCCCAGGCGATCTCCTACACCACCGGCGTGCCGGCGGTGACCGGCGCCATGCTGATGCTGGAAGGGATCTGGAAGGGCGCGGGCGTGTTCAACGTCGAGCAGCTCGACCCCGACCCCTTCATGGCGCGCATCGGCGAGATGGGGCTGCCCTGGCAGGTGGTCGAGCTCGACCCCGACCACGACCCCCTGGCCTGAGCCATGGCGAACGCACGCGAGCAGAGCCCGGACTTCGATCTCAATTTCGACGTTATGGCCTGCCCCTCACCGGCCTATGTGGTGGACGACGCCCTGCTGCGCAAGAACCTGGAGCTGCTCGGGCAGGTCCAGGCGCGCAGCGGTGCGCGCATCCTGCTGGCCCTGAAGGGCTTCGCCATGTGGAACACCTTCCCGCTGGTGCGCCAGTACCTGGTGGGCACCACGGCCAGCGGGCAGGACGAGGCGCGCCTGGGGGCGGAGACCTTCGGCGGCGAGGTGCACTGCTACTCGCCGGCCTTCACCGAAGAGGAGATGTCGGTGGTGCTGCGCTACGCCGACCACCTGAGCTTCAACTCCCCGGGCCAGTGGCGGCGCTTCC
The DNA here is from genome assembly GCF_013000985.1 of Halomonas sp. PGE1. Lineage (NCBI taxonomy): Bacteria > Pseudomonadati > Pseudomonadota > Gammaproteobacteria > Oceanospirillales > Halomonadaceae > Halomonas > Halomonas sp. PGE1. Next base: position 59,781 of record NZ_CP053032.1, read on the forward strand.
GCGAGACCATCGCGGGCGCGCCGCGCCGGGTCTCCTGCGGCATGCGGGTCAACCCCGAGCACTCCACCGGTTCGGTGCCGCTCTATGACCCCTGCGCGCCGGGTTCGCGGCTCGGCACCCGGGCGGCCGACCTCACCCCCGAGGTGATGGAGGGGCTCGAGGGGCTGCACTTCCACACCCTGTGCGAGCAGAACAGCGACGACCTGGAGTCGACCCTGGCGGCTTTCGAGGAGCGCTTCGGCCACTACCTCGCCGGCCTCAAGTGGGTCAACTTCGGCGGCGGGCACCATATCACCCGTGCCGACTACGACGTCGAGCGGCTGGTGCGGGTGATCCGGGGCTTCCGGGAGCGCCATCCGCACCTCACGGTCTACCTGGAGCCGGGCGAGGCGATCGCGCTGAACACCGGCTACCTGGTCTGCAGCGTGCTGGATATCGTCGACAACGAGGGCCCCATCGCCATCCTCGACACCTCCGCCACGGCGCACATGCCCGACGTGCTGGAGATGCCCTACCGGCCGCACATCATCGGCGGCGGCGAGCCGAACGAGAAGGCCCACACCTACCGCCTGGGGGGCATGACCTGCCTGGCCGGCGACGTGATCGGCGACTACTCGTTCGATGCGCCGCTTAAGATCGGCGACCGCCTGGTGTTCACCGACATGGCCCACTACACCATGGTCAAGACCACCACCTTCAACGGCATCCGCCTGCCGTCGATCTGCCGCATCGACGAGGCGAGCCGCGAGGTGAGCACGGTCCGCACCTTCGGCTACGTGGACTACATGCAGCGGCTCAGCTGAGCCGAAGCCGGACCTGGCACCGCCACCGTCCCGCCCCCCCCCCTGGCGCCCGCCATAGCAGGTCAGCGCAGCGCCAGGATGCCCAGCCCCAAGGTAATCACCACCATGCCCAGCACGCGCCGCCGCCAGGCGGCGCGCTCCCTGAACAGGAAGATTGACAGCAGAGTGGCAAACACGATGCCGGCGTTGGTGTAGGCCACCACCTCAGCCGCCGGCAGCTCGCGCATGGCGTGGATGACAAGGGCATAGGCCAGGCCGATGCAGCTGCCACCGACCAGCCCCGCCACGGCGCCGATCCGCTGTGGCGGTCGCCAGCGCCGGGTCTGGCCATGCATACGCCAGGTCAGGCACAGCCAGGCGGCCAGGTAACCCACCGAGAGGAACCCGACCAGCGCCATGAACGTCGGCAGGTGCGGCGTGGCCGCCTTGTCGCTAAGCGAATAGAGGCTGGTCGCCAGCATGGCCAGCAGGGCCCACGGCAGCGCGCGACGGTCCGTGGCATGGCGCGCCGTCGAGGCCATGATCCAGAGGCCGAACACGCTGACGCCGATGCCCACCCAGGCCAGCAGCGGGAGCGACTGTCCCAGCAGCAGCGAACCCCATAGCGCGATGAGCAGCGGAGAGCTGCGCACCAGCGGGTAGACCAGCGCCACCGGAGCCTGCTCATAGGCACGGGCCAGGCCCAGGAAGTAGATCGCATTGGCCGTCGCCGAGACCGCCAGCAAGGCCACCAGCTCCAGCGACCACGCCGCGCGGCTTGCCAGTTCCCAGAAACCCCAGGGGGCAAACAGCAGCAGGTGCGCGAGCAGCACCCACCATAGCGGGTTGGCCTCCCGCGGCAGATGGCGCGCCATCAGGTTCCAGATCACGTGCATCGTCACGGACAGCGCCAGCGCCAGCGAGGCGCTCATCGATCATCCGCCGAGATCTCCACGATATCGCCATCGCCGGCCACCGCCACCCCTGGCGGCGTGTCGGCGCCTTCGGCGATCCGCCACGCGTCCAGCTCATGGCCGATATGGGTGAGCCAGGTACGGTGTGCTCCCGCCTCGGTGGCGAGCCGCCGGGCCAGGTGCCAGTCGTTGTGGTTGCGCGGCTCGTCCCGGGGAGGGAAGGTGCAGTCGAGCGCCATCTCGAACGCCCCCCACCCCTGCAGGAAACCCATGGTCCCGGGTGGCAGGCCGAGGGTGTCGGTGAGGTAGGCGAAGCGCCCGCCCTGGCCATCCTCGATGGCATAGCCCAGGGTGGGCTTGGAGTGGATGAGCGGCAGAGGCGTGAAGCGCAGCCCCCCCAACCTCGAAGGGCGCGTACTTGCGGGCCGTCTCGAAGGCCAGCAGGCCGGGGTGCTTGAAGAGGTCGGCACACCCCTCGCTGTCCGGCGGGCCGAAGACGGGAATCGCGTCACCGCGCCCCCAGCGCAGATGCAACAGTCCCTGCACATGGTCGGCATGGTAGTGAGTGAGCACGATGGCATCCAGCCAGCCAGGCGGGAAGCGCTCGTGGAGATCCATCAGCCCGGCATCGATCAGCACCCGGGTACCGCCGCTCTCGACCAGTGCGCTGGACGGCAGACGCACATGTCGCGGGTCAACCCTCGCCCGCTCGCAGGCCGGGCAGTCACAGCCGAAGAGGGGCACGCCCCCCACGGCCCCGGTACCGAGAAAGGTCACGCGCATGGCAGCACCTCCCGGTGGCCTTCCCGGATCAGCCGCACCAGGGCCTCGCCGGCATCCTCGATCGTGCCGTCGTTGTCGATCCGGTGGCCCGCGAGACCCTCCGTGCGCAGCGCCGCGTGGCGCGCCAGACGCTGCTCGATGGCCACCGGCGTCTCACGGCCACGCGCCAGCAGGCGCTCGCGCAGGGTCTCGGTGGAGACCTCGATGGAAACCGGCACCAGCCGCGGATAGCGCGCTCGAGCCTGTTCCAGATAGCCCCGCGAGCCGTTGACCACCACGCTGATGTCGCCCGCCAGCCAGGCATCGATCTCGATGCCGATGGCGTAGCGCAGGCCGTGGCTCTCCCAGTGCATGGCGAACATCCCGCGCACCAGCCGTGCGGCGAACTCCACCTCGCTCAGCGCCACGTGGTTCTCGCCACCGGCCCCGGCCTCCCGGGTGATGTAGCGGTGGGCGAAGCACGCCGCGCCCGTATCCGCCAGTCGCTGCCTGGCGTAGCTCATCAGGGTATCCTTGCCGCTGCCCGAGGCGCCCATCACGTAGATCAGGCGTGCCTCGCTGCCGTTCTCCCTGCCCATGCCCCTGCTCCTCATCCGTGGTCGAAGTGGGCGACCAGTGCCGGCACGCCCCCCGACCAGACCCGCTCGGCCTGAGGCAGCCCGCCCAGGGTCTTCACCGCCACCAGGTCGGCGCGCTGGCCCACGGCAATCTCGCCGCGATCGGCCAGGCCCGCCGCCCGGGCCGGATTTCGCGTCACCAGCGCCACCGCCTCGGCCAGCGAGATGCCGGCCAGGTCGGGGAGGCGCATCACCGAGGGCAGCAGGGCCGCCGGCGAGTAGTCACCGCACAGGCAGTCGGCCACCTCCGCCAGCACCGCATCCAGCGCGCGCATGTTGCCGGACTGGGACTGGCCACGCAGGATGTTGGGCGCACCGAACAGGGTCGCCATGCCCTGCCTGCGGGCCGCCTGGGCGGTCTCAAGATTGACCGGGAACTCGGAGATGGCCGCTCCCAGCGTCCTGACGGTCGCCACCTTCTCGGGCGTGTCATCGTCGTGGCTTGCGATGGCCACGCGCTGCTCGCGAGCCAGCTCGGCAAGCCCTTTCATCCGCTGCATGGCCCCCTCGGCGGCGGCCGCCTTCTGGGCCAGGAGCACATCGATCTGTGCCCCGTCGGTTCGGTAGGTGCGGGACAGGTAGGTGCGGTAGGCCTCGACATCGCGGAACTGCCCCTGGCCAGGGCTGTGGTCCATGAACGAGATCAGGTGGGCATGCCCCTCGTTCAACAGGGCCGCGATGACCGGCGGCGCCGAGTCGTCGGTGACCTCATAGCGAACGTGGACACGGTTGTCGATCAGGGCGTGGGCGCGCCAGTCGCCGATGGCCCGGGCGATCTCGGCGGCGAAGGCGTTGTTGCGCACCCCCAGCTCATGGTTGGCGAACGACAGGGCGTGGTACACGGTGGTGACGCCGGCCGTGGCGTTGCGCTTGTCGGCCTGGGCGCAGGCGAACTCCAGCGGGAAATGCACACCGGGGCGAGGCTCCACCTCCTTCTCCATGGCATCGCAGTGCAGGTCGATCATCCCGGGCATCAGCACCCGGCCGCGCAGGTCGAGCTCGATGGCCCCGGCATGGCCGGCGGGGTCCAGGGCGGCGATGCGCCCCTCCTCGATCAGCACGGCGACATCGTCACGCACTTCGTCGGGCAGCACCACGCGGGCATGGGTCAGCAGGATCGCGGTCATGGGGTCGTCTCCTCCAGCAGGGCGGAAGCAGCAACCGGCGAGGAGAGCGTCACCACACGGTCGGCCAGCCGCTCCACCAGTTGCGGCTGGTGGAAGATGGCGAGCATTCCCACCCCCTCCGCCTTGATGGCGTTGAGCAGGTCCACCACGCGGTCGGTGGTGGCAGGGTCGAGGCTCGCGGTGGGCTCGTCGAGGAGCAGCAGCCGCGGCCTGGCGATCAGGCCCCGGGCGAGGTTTACGCGCTGTTTCTCGCCCCCCGAGAAGGTCGCCGGCGGCACCCGCCACAGGCGCTCGGGCACGTTGAGCAGTTCGAGCAGCCCGCAGGCGCGTTCGACGGCGAGCTCGCGGGAGGTGCCGCGCATCACCAGGGGCTCGGCCACCACCTCCATCGCCGACTTGCGCGGCAGGCAGTGCAGGAACTGGGTCACGAAGCCCAGGTCCTGGCGACGCAGTTCCAGTATGCGGTGTTCGCTGGCCAGTGCCAGGTCGGTGATGGCGCCGTTGGCATCGCGATAGAGGATGCGGCCGCTGCTCGGCAGGTAGGTGCGGTAGATGGCCTTGAGCACCGAGGACTTGCCGGCGCCGGTGGGGCCCACCAGGGCGGTCAGCTCGCCCGCATGGACCGCCAGGTCGACCCGAGCGCAGGAGGGAATCAGCGCATTCTGGTCATGCAGCTGGAACTGCTTGGAGAGACCTTCGATCTCGAGAATAGGAGGGTGCACGTCGGGCTCCTTACAGCGCAGAGGCCACCAGACGCTGGGTATAGGCGTGCTGGGGGTCTTCGAGGATTTGGTCGGTCAGGCCGGATTCGATGATGCGGCCATACTTCATGACGATGGTGCGCCCCGCCAGGAGCCGGATAACGCCCAGGTCGTGGGTTACCACGATCATGGCGGTGCCCAGCTCCTGCTGGATCTCCAGGATCAGGTCGAGGATGCGCGCCTGCACCGAGAGGTCGAGCCCGGTGGTCACCTCGTCGAGGTAGAGCAGCGGGGGCTGGGTGGCCAGCGCCTTGGCGATCTGCACGCGCTGCTGCATGCCACCGGAAAACTGCCTGGGAGACTCGTCCATGCGCTCCGGCAGCACCTCGGTACGCGCCAGCAGCCGTCGGGCACGCTGACGAATCTCGCCGTAGTGGGTCAGGTCGCTCATCAACAGGCGCTCGGCGATGTTGCCGCCGGACGACACATTGAAGTTCAGCCCCAGGTGGGGGTTCTGGTAGACCATGCCCAGGCGGTGGTTGCGCAGCCAGCGTTGCTGGGCGGCATTCAGGCTGAACAGGTCCCACTGGCGCGCCTCATCGAAGAGCAGCGCCTCTCCCGCGGTGGGCTGGTCATCGAAGTACAGCGTCTTGACCACGGTGGACTTGCCACTGCCGGATTCGCCCATGATCCCCAGGATCTCGCCCTGGTGCAGATCGAAGTCGATCCCGTGGCAGGCCACGACCGAGTGACAGTGCGGACAGATGTTGGTGTCCATCTCCGGGCCGGTGCTGTCGGTACACTGGGCGCAGCCGTGACCGTGAATCTTGGTCAGGCCGCGCACCTCGAGAATCTTCTTCATGACATCGCCTCCCCGGGGATGGTGTCGTGTTCGGCCAGGCGCGAGTGGCAGTAGTCGGAATCGGAGCACTGCCACTGCTTGTTGCCGTCGTCGTCGATCAGCTCATCGAGGAAGCTGTCGGTGGCGCCGCAACGGGCACAGGGTCGGCGCGCCCCCTGGGCATCGCGGAAGTCCTCGACGCGAAACGGCACATCATCGAAGGCCAGCGGCTCGGCCCGGGTGTAGGGCGGCACGGCGTAGATCTTCTTCTCGCGACCGGCACCAAGCAGGATCAGCGCCGGGCTGTTGTCCAGGCGCGGTACGTCATAGCGCGGGATCGGGCTGGGGTCGATCACGTAGTGGCCGTTGATACGCGTCGGATAGCGGTGCGAGATGGTGATCTCGTCGAACTGCACGATGTCCTCGTAGAGCTTGGTGAGCAGCCGCGAGTAGTCGGCCTCGCCGTGCATCACCTTGCGCCGCGCCTCTGAGGGCTCCACCACCACCAGCGGGTCGGGATAGGGCACCTGCAGGATCATCACCTGGGACTCGCTCAGCGCCACTTCGGGGATACGGTGGCGGGACTGGATCAGGCTCGCCTCGGTAGTGCGTTCGGTGGTGTCGACGCCCGGGCAGGTCAGCTCGACGAAGTGACGAAGGTTGACCGCGTTGACCGAGTCGTCGGCACCTTGGTCGATTACCTTGAGGGTGTCGCCCTCGCCGATCAGCGACAGCGTCACCTGCAGGCCACCGGTGCCGAAGCCACGCCCCATGGGCATCTCCCGCGAGGCGTAGGGGGTCTGGTAGCCGGGAATGCAGATCGCCTTGAGGATGGTGCGGCGCACCTCGCGCTTGGCGTACTCGTCAAGGAAACCGAAGCTGTAGGCCGCATCATCCAGCGGCAGTTCATAGCTCACGTTCATGACTCGACTCCTTGCGAGGACTGAGCGGCATCGGCCTTGCCCTGGGTGGTGCGCAGGCGGTCCATGTCGGACTGGAAGGTGACGTAGTGCGGCATCTTGTAGTGACTGGCAAAGCCCATCGAATCAACACCGTCCACGTGCAGCAGCACGAACTCCGGGTCCTCCGAGGGGTTGGCGGGGCCGTCACGCATGCCCTTCTGCAGGGCCCGGTCAAGGATCGCCATGGAGATGGCCTTGACCTCGTTGTGGCCGAAGCAGGCGCCATAGCCGAGGGTGAAGGTGGGGGGGCCATCGCTGTCGGCGCCCTCGTACATCGCCACCACCTCACACTCGGTGACCAGCACCTCGCCGGCCTCGACCGGCTCCCCGGTGACCGGATGCGGCAGCACCACGGGCAGGTAGCCCACGCGAAGCTCGGCAATGGTGGGGTGCACGTCGCCGTAACCGCGCATGTTCGAGTAGGCGATGGCCAGCAGCGAGCCGGTCTCGGCGCGCGCCATGGTGGCCAGCGCCGCCGAACGTGGCACCGGGAACACCAGCGGGTCACGGGTGATATCGAAGGCAGCCTCCCGCGAGCGCGTGAGCGGCGGCAACAGCCCCTCCTCGCGCAGGGCGTCGACCACCTTGGGGTAGCTGTCGGGCAAGTCGCTGTCGGCAACCCCTTCCATGAAGCGCCGCGAGACGGAGCGGAACGCCTCGGGTGACTCGTCGGCCAGATCGAGGCGCATCAGCCGCAGCGCGTAGTCGGTGGTGGGGCCGAGCATCTGCCCACCGGGGATGTCCTTGAAGGCACTCGAGATGCGTCGGATCAGCCGCATCTGGCGTGTCTCCTGCACCGGCAGGTCGAGCAAGCGCGGCTTGGTGGAGCGGTAGGCACGCAGCGCGAAGGCCGCCTCCAGGGTATCGCCCTGCATCTGCTTGATGGCCAGCGCCGCCAGGCGCGGATGATAGAGCCCCCCCCTCGGAGACTACCCGGGAGGTGAGCAGCCGCAACTGCTGCTCGATAGCAGTAAGGCTCAGCGGTGTGCCGGCCTCGCCTTCGGCGCAGCGCAGCGCCTCCATGGCGGCCTCGGCCCCGGCGATCGCCCGGCCGCCGCCCTTGATGGCAACATATCCCATCAGTGCACTCCTTCTACAGTCAGCCGAGTGGTACGCGGTAGCACCGCCACCGCCTGCTCACTCGCCAGGACCAGGTCCACGCCCAGGGGGAAGTGGACGTTCCACTCGTCGCGCAGTCGCCACCAGGCGGGATCGACGCCGGCTACCCGCAGCGTCTGCTCGGCCTGGATTCCCGGGCCGGTCAGGTGCAGTTCGATGCCCTCCTCCAGCGCCGGCACCTGGATGATCAGGGTGGCGCCCTGCTCGGGGTTCTCCAGCGAGCCTAGGCGGGGCGTCACCTCCGGCGGATGGGCGCCGGTGCAGAGCACGAAATCGGCGGATTCGACCGCGCTGCTGCGCACGCCCAGGCGCCTGACATCATCCTCCGACAGGCGCCGCTCGGGATCGGCCAGGCGGGAGGCACCATCGGTGAGGGTCGCCAGCAGCAGTAGGGTGGCCAACTCACCGTCGTCGGCCAGGCGCACGACCCGTCCCGGGTAGGAGAACGCCGTCAGCAATCCCCGGAAGGCTCGCTGCTGGCGTGGCGGCTGCCAGACGCCCATGCGGACATCGCGAGGGGCATCGAGGGTCATGGGATCATTCATCGCCATCCTCCTCGGCAGTGCCCAGCAGGGCGAAATCCACGCGGGTGGCGGCCAGCAGGGCGCGCCGCTGGTGGTCGCTTTCGGCCACCACCGTCGCCCCCTGCGCCAGCAGCTCGACGGCGCTCTCGTGGCCCGGCAGGCGGGCACTCACGGCGGCGTCGAGAATGGCCAGGTCACGCACCAGGCCCACCCGGTCGTCGACCAGGGTGGCCGCCCCCTCTACCGGGCCCTGTGCCGGACTGGCCAGTCGCACCTGCGAGCGGGCCAGGGGCACCTCGCCGATGAAGTAGGTCTCGCCCAAGGCGCTGTCGGCGAGCGGCATCAGCCCAAGGCCGGACTGCGCCAGCTCCAGGTCCTCGACCTCGTAACGCTCGGCCAGCTGTCGTGCCGTGGCCCGCACCAGCGTCGCAGGGAGCGCCGACCAGAGCCGCAGCCACTGCCCTCTGGGCCATTCATTCATTGAATTCATGGGATTGCCTTGCATGTCGGTTGGCGATCAGATCAGTCGGGCACGGATGCGCGCCTGCAGCTGATCGAGCAGGAAGACGAAGATGAAGATGGCGATCAGGATGGTCATCACATGGCCATACTGGAACATGTCGAAGCGGCCCTTGAGCTCCTGGCCGATGCCGCCTGCCCCCACCAGCCCCACCACCGTGGCCATGCGCAGGTTGCGGTCCATGATGTAGGCGGTGTAGGCGATGTACTGCGGCAGCACCTGGGGCAGCACGCCGTACCACAATGTCTTGATCTTGCCGGCACCGATGGCCTCCAGTGCCTCCTGGGGCTTCTTGTCGGCGTTCTCGATGTCCTCGGCGTAGAACTTGCCGAGGAAGCCCGCGGCATGCAGGCCCAGGGCCAGCACCCCGGCAATCGGGCCGAAGCCATAGGCCAGCACCAGAAACAGGGCCACGATCAGCTCGGGAACGGAGCGCAGCAGGCTGATGAACCCTCGGGCGGCGGTGTAGGTGAAGCGGTTGGCGCTGTAGTTGCGCGCCGCGAAGTAGGCCAGGGGAATGGAGAGCACCACCGAGAGCAGCGTTCCCCACAGGGCGATCTCCAGGGTCTCGACCATCTTGACGAAGACGGTCCAGACGTAGCCGAGCGGCTTGACCAGCACCTCGACCTGCTCGGTGGCCGCCTCCAGTTGCAGCGTCTCGAGGTTCATGCGCTGCTCGACACGCTCCTGCACCTCGATGTAGGAGAACAGGGGCAGGCGGTCGCGATCGAGGTCGCCCATGCGGTTGACCTCCTCGACCTCGCCGATCACCGGGGGCCACATCGCCGTGCCGACTCGCGAGAGGCCGCGCACCACCTGGGAGTCATCCGCCACGCCGATCAGGTTGCCCACCGCCTGGGTGGTCATCGCCACCATGCGATCCATGTCGGTACGCTGGCCGGTCACCAGCAGCAGGGCAACGATCAGCACCAGCCACAGCAGGTGCCTGGCGCTGTAGGGGGGCGACAGGTGCCACTTCACTTCCGCCCCCTTGGGGGGCACGGGAATAGGTCGCGTCGTCATGGCTCTCTCCTTACGCCAGGGAGACATTGGTCGTGCCTACAGCCAGCGATGACCCGTCCGCTTCTTCCGATGTGGTGTCGTCCCACACCGCGCCGTGGTAGAGCGATTCCACGCACTCGTCGGTGAAGGCCTCCGGCGAGCCATCGAAGACGACCTGGCCATCGCGCATGCCGACGATGCGGTCACCGAACTCCCGCGCCAGCTCGACCTGGTGCAGGCTGCACAGCACGGTGGCATTGCGCTCCCGCGCCGCGTCGCGAATCAGGCTCAGGATGTCGCTGGAGATCTTGGGGTCGAGGCTGGCGACCGGCTCGTCGGCCAGCACCACCTCGGGGTCGAGCATGAAGGCCCGGGCGATACCGACGCGCTGCTGCTGCCCGCCGGAGAGATCCCCGGCGCGGCGCTTGAGGTGTGCCGGGGAGAGCCCCACCTGGGCGAGCAGCTCGCAGGCCTTCTGGCGCTGCTCCGGCCGGAACCAGCCCGACATCGCCCGCATGGTGGATACCGTGGGCAGCAGCCCGGCAAGCACGTTGGCGGCCACGCTCATGCGGTTGGTCAGGTTGAAGTGCTGGTGGACCATGGCCACGCGACGGCGCAGCGCCGACTGGGTCCTGACACTGAGCTCGGTGCCATCGATCACCACCCGCCCCGAGGAAGGCTGCATCAGGCCGTTGACGGCCCGTAGCAGGGTGGACTTGCCCGCCCCGGAGGGGCCCAGGATCACGCAGAACTGCCCACGGGGTACCTCGAGGGAGACATCGCGAATGGCGTGGGTGCCGTCGGGCCATACCTTGTTGAGTGACTCGAAGCGAATCATGTCATTGCCTCTTGCTGACGCCCGGGCGGTGCCGGCCCGTGGTAACGGGCCGGCCTCCCGGGGCGTGAAGGGGGAACCGGCCGCTCAGCGGACGCTGCTCTTGCGGATGATGTCCTGCTTGAGGGGATCGTTGACCCGCTCGAACATCTCGCCGGCCTTGGTCATCACCTCTTCGCTGACGTCGGCGGTGTAGCCGTCCACCCGGCCGCCGCCGTAGCCGCGAATCTGCTCTGGGGTGATGCCCGGCAACTGGTCGATGCGGTTGAAGACGTCGCGCAGGGTCGCCTTGACTCCCCCATCGACATCGGGATGGATGGCCAGCGGCGGGTAGGGAATCGGCTCGCTCTTGGCCACCACGGTGATCCGGCTCGGGTCGATCGACCCGCCGTTGACCGCGCGCTCGTAGGAATCGAAGGAGGCACCGCCGGCATCCACCAGGCCCTCGGCCAGGGCCTGGAGCACGTTGGCGTGGCTGCCGGCCATGTTGATGGCACCGAGATCGTTCACCGGGTCGATCTCCGCCTCGAGCATCATCGCCAACGGCACCGCGAAGCTGGAGGTGGAGTTGACGTCGCCCAGCGCCACCCGCTTGCCGGGGAAGTCGGCCAGTGTCTCGATGCCGCTGTCGGCATGGGCGAAGAGGCCGGAGTAGTAAACGGAGCCGCCGTCGCGCACGGCCAGCGCCAGCAGTTCGGCGCAGCCCTGATCGCGGGCCTGCAGGTAGCTCAGCGGGCCAAACCAGGCGATGTCGGCCACGCCGTTGCACATCGCCTCCACCACCGAGCCGTAGCTCTGGCCCACCTTGATGTCGAAATGCAGGCCGGTCACCTGCTCGATGGCCGAGAAGACCGGCTGGAAGTCGCGGCGTGTGCCGTCCTCGGTTCCGCCATCGGCGGGCACCAGGATCACCCGCAGGGGGCTGCCGGCGCTGCCGTCGTTCTGCGTGGCCATGGCGGCAAGCGGAAGCGCCAGCAGCAGGGTGGCAGCGGCAAGCGGTTTGATCGAGGCAAGAGGTTTCAGATACATTGCAGGAGCTCCTGTGGGGGGAATGACGTTCAGCGAGGTTTGCGAGACCTTCATGGGTTGAGGCGCAGTTGGATCCGGTCTGCGCGGAACCGGGTGATGGCGTACTCGACCGGGGTACCATCCCGGTCATTCACGTTCACGCTCTTGACCCGCAGCACCGGTCGGTTCTGCGGCATGCCCAGCATCCTGGCGTCGTCCCCTTGCGGGAGCACCGCCGTCACCAGGCTCTCGGTACGACGCAGTCGGCAGCCGTAGCCCGCCTCCAGCAACGCATGCAGCGAATCGCGCTCGAAGCGCTCCAGCAGATCGGGAAAGCGCTCGGCCGGAGCGAAGTGCGAGATCACACACAGCGGGCGCCCCTCCACCAACCGCAGCGTCTCGATCCAGTGCACCGCCTCTCCCACGCCAATATCCAGCCGCTCGGCCACTCCTGCGATGGCGCCGAGGGTCTGCTTGCGCAGGATGCGCAGGTCGGTTATCAGGCCGAGCGAGGCCAGGTTCTCGGTGAAGCGGGTCGCCTGGGTGATCCGGTAGTCCAGTTGGGTATCCAGCACGAACACGCCGAGCCCATGGCGCCGCTCCAGCAGCCCCGCCTCGACCAGCTCATCCACGGCACGGCGCAAGGTATGGCGATTGACGCCGAACTGTTCGGCGAGGGCGGTCTCGGAGGGCAGGCCGTCACCCGGGACGAAACGGTGACGCACCTCCTGTTCGAGTCGGCTGGCGATCTGGCGGTAAAGGGCCAGCCCGGACTCACGGTCAACGGCGTAGAGGCTCATGTGTAGTCGTCTAGATAAGTGGACAGGTGCCACACTAGCGACGCTTGATGACGGCAAGGTGTCGGTTACGTGATAGTTGCCTTGCGCACCGCGGCACTTTCCAGCGGCGGCCCTGGCCTCTAAGGTGGAGGAAACCCATCGTGAAGGGAGTCAGTGATGCCCCGGGTCTACAAGTTCGGCGGCGCCTCGATCCAGGATGCCGACGCCATTCGCCGCCTGGGCGCGCTGCTCGCCGAGGGGGTGGCGCGCCCCCGCGCCATGGTGGTCTCGGCCATGGGCAAGACCACCAACGCCCTGGAGGCGCTGCTCGCGGCGGCCCGCCGGGATGACCAGGCCGACTACCGCCGGTGGCTCGCGGCGATCCGCGACGACCACCTGGCCGTGGCCCGCGCGCTGTTCGGCCCGGACAGCCAGGTGGCGGCCGAGCTGTCACGGCTTGTCGATGAGCTGGACGCCGCCCATGGCGCCCACCGCGAGGCCCCCTACCCCTTTCACTACGATCAGACCGTGGGCATGGGCGAGCTGCTCTCCACCACCCTGGTGGCCGCCTGGCTCAACGAGATCGGCGTGGCGACCCGCTGGTGCGACGCCCGGGCGCTGATCGTCACCGACGACCGCCACCAGACGGCCGAGATCGACTGGGCGGCCACCCACGAGCGCATCGCCTCGCTTGCCGCCGAGAGCGACGAGGTGCTGCTGACCCAGGGCTTCATCGGTGCCACCGAGGGCGGCGCCATGACCACCCTGGGCCGCGAGGGCTCCGACTTCAGCGCGGCGATCCTCGCCGAGGCCCTGGGCGCCGACGAGCTGACCATCTGGAAGGACGTGACGGGGCTCTTCAACGCCGACCCGAGGCGCTTCACCAACGCGCGCCAGATTGCCCGCCTCAGCTATGACGAGGCCCTGGAGCAGACCTGGTACGGCGCCAAGGTGATCCACCCCCGCACCCTGGCCCCGCTGCAGCGGGCCGGCATTCCGCTGACGGTGCGCTCCTTCCTGGAGCCCGAGGCCCCGCCCAGCACCATCGGCCCCGAGCCGGGCGAGGGCGACCGCCAGCCCGCCTTCATGCTGCGCGACGACCAGGTGCTGCTCGATGTCAGCCCCCGGGACGGCGGCTTCCTGGACGAAGCGCGCATGGCGGAGATACTGGCTCGGCTCGCCGAGGCCGGCCTGCATGCCAACCTGCTCGACGTCGAGGCCCTGCGGCTGCGGCTCTGCGTCGACCCGGCGCCCGAGAAGCTCGAACCGCTGGCCGACGCCTTGGCCACCGACTACCGCGTCCGTCGCCATGAGAAGCTGACGCTGCTCACCGTACGCCACCCCGACGAGGGGCTGCTGGCAAGGCTGGACGGGCACAGGACGCGGCTCGCCGAGCGCTGCAGCGCCACCACCGCCCAGCGGCTCTATCCCGCCGCCGAGTGCCCCGACACCTGGCAGATCCCGGAGTGAGCCCTCAGGCCGCGGCCAGGCGCCGCCCCACGCCGTGGCCGTGCCAGGCGGCGGCCAGCCACAGCAGCAGGCTGGCCAGGCCGTAGCCCAGCGCGGCCAGCGGCCGCGCCTGGGTCAGCAACGCCATGACCTCCAGCCCGAACAGCGAGAAGGTGGTGAAGCCGCCACAGAAGCCGGCCACCAGAAAGGGCTGCCAGCGCGCCACCCGACCGTGCCGTCGGCCGGCGGCCAGGGCGGCGAAGAGGGCGATCAGCCAGGAGCCCAGTACATTGACCGCGAGCGTCGCCCAGGGGAACCAGGGCCCCGGCAGGGCCAGCAGGGCCAGGCTGAGCTGGTAGCGCAGCGAGGTGCCGAGTGCGCTGCCGGCGCCTACGGCGGCATAGGCACGCCAGGCGCTCATGCCAGGCCTCCCGCCAGCCAGGCGCCCAGCCCCACCGCGACAAGCCCCATCCCCAGCGTGGCCGCCACATTGGCCAGTGCCGCCGTGGCCCGCCCCTGCTGCCACAGGGTCAGGGTCTGCAGGCTGAAGGACGACACCGTGGTATAGCCGCCAAGCAGGCCGATCGCCGCCAGGGACCAGGCGAGGCGCTCCTCGCCGGCCACTGGCAGCCCCATGAGTCCCGCCAGCAGGCCGATCACCAGGGCACCACTGAGGTTGACCACCAGGGTGCCAAAGGGAAAGGCGCTGCCGAGCCTTCGGCTCACCGCATTGCCGACCGCCAGGCGCGCCATGCCCCCCAAGGCCCCTCCGGCCGCCACCAGCAGCAGGCTGATTGCCATCCCAATGTCCTCTTCCTTCGCCTGAAATCGCGCGCCCTGCGCGCGCCTGCCCCCCAGTATCGCATGCCATGAACGGTCTACATGACCTGTACAGCGCTGTGCCGCTGCGACAGGTCGGGTCGAGGTCTCGCCGCAAAGCCCGTATCATGCCAAACCAGCGTTACCCTTGGATTCACACGACACATCGCCAACACGCAAGAGACGGAGGTCACAGCGTGAACCCCATGCGAGCCCTACCCCTGATGCTCGGCTGGCTGCTGATCGCCCTGCTGGCGCTGGCCGGCCCGGCCCAGGCCCAGCCGGCCGACGCAGCGGGCAGCCAGCCGGCGAATGCCACCCTGGCCGACCTGCTCGAGAACGAGGAGACCCGCCGGCAGCTGATCGAGCAGCTGCGCGGCATGGCCGAGGCGCCCGCCGCCGAGCCACCCGCGGAGGAGGCCGCCACGGCCTCGCTGCCCCGACAGCTGGCCGAGCTGACCAGCCGCATCGCCAGCGACATCGGCGGCCAGTTCGGCAGTGCCGTGGAGGCGGTCGGCGACCTCTTCACCGGCGGCCTGGAAGACAGCACCTTCGACACCGCGGCCTTCACCAGCGCGACCATCAACCTGGGCCTGGTGATCCTGGCCACCCTGGCGCTGTTCGTGGCCTTCCGGCGCCTGGCCAAGCCGCTGTTCACCGGAATCAGCCAGTGGTCGCTCAACGGCGAGGGGCTCACCCCGGTGCTGCGCCTGGTGATCTGCGTGGCCCTGGCCGCCCTGGTGGACGTGCTGGTGGTGGCGCTGGCCTACGTGGGCGGCAACCTGGTCGCCACCTTCGCCATCGGCGAGACCGGCGAGCTCTCCACCCGCGCCTCACTGTTCCTCAATGCCTTCCTGGTGATCGAGCTGCTCAAGGCGGCGCTGCGGGTGCTCTTCTCGTCGCGCTACGAGGGGCTGCGCCTGCTGCCGATCACCGCCGGGGAGGCCTCCTACTGGAACCGCTGGATCGCCAGGCTGATCGGCCTGGTGGGCTACGGCCTTATGGTGGTGGTGCCGCTGATCAACGTCTACATCGCCCCGGCCCTGGGCCAGGGGGTCGGCACCCTGATCATGTTCGGCGCCTTCCTCTACGCGGTGATCGTGGTGATGAAGAATCGCCTGCGCCTGCGCGACGCCATCAACGACAAGGCGAATCGCGCCACCATGGCCGCCACCCGGGTGAGCCTGCAGCTCTTCGCTCGCACCTGGCACCTGTTCGCCCTGGCCTACTTCGTGATGGTGCTGGTGGTGACCCTGACACGGCCGGTGGATGCCCTGCCCTTCGTGCTCTTCGCCACCCTCAAGACCATCGCCGCGGTGGTGGTGGGCATGCTGCTCTCCAGCTTCCTGACCCAGACCATCGGCCGGCGCATCACCCTCTCCGATGACCTGCGCCGCAAGCTGCCGCTGCTGGAGCCGCGCCTCAACAGCTACGTACCCAACGCCCTGCGGGTGATCCGCACCGTGATCCTGATCCTGGTGATCATGCTGGTGCTCAGCGCCTGGGGCGCCTTCGACCTGGCGGGCTGGTACGCCTCCGAGGCGGGTCGCGGCCTGGTCGGCAAGATGGTCAGCGTGGCGACGATCCTGGTGATCGCTATCGGCGCCTGGCTCGGCCTGGCCAGCCTGATCGAGCACAAGCTCAACCCGGAGACCGGCACCGGCGAGCCCGACGCCCGCGCCAAGACCCTGCTGACGCTGTTCCGCAACGCCCTGGCCATCGCCCTGATCACCATGACGGCGATGATCGTGCTGGCCGAGATCGGCATCAACATCGGCCCGCTGATCGCCGGTGCCGGTGTCCTGGGCCTGGCCATCGGCTTCGGCGCCCAGAGGCTGGTCCAGGACATCATCACCGGCATCTTCATCCAGGTGGAGAACGCCATGAACACCGGCGACGTGGTGACCGTGGGCGGCATCACCGGCACCGCCGAGCGCCTGAGCATCCGCTCGGTGGGCATCCGCGACCTCAACGGCACCTACCACATCGTGCCCTTCTCCAGCGTGGACACCGTCTCCAACTACATGCGCGAGTTCGGCTACCACGTGGGCGAGTACGGCATCGCCTACCGCGAGAGCATCGACGACGCCATCGTGGCGCTGCGCGAGGCCTTCGACGAGCTGGCGGCCGGCGACGACCACAAGATGAACATCCTCGCCCCGCTGGAGGTGGCCGGCGTCATTGCCCTGGCCGACAGCTCGGTGAACATCCGGGTGCGCATCAAGACCACCCCGGGCATGCAGTGGGCGGTGGGCCGCGCCTACAACCGCCTGGTGAAGCTGCACTTCGACAGCAAGGGCATCGAGATCCCCTTCCCCCACACCACCCTCTACTTCGGTCAGGACAAGACCGGATCGGCACCGCCCGCCAACCTGCGCGTCATGCAGCAGGACTTCACTATCGACGGCAGCCCGGCGGGACAGCCCAAGCAAGCTAACAACCACACCGACGACCGCTTCGATCCGCGGTCCCGGCCCAACCCGAAGTTCAAGGGCGACTTCGACGAGGACTGAGCCGACGGCTCAGCACCCTCGCAAGGCAAGGCGGGGCTGCCATCGGCAGCCCCGCCTTTGTTCTGCTGCATGGCGTCGCCCCGGGCCTCGCCGCGGCCGTGTCCCGCGGGCGCATGCCGACAACAACGAAGAAGCAGGAAGCAGAAGCAAGGAAGAAACAGGAAGCCGAAAGCAGGAAAGGGGCGCCGGATGGCGCCCCCTTCTCGGGTGGTGGCAGGGCGGCCGGAGCCGCCCGGCCTCAGGCCGACTTCTTCTCGCCGGCCTTCTCTCCCGCAGGCTTGCCGCCCTTGCCCGAGGCGTCCTCGGGTTTGGCTTTCGAGGGCCGCTTCTCGGCCAGCACGTCCTTGTCCTCCCGGGGCTGGGGCAGGGAGGGCAGCGACTTGTCGAGCAGCTCCACGCTCTGGCGGTAGTAGAGCTGGCTCTTGTTGTGCTCGCCCAGGTTGGCATAGAGCCTGGCCAGCTCGGCACAGACCACGCCGCTGGGGCGCTGGCGCTGGCTCGCCTCGAAGTACTCCTGGGCCTTGCCCCAGTAGGCGTTGCGCAGCGACAGGCGGCCCAGCGTCAGCAGCAGGTCCGGGTCGTTGGGCCGCTCCTGCAGCCACTTCTCGGCGGTCACCAGCTGGCGCGCGGCATCCACGTCGAGCAGGCCGTAGCGCAGCACCAGGCGGCTGTCCCAGTGCTCCTTGAGGGAGTGGCGCAGCAGCCGCTCGGCGATGGGCTCCTGGCGACCGCGCACCAGCGCCTCGGCGTAGAGCACGATCAGGTCGATGTTGCCGCGCAGGTGGTCGGGCATGTCGGCCCACAGGCCGCGCACCTTCTCGATATCGCTGCCCTCGCGGGCCTCGCGCACGATCAGCTCACGGTAGGCGCGCTGCTCGAGCTGGTCGCGCTCCTCCTTCGAGATCAGCTGCTGGGCGCCCAGGCGCGGCATCAGGCGGCGCAGGCCGTCCCAGTCGCTGACGCTAAGGTAGGCCTGCTTGAGCTGCTTGAGCACCTGGGGATGATTGGGCAGCTGGCGGTCCAGGCGGGTGAGGATCGCCAGGGCCTCCTCGTACTGCTGGCGGTCCAGCATCAGCTGGGCCTGCATCATGCCCACCGCGGTATCGGCCCCCTCGGTGCTCAGGTGCGCCCGCTTGAGCAGGGTGTCGGCCTGGTCGAAGCGGCCCTGGTAGTGGGCCGCCAGCGCCGCGGAGAGGTAGTTGACCAGCGGGGTGCTGGAGTCGTCCGCCGCCTTGACCAGCGACTTCTCGGCCTTCTTCCAGCGCCCCTCGGCCAGCGCCACCAGGCCGCGCACGGTACGCTTCATGGCGTTGCGGTTGCGGGCGCGGCTGTTCCATACCTTGAAGCGCGAGACCGGACGGGTCAGGCGCATCAGCACGCGCAGGGCGAAGTGCAGCACCAGGAAGCCGGCCAGCAGGATCACCAGGCCGAACCAGAAGGAGGTCTGCACCGAGGTGTCGCCGACGCGCACCAGCCAGTAGCCAGGCACGGACATCATCAGCTGGCCGAACAGCGCGCCGAGCGCCAGGCCCAGGACGACGATCAGGATCAGCTTTCTCATGCGTCATCTCCCCGGCGCGACTCGAAGCGGCGCTCGATGAAGGTGGCCAGGGCCTGCTGGGAGCCGCTGATATCCGGCAGCTCCGGGCGGATCGCCTGGGCCTTGAGCTCGCCCAGACGCTCGACGACCGACTGGACGCCGGAGGCGTCGGTGTCGTAGTAGCCCTCGATCAGGGTCAGCGCCTTGTCGAGGCTCGCCTCGAAGAGCTCCTGCTCCTCCTTGAGCAGCGCCAGCTGCGACTGCTCCAGCACCAGGCGCACGCTCTGGCGCAGGTAGGACTCCTGCTCGGGGGTGATCAGCGCCTCCAGGTCGGCGTCGTGGTGGCGGATGGTGACCAGCTCCTTGAGCTCCTGGCCGAAGCGCGAGAGCTGCTGCTGCCAGGTGCCGCTGGGCGCCTCCGTGATGCCGGAGCGCACGGTGACCTCCTCGATCTCCTGGGAGAGCGGCTGGCGGGCGATCTGCTGCTGCTGAGCGTTGAGGGCCAGCCACAGGCCGGTGCGGTCGACCCGCGGCACGGCATCCAGGGCGGCCAGCTCGCTGGCGATCTCGCGGCGCACCGGCACCAGGGCGGGGTTGTCCGCCTCGCGCAGGCGATCATCGGCGGTGCGCAGCAGGGCGGCCGCGCCCTGGACATCGCGCTCCAGCTGCAGGCGCTGGTTGGCCAGGCGCAGCAGGTAGGCGGCCTCGGCATGCAGCCAGTCGCGCTCGTCGGCCTCCTGCTCGCTGGAGAGCTCGTCGAGCACCCGGTCGAGGGTCTGGTTGACCTCGCCGCGATAGTCGGCGAACTCCCCCTGCAGGGCCTCGATGGCACCGTCCAGGGCGGCGTCGCGCTCGCTCTCACCCTGGTCCAGGCGGCTCTCCAGGTCCGCCAGGTCGGCGGCGCTGGCGAACTGGCCGGAGGCGGACTCCAGCTCGCTGATGCGCGCCTGCTGGGCATCGAGCTTCTGCCACGCCTGCCAGCCGAACAGCACCACGGCGATGGCGAGCAGGATCACCAGCACGATGGCGGCGAGGCCCGCCTTGCCGCCCTTGCCGCCCTTGCCGTCACCGCCGCCAGCCGGGCGAGCCGCGGCACCCGCACCGCTGCCGCCGGACACCGGCCGGGGCTCGGCGGGCTTGCCCTTGTCGGCAGCGCCGGCGGCCTTCTCGCCGCTGGCGGCCTGGGAGGCGGCCGGCTTGGCCGGCGGGGGCGTGCCGCCGGCCGCCGTGGCGTCCGACTTGCCTGACGACTGGGCCGGCGTGTCGCCCTTGCCCGCTGCCGGCTTCGGCTCGGGGCTCTCCGCCGGAGCCGGCTGAGCCGAGTCCTGGGAGGCCGCGTTCTGGCTGGCCTTGTCGTAGCGCCGCGAACGTCGCCGATTCTGGTGATTGCCCTTCCCGGCGTCGCCGCCCGAGGTCGCCGCTTGCGCGCCGTCAGACGCCTTCTGTTCGTCCTGCTCGTGTGGTTGCTTGCTCATCTTGTCGCTAGCCCTTTTCGAGATCGTCTTGATCGACATCGGCTTCCTGCGAGTGACAGGCGGCGGCCAAGGCCGTCGTCAGCGCGGTCGGCGTGGCGCCGGACGCCACGACAGGGGCACGGAACCCCAGCTTGCCGGCCAGTGTAGCCAACCGGGCGCTGGAAACGATTAGCGGTTGGTTCAAGGCGGCGCCCGTGCACCATCTTGCCAGATGTTCGAGGATTTCTCCGCTGCTGACCACCAGGGCGCGAAAGTCGCCCCGGGCCAGGCGGCGCTGCATGTCGGGAGAGGGGGAGAGCGGGGTGCGGCGATAAACCGCCAGGCGGGTCAGGCGGGCGCCGCGCGCGGCGAGGGTCTCGGCCAGCAGGGTGCGCCCGCCCTCGCCGGCCACCAGCAGGATCTTCTCGCCGTCGAGGCGCTGCAGGGAGCCCAGCTGCAGCAGCGCCTCGCTGGTGTCCTCGCCGGCCGTGGCCGGTGGCACGTGCACCCGCACGCCGAGCGCCTGATGCAGGGCGGCGGCGGTGGCCGCCCCCACGGCGTAGTAGTCGATGCCCACGGGAAGCTGCGGCCAGTAGCGGTCCAGCGCATCGGCCAGGCACTCGGCGGCGAAGGGGCTGACCACCACCACCCGCCGGAACTGGTCGAAGTCGAGCCAGGCGGCGCGCTGCGCCGGCGTCTCGGGCAGCGCCTCGAGGCGCAGCGCCTCGAGGCGGGCCACCGGCAGGCCGCTGGCCTCGATGGCCGCGGCGAGCACGTCGCCCCGCTCACCGGGCCGGGTGATCACGACCGGCTGGGCGTCCATCAGCCGGCGCCGTAGACCTCGGCGAGAATCTCGCCGGCACCCATCTCCAGCAGCTCCTCGGCGACGCGGATGCCCAGCGCCTCCGGCTCGTGGATGGAACCGCGCCCCTCGGCGCGCAGCACCCGGCTGCCGTCCGGGGTGCCCACCAGGGCACGCAGCCACAGGGTCTGGCCGTCATTCTCGAACACCGCATGGCCGCCGATGGGCACCTGGCAGCCACCCTCCAGGCGGGTATTCATGGCGCGCTCGGCGCGCACCCGGGTGGCGGTGTCGGGGTCGTCCAGGGGCGCCAGCAGGCCGATCAGCTCGGGGTCGTGCAGGCGGCACTCGATGCCCAGCGCCCCCTGGCCGCAGGCCGGCAGGCACACCTCGGGGGGCAGCTCCATGGCGATGCGCTCGTCGAGGCCCAGGCGCTTCAGGCCGGAGGTGGCCAGGATGATGGCGTCGAACTCGCCGGCGTCGAGCTTGGCCAGGCGAGTCTGGACGTTGCCGCGCAGGGAGAGGATCTCGAAGTCCGGGCGCGCCTCCTGCATCTGCAGGCCCCGGCGCAGGCTGGAGGTGCCGATGCGCGCCCCTTCGGGCAGCTCGTCGAGGCTCCTGTAGTGGTTGGAAACGAAGGCGTCGGTGGGCTCGGCACCGGCGAAGATCACCGACAGCCCCAGCCCCTCTGGGAAGTGCATCGGCACGTCCTTCATGGAGTGCACGGCGATATCGGCGCGGCCGTCGAGCATCGCCTCCTCGAGCTCCTTCACGAACAGCCCCTTGCCCCCCACCTTGGCCAGCGGCGTATCGAGGATCTTGTCGCCGCGGGTGGACATGGCCACCAGTTCCACCTCGAGACCGGGGTGGAGCGCCATGAGGCGGTCGCGAACGTGTTCGGCCTGCCACAGGGCCAGTTGACTCTTGCGGGTGGCGATACGCAGCTTGGTGATGGCTTGCACGAGGTTCTCCCTGTCCCGGTTCCCCTGCCGGCGTCCAGCGTCGCCGACGCCCGGTGGTATTGGCATTCGCTACAGCATATAGCCTGCCATCATAAAGCACCCGGCAGGGCAGGAGAAATCGACGCCCCGGGCGCCCCCTCGCCACGCCGACGGACTCTGGTACACTGCCCGGCATGTCCAGCCAGCGCCGCCGTGGCGGCGCCGGGGCCCTGTGGCCCCGCTTCACCGCAACCCGTTACGCAGGATGCAAAGTCCGATGAGCGCAGATTCCACCACCGCCGGCACCAACCAGTCCTGGGGCGGCCGCTTCAACGAGCCCACCGACGCCTTCGTCGCCCGCTTCACCGCCTCGGTCGACTTCGACCAGCGCCTGGCCTTCCACGACATCCAGGGCTCCATCGCCCATGCCACCATGCTGGCCAGGGTCGGGGTACTCAGCGAGGCCGAGCGCGACGCCATCATCCAAGGGCTCAGCGAGATCCGCGGCGAGATCGAGCGCGGCGAGTTCCAGT
Organism: Halomonas sp. PGE1; assembly: GCF_013000985.1. Classification (NCBI taxonomy): domain Bacteria; kingdom Pseudomonadati; phylum Pseudomonadota; class Gammaproteobacteria; order Oceanospirillales; family Halomonadaceae; genus Halomonas; species Halomonas sp. PGE1. The sequence continues at coordinate 82,346 of NZ_CP053032.1, forward strand.
GGTCCGTGGCGCTGGAAGACGTGCACATGAACATCGAGGCGCGCCTCACCGACAAGATCGGCATCACCGGCAAGAAGCTGCACACCGGTCGCTCGCGCAACGACCAGGTGGCCACCGATATCCGCCTCTTCCTGCGCGACGAGATCGACCGGGTGGCCGCCGAGCTGGCCCGCCTGCGCCGCGGCCTGATCGAGCTGGCCGACCGCGAGGCCGACACCATCATGCCCGGCTTCACCCACCTGCAGACGGCCCAGCCGGTCACCTTCGGCCACCACCTGCTGGCCTGGCACGAGATGCTGGCCCGCGACCACGAGCGGCTGCTCGACTGCCGCCGCCGGCTCAACGTGATGCCGCTGGGCGCCGCGGCCCTGGCCGGCACCACCTACCCCATCGACCGCCACGTCACCGCCGAGCTGCTGGGCTTCGCGCGTCCCGCCGAGAACAGCCTGGACGCGGTGAGCGATCGCGACTTCGCCATCGAGTTCACGGCCTTTGCCAGCCTGCTGCTGATGCACCTGTCGCGCATGAGCGAGGAGCTGGTGCTGTGGACCAGCGCCCAGTTCGACTTCATCGACCTGCCCGACCGCTTCTGCACCGGCTCCTCGATCATGCCGCAGAAGAAGAACCCCGACGTGCCGGAGCTGGTGCGCGGCAAGACCGGCCGGGTCTACGGCCACCTGATGGGCCTGCTGACCCTGATGAAGTCCCAGCCGCTGGCCTACAACAAGGACAACCAGGAGGACAAGGAGCCGCTGTTCGACGCCGTGGATACCGTCAAGGACTGCCTAAAGGCGTTCGCCGACATGGTGCCGGCCATCGAGCCGAAGAAACCGCAGATGGCCGAGGCGGCCCGCCGCGGCTTCTCCACCGCTACCGACCTGGCCGACTACCTGGTGCGCCGCGGCGTGGCCTTCCGCGACGCCCACGAGATCGTCGGCCTCTCCGTGGCCTATGGCATCCGCGAGAGCAAGGATCTCTCCGAGATGAGCCTCGAGGAGCTCCGGCAGTTCTCCGACGTCATCGACGGCGACGTCTTCGAGGTGCTGACCCTGGAGGGCTCGGTGGCCGCCCGCAACCATATCGGCGGCACCGCCCCGGATCAGGTGCGCGCCGCCGCCCAGCGCGCCCGCGACGCCCTGGCCGCGATGGAGAGCGCCCCGGAGGCCGGCGCCTGATGGGCCGCCTGGCACTCGCCGCCCTGCCCCTGACGCTGGTCATGGCGCTGGGCCTGGCCGGCTGCGGCCAGAAGGGCCCCCTCTACCTGCCCGATGACGAGCAGGCGGCCGAGCAGTACGGCCCCCGCGACGCCGACAACGCCCCCGACGACAGCGAGACCTAGGCATGGATCATTTCGAGTATCGCGACGGCGTGCTCTACGGCGAGGAGGTCCCCCTGACCCGCATCGCCGAGCAGTTCGGCACGCCCTGCTACGTCTACTCCAAGGCCACCCTGGCCCGGCACTTCCGCGCCTATACCGAGGCGCTGGGCGGCCACCCCCACCTGATCTGCTACGCGGTGAAGGCCAACTCCAACCTCGCCGTGCTGGGCCTGCTGGCCCGCCTGGGCGCCGGCTTCGACATCGTCTCGGTGGGCGAGCTGGAGCGGGTGCTGGCCGCCGGCGGCGACCCCGCCAAGGTGGTCTTCTCCGGTGTGGCCAAGCAGGAGGCCGAGATGGCCCGGGCGCTGGAGGTGGGCATCAAGTGCTTCAACGTGGAGTCGCGCCCCGAGCTCGAGCGTCTGAATGAGGTGGCCGGCCGGCTCGGCAAGGTGGCGCCGGTGTCGCTGCGGGTCAACCCGGACGTGGACGCCGGCACCCACCCCTACATCTCCACCGGGCTCAAGGACAACAAGTTCGGCATCCCGGTGGACGAGGCGCTGGCGGTCTACGAACTGGCCGCGAGCCTGCCCCATGTGAAGGTGACCGGCCTGGACTGCCATATCGGCTCCCAGCTCACCGAGCTCTCGCCCTTCCTGGACGCCCTGGACCGCCTGCTGGTGCTGCTCGAGCGCCTGCGCGAGCGGGGCATCGAGGTGGAGCACCTGGACCTCGGCGGCGGCCTCGGCGTGCCCTATCGCGACGAGCATCCGCCGGCGCCCTTCGACTACGCCTCGGCCCTGCTGGAGCGCCTCTCCCGCTGGGCCGGCAGCGAGCGGCTGACCCTGCTCTTCGAGCCGGGCCGCTCGATTGCCGCCAACGCCGGCGTGCTGCTGACCCGGGTGGAGTTCCTCAAGCCCGGCGAGACCCGGAACTTCGCCATCGTCGACGCCGGCATGAACGACCTGATCCGCCCCGCCCTCTACCAGGCGTGGCAGGCGATCCTGCCGGTGGATACCCGCCGCGCCCGGGAGAGCGCCACCTATGACGTGGTGGGCCCGGTGTGCGAGACCGGCGACTTCCTGGGCAAGGAGCGTACACTGGCCATCGCCCCCGGCGACCTGCTGGCGGTGCGCTCCGCCGGCGCCTACGGCTTCGTGATGGCCTCGAACTACAACAGCCGCCCGCGCCCCGCCGAGGTGATGGTGGACGGCGAGTCCGCCCACCTGGTGCGCCGCCGCGAGCGCCTCGAGGAGCTGTGGGCCGGCGAGGCGCTGCTGCCCGACGACGAGGAGGGCGCGCGCTGATGCTGCTGCACTTCACCAAGATGCACGGGCTGGGCAACGACTTCATGGTGCTCGACCTGGTCACGCAGCGGGCGCGCCTGCAGGACGACCAGATCCGCCGCCTGGCCGACCGCCGTTTCGGCGTCGGCTTCGACCAGCTGCTGATCGTCGAGCCGCCCCGGGACCCGGACATGGACTTCCGCTACCGCATCTTCAACGCCGACGGCAGCGAGGTGGAGAACTGCGGCAACGGGGCGCGCTGCTTCGCGCGCTTCGTGCGCGACCAGCGCCTGACCCACAAGCACGAGATCCACGTGGAGACCGCCGGGGGCCCGCTGGTGCTGCTGGTGGAGGACGACGGCCGGGTGCGGGTCGACATGGGCGAGCCGCGCTTCGCCCCCGAGGCCCTGCCCTTCGACGCCGCCGAGGATCGCCCGCTGCACCTCCTGGCGGTGGACGGCGAGCGCGTCGAGATCGGCGTCGTCTCCATGGGCAACCCCCACGCGGTGCTGCGGGTCGAGGACGTCGACCGCGCCCCGGTGGCGCGCCTGGGCCCGGCCATCGAGTCCCACCCGCGCTTTCCGAAGCGGGTCAACGCGGGCTTCATGCAGGTCGTTTCCCCCCATGAGATCCGCCTGAGGGTCTTTGAACGGGGCAGCGGCGAGACCCTGGCCTGCGGCACCGGCGCCTGCGCCGCGGTGGCCAGCGGCATCCGCCAGGGGCTGCTCGAAAGCCCGGTCACCGTGCACCTCCCCGGGGGCGACCTGAGCATCGAATGGGGAGGCCCCGGCACCTCCCTGGCCATGAGCGGCCCCGCTGAACGCGTCTATGACGGCCGCCTCATCCTGACCTGAGCCCGCAGACCGCCGAGGAATCCGCATGTCACGAGCCGCCCCCGAACCGCGCAAGACCCTCGACCCGGACCGGGTAGCCGAATGGCTGGCCACCCACCCGGACTTCTTCGTCGGCCGCGAGGGGTTGCTGCAGCAGCTGCGCGTGCCGCACCCGGAGGCCCGCGGGGCCACCTCCCTGCTGGAGCGGCTGGTCCACGACCTGCGCACCCGTGCCGAACAGGCCGAGTGGCGCCTCGAGCAGTTGCTGGAATCGGCCCGCCACAACGAGGCCCAGTACCGACGCACCCGGGAACTGGTACTGGCCCTGCTGGAGGCCGAGGACAGCGATGCCCTGGGCCAGGCCCTGGCCACCCAGTTCTGCGAGCGTTTCTCCACCCCGGCGGTGGCGCTGTGGTGCCCGGCCAGCCTCACCGACGCCGAGCCCCAGCCGCCTCAGGCGCCACGCCAAGTGCTCGACGAGCACGCCGGTTCGCGCCTGGCGGCACTCCTCGACGGCCGCACCAGCCGCTGCACCCGGCTCACCCCCACCGACTGGAAGCGGCTGCTGCCCCACACCACGGCACCGCGTCGCTCCGGCTCCTGCGCCATTGCCCGGCTGACCCTGGGCGAGCCGCTGGGCTACCTGATACTGGCCAGTCCCGATGCCGATCACTTCCGCGCCAGCATGGACACCCTGTTCACCGAGTACGTGGGCGACGTGGTGGCCCGGCTGCTGGTGCGCCACGCCTCGTCTCGTGGCTGAGCGCCCCACAGCGTCCCTGGCCGGGGAGGTCGAGGCCTTCCTGGCCGGGCTCGCCCGCACCGCGAGCCCGGCCACCCTGGACGCCTACCGCCGCGACCTCGCCGCCCTGCTGGCCTTCCTCGCCGAGCGCGACATCGACGACTGGAACGGGTTCGACGCCGCCCTGCTGCGCCGTTTCCTCGGCGGCGAACGCGCCCGCGGCCTGGCCCCGCGCAGCCTGGCCCGGCGGCGCTCGGCGATCTCGCGGCTGGCCGACCACCTGGTGGCCGCCGGTCGGCTGACCCACAATCCGGTGGCCCTGACCCGGGCGCCGCGCCAGCCGCGCCACCTGCCGCGGCCGGTGGACGTCGACCGCCTGAAGGGCTTCCTGGAGACCCCTCACGACGGCTCGCCCCTGGCGGTGCGCGACCAGGCGATGCTGGAGCTCTTCTACTCCAGCGGCCTGCGCCTGGCCGAGCTGGCGGGCCTCGACCTGACCGACCTGCAGCCCGAGCGGGTGCGGGTGCTGGGCAAGGGCGGCAAGCCCCGCCAGGTGCCGGTGGGCCGCCATGCGCGCCGCGCGCTGGACACCTGGCTCGCCCTGCGCGAGACCCTGGCGGCGCCCGGCGAGACGGCGCTCTTCGTGGGCCAGCGCGGCACCCGCCTCGGCCACCGCGCCATCCAGCAGCGCCTGGCGCTGATCGCTCGCCGCCGCGGCCTCGACGAGCACCTGCACCCCCACCGCCTGCGCCACTCCTTCGCCAGCCATCTGCTGGAGTCGAGCCAGGACCTGCGCGCCGTCCAGGAGCTGCTGGGCCACGCCAACCTGGCCACCACCCAGGTCTATACCCGCCTCGACTGGCAGCACCTGGCGGCCAGCTACGACGCTGCCCACCCGCGGGCGCGGCGCCGGCCCGCCGCGGCACCCGACGAGGAACCATCGTGAGACTCGAGGCGATCACCTTCGACCTGGACGACACCCTGTGGGACAACGGCGGGGTGATGCGACGCACCGAGGAGGGCCACTACGCCTGGCTGGACGCGGCGCTGCACGCATGGCTGGAAGATCGGCTGGAAGAGCGCCTCGGCGGCCACGCCGACGGGGCAGAGCCGTCAGGCGCCCGCGGCCGCTTCGCCGAACGCTTCCCCCTGGCGGCCTTCATCGAGCGCCGCCTTCGCCTGGCCGGCGCCCACCCGCTGCGCCGCGGCGACTTCACCTGGCTGCGCCACCGTGCGCTGACCGAACTGCTTAACGAGTATGGCCTGGCCGCGGAGCACGCCGACCACTGGGCCAGCCGCGCCATGGAGCGCTTCATGGTGCTGAGGCACGAGGTCACGCCCCATGAGGAGGTGGACGAGCTGCTGGACGAGCTGGGCAGGCGCTACCGGCTGGCCAGCATTACCAACGGCAACGTGGAGATCGCCCGCCTGGCGCTGGGGCGCCACTTCCCGGTGGCCATCGCCGCCGGGGAGCTGCTCGCCCCCCAAGCCCGACCCGCGCCCCTTCCTGGCCGCCCTGGCCCGGCTCGGCACCCCGCCATCACGGGCGCTGCACGTGGGAGACTCCTGGGCCGAGGATGCCCTGCCGGCGCGACGCCTGGGCATGCAGGCGGCCTGGATCGGCCCGGACGACCGCGACCTGCCCGCCGGCATCCACCGCCTGGACCATGTGCGCGAGCTGCCCGAGCTGATCGCCTGGCTGGAGAGGCGGCGCTAGCCCTCCTCGCTGCCCAGCAGCCAGGCGTCCAGGCGCGCATGCGCCTCCTCGACGCCCTGCCCCTTGAGGGACGAGAAGAGCTGGATGCTGACCAGGTCCTCCCACTCGCGCAGCCGCGCGCGCACCTGCTGCAGGGCGCTGGCCGCCGCACCGCGCTTCAGCTTGTCGGCCTTGGTGAGCAGGATATGCACCGGCATCGCCTTGTCATCCGCCCAGCCCAGTAGGGTCTGGTCGAACTCCGAGAGCGGGTGGCGCACGTCCATCACCAGCACCAGGCCGCGCAACGAGGCGCGCCGCTGCAGGTAGTCCGAGAGGTGGCGCTGCCACTCCAGCTTGACCTGCTCGGGCACCTTGGCGAAGCCGTAGCCGGGCAGGTCCACCAGGCGCCGGTCGGCATCCTCGCCCAGGGTGAAGAAGTTGATCAGCTGGGTCCGGCCGGGGGTCTTGGAGGTGCGCGCCAGGGCCTTCTGACGGGTCAGGGTATTGATGGCGCTGGACTTGCCGGCGTTGGAGCGTCCGGCGAAGGCCACCTCGGCGCCGCTGTCGGGCGGACACTGGGCCAGGGTCGGGGCGCTGGTGAGGAAACGGGCGGTCTGATAGTTGAGTCGCGCCATGGCGATGACATCCTGACGATGGTCGAAGGGAGACGGGGCGCGGCTTGCATTCCCGCCGCCGGGGTGATTCGGTATAATGCAGTGTCTTTTGTCTGCGACCCGGGGCACGCTAGTGTACCACCGCGCCCTCGACGTCCGCGAACCGCCGGCGCCTGCGCAAGGCCCCGGGCAGGCTCGCGATCCGGGCGGCTCCCAGGGTACGTACCGGTCAACAATGTAACGGCAAAGTGGATTAGCGATGAGAAAGTTACTGGCAAGCCTGGCATTTACCATGGGCGCCGTCGGCGCCGCCCACGCCGACCTGGAGGCCGACGCCGATGCGGCGGCAGGCCGCGAGAAGGCGCAGAGCTGCGCCGCCTGCCACGGCCCGTCCGGCATCAGCCCCTCCTCGGCCTTCCCGCATCTCGCCGGCCAGCAGATGTCCTACACCGCCAAGCAGATCATGGACATCCGCGACGGCCACCGCCCGGTGCCCCAGATGGCCGGCCAGGTGGACGACTTCTCGGACCAGGACGCCTGGGACGTGGCCAAGTACTTCGCCGAGCAGGACGCCAACCTGGGCCAGGTCGATCCCGACAACACCGAGCAGCTGGCTCGCGGCGAGGAGCTTTACCGTGCCGGCGACCTCTCCAGGGGCATCCCGGCCTGCGCCGCCTGCCACACCCCCACCGGGGAAGGCATCGGCAGCGCCGTCTACCCGGCGCTCTCCGGACAGTTCGTCGAGTACACCGTCGCCACCCTGCAGGCCTTCGCCTCCGGCGAGCGGGCCAACGACCCGGCCAACATCATGCGCGACATCGCCGCCAAGATGAGCGATGACGACATGGAAGCCGTGGCCAACTACATGTACGGCCTGCACTGAGTCCGGCCCGTCGCAGGCAGCGACGCCACGCTCAGTTCTCGCCAGGGCGGCCCTCGGGCCGCCCTTGTCGTATCATCGAAGGCCCGGCCGCCACCGGGGAACCCTCGGTGGCGAACGCGCTCAAAGGCAGCGACGCCCGGCCTCGCCGGATCATCCAAGGAGAGAGTACGTGATGTTCAAGCCCCTGATGTTCGCCCTTGCCGGCCTCGGCCTATCGAGCCTGGCCACCGCCTCGCCGCTGGTCGAGGGCCAGCACTACGAGGTGCTGCCCCAGCCCGTCGAGACCCGCGTCGCCGAGGGCCAGATCGAGGTCACCGAGGCGTTCTGGTACGGCTGCCCGCACTGCTACAACCTGCAGGAGCATGTCACCGCCTGGTACGAGACCCTCGATGAGGACGTCAGCGTGGTGCATCTGCCCGGCACCATGGGCGGCGACTGGAACAAGCACGCCGCGGCCTTCTACGCCGCCGAGGAACTGGGCATCGTCGAGGCGGTCCACGCCGACTTCTTCGACGCCATCCACCAGCAGAACCGTCGCCTCACCGAGACCGACGACCTGGCCGACTTCTTCAGCGGCTACGGCGTCAGCGAGGAGGAGGCTCGCCAGGCACTCGGCTCCTTCGCGGTGAAGAGCAAGGTCAACCAGGCCCACTCGCGGCTGCGCGCCATGCGCCTGATGGGGGTGCCCGCCCTGGTGATCGACGGCCGCTACCTGGTCACACCCAGCAGCGCCGGCAGCCTCTCCAACATGCCGCAGATTGCCGACGCGCTGATCGAGAAGGTCCGCGAGGAGCGTGGTGACAGCTGAGATGTCGCATCTGGCCGAGGCAAGGACGCCGCCCCTCGAGGGCAGCCACCTGAAGCTGCTCACCTTCAACATGCAGGTGGGCATTCAGACCTCGGCCTATCACCACTACCTGACCCGCAGCTGGCAGCACCTGCTGCCCCACCCCAAGCGCCTGCGCCGGCTGGACATGGTCAGCGAGGTGCTGGGGCGCTTCGATATCGTCGGCCTCCAGGAGGTCGACGGCGGCAGCTTCCGCTCCAGCAACGTCAACCAGGTGGAGTATCTCGCCGGCCGCGGGGGCTTCCCGCACCATTTCAAGCAGCTCAACCGCAACCTGGGCCGCATCGCGCAGCACAGCAACGGGCTGCTGTCGCGGCTGGCCCCCAGCCGGATCGAGGAGCACCGCCTGCCCGGCACCCTGCCGGGACGGGGTGCCATCCACGCCCGCTTCGGCGAGGGCCCCAACGCTCTGCACCTCTTCGTGGCCCATCTGGCGCTGGGTCATCGCACCCGAGTGCGCCAGCTCGACTATCTCTCCGAGATCATCCAGCCGCTGCGCCACGTGGTGGTGATGGGCGACCTCAACTGCACCCCCGAGCAGCTCCACGGCCACCAGCGCTTCTGCGCCTCGCTGCCGCTGCATCCGGTGCGTCCACTGCTCAGCTACCCCTCCTGGCAGCCGCGCCGCGCCCTGGACCACATCCTGCTCTCCGACTCGCTGCAGGCCGACGACGTGCGCGTACCGGACCACCTGTTCTCCGACCACCTGCCGATCGCCGTAGATGTCCGGCTGCCTGCCGCCTGCCTGCAGGCCATGACCGCCCGCCTCAAGGGCGAGCCAGGCTGAGGAGAGCCAGGCGCCGGGGGATACGCGAGAGTGACGCTCGAGGGTGACACCCAGGGTTGAGAGCCAGGGATGACGATCGTCGCCGAATCGGCGATGATGCCCGTCGTTTCCGCTTCTGCACGAGACCTCCCATGACACCCCCTGCCCGCGAACCGGCCCTGCTCCGGGGCCTGGACGCCTTTACCGACCGCATCGGCACCAGCATCGCCTGGCTGGTGCTCCTCATGATGCTGGTGCAGTTCGCCATCGTAGTGATGCGCTACGTCTTCAGCATCCATAACACCGTGATGCAGGAGTCGGTGATGTACATGCACGCCGCGGTCTTCATGCTCGGCGCCGCCTGGACCCTGCGCCGCGACGGCCATGTGCGTGTGGATATCTTCTACCGCCGCCTCACTGCCCGGGGGCGCGCCTGGGTCGACCTCTGCGGCACCCTCTTCCTGCTGATCCCGGTGGTGCTCTTCATCGCCATCGGCAGCTTCGCCTATGTGCGCAGCAGCTGGGCGATCATGGAGCGCTCGCCGGACGGCGGCATTCCCGGCGTCTACCTGCTCAAGACCCTGATACTCGTGATGATGGCGCTGCTGCTGATCCAGGGCATCGCCCAGCTGATCCGCCAGGTGCTGATCATCCGCCACCGCCTGCCCAACGACACCCCGCAGCACGAGGAGCTCCTGTGATGCTGGCCACCCTCCTCGAGTTCATGCCGCTGATCATGTTCGCCGCGGTCTGCGGCGTGCTGATGCTGGGCTACCCGGTGGCGCTGTCGCTGGCCGGCACCGCCCTGATCTTCGCCGGCATCGGCTATGCGCTGATCCAGATGGGCGTGCCGGTGCCCTTCGAGACCCGCTACCTGGGCGCCATGCCCAACCGCCTCTACGGCATCATGACCAACCAGACGCTGCTGGCGGTGCCGCTCTTCGTGCTGATGGGGGTGCTGCTGGAGAAGTCGCGCATCGCCGAGACCCTGCTCGACGCCATGTCGCTAGCCTTCGGCGCCCTGCGCGGTGGGCTGGGCATCGCCGTGGTGCTGGTGGGCATGCTGCTGGCGGCCTCCACCGGCATCGTCGGCGCCACCGTGGTGACCATGGGGCTGCTCTCGCTGCCCACCATGCTCAAGCGCGGCTACTCGCCGTCGCTGGCCACCGGCAGCATCTGCGCCACCGGCACCCTGGGGCAGATCATCCCGCCCTCCATCGCCCTGGTGCTGCTGGGCGACGTGCTCAACAACGCCTACCAGCAGGCCCAGCTCTCCATGGGGGTGTGGAGCCCTCGCACCCTCTCGGTGGGCGATCTCTTCATCGGCGCCCTGGTGCCGGGCCTGCTGCTGGTGGTGGCCTATATCGTCTACCTGGTGATCACCGCCTGGGTGAAGCCCGATGCCGCCCCACCCGCCGACCGTGACTCCCTGATGAAGGAGCTGGGCCACACCGGCAGCCTCTGGCCGCTGCTGCTCAAGGGGCTGGTGCCGCCGGTGCTGCTGATCGTGGCGGTGCTGGGCTCGATCCTGGGCGGCTTCGCCACCCCCACCGAGGCCTCGGCGGTGGGTGCCTTCGGCGCCTTCCTGCTGGCGCTGGTGAACCGTCGCCTGAGCGTGCCGGTGCTGCGCGACGTGGTGCAGTCCACCGCCCAGGTCACCAGCATGGTGTTCCTGATCCTGATCGGCGCCGCGCTCTTCTCGCTGGTGTTCCGCGCCTTCGGCGGCGAGGAGCTGGTCACCGAGCTGTTCGAGGCGCTGCCCGGCGGCGTGGTGGGCGCCACCCTGGTGGTGATGCTGGTGATCTTCCTGCTGGGCTTCATCCTCGACTTTATCGAGATCACCTTCGTGGTGGTGCCCATCGTCGGGCCGGTGCTGCTGGCCATGGGGGTCGACCCGATCTGGCTCGGCATCATGATCGCGGTGAACCTGCAGACCTCCTTCCTGACGCCGCCCTTCGGCTTCGCGCTCTTCTATCTGCGCGGGGTGACGCCGGACTCCGTGCCCACCTCGGCGATCTATCGGGGGGTGACGCCCTTCATCGCCATGCAGCTGGCCATGCTGCTCGCGCTGGCGCTGATGCCGGGGCTCGCCACCTGGCTGCCCTCGGTGCTCTAGCCAAGGACTGGCGCCTCCTGCCGGCTTACTGGCAAAGCGGCGCCAGCCACTGGTGGGCGAGCAGCAGCACCACCGCGTAGCGCCCGCCCTTGGCCACGGTGATCAGCAGGATGGCCCGCCACCAGGGCAGCCGGAAGACGCCGGCCAGCACGGTGAGCGGGTCGCCCACCACCGGGGCCCAGGAGAAGAGCAGGCTCCACTCGCCGAAGCGGAAGTACCAGCGCTCGGCCCGGGCCAGCCCCGCCGGCGAGGCGGGAAACCAGCGCCGGTCCTGGAAGCGGCGCGCATAGCGCCCCATCCAGACGTTGATCAGGCTGCCCAGGGTGTTGCCGGCGGTGGCCACCGCCCACAGCATCAGGGCCGGCTCGCCCAGGCACCAGAGCCGCGCCAGCCAGACCTCGGAGCCCCCCGGCAGCAGGGTGGCGCTGACCAGGGCCACCACGAACAGACTCAGCATTCTCTTCCCTTCTCAGGTGACCGCATGACCGACGCATCCGCCCCGTCCACGCGCGTGATTCCCAATGTGCTGACCATCGCCGGCTCCGACCCCAGCGGCGGCGCCGGCATCCAGGCCGATCTCAAGACCTTCTCGGCGCTGGGCGCCTATGGTACCAGCGTGATCACCGCCCTGACCGCCCAGAACACCCGCGGCGTCACCGGCGTGCACCCGGTGCCCGCCGAGTTCATCGCCGCCCAGCTCGAGACCCTGCTCGACGACGTACGCATCGACGCGGTGAAGATCGGCATGGTGGCGAGCCGCGAGGTGGCCGAGGTGATCCGCGAGGCGCTGACCCGTCGCCGCCCCCGCTGGGTGGTGCTCGACCCGGTGATGGTGGCCAAGAGCGGCGACATCCTGGTAGACGATGCCGGCATCCGCGCGGTGCGCGAGGTGCTGGTGCCGCTGGCCGACCTGGTCACCCCCAACCTGCCGGAGGCCGCGGTGCTGCTCGACGCCCCGGTGCCGGACGACCGCGACGGCATGCTGGCCCTGGCGCCGGCGCTGCGGGCGCTGGGTGCCGGTGCCACCCTGCTCAAGGGCGGCCACCTCTCCGGCGAGGAGTGCCCCGACCTCTTGATCACCGACGAGGCGACCCACTGGATCGAGGGCGCCCGGGTCGACACCGCCAACCTGCACGGCACCGGCTGCACCCTCTCCTCGGCCATCGCCGCCCGCCTGGCCCTGGGCGAGGCCCTGCCGGCCGCGGTGGCGGGCGCCAAGCAGTGGCTGGGCGCGGCCCTGGCCGCGAGCCGGCGCCTTGATGTGGGTCAAGGGCGCGGCCCGGTGCACCACTTCCACGCCTGGTGGTAGGGCGAATCCGGCGTTTTGCTCCTTGCAGGGGCGGCGCCGGCCTCCCATCCTGAAGGTCCCACCTTCCGGGAAGCGGAGACCGCCACCATGACCCAGACGCTGCTGTTCGCCTGCGACCTCTCGGCCGAGAACCGCGCCGCCTTCGCCCGGGCCCTGCGCCTGGCCGGCGAACAGGGCGCCAGGCTGGACGTGATCCATGTGCTCGACCCCTACCTGCCGCGGCGGGTGCTGCATGACCTGGAGGAGGCGGTGGTGGCCGACATGCAGGCGATGCTGACCGATATCCGCGAGGACTATGCCCTCCCGGAGCCCCAGATGCTGCTGCAGACGGTGGCCGGCTCTCCCTATGCCGAGATCATCCGCGAGGCCCACGAACGCGAGGTGGACATGATCGTCCTCGGCGCCCACCGCAAGCGCGGCCAGCCGGACCTCGTCGCCGGCACCACCCTGGCCCGGGTGCTGCGCAGCGCCCCCTGCCCAGTGCTCACGGTGAGCCACCTGGCCAGCCAGGAGTGGCGCGATATCCTGGTGCCGGTGGACTTCTCGCTGACCTCCCGCCATACCCTGCGCGAGACCCTCAAGCGCTTTCCCGAGGCACGCCTCACCCTGCTCCACGCCTGGGACATTCCCGGCGAGCGGGAGCTGGGCTCCGACGGCGACTACGCCCGCTGGCGGGACCGCGAGGTGGCGCGGCTGCGTGCCCAGCTCGAGCGCGAGACCGAACAGCTGATGGCCGAGCTCGACAGGGTGCCGGAGCTGGAGCTGGTGCTGGAGCAGGGCGACCCTCTGGAGGTGCTGATGACCCGCCTGCGCCGCCAGCCCCCGGACCTGCTGGCCCTGGGCAGCCGCGGCCAGCTGGGCCGACAGAGCCATATCACCGAGCAGCTGCTGGCCGAGCCCCATTGCGACATCATGCTCTGCCGCGCCTGGTAGGCAGTATTCGATACAGAACCTCTACGCGATGATAAAGTCTGTACATGACCGCAGACCCATCGCCGGAGGTTCCCCATGCATCGTCCTGCCCGTCCCGCCCTGGCTCGGGGCATCCCCGCCCCCCTGGCGGCCCTGCTGCTCGCCCTGCTGCTGACCTGGCTGCCGCTGCGCGCCGACGCCACCCAGACGGTGGAGGTGCGGGGCGTGCAGTTCGCCACCGCGCTGGAGGAGTCGGGCCAGGCCTACCGCCTGATCGGCCACGGCCTGTTCCGCTACATGATCTGGACCGCCTATGCCGGGGCCTACTACCAGGCCCCCGAGGCGCCCGAGCCGGCCCCGCTGTCGGCCGTGCCGCGGCGGCTGGAGCTCGAGTACTTCCACGCCATCGCCGCCGATGACTTCGCCGCCGCCACCCGCGACAGCGTGCGCGAGCGCCTGGGCGACGCCGCCTACGGTGAGCTGCTGCCCGCCCTGAATGCCTTCAACCGAGCCTATCGCAGCGTCGAGCCCGGCGACCGCTACGCCCTGACCTGGAACGGCGAGGCCCTGCGGCTGGCCCTCAATGGCGAGACGCTCCATACCAGTGACGACCCGGCGCTGGCCAACGCGCTCTTCGGCATCTGGCTGGGTGACCGGCCGCTGCGGGACGACTTCCGCGACGCCCTGCTGGGGCGCCGCTGAGCAGGCGCGTGCTACGCTCGCTGCTTCCAGTCAGGCAACGGTCATGGATCATCGGGGAGAGCAGAGATGAAGGCACTGATCCAGCGGGTCACCCGGGCCAGCGTGGCCGTGGAGGGGCGCACCGTGGGCGCCATCGGGCAGGGCCTGCTGGCCCTGGTGGGCGTGGAGAAGGGCGACGACGAGGCCGCCGCCGACCGGCTGCTGCACAAGCTGCTGCACTACCGGGTGTTCGGCGACGCCGATGACAAGATGAACCTCAACCTGCAGCAGGTCGACGGCGGGCTGCTGCTGGTCTCCCAGTTCACCCTGGCGGCCGACACCCGCAAGGGGCTCAGGCCCAGCTTCTCCAGCGCCGCCCCGCCCGACGAGGGCCACCGGCTGTTCCACTACCTGCTGGCACGCGCCGAGACGGCCTGGCCCCGGGTGGAGAGCGGCGAGTTCGCCGCCAACATGGAGGTCTCGCTGGTCAACGACGGGCCGGTGACCTTCCTGCTGGAGAGCTAGCCGCCAAGCTCCGCCTCCATGGCCTCCAGCGCCTCCTCGGCGGCGAGCCACTCGGCCTCCAGGTCATCCAGGCGCGACTTGAGCTCGCCCTGGCGCGCCAGGGTGGCGGTGAGCTCCGCCTTGCGGGCGGCGTCGGTGTAGAGCGCGGCGTCGCCCAGCAGCCCTTCCACCTCGGCCAGTTCCGCCTGGACCTTCTCCATGGCCTGCTCGGCGCGGTCGCGCTGCTTCTTGAGCGGGCGCAGCTTCTCGCGCAGCTCGGCGGCGGCACGTCTTGCCGCCTTGCGATCCTCCCTGGGCGCCTCCTCGCCCCTGTCGGCACGCGCCTCGCGGCGCTCGCCCTCGAGGCGCGCCTTGAGCCAGGCCCGGTAGTCCTCCAGGTCGCCGTCGAAGGGCTCGACCCGGTGGTCGGCCACCCGCCAGAACTCGTCCACGGTGGCGCGCAGCAGGTGGCGGTCGTGGGAGACGATGATCACCGTGCCCTCGAAGGCCGCCAGCGCCTCGGTGAGCGCCTCGCGCATCTCCAGATCCAGGTGGTTGGTGGGCTCGTCCAGCAGCAGCAGGTTGGGCTTCTGCCAGGCCACCAGCGAGAGCGCCAGGCGCGCCTTCTCGCCGCCGGAGAAGCGCCCCACCTCGCCGAAGGCGTCGTCGCCCTGGAAACCGAAGCCGCCCAGGAAGTTGCGGATCTCCTGCTCGCTGGCCGCAGGCGTCAGCCGCTGCACGTGCATGAAGGGGGTCGAGGCGAGATCCAGCCCCTCGAGCTGGTGCTGGGCGAAGTAGCCGATGGCCAGGTGCTCGCCGGGTATGCGCTTGCCGGCCAGCAGCGCCAGCTCGCCGGTCAGCGACTTGATCAGGGTCGACTTGCCGGCCCCGTTGGGTCCCAGCAGGCCGATGCGCTGGCCGGGCAGCAGGGTCAGCCTGACCTGGTCGAGCTGGACCTTCGCCTCCCCCGCCTCGTCGCGATAGCCGAGCCGCGCCTCGTCCAGCACCAGCAGCGGGTGTGAGGTCCTGTCGGAGGCGGGAATGGTGAAGTGGAAGGGGGAGTCGGCGTGGGCCATGGCGATATCGCCCATGCGCTCCAGCATCTTGAGGCGGCTCTGGGCCTGGCGCGCCTTGGTGGCCTTGGCCCGGAAGCGCGCCACGAAGCGCTCGATCTCCTCGCGCCGCGCCTGCTGCTTGGCCGCCTCGGCCTGCTGCAGCGCCAGCTTCTCGGCCCGGGTACGCTCGAAGGTGGAGTAGTTGCCGCGGTAGAGCACCAGGCTCTGGCGGTCGAAGTGCACGATGTGATCGCACACCGCATCCAGGAAGTCGCGGTCGTGGGAGATCAGCAGCAGGGTCCCGGGGTAGCGCGCAAGCCACTGCTCCAGCCACAGCAGGGCGTCCAGGTCCAGGTGGTTGGTGGGTTCGTCCAGCAGCAGCACATCAGAAGGCATGAAGAGGGTGCGGGCCAGGTTGACTCGCATCCGCCAGCCGCCGGAGAAGTCCGACAGCGGGCGCGCCAGCTCCGCCTGGGTGAAGCCCAGCCCCACCAGCAGCTGGGCCGCTCGGGCCGGCGCGCTGTAGCCGTCCAGGGCCTCGATGGCGCCGTGCAGCTCCGCCTCGCGGTGGGCGTCATGGGCCTCCCGGGCCGCCTCGAGCGCTGCCTGGGTGGCGCGCAGCTCGCGGTCGCCGTCCAGCACGTACTCGACGATGGGGCGATCGAGGGCCTCCACCTCCTGGGCCATGTGGGCGATGCGCTGGCCGCCGCTCATCTCGACCTCGCCGCGGTCCGGGGCCAGCTCGCCGAGCAGCAGCTTGAAGAGGCTCGACTTGCCGGCGCCGTTGGGGCCGACGATCCCCGCCTTGTGACCGGCATGCAGGGTCAGGTCGGCCCCCTCCAGCAGGGCCTGGGTGCCGCGTTGCAGGGAAACTTGGCGCAGTGCGATCATGCGGGCTCCACGGGCTGTGCATGGGGGTCGCCGCCCTGTCGGCGACGACCGATGAAATGAACGATGATTCTACCGAAATGACGGCCGTCCTGCGGCGCCGTCTGAGCGAACACTCCCTGTGGGCATTCGCCCTGGCCCTCTACGCCCGCCCCGGGGTCGAGGCGGCCTGCCTGGCGCTGCAGGACGAGGCCGGCGTCGACGTCTGCGAGCTGCTGTGGCGCTGCTGGCTGCTGCAACATGGCGCCCGGCCCGGCCCGGCAGCCGAGGCAGGAGTGGCCGAGGTGCGCCGCTGGCAGGCCGAGGTCACCGCCCCGCTGCGAACCCTGCGCCGCCGGCTCAAGCCCGAAGCGGCCAGCGATGCCGGGGTCGCCGCGCTGCGCGAGACCCTCAAGCGCGCCGAGCTCGAGGCCGAGCGCGAGGCCCTGACGCGACTCGAGCGACTGGTCCTCGCGGGTGAAAAGCGGCTGTCTCCGACCACCGGCACAAGTACCGAAAAAGTCCTGGAAAGTGCCCTTCTCCTGCAGAAAAAAACCCATCTTTCAACGCTTCAGACGCTGATTGCCTCGCTTGACCCTCCCCCGGCCCCACGCTAGCCTGAAAAACACATGTGCGAGCGAAAGGCCCGTGTCGTGCCTGTCATTTTCGCAAGAACGTGACCATCCAAACCGTAAGGGGACTACAAGAATGAAGGCAACCAAGCTGTTGACCACGGCCACCGTCGGCGCCCTGCTTTTCGGCATGTCCGCGGCGGCCCATTCCGCCAACTGGCGCTATGCCCACGAGGAGTTCGAGGGCGATGTCCAGGACGTCTTTGCGATGGCGTTCAAGGAGTATATCGAGGAGAACTCCGACAACACCGTCCAGGTCTACCGCTTCGGCGAGCTGGGCGAGTCCGACGACATCATGGAGCAGACCCAGGCGGGCATCCTGCAGTTCGTCAACCAGTCACCCGGCTTCACCGGCGCGCTGATTCCCGAGGCGCAGATCTTCTTCGTGCCCTACCTGCTGCCCACCGACGAAGCGCAGGTCATCGAGTTCTTCAACACCAGCGTGGCCATCAACGAGATGTTCCCGGAGCTCTACGCCGAACAGGGCCTGGAGCTGCTCAAGATGTACCCGGAAGGCGAGATGGTCGTCACCCTGGACGAGCCCTTCACCACCCCGGAAGAGCTGCGCGGCAAGAACATCCGCACCATGACCAACCCGCTGCTCTCCGAGACCTATCGCGCCTTCGGCGCCAGCCCGACGCCGCTGCCCTGGGGCGAGGTCTACGGCGGCCTGCAGACCGGCATCCTGCAGGGTCAGGAGAACCCGATCTTCTGGATCGAGTCCGGCGGTCTCTACGAGGTCTCCCCGAACCTGGTCTATACCGGTCACGGCTGGTTCACCACCGCCATGATGGCGAACCAGGACTTCTTCAACAGCCTCTCCGAGGAGGAGCAGCAGCTGGTGCGTGACGCCAGCGAGCATGCCTACGAGATCATCATCGAGCATATCTCGGGCCTGGCCGACGAATCCCTGGCCAAGATCCAGGAGGCCTCCGACGAGGTCACCGTCACCCGCCTGACCGAGGAGCAGATCCAGGCCTTCCGCGACCGCGCCCCGCGCGTCGAGGAGCGCTTCATCGAGATGACCGGTGAGCGTGGCCAGGCGCTGCTGGAGCAGTTCCACGCCGACCTGGAAGCCGTGATGGCCGACGACTGATCGTCGTCTGCTCGTCATCACCGCTGATGCAAGGGGGTGGCCGCGAGGCTGCCCCCTTCTGGTTGATCCCCCTCGGGTTCACGACGACGCCATCGCCGCGGGGCCCGTGCACCTCGCGTACCCGGCGAGGATCCCGGCCACTCAGCGTTGAAGCCCAGGCGGCATCGTCCGGCCGGACGGCGTACCCTCGAAGAACGAAAGTGATAAGCGTGCGTGGGGAATGGAGAGGAGCCCGCCGACATGGAAATGAACGAAGACGACATTGCCGAGAAGAACTACCGCTCGACCCTGCCCGGCCCGCTGGGGGCCATCGACACCTGGATCAGCCGCACCGAGGCGGTGATCCTGGCCGTGGGGGTGATCCTCATGGCCATCAACACCATCGCCAACGTGCTGAGCCGCTTCCTCCTCGGCGAGAGCCTGCACTTCTCCGAGGAGATCAATCGCATCCTGATCGTGATGATCACCTTCGCCGGCATCGGCTATGCGGCCCGCCACGGGCGCCATATCCGCATGTCGGCCATCTATGACGCCGTGCCCACCGGCGGGCGACGCTGGATGATGATCGTCATCAGCCTGTTCACCGCCCTGGTGATGTTCGTGCTCTGCTACTACTCGATCGGCTACATCTCCACCCTCTACGGCCGTGGTCGCGTGCTCCCCTCGCTGAGCATCCCGGTGTGGATGATGTACGTCTGGGTGCCGATCGGCTTCGCCATCACCGGCATCCAGTACCTGCTCACCGCCATCAAGAACCTGACCTCCCGCGACGTCTACCTCTCGACCCATGTGGTGGACGGCTACAAGGACACGGAAACGGAAGTCTGATCCCGATCGGGCTAGCGAGGACACCTCACCATGACAGCCATCATCCTCTCCATCATGATCGTGCTGCTGCTGCTCGGCTTCCCGATGATGATCCCCCTGGCGACGGCGGCGTTCGTCGGGTTCTACATGACCTTCGGCGGCCTCGGCCAGATGGAAACCCTGATCCAGCAGATGATGGGCGGCATCCGCCCCACCGCGCTGATCGCCGTGCCGATGTTTATCCTGGCCGCCGACATCATGACCCGCGGCCAGTCCGCCAACCGCCTGATCAACATGGTCATGGCCTTCGTGGGGCACATCAAGGGGGGCCTGGCGGTCTCTACCGCCACCTCCTGCACGCTGTTCGGCGCCGTCTCCGGCTCCACCCAGGCCACCGTGGTGGCGGTGGGGTCGCCGCTGCGCCCGCGGATGCTCAAGGCGGGCTACAAGGACTCCTTCACCCTGGCGCTGATCATCAACTCCAGCGACATCGCCTTCCTGATCCCGCCGAGCATCGGCATGATCATCTACGGGGTCATCTCCGGCACCTCCATCGGCGAGCTGTTCATCGCCGGCATCGGCCCGGGCCTGCTGATCCTGGCCATGTTCTCGGCCTACTGCGTGGTCTACGCCACCATCCACAATGTACCGACCGAGCCCAAGGCGACCTGGAAGCAGCGCGCCGTCTCGGTGAAGGACGCCCTCTGGCCGCTGGGCTTCCCGGTGCTGATCGTCGGCGGCATCTACGGCGGCATCTTCAGCCCCACCGAGGCCGCGGCCGCCTGCGTGCTGTACGCGGTGATCCTCGAGTTCGTGGTGTTCCGCTCGCTGAAGCTGCACCACATCTACGCCATCGCCAAGTCCACCGGCCTGATCACCTCGGTGGTCTTCATCCTGGTGGCGGTGGGCAACGGCTTCTCCTGGATCATCTCCTTCGCCCAGATCCCCCAGACGATCCTCGCCGCCGTGGGCATCAACGAGGCCGGCCCGGTGGGCGTGCTGATCGCCATCTCCATCGCCTTCTTCGTGGCCTGCATGTTCGTGGACCCCATCGTGGTGATCCTGGTGCTGACGCCGATCTTCGCCCCGGCCATCGCCGCCTCGGGCCTCGACCCGGTGCTGGTGGGCGTGCTGATCACCCTGCAGGTGGCGATAGGCTCGGCGACACCCCCCTTCGGCTGCGACATCTTCACCGCCATCGCCATCTTCAAGCGACCCTACTGGGAGGTGATCCGCGGCACGCCACCCTTCATCTTCATGCTGATCCTGGCCGCCGCGCTGATCATCATGTTCCCGCAGATCGCCCTGTTCCTGCGCGACCTGGCATTCCGCTGATCCACTACCCCTGATCCAATAACCTCAAGAGAGGACACGCCATGTTCAATCGGATACTGGTCCCGGTGGACGGTTCCAGGGGGGCGCTGAAGGCCCTGGAGAAGGGCGTCGGCCTGCAGATGCTGACCGGCGCCGAGCTCTATACCCTGTGCGTCTTCAAGCACCACAGCCTGCTGGAGGCCTCGCTCTCCATGGTGCGTCCGGACAGGCTCGAGATCCCCGACGACGCCCTCAAGGAGTACGCCACCGAGATCGCCGTGCAGGCCAAGGCCCATGCCCTCGAGCTGGGCGTGCCGGCCGAGAAGCTGCGCGCCTTCGTCAAGGGTGGGCGCCCCTCGCGCATCATCGTGCGCTTCGCCCGCAAGCGGGAGTGCGACCTGATCGTGATCGGCTCCCAGGGCACCAACGGCGACAAGAGCCTGCTGCTGGGCAGCGTGGCCCAGCGCGTGGCCGGCTCCGCCCACTGTCCCACCCTGGTCGTCTGACCCAGGTGGTATCATGGCTGCGGTCGGGCCGGTCTTGCACCATCGCCGTGCGGAACCGCCCCGCCCCCGCGGAGTCCCATGGTCTCCAATCACCGATGGCGCTTCGCGCCTAACCACAAGGCCCGTTCATGAAGAGACTGCTGACCACCGCTTCCCTGACCGCCCTGCTGGGCGCCGCCCCCCTGGCGCTGGCTGCGCCGGAGACCGACGAGGGGCGTCTCGGCTACAGCCTGGGCGTGACCCTTGGCCAGAGCATCCAGCAGGACGTCAGAGACCTGGACGTGGACGCCTTCACCCAGGCGATCCAGGACGTCTTCGCCGGTGGCGAACTGGCGATGAGCGACGAGGAGATGGCCGAGACCCTGATGCAGTTCCAGCAGCAGGCGATGGCCTCTCGCCAGGCCGAGGCCGAGCAGCGGGCCGAGAACAACCGCGCCGAAGGCGAGGCCTTCCTGGCCGCCAACGCCGAGGCGGAGGGCGTCGAGGTCACCGCCTCCGGCCTGCAGTACCGGGTGCTGGAGTCCGGCGACGGCGCCACCCCGGGCCCCGAGGACAGCGTCGAGGTGCACTACGAAGGCACCCTGATCGACGGCACCGTCTTCGACAGCTCCCTGGAGCGCGGCGAGCCGGTCAGCTTCCGCGTCGATCAGGTCATCGACGGCTGGCAGGAGGCCCTGCAGCTGATGAGCGTCGGCGATAGCTGGGAGATCGTGATCCCCGCCGAGCTGGCCTACGGCGTCCAGGGCCAGGGGCCCATCGGTCCCAACGAGACCCTGATCTTCCGCGTCGACCTGCTCGACGTCATTGATGACTGAGCCCGACGCCGGAGCCCCATGATCCCTTCCTCCCTTCCCGCCGCCGGCCTTGTGCTGGCGGCGTTCGTCGCTGCCCCGGCGGCCGCCGACGCCCTCCCCGAGCTGCCCCGGCTGGGGCTTTCCGGGAGCGACACCAGCGTGATCGGCGTCTCTTCCGGCGGCTACATGGCCACCCAGCTCGCCGTGGCCTGGCCCGAGCGTTTCCAGGGGCTTGCCGTGCTCGGCACTGGCCCCTGGTCCTGCGCCCAGGGCACCCTGCGCCGCGCCCTGGGGCAGTGCATGACCACCCGGCTCGGCCCGCCGCCCCTCGATGAGCTGGAGCAGCGCCTCGCCGGTTACCGCGAGCATGACCGCGTGGGCAGCGCCGAGGCCCTGGCCGAACTGCGCGCCTTCGTCTGGCATGGCAACGCGGACGAGACCGTCGCCCCGGCTCTGGGCGCGGCCCTGGCCGAGCAGCTCGCCGGCTGGCTGGCGGACCCCGAGGCGCAGCTGCGCTTCGTGACCAGTGACAACGTCGGCCACGGCTGGCCCATCGGCCAGCAGGCGACCCCGCCCCCGGCCACCGAGCTGGGCGACTGCCGCCAGGGCGGCGGCACCCACCTGCTGGGCTGCGACCAGGACCTCGCCGGTGAGGCGATGGCCTGGCTCCACAATGCGCCGTCAGAGACAAACGAGGCAGCGGAACCGGGGGCCAACGAGGCGCCGGAGGCGCCCGCCGGCGACCTGCTGCACTTCGATCAGGGCGATTTCGCCGTCAAGGGGCTCGATGACTCGGGCTACCTGTTCGTGCCGGAGGCGTGCAACGAGGGGGGCTGTGCACTGACGGTCGCGCTGCACGGCTGCGGCATGGGCGCGGAGCAGATCGGCGAGACCTTCGTGCGCCACAGCGGCCTCAACGAGTGGGCCGCCGCCCACGATCGGGTGGTGCTCTATCCCCAGGCCGAGACCAGCCTGGCCAACCCCCAGGGGTGCTGGGACTGGTGGGGCTTCGCCGAGAGCACCTGGCAGCTCCATCCGCTGCACGATACCCGGGAGGGCACCCAGGTTCGCGCCCTCATGGCGATGATCGAGCGACTGCAGGAAGCCGCGACCCCGCCCTGAGGCGGGGTCGCAGCGTCAGCCGAAGACGCCAGTCAGAGCGCCTCGTCGAGGGCCGAGAGCAGGGCATGGGGCGCCGGCGAGTAGAGCACTCGCCGCAGGATGGTCCCCTCGCGATCCACCAGGTAGAGCGACGAGCTGTGGTCGATGGTATAGGCCATGGCCGACTCCGGGGTCTCGACCCGCCGCCAGATCACGCCGTAGCGCTCGGCGAGCTCCTCGAGCTCGGCCTCGCTGCCGGTGGCGCCGATGAAGGCATCGCCGAAGAAGCCGGTGTACTCCGCCAGCCGCTCGAGGGTGTCACGCTCGGGGTCCACCGAGATCATCAGCGGCACCACCCGCTCGCGCTCCGTCTCGTCCAGCTCGGCCAGCGCCTGGCGCACCACGGCGAGGCTCATGGGGCAGACGTCGGGGCAGTAGGTGTAGCCGAAGAAGACCACCGCCAGCTGATCCTCCTCGAGCTGGGCAAGGGAGAACTCCCCGTGGGTCGAGGAGAGCTCGATGGGGCCGCCGGTCGGGCCGTTGCCCGCACCGCTCGTCGCGAACTGCTGCTGGAACCAGCCGTAGCCGCCCACCCCCAGCACCAGCACGATCAGCGCGATTCCCGCCCAGAGTCCCTGTCGTTTCATAGTCGGCTTCTCTCCACCTCGAAATTGAATCCGCTGCCCAGGCGGTGGTCACCGCTGGTGACGATCACCCTGGCCCGCCAGGGCATCACCGCCTCGGTGCAGATCGGGATCTGTCCCTCACCGCGGAAGGCGCCATCGGCCTGACGGGCCAGCGGATAGCGATGCAGCCCCATGTCCATGTCACGGCCGATGAAGTCCACCACCACCGAGTCCGCCTCGACGCCCTCCAGGGCCACCGACATCGGCAGGAGCTCCAGGGCGCGGATCTCACCCTCGGCCCCCAGGTCCAGCGTCAGGCTAGCCCCCTCGCCCAGGGGCGCCCGACAGGGGCCCTGGCTCAGCTCGCAGCCGGTCTCCTCGACGTACCAGCGCACATTGTCGTCACCGCGAAGACTGTAGCTGGTCAGGTACCAGAGTGCCACGGCCACGGTGCCCAGGGTGAAGAGGACCAGCAGCCGCAGCAGCGGAGGGCGCGAGATGGCCGGGTCGGAGGAGACAGAAGTCGGCATGGTGACGAGGGAAAGTGCTCACGAGAGGACATGTCGCGGTAAGCTTATCAGCATTCGCCTGTGGCAGAGTGCGCAAGGATGTCGCAGGGCAACCCGATCAAGGAGATGACCATGACAGGCGTGGCAAACGCGCTGGGGCCGCTGTTCCTGCTGATCCTGCTGGGCGCCGCCCTGGGCCGGCTGCGCCAGCCGGGCGGCGACTTCTGGCCCCAGCTGGAGCGGCTGATCTACTTCCTGCTGTTTCCCGCCATGCTGGTGTCGACCCTGGCCACCGCCGACGTCAGCCAGGTGCCGGTGGCGCGCGTGGCCCTGGCCCTGCTCGGCGCCATGGGCCTCTTCGGCGTCCTGCTGTGGAGATTGCGAGGCTGGCTGGGCCTCGACCCGCCGGCCTTCACCTCGGCCTTCCAGGGGGCGCTGCGCTTCAACACCTACGTGGGGGTGGCCGGGGCCGCCGCCCTGCACGGCACGCCGGGGGCCACCGTGGCCGCTGTGGCCGTGGCGCTGATGGTGCCGGTGGTCAACGTCATGTGCGTGGCGAGCTTCATCGCCGCCGGGACCCTCGGTGCCGGCAGCCTCGGCAGGAGCCTGGCGGCGCTGGCCCGCAACCCGCTGATCCTCGGCTGCCTGATCGGCATCGGCCTGAACGTGAGCGGCATCGGGCTGCCGGGGTGGAGCGCGGACACGGTGGAGCTGCTCGGCCGCGCCGCCCTGCCGCTGGGCCTGGTGGCGGTCGGGGTGGCGCTGCGCCCCGAGGCGCTGCTGCGCCTCGATCGCGGCGTCTGGGTCACCAACGCCATCAAGCTGGGGCTGATGCCTGCCCTGGTGCTGCTGCTCGCCCTGGCGCTGGGTCTCGACCCGGTGAGCCGAGACGTGGCGCTGCTGTTCGCCGCCCTGCCCACCGCTACCTCCGCCTATATCCTGGCGCGCCAGCTGGGCGGCGACGCCGAGATGATGGCGGCGCTGATCACCGCCCAGACCCTGCTGGCCATGGCTACCCTGCCCCTGTGGCTGCGCCTGGCCGGCTAAGGGCACCGCCAGGATAAGCGCAAATAAAAAATATTCGCATTACTGTTGACACCGCAAATGAGAATGATTACCCTTGCTTCCAGTGGCGTTGATGAGCCGCCACTGCCATCGCAGGTACCGCCAGTCACCTGCCATGGTTTCTCCCTCCTCATTGCTAGTCACGGTCTTGCCGCCGCCCTGCCCAGGGCGGCTTTTTTTGGTCTCGAGACCCCCTCCTCATTGCTGCTCCTTACCACCCCAGGGTCTTGCCGCCGCCCCATCGAGGGCGGCTTTTTTTGGTTATCACGATTGGCGTGCCGGTCTCAGCGCTGCCCCTTAACGTCGCAAGGCTTTAGACGACTGGTGGGAGATCGGCTCCGCCGGGCGAATGGCGCCGCAGGCGCCCCGGCGGCGTTACTTGAGCTACCGCACACAGCCAAGGAGTCCTTCGGCCTCCCTTCGCCGGGCAGAGCCCAGTTCCTACAACGAATGCTCGGCCTCGGCAGAAACCCACGCCGATCCGCTTAACGGCTGTTTTCATCCCACACAAACAACGAAGCCCCTGCATGGCGGGGGCTTCGAGGAGCGAGGGCAGCGCGTGATCAGTCGACGCGACGGTAGATCAGGTCCCAGACGCCGTGACCGAGGCGCTCGCCGCGGGCCTCGAACTTGGTGAGTGGGCGGAACTCGGGCCGTGGCACGTAGGGGGCGGTCTGGGGCTCGGCGGTGTTGGCATAGCCCGGGGCGGCGTCCATCACCTCGGCCATCCACTCGGCGTAGGCCTCCCAGTCGGTGGCCATATGGAAGGTGCCGCCGACCTTGAGGCGGCTGCGTACCAGCTCGACGAAGGCGGGCTGCACGATGCGCCGCTTGTGGTGCTTCTTCTTCGGCCAGGGGTCGGGGAAGAAGAGCTGCAGGGTGTCGAGGCTACCCTCGGGCAGGCACTCCTCGAGCACTCGCAGGGCGTCCTCCCGGTAGACCCGCAGGTTGGTCAGGCCACGCTTGTCGGCCTCGTCGAGCAGCTTGCCCACGCCCGGGGCATGCACCTCGATGCCGATGAAGTCGGTGTCGGGATGGGTCTCGGCCTGCTCGATCAGCGAGGCCCCCATGCCGAAGCCGATCTCCACCACCCGCGGCGCGCAGCGGCCGAACAGGGCATCCAGGTCCTGGCGGCCATCGGCCAAGGTCAGGCCCAGCCGCGGCCAGACCTCCTCGAGGCCGCGGGTCTGGGCCTGGGTCATGCGCCCGGCACGCAGCACATAGCTCTTGATGCCGCGGCGGTGCAGCGGGGCGTCCGGGCCTTCCGGTCCGGTGGTGGCGGTATCGTCGCGGGACTGGTCACTCATGGGGCGGTCGGGGCTCTCGTTCTGGGCGCGGGTGTCAGGCGTTCGGTGCGGGCGATCGCTGGAGGCGTCAGCCGTTGATGCGGCCGGCGAAGGGCGAGGAGGGGTCGGCGCTCTGGCGACGCGGCATGCGCCCGGCCAGGAAGGCCTCGCGGCCCGCCTCCACCGCCTTCTTCATGGCGCTGGCCATCAGCACCGGCTGGCGGGCGTGGGCGATGGCGGTGTTCATCAGCACGCCGTCGCAGCCCAGTTCCATGGCCATGGCGGCATCGGAGGCGGTGCCGATCCCGGCATCCACCAGCACCGGCACGCTGGCCTGCTCGATGATCAGGCGGATGTTGTGGGGATTCTGGATGCCGTGACCGGAGCCGATCAGCGAGCCCAGCGGCATGATGGCACAGCAGCCCAGGCGCTCGAGCTCGCGCGCCACGATGGGGTCGTCGCTGGTATAGACCATGACGTCGAAGCCGTCCTTGATCAGCACCTCGGCGGCGGCCAGGGTCTCCACCACGTTGGGGTAGAGGGTCGAGTCGTCGCCCAGTACCTCGAGCTTCACCAGGTTGTGGCCGTCGAGCAGCTCGCGGGCCAGCCGACAGGTGCGCACCGCGTCCTTCGCCGTGTAGCAGCCGGCGGTGTTAGGCAGCAGGGTATAGCGCTCCGGAGAGATCACGTCGAGCAGGTTGGGCTCACCGGCCTCCTGGCCCAGGTTGGTGCGCCGCACGGCGAAGGTGACCACCTCGGCGCCGGAGGCGGCGATCGCCTCGCCGGTCTCGTCGAAGTCCTTGTACTTGCCGGTACCGACCAGCAGGCGGGAGGCGAATTCGCGCCCGGCGACGCGCAGGGGCTGGTCCTGGAAGAAGTCTGTCATCGAGTCTGCCTTGTGTGGTTGTCTTCGCGGTAGGGCGTCGGGCGCGGCGCTCAGCCGCCGCCGATGGCGTGCACGACCTCGACCCGGTCGCCTTCGGCCAGGCGGGTGTCGGCATGTTCGCTGCGAGGCACGATCTCCTCGTTCACCTCCACGGCGATGCGCCGGCCGGCGAGCCCCAGGGACTCGACCAGCTGGGCGACCGTGAGCTCGGGCGCCAGGGTATGCGCCTCGCCATTGAGCTGGATCTGCATGGCCTTCTCTCTGCGCTCCGGTGGCTGTCGTTGCGTTGGCTTTCGGACCCGACATTGTAGCCGAGTCCGCCCGGGCGGGGTACGGTGGCGGCCATGACGCGATGATGAGGAGACCCCGATGCAGGACCGAGGCTGGTGGCTGGGGGCGGCGCTCTCCGGCGCCGTGGTGGTGATGGCGGGGGCCTTCGGCGCCCACGCCCTGGAGGGGCAGCTCGCCCCGCGCCTGGTGGCGGCCTTCGAGACCGGAGTGCGCTACCAGGCCTGGCACACCCTGGCGCTGCTCGCCGTGCTGGCCTGGCGCGCTACGGCGCCCCTGGCGGGACAGCGGCTGGCCATGGGCCTGTGGGCGGCCGGCATGGGGCTCTTCTCGGGCTCGCTCTACGCCATGGCGCTGAGCGGCGCCGGCGGCCTCGGCATGATCACGCCCGTCGGCGGGGTGCTGCTGATCGCCGGCTGGCTGGCGCTGGCCGGCGCGGTGCTGCGCGCTCCGCGGCGCTGAGATCGCCCCCGCTTGGGCGCGCGGGCCGGTTCAGTCGCGATCGGGCAGGGCGTAGGTGGCGGTGACCAGCGCCACCGGCTGCTCGTCGCCGGCGGAGAAGAGTTGCACCTCGCCCACCGCCAGGCGCCGGCCCAGCTTGAGGATGCGCGCCGTGGCGATGATGTCGCGGTCGCCCCGCGGACGGCGCAGGAAGCGGCAGTGCAGGTCGCTGGTGACCGCCATGGGCTCGGGACCGATCTGGGCCAGGATCGCCACGTAGAGGCAGACGTCGGCCAATCCCATCAGGGTGGGACCGGAGACGCTGGCGCCGGGGCGCAGGTGCTCGTCGTCAATGGCCAGGCTCATGGTGGCACGCATGTGATCGACGGCCTCGATGGTCCCGATACGCTGGGGGAAGACCTCGTCGAGGAAGTCCTCGATGGTGGCGGCGGTCATCAGGGTCATCGGCGGGCTCCTTGCAGTGGATGGGGCGAATTGACGCTGGCGTCAACATAACCGAAAGCGCCCCGGGCAGATACCCGGGGCGCTTCTGGTGCACGGCAGGCCGCGTCGGCCTGCGCGATGCCTTCTTGCTTCGGCTGGGTTACTTCGCCTTGTGCACGGCGCGCCAGTGGTGCAGGAGCGGCTCGGTGTAGCCGGAGGGCTGCACGCGGCCCTTGAAGATCAGGTCGCTGGCGGCCTGGAAGGCGCTGGAGCCCGCGTAGTCGGCGCTCATCGGCGTGTAGGCAGGGTCGTTCGCGTTCTGCTCGTCCACCACCTTGGCCATGCGCTCCAGGGTCGCCTGGACCCGGGCGGCGTCGACCACGCCGTGGTGCAGCCAGTTGGCGATGTGCTGGCTGGAGATCCGCAGGGTGGCGCGGTCCTCCATCAGGCCCACATCGTGGATGTCCGGCACCTTGGAGCAGCCCACGCCGTGCTCGACCCAGCGCACCACGTAGCCGAGGATGCCCTGGCAGTTGTTGTCGAGCTCCTGCTGGATCTCCTCGTCAGACCAGTTGGCCTCGGCGGCCACCGGCACGCTGAGCAGCTCATCTAGGTAGTCCGGCTCGCCCTGGGCCTCCAGCTCGCGCTGGATGGCGGTGACGTCCACCTGATGGTAGTGCAGGGCGTGCAGGGTGGCGGCGGTGGGCGACGGCACCCAGGCGGTGTTGGCGCCGGCCTTGGGGTGGCCGATCTTCTGCTCCAGCATGGCAGCCATCAGGTCCGGCATGGCCCACATGCCCTTGCCGATCTGGGCGCGGCCGCGCAGGCCGCAGGCCAGGCCGACCTGGACGTTGTTCTTCTCGTAGGCCTGGATCCAGGCGGCGCCCTTCATGTCGCCCTTGCGGATCATCGGGCCCGCTTCCATGGCGGTGTGCATCTCGTCGCCGGTGCGGTCGAGGAAGCCGGTATTGATGAAGACCACGCGGGAGGCGGCCTCGGCGATACACGCCTTGAGGTTCACCGTGGTGCGGCGCTCCTCGTCCATGATGCCCATCTTGAGGGTGTCGCGGGCCATGCCCAGCAGGTCCTCGACGCGGCCGAACAGCTCGTTGGAGAAGGCGACCTCCTTCGGGCCGTGCATCTTGGGCTTGACGATGTACATGGAGCCTTCGCGGGAGTTGCGCGGCTCGCCTTCCCCCTTCTTGAGGTCGTGCAGGGCGATCAGGCCGGTCACGATGCCGTCGAGGATGCCCTCGGGCAGCTCGTTACCCTCGGCGTCGAGCACCGCCGGGTTGGTCATCAGGTGGCCGACGTTGCGCACGAACATCAGCGAGCGGCCGGGCAGGGTCAGGCTGCCGCCGTCGGGGGTGGTGAAGGTCCGGTCGGCGTGCAAGCGGCGGGTGATGGTCTTGCCGCCCTTCTCCACCTGCTCCTCCAGATCGCCCTTCATCAGGCCCAGCCAGTTGCTGTAGACCCCGACCTTGTCCTCGGCGTCCACCGCGGCCACGGAGTCCTCGCAGTCCATGATGGTGGTCAGCGCCGCCTCGACGACCAGGTCCTTGACCCCGGCCGGGTCGGTCTTGCCGATCGGGTGGCTCGGGTCGATCTGGATCTCCAGGTGCATGCCGTGATTGACCAGCAGCACCGACTCGGGGCTCGCCGCCTCGCCGGTGTAGCCCACCAGCTTGCCGGGCTCCTTGAGGCCGGTCTCGCGGCCGCCCTCCAGGGTGACCACCAAGTGGCCATCACGCAGCGCATACTTGACGGCGTCGCGGTGGGAGCCGGTGGCCAGCGGCGCGGCGCGGTCCAAAACGCCGCGGGCATAGGCGATCACCTTCTCGCCGCGCTTGGGGTTGAAGCTGCTACCCTTCTCGGCGCCGCCCTCCTCGGAGATGGCGTCGGTGCCGTAGAGGGCGTCATAGAGGCTGCCCCAGCGCGCGTTGGCGGCATTCAGCGCATAGCGGGCGTTGCTCACCGGCACCACCAGCTGCGGGCCGGCCTGGACGGCGATCTCGCGATCCACG
The DNA here is from genome assembly GCF_013000985.1 of Halomonas sp. PGE1. Taxonomy (NCBI): domain Bacteria; kingdom Pseudomonadati; phylum Pseudomonadota; class Gammaproteobacteria; order Oceanospirillales; family Halomonadaceae; genus Halomonas; species Halomonas sp. PGE1. The sequence goes on from NZ_CP053032.1 coordinate 112,591, forward strand.
TTGGCGGTGGTCACCGCGACCTTGGCGGGGGCCTCGGCCAGGTAGCCGATCTCCTTGAGGAAGGCGCGATAGGCCGGCATGTCACCCACCGGACCGGGATTCTCGCGGTGCCAGGCGTCGAGCTGCTCCTGCAGGCGATCGCGTTCGGCGAGCAGTTCGCGGTTCTTCGGAGTCAGATCATGGAAGAGGGCATCGACGCCGGCCCAGAACGCCTCGGCATCGACGCCGGTACCCGGGAGCGCCTGCTCGCTGATGAAGCGGTCCAGCTCGGCGGCCACCTGAAGGCGATGGCGAGTGACACGTTGGGTCATGTTGGATCTCCTCGTGCTTGGCAGCCGGCGGGTCGCGTGCCAGTCTGCCGGGACAGGGGTGGAGTGACTGCTGTGCCCGTGATTTTGTGGAAAATACTTCCATGTGTAAACCCGCAAAGCGCCGGGATCGCGCTCAGCTAGACCAAAAGATAAGGCAGGCCCGCATAGCTTGCCCGCTTTCCATGGTGTCGGTCCAAGCCCCGGGCCGGCAGGGTCGTGCGCCGCGGAGGATTCGATGAGCGACTTCACCCCACTGCAGGCGCTGGGCCCGGTTCGGCTGGTCACCCCCGCCGAGCCGGAGCCCGGCGACGACCACCTGGAGCGCTACCTCGGTCACTACGGCCTGGCCCCGCTGCTGGCCGAGCACGTGGGGCTCTACGTGGGCTACGTGGATGCCCGGGACTTCCGGCTCTGGACCCAGGTGTGGAGCCCCGACGACCCGGTCGGCACCGCCTTCGTGGTGCACGGCTATTTCGACCACCTGGGGCTCTATCGCCACCTGCTGGAGCGCCTGCTGGAACGCCGCTGGCGCGTGGTGCTGTGGGACCTGCCCGGCCACGGGCTCTCCAGCGGGCCGCGGGCCTCCATCGACGACTTCGACGACTACGGCGGCTGCCTGCACGCCCTGCAGCAGCACCTGGAGGCGGAGGGGCTCGCCCCGCGCCCCTGGATCGGCGTGGGACAGAGCACCGGCGCGGCGATACTGGCCACCGACGCCCTGACCCGCGGCGACGACGGTCACTGGGCCGGCCTGGCCCTGCTCGCCCCGCTGGTACGCCCCTGGGGCTGGAACCAATCCAGCTGGCTGCACCTGCTGGCAGGCCCCTTCGTGCGCTCCATCCCGCGCAGGTTCCGCGCCAACTCCACCGACACCGACTTCGCCGCCTTCCTGCGCGAGGGCGACCCGCTGCAGGCCGATCGCGTCGCCATCGGCTGGGTCAGCGCCATGCGCCGCTGGATGCCGCGGCTGCTCGCCCTGCCCCCCCACGCCGGTGAAGACCCTGATCCTGCAGGGGGAGCAGGACCTCACGGTGGACTGGGAGTGGAACCTCGCCGTGCTGGAGCGCAAGTTTCCCAATGCCGAGATTCACCGCCACCCCGAGGCGCGCCACCACCTGGTCAACGAGGCCGAGCCGATCCGCCAGGCGCTCTTCGACACCCTGGACCGCTTCATCGACGACCTGGCGCCCGCCGCCGCCCACCGCGAGATCGACCGCCCATGACCGCCCGCCGCCGCCCCCTGATCGCCTCCCTGCTCCTCGCCCCCCTGCTGCTGGCCGGCTGCGCCGCCGCCCCCGATCGCCCCGAGACCCTGCGTCAGGCGCTGCTCAACCTCGGCGAGCGCGCCGCCGGCCGGGTGATGGAGGCCTCCGCCCTGCCCAAGCCCCCCGCTGACCAGGTACTGCTGCTGGCCACTCCGGAGGTGAACGGGGAACTCAGCATCGGCCAGGAGCGCTTCCGCGAGAGCCTCACCCGGGCGCTGCTGGCGGTGAGCGACGGCCCCCAGGTGCTCGACTGGAGCGACAGCATGGGAGAAGGGGGTGGGGAGAACCAGTGGCGCCTGGAGAGCCGGCTGATGGCCGACGGGCCGCGCCTGCGGCTCTCGGACCGGGAGCTTCTGCCCTACCGCCTGACCCTGGTGCTGCGCCGCCCCGGCGGCGACTCGGTGATGTGGGAGGAGAGCCTGCAGGGCGCCCTGGACGCCACGGCGCTGTAGGGGGCGAGCCCCCTACCCCTTGAGCAGCCGATCCAGCTGCCGATAGCCGATCGCCTCGATCAGCTGCTCCCGGGCCGGCTTCGGCTCGCCGGCCAGGTCGGCCAGGGTCAGCGCCACCCGCAGCACCCGGTGGTAGGCCCGCGCCGAGAGCCTGAGCCGCTCCAGCACCTGCGCCAGCCAGGCCCGGTCGGCGCTGGCGAGGTCGCAGGCCGCCTCCAGCTCCCGCCCCGCCAGGTGGGCATTCAGCGCCCCCCGCGCCAGCTGCCGTTCCCGCGCGGCCATCACCCGCCGGCGGACGATCGCCGAGGACTCCCCCGTCGTCGCCGCCGTGAGCTGCTCCGGCGGCAGCGCCGGCACCTCCACCTGCAGGTCGATGCGATCGAGCAGCGGCCCGGAGAGCCGCGCCTGGTAGCGCTGGATCTGGGCCGCGGTGCAGTGGCAGGCCTGCCGCGGGTCCCCCAGATGGCCGCAGGGGCAGGGATTCATGGCCGCCACCAGCTGGAAGCGAGCCGGAAAGCGGCGCTGGTGGCTGGCCCGGGCGATATGGATCTGGCCCGATTCCATGGGCTCGCGCATCACCTCCAGCACGTGGCGCGAGAACTCCGGCAGCTCGTCGAGGAACAGCACCCCGTGGTGGGCCAGCGAGATCTCTCCGGGTCGCGGCTTCGAGCCGCCGCCTACCAGGGCCACGGCGCTGGCGGTATGGTGCGGCGCCCGAAAGGGGCGGCGACCCCACTCGGCGGCCAGCGGCAGGCCGCTGACCGAACGCACCGCCGCCACCTCCAGCGCCTCCTCCTCGGTCAGCGGCGGCAGGATGCCCGGCAGGCGGCTGGCCAGCATGGTCTTGCCAGTGCCCGGCGGGCCGGCGAAGAGCAGGTTGTGGGAGCCCGCGGCGGCCACCTCCAGGGCGCGGCGCGCCTGGTACTGGCCGCGCACCTCGGCGAGATCGGGCAGCGATGTCGCCGCCTCCGGCGGAGACGCCAGCCGGTGCGGCGCGATGGGCGTCTGGCCCAGCAGATGAGCGACCACGTCCAGCAGGTGGTCGGCGGGCAGCACCTCGAGGTCGCCGGCGAGCGCCGCCTCCTCGGCGTTGGCCCGGGGCACGATCAGCCGCCGCCTGGCACGGCGGGTGGCCAGGGCCAGGGGCAGCACACCGGTGATCGGGCGCAGGCCACCGTCCAGGGCCAGCTCGCCGACGCTCTCGATGTCCGCCAGGGCCTCCGGGGGCAGCTGCCCCGAGGCCAGCAGCAGTCCCAGGGCGATGGGCAGGTCGAAGCGCCCACCCTCCTTGGGCAGGTCGGCGGGAGCCAGGTTGAGGGTGATGCGGCGCAGGGGGTAGTCGAAGCCGGCGTTGACCAGGGCGCTGCGCACCCGCTCGCGGCTCTCCTTCACCGCCGCCTCCGGCAGCCCCACCAGGGTCATCCCCGGCAGGCCATTGGCCAGATGCACCTCCACCTGCACCTCGGGGGCCTCGAGGCCGAGGCCCGCACGGGTATGGACGATCGCCAGCGTCATGGGCGTTCCCTCGCCTGGAATCCTGCCCTCAGGCTAGCCCAGTAGGCGCCGGCCTGCCCGCCAGGCTCAGCGGCCGACTTCGCCGCCGCCGGCATCCTCCTCGGGAGCCTCGGGGGCCGCCGCTGACGGCGCCGGCACCTCGGCGGTGCGTTCCTCGAGCAGCGTCTCCAGCGCCGCCACCTGCTGCTCCAGCGCCTCGACGCGGGCGCGGGTGCGCTGCAGCACATCCATCAGGATGTCGAAGTCCTCCCGGGAGACCAGCTCCAGGCGGTCGAAGGCGCCGCGCACCACCTGCTGAATCCCCTTCTGCACCTCCTCCGGCGCCTGGGACGCGCCCTGCAGGCGCTCGCCGATCTGCTGGGCCAGTCGGCTGATACGGTCATGGCTCACCATGGGTCTCTCCTGAACGTGTGGAATGCCGGCTACAGGATACGCATGGCCCGCCGCGAACGCATGCCCTGCCGATGCGCCAGGATGGCGCGCCTGCACCATGACCCGGCACCAGCACGGTGCAACCGCCCGCCCGCCCTTCCCCGGGAGATCGGCCACGCGGCCGCAACCCCCACCCAACCAGCTGTTTTTAGATGCATTTACCAAGCATTGGCACGTTTGACGCAGTAGCAGGGCATGCGGCCGCCGTGCCCATACCCAACGCAACCGGGGAGACAAGGGATGAAACTCATCACCGCCATCATCAAGCCATTCAAGCTGGACGACGTCCGCGAGGCGCTGGCCGACAACGGCGTTCAGGGCATCACCGTCACCGAGGTCAAGGGCTTCGGCCGCCAGAAGGGGCACACCGAGCTCTATCGCGGCGCCGAGTACGTCGTCGACTTCCTGCCCAAGGTCAAGGTCGAGGTCGCCGTGGACGACAGCCGCCTGGAGACCGTCCTGGATGCCATCTGCGGCGCCGCCAACAGCGGCAAGATCGGCGACGGCAAGGTCTTCGTGACCCCGCTCGAGGATGTCATCCGCATCCGCACCGGTGAACGCGGTGCCGACGCCGTCTGATCGTTTCCTGCCTCTGGAGAGACTGACATGAGTGAACTGACAGAGCTGAGCTATGCGCTCGATACCTTCTACTTCCTGATCTGCGGCGTGCTGGTGATGTGGATGGCCGCCGGCTTCTCGATGCTCGAGGCCGGCCTGGTCCGCTCCAAGAACACCGCCGAGATCCTCACCAAGAACATCGCGCTGTTCGCCATCGCCTGCACCATGTACCTGCTGGTGGGCTACTACATCATGTACTCGAGCCCCGAGGGCGGCATCCTGCCCAACCTGGGCTTCCTGCTGGGCGGCGAGAACAGCGTCGATGCGGTGCTGGCCGGCGGCGATGACGCCCCCTACTACTCCATGCGCGCCGACTACTTCTTCCAGGTGGTGTTCGTGGCCACCGCCATGTCCATCGTCTCCGGTGCCGTGGCCGAGCGCATGAAGCTGTGGGCCTTCCTGGCCTTCGCCGTGGTGATGACCGCCGTGATCTACCCTGTTTCCGGCTTCTGGACCTGGGGCGGCGGCTGGCTCGACGCCGCCGGCTTCTCCGACTTCGCCGGCTCCGGCATCGTGCACATGGCAGGCGCCGCCGCGGCTCTCGCCGGCGTGCTGATCCTCGGCCCCCGCAAGGGCAAGTACGGCAAGGACGGCAGCATCTTCGCCATCCCCGGCGCCAACCTGCCGCTGGCGACCCTGGGTACCTTCATCCTGTGGATGGGCTGGTTCGGCTTCAACGGCGGCTCCGAGCTCAAGGTCTCCGATGTGGACTCCGCCAACAACGTCGCCCAGGTGCTGGTCAACACCAACGCCGCGGCCGCCGGTGGCGTGATCGCCGCCCTGATCCTGGCCAAGCTGTGGTTCCGCAAGGCGGACCTGACCATGACCCTGAACGGCGCCCTGGCCGGCCTGGTGGCCATCACCGCCGAGCCGCTGGCCCCCTCCGCGCTGGGTGCGGCGCTGATCGGTGCCGTGGGCGGCGCCATCGTGGTGGTCTCCATCGTGGCCATGGACAAGCTGAAGATCGACGACCCGGTCGGTGCCATCTCCGTGCACGGCGTGGTGGGCATCTGGGGCCTGCTGGTGGTGCCGCTCTCCAACGGCGACGCCACCTTCGGCGCCCAGCTGCTCGGCATCGTCGGCATCTTCGCCTGGGTCTTCCTCGCCAGCCTGCTCGTCTGGGTGGTGCTCAAGGCGGTGATGGGCATCCGCGTCAGCGAGGAAGAGGAATACGAGGGCGTCGACCTGGCCGAGTGCGGCCTGGAGGCCTACCCCGAGTTCAGCGTCGCCAAGAAGTGATGGCAATGCTCACCATGTGAGACGGCATGCTCCACCTGGCCCCTTCGGGGGCCTTTTTTCATCCCGCCCGCCGCGGTGTATGCTAGAGGACGATCAGGCGCAAGCGGGTGGCTCGGCCACCGCACCGAACAGACGAGGAGTCCGACCATGAAACTGGTGACCGCCATCATCAAGCCCTTCAAGCTCGACGACGTGAGGGAATCCCTCTCCGAGATCGGCGTCCAGGGGATCACCGTGACCGAGGTGAAGGGGTTCGGTCGCCAGAAGGGTCACACCGAGCTCTATCGCGGCGCCGAATACGTGGTGGACTTCCTGCCCAAGGTGAAGCTGGAGGTGGCCGTGGACGACGACATGGCCGAGAAGGTGATCGACGCCATCACCCAAGTCGCCAACACCGGCAAGATCGGCGACGGCAAGATCTTCGTGACGCCTCTCGAGCAGGTGATCCGCATCCGCACCGGTGAAACGGGCAAGGACGCGGTCTAACGCCGCAGAGCCAGCCTGAGTTCAAGGGCGATACACACAAAACCCCCGATGCCTAGGCACCGGGGGTTTTGCTTGGGGCCTGAGGCCTGGTGCTTACTTCTCGACGAAGGCCCGCTCGATCACGTAATCGCCGGGCTCGCCCATGCGCGGGGAGATCTTGAAGCCCAGGTCGTCGAGCAGCGCGCTGGTCTCGTCGAGCATGGCGGGGCTGCCGCAGATCATGGCGCGGTCCTGCTTGGGGTCCATGGGCGGAAGGCCGGTGTCCTCGAACAGCTTGCCGGTGCGGATATGGTCGGTGAGGCGGCCCATGGTGTGGAACTCCTCGCGGGTCACCGTGGGGTAGTAGACCAGCTTCTCCCTGATCTCGTCGCCCAGGTACTCGTGGGCCGGCAGCTCCTTCTGGATGAAATCGGCATAGGCCAGCTCGCTGACGCTGCGCACGCCGTGGATCAGCACCACCTTCTCGAAGCGCTCGTAGACCTCCGGGTCCTGGATCAGGCTCATGAAGGGCGCAAGGCCAGTGCCCGTCGACAGGAAGTAGAGGTTACGGCCCGGCAGCAGGTCGTCGGTGACCAGGGTGCCGGTGGGCTTGCGGCTGACCATGATCTGATCGCCCACCTTCAGGTGCTGCAGCCGCGAGGTCAGCGGGCCGTCCGGCACCTTGATGCTGAAGAACTCGAGGTGGTCCTCGTAGTTGGGGCTGGCGATGGAGTAGGCGCGCATCAGCGGCTTGCCGCCCACCTCCAGGCCGATCATCACGAACTGGCCGTTCTTGAAGCGCAGGCTGCGCTCGCGGGTGGTACGGAAGCTGAACAGGGTGTCGTTCCAGTGGTGGACGCTGAGCACCTCTTCCAGGGCAAACTTGCTCATGACGGCTCCTAGTATTCCCGAAAGGCTTTATATTCCAAAAAGGAATAGATGACTGCTTAATATTTGCATTGAATTCTAAGGGAAAGGGCGTTATCTGTTAAATGGATTGTATGGATAACCCTTATCCATAGTCTTGATATGGATCACCGGAGCCTGCGACATGCGTTTCACCCTGCGCCAGCTGGAGGTCTTCGTCGCCGTGGCCCAGCACGAGAGCGTCTCCCGGGCGGCCCGGGCCCTGTCGCTCTCCCAGTCGGCGACCAGCACCGCCCTGGCCGAGCTGGAACGCCAGTTCGACTGCCAGCTGCTCGACCGCATCGGCAAGCGCCTGAAGCTCAACGCCCTGGGCTTCCAGCTGCTGCCCAAGGCGGTGGCCCTGCTGGATCGCGCCGAGGAGGTGGAGGAACTGCTGCGCGGCCGCCAGGGCATCGGCACCCTGGACGTGGGCGCCACCCTGACCATCGGCAACTACCTGGCCACCCTGCTGATCGGCGACTTCATGCAGCGCTTCCCCGGCAGCCGGGTACGCCTGGCGGTGCGCAACACCCGCGCCATCATCGAGGGGGTGCGCCACCATGAGCTCGACCTGGGCCTGATCGAGGGGCACTGCGAGGCGGAGGACGTAGTCACCCAGCCCTGGGTGGAGGACGAGCTGGCGGTGTTCTGCTCACCGCGCCACCCCCTGGCGGGGGGCGGCCCGGTGGAGCTGGAGCGGCTGCTGCGCGAGGCCTGGATCATGCGCGAACAGGGGTCGGGCACTCGCCTGACCCTGGAGCAGGCCGCGCGCCACCGCCGCGGTCGCTTCAACGTGCTGCTGGAGCTGGAGCATACCGAGGGCATCAAGCGTGCCGTGGAATCGGGCCTCGGCATCGGCTGCGTGTCGAAACTGGCGCTGCGCGACGCCTTCCGCCGCGGCAGCCTGGTGCCGATTCCCACCCCGGAGCTGGACCTGAGCCGCCAGTTCGCCTTCATCTGGCACCGCCACAAGTACCTGGCCACCGGCATGCGCGAATTCCTCAAGCTGTGCCGGCAGATGACCGAGGGCATCACCCGCAGCGACCAGATCGCCCTGCCACCGGTGCCCTGAGGGCCAGAACGGCAGCGGGCCCGGCCATGGTGGCCGGGCCCGCGCGACGAACCGGGAGGAGGGGCGTCTCAGCGCATATCGCTGACCGCCTCCTGGATCTCCTCGAGGCTGGCCTTGGAGAGATCCTTGGCCAGGGAGTGGATCACCAGCTTGGCCGTGGGGCCGTCGATCTTCTCGCGCAGCTGGCCGAGGAAGCGCGGCGGCGCCACCAGGATCAGCTTCTGCAAGGTGTTGTCGACCCGGGCCCGGTAGATGCGCTCGGCCACCTCCTTGGCGAAGATCATCTCCTCATGGGTGCGGGCGGTGCTCTCGCCACCGGAGGAGCGCGAGGTCGTCGACGTCGACTCGTGCACGTCGGCGCCGCGGTCGGTCACCAGATCCCCCTCATGAAGCCGGCTGGCCGCATGCACCAGGCTCTCCTGCTCGACCAGCTTGAGCGCGTCGCGGGTGAAGATCCGAGCCCGCGCTGCGTCTGCCACCACGATATACGTCGTCATAGCCTCTCCTTGATGCAGGTTCTACCGATACCGAGACCACGGGTCTCGGCCGCACTACTCACTCAACATTGGCAAGCGTCCCGGGCCCGGTCAACCCACCGGCGCCCCTGGCGGCGAAGAACTGCGCCGGTGCTTGATCTGGGATAGCATCCGAGAACGTCCCCACGATACGGCCAGCACATGTCGACCCCGTCTCTCCCCGCTCATCCCCCCCGCCGCAACCGCTACCTGCTGATGCGCCACGGCCACAGCGAGGCCAATGCCCGGGGGCTGATCATCAGCACCCCGGAGCGTGGCCTGGCAGGCTTCGGGCTCTCGAGCCAGGGCCAGGCCCAGCTGGCGGAGCTGCTGGACGACTGGCGCTGGCCACGCCCCGAACGCCTGCTGCATTCCGACTTCCGCCGCACCACCGAGACCGCCGAGCGGGTCGCCCGGCACTTCGGCCTTGCCCCTGAATCCCATGTCGGTCTTCGCGAGCGCAGCTTCGGCACCCTGGAAGGCCTGGCGGACAGCCATTACGCGGACGCCTGGGCCCTGGATGCCGAGGACCCCGAGCACCAGGCCTTCGGCGTGGAGAGCGTCACCCGCGTGGCGAATCGCCTGCTCGCCGTGATCGCTGACCTGGAAGCCCAGGCGCAGGGACAGACCATCCTGCTGGTCAGCCACGGCGATCCGCTGCAGATCCTGCTCACCGCCCTGGAGGGGCGCCCGCTGAGCGCCCATCGCGACCGCACGCCGCTGGCACCGGCCAGCATCACGCTGCTGCCATGATGCCCGCGTCGCGCGACGCCACGGCTGCAGCGGCGCACCAACTGCTGTAGCATCTCGACTTCGCCGGCAAGGATGTCGGCGCGCCTCATCGCCACGATGTGCCTCCGGGAGGACCCCGATGCAACAGTTCCTGTTTCCCCGCCGCCCGCTGTCCCGCGGCACCCTGCTCACCTGTCACCTGCTGCTGCAGCTCGCCCTCGCGGCCGGGGCAGCCCTGTGGCTGGCGCCCCGCACTCCCTGGCTCGCCCCGCTGGGCTGGACGGAGGCCTGGCCAACGCTGGCGCTGGGCGGCGGCCTGTGGCTGCTGGTCGCGGTGGCCCTGCGCCTGCTCGCCGAGCTGTGGCTGCTGCCCCACCATCTGGCCGGCCAGCTCGGCGCCGGGCCGGTGATCACCCGCTCCTTCGAGCGCCGCCCGGCGGTGCATGACCCCGGCGCCGCCTGGACCAGCGACGCCCGCGCGCTGGACCCCGACGACAGCGTGGTGGGCAGCGCCCGGGTACGGCGCCCGGCCGAACCGCTGCGCACCCGGCAGGCCGCCCGGGAGCCCTCACTGGACCTGGCCGGCGGCCAGACCGAGACCACGCCGGCCCGGGAGCCGCGCCTCTAGGCCGAGGCAGCGCTCCACGGGCGCGGCTCAGTGGCCGAGGATCTGGCTGAGGAAGAGCCGGGTCCGCTCCGACTGGGGCGCGTTGAAGAAGGGCTCGGGGGCGTTCTCCTCGATGATCTGCCCCTGGTCCATGAAGATCACCCGATCGGCCACGGTCTTGGCGAAGCCCATCTCGTGGGTCACGCAGAGCATGGTCATCCCCTCGCGGGCCAGCTCGATCATGACGTCGAGCACCTCCTTGATCATCTCCGGGTCCAGCGCCGAGGTGGGCTCGTCGAAGAGCATCACGTCCGGGTGCATGCAGAGCGAACGGGCGATGGCCACCCGTTGCTGCTGGCCGCCGGAGAGCTGGCCCGGGTACTTGCGCGCCTGCTCGGCGATCTGCACCCGCTCCAGGTACTGCATCGCCTGGGCCTCGGCCTCGCGGCGCGACTTCTTCTGCACCCACATGGGCGAGAGGCAGCAGTTCTCCAGCACCGTCAGGTGGGGAAAGAGGTTGAAGTGCTGGAACACCATGCCGACGCTGCGGCGGATCTGCTCGATGCGCTTGACGTCCTGGGTCAGCGGCACGCCGCCCACCACGATCTCCCCCTCCTGATGCTCCTCCAGGTGGTTGATGCAGCGGATCAGCGTCGACTTGCCGGAGCCCGAGGGGCCGCAGATGACGATGCGCTCGCCGCGCCTCACGGTGAGGTCGATATCGCGCAGCACATGGAAGTCGCCGTACCACTTGTTGACGCCGCGCATCTCCACCATGGGGGTCTCGGCGCCGGCCCGGGTTGCCTGTTCATTCATTGTTTTCGTTCCTTACCGCTTGTGGCCGGTATGCAGTTTGCGTTCGAGGTACTGGCTGTAGCGCGACATGCTGAAACAGAAGATCCAGAACATGAAGGCGGCGAAGATGTAGCCCTCCAGGGCGAAGCCCAGCCAGCGAGAGTCCGAGAGTGCCGCCTGGACGATGCCCAGCAGGTCGAAGAGCCCGATGATCATCACCAGGGTGGTGTCCTTGAACAGCGAGATGAAGGTGTTGACGATGCCGGGGATCATCATCTTCAGCGCCTGGGGCAGCACGATCAGCCCCATGCGCTTCCAGTAGCCCATGCCCAGTGCCGCGGCCGCCTCCTCCTGCCCCTTGGGAATCGCCTGCAGGCCGCCACGCACCACCTCGGCCATGTAGGCGCTCTGGAACAGGGTGATGCCGATCAACGCGCGCACCAGGCGGTCGACGCTGACCCCGGTGGGCAGGAACAGCGGCAGCATCACCGAGGCCATGAACAGGATGGTGATCAGCGGCACTCCCCGCCAGAACTCGATGAACACCACGCAGAAGCTCTTGACGATGGGCATCTGCGAACGGCGGCCGAGGGCCAGCAGGATGCCGATCGGCAGCGCCGCCACCATCCCCACCACGGCGAGGATCAGGGTCAGCATCAGCCCGCCCCAGCGGTGGGTCTCCACCACCCGCAGGCCGAAGTAGCCGCCGTAGAGCAGCACATAGGCGACCACCGGGAAGCCCACCAGGGTGGCGACGGCCACCCAGCGCTTGAAGGGCAGCCGCGGAATGGCCAGCCAGGCGATCAGCGCCGCGAAGCCGGCGAAGACGATGTTCACCCGCCACAGCTCGGCCCGCGGGTAGAGCCCGTAGATGAACTGGGTCAGGCGGGCATTGATGAAGACCCAGCAGGCCCCCTCACGGGAGCAGTCGTCGCGGCTGGTGCCCACCCAGTCGGCATCGATGATCGCCCACTGGATCGTCGGCGCCAGCAGCAGGTAGAGCAGGTAGAGGCCCAGCAGGGTGAACACGCTGTTGACCGGGCCGCTGAACAGGTTGGCACGCAGCCAGGCCAGGGGGCCCACGGTGCGGATCGGTGCCGGTCGCGCCTCGATCATCTTGTCGCGAATCGTCATGGCGCTCTCCTAGCGTTCCACCAGCGCCACGCGGGCGTTGAACCAGTTCATGAACAGCGAGACCAGCAGGCTGATGGTGAGATAGACCGCCATGGTCATGGCGATCACCTCGATGGCCTGGCCGGTCTGGTTCAGGGTGGTGCCGGCGAACACCGAGACCAGGTCCGGATAGCCGATGGCGGTGGCCAGCGAGGAGTTCTTGATCAGGTTGAGGTACTGGCTGGTGAGCGGCGGGATGATCACCCGCAGCGCCTGGGGGATCACCACCAGCCGCAGCACCAGCCCCTGGGGCAGGCTGAGCGACTGGGCCGCCTCGGTCTGGCCGTGGGGAATCGCCTGGATCCCCGAGCGCACGATCTCGGCGATGAACGAGGCCGTGTAGATGGAGAGCGCCACCCACAGGGCGAGGAACTCCGGGATCACCGTGATGCCGCCGCGGAAGTTGAAGCCGCGCAGCTCCGGTACCTCCCAGGTCACCGGCACCCCGGTGAACACCAGCACGGCGAGCGGCAGCCCGACGATCAGCGCCAGCGAGATCCAGCCCGCCGGCAGCCGCCGCCCGGTGGCCTCGTGGCGCCGCCGGTTCCAGACCACCAGCACGATGCTGGCCACCACCGCCACCAGGGTGGCCAGCGGCACCAGCCCGAAGCCCGATTCGAACTGCGGTTCCGGCAGGTAGAGGCCGCGCACGTTGAGGAAGATCACCTCGCCGAAGGTGAGGCTGTCGCGGGCCGCCGGCAGGGTCCGCAGCACCGCGAAGTACCAGAAGAAGATCTGCAGCAGCAGCGGGATGTTGCGGAAGGTCTCGATGTAGCCGCTGGCCAGCCGGGCGATCAGCCAGTTGGGCGAGAGCCGTGCGATGCCCACGGTGAAGCCGATGACGGTCGCCGCCAGCACCCCCAGGGCCGAGACCAGCAGGGTATTGAGCAGCCCCACCAGGAAGGTGCGGCCATAGGTGCTCTGGGAAGAGTAGTCGATCAGGCTCTGGACGATGCCGAAGCCCGCGGTGTTGCCCAGGAAGCCGAAGCCGGTGGTGATGCCTCGCGCGGCGAGGTTGTCCTGGGTGTTGCCGATGATGGTGAGCATGAAGGCCGCAACGGCGGCCAGCAGCAGCACCTGGAAGAAGAGCGCCCGCTTGGCGCGGTCGCGCCAGAACGGGGGGCGTGGGCCCGCAGGGCGGCGGGCCGGGTGTCGAACGGACATGGGAAGTCTCCGCCTGGATCCGTCAAGCAGGATTCACGCCGGCCGCCCCGGATCTGCCGGGACGGCCTGCAGGGAAGGCGCCGGGGCGAGGGGTGCCGCCCCGGCCTCCGGGCTCAGCGGATCGGCGGGGCGTACTGGATACCGCCGTCGGTCCACAGGGCGTTGAGCCCGCGCTCGATCTCCAGCGGGGAGTCCATGCCGACGTTGCGCTCGAAGCTCTCGCCGTAGTTCCCCACCTGCTTGACGATCTGGTAGGCCCAGTCGGCGGAGAGGCCCATGCCCTCGCCGTAGTTGCCGTCCTGGCCAAGCAGGCGCGCGATGTCCGGGTCATCGGACTCGAGCATCTCGTCGACGTTGTCGCTGGTGATGCCCATCTCCTCGGCGTTGAGCATGGCAAACAGCGACCACTTCACGATGTTGAACCACTGGTCATCGCCCTGGCGCACCACCGGCCCCAGCGGCTCCTTGGAGATGATCTCCGGCAGAATCTTGGAGGCGTCCGGATCGGAGAGCTGGATGCGCAGGGCGGCCAGCTGGGAGGTATCCGAGGTGAGCACGTCGCAGCGGCCGGCCTCGTAGCCGCCCACGGTCTGCTCAGAGGTATCGAAGACGATGGGGTCGAACTCCATGCCATTGGCGCGGAAGTAGTCGGCGACGTTGAGCTCGGTGGTGGTGCCGGACTGCACGCAGATCGCCGCCCCGTCGAGCTCCTTGGCGCTGTCGATGCCCATCTCGGTGTGGATCATGAAGCCGATGCCGTCGTAGAAGGTCACCCCGGTGAAGTTTAGGCCCAGGGTGGTGTCGCGGGTGGTGGTCCAGGTGGTGTTGCGGGAGAGCACGTCCACCTCGCCGGACTGCAGCGCGGTGAAGCGCTCCACGGCGTTGAGCGACACGTAGCGCACCGCCTCGGCGTCGCCGAAGACCGCGGCGGCCACGGCGCGACAGACGTCGACGTCCAGGCCCTGCCACTCGCCCTCGTCATCCGGGGCCGAGAAGCCCGGGAGGCCGTCGCTGACGCCACACTGCACCGCCCCGCGGTTGCGGGTCTCCTCCAGGGTGGAGGCCTGGGCGACACCGGCGGCGGCCAGGGTCAGGGCGCCGGCGGAGGCCAGCAGCATCAGCTTGTTCTTCTTGTTCAGCATGGGGATCGTCCCTCGCTAGATGAGATCGTTGTCCATTGTTAAGACGTGCCGGAGCACGTCTCTGGACACTAGCAAGGATCGTTCCAACCCGGTTAGCCTGCCGCGATCGCGCCATTTCAACGCAAGCGGCGGCGGCCCCGCCCGGGTGCCGCGCACCATATCGCGCGGCCTCGCGAAGCCGCTCACCATTCGGGTGCATGCACGGACGAGGGTCGACTGGGCAGGGGCTCAGCGCAGCCAGCGCCGGAAGGCTGCCAGCAGCAGCACCGCGAAGGTAGCACCGAGGGAGTTGGCGAGGATATCGGCCCAGTCGCCGCCGCTGCGGCCCGGCACCGGGATCTGGGCGTATTCGATGGCGATGCCGTAGAGCACGGCAACCAGGAAGGCGAGCGGCAGGCGCACCCCGGCCAGGCCAATCAGCCCGGCGAGGCCCGCATAGCCGATGAAGTGGTTGAGCTTGTCCCACGGCAGGTTCGAGGGCATCTGGCTGCCCGGCGTCAGGCTGCCCAGGGCGATGGCCAGCGCCCCGAGAACGGCCAGCGCCGCCCAAAGGCGGCGCCGGTCGTGTAGACGTTCAAGCCAGGTCAGCAGGGGCCTCTCAGCCATGCTGGATCCGGCGGTGGTAGGCCGGGCTCAGCTCGTGCAGCGCCTCCATGAAGGCGGTGACGTTGTCCGGGTTGGTGAACTGGCTGATGCCGTGGCCCAGGTTGAAGACGTGGCCGGGCCCTGCGCCGTAGCTGTCGAGGATGCGCGCCACCTCGGCACGAATCGCCGCAGGACGGGCAAACAGCACGTTGGGGTCCAGGTTGCCCTGCAGCGCCACCTTGTGGCCGACCCGGGCGCGGGCATCGGACAATTCCGTCGTCCAGTCCAGGCCCACCGCATCGGGGCCCGCCAGGGCGATGTCCTCGAGCCACTGGCCGCCGTTCTTGGTGAACAGGATCACTGGTATCTTGTGCCCGTCGTGCTCGCGGATCAGGCCGGCGACGATCTGCTCCATGTAGCGCAGCGAGAACTCCAGGTAGGCCGGGGTGGAGAGTACGCCGCCCCAGGTATCGAAGATCTGCACCGCCTGGGCGCCGGCGCGAATCTGGGCGTTGAGGTACTCGGTGACCGCCGTGGCCAGGGTGTCGAGCAGGTCATGCATCACGCTGGGCGTGTCGTAGAGCATCGTCTTGACGTGGCGGAAGTCCTTACTGGAGCTGCCCTCCACCATGTAGGTGGCGAGCGTCCAGGGGCTGCCGGAGAAGCCGATCAGCGGCACCCGGCCGTTGAGCTCGCGGCGGATGGTGGAGACCGCCCGCATCACGTAGTCCAGGTCGCGCTCGGCATCGGGCACGCTGAGCGCCGCCACGTCCTCGGCGGTGCGCACCGGCTTGCGGAATTTCGGCCCCTCGCCGGTCTCGAAGTAGAGCCCCAGGCCCATGGCATCGGGAATGGTGAGGATATCCGAGAAGAGGATCGCCGCGTCCAGCGGATAGCGCTCCAGCGGCTGCAGGGTCACCTCGCAGGCTAGGTCATGGTTGCGGCAGAGATCCATGAAGTCGCCGGCCTCGGCGCGGGTGGCGCGGTACTCCGGCAGGTAGCGGCCGGCCTGGCGCATCATCCATACCGGGGTGCGGTCGACAGGCTGACGCGCCAGGGCGCGCAGAAAGCGATCGTTCTTGAGTTCCATGCAGGCGGTCATCCACGGGAAATGTCGCGCCATTGTAGCGCATCACCGCACGCCAGGCTTGACCGAGGCCAAGCTCCACGGTGGTGGCAGCGCCGGCTCGGCCTGATCTCAACCTGCCCGTGAGCCACGCCGCCGTTCCTGCTAGAATGGCCCACCACTCTGCGGCACCGCCCGCGGCCTGATACCGAGGTACCCAGTGACGATTCGCTTCATCGCCGCCTCTCGACTGCCCACCCCCTGGGCCACCTTCACCATGCACGGCTTCGAGGACGAGGCCACCGGCAAGGACCATATCGCCCTCACCCTGGGCGACGTGGCCGACGGCGAGCCGGTGCTGGGGCGGGTCCACTCCGAGTGCCTGACCGGCGACGCCCTCTTCTCGATGCGCTGCGACTGCGGCTACCAGCTCCAGGAGGCGCTCAAGCGCATCGCCGACGAGGGGCGCGGGGTGCTGCTCTACCTGCGCCAGGAGGGGCGCGGCATCGGCCTGCTCAACAAGATCCGTGCGTACCACCTGCAGGACCAGGGGGCCGACACCGTGGAGGCCAACGAGCAGCTCGGCTTCGGCGCCGACCTGCGTCGCTACGACCTCTGCGTGCCGATGCTCGAGCATCTGGGCATCGCCTCGCTCAGGCTGATGACCAACAACCCGCGCAAGGTCGAGGCTCTGACCAGCGCCGGTGTGCACATCGCGGAACGCGTCCCGCTGACCACCGGGCTCAACCCCCACAACGAGCAGTACCTCTCCACCAAGGCCGGCAAGCTCGGCCACATGATGGCGCTGGGCGACTTCACCCAGGCCAGCGACGTGGATATCGAACGCAAGGGCTGAGCGCACCGCGAGCCGCATAGGCCGCATAGAGAGAAGGGGCCTTCCATGTTGGAAGGCCCCTTCGCATGGTGGCCACCGCTGGTGGGCCAGCGGGCGATCTACTCGCCCAGCCGGGCGCGAATCGCGGCCTCGATGCCCGCGGCATCCAGGCCGCACTCGGCGAGCAGCTCGGCGGGCTTGCCGTGTTCCACATAGGCGTCCGGCAGCCCCAGGTTGAGCAGCGCCGCCTGCACGCCCTCGGCGGCCAGCAACTCGCCCACCGCGCTGCCGGCGCCGCCGGCCACCACGTTCTCCTCCAGGGTCACCAGCAGGTCGTGGCCCTCGGCCGCGGCCAGGATTGCCTCGCGGTCCAGGGGCTTGATGCTGCGCATGTTGAGGTGGGTGGCATCGAGGCGCTCGGCCACCTCGGTGGCCGGCGTGTTGAGGCTGCCGAAGGCCAGCAGGGCCACGCGTCGCCCCGGCTCGGCGCCGCTCTCGCGGCGCGTCTCGGCCTGGCCGATCGGCATCGGCTCCAGGTGGGCGGGGATCGCCTTGCCCGGGCCGGTGCCGCGGGGGTAGCGCACCGCGGCGGGGCCGGGATGGTGGTAGGCGGCGCTCAGCATGGCGCGGCACTCCGCCTCGTCGGCGGGCGCCAGCACCACCAGCCCGGGCACGCAGCGCAGGAAGGAGAGGTCCAGGCTGCCGTGGTGGGTGGGGCCGTCCTCGCCCACCAGACCGGCGCGATCGATGGCGAAGGTGACGTCGAGGTCCTGCACCGCCACGTCGTGGATCAGCTGGTCATAGCCGCGCTGCAGGAAGGTGGAGTAGATCGCCACCACCGGCTTCATACCCTCGCAGGCCATGCCGGCGGCCAGCGTCACCGCGTGCTGCTCGGCGATGGCCACGTCGAAGTAGCGCTCGGGATGCTCCCGGGAGAAGCGCACGAGGTCGGAGCCCTCGCGCATGGCCGGGGTGATGCCGATCAACCGCTCGTCGGCCGCCGCCATGTCGCACAGCCAGTCGCCGAAGACGTTGCAGTACTTCTTCTTCGACGCGGCGGGCTTGAGCGGCGGCGGCGTTTCGCCGTGCTTTTCCGGCTCGCTCTTTTCCAGCTTGGTGATGGCGTGGTAGCCGATGGGGTCGGCCTCGGCGGGCAGGAAGCCGCGCCCCTTGCGGGTGCGCACATGGAGGAACTGGGGCCCCTCCAGGTCGCGCAGGTTGCGCAGGGTCTGCACCAGCAGCGGCAGGTCGTGGCCGTCGATGGGGCCGATGTAGTTGAAGCCCATCTCCTCGAAGAGCGTGGCCGGGCTGACCATGCCCTTCATGTGCTCCTCGGTGCGCCGCGCCAGCTCCAGGGCCCCGGGCAGGTGGGAGAGCACCTTCTTGCCGCCCTCGCGCATGGTCAGGTAGGGCTTGCTGGAGAGGATTCGCGCCAGGTAGCTGGCGATGCCGCCGACGTTCTCGGAGATCGACATCTCGTTGTCGTTGAGCACCACCAGCAGGTTGGCGTCCACGTGGCCGGCGTGGGCCAGGGCCTCGAAGGCCATGCCGGCGGTCAGGGCGCCGTCGCCGATCACCGCGCAGGTGCGCCGCGTCTCGCCGCGGGCCCGGGCGGCCAGGGCCATGCCCAGCGCCGCCGAGATGGAGGTGCTGGAGTGGCCCACCCCGAAGGTGTCGTACTCCGACTCCGCCCGGCGCGGGAAGGCGGCCAGGCCACCGTGGTGGCGGATCCTCGGCATCGCCTCGCGGCGCCCGGTGAGGATCTTGTGGGGATAGGCCTGGTGGCCCACGTCCCACACCAGGCGGTCGTAGGGGGTCTCCAGCGCCTGGTGCAGCGCCACGGTGAGCTCCACGACGCCGAGGCCGGCCCCGAAGTGCCCCCCGGAGACCCCCACGCTGTAGAGCAGGTAGGCGCGCAGCTCGTCGGCCACCTGCGCCAGCTGCGCGGTGGACATGGCACGCAGCGCGGCCGGGGTGTCCAGGGTGTCGAGCAGCGGCGTGGCCGGACGCTCGGCGGGAATCTCGTCGAACAGCTTCATGGGCTCATCTGTCGTGTCAGTGGTCGCGCTCGATCATGTAGCGGGCCAGGGCCTTCAGGGGAATCGCGCCTTCGCCCAGCGGGGCGAGGGCCGCCACGGCCTCCTCCACCAGCTCGCCGGCGCGAGCGCGGGCGCCCTCGAGCCCCAGCAGGCTCGGGTAGGTGGGCTTGTCGCGGGCGGCATCCGCCCCGGACGCCTTGCCCAGGGTGGCGGTGTCGCCGGTCACATCGAGCACGTCGTCATGGATCTGGAAGGCCAGACCGATGGCGCGCGCGTAGTCTTCCAGGGCGGCCAGGCGCGGGTCCGTCTCGGCCACGGCGACGAGCCCGCCCAGGCGCACCGCGGCGCGAATCAGCGCGCCGGTCTTGTGACCATGCATGGTGGCCAGCGCTGCCACGTCGGGGTGGCCGCCCACGGCCGCCAGATCCAGCGCCTGGCCGGCCACCATGCCGTCGCGGCCGGCGGCCTCGGCCAGGGTGACCAGCATGGCGGCCAGCCGCGGGTGGGTGGAGCGGGCCAGCACCTCGAAGGCGAGCGCCTGCAGGGCGTCGCCGGCCAGGATCGCGGTGGCCTCGTCGTAGGCCTTGTGTACCGTGGGCTGGCCGCGGCGCAGGTCGTCGTCATCCATGGCCGGCAGATCGTCATGGACCAGGGAGTAGGCGTGGACCAGCTCGATGGCCATGGCCGGCGCATCCAGGGCGTCGTCCGCCGCGCCCAGGGCGCGACCGGCGGCATAGACCAGCACCGGGCGCAGCCGCTTGCCGCCCACCAGCACGCCGTGGCGCATGGCGGCATCCAGGCGCGGCACCGCGGCGCCCCGCTCGCCGAACAGCGCTTCCAGCCGGGCATCCACCCGGGCACGATCCGCGGCCAGGCCGGCCGCCAGGGTCTCAGCGTTCACTCTCATCCTCCGCGGGAGGGGCGAAGGGCGTCAGGGTCATGCCGCCCTCGGCGCCCTCGGTCAGGGTGCGCACCCTGAGCTCCGCCTCGTCGAGGCGGCGCTGGGCGTCGCGGGTCAGGCGAATGCCCTCCTCGAAGGCGGCCAGGGAGTCCTCCAGCGACAGCTCGCCGGACTCGAGCCGCTCCACGAGCCGCTCGAGGCGATCGACGGTGGTGGCGAAATCGGTCGCCTCCGCCCCGTCACTCTGCTGGCCATCGGGCCGCTGCCTGCGCTCCGCCATCGCTCTCCTCGCCCCGCTGCCGACTGCATCCGGCGTCTCGAAAGGCGACAGTATACACGCTCCCCCCCGGGGGTCGTCTGCCCCGGTGCCGGGTGCCCTGACTTGCATGGCGTTCATCTTGGCAGCGCAGCATTTTCATCCTGGCTCATGCCGGGCCTGTGCTAGAATAGCGCCTCTTTTTTCCTACCTGTCACTGCATGCGGCACGCGCCGGAAGGGGTTGATTCGACCATGGCCAAGACGTCCCTGGACAAGAGCAAGATCAAGGTCCTGCTGCTCGAGGGGGTCCACCAGAGCGCGGTGGACAATCTGCACAACGCCGGGTACTCGAACATCGAGCACCTGCCCACCTCGCTGGACGAAGCGGCGCTGATCGAGAAGATCCGCGACGTGCACTTCATCGGCATTCGCTCCCGCACCCAGCTCAACGAGCGCGTCTTCGCCGCTGCCGAGAAGCTGGTGGCCGTGGGCTGCTTCTGCATCGGCACCAACCAGGTCGACCTCACCGCGGCCCTGGTGCGCGGCATCCCGGTCTTCAACGCCCCCTACTCCAACACCCGCTCGGTGGCCGAGCTGGTGCTGGCCGAGGCGATCATGCTGCTGCGCGGCATCCCCGAGAAGAACGCCCTGGCCCACCGCGGCGGCTGGCAGAAGTCGGCGAAGAACTCCCACGAGGCCCGCGGCAAGACCCTGGGGATCGTCGGCTACGGCAGCATCGGCTCCCAGCTCTCCGTACTGGCCGAGTCGCTGGGCTTCGACGTCATCTATTACGACGTGGTGACCAAGCTGGGCATGGGCAACGCCCGCCAGGTGGGCAGTCTCGACGAGCTGCTGCGTCGTGCCGATGTGGTCAGCCTGCACGTGCCCGACCTGCCCTCCACCAAGTGGATGATCGGCGCCGAGCAGATCGCCTGCATGAAAGAGGGCGCCATCCTGATCAACGCCGCCCGCGGCAGCGTGGTGGTAATCGAGGCCCTGGCCGACGCCATCAAGGCCGGTAAGCTCAACGGCGCGGCCATCGATGTCTTCCCGGTGGAGCCCAAGGGCAACGACGAGGAGTTCGAGAGCCCGCTGCGCGGCCTGGACAACGTCATCCTCACCCCGCACATCGGCGGCTCCACCCTCGAGGCCCAGGAGAACATCGGCATCGAGGTCTCCGAGAAGCTGATCACCTACTCCGACAACGGCACCACCGTCACCTCGGTCAACTTCCCCGAGGTCGCCCTGCCGGCCCACCCGGGCAAGCATCGCCTGCTGCATATCCACGACAACGTGCCGGGCGTACTCTCCGAGATCAACCGGGTGCTCTCCGAGAACGGCATCAACATCGCCGGCCAGTACCTGCAGACCAACGAGAAGGTCGGCTACGTGGTGATCGACGTCGACAAGGCCTACGGCCCCCAGGCCCTGGATGCCCTGCGCCAGGTGGAGCACACCCTCAAGGTGCGCGTGCTCTACTCCGAGGCCGGCCAGCAGGCCTGACGCCTCACGCCACCTCCCGCAAGGCCCGCCGCCGCGTCATTCGACGCGGCGGTTTGTGTTCAGGGGCCTCGCTCCCCTTTCCATGGCCGGACTCTCCATGGTCGAACTCTCCATGGTCGAACTATCCATGGTCGAAGTGCGCGCCCACGGCCGCGCGCGCTAGGCTGGGCGTCAGACGCCGAACAACAACCGGGAGACCATGATGAGCGACTCGACTCCGCCCCTGCGGCGCCGCGATGAAGGCGGCGTGGCCACCCTGACCCTCAGCCGCCCGGAGAGCTTCAATGCCCTCTCCGAGGCGATGCTGGTCGCCCTCAAGGAGGAGCTCGGCCGCCTGGCCAACGATGGCAGCGTGCGCTGCGTAGTGATCGCCGCCGAGGGGCGTGCCTTCTGCGCCGGCCACGACCTCAAGCAGATGCGCGCCAACCCCGACAAGGCCTACTACCAGGAGCTCTTTGCCCGCTGCGGCCGGGTGATGCAGGCCATCGTCGAGCTGCCGATACCGGTGATCGCCCGAGTGCAGGGCATCGCCACCGCCGCCGGCTGCCAGCTGGTGGCCAGCTGTGACCTGGCCGTGGCCGCACGCTCCGCGCGTTTCGCCGTCTCCGGCATCAATGCCGGGCTCTTCTGCTCCACCCCGGCGGTGGCGCTGTCGCGCAACGTCAGCCGCAAGCGCGCCATGGAGCTGCTGCTCACCGGCGAGTTCATCGATGCCGAGACCGCCCGCGACTGGGGGCTGATCAACCGCGTGGCCGAGGACGACGCCCTGGACGACGCCGTGGCCGCGCTCACCGACAGCCTCTGCGCCAAGAGCGCGGTGGCGGTGCGCACCGGCAAGGCCATGTTCCAGCGCCAGCTGCAGATGCCCCTGGACGAGGCCTACGCCTTCGCCGGCGAGGTGATGGCCTGCAACATGATGGCCGAGGACGCCGGCGAGGGCATCGATGCCTTTATCGAGAAGCGCCCGCCGCAGTGGCGACATCGATAGTTCGGGGCGACATCGGTAGTTCGGGGCGACATCGATAGTTCAGGGCAGCATCGATAGCTCGGGGCGCCCTCGATAGCGCCGGGGGCCGGCGATCGCAAGGGTCGCCGGCCTCGTGCAGAGAGGGTGTGGAAGTGATTTCCGCAGGCGCGACAGCCCGCGGCCGACAGGGTATCCTGTGGCCCACAGCGGGCAACCGACACGAGGAGAGTCGAGGGTGAGCGAGGTCAAGCGCAGGACGGCGGGACGCCCCGCGGGATCGGGGAAGGCCAGCGGCGGCCACAGCCAGTCGCTGGTGCGCGGGCTCAACCTGCTCGAGCGCCTCTCGGCGAGCCCCGGGGGGCTTGCGCTCTCGGAGCTGGCCGAACAGGCGGATCTCGCCCCCTCGACGACCCATCGCCTGCTCCAGGCGCTGCAGGGACAGGGCTTCGTCACCCAGGACAGCGAGCTCGGCGTCTGGAAGATCGACGTCAAGACCTTCCGCATCGGCAACAGCTTCCTCGAGGCCCGCGACTTCGTGGCCACCAGCCGCCCCTTCCTGCGCCGCCTCACCGCCCTGACCGGCGAGACCGCCAACCTGGGCATCCGCGACGACGGCACCGCGGTGTTCCTAGCCCAGAGCGAGTCGTCCCAGATGATGCGCATGATCACCCGGCTGGGCTCCCGGGCGCCGCTGCACGCCTCCGGCGTCGGCAAGGCGCTGATGGCCTGGCTGCCCGACGACGAGCTCGAGCGCGTCCTCGCCGAGCGGGGCCTGGCCCGGGTTACCGAGAACACCCTGCACACGCCCGAATCGCTGCGCGCGGGCCTCGCCGAGATTCGCCGCCAGGGCTTCGCCTGTGATCGCGAGGAACACGCCATCGGCCTGCACTGCGTGGCCGCCTGCATCCACGACGAGCACGGCATCCCGCTGGCCGCCATCTCGGTCTCCGGGCCCGTGGCGCGCATCCCCGAGGCGCGCCTGCTGGAGCTGGGCGAGCTGGTCCGCGACACCGCCGCCGAGATCACCGCCCGGCTGGGTGGACGCCTCCCCGACGCCTGAGTCAATAGCCGATACATCGCGTTCGCTTGTGGCCTCACAGGCGGTATCATGTTGCGATGATCGCTACCGTGAGGCGGGCGCACCGCCGTCCCCTCGCGACACCCAACAGGCAAGCCTCAGAGTCTCGACATGTCATCCGCCACCGAATGCGTCTCCGCCCTCATCGATGACTTCCAGCAGCGCCGACCGATCCGCGCCGGCTCGCTGATCATCACCGTCTACGGCGATGCCATCGTGCCCCGCGGCGGCACCGTCTGGCTGGGCAGCCTCTCGAAGCTGGTGGAACCCATCGGCATCAACGAGCGGCTGGTGCGCACCTCGGTCTATCGCCTGACCCGGGAGACCTGGCTGCAGGGCGAGAAGGTCGGCCGACGGAGCTACTACAGCCTGAGCGGCCCGGGCAGGCGCCGCTTCGAGCAGGCCTTCAAGCGCGTCTACCACGGCGCCCAGGCCCCCTGGTCGGGCCAGTGGACCCTGGTGCTGCTGAGCCAGCTCGACAGCGCCCGCCGCCAGAAGGTGCGCGACGAGCTGGAGTGGCTCGGCTTCGGCCACTTCGCCCCGGGGCTGCTCGCCCACCCCATGCTCGGCCGCAGCGAGGCCATGGCCGCCCTGCAGGAGCTGGGGGCCGCCGACGAGGCCATCGTGATGCAGACCGAGGCCCTGGAGCCCCTGGCCAGCAAGCCGCTGCGGCTGCAGGTGCGCGAGAGCTGGAACCTCGACGAGCTGGCCGAGCACTACCAGCGTTTCCTGACCCTCTTCCGTCCGCTGTGGAAGGCCCTCAACGAGGAGAACCACCTCGACGAGGAGGCCTGCTTCATCGCCCGCACCCTGCTGATCCACGAGTACCGCCGGGTGCAGCTGCGCGACCCCCAGCTGCCCGACGAGCTGCTGCCCACCGCCTGGGAGGGTCGCAACGCCCACCAGCTGTGCCGCAACATCTATCGCATGATCTACCGGCGCGCCGAGAACTGGCTCGACCGCCACCTGGAGACCGCAGAGGGCCCGCTGCCGGCCCCTGGCCCCAGCTTCTACCGCCGCTTCGGCGGACTGGAGTAGTACCAGCGCCGCCACGCAAACGCCCCCTGCCATGGCTCATGGCAGGGGGCGTTTAGGTTGTCAGCACCGCGATGACAGCACCAACCGTTACCGATCGGCGGCTACTTGTGCCGGAACTGCGGCTTGCGCTTCTCGGCGAAGGCCGCCATGCCCTCCCGGCGATCCTCGAAGCCGAAGGTACTCTGGAAGGCGCGGCGCTCGAAGAGCAGCCCGGCCTGCAGGGTCATCTCGAAGGCCTGATCCACGGACTCGCGGATCATCTGCACCACCGGCCGGGAGTGAGAGGCAATGGTGGCCGCCAGGGCCAGGGCCTCGGCCTCCAGCTCGGCGGCCGGCACCACCCGGCACACCAGCCCGGCCCGCTCGGCCTCCTCGGCCTCCATCATGCGGCCGGTCAGGCAGAGCTCCATGGCCTTGGCCTT
Source organism: Halomonas sp. PGE1 (assembly GCF_013000985.1). Taxonomy (NCBI): domain Bacteria; kingdom Pseudomonadati; phylum Pseudomonadota; class Gammaproteobacteria; order Oceanospirillales; family Halomonadaceae; genus Halomonas; species Halomonas sp. PGE1. Next base: position 137,686 of record NZ_CP053032.1, read on the forward strand.
GCCAATGGCGCGCACCAGGCGCTGGGTGCCACCGGCGCCCGGCATGGTGCCGATCTTCACCTCGGGCTGGCCGAATTTCGCCGTGTCGCTGGCGATGATGGTGTCGCAGGCCATGGCCAGCTCGCAGCCGCCGCCCAGGGCGAAGCCGGAGACCGCGGCGATCACCGGTTTGCGACAGCGCGACAGGCGCTCCCAGGCCTGGCCGGCCGTATTGGGGAAGTCCTCGGCGAAGAGATCGGCGTGGGTGCGCTCGAGCATCTCGCCGATGTCGGCGCCGGCGGCAAACACCTTCTCGCCGCCGGTGATGACGATGGCGCCGATGGCCTCATCGGCCTCGAGGGCCTCGAGGGCCTCGGCCATCTCGGTGACCAGTCGGGCGCACAGGGCGTTGTAGGCCTGGGGGCGGTCCAGGCGAATCACGCCCACCGCCTCATGGGTCTCGACCCGGATCATCTCCTGGCTCATGACGACTGCTCCTTGGCGAGGGTCTGCTGCTTGGGCTGGGTGTCGCCGGCATTGAGGCGCGGCCGGTCGGCATCCAGTTCCGCCAGCGGCTCGCAGGGCTCCAGACTGTCGCGGCAGCGCTCGGTCAGCCGCTGATACTCCCGGGTGCCCTGCTGCTTCCAGGCCACTTCCTGATCGGTGAGCTCGCGCTTCACCGCGGCCGGCGCACCCATCACCAGAGACTGGGGCGGGCAGGTGAAGCCGGTCTTGACGAAGGCCGCCGCGGCGACGATGGAGCGGGCGCCGATCACGGCGTTGTCCATCACCACGGCGTTCATGCCCACCATGGCGTCCTGGCCCACCACGCAGCCGTGCAGCACGGCGCCGTGGCCGATATGGCCATCCTTCTCCACCTTGGTGACGCAGCCAGGGAAGCCATGCATCACGCAGGTGTCCTGAAGGTTGGCCCCCTCCTCCAGCACCAGCTGGCCGAAGTCGCCGCGCATCACCGCGCCGGGCCCCACGTAGCAGCCCGGCCCGACGATGACGTCGCCGATCAGCACCGCGGTGGGGTGCACGTAGGCGGTGGGGTGCACCACCGGGGTCACCCCCTCGAGTCGATAGCAGGGCATGACGCGCTCCTTCAGTCCAGCTTGCCGTGGCGACGGCTCTGCACCACCACGAAGCGACGGGCCACGAAGGCCTGGTCGCACAGGGAGGCGTTGGCCGCCGGGTTGCCGCCGGTGGCGTGGAAGTCGCTGTAGGCCGCGGATTGGTTGACGAAGACGCCACCGTCCAGGTTCAGCGACAGCGGGGCCGCCACTTCCATGGCCAGCTGCTCGAACTGCTCGGCCACGGCGTCATCGGTGGTGTAGGCGCCGAGGGTGATGGCACCCTTCTCGCCGATCACCTCGCGGGCCAGCTCGATGCTGTGGGCGGTGCTGTCGGTGGCGATCACGAAGCTGATCGGGCCGAAGCGCTCCTCGCTGAAGGCGTCGCGCTGGCTGGCGTCCACCTTGAGCAGCAGCGGGGTGTGGATGCGCGCCCTGGGGAACTGGGCGTGCTCGCGGGGCTCGCTGTCCAGCAGCACCTCGCCGAGGCCGCGGCACTCGTCGATGCGGGCGGCGGTGGCCGGCGACTGGATCGCCCCCAGCACGGCACAGGCACGGTCGTTGTCGGAGAGGAACTTCTCGACGGCCTTGGCGAGTGCCCCGGCCACCTCGTCGAAGGAGAGCTGACCCTCGGCGGTCTTGATGCCCCCCTTGGGCACGTAGATCGCCTGGGTGGTGGTGCACATCTGGCCGGAGTAGAGGCTCAGGGTGAAGGCCAGGTTCTGGGCCACCGGCTTGATCTGCTCGACGCTGTCGATGATCACGGTGTTGATGCCGGCCTTCTCGGTGAACACCTGGGCCTGGGTGGCGTTCTGCTCGAGCCACTCGCCGAAGGCGTTGGAGCCGGTGAAGTCGATCAGCTTCACGGCAGGATCCAGCGCCAGCTCCTTGGTCACCGGGGCCTCGGCGGTGTCGGGCATCATGCTGACCAGGCAGGGGTCGAAGCCGGCCTCCTCGAGCACCTCCTGGGCGACGCGAGCGGTCATGGCCACCGGCAGGATGGCGGCCGGGTGCGGCTTGAGGATCACCGGGTTGCCGGTGGCCAGGCTGGCGAACAGGCCCGGGTAGGTGTTCCAGGTGGGGAAGGTGGAGCAGGCCACCACCAGGGAGATGCCGCGGGGCACGATGTGGTAGCGCTTGTCGAGCACCAGGGGGTCATGCTTGCCCTGGGGCTTCACCCACCTGGCGGTGGCCGGCACCCGGGACATCGCCTGCCAGGCGTAGGTCACGGCCTCGAGGCCACGGTCCTGGGCGTGGGGGCCACCGGCCTGGAAGGCCATCATCGGCGCCTGGCCGCTGGTGTGGGTCACCGCCTCGGCGATGTCGGGGCTCATGGCGTTGAGGCGCGCCAGGATCTCCAGGCAGACGCCGACCCGGGCCTCGGCGCCGGCGTCGCGCCAGGCGGGCATGGCCGCCTGCATGGCGGCGATCAGCGCGCCCTGCTCGGGCTGGTCATAGGTCACGCCCAGCTCGAAGCCGTAGGGGGAGACCTCGGCACCCACCTGGCCGGCCACCGCCGGTACCTTGAGGGCGTAGTGCTGCTTGAGCATCGCCTCAAAGCGCTGGGACGCCCCCTTCACCGCCTCCTCCGGATACTTCCTGATGTTCTCCGGATAGGGGCTCCAGAAACCGCGGGTGGTGATGGCCTCGACGGCCTGATCGAGGGTCTCGCGATGACGGTCGAGCATCTGCTGGGCTTGCTGTGACATGGGTGGCTCCTGCCATGAGCGGCTTTATTCGATACGGGATAGCACGAAAGACTATCCATAGCGTAACGAAACATCAAACCACGCCGCCGCCGCCGGCTCCTTACCGCCCGCCGCGATAGCCAGAAAACCCTTTCTATATTAGCGCTTTGAGCAAATTTTCTGCCGCCAGACCGCCAACTTTCGACCATGGTCTAACCTGCCGGCCTGCGCGGGGCTATCTTCAAGATAACCCTCTGACAAGACAGCATAAATTGGAACAGCTCGAGCAAACACGATACATCATTGCCTGACTGTGCAAGTTGATGCGTATCAAAAAAAACCTATACTCGGCCTCAATAGCCGCCCGTGCAGGCCACGGGCCAGCCACCCGCGCCGACGCCGCGCCAGAGACGAGGACACCATGCCGAACCACCTGTTCGTCGAGGAGCCGCAGAGAGGGGTGCTGCGCATCACCCTGCACCGCCCCGAGGCGCTGAACGCCCTCAACACCGCCCTGCTGGGGGAGCTGGCCGAGACCCTGACCGCCGCCGAGCAGGACGCCGAGGTCCGCGCGGTGGTGATCACCGGCAGCCAGCGCGCCTTCGCCGCCGGCGCCGACATCAAGGAGATGGCCGAGCGCGACCTGGTGGGCATCCTCGAGGACCCCCGCCAGCGCCACTGGGCCACCATCGCCCGCTTCGGAAAGCCCATCATCGCCGCGGTCAACGGCTTCTGCCTGGGTGGCGGCTGCGAGCTCGCCATGCACGCCGACATCCTGATCGCCGGCGAGGATGCCCGCTTCGGTCAGCCCGAGATCAACCTCGGCATCATGCCCGGCGCCGGCGGTACCCAGCGCCTGGTGCGCGCCGTAGGCAAGGCGCTGGCCACCCAGATGGTGCTCACCGGCGAGCCGATCTCCGCCCGCCGCGCCCTGGAGGCCGGTCTGGTCAGCGAGATCACCCAGCCCGAGCTGACCGTGGAGCGCGCCGTCGCCGTGGCCGAGACCATCGCCACCAAGGCGCCGCTGGCCGTGCGCCTGGCCCGGGAGGCGCTGCACAAGGCCGAGGACACCGACCTGGCCACCGGCCTGCGCTTCGAGCGCCACGCCTTCACGCTGCTGGCCGGCACCCGGGATCGCGAGGAGGGCATCCGCGCCTTCCAGGAAAAACGCCCCGCCACCTTCAGCGGCCACTGATACACAGGAAACCGATCATGAGTGAAGCGCCCCTGCTCTATACCGTGGAAGACGGCGTCGCCCGCCTCACGCTGAACCGCCCCGACAGCCTCAACAGCTTCAATGCCGAGCTGCACGCCGAGATGCGCCAGGCCCTCAAGGCCGTGCGCCAGGACAAGAGCGTGCGCGCCCTGCTGCTGACCGGCAACGGCCGCGGCTTCTGCGCCGGCCAGGACCTCTCCGACCGCAACGTGGCCCCCGGCGCCGAGGCGCCGGACCTGGGCGAGTCCCTGGAGAAGCGCTACAACCCCATGCTGCGCACCCTGCGCGACCTGCCCTTCCCCACCATCTGCGCGGTGAACGGCGTGGCCGCCGGCGCCGGCGCCAATATCGCCCTGGCCTGCGACATCGTGCTGGCGGCCCGCTCGGCCAGCTTCATCCAGGCCTTCTGCCGGATCGGCCTGGTGCCGGATTCCGGCGGCACCTGGAGCCTGCCGCGCCTGGTGGGCATGGCCCGCGCCAAGGGGCTGGCGATGCTGGGTGACAAGCTCAGCGCCGAGCAGGCCGAGCAGTGGGGCATGATCTGGAAGGTGGTGGATGACGAGGCCCTGCAGGACGAGGCCCTGACCCTGGCCCGCCACCTGGCCACCCAGCCGACCCGCGGCCTGGCGCTGATCAAGCGCGCCCTGCACGCCAGCGCCGACAACGACTTCGACGCCCAGCTCGACCTGGAGCGCGACCTGCAGCGCCTGGCCGGCCGCACCGATGACTACCGAGAGGGCGTGGCTGCCTTCATGGAAAAACGCAAGCCCAGCTTCAAGGGGGAGTGAGATGCCCGCCCTCGCAACCAGTGACATCATCGCCGTGATCGGCGCCGGCGCCATGGGCGCCGGCATCGCCCAGGTGGCGGCCCAGGCCGGCCACCCGGTGCGCCTCTACGACAACCGCGACGGCGCCGCCCAGGCCGGCATCGACGGCGTGCGCCGCCAGCTCGAGAAGCGCGTGGCCAAGGGCAAGATGGCCCAGGCGGACGTCGACGCCATCATCAGCCGCATGACCCCGGCCGCCACCCTGGCGGAGCTGGCCGACAGCCGCCTGGTGGTGGAGGCGATCGTCGAGAACCTCGAGGTCAAGCGCAGCGTGTTCGCCGAGCTCGAGGCCCTCTGCGGCCCCGACACCCTGCTTACCAGCAACACCTCGTCGCTCTCCATCACCTCCATCGCCGCCGGCCTCGAGCGCCCCGAGCGCGTCGCCGGCCTGCACTTCTTCAACCCCGCGCCGGTGATGAAGCTGGTCGAGGTGATCTCGGGCCTGGCCACCGACGCCGAAGTCGCCGAGACCCTCTACGCCACCGCCGCGGCCTGGGGCAAGGTGCCGGTCCACGCCAGCTCCACGCCGGGCTTTATCGTCAACCGCGTCGCCCGCCCCTTCTACGCCGAGGGGCTGCGCCTGATGCAGGAGGGCGCTGCCGCCCCCGCCACCCTGGACGCCCTGCTGCGCCAGGCGGGCGGCTTCCGCATGGGCCCCTTCGAGCTGATGGACCTGATCGGCCACGACGTCAACTACGCCGTGACCCGTTCGGTGTTCGACGCCTACTACGGCGACACCCGCTTCGAGCCCTCCCTGGTGCAGCTCGCGCTGGTGGAGGCCGGGCGCCTGGGCCGCAAGAGCGGCCAGGGCTTCTACGACTATCGAGAGGGTGCCACCTCCGTCGCACCCGACTTCGCCCCCGCCGCCGAGGCGGCACTGCCGCCCCTGGTGGCCGAGGGCCAGCTCGGCGCCATCGCCCCCCTGGTGGCCCGGGCCGAGGCGGCCGGCCTCGAGGTGGTACGCCGGGAGAGCATCTCCGGCGAGGCGCGCCTGCGCCTGGACGGCCTGACCTTGGCCCTGAGCGACGGCCGCTGCGCCGCCGAGCGCGCCCGGGACGAGGGCCTCGAGGCCCTGGTGCTCTTCGACCTCTGCCTGGACTATGAGACCGCCAGCGCCATCGCCCTAGCGGCGAGCCCCGGCGTCGACGCCGAGGCCCGCACCCTGGCCACCGCGTTCTTTCAGCGCCTGGGCCTGGACGTTGCCTGGCTCACCGACACCCCCGGCCTTGCGGTGCTGCGCACCGTGGCCATGCTGGCCAACGAGGCCGCCGACGCCGTGCTGCAGGGCGTGTGCAGCGCACGGGATGGTGATCTCGCCATGCAGGCCGGCGTCAACTACCCCCGCGGGCCCCTGGCCTGGGCCGACGCCCTGGGCCTGGCCTTCGTCCATCGCACCCTGACCCATCTGCAGCAGAGCTACGGCGAGGAGCGCTACCGCCCCTCCTTCCTGCTGCGCCGCAAGGCCCTGGCCGAGGAGACCTTCCATGTCTGATCGCGAGCTGAGCCCGCAGCAGCTGGCCGAGGCCTGCGCCGAGTCCATGTTCGCCCGGGACAACGCCAGCCAGAACCTCGGCATGCGCATCGAGAGCGTGGCCCCCGGCCGTGCCGTGCTCACCATGACCGTGCGCGAGGACATGGTGCAGGGCCACGGCAACTGCCACGGCGGCTTCATCTTCGCCCTGGCGGATTCCGCCTTCGCCTTCGCCTGCAACACCTACGACGAGGCCACCGTGGGGGCAGGCTGCAGCATCGACTACCTGGGCCCGGGCCAGCTGGGCGACGTGCTCACCGCCACCGCCGAGGAGCGCAGCCGCCGGGGTCGCACCGGCATCTATGACATCACCGTGCGCAACCAGCACGGCGACGAGGTCGCCCTGTTCCGTGGGCGCTCCTACAAGATCCGCGGCACCGTTCGCCGCCTGGAAGAGACCGCCGCAGAGAGCCAAGCATGAAAGACGCCCTGATCATCGACGCCATCCGCACCCCCATCGGCCGCTATGGCGGCGCCCTCTCCCCGGTGCGTCCCGACGACCTGGGCGCCGTGCCCCTGCGCGCCCTGATGGAACGCAACCCCTCGGTGGACTGGACCCGCATCGACGACATCTTCTACGGCTGCGCCAACCAGGCCGGCGAGGACAACCGCAACGTGGCGCGCATGTCGGCGCTGCTGGCCGGCCTGCCCGTGGAGGTGCCCGGCACCACCCTGAACCGCCTGTGCGGCTCCGGCATGGACGCCATCGGCAACGCCGCCCGCGCCATCAAGGCGGGCGAGGCGGGGCTGATGATCGCCGGCGGCGTCGAGTCCATGTCCCGGGCACCCTTCGTGATGGGCAAGGCCGAGCAGGCCTTCTCGCGCAGCGCCGAGATCTTCGACACCACCATCGGCTGGCGCTTCATCAACCGCCAGATGAAGGCGCAGTTCGGCGTCGACTCCATGCCGGAGACCGCCGAGAACGTGGCCGAGCAGTTCAATATCTCCCGCGAGGACCAGGACGCCTTCGCCCTGCGCAGCCAGCAGCGCACCGCCGCCGCCATGGAGGCGGGCCGCCTGGCCGAGGAGATCGTCCCGGTCGAGGTGCCGCGCCGCAAGCAGGCGCCGCTGGTCGTGGATACCGACGAGCACCCCCGCGCCTCCACCACCCTGGAGCAGCTGGCAGGCCTGCCCACCCCCTTCCGCGAGGGCGGCAGAGTGACCGCCGGCAACGCCTCCGGGGTCAACGACGGCGCCTGCGCCCTGCTGCTCGCCTCGCCGGAGGCGGCCGAGCGCTACGGCCTCAAGGCCCGCGCCCGGGTGATCGGCATGGCCACCGCCGGCGTCGAGCCGCGCATCATGGGCTTCGGCCCGGCCCCCGCCAGCCGCAAGGTGCTCGAACAGACCGGCCTGACCCTCGACCAGATGGACGTGATCGAGCTCAACGAGGCCTTCGCCGCCCAGGCGCTGGCCGTGACCCGCGACCTGGGCCTTGCCGACGACGCCGAGCACGTCAACCCCAACGGCGGTGCCATCGCACTCGGCCACCCGCTCGGCATGAGCGGCGCCCGCCTGGTGACCACCGCCCTGCATGAACTGGAACGCCGGCAGGGACGCTATGCGCTGTGCACCATGTGCATCGGCGTGGGTCAGGGCATCGCCCTGATCATCGAGCGCCTCTGAGACAGCGCACAACGACATTCCCCTGCGACCGGAGATTCCGATGAACCAGATCGTCAAGCGTATCGACACCGCCAGCCTCGACCACCTGGAGACCGCCAGCATCGACGAGCTGCGCGCCACCCAGACCAAGCGCCTGCAGTGGAGCCTCAAGCACGCCTACGACAACGTGCCCTTCTACCGCGACTCCTTCGACCGCGCCGGCGTCCACCCCGGCGACATCAAGAGCCTCGAGGACCTGGGCAAGCTGCCCTTCACTACCAAGGCGGACCTGCGCGACAACTACCCCTTCGGCATGTTCGCCACGCCGATGAGCGAGATCGTCCGGGTCCACGCCTCCAGCGGCACCACCGGCCAGCCCACCGTGGTGGGCTACACCCAGCGTGACATCGACACCTGGGCCGACGTGGTGGCCCGCTCCATCCGCGCCGCCGGCGGCACCCGCAACGACAAGGTCCACGTGGCCTACGGCTACGGCCTCTTCACCGGCGGGCTGGGCGCCCACTACGGCGCCGAGCGCCTGGGCTGCGCGGTGATCCCGATGTCCGGCGGCCAGACCGAGAAGCAGGTCCAGCTGATCCGCGATTTCCAGCCGGACATCATCATGGTCACCCCCTCCTACATGCTCAACATCGCCGACGAGATGGAGCGCCAGGGGATCGACCCGCATCAGCTGCCGCTGCGCGCCGGCATCTTCGGCGCCGAGCCCTGGACCAACGACATGCGCACCGCGCTGGAGAAGCGCCTGGGCATCGACGCCCTGGACATCTACGGCCTCTCCGAGGTGATGGGCCCGGGCGTGGGCATGGAGTGCCTGGAGACCAAGGACGGTCCGACCATCTGGGAGGACCACTTCTACCCCGAGATCATCGACCCGGTCACCGGCGAGGTGCTCCCGGACGGCGAGTATGGCGAGCTGGTCTTCACCACCCTCACCAAGGAAGCCCTGCCGGTGATCCGCTACCGCACCCGCGACCTCACCCGCCTGCTGCCGGGCACCGCGCGCCCGATGCGCCGCATCGACAAGATCACCGGCCGCAGCGACGACATGCTGATCATCCGCGGCGTCAATGTCTTCCCGACCCAGATCGAGGAGCAGCTGCTCAAGATCGAGCAGCTCTCGCCCCACTACGAGATCGAGGTCACCCGCCAGGGCAACATGGACATGGTGCGCGTGCGCGTCGAGGCGTGCAGCAACGACGTCGCCCGCGACCCGTCGGCCTGCGAGCAGCTGGCCAAGCGCCTGCAGCACGCCATCAAGACCTACGTCGGCATCAGCACCCAGGTCGACGTCTGCGGCGTGGAAGAGGTCATGCGCTCCGTGGGCAAGGCCAAGCGCGTCAAGGACCTGCGCTGAGACCGCCCACCCCATCCTGACACCCCTTCATGTGGTCGCTCTCGGCCGCTTTCACGCCCCCGCAAGGGGGCTTTTTTGTGTCGCCTTGTCACCGCGCCACCCGCACGCCCCTTCCCCCCGCGATGCGGGGGCTACGCGGCGCCTATCGGCGAGACGCGGAAGAACCGACGCCTTAGCCTATGGTCTAAAGCGACACACAAGACTGATCCTTGCCAAAAAATCGTGTGTCACTATACTGCAAGACAAGACGACAATGAGCGTTTCCCCCTGATTGCGACGACGCGGAGGTCACCATGTACGCGCAGCTAGTCGAGACCGGCACCAAGAAGCTCAAGACCCTCGAGGAGATGGGCCCCGAGGAGCGCGCCTTCCAGGAGCGCATCGATGCCGAGATCAAGATCGAGCCCAAGAACTGGATGCCGGAGGCGTATCGCAAGACGCTGATCCGCCAGATCTCCCAGCACGCCCACTCCGAGGTGGTCGGCATGCTGCCCGAGGGCAACTGGCTGACCCGCGCCCCGTCGCTGAAGCGCAAGCTGCAGCTGATGGCCAAGATCCAGGACGAGGCGGGCCACGGCCTCTACCTCTACAGCGCCATGGAGACCCTGGGCGCCGATCGCGACGAGGAGATCCAGAAGCTCCACGACGGCCGCGCGAAGTACTCCAGCATCTTCAACTACCCGACGCTGAACTGGGCCGACATCGGCACCATCGGCTGGCTGGTGGATGGCGCCGCCATCGTCAACCAGGTGCCGCTGCAGCGCACCTCCTACGGCCCCTACTCCCGCGCCATGATCCGGGTGTGCAAGGAGGAGAGCTTCCACCAGCGCCAGGGCTACCAGATCCTGCTGACGCTGATGCGCGAGGGCACCGAGGAGCAGAAGGCGATGGTGCAGGACTCCATCAACCGTTTCTGGTGGCCGGCGCTGATGATGTTCGGCCCCTCCGACGACAACTCGCCCAACAGCGCCCAGTCCATGGCCTGGAAGATCAAGCGCCACAGCAACGACGAGCTGCGCCAGCGCTTCCTCGACCAGACCGTGCCCCAGCTCGAGCTGCTCGGCTGCACCGCGCCGGACCCGGACCTCAAGTGGAACGAGGCGACCGGCCACTACGAGTTCGGCGAGATCGACTGGCAGGAGTTCTTCGACGTCATCCAGGGCAACGGCCCCTGCAACCGTGAGCGCATCGAGGCCCGTCGCCGCGCCATCGACGAGGGCGCCTGGGTCCGCGAGGCCGCCGTGGCCCACGCCGAGAAGCAGCGCCAGCGCCGCGCCGCCTGAGACGCCGACAGGATCCTGTCGACACCAGACAACCACGGACGCCGCCGGGCGGCGTCCGCCCCCGACACCGAACGAGGTATTCCCCCATGGCAGACTGGCCCCTCTACGAAGTCTTCGTGCGCAGCAAGCACGGCCTGAACCACAAGCATGTCGGCAGCGTGCATGCCGCCGATCGCCAGATGGCCCTCGAGAACGCCCGCGAGCTCTACACCCGCCGCAACGAGGGCGTGAGCATCTGGGTCGTGCTGGCCAGCGACATCACCGCCTCCGCCCCCGACGAGAAGGAAGCGCTGTTCGACCCGTCCAACGACAAGGTCTACCGCCACGCCTCCTTCTACGACCTGCCGAAAGAAGTCGGCCACATGTAAGGGGGCTCCCATGCAGAACGTGTCACGCAAGACCCAGACCCCGCTGATAGAGTACCTGCTGCGCCTCGGCGACAGCACCCTGGTGCTGGGTCAGCGCCACGCCGAGCTGTGCGGCAAGGCGCCGGCCCTGGAAGAGGAGATGGCGCTGATGAACGTCGGCCTCGACCTCTTCGGCCAGGCCCGCAACTGGCTCACCTATGCGGCGGAGCTGGAAGGGGACGGCCGCGATGCCGACACCCTGGCCTTCCGTCGCGACGCCCAGGACTTCCGCAATCTGCTGCTCGTGGAACAGCCCAACGGCGACTTCGCCGAGACCATGGCGCGCCAGTTCCTGTTCGACGCCTGGCACGTGCCGCTGCTCGAGGGGCTGGCCGAGGCAAGCGACCCGCGCATCGCCGAGGTGGCCGCCAAGTCACTGAAGGAGGCGACCTACCACCTGCGCCGCTCCTCCGAGTGGGTGGTGCGCCTGGGCGACGGCACCGAGGAGAGCCACGCCCGCATGCAGCGCGCCATCGACACCCTGTGGCGCTTCACCGGCGAGCTTGTGCAGTTCGACGAGGTCGACCAGGCCATGGCAGAGGCCGGCATCGCCCCGGACGCCGAGACCCTGGTGGCCCGCTGGAACGCCACCGTGGAGAAGGTGCTGGAAGCGGCGACCCTGACCCGCCCGCCTGCGGATGCCTGGATGTACACCGGCGGCAAGGCCGGCCACCACACCGAGCATCTGGGCTTCCTGCTGGCGGAGATGCAGTACCTGCCGAGGGCCTACCCCGATGCGACCGTCTGGTAACGCCCCCATCGATCGGCAGCACGAGGGCCAGGACGACTGGCCCTCCACCGACCTGATCGGCAGCGACCGCCGCGGCCTGCCTCCGGCCGGGCCCGAGGGCGACGTCGACGCCGTGCTGGCGGTACTCCACGAGGTGCCGGATCCCGAGGTGCCCGCCGTCGACGTGGTGGAGCTCGGCATCGTGCGCGGCATCGACTGGGTCGAGGGCCGCCTGCGGGTCCAGGTCACGCCGACCTACTCCGGCTGCCCCGCCACCGAGGCGATCGAGCAGCAGATCGAGGAGGCGCTGACCGCCGCCGGCTACGTCGCCCCGCAGATCGAACGCCGCCTCTCGCCGGCCTGGACCACCGACTGGATCACCGAGGAGGGCCGCGAGAAGCTGCGCGCCTTCGGCATCGCGCCCCCCGTGGGCAGTGCCAGCAAGCGCAGCCTGCTGGGCGAGGACCCGGCGGTGCCCTGCCCGCTGTGCGGCAGCGAGCATACCGAGCGGGTCAGCGAGTTCGGCTCCACTGCCTGCAAGGCGCTCTACCGCTGCCGGGACTGCCTGGAACCCTTCGACTACTTCAAGTGCCTTTGACGAGATCACCCCATGAGCCGATTCCACGCCCTGACCGTTCGCGACGTCCGCAAGGAGACCAGCGAGTCCGTCTCCATCGCCTTCGAGGTCCCCGAATCCCTGCATGACGCCTTCCAGTACACCCAGGGCCAGTACCTGACCCTGCGCCGCGAGATCGCCGGGGAGGAGGTGCGTCGCTCCTACTCCATCTGCACCGGCGTGCACGAGGGCGAGATCCGCGTGGCGGTGAAGCTGGTGCCGGGCGGCGCCTTCTCCTCCTTCGCCAACCAGGAGCTGAAGGTGGGCGACACCCTCGAGGTGATGCCGCCCCAGGGCAAGTTCTTCGTGCCCCTGGACCCGAGCCGCAAGGGCCACTACCTGGCCGTGGCCGCCGGCAGCGGCATCACGCCGATCCTGTCGATCATCAGCACCACCCTGGAGACCGAGCCCGAGAGCCGCTTCACCCTGGTCTACGGCAACTTCTCCACCTCCACCACCATGTTCCGCGAGAAGCTGCAGGACCTGAAGAACCGCCACATGGAGCGGCTCAACCTGATCCACATCTTCAACCGCGAGGAGCAGGACATCGAGCTCTACAACGGCATCATCGATGCCGAGAAGTGCCGCACCCTGTTCGACCGCTGGCTGGACGTGCCGAGCCTCGAGGCGGCCTTCCTGTGCGGCCCCCAGGCGATGTCCGAGACGGTGCGCGACACCCTCAAGGAGTTCGGCATGGCGCCGGAGCGCATCCAGCTCGAGCTGTTCGGCACCCGCCCCACCGCCAGCGCACGGCGCCCCGAGGCCGGCGGCGTCGGCCAGGTGGCCCCGGAGAGCTCCCATATCAAGGTGATCATCGACGGCCGCACCCTGGAGTTCGAGCTGCCGAAGAACACCCAGAGCATCCTCGATGCCGGCAACGCCCACGGCGCCGACCTGCCCTACTCCTGCAAGGCGGGGGTCTGTTCCACCTGCCTGGCCAAGGTGGAGGAGGGCGAGGTGGAGATGGACGCCAACTTCGCCCTCGAGGACTACGAGATCGAGGCGGGCATGGTGCTCAGCTGCCAGTGCTTCCCGATCAGCAAGAACGTGACGCTCAACTTCGACCACTGAGCCATCGCGACACGACAGGACGGCGGCCCCAGGCCCCGTCCTGTTTTCGTGTTGGCCGCCTTCCAGCACGACTCCCTTCCCTGACCGACGACGAACGTGAGTTTCCATGACGATCAAGCGTGACCACGGCGCCGTGCAGCCCGGCATCCACTGGGGCCCCTTCACCCTGCGGATTCCCGGCGTGCACGTCGGCCTGACCCCCAGCGTCCACTTCCAGGGCGGCCTGCTGCTGCTCGCCACCGGCGGCGCCACCGCCCCGCTGCTGATGCAGTACTTCGGCGTCTCCTTCGAGATCGCCTGGACGGTGATGCTGGTGATGTTCTTCTGGGTCTTCGCCCAGACCTTCCTGTTCGGCGACGTCTACTCGGCGGGCGGCATCGCCGCTGGCCTGCCGCTGACCCTGGTGTTCCTCAACGGCTTCGACCCCGGGCCGGAGGCGATCCGCGCCATGATCGCGGTGACCCTGGTGGTCTCCTTCCTGTTTCTCTTCTTCGGCCTGACCCGACTGGGGGAGCGCTTCAACAACCTGGTCCCCGCCACCATCAAGGCGGGGATCATCATGGGCGCGGCGGTGGCGGCCTTCCAGTCGGAGTTCGACCGTCTGCCCAACATGCCCTTCACCCTGGTCACCGCCTGGGTGGTGGTGCTGGGGCTGATGTTCTCCGCGCCCTTCGCGCGCCTGCCCAACAGCCGGCTCAAGGCCCTGGTGGCGGCCAACGCCATGCTGGTGGCCTTCGCCGCGGCCGGGGTGGTGGGGCTGATCGCCGGCGAGCTCCGCTTCGATATCCAGTGGGGGATCTTCGTGCCGCCGTTGGGCGAGACGCTCGATACCCTGGCCCCCTGGTCCGTCGGGCTGCCCTCCTGGAGCGTGATCCTCTCGGCGGTGCCCATCGGGGTGATGATCTACGTCCTGGCCTTCGGCGACCTGCTGGTGGCCGACACCCTGCTCAAGGAGGCCGACCGCGCCCGACCGGACGAGAAGCTCGACATCGACGCCACCCGCAGCCACTACGTGCTGGCGATCCGCAACCTGGCCCAGCTGGTCACCGCCGGCCCCCTGGTGATGCTCCACGGCCCGATCTGGACCGGCGTGCAGGTGTTTCTGATCGAGCGCTACAAGAAGGGGCGCAACGTGATGGATTCGCTCTTCACCGGCACCACCAACTTCTACCTGATGGCGATCCCCATCGGGCTCCTGATGCCGGTGCTCGGCATCATCATGCCGATGCTGCCGGTGGCGCTCTCGGTGACCATCATCCTCACCGGCTTCGCCTGCGCCTACGTGGCGATGTCCATGGTGAGCAGCAACATCTCCCGGGGGCTGGTGCTGGCCATCGGCGTGCTCACCGCGGTGATGGGCCCCGCCTGGGGCATCGGCTCCGGTGTGGTGCTCTACTTCCTGCTGCTGGGCCGCGAGGAGGGCCAGCCGGCCGGCGAGCCCCACGAGGAGGACATCACCGACGAACTCGCCACCCGTGACGCCGAGGCATCCGCCTCCTCTTCCCCCAGCCTGCAGCGGAGCTGACCATGAGATTCGAACGTATCGTCGCCGCCCTGGACGGCTCCTCCCACGGCCAGCGGGTGCTGGATGCCGCCATCACCCAGGCGCGCCAGGCCGGCGGCAGCCTGAGCCTGGTGCACGCCCTGCCCGACGACGGCCAGGCACCGCTGATGTTCGCCGACATGGCCGGCAGTGCCAGCCAGGCACGCCGCGAGCAGCGCGAGCAGGCCCGCGAGCGGGGCAAGGCGCTGCTCGCCCACGCCCGGGAGCTGGTGATGCGCGAGGGGCTCGAGTGCCGCACCCTGCTGCTGGAAGGCGACCCCGCCCGGGCCATCTGCCGCCACGCCGAGGAGCACCACCAGGACCTCATCGTGATCGGCAGCCGCGGGCTCGGCACCGTCCGGGAGCTGATGCTCGGCAGCGTCAGCCACAAGGTGGCACAGCTGGCCGCGGTGCCGGTGCTGATCATCAAGTAGCCGCCCGGGCTAGGCGACCCCCTCGGCCTCCTCGACGCCGCGGCCCATGAAGGTCTCGGCGTTGGGGCAGAAGCCGCGGCACGCCTCGGCCTCGGCGAAGGCACGCATCGCCTGCCAGCAGCGCCCCACCTCGCTGCAGCGATTGCACGTCTCCTCCAGCCCGGCCAGCTCCTCCTCGGCGATAGCCGCCGGGTCCACCGCGAAGGTGGTCATCATCGCCGGCATCAGCACCTCAGAGGCGGCGAAGTCGGGCACCCGACGGTCATCCAGGCTGCGCGCCATGGCCTTCTCCAGCGGCGGGCTGAGCGGCTGCTCCAGGTCGCGGGCCAGCGCCTCGAGGGCCTCGGGGGCGTGGCGGCGCAGCTCGCGAACGACCCGCTCGCCCTGAATATAATCTGACAGCCTTTCCATAACGCTCTCCTTTCTCTGGTATCACCTTATGGCATGCTGTCAGCGTAGTGGAAAGCAAAATCCCCCGGTTTGACCTCAGTCAAACCGGGGGCTTTTTTGATACATCTTAAAGACAAACAGCCCTATAAATGGTGTCGCTTAAGGCGCCGCACGCTGCCGAGGGCCGCCGCCACGGGTGGCCATCAATAGAGTAGCTGGGGCAGGAACAGCGCGATCGCCGGGAACACCAGCACCAGCAGCGCCCGTATCGTACCGGCCGCCCAGAACGGCGTCACGCCGCGGAAGATCGTCCCCGTGGAAACATCCGGCAACACCGCCCGCAGCACGAAGACGTTCATCCCCACCGGCGGCGTGATCAGGCTGATCTCGATCACGATCACCACCAGGATGCCGAACCACACCAGGTCGTAGCCGAGCCCCGCCACCACCGGGAAGAACACCGGCACGGTGAGCAGCAGCATCGACATGCTCTCGAACACGCAGCCCAGCACCACGTAGATGGCGATGATCGTCAGGAT
Organism: Halomonas sp. PGE1; assembly: GCF_013000985.1. Lineage (NCBI taxonomy): Bacteria > Pseudomonadati > Pseudomonadota > Gammaproteobacteria > Oceanospirillales > Halomonadaceae > Halomonas > Halomonas sp. PGE1. The sequence goes on from NZ_CP053032.1 coordinate 153,993, forward strand.
CACCACGAAGGGCGCCACGTTCAGCCCGTTGACCAGCGCCAGCAGGTCGCCCGGCAGCCCGGCCCGGTTGACGAAGTTGGCGAAGATCAGCGCCGTCAGCACCACCGCGAACAGCATCGCCGTGGTGCGCACCGTGTCCATCAGCACCGCCATCAGCACCTTCGGCGTCAGCGCCCGGCGCATCAGGGCGATCAGGAAGGCGCCCATGGCGCCGATGCCGGCCGCCTCGGTGGGCGTGAACACCCCGAGATAGATGCCGCCGATCACCAGCACGAACAGCGCCAGGGTGCTGCCCACGCTCTTCAGCGCATTGAGCCGCTCCGGCCACGGCACCTTCTCCGCCGCCGGGCCGGCGCTCGGGTCGCGCCACAGCACCCACTTCACCGCCCCCAGGTAGAGGAAGATCCCCAGGATGCCGGGAATGAACCCGGCCGCGAACAGCTCGCGGATGCTGGTCTCGGTGAGGATGCCGTAGATCACCAGCATCACGCTGGGCGGGATCAGGATGCCCAGGGTGCCGCCGGCGGCGATCGAGGCCGCGGCCAGCGAGTCGTGGTAGCCGTACTTGCGCATCTGCGGCATGGCGACCCGCCCCATGGTGGCGCAGGTGGCCAGGCTCGAGCCGCAGATGGCGCTGAAGCCGCCGCAGGCGACGATGGTGGCCATGGCCTGGCCGCCCTTGCGGTGGCCCAGGAAGCCGTTGGAGGCGCGGAACAGCGCGTCCGACAGTCCCGCATGGGAGACGAAGTTGCCCATCAGGATGAACAGCGGGATCACCGACAGGCCGTAGTCCATGGCGGTGTCCACCACCCGCCGCGCCGCCATCGCCTCGGCGGCGTTCCAGTTGCCGGTCAGCAGGTAGAAGCCCACGAAACCGACGATGCCCATGGCAAACGCCAGCGGCACCCGCAGGAACACCAGGATCAGCAGCGCCGCAAAGCCGTAGAGTGCCTCAGTCATGGGCCCCTCCCCGTTCTGTAGAAGGACTCAGCGGACCGCCCTGCTTGACCACCTTGAGGCCCTCGAGCAGGTAGAGCACCGCCCGCGCCAGGGCCAGGAGCGCCGAGAGCGCCAGCATGGCGGCGATCAGCCCGATCAGGTAACCGCGCGGGATGCGCAGGAACTCGGTCACGTCGCCCCATTCGAAGGCGCGCTCGGCCAGCGCCCAGACGCGCCGCGCCATCACCCACAGCGCCGCCGTCACCAGCAGGTTGACGATCACCTCGCGCACCCACACCAGCCTGGCGGGGAAGATCGCATCGAGCAGGTCGACGCTGATGTGCTCCTGGCGCCAGCACACCACCGGCAGCGACAGGAACACCAGCGCCGCCAGCATCAGCTGGGTCAGCTCCACGGCGCCGAGGATCGGGGAATTGAAGAAGTAGCGGCCGGTCACGTCGGCGGTGGTCAGCAGCATCATGCCGAAGAGGGTGGCACCGGCCACCCCCTCCAGCATCAGCTGCAGACCCCGACCGATGCGCGCGGCGCGAGTCGTCGGGGAATGCATGGTCGGTCGCCCTCCATGTGGCGACAGGAGGACTTACTTGTACTCGTCGGGCACCAGCTCGCCCACGCTGTCGTCCTCGGCGGCGGCGGAGAGCTGCTCACGGAAGAACTCGATGGCGGCCATGGCATCGACGCCGCGGCTCGCGGAGACCGACTCGGACCACGCCTCGATCATGTCGTCGCTGATACCGCGCAGGGCCTCGAGGTCATCGCCACCCAGCTCGGTGAAGGTGTGACCCTGCTCCTCGGCGAAGGCGACGCCGCGCACGTCCATGGTGTCCATCATGTAACCGAACAGACGCGACAGGCGCTCGCCGGAGACCTCCTCGATGGCCTCGCGGTCTTCCGGGGAGACCTGGTCCCAGAACATCGGGTTCACGACGATGGTGAAGCTGCCGCGGTAGAAGCCGCCATCCACCTTGAGGGTGTAGGGGAAGATCTCGGCCACGCGGAAGCTGCGCAGGCCCTCGGGCACCAGCATGGCGCCGTCGATGACGCCCTGGGAGCCCGCCTCGTAGACGCCGGTGGGCGGCAGGGCCACGCCGGTCAGCTCCAGGGCGTTGGAGAGGTCCCCCATCACGCCGCCGCCGACGCGGATGCGCTTGCCCTTCATGTCGTCGAGGGTCTCGTACTGCTCGCGGCTGAAGATCCAGCCCGGGCCGTGCACGCCGGCCGCCACCACGTCGACGCCGCGATGCTCGCCGGCGGCGGCCAGGTACTCCTGGTGGGTGCGCCAGTAGGCGGCGGAGGCGTTCTCGGAGGAGAAGTCCTCGAAGGTGGGGAATTCGGGCAGCTTGGTCAGCTCGAAGCGGCCAGTGTTGTAGCCGTGGAAGACCCAGGTGGCATCGGCGATGCCGTCGGCCACCATCTCCATCTGGGAGGCGGGCGGGCCCATGTCATGCACCACGTCGACGGTGACGCGGCCCTCGGTGGCCTCCTCGATCCAGGATTTCCAGGTCGGCCAGACCATGGTGTTGATGCCGTGGTTGGGGCCGGCCCAGGTGCTGACCGTGAGGGTGGTCTGGGCCAGGGCGGAAGTGCTCATGATGGCGGCTGTCAGGGTGCCGAGCATCAGGCCTGTGGTCTTGTTCATTGTAGTTCCTCCGTCGTCGCGGGCGGCTGGCGTTTATCGTCGGGTGGCAGGGAGCGGCTTCCGGGGCGATCAATGCGATACACCGATCTACTTCAAATCGCCAATCCGGGAAACACGATCGGGCATACAATGCCTCTGCCACGACCATGAACGCAACGCCACCGCGACCAATAGCTAATACAACTTAAGTAGAATGCAAGAAAAATCGTTTAAAAACAGGAATCTGAAATCACACCCTGACGCATGGCTCGGCGTGAAGCGAGCACGGGCCCCTCATGCCCCGGGCAAGACATTGCGTTACGTCAGATAGCCTGCAAATAAAGAATCGGCAACACGTTTCCACCGAACGGCCGACAGGGAGCGAGACGCGGCCCCGCAGAAGGGCCCCGTATCAGAAAGTCCCGCCACGAAGAGACGCGCGTCTCAGCCGATACGCTCCAGCTGGCGTTCGAGCTTGCGCATCACGTTGAGCAGGTCGCGATACTCGCCGGCGCTGAGGGTGGCCACCAGCTCCGCCTCCCAGGCCTGGGCCTCGGGCACCAGCTCGGCCAGCAGCGCCTGGCCCGCCTCGGTGAGGTGCAGGTCATGCAGCCGCTGGTCCTTCGGCGAGGGCGTGCGGGAGATCAGGCCGCGTTCCTCCAGGGCCTGGATCGCCCGCGACACCCGCGCCTTGTCCATATTGGTGTAGGCGCAGACCTTCTTCGCCGTCAGGTCGTCGCAGTGGCTGAGCCAGGCCAGCACCCGCCACTGGGCCACGTTGAGCTGGTAGCGTTCGGCATAGAGCTCGGCCAGCGACTGGCTGATCTGGTCCGCCAGGCGGTTGAGCCGATAGGGCAGGAACTGGTTGAGGTCCAGCTCCGCCCGGGGGGCCGATGCCGCCCCCTCACCGCCCGGATCCCTGGCCTCGAGTCCGGCCTCGTCCATGTTCATCGCGATTCTCCTCGGGCCGCCTTCACAGGGGCGGCCATCAATAGAGCAGCTGGGGCAGGAACAGCACGATCGCCGGGAACACCAGCACCAGCAGCGCCCGTATCGTACCGGCCACCCAGAACGGCGTCACGCCACGGAAGATCGTCCCCGTCGAGACGTCCGGCAGCACCGCCCGCAGCACGAAGACGTTCATCCCCACCGGCGGCGTGATCAGGCTGATCTCGATCACGATCACCACCAGGATGCCGAACCACACCAGGTCGTAGCCGAGCCCCGCCACCACCGGGAAGAACACCGGCACGGTGAGCAGCAGCATCGACATGCTCTCGAACACGCAGCCCAGCACCACGTAGATGGCGATGATCGTCAGGATCACCACGAAGGGCGCCACGTTCAGCCCGTTGACCAGCGCCAGCAGGTCGCCCGGCAGCCCGGCCCGGTTGACGAAGTTGGCGAAGATCAGCGCCGTCAGCACCACCGCGAACAGCATCGCCGTGGTGCGCACCGTGTCCATCAGCACCGCCATCAGCACCTTCGGCGTCAGCGCCCGGCGCATCAGGGCGATCAGGAAGGCGCCCATGGCGCCGATGCCGGCCGCCTCGGTGGGCGTGAACACCCCGAGATAGATGCCGCCGATCACCAGCACGAACAGCGCCAGGGTGCTGCCCACGCTCTTCAGCGCATTGAGCCGCTCCGGCCACGGCACCTTCTCCGCCGCCGGGCCGGCGCTCGGGTCGCGCCACAGCACCCACTTCACCGCCCCCAGGTAGAGGAAGATCCCCAGGATGCCGGGAATGAACCCGGCCGCGAACAGCTCGCGGATGCTGGTCTCGGTGAGGATGCCGTAGATCACCAGCATCACGCTGGGCGGGATCAGGATGCCCAGGGTGCCGCCGGCGGCGATCGAGGCCGCGGCCAGCGAGTCGTGGTAGCCGTACTTGCGCATCTGCGGCATGGCGACCCGCCCCATGGTGGCGCAGGTGGCCAGGCTCGAGCCGCAGATGGCGCTGAAGCCGCCGCAGGCGACGATGGTGGCCATGGCCTGGCCGCCCTTGCGGTGGCCCAGGAAGCCGTTGGAGGCGCGGAACAGCGCGTCCGACAGTCCCGCATGGGAGACGAAGTTGCCCATCAGGATGAACAGCGGGATCACCGACAGGCCGTAGTCCATGGCGGTGTCCACCACCCGCCGCGCCGCCATCGCCTCGGCGGCGTTCCAGTTGCCGGTCAGCAGGTAGAAGCCCACGAAACCGACGATGCCCATGGCAAACGCCAGCGGCACCCGCAGGAACACCAGGATCAGCAGCGCCGCAAAGCCGTAGAGTGCCTCAGTCATGGGCCCCTCCCCGTTCTGTAGAAGGACTCAGCGGACCGCCCTGCTTGACCACCTTGAGGCCCTCGAGCAGGTAGAGCACCGCCCGCGCCAGGGCCAGGAGCGCCGAGAGCGCCAGCATGGCGGCGATCAGCCCGATCAGGTAACCGCGCGGGATGCGCAGGAACTCGGTCACGTCGCCCCATTCGAAGGCGCGCTCGGCCAGCGCCCAGACGCGCCGCGCCATCACCCACAGCGCCGCCGTCACCAGCAGGTTGACGATCACCTCGCGCACCCACACCAGCCTGGCGGGGAAGATCGCATCGAGCAGGTCGACGCTGATGTGCTCCTGGCGCCAGCACACCACCGGCAGCGACAGGAACACCAGCGCCGCCAGCATCAGCTGGGTCAGCTCCACGGCGCCGAGGATCGGGGAATTGAAGAAGTAGCGGCCGGTCACGTCGGCGGTGGTCAGCAGCATCATGCCGAAGAGGGTGGCACCGGCCACCCCCTCCAGCATCAGCTGCAGACCCCGACCGATGCGCGGCCAGAGGAGGGCTGAGGTCGACATGGCTCTGGTTGGCTCCTGGTCGTCACGGGAGATTGTTATGGTCGCCACCTTGCCGGCACACAGTCTCCTGTGCAACTAATTTGCGGTGCGAGGCACTTAGACTTAGGTATGAAAATCCAGGAAAAACGTTGATCTGAGGCAGAATTTTGCCGTCTCTCGGCGATGCAGTCGGCGAGGAATCCCTCGACAGGCTGGACATCTAGTTTCAATAGCAACTATGCTCGCTCGACCAGACAAGCAGCTCATCCTGACAACAGAAGCGCGTCGCCAGAGCGTGACGACCCCGACGACACCGGAGGAACCATGAGCAAGAAGTTCGCGTCCCACGCCGATACCGAAGAGAAGCAGGTCAGCTTCACCAAGCTGGCCGAGGGCCTCTACGCCTACACCGCCGAAGGCGACCCCAACACCGGCATCGTGATCGGCGACGACAGCGTGATGGTCATCGACACCCAGGCCACCCCGATCATGGCCCAGGACGTGATCCGCCGGATCCGCGAGGTCACCGACCTGCCGATCAAGCACGTGGTGCTGACCCACTACCACGCCGTGCGCGTGCTGGGCGCCTCCGCCTACGACGCCGAGAACATCTACGCCAGCCAGCACACCTACGACCTGATCGTGGAGCGCGGCCAGCAGGACTACGAATCCGAGGTCGGCCGCTTCCCGCGCCTGTTCCAGGGCGTCGACTCCGTGCCCGGCCTGACCTGGCCCAACATCGTCTTCCAGAAGGAGCTGACGGTGTTCATGGGCAAGCGCGAGGTGCGCATCATCCACCTGGGCCGCGGCCACACCAAGGGCGACACCATCGTCTGGCTGCCCGAGGAGAAGGTGATGTTCTCCGGCGACCTGGTCGAGTACGGCGCCACGCCCTACACCGGCGACGCCTACCACGAGTACTGGCCCGCCACCCTGGAACGCCTGGAGGCCATGGCCCCCCAGCAGCTGGTACCGGGCCGCGGCGATGCCCTCACCACCCCCGAGCTGTGCCAGGAGGCCATCCAGGGCACCCGCGACTTCCTCAACGACATGTACGAGAGCGTCAAGGCGGGCAAGGCCGCCGGCAAGTCGCTCTCCGAGTGCTACGCCGAGACCTACGCCCTGCTCAAGCCGAAGTACGGCCACTGGGTGATCTTCGATCACTGCGTGCCCTTCGACATCACCCGCTGCTACGACGAGGCGGGCGGCGAATACCCGGATCCGCGCATCTGGACCGCCGAGCGCGACACCGCCATGTGGCACTCGCTGCAGGAAGTGGTCGAGAACCAGTAAGGGTCCCTCGGGACCATCCCCCGGACCGTGACCGGCCGTCGGGTGCAGCGCACCCGGCGTCCCCATGGGAGCATCGCATGCCAACGACCTACAACAATCCCGTCTACCCCTACCGACGCCCCGCCGAGCTCGACAGCAGCGAGGTGCGCCACTGCCCGGTGGTGATCGTCGGCGCCGGCCCCTCGGGCCTCGCCGCGGCCATCGACCTGGCCCAGCAGGGCATCGCGAGCGTGGTACTGGACGACAACAACACCGTCAGCGTGGGATCCCGCGCCATCTGTTTCGCCAAGCGCACCCTGGAGATCCTCGACCGCCTCGGCTGCGGGGAGCCCATGCTCGACAAGGGCGTGACCTGGCAGCACGGCCGCGTCTTCTTCCAGGAGCGCGAGGTCTACGACTTCAACCTGCTGCCGGAGGCGGGCCATCGCGCCCCGGCCTTCATCAACCTGCAGCAGTACTACTTCGAGGAGTACCTGGTCGACCGCGCCGAGGCGCTGGCCGAGTGGATCGACCTGCGCTGGCTGCACAGGGTCACCGAGGTCGATGCGCAGCCCGGGCAGACCGCGCTCACCGTCGCCACCCAGGACGGCGACTACCGCCTGACCTGCGACTACCTGCTGGTGGCCGACGGCGCCAACAGCAAGATCCGCGACATGCTGGGCCTGGAGAGTCGTGGCCAGGTGTTCCAGGACCGCTTCCTGATCGCCGACGTGATCATGAAGGCCGACTTCCCCACCGAGCGCTGGTTCTGGTTCGACCCGCCCTTCCATCCCAACCAGTCGGTGCTGCTGCACCGCCAGCCGGACAACGTCTGGCGCATCGACTTCCAGCTGGGCTGGGACGCCGACCCGGAGGAGGAGAAGAAGGAGGAGAACATCCGCCCCCGCGTGCAGGCGATGCTCGGCGAGGAGGTGGAGTTCGAGCTGGAGTGGGCCAGCGTCTACACCTTCCGCTGCCGCAAGATGGACGACTTCATCTTCAACCGGGTGGTGTTCATGGGCGACGCCGCCCACCAGGTCTCGCCCTTCGGCGCCCGAGGCGCCAACGGCGCCCTGCAGAGCACCGAGAACCTGGCCTGGAAGCTGGCCCGGATCCTCAAGGGCCAGGCCCCCGAGGCGCTGCTGGCCACCTACAACACCGAGCGCCAGCACGGCGCGGCGGAGAATATCCTCAACTCCACCCGCGCCACCGACTTCATTACCCCGAAGAGCCGCGTCAGCCGGCTGTTCCGCGACGTGACCCTGGAGCTGGCCGAGCACTATCCCTTCGCCCGCAGCCTGGTTAACAGCGGCCGCCTCTCGCTGCCCTGCCGCTACGACGGCTCGCCCCTCAACGGCCCCGACGCCTATGGGTATCCGGCCGAAGGCGGCCCCGCCGACCTGCGCCCCGGCAGCCCGGCCAAGGACGCTCCGGTGAACCTGGCCGGTGAGGCGGCCTGGCTGCTCCACCAGTTCGGCAACCGCTTCGTGCTGCTGCTCGATGGCCGCGTCGACGCCGCCCGCGCCGAGGCCCTCGCCGCGGAGCTGGGCGAGCTGCTGGACCGCCAGGCGGATCTCGACCTGGTGATCGTCGGCCCGGCGCCCCACGCCCTCGCCGCCCTGCCGCGCACCACCCAGGTGGAGGACCGCGACGGGCTCATCGACGAGCGCTACGGCCTCACCGCCGGCGCCGGCTACCTGATCCGCCCCGACCAGCATGTCGCCGCCCGCTGGCGTGACCTGTCCGCCGCCGCCGTCGACGATGCCCTGGCCCGCGCCCTGGGCGCCCACCTCGCCGCGACCGCCGACACCACCATCCAGGGAGGCCGCCATGCCACGGCTTGAGCTGAATCCGAACTTCACCGACCCGGACGCCTTCTACGCCGCGCTGACCGAGCTGCACCGCGAGCGCAGCGAGACCGAGAGCGAGCGGATCAACGCCCGGCTGATCCTGCTGCTGGCCAACCATATCGGCGAGCAGTCGGTGCTGGAGGAGGCCCTGGCCATCGCCGGCCGGGCCGAGGCCCCGGCGACAGAACAAGAGAGGACGACCCCATGACGACCCAGACACTCGAGTACCAGAGCGGCTTTCGCAACCACTTCGCCAGCGAGGCGCTGCCCGGCGCCCTGCCCGAGGGGCAGAACTCGCCCCAGCGCTGCGCCTACGGCCTCTACGCCGAGCAGTTCACCGGCTCCGCCTTCACCGCGCCGCGCCACCAGAACTTCCGCAGCTGGCTCTACCGCATCCGCCCCTCGGTCTCCCAGAGCGCCTACCGGCCGCTGCCCGACCGCGCCGTGGCCACCGCGCCGCTGGCCCGCCCCGCCGCCGACCCCAACCAGATGCGCTGGGACCCGGTGCCGCTGCCGGAGGCGCCCACCGACTTCGTCGACGGCCTGCTGACCATCGCCGTCAACGGCGATGCCGGCACCCAGGCCGGCTGCGGCGTGCACGTCTACGCCTTCAACCGGGACATGACCGAGCGCTTCTTCTACAACGCCGACGGCGAGCTTCTGATCGTGCCGCAGCAGGGCACCCTGCGCCTGCGCACGGAGATGGGCGAGCTGGACGTCGCCAGCGGCGAGATCGCCCTGATCCCCCGCGGCATCAAGTTTCAGGTGCGCCTGGGGGCGGGCGTCGACGCCGCCCGCGGCTATGTGTGCGAGAACTACGGCAGCCCCTTCGAGCTGCCCGGCCTCGGCCCCATCGGCGCCAACGGCCTGGCCAACCCCCGCGACTTCCTGAGCCCGGTGGCGGCCTATGAGGACCTGCAGGGCGACTTCGAGCTGGTGGCCAAGTTCTCCGGGCGCTTCTGGGTCACCGACCTGGACCACTCGCCCCTGGACGTGGTGGCCTGGCACGGCAACGTCACCCCCTACAAGTACGATCTGGCCAGCTTCAACACCATCAACACGGTGAGCTTCGACCATCCGGACCCCTCGATCTTCACCGTGCTGACCTCCGCCTCCGACACCCCGGGGATGGCCAACATCGACTTCGTGATCTTCCCGCCGCGCTGGATGGTGGCCGAGAACACCTTCCGTCCGCCCTACTTCCATCGCAACCTGATGAGCGAGTTCATGGGGCTGATCCACGGCGAGTACGATGCCAAGGCGGAGGGCTTCCTGCCCGGCGGCGCCAGCCTGCACAACTGCATGTCGCCCCACGGGCCGGATGCCGAGACCTTCGAGAAGGCCTCGAATGCCGAGCTGACGCCCCACTACCAGGGCGCCACCCTGGCCTTCATGTTCGAAAGCCGCTACGTCTACCATCCCACCGAGGCGGCGCTGGAGGCGGAGTTCCGCCAGCGCGACTACGTGGACGTCTGGTCGACCCTGCGCTCGCACTTCGATCCGAACCGGCCCTGAGCCACGCGCCCCTCACCCAGAATGACGACGGGCCGCCACGCGGCCCCGCCCCCGACGACAAGGATTGAACGCCCATGAAACTGGCCACCCTCAAGAACGGACGCGACGGTGAACTGATCATCGTCTCCCGGGACCTCTCCCGCGGCGTCTCCGCCACCGACATCGCCCCCACCCTGCAGCAGGCCATCGAGGCCTGGGACGCGGTGAGCCCGAAGCTCGAGGCCCGCTACGCCGAGCTCAACGCGGGCAGCGCCGAAGGCGCCTTCGCCCTGGACCAGGGCCAGCTGCACTCGCCGCTGCCGCGCAGCTACCACTGGGCCGACGGCTCCGCCTACCTCAACCACGTCAAGCTGGTGCGCCAGGCGCGCAACGCCGAGATGCCCGAGACCTTCTGGACCGACCCGCTGATGTACCAGGGCGGCGGCGACAAGTTTCTTGCCCCCTGTGATGACATCGAGGCGGTCAGCGAGGAGCACGGCATCGACTTCGAGGGCGAGATCGCGGTGATCACCGACGACGTGCCCATGGCGGTGACCCCGGAGCAGGCGGCCGGCCACATCAAGCTGGTGATGCTGGTCAACGACGTCAGCCTGCGCGGCCTGATCCCCGGCGAGCTGGCCAAGGGCTTCGGCTTCTTCCAGGCCAAGCCCGCCTCCGCCTTCTCGCCCATCGCCGTCACCCCGGACGAGCTGGGCGACGCCTGGCAGGACGGCCGCGTCCATCTGCCGCTGACCGTGCACCTCAACGGCGAGAAGTTCGGCGAGCCCGAGGCGGGCCCCGACATGATCTTCGGCTTCCCGGAGCTCATCGCCCACGCGGCGAAGACCCGCTATCTCGGCGCCGGCGCCATCATCGGCTCAGGTACCGTCTCCAACCCGGACGCCGACGGCGGCCCCGGCAAGCCGGTGGCGGACGGTGGCGTGGGCTACAGCTGCCTGGCCGAGGTACGCATGGTGGAGCAGATCCTGCACGGCGCGGCCAAGACCCCTTTCATGCGCTTCGGCGACCGGGTGCGCATCGAGATGTTCGACCGCGAGGGCAGGAGCATCTTCGGCGCCATCGACCAGCAGGTGGTGAAGTACCAGCCCTGACGTCTCGAACCCAGCAAGGAGTGCCCCATGACCACGCTCTACGGCTACTTCCGCTCCTCGGCCGCCTACCGGGTGCGCATCGCCCTGAACCTCAAGGGCCTGGCCCATGACCAGGTCCCGGTCAACCTGGTCAAGGGCGAGCAGCGCGGCGAGGCCAACCTCGCCCGCCACCCCCTGGGGCTGGTGCCGTCGCTCGAGACCGACGAGGGGGTGACCCTCGTCCAGTCGCTGGCGATCTGCGAGTACCTGGACGAGGTGCACCCCGAGCCGGCGCTGCTGCCGGAAGACCCCGCCGGCCGCGCCCGGGTGCGCGCCCTGGCCCAGCTGGTCGCCTGCGAGATCCACCCGCTCAACAACCTGCGGGTGCTCAAGTACCTGGTGGGCGAGCTGGGGGCGGACGAGGCGGCCAAGCTGGCCTGGTACCGCCACTGGGTCGCCGAGGGCTTCCAGGCCCTGGAGGCGATGCTGACCCCCGAGGCGGGCAGCGGCGACTTCTGCCACGGCGACACCCCCACCCTGGCGGATCTCTGCCTGGTGCCCCAGGTGTTCAACGCCGAGCGCTTCGAGTGCGACCTCTCGCCCTACCCGAGGATCCGGCGCATCACCGAGCGCTGCCGCGCCCTGCCGGCCTTCGCCCAGGCCGCCCCGGGGGCGCAACCCGACGCCGGCTGATCTAGAATAAGCAGGCTAATGATAAGCGGGCGCCTCTCCGGCCGGAGAGGCGCCCGCCTCGCGTTCCCGAGCCTTTCCACGCTCCGAGAGGCCCCACAGCAGAAGGAACATCGGGTGCTGAAGCTGACCTCCCCCGCCACGGTGGCGACCCTGGCCGCGCTGACCGCGCTGGGCCCCCTGGCCACCGACATGTACCTGCCCGCCATGCCGGCCATGGCCGAGGCGCTGGGCACCGGCCCGGACCGGGTGCAGCTGACGCTGAGCCTCTACATGGCCGGCTTCGCCCTGGCCCAGCTGCTCTGCGGCCCGGTCTCGGATCGCTTCGGCCGCCGCCCGGTGATGATCGCCGGGATCGCCCTGTTCCTGGCGGCAAGCCTGCTCTGCGCCCTGGCACCGAACATCGAGTGGCTGCTGGTGGGCCGCTTCCTGCAGGCCTTCGGGGGCGCCGCCGGCCCGGTGCTGGGGCGCGCCGCGGTGCGCGACATCCACGGCCCCATCGAGGCGGGGCGCATCCTCTCCTACATGGCCAGCACCATGGCGCTGGCCCCGGCCCTGGCCCCGGTGGTGGGGGCGGGGCTGCTGCTGTTCTTCGGCTGGGAGTCGGTGTTCGTGGTGCTGGCGCTCTATGCCGCGGTGATGCTCGCCGTGCTGGTGCTGCTGCTGCCCGAACCGCTGCCCCGGGAGCGCCGCCAGTCGATCGCCCCGCGGGCGATACTGGCCAACTTCCGGCTGCTGCTGGGCCAGCGCGCCTTCATCGGCTATACGCTGGTCAACGCCGCGGCCTTCTCGGGGCTCTTCGCCTACCTCTCCGGCTCGTCCTTCGTGCTGATCGAGTACCTGGGCGTGTCGCCGACCCTCTACGGCGTGCTGTTCACGCTGATCGTGGCGGGCTTCTTCGCCGGCACCCTGGTCAGCGGCCGCTACAGCCACCGCCTGGGCCGCGACCGGCTGATCACCCGGGGCACCCTGATCTGTGCGGCGGGAGGCGCGGCCATGGCCGGCCTGGCCCTCCTCGGCGTGCATGCCCCCTGGGCGGTGGTGGGCCCGCACATGGTGTTCATGCTGGGGGTGGGCATCCTGATGCCCCAGACCATGGCCGGCGCCCTGGCACCCAATGCGCAGTGCGCCGGCGCGGCCTCGTCGCTGTTCGGCTTCCTGCAGATGACCATCGCCGCGGTGGTGGGCGGCCTGGTGGGCCAGTTCCACGACGGCAGCACGCGCACCCTGGCCCTGACCATAGGCCTGATGGGGCTGCTGTCGCTGGCGAGCCACCTGCTGCTGGTGCGCCGCCGCGCCGAGTCGGCCGAGCGCTGCCCGGCCGGCGAGGGCTGAGGGCTGAGGGCTGAGGGCTGAGGGCTGAGGGCTGAGGGCAGGCACAGGGACCACCATGCAGAAGGCCACGCAATGCGTGGCCTTCTGCGTTACCGGTGCGATGCCGTCAGGCGGCCTCGGCGGCGATGGTCACCGGCCGCCCCTCACGCAGCTCCTCGAGCAGCCGCGCGCGGCGCGCGGCGGCCTTCTCGGCCGCCGCCTCGCGCACCGGGCCGAAGCCGCGGATCTCCTCCGGCAGTTTGGCCAGCGCCATGGCGGTGGCGTGGGTGCCGGCGTCCAGGCGCGTCACCAGCTCGTCGAGCAGCGCCTCGTACTCCGCCAGCAGGCGGCGATCCAGCTTGCGGTCGGCGCTGAAGCGGAAGGGGTCGAAGGGGCCGTTGCGCAGGCCGCGCAGCCGGGCCAGCCCCTTCATCGCCTTGAGCATCCAGGGCCCGAAGCGGCGCTTCACCGGCCGGCCGCGGGCGTCCTTGCGGCCGGCCAGCAGCGGCGGCGCCAGGTGGAAGCTGAGCCGATAGTCACCGCCGAAGGTGGCCTCGAGCTCGGCGAGGAAGTCGCTCTCGGTGTAGAGGCGCGCCACCTCGTACTCGTCCTTGCAGGCCATCAGCCGGTAGAGCTGGGTGGCCACCGCCTGGGTCAGCGCCTCGCCGGCACCGAGGCGTGCCTCGGCCTCGCGCACCCGGGCCACCTTCTGCAGAAAGCGCTCGGCATAGGCACCGTCCTGATAGCGCGTCAGCAGCCGCGCGTGGCGGGCGATCACCTCGTCGAGGCTGGCGTCGGCGGCCAGGGGCGCCTCGTCCAGGCGACGCTGCAGGGTCTCCGGCTCCACCGCCGCCAGGCGGCCCCAGGCGAAGGCGCGCAGGTTCTTCTCGATGGCCACGCCGTTGAGCTCGATGGCGCGCTTGAGCGCCGCCTCGCCCACCGGCAGAAGGCCCTGCTGCCAGGCGAAGCCGAGCATCATGACGTTGGAGAAGACGGTATCCCCCAGCAGCTGCTCCGCCAGGCGGTTGGCGTCCAGGGTGGCGAAGTTGGCCGCGCCCACGGCGTCGCGCAGCAGGCCCAGGCGCTGGTCCGCCTGCATGTCGGCGTCGCGGTAGAGCACGTGGTCGGCGGTGGCCAGCTCGGCCAGGTTGGCCACCACCCGCGTGGTATCGGCCTTGAGCACGTCGAGGGCCTTCCGCGAGCTCGCCACCACCATGTCGCAGGCGATCACGGCGTCGGCCTGGCCCGCCTCGATGCGCACCTGGTGGAGATCGGCGGGCGCGGGGGCGAGGCGCACATAGCTCAGCACGGTGCCGCCCTTCTGGGCGAAGCCCATGAAGTCCAGCACGCTGGTGCCGCGCCCCTCCAGGTGGGCGGCCATGGTGATCAGCTGCCCCACGGTGACCACGCCGGTGCCGCCGACGCCGCCCACCAGCAGGTCATAGGGTCGGGTGAGCAGCGGGGCCTGGGGCAGCGGCAGCGCTTCCACCCGGCGCCAGAAGGCCTCGTCCACGGCCACGCCCTGGCCCTTGCGCAGCTCGCCCCCCTCCACGGTGACGAAGCTGGGGCAGAAGCCGCCCACGCAGGACATATCCTTGTTGCAGGAGGACTGGTCGATCTTGCGCTTGCGGCCGAGCTCCGTTTCGCGAGGCACCACCGAGAGGCAGTTGGACTGCACCGAGCAGTCGCCGCACCCCTCGCAGACGTGATGGTTGATGAAGACCCGCTTGGCCGGGTCCTCCATCAGACCGCGTTTGCGGCGGCGGCGCTTCTCGGCGGCGCACACCTGGTCATAGATCAGCACGCTGCAGCCGGGGATCTCGCGCAGCTCCCGCTGCAGGGCGTCCATCTCGTCGCGGTGGTGGAAGGTCACGCCCTTCGGGAACTGGCCCCGGTGGCCGCGATACTTTTCGGGCTCGTCGCTGACCACCGCGATGCGCTTTACCCCCTCGGCGGCGGAGCTCTGGGCGATCATCGGCACGGTGATCTGGCCGTCCACCGGCTGGCCGCCGGTCATCGCCACGGCGTCGTTGAAGAGCACCTTGTAGGTGATGTTGACCCCGGCGGCCACCGCCTGGCGGACCGCCATGGAGCCGGAGTGGAACCAGGTGCCCTCGCCCAGGTTCTGGAATACGTGGCCGTTACCGGTGAAGCGGCTCTTGCCCACCCAGTTGACCCCCTCGCCGCCCATCTGGATCAGCGATTCGGTGTTGCGCCCCATCCAGGAGGCCATGAAGTGGCAGCCGATGCCGGCCAGCGCCTTGCTGCCCTCCGGCACCCTGGTGGAGCTGTTGTGGGGGCAGCCGGAGCAGAAGTAGGGCAGGCGGCGCACGCCGCGAAGCTCGCGTGCCTCGGCGCGGCAGCGGTCCAGCTTGGCGAGGCGCGCGGAGAGGTCGATGCCGAAGAAGCGCTCGACCCGTTCGGCCACGTAGCCGGCCAGCAGCCGCGGGCTCAGCTCGCCCACGTAGGGGATCAGCGGTCGGCCCGCCTCGTCCTGCTTGCCGGTGATCAGCACCTCGCCGGGGCGGTCCGGCTCGGACATGTACTCCTTGATCTGGCTCTCGATGATCCCGCGCTTCTCCTCGATGACCAGCACCTCCTGCTTGGGGTGCACGAACTCGAGGATGCCGCGGCGGTGCAGCGGCCACACCATGCCCACCTTGTAGAGCTCCACCCCCAGCTCGCGCAGCTCCCTCTCGCCGAGCCCCAGCAGGCGCAGCGCCTCCATCAGGTCCAGGTGCCCCTTGCCGGTGGTGACGATGCCGAAGCGCGCCTCCTCGTTGGCATAGAGGCGCCGGTCGATGGGGTTGGCGGTGGCGAAGGCCTGCACCGCCGCCAGCTTGTGCTCGATGCGGGCCTCCAGCTGGGGCCCGGGCAGGTCCGGCCAGCGGTAGTGGAGGCCATCCAGCGGCGGCGTGAACTCCGGAGGCTCGAACTCGGGCAGCGGCGTGGCCTCGAGGGAGGCGCCGCTCTCCACCGTCTCGGAGACCGCCTTGAAGCCGACCCAGCAGCCCGAGAAGCGCGACAGGGCATAGCCCCACAGGCCGAACGCCTCGTATTCGGCCAGGGACGCCGGGTTCACGACCGGCATGAACCAGGCCATGAAGGCCACGTCGGACTGGTGAGGCATGGAGGAGGAGACGCAGCCGTGATCGTCGCCGGCCACCACCAGCACGCCGCCGTTGGGAGAGCTGCCGTAGGCGTTGCCGTGCTTCAGGGCATCGCCGGCACGATCGACGCCGGGCCCCTTGCCGTACCAGAGGCCGAAGACCCCCTCGACCTGCCGGTCCGGGTCGGTCTCCACCTGCTGGCAGCCGAGCATCATGGTGGCCGCCAGGTCCTCGTTGATGGCCGGCACGAACTCGATATTGGCCTCGGCCAGGGGCTCCCTGGCCTGCCACAGGGCCTGGTCGACGCCGCCCAGGGGCGAGCCGCGGTAGCCGCTGATCAGGCCCGCAGTATGACGGCCGTCGCGGCGGTCCAGGGCGGCCTGCCGCAGGGCGATGCGCACCAGCGCCTGGGTGCCGGTGAGGAAGATGCGCCCGGTGTCACGGGTATAGCGGTCGGCCAGGGTATAGTCGTCGAGCGTGCCGTCGAGGGCATCGCCCGGGACGACGGCGGGGGTGTGAGCGTTCATGGTCGCCACCTCGGTCAAGGGTTCGTTATCGTTGTATGCTGCGAAGTCTAGACCCGATGGCGATAAAGGTGCTTTCGAAATCAACCGGTTGAGCGCTACTATATGAGACAGGCTTTCTTTTTGATTCTGGAAAGGAAATGATCTTTCCTATAACGACAAGACGTGAAATGCCCCATGCAAGACGACCAGCTCGACGGCCACGATCGCCGCATCCTGAAGGTGCTCCAGCGGCAGGGCCGCATCACCAACCAGGAACTCGCCGAACAGATCGGCCTCTCCCCCGCGGCCTGCTGGCGACGGGTCAAGGCGCTGGAGGCCAGCGGCGTGATCAAGCGCTTCGCCGCCCTGGTGGACCCGGCCCGGGTCGGCCAGCCGCTCTGCGCCCTGGTGATGATCACCCTGCGCCGCCACAGCATCGACAGCACCACTGACTTCGAGGAGCGGGTCACCCAGTACCCGGAGGTGCTGCAGTGCTACGCCACCACCGGCAACGCCGACTTCGTGCTGCGGGTGGTGATCGAGGACATGGCCGCCTACGATCGTTTTCTCAACGAGAAACTCTTCACCCTGCCGGGCATCTCCCAGGTCCACTCCAACTTCGTGCTGCGCGCGATCAAGGACGAGACCGCCATCCCCATGCCCTGACCCGGACGCCCCATGCCCTCCACGAACACCCGCGTGATCCTGCTGCTGGCCCTGGCCGGCTTCGCCAGCATGGCCTCCATGCGCATCACCGACGCCATGCTGCCAGCGCTTTCCCAGGCCTTCGAACGGCCGGTGGCGGACGTGGCTCAGAACATCACCGTCTTCGCCATCGCCTACGGCCTGATGCAGCTCTGCTATGGTCCGCTGGGAGATCGCTACGGCACCCTGCGGGTGATCGGCCTGGCCACCCTGGCCTGCGCGCTCGGCGCCATCGGCTCGGCGCTGGCCGGCTCGCTCTCCTCCCTGCTGCTGTTCCGCACCCTGAGCGGGGCCACCGCCGCGGCGATCATCCCGCTCTCCATGGCCTGGGTGGGCAATAACGTCGGCTATGAGGCGCGCCAGGTGACCCTGGCCCATATGCTCTCGGGGGCGGTGATGGGGCTGATCACCGGCCAGGTGATGGGCGGGCTGCTCGCCGACACCCTGGGCTGGCAGGCCGCCTTCCTGGTGCTGGCGCTGCTCTTTCTGCTCGCCGGGGGGCTCTTGACCGGCGCCGTGCTGCGCGAGCCGACGCTGGCACCACCGGGGCAGGCCAGTGGCGGCGTCGCCTTCCTGGCGCGGCTCAGCGGGGTGCTGGCCATACCCCGCGCCCGGCAGATCCTCGCACTGGTGTTTCTGGAGGGGATCGCCGCCTTCGGCGCCCTCGCCTTCGCGGCGAGCCACCTGCACGAACGGCTCGGGGTCTCGCTGACCATGGCGGGGCTGCTGGTGGCGCTGTTCGGGGTCGGCGGGCTGCTCTTCGCCGCCCTGGCCAGGCCGCTGGTGGCAAGGCTCGGGGAGACCGGGCTGGCCGCCCTGGGCGGCCTGCTGATGGGAGCGGGCTTCTGCCTGGTGGCACTGGCGCCGGGGCCTGGCCTCGCGGCCGGGGGCGCCTTCGCCGCGGGGCTCGGCTTCTACATGATGCACAGCACCCTGCAGACCAACGCCACCCAGATGGCCCCCGCCGCCCGCGGCACCGCCATGGCGGTGTTCGCCGGCTGCCTGTTCCTCGGCCAGTCGGTGGGAGTCAGCCTCGGCGCCCTGGTGCTGCGCCTGGCCGGCAGCGGCGTGCTGCTGGCGCTGGCCGGCGCCTGGCTGCTGGTGTTGGGGCTGGTGTTCGCCCGGCGGCTCCGGGGCTGGAAAGCGGAACCCGGCGCCGAGGCGCCGGGTCCGTTAGACGCGCCGAAGAACTCCTAGCCCTGGTCGATGGTGGCGCCTTCCCGGGCCTCGTCGATGGCGGCCATCACCTGATCGATATCGGGCACGCGGTGCGCCAGGGCCAGCGCCAGCTGGGCGAGGAAGTGGCTCTCGTCGGCCTCCGGCAGCGCATCCAGGGTAGTGGCCAGGCACTCGTAGACCTGTTCGAGATCGGCGAAGGGCAGCGTCGGTGCGGTCATGATCAGTCTCCTCCCAGGGCAGTCTTGAGGGCAGCGTTGAGGGTGGCCTCGAGGTCGGCGGGGTCGAGGCGCTTCCAGCGGGCCGTCACGTGGCGGTCGGGGCGTGCCAGGTAGGCGCTGCCGGGCTCGGCGCCATAGCCGGCGAACAGGCTGCCATCCACGTCGACCAGGGTCTGGGCATCCGCCGGCGAACGCGCCACCCGCAGCAGGGTGAGGTCGTGACCCCGGGCCTGCAGGCTGTCGAGGCTCTCCCGCAGGGCCGGCGCGACGCGCCCATCCTCGCTGAAGTGCAGCAGGGTGAAGCCGGTGCCCAGGTGGTCGAGCAGGAAGTCGTCGTCACCCAGGCGGCGATTGATCAGCGGCGCCCCGGGCACCGGGCCGGCGGAGAAGGCCGGGTCGTCGGCCAGGGTCAGCGGGCTCTCGGCGTAGGTGCAGGGGGTCACCTGGCGGGGGTTGGCGAAGCCGCTGGCGTAGTCGTTGTGGAAGGCCAGCGCCAGGGCAGCGTTGCGCATCAGCCGGTAGCCGCGGGTCGGCGGGGTCATGAAGCGGGTGCTCTTGCCGGCGTTGGCGAAGACGTCCAGGGTGGCACCGCGCCGCTCCGGGCTGTAGCTGTCGAGCAGGGCCTCCGGGGCCTGGCCCTTGAGCACCCAGGCGAGCTTCCAGCCGGCGTTGGCGGCATCGGCCAGGCCGTTGTTGAGGCCGCGCACGCCGAAGATCGGCACCAGGTGGGCGCTGTCGCCGATGAAGAGCACGCGACCGTGCCGGTAGTCATCCAGCGCCAGGGTGTAGGCCTTGTAGAGGCTCCACCACTCCAGCTCCCACTCATCGCTCTCGTGCATCACCTCGCGGATGATCAGGCTCACCTTCTCGCGGATGCTGGCCTCCTCCACCGCCTGCTCCGGGTCCTCGTCGGGGCCGAGCTGATAGTCGATGCGCCAGATATGATCGGGCTGCCGGTGGACCAGGATGGTGGCGTCGGGCAGCGCCTTCGAGTGGAAGAAGGCGCGGCGCTCGGTGGGGAAGTCGGACTTCAGGCGCACGTCGGCGATCACGTAGCGGCCCTCGTAGGCTTGGCCATGCAGGGAGAGCCCCAGCGACTCGCGCAGGCGGCTGCGCCCGCCGTCGGCGGCCAGCAGGTAGTCGCAGGCCAGCGCGTACTCCCCCTCGGGGGTGGTCACCCGGAGGGTCACGCCGTCGGCATCCTGGCTCACGCCGGTAACCGCGCTCTGCCAGCGCAACTCGATCAGATCGCTCGCCTGGGCCTTGTCGATCAGGAACTGCTCGATGTACTGCTGCTGCAGGTTGACCATCGGGGCGTAGCGCTCCTGGTCGGAGTGCGGCATGCGAAAGCGATAGATCTCGCGGTCTCGGAAGTAGGTGCGCCCCTGGGTCCAGCCCAGCCCCTTCGCCGTGAAGGGCGCATCGACGCCGAGCTGCTGGAGGAGTTCCAGGCTGTGGCGGGAGATGCAGATGGCCCGGGAGCCGTCGTTGACGGTGGCCTTGTCGTCCAGCACCACCGAGGCGATGCCGTGGCGGGCCAGCTCCAGAGCGGCGGTCACCCCCACCGGGCCGGCACCGACGATGGCCACCCGGTGGCGCACCGCCTGGCCCTCGAGCTCGGGAGGACGAACGAAGGGGAAATGCGGATAATCGAAGTAGAGCGAATCGGTCTCGGCGCGTCCGGCGGGTCGCATGGCCTCTCTCCTGACAGGGGTTGGCGTTGTTGTATGGCGTGGCTGTCTGACGTCGAGGCAGCGTATCCCCGGGCCGAGCCGCCCCCTGTCCCGTCAAAGAGGGGACAGAACCCCCACACCCTGCGACGAAGGTGGCAACCCTGACAACCGCATCCTCGACAGGTCTCTCCCCGGACTGGCCGGCGCTGCTGGCAGCCGTGGCCGAGTGCGTGGCCCACCTGGGCAGTGCGCGCTTCGAGGAGGACCTGATCGCCCTGCTGCACCTTGGGGTGGGCATCGAGCAGTGCATCCTCTTCGCCTACGCCGAGGGCGACAGGATGGAGACCCGGCTGGTGGACAACTCGCGCTTCCCCAAGGTCGCCGGGCGCCTCGCCGCCCTCTATGCCGGCGGGCTCTTCCGCCAGGATCCCCACTATCCCCGGCTGCGCCAGCTGCTGGCGGAGGGCAGCGACGAGGCCCCGGGAGAGCTTGCGCCGATGCAGACCGAGACGATGTCGCCGGCCTACCGCCGCCACCTCTTCGCCTTTCCCGATCTCGCCGACAAGGTCTCGCTGCTGATTCCCGCGGGCCCCGTCGTCTACTACCTCAACCTCTACCGGGACCTCGGCCGGGGACGCTTCCGCTCAGGCGAGCTGGCGACCCTCGGCGCCCTGATGCCCCTGCTGGCCAGCCTGATCCGCCGCCACTACCGCCAGGCGCGCCCCGCCGCCCTGCCCGCCAGCGAAGAGGAGGCCGCGGCACTGGCGCCGCTCTCCGCCCGCGAGCGCCAGCTCTGCCTCTTTCTTCTGCGCGGCCACACCCTCAAGACCGCCGCCGCTGCGCTCGATGTCGCCCTCTCCACCGCCGAGACCTACCGCAAGCGCGCCTACGCCAAGCTGGGGGTGCGCTCCAAGGCGGCGCTGGTGTCACTGTGTCGGCGGGGGTAGGCCCTCATCGGCGAGGCGCCGAAAGCAAGAAGCCCCGGCACGGGGCCAGGGCTCTCGGCAGCAGGGCGGTATCCCCTCACTCGGCGGCGCGGCGCTCGAAGGCCTCGGCGTTGGGGCAGAAGCCGCGGCACTCCTCGACCTCGGCGCCGGCACGCATGGCCTGCCAGCAGTGGCCCACCACGGGGCAGGCGTTGCAGGTGTCACGCAGGGCGCCGTAGCCCGGCTGGGCGGCCAGCTCGGCATCCTGCAGGCCGAAGCGCTGCATCATCACCGGCATCAGGGTCTTCGCCGGCACGAAGGTGGCCGGCTGACCCGCCCCCAGCTGCCGGGCCATCTCGCGCTCGAAGCCCCGCTCCAGAGGGGAGTCGAGGTCGGTCAGCAGCTTCTGGTAGGTCGTGCCCGCCTCGTGCTGGACGTCACGCACCAGCTGAGGGGTGGAGGCGGCGTAGCAGCGCTCGGTCAGGCGTTCCCACCAGGATGAGGGGCGAGTGGTCTGGGCAGTGGCCATGGTGATGCTCCCGTCAGGTGATCGTGTGTCTGGGCTCAGTATCGACCCGCGGGAGCCTCGCTGCCTTGACCGAGGTCAAAATAGTTTCAAACGAAACTACCTCGGACTGTTGTCGACCACGTCCTCCGGCCCCATGCCGGGCTCCTCGGCCGCCAGCGCCAGCTGCTCGCGGAAGTAGGCCAGCGCCCCGCTGCCGTCCACGTCGTGGCGGGCCGCCTGGGCCACCCACTGGTCGGGCAGGTCGGCGGCCATGGCCTTGAAGCGCTCCACCTCGGCCTCGGGCAGCTCGATGAAGGTGTTGCCCTGCTCCCGGGCGAACTCCACGCCGCGCACGTCCACCACGTCCATCATGTAGCCGAACAGCCGCGAGAGCCGCTCACCGGAAACCGATGCGATGGCCTCGCGGTCCTCATCGGAGAGCGACGCCCAGGTGTCGGGGTTCATCACCAGGGAGAAGCTGCCCCGATAGAAGCCGCCGGGCATCTCCACCGTGTAGGGCAGCACCTCGGCGAGGCGGAAGCTGCGCAGCCCCTCCAGGGTCAGCATGGCGCCACCGATGACGCCCTGGGTGGCGGCCTCGTAGGTGCCGCCGGGCGGCAGGGCCACGCCGCTCAGCGACAGCGCACTGGAAACGTCGGCCATGATGCCGCCGCCGATGCGCACGCGCTTGTTGGCCAGGTCGTCCAGGCCATCGATGCCCTCCCTCAGGAAGAGCGCCCCCGGGCCATGCACCCCCAGGCCGATCAATTCCACGCCGCGATGCTCCCCCGCCTCGGCGAAATACTCGTGATGGGTGCGCCAGTAGGCCACCGAGGCCGCCTCGGAGGAGAACTCCTCGAAGGTGGGCAGCTCCGGCAGCTTGGTCAGTTCGAAGCGCCCCGGCATCAGGCCGTGGAAGAGCCAGGTGGCATCGGCCACCCCGTCGGCGATCAGGTCCATCTGGGCGCCGGGCGGCCCCATGTCATGCACCACGTTGACGGTGACGCGCCCCTCGGTGGCCTCTTCCACCCAGTTCGCCCAGGTAGGCCAGACGATGGTGTTGACGCCGTGGTTGGGGCCGGCCCAGGTGCTGACCTGGAGCTCGGTGGCCAGGGCCTGGGAGGAGAGCGAGAGCGCGCCCAGGCCCAGCAGGGCGGAGGCGGCGGTCAGGGTCACCAGCTTTTTCATTGTTGGATTTCCTTGTGGTGGGTGTGGTTGGCGTACCGGTCATCGGGGTGCCGGCGCTAGAGCGCCAGCACCAGTCGCTTGCCCCGGGCGCGGGAGCAGCAGGTCATGAGGCGATCCTGTCCCTCGCGCTCCGAGGCGGTGAGCACCTTGTCGCGGTGGTCGATCTCGCCGTCGAGCACGGCCACCTCGCAGCTGCCGCAGAGCCCCTCCTCGCAGTCGCTGGGCACGTCGATGCCCGCGGCGCGCAGGGTCTGCAGCAGGGTGCGGTCCCGCGGCACCGAAAGGGTCAGGTCGGAGTCGGCCAGCACCACCTCGAAGGCATGCTCGCGCTCGGGGTCCAGGGCCGTGCCCTCGGCGGAAAAGTGCTCCACGTGCAGGCTGCCCTCGGGCCAGTGGGCGGTGCCCTCGGCGAGGGCGTCGAGCAGCCGCTCGGGGCCGCAGGCGTAGATCAGGCTCCCCTCTCGCGGCTCGGCGAGCAGCGCCGCGAGGTCGAGTCGCGCGCCCTCTGCGCCGGCATAGAGGCGCAGGGCCGCCCCGTGGTCGCGCTCGAGTCGCGCCAGGAAGGCCATGGTGTCGCGGCCGCGTCCGGCATAGTGGAGCTCGTAGGGCTTGCCCAGCGCCTTGAGCCGGTCGGCCATGGCGATGATCGGCGTGATGCCGATGCCGCCGGCGATCAGCAGGTAGCCCTCGGCGCCTTCGTCCAGGCGGAAGTGATTGCGCGGGCCGCGCACCTCCAGCGCAAGCCCCTGCTTCACCGCCTCGTGGACCCAGCGGGAACCGCCGCGCCCCTCGGGCTCGCGCAGCACGGCGAGGCGCCAGTCGCCGCTGTCGGCCGGGCCGCAGAGGGAGTACTTGCGCGACTCGCCGCTGGGCAGCACCAGGTCCAGGTGGGCACCGGGGGACCAGGCGGGCAGGCGGCCGCCGGCCGGGTCGGCCAGGGTCACGCCCAGGACCCCCTCGGCCTCGGTCGCGACGCGGGAGACCCGCACCCGCCGCACGATGGCGCGGCTCTCCGGGGCGCCGATCGGGAAGTCGCGCTGGGCGGTGCGCACCGCCGGGTCGCGGCGTTCGGGGTTCTGCGCCGGGTCCCAGCGCACCCGGAGCGCCTCCGGGCCGCGGAAGGAGGTGTTGGGCAGGAAGGTGAACTCCTGCGCCTCGAGCTCGAGATGGGGCAGGCGCCGGGTGAACTCCTCGAGGAAGAGGCGCATCTCCAGGCGCCCCAGGTTCTTGCCCATGCACTGGTGGCTGCCGTAGCCGAAGGTCAGGTGGTCCACGGCGTTGTCGCGGTAGATGTCGAGCTCGTCGGGATTCTCGAAGTGGCGCGGGTCATGGTTGGCCGAGGCGGTGACCATGAGGATCCTGCCGCCCTCGGGAATGGTCACGCCCCCCACCTCCACCTCGCGGGTGGCGAGGCGGCGCCAGGCCACCACCGAGCCGGAGTGGCGCAGGCACTCCTCGGCGGCGGCGGGAATCAGCGCGGGGTTGGCACACAGCTCGGCCCACACCGCCGGGCGCGAGAGCAGCTGCCGGAAGGCGTTGGCGGTGGCCAGCGCCGTGGTCTCGTGGGCCGCCACGATGATCGCCATCATCATCGAGTGCAGGTAGCTGTCGGTGACGACGTCGGGCTTCTCGCGGTTCTTGGCGATCATGTCGTACATCCAGCCGTGGCCGTCCGGGCGCGCCTGCATCCGCCGCAACACCTCGCCGGAGTACTGCCAGAACCGGCCGACCCCCTCGGCCACCTCGACCTGCTGCGCCGGCGAGGGACGCCCCCAGGTGTTGAGGGTGTGGGCCACCGAGAAGCGCCTGAGCTGCTCCATGTCCTCCTCGGGCACGCCGAGGAAGTGCAGCGCCACGGTCAGCGGCACCTCCCAGAACAGCTCCGCCACCAGGTCGGCGCGGCCGCGGTCGATGATGGCGTCGAGCCGCTCGCGTACCAGGCGGCGCACCATGGGGGCGTGGGCCTCCAGCGCCTCCGGGGTGAAGGCGTCCAGCAGCTCGCGGCGCCGCGCCATATGGGCCGGCTCGTCCTCGTTCACCAGGGTGCGATGCATGCCGTAGTCGTAGCGCTTGAGCACCGCGAGGGCCTCGTCACTCGGCGGGGTGATCTTCTCCAGGGCGATGGAGGGCGAGAAGGTGAGGTTGTCGCGGAAGATCGCCTTGATGTCGTCGTAGCGGCTCACCACCCAGTAGCCGAGCTTCGGGCTCCAGAACACCGGCTCCTGATCCCGGGACCAGCGCAGCGCCTCGGCGGGATCGAGCTGGTAGGGACGCTCGAAGGGGTCGAAGGCCGCCGCCCGGGGCGATACCGGGCAGCCGTTCGGGGCGGGCTCGCCGGCGTGGTGACCGGCGCGGTGAAAGGGGCAGCCGCCCGCCTCGGCAGCGGGTTGGTTAGGGGCAGAGGTCATGCTGGGCTCCATCTGGACCGGTGCGGCGACGTCGCTTGTCGTGACTGGCCTTTGTCTTACTTTTATCGCACACTTTGTTCTATTGAACGCACAATGCGAAAAATAGGCCCCTTTCCCGGCGACGTCAACCGCGCCTCCCGGGAGCGCAGCGGGGCCGCTCACGACGCCCACGAGGTCGCCCATGTCCACCACCCTGCAGACCCTCGACCGCGGCCTGAACGCCCTGGCGATCATCGCCGAGCAGGCCGGCGGCCTGAGCGTGGCCGAGCTGGCCGAGCGCCTCGCGGTCCACCGCGCCATCGCCTACCGGATCGTCACCACCCTGGAGCAGCACGGCCTGGTGAATCGCGGCCGTGACGGCCTGCTGCGGCTCGGCGCCGGGATCAGCCTGCTGGCCTCGCGCTTCGAGCCCCAGCTGCGCGCCCTGGCCCAGCCGCGCCTCAAGGCGCTGGCGGCCGCCACCCGGGCCACCGCCTTCCTCTCGGTGGCCCAGGGCGAGGAGGCCGTGGTGATCCTGGTGGCGGAGCCCGACGAGGGGCTGCTGCGGGTCGGCTATCGGGTCGGCAGCCGCCATCCGCTCAGCCTGGGCGCGGCGGGCATCGCCATCCTCGCCGGACGCCCCGCCGAGACGGGCGAGGCCGAGGCCATCACCCGGGCCCGCCGGGAGGGCTACAGCCTGACCCGGGGCCAGCTGCAGCGCGGTGCCGTGGGGGTGGCAAGCCCCATTCCCGCCGATCCGCGGCGCAGCGGGGTGGAGGCCTGCGTGGGGGTGGTGGCCATGGATGACCTGGACAGCGCCGCCGCCATCGTCGAGGTGATGGCCGCCGCCCGGGCGCTGGCCGAGCTGGTGGCGCCCGCCGTCGCCGGGGCCGAGTGAAGCCGGCGCCGCGGCGGAGTACACTAGCGGCCGTCCACTCCCCCGCCAGCCGAGGCCGCGCCGATGAGTTCCCACCTGCTCTCCGTCGATTCCCTGACCCGTGACCATGTCGATCACCTGATGCGGGTCGCCGCCCGCATGGAGCCCATCGCCCAGCGGCGCCAGGTCACCCGCGTGCTGGAGGGGGCCGTGCTCGGCAACCTCTTCTTCGAGGCCAGCACCCGCACCCGGGTCAGCTTCAACGCGGCCTTCTGCCGGCTGGGCGGCAGCGTCTGCGACACCACCGGCTTCACCTTCTCCTCCATGGCCAAGGGCGAGTCGCTCTACGACACCAGCCGGGTGATGAGCGGCTACTGCGACGCCATCGTGATGCGCCACCCCGAGCTGGGCTCGGTGGCGGAGTTCGCCGCCGCCACCAACGTGCCGGTGATCAACGGCGGCGACGGTCCCGGCGAGCACCCCAGCCAGGCGCTGCTCGACTTCTACACCATCGACAAGGAGTTCACCCGCCTGGGCAAGCAGCTGGCCGGCGCCCACGTGCTGATGACCGGCGACCTGAAGTTCGGCCGCACCGTGCACTCGCTGATCAAGCTGCTCTCCCTCTACGCACCGCTGCGCATCACCCTGGTGGCGCCGCCGGGGCTGGAGATGCCGAGCCACCTGATCGACCTGGTGACCTCCCGCGGCCACCGCGTGGAGCAGCGCGACAGCCTGGCCAGCGACTTCGGCGACGTGGACGTGGTCTACACCACCCGCATCCAGAAGGAGCGCTTCACCGAGGAGATGAGCGAGGGTTTCAGCCTGTCGCGGGACTTCACCGTGGACCGCGCCTTCCTGGATGGCCGCTGCAACGACAGCACCATCGTCATGCACCCGCTGCCCCGGGATAGCCGCCCGGACGCCAATGACCTCGACGTGGACCTCAACGGTGACCCGCGCCTGGCGATCTTCCGCCAGACCGACAACGGCATCCCGGTGCGCATGGCGATCTTCGCCACCCTGCTGCAGGTGGATGAGCTGATCGAGAAGGAGCTGCGCCCGGTGCGCTGGTTCGTGCCGACCCGCGTGGGCGTTGACGACCGCGAGCTCTGACGGGAGGCGCTTCGGCGCGCTTCGCCTATGCTTGATGTCTGACATCAGCCTGCGAGGAGAGACCCATGAGCCTGCAACGCGCCTACCGCCTACTGGCGGTGTTCTACAGCCTGCTGCTGCTGATCGGGGCAATCGCCCTGCTGGCCGGCGGCGGCACCCCGCTGGCCATGGTGCACCTGGTGGTGGGCCTTGTGGCCGTGGCGGGGCTGTGGGGATACATCCTCAAGCGCGGGGTCATGGGGCCGCGGATGTGGCGGCCGCTGGCCGGGGTGCTCGCCGTGGGGGCGGTGGCGCAGCTCTTCGTGCTGCTGTCGGTCTCCCTGGACGGCGTTACCATCACCTGGATGCTGACCAGCGCGGTCTTCGCGCTGCTGCTGGTGGTGATCCTCTACCGCTACGGCGACCGCGATCAGGCGATCTGGGCCACCCCCGAGGAGCTCGCGGCCGCGCGGCAGCTGGAGACGCTGCTGGAGGGGCAGTCGCGGCTCGAGGCGCAGAAGCGCGAGGGCGACCGGGAGGCCAGCGTGCAGGTGGTGAAGGCGGGCGACGAGTACCGGGCCAGCGTGACGCGACGGCGTGACGGCCAGCAGGAGCAGTTCGAGGAGCGCTTCCACCACCCCGCGACCCTGGTGTTCTTCCTGGAGAAGTTCGCCGGGCTCTCGGTGCAGGACTTCGACCGGGCCGACCCGGCCTGAGCCCGTCGCTCAGCGGCCGGGCAGCCCCTCCCGGGCGGCGAACCAGCGCTCGACGATCAGCACCGCGCTGATGCCGTCGACGCTCGCCTCCCGGTAGTTGCCGCGGTGGCCGCGTTCCCGAGCGATCACCTTGGCCTCGCCGGTGGAGCCGCGTTCGTCGACCATCTCGCAGGGCACCCCGAAGCGGCCGAACAGGCGCTTGCCGAACTTGCGGGCGCGGGTGCTCATCAGCTGCTCCTCCCCTTCCGCGGTCAGCGGCAGTCCCACCACGAAGAGGTCGGGGCGCCACTCCTCCACCAGCCGGGCCACCTGCTGCCAGTCGGGGATGCCGTCCCGGGCCGGCAGGGGGTCGAGCTCGCGGGCGCTGGCCAGCAGTTCGTTGCCCACCGCCACGCCGATGCGCCGGGTGCCGAAGTCAAACCCCAGGATCAGCCGCTCGCCTTCCCGTGCCATCAGCCTTGCCCTGCCGCCATCAGGAGTGCCCCGCCTCGCGGGTCATCAGGTTGAGGTCGATGCCGAGGATGCCGGCGGCGGCCCCCAGACGCTGCTCCGGCGGCACCTCGAAGAGGATGTCGGAGCGCCCTTCCACGGTGAGCCAGGCGTTGTCGAGGATCTCCTGCTCCAGTTGGCCGGCCTCCCAGCCGGCGCAGCCCAGGCAGACCAGGAAGTCCTCGGGCCCCTCGCCCGCGGCCAGCGCCTGGAGCATGTCCATGGAGGTGGTCAGGGCCAGCTCCTCGGTGACCTGGATGCTGGAGTCCCAGGGGGTGCTTGCGCCGCGATGCAGGATGAAGCCGCGATCCTTGTGCACCGGCCCGCCGTAGTAGACCGGCGCGTTGCGATGGGGGCTCTCCTCGCCGCCGAGCTCCAGCTGCTCGAAGAGCGCCTCGAGGGTCAGCTCCAGCGGCCGATTGACGATCACCCCCATGGTGCCCTTCTCGTCATGGTCGCACAGGTAGCTCAGGCTACCGGCGAAGTTGGGATCTTCCAGGTGCGGCATCGCCATCAGGAAGTGATCCTTCAAACCGAAATGTTGCATGAGACTCCCCGGCGGTCCTAGCGCACGCCGTAGTGATTGCCTTGGCCGAACCGCCAGACGCGGGTGATGGAGAGGGTGTCCAGGCTGCCCATGCCCGCATCGAAGGGGCGATAGGGCGCCGCACCGTGGACGGTGTCCAGCGCGGCCTGGTCGAGTTCGGCATGTCCCGAGGATTGTACCACCTCCGCCTGGCGAAGCCCGCCGTCGCGGCCGATCACCACGCGGATGCGCAGCTGTCCCTGCAGATGGCGCGGCGCCGGATGCACGCGGTTGCCGTAGTCTTCCACTCGGCGGGTCCAGTCGTCGATGTAGCGCGCCTCGGCGGCGCGCTGGGCCGCCAGCTGCGGGCTGTCGCCCGCGGGGCCCGCCGCCTCCGGGCTGAGGCCCTGCTCGCGGATGCTGCGGGTGGCCTGGGCCAGCAGGTCGCGGCCCGAGGCGGAGGGCGCGGTGACGCTGGGCGGGGCGGCGGCATCCGCCGCCTGGGGAGCGCTCTCGCGGGGCTCGGGGGGCGTCTCCAGCGCCTCCTCGCTGTCGGCGGCGGGCGGTGCCCGCTCGTCGGGGCGTGCCTCGGGCTCCAGGCGCGCCTGCTCCGGCTCGGCCGGGGTGGCCGGGTCCACGTCGCTGACGCTCTCCTGCACCAGCGGCAGCTCCTCCATGGGCGCCGCGCGGGACTCCGCCGGCGCATCCTCCAGCTGTTCACCGGCGGCCTGCTGGTCGGCCTCGGCGATGGCGTCGGCCGTCACCGGCGCCTCGCTGGGGCGGGTGACCAGCACCACGTCGAGGCTCGAACGCGGCGCGGGGGGCGCGGCGAACTGCCAGCTGGCCACCACGCCGATCACCGCGAGGTGCAGCAGCAGCGCCAGCGACCAGGCCAGCCAGTGGCGATGGGGCCGGGTCACCGGCGCATAGCGGATGGGGTCGTTGACGCAGGCGCTCATGAGCTCTCCCGCCCCCCTGTGCTAGGCCCGCCGCTCGGCGAGCCGGCGCTCGATGGCGTCGAGCAGCAGCCCGGCGATATCGGTGCCGCGCTGGTCGTCGATCTCGCGCACGCAGGTGGGGCTCGTCACGTTGATCTCGGTGATGTAGTCGCCGATCACGTCGAGGCCGACGAACATCAGCCCCTTGTCGCGGATCATCGGCTGCACCTGGCCGATCAGCCAGTGGTCGCGCTCGGTGAGCTCGCGGCTCACCCCGGTGCCGCCGGCGGCCAGGTTGCCGCGGGTCTCGCCGGCCATGGGCACCCGGGCGAGGCCATAGGGCACCGGCTCGCCGTCCACCAGCAGGATGCGGGTGTCGCCGTCGGTGATCTCGGGGATATAGCGCTGGGCCATGATCTGCCGGCGGCCGCGCTCGGTGAGGGTCTCGATGATGGCGCCGAGGTTGCGGCCCTCCGGGCGCACGTGAAAGATCCCGCTGCCGCCCATGCCGTCCAGGGGCTTGTAGATCACGTCCTGGTGCTCGGCATGGAAGGCGCGCAGCTCGGGTTCGCTGCAGGAGACCAGGGTCGGCGTGCAGCACTGGGGGAACTGCTGGGCGAAGAGCTTCTCGTTGCACTCGAGCAGCGCCCGGGTGGGGTTGACCACCAGCACCCCCTCGCGCTCGGCGAAGCCCAGCAGGTGCACGGCGTTGAGGAAGTGGGCGTCCACCGGCGGGTCCTTGCGCATCAGGATCACGTCGAGCTCGGCCAGGGGGCGCGGCTCGGGCTCGCCGAGGTCGTACCAGTGGGCGGGGTCGCGGTGCACGGTGAGGTCGCGCAGCCGGCCGAAGGCGCGGCCGTCGCGCAGGAAGAGGTCCTCCTGCTCCAGGTAGTGCAGCGAGGCGCCGCGGTCCTGGGCGGCCCACAGCATGGCCAGGGTGGTGTCCTTCTTGTAGGCGATGTCGGCGATGGGGTCCATCACCACGCCGATCTTCGGGGCGCGTTCGCTCATGGTGTCGAAAATCCGCTTCGGAGGGAGTGACGCCAGTAT
The DNA here is from genome assembly GCF_013000985.1 of Halomonas sp. PGE1. Classification (NCBI taxonomy): domain Bacteria; kingdom Pseudomonadati; phylum Pseudomonadota; class Gammaproteobacteria; order Oceanospirillales; family Halomonadaceae; genus Halomonas; species Halomonas sp. PGE1. The sequence goes on from NZ_CP053032.1 coordinate 185,180, forward strand.
GCCGCATGGGCGAGGGCCGCACCAAGATGGCGGCGTCCTTGACAGGGGTGACGCCCGCCACTAGATTTGGTTTCACTTGAAACTAAATAGCCCCGGGAGTGCCCCATGATCCAGCTCGAGCAGATTCACCACGTCGCCTACCGCTGCCGCGACGCCAAGGAGACCGTGGCGTGGTACCAGGACAAGCTCAACATGGAGTTCCTGGTGGCCATCGCCGAGGACCGCGTGCCCTCCACCAAGGCGCCGGCCCCCTACATGCACCTCTTCCTGGATGCCGGCAACGGCAACATCCTGGCCTTCTTCGAGCTGCCCAACTCACCGGAGATGGGCCGCGACCCCAACACCCCGGAGTGGGTCCAGCACATCGCCTTCCGGGTCGCCGACGAGGCCGCGCTGATGGCCGCCAAGGCGGAGCTGGAGAGCAAGGGGGTCGAGGTGGTGGGCCCCACCGAGCACGGCATCATCCGCTCCATCTACTTCTTCGACCCCAACGGCCATCGCCTGGAGCTGACCTACGTGAAGGGCACCGACGAGCAGATGCGCCGGCTGAAGGAGGTCGCGCCGGCGATGATCGAGGAGTGGTCGAAGACCAAGCGGGCACCCAAGCATGCCGCCTGGCTGCACGAGGAAGAGTTCAACGGTCTGGATTGAGCGGCGCCAGCCGGATGCCGGTGGGCGAAAGGGTGATCAGGCGCTGCTTGTAGAGCCGGCCGATGGCCTGCTTGAAGGCGTTCTTGCTCACCCCCAGCCGCGCCTTGATCTCGGCGGCATCGCTCTTGTCGCCCAGCGGCAGGTAGCCGCCGCTCTCGCGCAGCGCCTTGAGCACCGTCTCACCCACCACGTCGAGGCGCGCCGCGCCCGGGGGCAGCAGCGAGAGGTCCAGGCGACCATCCTCGCGCAGGCGCTTCACGTAGCCGGTCAGGCGCTGGCCGCGACGCAGCGGCCGGGTGATGTCGTCGCGATAGAGCAGCCCCCAGCAGCGATGGTCGACCACCGCCTTGAGGCCCAGATCGGTCTGCTCGGCGATCACCAGGGTCACCTCGTCACCCGCCGCGAGACCCTCGGCCTCGTCGGAGACGAAGCGGTCGAGCTTCTGGGAGGCCACCGGCCGCCCCTGCTGGTCCTCGTAGATCCTCACCAGCACCCGCTTGCCCACGCTGGGCCGGAAGCGCTGCTCGCCGTAGGGCAGCAGCAGGTCCTTGGGATGCCCCCAGTCGAGGAAGGCGCCGGTCTCGTTGACGGTGACCACCTCCAGGTAGGAGACCTCGCCCACCGCACACTTCGGGGCACGGTAGCGCCGGCCGGCGGCGGGACGCGGCGTGCGCGGTTCACGGGAATCGGACATGGCGATGTTCCTCGAAGCCAGGGATGAGAGGGGTCAGCGAGCGCTCACAGATCCCCGAAGCGGTACTGCAGCAGGCTCAGCGCCACCACCGGGGCGGTCTCGGTGCGCAGGATGCGCGGCCCCAGGGTGAGCGCGGCGAAGCCGGCGGCCCGGGCGGCCTCGACCTCGTCCTCGGCGAGCCCGCCCTCGGGGCCGATCAGCAGGGCCACGCCGGCCGGGGCAGTCTCCCGCTCGAGCCCGCCCTGGGCGTCGGTGGCCGGATGCAGCACCAGGCGCAGCGCCTCATCGCGCTCGGCCAGCCACTCGGCCAGCGCCAGCGGCGGGTGCACCGGCGGCACCACCGCGCGGCCGCACTGCTCGCAGGCGCTGGCCGCCACGGCCTGCCAGTGGGCGAGCTTCTTCGCCTCGCGCTCGCCCTTGAGGCGCACGTCGCCGTGCTCGGTGTAGAGCGGCGTGATGGCCGCCACCCCCAGCTCCACGGCCTTCTGGATGGCGTAGTCCATGCGATCGCCCTTGGAGATCGCCTGGCCCAGGTGCACGGCCAGCGGCGACTCGCCGCCGCCCGCTGCGACGGCCTCGATGCGCGCCACCACCCGCTTGCGGGAGGCCTCCACCAGCACGGCACTGGCTTCCTGCCCCATGCCGTCGAAGAGGCGCAGCGGGGCGCCCTCGCCCAGGCGTAGCACCCGCGCTACGTGGCGGGCGGGCCCCTCGGGCAGAACGACGTCGCCGCCGACGATGAAGTCGGCGGCGACGTGGATGCGCGGCGCTTTCCGGTGAGTCGTCACGGGTCGCCGTCGCCCTTACTGGGTCGCCTGAGCCTGGGCCTGCTCGGCCTCGCGCTTCTTCTTCTGGGCGTAGATCGCCTCGAAGTTGACCGGCGCCAGCATCAGGGGCGGGAAGCCGCCGCGGTTGACCAGGTTGTCGATGCACTCGCGGGCATAGGGGAAGAGCACGTTGGGGCAGAAGGCGCCCAGGGTGTGCTCCAGCTGGGCCCCCTCGATGCCGGCGATGCGGAAGAGGCCCGCCTGCTCGATCTCGGCCAGGAAGGAGGTGGTGCCCTCCTCGCTGTGGGTCACCTGGGCGGTGACCTTGATCACCACCTCGTAGAGGCCCTCGCCCACCTGACGGCTGGAGGTGTTGAGGTCCAGGCCGACCTTGGGCTTGAAGGGCTGCTGGAAGACCGCCGGCGAGTTGGGCGCCTCGAAGGAGATGTCCTTGACGTAGATGCGCTGCACGGAGAACTGCAGCTGGGGCTTGTCCTGCTGGCCGGCCGCCGGGTTGCCGGCTGCGGCGTTCTGGTTGTTCTCTTCCGCCATGGGAAAGGTCCTTTGACTCGATGAACGAAGTGGATTCGATGAAGGGGGTTACTTGCGCACGACCGGGAGGCCGTCGGCCTGCCACTGCATCATGCCGCCCTTGAGCTTGAGCACGCGAGGGTAGCCGGCCTTGGCCAGCTTGGCCACGGTCATGCCCGCCGTCTGGCCCGACTTGCAGACCACGATGATCGGCTTTTCCTTGACCTTGTTGAGCTCGCCCAGGCGCTCGTCGATGCGGCTCTGGGGGATGTTGCGCGCCCCGGCGATATGGCCGGCCTTGAAGGCGTCGGCATCGCGAGTATCCACCACCACCGCATCCTCGCGGTTGATCAGCTGGGTCGCCTCGCTCGCGGTCACGCCGTTGGCGCTGCTGTTGCGGACCTCGTAGAGGATCCAGGCGGTCAGCACCATCAGGAAGGCGCCCACCAGCAGCGGGTGGTTCTGCACGAATTCAAACAGCTGATCGATCATGGGTCCAGATAACTCTTGTCTCGGTGCACGAAGGGGAAGGCCGGGGCCAGGCGGGCCCGCCGAATGAACGGCGCCCAGTATACACGACGTCCCGCGGGCTGCGGCCGGCAATGACGCCCGGCGGCGCCATACGATATCATGCCGCAATCCGCCATCTGCCGCGACCCCGCCCGCTTCCCGGCCGCCCCGGGGCAGCACACCGGCGCAGCGCCTGCGCTGCAAGCCATCCCGGGCACTGAAGTGTCGCCAGCCACGCATCGAGGACAGCCCCATGACGAACCCCGCCAGCCAGAGCACGCCACGCCCGGTCGCCCTGATCATCCTGGACGGCTACGGCCATAACCCGGACGCCGCCCACAACGCCGTGCTGGCCGCCCGCACCCCGGTGATGGACCGCCTGCAGCAGGCGCATCCGGCGACCCTGATCCACACCGACGGCCGCCACGTGGGCCTGCCCGACGGCCAGATGGGCAACTCCGAGGTGGGCCACATGAACCTCGGCGCCGGCCGCGTCGTCTACCAGGACTTCACCCGCATCACCAAGGCGATCGAGGACGGCGACCTGGATCTCATCGACGCCCTGACCGCGCCCATCGATGCCGCCGTGGCGGCGGGCCGGGCGGTGCACCTGCTGGGCCTGCTCTCCCCGGGCGGCGTGCACAGCCACGACGACCACTTCATTGCCATGGCCGAGCTAGCCGCCCGCCGCGGCGCGCAGCGTATCTACGTCCACGGCTTCCTGGACGGTCGCGACATGCCGCCCAAGAGCGCCCTGGCCTCCCTCGAGCGCGCCAACGGGCGCCTCGCCGAGCTGGTCGGCGCCGACAACGGCTTCGTCGCCTCCATCATCGGCCGCTACTACGCCATGGACCGCGACAACCGCTGGGATCGCGTCGAGAAGGCCTACCGCCTGCTCACCGAGGGTGTCGGCGAGTTCGAGGCGGTGAGCGCCGAGGAGGGGCTGCGCGCCGCCTACGAGCGCGGCGAGACCGACGAGTTTGTGGCCGCTACCAGCATCCGCCCCACCGGCGCCCCGGTGGTGCTGGAGGAGGGCGACGCCGCCATCTTCATGAACTTCCGCGCCGATCGCGCCCGGGAGCTGACCCGCGCCTTCGTCCAGGAAAACTTCGACGGCTTCGAACGCCGCGTCTGCCCGCGCCTCGCCGCCGACGGCCTGGTGATGCTGACCCAGTATGCCGCCGACATCCCCGCCCCCGCGGCCTTCCCGCCGGCGTCGCTCACCAACACCCTGGGCGAGGTGATGGAGGCCCGCGGCCTGACCCAGCTGCGCATCGCCGAGACCGAGAAGTACGCCCACGTCACCTTCTTCTTCTCCGGCGGCCGCGAGGCCGAGTACACAGGCGAGACCCGGATCCTGGTGCCCTCCCCCCAGGATGTGAAGACCTACGACGAGAAGCCTGAGATGAGCGCCGTCGAGGTCACCGACAAGCTGGTGGCGGCCATCGAGTCCGGCGACTACGACCTGATCGTCTGCAACTACGCCAACGGCGACATGGTCGGCCACACCGGCGACTTCGACGCCGCGGTGAAGGCCATCGAGGCCGTCGACACCTGCGTGGGCCGGGTGGTGGAGGCGATCGAGAAGGTCGGCGGCGCCTGCCTGGTGACCGCCGACCACGGCAACGCCGAGCAGATGGTCAACCCGGAGACCGGCAACCCCCAGACCGCCCACACCACCTTCGCTGTGCCGCTGATCTACGTGGGCCCGCGCCCGGCGCGGCTCCAGGAGGACGGCAGCCTGTGCGACATCGCCCCAACCCTGCTGACCCTGATGGACCAGCCGGTGCCGGAGGAGATGACCGGCCGGGTGCTGGTCGACTTCGACGCGGCCTCCTGACGCGAGCCGGCCCCATGGCCAGCCCACGCCGCCTGCCCCGAGGGTCAGGCCGGTTCACGGTGGCGCTGCTGGCGCTCTGCCTGGCCGCGCCGCTGGCCGCCCAGCCCAGCGAGCGGGCGGCCCGGGAGCGGCTCGATGCCATCGGCAGCGAGATCCAGGGGGTCTCGCGACGCCTGACCACCACGCGGGAGGCCCAGGCGGAGGCCAGCCAGGGACTGCGCCGGGTGGAGACCGCCCTGGCCGAGACCCATCGTCGCCTCGACCTCCTGCAGGAGGAGCGCGAGGAGCTGGGCGACGAAATCGTCACCCTGGAGCGGCGCCGCGACCTGCTGGAGGCGGAGCGCGCCGACCAGGTCGAGGCCCTGAATATCCAGCTCGATGCCCTCTACCGCCTGGGCCAGAGCCCGCAGCTCAAGCTGCTGCTCAACCAGGACGACCCCGCCCGCCTCGACCGCCTGCAGCACTACCTCAACCATCTCTCCCGGGCCCGCAACGCGCGTCTCGATGAGCTGGCCCGGCTCGATACCGCCCTGGGCGAGACCCGCCGCGAGCTCGACGCCCGCGGCGAGCGCCTCGACGCCCTGGCCACGGAGCTCGCCGCCCGCTCCAGCGACCTGGCCGAGCAGATGCGTGAACGGGCCGCGCTGGTGGCCGACCTCGACAGCCGCTACGCCAGCGAACAGGTCCGCCTGACGGAGCTGGAGCAGGACCGCGCTCATGCCGAGCGGGTGCTGCGCCAGGTGCAGGAGGAGCTGGCCAGGCTCGAGCGCCCGCCCCCCTCCACCGCCATCGAGCAGACCCGGGGCGACCTGCCCTGGCCGGTGCAGGGCAGCGTCGCCTCGCGCTTCCGGGCCGGCGACGGGGTGCATCGCAACGGCATCCTGATCCAGGCCGCCGAGGGCACGCCGGTCCGGGCCGTGCACGCCGGCCGAGTGGTGTTCGCCGACTGGATGCGCGGTTTCGGCAACCTGCTGATCATCGACCACGGCGATCAGGTGATGACCCTGCACGCCCACCTCCAGCAGTTCGGCGTGCAGGTGGGGCAGGCGGTCTCCCGGGGTGACGTGCTGGGAGCGGTGGGCAACAGCGGTGGCCACCAGCGTCCGGCGCTCTACTTCGAGGTGCGCCGCGGCGGCGATCCCATCGATCCGCAGTCGTGGATCGCCACGCGCTGAGGAGCGCGCTATTTCCCTGCCCGGGGCCGCCGGGCTATGCTGGCTCCCTACCGTCCCGGAACAGCGGAGATCGCATGACCCCAGCGCTTCCCATGCCTGGCAGGGCCGGCCTCGCCCTCTCGCCGCGACGCCTGCTGGCCTCGCTGCTGCCCGTCGCCCTGCTGGCGCTCCCCCTGCCCGCCGTGAGCGCGGTGAATGACGACCTGCCGGTGGAGGAGATCCAGACCTTCGCCGAGGTGTTCGAGCGCATCAAGCGCGCCTACGTGGAGGAGGTGGACGATGCCACCCTGCTGCGCAACGCCATGCGCGGCATGCTCAGCGAGCTCGACCCCCACTCCGCCTTCCTGGATCGCGAGCAGTTCCAGAGCCTGCGCGAGTCGACCCAGGGCGAGTTCGGCGGGATCGGCATCGAGGTGGGGCTGGAGGACGGCCAGCTGACGGTGATCACCCCCATCGATGACACCCCGGCCTCCCGCGCCGGCCTGCAGGCCCGCGACCAGATCCTGAGCATCGACGACACCCCCACCGAGCGCCTCTCGCTGCAGGAGGCGGTCAACCTGATGCGCGGCGAGCCGGGCACCCGCATCGAGCTCACCATCCTGCGCCGCGGCGAGAGCTCGCCGCGCACCGTCACCCTGACCCGCGAGGTGATCCGCACCGAGAGCGTGCGCAGCGAGCTTTTGGAGCCGGGCTACGGCTACCTGCGCGTCAGCCAGTTCCAGACCCGCACCGGCGACCAGGTCGCCGAGCAGATTCGCCGCCTGGAGCGCGAGGCGCCGCTGAGCGGCCTGGTGCTCGACCTGCGCAACAATCCCGGCGGGGTGCTGCAGGCGGCGGTGGGCGTCGCCGACGCCTTCCTCGATAGCGGCCTGATCGTCTATACCGAGGGGCGCCTGCCGGACACCGAGATGCAGTTCAGCGCCAGCCCGGGCAGCGCGGCACCGGAGGTGCCCCTGGTGGTGCTGATCAACGGCGGCAGCGCCTCGGCGGCGGAGATCGTCGCCGGCGCCCTGCAGGACCAGCGCCGGGCGGTGGTGATGGGCACCGAGAGCTTCGGCAAGGGCTCGGTGCAGCAGATCATGCCGCTGGGCAACGGCGAGGGGCTCAAGCTCACCACGGCGCTCTACTACACCCCCAACGGCCGCTCCATCCAGGCCCAGGGCATCGAGCCCGACGTGGAGGTGGTGCGCGGCCGGGTGGAGGTCACGGAGACGGGCCGCGAGGTGCGCGAGGCGGACCTCGAGGGGCACCTGCGCTCCCGCGACGCGCCGCGGGAGCGCGCCGAGCTCAGCGAGCGCCTGCGCGAGGACTACCAGCTCGGCGAGGCGCTCAACCTGCTCAAGGCGCTCAATGTGTTGAGCCGGCGCTAGGCCGGCTCCATCAGCGGCATGTCCTAGGCAGCCGTCCCCGATGCCCCGTCGCCTGCTGCAGCAGCAGGCGCTTGAGCGGGGTAAGCCGGTCCACGGCGCCCATGCCCAGGTTGCGGGCCAGCGCCAGCGCCGGGTGGCGCGCACCGAACAGCAGCCGGAAGCCATCCATCAGCGCCAGCATGCCGGCGTTGTCGCCGCGCCGGCGCCGCGCATAGCGGGCCAGGACCCGCTCATCGCCCAGCGCCGCGCCGCGTCGCCGCGCCGCCAGCAGCTCCTCCGCCAGCACCGCCGCATCCATCAGCCCGAGGTTCACCCCCTGGCCCGCCAGGGGGTGAATGCTGTGGGCGGCATCCCCCACCAGCGCCAGCCCCGGCAGCACATAGCGCTCGGCATGGCGCTGCACCAGCGGGAAGGCCACCGCGCGGTCCACCACCGTCACCTCGCCCAGGCGATGGCCGATGGCCGCCGCAAGCGCCTCCCCCAGCGCCTCGGGCGCCAGGCCCAGCAGCCGCTCGGCCTCCTCCGGCGAGGTGGACCAGACGATGGAGCAGTGGTCAGACTCGCCGTTCAGGCGCAGCGGCAGGAAGGCCAGGGGACCGGTAGGCAGGAAGGCCTGACGGGCCACCTCGCCGTGGGGCCGCGCCACCTTCACCGTGGTCACCATTGCCCGGTGGCCGGTATCGCGCTGGCGGGTCTCGATGCCGGCGAGCTCGCGCAGCGGTGAGCGGGCGCCATCGGCGGCCACCACCAGGGGGGCCACCAGACGGCGGCCATCCGCCAGGTGCACGCACCGCCCCCCCTCGGCGTCCGTCAAGCCGGTCACCCGGGCACCCAGCAGCAGCCGCACCGAGGGCAGCGCCACCAGGCGCCGCTCCAGGGCGGCCTGGGTCACGTCGTTCTCGACGATATGGCCCAGCTTCGCCACCCCGGCCTGCTCGGCGGAGAAGCTCACCTCGCCGCTGCCCTCGGCGTCCCACACCTGCATGAACCGGTAGGGGCTGATGCGACGCGCCGCCATCCACTCCCAGGCGCCGAGCCGCTCCAGCAGCCGCTGGGAGACCGGCGTCAGCGCGCTGACCCGCATGCCGGGCTGCCCACGCCCCACCGCCTCGTGGTCCAGCAGCGACTCGCGGGCGTCCACCAGGGCCACCTCGACACCCGCCTGGCCCAGCAGGCAGGCCAGGGCCGCCCCGACCATGCCGGCCCCGACCACCACCACCTCGGCGTGCTCCGCGACGCCCGCCGGTCGTTCGTCGTGGCCCTGAGGCTCCGCACTCGCCTCCATCGGCCGCTCCTTGCCCACTGCACTCATGGTCGCTTCCTCATGATGTATCTCCTCTAGCGTTCCAGCCCCATGGCGCGCCGTGCCAGGCCGCGGCGCAGCGGGCCGGCCAGGTTGAGGCCGATCAGCCCCGCCGCCCGGGCATGGGAGAGCAGCGCGCTCTCGATGCCGAACAGCCGCACCAGGCCATCGCTGAACCGGACCACGTTGTGACGGTCGGCGTGGCGGCGCGCCTCGAAGTCGGCCAGCACCCCGGCGCTGCCCGGCGCCTCGCCGCGCTGCCGGCCGGCCTCCATGGCGGCCACCAGGTCCATCACCCCGCGCAGCGCCAGGTTGAAGCCCTGCCCCGCCACCGGATGCAGCGCATGGGCCGCGTTGCCCAGCACCGCCAGGCCCGGGCGCGTGGTCTCGCGAGCGGTCACCAGGCTCAGCGGATAGGCATGGCGGCTCCCCACCCGCCGGAACCGTCCGGCGCGGTCGCAGAAGGCCCGCTGCAGCTCGGCCAGGAAGTCGCCGTCGCCGAGGGCCAGCCGGCGCTGCTCGGCGCCCAGCGGGTGGGTCCAGACCAGCTCCATGGCCTGGCCGCGCAGCGGCAGCAGGGCGATGGGGCCCTCCGGGGTGAAGCGCTCCCAGGCCTCCCCGTCGTGGGGCCGGCTCAGCTCGACGCTGGTGATCAGCGCCACCTGGTCGTAGGGGTGGCTGTCGCTCTCGATGCCGAGCCGCTCCTTGAGCCCCGAGCGGCCGCCGTCGGCCAGCACGGTGAGCCCGGCCTCGAGGCGCTCCCCGTCGGAGAGGGTGAGGCGGTGGCCGCCGGACGTCGGCTCGATCTCCTCCACCCTGGCCGGACAGTGCCAGGCGATGGGCAGCTCGGCCAGGCGCCGATGCAGCACCTTCCCCATCCAGGCATTGGGAATCACATGCCCCAGGGCGGCCACCCCCAGCTCCTCGCTGGTGAGCCGGGTCGCCCCGAAGCGGCCGCGTTCGCTGACGTGGATACGCCGGATCGGCGCGGCGTGCTCGGCCAGGGCCGGCCACAGCCCCATGCCGGCGAAGTGCTCCGCCGACCCCTGGGCGATGGCGCTGGCCCGGGCATCGAAGCTGGGCTGGAAGGGGGCGTCGGCCATCTCGCGGATCGGGGCGGCCTCGATCACCGCCACCGACAGGCCGGCCCGTTCGATCATGGGCACCAGGGCGCAGGCCAGGCTGGCCCCCACCAGGCCGCCGCCGACGATGGCGATATCCACGCGACGCGGGGTCCGGGCGCCGCCCGGGACGGCCTCCGGGTCGCCCGCCCGGCCAGGGCGAGCTGAGGATCGGGGTTGATTCACGGCATCTCCGAGCAGGATATTTCGTAATGTAAATTACATAATGTTGAATTCGATGGCTTTTGTGGCGATCACTCTGCCGCCATCAGCGCCTCGATCTCGTCGATTCCCTTAGGCACTCCGGCGGTTAGCACCTCATGCCCGCCGGCGGTGACCGCCACATCGTCCTCGATGCGGATGCCGATGCCGCGGAAGGCGGCGGGAATATCCTCATCGTCGGGAACGTAGAGACCGGGCTCCACGGTCAGCACCATGCCCGGCACCAGGGAACGCGGCTCCCCCGCCTGGCGGTAGCCGCCCACGTCATGGACGTCGAGCCCCAGCCAGTGGGAGGTGGAGTGCAGGTAGAAGCGCCGGTAGCTCTCGTCATCGATGCGCGCCTGCACCTCGCCCTCGAGCAGCCCCAGGCCGATCAGCCCCTCGGTGAGGCCCCGCACCACGCCCTCGTGGAGCTCGGCCAGGGTCACCCCGGGCGCGATCGCCGCCACGGCCCGCTCCTGAACCCCCAGCACCAGGGCATAGAGGGCGCGCTGGGCCTCGCTGAAGCGGCCGTTCACCGGGAAGGTGCGGGTGATGTCGCCGGCATAGAGGTCGAACTCGGCGCCGGCGTCGATCAGCACCAGGTCGCCGTCCCGCAGCAGGGCGCGGTTCTCGATGTAGTGCAGCACACAGGCATTGGCGCCGCCACCGACGATGCTGGCGTAGGCCGGCCCGCTGCCGCCCTGCCAGCGGAACTCGTGCTCCAGCTCGGCCTGGAGGTGGTACTCGGCGAGCCCCGGGCGCGCCGTGCGCATGGCCCGCACATGGGCCCTAGCGGAGATCCGTGCGGCATGGCGCAGCAGCGCGAGCTCCGCCTCGCTCTTGATCAGCCGCGCCTCGTGGAGCAGCGGCGCCACGTCCGCCAGCGCCGCCGGGGGCGAAGCGCCCTGGCGGACCCTGGCCGCCAGGGCGCCGCGCACCTCCTCGGCGATGGCCATGGCCTCGGGGCTGTCCAGGGGCAGGTAGAGGGTGCGACGGCCGTCCAGCATCGCCTCGAGCCGCTCGTCGCGCTCGGCGTTCTCGAAGGCCTGGTCCACCGCGTGCTCGCGCACTGCACCCTCGGCGCCCAGCCGGATGCCGGTCCAGGCCTCCATCAGCGGATTGCGATCCTGGCAGAAGAGCACGCTCTCGCCCTCGGGGCGCCCCGGCAGCAGCACCAGCAGGGCATCGGGCTCCGGGAATCCCGTCAGGTAGTGGAAGTCGCTGTGCTGGCGGAAGGGAAACTCGCTGTCCCGGGAGCGGGTGACCAGGGAGGCACCGGGCAGCAGCACGGCGCTGTCGGCGGGCAGCGCCGCCATCAGGGCGCGGCGCCGCGCCAGGTACTCATCGTTGGTGATGGGGGCAGGGCGGGGCAGGATCTCGGGCAGCATGGAGGCTCCTCTGGATGGGGGTCGGCGGCTGGACTCAGGCAGGCACAGGGTCAGTGGCGGGTGTCGTCCCCGGCATCCTCGACCTGGGGCCTGCCGGGATGCTGCTCGGTGTAGAGCAGCATGGCGGCCATGCGGACATGTTCGGTGAGGGCGAAGAGGTCCCCCTCGTTCTCGGCGCTCTCCTCGAGCTCGACCTCCATGGCAGCCACGGAGGCCAGGTCGTCGAGGGCTTCACGCAGGGCAGGCGACCAGGCCTCGCGGGGGCCGTCACCGGCGTCCCTGACCACCTCCAGGAAGCCCAGGGTCCACTCCTGGAGCCCCCGGGCGCGCTCGGCCAGGGAGAAGAGGTCGTCGGGCAGCAGCGGCTCGAAGACGAGCTCGCTGCCGGCCAGGGCGTCGAGGGTCTGGCGCCGCCAGCCGAGGAAGCGTTCGGCACTGGGCTCGTCGCGGGGCTGCTCGACGCCCAGTGCCAGGCAGACCTCCTCGAGCCAGGCCTCGGCGGAGAGGTCGTGCATGGCCAGGCCAGCACACAGGCGGCCATCCAGGAAGGCCGGCGACTGCATGCTGCCGTGGAGCAGAAAGAGGTCGGCGATGGTGGAGAAGTCCTGGCGTTCGTTGATCAGTGACATGAGATGATCCGTGACGGGTGCGGGCAAGAAAGAGCCTCGCCGGGGGCGGCGCGTTGACCGCCCCGGAAGGGCTCTCTTATAGTGAGGTCCGAAACCTTTCCTGCCATGGATGTTAACGCATCGGGCCACCGGGGCGCGCGGCAGCTCTCCCGGCAGGCCGACCCGGAGCCTTCCGATGACCGACGCCTCGCGTCCGACCACCGATATCACCCTGCTGGGGCGCAGCTACATCATTGCCTGCCCGCCCGACGAGCAGGACAAGCTGGAGCGCGCCGCCCGCTACCTGGACCGCGCCATGGGCGGCATCCACGCCCAGAACAACCTGCTTGGCACCGAGCGGATCGCCATCATGGCGGCCCTCAACATCGCCAACGAACTTCTCGAGGCACTGGACACCCAGCGCGCCAGCGAGCGTCACCTGGACACGCTGAGTGCCCGCCTGGAGCGCGCTCTGGCCGATGCCCCCCAGCGCTGAGCGCCCGCTGCAGAATCCGTTGGCCACTCCCAGTGGCTCTGGTAGGATGAAGGTGTTCCCTGGGGTGTTTGCCAGTCGTTATCGTCCCTCGAGCCTATGCGCAGTACCCAGGGGGCCATATGCTAGCCGGACCCGTGTGCATGTCCGTGCGTCGGAAAGCCTGACGGTTCGGCTGCGGCCACCCACCTTGAACCACTGGGTTCAAGGGCCAGAACGACAGCGGCACTCTGGGGAACCTCGTCTGCCATGACCCACCTCATGACGACACCAGCCGCACCCCTTCTTCTCGAATCCTTCGACGGTTCTCGCCAGGCCCTGCGCCGCGAGCTGCGTCGACGTCGTCGTGCCCTGACCCCAGAGCAGCGCCAGGCCGCCAGCCAACGCCTGTGCCGCCGGCTGCGCCGGCTGCCGGAGGTCCAGCGCGCCCGGCGGGTCGCCCTCTACCTGCCCAACGATGCCGAGATCGACCCCACGCCGCTCATCGGCTGGCTGCGTCGTCGCGGCGCCCGCGTCCACCTGCCGGTGCTGCGTCCACTCTCGCGCAACCGGCTGTGGTTCGTGCACTACCACCCCGACACCCCCATGGCGACCAATCGCTACGGCATCCCGGAGCCCGAGACCCGCCATGGCGCCCATCGCGCCCGGCGCCTGCCCGCCTGGGCCCTGGACCTGATCCTGCTGCCGCTGGTGGGCTTCGACGAGGAGGGGCAGCGCATGGGCATGGGCGGCGGCTTCTACGACCGCAGCCTGGCCTTCACCCGCCGCCCCGGCCCGCGGCCAAGGCTGGTCGGCCTGGCCCACGAGTGCCAGCGGGTCGCCTCCCTGCCGGTGGAGCCCTGGGACGTGCCGCTGGACGCCATTGTCAGCGACGCCCGGGTCATTCGGCCCTGATACCCACGCCCAACACGACGAACGGGGCGATGCCTCTCGGCATCGCCCCGTTCGCTATCGTTCTCTGGTCATGGCGCTGTCGGCCGCCTCGCCGGGCTCAGCTGCCCGCGAGCGCCTGGGCGTAGCCGGTCGCCACGAGGCCGATACAGAACAGCAGCACCAGTGCCATGACCAGATCGGGCTTGCGCTTCATCATCGACTCCGTAGGGGGGTGGAACTGGGCGTGACTATAGGGCCATCCGGCCCTCACCACAACCGTCCTTACCCAACGCTTACAGATTGAAACACCCGGCTGCCGTGGCACAGGGCGCGAGTCAGCACTTACCCCACCGGGACACCCGGTCAGGCCATGAACAGCCGGTAGGCGGCGTTGTCCGTCTCCTTCCAGTAGCGATAGCCGATCTCGTCGAAGTGCTCCTTCACGTGGGTGCGGTCACCGTTGGGGATCTGCATGCCGACCAGCACCCGGCCGTAGGCGGCACCATGGTTGCGGTAGTGGAACAGCGAGATGTTCCAGTCGTGGGGCAGGTGGGTCAGGAAGTTCATCAGCGCGCCCGGGCGCTCCGGGAATTCGAAGCGGTAGACCTCCTCGTCGAAGTGCTCCTTCGGCCGGCCGCCGCCCAGGTGGCGGATATGCAGCTTGGCGAGCTCGTTGTCGGTGAGGTCCTCCACCGGGTAGCCCGCCTCCCGCAGGCGGTCGATCACCGCCTGGCGATCCTCGCCGCCCGGTTTGACCTGGACGCCGACGAAGATATGGGCGTTCTCGGGGTCGGCATAGCGGTAGTTGAACTCGGTGACCATGCGCTTGCCGATGGTCTTGCAGAATTTCTTGAAGCTGCCCGGCTGCTCGGGAATGGTCACCGCGAGGATCGCCTCGCGCTGCTCGCCCAGTTCGGTGCGCTCGGCGATATGCTGCAGGCGGTCGAAGTTGGTGTTGGCGCCGGAGTTGATGCACAGCAGGGTCTGCCCTTCGGCGCCGGTCTGCTGGATGTACTTCTTGAGGCCCGCCAGGGACAGGGCGCCGGAGGTCTCCGAGACCGCCCGGGTATCCTCGAAGATATCCTTCACCGCGGCACACATCTCGTCGGTGTTGACGGTGATGACGTCGTCGATCAGGTCGCGGACGATGGAGAAGGGCACCTTGCCGATCTGCGCCACGGCCACCCCCTCGGCGAAGACGCCGACCTGCCCCAGGGTCACTCGCCGCCCGGCCTCCATGGCCGCCTTCAGGCAGGCGCTGTCCTCGGCCTCGACGCCGATCACCTTGATGTCCGGGCGTAGGTACTTCACATAGGCGGCCACCCCGGCGATCAGGCCGCCGCCGCCCACCGGCACGAAGATGGCGTCCAGGCGGCCCGCGTGCTGGCGCAGGACCTCCACGGCCACGGTGCCCTGACCGGCGATCACGTCGATATCGTCGAAGGGCGGGATATAGGTGTAGCCGTGCTCCTTGATCAGCTCCTGGGCGTGCTCGGCGGCCGCGGCGAAGGCATCGCCCTTGAGCACCACCTTGGCCCCGCGGGCTCGCACCGCCTGGACCTTGATCTCCGGCGTGATGCGCGGCATCACGATCACCGCCTTGACGCCCATCAGCTTGGCGGCCATGGCCAGGCCCTGGGCATGATTGCCGGCGGACGCCGCGATCACGCCCCTGGCCTTCTGGGCCTCGCTGAGCTGGGCCATCTTGTTGTAGGCGCCGCGAATCTTGAAGGAATAGACCGGCTGGAGGTCCTCGCGCTTGATCAGGATGGTGTTGTTGAAGCGACGGGAGAGGAAGGGTGCCGGGGAGATCGGCGTTTCCCGGGCGGCTTCGTAGACCCGGGCCTGGAGAATCTTCTTGACGGTAGCTTCGAGCATCCTGATATCCCAGAGGCGTGACGCGGGGCGCCAGACGGTTGCTGCACTGCAGAGAACCCCTATTGGTAGCATCCCGGCCGGCCTGGCGTCCAGCGGCGCCATGGCTGGCTGGGCTACCGCAATTACCGATAGGGTGAGAGCGAAAGGCGCCGGGGACAGGTCGGAGAGGGGGTCCGAGGACCAGGGATGGCCGAGGTAGCCTACAGGGAAGTACTCGTAGCGCCCCCTCGAGGGCCTGTCACCGGAACAGCCTTGAGCGGCACTGCCAACTTCGATGGCCCTGATCGGCAGACGGGCCTCGCTGGCCTATAATGGCGCCCGACTTCCCGCCCATCCATTCCGCCGATTCACCCCACCCAAGGAGAGCGACCCATGACCCAGGCCGGCCTGACCCAGGATCAGCTGAAGGACGCCGTGGCCGCGGCCGCCATCGACGAGATCAAGCCCTGGCTTTCGCGCAGCACCGTGCTCGGCATCGGCACCGGCTCCACCGCCAACCTGTTCATCGACCGGCTGGCCGCCCTGCGCGACGACTTCAAGGGCGCCGTGGCGAGCTCCGAGGCCAGCGCCGAGCGCCTGCGCGGCCACGGCATCGAGGTGTTCGAGCTCAACAGCGTCGGCACCGTGCCCTTTTACATCGACGGTGCCGACGAAGTGAACGCTCACCTGCACATGATCAAGGGCGGCGGCGCGGCCCTGACCCGGGAGAAGATCGTCGCCGCCTGCGCGGAGAGGTTCATCTGCATCGCCGATGCCTCCAAGAAGGTCGAGCGGCTGGGCGAGTTCCCGCTGCCGGTGGAGGTGATTCCCATGGCGCGCTCCTACGTGGCCCGGGAGCTGGTCAAGCTGGGCGCCGATCCGGTCTATCGCGAGGGGGTGGTCACCGACAACGGCAACCAGATCATCGACTGCTTCGAGTTCATGATCGACGACCCGGTGGCCATGGAGGCCAGGATCAACGCCATCGTCGGCGTGGTCACCAACGGCCTGTTCGCCGCCCGCGGCGCCGACGTGCTGCTGCTGGGAACCGAGCACGGCGTGGAGCGACTGACCCCCGCCTGACCTGCCCCGACGGCGAAGCGAGCCCTCACTTCGTCGGCAGCAGCCGCGCCAGGCCCTCGAGGGTGCGCGCCAGCGCCCCGCGGTTGGCCGCCACCACGGCGCGGCCCGCCTCGCCGAGCCGGCGCCGCTCGGCGGGGTCGGCGAAGAGCGCCGCCAGGGCGGCGGCCAGCGCCGCCTCATCGGCCGCCTCTACCAGGGCCTCGGCCTCGCGCAGCACCTCGGCCACCTCCGCGAAGTTGGCAAGCGCAGGCCCCGTGAGCACCGGCACGCCGAGGGCGGCCGGCTCCAGCAGGTTGTGGCCGCCGATCGGCACCAGGCTGCCCCCCACGAAGGCGAGATCCGCCGCGCCATAGAACGCCAGCAGCTCCCCCATGGTGTCGCCCAGGTAAACGGCCGAGGTGGCCGTGGGCCACTCGTCCCGGGAGCGGCGCGCCGCGGGCATGCCCGCCTGCTCGCAGAGCGCCGCCACGCCATCGAAGCGCTGGGGATGGCGCGGCACCAGCACCAGCAGCGCCTCGGGAAGAACCTCGCGGAGTCGCGCATGGGCGGCCAGCAGCGCCGTCTCCTCGCCCTCGTGGGTGGAACCGGCCACCCACATCGGGCGCTCACCGAACCGGGTGCGCAAGCGCTCACTCACCTCGAGAGCCTTGTCATCGAGGGCGATATCGAACTTTAGCGAGCCCACTACCGTCGTGCGCGCCTCGGCCATGCCCAGCTCGAGAAAGCGTTCGGCATCGGCTCTCGACTTGGCCGCCAGCCAGTCGACGCAGGCCAGCGCCTCGCGCATCAGGGGGCGCAGGCGGCGGTAGCCGCGGAAGGCCCTGGGCGAGAGCCGGCCATTGACCACCGTCACCGGCACCCCCTGGCGCCGGCAGGCAGCCAGCAGGTTGGGCCACAGCTCGGTCTCGAAGAAGAGCGCCAGCGCCGGCCGCAGCCGGGTGACGAAGCGCGCCGCGGCGCCGGGAAAGTCCAGCGGCACGAAGCGGTGGACGAGGCGGTCGTCGTCGCGGGCCGCCGCCAGGGCCCGGGCGCGCTCGGCGCCGGTGGCGGTCATGGTGGTGAGGGTCAGGCGATGCCCGGGGTAGCGCGAGAGCAGCGCCTCGATCAGCGGGCGGGCCGCCAGCACCTCGCCCACGGAGGCACAGTGCAGCCACAGCATGGGCTCGCCGGGCGGCGTCTCGGGAATGCGCCCCAGGCGCAGGGCCCGGGGACTCTCGCCGCCCTCCCCGCGGGCGTCAGTGAGCGCATGCTCACGGCGGATGCGCCGCCAGATCAGCGGTGACAGCAGATGCAGCGCCGCCGAGTAGAGCCCCCGGGCCCAGCCCATCAGGTCTCGCGGTCGAGGATGGTGGAGATCATCGCCGTGGTGGAGACGCCATCCTCGAAGCCGAGCACCCGGACCTCACCGCCGGCCTCGCGCACCGCGGCACCGCCGGCGATCTGCTCGGGGCGGTAGTCGCCCCCCTTGACCAGCACGTCGGGCAGCACCGCCTCGATCAGCCGCTGGGGCGTGTCCTCGGCGAAGGGCACCACCCAGTCCACGGCGCCCAAGCCCGCCAGCACCTGCATGCGCCGGGCCAGGGGGTTGATGGGGCGCTTGGGCCCCTTGAGGCGCGCGATGGAGGCGTCGTCGTTGACCGCCACGATCAGTCGGTCGCCCAGCTTGCGGGCCTGCTCCAGGTAGGCCACATGGCCGGCGTGCAGGATATCGAAGCAGCCGTTGGTCATCACCACCCGCTCGCCGCGGGCCTGGGCGGCGCGTACCGCCTCGGTCAGCGGCGCCTCCTCAATCACCCCGAACTCCGCCAGCTTGTCGCCGTGCAGGGCGGTATAGAGCTCGGCGATGGAGAGGGTCGCGGTGCCCTGCTTGGCCACCACCAGGCCGGCGGCCAGGTTGGCCAGGGTCATCGCCTCGGGGAAGGCGTGGCCGGCGGCCAGGGCCAGGCCCAGCACCCCGATCACGGTGTCGCCGGCGCCGGTGACGTCGTAGACCTCACGGGCCCGGGTCGGCAGGTGCAGCGGCTCGTGCCCCTCGCGGATCAGGGTCATGCCCTTCTCGCTGCGGGTGATCAAGAGCGCCTCGAGCTCCAGATCGGCGCGCAGCGCCTCGCCACGCTCGGCCAGCTCGGCGTCGTCGCGGCAGTGGCCCACCACCGCCTCGAACTCCGCCAGGTTGGGGGTGATCACGCTGGCCCCGCGGTAGCGGGAGAAGTCGCTGCCCTTGGGGTCCACCAGCACCCGCTTGCCGCTGGCACGCACCAGGCGGATCAGCTCCTGGACGCGGTTCAGGGTGCCCTTGCCGTAGTCGGAGAGGATGACGAGGTCCGCCTCGGGCAGCGCCTCTTCCACCCGCGCCAGCAGCGCCGAGGTATCTACCTCGCCGAGCCCCTCCTCGAAATCGAGGCGGATCAGCTGCTGGTTGCGGCTCATCACCCTGAGCTTGGTGATGGTGGGAATGCCGGGGCTCCTGGCGAAGTGAGTGCCCACTCCGGCATCTTCCAGGCGGGACACCAGGCGGTCGGCGTTGTCGTCATCCCCCACCAGGCCTGCCAGGGCCGCACGGGCGCCCAGGGAGGCGATATTGAGCGCCACGTTGGCGGCGCCGCCGGGGCGGTCCTCGCTCTGCTCGACCCGCACCACCGGCACCGGCGCCTCGGGGGAGATCCGCGAGGTGCCACCGTGCCAGTAGCGGTCGAGCATGACGTCGCCCACCACCAGCAGGCGTGAGCGCTCCAGGGCGGTCAGATCAAGTTTCATCGTCGGGAAGCTCCCTTTCCGGGTGGGTGGCGGCGGCGTGGTCGAGCACCGCCTCCAGGCGCTCGATCACATCCTCGGCGTGGATCAGCGACATGGCGTCGGGGTGGCGCACCCGCTGTCCCCAGGGGATCTCCTCCAGGGACTTGTGCAGGTAGCTGCGCACGGCATCCGGGTAGCGATCGACCACGAACTCCCGCCAGCAGTAGGGGGCGGCGCGATCGGGGTTGGTGGTGGCATAGAGCCCCACCACCGGCGTGCCCATGGCATTGGCCATATGCACCGGCCCGGAGTCCGGGGCGATGACGGCGCGGGCGCGGGCAATCAGCGCCAGCAGGCCCTTCAGCGAGGTGCCACCGATGGCATCGATCACCGAGCCGGGCTCGCACAACGACTGGATCCGCTCGCCCATCTCGCGCTCCTGGGTGCTGCCGCCGCCGGTGAGCAGCGTCGGCAGGCCGTGCTGCTGCCAGGCGTGCTGGATCACCGCCGCATAGCCCTCGGCAGACCAGTTGCGGAAGTTGCGCAGCCGCGGGTTGGCGCAGGGGCTCATCAGCAGGTAGGGGGCGTCACCGGTCAGCGCCAGGGCCTCGTCATAGGCCGCCTCGGGCACCGGCAGGTCCCATGCCAGGGAGAGGTCCTCCACGCCCAGCAGGCGCGCGAAGTCCAGGAAGGAGTCCAGCACGTGGGCCCGGGGATGGGGCGCCAGCTGGCGATGGGTGAACCAGTGCTGGGCATCCTTGGCGCGCGCCTTGTCATAGCCCACCCGCACCCCGGCCTTGAGGCCGAGCGAGAGCACGCTGGCGCGAAGCGCCTGCTGCATGTGCAGCAGCACGTCGAAGCGGGTGTCGGCCAGCTCGCGCCACAGCGCACGCATGCCGGCAAGCCCGGTGGCCTTGTCGTAGACCACGAACTCGACCCCGGAGAGGCCGGCCAGTAGACTGTGCTCGCCCTTGCCGATGATCCAGGTGATGCGCGCCTCGGGCCACTGGCGCTGCAGGGCGCGAACCGTCGGTACCAGGTTGCAGACATCGCCCAGAGCGGAGAGTCGCAGCACGCCGATGTGTCGGGGTTGTGCAGGCAGAGGATGCTTCATGGGGTTGGCAACGTGTCGAGCGGGAAAGGTTTTCATTCTATATGATGCGGCGCGTTTATGTGACGCCGCGGCCGAAGTGCCGCCCGGGCCGCAGCTCGTCGACCCCGACCACTGGCGGAGCCAGGGGCGAGTCACCGGCGAGGCGCCGGGGCGCGGCGCCAGCCTCTTCCTGGACGCCGGCAGCGGCCACGAGTGGGTGCTGCGCCCCTACCGCCGCGGCGGCCTGATCGCCCGGCTCAGCGCAAAGCGCTACCTGTGGACCGGTCTCGAGCAGACCCGCGCCTTCCGCGAACTGCGCCTGACCGCCGCCCTTCATGAACGCGGCCTGCCGGTGCCCCGCCCGGTGGCCGCCGCCGTCACCCGCCTTGGCCTCACCTACGAGGCCACCCTGATCACCGAGCGCCTCCCCGGCGCCCGTGCCCTGGCCGAGCGGCTCGAGGCTCGCCAGGCAGGCGACGCGCTGCTCGCCGAGGTGGGGCGGACGATCCGCCGCTTCCACGACGCCGGCCTCGACCACGTCGATCTCAACGCCCGCAACCTGCTGGTGGATGAGGCACAGTGCATCTGGCTGATCGACCTGGACCGCTGCCGGCTGCGCCCGAAGGGCGCCTGGCAGGCCGCCAACCTGGCACGCCTCGAACGCTCGCTGGTGAAGTTCGGCGCCGGTGATGCCATGGCGCCGATCCGGCGGGGCTACGGGGAGGGCTGAGCCTTTCCAAGCGTGCCAGCATACTCCTCGGTCAGGCTGGCCACGTGGGCCGCCAGGGTAAAGTCTTCCTCGACGCGGTGCCGCGCCGCCTGCCCCAGGCGCTGGCGCAGCTCGGCGTCATCGGCCAGCTCGGCCAGGGCGGCGGCCCAGGCCGCGGCGTCCTCGGGGGGCGCCAGGCGCCCCGTCTCGACATCCAGCAGTTCGGGAATCGCCCCGCTGTCGCTGCCGATGACCGCCTTGCCGGCCGCCATGGCCTCGATCACCGTCAGGCCGAAGGCCTCGTTGCGCGAGGGCACGCAGACGATGTCCAGCGCAACGAACAGCCGCGGCAGGTCGCGGCGAAAGCCGGTGAAGGCGATGCGTGACGCAAGCCCCAGCTCATCGATGCGCCGACGCAGGGCCGCCACATGGGCCTCGTCGCTGCCCTCCCCCGCCGTCAGGCCGCCGATCAGCACCCCGTGCCAGGCAAGCTCGGGCAGAGTCTCGGCCAGGCGAGCCAGCGCCTCTATCCACACCTCCTGCCCCTTGCCCGGCGTCAGCCGCCCCGGCAGGCCGATGGCCACGGCCCCCTCGGGCACCCCCAGCTCGCGGCGCAGAGCGGCGCGCGCCTCGTCATCGAGGCATGGCGCATAGGGAGCGGGGTCGATGCCCAGGTAGAGGCGGCGGATGCGCTCGGCGGGCAGCGGGAAGGCCGCCAGGTTGCGCTGGCGGGTCGCCTCGCTGATGGAGAAGAGCCGGGTCACTCGCCCGTAGGCCCAGCGATGGTAGGGATCCTTCTTGGGCCGGGTGACCCCCATGTGGTCGGTGAAGAAGAGGCGCAGCGACGGCCGCAGGGTAGCCAGCAGGGCCCCCAGGCGCAGGTCGCTGGACTTGTGGCAGTGGATCACCTCGATCCCGTGGGCCTTCAGGTAGGCGAGCACGCGCCCCACGGCCAGCAGCGCCCGCCCCCTCGAGGCCAGGGTTAGCGGCTCGACGCCGGCCTCGCGGAAGCTCTCGGCGACCCGGGAGCCGGCCAGGGCCAGGCCGTGGGCCTGCCACCCCTGGCGGGCCAGCTCGGGTATAATCCGAGACGGATACATTTCCAGTCCGCCCCAGCCGCTGGAGAGACAGATATGCAGGACCTTGTGCGACAAGGCTGACTCCTTCGGTATCTCGGGGCTCGGGAGCCCGGATGACTGCTACTTCCGCTGCCCCGGGCGCGTCCTCGCGCCTGCTGGTGGTTCGCAACGACAAGCTTGGCGATTTCATGCTGGCGTGGCCGGCGCTGGCCCGCCTCAAGGCGGCCCGCCCGACCCCCCATGTCAGCGTGCTGGTGCCGGCCTACACGGCGCCCATGGCGCGACTCTGCCCCTGGGTCGACCGGGTGCTGGTCGATCCGGGCGAGAAGGCCGACCGCCACGAACGCCGGCGCCTTCTGGCCGAGGTGAAGGCGGCACGCTTCGATGCGCTGCTCACGCTCTTCTCCACGCCGCGTATCGGCTGGCTGGGGTGGCGTGCGGGCATTCCGCTGCGCCTGGCCCCGGCCACCAAGTGGGCGCAGCTATTCTACAACCGAAGGGTGGTGCAGCGCAGGTCGCGCTCGGAAAAGCCGGAATACCGCTACAACATCGAGCTGGCCGAGGCGCTGCTGACCGAGCTCGGCCTTGCCTCGGGGACCGCCCCCGAGCCTCCCTACTGGCCCCTCCCGGACGGCGAGCGCCGGGCCCAGCGCGAGCGCCTCGCCGAGGAGCTCGCGCTCGACCCGACGCGGCCCTGGGTGTTCCTGCACGGAGGCAGCGGCGGTTCGGCGGTCAACCTCTCCCCCGCGCAGTATGTGCGGCTGGTGCAGGAGGTGGACGCCCGCCTGCAGGGGGCGCGGCGAGCCCAGTGGGTGCTGACCGCCGGCCCCGGCGAGGAGGCCACCGCCGAGGCGATCCTGGCCCCGCTGCGCGAAGCTGGCATCGAGGTTCATCGCCTGCCGCCGCGGGCCGGCCTGGATGACTTCGCCCGGACGCTGGCGGCGGCGGATCTCTTCATCGCCGGCTCCACCGGGCCGCTGCATCTCGCCGGCTGCCTGGATCTCGCCACCGCCGGTTTCTACCCGGCCCACCGCTCCGCCACCCCCCTGCGCTGGCAGACCTGCAACCGCGCCGATCACCGCCTCGCCTTCTGCCCGCCCGCCAGCGCCGGCGAGCAGGACATGGCAACGATCGAGATCCCCGCGGCGGCCGAGGCGATCAGCGATCTCTTGCGCCGTCTTCCGGCGGCGGTGACGTCCGGGTCCTGATCCACAGGTCGGCGTATTTGGCGAAGGTGGAGTGGGCCGAGAGCAGCGCCAGCAGCAGCCCCTGCCGGCCGTCGAGGAAGCCCGCCTTGAGCAGGTACATGCGCAGGAAGCAGCCGATACCGTGGCCGATGCCCGCGGCGAGGCTGCCGCGCTTGCCGCGGGCCTCACGCTGCTCGGCCCAGGCCTGGGCGTAGTGGGCAGACTTCTCGAGGTAGTGGCGCAGGTCGCGGTAGGTGTAGTGGAGCAGGTCGCCCTCGAGAGGCCGCACCGCCAGCCCCTCGGGGTTTTCCAGCTTCTCGTGGACCAGGGCCTCGTTGTAGCCGGCACGCCCCCGGGGGTAGAGGCGCGCCACCCGATCCGGGTACCAGCCGGAATGGCGAATGAAGCCACCGAAGCACCATGAGAGCCGCGGCAGGGTATAGATCGCAAGGGTATCCCTTGCCACGGCGGCCTGCAGGCTCTCGCGCAGCTCCGGCGTTACCCGCTCGTCGGCGTCCACCATCAGGATCCAGTCGCTCTCCACCAGGGCTTCCGCCCTCTGTCGCTGGACACCGAATCCCTGCCAGTCATCCTTCATCACCACCCTGTCGGTAAACTCGCGCGCGACCTCTCGGGTCCTGTCGGTGCTGCCGGCATCCACCACCACGATCTCATCGACCCAGGCGAGGCTTTCCAGACAGGCAGGCAGGTGGTCCTGCTCATTCTTGACGATGAGCACGGCGGCAATGGACATGGCGTTTCCTTGGCAGAGGTTTGGCAGATGCCCAGTGTACGGCGACCGTCACCCCGGGACCAATGTGCTGGCCGGCGCGACTTGATAAGCTGGGTCGCAGGATCATCACCGATGCACACCCATGTCACGTCAACCGCTTGTCTCATCTCTGCGCCACCCTCGCTGGTGGGCGCTGCTCGCCATCGGGCTCTGCCTGGGCTACGCCATCGTCACGGTCAGCCTGCTGCCCTTCCGGGCCCTGCCGCTGATTGCCGGCGCCTGGCTGGGCGCCGGCTGGCTGCTGCGTTGGGGGGCGCCTGGCCAGCCGCATCCGCCGACCCGAACCTGGCCCTGGTCCCTGCTGCCGATCGCGCTGTGGGGGCTCTATGTCTACCTCAACGACAGCTTCGGCATCGTCGACCTGGGGGCGATCTTCTTCCACCTCCAGGCGGGCATCTCCGACCACGGCGGCAGCGACCGCCTGGTCGCCGCCGTGCTCTACAGCCTGAGCATGCTCGCCCTGCTGGCGGCCTTCACCTGGCTGGTACGGACCGACCACCGTTGGCGCCAGGGCGAGCGGCTGCTGGCCCTGGTGCTGCTGGCCAGCAACCCGCTGCTCTACGGCATGGGTCAGCGCGGCGCGGCCATCGTCACCGACGATGGCGCCTGGCTGGACCGCCGCTACGTGGCGCCGGTGATCGAGCAGGCCCCGTCCGATCCGCCCAACTTGCTGCTGCTCTACCTGGAGAGCATCGAGCGCACCTACGCCGACCGCGAGCGCTTCGGCGACGCCTATGCCGACCTCGATGCGCTGGGCGCGCGCGGCCGGGTCTTCGAGGGGATTCGCCAGCTCGACAATACCGGCTGGACCATGGCCGGGATGATCGCCAGCCAGTGCGGCACGCCGCTGATGCCCGCCGGCCTGCTGCATGACCGCCAGTTCTCGCCGCTGGACAAGATGGTGCCGGGGGTCGACTGCCTGGGGGATCTCCTGGCCGAACAGGGCTACCGGCTCAGCTACCTGGGCGGTGCCAGCACCGCCTTCGCCGGCAAGGGGCTCTTCTACGAGGGCCACGGCTTCGACACCGTGATGGGACGCGAGGAGCTGGCACCTCGGCTGGAGGATCCGGAGTATCTGAACAACTGGGGGCTCCACGACGACTCGCTCTATGACTTCACCGTCGAGGAGATCCGCCGGCTGGAGGCCGAACACGACGGCCCCTGGGGCGTGGTCAACCTCACCATCGCCGGCCACGCCCCCAACGGATATCCCGCCCAGAGCTGCATCGATCGCCAGGGAGAGTTCGACGGCGTCGACATCCTCTACTCGGTGGAATGCTCGGCCTGGCTGGCCCGGGACCTGGTGGAGCGCCTGGAGGCCGAGGGGCTGCTGGACAACACCCTGGTGGTGGTCGCCAGCGACCACCTGACCATGCGGGTCTCGGCCTGGGACCAGCTGATCGCCGGCGAGCGCGACAACACCTTCATGCTGCTGGGGCCCGGCATCGAGAGCGGGAGCCGCACCCGACGTGAAGCCTCCATGGTGGACCTCTTCCCCACCATCCTCGAGGCCATGGGCTTCGGCATCGAAGGCCACCGGGCGGGGCTCGGTGTCTCGCTGCTGGCCGACACCGAGACACTGACCCTGGTGGAGCGTCACGGGCTGGAGGGAGTCAACGCCCGCATGCGGGAAGAGAGCGCCCTCCAGCAGCGGCTCTGGGAAGGGCTGGTTCCCCAGGGCCGCGACGGGGACCCGGCGGCAGAGCCGCAGCAGCGTGACGAGCAGGTGGTGGAGACCCCCCAGGACGCGACCGGCGAAGGGCCGGCGAGCGTCCAGTAGGCCGGGCTACGCCTCCTCGACGGGGAGACGCCGCTCGGCCGCCAGCACCGCTGCCAGCAGCCGCTCGGGGGAGAGCTCGACGAGACAGCGGGTATGGCCCAGGGGGCAGGTCCGGGCGAAGCAGGGGGAGCAGTCGAGGCCCAGCGTGTGGATCTCGGCGCTGTCGGTGAGCGGGGGGGTGTAGGCCGGCGAGGAGGAGCCATAGAGGGCGTGCACCCGGGTACCCACCGCCGCCGCCACGTGCATCAGCCCCGAGTCGTTGGTGACCACCTGGCGGCAGTCGGCCAGCAGGTCCACGGCGTCGGCCAGCCGTGTCCGCCCGCAGAGGTTGTGGACATGCTCCAGCCCCCGGGCGATCGCCTCGCCGGCCTCGGCATCCTTGGGGCCACCCAGCACCCGCACCTCGAACCCCTCGGCCACCAGCGCCTCGGCCAGGGTGCGAAAGTGCTCGAGCGGCCACTGCTTGGCGGGACCGTACTCGGCCCCCGGCATCATGCCGATGGCCGGGCGTGACGAGAGCCCGTGAGCCCGACGCAGCTCGGCGAGATTGGCGGCATCCACGGCGAGGCGCGGGCGCGGTATCGGGACGTGACCATCGAGCGTCTCCCCGGCGGGCAGCCCCAGGGCCACGAAGCGCTTCACCGTCTGGTCGAGCACGGCCTTGTCGAGCCGGCGTCGCTCGTTGAGCAGACCATAGCGCTGCTCGCCGGTAAAGCCGACACGCTGCGGAATGCGCGCCAGCCAGGGCACCAGCGCCGACTTCCAGGAACGCGGCAGCACGATGGCGCGATCGAAGCGGCCGCGCAGCGAGCGGGCCAGGGCGCGCCGGGTTGCCCAGCCGAACTCGCCATGGCCCACGTCCAGGGCGACCGCCTCGTCCACCTCGGGCATGCGCTCGAGCACCGGCAGCGACCAGCCGGGCGCCACCACGCCGAGGCGGCAGCCCGGATGGCGCGCCTTGAGGGTCATGAACAGGCTCTGGGCCATCACCATGTCGCCGACCCAGGAGGGGCCAACCACCAGGATCCGCTCGCCGCCGGACTCTCCCGGAGGGGCCGGCTCAGCCATTCAGCCACTCCAGGTACTCGCCGACCCCCTCGGCCACGGTGCGAAACTCGCGGTCGTAGCCCGCCCGGCGCAGGCTGCCGATGTCGGCACGGGTGTAGCTCTGGTAGCGCCCCTTGAGCTCTTCGGGAAAGTCGATGTACTCGATGGTGCCGCGGCCGTAGTAGTCGATTACCGCCTCGCCGATCGCCTTGAAAGGCTCGGCGCGACCGCTGCCCAGATTGAAGATACCGGACACCTGGGGATTGTCGAGGAACCACAGGTTCACGCTGACCACATCGCCCACGTAGACGAAGTCGCGACTCTGCATGCCGGCCTCATAGCCCTCCCAGGCACCGAACAGCTTGACGCTGTCGCCGCCGCGGATCTGGGTGTGGTGATGATAGGCGACGCTGGCCATCTTGCCCTTGTGCTGCTCCCGGGGGCCGTAGACATTGAAGTAGCGAAAGCCCACCACCTGGCTCTCGAACTCATCCCAGCGGGCGCGCACGTACTGATCGAAGAGCAGCTTGGAGTAGCCGTAGACGTTGAGCGGCTTCTCGTGCTCCGGCGCCTCCACGAACACCTCGCTGCCGCCGTAGGTGGCCGCCGAGGAGGCGTAGAGGAAGGGGATGCCGCGCTTCTGGCAGAAGTGCAGCAGCACCTTGGAGTACTCGAAGTTGTTGTCGAGCATGAAGCGACCGTCCCACTCGGTGGTGTCCGAGCAGGCCCCCTCGTGGAAGATCGCCTCGATCTCGGGCAGCTGGGCCGGCTCGCCGCGCAGCTCCGCCTCGACCCGGCGACGGAAGTCGTCCTTGTCCAGGTAGTCGCCGAGGGTGCAGTCGGCCAGGTTGACGAACTTGGTGCCGTCCGACAGATCGTCGACCACCATCACATCCTGGCGGCCGCGCTCGTTGAGCGCCTTCACCAGATTCGAGCCGATGAAGCCGGCTCCGCCTGTCACTACGATCATGGGGATATCCTCTGTCTCGGGGCGTGCGCCTATAACCGATCTTCCGGTGATTGTATACTTGACGACCTGTGAATTCATGGCCAACGGTGCTTTCCGCAATGACTCTCTCGTCCTCGACATCCGCGCCGACCTCCGGGCCGGCGCCTGACGTCTCGACCTTCCAGGGGTTGATCCTGGCCCTGCAGCAGTACTGGGCCGACCAGGGCTGCGTGATCCTTCAGCCCCTCGACATGGAGGTCGGCGCCGGCACCTTCCATCCGGCCACCTTCCTGCGCGCCATCGGCCCCGAGACCTGGAACTCCGCCTATGTGCAGCCGTCGCGCCGCCCCACCGACGGCCGCTACGGCGAGAACCCCAACCGCCTGCAGCACTACTACCAGTTCCAGGTGGTGATGAAGCCCTCCCCCGCCGACTTCCAGGAGCTCTACCTGGGCTCCCTCAAGCACCTCGGCCTGGACCCGCTGGTGCACGACATCCGCTTCGTCGAGGACAACTGGGAGTCCCCCACCCTGGGCGCCTGGGGGCTGGGCTGGGAGATCTGGCTCAACGGCATGGAGGTGACCCAGTTCACCTACTTCCAGCAGGCCGGTGGCATCGAGTGCTACCCGGTCACCGGCGAGCTCACCTATGGCCTCGAGCGCATCGCCATGTACCTGCAGAACGTCGACAGCGTCTACGACCTGGTCTGGACCGTGGCACCGGACGGCTCCAGGGTCACCTACGGCGATGTCTACCTGCAGAACGAGCGCGAGCAGTCCGCCTACAACTTCGAGCATGCCGACGTCGACTTCCTGTTCGGCGCCTTCGACCAGCAGGAGCGCGACTGCGCCCGCCTGCTCGAGGCCGGCCTGCCGCTGCCCGCCTACGAGCAGGTGCTCAAGGCCTCCCACACCTTCAACCTGCTCGACGCCCGCCACGCCATCTCGGTCACCGAACGCCAGCGCTTCATCCTGCGCGTGCGCACCATGGCCCGGGACGTGGCCCACGCCTACTACGACTCCCGCAAGGCCGCCGGCTTCCCGCTGGCTCCCGAAGCCCTGCGGAAGGAACTGCTTGCCGACGAGGGAGACGCTTGAGCATGGCTGCCAACACCCTGCTGGTTGAACTGGGCGTCGAGGAACTGCCGCCGAACGCCATCGACGCCCTCTCCGACGCCCTGGCCGATGGCCTGCGTCGCGGGCTCGCCGACGCCGAGGTGGCCCATGGCGAGGTACGCGCCTACGCCACCCCGCGCCGCCTGGCGGTGCGGATCGAGGCGCTGGCCGACAGCCAGCCCGACCGCGAGGTGGAAAAGCGCGGCCCAGCGCTCGCCGCCGCCTTCAAGGATGGCCAGCCCACCAAGGCCGCCGAGGGCTTTGCGCGCTCCTGCGGCGTCACCGTCGACGACCTGATTCACCTGGAGACCGACAAGGGCACTTGGCTCGGCTATCGCGAGCAGCAGCAGGGGGAATCCACCGCTGCCCTGCTGCCCGCCATCCTGCAGAAGGCCATCGCCGCCCTGCCGGTGCCCAAGAACATGCGCTGGGGGGCTTCCCGGGTGGAGTTCTCTCGCCCGGTACACTGGCTGGTCGTGCTGTTCGGCAGCGAGGTGGTCGAGGCCGAGGCCCTGGGCCTGACGGCGGGGCGCACCACCTACGGCCACCGCTTCCACGCTCCCGCCGCCATCGAGCTGGCCCATGCCGATGACTACCTCGAGGCGCTGGAGCAGGCCTGGGTGCTGGCCGACCGCGACCGCCGTCGGGAGCGCATCCGCGAGCAGGTGCTGGCCGAGGCGGAGGTCCAGGAGGCCACCGCGGTGATCGACGAGGATCTGCTGGTCGAGGTCAGCGGCCTGGTGGAGTGGCCGGTAGCCCTGACCGGCAGCTTCGACGAGCGCTTCCTGGAGGTACCGGCGGAGTCGCTGATTTCCTCCATGAAGGCCAACCAGAAGTACTTCCACCTGCTCGATGAGGCGGGCAAGCTCAAGCCACTCTTCATCACCATCTCGAATATCGAAAGCTCCGACCCCCAGCAGGTGATCGAGGGCAACGAGAAGGTGATCCGCCCCCGCCTGGCCGATGCCGCCTTCTTCTACGACACGGATCGCAAGCGGCCCCTCGCTTCGCGCATCGACGAGCTCGCCGGCGTGGTGTTCCAGCAGCAGCTCGGCACCCTGGCCGACAAGGCCCACCGCAGTGCCGCCGTGGCCGCCTTCATTGCCGGCCAGATCGGCGGCGACGTGGGCCACGCTCGCCGCGCCGCGGAGCTCGCCAAGTGCGACCTGGTCACCGAGATGGTGCTCGAGTTCCCCGAACTGCAGGGCATCATGGGCCGCTATTACGCCGAGCATGATGGCGAGGCCGCCGACGTCGCCCAGGCACTGGAGGAGCAGTACCTGCCGCGCTTCGCCGCCGACGCCATCCCCCACAGCCGCACCGGGCTGGCCCTGGCCCTGGCCGACCGCCTGGACACCCTGTCCGGTATCTTCGGCATCGGCCAGCGTCCCACCGGCACCAAGGACCCCTTCGCCCTGCGCCGCGCGGCCATCGGCGTGCTCAACATCCTGGTCAAGGGTGAGCTGAACCTCGACCTGCGCGAGCTGCTCGAGCTGGCCGCCGCCCAGCATCAGGAGCTGCCCTATGCCGAGAAGCTGGTGGACGAGGTGCTCGGCTACATGCTCGACCGCTTCCGCGCCTGGGGCCAGGACGAGGGCATCTCCGCCGAGGCCTACCTGGCCGTACGCGCCCGCCCAGTCACCCGCCCGCTGGATTTCGCCCGGCGGCTGCGTGCGGTCCAGGCCTTTGCCGGCCGCGAGGAGGCAGCCGCCCTGGCCGCGGCCAATAAGCGGGTCTCCAACATCCTGGCCAAGCAGGCCGATGAGGTGGGCAGCCAGGTCGACGCCGGCGTGCTTCAGGAGGCGGCCGAGCTGGCCCTTCACGAGGCGGTCAGCGCCCAGCGCGAACGCGTGATGCCGCTGTTCGCCGAGGGCCGCTATGCCGAGGCGCTGGACGCCCTGGCCGGCCTGCGGGAGCCGGTGGATGCCTTCTTCGACCAGGTCATGGTGATGGCCGACGATCCGGCCATTCGCGCCAACCGTCTGGCGCTGCTGGCCAGCCTGCGTGCGCTCTTCCTGGAAGTGGCGGATATCGCCCAGCTGCAGCAGTAACACTGGGCAAAGGGAACGAAGGCCGGCAGCCAGCGCTGCCGGCCTTTTTCATGCCCGGCGAACGGGTGCGTGTTTCACGTGAAACAACCACGCCGTACTCGTCATCTATGGCCGGGCCGCTTGGCAGGACGTGTTCCACGTGAAACACTCCCCCTCTCGCTGACCGCAGGAGCCCGACCGAATGCCCTCCCCCGACCGCCTGGTGATCCTCGATCGCGACGGTGTCATCAACCGCGATTCCGATGCCTATGTGAAATCCCTGGCCGAGTGGATCCCCTACCCCAGCGCCATCCAGGCAATTGCCCGGCTGAGCCGGGCCGGCTGGACGGTGGCAGTGGCCACCAACCAGTCCGGCATCGCCCGTGGCTACTATGACGAGGCCACCCTGGCCGAGATGCACGAAGAGCTCGGTCGGCTGGTGAAGGAGGCCGGCGGCGACATCGACCATATCGCCTGGTGCCCCCACGGCCCTGGCGATGAGTGTGACTGCCGCAAGCCGCTGCCCGGCCTCCTGGAGCAGATCCGTGTCGAGCTCGGCATGCAGACCCTCGCCGGCAGCTGGATGGTGGGTGACAGCCTGCGCGACCTCCAGGCCGGCGAACCCATGGGTTGCCGGCCGGTGCTGGTTCGCACCGGCAAGGGGGAACGCACCCTGGCCAGCCACCCGGAACTGGCGGCAGAGGGCAGCGACACCCACGTCTTCGACGACCTGGCCGGCTTCGTCGACTGGCTGTTGGCGCGGCCATAGCAGCAGGCAGAGGACCCGCCGCCTCGGCTGCCCGGTTAACGAAGAAGGCCCGCCTCGAGATCGAGGCGGGCCTTCTTCTGTCTTTCAGCTTCATCCCGGCGCCTGGCGCCAAGCCATGTTTCACGTGAAACATGGCCTCACCTGATCGATGGGCGTCACACGTCGAGATTGGCCACCAGCGCATTGCGCTCGATGAAGTCGCGACGCGGCTCCACCTCGTCCCCCATGAGGGTGTTGAACATCATGTCCGCCCCCACGGCATCCTCGATGGTGACCCGCAGCATGCGGCGAGTCTCGGGGTTCATGGTGGTCTCCCAGAGCTGATCCGGGTTCATCTCCCCCAGCCCCTTGTAGCGCTGGATCGACAGCCCGCGCTGGGCCTCGGTCATCAGCCACTCCAGCGCCTCGTAGAAGGTCGAGACGCGCTTCTGACGCTCCCCGCGGGCCACATGGGCGCCCTCCTCCAGCAGGCCATCGAGGTTCTCGCCCAGCTCGGCCATGCCGCGGTAGTCGGCGCTGGTGAAGAAATCGATGCCCCACACATAGTCGGTGGTCACGCCATGAGCGGTGAGCGTCACCGCCGGCAGGTAGAGGCTCCGCTCGGTGTCCTCCTCAAGCCGGAAGGTGTAGCGCGGGCCACCCTCATAGGCCACCACGGCATCCATCTCGCCCTGCAGGTGGTCGATCCAGTTCTGCATGGTCACACGATCCCGCAGGCTGGCCTCGCCGTCCAGGCGCGCCGCATGCACGATCCGCTTGAGCACCTCGATGGGATAGACCCGCGACAGGCGATCGATGCGGCGCATCACTTCACGATACTGGTTGACGAGCCCTTCCAGCTGGGAACCGCTGATCCCCGGTGCGTCGGCGTTGACATAGAGACGGGCACCGTCCATCGCGGTGGCCGTCACGTAGTCGGTCATCGCCTGCTCATCCTTGAGGTAGAGCTCCTGCTTGCCACGCTTGACCTTGTAGAGGGGCGGCTGGGCGATGAAGACGTGGCCGCGCTCGATCAGCTGTGACATCTGGCGGAAGAAGAAGGTCAGCAGCAGGGTCCGGATATGGGAGCCGTCCACGTCGGCATCGGTCATGATGATGATCGAGTGGTAGCGCAGCTTGTCCGGATTGAACTCCTCGCGGCCGATGCCACAGCCCAGGGCGGTGATCAGGGTGCCCACCTCCGCGGAAGAGAGCATCTTGTCGAAGCGCGCCTTCTCCACGTTGAGGATCTTGCCCTTGAGCGGCAGGATCGCCTGGGTGCGACGGTCCCTGCCCTGCTTGGCGCTGCCACCGGCCGAGTCACCCTCGACCAGGAAGAGCTCGGAAAGGCTCGGGTCCTTCTCCTGACAGTCGGCCAGCTTGCCGGGCAGGCCGGCGATATCCAGCGCACCCTTGCGACGCGTCATGTCGCGGGCCTTGCGCGCCGCCTCTCGGGCGCGGGCGGCATCGAGCATCTTGTTGACGATCGACTTGGCCTCGTTGGGCTTCTCGATCAGGTAGTCGGAGAACAGTCGCCCCATCTCCTGCTCGACCGCTGTCTTCACCTCGGAGGAGACCAGCTTGTCCTTGGTCTGGGAGGAGAACTTGGGGTCCGGCACCTTCACCGAGATGATCGCCGTCAGGCCCTCGCGCGCGTCATCGCCGGAGGTGTTGATCTTGGACTTCTTGAGCAGGCCCTCGGCTTCGATATACGAATTGAGCGTCCGGGTCAGGGCGGCACGGAAGCCCGCCAGGTGCGTTCCGCCATCCCGCTGGGGAATGTTGTTGGTGTAGCAGAAGATGTTCTCGTTGAAGGAGTCGGACCACTGCATCGCCACTTCCACGCCCACCCCATCTTCGCGCTCGGCGTTGAAGTGGAAGACCGGATTGAGCACCGTCTTGTTGGTGTTGAGATGGTCGACGAAGGCCTTGAGGCCACCCTCATAGTGGAACAGCTCCTCCTTGCCGCTGCGCTCATCGATCAGGCGAATGGCCACGCCGGAGTTCAGGAAGGAGAGCTCCCGAAGACGCTTGGCCAGGATATCGTAATGGAATTCGATGTTGGCGAAGGTTTGCGGCGAGGGGCGGAAATGCACGCGGGTCCCGGTCTTCTCGGTCTTGCCCACTACGCCCAGCGGCGCCTGGGGCACCCCATGGTGATAGATCTGCTCGAACACCTCGCCGGCGCGCCAGATGGTCAGCTTGAGCTCCTCGGAGAGGGCGTTGACGACCGACACCCCCACACCGTGGAGGCCGCCGGAGACCTTGTAGGAGTTGTCGTCGAACTTGCCGCCGGCATGAAGCACCGTCATGATAACTTCCGCGGCGGAAACCCCCTCCTCCTCATGAATGTCGGTGGGCACCCCGCGGCCGTTGTCGCTGACCGTGATCGACTCGTCGGGGTGGATGACCACGCGGATCTCGCTGCAGTAACCGGCCAGCGCCTCGTCAATGGAGTTATCCACCAGCTCGAACACCATATGGTGCAGGCCCGTGCCGTCATCGGTGTCACCGATGTACATGCCGGGACGCTTGCGTACGGCATCCAGCCCCTTGAGTACCTTGATGCTCGATGAGTCGTAGGCCTGTTCGCTCATTGACTGCTCCATCATGAAGTCTGTCGTTCCAGTGGCGCCAGCTGCCCCTCTCCCGATGGCGAACGTTTCACGTGAAACATCGCGACGGGGGTGGCGGGCTGCCACAGATCTGCCAGGGCGTCGTGATCGACGCTGGTGATGAACGCCTGGCAGTGCATGCTTTCCAGCCAGTGGCAGAACACCCGTCGGTGGGCGCTGTCCAGCTCTGCCGGGAGATCGTCGATCAGGTAGAGGCAGTGTCGCCCCGTGGCGGCCTCCAGGAGCCGCCCCTGCGCCAGCTTGAGGGCACTCACCACCAGCTTCTGCTGGCCACGGGAGAGCACCTCCACGGCGGGGCGCCGATGCAGCCTGACCGCCAGGTCCGCCCGCTGCGGACCCTGCTGGGTAAAGCCCATCTGCCTGTCGACCTCCCTGCCCTGGCTCAGTATCTCACCGAGCTCACGGCGCCTGTCCCAGCCGCGCGTGTAGCGCAGCTGAAGGCCCGGCAACGGCATCAGGCCGGCCAGGGTCTCCTCGAAGACCGGGAGGAAGGCGTTGACCCAGGCGCTGCGCAGGGCATCGATGCGCTCGCTCCAGTGGACGAACTCGTGCTCCCAGGCCGACAGGGAAGCACCGTCCATTCTACCATGCCTGAGCAGGGCATTCCGATGTTTCAGCGCCCGACGGGCCCGCTGCCACGCCTCCAGGAAGTCATGTTTCACGTGAAACACTCCCCAGTCGAGGAACTCCCGTCGTCCCGCGGGAGGCCCCTCCAGGAGACGGAAGGCATCGGGATTGATCAGCTGAAGGGGGAGCGTCTCGACCAGGCGAGAGAGGCGGCTGACGCGTTCACCGGAGAGGCGGATCTCGAGTTCGCTCTCGTCCCGGCGCCGGCGCACGCCGAAGGGAATCGGGGGGTCACCCGCCAGGCGACCATGCAGGACCAGGCCCTCGGCATCATGGCCGATCACATGGCGCATCTGGCGGGTGCGGAAGGAGCGCCCCATGCCGAGCACATGGATACCCTCGAGCAGACTGGTCTTACCGCTGCCATTGTCTCCCGTGACCAGGTTGATTCGAGAACTCGGTTGAAAATCAATGGCTTGAAGGTTGCGAAGACCCTGAAAGGCGAGGCGATCTAGTGGCATGGAGAGATCCAGGCAGGGCGGCACCGCGGGTGCCGCCGCCAGTCACTAGAGACGCATGGGCATGACGACATAGAGAGCATCGCCGCCTCCCGGCTCCTCCATCAGCGCGCTGCTGTTGGGGTCGGCCAGGGTCATCTGCACACGGTCCTCGTCCAGGGCGTTGAGGACATCGATCAGGTAGCCGACGTTGAAGCCGATCTCGAGGCCGGGGCCGCTGTACTCGATGGCGATATTCTCCTCGGCCTCTTCCTGCTCGGGGTTGTTGGCCATCACCTTGAGGTTGCCTTCGGCCAGGTGCAGGCGCACGCCGCGGTACTTCTCGTTGGAGAGGATGGCGGTGCGCGAGAGCACCTGGCGCAGCTCGGCGCGCTCGGCGATGAACACCTTGTCGCCGCCGCGGGGGACCACCCGCTCGTAGTCGGGGAACTTGCCGTCCACCAGCTTGGAGGTGAAGGTGAAATCCCCCGTGTGAGCGCGGATGTGGCTGGCCCCGAGGGTCAGGCTGACCGGCTCCTCGCCGTCGTCCAGCAGGCGAACCAGCTCCAGGATGCCCTTGCGCGGCACGATGAGCTTCTGGGCCGGCTCCACCTGGATCTCGACGGGACGCGAGCAGACCGCCAGGCGATGGCCATCGGTGGCGACGGCACGCACCAGACCGGAGCGC
The DNA here is from genome assembly GCF_013000985.1 of Halomonas sp. PGE1. NCBI lineage: Bacteria > Pseudomonadati > Pseudomonadota > Gammaproteobacteria > Oceanospirillales > Halomonadaceae > Halomonas > Halomonas sp. PGE1. The sequence continues at coordinate 221,302 of NZ_CP053032.1, forward strand.
ATCTCCAGCAGCATCCCGTTCAGGTAGTAGCGCACGTCCTGCTGGGCCATGGCGAAGGAGGTGGCGTCGATCAGCTGCTTCAGAACGCCCCGCGGCAGGGCGAGCTCGATGCTGCCCTGGCTGTCCTCGATGTTGGGGAACTCCGCCACCGGCAGGGTCGAGAGCGTGAAGCGCGAGCGGCCGCTGCGCAGCACCGCCCTGCCCTCCTCCAGGGAGAGCTGGATCTCGGCATGGTCGGGCAGCGACTTGCAGATATCCATCAGCTTGCGCGCCGGCACGGTGGCGGCCCCCGGCTCATCCACCTGGCTGGCCACGGTGCGCCCGATCAGCTCCACTTCGAGGTCGGTGCCGGTGAGCGCTACCTGGTCCTGATCGACCTGGATCAGCACGTTGGAGAGTACCGGGAGAGTCTGGCGTCGCTCCACCACACCGGCCACCAGCGTCAGCGGTCGCAGCAGCGCTTCGCGGGAGATGGAAAATTTCATGTCGGCTCCACGTCTAGTCCTGAAGGATTGCGGCCCGTGCGGCCCGGGCCGAACGGCTAGGCAATCATTTAACCACAGCCGGGGCTCGGGGGGGCGCTGGGGGATGAGGGCAAGGAGTAGCGGCGATCGCGGCGCGGTGTCGCTCCGGCGCCCCATGCCGGAGGATCCGGCATTGGTGCCGTCAGCTGGTCAGCAGGCGCAGCAGGTTCTTGTAGTCTTCCCGGATATCGGCGCTCTCCTCCTGCAGCGACTTCACCTTGCGGCAGGCGTGCAGCACCGTGGTGTGGTCGCGACCACCGAAGGCATCGCCGATCTCGGGCAGGCTGTGGTTGGTCAGCTCCTTGGCCAGGGCCATGGCCACCTGGCGAGGGCGCGCCACCGAGCGCGAGCGACGCTTGGAAAGCAGGTCGGCAAGCTTGATCTTGTAGTACTCCGCCACGGTGCGCTGGATGTTGTCCACGCCCACCTGCTTGTCCTGCAGCGCCAGCAGGTCCTTGAGCGACTCGCGGATGAAGTCCTGGGTGATCGGCTTGCCCATGAAGTGGGAGTCGGCAATCACCTTCTTCAGGGCCCCTTCCAGCTCACGCACGTTGGAGCGGATCTTCTGGGCGATGAAGAAGGCCGCATCGTGAGGCAGGTCGACCTTGGCCTGGTCGGCCTTCTTCATCAGGATCGCGACGCGGGTCTCCAGCTCCGGCGGCTCGATGGCCACCGTCAGCCCCCAGCCGAAGCGCGACTTCAGGCGCTCCTCCACCCCGCTGATCTCCTTGGGATAGCGGTCGGAGGTGAGGATCATCTGCTGGCCGCCTTCGAGCAGGGCATTGAAGGTGTGGAAGAACTCCTCCTGGGAGCGCTCCTTGCCGGCGAAGAACTGGATGTCATCGATCAGCAGCGCGTCCACGCTGCGGTAGAAGCGCTTGAAGTCGTTGATGGCGTTGAGCTGCAACGCCTTGACCATGTCGGCCACGAAACGCTCGGAGTGCAGGTAGACCACCCGAGCATTCTCCCGCCGCCCGGCCAGGGCATTGCCAACGGCGTGCATCAGGTGGGTCTTGCCGAGGCCGACCCCGCCGTAGAGGAACAGCGGATTGTAGGCCCCTCCCGGATTCTCCGAGACCTGCCGCGAGGCGGCCCGGGCCAGCTGGTTGGACTTGCCCTCCACGAAGGTCTCGAAGGTGAAGTTGGGGTTCAGGCCACTGCTGTGCTTGAGGCTGCCCTCGACCTGCACCTGGCGCTCCCCGGCCGCCCGGCGGCCCGCGCCCTCCTCGCGCTGGGCGTCGAGCTCACGCTCATCGGCCACCTCACCACGCGGGGGAGTATGCACGGCGGGTGCCGCCGGGCGTCGTGGCGCGGCCGATACCGGGTTGCCCAGTTCGCGCGGCTGGGGCTGGGGCGCGGTGCGCCGACTGCCTACCGTCAGCACCACCTTGGGAGGCTTGGCCGGGGAGAGCTCGCGCATCAGCTCACCGATGCGCTTGGCATACTTGTCGCTGACCCAGTCGCGCACGAAGCGGTTGGGGGCCAGCAGACACAGCTCACCCGACTCCCCCTCTTCCGCCTGCAGCGGGCGAATCCAGGTGTTGAACTGCTGGGAGTTCAGCTCGTCCTGAAGGGTGTCCAGACACTGTTGCCAGAGAGCTAGCGCCACGCGGCCTCACCATCGGTTGGAAAACGGTCGCATATTGTATCGCCCCCGAGGATGGTTATCCACACCCCGCGGGCGCCGCGCCGCGGCTGTGGAAAACTTGCCCCGGACCTCGGGGATGGGTCCCGCCGAACGCTGGGGACAATATCTCGCTGTGGACGACTGGCGATTGCATCCACCGCTTCTGCACAGGACATCCCGTGCCATCCCACTGCCTGTCCACAGCCTAGGTCCTGCTGCAGAAGACTGTTTACGCTAGGGAAAGCCATCTTATCCACAGATACTGTCCCCACTATTAATAACAGGTTCTTTAAAAGGGATAGAAAATAGTAATAGTAGTTGTGGTGGTCGATGGCAGACCCGACGGCAGGGCTCGTGAGGCGCCTGTGCCGTCATCGCACTGGCGATCGCGTACGGAAAAATTGCACCCGGGCCGCGATATCACTACAATTTCCGGTCTTGAGCCGAATACCCCCGGGGTCCTCTGTGGAAACCGGACGCCTCGAAATTGTCGATTCTTCCTGAAAACCACGTGGGAATAACGAGTTATGAAACGCACCTTTCAGCCCAGCGTCCTGAAGCGTAAGCGCGTGCACGGTTTCCGTGCCCGTATGGCCACCAAGAACGGCCGTGCCGTCCTGGCCCGCCGTCGTGCCAAGGGCCGCAAGCGCCTGAGCGCCTGATCACGGACCCCAGGTGTCCCGTCAGGACTTCCCCCGCCGTCTGCGTCTGCTGACGGCCGGGGACTATCGGCAGGTCTTCGACAACGCGGTCTACAAGGTTCATGGCAAGGGCCTCATGGCCCTGGCGATTCCCAACGACCTTGGGCATCCACGCCTTGGCCTGATCGTCAGCAAGAAGAACCTTCGCCGTGCCGTCGACCGCAACCGCCTCAAGCGACTCGCCCGCGAATCCATACGCCTTCAGCAGCAGCGTCTGCCCGCCGTGGACATCGTGCTGATGGCCAGGCGAGGCGTGAAGGAGCTCGATAACGAGGTCCTGCATCGCCAGCTGCATGGGATGTGGCGACGTCTGGAGCGCGAGGCAAGCAAGGCCGCCGTCGACGACCAGCCAGGTACCGGGACACCCAGCGCGAACGCCAGTCAGGGCGGATGACCGGCCAACCAGGAGTCGTCACCATGTCGAGGCCCCTTTCCATGGTGTTCCCCGACCCTGCCGGTATCCCCGCCGAGAGTCCGTGTTCGGCACCCAGCCTGCCTCTGGCAGGCTTTTGTCTATCTCGGGCAGATGTTTTCCATCTCGCCCGCGGCAAGTTCACCACCCATCGGGCAGAAACCTCATGGACGTAAAACGACTCCTCTTGCTGATCCCCCTGGCGGTGCTCGCCTACCTGATCGTCGTGCAGTGGAATCAGGACTATGGCCAGGTCTCCCCTGAGCCCGAGGCCCCCTCCTTCACCAGCAGCCCGGCCAACGGCGAGGCCCAGCAGGCCGACCCGGATGGCCTGGCCGTGCCCGCCACGCCCAGCGCGTCGGGCGACGTCAGTCAGGCCATGCCCGGCGAGGTGAGCTCGCCCACCAGCAGCCGCGACCTGATCGCCGTGGTGACCGATGTGCTGGACCTGCGCATCGACCCCCAGGGCGGCGATATCGTCTACGCGGCCCTGCCCCAGCATCGCCTGACCCTGAACTCCGACCGCCCCTATGTGCTGCTCTCCGACAACGAGACGCGCAGCTACGTCGCGCGCTCCGGGCTCCAGCTGGACGGCCAGGCAGGACGTATCGCCTTCACACCGGAGCGCACCGAGTACCGCCTGAGCGAGGGTGAGGACCGCCTGGAAGTCGACCTCCGCGCCGAGGTCAACGGTGTCGACGTCATCAAGCGCTTCACCTTCGAGCGCGGCAGCTATGCAGTGGACGTCAACTACTACCTGGCCAACAACACCGAGGCACCGGTCACCGCGCGCTTCATTGGCCAGCTGGCCCGCGACAACAGCCCGGACCCCTCCAGCGGCGTGGCCCTGGGTATGAGCTCCTACCTGGGAGCGGCCTACTCCACCCAGGATAGCCGCTACGAGAAGGTCGACTTCGACGACATCCAGCGTGGTCGCTTCGAGAACCGTGACTCCCAGGGGGGCTGGGTGGCAATCATCCAGCACTACTTCGTCTCGGCCTGGGCGCCGCCCCAGAACCAGCAGAACCTCTTCTATGCCACCACCGACTCGCAGAACCGCAACGTCGCCGCCTTCGCCGGGCCGGTGACCAGCGTCGCCGCCGGGGGCGAGGCACGTCTGGGCGCGACCCTCTACATGGGTCCCAAGGTGCAGGACTACCTGGAGGCCGTGGCCCCCAACCTGCGACTCACCGTGGACTTCGGCTGGCTGTGGTTCATCGCCAACCCGCTGTTCTGGCTGCTCGACCAGATCCACAGCCTGATCGGCAACTGGGGCTGGTCCATCGTGCTTCTGACCATCGTGGTCAAGCTGGCCCTGTGGCCGCTCTCCGCCAAGGCCTACAAGTCCATGGCCCGCATGCGCAAGCTGGGGCCGGAGATGCAGCGCCTGAAGGAGCAGTATGGCGACGACCGCCAGAAGATGTCCCAGGAGATGATGAAGTTCTACCAGAAGGAGAAGATCAATCCTCTGGGCGGCTGTCTGCCGATCCTGGTGCAGATGCCGGTCTTCATCGCCCTCTACTGGATGCTGCTGGAGTCCGTGGAGCTGCGCCACGCGCCCTTCATGTTCTGGATCCAGGATCTCTCGGTGAAGGATCCCTTCTTCATCCTGCCGATCCTGATGGGCGCCTCCATGTTCGTGCAGCAGCTGCTCAACCCGACGCCTCCGGACCCGATGCAGGCGAAGATCATGCGCATGCTGCCCATCGTCTTCACCTTCTTCTTCCTGTGGTTCCCGGCCGGTCTGGTGATCTACTGGGTGGTGAACAACATCATCTCCATCGCCCAGCAGTACGCCATCACGCGCAAGATCGAGAACGATCCCACCGTCGGCAAGGGCATGAAGACCAAATAGCGTCGGCATGACGACCCGGTAGCGGAGAGTCCCTGCCGCACCTCCCCGGACCCCCGCCCCGTGCGGGGGTCTGGCGCTTACGGGGCCCGAAACGGACAATGGCCCCGCCACCACGAGGAGATTCCCATGGCCATCCTCCACGATCAGGACACCATCGCCGCCCTCGCCACGCCCCCCGGCCGGGGGGGCGTGGGCATCATCCGCGTCTCGGGGCCGCTGTGCGCCGCGATCGCCGAGGCGGTGGTGGGCCACTGCCCTGCCCCGCGCCGCGTCCACTACGGGCCCTTCCGGGGCGAATCGGCGGTGATCGACGAGGGTATCGCCCTCTACTTCGCCGGACCCCACTCCTTCACCGGCGAGGACGTGCTGGAACTCCAGGGGCACGGTGGTCCGGTGATCATGGACCTGCTGCTGGAGCGCTGCGTGGCGCTCGGCGCTCGGCTGGCCCGCCCCGGGGAGTTCTCCGAACGCGCCTTCCTCAACGACAAGCTCGACCTGGCCCAGGCCGAGGCGATCGCCGACCTGATCGACGCCAGCTCCCGGGCCGCCGCCGAGAATGCCCTGCGCTCCCTGCAGGGGGACTTCTCGCGCCGGGTCGAGGCGCTGGTGCAGCGGCTCATCGAGCTGCGCATCTACGTGGAGGCGGCCATCGATTTCCCCGAGGAGGAGATCGATTTCCTGGCCGACGGCAAGGTGGCCGAGCGGCTCGACGGGGTGATGGCGGAGCTTTCGGCGGTGCGCGCCGCCGCCGGCCAGGGGGCGCTGATGCGCGAGGGCATGAGCGTGGTGATCGCCGGCCGGCCCAACGCCGGCAAGTCGAGCCTGCTCAACGCCCTCACCGAGCAGGAGACCGCCATCGTCACCGATATCGCCGGCACCACCCGGGACGTGCTCCGCGAGCACATCCACATCGATGGCATGCCGCTGCACATCATCGATACCGCCGGCCTGCGCGACACCCCGGACGCCGTGGAACAGATCGGCGTGGCACGGGCCTGGGCGGAGATCGAGAAGGCGGACCGGGTGCTGCTGCTGGTGGACGCCACCACTACCGACTCCCTCGACCCCATGGCGATCTGGCCCGAGTTCGTGGCCAGGCTGCCGGACCCGAGGCGGCTGACGCTGGTGCGCAACAAGATCGACACCACCCGGGACGCGCCCGGCATCGAGTTATCCACAGCCACCCCGGTGATCCGGCTTTCCGCCCGGACCGGTGCGGGTGTGGATAACCTGAAGGCCCATCTCAAGGAGGTGATGGGCTACAGCGGCACCACCGAGGGGCGCTTCTCGGCACGCCGGCGCCACCTGGATGCCCTGGACAGGGCGCGACAGGCCCTGGAGAACGGCGAGGCTCAGCTGGCCGGCTTCGGTGCCGGCGAACTGCTGGCCGAGGACCTGCGCGACGCCCAGCAGGCGCTGGGCGAGATCACCGGAGAATTCAGCGCCGACGATCTTCTCGGCGAGATCTTCGGCAGCTTCTGCATCGGGAAATAGCCGTGCCCTCCTTCCGCTACTCCTCCACCCACCAGCCGCTGCGATAGCTCCCCGGCGAGCCCAGGTGGGCCACCACGGGCGCCATCGCCGCGGCCAGGCGCTCGTCGAGGCCCCAGGGCGGGTTGACCACCAGCATGCCGCTACCATACATGCCGCGCTCCGCCTCGCTGGGAACCTGCCGGGTGAATTCGCCGTACCAGACCTTGCGCAGCCCCCCGTCGCGGAGCGCTTCCAGCAGCTCGCGGTGGCGGCCCGCCGGCAGCAGCGGATACCACACCAGCATCACCGCATGACGCGCCTTGCGCATGGCCGTCAGCAGCGTCTCGGCCACCTCGAGATACTCCTCCTTGCGCTCGTAGCTGGGGTCGATCAGCACGCAGAGCCTCGGCGTCTTGACCGGCAGCCGCTGAAGCAGGCTCTTGAGGCCATCGCCATGGATCCGCTGGGCGGCTGCCGGGAAGGGCTGCTGGCTCAGGTGCTCGTGCTCGCCGGGGTGCAGCTCGAAGAGCCACTGCTGTTCCTGGGCCCTCAGCCGATGACCCATCCACCAGGGGGAACCGGGGTAGTGGGTCAGCCGCGAAGGGTCAGGCTGGGCACTCGCCAGGGCCGCGAGCCAGTCGCCCAGCAGCGGTTCGTTGGCCAGCGCCTGGCGGGCCTTCCAGAGCGGGATGACCCCGTCCCGATACTCCTGCAGCCGGGAGGTCTCGGCAGCATCGAGGGGATAGAGGCCGCGACCGGCATGGGTATCGATGTACGTAATAGAAGAATCTTTACGTAAAATATGATCGATGACCGCATGCAGGGTCAGGTGCTTGTGGACGTCGGCGAAGTTGCCGGCGTGGTAGGCGTGCTGATAGGAAAGCATGGATGGGGTTTGGCGACTCGGCAAGGACGGGACAAGGAAAAGGGGCCTGCCGCTTCAGGCGGCAGGCCCCACTCTGGCACTCGGCGGGCTCGCCTGGCCTTACTGGAACTGGCTCTCGATGGGGGTCAGGGTGATCTCGACGCGACGGTTCTGGGCGCGCCCCTCCTCGGTGGCGTTGCTGGCCACGGGCTGGGACGGACCATAGCCGGTCATGTAAAGGCGATTGCGCGAGACGCCGGATTGGGCCAGGTAGTTGCCGACGGATTCGGCGCGACGCTCGGAGAGACGCTGGTTGTAGTCGACGTTACCGGTGCTGTCGGTGTGACCGGCGATGTTGACCCGGGTATCGGTGTACTGGGTCAGGATCGACGCCACGTCGTTGAGGGCGTTGCGAGCGCTCATGGTCAGTTCGCTGGAGTCGAAGCCGAAGGTCACGCTGCTCGGCATGTTGAGCACGATATCGTCGCCGCGACGATCGACCTCGATGCCGGTACCGCGGGTGCTCTGGCGCAGCTCCTCCTCCTGGCGATCCATGTAGGCGCCGATGCCGGCACCGGCGGCGGCGCCCACGGCGGCACCGATCAGCGCGCGATCACGGCGGCTGGTGCTGCCGTCACCGCTCAGCGCGCCCGCGGCGGCCCCCACGGCGGCCCCGATGGCGGCACCCGTGCCGGTCTGGCTGCGCTGGGTCTGGCCGGAATAGGGGTCGGTCGTGGCGCAGCCCACCAGCAGGGCAGCGGCGGCAAGCGGGACGAGGAAGCGAGTGGGCTTGATCATGAGGTCAGATCTCCATGCAATCATCAGTAGACCCGGTAGGCATCCCTGCCGGGCAGTTCATCGGTATCACGGGCTGCGATGAGGCCGGTGGATCGGTCATTCCATGCCGATCAGCGCCAGCAGTTCATTCAAGAATAATAGACCCTGAGGCGATGCCTGCAGTCGATCGGCATCTTCCACGAGAAGTCCTTTTTTACGGGCGTGCTCGAGGCGCGCCTCGAGCACGGCGGACGGGCGGCCCGTGGCGGCTCGCCAGCGCGCCAGGGAGACCCCTTCGACCAGACGCAGGGCATTCATGGCGAACTCCAGCGGCAGCTCCTCGTCGGCAATGGGGCTGTGGCCGGCGATGAACCCCCGGGGGTCTCGGGCGCGGCGCAGGTAGGCCTCCGGCTGGCGGGCCTTCCAGCGCCGCTCGATGGCCAGGCCGGCGTCGCCATCGACGGCGCTCAGCTTGCCATGGGCGCCGGCGCCGATGCCCAGGTAGTCGCCGAAGCGCCAGTAGTTGAGGTTGTGTCGCGAGCGCCGCTGCGGGCGCGCGTAGGCCGAGATCTCGTAGCGCAGAAGGCCGGCCCGCTCCAGCCGCTCGTGGCCCAGGTCCTGGATATCCCAGAGCACCTCCTCTTCGGGCAGCCGCGGCGGCCGGGAGTGGAACTCGGTATTGGGCTCGAGGGTGAGCTGGTACCAGGAGAGGTGCTCCGGGGCGAGCGCCAGGGCCCGCTTCAGGTCGTCCAGGGCCAGCTCGGGGGTCTGGCCCGGTAGCCCGTGCATCAGGTCGAGGTTGAGGTTGTCGAAGCCCGCCTCGCGGGCCTCGAGCACCGCGGCCTCGGCGTCACGACCCGAGTGGATGCGACCCAGCGCCTGCAGCTGGGCATCCTGGAAGCTCTGCACCCCCAGCGAGAGCCGGTTGATGCCCGCCTCGCGATAGCCCGCGAAGCGCCCGCGCTCCAGGGTGCCCGGGTTGGCCTCCAGGGTGATCTCGATGTCCCGGGCCATGGGCAGGCGCGCGGCGACTCCCTCCAGCAACTGACGATAGAAGGAGGCCGACATCAGGCTCGGCGTGCCCCCGCCGATGAAGAGGCTGACCAGCTCCCGACCGGCGGCCAGCGGCAGGTCGGCATCGAGGTCGGCCAGCAGGGCCTCCAGGTACTCCCGCTCCGGCAGCGCCTGCTCGCGGCCGACGCCATGGGAGTTGAAGTCGCAGTAGGGGCACTTGCGCACGCACCAGGGCACATGCACATAGAGCGCGAGGGGCGGTAGGGCGATCATCGTGCCCCTGGGCCTTGGCCCAGCGCCTCGACCAGCGCCTGAAGGGCGCGCCCGCGATGGCTCAGGCGATTCTTTTCCGCCGACGACAGCTCGGCCACGCTCATGCCCTGCTCGGGCAGCCAGAACAGCGGGTCGTAGCCGAAGCCACCCTCGCCGCGGGGATGGGCCAGGATCTCGCCCTTCCAGCTGCGCTGAACGATCAGCGGCACCGGGTCCTCGGCGTGGCGCAGGTAGACCAGCACGCACCAGTAGCGTCCGGTTCGCTGCCCCTCGGGCACCTCCGCCAGCCGCTCCAGCAGCCGGGCATTGTTGCGCTCATCGCTCTTCGGCTCACCGGCGAAGCGCGCCGAGTAGATCCCGGGCGCCCCGTTCAACGCATCGACCTCCAGCCCCGAGTCATCGGCCAACGCCGGCAGGCCACTGACCCGGCTCGCCTCCCGCGCCTTGAGCAGGGCGTTCTCGACGAAGGTCAGGCCGGTCTCCTCCACCTCGGGGACGTCATACTCCTCCTGGGGCCTGACATCGAGGCCCAGCGGCGCCAACAGCTGGTGGAACTCGCGCAGCTTGCCGGCGTTGCCGCTGGCAAGGATCAGACATGCAGATGGAGAAGTGTTAGATGTCACTCATTAAGTCCTTGAATTAATGGATAATAATGGCTTGTAATCATAACGAGATCATGGGAGGCGTGAAGATGGTACCGAGGATGCGCCGACATGACTACGAGTGGGGGCGGGAAAACCAGCATCATGTATCCCTAAAGCATTAGAATTCTAACACTATAGGGCTTAAATAAAACACAACGTAACGGAACTTTACGAAACCAGTCTTATGGACCATGCTTCCCCAATCAAAACCGAACCCTTAGCTAAGTGCCTGCTCAGAAGAAAAAACGCATGAATTTTTCGTAACTGCATGATTTCATTGCCGCGCAGTGCGCGAAAACTTAAGCGCAGGCTCTTAGAGCAACAGCAACAGCATGGGAGCCGATGTCATGCGTCAAGGGAGTGAGCGGGTCCTTCTGGTCACCAATCAGAACCCCCAAACAACAATATTTGTAGACTTCATCACTGAGCAGATCACACGCATCGTGAGCGTCACAGCACCGCGAGACTATCTTGATACACCTTCGGGTGAGACGACCGTAGTGCTACTTGACGCAGATCATCTCGGTGAAGACATCATGCAGGAATGGCACAAGAAGCTGGCTGATACGCCATCATGTCATTTAACAGCTTTCAATTTGAGAGATGAGGATCATGCTGCAAGTCTTCTGACATTCCTGCATCTGCGTGGTGTATTTTATCGAGATGATCATCTTTTACAAATCTGCAAGGGAATTGACTCCCTCTTCTCAGGGAATCTTTGGATGTCACGTTCTCTGATGACGAGAATGATAGAGTTTTTCAGGAAGCAGCAACTTAACGCTTATCGTCCAAGCTGCGGATTGACGCAGCGAGAAATTGAAATACTGGGCATGGTAAGTTCGGGCGCATCAAATTGCGAGATTGCCAACCAGCTATTCCTTAGCGAATACACAGTAAAGTCACACCTTTACAATGTTTTCAAGAAAATAGATGTTCATAACAGAACTCAAGCGGCGAACTGGGCCAGGCAAAATATTGGAGTACTTCCCCCCCTCTGCCGCCATTAAGCGGAAATAGACATGTAGTGACAAGCGATTCATTACATGATTCCACGGAGAAGTCGTGATGAAATGCATGAGAACAGCGCTGGGATTCCTGATGATTGCTTTTTCATTAACCACTTTGGCAGAGCAGGGGGCCAGATTAATTGATAGTAGACCTCAAGCTGAAGAGCCAGCCAAAAATGAAGGGCTTGAGAACTTGGAGGAAGGGAGCGCAACAGAGGAGCTAAGTCGACAGTTCCATCTTAGTGAGCCCGGTCTTTCAGGAATCATAACTGACAGAACGATCACAATGCTGGGAAGAGAATTTTATAGGCAATTCACCCAGAAAAGCAATGAGAGCCCGATCATCTCAGAAACAAATCTATCTGTACACGAGAGGCCTGATGCGCGCTGGGGAAGTCAGGTATGGATAGCACAGAACAATAGAATAATACTTCAGGCAACACTACCACCAAGAATCAGCGATATAGAAGGATATGCAGAGGCGGCTTTTGATCAGGTCCAGCAACGATTGATCCAGGAGACCATCATGAGAGCTATTGGTAATGACCCTGACCTTGCAGATGAAGAAATTTAACCTTTTACAACAACATCCAGATCACTGAAAGAAGGAGTCACTCCATGAAGAAGCGCAATAAACTCCTGTCCTTGGCATGTTCTGCTGGAACAGCATTAACATTTCTTACACTCCCGGTCATGGCAGGAGAGCTTGTCTACAGACCTCTTAACCCATCATTTGGGGGTGACCCCCTACGCGGTAGTTATTTGCTCAACAAGGCACAGGCTCAGGATACCAAAAGGGACCCTAACGCCCCGGACTTCAGAGGGTTCAGCCAAGCCGACCTGTTTATTCAGGAGCTGCGCGCCGGGATACTTAATGAATCTCTAGAGCAAGCCCTCGAGGGCAACGTCAACCCTACAACCATCACCTCATCCACGCTAGACATACGTCTGGTGCCCAGCGGGTCAGGGTTCAATCTTAGAATCACCGACAAGACCACTGGTGAAGTGACAGACATAAATTTTGGCCAGCAATTTTAATAGAATTTAATATGCAAGGGACTATCAGGGGGAGGTAGAGCAATGAAAATATTTGCCATATGTCTTGCTTCGGGAATGATGGCGTTAAGTGGCTGCGCAAGCGTTGTGACATCATATGACTATCTGGAAGGAGCTCCAGCAACACTTGTCCCCAGAACAAGTACCTATCAGGATCTTGTGTCACTTCCAAGGCCAAGCGCTCCCATCTATACGGCAGTCTATGACTTCAGGGACCAGACGGGGCAGTACCGGCCTCAACCGGCAAGCACCTTCTCCACTGCAGTCACGCAGGGGGGAGCCGCAATGCTGAGCGCTGCATTGGCAGATTCGGGATGGTTCATCCCGCTCGAGAGGATCGGACTTCAGAACTTGCTGACCGAAAGAAGAATTATTCGAGCAAACCTGGAGAGATTCGGAAGGGAAAATGAGCTGGAATCCCTCAACGCTGCAAGAGTACTTATGGAAGGTGGTATTATTGCCTACGATACCAATATGAAAACAGGGGGCATCGGTGCTGAATATTTCGGGATTGGTGCTTCCACACAATATCAGGTGGATCAGGTCACTGTTAACCTGAGGGCAGTGGACATTTCAACGGGAGAAGTTCTAGCGAACGTCACAACCAGCAAGACGGTCTATTCCCATGAAGTGCGTGCCGGTGTGTATCGATTCGTAAGCTTCAGGCGCCTGCTTGAGGCTGAAGGTGGCTATACACATAATGAGCCAGTTCAGATGGCTGTGATGTCTGCCATTGAGTCTGCCGTAGTTCACCTGATTACAGAAGGTGTTGATCGAAATCTGTGGGCACTACAGAATCCTGATGATAGAGATAATAACATTCTACAGTCCTACAGGGATGCAATCTCACCAATGCTGTGACAGGCGAAAAACCCACCTCCCGAAACTCAAAAAAATTAAAGGGCTCCAGAAAGAGCCCTTTTTCATGGGGCAACACCCTCAATGGCGACATGATGCATTTCAGAAAATAATTACTTCTCCTGAAAATATTAGAATTTTAATACATATCTACTCGTATAGGAGCAAACCTCTAATACCACACACACTAGAATATACCATGTATCTTTTCATGCCTATTTCCTATGGCCAATGTGAAGCTTTGTGTCGAAACTGTAAGTGCAAAACGGAAAGTAGGGAAGCACCACAACCACACCCAGGCTCTTCAGGAAGGGCAGTGCAATGAAACTAAGGCTCGATCACAAGGCCATTAAATTGGCTACCATCGCTGTGCTGGCATCGGGTTTCCCACTGATGTCGCTGACTTCAGTTGCAATGGCAGGTGATGACCTTTCTGGCAATGCAGAGTTGAGCGTGGCTAGTGATAACGCCCTCTTTATTCAGCAGGCTAGAATAGAGCAAATAGGCAGCAATAATGCTGCTAGAACATATCAGGTAGGCAGCTACAACAGTTCATCTATTCTTCAGATCGGATCGGGAAACCAAGGGAGTATCTCGCAACTTGGCAGTGGCCATGACGCAGGAATCCTTCAGGCGGGAGGTTACCTTGAAGCTCGGATTACCCAGCAAGGATATGGACACAGTGGAAACATCGTTCAGAAAGGTTTTGGCAAGGAAGCCTCGATAACACAGCATGGAGTATATGGTAACGCCAATATTCAACAGCTGAGTACCTCTCGCGCACCCCCTGTTTCTGTGACACAGATTTCGCGCGGCTCGGCTTCGGTGCAGGTAATCCAACGCTGAGAAATAGACAGTCTCGTCGCTTTACCTGATAAGTGGATACAGATAGGAATTTGGGAAGGCCAGATCCTATATCCGGCTTTCTTGGCAAACCCCCTGGCTGCTCTAACAAGGTTTACAAGCATAACCAGGGAATCATCATGAAGGGGAATGACCATGAAACTCAAGATGACTGCTATCGCTGCCGCTATCGCCTTCTCCTCAGGCGCTGCCATGGCCAGCGACAATAACTCCACCATTGACCAGTCCGGATTCTACAATGATGCCGATGTAACACAGCTCGGCTTCAGCAACGAATCCGGTATCACATCTGACGGCTGGGGCAACGATGCCACCGTTGTGCAACTGGGGATGATGAACGAATCAACCATCGAGCAGGAAGGGATAGGCAACAGCGCCGATACCTACCAGAATGGCACTGACAATGCTGTTTCCCACCTGCAGACCGGCTGGGGTAACACCTCCAAGAGTGTTCAGAAAGGCTATCAGAACATGGCGACGGTCAGCCAGGACGGCATCAAGCTGAGTTCCGATGTCTACCAGAACGGCTATGGCAACCAGGCTGATGTTGAGCAGACCGGTACCGGTAACAGCTCCGAAGTAACACAGGAAGGTGGAAAATCATTCTATGGGTTTAACTTTGGAGGGCAGAACGAAGCCACCGTAATCCAGAGCGGCTACAAGAACGACTCTTCTATTACCCAGAAGGGCGACTATAACACCGCCACCACCACCCAGAGTGGGAAGTTCAACGATGCTACCGTGGTTCAGAAAGGTAGGTCTAACAACTCTGATATCAGTCAGTCTGGCTACAATGACCTGGCCGATGTCTACCAGAACGGCAAGAACAATGAATCCAGCGTGACCCAAAGCGGCTGGAACAACGAAGCCCAGGTGGTCCAGAAGGGCAACTCGAACGACTCCGATATCAGCCAGTCAGGCTTCAATGATCTGGCCGACGTCTACCAGTCTGGCTATGGCCACAGCTCTACTGTGGAGCAGTCTGCACTGGGTGGCTGGGGTGTCTTCGGCTCCTTTGCGGCCAACACCGCCAACGTGACCCAGCTTGGCATCTCCAATACTTCAAGTGTGTCGCAGCAGGGTGGCGGTAACAGCGCCACCGTCTTCCAGCACTAAGCTAGAAAACTTGCAAGAGCCCCGCGACAGCGGGGCTTTTTTTCGAGATACTGCTGCTTTAATAATATGTATATGACATGTGTGTGCAATGGATAATCCTGCATCTAGCAATAGCTAACCGAGATTAGTAGTGCTTCTCTTCACCCGGCGCTTACAAAATCAAGAACTCCATGAGGTATGACTCACAAACAGAAGCCCTCTTCTCTAGGCCACGTATGCACCCAAACTGAATGACGGTGACCTAGAACAAGTCAGCTAAAAAAATGGTAGCAAAATTTCCGTACTCGGCTATAGTAAGAAACATAGGGATACATAAGTTAACACGTCGATCCAGAACATCGTCACCGCCGGGAGATATCGATGCTGCATAGAGCAGGGCTAATGTTCACTCTGACCGGGTGCCTTCTGATGGCCCTCCCAGCAATGGCACAAGGCGTGGATGCCCAACGGGAGACATTGGTAGGACAAGCGAACGATGGTGCCCTGGAACCAGCCATCGCCGGAATGCTGCGCCTGTATACTCGCAGCAACGACTCTAGGGTCAGAGATGACCTGATTGCCCTGTTGATTCGTGCACAGCGCTATGAAGATGCCCTGAATCTTTGCATTGTGTGTGACGTTAGCGATTACAGCGATGGCGAGCTGTTGAACCTGGGGGGGGCAGCCAGATCCGCCGGCCGTCCCGAGGAATCTCTTGCCTTCTTTCAAGAGCTTTCGAAAAGAGACGCTCTTGATTCCAATGCCTGGCTCGGCCAGGCGCTTGCCAGCATTGATCTGGAACGTTTCCAGATGGCGGACAACCATCTGATGCAGTATGAATCGCTGGCGGGAACCACCTCCGCAGGTCTGGAAGCCAGGGGGTATCTTGCTGCCAGTACGAATGATGCCATGCAGGAACTTATGGCGCGACAGGCTCTCGTCGGCGAGAACCCCGATGATCAGACTGAACTCAAGGCAATCTACCGCCTGGCTACCGAGCTTGGAGCCAGCTCGGCTGCCCGACGACTTCTTGAACGTCACCCTGAAGCCTTCACTGCCAGGGATAGCCTCTGGCTGACCTATCATGAAGCGGTCACCAATATTCGGCTCGGCATCCATATCGATGAACACCAAAGCGTGCTGGAAGGCCTGTCTCAACTGGAAACCGTCATCCGCAGCCCCCAGGTAACTCCCGAACTCAGGCTGATGGCCGAGCGCGACAAGGTGGTTGCACTTTCCCACCTTCGGCAATTTGATGAGGCGGATCAGCTGAGCCTTCAGCTTGAACAAGAGCATGGGCCTCAGCCCCTGTACGTCACGAGGGCCAGGGCGCATGCACTGATCGGTCTTGGCCGCCCTGAGGATGCCATCAACGCCTATCGACAGATTCTTGACAAAGCACCTGAGAGAGGTAACGACATTGACGATCCACTATATGAAGGCCTTTTCTATGGGTATACCGATGCTCGCCAATACCGCAACGCCCGCGAACTGCTGAATGAATGGAGAACCATCGAGCCGGACTATCGCTGGGATTTCACGGGTACTACTCAGATCGAAAACCCTAATCGCCAGAAGCTGCTGATGCTGGAAGTACTGCTTGAGGCCTGGCGAGGTAACGAAGCTGAAGCCTATGACCGGCTTGATAGCTACCTTGCAGAGGCACCGGCAAATCCCTATCTATGGATGCTTCGTGGTGATATCAGCCGTTGGCGGGGCTGGCCTAGGCAAGCAAAGGTGGATTACCAGCAAGCGGCAGAGCTTCTTTCACCAGAGCAGCAGGAAATGCGCCACCACAGCGAGCTAATCGCGGAGCTTCAGCAAGGAAACTGGCGTGGAACGGTTTCCGACATTCGCCGGGAACTCAACCATGCAAAACCCGGTGTATCAAAAGATACACTTGAACGGGAGTGGAGAGAGCAGCGTGCCGCCGAGCTATCCACTTCATTCGATCGCAGCCGTGGATCTGGGTCGGGCACCCAAGCATCTCGTGAATGGGTAAACGATGTTATCTTTCGTGCACCGAGAAATGACAACGGTTCACGCATTTACCTGAGAAGACGGGATCAATATGGAAGCTTTGATGAGGAATCAATCCGATCCGCGTTTAGCATCGTTGGCTATGAGTGGAATCTTCACCCCACGACACTCGATATTTCAGCTGGTTACGAGTCAAAAATTAATAACGACGCCCACTTCGGGGTTACGCTACAGCATGACTTTTCCGATCATCTGAACGTTGCAGTAGGCGCTGAAATTAATAGCATTACAACACCATTGAGAGCCTTGAACGACGATGTCAGTGCCCATCGCTACCATGCTGATGTTATATACCGTCGTGACGAAAGGCGTACTCTGGGTGGAACAATAAGCCTGATGGATTTCGACGACGGCAACTTGAGGCGAAGTGCATACGGGTACTGGGACGAGCGATTGTATAAAAAAGACATGTGGGAGTTATCCTCGACTGCCTACCTTTCAGGTTCGGCCAACGACAATGTCGCCGCTAGCTACTTCAACCCCAAAGAAGACTTCCACGTTGGTGGACGTATAAATCTCGCCCATGAGCTTCCTTTGGGCTATCGAAAAACATTGACACAAAGCGCCACCTTGGGCGTGGGTGACTATCAACAACGTTATTTTAAAAGCGACACAACCTGGGAGCTTGGTTATCGGCACCGTTGGGAAATGTCCCCGACCCTGAGCGTGGAGTATGGTATCAGCCGTGAACGATCTATTTATGACGGCCAGCCAGAATATGACACCATCGTCACTGGTACCGTTGTCTGGAGGTTTCCGTGAATAACTCTTTAGTTACCGCTCTTCTGATAATTCTTGGCATCACCATGATGAAGCCTGCGCTGTCTAATGAGAAAGCGAGTGAGCTCATTGTCTTCAGCTATCACGATGTACTCGATAATACAGCTCAAGTTTCGAATCAGCATTTGCCACAGACCATCACGCGTGAGCGTCTAATTGAACACTTCAACCTTATCGATACACACGGCTACCACCCGATCAGTTTTCAAGAGTACCTTGATGCGGAAGCTGGATTTCAGCAACTTCCCGAAAAAGCGGTCATGTTGGTTTTTGATGACGGATATCGTAGCTTCTATGACACCGTTTACCCACTCTTGAAGCTTTATGATTTCCCGGCAGTCAGCGCAGTCGTTGGCAGCTGGCTGGACGTGCCAGAAGGAGAGAAAGTATCTTACGGGAACTCTCTGTTACCACGTGAATCCTTCATGAGCTGGCAGCAGCTACAGGAACTCCAGGAAGATCCTTTGGTTGAGATCGCTTCACATACTTATGACATGCACTACGGGGTGTCAGGGAACCCTCAGGGTAATGAGCAAGCTGTAGCAGTAACCAGCCGCTGGCAGAACGGCCAGTATGAGTCGGAGCAGGAGTATCTGCATCGTGTGCGCCTGGATATGGAAAGAGCCACCACTCAGCTTAAGGAACGTCTCGGCACGGCGCCACGATTAATGGTATGGCCCTATGGCGCCTATAGCGAAGCAACGCTCGATATTGCAGCTGAGTATGGCATGGCACACAGTTTCAGTCTGCTGAGCCAGCCTAATATACTGGGAGCCGAGAACCGCGTAATGGGACGCTACCTAGTCGACCAGGAAACTAGCCTGCAAACCTTAAAGGAGATTCTGGATAATCGAATCTGGGAGCGGGAAGAGCTTCGTATCGTCCACATCGATCTGGACTATGTCTATGATCCTGATCCCGATCAACAAGAGCGAAACCTTGACATACTCATTGATAGAATATATCGATTTGGTGTCAGCACGGTATATTTACAAGCTTTCGCCGACCAGAATGCCAATGGTGTAGCGGAAGCACTTTATTTCGAAAACCGCCATCTCCCGGTGAAGGCCGACCTATTCAATCGCGTGGCTTGGCAGTTGAAAAAGCGTGCCAATGTGAAGGTTTATGCATGGATGCCGGTGCTCGCCTTTGACCTTGGACCGGATTACCATTACGTCACTGATGCCAGGATAGGTCGTATTGCTGAGGAGCACTACCTTCGCCTATCCCCCTACTCAGCACGCAATCGCGAGGTCATCAAGGAAATTTATCAGGATCTTGGAAGATTGAATAAATTCGACGGACTTCTTTTCCATGATGATGCCTTCATGACAGACTTCGAGGATTCCAGTCCTGAAGCATCGGAGTGGTATAGTGAAAAGTGGTCACTCCCTGGGGATGTGAATATTATTCGCGGTAACCAGGAGCTTCTCCAACGTTGGACAGATCTAAAGATTGAACACATTACTGATTTCACCCTTGAGCTTGCCGATGCCGCAAACCTCTATCGTCAATCCGATAACAAGACTTTCACTACTTCTCGAAATCTGTATGCAATTACCGTGATGGAGCCAGAAAGCAAGCGCTGGTTTTCACAGACACCTGAGAATTTTGCTGCTGCCTATGATTATGTAGCAGTCATGGCCATGCCCCTCATGGAGGAAGCAGAGGATCCTGAAACCTGGCTTGACAAGCTTGCTCAGCACGCCTTGTCCCGTGTTCCGAGAAACCAACTTGTTTTCGAGCTACAGACTCAAGACTGGAGAAATCAAACACCAATAGACAATACGACTTTGATCGATTGGATCAAAAGAGTCAGGAAAGCAGGGATACCCCACATCGGCTACTACCCTGATGATTTTCATAACAACCATCCAGACATTAGTAAAATCGGGCCACATTTTTCATTATCCCGCCGCTTTGGAGTGAAAAGATGAATATACTTGATTATCTAGCTATTTTTACATTCATCTATCCAAGTGCCATGGCAACTGTGTGGATCTGTGGTGGTATATACTTTTATCTGCATTGGGAGAGGAAGCAGCCTTGGCCAACCATTCACGAATGGCATGATGATGCCCCTCCGGTCACGGTTCTCCTGCCTTGTTTCAATGAAGGAAGGAATATTGAAGAAACTGTGAAACACTTGTTTAATCAGAACTATCCCAATCTTGAGATTATTGCCATCAATGATGGAAGCACCGATGATACCGCCAGCAAGCTAGAAACACTAAAACTATCATTCCCCCAGCTCAAGGTGCTACATCAACAAAACAATGGAAAGGCCAATGCTTTGAACTACGGTCTAAGCAAAGCGAATGGAGAAATCATAGTTGGCATAGACGGTGATTCAGTTCTCGACTACGACGCCATAGGATATATGGTAGAACATTTTCGGGGCAGCCCGAAAGTCAGCGGTGTCACCGGAAATCCTAGAGTTCGAACTCGATCAACAGCGATCGGCAAGATACAGACGGGCGAATTTTCATCGATCATAGGATTGATAAAACGAGCTCAGCGCATCTATGGCATGGTTTTTACCATATCTGGTGTAGTCTGTGCTTTTCGCAAGAGTGCACTTGATGCTATTAATGGCTGGAACACCGATATGGTGACAGAGGATATTGACGTCAGCTGGCGTCTACAGCTCAATGGTGGGCAGGTAAGGTACGAACCTAGAGCGCTTTGCTGGGTGCTGATGCCTGAAACCCTGAGAGGACTCTTCCGGCAGAGACTGAGGTGGGCGCAGGGGGGAGGGGAGGTCTTCCTTCGGTATTTCACCACCTCATTGAAGTGGGAAAATAGACGATTTTGGATTTTGATGTTCGAATATATGCTAAGCGTCATCTGGTGCTACTCGGTCATCCTCTTCATATTGACTTGGTCTATGACTTCACTTTTTTCTGACTTCTCCTACAGCATGGCTGGAGATTTCATCAGCTATTTTGGTGGAGCTCTTGTTGCGATCAGCTTTATACAATTCACGGTAAGTTTTATTATTGACAGCCGATATGATAAGAAAATATTTCGCTGTGCCTACTGGTGTATCTGGTATCCATTTGTCTATTGGATACTAAACATGATCACGGTTGTAATCGCCTTTCCAAAGGCTGTCATGAGACAAAAGGGTCGCAATGCCACTTGGGAAAGCCCCGACAGAGGAGAACTCTTCCATGAGAAATAAATTACCTTCTATCATTATCGACAACCCTTCTCATATGAGTTTCGGGTACATGCTCCGCGACTTTTCCATCGCATTCGCGACATTAGCAATCTGGATCATATGTCTAGCTAAGCTATATTTGTTTTTGAGAAACGGGCAGGCTTTTGTCGCTGATATGTATCCTATTGCCATGGCAAGAATTATTCTTCTGGGATTTTTTATTACCTTTATTTCATTTCACCTATGGTCTTTATATAACAAATCATTATACAAAAGTGAAATGAAGAGAACCACCCACGCCCCAACTATTAGTGATGGTAATGAAGAGGTCATCGCTGGATCTCATGGTTCAGTAGAGCTGTCACCAAGCAGCATCACTGAACACGTAGACGCAACTCACTCTGCGCACCTCGAGTTCGGGAACGGCTAACGTTTCCAGCCTTTCTTACCTGAATTTCGAGCTCGCCATCACTACTGAGTTGTTTAACATTAATCTCGATGCCGGTACCCAAATAGTGAAAGTTTTGTGGCACTGTCCCTGCTAGCTGATGGGTAACGGCATCTTTCTTTTGGAAAACCGTCAAGCTCCCCGAGAATTCTGTTCCCGGCTCACCACCTATGATGACTTCAATATCATTACCTTGATCTTCTCTGTAATTTTCTTGCATTTTTATATCTCCAGCTGCCTGGGATGCAAAGCCGACACAGGCAATAAAGAACCATCTAGTAATTCTGTTATTCATGTCAGCTCCTGAATGGTCGCTCAGAATTGTCCCAGTAGAAGTCAGCCTGTCAGCCTGACATGTTCATTTACCAGATCTGCCAGGGTCTCGGCGGCGTTGTCCGCCGTGGTATCCAGGTGGACCAGGTGCAGGCGCTCCTCGTCGGCGAATGACTCGAAGGCCGCCTGCTGCCGCGACAGCACCCCGAGACTCCGGGCCACGTCGCTGCCCTGGCGACGCGCGCGCTTCTCGATGCGCCGCCTGAGCGTGGCGTCATCGGCCTCGAAGCTGACCAGCAGGCAGGGCAGGCCACGCGCCTCGGCCTGCTGGCGCAGCAGGTCCCGCTGCCAGCGGCAGAGGAAGGTCCCATCCACGCAGGCCGGGATACCGGCATCGAGCAGGGCCCCGGCACAGCTCGCCAGCCGGCGGTAGGTCCGTTCGGTGGCCTCATCGGAGAAGATATCCACAGCCGCTCCGTCGCCGCCCCCCTGTGGATGGATGGCGACGGGGTCGAGGTCATGCAGTCGGCGCCGCTCCGCATCCGAACAGACGCGAATGGCCCCCAGCCGGGCGACCAGGCCGCTGGTAAAGCGACTCTTGCCGCTGCCCGACACGCCCACGGCGATCACCAGCGGGGGGAACCGGAACTCGGCGATGCGTTCGGCCAGCGCCAGGTAGCGGCGGCACTCCCCCATGCACTCGGCCAGCAGGGCCGGGTGCTCCGGATCCTGGCCGTTGCCGGGCCGCCGGCGCAGCGAGCGGCGGGCACCGGAAAGCGCATGGCAGGTGCCATACAGTGACAGCAGCCTGGCCAGCTCGTAGTCCCCGGAAAGCCGAAGGTAGAGGTCCAGCGCCTGTCGCGTCAGGCCCGATTCGCCGCGGATCTCCAGCCCCACCATCAGGGCCGCCAGGTCACTGGCCGGATCCGCCGGCAGGTCGGCCCCGGGTGCCTCGGGGTCGCGGCCGATGGCATTGGCCATCAGCACCCGTCCCTGATGACCAAGCCGGCTGCCGGGGTGCGAAAGGGCCCAGCTGGGCAGCGCTGCACGCGCCTCCAGCAGCGGCCCCAGCCGGGCCATGTCCTGCTCCAGCCATGCCTCGAGGTAAGCCAGGCGTTCACGGTCCTCGTCGCCGGGGAGCCGCTCGCGGAGCGCCTCGATCTCACCATCGGCCAAGGCACGAACGGCAGCGGCCCCGGGGGCGCCAGGCGAGGGCTCGGCATCGGCATGAAAGGCCACCAGGTCGGCGATCAGCGCCTCTAGATCCAGGACGTCATCCTCTTGTCTTTGGCCCATCGTGCATCTCCGGGGATAGTCGATCGGTCAGGCGACGGTCACGCCTGCTGCATGGTCACGAAGGCCTTCTCGGCGGCATCCAGGGTGCGCTGGATATCCTCCGGCGTATGGGCGCTGGACATGAAGCCCGCCTCGTAGGCCGAGGGAGCCAGGTAGACGCCTTCGTCCAGCATGGCGGTGAAGAAGCGCCGGAAGGCGTCGGCATCGCAGGCGGTGGCCTGGGCGAAGTTGTCGACGCGACTCTGGCCGGTGAAGAAGAGACCGAACATGCCACCCGCATGCTGGGTGATCATCTCCACGCCGGCGGCGCTGGCACGCTCCTTCAGGCCATGGCAGAGGGTCTCCACCCGCTGGGCCAGGGCGTCGTGGAACCCGGGCTCGCGCAGCTTGGTGAGGAGGGCGATGCCGGCGGACATCGCCAGCGGATTGCCGGAGAGGGTGCCCGCCTGATAGACGGGGCCGAGCGGCGAGATGTTGGACATGATCGTCGCGCTGCCGCCGAAGGCGCCCACCGGCATGCCGCCGCCGACGATCTTGCCGAGGCAGGTGAGATCCGGGCGAATGCCGTAATGCGCCTGGGCGCCGCCCAGCGCCACCCGGAAACCGGTCATCACCTCGTCGAAGATCAGCACGCTGTCGTTGGCATCGCAGACCCTGCGCAGGCACTCCAGGAAGCCCGGCTGCGGGGGAATGCAGTTCATGTTGCCGGCCACCGGCTCGACGATGATGCAGGCGATCTGGTCACCGATCTCTTCGAAGCACTGCTCCACGGCGTCGATGTCGTTGTAGGAGAGCGTCACCGTGTGCTCGGCCAGGGAGGCCGGCACGCCGGGGGAGCTCGGCTCGCCGTGGGTCAGCGCCCCGGAGCCCGCCTTGACCAGCAGCGAATCGGAGTGGCCATGGTAGTTGCCCTCGAACTTGACGATCTTGTCACGGCCGGTGACTCCACGGGCCAGGCGGATCGCCGACATGGTGGCCTCGGTGCCGGAGTTGACCATGCGCACCATCTCGATGGAGGGGATCATCTCGCAGATCAGGTCCGCCATGGTGGTCTCGATGGCCGTCGGGGTGCCGAAGGAGAGCCCGCGATCCAGGCGCTCCCGCACCGCTCCCAGCACGTCCGGGTCGGCATGGCCGGTGATCATCGGCCCCCAGGAGCCCACGTAGTCGACATAGCGCTTGCCCTCCACGTCGAAGAGGTAGGCGCCCTGGGCGCGCTCCATGAACACCGGCGGACGCTGCATGCCCTTGAAGGCGCGCACCGGCGAATTGACGCCGCCGGGGATGTGGCGGCAGGCCCGTTCGAAGAGCTCGGCGGATGTGGTCATGGCGTATCTCGTCCTCGAAAGCTGTGGATAATTCTCTGGATAACCTTTTCATGGCCACCCGACTGCCCCCATTCTCGGCGTTCGGGCAGGGGATGGCCAGCCCGTGGCTCACCCGGAGGCAGCCGGCTCGTCCACTCCCTTGACCGGCGTCACGGGCAGTCGCCATAGCCGGCGCGGCAACGACTGTCCCTCACCGGGCCGCCAGCCGTTGGCCAGCGCCTGCCAGGTGAAGGCCTGGGCCTGCTCGCAGGCGCCCACCAGCGACTCACCGGCGGCCAGCCGCGCCGCCAGGGCCGAGGCCAGGGTACAGCCGGAGCCGTGGTAGCGCCCTTCCAGGCGGGGCCAGCTCCATTGTCGACTCTGATCCGGGGTGTGCAGGGTATGCGCCACGCGATCACCCGGCGTGCCGGGCACCGGCGAGTCGGTGCCGGTGACCAGCACCGCCTGGCAGCCCAGGGTCATCAGCTCCACCGCCCGCTCGGTATCCTCGCCGGGCTGGGCGGAGAGCCGGGCCAGTTCGTCCCTATTCGGGGTCAGGATATCCACCAGGGGCAGCAGCCGCTCGCGGAAGGCATCCACCAGCTCGGCTGTGGACAACTCGCGGCCACCGCCGGCCTTGAGCACCGGATCAACCACCAGCGGCACACCGGGGAAGCACCGCACGATGTCGGTCACCGCATCCAGACTGGCCAGGTCGGCCACCAGGCCCACCTTGATGGCGGCGACCTCGAAGTCATCCAGCGCCGCAGCGGCGGCGCGCATGATGTCGGGATCGGCGGGCACGACCCTCTGGACGTCACGGCAGTTCTGCACCGTCAGCGCGGTGGGAATGGTCAGCGCCCAGCCGCCGCAGGCGGCGATCGCCTCGGCGTCGGCGATCAGGCCGGCGCCCCCGGTGGGGTCATGGCCGGCCAGCACCAGCACCACCGGCAGATGGGGCGACACCGTCTCGGGGGTCGCCATCAGAAGGGCTTGAGCACGGCGAGGAAGATGATGATCAGCAGGGCGATCACCGGTAGCTCGTTGAACCAGCGGAAGAAGACGTGGCTCTTCGTGCAGCGCCCGTCGCGCAGCTGCTTGAGGTAGATCAGGCAGACATGGTGGTAGGCCACCAGCAGCGCCACCAGCAGCAGCTTGGCATGCAGCCACCCCTGGCTGAGCCAGAAGGGCATCAGGTAGAGCATCCAGCCCCCAAACACCAGCACCGCGATCATCGAGGGGGTCATGATGCCCCGGTAGAGCTTGCGCTCCATGACCAGGAAGTGGTCGATCGCCTGCTGCTCGCCGCGATCCCGCGCCATGGCGTGGTAGACATAGAGGCGCGGCAGATAGAAGAGGGCGGCGAACCAGGTCACCATGGCGATCAGGTGCAGGGCCTTGATCCACAGATACATGAAGACTCCTCATGGGAGAGTGGCGGGAAGGGCGCGAGCGCCAGGCAGGGCGCCACCAGGGGGAAGCCCCCCGGCAGGGCTACTCCTTGAGGGAATAGTACCGCTCGATGGCGCCCCGCGTGATGATACCGGAAATCCGCTTCTGTTTCGGGCGGTTGCCATGCTCCACGTAGAGCGCATCCACCGCCTGGTCGTTGAGTCGCTCGAAGGCCTCGGAGAGGGTCGCCTGCAGGTGGATGGGCGCCAGCTCCAGGCGCAGGCCGGGAATCTCCAGCAGGTCGATGAGCTCGGCGTCTTCTCCTTCGCCGTCCCCGTCCTCCGCTCGCGGCTCCGACTCGGCCTCCATCAGCCAGCGCGCCAGGTCGGCGGCCTTCAATGCCAGCACCGGCTTGTCGTCGCTGGAGCGTTCGATCAGGACCCAGATGGGGTTGCGGGTCAGCAGCGCCCGAGCGCGCTCCCGCGTCACCATGCGCGGCGTGCGCTCCAGGCTGCGCTCCATGACCGCCGGCACCGAGACCCGGGAGAGCGCCTGCATCAGCGGCTGCTGCAGCGGGTGCAGGCCATGGCGGGTCGCACTGATGAAGAAGCCGTCGCAGCGGCACAGCTGCCGCGAGGTGAGCCCGGAGACCACCACCGCCAGCATGCCGGGGAGGATGATGTTGGGATTGTGGGTCAGCTCCAGCAGGGCCATCAGCGCCGCCAGCGGCGCCTGCAGCACCGCCCCCATCATCGCCGCCATGCCGAGCATCGCATAGACCCCCGGATCGGCGCCCCGCCCGGGCCAGATCCAGCCGCCGAGCAGCCCCATCAGCGCCCCCGCCGCCGCGCCGATCACCAGCACCGGGCCGATGATGCCGATCGGAATGCCGCTGGCCACGGTGATCGCCGTCAGCAGCAGCTTGGCCACCACCAGCGCCAGCAGCACGTCCACCGCCAGGTCCCCGGTCAGCGAAGCACTCAGGCTGTCATAGCCGATGCCCTGCACCTCGGGGTACCACCAGGCCACGCCGGCGGTGGCCACGGCCACCAGCGAAAGGCGCAGCCACACCGGCAGCCCCTTGATCCATTCGCTGCGCGCCACGTGGATGAAGAGCCCCGCCAGCAGGCCGATCACCAGCGCCGTCACCACCAGCCAGGGCAGGTTGGAGAGGGAGCCCAGGCTCACCGTGGGCACCTGAAAGGCCGGCTCGGAGCCGTAGACCAGCTGGGCCACCAACGCTCCCATGGTGGAGGCCAGGATGACCGGCATGAAGCCGGCGATGGTGTACTCCATCATCACCACTTCCATGGCGAAGATGACCCCGGCGATGGGGGTATTGAAGGAGGCGGAGATCCCGGCGGCGGTGCCGCAGGCGACCAGCACCCGCAGACTGTTGTGAGGCAGGCGCAGCTGCTGGCCGAGGCCGCTGGAGGCCGCCGCCCCGAGGTGAATCGCCGGCCCCTCGCGGCCGGCGGAGAGCCCGCCGAGCACCGTGACCACGCCGACCCACCACTGGTTGAGCCAGTTGCGCAGGGGAAAGCGCCCCTGGTGGTAGGTCAGACGCTCCATCACGTGGCCGACGCCCAGCTTGCGGGCCTTCTCGGGCTGGCGCCACAGGAAGACGCCGACGAGGATCACCGCCAGGATCGGCAGGGCCGAGCGCACCTGGGGCGATAGCCCCTCGAAGGCCTCGGGGTCGCCGCCGGGCATGAAGGCCAGGGCGCCGAGGTCGATCAGCAGCCGGAAGCCGACCATGAAGCCCCCGGTGATCAGCCCCGACACCACCCCCAACACGCAGAGCTGGGGGAGGGCGTCGACGCTGGCCAGGCGCTGGCGGAAGCCCTCCAGGCTTAAGTCCGGCAGTGAGAAACGCGGCACGGCGAGGTTCCTGTTCGGCCAGTGACGGAGCCGGCTGGGTCGGCCCCTGCCTTCTTGTGTATCATATTCATCACAACCGAGCCCAGCCCAGGGCCAAGCGGAAGGAGGTCAACGTGATCAAGGTCGGAATCGTCGGGGGCACCGGGTATACCGGGGTCGAACTGCTCAGGCTGCTGGCCCAGCATCCCGAGGTCGAGGTGGAGGCCATCACCTCCCGCTCCGAGGCGGGCGTGCGCGTCTGCGACATGTACCCCAACCTGCGCGGCCACTACGATACCCTGGCCTTCAGCGAGCCCGATGCCGACCGTCTCGGCGCCTGCGACGCCGTCTTCTTCGCCACCCCCCACGGCGTGGCCCACGCCCTGGCCTTTGATCTGCTCGAGCGCGGCACCCGGGTGATCGACCTCTCCGCGGACTTCCGCCTGCGCGACGCCGAGGAGTGGGCCGAGTGGTACGGCCAGCCCCATGGCGCCCCGGCGCTGCTGGGCGAGGCGGTCTACGGCCTGCCCGAGGTCAACCGCGACAGGATCCGCCAGGCGCGCCTGATCGCCGTGCCCGGCTGCTACCCCACCGCCGTGCAGCTCGGCCTGCTGCCGCTGCTCGAGGCCGGCCTGATCGATGCCGGGCATATCATTGCCGACTGCAAGTCCGGGGTGACCGGCGCGGGCCGCGGCGCCAAGGTGCCCTCGCTGCTGGCCGAGGCCAGCGAGTCCATGAAGGCCTATGGCGCCGCCGGCCACCGCCACCTGCCGGAGATCCGCCAGGGCCTGGGCGACGCCGCCGGTTCGCCGGTGGGGCTCACCTTCGTGCCCCACCTGACGCCGATGATCCGGGGCATCCACGCCACCCTCTACGGGCGCCTCATCGGCGAGCCGGGCGACCTGCAGGCGCTCTTCGAGCAGCGCTTCGAAGGCGAGCCCTTCGTCGACGTGATGCCCGCCGGCAGCCACCCCGAGACTCGCAGCGTCAAGGGCGCCAACCTCTGCCGCCTCGCCGTGCACCGCCCGGGCAACGGCGACACCGTGGTGGTGCTTGCGGTGATCGACAACCTGGTCAAGGGCGCCTCCGGCCAGGCGATCCAGAACCTCAACCTGATGTTCGGCTTCGACGAGAAGGCCGGCCTCGCCGCCCCGGCGCTGATGCCCTGATCCCCGCTCGCCCTCTCCCCCGGCAAAAGTTGACCATTTTGCTGGGGATTGGGGATAATGACCGGTCGAATTCTCCGTTTCCCCCGAGGGAGCTCTCCATGAGCGGTGCCGAATCCTTTGTTCCCACGCCCCTGCTGCTCTCCGACAGCGCGCGCAGACGGCTCCAGTCGCTGATCGAGGAGGAGGGCAACCGTCAGCTCAAGCTGCGGGTCTACGTGACCGGCGGCGGCTGCTCGGGCTTCCAGTACGGCTTCGATTTCGCCGATGAGGTCGCCGAGGATGACACCGTCATCGAGTTCGGCGACGTCGCCCTGGTGGTCGATCCGCTCTCCTACCAGTACCTGGTGGGCTCCACCGTGGACTTCGAGGAGGGGCTGGCCGGCGCCCGCTTCCTGGTCCAGAACCCCAACGCCACCACCACCTGTGGCTGCGGCGCCTCCTTCATGGTGTGACGCCGCCTCCCCGGCGTCCGTGACACGGCGTACGTGAGAGACCCCGACTTGACGCTCTGGAGCATTCTCGCCAAGGTTGAACAGGCGAGACCCACCAGATAAAGACTCAATAACGGGGAATCTCATGACAAAATTCGCTTGTGTTACACCCTTCCTGAAGCAATCTGCACTGGCCGCCGCCCTGGCGCTGGGCCTCGGCGCGGCCGGTTCGGCGCTGGCCGACACGCCCCGTGTCAACGTGGTCACCGACCCCAGCTTCGTGCCCTTCGAGATGATGGATCCCGAGACCGGCGAGATGATCGGCTTCGACATGGACATCATCAACGAGGTCGCCGAGCGGGCCGGTTTCGAGGTCAACCTGACCACCATGGAGTTCGCCGGCATCATCCCGGCGGTGCAGACCGGCAGCCAGGAGATCGCCATCGCCGGGGTCACCATCACCGAGGAGCGCGCCCAGATCGTCGACTTCTCGGACCCCTACTACGACTCCGGCCTGCAGATCATCGTGCGTGCCGACAACGACAGCGTCGAGACCATCGAGGATCTCGAGGGCATGTCCATCGCCACCCGCATCGGCTCCACCAGCTATGACTTCCTCCAGGAGCAGCTGGGCGATCGCGCCGATATCACCCCCTACCCGGGCAACAGCGACATGTACATGGCGCTGCTCGGTCGCAACGTGGATGCCGCCTTCTACGACGCCCCCAACGTCGCCTACTTCTCGCAGACCCGCGGCGAGGGCCGTACCAAGGTGGTAGGTCCCCTCTACGAGGGCCAGCAGTACGGCATCGTCTTCCACAAGGGCAGCCAGTGGGTCGAGCCGGTGAACGAGGCCCTGGCCGAGATGCGCGAGGATGGCACCTACGCCGAGATCTACGAGAAGTGGTTCGGCGAGGCCCCCTCGGAGGAGTGAACCGGGCGCGCCCTGAACCCTCGTCGTGACGAGACGACGAGCTGACCAGCGGGGCCGGGCGGTAACACCTCCCGGCCCCGCCTCGTTTTCAGCCATCCCGGAGAAACGCCCGTGGACGTGACCTTTCAATTCGACTGGGCGGCGGCGTTCCGCTCCATCCCGCACCTGCTGCCCGGCATTCCCTGGACCCTGCTGATCTCCTTCGGCGGACTGGCCATCGGCTTCGTGATCGGCATCGTCTTCGGCCTGATGCGGATCAGCCCGTCGCGCCTGATGCGCTGGCCGGCGATCCTCTATATCGAGGTATTCCGCGGCACGCCGATCCTGGTCCAGGTGCTGTTCATCTTCTACGGCCTGCCCCAGCTGCTGGGCAGCCCCATCAACGCCCTGACCGCCGGCATCGCCGCCATCGCGGTCAACTCCGGCGCCTACATCTCGGAGGTGGTGCGCGGCGGGGTGCAGTCCATCGAGCGCGGCCAGCGCGAGGCCTCGCTGTCGCTGGGGCTCTCCCG
Organism: Halomonas sp. PGE1; assembly: GCF_013000985.1. Taxonomy (NCBI): domain Bacteria; kingdom Pseudomonadati; phylum Pseudomonadota; class Gammaproteobacteria; order Oceanospirillales; family Halomonadaceae; genus Halomonas; species Halomonas sp. PGE1. The sequence goes on from NZ_CP053032.1 coordinate 251,952, forward strand.
TACCCAGGCCTTCCGCTACGTGATCTGGCCCCAGGCCTTCCGCCGCATGATCCCGCCCCTGGGCAACCAGGGCATCATCAGCATCAAGGACACCTCGCTGTTCTCGGTGATCGGCGTGGGCGAGCTGGTCCGCCAGGGGCAGATCTACATCGCCACGACCTTCACCGCCCTGGAGGTCTACTTCATGGTGGCCCTGATGTATCTGGCCATCACCTGGAGCCTGTCGCTGCTGCTGCGCCAGCTGGAAAAGCGCGGCCTGGTCGGACAATAGAGGGAGCCCACCCATGACACAGAACGACAAGGCGACCGCTCCCATCGTGCGCATGGAGAAGGTCAACAAGCACTTCGGCGACCTTCACGTGCTCAAGGGGATCGACCTCGAGGTGACCCCGGGGGAGGTCGTCGTGATCATCGGCGCCAGCGGCTCGGGGAAATCCACGCTGATCCGCTGCATCAACGGCCTGGAGGAGTTCCAGGCGGGCCACATCGAGGTGGACGGCAACGAGCTGACTCCCCACGGCAAGAGCGGCCGTGCGCTGCAGCGGATCCGCACCGAGGTCGGCATGGTGTTCCAGCAGTTCAACCTCTTTCCCCACCTCAGCGTGCTGGACAACGTCATCCTCGCCCCCATGAAGGTGCGCGGCTGGAGCCGCGCCGACGCCGTGGAGACCGCCGAGCGGCTGCTGGCCCGGGTCGGCATCAGCGACCAGGCCGCCAAGCACCCCACCCAGCTCTCCGGCGGCCAGCAGCAGCGCGTGGCCCTGGCCCGCGCCCTGGCCATGGAGCCGCGCCTGATGCTCTTCGACGAGCCCACCTCGGCGCTGGACCCGGAGATGATCGGCGAGGTGCTCGATGCCATGCGCGAGCTGGCGAGAGAAGGCATGACCATGATCATCGTCACCCACGAGATGGGCTTCGCCCGGGAGGTCGCCGACCGGGTGATCTACATCCACAAGGGTGAGATCGCCGAGCAGGCACCGCCGGAGCAGATTTTCGATCGCCCCGCCGACGAGCGCACCCGGAGCTTCCTGGCCCGGGTCCTCAAGCACTGACATCGCCCCTCGGAGCGACCGAAAAGCCCCTGTCGGCATCGGCAGGGGCTTTTTTTCGCCTGTGGATAGAATTTTCTACGGCGAGGCCGATCTGCGCTGCAGGGCCCATGCCAGAGGGGGTCGTGGATAAGAAGGCCGGTTGTTCACAGCCGCGGGCACAAGACAGGTACCCGGCGGTGGACAAGCCGTGCAGGAGTCCCGCTGTGGGCAAGTCGCCATTCCATCCACAGGCTCAGGACGGCATGTGCGCAGGCAGTCACCCTCTTGTCCCGCCTTTGGTCAACAATACAGAGCATTGATATCAAAAGGGTATTGTGGGTTATCCACGGTTTTTGTCCACACCAGTAGTTACTACCACAGCAGAACTTCTCTCTTTATATATTGATATTTAATGTTAGGGAGAGGGAAGCCACAGGGAAGGGCGAAGGCGGTGTGGAAAACCCTGACGATTACCCACAGGGGGTTTATACTGCCGGGCTGATTTCATCCCCCGACCGGAAGACGGCGCCGCGGCGCCAACGAGGTGCACCTTGGATTACCCCGACCGCTTTGACGTCATCGTCATCGGCGGAGGCCATGCCGGAACCGAAGCCGCCCTGGCCTCCGCCCGCATGGGCTGTCAGACCCTGCTGCTGACCCACAACATCGAGACCCTCGGGCAGATGTCCTGCAATCCCGCCATCGGTGGGATCGGCAAGAGCCATCTGGTCAAGGAGATCGATGCGCTGGGTGGCGCCATGGCCATGGCCACCGATCTCGGCGGTATCCAGTTCCGCGTGCTCAACGCCCGCAAGGGTCCCGCGGTACGGGCCACCCGGGCCCAGGCGGATCGGGTGCGCTACAAGGCGGCGATCCGCAGCATGCTGGAGAACCAGCCCAACCTGACGCTCTTCCAGCAGGCCGCCGGCGACCTGATCGTCGAGGGCGACACCGTCCGCGGCGTGGTCACCGAGACCGGGATCCGCTTCCTCGGCGAGACCGTGGTGCTGTGTACCGGCACCTTCCTCGGCGGGGTGATCCATATCGGCCTCGAGCAGAGCCGCGGCGGCCGCGCCGGCGACCCGCCCTCCAATCGTCTCGCCGAGCGCCTGCGTGCCCTGCCGTTCCGGGTCGACCGCCTCAAGACCGGCACCCCGCCCAGGCTGGATGCACGCAGCCTCGACTTCTCGGTACTCGAAGAGCAGCCCGGTGACACCCCCACCCCGGTGATGTCCTTCCTGGGCAGTCGGGCCCAGCACCCGCGCCAGGTGAGCTGCCATATCGCCCACACCAATGCGCGCACCCACGAGATCATCTTCGCCAACCTCGACCGCTCGCCGATGTACTCCGGCGTCATCGAGGGCGTCGGGCCGCGCTACTGCCCCTCCATCGAGGACAAGGTGCACCGCTTCGCCGACAAGGCGAGCCACCAGGTCTTTATCGAGCCGGAGGGGCTGGATACCCACGAGCTCTACCCCAACGGCATCTCCACCTCGCTGCCCTTCGACGTGCAGCTCGAGGTGGTGCGCTCGATCAGGGGGCTGGAGAACGCCCATATCACGCGGCCCGGCTACGCCATCGAATACGATTTCTTCGACCCGCGGGACCTGAAGCACTCGCTGGAGACGAAATTCATCCACAACCTGTTCTTCGCCGGGCAGATCAACGGCACCACCGGCTACGAGGAGGCCGGCGCCCAGGGGCTGCTGGCGGGGCTCAACGCCGCCCGGCGGGCCAAGGGGCTGGCGGCCTGGTGGCCGCGCCGCGACGAGGCCTACCTCGGGGTGCTGGTGGACGACCTGATCACCCTGGGGACGAAGGAGCCCTACCGCATGTTCACCTCCCGGGCCGAGTACCGGCTGCTGCTGCGGGAGGACAACGCCGACCTGCGCCTGACCGAGGCGGGCCGCGAGCTGGGGCTGGTGGACGAGACCCGCTGGGCCGCCTTCAGCGCCAAGCGCGAGGCGATCGACGCCGAGAGCGCCAGGCTCCGTGCCAGCTGGGTGCAGCCCGGCACGGCGGCCGCCGAGGCCGTGGCCGAGAAGACCGGCAAGGCGCTCTCCCGGGAGTACAGCCTGATGGACCTGCTCAAGCGTCCGGAGCTCGGCTATGACGATGTCGCCGCTCTGCCCGGTCTGCCGGGCGAGCCGGTGGCCGATGAAAGCGTCGCCGAGCAGGTGCAGATCCAGGCCAAGTACCAGGGCTATATCGACCGTCAGCAGGAGGAGATCGACCGGCTCAAGCGCCACGAGGCCACCCCCCCTGCCGCTGGATCTCGATTACGCGCGGGTCGAGGGGCTCTCCCACGAGATTCGCCAGAAGCTCGCCGAGGCGAAGCCGGCGACCCTGGCCCAGGCCTCGCGCATCTCCGGGGTCACCCCGGCGGCGGTCTCGATCCTGCTGATCCATCTCAAGAAGCGGCGCCTGCTCGACGACCACAGGGCGGCCAGCGCATGACCCAAGCGGATGCACGGGTCGAGGAACGTCTCGACCAGGGGCTCGAGCGGCTGGGGATCGCCGTGGACGCCGAGCAGCGTCGCCGCCTGCTGGCGCTGGTCGGCCTGTTGCACAAGTGGAACCGCGCCTATAACCTCACCGCGGTACGCTCGCCCGAGGAGATGGTCGCTCGCCACCTGCTGGACAGCGCCGCCGTGCTGCCCTTCGTGACGGGCCCCACCCTGCTCGATGTGGGGGCCGGACCCGGCTTTCCCGGCCTGGTGCTGGCGATCCTCCGGCCGGAGCTCGCCGTCAGCCTGCTCGACAGCAACGGCAAGAAGGTGCGCTTCCAGCGCCAGGCGGTGATGGAGCTGGGCCTGACCAATGTCACCCCGGTGCAGGCCCGGGTCGAGGCCTTCGAGGGGCGCTTCGACCAGGTGATCTCCCGGGCCTTCGCCAGCCTCGGCGACTTCGTCGCCCTGACGCTGCCGCTGGTGGCCCCTGGCGGCCAGTGGCTGGCCATGAAGGGCCCGGCGGTGGATGACGAGCTGGCCGGCGTGCCGGAGGGCGTGGTGCCGGTCGCCCGGCACGCCCTGGAGGTGCCCTTCGAGGTCGGCAGCCGGCTGCTGGTGGTCCTCGAGCACCAGGCCGATGGCTCGCGCCCATGACAACCCGCGTTTCCCAGCAAGGGAGTTGCCCGTGACCAAGATCATCGCCTTGACCAACCAGAAGGGTGGCGTCGGCAAGACCACCACGGCGGTCAACCTCGCCGCCAGTCTGGCGGCCCTGGATCGCCGCGTGCTGCTGGTGGATCTCGACCCTCAGGGGCATGCCACCATGGGCAGCGGCATCGACAAGCACGAGCTGGAGGGCAGCGTGCTGGACGTACTGCTGGGTGATCGCAGTGCCATCGAGGTGATTCTCGACTGCCCCGAGGCGGGCTATGCGCTGCTGCCGGGCAACGGCGACCTGACTGCCGCCGAAGTGGCGCTGCTGGATCGCGAGGCGGGCCGCGAGCGCTGCCTGGAGCGGGCGCTGGCCGACGTGGCCGGCGAATACGACGTGGTGCTGATCGACTGCCCCCCCTCGCTCAACATGCTCACCGTCAACGGCCTGACCGCCGCCAACGGGGTGCTGATCCCGCTGCAGTGCGAGTTCTACGCCCTGGAGGGGCTCTCGGCGCTGCTCGATACCGTGGAGCAGATCAAGGACAGCGTGAACCCTGGCCTGGAGGTCTACGGCATCCTGCGCACCATGTTCGACGCTCGCAACAGCCTGACCCGTGATGTCACCAAGCAGCTGCGCGACTACTTCGGCGATACCCTGCTCAAAGCCACCATTCCCCGCAACGTGCGGGTAGCCGAGGCTCCCAGCCACGGCTTGCCGGTCACCAAGTACGCCCGCTTCTCGCGGGGCAGCCAGGCCCACCGGGTGCTGGCCAAGGAACTGATCCGCCGGCTGTCGCTGTGATGACATCCGGCGTCTGCATGCCGCAAACGCTGTGATGAGGGAGTGTCGATGACGCGTAAACGCGCCCTGGGACGTGGACTGGATGCGCTGATTGGGGCCGGCGCCCGTCGCCGTGAGAGCCTCGACCTGCCCGAGATGGAGGGCGAGGGGGTCGACGAGGCCCCGGTCGCGCAGGCGCCGGATGCGGGGGAGCGCCTCGAGCGCCTGCCGCTGAACCAGCTGACCCGCGGGAAGTACCAGCCGCGCCGCGATATCCAGCCTGAAGCCCTGGAAGAGCTGGCCGACTCGATTCGCGCCCAAGGTGTGATGCAGCCCATCGTGGTGCGCCCCATTGGCGAACATCGCTACGAAATCATCGCCGGCGAGCGTCGCTGGCGCGCCGCCCAGCTGGCCGAGCTGGACGTGATCCCCGCGGTGATCCGCGAGGTCTCCGACGAGGTGGCCCTGGCCCTGGCGCTGATCGAGAACATCCAGCGCGAGAACCTCAATCCGGTCGAGGAGGCCATGGCGCTCAAGCGCCTGCTGGAGGAGTTCGAGCTCACCCAGCAGCAGGTCGCCGATGCGGTGGGCAAGTCCCGCGCCCAGGTGGCCAACCTGCTGCGGCTGCTGGCGCTGGACCCCGAGGTGCAGACCCTGCTGGAGCGCGGCGACCTCGACATGGGCCACGCACGGGCCCTGCTGGGGCTCTCCGGTGCCAAGCAGCGCAAGGCAGCCCATGAGGTGGTCAACAAGGACCTCACCGTGCGCGATACCGAGGCGCTGGTGAAGCGCCTCGCCGCCGGCGAGCCGAAGAAGGCCGAGAAGCCCGCGGCGAGCCCCGATGTGGCGCGCCTGGAGACGCGCCTCGGCGAGCTGCTCGGGGCGCCGGTGAAGATCCAGCATGGCCGGAGCGGCAAGGGGCGGCTGACCATTCGCTATACCAGCCTGGACGAGCTGGACGGAATCCTCGAGCACATCCGCTAGGGGGCAGGCGTCACGGTGGTAGGCTGTTGACAATTCCTGCACCTTTGGTCGCAAGAAGTGGCAGAAGCAGGCAAAATCCATGGCGGTTCTGTTGAAGCCCCGATAGCCCTTCCCTATAATCCGCCGGTGTTTGCCTTACGCTCAGGCAGCGCAGCAGCGGCGAAGTGGGCCGCGAGATCCGTGGCCAGGATGTCGACACGATGCACAGAGCCACCGCCGGCGCCGCGCGCCGGCAACTGGATTTCACGCGGCTGTTCCTGGCCCAGGGCCTGGCCGCCCTGCTGGTGGCCCTGCTGGGGCTCTGGCAGGCGGGCATCCCCGGCGCGTCATCCGCCCTGATGGGCGGGCTGGTCAGCCTGCTGCCGTCGCTCTACTTCGTGTGGCGGGGGCTGTATCGCGGGCGCCGGAATGTCATGAGTTTCTACCAGGCGGCAGCGGGCAAGTTCGGTTTGACGGTGGCACTGTTCGTGATCGTGTTCGTCACAGTGCCCCCCTCAAACCCAGCTTTATTCTTTGTCGCATATGTGGCGGCCCAACTCACGCACTGGCTGAGTCCCTGGCTGGTAAGTGAGCGGTCGACCCCCTGAACCTGAGGAAGCGCAGTATGGCAGCGGAAAACGAAGTGACCGCCATTTATTACATACAGCACCACCTCCAGAACCTGACCTTTGGCAGGCATCCGGAAAACGGCTGGTCGCTGGCCAGCACCTCCGCCGAAGCCACCGAGATGGGCTTCTGGGCGATCCACCTGGACACCATGGGGTGGTCGATCGCCATGGGGGCGCTGTTCCTGTGGGTCTTCCACAAGGCCGGTCGCATGGCCACCACCGGCGTGCCCGGCGGGCTGCAGAACGCCGTGGAGATCGTGGTGGAGTTCATCGAGAACCTCACCCGCTCCACCTTCCACGGCAAGAACCCCAGCATTGCGCCCCTGGCGCTGACGCTGTTCATGTGGATCCTGCTGATGAACAGCCTCAAGCTGATCCCGGTGGACTACTTCCCCGAGATGTTCGGCAAGCTGGGCTTCGAGTACATGAAGATCGTCCCCACCACCGACATCAATGCCACCCTGGGCATGGCCATCGGCGTCTTCCTGCTGATCATCTACTACAGCTGCAAGGTCAAGGGCGTTGGCGGCTTCGCCAAGGAGCTCGCGCTCACCCCCTTCAATACCTGGCTGCTGGCCCCCTTCAACCTGATCCTCGAGATCGTTGGTCTGCTGGTTAAGCCGATCAGCCTTGGCTTCCGTCTCTTCGGCGCCATGTTCGCCGGTGAGGTGATCTTCATCCTGATCGCTCTGCTGCCCTTCTGGGCCATCTGGCTGCTGGACGTGCCGTGGGCCATCTTCCACATCCTCGTCGTCTCGCTGCAGGCCTTCATCTTCACGACGCTCTCCATCGTGTACTTGAGCGCCGCACACGAGCACCACTGAGACCCGAGCAACGCTTCACCAAACCAACCCCTAAACCCTTGTAATTCAATCTACCAGGAGTACTACCATGGAAATCGTCTACATTGCCGCCGCCCTGATCATCAGCGTTAGCGCCCTGACCACCGGCTTCGGTTTCGCCATGCTGGGTGGCAAGCTGCTCGACAACACCGCGCGTCAGCCGGAAATGAGCGACCAGCTGCAGACCCGTACCTTCATCATGGCCGGCCTGCTCGACGCCGTGCCGATGATCGGCGTTGGTATTGCGATGTACCTGATCTTCGTCGTTGCCGGTTAATGGCCCAACCGAGCGCCTCTAGGGCGCTCGGTTCGCTTCTACCCGGTCGCCACGAACCAGTCAGAGGTACTTACCCGTGAATATCAACATGACGCTTATCGGGCAGACGATCGCCTTTGCGATCTTTGTCTGGTTCTGCATCAAGTACGTGTGGCCGCCGATCAGCTCTGCGCTTCACGAGCGCCAGAAGAAGATCGCCGACGGCCTCGACGCGGCCAGCCGTGCGTCACGTGACCTCGAGCTCGCTCAAGAACAGGCGTCTCAGACCCTGCGCGAAGCCAAGGAGCAGTCCTCACAGATCCTCGAGCAGGCCAACAAGCGTGCCTCGCAGATCGTCGAGGAAGCTCGCGAGCAGGCTCGCTCAGAGGGCGAGCGCCTGGTGGCCAGCGCCCGCGCCGAGATCGATCAGGAGATCAATCGCGCCAAGGAAGAGCTTCGTGCTCAGGTGTCGCGCCTCGCGATCGTGGGTGCCGAGCGTGTTCTGGAAGCCTCCATCGACGAAAAGGCACACCGCAAGCTGGTCGACAAGCTTGCTGCCGAACTGTGAGGAGGTGATCCATGGCGGAAACATCTACCGTCGCACGGCCCTACGCCAAGGCGGCGTTCGAGTATGCGCGTGATCACAAGGCCCTAGCCATCTGGTCTGAGCTGCTCGGCACCCTCGGTCAGGTCGTGGCCGAGCGTGACGTGCAGAAGCTGCTGGCCAGCCCCAAGCTGCTCGCTGAGCGCAAGGTCGAGCTGCTGCTCGAACTGGCCGACCTCAAGAAAGTTGACGAGGGCGTGGGTCGCTACCTCCGGGTGCTGGGTGAGCAGGAACGCCTGCTGGCTCTGACCGCCATCGCGGAACAGTTCGAACGTCTGCGCGCCGATCACGAAAAGCGCGTCGACGTCACCGTGGTGTCGGCCTTCGAACTCGACGCCAAGCAGCAGCAAAAGCTCGCCGGTGCGCTCAAGAAGCGCCTGAATCGCGAAATCTCCATTACCACTCAGGTGGACTCCAAGCTTCTCGGTGGCGTGATCCTGCGTGCCGGCGACACCGTCATCGACGGGTCGGTGCGTGGTCGATTGAACCGCCTTAGCGAAGCTCTTACCGCCTGAGTCTGAGGGACATGGCATGCAGCAACTGAATCCTTCCGAGATCAGCGACATCATCAAGCAGCGTATCGAGAAGCTTGACGTCGCATCCGAAGCCCGCAATCAGGGCACCATCGTCAGCGTTTCCGACGGCATCGTGAAGATCCACGGGCTCGAGGACGCGATGTTCGGTGAGATGATCGAATTCCCCGGCAGCATCTTCGGCATGGTGCTTAACCTGGAGCGCGACTCCGTGGGCGCCGTGGTACTGGGCGACTACCTGCAGTTGGAAGAGGGCATGACCGCCAGCTGTACCGGTCGCATCCTCGAGGTGCCGGTGGGCCCCGAGCTGAAGGGCCGCGTGGTGGATGCCCTGGGCAACCCCATCGACGGCAAGGGCGACATCGACGCCAAGCTCACCGATGCGGTGGAAAAGGTCGCCCCGGGTGTTATCACCCGTCAGTCGGTCGACCAGCCGATCCAGACCGGCTTCAAGTCCATCGACGCCATGGTGCCGATCGGCCGCGGCCAGCGTGAGCTGATCATCGGCGACCGCCAGATCGGCAAGTCGGCGATCGCCATCGATGCGATCATCAACCAGAAGGGCAAGGGCGTCACCTGTATCTACGTCGCCATTGGCCAGAAGCAGTCCACCATCGCCAATGTGGTGCGCAAGCTGGAAGAGCACGGCGCCCTGGAGCACACCATCGTGGTTGCCGCCGGCGCTGCCGACCCGGCCCCGATGCAGTTCCTGGCTCCCTACGCCGGCTGCACCATGGGCGAATACTTCCGCGACCGCGGCGAAGACGCCCTGATCGTCTATGACGATCTCACCAAGCAGGCCTGGGCCTACCGTCAGGTCTCCCTGCTGCTGCGTCGTCCGCCGGGCCGCGAAGCCTACCCGGGTGACGTCTTCTACCTCCACTCCCGTCTGCTCGAGCGCGCCGCGCGCGTCAACCCCGAGTACGTCGAGAAGTTCACCAACGGTGAAGTGAAGGGCAAGACCGGCTCGCTGACCGCGCTGCCGATCATCGAGACCCAGGGCGGCGACGTCTCCGCCTTCGTTCCGACCAACGTGATCTCCATCACCGACGGTCAGATCTTCCTGGAGACCGACCTGTTCAACTCGGGCATCCGTCCGGCCATCAACGCCGGTCTGTCGGTTTCCCGCGTGGGTGGTTCGGCCCAGACCAAGATCATCAAGAAGCTTGGCGGCGGTGTGCGTCTGGCGCTCGCCCAGTACCGCGAGCTGGCGGCCTTCTCCCAGTTCGCCTCGGACCTGGACGAGTCCACCCGCAAGCAGCTCGAGCACGGTCAGCGCGTCACCGAGCTGATGAAGCAGAAGCAGTACTCGCCGCTCTCCGTGGCCGAGATGGGGCTGTCTCTGTACGCGGCCAACGAGGGCCATCTGGATGACGTCGACGTCAGCAAGGTACTGGACTTCGAGCGTGCCCTGCACGACTTCATGAAGTCCGAGTACGCCGAGCTGCTCGACAAGATCAACCAGACCGGCGACTACAACGACGAGATCCAGCAAGGGCTGAAAGAGGGTCTCGAGAAGTTCAAGGCCACTCAGAGCTGGTAAGCCTGGAGGCCCGCCCGCCGAGGGCGGGCCCGGGAACTGTCTGAGGGCCACGAACGGAGTAGATCGCTATGGCAGCTGCAAAAGAGATTCGCACCCAGATCGGGAGCATCAAGAACACGCAGAAGATCACCAGCGCCATGGAAATGGTCGCTGCGTCGAAGATGCGCAAGGCTCAGGACCTGATGAAGGCCAGCCAGCCCTATGCGCGTCAGATCCGCAACGTCGTTGCCCATATTGCCGATGCCAACCCCGAGTACAAGCACGACTACATGGTCGAGCGGGACGTCGAGCGCGTGGGCTATATCGTGGTCTCCACTGACCGCGGCCTGTGCGGCGGCTTGAACGTCAACCTGTTCAAGGCGGTGCTCAAGGACTCGATGGCGTGGCGTGGCGAGGGCGCCGAGCTGGATTTCTGCGCGCTGGGTTCCAAGGCTGGCGGCTTCTTCAAGAACTACGGGGGCAACCTCGTGGCGGCGAAGAGCGGCCTGGGCGAGTCGCCCGAGGTCGAGGACCTGATCGGTAGCGTCAAGGTCATGCTGGAAGCCTATGACGAGGGGCGCCTGGATCGCCTGTACGTGGTGTATAACGAGTTCGTCAACACCATGACCCAGAAGCCGGTGGTCCGTCAGCTTCTGCCCTTGTCTGCGGACATGGGCATGGATGACTCCCACGAACAATCCGGTCCCGTATACACCTGGGACTACCTGTATGAGCCGGATGCCAAGGCGCTGCTGGATAGCCTGCTGGTTCGTTTCATCGAATCCCAGGTGTACCAGGCGGTGGTCGAGAACGCGGCGTGCGAGCAGGCCGCGCGGATGATCGCCATGAAGAATGCCACCGACAACGCCGGCGGCCTGATCGACGACCTGGAGATGATCTACAACAAGGCTCGCCAGGCCGCGATCACCCAGGAAATTTCCGAGATCGTCGGGGGCGCCGCCGCCGTATAGCGCCGGGGAGGGCGTGGCCCTCCCGGCACACAGGCTTCATAGGCAGGTTATTTAGAGGATCGCAAGATGAGCGGACGTATCGTACAAATCATCGGCGCGGTGATTGACGTAGAGTTTCCGCGGGACGACGTTCCCAAGGTCTACGACGCGCTGAACGTCTCGAACTCCGAGACCGTGCTCGAGGTCCAGCAGCAGCTGGGCGACGGCGTGGTGCGCACCATCGCCATGGGCTCCACCGAGGGCCTGAAGCGCGGCATGGAAACCGTCAACACCGGTGCCGCCATCTCCGTGCCGGTCGGCAAGGAGACCCTGGGTCGCATCATGGACGTGCTGGGCCGCCCCATCGACGAGGCCGGCGACATCGGCGAGCAGGAGCGCATGCCGATCCACCGCAAGGCGCCTACCTACGCGGAGCAGTCCGCTTCCAACGAGCTGCTGGAGACCGGCATCAAGGTCATCGATCTGGTCTGCCCGTTCGCCAAGGGCGGCAAGGTCGGCCTGTTCGGCGGCGCCGGCGTGGGCAAGACCGTCAACATGATGGAGCTGATCCGCAACATCGCCACCGAGCACAGCGGCTACTCGGTGTTTGCGGGCGTGGGCGAGCGCACCCGTGAGGGTAACGACTTCTACCACGAAATGACCGAATCCAACGTTATCGACAAGGTATCGCTGGTTTATGGTCAGATGAACGAGCCGCCCGGCAACCGCCTGCGCGTGGCCCTGACCGGCCTGACCATCGCCGAGAAGTTCCGCGATGAAGGCCGTGACGTGCTGCTGTTCGTCGACAACATCTACCGCTACACCCTGGCCGGTACCGAGGTGTCCGCACTGCTGGGCCGCATGCCCTCCGCGGTGGGCTACCAGCCGACCCTGGCCGAGGAGATGGGTGTGCTCCAGGAGCGCATCACCTCCACCAAGACCGGCTCGATCACCTCTGTGCAGGCCGTCTACGTGCCCGCGGATGACCTGACCGACCCGTCCCCGGCGACCACCTTCTCGCACCTGGACGCCACCGTGGTACTGGCGCGTTCCATCGCCGAGCTGGGTATCTATCCGGCCATCGACCCGCTGGACTCCACCTCGCGCCAGCTGGACCCGCTGGTGGTCGGTGAGGAGCACTACGACACCGCCCGCGGCGTGCAGAACGTGCTGCAGCGCTACAAGGAGCTCAAGGACATCATCGCGATTCTGGGCATGGACGAGCTGTCTGACGAGGACAAGCTGGCCGTGTCGCGGGCGCGTAAGATCCAGCGCTTCCTGTCGCAGCCGTTCTTCGTGGCCGAGGTGTTCACCGGGTCGCCCGGCAAGTACGTGTCCCTCAAGGACACCATCCGTGGCTTCCAGGGCATTCTCAACGGCGAGTACGATGAGCTGCCAGAGCAGGCCTTCTACATGGTGGGCACCATCGACGAGGCCGTCGAGAAAGCCAACCAGATGAAGTAATCCCGTCCATCAGGGGGATTCGCTATGGCGAACAGCTTCACTTGCAACATCGTCAGCGCCGAAGCGGCCATCTTCTCGGGCGAGATCGAGCAGCTGGTAGCCTCGGGGCTCATGGGGGATATCGGCATCCTCGCAGGCCACCGTCCGCTGCTCACCGAGCTCAAGCCGGGTCCGATTCGCGTCATCCACGAGGGTGGCGCGGAGGAGAACTTCTACGTCTCCGGCGGCTTCCTCGAGGTGCAGCCGAAGGTCGTGACGATTCTCGCCGATGCGGCATCCCGTGCCGGTGACCTCGACGAGGCCGCCGCCGAGGAGGCCCGCCAGCATGCGCTGAAGGCGTTCAACGACAAGTCGGCTGAGCTGGATTACACCCGCGCCGCCGCCGAGCTCGCTGAAGCCGTGGCCCAGCTGCGTACCATCCAGCAGCTGCGCAAGAAGGCCGGCAAGGGCTGATCCGGCCCGGGCCGTGACGGCGCGCCCCCCGATCCCGTGAAATAGCGGGTTCGGGGGGCGTTTTCGTCTCTGCTATCATGGGCGCCGGCCCCGCGCCGCTGGTTCCGCTCACCCATCTCTGCGCCCCCGGCGTCAGGAGGATGCCATGTCACTGAACGAGACCCTGCAGGAACAGAAGGAGGCGCTGGTCGCGGCCCAGGCCGAGGAGGACCGCGAGCGCCTCGACGAGATGCTGTCGGAGCTGCGTTCCGCGGACATCGCCGAGATCCTCGAGGAAGTCCTCGAGGAGGATGACGATCTGTCGGTCGCCATGGGCCTGCTCGAGGCCCTGCCGCTGGAGCGGCGGGCCAACGTGCTGGGCTACCTGCCCGGCGAGGAGCAGGTCGAGATCACCTCGACCATGTCCGACGAAACGCTGCTCTCGGTGCTCGAGGAGATGGGCTCCGACGAGCGCGCCGACCTCTTCAACCTCCTCGATGAGGACCGCCGCGAGGGGCTGCTGCGGCGCATGGCACGCCAGGAGCGTGAGGACCTCAAGCGGCTGGCCAGCTACGAGGAGGGCACCGCCGGGGCGATCATGACCTCGGACTACGTGGCCATCCCCACCGGCATGACCGTCTCTCAGGCGATGATGCGGGTGCGCCAGACCGCCCCCGACGCCGAGACCGTCTACCAGCTCTATATCATCGACCCCGACGGCAAGCTGGCCGGCACCCTGTCGCTGCGCCAGCTGATGGTGGCGCGCCCGGGAGCCCAGGTCGACGACATCATGATCAAGGACGTGATCAGCATTCCGGTGGACGCGGCCCAGGAGGAGGTCGCCCGGGTCGTGGCCCGCTACGACCTGCTGGCGCTGCCGGTGCTCGACGCCGACGAGCGCCTGGTGGGCATCGTCACCCACGATGACGCCATGGACGTGGCCGAATCCGAGGCCACCGAGGACTTCCACAAGGGCATGTCCATCGGCGCCCTGGAGGACGGCGTCAGCCGGGTGCCGCTGTGGAGCCTCTATCGCAAGCGGGTGACCTGGCTGGTGCTGCTGGTCTTCGCCAACCTCTTCTCCGGCGCCGGCATCGCCTACTTCGAGGACACCATCGCCGCCCAGGTGGCGCTGGTCTTCTTCCTGCCGCTGCTGATCGGCAGCGGCGGCAACGCTGGGGCCCAGGCCGCCACCCTGATGGTGCGCGGCATGGCCACCGGCGACGTCGGGGTCAAGGACTGGAGCACCCTGCTCGGTCGCGAACTGCTGGTGGCCGGCTCCCTGGGCCTGACCATGGCCCTGGCGGTAGCGCCCATCGGGGTGATGCGCGGCGGCGAGGCGGTGGCCATGGTGGTGGCCATGAGCATGGTGACCATCGTGCTGTTCGGCAGCCTGCTCGGCATGTGCCTGCCCTTCGTGCTCAACCGGCTGGGCTGGGACCCGGCCACCGCCTCGGCGCCGCTGGTGACTACCCTGATCGACGCCTCGGGGGTGCTGATCTACTTCAGCATCGCCACCGCCATCCTGTCCGGAGTCTAGCTATGGAGTGGCTGCAGGTCTTCGTGCTTTCCATCGTGCAGGGGCTCACCGAGTTCCTGCCGATCTCCAGCTCCGCTCACCTGATCCTGGTGCCGGTACTCACCGACTGGGAGGATCAGGGCCTCGCCTTCGACGTCGCCCTGCATATCGGCAGCCTGACGGCGGTGGTGCTCTACTTCCGCCATGAGCTCGCGCGCATGGCCGGCAGCTGGGTCGGTTCGCTGCGCGGCGGCGGCATGGACGAGGATGCCCGGCTCGCCTGGTGGGTGCTGCTGGCTACCGTGCCGGTCTGCCTGATCGGCTTCACCTTTCGCGATGCCATCGAGGTGGGCATGCGTTCGCCGCTGATCATCGGCGCGAGCCTGATCGGCTTCGGCCTGGTGCTGGGCTATGCCGACTGGCGCCGCCGCCGCGGCGGGCGCAGCGAGTACCAGCTGGGCCTCAGGGACGTGCTCTTCATCGGTGGCGCCCAGGCCCTGGCGCTGATTCCTGGCACCTCGCGCTCCGGCATCACCATCACCGCGGCGCTGCTGCTCGGCATGAGCCGGGAGGGCGCGGCACGCTTCTCCTTCCTGCTGTCGATCCCGGTGATCGTGCTGGCCGGTGGCCTGGAGATCGTCGGCCTGGTGCGGGAGTCCCATGCGGTGGACTGGCCGGCGGTGACGGTGGGGGCCATCCTCTCCGGCATCAGCGCCTACCTCTGCATCCACTATTTCCTGGTCTTCATCAAGCGCGTCGGCATGCAGCCCTTCGTGGTCTATCGGCTGCTGCTCGGCGGCTGGCTGCTGTGGCTGTTCTGGTAGTGGCCGACCCTCATCCGTCACGGGAGTGCCTGTCATCATGAAGTTCCTGCGTCTCCATTTCCCGCTGCTGCTCCTCGCCGGGCTGCTGCTGCTGGCCGGCTGCTCGGAGCGCGACCGTCCCCTCGACTCGCCGGTGCGCTTCGAGGGGGGGATCTTCGGCAGCTTCTATCAGGTGACCATCGCCGACTCGCTGACCCAGGGCCAGGCCCAGGCGCTGGAGCAGGGCATCCTCGAGACGCTCGAAGCGGTGGATGTCGGCATGTCGATCTACATCGAGGACTCGGAGCTCATGGCCTTCAACCAGTCGCCCCTCGGTGAGTGGCAGCCGCTCTCCGACGAGCTGGTCGAGGTGCTGGCGATCGGCCAGGCGGTGGCCGAGAAGAGCGACGGCGCCTTCGACGTCACCCTGGGGGGGCTGGTCAACCTGTGGAGTTTCGGCGGCGAGGCGCGTCCCCGCGAGGTGCCGGACGAGGCGGCGCTGGCCGAGCGCCTCGAGGAGGTCGGCTTCGATGCGCTTGAGCTCGACTCGGCGGGGCTGCAGGCGCGGCGCACCCGGGACGTCTTCGTCGACCTGGGCGGTGTGGCCAAGGGCCATGCGGTGGACCGGGTCGCGGCCTACCTCGATCGCGAGGGCATCGAGCACTATCTGGTCAACCTGGGGGGCGACCTGATCGCCCGGGGCTATCGCAATGCCGGCGGCGGGGACGACGGCGAGGCCGAGTCCTGGCGCATCGGCGTGGAGGCGCCGCTGGAAGACCGTCAGGAGGCGCAGTACGTGCTGCCCATCGGCGATGTCTCCCTGGCCACCTCCGGCGACTACCGCAACTACTTCGAGGAGGGGGGGCAGCGCTTCTCCCACACCCTGGACCCGCGCAGCGGCCGGCCCATCGACCATCGCCTGGCCTCGGTGAGCGTGCTGCACCCCTCCAACGCCTGGGCCGACGCCTGGGCCACGGCGCTGATGGTGCTGGGGGACGAGGCGGGCATGGCCCTGGCCGTCGCCCAGGACCTCAAGGTGTTGATGATCGTACGCGTGGACGAGGGCTGGGAGAGCCTCGTCAGCCCCGCCTTCGTGGCATACTTCGGCGATGAGCTGGTCGAGGAGCTCGGCCTGGTGGCGGTAGCCGAGCCGGGCGAGCTCGAGACCGAGCCCGCCCCGAACGAATGAACGACAGGAGTCATTGATGACGCTGGATGTGGTGATACTCGCGGCCGGGCAGGGAACCCGGATGCGCTCGACCCTGCCCAAGGTGCTGCACCGCCTGGCCGGCAAGCCCATGGTGCGCCACGTGATCGATACCGCGCGGGGCCTCGAGGCTGAGCGCACCCACGTGGTGGTGGGGCACGGCGCCGAGAAGGTGCGCGAGGCCCTGTCCGACTGCGAGGTGCACTTCGCGCTGCAGGCCGAACAGAAGGGCACCGGCCATGCCGTGGCCCAGGCCCTGGAGGGCCTCGGCGAGGGCAAGGTGCTGGTGCTCTATGGCGACGTGCCGCTGATCCGTCGCGAGACCCTGGCGGGGCTGCTGGACGGAGTCGATGACGACCACCTCGGCCTGCTCACCGTGACCCTGGCGGACCCCACCGGCTACGGGCGCATCCTGCGCAATGCCGAGGGCGAGGCGGTGGCTATCGTCGAGCACAAGGACGCCTCCCAGACGGAGCTTGCCATCGCCGAGTGCAATACCGGCATCATGGCAATGACCGCCGCCCAGCTGCGCCGCTGGCTGCCACGGCTCTCCGCCGACAACGCCCAGGGCGAGTACTACCTCACCGACATCATCGCCATGGCGGCCGCCGAGGGGGTCAGGATCGTCACCGCCCAGCCGGCCGACCCGCTGGAGGTGGAGGGGGTCAACAACCGGCTGCAGATGGCGCGCCTCGAGCGCGCCCATCAGCTGGCCACGGCCGAGCGGCTGATGGCCGACGGGGTGGCGCTGATCGACCCGGCGAGGATCGACATCCGCGGCGCCCTCACCTGCGGCCACGACGTGGAGATCGATGTGGGCTGCGTCTTCGAGGGGCAAGTGGAGCTCGGCGAGGGGGTGCGCATCGGCCCCCACTGCGTGATCCGCGACAGCCATATCGGCGCCGAGACGGTGATCGAGCCTCACAGCGTCATCGAGGGCACGGTGATCGCCGGTCGCGGTCGCGTCGGTCCCTTCGCCCGGCTGCGCCCCGGCACCCGCCTGGCGGTGGGCGCCAAGGTGGGCAACTTCGTCGAGACCAAGAACGCCGAGGTGGGTGAGGGCAGCAAGATCAACCACCTGAGCTACGTGGGCGACGCCCGGCTGGGCCGCGACGTCAACGTCGGCGCCGGCACCATCACCTGCAACTATGACGGCGCCCACAAGCATCGCACCGAGATCGGCGATGGCGCCTTCATCGGCTCCAACACGGCGCTGGTGGCCCCGGTGAGCGTGGGCAGCAACGCCACCGTGGGCGCCGGTTCCACCATCAGCAAGGACGTGGCGGACAACGCCCTGGCCGTTTCCCGCGGCCGCCAGATCAGCAAGGCCGACTGGCCGCGCCCCAGCAAGGACAGGTAAGGAGAGTCACCATGTGTGGAATCGTCGGGGCCGTTGCCGAGCGTAACGTGGAAGGCATTCTTCTCGAGGGGCTGAAGCGCCTCGAGTACCGCGGCTATGACTCCGCCGGCATGGCGGTGCTCTCGCCGGAGGGCACGCTGTCGCGCCGCCGGGCGGTGGGCAAGGTGGCGGCCCTGGCCGAGCGCCTGGCGGCGGAGCCGTTGCCGGGGCGCTGCGGCATTGCCCATACCCGCTGGGCCACCCACGGCCGGCCCAGCGAGGCCAATGCCCACCCCCACCAGTCCGGCGAGCGCCTGGCGGTGGTGCACAACGGCATCATCGAGAACCACGAGGCCCTGCGCCAGGAGCTCAAGGCGGCGGGCTATGTCTTCACCTCCGAGACCGATACCGAAGTGGTGGCCCACCTGCTGGAGCGCGAGAGCCGCGAGGCGGGCGACCTGCTGGCCGCGGTGCGCCGCGTGCTGGCCCGACTCGAGGGCGCCTATGCGCTGGGCGTGGTCAGCGCGGCCGAGCCCGATGTGATCGTCGGCGCCCGCAAGGGCAGCCCGCTGGTGGTGGGGGTGGGCATCGGCGAGGCCTTCCTGGGCTCGGACCCCCTGGCCCTGCTGCAGGTCACCGACCGCTTCATCTACCTGGAGGAGGGTGACATGGTGCGCCTCTCCGCGGGCGGTCGCATCGAGGTCTTCGATGCCGCAGGTGGACCCGTGGAGCGCGAGGTGCAGACCTTCGAGCACGGTGACGGGGCCGCCAGCAAGGGCGAGTACCGCCACTTCATGCTCAAGGAGATCCATGAGCAGCCGGCGGTGATCGCCGCGGCGCTCGAGGGCCGCCTGGGCGAGCGCTCGGTGCTGGTGGAGAGCTTCGGCCCCGACGCCGAGGCGCTGTTCGGCCGCGTCCGCCAGATCCATATCGTCGCCTGCGGCACCAGCTACCACGCCGGGATGGTGGCCCGCTACTGGCTGGAGCGCTTCGCCGGGGTGCCGGTGCAGGTGGAGGTGGCCTCGGAGTACCGCTATCGCCAGGTGGTGGTGCCCGAGGGCACCCTCTTCGTCACCCTCTCCCAGTCCGGCGAGACCGCCGACACCCTGGCGGCGCTGCGCTTCGCCAGGGAGCGCGGCTACCTGGCCAGCCTGGCGATCTGCAACGTGCCGGGCAGCTCCCTGGTGCGCGAGTCGGACCTGACCCTGATGACCCAGGCCGGCCCCGAGATCGGCGTGGCCTCCACCAAGGCCTTCACCACCCAGCTCACCGCGCTGATGCTCTTCACCCTGGCGCTGGGGCGGGTCAAGGGGCTCGACGAGGCCACCCAGGCCGAGCTGGTGACGGCCCTGCGCGGCCTGCCGCGACTGGTGGAGCGGGTGCTGGCGCTGGATACCGAGATCGAGGCGCTCTCCATGGCCTTCGCCGAGAAGCAGCATGCGCTCTTCCTGGGCCGCGGGGCGCACTTCCCGATCGCCCTGGAGGGCGCGCTCAAGCTCAAGGAGATCTCCTACATCCACGCCGAGGCCTACCCGGCCGGGGAGCTCAAGCACGGTCCCCTGGCGCTGGTGGACAGCGAGATGCCGGTCATCTCGGTGGCCCCCAACGACGAGCTGCTCGACAAGCTCAAGTCGAACCTCCAGGAGGTGCGTGCCCGGGGCGGCGAGCTCTTCGTGTTCGCCGACGAGGGGGTGGCGCTGGCCGAGGAGGAGGGGATCCGGGTGCTGCGCCTGCCCCATGTGCACGAGGCCCTCGCGCCGATTCTCTACACCCTGCCGCTGCAGCTGCTCAGCTACCACGTGGCGGTGCTCAAGGGTACCGACGTCGACCAGCCGCGCAACCTGGCCAAGAGCGTGACGGTGGAGTGACCCCGGTCGTGGCGCCGCCGCGCCTCTACCTGGGGCTGCCCATGTGGGCCAACCCGGAGTGGCGCGGCACCCTCTATCCGCCCCATGGCGGCGGGCTTGCAGAGTATGCCCGGGTGTTCGGCACGGTGGAAGGCAACACCACCTTCTACAGCGGGGGCCCCCGGGCGGAGACCGTGGCGGCCTGGGCGCGCCAGGCGCCGCCGGGGTTCCGCTTCTGCTTCAAGCTGCCGGGGGCGCTCACCCACGAGCGCCGCCTGGTCGGCATCGAGACGGAGCTGGAGGGCTTTCTCGAGGCGCTCTCGCCCCTGCATGACCGGCTCGGCCCCATGATGGTCCAGCTGCCCCGCGACTTCGGCGTGGAGGAGCTCCCCCGACTGGAGGCCCTGCTCTCCCGCTGGCCGGCGCAGATCCCCTGCGCGGTGGAGGTGCGCCACCCCGAGTTTTTCCACAAGGGGCCCGCCGAGGTCGCTCTCAACAGGTTGTTGATAAGTCACGGCGTCGACCGGGTGATGCTCGATGTGAGGCCGCTCTTCTCGACGCCGGCCAGCGGCCATCCCGGACTGCGGAAGGCTCAGGGAGAAAAGCCGAAACGCCCTTTACACGTGCTTTCCACGGGGGAGCGCCCCCTGGTGCGCTTCATCGGCCACCTGGACATGGCCATCAACGAAGGCTACTTCGAGGCCTGGATTCCGCGCCTCGCCCTGTGGATAAAACAGGGGAAAACCCCTTGGCTGATGGTGCATACCCCGGACAATCGCCAGGCGCCGGAGCTGGCGCGAAGGCTGCATGCGCGGCTCGCCGAGGCGTGCTCCCTGCCCCCGCTCGGGGCCTTCCCGGGCGAGGCCCAGGCGGCGCTGTTCTGAGCCGGAGCCGACCCGCCTCGGGAAAATGATCCCGGAGGACGGCAGCCGCTGGCCATCGAGCGTTTGATCGGATAGTTTTATCCCCCTGTGCGGCATACCCCATGGATATTGACCGGATCTTGCCCATAAAGGCGTGATTCCTGCCGGTATCGGCCGCACGGTGCCTGCCCTTCCCGGAGCAACAACCTGCCGGGCGGAGGCGGGCGGCACGGCAGTGATCCTGCCTGGATCCTGTCATGCTCTGGAAGACGCCGTGCGACCCATGGCGTCCTGGACGTGGCAATGACAAGCACAAGCCGTCATCGCGCCAGACCGGCCGATGGCGACACGTACACTCAGGGTAAATCATGTCTAAACTCGTGCATGCGCAGTGGTCATCGAAGATGACCTTCGTGCTCGCCGCCGCGGGCTCCGCGGTGGGACTGGGCAACATCTGGCGGTTTTCCTACATGGTGGGCGACAGCGGGGGCGCGGCCTTCGTGCTCATCTACCTGGCCTGCGTGGCCCTGGTGGGCCTGCCGATCCTGGTGGCCGAATGGCTGATCGGCCGGCGCGGCCAGGAGAACCCCATCAACGCCATGGCGGATCTCGCGCGCCGGAACGGACGCCTGCCGGCCTGGGCGGTGGTCGGTGCCAGCGGCGTGCTGGCCGCCTTCCTGATCCTCTCCTTCTATAGCGTGATCGGCGGCTGGTCGCTCTCCTACACCCTGGGTTCCGTCACCGGCCGCTTCACCGGCCAGGATGCCGACGCCATCGGCGCGCTCTTCGGCAGCCTGCTGGGTAGCCCGGGCATGCTGACCCTGTGGCACACCGCCTTCATGGCACTGGTGATCTTCATCGTCGCCCGCGGTGTGACCAAGGGGCTCGAGGGCGCCGTGCGCACCATGATGCCGGGGCTGGTGCTGCTGCTGATCGTGCTGGTCGGCTACGGCATGACCACCGGTCACTTCGGCGAGGCGCTGGCCTTCATGTTCCGCCCCGACTGGAGCGCGGTGACCGGGGGCGTGGTGCTGGCCGCCATGGGGCAGGCCTTCTTCACCCTCTCCCTGGGCATGGGCATCATGATGGCCTACGGCTCCTACCTGGGCGAGGACGTCAACCTGATCGGCACCGCCCGTACGGTGATCATCCTCGACACCGTGATCGCGCTGCTGGCGGGCATGGCGATCTTCCCCATCGTCTTCGCCAACGGCATGAGCCCCGCCGATGGGCCCGGGCTGATCTTCGTCAACCTGCCGGTGGCCTTCGGCAACATGACCGGCGGTGCCATCCTCGGCCTGATGTTCTTCCTGCTGCTCACCTTCGCGGCGCTGACCTCGGCGATCTCGCTGCTGGAGCCGGTGGTGGAGCTGGTGGAGGAGCGCACCCCGCTCTCCCGTGTGGCGGCGACCCTGACGAGCGGCGTGGCGGTATGGGCGCTGGGCATCGCGGCGCTGATGTCGTTCAACGTCTGGGGAGACTTCCTGATCTTCGGCCTGAACATCTTCGACCTGCTGGATACCTTCACCAGCAAGGTGCTGCTGCCCTTGACCGGCCTCGGGGCGATCCTCTTCGTGGCCTGGTGCCTGGAGCGCCAGAGCGTGGCCAGCGAGCTTGGCCTGGCCGGCGGCACGGAGCGGCTATGGCACCTGGTGGCCCGCTATGTGGCGCCCATCGGGGTGATCGTGGTCTTCGTCACCGGCCTGCTCTAGGCGGGACGATCCGAAGAGGGCAGAAAGCCCTGCGAGCCCCGCCCCGGCGGGGCTCGCGTCGTTGTGGGGGTGCCCTGGCCGTTGGGCCGGGGTCAGTGCATCTCGTCGAGCTCGTCTTCCGGCAGCTCGGCGATGTCACGGGACAGCTGCTTGAACTCCTCATGGAGCTCGATGCCCCGCCGGGCCCGCAGGTTGCGCTGGGCGGCGGTGCGGCTGCGCTGCTCGTGCTCGACGACTTCCATGCTCATGAAGATGTCGAGGAGTTCGCTCTTCAGGGAGGTTAACCGTTCGACATTGCGCATGATCGACTCTCCTTGGACACTACGCGGCACTGCAAGTCTTACTATATCTCACTTGACAGAATGATGACGATCAGGGTTTTACGCCACAACGCAGGGTAAACGCTAGCGTTCGGACGGGGTCACCGCTGGCGGCCGGGGCGGCACCGACATCTTGCGCTGCACAACGCCGGCTCCTTGGGCATACTGTGTCAAACCCGTTACCCGTATCGTCACTGCCCGGGGCGATACCCCCATTCGAGGAGCTTCCAGTGAGCAGCGCCCTTTTCGATGAGATGAGACGCCGCATGGAGCACTTCCGCCGCTCCGAGCAGAAGGTGGCGCGCTTCGTGCTGCGCAACCCCGAGGAAGTGATCCATATGCGCATCGTCGACCTGGCCACCGAGGCCAAGGTCAGCGAGCCCACGGTGGTGCGCTTCTGCCGCGCCCTGGGCTGCAACGGCTTCCAGGACTTCAAGCTCAAGCTGGCCCAGATGCTGGCCACCGGCAGCCAGTTCGCCCAGTTCTCCATGAACGACAGCGACTCGGTGGCGGAATTCTCCCAGAGCATCTTCGATTCCACCGTGGGCACCCTGCTGTCGGTGCGCGACCGCCTCGACAACGAGGCGCTGAGCCAGGCGATCAACGCCCTGGCCATGGCCAACCGGGTGGAGTTCTACGGCTTCGGCGCCTCCGGCGCAGTGGCCTTCGACGCCCAGCACAAGTTCTTCCGCCTGCAGATCTCCACCGCGGCCTATGCCGACCCGCACATGCAGAACATGTCGGCGGTGACCCTCAAGGAGGGCGACGTGGTGGTGGCGATCTCCCAGACCGGCCGTACCCGGGCGCTGGTGGCCAGCGTGCGCCTGGCCAGGGAGGCCGGCGCCACGGTGATCGGGCTCTGCCCCAGCGGCTCGCCGCTGGCCGAGGAGGTCACCCTGCCGCTCTATATCGACGTCCACGAGGACACCGAGATCTACACTCCCATGAGCTCGCGCATCGCCCACCTGGTGCTGGTCGACGTGCTGGCGGTGGGCGTGGCCAAGACCCGCGGTCCCAAGCTGGCCGAGCAGCTCAAGTCGGTGAAGAAAAGCTTGATTCCGCTGCGCTACCCCGAGGAAGAGGCCTAGGCAAAACCAGGCGCGGCGAGGGCAGGCCGAGGAGGAGAGGCGGGCAATATGCTAAGCTGATCGCCCATTTTCCGAGCAGCGATGCCCTCTCCATGGACGACGTCACGGCGATCCTCGACCACCTCAACACCGCCCAGCGCGAGGCGGTCAGTGCCCCCCAGGGCAACATGCTGGTGCTGGCCGGTGCCGGCTCCGGCAAGACCCGGGTGCTGGTCCACCGCATCGCCTGGCTGATGCAGGCCGAGGGGCTCTCCCCCTATGCCGTGCTCGCCGTGACCTTTACCAACAAGGCGGCCCGCGAGATGCGCACCCGCCTGGAGGCGCTGCTCGGGCTCTCCCTGCGCCACGTCTGGGTGGGCACCTTCCACTCCACGGCCCACCGCCTGCTGCGCACCCACTGGCAGGATGCCCGGCTGCCCCAGCACTTCCAGATCATCGATTCCGATGACCAGCTGCGCCTGATCAAGCGGCTGATCAAGGAGCACGAGATCGATGACGAGCGCTTCCCGCCGCGCCAGGTGCAGAGCTTCATCTCGGGCTGCAAGGAGGAAGGGCTGCGCCCCCACCAGGTCGACGTCCATGGCGACGCCTACCTGGGGCAGATGGTGGAGCTCTACGAGCGTTACCAGCTCACCTGCGAGCGCGGCGGCCTGGTGGACTTCGGCGAGCTCCTGCTGCGCAGCCTCGAACTCCTGCGCGACAACCCCGCCCTGCTGACCCACTACCAGGAGCGCTTCGCCCACGTGCTGGTGGATGAGTTCCAGGACACCAACACCCTGCAGTACGCCTGGCTGAAGCTGCTCACCGGCATGCGCACGCCGATGACCGTGGTGGGCGACGACGACCAGTCCATCTACGGCTGGCGCGGCGCCCGGGTGGAGAACATCCGCCGCTTCGAGCAGGAGTTCCCGGAGACGAAGACGGTGCGCCTGGAGCAGAACTACCGCTCCACCAGCGCCATCCTCGAGGCCGCCAACGCCCTGATCAGCCACAACACCGAGCGCATGGGCAAGGAGCTGTGGACCGACGGCGCCCGCGGCGAGCCCATCTCCGTCTATGCGGGCTTCAACGACCTGGACGAGTCCCGCTTCATCGTCGACACCATCCGCGAGAAGGTCGACGAGGGCTTCCATCGCCGCGAGATCGCCATCCTCTACCGCTCCAACGCCCAGTCCCGGGTGATCGAGGAGACCCTGATCCGCCAGGGCGTGCCCTACCGCATCTACGGCGGGCACCGCTTCTACGAGCGCCTGGAGATCAAGAACGCCCTGGCCTACCTGCGCCTGCTGCTCAACCGCGACGACGACGCCTCCCTGGAGCGGGTGATCAACGTGCCGGCCCGGGGCATCGGCACCCGCACCGTGGAGCTTCTGCGCACCCGGGCCCGGGAGAGCGGCGTCTCGCTGTGGCAGGCGCTGCATGACGGCGTGAGCGACGGCACCCTCAAGGGGCGCGCCGGCAGCGTCGTGCAGGCCTTCGCCGAGCTGATCGAGCGGCTCGACGACGAGACCGCGGGGCTGGCGCTGCACGAGATCATCGATCACGTCATCGAGCGCTCGGGGCTGGTGGAGCACCACCGCAGCGAGAAGGGCGAGAAGGGCCAGGCCCGGGTCGAGAATCTGGAGGAGCTGGTCAACGCCGCCCGCGCCTTCACCCAGGGCGAGTCCTTCGATCCCCCCGAGGCCGGCGAGGGAGCCGTGGCGCTGGAGGCCTTCCTCTCCGAGGCGGCGCTGAATGCCGGCGAGCACGAGGCGGACGAGTTCGAGGACAGCGTCCAGCTGATGACTCTGCACTCCGCCAAGGGGCTGGAGTTCCCGGTGGTCTTCATGGCCGGCGTGGAGGAGGGGCTCTTCCCCCACCGCATGTCGGCGGAGGAGCCGGGGCGCCTGGAGGAGGAGCGCCGGCTCTGCTACGTGGGCCTGACCCGCGCCATGAAGAAGCTCTACCTGACCCACGCCGAGATCCGCCGCCTGCACGGCAAGGAGACCTTCCAGCGGGCCTCGCGCTTCCTGCGCGAGCTCCCCGAGCAGTACCTGGAGGAGGTGCGCCTGCGCGGCCAGATCAGCCGGCCGGTGACCACCTCGCGCCCCTCGGGGCTGCGCCAGACCGAGGTGAATGGCGGCGCCGACCTGCCGAGTCTCTCGCTGGGCCAGCGGGTCCACCACCCGGTGTTCGGCGAGGGGGTGATCCTCAACGCCGAGGGGCAGGGCGAGCGCGCCCGGGTGCATGTCAGCTTCGAGGGCGAGGGCGACAAGTGGCTGGTGCTGGGCTTCGCCAAGCTGACGCCGCTCTGAGGGTCGTTGACGATAACGTCAACGTCGCGGTCTTGTGGCCCAATTCGGCCTTGGCGCATACTCGCTGGCGGACACCACCGCGCGTCATCACGCCGCGCGGCCCGATATAACAAGCCTTTCGGAGTCATGCCCTCATGCAACGCCGCAACTTCCTGAAGACCCTCGGTGCCGGCGCCGCCGGCGTCGCCGCCGCCCCCTTCGTGGCCACCACCGCCAAGGCCCAGGAGACCATCACCTGGGACATGGTCACCTCCTGGCCGCGCAACTTTCCGGCGCTCGGCACCGGAGCCAACGAGTTCGCCCAGCGCGTCGAGGCGCTCTCCGGCG
Source organism: Halomonas sp. PGE1 (assembly GCF_013000985.1). Taxonomy (NCBI): domain Bacteria; kingdom Pseudomonadati; phylum Pseudomonadota; class Gammaproteobacteria; order Oceanospirillales; family Halomonadaceae; genus Halomonas; species Halomonas sp. PGE1. The sequence goes on from NZ_CP053032.1 coordinate 278,382, forward strand.
GGCGCATGCGCATCCGCGTGCACGGTGCCGGCGAGCTGGTGCCCGCCATGGAGGTCTTCGATGCCGTGGCCGCCGGCACCGCCGAGATGGGTCACTCCGCCGCCTACTACTGGCGCGGCAAGGTCGCGGCCTCCCAGTTCTTCACCGCGGTGCCCTTCGGCATGAACACCACCGAGACCAACGCCTGGCTCTACCACGGTGGCGGCCAGGAGCTGTGGGACGAGATCTACGCCAAGCACAACCTCAAGCCCTTCGCGGTGGGCAACACCGGTACCCAGATGGCGGGCTGGTTCAAGAAGGAGATCAACTCCCTCTCGGACATGCAGGGCATTCGCCTGCGCCTGCCGGGCCTGGCCGGGGAGGCGATGAACCGCATCGGCGTCACCACCGTCAACATGCCGGCCTCCGAGATCTTCACCTCCCTGCAGACCGGCGTGCTGGACGCCGCCGACTGGGTCGGCCCCTACAACGACATGGCCCTGGGCCTCTATCAGGTGGCCGACTACTACTACACCTCGGTGTGGAACGAGCCCAGCGCGGTGCTCGAGGGGACCGTCAACCTGGATGCCTGGAACGCCCTGCCCGACGACCTCAAGGCGGTGGTGCGCGAGGCGGCCAAGGCCTCCAACCTGGCGATGATCAGCGAGTTCGCCTACCGCAACGCCCAGGCCCTCGAGACCCTGGTCGACGAGCACGGCGTGCAGCTGCGCACCTTCCCGGAGGATGTCATGCAGGCGCTCTATGATGCCTCCATGGAGGTGGTCCAAGCCCAGGTCGACAGCGATCCGGATTCGAAGAAGGTCTACGACTCCTACGTGGCCTTCCAGCAGCTGGTACGGCCGTTCAGCGACGTCGGCGAGTACTCCTACCTGAAGGGGCGCGAGGCCGTCGGCGCCTGATACCGCGCGTGCGGAATCGCTATCGGGGGCGCCACTTGGCGCCCCCGATGCGTTGCGGCTGATCGGCGAGAAGAGATGGCCTACTGGTGCACGGCGCGGATGCGGCCCTTGTCGTCCAGGGCCACCATCACGAAGGTCGCCTCGGTCACCTTGTGCAGCTCCTTGGAGTCACGCTCCTGGGGCTGGCGGATCCACACCTCCACGTCGATGCGGATCGAGCTGTGGCCGATCTCGCAGACGGTGGTGTAGATGTTGACCATGGAGCCCACGCGCACCGGGCAGAGGAAGTCCATGGCCTCGATGGCCACGGTGGCGGTGCGGCCATGGGCCTCGCGACCGGCGGCCAGCTCGGCGGCCTGGTCCATGTGGGCCACCAGCCAGCCGCCGGCGATGTCGCCATGCAGATTGGTGTCCTGACGGCTGGCCAGCAGTTTCAGGGTGAGCTCGCCCCGGGGAGCGGGGATATCGTCGAGGTCTGTCATGAAAATGTCATCATCCTGGCTTGTTATTGTGGCCGTAAGCGACAAGAGGCATACGGATGTCTGAATCGGGGGTCATGGTATATGCAGTCGCCGCCGCCCACCAGCATGGCCCCGTGGCGCGCCGCAGGGGCGGCGGCAGGCGGATGACTTGGCGGCAGCGGGCGGCGATGGGCTGTCTGGCGCTGCTGCTGGTGTGGGCGCCGGGCCTGGCCCAGGCGGATGCCGACGAGGTGGCCGGTACCCTGGGGGCCGTGGGCTCCGATACCCTGGCAGGGCTGATGCTGCACTGGGGGGAGGCCCTGGCCGAGCAGTACCCGGCGGTACGCCTGCAGCTGCAGGCCAGCGGTTCGTCCAGCGCTCCCACGGCGCTGATCGCTGGTACCACCCGCCTGGGCCCCATGTCGCGCCCCATGAGCGAGGCCGAGCGGGCGGCCTTCGTGGCGCGCCACGGCTATCCGCCGCTGGAGCTCGAGGTGGCCCGGGATGCCCTGGCGGTGGTGGTGCATCGCCACAATCCGCTGGAGAGCCTGACCCTGGCCGAGCTGGATGCGCTCTTTTCGGACACCCTGCGCTGCGGTGGCGAGGCCCCCATCGAGCGCTGGTCACAGCTCGGCAGCGGCCTGCCCGAAGGGCGCGTGCGGCTGCATGGCCGCAACGTGGCCTCCGGCACCCATGACCTCTTTCGCCTGCGCGGCCTGTGCGGGGGGCGCTTTCGGCTCGACGTCAACGAGCATCCCGGCTCGGCCGCGGTGGTGGCGGCGGTAGCGGCGGAGCCCGGCGCCATCGGCTATGCCGGGCTCAACCACCTGACGCCGGCGGTGCGCGCCGTTGCCCGGCGCGACAGCGAGAGCGGCGAGCTCCACCCGCCCAGCGCCATGATGGTGAGCCGCGGCGACTATCCGCTTTCGCGCAGCCTCTATGTCTATGTCAACCGGCCGCCGGGGGCGACCCTGCCCGGGCCCGAGCGCGCCTTCCTCGAGCTGGTGCTCTCCGACGCCGGCCAGGCGGTGGTGAAAGAGCTCGGCTTCGTGCCCCTGACCCCGGCCGAGCGTGAGCGCCAGAGGCGCCGTCTCGAGGGCCATGGAGGCCGCTGAGGCTGTCACCCAACTGTCATCAGGATGTCGTAAAGTGTTGTCATCACCCTTGCCGATGATCGACCGGGAGCGGCCATGATCGACCCTTTGCCGCCCAGGGCCCAGCCGCGCCACCAGTGGTGGCGGCGCCTGCGGGACCGCCTGGCGACCCTGCTGATCACGGCCGGCGGCATCGGCGTGGTGGCGGCGGTGCTCGCCATCGGCCTCTTCCTGGCCCTGGAGGTGGCGCCGCTGTTTCTCGAGGCGGACTCGGGCGTCGGCTGGCGCGAGCTGTGGCAGCCCCGCTGGCAGCCCGGCACCCTGCCCGGGGAGTCCCCCCTGTTTGGCCTGCAGCCGCTGGCCTGGGGCACCCTCAAGGCGGCCTTCTGGGCGCTGCTGTTCGCCGTGCCGCTGGCGCTGGGCGCGGCCATCCACTCGGCCCTCTACATGCCGCCGCGGCTGCGCAGCCGCCTCAAGCCGACCCTGGAGTTGATGGAGGCGATGCCCGGCGTGGTGGTCGGCTTCGTTGCCGGCCTGGTACTGGCGCCCTGGGTGGAGCGCCACCTGGCCGGCGCCCTGGCGCTGGTGGCGGTGCTGCCGGGGGGGCTGCTGCTCGCCGGCCTGGCCTGGACACGCCTGCCGGCGCCCTGGCGGCGTCGGCTTCCCCAGGGCTGGGCCGGGCTGTGGCTGATCCCCTGGCTGGCGCTGCTGGCGGGTCTGGCGCTGTGGCTCTCGCCCTGGCTCGAGTCGCTGCTGTTCGGCGGTGACCTGCGCGGCTGGCTGGAGGCGCACTTCGGGCTCGGCTATGCCTCGCGCAACGCGCTGATCGTCGGCCTGGCCATGGGCTTCGCGGTCATTCCCGGCATCTATGCCCTGGCCGAGGATGCACTCTCCGGGGTGCCGGCGAGCCTGGGCGAGGGCGCCCAGGCGCTGGGCGCGACCCGCTGGCAGAGCCTGTGGAAGGTGGTGCTGCCTGCGGCGGCCCCCGGGGTGTTCAGCGCGGTGATGATCGGCGCCGGCCGCGCCGTGGGCGAGACCATGATCGTGCTGATGGCCAGCGGCAACACCGCGCTGATGACCCTGAGCCCCCTGGAGGGGATGCGTTCCCTGGCCGCCACCATCGCCATCGAGCTGCCCGAGGCGGTGCCGGGCGGGGTCCACTACCGGCTGCTGTTCCTGGCGGCGCTGGCGCTGTTCGTGTTCACCTTCCTGGTCAATACCCTGGCGGAGCTGGTGCGCGCCCGGCTGCGCCGCCGCTACCGCCGCCTGGGGGGACTGTCATGATCGGCCCCGGGCGCGCTCGGCTGCCCCGCGGCGAGGGGCCCTGGCCGTGGCTGGCCGCCGGCAGCGTGGCGCTGTCGCTGCTGCTGCTGGCCGGGCTCCTGACCCTGCTGGCGGTGCGGGGGATGGGGCACTTCTGGCCGTCGCCCCTCACCCTGGTGACCCTGGAGGATGGCCGCCAGCTGGCCGGCCAGGCGGTGCGCGAGGAGCGCCTGCCAGGCGGCGAGAAGCGCGAGCGCCTCTACCGCACGGCCAATCGCGACCTGGACGGCGCGATCTGGCGCTGGGTGGCCGTGGACGAGATCGCCGAGGAGAGCCGCCCCCGGGACCTGGTGGTGCTGGAGCGTACCCGCTGGGGCACCTTCCAGGGGCGCCTGTTGGCCCTCGAGAGTGCCGCAGGGCGCGTCGAGGGGGAGGCCGCCTGGGCGGCCCTGCAGGTGCGCCTGCAGGAGCTCGCGGCCCTGAGGGCGGAGCGTGATCGCCTGCGCGACGAGGTGGTACCCCTGGCACGGCGGCTGGACCGGGATCCCGAGGCCGACAGCCAGCTGGCCCGGGCCAATGCGCGCATCCGGGTGCTTCAGGCGCGCATGGGGGGGACTCGCCTGGTGCTGGAGAGCGTCGACGGGCGTCGCCTCGAGCAGCCGCTGGAGCAGGTGCTGCGCGCCTGGCGGCCCAACGCCATGTCGACGCCCCAGAAGCTGGCCGCCTGGGGGCAGGGCGTGTGGCGCTTCCTCGCCGAGGGGCCCCGCGCCGCCAACACAGCCGGCGGGGTGTGGCCGGCGATCTTCGGTACCGTGCTGATGGTGCTGCTGATGTCGGTGGTGGTGACCCCCTTCGGCGTGCTGGCGGCCATCTACCTCAACGAGGTCGCCCATCAGGGGCGCTTCACCCGGCTGGTGCGCATCGCGGTGCGCAACCTGGCCGGGGTGCCCTCCATCGTCTATGGGGTGTTCGGGCTTGGGGTCTTCGTCTACGGCATCGGCGGCACCCTGGACGAGTGGTTCTTCGCCGATCAGCTGCCCTCGCCCACCTTCGGCACCGGCGGCCTGCTGTGGGCCTCGCTGACCCTGGCGCTGCTGACCCTGCCGGTGGTGATCGTGGCCACCGAGGAGGGGCTGGCGCGGGTGCCGGACCATCAGCGCGAAGGCGCCCTGGCGCTGGGCGCCACCCGGGTGGAGATGCTGACCCGGGTGATCCTGCCGATGACCGCCCCGGCCATGCTCACCGGGGTGATCCTGGCCGTGGCCCGGGCCGCCGGCGAGGTGGCGCCGCTGATGCTGGTGGGGGTCGCCAAGCTGGCGCCCCAGGTGCCGGTGGACGGTGACTTCCCCTTCCTGCATCTTGAGCGGAAGTTCATGCATCTGGGCTACCACATCTACGACGTGGCCTTCCACGGCGGCGATGTCCAGGCGGCGCTGCCGCTGGTCTACGCCACCGCGCTGCTGCTGGTGCTGGTGATCCTGGTGCTTAACCTGACTGCAATATTCCTGCGCCATCATCTGAGAGCGCGTCACGGGGCCCTGCCGCGCCGCTAGCGGCAGCGCCCGAGGAGTGAGGAACCCGATGTCCGTCTTCCCGTCGTCACGGTCCGCTGCCGGCGGCCCGATCATCGACTTCGACCCGGCCGCCTGCTGCCTGGAGATCGAGGGGCTGAGCCTGGCCTACGGGGAGACGCCGGCGCTGCGCGAGCTCTCGCTGCGCGTGCCGCGCCAGCGGGTCACCGCCTTCATCGGGCCCTCGGGGTGCGGGAAGTCGACGCTGCTGCGGGCCCTGAACAGGCTGCATGACCTCAACGACGAGGTGCACCTGAGCGGGACGATTCGCCTCGAGGGGCAGGATATTCATGCCCCCGAGGTGGAGGTGGCGGAGCTGCGCCGGCGGGTGGGGATGGTCTTCCAGGCGCCCAACCCCTTCCCGATGTCGATCTACGACAACGTGGCCTTCGGGCTGCGGCTGCAGGGGGGGATCCGCAAACGCCAGCTGGACGACATCGTCGAGTGGGCGCTGCAATCGGCGGCGCTGTGGGATGAGGTGAAGGATCGCCTGAGGAGTTCGGCCTGGGCGCTCTCCGGCGGCCAGCAGCAGCGCCTGGTGATCGCCCGCACCCTGGCGGTGCGCCCCGAGGTGCTGCTGCTCGACGAGCCGGCCTCGGCGCTGGATCCGATCTCGACGCTGAAGATCGAGGAGCTGATCCGCAACCTTAAGTCGCAGCTGACCCTGGTGCTGGTCACCCACAACATGCAGCAGGCGGCGCGGGTCTCCGACTACACCGCCTTCCTGCAGGAGGGCGAGCTGGTGGAGTACGGCCCCACCGACAGGCTCTTCACCAATCCGCGCCTCGTGCGCACCGAGAACTACATCACCGGGCGCATGGCCTGACGGCCGGCCCCAAGGAGAGTCCCATGGACATCACCAGCGATATCCACAGCCGCCACATCTCGCGGCAGTTCAACCAGGAGCTCGAGGAGCTCAAGACCCACCTGATGGCCATGGGCGGCCTGGTGGAGAAGCAGATCCAGGAGGCGGTGGCCGCACTGCTCGAGGGGGACTCCGACCTGGCCCGCCGGGTGGTGGAGAACGATCGCGCGGTCAACGACATGCAGATCAAGATCGACGAGGAGTGCACCCAGGTGCTGGCGCGCCGCCAGCCGGCGGCCTCGGACCTGCGCCTGGTGCTGGCGGTGATCCGCGCCGCCTCCGATCTGGAGCGCATCGGCGACGAGGCGAGCAAGATCGCCCGCAACGCCATCGACCTGATCGCCGCCGATAACGGCAGCCGCGGCTTCGTCGAGGTGCGCATGATCAGCGAGCATGTGCGGCGCATGGTGCGCGACGCCCTGACCTCCTTCGCCCGCTTCGATACCGAGCTGGCCCTCAAGCTGGTGCATGAAGACGAGGAAGTCGACAACGAGTACCAGGCGGCCATGCGTTCCCTGATCACCTTCATGATGGAGGACGCCCGCTCGATCACGCCGGTCCTCAACCTGATGTGGATCCTGCGCTCCCTGGAGCGCATCGGCGACCACGCCAACAACCTGGCGGAGTACGTGGTCTACCTGGTCAAGGGGCTGGATATCCGCCACACCGACCCCGACGACCTCGACGAGCAGGCGATTACCCGCAAGGGTTGACCGCGACTCGCGATTGGCCGTCAATGACGCAGGCCACCGCTCCGGCGGTGGCCTGCGTCGCTTCCCATGAAGGAATCACCATGCTCGATGCCGTGACCGCCCTGGCCCGGGGGACCCGCCTGGCCTACTCCCGCGGCCTGCGCCGCTATGTCTTCGTGCCCATTGTCATCAACCTGCTGGTCTACGCCGCCATGCTGCGCTACGTGCTGGCCAACTTCGGCGGCTGGCTGGAGGGCTGGATGGCGCAGGTGCCGGGGTGGCTGGCCTGGCTGGAGTGGCTGATCTGGCCGCTGTTCGTGATCAGCCTGGTGGTGATCGTCTTCTTCACCTTCACCCTGGTGACCCACCTGATCGCGGCCCCCTTCTATGGCTTCCTGGCGGCGAAGGTGGAGCGGGTGGCCACCGGCCGGCCGCCGCTGGACGACCGCGGCCTGGCGAAGACCGCCGTGGATGCCCTGGGGCGGGAACTGGTCAAGCTGGCCTACATCGCGCCGCGGGCCCTGCTGCTCCTGCTGATCAGCTGGGTTCCCGGCGTGAACCTCGCCGCCCCGCTGCTCTGGGCGCTCTTCTCGGCCTGGGTGATGGCGATCGCCTACCTGGACTACCCCATGGACAACAACAAGGTGAGCTTCGCCGACATGCGGCGGCGGCTGGCCGCGCGCTGGTGGTCGAGCCTCACCTACGGCGGCTGCGTGACCCTGGTGACCTGGATCCCGCTGGCCAACCTCTTCCTGCTGCCCGGGGCGGTCTCCGGGGCGGTGCTGATGTGGGTCGACCACTACCGGGACCTGGGGCAGCCCGGGCTGCGCTGACCCCTGCCCCGCGGGGTCGCCCGGCCGTCAGGCCTCCCGGGGTGGAGCGACCAGGCGGGAGGCCGGGAAGCAGCAGCGGAAGCGGGCCCCCTGGCCGGGATAGGAGTCGATCTCCAGGCGCGCCTCGTGGCGCAGCAGCACGTGCTTGACGATGGCCAGGCCCAGCCCGGTGCCGCCGGTGGCGGCGCTGCGCCCCTTGTCGACCCGGTAGAAGCGCTCGGTCAGCCGCGGCAGGTGCACCGGATCGATGCCCTCGCCGTTGTCCTCCACCTCCAGGCAGGCGCCGTCGCCGTGGGGCCGCCAGCGCAGCACGATGCGGCTGCCCTCGGGGGTGTAGCGCACCGCGTTGAAGGCCAGGTTGGAGAGGGCGCTGTGGATCTCCTGCTCGCTGCCGAGCAGTGACCTGGGTTCCACCAGCTCCACCTCGACGGTGTGGCGGCCGGCGGAGAGGGCCGTCGCGTCGCGCTGCACGCTGCCCAGCAGGGCGTCCATGCCCAGCGGGGTGTGGTCCTCGCCGCCGCGGTCGATCTCAAGGCGCGACAGCAGCAGCAGGTCGCTGACCAGGTTCTGCATGCGGCTGGTCTGCTCCTGCATACTGGGCAGCCCCCGGGCGAAGCGCGGCGGCAGCTGGTCGGCGTAGGTGGCGTAGGTCTCCAGGTAGCCGGCCAGCACGGTGAGTGGGGTGCGCAGCTCGTGGGAGACATTGGCCACGAAGTCGCGGCGCATCTCCTCCAGGCGGTGCAGGCGGGTGATGTCGCGGGCCATCAGCAGCCGCTCGTCATCGCCGTAGAGGGTGATCTGGAACTGCAGCACCATCTGCTCGTCGATGGGCGAGGGCAGCGTCAGCGGCTCGCGGTAGTCGCGGGCATGAAAGTAGTCGATGAAGCGCGGATCGCGCAGCAGGTTGGTGATGTGGTGGCCGCGGTCATGGGCGGCGTTGAGCCCCAGCATGCGCTCGGCGGCGCTGTTCCACCACTCCATGTCGCCGTGGCGGTCGAGCATTACCACGCTGTCGCGCATCGCCTCGGAGGACTCCTGGATGCGCTTGATGATCCCGAGCAGCCGCTCCTGGGTGTGGCGCTGCCCCTTCTGGTAGCGGTAGAGACGGTCGAACAGCTCGCCCCACACGCCCGTGGTGGCGGGAGGCTCGGCCTGGGGGGTGAGGGTCAGCCAGCGGTGGAGGCGGTAGAGCTGGCGCAGATGAAAGCCCAGGCAGGCCGCGAGGCCGAGGGCCAGGCCCGCCCAGGCATGGGACAGCAGCCATCCCACCAGCAGGCCGATGCCGGCCAGCAGCAGAAGTCGCCATAGCTCCCGCCTCCAGAGGCCCACGTCAGCCCTTGGCGGAGAACCGGTAGCCGGTGCCGCGCACCGTCTGCACCAGGTGCTGGTGGCGCTCGCCCAGCGCCTTGCGCAGGCGGCGGATATGCACGTCCACGGTGCGCTCCTCCACGTAGACGTTGCCGCCCCACACCTGGTCCAGCAGCTGGCTGCGGGTGTAGGCGCGCTCCTGGTGGGTCATGAAGAACTGCAGCAGGCGATACTCGGTGGGGCCCATCTCCACGGGCCTGCCGCTGGCGCTGACCCGGTGGCTCACCGGATCGAGCAGCAGGCCGTCGACCTCCACGGCCTCCTCGACGCCCTGGGGCGTGGCGCGACGCAGCACCGCCTTGAGGCGGGCCACCAGCTCGCGGGGAGAGAAGGGCTTGGTGATGTAGTCGTCGGCGCCGGCCTCCAGCCCCTGGATCTTGTTGTCCTCCTCGCCCTTGGCGGTGAGCATGATGATCGGCAGTTCGGCGGTGGTCGGCTCGCGCTTGAGGCGGCGGGCCAGCTCGATGCCGCTGGTGCCGGGCATCATCCAGTCCAGCAGCACCAGGTCGGGCTGGTGGTCGACCACCATGGCATGGGCGGCCTGGGCGTTGTCCGCCTCGAGCACGCGGTAGTCGGCCATCTCCAGCGCCACCGCGATCATCTCGCGGATCGGCGCCTCATCATCGACGATCAGAACGGTCTTGGCGGTCATCCGGAAGCCTCGGCACAGTGACGGATCGATGACGATCTCACCATGCCAGTATGACACTCGCGTGACAGGACCGCCCGCCTGTCATGCGCCGGCGGCCGGCCACAGGCTGAGGGCGATGCCGGCGAACACCAGCAGGCCCGACCAGTGGTTGTTGAGGAAGGCCTGGAAGCAGGGATCGCGCTCGCGCTCGCGGATCAGGAACTGCTGGTACACGAAGGTGGCCGCCATGCCGGCCAGGCCCAGCCAGAAGAAGCCGCCGAAGCCCAGACGCAGCCCCGCCCAGGCCAGCAGCAGCAGGGTCAGGCCCTGCAGCAGGCCGATCATCAGCCGGTCGGCGCGGCCGAAGAGCACGGCGGTGGACTTGATGCCGATCTTGAGGTCGTCGTCGCGGTCGACCATGGCGTACTGGGTATCGTAGGCCACGGTCCAGGCGACGTTGGCGGCGAACAGCAGCCAGGCCTCGAAGGGCACATGGCCCAGCACCGCGCCGAAGGCCATGGGGATGGCCCAGGAGAAGGCGGCGCCCAGGAAGAGCTGGGGCAGGTGGGTGTAGCGCTTCATGAAGGGGTAGATGAAGGCCAGCGCCACCCCCACCAAGGAGAGCATCACGGTGAAGAGGTTGGTGAAGAGCACCAGCACGAAGGCGGCCATCACCAGGATCAGGAACAGCGCCTGGGCCTCGCCCTCGCTGATCCGCCCGGTGGCCAGGGGGCGCAGCCGGGTGCGCTTGACGTGGCCGTCGAAGTGGCGGTCGGCGTAGTCGTTGACCACGCAGCCGGCAGCGCGCATCAGGTAGACCCCGGCGATGAAGATCAGCAGCACGCGGCGGCCGGGGGTGCCCTCGGCGGCCACCCACAGCGCCCACAGGGTGGGCCACATCAGCAGCCAGGTGCCGATGGGGCGGTTCAGGCGCATCAGCTGCAGGAAGTCGGGCACCCGGGCGAGGCCCGTGGGGCGCATCAGGGAACGGTCCATCTCTACCTCGTAAGAATGTTCTTTATTGGCAGACGGTGTTAAGCGGCGGGACTGTTCCGGCGACAAGCCTGCGAGGAGGCGCTGTGAATACTTCCTTGTACGCTACCGACGCCATCCCTGGCGTAGGACCTCCTCTTCGGCTTGTCCCCGGCGCCCCGCCCGTCGGCATCGGAGACTGGCCCAGAGCCTAGCGCGAAGGGAGACCGAGGTCATCCGCCATGGCATCCAGGAACCACTCCTGCACCAGCACCCGGAAGTCGCCGCGGCGAAACACCGAGCGGCGCCCCCAGGGCCCCGTGGCGGCGTGGAAGCCGGCGGGGGCGGAGGTCACCTCGATCTCGCCGCGCTCGAGGCCCGGCTGGCGGAACAGCCAGGAGCCCAGCGAGCGCTCGCCCAGGTGGGCCAACTCGTGTTCCGGCAGGCCCGAGAGCGGCGCCACCGAGCGCGCCACCACCCAGGGGTGCTCCCCCAGGCAGAGCGCCACCTCGCGCAGCCAGGCGCGCTGGCCGGGGGCGATGCCCAGCGCCCTGGCCTCGTCGCGGCGGGGCGTGCCGAGGCGCTGGTCGAGCAGCCGGACGCGGAAGGGGCGCGGGGCACCGGCCTCGGTGAGGCGCAGGGTCAGGGAGTCCCGGGAGCCGACCCAGCGGTGCCAGGCGGGGCTCATGGCCGGCCGGGAGGCGGCCAGGGGGATCCAGTGCGCCAGGGCGCAGATGTCGGCAGGTGGCAGGTCGGACACCGTCGGGCTCCGCGTCGCTTCAGGGGCGGCTAGTGTAACATGCGGTGCCATCCCCACCCCTGAGCGAGGAGGCCCATGAGCGCTCCCCTGACCATCATCGGCTCCGGCATGGCCGGCATCGGCCTGCTCCGCCAGCTGCGGGCCCTGGACGCCGAACGCCCCGTGACCCTGATCACCGCTGACGGCGGCGATGACTACGCCAAGCCGCTGCTCTCCACCGGCTTCGCCAAGCGACTGCCGCCGGATCGCCTGGCAGCGCGCAGCGCCCTGCGGGTCGCCGAGGAGCTGAATGCGGTGGTGCGCACCCATACCCGGGTCGAGGCCATCGATACGGCAGCGCGCACCCTGCGGATCGGCGCCGAGCGGCTGCCCTGGGGCGAGCTGGTGCTGGCCACCGGGGCGGCGCCGGCCGTGCCCTTTACGGTGCCCGAGGCCGTGGCCGGGCGGGTCTTCAGCGTCAACGATCTGGACGACTATCGGGTCTTCCACGGGGCGCTCGAGGCGCTGGGTCGGCCGGCGCGGGTGGCGATCATCGGTGCCGGGCTGGTGGGCTGCGAGTTCGCCAACGACCTGCTGGCGGGCGGCCACGAGGTGAGCCTGGTGGCCCCCGAGGCCGCGCCCCTGCCGCGGCTGCTGCCGGTGCCCCTCGGGCGGGCCCTGGGGGAGGCCTTCGAGGAGGCCGGCATGGTACTGGCGCTGGGCACCGGCCTGACGGGCCTGGCGGAGGTCGGGGCGGCCGTGGGGGTCAGCCTGGACGACGGCAGCCGCCTGGTGGCTGACCTGGTGCTGGTGGCTACCGGCCTCAGGCCCCGCACCGCCCTGGCCGAGGCGGCGGGCCTCGCGGTCAGCGCCGCCGGCATCCACACCGACCGCTGCCTGGCCACCTCGGTGCCCGGCATCCACGCCCTGGGCGACGTGGCCTGCGTCGACGGGGTGAATGCCATGTACGTGCAGCCCCTGCAGGCGAGCGCCAAGGCGCTGGCGAGGACCCTGACCGGCACGCCCACCCCGGTCGCCTACGGCCCCTGGCCGGTGGTGGTCAAGACGCCGCTGCTGCCGGTGGTGGCCCTGCCGCCGACCCGCCCGCCGGCGCGCTGGCGCATCGAGGGGGAGGCGGGGGATTTCACCGCCCTGGCGGAATCGGAAGACGGTCGTTTGATCGGATTTGCGTTGACAGGGGCCTGTGTCCGTCGGAAAGTTGAACTGGCGCGGGTTGCGCCGCCGTTGCTAGGCTAGATCTTCGACAGAACAAGACCCCGGCGACAGGCGCCCGGGGAGTATGCCAATACCAGGAGGGCAGTATGCGTAAGCCAGAACTCGCCGCGGCGATTGCCGAGCGTGCCGATCTTTCCAAGGACAAGGCGAGCCAGGTGCTCAACGTGATCCTCGACGAGATCACCGGTAGCGTGGCCCAGGGACAGGATGTGTCGCTGATCGGCTTCGGCACCTTCACCGTGCGTGAGCGTGCGGCGCGCACCGGCAAGAACCCCCAGACCGGCCAGCCGCTGACCATCCCGGCCAGCAAGACGGTGGCCTTCAAGCCGGGCAAGGGCCTCAAGGACGCGGTGGCCAAGTAAGACACAGCAAGGCGCCAGGCGGCCCGCTGCGGTGGGCCGCGGCGGCCTTCCCCTCCATGGATTCGGATTCGGTGGCGAGATCGAAATGAAGCTGCGACTGATGCTCTGGCTGCTGGCCTTCCTGCTCAAGCGCGCCCTGCGCCGCAAGGCCCGCTTCCGCGAGCTGCTGACCGAGATGCGCGGCCTCGATTGGGGCATCGCCACCGAAGACCTCGCCATCGCCCGCCACTACCGGATGACCCCCCGCGGTATCCAGTCCGGGCGCGGCCTGCCGGTGGACCTCGACCTGGAGCTGCGCTTCGAGGACGAGGCCACCGCGCTCCAGGTGCTCAGGAAACCCACCCAGCAGGCCTTCCTCGATGGCATGATGGCAGGCACCGTGCGTCTGGTCGGTGATTCCGCCGATCTGCAGAAGCTCCAGAAGCTCCTCCGGCACCTCTGATCCACCTCTGACCTCTCACCCTCGCCTCGCTGCCCGGCTCCTGGGTCGTGAGGGTTACACCTGCCCGTAGCGGCCCGCCTCCTCGCCCAGCCAGCGCCTGACCAGCGGCCGGCTCGCCTCCGGGTGGATGGCCAGCAGCGCCTCGGCCAGCGGAGCGACGCGCTCCAGCAGGTCGGCGTCGCGCTCCAGGTCGGCGATCTTCATCTGGGCCAGGCCCGTCTGGCGGGTGCCCAGCACCTCGCCGGGGCCGCGCAGCTCGAGGTCCTTCTCGGCGATGCGAAAGCCGTCGTTGGTCTCGCGCATCACCGCCAGGCGCTCCTTGGAGTGGGCGGAGAGCGGCGGGTGATAGAGCAGCACGCAGAAGCTCGCGGTGGAGCCGCGCCCCACCCGGCCGCGCAGCTGGTGCAGCTGGGAGAGCCCAAGCCGCTCGGGGTTCTCGATGATCATCAGGCTGGCGTTGGGCACGTCGACCCCCACCTCGATCACCGTGGTGGCCACCAGCAGGTCCAGCTCGCCGGCCTTGAAGGCGTCCATCACCGTGGCCTTCTCGGCGGCCTTCATGCGCCCGTGCACCAGGCCGATGGCCAGTTCCGGCAGGGCCTCGGTGAGCTCGTCCCGGGTCGCCTCGGCGGCCTGGCACTCCAGCACCTCGGACTCCTCGATCAGGGTGCAGACCCAGTAGGCCTGTCGCCCCTCGGCGCAGGCGTGGCGGATGCGTGCCACCACCTCGGGGCGCCGCTCGTCGGGCATCGCCACCGTCTTCACCGGGGTGCGCCCGGGGGGCAGCTCGTCGATGATCGAGACGTCGAGGTCGGCGTAGGCGCTCATCGCCAGGGTGCGGGGAATGGGGGTCGCGGTCATCACCAGCTGGTGGGGCGTCAGGCCCCCGGCCTCGCCCTTCTCGCGCAGGGCCAGGCGCTGGTGCACCCCGAAGCGATGCTGCTCGTCGACGATGGCCAGGCCCAGGCGCTGGAAGTGCACGTCGCCCTGGAAGAGGGCATGGGTGCCCACCACCATGCGCGCGCGGCCGTCCTGGATGGCCGCCTTGGTGTCCAGGCGCGCCTTGCCCTTGAGCTTGCCGGAGAGCCAGGCCACCTCGATGCCCAGCGGTTCGAACCAGGCCCGGAAGGCACGGTAGTGCTGCTCGGCGAGGATCTCGGTGGGCGCCATCATCGCCGCCTGGCAGTCGCCGGCGATGGCGGAGAGCGCGGCCATGGCGGCCACCACCGTCTTGCCGGAGCCCACGTCGCCCTGCACCAGGCGCAGCATGGGCACCTCCCGGGCCAGGTCAGCGCCGATCTCGTCGAGCACCCGGCGCTGGGCGCCGGTCAGCGAGAAGGGCAGCTGGGTCAGGAAGCGCGCCTGCAGGCCGCGCCCGGAGGGCAGCGCCGGGGCGCCATCCTCCTGGATGCGCAGGCGCACCGCCTGCAGGCTCAGGCGGTGGGCCAGCAGCTCCTCCAGGGCCAGGCGGCGGCTGGCGGGGTGGCGGCCGCTGGCCAGGGCCTCGGCATCCACCTCCGGCGTCGGCTGGTGCAGCACGTGCAGGCAGTGGTGCAGCTCGGGCAGGCGGAAGCGGGCGCGCAGGTCCTCGGTGATCCAGTCCGGCAGCGCCTCGGGATGGGCCTCGAGCAGGGCCAGGGCCTGCTCGATCAGCGCCCGCAGGCGGGTCTGGTGGAGCCCCTCGGTAGCGGGGTAGATGGGGGTGAGATGATCCTCCACCGGCGGAGCGTCGGCCTTGAGCAGGCGATACTCGGGGTGGTAGAGCTCGAGGCCGGTGGCCCCGGCGCGGGCCTCGCCGAAGCAGCGCAGCCAGCTGCCGGGCTGGAACTGCTGCTGCTGGGCCGGCGAGAAGTGGAAGAAGCGCAGGCTGAGCAGTCCCGAGCCGTCGCGCAGCCGCACCAGCAGGCTGCGGCGGCGCCCGCGCACCACCTCGGCGGCGACCACCTCGCCCTCCACCACCGCCTCGTGGCCGGCGCGCAGGGTGCCGATGGGGGTGATGCGGGTGCGGTCCTGGTAGCGCAGCGGCAGGTGGAAGAGCAGGTCGGCCACGCTCTCGAGGCGCAGCCGGGCCAGCTTCAGGGCCAGCGCCTCGCCAACCCCCTTGAGCGATGTGACCGGCGCGTCGAGTGCATTCATGCCGGCATGGGGTCGGCCTCGCGGCAGCGGGCGATGGCCTCGGTCACGGCGTCGATCGCCTTGGGCCGCGGGAAGCTGGCCCGCCAGGCGATGGCCACGGTGCGCGAGGGTGCGGGGGGAGCGAAGGGGCGGCTGACCAGCAGGCCGCTCTCGTAGTGGACGGTGCCGATGGCCGAGCGGGGCAGCACGGTGATGCCCAGCTTGGAGGCCACCATGTGGCGGATGGTCTCCAGCGACCCCCCCTCGGCGGTGAGGGTGTTGTTGGGGCTGGCGAGCTTCTGGCTGATGGCCGGGCAGGCCTCGAGGATCTGGTCGCGGAAGCAGTGCCCCTCGCCGAGCAGCAGCAGCCGCTCCTTGAGCAGCTCCTCCTTGTGGATGACCTCGCGCTCGGCCCAGGGGTGGTCCGCCGGCATCAGCACCTCGAACTCCTCCTCGTAGAGCGCCTTGGTCAGCACGTCGGTCTCGGTGAAGGGCAGCGCCACGATGATGGCGTCCAGCTCGCCGCTTCTCAGCTTGCGGCGCAGGTTGCCGGTGAAGCCCTCCTCGATGTAGAGCGGCATCTGCGGGGCGCCGCGGCGCAGCTCGGGCACCAGGTGCGGGAACAGGTAGGGTCCGATGGTGTAGATGGCGCCTAGCCGCAGCGGGCTTGCCAGCTGGTCCTTGCCGGCGTTGGCCAGCTCCTTGATCACGCTGGTCTGCTCCAGCACCCGCTGGGCCTGCTCGACGATCTTCTCGCCCAGCGGCGTCACCTGGACGGTGGACTTGGAGCGCTCGAAGAGGGCCACGCCCAGCTCCTCCTCGAGCTTCTTCACCGCCACGGAGAGGGTCGGCTGGGAAACGAAGCAGCGCTCGGCGGCGCGTCCGAAGTGGCGCTCCTGGGCGAGTGTCACGATGTAGCGGAGTTCTGTTAGAGTCATCGTGGTTGCCTTGCAGGCATCCTCTTGAAATTCCAATAGGGACTTTTTATCAGGGGGCAGGGAAAAGGTGAAGACAACAACGCTGATTCTAGGCTGTGGGGATATCGGGATCGGGCTTGGCCAGCGGCTCAAGGCGGCCGGCCAGCGGGTAGTAGGCGTGCGCCGCAACGTGGCCGCGCTGGAGGGCAGCGGCCTCGAGGCCGCCGGTGCGGACCTCACCGATCCCACCAGTCTCGCCGCCCTGCCCGATGCCGACGTGCTGGTCTACGTGGCCAGCGCCGACCACTTCGAGGAGGAGGCCTACCGCGCCGCCTACCCCGCGGGGCTCAAGGCGGTGCTGGAGGAGTTCGGCGCCCGCAAGAAGACGCCGAAGCGGGTCTTCTTCGTCTCCTCCACCAGCGTCTACCCCCAGCAGGCCGGTGAGGAGGTGGACGAGGCGAGCCCGGCCGAGCCCACCGGCTTCGCCGGCCTGCTGATCCGCGAGGCCGAGCAGGCGCTGTTCGACCACCCCCTGCCCGGCACCGCGGTGCGCTTCTCGGGCATCTACGGCCCCGGCCGCGATCGCCTGATTCGCCAGGTGAGCGAGGGGCGCATCGCCCCGGAAAGCCCCGCCATGTACACCAACCGTATCCATCGCGACGACTGCGTCGGGGTACTGGCCCACCTGATCGAGCGCAGCCTGGCCGACGAGCCCGTCGACGACCTCTATCTGGCCAGCGACTGCGAGCCGGCGCCGCTCCACGAGGTGATGACCTGGCTGGCGAAGCAGCTCAAGGTGGAGGCCACCGAGACCATCCAGTCGCCGCTGCGCCGTCGCGCCAGCAAGCGCTGCCGCAACGCCCGCCTGCTGGCCAGCGGCTACGCCTTCCGCTACCCCAGCTACCGCGAGGGCTATATCCAGGTGCTCAGGGAGGGCGGCTTCCTCCCCGAGAAGGCGTGAATTTGCCCAATAAATTGGTTCTGGTATGGATTGGCCTGTTCGGCGGTTCAGTGTGGGCGGCCGGCCGTGCCGGGCGAATGGAGGCCGAAGGACTCCCTGGTGGCAGGTGCAGAGTAGGCAACACCGCCGAGGCGCCTTCGTTGCCATTCGTCGAGGCGTCGAACCGTCGGTGGACCCAAGCTCCCACAGGGCAGTGTTGTACCCGAGCACAATCAGAGCGCGAAGCGGTAGCCCAGGGTCAGGGTCTCGAAGCCGTCATTCGGCCTCTTGATCCCGGCGTTGGAGTAGTGGGTCAGCGCCAGGGAGAGCTCCCCCCCGGCCCAGGGCATTCCCACCGCCAGGCGGTCCTCGAACTGGAAGGCGGTGGAGAGGTTGCGCGCCTCCACCCGGGTCTTGAGGAAGAGGGCGGCGCCGATGCCCCCTTCCAGGAAGAGCTCCCGCTCACCGGCGAAGGTCCAGCGCAGCGCCGGAGAGAAGAGCAGGGCGGCGTTGCCGTCCTGCTCCTCGCTGGAGAGCAGCAGCAGGCCGGTGGCCAGCCGCAGGTCCAGCCTGGGATGCAGGCTCTCCAGTGGAAAGCGGCGGTCGACCTCCACCTTGAGGGCGACCGTGGATTCGCTGGTGGCGCCGGCGGCGACCTGCAGGTCGGCCATGGCCGGGCCTGCGGCCAGCAGCAGCGTCAGAGCGGCGCAGGCCGCGCGATGCGACTCGAGAGACATTCCCTTCTCCCCGCATGTTCCTGATGGCTCAGCTCACCCGAGAGCGCGCCAGAGGCGCGTAGCGAACGGGCTGGCCGTCATTGATCGAATGAATCAGCGTCACCTGATTATAGGGCCATTCGAGGTCTACGTCCGGCAAATCGTCGGCCTCGAGGCGCTCCGCCCCGCGCAGCAGGGTGACGTGGGGGATGAAGCGGGAGGGGCGCCCCGGCAGGCCGTGGGCTTCCAGGCGCTCCCACAGCCGCTCGTGCAGTTCCTGGAGGGCGGTATCCGGGCGGCGACCGCCCACCCAGACGATACCCGGGCGACGGAAGTGACCCCAGACATCCAGCGTCCAGTGCCCGGCGGGGATGGCCAGCGAACGGATCTCTTCCGACAGCTCCTCGGCCTGCTTGTCGCCCACCTCGCCGAGAAAGGCAAGGGTCAGGTGGAGGCTCGCGTCCGGCATGCGTCTTCCGCCGCAGCGGGCCTGGGCCACATCGGCCAGGGCGCCGAGCCGCTCGCGCAGTCCGGGCGGCGGCATCAGCGCCAGAAAGAGCCTCATTCCCCTGTCAGTCGCCGATGACCATCACCGCTTCCGCCTCGAACTGGGCGCCCTTGGGCAGCGCCTTGACGCCGATGGCAGCACGCGCCGGATAGGGCATCTCGAAGAACTCCTCCATCACCTTGTTGACCACCGCGAAGTTGTCCAGGTCGACCAGGTAGAGGTTGAGCTTGACGATCTCGCCCAGGGAGCCTGCGGCCTCCTCGCAGACGGCCTTGAGGTTGGTGAAGACCTGGCGGGCCTGGGCCTCGAAGTCGTCGGAGACGATCTCCATGGTGGCCGGGTCCAGGGGGATCTGGCCGGAGAGGTAGACGGTGTTGCCGGCCTTGATGGCCTGGGAGTAGGGGCCGATGGCGGCGGGCGCCAGTTCGGTATTGATCACGGCCTTGTTGCTCATGGTGTGCTCCGTCGCGAGTTGTGGTGCGTGATAACGAAAAAGCGGCCCGGCTGCCCCATCGGGAGGGCAGAGCCGGGCCGATGGGGTAACTCAGTTGCCGAGCCGGGTGATCCGCTCGACGTGGGAGAGGTTGCGCAGCCGCTTGATGATGCGCGCCAGGTGGACGCGGTTGCGTACCGCCAGGGTCAGGTTGACGGTGGCCAGGCGGGCGTCGCGCTCCTCGATGCCGATACGCTCGATGTTGGCGTCGGCGTCGGTGACCAGGCCGGCCAGTTCTGCCACCAGGCCGCGTCGGCTCTGCACCTCCAGGCGCAGCGCCACCGGGAAGTCCTCGGCGATATCGTCGGACCACTCCAGGGCGAACAGCTTGTCGGGGTCGCCCTTCAGCTCGCCCAGGTTGCGACACTCGGCGCGGTGTACCACGATCCCCTTGCCCACCGAGAGGTGGCCGATGACCGGGTCGCCGGGCAGCGGATGGCAGCAGCGGGCGAACTTGATCACCATGCCCTCGGCGCCGCTGATCACGATGGGGCCGTGGGCGCGGGGCCTCTCCCCGTCCGGCGCGACCTCGCCATGGTGCAGGTCGAGCAGGCGGCGGGCCACCACGTGGGCGACCCGGGTGCCCAGGCCGATGGATTCCAGCAGGACATCCTCGTTCTTAAGGCCGAGCTCGCCCAGTAGCGTGGCCAGCGGCCCGTCGGGGAGCTCCTCCAGGCTGGTCTCGAACTCCGCCAGGGACTTGTTGAGCAGCCGCCGGCCGAGCTGGACCGCCTCGGTATGCTGCTGGTGCTTGAGGGCGTGGCGGATCGCCGAGCGCGCCTTGGCGGTGGCGACGAAGTTGAGCCAGGCCAGGTTGGGTCGTGCGCCCGGGGCGGTGATGATGTCCAGGGTCTGGCCGCTCTCCAGCCGGGTGGAGAGCGGGGCCAGGTGGCGGTCGATGCGACAGGCGATGGTGCTGTTGCCGATATCGGTATGCACGCTGTAGGCGAAGTCGATCACCGTGGCGCCCTGGGGCAGCTCCATGATGTCGCCCTTGGGCGTGAACACGTAGATATCGTCGGGGAAGAGGTCATTCTTGACGTGCTCGATGAACTCCAGGGAGTCCCCGGCGTGGCGCTGCATCTCCAGTAGCCCCTTGATCCAGGAGCGGGCCCGGGCGTGGCTGCCCTCGGCGATGGGGTGCTGGGTCTGGCCGGCCTTGTAGAGCCAGTGGGCGGCGATGCCGTTGTTGGCCATGGCCTCCATCTCGCGGGTGCGGATCTGCACCTCGATGGGCATGCCATTGGCGCCGAACAGCGAGGTATGCAGGCTCTGGTAGCCGTTGGCCTTGGGGATGGCGATGTAGTCCTTGAAGCGCCCCGGCACCGGCTTGTAGAGGTTGTGCACCACGCCGAGGATGCGATAGCAGCTGTCGACGTCCTCGCAGATGATGCGGAAGCCGAACACGTCCATGATCTCGGCGAACGACTTGCGCTGGTCGCGCATCTTCTTGTAGATCGACAGCAGGTGCTTCTGGCGGCCGACCACGGTGCCGGAGAGCCCCTCGTCGTCGAGGCTCTTCTGCAGGTTGTTCTGGATCTGACGGATCGCCGAGCGGCGGTTCCCCCGGGCGCTGGAGACGGCGCGCTTGATGCGCTCGGCGCGCATCGGATGCAGCGCCTGGAAGGAGAGATCCTCCAGCTCCACGCGGATGGTGTTGATGCCCAGGCGGCTGGCGATGCGGGCGTAGATCTCCAGGGTCTCGCGGGCGATGCGGCGCTTCTTCTCCGGGCGCAGCGCCCCCAGGGTGCGCATGTTGTGCAGGCGGTCGGCGAGCTTGACGATGATGACCCGGATGTCCCGGGACATCGCCAGCACCATCTTCTGGAAGTTCTCGGCTTGGGCGACCGCCTTGTCCTCGAAGGCGATCTGGGTCAGCTTGGAGACCCCGTCGACGAGCTCCGCCACCGGCTTGCCGAACTGCTCGGCCAGTGCCTCCTTGCCGACCCCGGTATCCTCGATGACGTCATGCAGCATGGCCGCCATCAGGCTCTGATGGTCCATGTGCATGTTGGCGAGGATATTGGCGACGGCGAGGGGGTGGGTGACATAGGGCTCGC
The DNA here is from genome assembly GCF_013000985.1 of Halomonas sp. PGE1. Taxonomy (NCBI): domain Bacteria; kingdom Pseudomonadati; phylum Pseudomonadota; class Gammaproteobacteria; order Oceanospirillales; family Halomonadaceae; genus Halomonas; species Halomonas sp. PGE1. The sequence continues at coordinate 299,559 of NZ_CP053032.1, forward strand.
CGGAGCGCCGGCGCTGGCCGTCGTGGGCCTGCTCGGCATAGTAGAAGGCGCGCTTGACCTGCTGGATCTCGCTCTGGGGAAGGTAGCCGCCGAGACGGTCGGCGAGGTCATCGATGGTGAACATGCGGCGCGCCCTGATTCCTGCGTGAGTGTCCTGGGAAGGATGACGGCGCCCTGGCGCCGTCGTGGATCACTCCTCGCCGGCGCCGCCGAAGTAGGGCTCGCGCACCGGGCGCACGGCGGGCTCGACCGGCTCGTCGAGGACGCTGGCGTCGACCAGGCCGGCGGCGATCTCGCGCAGGGCGACCACGGTGGGCTTGTCGTTCTCCCAAGGCAGCTGGGCATCGCGGGAGCCGCGTGCCAGCTGGCGTGCGCGTGCGGTGGAGATCATCACCAGCTTGAAGCGGTTCTCGACATTTTCCAGACAATCTTCGACTGTGACTCGCGCCATGGGGGGTGCCTTCCTGTAAAGCGTGCGGGAACCCGGCGCTGCACACGCGGTGGGCGTGTGGACGGATTCCACCTATGGGTAGACCTGATAGGTTACTCGACCGCCGGTTGCCCTGACAAGCGCTGCAGTGCAGCGCTTGTCAAGCTCAGCAGAGCAGCGCCTGCAGCAGCGGGGCGTGGGCCTGGCCGGCTCGCTCGTGGCTCAGCCGCTGGGCGATCACCAGCGCCTGAAGCTCGCGCAGGGCGGTGGTGAAATCGTCGTTGATCACCAGGTAGTCGTATTCGTCGTGGTGGGACATCTCGCTGACCGCGTCGCGCATGCGCCGCTCGATCACCGCGTGCTCGTCGGTGCCGCGGCTGGCTAGGCGGCGCTCCAGCTCCTCCCGGGAGGGGGGAAGGATGAAGATGGAGACCGCATCGGGCATCTGCTGACGCACCTGGCGGGCGCCCTGCCAGTCGATCTCCAGGATCACGTCCTGGCCGGCGGCCAGGGCGGCCTGTACCGCGGGACGCGAGGTGCCGTAGTAGTTGTCGAAGACCCGGGCGTGTTCGAAGAACTCGCCGCGCTCGATCATCGCCTCGAAGGCCGCCACGTCAACGAAGTGGTAGTTGACCCCGTCCACCTCGCCGTTGCGGCGCTCGCGGGTGGTGTGCGACACCGACACCTGGATGCCGTCGAGGCTCTCGATCAGCTCGCGCACCAGGCTGGTCTTGCCGGCGCCTGAGGGGGCGGAAACGATGAAGAGGGTACCCTGGGGCATGGTCGGCATCCCTGTGTGACAGCTGGATGAAGCGGCATGGGCCGAAGGAAAGCGCGCAGTATCGCATGAATCGGCGGCGCGCTGCAGGCCTACCGGGCCCTCGAATGCCCGGAAATCAGATGATTCAGCTCTTCCAGGTAGGCCTCCAGAACCAGGTTGGGCGGCCTATCTGCTCGCGCCCGTGCTCTGAGGCTGGATGTCGCCGCCGTGGTGCATCCCTGGCATCGTCAGTCCCTGACGTCGAACGCCAGCACGCCGGTCACGTCCGAGAACGTCATACGCACCTGCCAGGCACCCGACATGGGGAGCGGCGCCGCGACCGCGTAGCTGTCGCGGTCGGTCGGTTCGGCCGTCCGGCTGAGTGACATGTCATGGCCGGGCATGACGAAGGTGATCGGGACGCGCATGGCCTGTCGAGGCGGGTTACCGTCGGGCCCGCGCAGCTGGAAGGAGAGTTGTGCCTGTTGCTCGGCATCGATCACGAGACTGCCCGCCACGCTCCACTGGTGCACCGTGCCGGAGAAGCGGACCCCGCCGCGTTCTGCCCCCGACTGAGTCGGTACCGGGCCGTCGACCCGGAGGGTCGTTTCATCCCCCGCCATGAAGGGCATGGCCATGAGCACGGCCAGCACCAGGAAGCAGGGGATCCCCACGGCGAGCGCGACAAGGCGGGCAGAGCGATTGGGTTGACTGGAATTGAGAGCCATCGAATCACTCCTCCGATGATGTACGTTGCGTGCCGGAGAGCGGCAGGGTGAGGCAGAAGGTCGTGATGCCATTCTGAGAACGGACCGCGACGTCTCCACCATGGGCCTTGACGATTGATCGGGTGATGGGGAGTCCCAGACCTGCGCCTTTGCCATGGTGGTTGCGGATGTTGTCGGCGCGGTGGAAGCGATCGAACAGTTTCGGTAACTGATCGGCGGGGATCGTCTCTCCAGGATTGATGACACACAGTTTCGCCATATCCTGGTCATGGGTAATGGTGATCTCGATCGTGCCGCCAGGGGGAGTGTGCCGCACGGCGTTCGACACCAGGTTGGCAATCGCTCGGCGAAGCATCAGGTGGTCGCCGGTGACTGTGGCGGTACCACTCAGCTGCATCCTGACCTGTTTCTCCTCGGCAAGGGCATCATAGAACTCCAGCAAACCGGTCACTTCCTCCTCCAGATGGACCGGTTCGGCAGGATTTGGCAGTAGCCCATGATCGGTCTTGGCCAGGAACAGCATGTCGGCGATCATTCGCGCCAGTCGTTCCAGCTCCTCCAGGTTGGAGTGCAGTGCGTCCTGGTATTCCTCTGTGCTGCGTGGTCGTGACAGGGCGACCTGGGTTTCGGTAAGCAGGTTGGACACCGGGGTGCGCAGTTCATGGGCGATATCCGCCGAGAACTCGCTGAGGCGTTGAAAGTCGGCTTCGAGCCTGTTCAGCATGCCATTGAACGCATTGGCCAGCTCGACCATTTCCGGTGGCGTGGCTTGCAGGTCCAGCCTTTCCTCCAAGCGTTCTGCTGACAGCCGTTTGGCCGTTGCCGTGATCCGCTTGAGGGGGCCCAGACCTTGACGTGCGACCAACCAACTGAGCAATGCCGTCAGCAGGGCGGCTATCGCAATGCCCGTCCAAAGATAGCGGCGGGTGTCCTGGAGAAAGTGGGCATGGTGGGTGATATCCAGGCCCAGCAGGACGCGTACCGGTATGGGCTGTGCAAGAGGAAGGAGCTGCTGAACTTCATGGCCAATGAATTCGTGGCCGGCCACGCTCCAGCGAGCGCTGGGTGAGCTGACCTCTCCATTCTTTACTGGCTCGAGAAAGTCCGGTTGGTAGGCGTAGAGTATTCGCTGCTCCTCATCGCGGATGGAGACGGAGAGTGTGGCTTGGCTCGTCAATAGGTCGTCAAGATATCTGGGCAGTGTATTCAGCGCGGCAGGGCTATCGACTCGATCAAGCAGGTTCTCGATCATGTTCAGCTTTGCTGTCAACTCCATATGGTCGATTTCGTCGAAGTGATCCCGAATCAGGTACTCGAGCCACAGGCCAAGCAGCAGCAGCAGGATTGCCACCAGCAAGGAGTAGAGTGTGGCCAGGCGGGCCGTCAAGGAACGTGGGTAAAGGCTCATTAGCTATTTCCCGGCTCCAGCACATAACCCATGCCGCGTACGGTCCGGATCAACTTCTCGGGGAAGGGACCATCGACCTTGGCGCGTAGCCGTCTGACGGCTACGTCGATGACGTTGGTATCGCTATCGAAGTTCATGTCCCACACCTGCGAGGCTATCAGTGAACGGGGGAGGACTTCTCCCTGGCGGCGAATCAAGAGCTCTAGCAGGGCAAACTCCTTGGCGGTGAGGTCGATACGTTCGCCGGCTCGAGTCACACGCCGTCGCAGCAGGTCGAGTTCCAGGTCGGCAGCGCGGAACACTTCTGGCTCACGTGCCTTGCCGCGCCTGAGCAGGGAGCGAATCCGCGCCAGTAGTTCGGAGAAGGCGAACGGCTTGACCAGGTAGTCATCCGCCCCGAGCTCGAGCCCCCGCACTCTGTCGTCGACCTCGTCTCGTGCGGTCAAAAACAGTACGGGTACGTCCTGCCCTGCGCGGCGCACCATTTGCAGGATGGTCCAGCCATCCATCCCAGGCAGCATGACGTCAAGCAGCAGCAGGTCATACTCCCCGGTCTGCGCCAAGTGCAGGCCATCCAGGCCATCGCGCGCCAGGTCAACGACGAAGCCGGCCTCTCTAAGGCCTTGCGCCAGATAGTCGCCGGTCTTTGGCTCGTCCTCAACAATCAATAACTTCATGAAGCCTCCACTGGCGGGTCTGGCTCGACATGACAAAAATGTCATTTTCGAGTCAGCATCCTGTCCGCTACTGAAACGTACTATGCCTACATGAACAAGCAACACGGGGGATGAGTAGGCAGAATGGTTACTCTAACACGCCCGAAGTTGAAAGTAATAGTCCTGACGATTGCAAGATAATTTGGCGTAATATTCATCGTAAAAGTGAGGTGTATCATGATCAAGAAGATTGCTCTTACCGCTGCCGTTGTTAGCCTGTTCTCTGTCCCGGCTTTTGCCAATTTTGGCACCACGGCATCAAGCGAAAGGGTTCTGCAGGAAGGTAGCACGCCTAGCGTGATCATTAATTCTGGCCAGCCGCATACTTACCAACTCAACCTGGATGAAGCCGCAACGGTCAGGATTGCTAGCAGTCACTTCCCCGGGATGCACTCCATACTGCCAATGAAAGCCGAGTTGATCGATGCTCAGGGCAATACCTTGAGTCAGGTGAGGTCTTCTGGTGGCGACTTTGAAATTCGAGAAGCATTGCCGGCCGGCCAGTATAGCCTGGTGGTATCAGGGAATTCCGCACCGGGTGGGGAAAGTTGGGACGCCCATCGTTATAGCCTTCACGTTGCGTTCGAATAATCCGCTATTCAAGCTTTGAAGAAGCATGGCTGGCCGGCACCCGTCGGCCAGTTTGATACATATAACCAAGATTGTTTATGGCTTTTGGCCATGGTGCATCCGCCATGGCGCTGTTCTTGCCGCAGTGCACAGGTGAGTATGGAGGGTGGTGAATGGGCTCTCGGTTACCCAAGATGTTGGCTGTGGCGTTAAGCACGGCTTTTATGTTGCCTTTGCCGGTATTGTCAGAGCCGGTGCTTTCTCTGATGGAAGCTGAGCGGCTCGCTCGCATCGACGACCCTGCCTCGCTGCGCTACCAGGAGCTGGCTGAGGCTCGACGTGAGGCCGCCATCTCGGCCAGACAGCTTCCCGATCCCATGCTGATCATGGAGGTCATGGACGTCGCACGAGAGGGTCTTTCCATCGATGACGACACCATGACCCAACTGCGTGTGGGAGTGCGCCAGACCTTCCCGAGAGGCGACAGCCGTCGATTGGCAAGCGAGCGGGAAGGCGCGTTGGCCATGGCTGACGCAGCTCGTGGCAGCAACGCAGAAATCACTGCCGTTCGCGCCGTGCGGCGTGCCTACCTGTCGCTCTACGAGCAGCGCGCCATCCGGGAAGTGCTGGAGAAGAGCCAGCCCTTGTTCGAGGACCTGCGCGATATCACCGAACGCGAGTTTGCTTCCGGCTTTGCCGATCAACAGGATCTGTTACGCGCCGAACTGGAGCTGAGCCGGTTGCATGATCGCCTGCTTTCCGTTCAGGCACAGGAAGCGGCAGCACGGGCCCAGCTTGCGCGTTGGGTCGGTCAGGATGCCATTTCACGCCCCTTAGCCCCCGACCTGCCCGACCTGCCCGACCTGCCCGACATGACCGCGCCGGCGGATGCGTTGCTGTCGCACCCGCTGCTCGCCGCAGAACAGGCTCTCGTCGATGCCGGCAACCACGGTGTCGAGCTGGCGCGTCAAGGCTACAGGCCTCAGTGGTCGGTCGAGCTGACCTATGGCACGCCAACGGAACGGGGCATGGACATGCCGGATCGCATGTCGGCGATGGTCATGGTCGACCTTCCGCTCTTTACACGCCAGCGCCAGGACCGCGATCTATCGGCCAGCGTGCACCGTCGTGAGGCCGCCCAGTATGCCTGGGATGCACAGGCCCTCGAGTTGCAGCGCCAGGTGGGGGAGACCCAGGCCAGGTGGCATCAGTTGAGCGAGCGTGAGCGTCAGTATGCAGAGCGCCTCCTTCCGCAGGCCAGGGAGAACGCCGAAGCCGCCGAGCATGGGTATCGCAATCGCACCACGGACTTCAACTCGCTTGTGCGTGCACGCCTGACCGAGCTGGAAACGCATATCGAGGCCGTGCGTATCGGGTCGCAGCGTCGCCTTGAGCAGGTGGACCTGCTCTATCTACTGGGAGAAAACGCATGAAGGCGTTCGCTGTCATCGTCCTGCTGGCTGCGGGGGCTGCCGCAGGCGCCGCTGCCGTGACCTACTGGCCGGGTTCCCACGCACACGTTGCCGCGGTGGACACGACCAACGGTGAGAGAGAGATTCTCTATTACCGCCACCCACATAACCCCTCCGTGACCTCTCCCGAGCCGCGCAAGGATGAGATGGGCATGGACTTCATTCCGATCTATGCGGGTGGCGGCGACGCGACGCCCGGCACAGTCAGTATCAGCCCTGTCGTGCAGCAGAATATGAATGTGCGTATCGGCTCGGTGGCTCGTGGTGATCTGGCGCGCCTGGTCGAGACAGTCGGCTTCGTCGACTATGACGAATCGAGACTCAGCCACGTTCACCTGCGTACTCAGGGCTGGATCGAGGAACTCAGCGTCAGAACCACCGGCGAGCGAGTCGAGGAGGGGCAGCTGCTGTTCCGCCTCTATTCGCCGGAACTGGTCAATGCGCAAGAGGAGTTGCTGCATGTCGTGCGTCGTGGCGGCAGTCCTGCTCCTGCGCGCGAGCGCCTCCGGGCGCTGGGGGTCAGTGCCGCCGAGATTGCCGAGATCGAGCGGGCCGGTCAGCCGCGCCGACTGATCTCCGTACGGGCGGGGCAGAGTGGGGTAGTGGAGTCGCTGAACGTGCGTGAAGGCATGTATGTCACACCGGGCACCGAGGTGATGACCATTGCCGACCTCTCGCAGGTATGGGTGATTGCCGACCTGTTCGAGCATCAGGTGGATGCCGTGGCTCGAGGTGACGCCGCCCATGTGAAGCTGCCCTTCCGCCCGGGCGAGCGTCTCGAGAGCAAGATCGACTATATCTATCCGAGCCTGAACAGTCAGACGCGAACCGTTCAGGTTCGCCTGGCCTTTGACAATCCCGGTGAGCGACTCAAGCCGGGAATGTATGCCGATGTCCAACTGACCACTCGACCGCTGCAGGGCGTCCTGTACCTGCCGGCCGAGGCCGTGATCCGTACCGGCAGGCAGGACCGCGTCATCCTGGCGCTGGGTGAAGGGCGTTTCCAGGCGCGTGAAGTTCAGGTAGGGCGTCGTGCCAACGGCAACCTGGAGATCATCGAAGGCCTCAAGGAAGGAGAGCGCGTGGTTCTCTCCGGCCACTTCCTGCTCGACTCCGAAGCGGCAGCCAGTGCCGAGCTGGCGCGCATGACCGAAGCCGAGCAGGAGAGTTCGGATGGCGATGTCTGGGCCGATGGGCGCCTGATTTCCATCGACCGCGATGCCCGCGTGCTTAACGTCGACCACGCGCCGATTCCCCTGCTGGGCTGGCCGGCAATGGTCATGGACTTCACCGTGGCCGATGATCTCGAACTCGATGGGCTGCACGACGATATGCCGATGCGCTTCCGCATGCGCGAGCGCGAGGAGTTCGTCTACGAAATCACCGCCATCGAGCCGCTGAGCCACGACCACTGAGGAGTCGATTCATGATCGAAAGGATCATCACGTGGTCGCTGCACAATCGCCTGCTTGTGCTCCTGGTAACGGCCATTTTCGTCGTCTGGGGGCTCTTCACCGGCAGGCAGATGCCGCTGGATGCCATTCCTGATCTCTCCGACGTTCAGGTGATCGTTCATACCAGCTATCCCGGCCAGGCCCCCCAGGTGGTGGAGGATCAGGTTACCTATCCCCTGTCGACGGCCATGCTGGCCGTACCCCAGGCGCGGGATGTGCGCGGGTTCTCCATGTTCGGCGACTCCTACGTCTACGTGCTGTTCGAGGATGGCACCGATCCCTACTGGGCACGCTCCCGCGTGCTCGAGTACCTGAGCCAGGTGGCGCCGCGGCTGCCAGCCGGCGCCACGCCGGCGCTGGGGCCGGACGCCACCGGTGTGGGCTGGGTCTACCAGTACGCCCTGGTGGACCGCAGCGGCGAGCTCGACCTGGCCGGCCTGCGCTCGCTGCAGGACTGGTTCCTGAAGTTCGAGCTGCAGTCCGTGACGGGCGTGTCCGAGGTCGCCACGGTGGGCGGCATGGTCAAGCAGTACCAGGTGGTGCTTGACCCGAATCGTGCGCGTGCCTATGGGCTGACCCTGTCCGGCATCCGCTCGGCCATCGAAGGCGCCAACCGCGAGGCAGGTGGTTCGGTCATCGAGATGGGCGAAGCGGAATACATGGTGCGCTCGCGTGGCTACCTCACCGGCATCGAGGAGCTACGCCTGGTGCCCGTTGGCCTCGGCGGCGACGGAACCCCCGTCTTGCTCGAGGACGTGGCCGAGATCCGCATCGGCCCTGCTGCCCGTCGCGGCATCGCGGAGCTGGATGGCGAGGGCGAGGCCGTAGGCGCCCTGGTGGTCATGCGCCATGGCGAGAACGCGCTGGCCACCATCGAGCGGGTCAAGGCACGTCTCGATGAGCTGCGACCGAGCCTGCCCGAAGGCGTCGAGATCGTGGAGACCTACGATCGCTCGGTGCTGATCCAGGAGTCGGTCGACAACCTGACGGTCAAGCTGCTGCAGGAATTCCTCATCATCGCACTGGTATGCATCGTCTTCCTGCTCCACTTCCGCTCGGCGCTGGTTGCGATCGTGGCACTACCGATCGGCATTCTGGCGGCACTCATGATCATGCAGGCCAAGGGCATCAACGCCAATATCATGTCGCTGGGCGGCATTGCCGTGACCATCGGCGCCATGGTGGACGCCGCCATCGTCATGGTGGAAAACCTGCACAAGCGGCTCGAGAAGGCGCCCCCGGGCGAGGATCGCTGGCATACCGTGGCCGAGGCGGCCAAGGAGACCGGCCGGCCGATCTTCTTCGCGCTGTTGATTATCGTGGTCAGCTTCCTGCCCCTGTTCACGCTCCAGGGACAGGAGGGTCGGATGTTCCAGCCGCTGGCCTTCACCGGTACCTATGCCATGGCGGCGGCCGCCGGACTGGGCATCACCCTGGTGCCGGTGCTCATGGGTTACCTGGTGCGTGGGCGCATACGCCCTGAGTCTGCCCATCCGCTGAGCCGCATGCTGATTGCCATATACCGCCCCGGGCTGGATGCCCTGCTGCGCTATCCCTGGGCCACCATTGCCGCAGCAGTGCTGATTGCCGCCAGCGTGGCCTATCCGGCGACCAAGCTGGGCAGTGAATTCATGCCCCAGCTGGATGAAGGCGATCTCATGTACATGCCCTCGCTGGAGCCCGGTGTCTCCATCGGCAAGGTGCGTGAATTCATGCAGCAGACCAATCGTCTGATCATGTCGGTACCGGAGGTGGATCGTGTCTTCGGCAAGGCGGGGCGTGCCGATACGGCCACCGATCCGGCCCCGATCGGCATGCTGGAGACCGTCATTCGCTTCAAGCCCCGCGATCAGTGGCGCGAGGGCATCACCAAGGCCGATATCATTCGCGAGCTCGACGAGGCGGTGAGCTTTCCCGGGGTGGCGAACGTCTGGGTGCCGCCGATCAAGACGCGCATCGACATGCTTTCGACCGGCATTCGCTCTCCCGTGGGCATCAAGGTGGCGGGTGCCGACCTGGCGGAAATCGAGCGCATCGGTCGCGAGATCGAACGCGTACTCCAGGACGTCCCTGGCACGGCCTCAGCCTATGCCGACCGCACCGCTGCCGGGCGCTATGTCGAAGTCGATATCGACCGGCGCGCTGCCGCGCGTCATGGCGTCAACGTCAGTGACCTGCAGGCCATCATTCAGACGGCGGTGGGTGGGATGAATGTCAGCGAAACCGTCGAGGGGCTGGAGCGCTATCCCATCAACCTGCGCTACCCCCAGGATTGGCGTGATTCGCTGGAGAGCCTGCGGGACCTGCCGGTCATCACCTCGACAGGAGCCTATCTCCCCCTGCAGGCACTGGCGAACGTGGGCATCGTCGACGGCCCGGCCATGATCCGCACCGAGAATGCACGCCTCAACGGCTGGGTCGTGGTCGACATTCGCGGACGCGATATCGGCTCCTACGTGGCCGAGGCGCGCCAGCGTGTGATGGATCAGGTCGCTCTGCCGGCCGGGTATTCGGTCACCTGGTCGGGCCAGTACGAATACATGGAACGGGCCAAGGAGCGCCTGCAGTGGGTGGTCCCGGTGACCATCGTATTGATCTTCCTGCTGCTCTACCTTTGCTTCCGTAACGTCGCCGAGACTTTCATGCTGATGGGGTCGCTGCCGTTCGCTGCCGTCGGCGGGGTGTGGCTGCTCTACTGGCTTGCCTATGACATCTCGGTGGCCGTGGCGGCGGGTTTCATCCTGCTGATCGGACTGTCGGCGGAGTTCGCCGTGGTCATGCTGATGTATGTCCGTGGCGCAGTGGAGCAGCGCCAGCCGAGTACACGTGGTGAGCTGCGCGAGGCAATTATCGAAGGGGCGGTCATGCGGGTACGCCCCAAGGCCATGACCTCTCTCACGGTAGTGCTGGGTCTCAGCCCGCTGCTGATGGATTCCGGCCCCGGCTCCGAGGCCATGCAGCGCATCGCTACGCCGATGGTAGGAGGCATGATCTCTGCCCCCCTGGTTTCACTGCTGCTCATTCCCGTCCTCTACTGGCTATGGCACCGGCGACACTTTCCCGAGTCTGTCTCGTCAGAGGCTGCGCTCAGCAACACCAAAACCCAAGGAAACCTGTGATATGAAAAAGATCGTACTTCAGCTGGCAGTCGTGATGGGCGTTATGGTGGCGCTACCTGCGATGGCGACCAGCGATCATGGACACGGCAAGCATGCCGGTCATGGCGCCAAGACAGGACATGAGCATCAGGAAATGCGCACAGCCGAAGGCTTCGGTACCGTACAGTCGATCACGCAGGATGGCTATAGTGTCGTGCTGGCCCATGAACCCATCGCCGAGCTTCGCTGGCCGGCCATGACCATGGAGTTGGCTTTGGCCGATCCGACCTTGGCAGAGGGTATTGACGCCGAGGAACGTGTTCGCTTCGTGCTGCGCCAGACCGGCGAGACCGATTATGTCATTGTGTCGATCGAGCAGGTGAGGGCCCCGTAAGGCGGCCTTATCCTGGCGATAAACGCAGTGCCCTGGCGGCATCGTGGACGTGCTTCCCCCAGTGTCAGGATGACTGTCGTGCCCTCTGATACCCTGTTCCTATAAACCGATCAGGGGGCGAAAGGAGACACTCATGCCTCGTTACTCAGAGGAGCGCCGGCAAGCCGTGGTCACCAAGCTGCTGCCTCCCCACAACCTCTCCCCGCAGGTGATCGCGGAGCAGGAAGGGATCTCGCTGGGCACCGTCTACACCTGGCGCAAGCAAGCCCGCGCCGAGGGACGTTGCCTGCCGGACGCGCTGGGCAAAGGCACCGATGGCTGGTCGTCCAAGGACAAGTTCAACGCCGTGCTTGAAACCGCCTCGATGAATGCTCAGGAGACCGCGGAATACTGCCGCCGTCGGGGCATCTTCCCCGAACAGCTGGGGCGGTGGCGGCATGACTGCGAGCAAGCCGCCAGCCTCTCGCACTCGGAACGCCAGCGTGAAGCCGACGAGGCCAAGCAACAGCGCAAGCGCATCAAGGCGCTGGAAAAGGAGCTCGCCCGCAAGAACGAGGCCCTGGCGGAGACCGCAGCGTTACTGGCCCTCAGAAAAAAGGCGAGGGCGATCTGGGGGGACGAGGACGCATGATCAGCACCCCAGATCGCCAACGCGCCATCGCGCTGATCGAAGAGGCCAGGGCCCAGGGGGCCCGCCTGGAGGCCGCCTGCCGAGAGCTGGGCATCACCGCCAGGACGTACCAGCGCTGGACGCGCGGCGGCGAGCTGCACGAGGACCAGCGCCCTTTGGTCGGCCGGCCGGTGCCGGCTAACGCGCTAACACCGGCCGAAGAACAGGAGATCCTCGACGTGTGCCACCGCCCCGAGTACGCCAGCCTGCCGCCAGAGCAGATCGTGGTGCGCCTGTTCGACGAGGAGCAGCGCTACTTGGCCTCATCCTCGTCGTTCTACCGCGTGATGCGCAAGCACCACGAAATGGTGCATCGGGGCCGTGCCAAGCCACCTCAACGCCGCGCCAAGCCCACGACCTACCAGGCCGCTGCGCCGAATCAGGTGTGGTCGTGGGATTGCACGTGGCTGGGCGGCCCGATCAAGGGACAGCACTACTACCTGGTCATGATGGTCGACATCTTCAGCCGCAAGATCACCAGTTGGGAGGTGTTCCTGGCCGAGTCGGCCTACAACTCCCGCACCGTACTGGAGCGGGCCGTGCTGGCCGAGCGGATCATTGACCAGCCGCTGGTGCTTCACGCGGACAACGGCAGCCCGTTCAAGGGTGCGACGCTGCTGGAGAAGCTTCACGAGCTCGGCATCACGCCATCCTTCAGCCGACCGCGGGTCAGCAACGACAATCCCTACTCAGAGGCGCTGTTCCGCACCTGCAAGTACCGCCCCTGCTACCCCACTGACGGGTTCGCCACGCTCGACAACGCCCGCGAGTGGGTGGCTGGCTTCGTGCGGTGGTACAACCACGAGCACCGGCACAGCGGCATTCGCTTGGTGACACCGGCACAGCGCCATGCGGGCGAAGATAAGGAGGTGCTGGCCAAGCGCCACGTCATCAATCAGGCGGCGCGTGACGCCAACCCTGCGCGATGGAGCGGCAAGACCCGCAACTGGACGCCGATCGGTACCGTGTCACTCAACCCGGAGCGGGAGCTCCAGGTCACCGTCGCCGAACCGGAAAAACAGGTGGCCTGAATGACCTCAGAGGCGACAGATTCCTTGACAACTACCGGGACCGCAAAGATCCCTACGATGTCCTGCTGATCCATGTCGATCGCAGCACCAGCGTCTATCAGGCATATCGCTGACCAGCGCGAATGAAACGGCTAATGGCTCGGGATCAATCTCGGGATCAATGAGGAGAATGCAGTCATGAACACAGTGGATCTCGACGTGCAAGGCATGAGTTGCGGCTCATGTATCGCGAAGGTCACCGATGCACTCAAAGAGTTGCCGGGAATCAATGGGGTGGAGGTACATCTGGCCACGGGCCGCGTTCGTGTCCGTGGCAACTTCGACCAAGGCAGCGATCCGCTGCTGTCGACATTGCAACAGGCCGGATATCCCGCGCGCCTGTCAGACAGCGACGTCCTGTCCAGCCAATCAGCGGGCGGCAATGGTCGCCGGGGTTGCTGCGGCTGATTTTCTCGAAAACTAGAAAAGGTGCAACGCACATGAACCGTATTTCTCAAATTCGCTCTCTGATTGTCGGTACCAGCCTCGCAATCGGCCTGCTGATCACATCGGTTGCCCAGGCTCACATCTCCCTCGTCGAATCCACACCGGCGGCCGATGCCGTCGCCGCGACCCCGAAGCAGATCGATCTCGTCTTCAATGAACGGCTTGTACCCCGCGCCTCGCGCCTGGAGCTGAGCGCCATAAAGAACGGCGAAGTCACGGAGAAATTCGAGCATATCGACATTGAATTCATCAACGACGGCAAGACACTACGCGCCAAACTGCATCATCCTCTCGGAGCGGGCGTCTACCGCGTGCAGTGGCGCGCCGTCGGCGACGACAACCATCCGATGACCGGAGAATTCAGCTTCACTGTCGAATAAGCAGGTGCCCTCATCATGTTCAGCATGCTCGACTACGGGCTTCGGCTCGCGCAGCACCTGGACCTCATGCTGTTGTTCGGGTTACCGCTGTTCGCGTGGTACGGCCCGGCTGCGTTGACGGTCAGTGGTGATCGGTGCTCACTCCTGCCCAAGCGGGCCTTGAGCCTCGGGCTGCTGATCTGTGCGGTGCTGGGCCTGGCGCTGGTGAGTATCGAGATTGCGCGCAATACCGCGGGCATCATGGGCATCGCGGTTTCCGAGTTGGGCCGGGATGACCTGGCTTGGTATCTGTTCGACGTCCCCGCCGGCTTCGCCGGCTTGACGCGAGCACTCCTGCTGGTTGTGCTGATCGCTGTGCTCGGCTGGCGGTTGTGGCGTGGTGAACGCCCGTTCCCTGTCCGGCGAGTGACCGTGCTGGCCGGTGTGGCGCTGCTCAGCCTGGCCTGGAACGGACACGCTGCCGGGGGCGATGGTGTGAGCGGTGCAGTGCGGCTGGTGGCCGGTATCGCGCACCTGCTCGCCGCCGGCGGTTGGATCGGCGCCATAGCGGCTTTTCTGCTCCTGTTTCTGCGGCACGGCAAGCCCGCCAAGGGCCAAGGCTTGTATGTGCTGTGGCAGGCGCTGCACAGCTTTTCACGCCCAGGCACCGTTTTCGTCGGCGTCCTGGTGGTGACCGGCATCCTGCACTACGCGGATCTGACCGGCTGGTCCATCGCACCGCTGTTTCACAGCCTGCACGGCAACCTGATGCTGTTCAAGCTGGCACTGTTCGCTGCGATGCTGGGCCTGGCCGCCCTGCATCGCTGGTGGTTGGTACCCCGACTCGAACATGACATCCATTCCGGCGCCCCCTCGCACTCCGCGCAGCACCTGCGACTGAGTGTGATCATCGAGGCGACGATCGCTCTCCTCATCCTGGTAAGCGTAGCGGTACTCGGCACCCTAAGCCCTCATGGATGACAACGCTTGGACAACAACAGGTGGACAACCGCCAACCAGGAATTTCGTGCACGCCTTGCACGAGTAATGAGGGTGCCTCATGGAGCTACGTCATTTACGATGTTTTATTGCGGTTGCGGAAGAACTCCATTTCGCCCGCGCCGCCGAACGCCTGAACATTGAACAGTCTCCTCTCTCCCGGACGATCAAGGAGCTTGAGTCGGAGTTGGGCACACAACTCTTCGAACGAACCTCTCGTGGAACACGTCTGACCTGGGCGGGGGAGGTATTGACGGAAGATGCCCGTCGCGTCTTCACCACCCTTGATCAAGCGCGGGCAAACGTTCAGGCCGCTGCCTCCGGCTATCGCGGCATGCTGAGAATTGCTCTATCCGATGGCATCGTGGCACAACGCTTGGCAACACTGCTGGCTCAATGTCGACTAGAGGAGCCTGAGGTGGAAATACGCCTGTTTGAAGTGCCGCTCTCTCACCAGGCAAAAGGATTGCGCAACGACTTGTATGACGCCGGTTTTTCCCGCTCGGACGAAGGCTGCGATGGGATGTATTCGCAAGCTGTCTGGCACGATCCCTTGATCGTGGCGCTGCCCGCACGCCATCCTTTGCTAGCAGTCTTCGATAACGTCGTGAGATACTCGCTTCCAGCGGCCACCACCGGAACGTCGCCATGAGCCGCTTCATCCCCGTTGACCGCCAGACCGACTATCTTCTGCCGCCTTCCGTGGACGAGTGGCTGCCCGATGACCACCTGGCGCGCTTCGTCGTGGACGTCGTCGAGCAACTGGACCTCTCCGCGCTGACGCGTCGGTACGCCGGCCGGGGGCATAAGGCCCATCACCCGGCGGTGCTGCTGAGTCTGCTGGTCTATGGCTATGCCACCGGGGTGTATTCCAGCCGCAAGATCGAGCGGGCCACCTATGACTCGGTGGCGTTCCGCTACCTGGCCGCCAACACCCATCCCGACCACGACACCCTGGCCACCTTCCGGCGGCGCTTCCTGCCCGAACTGGAGCAACTGTTCGTCCAGGTGCTATTGCTGGCCCGCGAGATGAAGCTGCTCAAGCTCGGCACCATCGCGCTGGATGGCACCAAACTCAAGGCCAACGCCAGCAAGCACAAGGCGCTGTCGTATGGCCATGCCAAGAAGCTGGAGACGCAAGAGTCGGCCAGTTGAGCTGCTAGAGCTCGATACAAGTACCTTTGAAGTTTCAGAGGAGATGGCTACGTGAAGTGATAATTTTCAGGGAAACGTCGCCGACAAGGCGATAACAATCAGGCGGATCTCGACATCTATGCTAAAATTTCATTCGCCTGAGACTGCAATAATCATGCGGTTTATTAATGGTCAAACCTCTTTTCTTCTTCTCTGACGCCTAATGGAAAGGTGTTCAACCACTTGCGCGGATCGAAAATTGGGCTCAGACAAGGCAATAACTTGGCAAGCTAATGTTTTCCCGGGGGGCTATTTGAAAGCTGAGGGAATGCTTTGCTACCCCGCCGCAGCTGCTTTGAAGCCAACGGCGGATACAATTCACCCTAATACCGTTTGGTTATTTTGCTTTACTATATAGCCTGAACAGAGTTGGCGAGTCTTTTCTCTTGACCAAATGGCGTAGTGTAAAAACGCTGCTCTATGCCGTAGAGAAGAAGTTTTAGTTCTTTATCAGAGGATATCTCAAACTTCTGGTTTTTATGGTCAAAACTAAGCTTTTCCTTGCAGTAGCCCTCAACGTAACTGAGCATAAGTTTTTTATCATCTGCTGACATGGCTTGCAGGGTCGCCATGGCGAGGCCGATTCGTTTCCGGTTGGGCTTTGAAACATTTTTCACGCAATAAGAATCGCTAAGCTCGATGAATGACTCAGCCAGGAAGCTTTCAACCTCATTGTCAGTAGCTTCTTTGTAAAGTTCGTCAATTCCCTTGAAAATACTGGAGATAGTCGCCAGATTACGAAAAACTAGAGTGTCCGTTTTTGCAAAATAAACTGCATCAGGGGTTGGGTTAACAACCAGCCTGTTCTCACCTTTTTCCAGCTTTGCCGTCTCGCCGAAGACAAGTGTTTTCCTTTTTATGAATAGCCCAGGCGTTACCTTCTGGAAATAAAACTCACCACCTTGAACAGAGATAAGGTATGCTATCTTAGAAAACTGATCTTTAGTCAAGTCGTCATAGTCTTTTGAATCAAATTTATTTTTCAGAAAATCAATACAAAATGACTTATGACTAAAGTGATCGACCTTAAACCAAGAGTCTTCGTCTAAGTTGTGGTCAGGGTTGTATGTTACGCAGGAGTTCAAGTCAACTCCTATGACATCAAAAAGCGCTTCATCCGAAATCAGCTTGAAGTACTGTTTCTTTTTTTTCCTCTTCACTTTGGCAAGCACTTGATCCATATTCACTTCCGCTCTATGAATGTGTAGTTATTGATCCTGTATGCTACCGGGATCTGAACTTCGTCTGGCTTTTTATATTTTTGACAACTAATCAGAAAAATGGCTGTGCCATTCTTTGTGGTTATGTTGTAGAATTCATAGCCAAACAATAGAAAGAGAGGGTTAAAATAAAGGGCTTGAGATAAGAACGTAAACAAAAAAAGAACGCTGTAAACAAACCCTAACGCCTCCCAGCTTTCTATGCTTAGTGCGACAAAAAAGTACCCAAGATAACTGGGGAGAAAACTGTTGTTTGCATGCTCTATTCTTTCTACCTCGCCAGACTTGAAGTCATCTTTTCCCAGCTTGGAGCTCAGCAGAATACTGCCGCCGGTGGAAAGCACAGGGATAAGAAAATAAATAAGATAAGAAACTGAGTTCGGAAGTAATTCAGTCCAATCGAGCCATGCGGTGCCACTGAGAACAGGGCCTAAAGTATAGCCTTTCTGCACAAGAAAAATAATCACAAGAAGTGATGTGGCATTGAGAGTTAGCAAGAGTCGGAACGCAGTATTTATTATCATCCCTCAGTCACCTTGCCGGTAATTAGCGCTGGCCTTAACCAGTCACAAAGCGCTTTAATTGTGATTTTTCGATAAAATTTATACGTAAAAAATCCATTGTACATCTCCGCGTGGGCGGCCTCAAGTTCCAAGCGCAACGCTATTGAAAGGTGCTCGGCAAGGGAGCCGACTTCTTGAGCGCCTCGGCGAAGAACCGAAGAACGCCAGCGGTGTTCGTTAGGTTGATCGGTTCTTCGTCACTTCACGTGGATTTTGGCCTGATCGAACAGGCGGCCCACCGGGCTGCCAATCAGGTAGATCATGGCGATGAAGTTGGCCTCGTTACGGTAGCCGCGAGCGCGTGACCTTGCCGCCTGGAACAGGCCGTTCATCCCTTCCAGTCGTGCGTTCGTCAGCCCCGAGATCCAGCGCCTAACTGATCTTACCCAGCATTGGTGGACACCGATTTAAGCGATCATTCGGGCCTCGAAGACCTCTGGGCTGATCATCCCAATCGCACTGTGCCGGTGCCGACGCTTTCGGCCATACAGGCGGAAAAGGTTTGATAGGTGATTCTTGACCGGCTCATTCCCTGTTTCTTTGCCGTTTCGCCGCAATCATCGGGTGCCGGACTATCAAGTTGTTCCGGCGAATCAGGTCGATAAATTGCCCAGAAATTGCGAGTCATGATGGAGGTGCGGTTCGGATGACTGGCTGCCCACAACAAGGCAGAATGTGGAAAAGCCCCATGCCACCTGGAGCCGGAGCATGAAGTTCAAACGGATGACCCTCACCAACTTCCGGCATCTTGTGCATTTCGACACCACGCTGGATGAGCGCCTGACGGTGCTGGTCGCTCGCAACGGCCAGGGCAAGACCACCCTGCTCGATGCGCTGGCCATTCTGCTGGGCTCTTTCGTGGGGACTTTCGACATGGGCAAGGGGCGCCACATCGAGCGCTCGGATGCCCGTCACCAGCGAGAAGGCGAGGAGGCCGAGCAGGAGCAGCAGTACCCGGTGCGAATTGCCGCGGTGCTGTCTGACCTTGAAGAGGGTGAGGTTTCCGTTGCGCGTGAGCTGACAGGGCCCAAGAATCGCACCACTGTCAGGGATGCCGCGCCACTGGTCCAGTACGGCAAGGCCCTGATGCAGCAGGTACGGGGCCTTCAGCCCGTCACGCTGCCACTGGTGAGCTACTACGGCACGGGGCGCCTGTGGAAGACCCACAAGAACCTCAAGCGCAAGGCGGTGCTCAGCGAGAGCCGCACGCTGGGCTATGAAGACTGCCTGGCGTCGGCCTCCAACTACCTTCAGCTCCAGGAGTGGATGGGTAAGGCCACGATGGCCGTCCTCCAGCAGCAGGATCGCAAGGAGAACGGGACCGGGCGCCTGGTAGGGCAGCTCAATGCGGTGCTGCGAGCGGTCGACAAGGTACTCGAGCCCGAGGGCTGGTCTATAGCCTGACCCATGAAGAGCTGGCCATGCAGCAGGAAGGCCAGGGCGTTCTGCCGGTCAGCCTGCTCAGTGACGGCGTGCGCACCATGGTCTCGATGGTGGCCGACATGGCCTGGCGGTGTGCCAAGCTCAACCCCCATCTCGGTGCCGAGGCGGCCAGCCAAACCCCGGGCGTGGTGCTGATCGATGAGGTTGACCTGCATCTGCATCCGGCTTGGCAGCAGCGGGTGGTGCAAAGCCTCCAGGCCACCTTCCCCGAGATCCAGTTCATCGTCACCACACACAGTCCGCAGGTGCTGACCACGGTCCCCAGGGAGTGCATCCGCTTGTTGGAGATACAGTGGGATGAGGGCGCCCATGCCTGGTCGCTGACCTCCATCGAGCCGGACTACCAGACGCTGGGCGTGGCCAGCGCCGAGACGCTGTCGCGCATCATGGGCATCGACCCCGTGCCCGAGGTGGTGGAGGCTCGTATGCTTCATGACTATCGGCGAGCCATCGAGCTCGGCGACGATCAGTCTCTTGAAGCCCGTAGCCTTCATGAACGTCTTGTGGCGCACTTCGGCGAGCAGCATCCCGAGATGCTGGAGTGTGAGCGGCTGCGTCGGTTCCAGGCGATGAAGCGGAGGATCAAGGGCAGGGAGTCGTCATCGGATGCATAAGCTGGAGCGACCGGAGGCCCCGGGATGCCTTGCCCAGTACCGGCGTGGCGCGAAGGATTGGCAGCGCATCAGCTCGGCGGAGAAGCGAGAGATCTGGGTACAGCTGGACGCCATGCAGGGCCAGCGGTGCGCCTACTGCGAGGATCTGCTCCACCCAGAGCGCCGACATATCGAGCACTTTCGGCAGCGGTCGCGCTTCCCGGAGGGCACCTTCCAGTGGGACAACCTGTTTGGCTCCTGCAACAAGTCTGGCAGCTGCGGGAAGCGAAAGGACCGCAGCGAGTACCGGGCAGGCGACATTCTCAAGCCCGATGTCGACGATCCTGACGACTACTTGCGCTTCCTCTCCGATGGAGGGATAGCGCTGCGCCACGACCTGACAGCCGACCGGCGCCATCGGGCCGAGGAGACGCTGCGAGTGTTCAACCTCGACCATGAGCGCGGGGCGCTGCGCCAGATGCGGCGCTCGGCGCTCCAGGGGTATCTGACTCGGGCTGAGGAGCTGCAGGAGTGGTTCGAGCTCGACGAATCGCTCTTCCTGGAGTTTCTCGAGGAAGAGCTGCATGCCATTGCCGGCCTTCCGTTTGAACAAAAAACCGCCGCATTCTGCGATTCGATTCTCCGAATGAATCGGCAGTCGAGGCGGTGCAAGGCGGAAGCCTTGCCGGTTTAGCTGGATAAATATATAGTTAATTCATGGCCATTATTCGCTCCGATACGCTCACTCTTCAGGTTGCCAGCGCCGAGCAGCAAGCGGCGCTGGCCGACACGCTGGCGCTATATCGTCGGCTGGTGCGCGATCTGATGACGGTGGCCTATACCCATTGGCCGGCAGTCGGTGTCTGTGATGGCAATGAAGCGGTCAAGGTGCTGGAAGGCCTGATCCACCCTACCCGAAAGCGCCCATCGGTGCGGTATGCCTACTTCTCCCGCCGCTACTACAAGTTCCCCTCCTACCTGCGCCGGGTGGCGATCATGGATGCGGTCGGCCAGGTGCGTTCTTTCGTCACGCGCTTCGACGCCTGGCGGCGTGGCGAGCGGAAACACCCGCATGCTAAGCCACCGCGACTGACCGCCAGTACACGCACCTTCCCCAGCCTCTATGGTGGGCAGTGTGCCAAGGTCAATGCCGATGCCACCCATGCCTTCATCAAGGTGCGGCAGCGCAATGACTGGCTCTGGATGGGCTTTCGACTCAAGGGCCAATGCCGCTTCCGCGGCAAGGGTCAGGCGAAATCGCCCCTGCTGACCTTCAACGGGCGGCAGTGGAAGCTGTCACTGCCCGAGCAGTTCGACCCACCCAAGCCCGCCAAGGGCGCACCGGATCGGGTGCTGGCGGTGGATGTCGGCATCAACACAGCGGCAACCTGGGCGGTTGTCGATGCTCAAGGCACTGTCCATGCGCGTGGCTTTCTCTCGCGCACGGATAAAGACCGGGAACATCGACTCATGCAGCGCATCCGCCGCCAGGCGCGCCGCCAGACCCGCCACGGCAGCCGTCTGCCACTGGGCTTCTGTGGTAACCGGTCATTCCAAGGCGTGCCGATTTCCGCTTGCCTTATACGTCGCGTAGTGGCTGGATCAGGGCCACCGCGACCTTCCACTGCCGGTGATCTTCCGACTGCACGAGGACGGTCTTGCGGTTGATCTTGATGACGCGACCGAACACCTGACCCTCGCGGCTCTCGAAGGAAACGGCCTGCCCCAGGGTCAGGCGGCTCAACACCGCCATCTCCTGACGGGCCTGGAGTTCATCGATACGGCGGCAGATGAGGTCGTTGAGCGCCAGGAGCTGGTCGAGGCTCATGTCGTCGATATGCATGGGGAACCGGATCTCGTGCATCGGGAAAGGCGCCACCTTGCCCGATGCGCAGGAAGGTGTCGATTCAGCGCTCGATGTCGGAGCGCAGCGGCGCGTCGGCGAACAGGGTCTTCCAGCGACGCGGTGTCAGCTCGTCGACCCGTGAGGCGGGATGAAGCGCCACGCGCTGGAGGACATCGACCAGATAGGTGTAGGGGTCGACGCCCTGCAGCCGGCAGGTGGTCAGCAGGCTCTGCACGATGCCGACGTGCTCGGCGCCGACCTCGCTCCAACAGAACAACCAGTTGCGCCTTCCCATGGGAATGCAGCGCAGGCCACGCTCCAGGTGGTTGGTGTCGATCGGCACGTCGGGATCGGACAGGAACACCTCCAGACTGCGCTGCCGCTTCAGCGCGTACTCGACGGCCTTGCGCAGCGGGTGGCGGGGCTCCAGATCGTCCCGATGAAGCTGGTGATCGCACCATTGCCAGAAGGCTCGCACCCGCGGTTCGCTGTAGTCGGTGCGCGCCTTGAGTTTCTCCGGTCCTTCGCGGCCCTTCTCACGGATCCAGGTCTCGGCCTTGTAGAGCCCGGCGATCCGCAGCAGGCCTTCCTCAACCGCGTCATCACTGCCCTGCGCCTTCTCGAAGTGCCTCCGTGCGTGGGCCCAGCATTCGGCGTGGGTCACCCCCGGGCGCTTCTCGGCATAGCGGGCATAAGAGGCGTTGCCGTCGGTCAGCAGCACGCCTTCGAAGTGGTCACCCAGCACCGTGTCGATGTGGGCCTTGGCGCGTGACGGGGAAAAGGTGAAGCTGATCTCGTCGTGGTCACCGTACAGCGGCCAGAACCATGCCTCCTGCATCTTGCCCTTGGTCTTGCGGCCCGCCTTGATCGGCGTCTCGTCCATGGCCAGCACCTGGCTTTGCAGCACGTGCTCCAGCTGGGCCAGGTGGATCGGCGACAGCAACGCCGCAGCTCGCGCCACCTGCTGAGTCAGTGTGGTGCGACTGAGCTGGATGCCGGCCTGCTGCAGGCGCTGATGCTGGCGATAGAGCGGCAGGTGGTAGCAGAACTTGTCGACCAGCAGGCCGGCGATGAAGCTGACGTCGGCCAGTGAGCCGTCGAACAGCGTGGCCGGCGCTGACGTTGCCTGGGGCGGCGCCGCCTTGCTGACCTTGAACACCGGGCAACGATACTCCAGCACCTCGAAGCTGGCCCGGCGCTGCGCCAGGCGGAAGGTGCTGCGCGTGGCGATCACCTCGACGTCGTCCAGGCTCATGCCCTCGGGCAGGTCCGGTGCCACCTCGATCACCTTGACCGGCACCGAGGCATCGAAGCGCAGCCCGGTGTCGTTGACGGCATCACGACGCGTCTTGCGTGACGGCGTCTTGGCGGGTGAGGCGTCTTCATCAGGCTCGGGCGGCGGCGGAGCCGGCAGATCCTGCATACTGCCGAGCAGGCTCTGTTGCACGGCCGGGTCGATCGCCAGCAGGCGCTCCGACTTGCGACCGAACAGCTGCCGCTTGAACCAGTCGAGCTGGCGTTGGAGCGACGCATTCTCTTCCCTGAGGACCGAGTTTTCGGCCAGAGATTGCTGGTATTTCTGCTCCAGAGACGGCGACGACACGAGGCGATATTTCCTGGTGAATCAGGCCGTTATTTTACCATGCCATCAGGCCGCTGACACCTTGGGATGCCAGCGTTTGCGGCGTTTCGTGACCACCAGATCGAGTCCCTCGATCAGGGCTTCGAACTCGGCAGGGCTGAGCGTGATCGCCTGGCCGGCGGTGGACGACGACAGGGTGGCGAAACGTCCGCGCTCCAGGCGCTTGCTCCACACGCAGTAGCCGCCGGCCTGGAAGTACAGGCACTTGAGCTGGGTGCGCCGCCGGTTGATGAAGATGAAACCGTGCCCGCTCAGCGGATTCTGACCCAGCTGTCGGCGAACCAGGGCGGCCAGCCCATCATACGAGCAACGCATGTCGGTGGGCTGGGTGCACAGCCAGAGCGTGATCGGCGGGCGCATCATGCCCCCCGGCGAAAGCGCAGACAGACACCATCCCCCAGGTCGAGCTCGATCTCCCAGCCGCGTGGCTCGTCACTAATGGCATCTTCCTCTGGCACTGACACGGGTGCGAAGAGCGCCGGCTCGGCAGCCCTGTGATAAGGCATTGGTGCGTCGCCGGCCAGTCGCCGCTTCCAGAGCTTGAAGGAACTGACGGGAAGCCCTACCTGCCGACAGAAGGCTTGCTGGGAGAGCCCGCTTTGGGCCTGTTCGTCGACCCAGGCCTGCCATTGCGAGGCGGGGTGGCGGGAGTGGCGTCGCTTCGACATGGGGACTGATGCTCCGTCGGTGAATGACGGGATCAGCGTAGGGGGTCAGGCCATTTCAAGAAACGACGCGCCAGGACGGCCGCTTACTTCTGTGGTCGGGATCACGACCGGCTGACGCGCCTGGCCGACAACGAGGCGCACCAGATCAGTCGGCGTTTGGTGAATCTGGCGCTGGAACACGACTGCCAGGCCGTGGTGGTCGAGAACCTGAAGGGTTGGCGTCCCAAGGGCGGACGCAAGCGCACGCCCATGAAGGCGCGCTTTCACCGCTGGTTTCATCGGCAGCTCGTGACGCGCCTCGACAGCAAGGCCGTCGAAGCTGGCCTGCGTTTCGTGGCGGTCTATGCCCGAGGCACGTCAAGCCAGGCCTTCGACGGCTCGGGGCCGGTGAAGCGCGACAGCAAGAACTACAGCCGTTGCACCTTTTCCAGCGGCAAGCGCTACCACGCGGATCTCAATGCCGCTTACAACATTGCCGCCCGCGGCCATGTGTACTACCAGGGGTGCCGTCGCAAGGCGGCACCCCGTGCCGGTGCGCAGAAGTCGACCGGCACACCGAGAACCCCGGTGACGCTCTCCACGCTCTGGCAACAGAGCGCGTGAGAGTGATCGGAATCCGCGATTCTATTCGCAGAATGAATCGTCGGAGGGTTCAAACCGCTATCCGGCATCTGCTGACAGCGGTATGAAACCGCCTCACTCGATATTCTGGATCTGCTCGCGCATCTGTTCGATCAGTACCTTGAGCTCCACCGCGCAGCGGGTGGTGCTGGCCACCACCGACTTGGAGGAGAGGGTGTTGGCCTCGCGGTTGAGTTCCTGCATCAGGAAGTCCAGGCGCCGGCCCACTGGTCCCTTCTGGGTCAGCTGGCGCTCCACCTCGGCCACATGGGTGTCCAGGCGGTCGAGCTCCTCGTCCACGTCGGCTTTCTGGGCAAGCAGGGCCAGCTCCGCCTCCAGGCGCTGGGGGTCGAGCTCGGCCCGGACGCTCGCCAGCCGCTCCAGCAGCTGGGCGCGCTGGCGCTCGAGGATCTCCGGCAGCAGGGCGCGCACCTCGCCCACCTGGGCCTGGATGGCGACGAGCCGCTCGCGGATCAGGGCGGCGAGCTTCTCGCCCTCCCGGGCGCGGCCGGCGGCCAGGTCGTCCAGGGCGGTGCGGAACAGGGCGAGTGCCGCGGCCTTGACCGCCTCCGGGTCGGGGCCGGAGCTCTCCAGCACGCCGGGGTAGTCGAGCAGCGCCAGGGCGTCGGGGGGCGTGGCGTCGGCCACGGTCTGGCGCACCTCGGCCAGGGCGCCGGCGAGCTCGGCCAGCCGCGCCGGGTTCACGGCGAGGCCGGAGGCGCTGCCGGCTGGCTCATAGCGAAGGCTCACCTCCACCTTGCCTCGGGCCAGTCGGGCGCGGAGCGCCTCGCGGAAGGCCGGTTCCAGGTCGCGCAGGCTCTCCGGCAGGCGGAAGTGGGGCTCCAGGTAGCGCTGGTTCACCGAGCGCAGCTCGAGCTGCAGGCTGCCCCAGTCGGCGGTGTGCTCCTGGCGGGCGAAGGCGGTCATGCTGTGGACCATGGCGAGGACTCCGGGGTGACGCGGATGAACGGACAGAAGTGTCGGATAGGCCGAGTGTACCCGATTCGCCGACGCGGCTGCCCAAGGGTGTAGAATGGCCGCCAGCCATGATTCCCGTGCGTTTCAGACCCGACCCAAAGAGGTGATATGTCCACTCCGTTTCGACGCCCCAGCGGCCGTGCGCCCGAGCAGCCCCGCGAGATCCGCCTGACCCGCGACTACACCCGCCACGCCGAGGGCTCGGTGCTGGTGGAGTTCGGCGACACCAAGGTGCTGTGTAACGCCAGCGTCGAGCCCGGCGTGCCGCGCTGGCTGCGTGGCAAGGGCCAGGGCTGGGTGACCGCCGAGTACGGCATGCTGCCGCGCGCCACCCACACCCGCGGCGCCCGCGAGGCGGCCCGCGGCAAGCAGGGCGGCCGCACCCTGGAGATCCAGCGCCTGATCGGCCGCTCGCTGCGGGCGTCGGTGAACCTGAAGAAGCTCGGCGAGTTCACCATCACCGTGGACTGCGACGTCATCCAGGCCGATGGCGGCACCCGCACCGCCTCCATCACCGGTGGCTGCGTGGCGCTGGTGGACGCCATCCGCTACCTGCAGCGCAAGAAGCTGATCAAGAGCGACCCCTTCGTGCAGTTGGTGAGCTCGGTCTCCGTGGGGCTCTTCAAGGGGGTGCCGGTGGTGGATCTGGACTACCCCGAGGACAGCGGGGCGGATACCGACATGAACGTGGTGATGGCCGAGGACGGCAGCCTGATCGAGGTGCAGGGCACCGCCGAGAAGGGCTCCTTCAGCCGCGCCGAGCTCAACGCCATGCTGGAGCTGGCCGAGAACGCGGGCAACCAGCTCTTCGACCACCAGCGCGAGGCGTTGGGCATCCCGCGGTAAGCGGGAAGCGAAGGGCGCCGGGCAAGGTCCCTTAACGCAGCACGCCGGCCATGGTGGCCGGCGTGATGCGTTCCGGTGAACCGGAACGGCGACGGGGAAGGGCGTCAGATCGGCAGGTCGTACTCGACGATCAGCGGGGCGAACTCCGAGAAGGTGGCGTCGTAGTCGACCCAGGCGTCCACCACGTGGCGGCGGAAGTTGGGGCCCACCACCTGATAATCGATGCGCCAGCCCTCCTGGCGGGAGCGCGGCACCTCCTGGTCGAGCTTCGGCCACCAGGTGTACTCACCGGCGTCGCGGTTGATCTCGCGGAAGCAGTCGATGAAGCCGGTGGGGCCGAATACCTGGTCCATCCAGGCACGCTCCTCGGGCTTGAAGCCGGGGGTGTCCTGGTTGTCGGCCCAGTTCTCCAGGTCGATGGTCTTGTGGGCGATGTGCCAGGTGCCGCAGATGATGTACTCGCGGCGCTTGCGGGCCATCTTGCTCAGGTATTCCTGGTACTGGGCCATGAAGGCCTGCTTGGCGGCGAAATCGCTGCCGTCGGGCATCAGGAAGCTGGCGATGCTGAAGCGGTCGTAGTCGGCCTGCAGGAAGCGCGCCTCATGGTCGCACTGGGGGAAGCCCAGCCCGTACATGATGGCCTTGGGAATCTTCCGGCAGTAGATCCCCACCCCGGAGAAGCCGTCCTGCTCGGCGTCTAGGAAGTAGCCCTCGTAGCCTTCCGGATAGAGGATGCTGTCGTCCAGCTCGAAGCTCTTGGCCTTGAGGTTCTGGACGCAGACGACATCGGCATCCTGGCTGGCCAGCCAGTCGAGAAAGCCTCGACCGACGGCCTCGCGGATGCCGTTGACATTGACTGTTGCTATTTTCATACGTGGTCCCTTTACCGTCGCGCGTGTATGATACCCGACGTTTCGACGTTTGGGTAAATGGCTACGGCCAATAAAGGTGATAGGAGCCAGCGGTGGAGCATTCCGGCACGCCTGCGCTGCAGGACTACCAGCGTGAATTCATCGAGTTCGCCATCGAGCAGGGGGTGTTGCGCTTCGGCGAGTTCACCCTGAAGTCGGGTCGGGTCAGCCCCTACTTCTTCAACGCCGGGCTGTTCCGCACTGGCGGTGCCCTGGCGAGGCTGGGGCGCTTCTATGCCCGCGCCATCGTCGACCGTGCCCCGGCCTTCGACGTGCTCTTCGGCCCCGCCTACAAGGGCATTCCGCTGGCCGCCACCGCGGCGGTGGCGCTGGCCGACCATCACGGCCGCGACCTGCCCTACGCCTTCAACCGCAAGGAGGCCAAGGCTCACGGCGAAGGCGGCAATATCGTCGGCGCCGAGCTTTCCGGTAATATCCTGATCATCGACGACGTGATCACCGCCGGCACCGCCATCCGCGAGGTGATGGGCCTGATCGATGCGGCTGGCGCTCGCGCCGCCGGGGTGGTGATCGCCCTGGACCGCCAGGAGCGCGGCCAAGGTGACAAGAGCGCCATCCAGGAGGTCGAAGCCAGCTTCGGCATGCCGGTGGTCAGCATCGTGACGCTGGACATGGTCCTGGCCTATCTTGAAGAGCAGGCTGGCGATGCGCTGCGCGGCCATGCCGCCGCCATTCGCGACTACCGGGCACGCTACGGCGTCTCGGCCGACTGAAAGCGACCGCACCAGCAGGCAAGGGTGAAGCTCGCCATAGAGCGGGCCACTGACAAGGAGAGCGAGATGAAAAAGACACTGACGCTGCTGACCGGCCTGGCCCTGCTGGGCACCGCGGGGATCGCCCAGGCGGCCAGCTTGGATCTCAACCTGGGGCCCGATGCGGTGCAGTTCGAGGCCGCCGGTGAGGTGGTGGACGGCATCAGCCTGGGTGGCGGCGTGGTCCACAGCGAGTATCGCGAGGACGCCACGGTGTTCCACGCCCAGCTGATGGGCGCCAACCATACCCGTGACCACGAGGTGGGCGTGGGCGCGCGCTGGACCCAGTACGACACCGACTACGGCAAGGGCGGTGGCCTGGGGCTGGGCGGCTACGGCTATGTCTACCTGCCCAACCTGCCCGAGGTCTCCCTGGGCGGCTACGGCTTCTATACCCCCGGCGTGGTATCCAGCCGCGACCTGGAAGACGGCTACGAGATCGGCGTGCGCGCCCGCTACGCCTTCACCCCCAACGTGGATGGCTACCTGGGCCTGCGCCAGCTGGGCGCCGACTTCGACAACGATGCCGGCACCCGCACCCTGGATCGCGGTGCCCAGGTTGGCGTGCGCCTGCGCTTCTGACCGCTCCCGCCGCCTGCCGCCGCCGATGATCGCGGGCCCCGTCACGGGGCCCGCCTGCGTTCCACCGGGGCCCCTACCGGAACCACCATGCTCGATGTCGTCCTCTACCAGCCCGAGATCCCGCCCAACACCGGCAACCTGATCCGGCTGTGCGCCAATACCGGCTTTCGCCTGCACCTGATCGAGCCGCTGGGCTTCGTGCTGGACGACAAGCGACTGCGCCGCGCCGGGCTCGACTACCACGAGTGGGCGGCGGTGCGGGTGCACCCCGACTGGGCGGCCTACCTCGAGGCGGCCGCGCCGGTTCGGGTGTTCGCCGTGTCGACCCGGGGGCGGACCGGCTATCATGAGCCGACCTATGGCGAGGGCGATGCCCTGGTGTTCGGCCCCGAGCCCCGCGGCCTGCCCCAGGCGATGCTCGATGCCCTGCCCGAGCCCCAGCGGCTGCGCATCCCCATGCGCGAGGAGAGCCGCAGCCTGAATCTCTCCAACGCCTGTGCGGTGCTGGTCTATGAGGCCTGGCGACAGCTGGGCTTTCCCGGCGCTGCCGCGGTGGACTCTGCGAGGCCCGTGCGATGAATGCTCCCGTCACCATCCAGCAGCGCCTGGCCCGGCTCAACCCCCGCCAGCAGGAAGCGGTGCGCTATATCGACGGCCCCTGCCTGGTGCTGGCCGGCGCCGGCTCCGGCAAGACCAGCGTGATCACCACCAAGATCGCCTACCTGGTCCAGGCCTGCGGGATGAGCGCCCGGCGCATCGCCGCGGTGACCTTCACCAACAAGGCCGCCCGGGAGATGAAGGAGCGGGTGGGGCAGATGCTCAAGGGGCGCGAGGGGCACGGGCTCACCGTCTCCACCTTCCACACCCTGGGGCTCAACATCATCCGCCGCGAGCTCAAGGCGCTGGGCTACAAGGCAGGCTTCTCGCTGTTCGACCCCGAGGACGCCAAGGCGCTCTTGCGTGACCTGATGCAGAAGGATGCTCAGGTGGACGCCGAGGCGATCAACTCGGTGCAGCACCAGATCTCGGCCTGGAAGAACGACCTGGTGCTGCCCGGCCAGGCGATGTCCCACGCCGCGGACGACGACGAGCTCTTCGCCGCCCGGGTCTATGAGGCCTACAACCGCCACCTCAAGGCCTACAACGCGGTGGACTTCGACGACCTGATCCTGCTGCCGGTGGTGCTGCTGCGCGACGACCCCGAGGCCCTGGCCCGCTGGCGCAAGCGCATCCACTACATGCTGGTGGACGAGTACCAGGACACCAACGTCAGCCAGTACCAGCTGGTGCAGCTGCTGATGGGGGAGCGCCAGACCTTCACCGTGGTGGGCGACGACGACCAGTCGATCTACGCCTGGCGCGGCGCGCGGCCCGAGAACCTGGTGACCCTGGGCGAGGACTTCCCGCGCCTGCAGGTGGTCAAGCTGGAGCAGAACTACCGCTCCACCGGCACCATCCTGCGCGCCGCCAATACCCTGATCGCCAACAACCCCCACGTCTACGAGAAGACGCTCTGGTCGGAGATGGGCGAGGGGGCGCCGATCCGCGTGGTGGTCAACCGCCACGAGGAGGCCGAGGCGGAGCGGGTGGCCAGCGAGATCCTCACCCGGCGCATCAAGGAGAAGGCCGAGTGGCGTGACTTCGCCGTGCTCTACCGCGGCAACTTCCAGGCCCGGCTGCTGGAGCTCAAGCTGCAGCACTACCAGGTGCCCTACAAGCTCTCCGGCGGCACCTCCTTTTTCTCGCGAAACGAGATCAAGGACGCCATGGCCTACCTGCGCCTGCTGATCAATCCGGCGGACGACAACGCCTTCCTGCGCATCGTCAACGTGCCGCGCCGGGAGATCGGCCCCGGCACCCTGGAGAAGCTGGCCAACTATGCCACCGAACGCGGCATCTCGCTGTTTGCCGCCTGCCACGAGCTGGGCCTGGCCGAGCAGCTGCCGGTCAGGGCTGTCGAAAGGTTAGGGAGATTTACCCACTTTATCGACGGGGTACGGCGGCGCATGGACCAGGGCGACGCCATCGCCGCCATCCGCGACATGCTGCGGGAGATGGACTACGAGGCCTGGCTCTACCAGAACGCCAGCGCCCCCACCATCGCCGAGCGGCGCATGGCCAACGTCTGGATCCTGATCGACCAGCTCGAGAAGTCGATGCAGTCGGACCCCGAGGAGAGCATGGCCTCCGAGGAGACCGAGACCGACAGCGTGGAGGCGGCCATCTCCCGGCTGGTGCTGCGCGATATCCTCGAGCAGCAGGCCGAGGAGGACGACTCCGACCGCGTCCAGCTGCTCACCATGCACGCCTCCAAGGGGCTGGAGTTTCCCCACGTCTACCTGATGGGGCTCGAGGAGGAGCTGCTGCCTCACCGCAACGCCATCGAGGCGGGCACCGTGGAGGAGGAGCGCCGCCTGGCCTATGTGGGCATCACCCGGGCCCGGCGCACCCTGACCCTGACCCTGGCCCGCCAGCGCAAGGCCTTCGGCGAGCTGATGGACTGTGCGCCGAGCCGCTTCCTGGACGAGCTGCCGCCGGCTGACCTGGAGTGGGAGGGCCGGCCGGACCGCGAGGATCCGGAGAAGAAGCAGGCCCGCGGCCAGGACGCCATCGCCGGGCTGCGCTCTTTACTGGGCTGAGGGCTCTTTACTGGTCTGAGGGCTCTTTACTGGGCTGAGGGCTCTCTGCTGGGCCGAGGGCTATCACCGGTCATAGGTCGTCCTGGTCCCTCAAACGCAAGCGGGGCGCCCTGAGGCGCCCCGCTGACGGTTCTGCAGATCGAGAACCGTTTACTGCACCGCTTCGACCATGAAGTCCACGGCGGCCTTCACGTCGTCATCGGAGAGGCTCATGTTGCCGCCCTTGGGCGGCATGGCGCCGATGCCGTTGATGGAGTGGTCATAGAGGGTCTCCATGCCCTGCTCCAGGCGGGCGGCCCAGGCGTCGGCATCGCCCTTGATCGGGGCGCCGGCGGCGCCGGTCATGTGGCACGCCATGCAGGCCTGGTTGTAGATCGCCTCGCCGTCGATGCCGGCATGGGAGGGGGCGTCGCCATTGGCGTCATCCTCGGCGGTGGCTTCTTCGGTAGCCTCGTCGCTGGCGGCCTCTTCCTCAACGGCAGCCTCTTCGGCCGGGGCTTCCTCGGCGGGCGCTTCGTCCGCCGCGCCGTCCAGTTCCGGCACGTCCATCACCGGCTCGAGCAGGTAGGCGGTCGAGGCAGCGACTTCCTCGTCGGAAAGGTTGGGGTTGCCGCCGCGAGCCGGCATGGCATTGAAGCCGTTGATGGAGTGGTCGAGCAGGGTATCCCAGCCCTGGTCGATGCGGGCGCTCCAGGCGTCTTCGTCGCCGCGGACCGGGGCGCCGGCGGCACCGGTCTCGTGACAGGCCATGCAGACGCGGTTGTAGATCGCGCCGCCGTCGATGCTGTCGGCGCCGTTGCCGTTGGCCGCCGGGGCGGCGTCCGCGGAGGCCGCAGTGCCGCAGTCCTCGCCCTGCAGGCAGAGCTGGCCCGCCGGCTTGAGACGCTCGGCGATGGCGTCACGGTCGACGTTGGCCTGGGCGGTAGCCATGCCGGCGGTCAGGCCCAGGGTGGCCAGGCACCCCATGATCAGCTTGCTGGATTTCACTCTCACCACCTCTTGACGGTCCTGTAGAAGTTGTTCGCGGCGCAGGCCCGGTTGCCGATACGGCCGGAAGACGCCATGACGCATATTTTAGTGCGGTCCAGTATACCGGCATCCCCGGCGGCTGGAAAATGCTGCACCCCCCGCCATTCGCATGAGAGGCCCAGGCGACGCGCCCGGCCCGTGCTGGACAGGCGCCAGCGAGGCGGTTAGGATGTCGACCGCCTGGTGTCTTCACCAGGCACTGCGCGCCCGTAGCTCAGCTGGATAGAGTACTGCCCTCCGAAGGCAGGGGTCACAGGTTCAAATCCTGTCGGGCGCGCCAGCTTGCCAGGCCCGTGGAGTCTCTCCACGGGCCTTTTTGCATCCGTGACTTCGGTTGCCACTCTATCTCTCCTCGTTCTTTCTCCTCTCTCTTCCCGCTCCGTTCCCCCTCGACGTCTATCTTCCATCCATGCCCCGCTTCCATCCATGCCCCGGCACGGAGGCAGCAGGAGGCCGCTCGGCCATACCGCCCGGGATTGACGGTTGACGGAGATCATGTCTGGCGTCCTTGCTCCCTGATCTCCAGGCGTCGGCTGATCGAGATCAAATTTCATTCATGTTGTTATAAAAAATATTGCCTTTGATATCATGTTGTGATGTGTGAGACTCGTCCGCTCACCCTTGGCTATTTCATGGAAGATGAAGACATATATTGGCAAGATGCGCGGCGAACGTGCGCAACGAGGCATTCCCGACCTGCAGGACGCTCTCTGGTCATGGCTGGGGGCTGCCACAGGCATGGGAGCGATCTGCTGGCTCAGTACCCATTGGCTCTCCCAGCACCTGCTGATCGTCGCCTCCTTCGGGGCAACTTCCGTGCTGCTCTATGCGGCCCCGGAGAGCCCCTTCGCGCAGCCGCGTAACGTGCTGCTTGGCAGCCTGCTTTCCGCCGTGGTGGGCGTTGCCTGCTTCCAGCTGCTGGGCGGCACCGCGCTGGCGGTAACCCTCGCGGTCTCCATCTCCATCCTGCTAATGCAGCTGACTCATAGCGTGCACCCGCCCGGAGCCGCGGCCTCCCTGGTGGCGGTAATCGGGGGGCCGGAGATCACCGGCCTGGGCTGGTGGTATCCGGTGATGCCGATCGGTATCGGCTGCGCGGTCATGGTGCTGGTCGCCATGCTGGTCAACAACCTGGCCCGCCATCGCCGCTATCCGCACCACTGGTAGCAACCGGGATGCGACGAGGGGTGCAGGAAAAAGCGCAAGCACGCCTCGCGAGAACAGAAAGGATTCTGCCCTCATTTCGCGTCTCGGCCTCTCGGTAGGTCCGCGGTGCTCTGCTATTGTCTCGTTCAGCATTCACGCGCCCGGCATCCTGCCGGGCCCCGTCAGGAGGAGGCAGCAGATGGCAAGTCACGTCCCGGATGTATCCCTACCCGCCACCATGTCGGCCATGCTGCTGACCGGGCACGGCGACGTCGATCGGCTGGTCTACCGTGACGATGTGGCCGTGCCCCGGCCCGGCCCGGGCGAGGTGCTGGTGCGAGTCACCGCCACCGCCAAGAACAACACCGACCGCAAGGCCCGGGAGGGGCTCTACCCGGTGAAGAAGGGCCAGGTGACCTCCTTTGCCATGGGCGGCGAGCCGACCCTGGCCTTTCCGCGCATCCAGGGCGCCGATATTGCCGGGCGGGTGGCGGCGGTGGGCGAGGGAGTCGATCCGGCCCGCCTCGGCGAGCGCGGCCTGCTCGACTTCAACCTCTACCCGGATGCCCGTCGCGACATCAACCTGACGCCGGACTACTACGGCCACGGCGCCGACGGCGGCTTCGCCGAGTACGTGGCGGTGCCTTCCGACCAGTTCCACCACGTGCCCAACCCGGAGCTTGCCGACGCCGAGCTCGCCGCCCTGGGCATGTGCTCCTACCAGACCGCCTACCATATGATGACGTCCGCCCGAGTTAGCGCGGGTGAACGAATTCTCGTCAGCGGGGCCAGCGGCGGGGTGGGCACCGCGCTGATCCAGCTCTGCCGCATCGTCGGCGCCGTGCCCTACGCGGTAAGCCAGCCGGAGAAGGCCGAGGCGCTCATGGCGCTGGGGGCCGAGGCGGTGATCGATCGCGGCGATCTCGATGGCTTCGCCGAGCGGGTGCTCGAGGCCACCGGCGGCGCGCCCATCGATGCGGTGATGGACCTGGTCGGCGGCGAGATGACCGACCGCTTCATCGACACCATGATCCAGGACATGAGGGTGCGTACCACCTACCCGCGGCTCTCCATCGCCGGCGCCAGCGGCGGCAATATCTCCGAGATCCTCTGGACGCGCATCTACCTCTACCAGGTGCAGCTCTTCGGCGTCTCCCACGGCACCCGGGAGGAGGCGGAGCAGCTGGTCGAGTGGATCCGTTCCGGCGAGCTCAGGCCGGTGCTCCACGCGGCCTTCCCGCTCTCCGCGCTGCACGAGGCCGAGCGCTGCTTCGTCAGCCGTGGCAGCAACTTCCTGGGCAAGATCGTGCTCGTCCCCGATAGCCAGTGGGACGAGCACGGTGCCCCCTTCTCCCTGGCTTCCCCCTCTGCCCACCAGGAGCCGCGCCCATGAGCCGCCCGCTGACCTTCCAGATTGCCCACCAGGAGCCGCGCCCATGAGCCGCCCGCTGACCTTCCAGATGATGGACACCCACGCCGGCGGCGACGTCAGCCGCATCGTGCTCGGCGGCATCGCGCCGCTGCCCGGCGACACCGTGCGTGACCAGATGCACTACCTGCGTGACGACGCCGACGGCCTGCGCAAGCTGCTGCTCTTCGAGCCCTACGGCATCCCCGAGATGTCGGTGGACCTGATCGTGCCGGCCACCGATCCCGAGGCCGCCGCCGGCTACATCATCATGGAAGTGATGGGCTATCCCATCTATTCGGGCTCCAACACCATCTGCACCGCCACCGCGGTGCTCGAGGCCGGCATCGTGCCCAAGCGGGAGGGGGTGCAGCATTTCACCCTGGAGGCCCCGGCGGGGCGGGTCCAGATCGAGGCCCGGGTGGAGAACGGCGTGGTGGAGGCGATCACCTGCGAGGGGCTGCCCAGCTACATCGACACCTACCGGGCGTCCATCCATGTGCCGGAGGTGGGGGATGTCACCTACTCGGTGGCCTACAGCGGCGGCTTCTACGCCCTGGTGGATGCCACCGCGCTCGGCTTCTCGCTGGTGCGGGAGGAGGAGCGGCGCCTCGCGGAGTGCGCCCACCGTATCGTCGAGGCGATCCAGGCCGAGCGGGGCTTCTCCCACTACACCCTGGGCGACGTGGGCCCGCTGCCCTTCCTGCACTTCATGGGGCCGGTGGAGCAGTTGGCCGACGACTTCTACCGCTCCCGCTCCACCACCTACGTTCACCCGGGAGTGATCTGCCGCAGCACCACCGGCACCGGCACCTCGGCGCGGCTGGCGCTGATGAACCACGAGGGGCGCATCCGCCCCGGCGACCGCCTGGAGACCGTCTCCCTGCGCGAGACCGGCTTCATCGGCACCTTCACCGGCATCCGCCAGGAGGGGCCCCATGCCGTGGTGGAGAACACCATTACCGGCAAGGCCTTTGTGCTCGGCCATACCGAGGTGGTGGTCAACTGCGACGACCCTCTGGTGGCCTGCGATGGCCTGCACCCTATCCTGACCGCCCGCCAGGGCTGAGGCGCACGCAAGCCGCCAAGCCAGGGGCGCCGGGGACAAGCCCCGAGTAATCCTTGACCCCGCCACCTAGATTCGGCCGGTAGGCCCGCCAGCCCCTTGAGCCCCCGCGCAAAAGGGGGCAGGCTGGCGCTCATCCATCACGCTTTCGCCCCGGAGGTTCCCTTGGCCATCACCAACTTTGCCGATCTGCTCGGCGAGGCCCGCCTGCAGCCCGACGCCCAGCGGCTGCTGTTCGTCTTCACCCGGGCCGAGCTGCCCGACAACCCCACCGCCGAGCAGCGCCGGAACTTCGAGCAGGGCATCGGCGGCGTGCTGACGCCGGTGCTCTGCGTCGACAAGGCGCCGGTGGAGCTCAGCGACATGGCCGCCCTGGTGGCGGAGTCGAAGGAGACCGGCATCGAGTGGGACATCGTCTTCGTCGGCGCGCTCTCCGGCCGCGGCGTCGAGGCGCCGAGCGCCGAGCAGGCCGAGGCCCAGCTCGAACGCATGGTGGAGTCGCTCAAGATGGGCAGCGTCGATCAGTTCCTGGCGCTGGACCGCCAGGGCGAGGCCGTCCAGATCGGCTGACATCGGGGTGTCATCACCCATAGGGTTGAATTATCAGGGCGATGCCCCCATTCAATTTATACTATCGGATAATACGGGCTACCATGCCTGCGTATTCCAGCCACCCCTAGGCAACGACCAAAGGAGCATTAACGAATGTCCCTGCTTAACACCGAAGTCAAGCCGTTCAAAGCGACCGCCTACCACAACGGCGAGTTCGTTGACGTCACCGAAGAGACCCTGAAGGGCAAGTGGAACATCTTCTTCTTCTACCCGGCCGACTTCACCTTCGTCTGCCCCACCGAGCTGGGCGACCTGCAGGAGAAGTACGAAGAGCTCAAGAAGATGGGCGTCGAGGTCTACAGCGTCTCCACCGACACCCACTTCACCCACAAGGCGTGGCACGACAGCTCCGAGACCATCGGCAAGCTGACCTACCCGATGCTGGCCGACCCGACCCTGCAGATCTCGCGCAACTTCGAAGTGCTGATCGAGGAAGCCGGCCTGGCCGATCGCGGCACCTTCGTGATCGATCCGGACGGCAAGATCCAGATCGTCGAGCTGAACGCCGGCAACATCGGCCGTAACGCCGAGGAGCTGCTGCGCAAGGTCAAGGCCGCCCAGTACGTTCGCAACAACCCGAACGAAGTGTGCCCGGCCAAGTGGAAGGAAGGCGAAGAGACCCTCGCTCCCTCCCTGGATCTGGTTGGCAAGATCTAAAGGAAACGCTGATTCATTGCTGCGCTCGATATCTTGACCACCGGCGGTGCTCGAAATCCTCACCTAGTAACGCATAGGCTCCGGTTTCTGCGCTCCGGCGGTGGCCAACCTCTCTTCGCTCGCAACATGAATCACCTGTTTCCCGAGCGGTGTTGCTACGAGGCCCCGCCCCGGGCCTCGCCGCTCCCCACCCGGGCACCTGCTGCCCGGGTGTTTTCTACCCGTCACAAGCATGTCTCGGGCGACGCCTTCGGTGCTCGCACGGCCCCCTTGTGACTCCGTTTCGCGAACATGAAGGAAAACGCTGTCATGTTGGACGACAATCTGAAAAGCCAGCTCAAAGCCTATCTGGAGAAGGTCACCCAGCCGTTCGAGATCGTCGCTTCCCTCGATGACGGCGCCAAGTCTCAGGAGCTGCACGGTCTGTTGACCGATATCGCCGGCCTGAGCGACAAGATTACCCTGAAGCTCGACGGCCAGGACGCCCGCAAGCCGTCGTTTGCCATCAACCGCCCCGGTGAGGAGACCGGCGTGGTCTTCGCCGGCCTGCCCATGGGCCACGAGTTCACCTCCCTGGTGCTGGCGCTGCTGCAGGTGGGCGGTCATCCGCCCAAGGTCAGCTTTGATGTGATCGAGCAGGTCAAGGGCCTCGAGGGTAAGCTTCACTTCGAGACCTACTACTCGCTCTCCTGCCAGAACTGCCCGGACGTGGTCCAGGCGCTGAACCTCATGGCGGTGCTCAACCCGGGCGTCAGCCACGTGGCCATCGACGGCGCCCTGTTCCAGGACGAGGTGGAGCAGCGCCAGGTGATGTCGGTACCCAGCATCTACCTCAACGGCGAGCCCTTCGATCAGGGGCGCATGAGCCTGGAGCAGATCCTGGCCAAGGTGGATACCGGCGCCGCCAAGCGCGAGGCCGCCAAGCTCAACGACAAGGCCGCCTTCGACGTGCTGGTGGTGGGCGGTGGCCCGGCCGGCGCCGCGGCGGCGGTCTATGCCGCGCGCAAGGGCATCCGCACCGGCGTTGCCGCCGAGCGCTTCGGCGGCCAGGTGCTCGACACCATGGCCATCGAGAACTTCATCTCCGTCTCCCACACCGAGGGCCCCAAGCTGGCCGCCGCGCTGGAGGAGCACGTCAAGGAGTATGAGGTCGACATCATGAACCTGCAGCGTGCGGTCAAGCTGGTGCCGGCGGCCCAGCCGGGCGGCGAGCACGAGGTGCAGTTCGAGTCCGGGGCGAGCCTCAAGAGCAAGACCCTGATCCTGGCCACCGGCGCCCGCTGGCGCGAGATGAACGTGCCCGGCGAAGCCGACTACCGCAACAAGGGCGTGGCCTACTGCCCCCACTGCGACGGCCCGCTGTTCAAGGGCAAGCGCGTGGCGGTGATCGGCGGCGGCAACTCCGGCGTCGAGGCGGCCATCGACCTGGCCGGCATCGTCGGCCACGTGACCCTGATCGAGTTCATGGACGAGATGCGCGCCGACGCCGTGCTGCAGAAGAAGCTCAAGAGCCTGCCCAACGTCGACATCATCCTCGGCGCCCGCACCACCGAGGTGAACGGCGACGGCCAGCGCGTCAACGGCCTCACTTATGAGGAGCGCGCCAGCGGTGAGACCAGGAAGATCGACCTGGAAGGCATCTTCGTGCAGATCGGCCTGGTGCCCAACACCGAGTGGCTCAAGGGCTCGCCGGTGGAGCTCTCCGAGCGGGGCGAGATCATCACCGACGCCCACGGCACCACCAGCGTGCCCGGCATCTTCGCCGCCGGCGACGTGACCACCGTGCCCTACAAGCAGATCATCATCGCCATGGGCGAGGGGTCCAAGGCGGCGCTGGGCGCCTTCGACCACCTGATCCGCAGCTGATCGGCGGGGCCGGGCTCTTCTTCCCGGCCCCCGCCCGTCACAGCGACGCCCCCGCAGGCCTGGCCTGCGGGGGCGTCGTCGTTGTGCGCCAGGCATGGCGCGTAGCACCGATAGGTGCTGTTCCCGAGGGTGGTGCCTCGGGATGACTTGGGGGTGAAAGTCCCCTGCGGACCCTGATAGCGGGAACCGCTAGCCGAACAGCAAGGGTGTCCGCCGCGAGGCGGAATCTGAAGGAAGCTGAAGGCAAACTCCCGGCCTGACGAACAGGAATCGCATATGAGGCAGCCACATCTGGGCGAGAGGGCAATGACACTCGAAGCCCAATAGCTATCCGGAAGATGTGGAGGTAAATGCGGCGGGTAGATGGGAGGAAGGTCGCGCGTCTTACCCTGGGAGGTCTGGTGGTCTGCCACGGTGCTACCGGCGCCGAGAGGCGACGGGATGGGCCACCAGACGTCAGCAGAGGCCATAGTAAGTGCTGGTTCACCGCGGCACCAAGGGCCGAACATGAAGAACCGCGAGTAGGCGATGATGTCTCGAGGATCGATCATGAAGGCAGAAAGTGGCGCTGATACCGCCACCCACCCAGAGGGGCAGGGGCAGTACCCCGGGTCCCAG
Source organism: Halomonas sp. PGE1 (assembly GCF_013000985.1). Lineage (NCBI taxonomy): Bacteria > Pseudomonadati > Pseudomonadota > Gammaproteobacteria > Oceanospirillales > Halomonadaceae > Halomonas > Halomonas sp. PGE1. The sequence continues at coordinate 339,055 of NZ_CP053032.1, forward strand.
CCGGTGGGCGTCGAGACGATCCCGGCGTCGTCATCGTGGACGAAAGCGGAGCCCGCCCCGCTCATGGAGGCCGTGGTAGATAAGGCCAACATGGAGCGGGCTTACCGAAGGGTGGTCGCCAACAAGGGGGCGCCGGGTGCCGACGGCATGACGGTCCACCAGCTGGCCGACCACCTGAAGGAATGCTGGCCAACGCTGCGCGAGCGGTTGCTGGCCGGTGAGTACCACCCCAGTCCAGTCCGAGCCGTCGAGATCCCCAAGCCCAAGGGCGGGACGCGACAGCTCGGCATCCCCACGGTCACTGACCGGCTGATCCAGCAGGCGCTGCTGCAGGTGCTGACGCCGATCTTCGATCCGGGGTTCTCCGCATCGAGTTATGGCTATCGGCCCGGGCGCAGTGCCCAGCAGGCCGTCTCGGCGATGAAGGCCCATGTCACCGCCGGCCACCGCTGGGTGGTCGACCTCGACCTGAAAGCCTTCTTCGACCGGGTGAATCACGACCTGCTGATGGCGCGGGTCGCGCGCCGCGTCCGCGACAAGCGAGCGTTGCGCTTGATCCGGCGCTATCTGGAAGCCGGGATGTTCCAGGACGGCCTGGTCGCGCCACGCCGGCAGGGCACGCCCCAGGGCGGACCACTCAGCCCGCTGCTGGCCAATATCCTGCTGGATGACGTGGACAAGGAACTGGAACGCCGCGGCCACCGCTTTTGCCGCTATGCCGACGACCTGCAGGTGTATGTCAGGAGTCGGCGAGCGGGCGAGCGCGTCATGGCCAGTCTGAGTGATTTTCTCGAGAGCTCACTCAGGCTGACGGTCAATCGCAACAAGAGTGCGGTGGATCGACCCTGGCACCGGGGGTATCTGGGCTACACGCTGACCCGGCACAAGCGGCCGAAGCTGACGCTGGCCAAGACCAGCCTGCAGCGCCTGATGCAGCGTGTCCGCGAGATCCTCAAGCGTGGCAGGGGGCGCAACATACGGCGCGTTATCGAAGAGTTGACCCCGGTCCTGCGGGGCTGGGCCAACTACTTCTCCTTCGTCGACGTAAAGCGCCCGCTGGAAGCGCTGGAGGGTTGGATACGTCGCCGACTGCGTTGCGTGATCTGGCGGCAATGGAAACGCCCGCGGACACGGCGCCGCAAGCTACGGGCGCTGGGTCTGGACGACCATCGGGCGTGGAAGTCAGCGGGAAACGGGCGAGGCCCTTGGTGGAACGCCGGCGCCTCGCACATGAATCAGGCCTTGCCACGGAAATGGTTCGAGCAGCAGGGCCTGATCTCGGTACTCGATACGGTCAAGAGGGCTTAGTCGTTCTTCGTGAACCGCCGTGGTACGGAACCGTATGCCCGGTGGTGTGAGAGGACGGGGGAGGCGACTCCCCCTCCTACTCGATTGCATGGTTTGGCGTGTTGCCAGGTGTTGGCCGATCAGCGAGAGATCAGCCAGAGGAAGGGCAGCAGGGTGAGGGCCAGTATCGCCCCCACTGCCACAGCCACCAGCAGCATGCGGATGGGGTGGTGGCGCAGGCGCGTCCACAGGGTCGGCGCCTCGCCGCGCTCGGCCAGGTCGTCGCGCTCCTGGCGAACCCGCTCGGTGAGGCCCTGCTGATAGGCGTCGAGGGCCTCCCGGGCCGCCTCGAACTGACCCTCGTCACGCAGCCAGATGGCCGCCACGCCGAGGCCCCAGAAGCCGGCCCGGGTCTCGTAGGTGTCGAAGCCGTGCGCCTCGAGCAGCGCCCGCACCTCCTCGGCCTCGGCGTCGGGCACGTTGCCCAGCCGGAACAGCAGTCTTGCCACGATGCTCTCCTGTCTGGCCGGCTCAGGGCAGCTCGGCGCGCTCGATCACCACGGGCTCGCGGGGCACGTCCTGGAAGGGGCCGCGGCTGCCGGTGGGCACGCGGCGGATGGCGTCGACCACCTCCATGCCCTCCACCACCTGGCCGAACACCGCGTAGCCCCAGGTCTGGCCCGACTGCGGGCTTGCGTGGTCGAGGAAGCCGTTGTCGGCGACGTTGATGAAGAACTGGGCGGTGGCGGAGTGGGGGTCACCGGTGCGTGCCATGGCCAGGGTGCCGCGGCGGTTCTTCAGGCCGTTGTCGGCCTCGTTGGTGATCGGGTCGCGGGTCGCCTTCTGGCGCATCTCCTCGTCGAAGCCGCCGCCCTGGATCATGAAGCCGTCGATCACCCGGTGGAAGATGGTGCCGTCGTAGTGGCCCTCCTGCACATAGGTGAGGAAGTTGTTGACGCTCTCCGGGGCCTCGGCCTGGAACAGCTCGATGCCGATGGCACCGTGGCTGGTGTGCAGGATGACATCGGGTGCGGCCTGTTCGGCCTGGGCCGTGGTGACGGCGAGGCCGAGGGGCAGGGCGGCGGCGAGCAGCAGGGCGGGAATCAGCGGACGTTTCACGGGGCGGGTCACCATGTTGTTGAAGATCGAGGGTTGTGAAAATCGAGGGTCAGGAAAACAGGGTTCCCAGCATAAGGCCCCGCCGAGGCCCTGTCAGCGTCCGTCTTTCACCTGCGTTGAGGCAGCGTTCGGCAATGTTTGACATGGGTCACGGCCCCGCCCGAAAAGAGGTATCGAGTATGGATCTTAAGGGGGGATTCCCCGACCATTCCCTGCATGGGGGTCGGCGCCAGCCGCCGGCCCGGTGAATCCAGGCCCGGTCGGCCGGGCCTCAGCGGTGGCGGGAGGGAACAGCAGATGGTGGCGGAACTCGGTAACTTTGCGCTGATCCTGGCGCTCTGCCTGGCGCTGATCCAGAGCGTGCTGCCGCTGGTGGGTGCCCAGACCGGCAGCCTGCGGCTGATGCGCACGGGGGCCTTCCTGGCCAGCGGCCAGTTCGTCTTCCTGGCGATCGCCTACGGCGTGCTGACCTGGGCCTTCCTGGCCAATGACTTCAGTGTGCGCTACGTGGCCAGCCACTCGGCGCTGAGCCAGCCGCTGATGTACAAGATCACCGCGGTGTGGGGCGGCCACGAGGGGTCGCTGCTGCTGTGGGTGCTGATCCTCGGCCTCTGGGGCGTGGCGGTGGCGCGCTTCAGCCGCGCGCTGCCCCGCCAGATGCTGGCACGGGTGCTGGCGGTGATGGGCATGATCTCGGTGGCCTTCATCGCCTTCACGGTCTTCACCTCCAATCCCTTCGACCGCATTGTGCCCGGTCCCCTGGATGGCCGCGGCATGAACCCGCTGCTTCAGGACCCGGGCATGATCCTGCACCCGCCGCTGCTCTACATGGGCTACGTGGGCACCGCGGTGGTCTTCGCCCTGGCCATGGCGGCGCTGATGGGCGGCCGCCTGGACGCCGCCTGGGCGCGATGGTCACGGCCCTGGACCACGGTGGCCTGGGTGTTCCTCACCCTGGGGATCGCCATGGGCTCCTGGTGGGCCTACTACGAGCTGGGCTGGGGCGGCTGGTGGTTCTGGGACCCGGTGGAGAACGCCTCCTTCCTGCCCTGGCTCACCGCCACCGCCCTGCTGCACTCCCTGGCGGTGACCGAGAAGCGCGGCGGCTTCAAGGTCTGGACCCTGATGCTGGCGATCATCACCTTCGCGCTGGTCGTGCTGGCGGCCTTCATCGTGCGCTCCGGGGTGATCACCTCGGTGCATGCCTTTGCCACGGACCCGGACCGAGGCATCTTCCTGCTCGCCATGCTGGCGGCGACCCTGCTGGGCTCGCTGACCCTCTACGCCTGGCGGGCGCCCCGGGTCGGCCTGGGCGGCGGCTTCCACTGGCTCTCCCGGGAGTCGCTGCTGCTGGCCAACAACGTGCTGCTCACCGTGGCCTTCGCAGCGGTCTTTATCGGCACCCTCTACCCCCTGGTGCTCGACGCCTTCGGCCTGGGCAAGATCTCGGTGGGCCCCCCCCTACTTCGATGCGGTGTTTGCGCCGCTGATGCTGCCGCTGCTGCTGCTGGTGGGCCTCGGCCCCACGGTGATGTGGAAGCAGGCCAGCCCCGCCGAGGTGGTGCGTCAGCTGCGCTGGGTGCTGTTGGCCAGCGTGGTGGCCGGTGGCCTGTGGCCGCTGACCATGGGCGCCTGGCGCCCACTGACCGCCCTGTCGCTGATGCTGGGCAGCTGGATCCTCCTTACCGCGGCGCTCGATATCCGCAAGCGCCTGGCCGGTCGCCAGCCCCTGGCCACGCGCGTCCGCCGGGTGCTGCGTCCGAGCTTCCTGGGCATGCACCTGGCCCACGTGGGCCTGGCGATGGTGGTGATCGCCATCGCCATGGTCAACACCTATGAGGTGGAGCGCGACGTGCGCATGGAACCGGGCGAGACCACTGCGGCCGCGGGCTTCACGTTCACCCTGCTGCGCATGGAGGAGGTGCGCGGCCCCAACTATGACGCCGACCAGGCGGTGGTTGCGGTGACCCGCGATGGCCGTCCGGTCGCCACCCTGCTGCCCCAGCGCCGCTACTACGACACCCAGCCCCAGAACCCCATGCATCAGGCCTCGCTGCACCGCGCGGCGACCCGCGACGTCTATGTCTCCCTGGGCGAGCGGCTGGTGGGGGACGCCTGGAGTTTCCGGCTCTACTACAAGCCCTACATGGCCTGGATGTGGAGCGGCGCCCTTCTGCTCAGTCTGGGCGGCCTGCTGGCGGCCTGTGACAAGCGCTATCGCCTGGCCCGGCGCCGCGAGCGCGAGCCGGCGCCGGCGGTGGAGGGAAATCGCGAGGTGACCGCCTCATGAAGCTCAAGCTGCTGATGCCGCTGGTGGCGGTGATGGCCCTGCTCGGCCTGCTGCTGCTGGGCCTAGGACTCAACTCCCGGGACCTGCCCTCGCCCCTGGTGGGCAAGCCGGCCCCGGCCTTTAGCCTGGAGGCCCTGGAGGATCCGGAGACGATCCTGACGGAGCAGGACTTTATCGGCGAGGTGGCGCTGGTCAACGTCTGGGCCACCTGGTGCAGCACCTGCCGCGCCGAGAAGCCGCTGCTGATGGAGCTGGCCCGCGGCGGTATCCCGATCCACGCCTTCAACTACCGGGACGAACGTGACGCCGCGCTGCGCTACCTGGAGATGACCGACAGCCCCTACCGCACCATCGCCTATGACCCCGCGGGGGATGCCGGCATCGATTGGGGGGTCTACGCCACCCCCGAGACCTATGTGCTCGATGCCGAGGGCATCATCCGCTACAAGCGCATCGGCCCCCTCAGCCGCCAGTTGCTCCTCGACGAGGTGCTGCCCCTGGTCGAGAAACTGAGAGCCGAGAAACTGAGGGCGGAACAGCTGAGGGCGGATAAACGGAGCGCCGAAGCGGCGGGGAGGGCGTCATGAACCGCTGGCTGGCAGGCCTGCTCATGCTGCTGGCGGTGGCGCTTTCTCCCGGCATCGCCCTGGCCACGGCCATCGGCGAGCCGCTGGCGTTCGACAGCGAGGCCCAGCGCCAGCAGTACGAGACGCTGACCCGGGAGCTGCGCTGCACCGTCTGCCAGAGCGAGACGATCCACGAGTCCAACGCCGAGCTCGCAGCCGACATGCGCCGGCGGGTCTACCAGATGACCCGGGACGGCATGTCCGCCGACGCCATCGTCGACTTCATGGTGGCCCGCTACGGCGACTACGTGCGCTACCGGCCGCCGCTGCAGGCCAACACCGCCCTGCTGTGGGCCAGTCCCTTCCTGCTGTTCGGCGGCGGCCTGCTGGTGTGGTGGCAGGTGATGCGCCGACGCGCCCGGCCCGATGACGAGCCCCAATTCACCGACCAGGAGCGTGCGGCGCTGGAGCGCCTGCGCCGTGGCGACTGACCCCGGAGGTACGACGAGATGAATGGCCTCTTCCTGCTGCTGGCCCTGGGCCTCTGCCTGCTGGCCCTGGCCTTCGTGCTGATACCGCTGCTGCGTGAGCCTCGCGCGGCCGGCCCCGACCGTCGCGAGGTGCTGCTGGCGGTGCACCGCGACCGCGTCGCCGAGCTCGACCAGGACCTGGCGGCCGGCACCCTGACCGCGGAGCGCCACGCCCGCGCCCTGGCCGATCTGGAGCGCGAGCTGCTCGACAGCGGCGTGCTGGAGGCCGATCCGGGCACCGGCGGCGAGCGCCCTGGCCAGCGCCGCCTGGCCCAGGTCACCGCGGTCGCCAGCATGGCGCTGCTGCCCTTCCTGGCCATCGGTACCTACCTCTCGGTGGGCTACAGCGAGGAGGTGTTCGCCGCCCGCGCCCCGGCCGGCCAGGTGATGCCACTGCCCCAGCAGGCCGAGCCTAACGACGAGGAGATGACCCGCGAGTTCACCCGCCTGGTGGAGGGGCTGCAGGTGCGCCTGGCCCAGGACCCGACCGACCTCCAGGGCTGGGTGCTGCTGGGCCGGACGCTGACCTTCCTCGACGAGTTCGAGGCCGCGGGCCGCGCCTTCGGCGAGGCCCTGCGCCACGGTGGCGACCGCGACCCCGAGGTGCTGGTGCGCTACGCCGATGTGCTGGCCGAACTCGAGGGAGGGCTGGCGGGCGAGCCGGCGGCGCTGATCGAGCAGGCGCTGGCCATCGACCCCGAGCATGCCCAGGGGCTGTGGCTGGCCGGTACCCGCGCCTACCAGGAGGAGGCCTTCGCCGAGGCCCGCGCCTACTGGGAGCGCCTGCTGGCGGTGCTGCCGGCGGATTCGGCCGAGGCCGAGGTGATCCGCGGCAACCTGGCACAGCTGGCGCTTCGCCAGGAGTGAGTGCCGCCGGTCCAGCCACCGGTGCTTCCGCTGCTGCCCTGGCGTCGAGGGTCAAGGAGGTCAAGATGACGGTTCGCTTGAGTCGCGAGACGCTGCGCACGGTGCGCCAGGTGCCGCTGTTCGCCGGTCTCGGCGATGACACCCTGGCGCTGCTCACCGGCGGCGCCCACGAGCGCCGCTGTCCGCGCGGCACCCGGCTGTTCAGCGAGGGGGAGCCCGCGGATCGCTTCTACGTGGTGCTGGACGGCTGGGTGAAGCTCTACCGCGACAATCCCCAGGGCAGCGAGTGCCTGGTGGGGCTCTTCACCCGCGGCGAGTCCTTCGCCGAGGCGGCGATGTTCGACCGGCTGGGCTTCCCGGTGAACGCCGCCACCGCCGAGGAGGCCCGACTGCTGGTCTTCCCGGCGGAGCACTTCCTGGAGACCCTGCGCCAGCACCACGGTCTGACGCTCAACCTGCTGGCCAACCTCACCGCGATGCTCAGGGGGATGGTGCTGCAGCTCGATCAGCTCACCAACCAGTCGACCCACCAGCGGCTGGCGGCCTTCCTGCTCTCGCTGTGCCCGGACGATGCCCCCTTTGCCACCGTCTGCCTGCCCTGCGACAAGATGCTGATCGCCGCTCGCCTGGGCATGAAGCCGGAGAGCTTCTCCCGGGCCATGGCGCGTCTCAAGGCGCTGGGCGTGCGCTGCGAGCGCAACTGTGTCCATCTCGAGGACCTCCCCGCGCTGCGCCTGTTCGCCCGCGGCGGCGACTCACACCCCCTTCCCGGCTGCCCCGGACTCAACGGCACACGACTCTCGAGCCCCCTTTCGCCGCGAGCCATGACATAAGTCAACTCACCGGTTTGGCACTTGATCACTGTCAAGTGAGTAAAGAGGTAAAGCTGCTACTACTTATTGGCAGGTGGAGGGTGTCTCCCCGGGTCGTCGGATCGCCGACCCGGGCCACGCGAGGCTCTCTCCAGACCCTACCCCACGGGGAAACAGAGCGAGGCACGTTATGCACAAGAAAGCACTGAGCAAGGGGATCTTCGCCCTCAGCTTCCCGCTGGCCGCCATGATGGCGGGTGGCGTGCAGGCGGCGGCACCGGAGATGACCGCGGAGGAGATGGACCGCGCCGGCGATATCTACTTCTCCCGCTGCGCCGGCTGCCACGGCACCCTGCGCAAGGGCGCCACCGGCCCCAACCTGCTGCCCGAGACCACCATCGAGATGGGCCAGCGTCGCCTGGAGAGCATCATCACCTTCGGCACCGAAGGCGGGATGAACAACTTCGACGGCATCCTCGACGAGGAGGAGATCGAGCTGATCTCCAAGTACATCCAGCAGACGCCGGAAGAGCCGCCGGAGATGTCGCTTGCCGATATCCGCGAGACCTGGCGCATCGTGGTGCCCCAGGAGGAGTGGCCCACCGAGCCCCAGCACGATCGCAACTGGGAAAACTTCATGGTCACCATCCTGCGTGACCGTGGCGCCATGGGCATCATCGACGGCGATACCAAGGAGCTGGTCACCGAAGCCGAGACCGGCTATGCCGTGCACGTGGCCAAGGAGAGCTCCGATGGCCGCTTCTGGTACGTTCAGGGCCGTGACGGCCGTCTGTCCAAAATCGATTTGTGGATGGATCCGCCCCAGGTAACTGCCGAAGTATTCATCGGCATCGACGCCCGCGATGTGGCGGTGTCCCACTACGGCGAGTGGAAAGACAAGTACGTCATCGGTGGCGCCTACTGGCCGCCGCACTTCGTGATCGCCGATGCTGAAACCATGGAGCCGCTGAAGGTCGTCTCTACCCGCGGTTACGATACCGAGGGCAACTATGTCCATGAGGCTCGCGTAGCGGCGCTCTACAACACGCCCCATGCGCCCAGCTTCCTGGTCAACGTCAAGGAGACCGGGCAGATCTGGCAGGTCGACTACAGCGACCTCGAGAACCTGCGCATCGATCACATCGAGTCGGCCGAGTACCTCCACGACGGCTTCTTCGACCCCACCGGGCGCTATTTCCAGATCGCGGCCAACTTCAGCAACCTGATGGTGTTCGTCGACACCGTGGAGCGCAAGCGGGTGGGCATGCTGGAAACCGGCCAGATTCCCCACCCCGGTCCTGGCGCCAACTGGATCGACCCCGAGTGTGGCCCGGTGGCCGGCACTACCCACCTGGGGGAGGGCCGCATGACCTTCTGGGGCAACGACCCGGAGAACTATCCGGACCAGGCCTGGGAGATCTGCGGCAGCGTCGAGACCGACGGCCCCGGCCTGTTCGTGCGCACCCACCCGGAGTCCGACAACGTCTGGATCGACCAGGCGATGCACCCCGAGGCCGACGTCAACCAGTGGGTCATGGTCATGGACAAGGAGACCCGCGAGCTGACCCCGATTCACGTCGCCGACCGCCCCGTCGAGCACGACGCCGTGGCGGTGCACATGGAGTATGACCAGACCGGTACCGAGGTGTGGGTCTCCATCTGGGCACGCGGCCGCGGCCACCAGAATGACGGCGCCATCGTGATCTACGACGACAAGACCCTGGAAGAGAAGGCCCGGGTCGAGAACCTGAACACGCCGACCGGCAAGTTCAACGTCTACAACCGCAAGAACCACGTCGGCTGAGCCGACCCGCCGGAGCGCCCGCGGGCGCTCCGGCTCCTTTTCCAGCCATTCTCGCCTTCCCGGACGCAGGGCGCCGGAGTGGCTGGGCAAGGGGCCGGACACCATAACGAAAGCAAGGCATCTCGAGAGCAGGCATCTGCTGTCATGACATTTTCGGGAGACTGACATGCTGAGGGAGCGACTGCGCAACTGGCGCAAGATCACCATCATGGGGGCGTCGCTGGGGGCCGCCGTGATCTTCTTCGTGGCCGGGATCATCTTCTGGGGGGGCTTCAACACGGTGATGGAAGCCACCAACAACATGAAGTTCTGCAGCTCGGCCTGTCACGAGATGAGCTGGGTCTACGAGGAGTACCAGGAGCGGCCCCACTACCACAACAAGTCCGGGGTGGGGGCCACCTGCTCGGACTGCCACGTGCCCGACGCCTGGGGCCCCAAGATGATCCGCAAGATCCAGGCCAGCCGCGAGGTGTGGCACTGGATGCTGGGTACCATGGATACCCAGGAAGAGTTTTACGATAGGCGCTTGCATCTGGCCGAGAACGTCTGGCGCTCGATGCTGCGTACCGACTCCCGGGAGTGCCGCAACTGCCACGATTGGTCCGCCATGGATCTCGAGCAGCAGCCCGCCCGCGCCGCTCGCGAGCACGCCCGAGCCTTCGAGCAGGGACAGACCTGCATCGAGTGCCACCAGGGCATCGCCCACGAGCTGCCCGAGGCCTGGGACGAGTCTCCCGTCTGGGCCGCCCGCTTTGAGCATGACACCGAGGCGGACCTGGACCGCGGCGAGCCCGAGCTGCCGCTGGAGGCCGAGGAGCTGGGCGACGCCGTGGCCGCCGAGGGTGATATCGCCTCCGGTCTGGCCTGGGACGATGTCCCGGTCCTCGACGTGACCCTCTTCATGCCGGGGCAGGCCTCCATCGAGTGGATCCAGGACGGCAGCTCCCACGGCGGCGGGCGCGCCTTCAGCTTCGGCGACCGCTGCATCTGGTGCCATGCCGGCGAGGAGGCGCAGATCGGCGCCCTGGCCACCAGCGCCGAGAAGATCGAGACCTATGACCTGGGCGACAAGCGCGGCCATATCCCGATGGCCGTGCAGACCGCCTTCGACGACGACTACCTCTACATGCGCTTCCAGTGGGAAGACGCCGAGCATGCGCCGCTGCCCTTCGTCGATGGCGGCATGATGGACCCGGAGAACGAGATCAAGCTGACCGTCAGCTTCGCCGATGACCGCGTCGACATGGCCGACCGCGGCGGCTGCTGGGCGAGCTGCCACCACGACTCCACCTACATGCCGGATGCCCCCGACCAGGAGGCCCTGGAGCAGAGCGAACTGGCCGAGCGCCTGGCACTGATGGACGGCGTGACCAAGTACCTCTCCGAGAGCCGGACCGAGATCGAGGTGCGCGGCCGTCGCGGCGCCGCCCGCGGCGGCTGGGACAAGCTCAAGGAGAGCGAGGAGATCGACGAGCTGTTCGCAGGCGGGGTCTACCTGGACATGGCGCGCTTCAAGAGCGGCAGCGAGCGCACCGAGTCCGGCTATATCCTCGAGCAGCGCCACTTCGACGAGAGTGAGGCGGTGGTGTTCAGCGCCAGCAAGGAGGACGGTGTCTGGACCGCCTACATGACCCGCGCCCTGCGCACCGGTCAGCAGGGCGACAAGCCGCTCTCCCTGGACGGCAAGTACAACATCAACTTCGCGCTTCACGATGACCATGCCTCCTCCCGCTTCCACCACGTCTCCTGGCAGCACGGCCTGATGTTCGGCGCCGACGAGGTGGACGAGGAGCTGGTCGAGATCAACGCCACGCGCATCGAGCGCTGAGAGGAGGTGGAATGAGTCAAGCGACGCAACTTCGCGGCTGGATCGGCGCCCTGGCGCCGGCCCTGCTGCTGGTCGCCGGGGCGGCTCTGGCCGCTCCGACCATTACCGGTTACGGCAGCGCCGAGTTCGGCATGTCCCCCGACGAGGTGCGCGAGCGCCTGGCCGTGGATGGCGTGACCGACGTCAGCGAGGAGCAGACCGCCGACGGCGACCTGCTGATCGACGGCCGCCTGGGCGGGGCTCCGGCTGACGGCGCCCCGGCGGTGGAGACCGATCTGCGCTACGTCTTCCCCGCGGGCAGCGAGCAGCTGGCGCTGGTGGTCGCCTTCCATCCCGAGGTGGCCGACCAGGCCGCGGTGAAGGAGCGGCTCACGGCCGAGTACGGCCAGCCCTGGGAAGAGGAGATGGCCGAGTGGTGGCTGGAGCAGCTCGCCGAGGGTATGCCGGCCACCCCGCTGGGCTTCTCTGCCTGGGGCGGCGACGAGCAGCAGCGCGACCGTTTCGTGCGGCTGTGGACCTTCGAGGAGTACCTGACCGTGGAGTATCTGGACAATCGGCGGCTCTCCGGTCGCCAGTAGTTGCCCCCACCATCCTGTTGTACCCTGGGCCGCCCTTCGGAGCGGCCCTTCGTACGTTGACACCACGACCGCTGATACCGAGGAGTATCGAGATGAAGCGCACTGTTCTGCTGGCCGCCGCCCTGCTGATGGGAGCCGTCACCCATGCCCTGGCGGCCGATCACGGCCAGCATGGCCATCACGGCCATGCCCAGGGGGAGATGACGGAGTCCCGCCATAAGGTGCGTGGCATCTATCTCGGCTACGACGCCGAGACACACCGCATCAGCGTGGCCCACGAGGAGATCCCTGGGGTGATGCGTGCCATGCGCATGAACCTGCGCCTGGCCGAGGGCGATGCGGCCCCCGGGCTTGCCGAGGGCGAGCGGATCCGCTTCACCATGATGGGCAAGGTGGAGGAGGGTATGACCTGGTATGCCGATTCCATCGAGGCGCTGCCGACCGACACCGAGCTCGAGCTGCCGGAGAACCTGCGCGAGATGATCGGCCACTGAGGCAGACGCCTGCTCAGGCGATGGCGTGCTTCTTCATGCGGTAGAGCAGGGTATCCCGGGTGAGTCCCAGCAGGCGGGCGGCCCGGGTACGGTTGCCCTCGCTGCGGGCCAGCGCCTGGCGAATCAGCTCCACCTCCAGGGCCTCCAGGCTCAGTCCACCGGAAGGCAGTCGCCAGCCTTCGCCGCTCGTGGGCGGGGGCAGCGGCGCGAGCCACCCCCCGGGGAGGCTCTCTGGCGTCAGGGTCTGGCCGTGCAGCAGGACCACGCAGCGCTCCACCAGATTGCGCAGCTCGCGGACGTTGCCGGGCCACGGGTAGGCGGCAAGGCGCTTCATCAGCGCCGGCGTGAAGTCGGGGGCCTCGACGCCGTGCCGAGCCGCCAGCTCGCGGCAGAAGCGTCTGACCAGCAGTGTTACGTCACCATCGCGCTCGCGAAGGGGCGGCAGCTCCAGGGGAATCACATGGAGCCGGTAGAAGAGGTCGGCGCGGAAGGTGCCGGCCTCCACCCGGTCGCGCAGGTCCTGATGGGTGGCGGCCAGGATGCGCACGTCGACTCGCTCCACCCGATCCGCCCCCAGCGCCTGGCACTCGCCATTCTCCAGGAAACGCAGCAGCTTGCCCTGGGCCGCCAGCGGCAGCTCGGCGACTTCATCGAGGAAGAGGGTGCCGCCATGGGCCTGCTGTACCCGGCCGCGCTTGTCGGCCTGGGCGCCGGTGAAGGCGCCGCGGCGGTGACCGAACAGCTCCGACTCGACGAGATCCACCGGAATGGCGGCGCAGTTGAGGGTCACCCAGGGGCCGGCGGCCCGCCGGCTCTCGCGATGCACCAGTCGCGCCATCAGCTCCTTGCCGGTGCCGCTCTCGCCGAGGATCAGCACCGTGGCGTCGGTGGCCGCCACCAGGCGGGCGGAGCGGACCACGGCCTGCAGGGCCGGGGACTCGCCGACCAGGTCGGCGTGGGTCTCGCTGGGGTCCCGAGCGTGAGTCATGACATTCCCCCTCGGGTAATCAGCAATGGCACCGGGGCCAGGAGGATGATCGCTACGCCTGCCAGGCGGCGAACGACGGGCTGGCGCAGGGTGGCCGCCACGCGGCTCGCCATCACCCCCACCGTGAACAGCATGGGCAGGGTGCCCAGCCCGAAGAAGAGCATGAAGAGCCCGCCGCGCAGGGCGCTCTCCGTGGTCAGGCCATAGAGCAGCGCCGAGTAGACCAGCCCGCAGGGCAGCCAGCCCCACACCAGCCCGAACCCCCAGGCCTGGGGCAGCCGATGCACCGGCAGCAGGCGGCGCCCCAGCGGCTCCAGCCGGCGCCACAGCGGCCTGCCCACCCGCTCGATTCGCGAGAAGCGGGGAAACCAGCCGGCGATATGCAGCCCCACGGCGACCAGGAAGAGCATGCCCAGGCCGCCCATGACCCGGCGATCCGGCGTGCCCAGCAGGCCCATCAGCCAGCCGGCGCTGGCCGCCACCAGGATTCCGGCCACCACGTAGCTGGTGACCCGCCCCAGGTTGTAGGCCAGGTTGAAGGCCATCAGCCGTCGGGGCTCGTTGCGAACCTCCGGGGAGAGGCTGAAGGTCAGTGCCCCGGCGATGCCGCCACACATGCCCAGGCAGTGGGTACTGCTCAACAGTCCGAGCAGGAAGGCCACGATCCATTCGGCCGGCATCGGGGTGGGTCTCCTGAACGCTGCGATTCACCGGGTGAGATGGGGTCGATTGTATAGTCGGGACCACCGGCCTGTCCCGACAGAGGGAGCGCTAACCGCTGCCCAGGCGCCATGCGTCAACGGGAGGGCTGCCCGGCGACATGCTTGGGGCTTTCTGGCGCGCAACTTGCAGGGACAGGATGCCGTTTCGTTGACGTATTGCTGGCCCCGTTGAGGGGCCTTTTTTTTGGCGCCCTTGTGGCGCGGCCATTGCCGCGCGCCGACGCCTGCAGTATGCCGAGAGGTGACAAGCAGGGCGCGGTGTCGAGTGTGGCATTTGCCACGGCGAGCGCGGCAAATGCCATACCGTTTTCTCGGATGGTTGTCAGCCGCCCTCTGCCGGGGGCTGATCGCCGTCGTCCAGGCACTGCTGCCGGGCGCGCGCCATGGCCTCGGCGGCACCCTCCAGGGAGAACACCATGAACCAGGGATCGTCCTCGGCGCGCATCAGGCGCAGCCGCAGGGTCTCGCCGCGCCGCATCTCCTCCAGCAGCAGTGGCTGCTCCTCGAGCAGGAACTGCACGTAGAAGCCGCTATCGCCGCGCTCGGTGATGAACTCCGCCTCGCCGCCGTGGATCGTCTCGTGGTCCACCCGCAGGTCGGCGGGCACGCGGTTGACCACCCGGCTCTCCGGCTGACGCTCGCCCAGGTCCACGCGCAGCTCAAGCCAGGGCCTGTCGCAGGCACCGGGGGTGAGGTTGACGCTGAACAAGGAGTCGCTGTAGCTGCCGACCTCCAGGGCGCGATAGTGGCGCTCCTCGCCCAGCATGAGGGTCAGCGACTGCCACTGGCCATGGGTCTCGGCATCGACGGTGTTGTAGATGGCGGCGCTGGCGCTGGCGGTGGTCAGCAGGGTCGCCAGCAGCAGGGCGGGGGGCAGGACGGGCTTGGGCATCGGCGGGCTCCTTGGGGCGAGGCCATGATGGTAGCACCCCTGCCCACGGCGGTTGATGCCGACGCGGTGCCCGGCTGCCTGGGGCCCTACTCCAGGGTGGCGAAGTGGGCGGCCAGGTCGGCGATCTCCTGCTCGCCCAGGCTGCGGGTCATGCGCTTGAGCAGATGGCCGCGTTCGCCGTCCTTGAGCGCCTGCATGCGGGCCGTGAACACCTCAGGGTCGAGGCCGGCGATGCTGGGATAGCGGGTGATGTTGCTGCGGCCATCGGGGCCATGGCAGCTGGTGCACCTCGGGGCCAATTCGGCACCGCGCTCGGGGTCTCCCTCGGTAGCCGCGAGCTCGGCGAGGGCCGCCGGGGCGGCGAGGGCCAACAGAAGGGCCAGGGTGGCCGAGGGGATGATCGACATGACCCGCTCACTCCATCGAGGGAACCTGGGTCCAGTCTAGGCGGGCCGGCGGGGAGTGCCCTTGATGCAGGTCATGCAGGCCCGGGAAGGGACGGGCTCGCGCTCAGTCGAAGTCGCGGCTCGGCAGCAGCCAGTCGTCACTCGGGCGGTGGCCGGCCTGCTCCGCCTGCTGGTACTGGGCCGCCATCTCGCCGGTGATGGTGGCGAGGGCCTCATCGACGCCCGAGTGGTCGTCGCTGCTCTCGAAGGAGGGCTCGTCCTGCAGCGGGGTCTGCAGGTAGTGGCTCTGCTCGCAGGTGACGCGCTCGCTGCCGACCTCGCGATAGCAGCGGATGCGGATCGGCGTGGGAATCTGGCCGAGCTGGAAGATCATCTCGGTGATCAGGAAGCGCTGCTGGTGAATCAGGGGGTGGCGAATGGCGGCCGGGGTGTCCATGGGCGAGAGTCTCCTGAGGGTGAGCCGAGCCCGCCCGGAAGGGGCGTCCCGGTCAACATAGCACCCGCCCCACAGGGGTAAAAGGCGAATACCTTGATCTGGGTGCGTTGTCGCGTTCGGCAAACTATCCCATGCTTCACTCCGAAAGAGGTTTTCCGGATGCATATTATGCGCCGGCCTGACTGACCCGGAGTGGAGCGTCTTGTGACAAGTTTCCTGCGACCCTGGCTGGTGACCCTCGCGCTGCTGATGGCCGTCGTGTTGTCGAATGCGGCCCTGACGACGCCGGCCCAGGCGGCCGAGTGGCTGCCGGTGGTCTTCCCCGAGGCGGACGCGGTGGGCGAGCCCATCGAGGAGCCGCCGGTGCTGCCGGTGCTGCGCGACGGCGAGACCGTTGGCTATGTCTTCGAGACCAACGATATCGCGCCGATTCCCGCCTACTCCGGCCATCCGGTCAACATGCGGGTCGGCATGGCGCTGGACGGCCGCATCACCGGGGTCGAGGTGCTCGACCACTCCGAGCCGATCATGCTGGTGGGCATTCCCGAGACGGTGCTCGACGACTTCGTCGGGCAGTATGCCGGCAAGTCGGTGCGCCAGAAGGTGCGCGTCGGCCTGTCGCGCCAGCAGCGCGAGGGCTACGAGCAGGTCGATGCCGTCTCCGGCGCCACCGTTACCGTGGTGGTGATGGGCGAGGGGATCATGCGCTCGGCGCGGCGCGTGGCCCGGGAGCTGGGTATCCTCGAGGGCGGCGTGGCCGAGCGTGCCACGGTGCGCGAGGACCACTTCGAGGAGGCGAGCTGGGAGGCCCTGCTGGCGGAAGGCGCCATCGGCCACCTGCAGCTGACCCGCGGAGAGGTGGACGAGGCCTTCATCGGCACCGCGGCCGAAGGCGTCGAGGCGGCTCCGGAAGGGCGCGAGGAGGAGACCTTCATCGACCTCTACTTCGCCTACCTCAACGTGCCCACCGTGGGCCGCAACCTGCTCGGCGAGCGCCAGTTCGAGCAGCTGATGGCGGGCCTGGGCGAGGATGAGCACGCCCTGGCGATCATGGCCAACGGGCGCTACTCCTTCAAGGGCTCCGGCTTCGTGCGCGGCGGCATCTACGACCGCATCATGATCCACCACGGCGGGCGCACCGATCAGTTCCACGATGCCGACATGCGCCGCCTGTGGGGCGTCGAGGCCGAGGGCGCGCCGCGCTTCGCCGAGCGCGACATCTTCATCCTGCGCGAGGAGACGCGCTTCGACCCGGGCCAGGCCTGGGAGCTGGAGCTGCTGGTGCGACGCCAGGTCGGTGCCCTGGACACCGAGTTCGCCGGTTTCGACGCCGAACTCAAGGTGCCCGAGCGCTTCCTGGTGATTCCCGAGCCGGTAGCCGACGCCATGCTCGACGACGAGACACGCCCGCTGTGGGTCTCGGTGTGGGAAGACCGTGTCATGCATATCGTGGTGCTGGGCGCCGGCCTGGTCCTGCTCACCTTCATCCTGCTGTTCCAGGACTGGCTGGCCAGGCGGCCTCGCCTGCTGCACACGATTCGCTACTCTTTCCTGGTCTACACCGTGGTCTTCATCGGCTGGTACGCCCTGGCCCAGCTCTCGGTGGTCAACGTTCTCACCTTCGCCAACGCCCTGTTCACCGACTTCCAGTGGTCCACCTTCCTGATGGATCCGATGATGTTCATCCTCTGGAGCTTCGTGGCGGTCACCCTGCTGCTTTGGGGGCGCGGCGTCTACTGCGGCTGGCTGTGCCCCTTCGGCGCCATGCAGGAGCTGATCAGCGCAGTGGCCCTGAAGTTCAAGGTGCCGCAGTTCGAGCTGCCCTTCGCGGTCCACGAGCGGCTCTGGGCGCTCAAGTACATCATCCTGCTGGGGCTGTTCGCCCTCTCCCTGCAGTCGCTGGGCCAGGCCGAGATCTACGCCGAGGTGGAGCCCTTCAAGACCGCGGTGCTGCTCAAGTTCCAGCGCGAATGGGGCTTCGTGCTCTACGCGGTGCTACTGCTGGTGATCAGCGCCTTCAACCACAAGTTCTACTGCCGCTATGTCTGCCCGCTGGGCGCCGGCCTGGCGATCCCCGCGCGCATTCGCCTGTTCGATTGGCTGCGCCGCCACAAGGAGTGCGGCAAGCCCTGCCAGATCTGCGCCAACGAGTGCCATATCCAGGCGATCCATCCCGACGGCCGGATCAACCCCAACGAGTGCCACTACTGCCTGGACTGCCAGGTGACCTATCACAACGACCGCAAGTGCCCACCCATGGTGGTGCAGCGCAAGAAGCGTGAGAAGGCGACCCGGCTGAGCAGCAAGGTGGCCGAGAGCCGGCGGATTCCCGCTGCCGAGGTGTCCGGAGACGGTGCCTGAGGCGGCTGCCGAGCAGTGAACCGGGAGCCGCCTCGGCCACGGCCGAGGCGGCGACGGAAGCAGAAGGCCGGCCGCAGAGTCGGCATCGCAAGAAAGCGACAACGAAACGGAGAAGCGTCATGAGCGACAAGCAGAAGGGTGACAAGCCCACCGGAACCGTCAACGAGGGGCGCCGCCGCTTCCTGGCGGGCAGCGCCGCGGTGGGCGCGGTCAGCATGGCCGGCGCCGCCGGCGTGGCAGGCGTGGGCGCGATGACCCGCAGCCAGCCGGCCCAGGCGGCCAGCAACGGCAGCGCCGCCAATATCCATGTGGCGCCGGGTGAGCTCGACGAGTACTACGGCTTCTGGAGCGGTGGCCACAGCGGCGAGGTACGCGTCTACGGCGTGCCCTCCATGCGCGAGATCATGCGCATCCCCGTGTTCAACCACTGCTCGGCCTCCGGCTGGGGGATGACCAACGAGTCCAAGCGCATCATGGGCGACAGCCACCGCTTCACCAACGGTGACGCCCACCACCCCCACGTCAGCTACACCGACGGCAGCCACGATGGCCGCTACCTCTTCATCAACGACAAGGCCAACACCCGCGTGGCGCGGATCCGCCTCGACGTCTTCAAGACCGACGCCATGGTGACGGTCCCCAACGTCCAGGCCATCCACGGCCTGCGCCTGCAGAAGGCGCCGCGCACCGGCTACGTCTTCGCCAACGGCGAGTACATGATCCCGCAGCCCAACGACGGCCGTGACATCAACGACCCGTCGAAGTACCACACCCTGTGGAACGCCATCGACGCCGACACCATGGAGGTGAAGTGGCAGGTGATGGTGGACGGCAACCTGGACAACATGGATGCCGACTACACCGGCAAGTACGCCGCGGCGACCTGCTACAACTCCGAGGGTGCGGTGGACCTGGCCGGCAAGATGCGCGCCGACCGCGACTGGGTGACCGTGTTCAGCATCGAGCGTATCGAGCAGGCGGTGGCCGAGGGCAACTACATGACCATCGGCGACTCCGACGTGCCGGTGGTGGACGGCCGCAAGAGCTCCGACCTCAACGTCACCCGCTACGTGCCGGTGCCGAAGAACCCCCACGGCCTCAACACCTCCACCGACGGCAAGTACTTCATCGCCGCCGGCAAGCTCTCGCCCACGGTATCGATGATCGAGATCGCCAAGCTCGACGACCTGTTCGAGGGCAAGCTCGATGACGAGCGCGACGTGATCGCCGCCGAGCCGGAGCTGGGTCTCGGGCCGCTGCATACCACCTATGACGGCCGCGGAAACGCCTACACCACCCTGTTTATCGACAGCCAGGTGGTGAAGTGGAACATGGAAGATGCCGTGCGCCACTACAACGGCGAGGATGTCGAGTACATCCGTCAGAAGATCGACGTCCACTACCAGCCGGGCCACAACCACGCGACACTCTCCGAGTCCAAGGATGCCGATGGCAAGTACCTGTTCTCGCTGAATAAGTTCTCCAAGGATCGCTACCTGCCGGTGGGCCCGCTGCACCCCGAGAACGATCAGATGATCGATATCTCCGGAGAAGAGATGGTGCTGCTCCACGACACCCCGACCTTCGCCGAGCCTCACGATGCGGTGATCATCCGCCGCGACCAGATCCAGACCAAGCAGGTCTGGGATCGCGACGACCCCTACTTCGCCGAGACCATCCGGCAGGCCGAGGAGGATGGCGTCAACGTCGAGACCGACAACACCATCATCCGCGACGGCAACAAGCTGCGGGTCTACATGACCTCGGTGGCGCCGAACTTCGGCATCACCGAGATCCCGGCCAAGGTGGGTGACGAGATCACCGTGACCATCACCAACCTCGACCGCATCGAGGACCTCTCCCATGGCTTCTGCGTCGTGGACCACGGGGTGAGCATGGAGATCAGCCCGCTGCAGACCGCCTCGATCACCTTCACGGCCGACAAGCCCGGGGTGTTCTGGTACTACTGCAACTGGTTCTGCCACGCGCTGCACATGGAGATGGTCGGCCGCCTGCTGGTCGAGCCGGCATGATCCCGCGGCAATAGACAAGCGGCAGTCCCTGCCGGGTCGGCGCCTCGCGCCGGCTCGGCAGCTCCCCCAAGACGGACAGAGAACACCATGCGCTCGAGATGGTTACTCCCTCTTCTTATCCTGTTGCCCGGCCTCGCCCTGGCCGCCGAATGGCGCGCCGTCCCCGGCGAGACCCCCCTGCAGCAGGTGCTGGAAGCCGCCGCGCCCGGTGATACGGTGCGGGTGGCCGAAGGCGTCCACCTCGGCAATTTCGTGATCGAGGTGCCCCTTACCCTGGTCGGCGAGCCCGGCGCCATCCTCGACGGGCAGCGTAGCGGCAGCGTGCTGACCGTGGCCGCCCCCGGTGCCACGGTGCGCGACCTGCACATCCGCGAGGACGGTGCCAACATCACCGACATCGACAGCGGCATCTTCGTGGCCCGCGAGGCCGAAGGCGCCGTCATCGAGAACAACCGCATCGAGGCCCGCGGCTTCGGCATCTGGCTCGA
The DNA here is from genome assembly GCF_013000985.1 of Halomonas sp. PGE1. Classification (NCBI taxonomy): domain Bacteria; kingdom Pseudomonadati; phylum Pseudomonadota; class Gammaproteobacteria; order Oceanospirillales; family Halomonadaceae; genus Halomonas; species Halomonas sp. PGE1. The sequence continues at coordinate 359,557 of NZ_CP053032.1, forward strand.
TGCCGTGCCCGATGTGAAGGTCATCGGCAACCGCATCAGCGGCGATACCTCGCTGCGCTCCCAGGATCGTGGCAATGGCCTGCAGCTCTACAACGTCACCGGTGCCGAGATCCGCGACAACGAGGTATGGGAGGCCCGCGACGGCATCTACATCGACGTCAGCAACCACAACCGGCTGATCGGCAACCTGCTGCGCGACCAGCGCTACGGCGTGCACTACATGTTCTCCCAGAACAACGTGGTGCGCGACAACGTCACCCGCAACAACCGCCTGGGCTATGCACTGATGCAGTCGCGCCACCTGGAGGTCGTCGGCAACCGTTCCGAGCGCGATCAGAACTACGGCTTTCTGATGAACTTCATCGTGCACTCGTTGATCGCCGAGAACGTCGCCATCGAGGCCCAGCGCGGCGGCATGGCGGCGGCACCCGATGGCCATGCCATCAGCGGCAGCGAGGGCAAGGCACTGTTCGTCTACAACTCGCTGTTCAACGAGATACGCGACAACCTCTTCGCGCGCACCGAGATCGGCATCCACATGACCGCCGGCTCCGAGGACAACGAGTTCCACGGCAACGCCTTCGTCGGCAACGAGACCCAGGTGAAGTATGTGGCGCTGCGCGAGCAGGAGTGGTCCTTCGAGGGGCGCGGCAACTACTGGAGCGACTACCTGGGCTGGGACCTGAGCGGTGACGGCCTGGGCGATATCCCCTACGAACCCAACGACTCGGTGGATCGCCTGATCTGGACCTACCCCATGGCCAAGATCCTGATGAACAGCCCGGCGGTGCAGGTGCTGCGCTGGGTGCAGCGCGAGTTCCCGATCCTGCGCCCACCGGGCGTACGCGACAGCCATCCGCTGATGGCCCTTCCCGACTGGATGGCGGAGATAGTGCAATGACCCAACCCGTGATCGAGATGCGCTCGGTCGGCAAGCGCTTCGGCAAGCTGACCGCCCTCGACGAGGTGAGCCTGACCCTGGGCGAGGGCGAGGTGCTGGGCCTGATGGGCCACAACGGCGCCGGCAAGTCCACCTCCATGAAGCTGATCCTCGGCCTGATCCGGCCGACCAGCGGTGAGCTCCGGGTGTTCGGCCACGACCCCGGCGGTGCCGCGGCCAACGACCTGCGCCTGCGCCTGGGCTACCTGCCCGAGAACGTGCAGTTCTACGAGCAGCTCTCGGGCTTCGAGGTGCTCGACTACTTCGCCCGCCTCAAACGCATCGGCCGCGGCGTCGTCGAGCCGCTGCTGGAACGCGTGGGCCTGGGCCACGCCATGCACCGCCGGGTGAAGACCTACTCCAAGGGCATGCGCCAGCGCCTCGGTCTGGCCCAGGCGCTGATCGGCGAGCCGCGGCTGATGCTGCTCGACGAGCCCACCGTGGGGCTGGACCCCATGGCCACCCGCGACTTCTACGGCATGGTCGACGAGCTGCGCGGCCGCGGGGTCAGCGTGATCCTCTGCTCCCACGTGCTGCCCGGGGTGGAGCGCCATATCGACCGCGCGGCGATCCTCGGCCAGGGGCGCATGCTCGCCTCGGGCAGCATCGATGAGCTGCGCGAGGCCGCCGACCTGCCGCTGGTGATGCGCCTGCGCACCACCCGGGCCGCGGAGAGCCTCGCCGAGTCGCTGCGGCCCCATGGGGTGCTGGCCCGCGTGGCGGGGGATGGCCGAATCGAGCTCAAGGTGCCGGTGCGTGCCAAGCTGGCGGTGCTGCGCAGCCTGATGGCCGACCCCGAGACCGCCGACCTGGACCTGGAGCCGCCCACCCTGGAGTCGCTCTATGCCCACTTCGACGGCACCATCCGCAACCGCGGGGTGGCCGAGCCGGCCCCGGCGGCGACCCTCGACGCCCAGCAGGGAGTGAGCGCATGAGAAACCTGATGATCGTGGCCGGCAAGGAGTTCCGCGACGGCCTGCGCAACCGCTGGGTGCTGGCGATCACCCTGGTATTCGGCCTGCTGGCCATCGGCCTGGCCTACTTCGGCGCCGCAGCCTCCGGCCAGGTGGGCTTCACCCGGGTCTCCACCACCATCGTCAGCCTCTCGAGCCTGGCGGTGTTCCTGATTCCGCTGATCGCCCTGATGCTGGCCTACGACAGCATCGTCGGCGAGGACGAGCAGGGCACCCTGCTGCTGCTGCTCACCTACCCCATGAGCCGGGTCGAGATCCTCGCCGGCAAGTTCCTCGGCCATGCGGCGATCCTCGGCGTCTCGACACTGGTGGGCTTCGGCGTGGCCGGGGCGGTGATCGCCGCCTTCGGCAGCGTGGAGCTGCTCGGCGAGCTGGTCGCGGCCCTGGCGCTCTTCATCCTCTCGGCGATGCTGCTGGGCTGGGCCTTCATCGGCTTCGCCTACCTGATCAGCGTCAGCGTGGCGGAGAAGTCCCGCGCGGCGGGCATCGCCCTGGTGGTGTGGTTCTTCTTCGTCATCGTCTACGACCTGGCGCTGCTGGGGGTGCTGGTGGGCACCGGCGGCCAGGTCAGCGAGGGGCTCTTCCACTACCTGCTGCTGCTCAACCCCACCGACATCTTCCGCATCGTCAACCTGACCTTCTTCGAGGCGGCGCGGACCCAGGCGGGGCTGGCCTCCATCGGCGCCGATGCGGCCTTCCACCCGGTGCTGCTGCTGGGCGCCCTGCTGGCCTGGGTGGCGGTGCCACTGGGCCTGGCGCTGTGGATCTTCCGCCGCCGCGAGATCTGACAAGGAAACCGACCCATGCTGACACGCAGGAAGTTCATCATCGTGCTGGGGGGCGTGACCCTGGCAGGGCTTGCCGGCTGCGGCGGCGAGGAGGAGGTGGCCGCGGCCTGCGAGCAGCGCCCCTTCCGCGACGACGACGAGTGCGCGGTATGCGGGATGTTCATCGCCGAGTTTCCGGGCCCCAAGGCCCAGGCCTGCCTGCGCGACGGGCGGCTGCTGACCTTCTGCTCCACCTCGGACATGTTCGTGTGGCTGCTGCAGCCCGACTCGGTGCCCCAGCTGCGCCAGGCCTTCGTCCATGACATGGGTATCGCCGACTGGGACCACCCCTCGGACGATGCCTTCATTCCTGCCGATGTGGCGGTCTACGTGACCGAGCATCCGGTGATGGGCGCCATGGGCCCGACCCTGGCCTCCTTCGGCAGCGAGGAGGCGGCCCGGGCCTTCATGGCGGAGCACGACGGGCGGCTGCTCGGCTACGAGGAGATCGACGTACAGGTGCTCAACGACCTGGCGCGGGCGCATATCGAGCGCACCATGTAGCGGGGTCGGCGGGCGGCTGCCCGGCCCGGAAATGCAGCGCCCCCGGCAGCCTGGCTGCCGGGGGCGCTTCTGGTCGGGTGCTGGCCCTGTGGCTCAGAGCGGCTCAGAGCACCGGTTCGAGCATGAAGTCCACCGCGGCCTTCACCTCCTCGTCGCTGAGGTTGGTGAAGCCGCCGCGGGCCGGCATGGCCTGGAAGCCGTTGATGGAGTGGTCATAGAGGGTCTCCATGCCCTGCTCCAGGCGCGGGGCCCAGGCGGCCTCGTCGCCCTTGATGGGCGCGCCGGCGGCACCGGTCATGTGGCAGGCCATGCAGGCCTGGTTGTAGATCGCCTCGCCGTCGGGCTCGGCCTGGACGGCGGCCGAGAGGGCCAGGGCGGCGATGCCGGTCAGGGTGAGAGTGGCCAGTCGCTTCATGAACATGTCTCCAGAATGCATCTTTAGGCGGTGAAAAAATCGGATGGCGCCGATGCCTCCGATGTCTGGGCCCATGATGGCGCAGGGCGCCGTGGGCAGCCATGACCCATGTCATGGCGAAACGCACTTTCAAGCATCGCCGACGCCGCCCGGCAGCGCAAGCCGGCGGTCGTCAGGGGGCCAGCGGCGGGGTGCTGCCGGCCTTGCTGGCCAATGGCTCGATTCTCAGCAGCTCGACCAGCTGCGGCTGCTGGGGGCCCAGCATGTCGGCCAGGGTGTACTTGTCGAGCACGGCGAGAAAGGCACGCAGCGCCTCGGCCAGGATCGGCTTGAGCCGGCAGGCCGGGGTGATCTTGCACTCGTTGCTGTCGCCGAAGCACTCCACCAGCTCCAGGTCGTTCTCGGTATCGCGCACCAGCCTGCCCAGGCGAATCTCCTCGGGGGCCTTCTTGAGCAGCAGGCCGCCGTTCTTGCCGCGAATGGCGGTGATGTAGCCCTTGTGGCTCAGGTCCTGGACCACCTTCATCAGGTGGTTGCGGGAGACCTCGAAGCTGGTGGCGATCTCATGGATCGTCGAGCGCTCCTCCCCCTTCGCCGCCAGGTAGATCAGCACGCGAATGGAGTAGTCGGTAAAGCGGGTCAGGTGCATACGAGGGCTGCCACCTCTCTGCTTGATAGTAGTCAAACATGATTAGATAAGAAGCTTCTATTCTATCATTTTTCCGCTCGCTACCGTTAAGGCATCATCGCCTGCGGCATCGGGTCGCGTCAGCAGGAAGCCTGCCACGCCGCAGAACAGCAGGCCGGTCAGTGCCAGCACGACTGGCGCCGCGCCGCCGACCCACAGCACCAGCCAGCTGATCAGCAGCAGCACCAGCGCCAGCCGCTTGGCCCGGCGCGGCACCGCGCGCTGTTCCCGCCAGGCGTGCAGGGTGGGCCCCAGGCGCGGATGGTCGTGCAGCCATCGGGCCAGCCGCGGCGAGCCCTTGGGGGCGGCCCAGGCCGCCAGCAGCAGGAAGGGCGTGGTGGGCAGTAGCGGCACCACCAGCCCGGCGGTGCCCAGGCCGATGCAGCCGTAGGCCAGCCCGCTCCAGGCGATGCGCGAGACCGGGTGTGTCATGGAACCTCCCCCGTGGCGGCGATGCTCAATAAATAGAATTTTACATGCATGTTAAAGAGTGACGCAAAACCTTCCCCGAGTCGCACCGGGGGAACCGCTTCCAACGTTCCCGCCTGGCGCTGGCTCTTCCCGCTGGCCGCGCTCCATGCGGCCCTGCTGGTGCCGCTCTCGCTGCTGTCACTCTATCACCTGCAGGAAGTGCCGCTGCTGGCTTCCCCTGCGGCACATGGTCGCGAACTGCTGTTCGGCTTCGCCCTGACGGTGATCGCCGGCTACCTGCTAGGGCCGCTGCCGCCGCGACGGCTGCAGGCGCTGGTCGCCCTGTGGCTGCTGGCGCGGCTGGGCGGCCTGGTCTGGCCGGGAGCCCTGCCGGTGATCCTCGCCGATGCCGGTTTCGTGCTGCTGGTCGCCTGGCACCTGGTGCCGCGCTTCCTTGCCGCCAAGAAGTGGCGCAACCGGGTGCTATCGCCGCTGCTGGGGCTGCTCTGCCTGCTGGCCCTGGTCACCCTGGTCTGGCGTCACCTGGGCGTCATGCCGACCACGGCGCTGGTGATGCACCAGGGGGTGCTGTGGCTGGCGCTGCTGATGGTGTTCATGGGTGGGCGGGTGCTGGCGCCGGCGGTGAACGGCTACCTGATGGCCAGCCGGCGCCAGGCCGGTGCCGGGGTCCAGCCGCGCACCGAGGCGGGGCTGATCGTGCTGCTCGGGGTGACGCCGTTGCTGATGCTGTGGCCACCGCTGCGGCCGCTGGCGGCGGTGCTGGTGCTGGCGGCGGGGGGGCTGGTGCTGTGGCGGCTGTGGCGCTGGCGCCCCTGGGCCTGCCGGGGCCGCCCCGACCTGCTGGGGCTGATGATGGGCTACGCCTGGTTGGGGGTGGGCCTCTTGTTGCTGGCCCGGGCCTGGTGGCAGCAGCCCCATGCCAGCGCCACCCTGCATGCCTTCACCATCGGGGCGCTCGGCACCCTGGCCTCCGGCATCATGCTGCGCCAGGCAATCCTGCGCGCCAAGGCGCGCCCCGAGGCGGAGCCGCTGCTGCTGCCCCTGGCGCTGCTCTTCTCGCTCGCCGCGGTGCTGCGCCTGCTGGCGCTGGACGCAGGAGAAGGGTGGCTGCTGCTGCTGTGGGGCTCTGCCCTCGCCTGGAGCCTGGCCTGGGGGCTCGCCGCCTGGCGGCTGCTCCACTGGTGCCGCCGCACGGTGCGCCGCAGGCTTGATCCAGGTCAGCTACCTCGAGAAGGGTACCGACGCGCCGGACCCTGAATGGCATACTCTGCCCCATACGGCGGCGCTGCGGTGCCGCCACCCGGTCAAAGAGGCTGTTTCACGATGCAAGACGACCTGCTGTTCGATCGCCCCCTGGTGGAGAAGTACGACCGTCCGGGGCCGCGCTATACCTCCTACCCCACGGCGCCCCAGTTCCATGCGGCCTTCGCCGAGGACGACTATCGCGCCGCCGCCGAGCGCAGCAACCGGGCCGAGACGCCCAAGTCGCTGTCGGTCTATGTGCATATCCCCTTCTGCAAGAGCCTCTGCTACTACTGCGCCTGCAACAAGATCATCACCCACAACACCGAGCGCGCCGCCGAGTACCTCGAGTGGCTCAAGCAGGAGATCCGCGTGCAGGGCGCGCTGTTCGACGAGTCGCGGCGCATGACCCAGCTGCACCTGGGCGGCGGCACGCCCACCTACCTGAGCAACGCCCAGCTCGGCGAGCTGATGGCGGCGCTGGACGAGGCCTTCCACTTCGCCCCGCCTGCCGAGCGCGAGTTCTCCCTGGAGGTGGACCCGCGCACCGTGACGCCCGAGCAGATCCACGAGCTCCATGACCTGGGCTTCAACCGGCTGAGCTTCGGGGTGCAGGACTTCGACCGCGAGGTGCAGGAGGCGGTCAACCGCCTGCAGAGCGAGGAGCAGGTGGTCGAACTGGTCCAGGCGGCCCGCGACGCGGGCTTCGCGTCGGTGAGCGTCGACCTGATCTATGGCCTGCCGCGCCAGACCGTGGCCAGCTTCGATGCCACCCTGACCAAGATCATCGCCCTGCAGCCGGACCGCATCGCCAGCTACAGCTATGCGCACCTGCCCGAGCTGTTCAAGGCCCAGCGCCTGATCCGCCCCGAGGACATGCCGCCGCCGGAGCGCAAGCTGGAGCTGCTCGAGCTGACGATTCGCCGCCTCACCGCCGCCGGCTACGTCTACATCGGCATGGACCACTTCGCCCTGCCCGACGACGAGCTGACCCTGGCCCGCGAGAACGGCACCCTGCAGCGCAACTTCCAGGGCTACTCCACCCACGCCGACTGCGACATGATCGCCCTGGGCATCACCTCCATCGGCAAGGTGGGCGACACCTACAGCCAGAACGTCAAGGAGACCGCCCAGTATCAGCATCGCCTGGAGGAAGGGCGCCTGCCGGTGTTCCGCGGCTATCGCCTCAACGCCGATGACCGCCTGCGCCGCGACGTGATCAACGCCCTGATGTGCCACAACCGCATCGACTTCGCCGCCATCGAGGCCGCCCACGGCATCGTCTTCCGCGACTACTTCGCCGACGCCCTGGCGCAGCTTGAGGAGATGGCCGACGACGGCCTGCTGGCGATCCGCGAGGGCGAGATCGAGGTGCTGCCCGCCGGCCGGCTGATGATGCGCAATGCCGCCATGGCCTTCGACGCCTATCTCAAGCCCGAGGAGAACCGCTACTCGCGCACCGTCTGAGCGAGTCGGCGCAGCCGATCGACGCGCCGTCTCCCGCCCCTGGCCGCGCCACGCCGCGGCTCTCTCGCTGTCAAATGAAAATGGGTCATGATGTCGCCTCGCCTGCACCAGATATGGGGCTTGCCGAGGCGATATGGTCTATATATGGTAGGCGGGCCGCGGGTGATCGAGGGCTGTCCGGCGACATGATGCATGTCAGTGCAGCCCGGGGAACACCGGCCTAGGATGAACGGTTCGGCGGCCTCGGCCGCGTGGTTATCCTCAGGAGAGCTGTCATGTCCCTGCCGTTGTTGCCTTTACCGTTACAGGCCCTGCCGCGCCTTCCCGCACCCGCCCGCCTGATTCGCGCCGTCGATCCGCGCGTGCCGGTCGGCGTCAAGCGCCGCCTGGTGGAACCGCTGCTCAACCGCACCTTCGCCGAGCCCCTGGCCGAGGGGGAGTTCGACGCCCTCGAGGGGCGCCGCATCACCCTGGCCATCGAGGATCTCGGCGTGGCGTTGACCCTGACCCTCGAGAACGAGCGCCTCAGGGTCTGTACCGAGCCCGGCGAGGCCTCCATCCGCGGCGGCTGGCGCGAGTTCCTCTGCCTGGCCACCCGCCGCGAGGACCCCGACGCCCTGTTCTTCCAGCGCCGGCTGCTGATCGAGGGCGACACCGAGCTCGGCCTGATGGTCAAGAACCTCCTCGACGGTCGCGAGGAGGGGCTGGCCCAGGGGCCCTTCGGTGAACTGCTGGTCCGCCTGGAGCGGCTGGCGAGACGCACGAGCTGACCCTTTTCCGATAAACCGACTTTCTTCCGGAGCCATCCGCATGAGCACTTCCACCAAGGCCGTGAAGTCATCCAGCGAGGTCCCCCTGCAGGGGCCGTCCCGCGACATCTGGGACTCCAAGTACCGCCTCAAGGATCGCCACGGCAAGCCCGTGGACAAGGACGTGGGTGCCACCTGGGAGCGGGTGGCCCGGGCCCTGGCCGCGGTGGAGGGTGAACGTGCCGATGAGTGGCTGCCGAAGTTCCGCTGGGCGCTGGAGAACGGTGCCATCCCGGCCGGGCGGATCATGTCCAACGCCGGCGCCGAGGCCTACAAGCCGGCGGTGAGCCTGATCAACTGCACGGTGTCGCGCACCATCCGCGACTCCATGCACGACATTCTCGACTCTGTGGTGGATGCCGGCATGACCCTCAAGGCGGGCTGCGGCATCGGCTACGACTTCTCCACCCTGCGCCACAAGGGCGCCTTCGTGTTCGGCGCCGGGGCCGGCACCAACGGCCCCCTGGCGTTCATGGATATCTACGACAAGATGTGCTTCACGGTGGCCTCCGCCGGCGGGCGCCGCGGCGCCCAGATGGGCACCTTCGACGTCGGCCACCCCGACGTGCGCCAGTTCATCGAGGCCAAGCGCGAGGCGGGCCGCCTGCGCCAGTTCAACCTCAGCCTGCTGATCACCGACGAGTTCATGGAAGCGGTGAAGAACGACACCGACTGGCCGCTGGCCTTCCCGCTGCACGCCGGCGAGAAGGACGACGTCGACGAGAGCGAGCTGCTCTACCGCGACTGGCCGGTGATCGAGGAGGGCTACACCATCGACGCCGAGGGCCGCGTGGCCTGCCGCATCGTCGAGGTGATCAGGGCCCGCGAGCTGTGGGACACCATCATGCGTTCCACCTACGACTTCGCCGAGCCGGGCTTCATCCTGATCGACCAGGTCAACCGGATGAACAACAACTGGTTCTGCGAGGAGATTCGCGCCACCAACCCCTGCGGCGAGCAGCCGCTGCCCCCGGAGGGCGCCTGCCTGCTGGGCTCGGTCAACCTGACCCGCTTCGTCATCGACCCCTTCGGCAAGAAGCCGCGCTTCGACTGGGAGCGCTACCGCCAGGTGGTGGCGATCTTCACCCGCATGCTCGACAACGTGGTGGAGATCAGCGGCCTGCCGCTTCCCGGCCAGCGCCGCGAGATCGAGGCCAAGCGCCGCCACGGCATGGGCTTCCTGGGTCTGGGCTCCACCCTGACCATGCTCAAGATCCCCTACGGCTCGCCGGAGTCGCTGGCCTTCACCGAGGAGGTGAGCCGCAACCTGGCCGTGGAGGGCTGGAAGCAGGCGCTCGAGCTCTCCCGGGAGAAGGGCATGGCTCCGGCTCTCGCCGAGGACTACGAGATCACCCCGAAGATGATGCGCGAGCGTCCCGAGCTCAAGAAGGACGGCTACGAGGTCGGCGACAAGGTGCCGGGCCGCATCCTGCACGCCCGCTACAGCCGCTACATGCAGAAGGTCGCCGAGGTGGAGCCGGAGCTGGTCGCCCAGCTCGCCGAGCACGGCGCGCGCTTCACCCATCACAGCTCCATCGCGCCGACCGGCACGATCTCGCTGTCGCTGGGCAACAACGCCTCCAACGGCATCGAGCCGTCGTTCTCGCACCGCTACTTCCGCAACGTGATCCAGTCGGGCAAGAAGACCAAGGAGCAGGTGGAGGTGGTCTCCTTCGAGCTGGCGGCCTACCGCCACTTCATCGCCGCCGACGCCGTGGAGAGCGACCTGCCCGACTACTTCATCACCGCCGATGCGGTGAGCCCGAAGCAGCACGTGGCGGTGCAGGCCGCCGCCCAGGCCTGGGTCGACTCCGCCATCTCCAAGACGGTGAACGTGCCCACCGAGTTCGCCTTCGAGGAGTTCAAGGACCTCTACCTGGACGCCTACGCCAGCAAGCTCAAGGGTTGCACCACCTTCCGCTTCAACCCGGAGGCCTTCCAGGGCGTGCTGGTGCGCGAGGACGATCTCAAGAACACCACCTACGTGTTCGAGCTGGAGAACGGCGAAACCATCGAGCTTGCCGGTGACGAGAAGATCATCTACGACGGCGAGGAGCACAACGCGGCCAACCTCTATGATGCGCTGAAGGAAGGCACCTATGGCAAGTGGTAATAACGGCACTTGCCGGATCAGCCCCGAGCGATGGATGCCCAGTGCCACCCAACAATTTTCCGGAGGAGCCTCCTGATGGCCGTCGAGATCACGTCCAAGATCGTTTCCTACAGCGTCAAGAAGGCGGTGGAAGAGCCGCCGCTGCCCGAGGAGAATCCGCTCACGGTGCGCATTCCCTCGCGTCCCGAGGGCACTCTGGAGGCCGTGTCGGAGAAGATCTCCTACGTCGGCGCCGAGGGGCGCAAGAAGGTCTACCTGCTGGTCTCCTTCATGCCCGTTGAGGGCGTGCTGGGCGGCAAGCGGGTGGTGATCGAGCGCCCGGTGGAGTTCTTCTTCCCCTCCGGCCAGCTCTCCAGTGAGCACCAGTGGATCACCGCCACCATGCGCAGCCTGTCGCTGGCCGCCCGCGGCGGCTACGTCACCCAGGCGGTGGCCGACCTGCGCAAGGTGGCCTGGGACAAGGGACTGGTGCGCTGCGGCATGAACCGCTGGGGCAAGCCGGTGTTCCACGACTCCGAAGTGGCGGCCATCGCCTGGTCGATCCAGCAGATCCTCTACCGCCGCGGCTTCCTCGATCAGGACGGCAACCAGGTGCCGGTGGAGGAGCTGGTTGCCCGCTACGCCCAGCGCCAGGCCAGCGGCCACCTGTGGGTGCCGCCCACCGCCGAGGAGATCGAGCAGGCCGAGCGCAAGGCCGAGGAGGCCGCCCATGCCAAGGGTGACGGCCCCACCGTGGTGGGCCACTGCCCCGAGTGCAACGGCGAGCTGATCATGATGGACGGCTGCCCCACCTGCTACTCCGGCTGCGGCTGGTCGAAGTGCGGCTGAGCCATCGGCTCGGCGGGTGAGTCGCCTTTCCTGACTGGCAGCAACCAGAAAATCCGGCGTGCAAGGCACGCCGGATTTCGTTGTTGCCGGGGTGTGACTCAGTGAATGACAGCCACAAAGTCCGGGTCATCGAAATAGCGCTCATAGCCCTCTAGTGCCCCCAGCACTTGAACCGCTCCCCCCCGGGGTGTGGCGTCGACATTGTTGCCGGCCATCTTGTCAGCGCCGGTCACCAGCTGGGCGATGATCATGTGCAGCTGGGCGTCGGCCTCGGGCTGAAGTTCACAGTTCTCCACCATGTAAGCGACGCTGTCATTGATCTGCTCGGCCAGGGGGACGTACTCCGTTGCCGGCAGCTGGTCCTCATGGATGGCGTCGATGGATCCGCGCATCACCAGGCTGATATCGCCCATGGCCTTAGCCAGGGGCGCGTCGATTGCCCACTTTTCGCCGTCGTTGAGCTGCAGCTCGAAGGGGACGTCGCCATGGTCATGGTCGTGCACCGCCGTATCGGCCGCCAGGCCGGCTCCGGAAACCGCCAGTGCGGCCGCCAGGGTAAAGGGGATGATGGCAGTGGAAAGTTTGATCGACATCTTGAATCTCCCGTTCTCGGTATGGATGGGGTGGTGGTAAGGAAGGATGCTGCCGGCGATCATGACGCCAGGGCATCCGCGGGTTCATGGTGCTGCGTTGTTGTCTGTCTGTTCTCCTTGAGGGTGGGACGCAGCAGCAGCATGGCGATGAGGATGACCAGCAGTACCGACGCTTCATGAACCAGCATGCCGATGGCCATGGTCACGCCGCCGAAGAGCACCCCGGCCAGCAGCACGGCCACGGTCAGCAGGGCGATGGCGATATTGAGTCGCATGGTGTTCACCGTCCGCCTGGCCAGGCCCAGGGCATAGGGCAGGCGGGGCAGGCGGTCGGCCATCAGCGCGATATCGGCGGTTTCGATGGCGGCGGGTGAGCCGGCGGCGCCCATGGCCACTCCGATGTCGGCCTGGGCGAGCGCCGGGGTGTCGTTGACGCCGTCGCCCACCATGGCCACGGTATGTCCCTGGCGCTGCAGCGCCTCGACCAGCGTCAGCTTGTCCTCGGGCAGCAGCTCGGCGTGCACTTCGTCCACGCCAAGCTCCGTCGCCACGCTTTCGGCGACACGCCGGGCGTCACCGGTGGCCATGATCACTTTGATACCCCTGGCGTGCAGGGCCTGGATCGCGGCCGGGGCGTCGTCGCGGATCGTATCGGCAACGGCGACGATGCCCACGGCGCGCCCGTCGACTCCCACGAACATGGCCGTCTTGCCGGCCGCGTTAAGGGCTAAAATGCGTTCGTTATCCGGTGTGTGGTCGAGCAAGGCTGCAGAGCCCACGGTAACCGTGTGGCCGTCGACTTCGGCACGGATACCCTTGCCGGTTACCGGTTCGGCCCGCTCCACCATCTCGACGGAAAGTTTGCGCTGCTCGGCACCGCGAATGATCGCTTCCGCCAGGGGGTGCTCGGAGGCGGTTTCTGCCCGGGCGGCCAGCGTGAGAACTTGATCCTCGCTCCAGGCGTCATCCAGCGCCACCACGTCGGTCAGTTCAGGGCGTCCGTTGGTCAGGGTGCCGGTCTTGTCGACCACCACGGCGCTGACCCGAGCGGCAGTTTCAAGGTATTCACCGCCCTTGATCAGCACACCGTCCCGGGCCGAGCGGCCAATGCCAGCGACGATGGACACCGGGATGGAAATGACCAGTGCGCCCGGACAGCCGATGACCAGCAGGGTCAGGGCCAGCTCCACGTTGCGCGTCAGCAGGCCGATGATCAGCGCAGTGAGCATCACCCCGGGCGTGTAGTATCGGGAGAACTTCTCCATGAAGGTCTGGGTCCTGGCCTTGGCATCCTGGGCGTCCTCGACGCGATGGATGATTCTGGCCAGGGCAGTGTCGGCTCCGATGCCGACGGCCTTGACGCGCAGCACGCCGGAGCGTAGCCAGGTGCCGGCAAATACCTCCACGCCCTCGGCCTTCTCGGCAGGCACCGACTCGCCGGTGATACTGGCTTCGTCCACCCCGCCATGGCCGGAGACGACGGTGCCATCCACGGGCACCTGCTCGCCGTTCCTGATCAGCACGGTATCGCCGGGCACCAGCTCCCACACCTCGACGGTTTGCGGCTCACCGTCGCGCAGCACGGTCGCCGTTTCGGGGGCGGCGTCCACCAGGTCCGACAGGGCCTGGCGGGTCCTGTTGAGGGTGGCCCTTTCCAGGGCGCCGCCGAGGGCGAAGAGAAAGGTCACCGCGGCGGATTCCCAGTAGTTGTGAATGAACAGGGCGCCGACCGCGGCGACGATGACCAGCAGGTCGATGGAGATGGTCTTGATGCGCAGGGCCTGGTAGGCGGAGATGGCAATCCGGTAGCCCGCCACCGCGGCGGCGGCGATCATCAGCAGGTCCGAGCCGGTGAGCCAGGACGCGATGATCAACAGGCCAGAGGCGATGACCACGCCCCAGGTGTTCCATTGTTTCATGAGTCTCTCCTGGACGATTGGCGGGGGGCGGGAGTGCCCCCTGCCTGCGCGAACGCTCCGCTCAGATGGCCGAAGGCTTGACGTTGAAGCCGACCTCGGCCACGGCATCGACCAGGGCGCGCACCGAGGCCTTTGCCGGATCGTGGCTGACGAGTACCCGGCCGGAAGCGAATTTCACCTCGGCGGACTCGACGCCCTCGAGCCCCTTGAGCCGGGTTTCGATCTTGTCGACACAGCTGGGGCAGGAGAACTCGTCGGAACGCAGGGTGGTGGTTTTCAGAGTGGAAGTCGTCATGGTCGTCTGCTCCGTCATGGTGAAGTCATGAGCCAGGCCAGAAGTTGGCTGCTCAGCGTTGACTCCATCATAGCGAGCGGACCCTGTCGGGTCGTTCGGTAGTGCGGACTCGAACCTTTTTCTTTGTTGCTGAAAACTTCTTATATATCAATGGGATATGAGTTCTAGGTTCAGTTTGATGAAAGTCGAACCGGAAAGAGGGAGGGGGGAGGGCTGGCTAGGCGGAGTGCTGCGCTTGATAGGCGCTGGGGGTCATCCCGGTGGCTTTCTTGAATGCCGTGTTGAAGACCGACTTGGAGTTGAAGCCCGAGTCATACATCACCTGGAGGATGGTGGTGCCGGCTTCGGCGGCTTCCAGCTGACGGCGGGCCTCGGCGATGCGGTAGTCGCTGACGAGCTCGAAGAAGTTCTTGCCGAGCCCCTCGTTGATGGCCCGCGACAGCTCCCGGGAGGGCACGCCGAGCTGGCGCGCCAGCTGGTCCACGCTGAGGTTGGCATCCAGGTAGGGTCGGGCCTCGGCCATGTGGCGATCAAGGTGGCGCAGCAGCGCGGCGTTCTCCGCGCTGACCAGGGCGGCCCGGCCCGGCGCTTCACTTTCCGCCAGCTGCACCTCTTCTGCACTCAATCCCGAGAATATGCCTGGCTGGCGCAGGGCGTGTATCAGCAGATAGTTGATGAACAGGAAGCCGGAAATGGCTCCGGCGGCGGATACCGCCGTGGCACTCACAAGATCCTTGTAGATATGCGCAAAGAGGCAGTAGAACAGGCTGACGGTCCAGACACAGGCGTAGCCGATCAACAGCGTGCGCAGCCAGGCCAGCTGCTTGCTTTCGAGATTGGAGAAGAGCTGTCGTAGCGTGGTGCCGAAGCTGCCGAGCTCACGGATGGTGGCCCACAGGTAGCCGAGAAATACCAGATGGATGGCGACCGCCAGCAGTGGTGAGGCGAGGACTCCCGGGTGGTCGCGGCTCATCAGGATCTGCAGCTTCACCTCGCCGGGCTGCAGGTAGTACTCCACCACGAAGATGGCTGAGATCACCCAGAACAGCAGGCTGTGGATGGCGTGCCCAGGAACGAGCCGGAAGTCACGATACATCAGCGACTTCGCGTAGAGATAGAGCAGGCTCACCTGGAGCAGGCCGATCAGGGTGCCCAGATAGGCCAGGTTTGGATGCTCGAGGGCGAGCCCGGTGGAATAGAGGAAGACCTCGGCGAGGCCCGCGGCAAAGGTGAGAACGCTGGCTGCCAGCAGGCGGTTGCTGACCACGCGGAACGTCTCCGGCAGCAGCAGGAAAGCAGACAGGGCCAGAGACTGCACGATACTGGTGATCAGCAGGATATCGACCAATGTCAGGTACATATTGCTTCTCCGCTTCCTCTACGCTCAGTCGCGCCAGCCCTTCCACAGCCTCGCGGGACGAGGCGAGCATCGCCGGCTGGCGGCGACGCCTCCCGTGCTCGCCACTGCTCGGAATGCAACGCCGAACCGAGCATGCTGGATGGCTGCCCCGGCGGCGACTCCGGCTGTGGCTGGCCGCAGTGTAGCGCGTCGTGGCCGCGCCCCGGCCGTTCAGCGGAACTGGTAGCTTTCCTGATGAAAACGTAGGGAAAGCGAGCGCTGCTTCAGGCCACTGCGCAGGGTGCTGGCCAGGCCCTTGGGTCCGCAGAACCAGAGATCCACTCGGCGGTCGTGGAGACGCAGTCGATCCGCGGTCAATCGCTGTCCCTGCCGGCTGTCGTGGAGATGCAGCGAGACATCCGGCAGTTGTTCCGTCAGCCGTTGCAGGCGAGCCACCATCGGATCATCCACGGCGCCGGCGGTGCAGTAGTGCAGCGTGATCGCCGGGCGTGCGGGGTCGGCATCGAACAGGCGTTTCTCCAGCGCCGCCAGAAACGGCGTGACCCCTATGCCACCGGCCACCCAGATCTGCTGGGCGTTTTTTCTGCCGCTGGCGGGATCAAAACGACCATAAGGGCCTTCGATCGTAACTGCCTGGCCACTGCTGAGCCGTTGCGGAATATCGCGGGTGTAGTCTCCCAGTGCCTTGATGTGGAAACTGAGCTGCCCGCTGCCGTTGTCAGCGCTGGACAGACTAAAAGGATGCGCCCCTTCAATCCGGTCGAAGGTCACCAAGGCGAATTGTCCGGCTTGATGCCCTGGCCACCGCCTGCCCATGTCACAGACGACTTCCGTGATGTTGGATGATGTCTGCTTGATGGCCTGAACCAGTCCTTTGTAGCGGCGGGTCCTTCCAATTTGCCCGGTCAGCGATTGCAGGCTTGCGGCGGCACCACCCACAATCAACAGTGCCATCAGCCAGCCGGTGGGTTGTTGCCACCACTTCAGCGGAGCCAACAACACTGCATGGGCTGCCAGTGCCAGATAAATCAGCGGCATCACCCGGTGCAGGTAACGCCAGTAATAGTAGGGCACCAACCGGGTCAGGGTAATGACAACCAGAAACAGCAACAGATACAGGCCGGGTTCGCCCAAGTCTTCAGCGCCATCCTGGAGGCCGTCCAGCAGGCCCGAAAAGTGTGCTTCCTGCAAGCTCCGATCCGAGCCAAACAGCGCTTCGAGACCATCATCCGCCATTTCGGTCAGCCAGTGTGTCAGCGCAAAACTTACGGACAGAATACCGGTCCATTTATGCAGCTGATACATGCTGTCCAGACCACCCAACGGCGACTCCAGCCATCCAGGCCGGGTAGCCAGCACCATGGTGATGGACATGAAATTGATGGCAAGGTATCCACTGAGTGTCAGTAACTGCTCATAGCTCAGCCCCGGGGCCCAGAAGCTGATTTGAGTTGCCAAAAGCAGGCAAAGGGTGATGCTGGTACGTATGTTAGGCATAAAACAAACTCCGGCTTAAGTTTGTTTAAATTCTGAAGCCTTAACCTGACACCAGCCTTAAGGAAACGCTGCACACATCCCGCCACAGCTGCCTGGCAGCCGTCGGCGGGGTAAAATCTGGCCACCCTGTCACCACCTGACCGAGCCACCCGATGAAGCAGATCTCTTTCGCCCAGGCAGAGCACCAGAACAAGAAGAAAGTGACCCGCCGCGAGCGGTTCCTGGCCCAGATGGAGGCGCTGGTGCCTTGGCAACGGCTCATCGACGCGCTGTCGCCGTCCTACTTCCCGAATGCAGAGGGCAAGCGCGGCCGTCCGCCCATCGGCCTGGAGCGCATGCTGCGGATCTACTTCTTGCAACAGTGGTATGCGCTCGCCGACGAGGCGCTCGAAGATGCGATCTACGATAGCCAGGCGATGCGTGACTTCGTGGGTATCGATTTGGCCATCGAGAGCGTACCGGACGCGACCACGCTGCTGCGCTTCCGTCATCTGTTGGAGAAGCATGCGCTGACCCAGCGGATCTTCGAAGAGATCAACGCCCACTTGGCTGAGCAGGGCCTGTTCATGCGCGAGGGCACCATCGTCGACGCCACCATCGTGGCAGCGGCTCCTTCCACCAAGAACAAGGCCAAGCAGCGCGATCCGGAGATGAAGCAGACCAAGAAGGGCAACCAGTGGTACTTCGGCCTGAAGGCCCATATCGGCGTCGATGCCGTCACCGGACTGACTCACAGTGTCGTCGCGACCTCGGCCAACGTCGCCGATGTCACCATGGCCGGTGCTCTGGTCCGGGAGGATGACAAGCGGGTATACGGCGACGCGGGTTACACCGGCATGTGGAAGCATCTCGACGAAGAGAAGGATGCCCCGGATTCCAAGTGCTGCGTTGCCGCCAAGCGCGGCGCGATCAAGAAGATGGACGACAGCCCGATGAAAACGCTCCTCCTGGCAATCGAGAAGGCCAAGGCCAGCATCCGCGCCAAGGTCGAGCACCCGTTTCATGTCATCAAGAACCTCTTCGGCTACCGGAAGGTTCGCTACAAAGGGCTGGCCAAGAACCAGGCGCAGCTGTTCACCCTGTTCGCCCTCGGCAACCTGGTGCTGGCGAGAAGGTGCGAGGGGGATGCCGACGGGGCCAGTGTGTCTTGAATTTGGCTTGGCAGCCGGAAAACCGGCTGCCAAGAAAAACGGGCCACTTGAAGTGGTCATGTAATGACCGCTGAGACGATGATCGGGCCAGACTGAACGGTTCAGCCGCGCAGAACCGATTTATTCAGTGGTTCCTTAAATGTCTCTATGAATCCAGGCTTCGAAACCGTCACTCCGGCCTGAGGCTGTTCCGAGTGAAGATAACGCAGTCCGGACGACCTGAACTGCCCTCATGGCCTTGCTTACGCCCCGGGACGCAAGCGACCTGGGGCGTCTTTATTGGCGGCCATGCCACCATGGTGGCTCAGGGGCTTAGGTCAATAAACGTCCTCACGATAGCGCCCCTGAGCCTTGAGCGTCGCCACGTCCATGCCCAGCGGTGCGACTATGTCATTCAGCGCCGCCATGACGTTTTTTGCCATATCCCGGCCGCCGCAAACCAAGATCTGCGCGCCCTTCTCGATCAGCCAGCGCAGTTCGGGGCCATTCGCGATGAGCTTGTCCTGTACATAGGCGCGCTCATCGACGCGGGAAAAGGTCGTGTTCAGCTTCGTCAGCCGCCTGTCCTCGAGATAGACGTTCAGTTCGGGCTCATAGAGGAAGTCGGACTGCGGACTGCGGCCGCCCCAATAGAGGTGCATGGCTTGATGCGCCTTGTTGTGGCGGATGAAACCGACCAGCGGTCCGATGCCGGTACCCGCGCCAATCAGCACGATCGGCGCCTTGCCGGAGGCGGGGCGGAAGTTCTGGTTGGGCTGGATAAAGGCGTCGATGGTGCCGCCTATCGGCAGCGCATGAAGGAAGCCTGAACATAGGCCGCTGGGATGCTGGCGCACGCAGATCTCCAGGGTGCCGTCTTTCGAGGCGGAGGCCAGCGAATACAAGCGCGGCACATGGCTGTCCGGTGGCAGGATGCCGACCAGGTCGCCGGCCTCGAAATGCGGCAGGCCGGTGTGCCCTAGCAAGCGGCCCAGCAGGCCGGTCTTGCCGCCACCTTCAGGCGCCTTGAAACGCAGCACGGCGGTGGGGGCCTGCACATCGGCGCCGTAATCCACCCGCTCGGCCAGTTCCAGCACGGTGGTGCGTGGTCGCACTGGGGTATGGACCAGCGTCAGGTCGATGCCGAGTACCTTGCCTACCGCGTGGCCCCAGCGGGCGAACTCCTGGGTTGACTGCCGGTCGATGGTGTCAAGCGGCAGCAGCTGCGGCCAGCCTTTGGCGGCGAGCGTCGCCTCGACCTCTTTCGCGAACCCGCAGAATTGCGGGAACTGTCGGTCACCGAAGCCCAGTACGGCCACTGGGAGCTCGGGCGTTTTGGTGATCTTTTCGAGCCGCGCCAGGAACCGGTTGGCCGAGGACGGTGCCGTGCCATCTCCGTAGGTCGCGGTGAGGATGAACAGCCGTTTCGCGTCGCGATAACGCGGGGCCAGCTGGTTCATGGGAGCGGTATGCACACGGTGGCCGGCCTGGACCAGGCTGTCGTGCAGGGTCCTGACGAAGCTCCAGGTCGTATTGCCTTCACTGCCGACGAGGATCACGCTGTCCGCGGCGGTCGGCCCGCTGTTGGCGGCGAGCTTCGGCTTCGATTGGTGGCGCTTCCACCAGATGATCGTGCCGGTCACGGCCATCACCGGGACCGTCAGGGCGGCCAGGCCGAGGATCAGCCCAAGCCACCAGAGGCCTTCGCCAGTGTGTAGCATGTAGATGAACTCATAAAACTGGTGAGTGGCGTCATGGGACTGATAGGAGAGCCACTCGCCGCTGGCCTGGTCGATATAGCCGGCACCCTGATGGGTACTCAGGGAGTACATGTCCATGGGATCGTTTGGGTAGGGGTAGACCAGCTCTCGCAGGTCGCTTACGTCCGTTGCCTTCAAGGCCGGCAGGGCATCGATGGCGGCGGGAGGGCCACCATCGACCTCCAGCGGGAATTCGGGCTCGGCCGCCACGCCCTCCGAGGCCAGGCCGAAGGTGGTCGCGGAGAGGTAGGCCCCGGTCAGCCCCGACAGCAGCAGGCCGAGAATCGCTACCCGGCCGAGCTCGATATGCAGCCGTTGGCTCAGCGTGCCGCGCACCGGGTGCAGCAACTGGCGCCATCCGCCCAGGCGAGCGGCCAGCAGCATGGCGCCGGAGACCGCCAGCACGACCATCATTAGCGCCGTGATGCCGGCCACCGCGCGACCGGGCATATCGAGCAGCAAGGAACGGTGCAGGTTCTTCACCCAGCGCGAGAACGACGACGGCTCATGAGGAGCGATACCCTGCCCGGTGCGTGGATCCACCCGATCGGCGCCCACCTGTCCGTCTCGGGTGTAATAGACGATCAGGGTGCCCGAGGGCGTGCGCTCGATCTGCTCGGCCCCCGGGTAATGCTCCGCTACCTTGCCCGCCAGCTCGGCGACGCTGACCTGCCCGGCGGCGGGCACCACGGCTCCCGACCGCTCGAGGGCCGGATCGAGCGATAGGATCGCCCCGGTCACCGAGAGAACGATGACGAACAGCGCCGCGATCAGGCCGGGTAGCGAATGAAACTGGCGTAGCATGGGTTCTGTGCTCCTTGTGCGGTCAGAGGGTGTAGCTGAATGACTGGACGTAGCCACGGCCCGAGACCGGCTTGCCTGCACCCTCGGTGGTCAGCGGGACGACGACGTCGGCGCGATTGTCGCGCATGTCCTCGACGGCGGTGTCGACCCGCACCTCATACCCGGCGTCGATCAGCTCATCGGCAAGATCCAGGGTGATGGTCAGGGAGCGTCCGCTGCCGACGCTGGCTCCGGTCAGTCCGTCATATTCACTGCTGCGCTGACCGCTGCCTCGCGCCCAGTCCCGCAGGTGCTTGTAGTATTTCGACTTCTCTCCGGCGATCCAGAGCGTACCCTGGTATTGGCCGTCGGCGTCGGTAAGGTAGAGCGCCACATAGGCGCCGTCGCCTCCGTAGTTTTTCAGCTCGGTATTGAAGGTCACCTCCCGCGCCTGGGCGAGGGCCGGCAGCGCGATGGCAACGGCAAGGCCGAAGGCAAGAGCAAGGGTGAGTCTTTTCATCGTCTGTCTCCGTCACATGTTGGTATCGGGCCATCTAGCGTCCGTATGAAACAACGCATCACTCGATGCGGACGGACGGCTTGCCGCTGACGATGCCGCTGTCGGGGCCGGTGCGAGACTCCGAGCGCCGGCTGGTAACTTCGCTGTCGTCGTCGTCGTCGTCGTCGTCGTCGTCGTCGTCGGAGCGGTCATATTCCTTGTCGTCGTAGTCGTATTCGATTTCCAGCTTGCGCAGGCGCAGCGATGCCGGGGCGTACTCCGCCTCGACCTCGTTGCCCTCCTGATCGAGGCCCTTGACCTCGTAGCAGCCGTCATCGACCTTGATGCGGCGTACCTCCCAGCCCTTGGCCTCGAGCTGCTGGCGCAGGGCGTCGTGAGGCTGCCAGTCGGCGACCGGATCACGACAGTCGTCATCGGCTAGGGTCATTCCACTCGCCAGGATGGTGGCCAGCGTGGTGGTGACAAACAGTGGCGTTTTCATGGTTTTCTCCAGATGATGTTCACCTTGTCACTGTAAGCGGATCACCTGACAGGAATCTGACGTGGATACGACTGCTTCGATGTATGGGCGAGTCGGTCCCGTTCAGGTTGCCGTCAGGCAGACCCGTTAGGCTCAGGGTGTCTGTGACCTCAGGAGAAAATGGGATATGCGCATATTACTGATCGAGGATGCGCCCTCTCTGGGCGAGGCGGTGCGCGAACAGATCAGCGAAGATGGCCATGCCGTGGACTGGATGCAGTGCTTGAAGCACGCTGAAGCGAGCGTCGCGACGACCGCCTACGATCTGATTCTGCTTGACTTGATGCTGCCCGATGGCCGAGGACTCGATTTTCTGAGGCGCCGACGCAAGGCAGGCGATACCACGCCGGTGATTATCTTGACCGCACGGGATCAGATATCTGACCGTATTGAAGGGCTGAACGCCGGCGCGGACGACTACCTGGTCAAGCCCTTTGACCTGTCGGAGCTGTCCGCTCGGATCGCCGCCGTGGCGCGGCGTTACAGTGGCAATCCCAATCCGCTGATCCGCGTGGGTGAGTTGGAGATCGATCTGGTCAATCATTCGGTGCTCCGGGCCGGACACGGCGTCGAGCTGACGGCACGGGAATGGGCGCTGCTCGAGTCGCTCGTGCAACATCCCGGAGCGCTGTTGTCCCGGGCTCAACTCGAGGATCACCTGTATGCCTTCGGCGCGGAGATCGAAAGCAATACCGTAGAGGTTCATATCAGCCGCATGCGCAAGAAGTTGGGACATGCCAGCATCGAGACCGTACGTGGCATGGGCTATCGGCTGGGGCGGAGATGAGCCGGCCGATTAGCCTGCAGCGTCGTCTCGGCCTCGGCTTGACCCTCGGGGTGACGCTATTCTGGCTGGTCGCCACCACGGTCACGGCGCTGATCGTCGAACATACCATCGACAGGACCCTCGATAGTTCCCTGGAAGAGACCGCGCAACGCATCCTGTCCCTGGCCGTCGTCGAAATCTACAACCGTGAAGATGCCGGCCTGCTCCAGCAGGTGGCCGCCCTGCGCCCTCACGAGGAGTACATTACCTACCTGGTTCGGGGAATGGATGGCACGCCGTTGCTCGCCTCGCATGACATCGATCCGTCCACTTTCCCGGAGACGCCTCAGGCGGGGCTGCGCAGCACGGCAACGCATCGGCTCTACGGCACCACCGCGATCAGCGATACCCTTTTCATCGAGGTCGCCGAGCCGCTTGCCTCTCGACGCCAGGCAAAATGGCAAGCGATCGTGATGCTGCTCTTGCCGTTGGTGGGGCTGATACCACTGAGCCTTATTGGCATCTGGTGGTTCGTGCGTCATAGCTTGAGTGGAGTCAGAGCGTATCGTGATGCGCTCGAGGCGCGCGGGGCAGGGGACCTGTCGCTGGTGGAGGGCAAGCGCCTGCCGGCGGAACTCGTGCCCATCGCCGAGGCGGTGAACCATCTGCTGGAGCGATTGCGCCGCGCCCTGGAGTCCGAACGCAGCTTCACGGCTAACAGCGCCCATGAGCTGCGCACGCCCCTGGCGGCGACCCTGGCCCAGGTGCAGCGTCTGCGCCATGAAGCGCCGCCGGGGCGGCTGCAGGATCGGGCGGCTCGCATCGAGGCGTCGCTGCGCCAGCTTTCGCGGCTGTCGGAGAAGCTGATGCAGCTGGCCAAGGCGGAGGGCAGTGACCTCCTGGCCGAAACACCCCAGGACGTCCGGCCGATCATCGCTCATGTCGTCGACGACTTTCGCCGTGTTTCCGCGGTGCGCCTCGAACTTTCACTGCCCAAGGAAGCGCGAATCCTTTCATCGATCGATCCGGATGCCTTGGCGATTCTGCTGCGTAATCTGATCGAAAATGCCCTGAAGCATGGGCAGGACGATCGGCCCGTCGAGGTCGCCCTGTCGAGCGAAGGCGTGTTGCGGGTGGTCAACGCGGGACCGGTGATTCCGGCGGAGGTGCTCGCTCGGCTGACGGACCGCTTCACCCGGGGCAATACCCGGGCCGGCGGCTCCGGCCTGGGACTCGCCATCGCCCAGGCGATCGCCGAGGGGGCTGGTGTCACCTTGACGCTCCTCGCCCCTGCGTCAGGACGAAAGGATGGTTTCGAGGCGAGTCTGCGGTTACCGCCGTGAGCCTTGACAAGTGTCAAAGGTATGCTGATGGAAACCCGACACCTGATCATCATGCACGACGTCTTCCTTAAGGGCGGCGGTATGGACCTGCTATGGTCGCTTCATGGCTCAAGGAGCGCTCGGCGCTGGCAGTGTCCCGCATGTTCGCAAGCCTATGGCCTGATAGGCAGTCGCGATTCCATCCGGTAGACACTGCGCATGGCGCGAGCCGAAAAAATGCATCGATATTTGGGTTCTTTCAGCGCCGTGTAAGCCTGCCTTGCCAGACTGTTGATGAGCCGGGTGGAACCCTCCGCTCGGCAGTCAAACTTCCTCGATCGATGAGGAAGGAGGATAACATCATGAGCCGTCGTCATATCATTGGTCTCGTTAGCGGTGTAATGCTCCTGGCTGGCGTTGTCGTCCCCGCGGCAGCAGAGCAGGCTTCCTGGGAGACCACGCCCCGAATACCGCAGGTCGCCTTCATGGAGCATCACGACAAGCTTCAGGAGTGGTCCAGGGGGTTGGGCGTCACGCTGCCCCTGGCGGCTGCGCCAGCGCCCGTCGTGAAGGCCACGTCGTCTTCCCCTGAGCCCATGTCCCGGCTACCGCAGAGCGCCGTCACTGAGCACCGCAACAAGCTGCAGGAATGGTCGCGGGGGCTCGGTGTCACGCTGCATGATCTCTGATCGTTCGTGATGGGCCATGGGGAAGGGAAAAATAAGGAGAACTGAAAAAACGCTGAGTGCACCGCTGGCCGTCAGCCGTTAGAGCGCACCGCCCCGGGTCACGAGAGTGGCCCGGGGCGATGGCGTTTCTGGGGGCTGGCGCTCAGTGATCATGAGCACTGGCGTTGCCCGCGATCACATTGTGTACATCCTCCAGATAGTGGACGTAGTGCACATAGTGATCGACGAACTCTCGTCCCAGCTCGGGGTTATCACCGGCTCGCTGCCTGGCTGCCAGGGTGGTCTCGAAGGCCGAGCGTGTCTCCTGTTCGAACTTCTCGACGAGGCGGGCCAGAAAGGTATCGATCTCGCCCTCTTCCAACGCCCTGTCGGCGAGCTGAACCGCAGGGTCAATCTCACCGGCCGGCTTGATGCCGGTGAAAGGCGCGCCTTCATAGGCGCGGTGAGTTGCTACCAACTTGGCGAAGAACTGCTGGTCAGCCAGCTCCCGGGCATTGTCACCGAGCGCGCGCACCTCGAGGGTCTTGTCGAACATGGACGCGAGCTCTGCCTCATCGTCGGCGGGGATCCACTTGAGAACCGGCGTGATATCGCCCGACTCCAGCGCGAGTCGTGCTTCCGAGATCACCGGGCCGTCCAAGGCATCGCAGTGGGCGAATGCGGGGGTGGCCAGCGGCAGGGCGAGGGCGGAAGTGGTAGCGATGGCCAGAAGGTGTTTGCGAAGTGGCAGGGTCATGGTGTCTTGCTCCGAAATCGTGGATGGGCCAGTCGAGGTACTGATCGACTGTGCTTCCATATTAGGGAGTGAAGACGCCGGGGTCGTTCGAAGGCCTGCGGTCGAACCTCGTCATAAGTCCTTTGATATCAATATTTTGATGGTTCTTGCGGCGTATTTCGGAAAGTCGAACTTCGAGGCCAGCTCGATGAGCGCGTCGGGCGGTCATGAGCGGGCGCGATAGGCGCTGGGGGTCATCCCGGTGGCTTTCTTGAATGCCGTGTTGAAGACCGACTTGGAGTTGAAGCCCGAGTCATACATCACCTGGAGGATGGTGGTGCCGGCTTCGGCGGCTTCCAGCTGACGGCGGGCCTCGGCGATGCGGTAGTCGCTGACGAGCTCGAAGAAGTTCTTGCCGAGCCCCTCGTTGATGGCCCGCGACAGCTCCCGGGAGGGGACGCCGAGCTGGCGGGCCAGCTGGTCCACGCTGAGGTTGGCATCCAGGTAGGGTCGGGCCTCGGCCATGTGGCGATCAAGGTGGCGCAGCAGCGCGGCGTTCTCCGCGCTGACCAGGGCGGCCCGGCCCGGCGCTTCACTTTCCGCCAGCTGCACCTCGTCGGTGCTCAACCCCGAGAAGATGCTCGGCTGGCGGAGGGCGTTTATCAGCAGATAGTTGATGAACAGGAAGCCGGAAATGGCACCGACGGCGGATACCGCCGTGACACTCACGAGATCCCTGTAGACATGGGCGGAGAGGCAGTAGAAGAGGCTGATGAGCCAGGCGATGGCGTACAGGATCAGCAGGGTGCGCAACCAGGCCAGCTGCTTGTTCTCCAGGTTGGAGAAGAGCTGTCGTACCGAGGTGCCGAAGCGGGTCAGGGCGTGGATGGTGGCCCACAGATAGCCGAGAAATACCAGATGGATGGCCACCGCCAGCAGCGGTGAGGTGAGGACTCCCGGGTGGTCACGGTCGACCAGGATCTCCAGCTTCACCTCCGTGGGCTGCAGGTAGTATTCGACCAGGAAGATCGCGGATATCACCCAGAACGGCAGGGTGTGCAGGGCGTGCCGGGGCAGCAGGCGGAAGTCGCTATACATCAGGGATTGCGCATAGATATAGAGCAGGCCCGCCTGCAGCAGGCCGACCAGGGTGCCCAGATACGCAAGGTTGGGGTGCTCCAGCGCCAGGCCGGTGGAGTAGAGAAAGAACTCACCGAGTCCGGCGGCGAAGGTCAGGACGCTGGCTGCCAGCAGGCGGTTGCTGATCAGCCGGAACGTCTCGGGCAACAGCAGGAAGACGGCCAGCCCCAGCGACTGAATGATGCTGGTGGCCAGCAGCAGATCGACCAGGGTCAGATACATGATGGCTCGCCTTGATGGTTCGCGTCAGCCTCGCAGCTTGAGGTGCTCGAAGTGGCGCTTGAGTCGCCTGGCCAGGGTTTCCAGGGCCTCCCGGGGCGGGGCGTCCTCCACCGCTTCCCGGTAGCCGGGGTCGAGGCAGTGTTCCCGCCGGGCCAGCTGGATAGCGTAGCGACGTACGCCGCAGTCGGCCAGGGTCATGGCCAGTCGCTCGAGCTCCTCCAGGGTGAAGTCGCGCCAGTGCACCGTGGTGCGGCACTCGAAGGGGATGTCGCCCTCCAGCAGCAGCGACAGGCTGCGGGCGTGGCGCTGCCAGATGCCGTGCCGGCCGCCGATGCGGTCGAAGTCGGCACCGCGCCCCTTGGTATCCAGGGCCACCCAGTCGAGCCGCGGCAGCAGCGCCTCCAGGCGCTCCGGGTAGGGCCCGGCGGTATGCAGGCCCACCGCCAGTCCGAGTGACCGGCAGGCGTCGGCGGCGGCGGGCAGATCAGGATGCAGGGTGGGCTCGCCGCCGCTGAAGACCACGGCATCGATCTCGCCTGCCCGAGCCGCCAGCAGTGCCTCCATGGCCGGCCACTCCCCCGGGGCGGCGCGGCGGGCCGGCCCCATGCTGCTCGCCGTCTCGCAGTAGCCGCACTGCAGCGGACAACCCTGCAGGTAGACCACCGCCGCCCGGCGACCCGGGAAGGCGTGGTCGTCCCGGGCCTCGAAGCCGGCAATGGGCAGACGGATCACGGCACCGGGCTCGGGGACCAGGGGGATCACCATGGCGCTCACCCCAGGCTGGCGGCTCGGCTGTGGTCCATGCCGGGGCGGCCGTGCCAGTAGCCGTCGCAGATCTCGGCGTCGACCAGGCTGAGTGGATCGGGGGTGGGCAGCTCGCCGCGGCGGGCGGCATCGAAGGCCGTGACCACCTCCGCCATGCCCTCGGGGCGCGGGCTCAGGCGTGCCACGCCGACGCCCATCCCGGCCATGTCCGGCACCTCGTGGCGCAGGTCCTGGCAGGCCCCCGAGAGGGTCTGGATGCCGTTCAGGGTGAATACCTGCTGGGACTCCTGGGAGCGCAGGGCCAGGCCCTCCGGGTGCTTCTGGCAGACGAACTGGCAGCGGTCCTTGGGCTTCTGGTAGCGCCGTGCGGTGAAGCAGCGCGACGACCAGGCCAGCGGCAGGTGGCCATAGGCGAACACCTCGCAGGGCGCCTCGAGGCCCTCGTCACGACAGTCGGCCAGCAGGCGGGCGAGGTCGTCCTTCGACATCTCCACCGGGGCCTGCCAGCGCTGCATGCCGGCCCGGGCCAGCACGGAAAGTGTGGCCGGGTTGTAGAGGTTGAGCGCCGCACCGGCGACGAAGGGCAGGCCGGCCGAGGAGAGGCGCTGCAGGGCACTCTGGTCGTTGGCCTCCACCCGGAACTCGCCGTTGTCGCAGAGCTTGCGCAGGTCGCGCAGGTCGGCCTCGGATTCGATCAGCGTCTGGCTCGAGAGCACCACCTGCTTGCCGCTCTGGGCTAGCTCGCGGCCCAGCCCCAGCCAGTCGTCGAGCTTCATGTCCCGGCGCCGCGAGCAGACCGACTCGCCCAGGTGGACGATCTCGACCGGCCAGTCGGCGGCCTCGCGATAGAAGTCGGCGTAGCGCTCGCGGGTCCAGTAGAAGAGCACCGGGCCCAGGGACAGCTGGAGCGTGGGGGTGTCGGACATGGGGCTCTCTCCTATTTCCAGCGGCGCTCGTAGGCGCCCAGGGTGGTGGTGCTGCCTTCGGAGACCTCGCCGAGGCCGGTCATCCAGGCGGGCTCGGCGTGGAAGCGGCCGGGGGCTCGCTCCAGACGATCCAGGGCCTGGCGCCAGATGCCGGCCACCTTTGACACATAGGCCGGGCTGCGCTGGCGGCCTTCGATCTTCACTGCGCTGATGCCGAGCTCCGCGAGCTCGGGCAGCAGCTCCAGGGTGTTGAGGCTGGTGGGCTCCTCGATGGCGTGGTAGGTCTCGCCCCCCCACCTCGAAGCGCCCCTTGCACAGCGTCGGATAGCCGGCGTTCTCGCCCTCGCCGTAGCGGTCGATCAGCACGCCGTTCAGCCGCGACTCCAGGCCCTCGGGGGTCTCCTCCCAGCGCACGTGGGCGGCCGGCGAGCAGACCCCGCGGGTGTTGGGGGATTCGCCGGTGAGATACGACGAGAGGTAGCAGCGCCCCTCGGCCATGATGCAGAGGCTGCCGAAGGCGAATACCTCGAGCTCCACTGGGCTCTGTTTGGCGAGGTCGCGCACCTGGGTGATCGACAGCACCCGCGGCAGCACGGCGCGCTTGATGCCGAACTGGTCGTGGTAGAAGCGCAGGGCCTCATGGCTGGTGGCCGAGCCCTGCACCGAGAGGTGGCGGGCGAGGTCCGGGTGGCGGCGGGCGGCGTAGTCGAGCAGCCCCATGTCGGCCATGATCAGGGCATCGACGCCAAGCTCCGCGGCCTGGTCCACGGCGCGGGTCCACAGCGCCCAGCCGTCGGGCTGCGGGTAGGTGTTGATGGCGCAGAACACCTTCTTGCCGCGGGCGTGGGCGTAGTCGATCCCTTCCCTGGCGCGCTTGTCGGTGAAGTTGAGCCCGGCGAACTGGCGGGCGTTGGTGGTGTTCTGGAAGCCGAAATAGACGGCATCGGCCCCTTCATCCACGGCGCGCTTCAGGGCAGGCAGGTTGCCGGCGGGGCAGACGAGCTCCATGGTGAGCCTCCTGTGGTGGGAATCCCGACCATGCTAGTCGACTATCCCCGGCGGTCTTTTGACGCGGGTCATGGCGACCCCGGGTTGGGTCTGCGGGCGCGCCAGGCGTCGGCACTTTTTCCTGAAACCAGGCGTTCCTGAACGCAAACGGCCCCCGGTATCGGGGGCCGTGGCGGGCGGGCCAGCGTGGCATCGTTCAGCCGGCGCGTTCGAAGAGCAGGTTGTTCTCCAGGTGGATGTGCTGCATCAGGTCGTCGCGGAACTCGCGCAGCCCGGTGTAGAGGGCGCGCCAGGTGGTGCAGGCACCCTTGGGCGGGGTGATGTTGTCGGTCAGCGCCAGCACCTGCTCGAGGTTCTCGCCGTGGTCATCATGCTCGTGGCGCATCACCGCGATGGGTCCCTGGGCCTGGGCGCCCATCCCCCGGCGCAGCATCGGGAAGAGGATCTGCTCCTCCTTCTGCATATGGCTCTCCATCTCCTGATGGATGGTGGTGAGCAGGTCGGCCAGGCCATTGGGGCAGCTGTCGCGCTCACCGTGGACCTGCTCGACGCGCCGCGCCATGCGCACAAGCTCCGGAAGCTGCTGGCGGTGGACGTCGTGGTAGCGGGTGAGGATATGGTCGATCAGCTCGTCGTTGCTGGCCGACTGCCAGTCGCGCTCGTCGCTCGCGCCGGCGGGCAGTGCCTCGAGCTCGGCGACCAGAGCCTCGGGCGCGAGGCCGATGCGCTCGGCGGCCTCGCGCAGGCTGATGCGTCCGCCGCAGCAGAAGTCGATGTTGTGATCGCGAAATACCCGGGTGGCGCCCGGCAGGGTCAGGGCGGTGCGGCCGACGGTCTGTTCGATCAGGCTCATAGTGAGGTCCTCCTGGGGTGATGTGCTCTGCCCGACTGGCGGGGTGGAATAACCGACGTCGCTGGCAGGTGGATCGAGGTAGCGCCTTAAAGATGTATATTTAATACCTCTTTAAGGCGAGGCTGACATGGGGCAAATTGTCGCCCCCCATCTCGCCCCTCATCGCCCGGGGCGTGGGGACGCTGATGGCGTTATTCGGTGCCATCCACTTGACCGAGGTCAGCGTCGGGTGATGTCGGCTGGCGGCTGTCTCGCCGCCATGCTAGATAGTAATCAATTACTATCTTTTGAGGCATGAGCATGTCCCAACGCCAGCATCTCCCCGCCGACGAGCGCCGGGAGCGCACCGTGAAGGCCGTCGTCGCCCTGTGCGGCGAGGAGGATCCCGCGACCCTGACCACCGGCCGCATCGCCCAGCGCATGGGGGTGACCCAGGGGGCGCTGTTTCGCCACTTTCCCAACAAGGAGGCGATCTGGGAGGCGGTGGTGGCCTGGGTGGCCGAGCGGGTCATGGCGCGGGTCGGTGCCGCCGCCGAGGGCGTCGAGGAGCCCCTGCAGGCGCTGGAGGCGATGTTCCTGGCCCATGTGGCCTTCATCGCCGAGCATCCCGGAGTGCCGCGCCTGCTGATGGGGCAGCTGCAGCAGCCTTGTCCCACCCCGGCCAGCCGCATGGTGAAGGGCCTGCTGGCGACCTATCGGCAGCGCCTGGCAGGGTGGCTCGAGGAAGGGCAACGATGCGGCCAGCTACGCCCCGGGCTAGATCTGGACGCCGCGGCGGCCCAGTTCATCGGCTGCATCCAGGGGCTGGTGGTGCAGGCGCTGATCGACGGCGACGTAGCCGGGATCGTCGACCGTGCGCCGGCGGCCTTCGACCTCTATCGGCACGGCATCCGAGCGGATCGCGGAGGTGAGGCATGAGCCCACGGGGGAAGCGACTGGGGAGAGGGCTCCTGGTACTGGCGGGTGTTGCCGCGGGCATGGCGCTGCTGGTGGTGTTCGTGGCCAATCGCCAGGTCCCGGAGCGCCGCGACACGCCGCCGGCGCCTGCCGCGGTGGCGGTGATAGAGGCGCAGCCGCTGGCGTTTCGCCTGGAGGCTCGCGGCCACGGCGTGGCACGCCCTGCCGAGACCTGGCAGGCCGTGGCCAATGTCTCGGGCCGGGTAGTGGAGCGCCATCCGGCGCTGGAGAGCGGTACCCTGCTGCGCGAAGGCACCCTGTTGCTGGCGCTGGACCCTAGCCGCTACGAGCTGGCCATCGCCGAGGCCGAGGCGGAGCTGGCCAGCCTGGCCGGCGAGCTGGCTCAGCTTGCCGCCGAGGAGGAGAACACCGATCGCCTGCTGGCGCTGGAACGCCAGGCCCTGGCCCTGGCCGAACAGGAACTGTCGCGCATCGAGCGCCTGGCGGCCAGCGGGTCGGTGTCGACCTCCCAGCGCGATGCCCAGCGGCGCAGCACCCTAGGGCAGCGCCAGGCGGTGGCATCGCTGGAGAATGGCCTGGCGCTGCTGCCGGCGCGGCGCGAGGTGCTCGAGGCCCAGCGTGAGCGCGCCGCGGTGCGCCTGGCCCAGGCTCGTCAGGACCTGGCGGATACCCGCTTTGAAGCGCCCTATGACCTGCGCCTGGCCGAGGTGGCGGTGGAGCTACACCAGTTCGTCAGTGTGGGCCAGCGACTGTTCGAGGCGGACAGCCTGGCCGCCGCCGAGGTGGAGGCGCGAATTCCCTTCACCGCGATGCGTCGCCTGCTGGGTCGTGTGGCCCCGGCCGAGCTTCCACCCGGCACCCTGGACCTCGGCGAGCGCATCGACCTCGATGCGATTGATGCAGAGCTGGAGCTGGTCGGGGCCCCCGGCGTGGGCTGGCAGGGCCGGGTGGTGCGCGTGGCCAGCGGCCTCGATCCGGCCACCCGCGCCGTGCGGGTGGTGGTCAGGGTCGAGCACCCCTGGCGTGATGCGCGCCCCCCCGATCATCCACCGCTGCAGCGCGACATGTATACCCGGGTGAGGCTCTCGGCCGGGGGCCCCGAGGCCTCGATGGTGGTGCCGTCGTCGGCGCTTCACCAGGGTGAGCTCTATCTTGCCGATGAGCAGGGGCGCCTGATGCGACGCCCGGTCTCCGTGGCCTTCCAGCAGGCAGGGCTGGCGGTGATCGAGGCGGGCCTGGCCCCGGGGGAACGGGTGGTGCTCGACGACCTGCAGCCGGCCATCGAGGGCATGGCGCTCGCCGTGCGACGGGACGAGGCCGCCGAGGCGCGCCTGGCCGCCCGGGCCCGGGGTGATGCCGCGGCGGGAGAGCGGCCATGATCCGCTGGTTTGCCGCCCACCCCACCGCCGCCAACCTGCTGCTGATCCTGCTGCTGGCCGCCGGGCTGTTTGCCGCCCCTCATCTCAAGCGCGAGACCTTCCCCGACTACCGCCCGGTGGAGGTGTCCGTGGAGGTGGTCTATCGGGGGGCCAGCGCCGCCGACGTCGAGGATGCGATCTGCCGGCGCCTGTTCGATGCCGTCAAGGGGGTGGAGTTTCTCGACGAGTTCGGCTGCGTGGCCCAGGACAACCTGGCCAACGCCACGGCGACCATGGCCGCCGGCGGCGACGCCATCCGCTTCCTCAACGAGATCGACACCGAGGTGAGCGCCATTACCGAGCTGCCGGCCCGCGCCGATCCCCCGGTGGTGCGCGAGCTCCACCGCAGCGACCTGGTGGCCGCGGTGGCAGTGTCCGGTGATATGCCGAGGCGCCAGCTGGAAGACTACGCCCTGCGCCTGGAGGAGCGCATCATGACCCTGCCCGGCGTTGCCCGGGTGGCAATTCACGGCATGTCCCAGCGTCAGTGGCAGGTGGAGGTGCCCCGCGAGGTGCTGGGGCAGCACGGCCTCTCGGCGCGGGAGCTGGCGCGACGGGTGGCCGGCCAGAGCCTCGACCTGCCCCTGGGCACCCTGGAGACCGCCGACCGGGATCTCCTGCTGCGCTTCACCGACCAGCGTCGCTCGCCCGCCGAGCTGGCCGAGCTGGTGGTGGTCTCCGACGCCGGCGGCGGCGAGCTGACCCTGGGCGAGCTGGCCACCATCACCGAGAGCGGCGAGCGCGCCGAGGAGCAGGTCCGCTTCAACGGCGAGCCGGCGCTGGTGCTGGAGGTGAGCAAGGCGCTGCGCGACGATGCGCTGACCGTCAAGGAGCGGCTCGAGTCGCTGCTCGAGGCCGAGCGTCATCGTTTCGACGGCGGCATCTCGCTGACGCTGACCCAGGATGCGACCAGCATCGTCCGCGACCGCCTGCAGATGCTGGTGGGCAACGGCCTGATGGGTCTGGTGCTGGTGGTGCTGGTGATGAGCCTCTTCTTCCGCCCGCGGCTGGCCCTGTGGGCGGTGCTGGGCCTGCCGGCTGCCTTCATGGGCGCCTTCATCGTCATGGCCCTGACCGGGCTGTCGATGAACATGATCACCCTGGTGGCGCTGCTGATGGCGATCGGCATCGTCATGGACGATGCCATCGTGATCACCGACAACATCGCCGCCCACGCCAGCGAGGGTGCCTCGCCCCTGGAGGCGGTGGTCTCGGGCACCCGCCAGGTGCTGCCCGGGGTGCTCTCGTCGTTCCTGACCACGGTGGCGGTGTTCGCGCCGCTCTCCTTCCTGGCCGGGGAGCTGGGGGCGGTGCTGGAAGTGCTGCCGGTGGTGCTGATCGCGGCCCTGGCGGCGAGCCTCATCGAGGCGTTCTGGATCCTGCCGCATCATCTCAAGGGCAGTCTCAAGGGCAGCGAGGGGAAGCTGGCCGAGGGCCACGACTCCCGCTTCCGGGCCGCCTTCGAGCGACGCTTCGCGCGCTTTCGCGAGGCCGTCGGGGGGCTGGCCGACCAGGCGATCCGCTTTCGGCATGCGGTGCTGGGGCTCGTGCTCGCCATCATCCTGGGCTCGGCCGGTTTCATGGCCGGGGGGCATGTGGGCAGCGAGGCGATGCCGGATATCGATGGCGACGTGCTGGAGGCGCGCATCCTGATGCCCCAGGGCTCCCCCCTGGCGCGCACCGAGGCGGTGGTCGAGCGGGTCGAGGCGGCGATGCGTGAGCTCGATGCCCGCTTCTCGCCGGCACAGCCGGGAGGCGCCTCCCTGGTCGAGGCGATCCAGGCGCGCTTCAACCACAACCCCAGCGCCCGGGAGGCCGGCCCCCATGTGGCCACCGTCATCGTCGACCTGCTCACCGCCGAGCGTCGCCGGGTGACCCTGGAGGAGCTGACCGCCGCCTGGCGGGAGGCGATCGGCGAGATCGAGGGTCTGCAGCGGCTGATCATCCAGGAGCCTGGCTTCGGCCCCGCCGGCGTGCCGGTGGAGGTGCGCCTGACAGGAGACGATCTCGCTGCCATGAAGGCCGCGGCGCTGGAGCTGGGAGGGCATCTCGAGGCCTACGCGGCCGTCTACAACGTCATCGATGACCTGCGCCTGGGCAAGCCCCAGCTGGCCTTCTCCCTGGCCGAGGGCGCCCATGGCCTGGGGCTCGCCGCCGACGAGGTGGCCGGCCAGCTGCGTGCGGCGCTGCTGGGGGAGATCGCCGACACCCTGCGCATCGGTGACCAGGAGATCGAGGTGCTGATCCGCCTGGCCGAAGCGGACAGGAGCTCCCTCGACGACCTGGCCGACTTGACCATCGCCCTGCCCGACGGGCGCCGGGTGCCCCTGGAAGTGGTGGCCAACGCCGAGGAGCGGCGCGACTGGGCGCGCATCACCCGCATCGACGGCCGACGCACCGTCACCGTGGAAGCCAACGTGGATGCGCGCCAGGCCAGCGGTCAGGCCGTCGTCGATGACCTCGCCGGCAGCGGCTGGCTGAGCGAGTTCCGCCAGCGGCATCCCGGGGTGGAGATCTCCTTCGAGGGACAGGTGGCGCGCTCCGCCGAGACCGGCAGCTCCATCGGCCGCGGGCTGCTGATCGGTCTGGTGGGGATCTTCGTTATCCTCTCCTTCCAGTTCCGCAGCTACGTGGAGCCGCTGATCGTCATGCTCTCGATTCCGCTGGCCTTCATCGGCGCCATCTGGGGACACGTGCTCATGGGCTACTACCTCTCCATGCCCTCGCTGATCGGCGCGGCCTCCCTGGCCGGTATCGTGGTCAACAACGCCATCCTGCTGATCCACTTCATCAAGACGCACCGCGAGCGCGGGCTGGAGGCGGTGGCGGCCGCCGGCCAGGCCAGCCGCGACCGGCTGCGCGCCATCCTGATCTCGTCTACTACCACCATCGCCGGGCTGCTGCCGCTGCTGGCCGAGACCAGCTCCCAGGCGGCGGCCATCAAGCCGCTGGTGATCTCGGTGGTCTTTGGCCTGCTCAGCGCCACGGTGCTGGTGCTGCTGGTGATCCCGGCGCTCTATGTGCTGCTGGACGACTGGGGCTGGGTCCGTCAGCCCCCAGGGTGAGTTCTCTCTTGACGACGCTGGGGCAGCGCCTAGGCTTAAGATGTATAAAAAATACATCTTATTGCGAGGCGAAGCCGTGAGGGGGTGCCATGATCAAGGTGCGGCTCTATCGCTACCACCCCGAGCGGGATGACCTGCCCAGGATGGAGACCCTGGAGGTGGAGGAGCGCTTCCGCAAGGCCATGGTGCTGGATGTGCTCGAGCACCTGAAGCAGGAGGATGCCACCCTGGCCTACCGGCGCTCCTGCCGGGAAGGGGTGTGCGGTTCCGACGGCATGAACATCAACGGCAAGAACGGCCTGGCCTGCATCACGCCGGTGGGGGAGGTGCTGGGCAGGGGGGACACCCTGACCCTGCGCCCGCTGCCGGGGATGCCGGTGATCCGCGATCTGGTCGTCGACCAGCGTCTCTTCTTCCGCCAGTTCGAGAAGATTCGCCCCTGGCTGATCAACGACCAGGCGCCCCCCGCCATCGAGCGACGACAGAGCCCCGAGGACCGCGAGAAGCTGGATGGCCTCTACGAGTGCATCCTCTGCGCCTGCTGCAGTTCGGCTTGCCCCTCCTGGTGGTGGAACCCCGACAGGTACATCGGCCCGGCCGGGCTGCTGCAGGCCTATCGCTTCCTGATCGACAGCCGCGATACCGCCACCGACGAGCGGCTGGCGGCGCTCGACGACCCCTTCAGCGTGTTCCGCTGCCGGCAGATCGCCAACTGCACCTGGGTCTGCCCCAAGGGGCTCAATCCGATGCGCGCCATCGGCCATATCAAGGCGATGCTGCTGGCGCGCGGCAGCTGACCACCCACCCCAAGCGACGGGAGGTAGGCCATGGCCTTTCGCCAGGTGAAGGATCTGCTCGAGTGGATCCATGATTTCCACAGGCAGCTGGGTGTGCAGTACGCCCGGTTAGCCGAGGCGGCACCCGATGAGCGCATGCGTATGGCACTGGTATTCCTCGCCGACCGCGAGCGGCGCCTGCAGGAGGGCATGGCGGCCTATCTCGAGGATGCCGATCAGGGGCTCCTGACCACCTGGCTGATCGACAGTCAGGAGTTCTGCCACCCCGCCGTGCTGGAGCGCATTCCCCCCTGCCTGGGTTGTCACGACGTGCAGGATATCCTGGCCAATGTGATGACGGCCCACCAGACTCTCAAGGACATGTATCGGCTGCGCGCCGAGCTGGCCTCGATTCCCGAGGAGGTCGAACTCTTCCGGCATCTCGCCGACCAGCAGGAGGCCGAGGCGCGGCTGCAAACTCGCGACCTTGCCCGCCTCGATATGTACTGAGACCTCGATATGGACTGAGACGTTGCCGCGGCATCACCAGAGACAGCGCCCCGGCATGGCCGGGGCGCTGTGTGTTGGCGGTGGCGTCGAGCCGGTTCAGGCGGCGTCGAGGGGGCGCGAGGGGCCGAAGTGCTCGTAGTGGCGGCGCTCGGCCGGCACGCCCAGCTCGGCCAGGGCCCGGTCGATGGCGCTCATGAAGCCCTGGGGACCGACGAAGTAGCAGCGGGCGTCCTCTGGCAGCAGCCGGGCCAGCAGCGCGCGGTCGATGCGGCCGGTGTGGTCGGCCGCCTCGCCGCACTCGTGGACGCTCACCGCCTGCAGCCGTTCCGGGTGGGCCTCGGCCAGGGCCGCGACCTCGTCACGGAAGGCGTGATGCTTGGCATCCAGGGCGGCGTGCAGATAGACCACCCGGCGACCCTGGGCCAGCGCCTGGTGGGCCAGGGGCAGCATCGGCGTCTGGCCGACGCCGCCGGAGGCCAGCAGCAGCGGTTCGTCACCCTCGACCAGGGTCAGGTCGCCGGCCGGGGGCAGCAGCTCCAGGGTATCGCCGAGTGCCATGGCGTCATGCAGGTGGCGGCTGGCGCGCCCTTCCGGCTCGCGCTTGACGGAGATCCGGTAGGTGCGGCCGTTGGGCAGCGCCGAGAGGCTGTAGTGGCGATAGAGCGGCTCGCCGTCGAGGGTCAGCCTGACCCCGATGTACTGGCCCGGGGCATGCTCGGCCACCGGGTCGCCGTCCACGGGCGCCAGCACGAAGGAGCGGATCACGGCGCTCTCCTGGCGGATCTCG
Source organism: Halomonas sp. PGE1 (assembly GCF_013000985.1). Lineage (NCBI taxonomy): Bacteria > Pseudomonadati > Pseudomonadota > Gammaproteobacteria > Oceanospirillales > Halomonadaceae > Halomonas > Halomonas sp. PGE1. Next base: position 397,053 of record NZ_CP053032.1, read on the forward strand.
GCGATGCGGAAGGTGCGGGTACCGCGCCAGCCGCCGGGTCGCTGCTCGAACGTCCGATAACGGTGGGCCTCCAGCTCGATCAGCAGGCCGGCCAGCTCCTCGTAGACACCGCTCCAGGCGGCGGCGATCTCCGGTGTCACGGCGTCACCGAGCACCTCGCCGATGGCGGTCATCAGGCACTCGCCGACGATGGGGTAGTGCTCGGGGCGGATGTCCAGGGAGACGTGCTTGCTGACCACCGTGGCCAGGGTCTCGCGCACCTTCTCGCGATCATGGCGTAGCTGCACATAGGCCAGCACGGCACCGGCCAGGGCCCTCGGCTGCCCGCCGTCGGCCTGGTGGGCCTCGTTGAATAGCGGCTTCACTTCGGGGTAGCGGTCGAACATCAGCGGATAGAAGCGTTGGGTGATGGCGTCGAGATGCTCGGCGACGGTGGGGGCGGTGGCTGCGATTAGGGCTTCCTGGGCAGGGGTCAGCATGGCTGGCTCCTCTTCGGGTTCGTCGGGGGGTGTGTTTTTTAAGATGCATATAAAATACATCTTAAAAGTGGCGATCGCTACCCCCCTGCCCTGGTACAGGATGTCGCACCGGGTCAGTAGGCCCAGACGATGGCCATCAAGAGGCCCCAGGCCAGCACCCCGGCGGCCATGATGGTGTAGGTCGCCGACATGGCCACGATGTCCTCGTCCGTTCGGCGGCAGAGGGCCTGAAGGCCGTGATAGATCAGGCTGCAGGAGATGCCCAGGGCCACCAGCACCGCCAGGGCGTTGAGCAGCAGGCTGGGGATCAGCAGCACGATCGCTGAGGACCACAGCGGCAGCGGGGCCAGGGCGGCCAGCAGGTAGGCGTCGTGGTAGTCGATCGAGAGCTCGCGGGTGCCATTGACCACGGCGTGGATCAGCCAGCCCATCACGAAGAAGGTCAGCAGCTCCGCCAGGAACAGGATGGTGGTGATGAAGCGCCACTCCCGGTCGGCGAAGCCGGCGACGAAGGCGTCCCCGTAGTGGGTACCGGCGTAGTAGAGCATCAGCGGGGGCAGCAGCGACATCGGGAAGACGATGGCCCAGGCCAGCAGCGGAATGGAGGGGCGGCGCTGCTGCAGCTCCTTCCAGCCGACGCTGCGGGTGAAGGGCAGGCGGACGACGGTGATCAGGTTCATGGCGCTTTCCCCCTGTTGGTTCGGGCCGGTCCCCCGGTGTGGCGAGCCGAAGATTGCGGGGCCGCATCGAGGCGTTTAATATCATATTATGATATGTGTGCCTTAACTGTTAGTGCTCGGCGCGAGACCTGTCAAGGCCCGTGAAGCAGGAGAAGGAGCTTTCATGACCGAGGGTGAGCGGTTGACCAAGCAGGACTTCCAGCGGCTATCGCATTTTCGCTATCAGCTGCGCTGCTTCCTGCGTCAGAGCGAGGACATCTGTCGTGAGCACGGCGTAACGCCGCTGCAGTATCAGCTGCTGCTGCATCTCAAGGGCTTCGAGCGGCGAGAGTGGGCGACGGTGGGTGAACTGGCCGAGCGCCTGCAGGCCAAGCACCACGGCACGGTGGCGCTGGTCGACCGCTGCGAGGAGTCCGGCCTGGTGGTGAGGCGCCCGGGACGCGAAGACCGGCGTCGAATCGAGGTCCACCTGCTGGCGAAGGGCGCCGAGCTGGCCGAACGGATCGCCGAGAGGCACCAGCCGGAGCTTCGCCATCTTCAGGAGGAGTTTCAGCTGCCGGGGTGGCCCCGGCTGCCCTGACCGTCTGAACCGGGGGCGCTCGCCCCCGCGTGGCTGCCGCTACAGGCCGATACGGTGGGCCCGGTGGGTGAAGAAGATGCCGCTGGGCGACTGGGCCGGCAGGCGGGCCAGCTCCTCGAAGGTGCGGGTGTCGTAGACCACGACGTGGCCGCTGTCCCGGGCGGAGATCCAGATATGCTCGCCGCGGGGGGTGAACTCCTTGTGCAGGATCGACTCGCCGGGGGAGAGCGTCTCGATCACCTCGAGGGTGCGGGTATCGATCACCTGGACCCGGTCGTTGTCGGGGTGGGCGAAGGTGACCCACACCTGCTGCTCGTCGGGGCGGCTCATCACGAAGATCGGCTGGCCGTGCACCTCGATGCGCTCGGTCAGCGACCAGTCGCGGGTATCGGCCACCAGCACCTCGTTGCGGCCCACGGCGGGGAAGAAGGCCTGGTCGCCGGCCATGGCCCAGCCCTCCAGGTGGGGCATCTTGTAGACCGGCAGGCGCTCCTCGCCGCGGCCGTAGTCGGGCAGGATGCGCTGCACGCCCTTCTCCGGGTGCCACAGGTCGAGCAGCGCCATGCCGTCCTCGCCGAACAGCCCGGCAATGTAGTAGCGCCCGTTGGCGGTGATCAGGGCGTCGTAGGGCATGCTGCCCACGTCGCGATAGCGGGTCACCTCGGGCTCTTCGGTGGACATGTCGAGGGTCCAGATCTCGCCGGCCTCGAACAGGCTGAAGACGAACATGTTGCCCGGCACGTCCACCACGCCCACCACCTTGGCCTGGTCGGTGGTGCCGTCGGGTTTCTCGTAGGTGGCCGGCACGTCGATCACCAGCTCCATGGTCTCGACGTCGAACACCTTCACGCCGCCCGGCTCGTAGTTGCCCACCGCCACGTAGCGGCCGTCCTGGGAGATGGCGCCGCCGATGCTGTTGCCGCCCTGGATGATGCGCCCGTCTATCTCGCCGGTGAGCAGGTCGAGCCGGGTCAGGCCGCCGTCGCGGCCGAAGACGAAGGCGTGGCGGGCGTCGCGGGTGAACTTCACCGAAGCGTGGGAGAGGTCGCCGAAGCCCTCGATGTTCCTGAGTACCCGCTTGTGGGTGGTGTCGACCAGCGCCACGCTGCCGGTGGCGCGCTCGATCACCACGCCCAGGTCGCCGGTGCCGCGCAGCTCCACGGCGGGTTCGGCCAGGGCGGGGCCGGCGGCCAGCAGCGACAGGGCGCCGGCGGCGAGCAGGGTCTTGAAGGGGCGGTGCAACGGCATGGCGGTCTCCTCGGGGGGTCAGTCGTCCAGGGTCTTCAGGCGGTTGTCGGTCTGCAGGTGCTCGGCGATCCAGCGCGCCTCCTCCTCGCTGAGCAGCGCCTTCCAGCCGGGCATGGCGGTGCCGGGGATGCCGTGGCGGATGATGTGCGTCAGCGCCTCGGGGCTCAGGGTCTGCATGCGGTCGCGGGGCAGGGCGGGGCCGAGGCCGCCGCGCAGGGTCATGCCGTGGCAGGAGCCGCAGTCCTGGTAGAGCAGGGTCTCCAGGCGCTCGGGGTTCAGGGCGTCGGCGTCCCGGCTCTCCGCCTGGGCCACCTGGGGCAGCAGCCAGGCCAGGCCGAGTAACAGCAGGGGAAGGGCTCTCTTGGGCATGTCGGGGCTCGCAGGAGGTGGGGTGACGGATACCCGAGTCTCGCCGTCCGGGCGTCGCTCTGCGTTGATGAATATCAAGCCGCGGGCCGGTTGCGAAGGGGATTGGGTCATAAAAGGGCATTCCGCATGCCTCTTTTGACTTGCGTCAACCACCGCGGAGTTCTCCGCTTGCGGGGTTCGGGCTGCAGGTAAGATGCTCGAGAAAGGCATCTTAAAAGCGCCACGAGGAGCGCCCCATGGTCACACTCGACCCCCTGGACCGCCAACTGATCGACGCCTACCAGCGCGGCCTGCCGGTCTGCGAGCGGCCCTTCGCCGCCATGGCGGCGCGCCTGGGCAGCAGCGAGGCGGAGGTGCTCGAGCGCCTGGCACGCCTGGCGGATTTCGAGGTGCTCAGCCGAGTGGGGCCGGTGTTCGACCACGCCCGAGCCGGCGCCAGCCTGCTGGCCGCGGTGGCGGCGCCCGGGCCCTCGCGCGATGCCGTGGCGGAGGCGATCAACCGCGCCCCCGGCGTCAACCACAACTACCTGCGCGAGCACGATTTCAATCTCTGGTTCGTGATGACCGCGCCGGACGAGGCGGTCCTCGAGGCTCGCCTCGATGCCCTGGAGGCGGAGCTCGAGCGCGAGATCCTGCGCCTGCCCATGCTCGAGGGGTTCCATATCGACCTCGGCTTCCCGATCCCCTGGCATGAACTGGAGACGCCATGAACGCCCGACAGCCGGCTCCCGCCTGCGCAGAGCCCCTCGCCGAGCGCCGCCTGCGCGCCCTGGTCGAGCAGGGGCTGCCGCTGGTGCCGCGCCCCTGGCAGGCGCTGGCCGAGCAGTGCGGCCTGAGCGAAGCGCAGGTGATGGCCTGCGTGCGCCGCTGGCAGGCCGAGGGGCTGGTCAAGCGCCTCGGCCTGGTGGTGCGCCATCGCGCCCTGGGCATCACCGCCAACGCCATGGTGGTGTGGGACGTGCCCGACGCCGAGGTGGCCGACCTGGGCCGACGCCTGGCCGACGAGCCCGTCGTGACCCTCTGCTACCGCCGGCCGCGGCGCCTGCCCGACTGGCCCTACAACCTGTTCTGCATGATCCACGGCACGCGCCGTGAGCGCGTGCTTAGCGCCCTCGACGAGATCGTCGAGCGCCAGGCGCTGCAGGCCATTCCCCACCGCGTGCTGTTCAGCCTCAAGGCCTACCGCCAGCACGGCGGCCGCTATACCGCCGAGGAGCGCCCATGACCGCCATGCCCGCTACCAACCCACGCCAGCCCGCCGCCGCTGCACGCCAGCCCGCCGCCGCTGCTGCACGCCAGCCCGCCGCCGCTGCTGCACGCCAGCCCGCCGCCGCTGGGCCAGCCGCCGAGCTGGACGCCGCCGATCGGCGCCTGATCAACCGCCTGCAGGATGGCCTGCCGCTGGTGGCGGCGCCCTATGCCGCCGTGGCCGCGGAGCTCGACCTCTCCGAGGGCGAGCTGCTCTACCGCCTGGAGCGGCTGCTGGAGGCGGGGGTGCTCAGCCGCTTCGGCCCCATGTACCACGCCGAGCGGCTCGGCGGCGGCCTGACCCTGGCCGCCCTGGCGGTCCCGGAGCCGGACTTCGAGGCGGTCGTGGAGGCGGTCAACGCCTTTCCCGAGGTGGCCCACAACTACCGCCGCGAGCACGCGCTCAACATGTGGTTCGTGCTGGCCACCGAGACGCCGGAGCGCATCCAGGAAGTGATCGACGAGATCGAGGCCGCGACCGGCCTGCCCGTCTTCAACATGCCCAAGCAGGAGGAATTCCATGTCCGTCTCCACCTGCCCGTCTGAGTCGTCCTCGCTGCTCGACGCCACCGATCGCGCCATCGTGCTGGCCACCCAGGCCGGCCTGCCCCTGGTGCCCGACCCCTGGGGGGCGGTGGGCCGGCCGCTGGGCCTGGCCGGCGAGGAGGTGCGCGCTCGCCTGGCCCGCATGCAGGAGGTGGGCATCGTGCGCCGCGTCGCGGCGGTGCCCAACCATTACCGGCTCGGCTACGTGGCCAACGGCATGACGGTGTGGGACGTGGACGACGCCCACATCGACCGCCTGGGCCGCGAGGTGGCGACCCTGCCCGGGGTCAGCCACTGCTACCGCCGCCCGCGCCACCTCCCCGGCTGGCCCTACAACCTCTTCGCCATGTTCCACGGCCACACCCGGGAGGAGGTCGAGCGCCAGGCCGAGGCGCTGCGCGCGCTGCTCGGCGAGGCCTGCCGCGACCACCGCATCCTCTACAGCTCCCGCATTCTCAAGAAGACCGGCCTGCGACTGGCCGGCCGACCCGGTGCCGGGCGAAAGCCCGAGCCCAGGAGGTAAGCCATGTTTCGCGTCACCCGCTATATCAAGAGCCTGATGGAGCCGACCCCGATCCCGCCGGCCCGCAAGCCGCCGGGGCCGGTGGTGATCTGGAACCTGATCCGCCGCTGCAACCTCACCTGCAAGCACTGCTACACCACCTCGGCCGACATCGATTTCGCCGGCGAGCTCTCCACCGCCGAGGCCCACGCGGTGCTCGACGACCTCAAGGGCTTCCGGGTGCCGGCGCTGATCCTCTCCGGTGGCGAGCCGCTGATGCGCCCGGACATCTTCGAGCTGTCGCGGCGCGCCCGGGAGCTGGGCATCTACACCGGACTCTCCACCAACGGCACCCTGATCGACGAGTCCAACATCGACGCGATCGCCGCCATCGGCTACGACTACGTGGGCATCAGCATCGACGGCCTGGAGGCCACCCACGACGTCATCCGCCAGCGCCAGGGCGCCTTCCGCGAGTCGATGCACGCGGTGAAGCTGTGCAAGGAGCGCGGCATCAAGGTGGGGCTGCGCTTCACCCTGACCCGCGAGAACTATGAGCAGCTCGGCGACATCCTGGCGCTGATCGAGGAACACGACGTCGACAAGTTCTACCTCTCGCACCTCAACTACGGCGGCCGCGGCCGGCGCCACAGCAAGCAGGATGCCTGGTACCGCATGACCCGCGATGCCATGACCCGGCTCTTCGACCACTGCCGCGACGAGCTCGAGCGCGGCGTGGAGCGCGAGTACGTCACCGGCAACAACGACGCCGACGGCCCCTTCCTGCTGATGTGGGCCCGGGAGCACTTCCCCGACCAGGCCGACGCCCTGCGCCAGCGGCTGGTCAACTGGGGCGGCAACGCCTCGGGCGAGCATATCGCCAACATCGACAACCTCGGCAACGTCCACCCGGATACCTTCTGGTGGGACCACGACCTCGGCAACGTCCGGGAGCGGCCCTTCTCCACAATCTGGCGCGACACCACAGACCCCCTGATGGCGGGCTTCCGCCAGCGGCCGCGGCCGCTCAAGGGGCGCTGCGCCGAGTGTCGCTTCCTCGACATCTGCAACGGCAACACCCGGGTGCGGGCCTGGAAGGTGACCGGCGACCCCTGGGAAGAGGATCCCGGCTGCTACCTCACCAACGAGGAGATCGGCGCCAGTGCCGACGGCGAGCGGCGGGTGTCGGCACCCTACGAGGCCATTCAGGCCACCGAGCTCTGAACGTCGAGCGAGAATTCAGACCGTGATGCTCCGGGAGAGCGAGCCATGACAGCATTCCGACACAACCAGACCTGCCACTTCGGCCTCGACGAGGCGCCGCTGGCGCCGGGCGAGGTCGCCATCGTGGGCGCCGGCCCGGGCGATCCCGGCCTCCTGACCCTGCGCGCCCTGTCGCTGTTGCAGCAGGCCGACTGCCTGGTGTTCGACCGGCTGGTCTCCGCCGAGATCCTCGCCATGGCCAGGCCCGAGGCGCGCCGCTACTACGTGGGCAAGGCCTCGCGCTGCCACGCCCTGACCCAGGACGAGACCAACGCCCTGCTGGTGCGGCTGGCCGGCGAGGGCCAGCGGGTGCTGCGCCTCAAGGGCGGCGACCCCTACATCTTCGGCCGCGGCGGCGAGGAGGCCGAGTACCTGATCGAGCACGGCATCGGCTTCCGGGTGGTGCCGGGCATCACCTCGGCCTCGGGCTGCTCCAGCTACGCCGGCTTCCCGCTGACCCACCGCGACTACGCCCAGAGCGTCACCTTCGTCACCGGCCACTGCAAGGGGGACCGGGACCTGGCCCTCGACTGGGCGGCTCTGGCGGTGCCCCATCACACCACGGTGTTCTACATGGGGCTGGCCAACGCCGAGCTGATCCGCCGCGAGCTGCAGGCCCACGGCATGCCCGCCGAGACCCCGGTGGCGCTGGTGGAGCGCGGCACCACGCCGGAGCAGCGCCACGTGCTGGCCACCCTGGGCGACCTGGTGGAGGTGATCGAGCGCGAGGCGTTCCGGCCGCCGACCCTGATCGTGGTGGGCGAGGTGGTCAGCCTGGCCGAGACCCTGGCGCCGGCCATGACCCGCCTGGCCCGGACGCCGGAAGACGCCATCGACTCCCTGGAGCGCGGGGTGGGGAGGGTGGCCCTGTGAGGGAGATCCCGATGGCGCTGCCACCCCTGATACTCGGTGGCCTGCTGGCCGCGATCACCCTGCCGGCCCTGGCCGGCGAACCGGACGCCGAGGTGCTCTACAACCAGCACTGCTCGGTCTGCCACGGCGTCAGTCGCCTGGGCGGGATCGGCCCGGCACTGCTGCCGGATAACCTGGCCCGTGTCCGCCCCGACGACGCCATGGCGACGATACTGGAGGGGCGGAAGGACACCGAGATGCCGGCCTACCGCGAGCTGCTGTCTCAGGAGGAGGTGGCGGCCCTGGCCGAGTGGATCTTCACGCCGCCTGAGCATGACCTGGCCTGGGAAGAGGCCGATATCCTGGCCAGCCACGATGTCGCTCACCCCCATGGCAGCCTGCCGGACGCGCCGGTATTCGAGGTCGAGGATCTGAAGAACCTCTTTCTGGTGGTGGAGATCGGCGATCACCACGTCAGCCTGCTGGACGGCGACACCTTCGAGCGCATCACCCGCTTCCCCAGCCGCTATGCCCTACACGGTGGGCCCAAGTTCTCCGCCGATGGTCGCTATGTCTACTTCGGCTCCCGGGATGGCTGGGTCACCAAGTACGATATCTACAACCTGACGGTCACCGCCGAGATTCGCGCCGGTATCAATATGCGCAACGTTGCCCTGTCCGCCGACGGCAACTATGTGCTGGCCGCCAACTACCTGCCCCACAGCCTGGTGCTGCTCGATGCCCGCGACCTCGAGCTGATCGCGGTGATCCCGGTGGAGGGTCTCGATGGCGAGACCTCCCGGGTCAGCGCCGTCTATACCGCGGCGCCACGCAACAGCTTCGTGGCGGCGCTTCCCGATATCCCCGAGGTCTGGGAGATACGCTGGCCGGAGGAGCGCATCGAGGGCGATGAGACGATTCTGGGCGATGTCGCCCTGCATCGTGTGAAGGCGCCCGACCACCTGGACAACTTCTTCTTCAATCGTGACTATCGCCATGTCATCGGCGCAACTCGTGGTGGCCGGGGCGCTCAGGTGTTCGACCTCGACGAGGCGCGCAAGGTGGCGGACCTGCCCCTGGAGGGCATGCCGCATCTGGGGTCCAGCCTGACCTGGGAGCGCAATGGCACCAGCGTGATGGCCGTGCCCCATCTCAACATGGGGCGGGTCTCGGTGCTCGACATGACCGACTGGTCGCTGATCACCCATATCGAGACTGACGGTCCGGGCTTCTTCACGCGCAGCCACGAGAACTCCCCCTACGCCTGGGTGGATGTCTTCTTCGGTCCCCATCAGGATCGCGTCCATGTGCTCGACAAGCAGAGCCTTCAGGTCGTCGAGACGCTGATTCCGGAGCCGGGCAAGACCGCCGCCCACGTGGAGTTCGACCGGCGCGGCGAGACCCTGCTGCTGAGCATCTGGGAGGATGATGGCTACCTGCTGTGGTTCGATGCCGATACCCTCGAGGAGCTGGGGCGGATGCCCATGAAACGCCCCTCCGGCAAGTACAACATCTGGAACCAGACCCGGTAGGCACCGGGCGGTCACCGAGCGGCCGCGATAAGAAATATTCTTGATACCTGTCATGGCCCCGGCGGCCTCGGGCAAGGCACAATGGGAAATCTAGCGCAACCGTCGGGACAGCTGCCATGACGTCACCCCAACCCGAGCCGGCCGGCATCCCCGTCGCCCGGCTCGCCTTCCGCCCCCTCTTCCTGCTCGCCTCGCTGTTCAGCGTGCTGGCCATGGTGGTGTGGTTCGCCTTCTGGCACGGCGATATCCTGCTGCGCCCCCACGGCGGGCTGATGTGGTGGCACCAGCACGAGATGATCTTCGGCTTCGGCGCCGCCGTTGCGGTGGGCTTCCTGCTCACCGCGGCGCAGAACTGGACCGGCCAGCCGAGCCTGCGGGGCGCGCCGCTGCTGGGCCTGGTCGGCCTCTGGCTGGCGGCCCGGCTGCTGATCGCCTTCCCCATGGGGCTGCCCGCCGGGGTGCTGATGGCCATCGACCTGGCCTTCCTGCCCCTGGCCGCCCTGGCGCTGGCGCGCATGGTGGTGGCGGTGCGCCAGTGGCGCAACCTGGTCTTCGTGCCGATCCTGCTGCTGCTGGCGGTGGCCAACCTGGCCATGCACCTGGGCGTGATGCGCGGCCAGCTGCCGCCGATCCGCGAGGGGGGCTACCTGGGCGTGCTGCTGATCGCCACCCTGATGGTGCTGCTGGGCGGCCGGGTCATTCCCTTCTTCACCTCGCGCAAGCTGGGACGCCCCAGGCCGGCCGACTGGCCGATGCTCGAGCGCCTCGCGCTCTGGTCCATCTACGCCGTGGTGCTGCTGCAGCTGGCGGTGGTGCTGGGCATCGAGCTGCCGGCGGGCCTGCTGGGCTGGGTCATGCTGGTGGCCGCCGCCGCCAACGGCGTGCGCCTGGCCCGCTGGGAGGGGTGGCGCGCGCTGCATGAGCCGCTGCTGTGGGGCCTGCACCTGAGCTACGCCTTCATCGTGGTGGGGCTGGTGATGTGGGCGCTGGCGATGACCGGCGTCTTCCGGGTCGAGCTGGCGCTGCACGCCCTGGCCATCGGCGGCATCGCCTCCATGATGCTGGCGATGATGTCCCGGGTGGCGCTGGGCCATACCGGCCGGGAGATCCGCACCCTGCCGGGCATCGGCGTGGGGCTGGTGCTGATGTTCGCCGGCGCCCTGCTGCGCTCGCCGGTGCTGGCGATGTTCCCCCAGATCACCCACTGGACCTACAACCTCAGCATCCTCTTCTGGTGCATCGCCTACCTGATCTTCCTGTTCCACTACACGGTGCCGCTGCTGACCGCCCGCGTGGACGGCAAGGACGGCTAGGTTTCCCCGGGAGGTACCCGATGATCGAGCACTACTTCCTGATCAAGCACCTGCATATCACCACCGCCACCCTCAGCCTGCTCTTCTTCGTCGTGCGGGCCTGGTGGTCGGTGCGCGAGTCGCCCTGGCTCCAGCGCCGCTGGGTCAGGGTGCTGCCCCACGTCAACGACACCCTGCTGCTGACACTGGGCGTGCTGCTGATGGTGATGCTCAAGATGTGGCCCCAGCACCACCCCTGGCTCGCCGCCAAGCTGATCGCCCTGCTGCTCTACATCGGCCTGGGCACCCTGGCGATCAAGCGCGGGCGAAGCCCCGCGGTGCGCGGGATCGCGGCCCTGGCGGCGGTGGCCACCTTCGCCTACATGCTGGGGGCGGCGCTGCACAACAGCCCCCTCTCCTGGCTGGCGGCCGGCTGAGCCCCGGCATGACGTCGGGGGGCGGAGCTCTCTATACTGCGGCTTAGGTTGCCGACCCTTCCCGGCAGACTCACCAGTACCCTCTACAGCAGCCAAGGAGCGATTCGATGAGCCAAGAGCAACTTCCCGCCGGCGCCGGCAAGGTCGCCGAGCAGTACCCCGAGGTGTGGGACGCCTATGCGGCGCTGGGCAAGGCCTGCGCCGAGGCCGGCCCCCTGGACGCGCGCACTCGCCGCCTGGTCAAGCTGGCGCTCGCCGTGGGTGCGCGCTCCGAGGGCGCGGTGCACTCCCATGCGCGACGCGGCCTGGAGGAGGGCGAGTCCCCCGAGGCGCTCAAGCAGGTGGCCATGCTGGCCATTCCGACCCTGGGCCTGCCCTCCGGCGTGGCGGCCCTGACCTGGATCGAGGACCTCACCGAGGCGTGATTCATCGCCGCCGGCAGCCCGCTGCCGGCACCCCGCCCCGTTCCCCGCGAATGGCAAGCCTCGGTTGCGTCATTCTGCCCCCTCCCTATTGACCCTCGTCAAAGTCATGGACGCGTCCTCACTGCTACTCTTTAACATGCATAGAGAATGCATATTAAGGGGGCGGAAGCGGTCGGTACCCACGGCCGTTTTCCACAAGAAGACAGACTAGCAAGGGGGTATGGTCCATGACCGAAGGCCTGACAAAGGCAGCTGCCCGCAACATCTTCTATGGCGGGTCGCTGTTCTTCTTCCTGGTGTTTGCCGCGCTGACGGCTCACAGCCACTACTACATCGTCAACACCTCGACCCAGCCGCTCACGGACTCCGTGCGGCTGGGCAAGCACGTGTGGGAGGAGCACAACTGCATCAACTGCCACACCATCATCGGTGAAGGCTCCTACTTCGGACCGGAAGTCGGCAACGTCTGGACCCGCTACGGCGGCCATGAGAACCCCGAAGGGGCTCGCATGGCGCTGGCGGCCTGGATGCGCGCCCAGCCCACCGGTGCACCGAACCGTCGTCAGATGCCCTACTTCGAGATCAATGACGAAGAGATGGCAGCCCTGATCGACTTCTTCGAGTGGACCGATTCCATCGACACCCAGGGCTGGCCGCCCCACCCGGCCGGTTGATCCGGACCCGTGACTCAGCCGGATTCCCGAAACCAGGAGAGCCGAACCGATGAAATATGAAACGCAGAAGGTGGCCCTGCCATTCTTCATGGTCGCGATGGCGCTGTTTGCGCTGCAGATCGTCTTTGGTCTTGCCGCCGCCGCCGCTTATGTCTGGCCTCACTTCATGTCCGAGGCCATGCCCTTCAACATTACCCGGACCAGTCATACCAACCTGCTGATCGTCTGGCTGCTGATCGGCTTTATGGGCTGCACCTACTACCTGATGCCCGAGGAGGCCGAGAACGAGATCTACAGCCCCAACCTGGCCTACCTGCAGCTTGGCCTGTTCGCCATTGCCGGCGCCGGCGCGCTGATCAGCTACCAGTTCGGCATCCACGAGGGGCGTCACTACCTCGAGCAGCCGCTCTGGTCGAAGATCCTGATCACGATCTCCTTCCTGATGTTCCTGTTCAATACCAGCCTGACCATGCTCAAGGGGCGCAAGACGGCCATCAACATGGTCCTGATGCTGGGCCTCTGGTTGGCGGCGGTATTCTGGCTGTTCGCCTTCTACAACCCCGACAACCTGGCGCTGGACAAGCTCTGGTGGTGGTGGATCGTCCACCTCTGGGTGGAAGGCGTGTGGGAGCTGATCATGGCCTCCCTGCTCGGCTACCTGCTGATCAAGATGACCGGCGTCGACCGCGAGATCATCGAGAAGTGGCTCTACGTCATCGTCGGCCTGGCGCTCTTCTCCGGCCTGCTGGGTACCGGCCACCACTACTACTGGATCGGCACCCCCGGCTACTGGCAGCCCATCGGCAACATCTTCTCCACCCTCGAGGTGATCCCCTTCTTCGCCATGGTGGTGTTCGCCTTCTACATGTTCTGGAAGGGCAACCGTAACCACCCCAACAAGGCCGCCATGCTGTGGACCATGGGCTGTGCCGCCGTGGCCTTCTTCGGCGCCGGCGTGTGGGGCTTCATGCACACCCTGTCGTGGATCAACTACTACACCCACGGCACCCAGATCACCGCGGCCCACGGCCACCTGGCCTTCTACGGCGCCTACGTGATGCTGATCATGGGTATCATCACCTATGCCATGCCGCAGCTCCGTCGTGTGCAGCCCTACAACCAGGTGCTGAACATGTGGGCCTTCTGGATCATGACCTCCGCCATGTGGTTCATGACCTTCACCCTGACCTTCGCGGGCGTCGTCCAGACTCACCTGCAGCGGGTGCTCGGCATGAACTTCATGCAGGTCCAGGACCAGCTTGACCTCTTCTACATCATGCGTTTCAGCACCGGCATCTTCGTCGGCATCGCCGCGCTGATGTTCATCTACGCGGTCTTCGGGCCGGCGCGCGAGCAGGTGCCTGCCACCAGCAAGCCGCTGACCGCTGCCGAGTAATGCCCCCGGCGGGCCGCGGCGGTCGCCGCGGCCCGCTTCCTTCAGGCTTCTGGAGTGATCCATGACCCATATCGCATCCCTGCCCGAACTCGACCAGGAGGCACCCTACTACGAGCCGGTCGGCAACGAGTGTGCCCTCTTCGAGCAGGCCTACCAGCAGCGCCTGCCGCTGCTGCTCAAGGGGCCCACCGGCTGCGGCAAGACGCGCTTCGTCAGCCATATGGCAGCCAAGCTGGGTCGGCCGCTCTACACCGTCTCCTGTCACGACGATCTCACCGCCGCCGACCTCACCGGTCGCTACCTGCTTCAGGGTGGCGAGACCCGCTGGGTCGACGGCCCGCTGACCCGCGCCGTGCGCGAGGGTGGCATCTGCTATCTCGACGAGGTGGTCGAGGCGCGCAAGGACGTCACCGTGGTGCTGCACCCGCTCACCGACGACCGCCGCCTGCTGCCCCTGGAGCGCACCGGAGAACTCCTCGAGGCGCCCGACGACTTCATGCTGGTGGTCTCCTACAACCCCGGCTATCAACACATTCTCAAGTCTCTGAAGCCCAGTACCCGCCAGCGCTTCGTGGCGATGTCCTTCGACTTCCCGCCCCCCGAGGTGGAGTGCGGCATCGTGGCCCGGGAGAGTGGCCTGCCCCATGAGCGCTGCGCCGCCCTGGTCAACCTGGCCACCCGCCTGCGCGAGCTCAAGGGCCAGGACCTGGAGGAGGGGGTCTCCACCCGCCTGCTGGTCTACTGCGCCACCCTGATCCAGGCCGGCATGCCGATCCTGACCGCGGCCCGGGCCACCCTGGTGGAGCCCCTGACCGACGACCTGGACGTCCAGGAAGGGCTTATGGAAGCAATTAACGCCACTTTCGGCTGAGGAAGCACTGACACATTACTGCGCTCGATATCCTGCCCTCCGGCGGTGCTCGGAATCCTCATGTAGCAGGCTACACTCCGGTTGACTCGGAACCTTCGGTTCCTCGCCCCTTCGGGGTCATCCTCCGGATGTTTGTCGCTTCGCTCGGTTCTGCGCTCCGGCGGCGACCAGCCTATCTTCGCTCGTGACATGTCTCAGCGCTTCCTTGATAGGAGAAACGCCATGCTGCACTTTCTCGAGGTCGAGGAGTTCGTCGGCCGCCACTGGCACCGCTGGGCCTCCGGGGCCGCCAGCTACCGGCGTCATCCCGAGGCCGCCGTGGCCCTGGAGGATCTCCGCCATGTGCTCGGCGTCTTCTTCCGCGCCAGCGGTGGCGAGAGCGGCCTCGAGGTGGCCGCCATCGTGGCGCGCAGCTCGGCGCACCGGCTCTCGCTGCGCCAGCGCCTCGGCTTCGATGACGAAGCCATCGACCAGGCGCGGCGCGACGAGGAGAGCCTGCTGCTGCCGCCGACCCTGGACCTCTTCCCCGAGACGCGCCTCAACCGCGACCTCTACTTCTGGCTGACCGCCTACCTGGCGGTCTCCCGGCATCCGGGCCTCCACGCCGACCCGCTCCAGAATGACCTGGCGCGGCTGCGTGAGGCGATGCGCGCCACCGAGGCGGCCCTGATTCGCTTCCCCGGGCTCGCCGGGCGCTATCGCGACCTCTGTGCGGCGCTGCTGGCGGTGCGCCCGGTGCGGCGCAAGCTGCCGCCCATGGAGCAGGCCCTGGAGGCCACGCTGCGCGCCCTGCTGGGCGATGATGCCCCCCTGGAGGGCTGGGCCGCCTCCATGGCCGCGGCGGTGGCCGACCCGGAGGCGTCACTCGAGGCGTTCCAGGCGCCGCGGGGCTATCGTCCCCCGCTGCCGGTCCCCCTGTGGGGCCAGGTGGTGCACCTGGGCGTGGGCCACGGTCGCGAGGAGAGCGACGAGGACCCCTATGATGGCGAGACCAACAGCGCCCAGCAGGCCAGCGAGGGCAAGCGCAAGGCGGAGCGCCGCCGCCAGGACCAGTCGGAGCGCGACGACCCGCTGATCGCCAACCGCTTCGAGAAGATGCTCTCCTGGACCGAGATGGTGAACCTCAACCGCCTGGTGGAGGACAACGAGGACGAGGAGGCCAAGCGCGCCGCCGAGCAGATCGAGGAGATCGTCATCAGCCCGCACAAGCAGCGGGCGGCGACCCGGCTCAAGGTCGACCTCGACCTGCCGCCGGACGAGGCGCTGGGCGAGCGGCTACGCGGCAAGCAGCTCTACCCCGAGTGGAACTACCGCAAGCAGTGCTATCTGCCCGACCACTGCCAGGTGATCACCGACCTGCAGAGCGAGGAGGGCGAGCAGTGGGAGCCGGACGACGCCACCCGGCGGCGCATCCGCCGGGTGCGCCGGGAGTTCGAGGCGCTGCGTCCGCGCCGCGAGATCCTGCGCGGCCAGGTCGACGGCAACGAGCTCGACATGGACGCGGTGATCCGCTCCCGCTGCGACCTGGCCGCCACCGGCGAGGCCAGCGACCGCCTCTACATGACGGCCCGCGAGCAGGCCCGCGACCTGGCGGTGGATATCCTGGTGGATGTCTCGCTCTCCACCGATGCCTGGCTGGACGATCGCCGGGTGCTCGACGTGGAGAAGGAGGCGCTGATGGTGCTGGGTCACGGCCTGGCCGGCTGCGGCGACGACTACGCCATCCACTGCTTCACCTCCCACCGCCGCCAGAAGGTGTGGGTCAACACCCTCAAGACCTTCGAGGAGGGCATGAGCGAGCGGGTGGCGCGGCGCATCTCGGCGCTGAAGCCGGGCCACTACACCCGCATGGGGCCGGCGATCCGCCACGTGACCGGGGAGCTGGCCAAGCGCCCCAACCGCCATCGCCTGCTGCTGGTGATCACCGACGGCAAGCCCAACGATACCGACTACTACGAGGGGCGCTACGGCATCGAGGACACCCGCAAGGCGGTGCTCGAGGCGCGCCAGCAGGAGGTGCGGGTGTTCGGCGTCACCGTGGACCGCGAGGCGCACCAGTATGTCTCGCACCTCTTCGGGCGGGGCAGCTACGCCATCGTCAACCGTCCCGAGCACCTCGCCCTGGCGCTGCCGGGCATCTACCGCCAGATCATCGGCCACTGAGGAGCGACCATCATGCGCAACGCCGCCGTGCCGAATCGCCGTCCCGCCATCGCCGTCGCCGTGGGCCTGCTGGTCGCCCTGGCGGTGATCACCCCGCTGGCCTGGCTGATCAACACCCGCGACTGGGGCATCCTGGTGATGTTCGTGGTGCCCTTCGCGGTGTGGGGACTGATCTGGCTGGGGCGCCGCCTGGCCGACTGGGCCGGTGTCGGCCCTCCGCCCTGACCCCTTTCGTTCCTGGCAATGGCGCTCGAGGCTGATCCGGCGTCAGACCTGTGAGGAGGCGCCACGAATCCATCCCTGGAGGCTACCTAGACCATCCCTGGTCCACGGACCTCCTCTTCGGTCTGCCCCCGGCGCCTCTCGCGACAGGCCAGTTCAAGCCGCCTGGGCCACCAGGTAGCCGGCGCCCACCAGCAGCAAGGTGAAGAGGGTGAGGCCGGTAAAGGCGCCGCGCCAGGCCGGCGTCGAGGCGTGAAGGCCCAGGTAGACCATCAGTACCCGATGGGCCTTGAAGAAGGTGGTGGCCAGCAGGAGCCCCGCCGACCAGAGGGGGAGCGCTTGCAGCCGGGCCTCGCCGCCGAGCTGGGCCGAGGCCATGGTGATCAGGGTCAGGCCCATCAGCACCGCCCAGGTGATCAGCAGTCGGCGTGTCGGATGGGTCGGTGCGCCCTTGGTCCTGGAGTGCATGGGACTCACCTCAGCAGGTAGATGATGGGATAGAGCAGGATCCAGATCAGGTCGACCATGTGCCAGAAGGCGGCAGCGGTCTCCACGTTGTCGTGGGAGATCCGCCAGGCCACCAGGGCGATCAGCCCCAGGCCGAAGATCACATGCGCGAAGTGGAATCCGGTCAGCAGGTAGTAGAAGGTGAAGAAGGTGTTGGTCTCGGGCAGGATGCCCTGCCCCAGCTTGTCGGCATACTCCACCACCTTGACCACGCAGAAGAGCACCCCGAGGGCGAAGGCCCCGCCCAGCCACTGGCGGCAGCGGCGCACCTGTCCCGCGGCGATGGCCTGGGATGCCAGGGCGGCGAAGAGGCCGCTGGTCAGCAGCACCAGGGTGTTGAGGCCGCCGGCCACCGGGTCGAGCAGCTGCTGGGAGGCGTCGAACACCTCGCGCTCGCCGGCGCGCAGCCAGGCGAACATGCCGAAGAAGGCGGCGAAGACCAGCATCTCGCTCAGGATCAGCACCCACATCAGCGGGTTGCCCGGCAGCGCCGAGAGCGGCCCCCACCCCGGGTTGGGCAGCGAGCGCTCCCGGTCGGCATCGTGTTCGCGCATCTCGACCCTGTTTGTTTCAGCCCTGTTCATTTCAGCCCTCGGCGGGGACGGGGGCGTGCTCGAACTCGGCACGCACCGCCGGGGTGGTCAGTTTCCAGCCGGCCCAGGCGAACAGCGCCGTGAGCAGGGTGGCGATGAGGATCAGCCCGCCCAGCAGGCCCACCAGGCCGGCGACCGGATCCTCGACGTTGACAGCCTCGGTGGTGGCGGCGTCCGGCAGCAGGCTGAAGGTCAGCGGCGTCAGGGCCGCGCCGCCCAGCACGCCGACGAAGCCGGCGGCCATCAGGGCGATGAAGGCGTGCCTCGCCCAGGGCAGGCGGCGCAGCAGGGCGACGGCCAGGCCCAGGGTGACCAGGGCGCCGAGCAGCAGCAGGCTGGCGACCCGGGTGCTGCGCTCGATCATCCAGGCCACGCCCCCGGTCAGCCCGCCGCTGCTAGCATCGACGCCCAGGGTCATGGCCAGGGCATCGCCCGGTGCGCGGCTCAGGATCACCAGCAGCAGGGTGGCGAGGGCAAACAGGATGAAGCCCCAGGCCAGGCCGGTCACGGCAGGGGAGCGCGGCACGGATGGCCGGTGCGATAGCGTGGTGTGCGTCATGTTGGGGCTCCCTCAGTCGCCGAGGCGAACGGCGGCACCGCCGAACAGCAGGCTACGCGGGTTGTCGACGGGGCGCGCGGCCATCAGCCGCTGGATGCCGACGCCGCAGCGCGCGATGGTCCAGATCAGGCAGGCGGTGAAGAAACCGTAGCCCAGCACCCAGGAGGCCCAGGCGGGGGCGCCGATCCAGCCCAGCAGGTTCCAGGCGGCCAGGGCGATCAGGCCGCCCAGGGCGCCCAGCCAGAAGGTGCGGATCTGGAACAGCAGGTGGCTGTCGGCCATGGGCGGGACGCGGCCGCGCCGGATATGGGCGATTACTACGCCGATGGGAGCGGTGATCACCGCCATGATGCTGCCCAGGTAGAGCACGTAGATGGCCGCGGCCAGGCCACGGCCCCGGGTGTCGGGTGCGAGGGTGGTGTCGGTGTGGGACATGTCGCCTTGGCTCCTGTCGAGTGCTGCCTGATTTGATGCATTCTGGATACTACTATGACGCCCGCATCCGCCGGCGTCTTTGTCGGAAGTCAAGGTCGCGGACGGTGAGGCCGGAAACGGCTGCGCCCGGCGGGGCCGGGCGCAGCGGTTCGGGTGGTGGGTGTGAGCGTCAGGCCTTGCCTTCGGCCTTCAGCTGCTCCTGCTCCTCGATCATCTTGTCCACCGAGGAGAGGTAGTACTCGTCGGCGAAGCCGCTCTCCGGCTCCTTGAGCCAGATGAAGCAGACCAGCCAGCTGAGGAAGGCGCCGGCGGCCAGGATGTAGAAGAACTGGGTCGGGGTGACGAAGGTGAAGAGGGTCAGGTAGACCACCGCCCCCACGTTGCCGTAGGCGCCGGCCATGCCGGAGATCTGGCCGGTGATGCGGCGCTTGATCGAGGGGATGATGCCGAAGGTGGCGCCCTCGGAGCCCTGCACGAAGAAGGAGGTGAAGATGGTGATGGCGATGGCCAGGATCAGCGGCCAGGTCTCGTTCATCATGCCCATTAGGGTGAAGCCGATGCCGATGCCGAACATGTAGCTGAGCATCACGAAGCGCCGGTTGCCCATGCGGTCGGAGACCGCGCCGCCCATGGGGCGAGCCACCAGGTTGACGAAGGCGAAGGACGAGGCGATCAGGCCGGCGGCCGCGGCGGTCAGCCCCCAGGTCTGCTCGAAGAACATCGGCAGCATGGAGATCACCGCCAGCTCCGCGCCGAAGTTGGCGAAGTAGGTGGTGTTGAGCGCGGCCACGCTGTTGAAGTGGTACTTGTCGTCCTCCGGCACGCCCTTCTTCAGGATCGGCACGTTGACGCGGATGATCTGCACCACCTGGTAGATGACGATGGCCAGGATCGCCAGGTAGGAGATCACCGCCGCTGTCATGGACATGAAGCCCATGTCCTGAATCCGCCACACCAGGATGGCGAGACAGCCCACCAGCGGGATGGTCCACAGGATCAGCTTGATCATGTCGCCCCAGCTGCTGACCTCCATGGCCAGCGCCTTGCGGGTCTTGCGGTGGGAGGTGGCGGAGGGGCCGTCGGTGATGGCAAACCAGTAGTAGACGCCGTAGGCGGCCATCACGAAGGCGCTCTGGGCGATGGCCCAGCGCCAGCCCTCGTCGCCGCCGTACCAGACGATGGCGATGGTGGGCAGGGTCATGGCGGCGGCGGCGGAGCCGAAGTTGCCCCAGCCGGCGTAGAAGCCCTCGGCGAAGCCGATGTGCTTGGGCTTGAACCACAGCGCGGTCATGTGGATGCCGACCACGAAGCTGGCGCCGATGGAGCTCAGCACCAGGCGCGCGACCAGCAGTTGGGTGAAGGAGTTGCCGAAGGCGAAGGCCAGGGCGGGAATCGCCATGGTCACCATCAGGATCGAGAAGACCCGACGGGGGCCGAAGCGGTCCAGCGCCATGCCGACGATGATGCGCGCCGGGATGGTCAGCGCCACGTTGCAGATGGCAAAGAGGCGGATATGGTCCTGGGTCAGCCAGTCGACGTCGCGCAGCATGCTGGTGGCCAGCGGCGCCATGTTGAACCAGACGTAGAAGGTGATGAAGAACGCGATCCAGGTCAGGTGCAGGGCCCTGATCTCAGGAGTGCGTACCTTGAAGAGGTCAGCGACTTTCATGGTGAAGTCATCCTTTAAGCGAAGGACGTGATGACACGGACAAGGGAATCCTCTCCGCCTAGGGGCTGGGGAAGATCAGCAGCGGGACCTCGGCGCGGCGGGCCAGGAAGGAGCTGACGCTGCCGAAGGTCATGTAGTCGAGCTCGTCGACGAAGTAGCTCAGCGACTGGGCGATGATGCCGCCGTCGGGCTTCTGGCTGTGGCGTGCCATCACCAGCAGGTCGGGGGCCAGCTTGCGGGTGGCCTCGAGCAGCTGCTTGCGGGGATCCCCCTCGGCGATATGTACTTCCGTTTCGCAGCCCTCGGCCTCGGCGAACGTCTTGGCCTCGGCCAGGGCGGCGGTCAGCTCCTGGACCTCCTCCTGGAAGAGATCCTCGTTGGCGTCGGTATAGTCCCGGGGGTTCTCGGCCACGGCCACCAGCAGCAGCTTCGGCTGGGTGCAGCGGAACATCTCCACGGCCTGGGCCAGGCAGAGCTTGGCGTTCCGGGAGCCGTCATAGGCAACCATGATCTTCATGGGGTCTCTCCTGCAGGGCTCTGGCGGGGCGACCGGGAGGCCGGTCGCCGGGCGAAGTTGGCGGGTTACGGGTTCTTCACGTAGGCGTTCTTGCGCAGGTAGAACCACCAGTTGATCACCAGGCACACCGCATAGAAGATCGCGAAGCCGTACATGGCGAGCTCAGGTGTGCCGGCGCGAATCTGGCCGCCCATCACCACCGGGGCGATGAAGGCGCCGTAGGCGGCGACCGCGGAGGTCCAGCCCAGCACTGGGCCCTTCTGCTGGGCATCGAAGATCACGCCGATGCTGCGGAAGGTGGAGCCGTTGCCGATGCCGCTGGCGGCGAACAGGATCACGAACATGATCATGAAGATCGCGAAGTAGCTGTTCGGGTCGGTGGAGTTGTAGGCCAGCATCATCACGTAGCCGGTGATGGCGGAGGCCACCACCATGATCACCGAGATCACCTGGGTGACGATGGAGCCGCCCACCTTGTCGGAGACCCAGCCACCCAGGGGGCGGATCAGGGCGCCGACGAAGGGACCGATCCAGGCCCAGGTCAGGGCGCTTGGGCCGTCGGGGTTGGCGACGCGGGTCACGCTGCCGTCGGCGGCCACCTCCATCATGCTGCCGAAGATGACGTTGATGGAGAGCGGCAGCGCCGCGGAGAAGCCGATGAAGGAGCCGAAGGTCAGGATGTAGAGAACGGTCATCGACCAGGTGTGCTTGTTCGAGAAGATCGCGAACTGCTTCTGGATATTGGGCTTGATGCTGCCCGGAATCAGGCGCAGCAGCACCACGGTGAGCACGATGGTCAGCGGCAGGGCGACCCACATGCCCAGCAGGTTGAGGGCGAACATGCCGATGATGCTGGCGACCGCGCCCACGGCGTAGAGGCCGAGGATCTTGCCGAAGGCCTGGGCAGGGCTGCCCGGGGCCGGCGTGATGGTGCGCAGGTTGTTCATGCCGAACCAGCCGGCGAAGGCCAGCGGGATCAGGAAGACCAGCCAGACGAAGCCGGCATTCTGGATCCAGGTGTCGGTGCCCGCCTCGATGCGGCCGATCAGGGTGCCGCTGGCGTTCTGCAGCTCCATGGGGCCGCCGGCGATCACGCCGAAGATGCCCACGGTCATCACCAGCGGGATCAGGATCTGCATGGAGGTGACGCCGAAGTTGCCGAGGCCGGCGTTCATGCCCAGGGCATAGCCTTGCTGCTTCTTCGGGTAGAAGGTGGAGATGTTGCTCATGGAGGCGGCGAAGTTGCCGCCGCCGATGCCGGAGAGCAGCGCCAGGGCCTGGAATACCCACAGCGGCGTTTCGGGGTTCATCAGCGCGAAGCCGGTCCCCGCGGCGGGGATCATCAGCAGGGCGGTGGTCAGGAAGATGGTGTTGCGCCCGCCGGCGATGCGGATCATGAACGAGGCCGGGATGCGCAGGGTGGCACCGGAGAGGCCCGCCAGCGCCGTCAGGGTGAACAGCTCGCTCACGGTGAACGGGAAGCCGAGGTTCTGCATCTGGGTGGTGATCATCCCCCACATCATCCAGACGCAAAAGCCCATCAGGAGGCTCGGGATGGAGATCCACAGGTTGCGATTGGCAACCCGCTTGCCCTCCTTCTCCCAGAACTCCTCGTTCTCGACATCCCAGTGTTCGATGTCGGCATTCTTCCTGGTCATGGCGTATCCCCTTGAGGTCCAGCGATGTGCTCGTGGTGCCCGATAGCGGTTGACCGGTATCAAGGGCAGGAGCTCTGGGGCAAAGATACGCCGCCGTACGGGCGCGCGAAACGTGGCCTCGGCGGCCGCCAGGCGGGGGGATACCTCCAGGGAGGTAGGGGGGGATAATCTACAGGTGACTGTTTATGAAAGGCTTTGTGGCGGGGAGGGTGGGGCGGTAGGGGGCTGGCGGTGCCCCTGGATTATTTGGAGGTATCCACACAGAACCGCCCCGGCTAGCGGTCTACCCCCTCCTGCACCGCCCACACCGCGGCCTCCACTCGCGAGCGCAGGTTGAGCTTCTTGAGCAGGTGCTTGACGTGGACCTTGACCGTGCCTTCGGTGATGTCGAGCTTGCGGGCGATCATCTTGTTGGAGAGCCCGCCGGCCAGCTCGCGCAGGATAAAGCATATCTATGCCTATCTATGCAGATCAATTCGGTTGAAAGCAGCGTGGTACCTCTATATATTGATCAGTCAATGTAGTGTAGGGCGGTTCCGCCCATGAGACCGTGCCGCCTCAGATAAGGTGGCAACACCATCGCCCATAGGAAGCGAAAACATGGCCGAGATGGAAGATCGCTGGTTATCCGTAGACGAAATAGGCAAGCACCTCGGTGTCAGCAATGACACCGTGTACCGCTGGATCGACAAGCACGCAATGCCCGCCCACCGTATGGGGCGTTTTTGGAAGTTCAAAAAAGTCGAAGTGGATGAGTGGGTCAAGGGCGGTGGCGCCGCCGAGACGAGCAAGGGTGAGCGTTCCGAATGACCCAAGGCCGGTATCGCATCTCCTTCACGTCCGGCAGCCTGTATCACCGCGAATCGGTGAAGCTGGCCGAGCTGTACCTGTCGCTCCGTGACTGGGATGAGGTGCGTGCTCAAGCGCTGCATGACAACCTGCTACAGGCCAGAACGGAAAGCACGGCAAAGCGCACCTGTAGAGAGGCGATTGCACGCCTGAAGACGTTGACCGAAAGCGAACGGACTTTCCTGGCCGAGGCAAACCACCAGGACCAGGCTCACCTTCTGTGGGTTGCCGTGTGCCGACTGTACCGCTTTATCGCGGACTTTGCGGTGGAAGTGCTACACGAACGGTTTGTCGCGATGAAGCTGGATCTCAGTTTTGAGGATTTCGATGCCTTCTATAACCGTAAATCGGAATGGCATGACGAGCTTGATAATGCCAGCGCCTCAACGCGCGATAAATTGCGGCAGGTCCTGTTCAGAATGCTGCGGGAGGCAGGGTTGTTAGCTAAGGACAAAACCATAAACGCAGTTCTGCTAAGCCCCAGGCTGGTTGAGTTGCTGCGTCAGAACAATCCTGACGAGTTTTTCTACTTCCCAGTCTATGAATCCGATATCAGGGGGATGTCAGCTTGAGAAAGGACATTGCCAAAATGCCGATGCAGGAGCGACTACAGCACCTGTTTAGCGTGGTTTCCGGCCAGCGGTTCCTGAACAAACAGGGGCTGGGTAATGAAGTGCCTTTCTTCATCTGTCCCTACCGGCCTGAAGAAGCGGTCGAAATGGAGCGTCTTCAGCGGCAGTTGGTTAACCGGCTGGAGCAGGCGGGCATCCGGATCCTGAGTATCAATCTGTACGACCTGGCCGTCGATATTTTGAAAGACAGAGACATCTGGGAGCAGGTGTTGGAGCTCGAGCCCACGGTCTCAAAGGATCAACTGAAAGAACTGCTACAGGGAGTGCTGGACCCGGAAGCCCATTTGGTGCCCGCTATTGCGGCAAAACTCCAGTCCGTTGAGTTTGACGTGCTGTTTCTCTCAGGGGTGGGCGAGGTTTTCCCCTACATACGCTCCCACAACGTGCTTAACAACTTGCAGAGCACCGCCAAAGACCAGCCAACGGTGATGTTCTTCCCGGGCTCCTATACCCACTCGCTGGAAACCGGTGCATCGCTGGATCTGTTCGGCAGGCTGCATGACGACAAGTACTACCGTGCGTTCAACATCTTTCATTACGAAGCCTGAGCGGACGATACGATTCGAGGCGTAATCATTAAGGGAAAGTACAATGACATTGAAGAATATTTTTCTAAAGCCCGTTGACCGCCCCATTGAAGGCGTTATCAAAGCCGACGATGAAGCCAGTCTTCGCCTCGAAATTGAAGAATACGTACTGACCAACGAAGTTGAGAAACGCCTCGAAGAGTTCCTGGACGCTTACAACAATTACGAAGGGGCCAACGGTGTATGGGTCTCCGGCTTCTTCGGGTCCGGTAAGTCTCACCTGCTCAAAATGCTGGCCCTTTTGCTTGAAAACCGGGAAATGGACGGTGCTACAACCCTGGGCCTGTTCCTTCCCAAGTGCAGCGAGAATGAAATTCTCCGGGGCGACCTGAAGCGAGCTGTCTCAATTCCGGCGAAGAGCATTCTGTTCAACATCGATCAGAAAGCCGATGTCATCAGCAAAACCCAGATTGATGCGCTTCTGGCCGTGTTCGTTAAAGTCTTCGACGAAATGTGCGGCTACTACGGCAAACAAGGGCACATTGCCCAGTTTGAGCGCGATCTGGACGGCCGTGGCCTGTACGAACAATTCAAAGCCGAGTACGAGACCATCGCCGGCCGCCCCTGGCAGAAAGGCCGGGAGCAAGCCCTTCTGGAAGGCCCGAATATTGCCCAAGCCTACGCCGCTGTGACCGGTGGCGACCCGCAGTCGGCAGCGGGCATTCTGGACAAGTACCGCAGCGAATACCGAGTCTCGATTGAAGACTTCGCGGACAATGTGAATGCCTATATCGAGAAGCAGGCAAAAGAGGGTGGCCACAAAGAGTTCCGCCTGAACTTCTTTGTGGACGAGGTCGGCCAGTACATTGCCGACAACACCAAGCTGATGACCAACCTGCAAACCATTGCCGAGAGCCTCGCCACCAAGTGTCGGGGCCGGGCCTGGATTATCGTCACCGCCCAGGAAGAAATGAAAAACGTGGTTGGCGAAATGGGCAAGCAGCAGGGCAACGACTTCTCGAAAATTCAGGCACGGTTCAATAACCGCATGAAGCTGTCCAGCGCGGACGTGGCGGAGGTTATCCAGAAGCGCCTGCTAACCAAGACCGAAGAAGGCGTCAATCAGCTGTCGGACGTCTACCACGCACAGGCGAACAACTTCAAAACCCTCTTTGACTTCGCGGATGGATCGGCTACCTACCGGAACTTCCGGGACAGGGACCACTTCATCCACAGCTACCCCTTCGTCCCCTACCAGTTCGCGCTGTTTCAATCGGCGATCCAGAACCTGTCGCAGCACAACGCCTTCGAGGGTAAACACAGTTCCGTCGGTGAACGCTCCATGCTAGGGGTTTTCCAGCAGGTGGCCATCCACATCGGCAACCATGAGGTGGGCCAGCTGGCCACCTTTGACCTGATGTTTGAAGGCATCCGCTCTGCACTGAAATCACAAATACAGCGGGCGATTATTCAGGCAGAGAACCACCTCGATAATGCCTTCGCCGTCCGGCTGCTGAAGGCCCTGTTCCTGGTCAAATATGTCAAGGAATTCAAGTCCACGGTGCGTAACCTTTGCGTGCTGATGCTGGATGCCTTCGATCAGGATCTGCCGGCACTTCGCACCAAGGTCGAGGAAGCCCTGAGCCTTCTGGAGCAACAGACCTACATACAGCGCAACGGGGACCAGTACGAGTACCTGACGGACGAGGAAAAGGACGTCGAGCAGGAGATCAAGAACACAGAGGTTGAGTCATCGGACGTTGCGGACGAGCTGGAAAAGATCGTTTTCGACTTTGTTATAAAACAGCGCAAAATCCGCTATGACGCCGGCTCCTCCCAGAACCAGGGGCAGGACTACTCCTATTCGCGCAAACTGGATGATCGTCTGCATGGGCGTGAATACGAGCTCTCGATCAATGTCATCAGTCCGTTCCACGAGCATACTGACAACGAGCAGATGCTCCGTACAGCCTCGACCTACAAGGCGGACGAGCTGTTCGTGCTCATGCCGTCGGACGAGCGCCTGGTGCGGGACCTGCTCATGTTCAAGCGCACCGAAAAATACATCAAGCAGAACATCTCCGTTACCCAGCAGGAAGCCGTCAAGCGGATCCTGAATGACAAGGGCTTTCAGAACCGTGAGCGCGAGGCCAGGCTCCGGCAGCAGGTTCAGACCCTCATTGGCAAGTCCAAGTTGCTCATTGGCGGCGCTGATGTGGAAGTGGCGAATGAGGACCCCCAGACCCGCATTATTCGGGGCTTCCATGAGCTGATTTCACGGGCTTACCCGAACCTCCGCATGTTGCGCGGCGTTTCCTACACGGAAAACGACATCAGCAATTGCCTCAACCGTACAGACGATGGCCTTTTCGGTAACGACGCCACGGCCCTGGCGGAATCCGAGCAGGAGGTGCTGGCGTTCATTCAGAGCAACAACCGGGGCGGTGTTCGCACCACCTTGAAGAGCCTGCTGGAAAAGTTCGAACGCAAACCCTACGGCTGGTATTACGCCGCGATTCTCTGCACGCTGGCCAACCTTTGTGCCCGTGGCAAGGTGGAAGTTCGTCTCGACGGTAATATCCTGGAGGACAGCGAGCTGGAGCGCGCCCTGCGTAACACTCACGGCCACGGCAACGTGGTGCTGGAACCACAGATTGAGTTCACCGCCTCTCAGGTCCGAGTCCTCAAGTCGTTCTACGAGGACTTCTTCGACAGCCCGCCCCGCACCAGCGAAGCCAAGGCCCTGGGTAAAGAGGCCGGCGAAGCCTTCCAGGACATGTACCACGACCTGGATCGGCGGATAGCGCAAGTCGATCAGTACCCGTTTCTCAATGCCTTGAAACCTGCCCTGGTGACGCTGAAAGAGGTCGCCGGAAAGCCCTACACCTGGCACCTGACGGAATTGGGCAAGCAGGAAGACCAACTGCTGGACCTGAAAGAGGATGTCATCGACCCCATCCGCAAGTTTATGGGCGGTTCACAAAAAGACATCTACAACCAGGCTCGGTCCTTCCTGCAGAGCCAGGAGCCCAACTTCATCTATGTGTCCGGGGACGAGATTGAGCAGATCCGCACCATCCTGAACGACCCCAACTGCTACAAAGGGAATCGCATTCAGCAGCTCAAGGGCCAACTGGATAGCCTGCAGGAGCGCATCGACGAGAAAGTGCAGCAAACCCGAGCTCAGGCGGAAACCTCCCTGAAGACCATGCAGGAACGCATGCAAAGCATGGACGAATACCAGTCCCTGCCGGAGCCACGCCAGGATGAACTCAACAAACCGTTCCGGGATCTGGTCGACTACATTGGGCAGGAGCGCCTGATTGCCGTGATCAAGGACCGTACCCGGTACTTTGAAGAAGAGGGCTACCAGAAGCTGCTGGGCAAAATGGTGGCGCTGGCCAATCAGAAATCAGCACCGGCAGACGACCCCGATCAGCACCCAGGTAGCCAGAGTGAAGACCAGAGTGACGGGGGGACTCCCGAGGTCAAGGAATCGCCCGCCGACTATGTTCACACCCGCAACCTCCGTGTCGCGTTCGACAAGGCCTGGTTGGCCGACGAGGGGGATGTGGACCGGTACCTGAATGCCTTGCGCGAGGCCCTGCTGGTTGAAGTCCAGCAAGGGCGCAAGGTCCAGATCTAAGCGTGCCGAACCGTCTAATCGGTCAAAGTTGGGGATAGCCATGCACGAAGCCGAACAGGAAATCCAGGCGCTCATTCGCGGCGGCGAAAACCTTGCCGTCGAATTCAAGAGCGACGTCAAGAGCCTGCCGGACCGGGATCTGGTAGCCGCGGTGGTGGCCCTGGCCAACACCGAGGGCGGCGACCTTTTCCTGGGCGTTGAAGACGATGGCACCCCGACTGGGCTGCATGCCAATCACCGCAACCTCGCCGGCCTGCCCGCGCTGATTGCCAACAAGACCATTCCCTCGCTGGCCGTGCGCGTTGAGTCCCTGGAGCTGGAAGGGCAACCTATTGCCAGGATCCAGGTTCCCAAGTCCCGGCAGTTGGTGTCCACCTCGGATGGCCTGCTGCAACGTCGGCGCCTGAGGATGGACGGCACTCCGGAGGCCGTGCCCTTCTACCCCCATGAGTTTGTTCAGCGCCAGTCCAGTCTGGGGGTAACGGACCCCTCGGCCTTGCCGGTGGAAAACCTGGCGGTTGACGACCTGGACCCGATTCAGCGCATCCGGATCCGCAACGCCATCAAGAAATACGGCGGCGATCAGAGCCTGATGCCCCTGGCGGACGATGAGCTGGACGGCGCCCTGGGGCTGACTGTGAGCGTGGGAGGCCAGCGCCACCCCACCGTGGCGGGTTTGCTGCTGCTGGGGAACGAAATGCAGCTCCGGCAACACCTACCCTCCCACGAGGTAGCCTTCCAGGTCCTGCGCGGTACCGATGTCCTGGTCAATGAGTTCTACCGCAAACCGCTGCTGGAGACCTTTGAAGAGGTCGAAGTGCTGTTCCGGGCCCGGGTGGAAGAAGAGGAGATTCAGATCGGGCTGTTTCGCGTGCCCATCCCCAACTTCGACCGCCGGGCCTTCCGGGAAGCCTTTGTGAACGCCCTGGTTCACCGCGATTACAGTGCCCTGGGCGCCGTACACGTCAAACTGGACGACGACGGCCTGAGCATCAGCAACCCGGGTGGATTTGTGGAAGGCGTCAACCTGGACAACCTTCTGGTGGCCGACCCCCGCTCCCGCAACCCGTTGCTGGCTGACATCATCAAGCGCATCGGTCTGGCCGAACGCACGGGCCGGGGCATCGACCGGATCTTCGAGGGTATGCTCCGCTACGGGCGCACCGCCCCCGACTACTCCATGTCGTCCGCTCACACCGTCTCCGTGCGCATGAGCGCAGCGGACGCGGACGCCGAATTCCTGCGCATGATCGTCGAGCGCGAGGAGCAGACCGGTGCCGCCATGCCCATTGACAGCCTGATTATCCTGTCCCGGCTGCGCAATGAGCGGCGCTTGAGAACGGCGGACCTGGCCAAGTCGGTACAGAAGCCGGAAACCGTGGTCCGGGGCACCCTGGAGAAACTGGTGGAAGCCGGCATGGTGGAAGCCCACGGAACCGGCAAGGGCCGCACCTACACCTTGGGCGCCAAGGTATATCAAGGGGCGGGGCAAAAGGCCGCCTATGTACGCCAGGCAGGGTTTGATCCTATCCAGCAAGAGCAGATGGTCATGAGCTTTATTGATACGCACGGCAGCATCAAACGTGCTGACGTGGTTGAGCTGTGCCATATCAGCCCGGATCAAGCCTACAAGTT
The DNA here is from genome assembly GCF_013000985.1 of Halomonas sp. PGE1. NCBI lineage: Bacteria > Pseudomonadati > Pseudomonadota > Gammaproteobacteria > Oceanospirillales > Halomonadaceae > Halomonas > Halomonas sp. PGE1. The sequence continues at coordinate 427,059 of NZ_CP053032.1, forward strand.
GTTGGCCAGATTGAAGAAAAGGGGAGAAATCGAGCAAATAGGCGAGCGTAAAGGGGCTATTTACAAGCGCGCGCGTTAATTTATGCGCTCAGCGTAAATATATACGCTCATTTATGCGTCAGCGTATATCGCTCGGTCACGATCAAAACCAAGGCATGAATCGATGGAAACCGCAAAACTCAGAAAATTCGCTCAGTTCGCCCGCCGCAGCCTGATTGAACAGGTCGGCGCCAAGCTAAAACTGGTATTGGCCGAAGAAAGCCCCGCCCGGCGGGAAAGCCCATCGGCCATCAAAAAGCTGGAAGAGGCGATAGCCGAGCAGGGTAAAGAGCAGGTTGTCGAGCGGGTGGCGTATATCTGGTTCAACCGGCTCGTAGCCCTGCGGTTTATGGACGTGAACCGATATAACCGCATTGGCGTGGTCTCGCCCGCCGAGGGGCAGTTTCAGCCCGAGATTCTGGCGGATGCCAAGATGGGCCATATCGATGAAGAGATGGTCGTGGAAAATACCCGAAAACGGGTCTTCGCCCTGCTCGATGGCAAAATGCCCAGCCAGGATCCCCAAGGGGAAGCCTATCGCTTACTGGTCGTCGCGGCCTGTAACTATTGGTACAGCGCGATGCCGTTCCTGTTCGAGCGTATTGACGACTACACCGAGCTTTTGATGCCGGATGACCTGCTATCTGGAAACTCGATCCTGGCCTATACCCGCGAGGCCATGACGCCGGATGCCTGTGAAGATGTCGAGGTTATTGGCTGGCTGTATCAGTTCTATATCTCCGAGAAGAAAGACCAGGTATTCGCTGATCTCAAGAAGAACAAGAAGATTACACCCGAAAATATCCCGGCGGCGACCCAGCTGTTCACACCGCACTGGATCGTGCGTTATCTGGTGGAAAACTCGCTGGGCCGCCTCTGGTTGCTCAACCGGCCAGACTCTGGTTTGGTCGAGCAAATGGATTACTACATCAAGCCGGAAGAGCCCGATACCGACTTCCTGCGGATCAATAGCCCGGAAGAGATCAAGATCTGTGACCCGGCCTGTGGATCGGGGCACATGCTGACGTATGCATTCGATCTGCTGTATGCCATTTATGAAGAGGAAGGTTACGAACCTGCCGATATTCCGGCCAAGATTCTGGCTAATAACCTTTACGGAATTGAGATCGACGAACGCGCTGGAGAACTGGCCGCATTTGCTCTGACGATGAAAGCGCGGGAAAAACAGCGCCGGTTTTTTCGGAAGCCAGTGCAGCCGAATGTTGTCGTTTTAGCGAATGTGACCTTTACCGAATCCGAGATGCAGGATGTATCAACTTTGGTGGGTAAGGATCTTTTTACGGACTCACTGCGTGAGACGCTGAGTCAGTTTGAGCAAGCGAGAAACTTCGGCTCATTGATCGTGCCGAAGTTACGCGAACCGGCCGAGATTCTGCGGGCGCTGGAAGCGCGAGATTTCGGCTCTGATATGCTGCTGAAAGTTTTGTACGAGCGGCTAATGGAGGTGCTACGCATGGTCGAGGCGTTATCGCCGAAATATCATGTGGTAGTGGCGAATCCTCCTTATATGGGTCGTGGTGGCGCAAATGAAGCGCTGTCATCTTGGACTCAGAAACAATACCCAAAGAGCAGAGCAGATTTGTATGCGATGTTCATTGAGAGGTGCGGGCAGTTGTCAATTCCCGCTGGCTTTTTCTCTATGATCACTATGCATGGCTGGATGTTCTTATCAACGTTCGAAAAGCTTCGGCGTGAGCTACTGCTCGAAAATCATATTGTGACAATGGCACATCTTGGTGAGCGGGCCTTTGACTCGATCGGCGGAGCTGTTGTTTCAACAGCAGCTTTTGTATTCGAGCACAAAAGGCGACTAAGGTCACGAGGCACCTATATTCGCCTAGTAGAAGGTGGGAACGAACAGGTAAAACGAGATGCCCTGATTGATGCTTCCAATAACGAAAATTCTATTTTTCGTTTCACGGCTTCCTCAAATGACTTCAACAAAATTTCGAGTGCTCCTGTCGCATACTGGGTGTCACCCCGCCTTTTCAGTCTTTTCGAGGATGGGACGCCGATAAAGGATAAGGTCATCTCAAGAGATGGATTAAACACGGGAAATAATGAACTTTTTATTAGGCAGTTCTGGGAAGTTCCCCTTGAATCGTCGAAATCCGGAGCGCAGTCCGCTGAGGAATTTTGGTCATCAGGAGCTCGGTGGGCGCCACTTATCAAAGGCGGCCCGTATCGGAAGTGGTATGGCAATCTTCAGCATGTGATCACCTATGACAAGCAAGGTTTTGAACGGCTAGCGCGGTCGGGCAACAAGCTGCCATCACGTGAGTTCTACTTTAGAGAATGTTTTGCGTGGACGCGAATCTCTAGTCCAGCAGGCTCGTTCCGCTACTATCCAGAGGGAGCGATATTCGAAAGTGCAAGTCTTTGCGTCTATTCAGATAGCCCCAAAGATCTGAGAGAGTCATTGGCCTTTTCGAATAGTAATCTGGCTCCCAAAGAACTCGCTGCGCTCAGTCCTACGGTTAATCTTCTCTCAGGCTACTTTGATATGCTCGTGGTGCCTCCTTTGGGTAACCAATCGCAAAACATCATTGAAATCTGCGGACAGTGCATTGATATTGCCAGAAGCGACTGGGACGCATACGAAACCTCTTGGGATTTCACGAGATTGCCTTTGTTGAATCCTAACTACCGTCAGCCAAGTCTAGATGCCTCCTATCAGAACCTCCGCGCCTACTGGCGAGAGATGGCACAGGAAATGCGACGGTTGGAGGAAGATAATAACCGCATCTTTATCGACGCTTATAGTCTGCAGGATGAGCTGGCCCCAGATGTACCGCTGGAGGATATCACTCTGACCTGCAACCCTCACTACCGCTACGGCAACAACAAAAGTGAGGAAGAGCTGGAGTCACTTCTTCTGGCTGACACCATGCGCGAGCTGGTCTCCTACGCCGTTGGCTGTATGTTCGGCCGCTACGCGCTGGACAAACCGGGGCTAGTGCTGGCCAATCAGGGTGAGACCATCGAGGACTACCTGAAGCAGATCCCAAAGCCGAGCTTCCCGGCGGATGAGGACAATGTCATCCCCATGCTCGACGGCGACTGGTTCACCGACGATATAACCGAGCGCTTCCGTGAATTCCTGCGCATTGCCTTTGGCGAGGAGCACTACGAGGAAAATCTCTGCTTTGTCGAGCAGGCGCTGGGCAAGGACATTCGCAAGTACTTCCTGAAGGACTTCTATAACGACCACGTGCGCCGTTACAAGAAGCGGCCTATCTATTGGCTGTTCTCCTCTCCCAAGGGCTCATTCAACGCGCTGATCTACATGCACCGCTACCAGCCTCACACCGTGGGCACGGTGCTGGAGTATCTGCGCGATTTCAAAGATGAAAAACTGCAAGCCCGGAAGAACCATCTGGAAGCCGTCAGTATCAGCGCCGGTGCCTCCCAGGGTGAAAAGGCTAAAGCTCTGAAGGAAATCGAGAAGATCAACAAAATCCTAGCCGAGTTGGATGACTACGAGCGGGATGTACTTTATCCCCTGGCTACCGAACAGGTGGAAATCGATCTCGATGACGGGGTGAAGGCCAATTATCCGAAATTTGGCGACGCCTTGAAGAAGATTCCTGGCCTCTCATGAAGGAGGGCTACCTATGAAATTGAAAGAAATTGCCGTTAAAGGCTTTAAATCCATCAGCAATCACGACTACGAGCGTATTGCCTTTAACGATGTCACGGTGCTGTTGGGCGCGAATGGCTCCGGGAAAAGTAACCTGATTTCACTGTTCCGGCTGTTGGGATTTATGACCACTGGTGCTCTGCAGCAGTACGTTGGCAGGCAGGGCGTCAGCCAGCTTCTGTTTTATGGCCCAAAGGTGACCGAATCGCTGAGTTTCAGCGTGAAACTGGAAGATGACAGCACCACGGACTCCTACGATGTAAAGCTATCGTATGGGTTGCCGGACCGGCTGTTCGTCAGTGGTGAACAGGTAAGCTATCACAAGGCCGGTCACGCCAGACCGCAGGAATACTTTCTGTCCAGTGGTGGCCCTGAAGCGGAGCTGGGGCAGGATGACCGGCCCACCAGTAAAGTGCTTACCGGTCTGCTTAGAGGCATACAGACCTTCCAGTTTCACGACACATCCGACACCGCCCGAATCAAGGACCGGGTGTACGTTGATGATGTGTCCTACCTGCGCAGCGATGGGGGCAACCTCGCGGCCTTCCTCAAGATGTTGAAGAAGTCGGATAGCTATCGTCCTTACTACGAACGAATTGTCCGGCATATTCGCAAGATCATGCCGCAGTTCAACGACTTCGTGCTGGATACTCTTCCTGGCAATGACCGTTTCGTGCGACTGAACTGGTCTGATACCTACCGCCAGGATTATCTCTTTGGTCCGGATCAGATTTCCGACGGATCTCTTCGCTTCATGGCGCTGACCACGCTGCTGTTGCAGCCACCGGCGTTGCTTCCAAAAGTGATCGTTCTGGATGAGCCGGAGTTGGGTCTGCATCCGGCTGCCACGCTTGAGCTTGCCGGTATGATCAAACGTGCATCCCAGAAAACGCAGGTGGTCCTGGCCACCCAGTCCACACGTCTGGTCGATGAATTCCTTCCGGAGCAGATTGTGATCGTGGAGCGCGATTCTAAGACCGGCACCAGCTCGTTCCACCGTCTGGAACCGGAGGCGCTGGGTGAATGGTTGCAACGGTACAGCCTATCGGAGCTTTGGGAGAAAAATGTGTTGGGAGGGCAGCCGTGATTCGACTGCACATAACCGCAGAGGGCCAGACTGAGAAAGCCTTTGTCGACCAGGTTTTGACACCCCATCTGGCGCACTTTGATGTCTACACTGACGCGCGCTGCGTGCTGACGAGCAAGGACAAACGGGCGGCCAAAGAATACCGGGGTGGCCTGATCAGTTACCAGAAGGCAAAAGCAGACATCGAAACCTGGATGAAGGAAGACGCCAACCAGGAATGCTGGTTTACCAGCATGTTCGATTTATATGCCTTGCCAGACGATTTCCCAGGATTTGACGAGGCGAAACGGCTGGAGCCTTATCAAAGGATCGAACGGCTCGAAGCTGCTTTTGGCAATGAAATGAACAAGCCAAACTTTATTCCCTATATCCAGTTGCATGAATTTGAAAGCCTGATTCTGGCTGACCCGACCAAGCTGGATTGGGAGTACCTGGAGCACGACCAGCCAATTGGAAATCTGGTGAAGATGGTCGGCTCCCAAAATCCGGAGCTCATCAATGACGGTCGAGAAACAGCGCCATCGAAACGAATTCTCAAAGAGATACCGGAGTACGACAAGGTGACATCGGGGGTTTCGGTTGCGGCTCATATCGGCCTCGATGCTCTGCGGGCCTCTTGCAAACACTTTGATGAATGGGTGTCGCGCCTGGAGAAGCTCGGGGGCAAAGAATGAGCCAGCAAATCACTCATGCGCTGAGCAGACTTTTCGATAAGCACCGGGTTGTGTTCTGGTACGACACCAAGCAAGAGCTGCGTAGTGACTTCGAGGCGGTTTCCATTCCTGACGTAGAAAAGGCCGAAATTGCCAACAACGAGTACGGCCTGAAATATCGCATCCTGCGGGAGTCACCGGAACAGAAATTCTTGCTGTACAAGGAAGGGCCACAACCGGAGGATCTGGACAACTGGTTGCTGGACGTACAGCTGGCCCACGGCGAGTTCCGGACCGACCAGGTGGCCATCTGGCTGTCCGAGTTGGAGTTGGGCCTGGAGTTCGCCGAGATAGCTCAGGCCCATACGGAGTTCTTTCAGGCGATCAAGCGCAAGGAGGCACTGAAGAAGTTGCTGAAGCCGGACGATACCGCCGGTCAGCTGCGCCTGAAGATGCTGGCCGTGTGTGCCGGTAGTGAGCCCCGTATGGACTCGGTGGTGGAAACCCTGCTGCAGCAACTGGCGGAAGAGCGCGATGATGGGATCAGGCTGATCGAACGGTGCGGCTTGGATAGCTTCCTGTGGGAACAATTGACCCGTTTCTACGGCTACGAGGCCAGTGAACCTAGTCTGCGAGACTTTGTGATCGAGCTCTTCAAGTCCTGCTACGCCATGGGTACCGATGGCGATGTCAAACTGACCGGCGACGCCCTGGTGTTCCTCAAGCGCTGGAAGGACAGCCGGCAGTTCGAGCAGGGGTTTGAAACCCTGTCTGCCGAGTGTGCCGAGGTGCTGGGCATTGAGCAGGATCTCGGTAAACGGGACTTCCGGGACCTGGTTGAACTGGACTACTTCCGGCTAATCGACCAGAAGATTATCAGTGACCTGGTGCGGGCGGTGGTAGGCCGCACGGTCACCAGCGGCGATGTGGCACTGTGGGTGCGGCAGCGGCGCCAGGGCCACTGGTACGGGGAGTTCCGCCACCTGTATGAAGCCATTGAGTTTGCTGCGCGCTTTGTCCAGATGCTGGGTGAGGCTCGTCTTACTATGGACAGCCTCTCCGACGGCGTTCAGCGATATAGCCGCTCCTGGTTCCAATTGGATCAGCTCTACCGCAAGTTTACCTACCATGTGCGCATGTCTGGTCAGGCATCGTTGATGGGCGATCTCAGTGAGCAGGTGGAGAACCTGTATTCCAACAACTATCTGCTCAAGCTGGGCGACGGCTTCCAGGTTCACGTGGACGCCGCGCCGCGCTGGGAGGCCTATCCGGTCGTTCAGCAAAAAGCCTTTTTCGAGCACTGGGTTCGCCCGTACCTGCGCAAGGACAAGCGGATCTGCGTGATTATTTCCGACGCCATGCGCTATGAGATTGGTGATGAGCTGCTGGGCCTTATCCGGCAGGAAGATCGCTACAGCGCGGAGCTCGAACCGGCACTCTCGACCCTTCCCAGCTATACGCAGCTCGGTATGGCGGCGCTGCTGCCCAACAAGTCCTTGGCGATCGCCGACAACGACACCGGTACGGTACTGGTGGATGGCCAAAGCTCACAGGGTACGGTCAATCGTACCAAAATCCTGCAGGCGGCCCTGGATGGGCGGGGCCAGGCCGTCAAGGCGGAGGATTTTATGCAGCTCAACCGGGAAGACAGCCGTGAGCTGCTCAAGGGTAATGATGTGCTGTACATCTACCACAACCGCATCGATCACACTGGCGACAAGATGCACTCAGAGGGGCAGGCCTTTGAAGCCGCAGAACAAACCCTGGATGACCTGATTCGTCTGATCAAGAAGCTCACGGCGGCCAACGCCAATAACCTGCTGATCACCGCTGACCATGGCTTTATTTACCAGAACCGTGAGCTGGATGAGAGTGACTTCCTGGGCGACGCCGTTTCTGGCGATGATATTCGCTACCGGGACCGTCGGTTCGTGCTGGGTAAGGGGTTGTCCGCCTCTCCGGCGTTCCATCACTTCTCGTCCGAGCAGCTTGGGCTGAATGGCGATATGGAAGTGCAGATTCCCAAGTCCATCAACCGACTGCGCCTTAAAGGCTCTGGCAGCCGCTTTGTGCATGGCGGCGCATCCCTTCAGGAGGTTGTGATTCCGGTCTTGAAGGTTAACAAGAAGCGCCAGAGTGATGTCAGCGCCGTTGAGGTGGACATCCTGCGTGGGGCCAGCTCGGTGATCACTTCCGGCCAACTGGCCGTCACCTTGTATCAGTCCGGACCGGTTACCGAGAAAGTACAGCCTCGCCACCTGCGGGCCGGGATTTATACCCAATCAGGGGAGTTGATTTCGGACAGTCACGAACTGTCGTTTGACCTGACATCGGAGAATCCCCGCGAGCGGGAGCTTCAGGTGCGCTTTGTGCTCAGCCGCAAGGCGGACGAGGCCAACGGCCAGGAGGTCTTTTTGCGGCTGGAAGAGCAGCACGCCGGTACCTCCCACTACAAGGAATACAAGTCGCTCAGGTATTTGATGCGGCGCTCCTTTACCAGCGATTTTGATTTTTGAGGGTGATAGTCAATGAGCACGCTTGACCAAAAGATCAACGAACACTTCCCCGGGTTGGTGGTGCGCAAAGACCTGGTTAAAACGGTCAAGGGCAACGCCATCGTCCCCTCGTACGTGCTCGAGTATCTGCTCGGCCAATACTGCGCCACTAACGACGAGGCCACGATTCAGACTGGTATCGAGACGGTCAAGGAGATTCTGGCCAAGCACTATGTCCACCGCAACGAGGCCGGGCTGGTGCGCTCGAATATCAAGGAAAAGGGGCGCTACAAGGTCATCGATAAGATCAGCGTGGCCCTGAATGAGAAAACGGATGCCTACGAGGCGCAGTTTTCCAACCTGGGAATCAAGAAAGTGTTGGTGGATTCTGGGACCGTGAAGGCCCACCCCAAACTGCTGGTAAGCGGCGTCTGGTGCATTGCGGACATCGAATACGTATTTTCTGAAGACCAGAACGTCAGCCCCTGGATTCTGTCCACCCTCAAGCCGATTCAGCTATCTCACTTCGACTACGACGCCTACGTTGCCGCGCGGCAGCAGTTCAGCACCGATGAGTGGATTAACCTGCTGATACAGAGCATTGGCTTTAACCCGGAGATGTTTGGGCGGCGCAGCAAGCTTCTCCAGCTCCTGCGATTGGTCCCTTTTTGCGAGCGCAACTACAACCTGATCGAACTTGGCCCCAAGGGGACAGGTAAATCCCACGTTTACTCCGAGTTCTCGCCCCATGGGATCCTGGTATCGGGTGGTGAAGTTACCGTACCCAAGCTATTTGTGAATAATTCCAGCGGCAAGATTGGCCTGGTGGGGTACTGGGATTGCGTGGCCTTCGACGAATTCGCTGGCAAGCAGAAACGCGTCGATAAAGCACTGGTCGACATCATGAAAAACTACATGGCCAACAAGTCCTTCTCCCGGGGCGTGGAGACCTTGGGCGCGGAAGCTTCCATGGTGTTCGTGGGGAATACCCGGCATACCGTACCTTATATGCTGAAACATTCGGACCTGTTCGATGAGCTGCCGGACAAGTTCTACGATTCTGCCTTTCTGGACCGAATCCACTTCTACATCCCCGGGTGGGAGGTCGACATCATCCGGGGCGAGATGTTCTCCGACGGCTATGGCTTCGTGGTGGACTACCTTGCAGAAATCCTGCGCTCGATGCGGAACTACGATTATTGCGATCAGTACCGGGAGTACTTTACCCTCTCTTCGGATATCTCGACCCGTGACCGGGACGGTATCAACAAGACCTTTTCCGGCTTGATGAAGATCCTGTTTCCCCAGGGCGGAGCAACCAGGGATGAGGTTGAAGAAGTGCTGCGTTTTGCCATCGAGGGGCGCAAGCGGGTCAAGGACCAGTTACAGCGGATTGACACCACCTACGGCGAAGTCCGATTTTCTTATCAGGATCAACAAGGCCAGGAAATACTGGTCACGACACTTGAGGAAGAAGAGTACCCGGGTTACTACCATCAGACAGTGTCCACCCCTGATGACGGGGGATTAGAGCCCGAGCCAGCAGCAGACGTTAAAGGTGGCGAGCCCAAAGAGCCCCGCGCCCCTGAGCCTGCGCTGGAGGAAAAACACCTGACCTTCCAGGAGAACCAAAAAGGCATCTCATTCGACGGCTTGTTTGGCGCATACCTGAAAGGCGCCAGCAAGATCACCGTCACAGACCCCTACATCCGGCTTTTCTACCAAATCCGCAATTTCATGGAGTTTCTCGAAGCCATCGTGAAGAACAAGGCCGAGGAAGATGAAGTGGCGGTTCACCTCGTCACCGTCCGGGACGAGTTCAAGGGTGACTTACAAGACGAGAGTTTTGAAAAAATCCAGGAATCCGCTCGCACCGTGGGCATCGACTTCACCTGGGAGTTTGATGAAAGCGGCACCATTCACGCCCGTCATATCGTTACAGATCACGGCTGGAAGATTTCACTGGATCGAGGGCTGGACATCTTCCAGCACTACGAGATGAATGAAGCCTTCGCGTTTGCCAACCGGTTGCAGCAGTTTCGCTCCAGCAAGGCCTTTGAGGTGACGTTTATCAGGCTGGGTTAACTGGATGATCTAGTCGGCTAACCCAGCCGGGTCACCACAGCGGAAAATACTTGGCCAGCTGAGCAGACTGCGAACTACCTGTCGATCCCTTCCTGCACGGCCCACACCGCGGCCTCGACCCGGGAGCGCAGGTTGAGTTTCTTGAGCAGGTGCTTCACGTGCACCTTCACCGTGCCCTCGGTGATGTCCAGCTTGCGGGCGATCATCTTGTTGGAGAGCCCGCCGGCCAGCTCGCGCAGGATCTCGCGCTCGCGCTGGGTCAGGCTGTGGATATCCGGCGTCGCCGGCTGGCTGCGCTGGCTGCGCAGCGCCTCGGCCAGCAGGGCGGTGAGGCTCTCGCTGATCACCATGCGCCCGAGCGAGGCCTGGCGCAGCTGGCGGATCATCTCGTCCGGGTCCATGTCCTTGAGCAGGTAGCCGTCGGCGCCGCCCTGCAGGGCGGCCACCACGTCCTCCTCGTGGTCGGAGACGGTGAACATCACCACGCGTCCGGCGTAGCCCTCATCGCGCAGCCGCTTGAGGGTCTCGATGCCGTTCATGCCGGGCATGTTGAGGTCCAGCAGCACCATGTCGGGGTCGCGCTCCAGGGCCAGGCGGATGCCTGTCTCGGGGTCGCCGGCCTCGCCGATCAGCGCCATGTCGTCTTCCAGCTCCAGCAGTTGGGAGACGCCGCGACGCAGCAGCGGGTGGTCGTCGATGATCAGGATGCTGGCGGGGGTATCGGGTGTCTTGTCGGTCATGCCTGGATTAGTCCCTGTTCCCGTGGTGGTCGGTGGCGATGGCGTCGGCCCTCGGGTCGACGGGGGTGGCGGGGATGCTGCCGGCGCCGACGTGCTGGCTGATCAGGCGCGCGGTCTGGGGGGTGAAGACCAGCTCCACCCGGGTGCCCCCCTGGGCACGATTGCTCAGGGTCAGCTCGCCACCCAGGGTCTCGGCGCGGTCGCGCATGATCACCAGGCCGTAGTGCATGGGCGGCGAGCTGTCGTCCGAGAGGCCCACGCCGTCATCCTCGATGACGACGTGGAGCCGGGCGGCGTGGAAGGTCACCGACACCGCCGCCCAGTGGGCGTTGGCGTGCTTGACCACGTTGGCCAGCGACTCCCGCACCACCTGCAGCACGTGGATCTCCTCGTTGGGATTGAGCAGATGGGGCGGCAGGTCGACGGTCAGGTCGATGCGGGTCTCGAGGCGCTCGCCGAACTCGGTGACGGTCTGGCGCAGGGCGCTGGCGAGTCCCGGGCCCTCGAGCTTGAGGCGGAAGGTGGTGAGCAGCTCGCGCAGCTGGCGGTAGGCGCTGTCCAGGCCGGTGCGCAGTTCGTCGAACACCGGGGCCTGGGTCTCCGGCCCCACCCCCTTGGCCTGCATGCGCTCAAGGCGCGCCACCTGCATCTTCAGGTAGGAGAGCGACTGGGCCAGGGAGTCGTGGAGCTCCCGGGCGATGATGGTGCGCTCGTTCATCAGTGTCACCTGCTGCTGCTCCTCGATGCGCCGCTGCAGGTAGACCGCGGTGGCCAGTTGGTCGGCCAGGGCGTTGAGCAGGCGCTTCACGCTGTCGGTGAGCGGCACGTCCCGCGGATACCAGACCTCCAGGGTGCCGAGCATCAGGTCGCCCACGCTCACCGGCAGCAGCTGGCACTCGCCGGCCTCGGTGGCCTGCAGCGTCAGCGGCTGGGGGTCGAGCAGGCAGGCGTGGCAGTCGTGGTCGCGGCAGTACTCGGGGCGGCGCGCCGAGTGGGTGGCCAGTATCGGGATATCGCGCTCGTCGTGGGGGTCGTGGAGCGAGAGCCGGATGGGGCCGATCTGGAGCAGCTGCTCCAGGCGGCGCAGCATGGGGGCGGCGCTGGCGCAGAGGTCGTTGCCGCCGCCGTAGAGGGCACGGCTGCCGTCGTGCAGCACCTGCATGGCGCGGTTGCTGCGCTCCAGCTCCGCCTTCTTGCTGGTGGCGCGGGCCTCCAGCTCGGCATAGCTGGTGCCGAGCTCCTCGGCCATGGCGTCGAAGGTGCGCCCCAGCAGGGCCAGCTCGTCGCTGCCCGAGAGCCGGGTGCGGTGGTCGAAGTTGCGGTGGGCGGCCTCCCGGGCCAGCACCACCAGGTGGCGCAGCGGCATCACCAGGTTGTGGCGGATATCGTAGAGGGCGATCACCACCACCACGGCGGTGAGGGCGAGGAAGAGGATCTGCAGGGCGCTGAGCAGCTGGATCTTCGATTCGCTGTTCTGCTCGAGCAGGGTGACCAAGGCGTCGATCTCGGCGACCAGCTCGTCCAGGGTCTCGCGCAGGGCGTCGGGTTCCACGCCGCCGCCGCCGGTGGCAAGTTCGACCTGTGGGGCCAGCTCCTGGCCCCAGCGCTCCAGGATCAGCCGGTACTGGCGCTGCAGGGCGTGGTCCTCGGCGTCAGGCAGGGCGCCGGTCAGCTCGGGGCTGGCCAGGCGCTGCTCGAGGCGCTCGGCCAGCTCAGCTACCTGGGCGCGGGTCTCGGCACCGGGCCGCTGATCAAAGCGCTGCAGGGCGCTGACGATCTGGTAGGTGTTCATGCGCAGCGAGCCGGCCATGTTGATGGCGGCGGCGTCGCCGCGGCTGTCGGCCGCCACGGTCATGGTCACCACGATGCTGACCAGCGCCATGGCGCTGATGGCCAGCAGCGAGGCGGTGATCCGGGCCACCAGGGAGTGTCGCAGCAGTTTCATCGCGCCTCGAGATGGGTCGGGGGTCTTGGCCAGTCTACTACACCCTTGGGGGTAGAACGCATACCTCCGATGCCCCTTTGACCCCCGGGGGTGAGCTCCCGAGACTCTTTCGAGACTCCACACCTTCTCCGGCCCTCGATGATGCCAGCCGCCCAGCAGTTCGACCCAGAGCTCGACCAGGAGCCGACTGGGGGCTATCGGCCCCTGGTCGTCGTGCTGCTCTCGCCGCTGGCCTTCGCGCTGGTGTTCGCCAGCTGGACCATCTTCGCGGTGTTGGGGGTCGAGCTCAAGGGACTGCTTGGCTTCGGCGAGGCGCGTTTCGCCGTGCTGCTGGCCATGCCCATGGCGATGGGTGCCCTGGCCGCGCTGCCCATGGCGCTGCTGGCACAACGACTAGGCGGGCGGCGGGTGATGATCGCCTGCCTGCTGCTGATCTGCCCCTTCCTGTGGGGGCTCTCCCACTCCCGGGACTACTACCACTTCCTGCTCGCCGGTGCCGGCCTGGGCCTCGGCGCCGGGTCGCTCTCGGCGGGGCTGGTCTATGTGGCGGGGCTCTGCCCACGGCGCCACGCTGGTCTGGCGTTGGGCCTCTATGGCGCCGGCATGGTGGGCGCAGGGCTCAGCTACCTGCTGCTGCCGCTGGTCAGCCAGGCCTACGGCTGGCGCAGCGCGCCGCTGCTCTACCTGCTGCCGGTGCTGGTGGTGGCCGCCCTGCTGTGGCTCTTTGCCGACGACCTCGAGGCGGAGCCGAGCGCTCGCCCCGCGCTGCCGGCACTGCTGGCCCGCCTGGCCTGCTGGCGGCTGTGGCGCCTGGCACTGGTCTACAGCTTCTTCTACGGCGCCTTCGTGGCCCTGGCGCTGTGGCTGCCGGCCTATCTGAGCGCCCAGTACCAGCTCGAACTCAAGCAGGCCGCCCTGACGGCGGTGCCCTTCGTCCTGGCGGTGGGCATCGGCCAGGTGATCGGCGGGGCCTGGGCCGATCGGCGCGACTTCCGTGCCCTGCGCTGGTGGGTCAGCGCCTTCGTGCTGGTCTGCCTGTTCCTGCTCTCCTACCCCCCCTTCACCATGCGGGTCGAGGGGGTGCATGCCCCCATTACCCTGCACTACGAGGCGCCGCTCGGGGGCTTCCTGCTGCTGCTCTCACTGATGGGGGCGGCCATGGGGGTCGGCAAGGGCAGCCTGATGCGTCTGATCCACCGCGACCACCGCGACGAGATGCCCCTGGTGGGCGGCCTGGCGCTGACCCTGGGCGGGCTCTTCGCCGCCCTGCTGCCGCTGGTCTTCGTGGTGGGCAATGAGTGGGTCGGCATCCGCACCGCCGGCTTCATGTTCCTCTATGGCTCGCTGGTCGTGTGCATGCTGGTGATGGTCTGGGACCACGCCAGCGGCCGCGCCGGGCGGGCCTGAGCCGCCGCGCTTATCCCCCTCGTTCGGCGGGTCTATCACCTTGGGGGTAGAGGGGCGGTATATGGAGGTAACCGGGCAGTAATCCGTCGATTGTTCGCCCAGAATCCTCTGCAAGGTTCCTGTCTGGCGTGCGGTTCACTGCGCCACGCTGCACGACAGGCCGGGTGGCCCAGGGCGGTCACACCCACTTTCCAAGAAGCCTGGAGATCGACCATGAGTCACTTCATTGATCGGCTGAACTTCTTCCGCAAGGCCCGCGAGCCCTTCGCCAACGAGCATGGCGAGACCCGCGAGGAGTCGCGCGGCTGGGAGGACAGCTATCGTCAGCGCTGGCAGCATGACAAGGTCGTGCGTTCCACCCACGGGGTGAACTGCACCGGCTCCTGCAGCTGGAAGATCTACGTCAAGAACGGCCTGGTCACCTGGGAGACCCAGCAGACCGACTACCCGCGCACCCGCCCGGATCTGCCCAACCACGAGCCGCGCGGCTGCCCGCGGGGCGCCAGCTACTCCTGGTACCTCTACAGCGCCAACCGCCTCAAGTACCCGCTGATCAGAAAGCCGCTGCTCAAGCTGTGGCGCGATGCCCTCAAGGAGAAGAAGGACCCGGTCGACGCCTGGGCCTCCATCGTCGAGGATCCCGCCAAGACCAAGCAGTACAAGCGCGCCCGTGGCATGGGTGGCTTCGTGCGGGCCAACTGGGACGAGCTCAACGAGCTGGTCGCCGCCTCCAACGTCTACACCGCCAAGCAGTTCGGCCCGGACCGCATCATCGGCTTCTCGCCGATCCCCGCCATGTCCATGGTCAGCTACGCCGCGGGCAGCCGCTACCTGTCGCTGATCGGCGGCGTCTGCATGAGCTTCTATGACTGGTACTGCGACCTGCCGCCGGCCAGCCCCCAGACCTGGGGCGAGCAGACCGACGTGCCCGAGTCCGCCGACTGGTACAACTCCGGCTACATCATCGCCTGGGGCTCCAACGTGCCCCAGACCCGTACCCCGGACGCCCACTTCTTCACCGAGGTGCGCTACAAGGGCACCAAGACCGTCTCCATCACCCCGGACTACGCCGAGGTCTCGAAGCTCACCGACGAGTGGCTGTCGGTCAAGCAGGGCACCGATGCGGCCATCGCCATGGCCATGGGCCATGTGATCCTCAAGGAGTTCCACCTCGAGAAGCCCAGCACCTACTTCACCGAGTACGTGCGCCAGTACTCCGACATGCCCTTCCTGGTGGAGCTGGAGCAGCGCGAGGACGGCAGCTACGTGCCGGGCAAGCAGATGCGCGCCAGCGACTTCGCCGACGGCATGGGCGAGAACAACAACCCCGAGTGGAAGACCGTGGCGTGGGACGAGACCCGCGATCAGCTGGTGGTGCCGCGCGGCTCCATCGGCTTCCGCTGGGGTCAGGAGAGCGGCGAGGAGGGCAAGTGGAACCTCGAGCCCCGCGATTCTGCCGGTGACGAGATCAAGCCGCTGCTGACCCTGGCCGACCACCACGACGACGTCGCCAAGGTCGCCTTCCCCTACTTCGGCGGGCTCAAGCACGAGCACTTCGACCATGTCGAGAGCGGCGGGGCCAGCGACGAGCTGCTCTACCACAGCCTGCCGGCCAAGCGCCTGAAGAAGGCCGACGGCAGCGATGTGCTGGCGGTAACCGTCTTCGACCTGATGTGTGCCAACTACGGCATCGACCGCGGCTTCGGTGAGGATGACGGCGCCAAGTCCCTGGACGAGGTGAAGCCCTACACCCCCGCCTGGCAGGAGAAGATCACCGGCGTGCCCGCCGAGCAGGTCGCGCGCATCGCCCGGGAGTTCGCCGAGAACGCCGACAAGACCCAGGGCCGGTCCATGATCATCGTGGGTGCCGCGATGAACCACTGGTACCACATGGACATGAACTACCGCGGCCTGATCAACATGCTGATCATGTGCGGCTGTATCGGTCAGAGCGGCGGCGGCTGGGCCCACTATGTCGGCCAGGAGAAGCTGCGCCCGCAGACCGGCTGGACCCCGCTGGCCTTCGGCCTGGACTGGAACCGTCCGCCGCGCCACATGAACTCCACCTCCTTCTTCTACAACCACTCCTCCCAGTGGCGCTACGAGAAGCTCGAGATCAAGGAGATCCTCTCCCCGCTCGCCGACCACAGCAAGTACACCGGCAGCCTGATCGACTTCAACGTGCGCTCCGAGCGCATGGGCTGGCTGCCCTCCGCGCCCCAGCTGGGGGCCAACCCGCTGCGCCTGGCCAAGGCCGCCGAGGCCGCCGGCCTGTCCACCAAGGACTATGCCGTCGAGCAGCTCAAGGCCGGCAAGCTGGCCTTCGCCGCGGAAGATCCGGACAACCCCCAGAACTTCCCGCGCAACCTCTTCATCTGGCGCTCCAACCTGCTGGGCAGCTCCGGCAAGGGCCACGAGTACATGCTCAAGTACCTGCTGGGCACCCGCCACGGTATCCAGGGCAAGGACCTGGGCGACTTCGGCGGCCAGAAGCCGGAAGAGGTGAAGTGGCACGACGAGGCGCCGGAAGGCAAGCTCGACCTGGTGGTGACCCTGGACTTCCGCATGTCCTCCACCTGCCTCTACTCGGACATCGTGCTGCCGACGGCCACCTGGTACGAGAAGAACGACCTCAACACCTCGGACATGCACCCCTTCATCCACCCGCTGACCGCGGCCACCGACCCGGCGTGGGAGTCGCGCAGCGACTGGGATATCTACAAGGGCATCGCCAAGGAGTTCTCCCGGGTCTGCGTGGGGCACCTGGGCGAGGAGACCGATCTGGTCACCCTGCCGCATCAGCATGACTCCCCCGCCGAGCTGGCCCAGCCCGAAGTGCTGGACTGGAAGAAGGGCGAGTGCGAGCCGATCCCCGGCAAGACCATGCCGGCGCTGATCGAGATCAAGCGCAACTACCCCGAGACCTACGAGCGCTTCACCTCCGTGGGCCCGCTGCTGGAGAGCATCGGCAACGGCGGCAAGGGCATCAGCTGGAACACCGACTCTGAGGTGGAGCTGCTCGGCAAGCTCAACCATCGCAAGCTGGAGGGTTCCTCCAAGGGTCGCCCGCAGATCGAGACCGCCATCGACGCGGCCGAGATGATCCTGACCCTGGCGCCGGAGACCAACGGTCAGGTGGCGGTGAAGGCGTGGGGCGCGCTCTCCAAGATCACCGGGCGGGATCACACCCACCTGGCGATCAACAAGGAGGAGGAGAAGATCCGCTTCCGCGATATCGTCGCCCAGCCGCGCAAGATCATCTCCAGCCCGACCTGGTCCGGCCTCGAGGACGAGCACGTCTCCTACAACGCCGGCTACACCAACGTGCACGAGATGATTCCGTGGCGCACCGTGAGCGGCCGCCAGCAGTTCTATCAGGATCACGCCTGGATGCGCGCCTTCGGCGAGAGCCTGTTGACCTACCGTCCGCCGATCAACACCAAGACCCTGGTGAGCTTCGAGGCGCCGGCAGACAACGGCTACAAGAGCAAGGCGCTGAACTTCATCACGCCGCACCAGAAGTGGGGGATCCACTCCACCTACTCGGACAACCTGCTGATGCTGACGCTGAACCGCGGCGGCCCGGTGGTGTGGCTCTCCGAGACCGATGCCGCCGAGGTGGGCATCGAGGACAACGACTGGGTCGAGCTCTACAACGCCAACGGCTCCATCGCCGCGCGAGCCGTCGTCAGCCAGCGGGTCAAGGCCGGCATGGTGATGATGTACCACGCCCAGGAGCGCCAGGTGAACGTGCCGGGCTCCGAGGTCTCCGGCACCCGCGGGGGCATGCACAACTCCGTGACCCGGGTCTGCCCCAAGCCGACCCACATGATCGGCGGCTACGCGCAGCTCTCCTACAGCTTCAACTACTACGGCACCGTCGGTTCCAACCGCGATGAGTTCGTCATGGTTCGCAAGATGAAGCACATCGACTGGCTGGATGGCGAGGGCAATGACTACGTGCAGGAGGCCGTGAAATGAAGATTCGTTCCCAGGTAGGCATGGTCCTCAACCTCGACAAGTGCATCGGTTGCCACACCTGTTCGGTGACCTGCAAGAACGTCTGGACCAGCCGTGAAGGCGTCGAGTACGCCTGGTTCAACAACGTCGAGACCAAGCCCGGCATCGGCTATCCCAAGGAGTGGGAGAACCAGACCAAGTGGAAGGGTGGCTGGCTGCGCCGCAAGGACGGCAAGATCGAGCCGAAGATCGGCGGCAAGTGGCGGGTGCTGGCGAACATCTTCGCCAACCCCGACCTGCCGGAGATCGACGACTACTACGAGCCGTTCACCTTCGACTACGAGCACCTGCACACCGCCAAGATCGGTGAGCATCAGCCGGTGGCGCGCCCGCGTTCGCTGATCTCCGGCGAGCGCATGAAGAAGATCGAGTGGGGCCCGAACTGGGAGGAGATCCTCGGCACCGAGTTCGCCAAGCGTCGCAAGGACATGAACTTCGAGAAGGTGCAGGCCGACATCTACGGCCAGTTCGAGAACACCTTCATGATGTACCTGCCGCGGCTGTGCGAGCACTGCCTCAACCCGACCTGCGTGGCGAGCTGCCCGTCCGGTGCGATCTACAAGCGCGAGGAGGACGGCATCGTCCTGATCGACCAGGACAAGTGCCGCGGCTGGCGGATGTGCATCTCCGGCTGCCCCTACAAGAAGATCTATTACAACTGGAAGACCGGGAAATCGGAGAAGTGCATCTTCTGCTACCCGCGCATCGAGGCCGGTCAGCCGACCATCTGCTCCGAGACCTGCGTGGGCCGCATTCGCTACCTCGGCGTGCTGCTGTATGACGCCGACCGCATCGAGGAAGTGGCCAGCTCCCCGGACGAGCGCGACCTCTACCATCGCCAGTGCGAGATCTTCCTGGATCCCAACGATCCGGCGGTGATCGCCCAGGCGAAGAAGGACGGCATCACCGACAACGTGATCAAGGCCGCCCAGGAGAGCCCGGTCTACAAGATGGCCATGGAGTGGGGCCTGGCGCTGCCGCTGCACCCGGAGTACCGCACCCTGCCCATGGTCTGGTACGTGCCGCCGCTCTCGCCGATCCAGTCCGCCGCCGAGGCCGGCAAGATCGAGTTCGACGGCGTGATGCCGAAGATCGAGTCGCTGCGTATCCCGGTGCGCTACCTGGCCAACATGCTCACCGCCGGTGAGGAGGCCCCCGTGGTGCTGGCGCTCAAGCGGCTGATGGCCATGCGCCTCTACATGCGTGGCAAGCACGTGGACGGCCAGGCCAACACCGCGGTGCTGGAGGATGTCGAGCTGACCGAGGCGCAGGTGGAGGAGATGTACCGCTACCTGGCCATCGCCAACTACGAGGATCGCTTCGTGATCCCCACCAGCCACCGCGAGATGGCCACCGAGGCCTTCCCGGAGCGCGGCGGCTGCGGCTTCACCTTCGGCGATGGCTGCCACGGCGAGAGCAAGCCGAGCCTGTTCAACGGCCGCTCCCAGACCACCACCCTGGTCAAGCCAGTGGAATCCTTCGACCCGCAGAGCGATGGGCGGCGCGACGAGAAAGCCGAGGAGGCCCGTCATGGCTGATGCTGCCCTGAAGATGGCCGCGCCGGCGGTTGGCATGCGCAGCCTGCGCGTGCTGGCCCGCCTGCTCGACTATCCCACCGAGGAGCTCCAGGCCGCGGCCGGCGAGCTCATCGAGATCATCGACCAGGAGCGCCGCCTGCCGGCGGCGCTGCGCACCGCCCTGATGGACTGGTGCCAGCGCATTGCCGACGGCGACCTGCTCGAGCTGCAGTCCGAGTACGTGGCCCGCTTCGACAAGGGGCGCGCCACCTCGCTGCTGCTCTTCGAGCATGTCCACGGCGAGTCCCGCGACCGCGGCCAGGCCATGGTCGACCTGATGGCGGAGTATCAGGCCGCCGGCTTCGAGCTGGATGCCCGGGAGCTGCCCGACTACCTGCCGATCTTCCTGGAGTACCTCTCCACCCGAGAGGAAGCCGAGATCGGCCGCTGGCTGGGCGAGATCCGCCACATCCTCGGCCTGATCACCGCGCGCCTCGAGGAGCGCGGTGCCGATCATGCCCTGGTGCCGCGCGCGCTGCTGGCGCTGATCGGCGCCGAAGCCGAGGCCGACGCCCACCGCGAGGAGGTCCAGGGCGAGTCCCGCGATGACACCCCCGAGGCGCTGGATGCGGTCTGGGAAGAGGAGGCGGTGCGTTTCTCCGCCGAGTCCGACCAGGACTGCGCCCTGCAGTCCGCCGAGGGCCGACGCCTGGCCGAGCGCAAGCAGGGCGTGCAGAGCGAGGCCGTTCGCATTCTCTCACCCGAGGCGATGCCTCCGGTGACGGGTCGTTAACAGGAGAATTACCATGTCCGCATTCGGCACCTATCTCGACCACCTGATCTACGGCTACTACCCCTACCTGGTGGGCACCGTGTTCCTGGTCGGCAGCCTGCTGCGCTATGACCACGGCCAGTTCACCTGGAAGACCGGCTCCAGCCAGATGCTGTCGTCGAAGAACATGCGCCTCGGCAGCAACCTCTTCCATATCGGCATCATCGTGATCTTCTTCGGCCACCTGTTCGGCATGCTGACGCCGCACTGGGTCTACTCGCCCTTCCTGCATGCCAGCACCAAGCAGCTGCTGGCCATCGTGGTAGGCGGCGTGGCCGGCCTGATGTGCCTGGTGGGCGGCGCCATGCTGCTGCATCGCCGCATCTTCAACCCGCGGGTGCGCGCCTCCTCCAGCACCATGGACACCCTGATCCTCGGGCTGATCGTCTTCCAGGCCTTCCTGGGCATGATCACCATCTTCTTCTCGCTGGGCCACATGGACGGCGAGATGATGCTGACCCTCTCCAGCTGGGCCCAGTCCATCGTCTTCTTCGGCGGCGGCGCGGCGGCCTACATGGAGAACGTCTCCTGGATCTACAAGCTGCACATCTTCCTGGGCCTGACCATCATCCTGCTCTTCCCCTTCTCGCGCCTGGTGCACGTGTGGAGCATTCCGCTCGGCTATATCACCCGTCGTTACCAGCTCGTGCGCAAGCGGGGTTGATCGGTCGAGCCATAGCGTTTCGGCAGGGGCGCCGGGGGCAGGCCGAAGAGGAGGTCCTATGCCAGGGATGGCATCGGTAGCGCCCAGGGATGGGTTCACAGCGCCTCCTCGTCGGTCCGGCGCTCCGGGGCCTGCCGCCGGATCAGCCCCTCTCGCCGGCGCTGGGGACATGAATTGAGCTGTAAGGATTTATCACCATGCAGAAGATCGATATCGAGATGATCCCGGGGGGCGCGAGCCCCCCTCCCATCCGGGTCGGCGAGGCCACCATCCCCGAGGCCGAGATCGCCCAGGAGATGCAGTACCACCCGGCGGACAGCGCCGGCAGCGCCCAGCTCAAGGCCGCCCGCGCCCTGGTGGTTCGCGAACTGCTGCACCAGCGCGCTGCCGCCCTGGGCCTGGCCGATGCCGACGGCACCGATCTCGACGAGAACGATGCCGCCATCGCTGCCCTGCTTGAGCAGGAGCTGGACGTGCCCGAGCCCTCCGAGGAGGACTGTCGGCGCTTCCATGCCACCCACGCCGAGCGCTTCAGCGAGCCCACCCTCCTGAGGGTGCGCCATATCCTGCTGGCCGCGGCACCGGACGACGCCGAGGCCCGTGATGCCGGTTACCGCCAGGGCGAGAAGCTGCTCAAGGAGCTCTCGGCCATTCCCGAGCGCTTCACCGAGTTCGCCATGCGCCATTCCGCCTGCCCCTCCAAGGAGCAGGGCGGCGAGCTGGGCTGGCTGGCGCCGGGGCAGACCGTCGCCGAGCTGGACCGCGCCCTGCAGCATCTCCCCGAGGGGCTGCACGACCGCCCGCTGGCCTCCCGCTACGGCTGGCACCTGGTCAGCATCGACGAGCGTCGCGAGGGCCGCGAGCTGCCCTTCGATCAGGTCGCCGAGCGCGTGCGCCACAGCCTGCGCGAGCAGTCTACCCGTCGCGCGCTGCGCCACTACCTGCTGGTGCTGGAGTCGGAGATCGGCGTCGAGGGGGTGGCCCTGGATGATGATGCCGCCGGCAGCCTGATGCAGTAAGCGGAGGGCCGAGCCCGGCCCTTCCTGTTCCCCCCATTTCCCATGCCGCCGCCCGCGTCGCGGGCGGTCAGGAGGACCCCATGGCCCACGTCCACGCCAACACCCCCTTCGCCCCGCTGGGCATCGCCGTGCTGACCGTCTCCGACACCCGCGGGTTCGACGAGGATGGCAGCGGCGACCTGCTCTCCGAACGGCTCACCGAGGCGGGCCACGCCCTGGTGGAGCGGCGCATCGTGCCCGATGACGTCTATCGCATCCGCGCGGTGGTCTCGAAGTGGGTGGTGCGTGGCGACATCCAGGTGGTGCTGGTCAATGGCGGGACGGGTTTCACCCCCCGCGATACCACCCCCGAGGCGCTCTCGCCGCTGTTCGACAAGGCCATTGATGGCTACGGCGAGCTGTTTCGCCAGCTGTCGCTCGAGAGCATCGGTACCTCCACCATCCAGTCCCGCGCGGTGGGCGGGCTGATCGACCGCACCCTGGTGTTCGCCATGCCCGGCTCGCCGAAGGCGTGCGCCACCGCCTGGGACGGCATTCTCGAGGCGCAGCTCGATGCCCGCACCCGGCCCTGCAACTTCGTGGCCATGGTGCTGCCGGAGACCAGGCGCTGCGGCAGCCGCCGGGCGGTCCCGGCGCCCCGCCAGGACGATGACGAGACCCGCCGCCAGGAGGCCAGCGCATGAACTGCGGATGCGCCGAGATCGCCACCCCGGGGCTGCTCGACCTCTTCGACGCCCGGGCGCGGATGATCGCCGCGGCCCGGCCCGTGGACGGAAGCGAGCGGGTCTCGCTGGCCCGGGCTGCCGGCCGGGTGCTGGCCGAGGATGTTCTCGCGACCCTGGACATGCCGGGGGTCGATAACAGCGCCATGGACGGCTACGCGCTGCGCCTGACCGAGCGCTCCCCAGAGGGCCTGCCGGTGGCCCTGCGGGTGCCCGCCGGGGCCGGCGTGATGCACCTGCCGGCGGGTGGCTGCGCGCGGATCTTCACCGGCGCGCCGGTGCCGCTGGGCGCCGACGCCGTGGTGCCCCAGGAGCGGGTGAGCCTGGATGCCGAGGGGCGCATTCACATCGAGGGCGAGCTCGCCGAGGGGGCCAATATCCGCCGCCGCGGCGAGGAGACCCGGGCGGGCGAGCTGCTGCTGCCCGCCGGGGCGCGCCTCGACGCGGCGGCCATCGCCCTGCTCGCCAGCCATGGCATCGCCGAGGTGGCGGTGGTGCGCCGCCTGACCGTCGCCCTGATCTCCACCGGTGACGAGCTGATCGAGCCCGGTGCCGTTCGGGTGCCCGGCCAGGTCTACGACAGCAACCGCGTCATGCTGGCGGCCCTGTTGGCCCAGGCCGGCTGTGAACTGCTTGATTTCGGCGTCATTCCGGACGCTCCCCTTGACCTGCATCACGCCTTTGCCGAGGCCCGTGATACGGCCGATCTGGTAATGTGTACTGGTGGTGTGTCGGTGGGAGAAGAGGACCATGTGCGACCGGTCATCGAGCAACTGGGCGGGATCGCCTTTCACGGCGTGGCCATGAAGCCCGGCAAGCCCTTCGCCCTCGGCTACCTGGGCGAGTCGCTCCAGGCCGGCACGCCGCTGATTGCCCTGCCGGGCAATCCGGTGGCCTCGCTGGTGGGCTGGCAGCTGCTGGCACTGCCCTTCGTGCAGGTCCGCCAGGGCCGCGAGGCGGCGCCGCTGCAGCGTTTCCCGGTGACTGCCGGCTTCTCCCGGGGCGGCCCCAGGGGGCGTCGCGAGCTGCTGCGCGTGGTGCTGGACTGGGCGGCGGGGACGCCGGTGGCGCGCCTGGCCGGCGGCCAGGGGTCGCACATGCTCAGCGCGGCAAGCCAGGCCCATGGCTACCTGGTGATCGATGCCAACAACGATGTGGAGAACGGCCATGCCTACGAATACTGTCCCGCCGCCCAGTTCCTCGACTGAGCTGCTGTTCAACCCGCGTCAGCTGCGCGAGCTGGTGCTGGGGGTGCCCTGGCTCGCCGGCCTGGAGGAGGCCGAGCTCGAGGCGCTGCTTCAGGCGTCCGATCTGCGCACCCTCAAGCCCCGCGAGTGGCTGTTCCGCCAGGAGACCCCGGCCCAGTGGTTGCACGTGGTGATCAGCGGCACCGTGCGCCTGGTGCGTGCCGCCGGTGACGGCCGCATGGCCACCATCCGCTGCGTGGAGCGCGGCGGCACCCTCGGCGAGCTGAGCATGGTCTCCAGCGCCGGGGTCTACCTCTACTCCTCGGAGGCGCTGCGCCGTACCCATGTGCTGTCGATACCCGCGGCCCGCTGCCGGGAGATCCTCGATCGCCAGCCGGCGTGTCGCGCCGAGTTCATGAGCCGCCTGGCCCTGGAGCTCACCGACCGGCTCGAGGACCTGGCGCTGCTGACCCAGGGGGATGCCATGTCGCGGCTGGTCAGCTACGTGCTGCGCCAGCTGCCCTCGGGGCGCAGCCGCAGCCCGCGGGTGATTCGCCTGACCATTCCCAAGCGCTGGCTGGCGGCCCAGCTCGCCATGACCCCCGAGACCCTGTCGCGGCTGCTGGCCAAGCTGCGCGACAGCGGCGCCATCAACATCGATCGCCAGCGGCTCACCGTGCTTGATGAGCAGAAGCTGCGCGACTTCATGATGACCGACGACTGAGCCCGCCCCTGGCAGGGCCGTCGTCCCGTCCCCCGGAGGCCGACATGTCCCGACCCGCGAGCAAGCCCCGCACCCTGGTCTACTCCTGCTCCGGCTGTTCCGACGTGGCCCAGCTGGCCAACGACGTGGCGCTGCGCCTGGATCACGGCGGCGTGGCCGAGATGTCCTGCATCGCCGGCGTCGGCGGCGGGGTGCCCGGCCTGGTGCGCACCGCCCGCTCGGGGCGCCCCATCGTGGCCATCGACGGCTGCCAGATGCACTGCGCCAGCCACTGCCTGGCCAATGCCGGCGTCACCCCCACCGAGCATGTGAGGCTCTACGAGCGCGGCCTGCGCAAGCGCCGCGGCCAGTTCTATGACGAGGCCACCGTCGCCGAGGTGGCAAGCGACGTGGGCGAGCTGATCGCCCGGCTGCCCATGGACGCCGAAGCCCGGGTATCGGAGCAGACGACATGAGCGCGCTCGTCGACGGCTTCGGCCGCACCGTCCGCTACCTGCGCCTCTCGGTCACCGACCGCTGCGACTTCCGCTGCGTCTACTGCATGGCCGAGGAGATGACCTTCCTGCCCCGCGCCCAGGTGCTCACCCTGGAGGAGATGGCGACCCTTTGCCGCGCCTTCGTGGAGCTGGGCGTGGAGAAGATCCGCCTCACCGGCGGCGAGCCGCTGGTCAAGCGCGGCATCGAGACCCTGGTGGAGGAGGTCGGCGCCCTGCCGGGGCTGCGCGATTTCGCCATGACCACCAACGGCGCCGGCCTCGCCAGGCACGCCCGGACCCTGCGCGACGGGGGGCTCAAGCGCCTCAATATCAGCCTCGACACCCTGGACCCGGCGCGTTTTCGCGCTCTGACCCGCACCGGTGACCTGGCGAAGGTGATCGACGGCATTCGCGCCGCCCGGGAGGCCGGTTTCGAACGCATCAAGCTCAACGCCGTGATCCTCAAGGGGCGCAACGACGACGAGGTGCTCGACCTGGTCGA
The DNA here is from genome assembly GCF_013000985.1 of Halomonas sp. PGE1. Lineage (NCBI taxonomy): Bacteria > Pseudomonadati > Pseudomonadota > Gammaproteobacteria > Oceanospirillales > Halomonadaceae > Halomonas > Halomonas sp. PGE1. The sequence continues at coordinate 452,834 of NZ_CP053032.1, forward strand.
GTTCGCCCGCGCCGAGGGCGTCGATATCAGCTTTATCGAGGAGATGCCGCTGGGCCTGGCGATCGGCCACGACCGCGCCACCACTTTCTGTTCGAGCGACGAGGTGCGCGGGATCATCGAGTCCCGCCACACCCTGGTGCCTACCACCGAGACGACGCTTGGCCCCTCGCGGTACTACCGCATGGCGGACTCCGAGAGCCGGATCGGCTTCATCTCGCCCCACAGCCACAACTTCTGCGACGCCTGCAACCGGGTGCGCGTCACCGCCGAGGGGCGCCTGCTGCTGTGTCTGGGCAACGAGCACTCGGTGGACCTGCGCGCCGTGCTGCGCCGCCATCCCGGCGACACCGAGCGCCTCAAGGCCGCCATCGTCGCCGCCATGGCGAGAAAGCCCGAGCGCCACCACTTCACCACCGACGGCGAGGTCCAGGTGGTGCGCTTCATGAACATGACCGGCGGCTAGCCGGTCGCACGGGCCCGACGCCTTCGTCGGGCCCCGTCACGCCTCTTTTCTCCACTCTTCTCCTCTCTCCCCCGATCGCGCTTCCGGCCTGCCGGGGCGCGGCGCGCCCTGCGTCTCCACCCTGGAAGGCATTGCGTAAGTAAGGCCAACGCATTGTTCAGGCTCGGTATTTCGTCCACCAATGCGGCCATTTGCACTTGTCATTGGTCGCGCGGAGAGCGCCTGGCCATAGTCGTTCTCACCAGCAGGACTCTGCGGGATATGACAAGCGAAGGGCACAGCGGCCGACGTCAAGAAGCCGGATACGCCCGGGCTGGTCAAGGCGATACCCTTGAACAATGAGGAGACAACAAGATGAAACTGCCGTCACTGATCGAGATCCCCAATGGCGACAAGGTGGTGCCGACCTTCTCGGATGCCGAGATGCAGGGGCGCCTCTCGCGCCTGCGCCAGACCATGGCCGCGCATGACATCGATGCCGTGGTGCTGACCTCCTACCACAACATCAACTACTTCAGCGATTTCGTTTACTGCAAGTTCGGGCGCGACTACGGCCTGGTGGTCACCCAGGATCGCTTCACCACGGTGACGGCCAACATCGACGGCGGCCAGCCCTATCGCCGCAATCGCCTCGGCGACAACATCGTCTACACCGACTGGCAGAAGGACAACTTCTTCAAGGCCGTGAAGCAGCTCTGCGAAGGCAAGCGGCGAGTGGGCGTCGAGTTCGACCACCTGACCCTGCAGAACCAGCAGAAGCTGATGGCTGCCCTGGGCGACGTGGAGCTGGTGGATATCGGCGTGCCCACCATGAAGCTGCGCATGGTCAAGTCCGCCGAGGAGATCGCGCTGATTCGCCAGGGCGCGCGTATCGCCGACGTGGGCGGTGTCGCCGTGCGCGATGCCATCCATGCCGGGGTGCCGGAGTATGAGGTGTCGCTGGCCGGCCAGGCGGCGATGGTGCGCGAGATCGCCAAGACCTACCCCAACAGCGAGCTGATGGATACCTGGGTCTGGTTCCAGTCCGGCATCAACACCGACGGCGCCCACAACCCGGTGACCAGCCGCCGCGTGCAGCCCGGTGACATCCTCAGCCTGAATACCTTCCCGATGATCTCGGGCTACTACACCGCCCTGGAGCGCACCCTGTTCCTCGGCCATGCCTCCGACGAGCACCTGCGCCTGTGGGAGGTGAACTGCGAGGTCCATCGCCGAGGACAGGAGCTGATCAAGCCCGGCGTGCGCTGCTGCGACATCGCCAACGAGCTCAACGAGATCTTCGCCAAGCACGACCTGCTGCAGTACCGCACCTTCGGCTACGGCCACTCCTTCGGCACCCTGAGCCACTACTACGGCCGCGAGGCGGGCCTCGAGCTGCGCGAGGACATCGAGACGGTGCTCGAACCCAACATGGTCGTCTCCATGGAGCCGATGATCATGGTGCCGGAAGGCCGCCCGGGAGCCGGTGGCTACCGCGAGCACGACATCCTGGTGGTCAACGAGCACGGGGCCGAGAACATCACCGGCTTCCCGTACGGTCCGGAGCATAATATCATCAAGTAATTTCCATCCAGGGGGGGCTCATGCTCCCCCTTTTTTGGTGTACCGGACCTCGCTTCTTGCTGCCATATTTCATGATTTATTTATGCGCTTATGTTCTATGGCGGCGCGAAGATATCGAGATTGGCTAAGGCAGTACGGCGGTGGCAGGAGTCGAAATGAAGAGCGTAAAGATCGAAAACCTGGACTGGGTGACCTACAAGGAGCTGACCGAGAGCGGAAAAAGCAGGATCATTCTTCCGATCGGGGCCATCGAACAGCATGGCCCTCATATGTCGCTGAATCCCGATGTGCTGATTCCCAGCCATATCGGCGAGCAGGTGGCGGCGCGCGGCGACAACATGCTGGTGGCACCGCCGATCAGCTACGGCTACAAGTCACAGATCAAGTCCGGTGGCGGCAACTTCTTCCCGGGAACGACCTGCGTTTCCGCCAGCTCCCTGGAACACTATGTCTTCGATGTGCTCCAGGCCTATGTGAATCATGGCAATCGGGAATTCATCCTGATCAATGGGCATTTCGAGAACTCCATGTGCCTGTGTGAGGCGGCCGACAAGCTGGTGAATAAGTGCAAATCCGAGGGTATCGGCGTCAAGGTCTACCTGCTCTCCTACTGGGATTTCATCAGCGAAGCGACGATTGCGAAGGTCTTCCCCGATGGCTTTACCGGCTGGGCGGTCGAGCATGGCGGGGTGCTGGAAACCTCGATCATGCTGAAGATTCATCCGGAGCTGGTCGACATGTCCAAGGCCGTCGATGTGGAACCAGCGACCTTCCCCCCCTACGATGTCTTCCCGCCCGATCCCTCCTGGGTGGCGCCCTCCGGCACCCTCTCGTCACCGCTGAAAGCCACGGCGGAAAAGGGGGAATTGATCCTGGATGAGTGCATATCGGGAATCCTGTCGCACTTGAACTGATTCACTGGCCATATGCCTCGAGCACTCCTCGGGGCCTTGATGTCAGGGACGATGCCCAATACAAGAATAGTGAGGTATCAAGATGCCCAAGAAAGAACCGGTAACGATCCCGCGATTCACGGGACGCGACCTGCCCCCCCATCGGCAGGCTGGTCATTCAATTCACTCCTCCCATCGCCATCATTGCGCTCATCGTGATGGTGCTGAGCAAGCCGGACGGCGTCGCCTCGGTCATCTTCGACATGCGAACGTATGTCACTGGCGGCTTCACCTGGCTGTTCATCCTCTATTCGCTGTTTGCCGTGGCGGTATGTGCCTGGCTGGCGTTCAGCAAGCTCGGCAGGCAGGTCAGGCTTGGCGGTCCCGGTGCGAAGCCGGAGTACAGCAACTTCGCCTGGTACTCCATGCTGTTCGCCTGCGGGCAGGGCATCGGCCTGATCTTCTGGTCCGTGGCCCAGCCGATCATGCTGCGCGACGCAAGTCCGGTCATCCAGTCGATGGAGGGTAACGTGGCGGGGGGCGGCCTGGTCTGGGCCTACTTCCACTGGGGCTTCACCGCCTGGGCCATGTATTGCGTCGTGGCGGTATGCCTGGCCTACTCCCATCACAACTTGGGCAAGACCCTGACGTTCCGCGAGGCGACCGTCGACCTCCTGCCGCGCTGGGCCCGGGGCGGTGCCGGCGTGGTTATCGAGCTGCTGGCGATCATGGCCACCATCCTCGGCCTCTCCACCTCCTTCGCCTTTGCGGCGATGCAGTTCACCGCGGGGCTGACGTCCTTCACCGGCCTGGCTTCCAGTCCCTCCATCTGGCTGTTCGTCATCGTGGGGCTGGGGACCGCCGCCGCCATCTCGGCCTTCTTCGGCATCAGTCGAGGGATGCGCCTGATCAGCGAAACGAACTCGATCCTGAGTGTCGTGCTGGTGGTGGCCGCCTTCATCTTCGGGCCGACGCTGTTCATCATCTCCAATATCACGCAGACCTTCGGCTCCTATTTCGCCAACTTCGTTCCGATGAGCTTCTGGACCGATGCACCGAGCACGGCGGAGCCGCTGACCTCCTGGCAGCAGAGCTGGAATGGCTGGTGGACCGTGTTCATCTGGTGCTGGGTGATCGCCTTCTCGCCCTTCGTTGCCGGCTTCATCGCGCGTATCTCCCGGGGGCGCACGCTGCGTGAATTCGTGATCGGTGTGACCGTGATCCCCTCCCTGATCGTCATGGTATGGATCGGCGTGCTGGGGTCTGCGGCCATCTACTACGATGATCGCTCTGGCCGTGGAATATCGGCGGCGGTGAACGAGAACGTCGCCAGCGGACTGTTCGCAATGCTGGAGTCGATTCCGGTTGTCGGCAGCCTGCTGCTGGTGGTCGCGACGGTGCTGGTGGCGACCTACTACGTGACCTCCCTGGATGCCGGTACCTACGCGCTCGCCGACTTTGTCTCGGCCCCGAAGCGCGCGGGCGCCTGGTTCCGGGTCGTCCTGGTGCTCAGCATCGGCGCGGTGGCGACGGTCTTGCTGACCCTGGGCGGCAGCGGCGTCGTCGACACGGTGCAGACCGGCACTATCATCGGCGCCTTCCCCTTCTCGATCGTGATCCTGCTGATGATCATCAACACGATTCGGCGGCTGCTCAACCGAGACCGCTCGACCAAGGAGCTGGAGAAGGCGGTGAACAACCCCGACCCCAACCTGGTGCTGAAGGTCGATGACTAAGGCGAGATGCAGACCGTGAGCGACGGCGGCCTGCAGCCGAGTGGGGCCGGCTTGCGATAGCGCTTCGGCCCGATGGATAGCGGCGTCGCGCGAGAAGGAGGCGGCGCCTCCTGAAGAGGGGCCCGGCAGCCGACAAGGCTGCCGGGCCCCTTGCGTGATGGCGCCTGGGGGCTCAGCGAGCCGGTGCGGCCGGGCTAGATATTGGCCAGCCCCGAACGCAGGAAGTCGAGCACATGGCGAGAGGCGACGTTGAGCTCGCGCTCCTTGTAGTAGAGGCCGATGCAGACCCGCTCGAGTTCCGGCAGGTCCCGGGTGCTGCTGGCGTGCTTCAGGTTCTCGGGAATCACCGACCGGGCCATCGCCGTGATCCCCAGGCCCTCCTCGACGGCGGAGAAGATCCCCAGCAGGCTGGTGCTCGTGTACATGAAGCGGAAGGGGTGCTTCTGCCCCTGCAGGGCCTCCTCCATGATGGAGCGATAGACGCACCCCTGGGGGTAGGCGATCAACGGGATGGGGTCATCATCGCCATTGACGAGCCGGCTGTCCTTGTAGACCCACTCCAGGCTTTCCAGCCGATAGTCGCGCGCATCCCTGTCCTCATTCGGCTTGGCGCGCTCCATTGCCAGGGCGATATCATAGTGCCCCTTCTGGTAGCGCTGCAGTATCACCTTGCTGATCTCGCAGTCGACCTCGATGATGATATTGGGGTAGACCCGCGACAGATTTCTCAGCGCCTTGGGCAAGAAGGCCAGCTCGAAATCGTTGGGAATTCCGAGCCTGACTTTCCCCGAAACATGGTCGCCACGGACCTTGGCGATGATCTGGTCATTGATCTCCAGGATCTGGCGTGCGGCCTCGTAGAGATACTCCCCATCTTCGGTGAGTTCGAGGCTGGAACCCCGCAGGAATATCTTGGTGTTGAGAATCTCTTCGAGCTTCTTGATCTGCAGGCTGATGGCCGGCTGTGAGCGGCCGAGAAGCTCGCCCGCGCTGGTAAAGCCGCCCAGATCCTTGATGGTGACGAAGGTTCTCAGCAGGTCGGTGGGGATATTTGTCATGGTTATGCCATTTTGATCTTTTATGAGGCCATTGAGCATACAAATTGGCGGGTTATCAGGGCGTAAAATACCTTGATGATGCCGCAAGCGGCAACCCACTAGCCCCGCATCGAGGGCCGGATCAAGAACAAGAGGGTGTGCAGATGAATTCCTGGGTATTGAGCACTTTTCTGGTGCTTACCTGCTATATGTTGATCCATGCTGGTGCAGCCTACCTCCGCAGGGAGCTGAAGCGTAAATCCGCTGAAAGCTCATTGAGGAGGTGATCATGGATGCCTACAAGCTGTTCAACTGGGGGCTGTTGATCCTCACCTTCGGTCTGCTGATCTATCTCGGCTTCCTCTCGTCGAAATACATGAACAAGAGTGACGAGGGTGGCTTCCTGGTGGCCGGACGATCGCTGGGGGCCTTCGTGGCGGCCGGCACCATCGTGGCCACCGGCTTCAGCGGCTGGGGCTTCATGGGCTCGCCCGGCGTCACCTACCAGTTCGGTGCCATCGAGGTGCTGGGCAACTTCTTCTTCGCCCCCGCCATGATGATCGCCGTGCTCTATTTCGCCCGCTTCCTGCAGCGTCGGGCCCTCGAGATGGGCAGCAACACCATTCCCGAGTATATCGCCCAGAGCCATGGCGGCGGTGCCATGGGGCGGGTGCTCCAGGGTGTGGCCGGGTTCATCACCATCCTGCTGCTGATGGTGTTCCTGACCAGCCAGATAAAGGCGGTGGGGCTGCTCGGTGCCAGCTGGCTGGGAATCGAGCTCAACCAGAGCGCCTTCCTGATGGTCTCGGTCATCATCATCTACACCATGCTCGGTGGCCTGGCCGCCGTCGCCTGGACCGATACGGTCATGGTTTGCGGCATGGCCCTGGCCGCGATCATCATTGTGGTACAGATGCTCACCTCGATGGATTTGGGAACCTGGGAGTCGTCGTTGAATGCCATCGATCCGGAATTACTCAATCCCACGACTGGCGCCCACTATGGAGACTCCATCGGTACCGTCTTTCTGGTACTGCCCTACGCTTTCCTGTTCGCCGCTGTGCTGCCCTACATGGCGGTACGATTTCTGGCGATGAAGCCGGACGTCAAGCTGCACAAGGTGGGCATCTATGTGGCCATCCTCGGTGCACTGCTCAGCCTTGTACCGCTTGTTGGCCTTTATGTCAGAGTGCATGTGCCGGATCTGGCCGATCCTGATATGGCGATGCCGGTCTACCTTGAGCAGTTCATGCACCCGGCGATCCAGGGGGTGATTACGCTGTTCATCATCTTCGCCATGAAGTCCACCGCCAACTCGCTGCTGCATACGGTGGCCTCGGCGACCTCCCATGACCTGCGCCTGTCGCTGTTCGGTACGGTCTCCAGCGAACGCCTGGCGTTGACGATCAACCGGGCGGCGGTGGTGGTACTGGGCCTGGTCGCCTTGTTGATGATGCTCTATGCCCCGCCCTTCATGCTCTCCTGGCTGGGAATCCTCGGCTCCGGCACCCTGCTGGCCAGCATGATCGGCCCGGTGTTCATCTCCACCTTCTGGCAGGGCAGCGCCTGGGGGGCACTCAGTGCCATGCTGGTGGGCTTCTTCACCAGCGGCTACATGATGCTGTTCGCCGATGTGGGCTGGCTGATCGGTCCGCTGACCGGATGTGCCGTCTCCTCGGCCTGCTATGTGGGCATCTCCCTGCTGACCAGGCGACCCGGCTATCACCGGCAAGTCGCGTGAGATAGCTGCGAGGTTGATCGGAGGCATGGCCACGCCCGCACGCTGCTGCGGGCGTGGCCTTGTTGTGTCTGGCGCTGGGTTTCCCTTGGACTGAGGAGGGGAGAATCTCCCCCCTTATCCCGACATTTGCCCTTCAAATTGGTTCTTGGACGCCTTGGAAAATAGATTGCTGGCATGGGGCATTTACCGTGATCCAACAATTAAAGGAGTCCTCCATGAACCACGCCACGCTTTCCGCCTTCGATTCCCAGGTCGCCGCCGCCATCGCCGATGAGGTGGTGCGCCAGGAGGCGCACGTCGAGCTGATCGCTTCCGAGAACTACGCCAGCCGGGCGGTGATGGAGGCCCAGGGCACCCAGCTGACCAACAAGTACGCCGAGGGCTACCCGGGCAAGCGCTACTACGGCGGCTGCGAGCACGTCGACGTGGTCGAGCAGCTGGCCATCGATCGCGCCTGCGACCTGTTCGGCGCCGACTACGCCAACGTCCAGCCCCACTCCGGTGCCCAGGCCAACGCCGCGGCCTTCATGGCCCTGGTCAAGCCGGGCGACACCATCCTCGGCATGAGCCTGGCCCATGGCGGCCACCTGACCCACGGCGCGGCGCCGAACTTCTCCGGCAAGCACTACCACGCGGTGCAGTACGGCCTGAACCCCGAGACCGGCGAGATCGACTACGAAGAGGTCGAGCGCCTGGCGCGCAGCCACAAGCCCAAGCTGATCATCGCCGGTTTCTCCGCCTATGCGCGGGTGGTGGACTGGCGGCGCTTCCGCGCCATCGCCGACGAGGTGGGCGCCTGGTTCATGGTCGACATGGCCCACGTGGCGGGCCTGGTCGCTGCCGGCCTCTACCCGAGCCCGCTGCCCCACGCCCACGTGGTCACCACCACCACCCACAAGACCCTGCGCGGCCCCCGCGGCGGCCTGATCCTCTCCGCCCACGGCGATGCGGACCTCTACAAGAAGCTCAATGGCGCGGTCTTCCCGGGCCAGCAGGGCGGTCCGCTGATGCACGTCATCGCCGCCAAGGCGGTGGCCTTCAAGGAGGCCATGAGCCAGGCGTTCGTGCAGTACCAGCAGCGGGTGATCGACAACGCCCGGGCCATGGCCGGGGTGTTCGTGGAGCGCGGCTATGACGTCGTCTCCGGCGGCACCGACGACCACCTCTTCCTGGTTTCGCTGATCAAGCAGGGTGTGACCGGCAAGGACGCCGACGCGGCGCTGGGCCGCGCCCATATCACCGTCAACAAGAACGCCGTGCCCAACGACCCCCAGAGCCCCTTCGTCACCTCCGGCCTGCGCATCGGCACCCCGGCGGTGACCACCCGCGGCTTCGACGCGGCCGAGTGCACCGAGCTGGCCGGCTGGATCTGCGACATCCTCGATGTGCTGGCCGAGCAGCGCAACAGCGATGCCGTGGAGGCCGAGGTGCGCGAGAAGGTAGCCGCGCTCTGCGAGCGCCATCCAGTCTACGCCGCCGCCTCCAGCGCCGCCCCGGAACGCGAAACCGCCACCGCCTGAACCCCGTGGAATCGGCCCCGTTCGGCGGGGCCGGTCGAGGAGAGACGAGATGCAACGCTATTCAGGATTCGGGCTGGCCAAGCACGCGCTCAGCCACCATGAGAACTGGGAGCGCCAGTGGCGCAATCCCACGCCGAAGAAGCAGTACGACGTGATCATCGTCGGCGGCGGCGGCCACGGCCTGGCCACCGCCTACTACCTGGCCAAGGAGCACGGCATCACCAACGTGGCGGTGGTCGAGAAGGGCTGGCTGGGCGGCGGCAACACCGCCCGCAATACCACCATCGTGCGCTCGAACTACCTGTGGGACGAGTCGGCGGCCCTCTACGAGCACGCCATGAAGCTGTGGGAGGGGCTCTCCCAGGACCTCAACTACAACGTCATGTTCTCCCAGCGCGGCGTGATGAACCTGGGCCACACCCTGCAGGACATGCGTGACATCCAGCGCCGGGTCAACGCCAACCGCCTGAACGGCATCGACGGCGAGGTGCTCACCCCGGCGCAGATCCAGGAGATCGTGCCGATCATGGACTGCTCGAAGAATGCCCGCTACCCGATCCTCGGCGCCTCCTGGCAGCCGCGGGCCGGCGTGGCGCGCCACGACGCCGTGGCCTGGGGCTATGCCCGGGCCGCCGACGCCCTCGGCGTCGACCTGCTGCAGAACACCGAGGTCACCGGCTTCAAGATCCGCGACGGCCGCGTCTACGGGGTGCACACCAACCGCGGCGACATCGAGGCGAAGACCGTGGGCTGCGTGGCGGCGGGCAACTCCGGCGTGCTCGCCGGGATGGCCGGCTTCCGACTGCCGCTCGAGTCCCACCCGCTGCAGGCTCTGGTCTCCGAGCCGCTCAAGCCGATTCTCGATACGGTGGTGATGTCCAACCACGTGCACGGCTACATCAGCCAGACCGACAAGGGCGACCTGGTGATCGGCGCCGGCATCGACGGCTACAACGGCTACGGCCAGCGCGGCAGCTACCCCACCGTGGAACACACCCTGCAGGCCATCGTCGAGATGTTCCCGATCTTCTCCCGGGTGCGCATGAACCGCCAGTGGGGCGGCATCGTCGACACCTGCCCGGACGCCTGCCCGATCCTCTCCGCCACGCCGGTGAAGGGGCTCTTCTTCAACTGCGGCTGGGGCACCGGCGGCTTCAAGGCCACCCCCGGCTCCGGCCACGTGTTCGCCTGGACCCTGGCCAAGAACCAGGCTCATCCCCTCGCGGCGCCGTTCTCCATCGACCGTTTCCACACCGGTGCCTTGGTCGACGAGCACGGCGCAGCCGGCGTGGCCCACTAACTTCTGCGAGCTGCGCCACGCGATGGCAGCGTTGTTCGACTCATCGGAGTCCTCATGTACCCACCCCGTACACTGCGGCTCCTCTTTCGTCGAACGCCTTGCCCTCACGCGGCTCGCTGACGCAGAAGCTCACAGCTTCTATCCCGATTACGGGGGGAATAAAAAATGTTTCTCATCTACTGCCCCTACTGCGAAGAGCACCGCGAGGAAGAGGAGTTTCGTCCCAAGGGCCAGGCGCACATCGCGCGCCCCGCGGAGCCCGAGGCCTGCTCCGACAAGGAGTGGGGTGACTACCTCTTCTTCCGTGACAATCCGCGCGGCATTCACCACGAGCTGTGGGTGCACGCCGTCGGCTGTCGCAAGTTCTTCAACATCACGCGTAATACCGTGAGCTACGAGATCCTCGAGAGCTACAAGGTCGGCGAGCGGCCGCGCTTCACCGCCGAGCATCCCGATGGCCGGCCGACCGAGGCCGCCGAGAGCGTCGCCCCCAGGGCGGAAGTGGTCGAGCGCAAGGAAGGAGTCAAGGCATGAGCCAGTCGTCCAATCAGCCGAATCGCCTCAACGAGGGCGGGCGCATCGATCGCTCCCGCCGGCTTACCTTCACCTTCAACGGCAAGCGCTATCAGGGCTATGCCGGTGACACCCTGGCCTCGGCGCTGCTTGCCAACGGGGTAGATATCGTCAACCGCAGCTTCAAGTATTCACGCGCCCGGGGCATCGTCGCCGCCGGCGCCGAGGAGCCCAATGCGCTGGTCCAGCTGGGCAGCAGCGAGGCGGCCCAGGTGCCCAACGTGCGCGCCACCCAGCAGGCGCTGTTCGACGGCCTGGTGGCGCGCAGCACCAACGGCTGGCCCAACGTCCAGCGCGACGCCATGAGCCTGGTGGGCAAGCTGGGCGGTCGCTTCATGCCGCCGGGCTTCTACTACAAGACCTTCATGGCCCCGGCCTCCATGTGGATGACCTATGAGAAGTTCATCCGCAAGGGCGCGGGCCTGGGCCGCAGCCCCATGGAGTCCGACCCGGATACCTATGACCACCTCAACCAGCACTGCGACCTGCTGGTGATCGGCGCCGGCCCCGCTGGCCTTGCCGCGGCGCTGACCGCCGCGCGCGGCGGCGCCCTGGTGATCCTCTGTGACGAACAGGAGGAGCTGGGCGGCTCGCTGCTGGACAGCCGCGAGCTGCTCGACCATCAGCCCGCCGCCCAGTGGGTGCAGCGCGTGGTAGAGGAGCTCGCCGGGCTCGACAACGTCACCCTGCTGCCGCGCACCACCGCCAACGGCTACCACGACCATCATTTTGTGACCCTGCACGAGCGGCGCACCGAGCACCTCGGCGAGACCGCGCCGCTGGTCGACGGCGTCCGGCCCTCTCGGTCGCGGATGCATCGCGTGCGCGCCGGCCAGGTGCTGCTGGCCACCGGTGCCCACGAGCGGCCGCTGGTCTACGCCGGCAACGACGTGCCGGGCAACCTGCTGGCCGGCGCCGTCTCCACCTATATCCGCCGCTACGGCGTGGTGCCGGGCAACAAGCTGGTGCTCTCCACCAGCAACGATCATGCCTATCGCGCCGCCCTGGACTGGGATGACGCCGGCCGCGAGGTGGTGGCCATCGTCGACGCCCGACAGGCACCGGACGGCGAGCTGGTGGAGCAGGCCCGCGCCCGCGGCATTCGCATCATCGAAGGCGCCGCGGTGATCGAGGCCAAGGGTGGCAGCCGCGTCAGCGGTGCCCGGGTGGCCACCATCGATGCCCAGGCCTTCAAGGTCACCGGCCAGGCCGAGACCCTGGCCTGCGACACCATCGCCAGCTCCGGCGGCTACAGCCCGGTGATCCACCTGGCCTCCCACACCGGTGCCCGGCCGACCTGGAACGACGAGATCCTCGGCTTCGTGCCCAGCCTGGTGAAGGGCGTGCACGCCGCCGGCAGCGCCCGGGGGATCCACGACCTGGCCGAGGGGCTGGCCGACGGCGTGGCCAGGGCGTGCGAGGCGCTGGCCGCGCTGGGCCGCACGGCCCAGGCCATCGCGCTGCCCCAGGTCGACGCCCGCCGCGAGGGCAAGGCCTGTGCGCTCTACCAGGTGCCCCACGAGAAGCCCACCCTGCGTGCGCCCAAGCAGTTCGTCGACCTGCAGAACGATGTCACCGCGGCGGCCATCGAACTGGCCACCCGCGAGGGCTTCGAGTCCATCGAGCACGTCAAGCGCTACACCGCCATGGGCTTCGGCACCGACCAGGGCAAGCTCGGCAACATCAACGGCATGGCCATCGCCGCGCGCTGCCTGAACAGGTCGATCCCCGAGGTGGGCACCACGGTGTTCCGGCCCAACTACACCCCGGTGACCTTCGGCGCCATCGCCGGCCGCCACTGCCGTGACCTCTTCGACCCCGAGCGCTACACCGCCCTGCACCAGTGGCACGTGGAGAACGGCGCCGAGTTCGAGGACGTGGGCCAGTGGAAGCGCCCCTGGTACTTCCCGAAGAGCGTGAACGGCAAGCAGGAGACCATGCATGAGGCGGTGGCCCGCGAGTGCCTGGCAGTACGCGAGAAGGTCGGCATCCTCGACGCCTCGACGCTTGGCAAGATCGACATCCAGGGGCCGGACGCCCGCGAGTTCCTGAGCCGCATCTATACCAACAAGTGGGAGAAGCTGGCCGTCGGCAAGTGCCGCTACGGGCTGATGTGTCGCGACGACGGCATGCTGATGGACGACGGCACCACCAGCTGCCTGGGCGAGAACCACTTCCTGATGACCACCACCACCGGCGGCGCCGCGGGCGTGATGGAGTGGCTGGAGCTGTGGCACCAGACCGAGTGGCCCGAGCTTGACGTCACCTTCACCTCGGTGACCGACCACTGGGCGACCATGACGGTGACCGGGCCCGAGGCGCGCAAGCTCCTTGCCGAGATCACCGACATCGATCTCGATCGCGACAGCTTCAAGTTCATGGACTGGCGCGAGGGCAGGGTGGCCGACGTGCCGGCGCGGGTCTTCCGCATCTCCTTCACCGGCGAGCTCGCCTACGAGATCAACGTTCAGGCCAACTACGCCCTGCACGTCTGGAAGACGCTGTTCAAGCACGGCGAGAAGTACGGCCTGACCCCCTATGGCACCGAGACCATGCATGTCCTGCGCGCCGAAAAGGGCTTCATCATCGCCGGCCAGGAGAGCGACGGCTCGGTGACCCCGGAGGATCTCGGCATGCAGTGGGCCGTCGGCTACGACAAGCCCTATTCCTGGGTGGGCAAGCGGGCGCTGTCGCGCTCGGATACCCGGCGAGCCGACCGCAAGCAGCTGGTGGGCCTCAAGCCGAAGGACCCGGCGGTGGTGCTGGAGGAGGGCGCCCAGATCGTCTTCGACCCGGATCACGCCATCCCCATGCCCATGGTGGGCCACGTGACCTCGAGCTACTACAGCCCGACCCTGAAGAGCGGCTTTGCACTGGCCGTGGTCAAGGGCGGCCACTCGCGGATGGGCGAGACCGTCTACCTGCCCATGGCCGACGGCAAGACCCACGCCGCCGAAATCGTCAGCCCGATCTTTGTCGATCCCAAGGGAGAGCGCCAGCATGTCTGAGCAAACTGCCACCTGGTTCAACCTCTACGACGCGCGCCCCGAGACCGAGGTGCCGGCGGAGTCCCCGCTGGCCTGGTCCTACCACAGGACCGGCCGCCCGGCGGTCAGCCAGAAGAGCCGCGTGGTGCTGCGCGAGCGCGCCATGCTGGGTCACCTGATCCTGCGCGGCGGGGCCATCGTCATCGACGAGGCCGTCCGCCAGGTGCTCGGCTTCGGCCTGCCGGGGCGCCCCAATACCCTGGCCCATGACGACGGCGGCGAGCGCTCGATCCAGTGGCTCTCCCCCGACGAGTGGCTCCTGATCGTGCCCGGCGGCGAGGAGTTTGCTCTGGAGGGAAGGCTGCGCGAGGCCCTGGGCGACGCCCGCGATACCTCTGTCAAAAACTACGCCATCGTCAACGTCAGCGGCGGCCAGACCCTGCTCGAGCTCGAGGGCGAGATGGCCCGGGAGCTTCTGATGAAGTCGACGCCCTACGACGTCCACCCGGATGCCTTCCCGGTGGGTAAGGGCGTCACCACGGTGTTCGCCAAGGCCAACCTGATCCTGCGCCGCCCCAGCGAGGAACGCTGGGAGCTGGTGCTGCGGCGCAGCTTCGCCGACTACTGCTACCGCTGGATCCTGGATGCGGGCAGCGAATACGCCATCGGCGTTGAACGTTGAGAAGAGGAAGGATGATGACCAACAAGATCAAGCTGCTGCGTGACGCCCAGCCGGATGTGCTGCTGGACGCCAGCTCCTGGGAGAAGCTCTCCGGCGACCCCCACACCGTCAACCTCAATGCCTATGCGTCCGAAGACGGCACCAAGACGATGGGCACCTGGATCTGCACGCCGGGTAGGTGGGCGGTCAACTATACCAAGTGGGAGTACTGCGACTTTCGCGAGGGGTACTGCGTGCTCACGCCGGAGGGTGGCGAGCCGATTCACCTGAAGGCCGGTGACATCTTCATCGTCGAGCCCGGCTTCAAGGGCACCTGGGAAGTCGTCGAGACCGTTCGCAAGTATTTCGTGTTCGCCTGAGCCAGTGTCGCGCCGAGCCAGACGCTCGGCGCGACAAACAGAGGAGAGAGGATGATGGGGCCCAAGGAAAGCAACTGGATTCTGGTGGCTCAATGTCCGAGCCGACTCGGCACCGTGGACGTGGTGACCCGCTTCCTCAAGGAGAGCCGCTGCTACATCACCGAGCAGCACTCCTTCGATGACCGCCTGAGCGGCGGCTTCTTCATCCGCACCGAGTTCCGTCCCGAGGCGGAAGGGTTCGATCAGGCGGCCTTCGAGGCCGGCTTCGCCGAGCGCGCCGCCGAGTTCGAGATGCACTTCGAGCTGACCGCCCCGGGCACGCGAATGCCGGTGGTGATCATGGTCTCCAGGGCCGATCACTGCCTGAACGACCTGCTCTATCGCTACCGCATCGGCCAGCTGCCGATCGACATTCGCGCCATCGTCTCCAACCACCCGGACCTGGCTCCCCTGGCGGAGTGGCACGGCCTGGCCTACCACCACTTCCCGATCACCGCCGAGACCAAGGCCGAGCAGGAGGCGAAGGTGTGGGCGGTGGTCGAGGAGACCGGCGCCGAGCTGGTGATCCTCGCCCGCTACATGCAGGTACTCTCCAGCGAGATGTGCGAGAGGCTCAGCGGCCGCGCGATCAATATCCACCACTCGCTGCTGCCGGGCTTCAAGGGCGCCAAGCCCTACCACCAGGCCTACGACAAGGGCGTGAAGCTGGTCGGCGCCACCGCCCACTACATCAACGACGACCTCGACGAGGGGCCGATCATCACCCAGGGGGTCGAGCCGGTCAGCCACACCGACTACCCGGAGGACCTGGTGGCCAAGGGGCGCGACATCGAGTGCCTCACCCTGGCCCGGGCGGTGGCCCTGCACGTGGAGCGGCGGGTCTTCCTGCACGCCGGTCGCACCGTGGTCTTCGACCGCTGATCCTGACAACAACAACCGTTTTCGAGAGTGACAAGCCATGCCAATCAGCGTCTTCGATCTGTTCAAGATCGGTGTCGGGCCGTCGAGCTCGCATACCGTGGGGCCCATGCGGGCGGCCCATGATTTCGTCGGCGAACTCAGGGAGCGTGAGCTGCTCGAGCGCGTCTGTCGCCTCGAGGTCCAGCTGTTCGGCTCGCTCTCCGCCACCGGCATCGGCCACGCCACCGACCGGGCGGTGATCATGGGGCTGATGGGCGAGCGGCCCGACCGCATCGACCCCGCCATCATCGCCCCCTGCATCGAGGAGCTGCAGGAGTGTGGCGCCCTGCGACTGGACGGGCGCCACAGCGTGCCCTTCCTGTGGGCCCGCGACATGCAGCTCCATCCCGACAGCCTGCCGCATCACCCCAACGCCATGCGCCTGATCGCCCACGGCCACGCCGGCGAGCTCTATCAGAACACCTACTACTCGGTGGGCGGCGGCTTCGTCATCGACGAGGCCCAGGCCGAGCGGGGCGAGCTCGACAGCGACGCCACGGCGCTGCCCTACAACTTCCAGACCGCCGACGACCTGATGCGCATGTGCCGGGAGAGTGGCCTGCGCATCAGCGAGCTGATGCTGGAGAACGAGAAGGTTTGGCGCAGCGAGGCCGAGGTGCGCGCCGAGCTGTGTCGGATCTGGCAGGCCATGAAGGCCTGCGTGGCCAGGGGGCTGGAGGCCGAGGGGGTGCTGCCCGGCGGCCTCAACGTGCGCCGGCGCGCCCGTTCGCTGCACCAGCGGCTGCTGGCGGCCGAGGAGAGCCCCTCGCTGATCGCCTCGACGCTGTCGGCCATGGACTGGGTCAACCTCTATGCCCTGGCGGTCAACGAGGAGAACGCCGCCGGCGGGCGCATGGTCACCGCCCCCACCAATGGCGCGGCGGGCATCATTCCCGCGGTGCTGCACTACTACATGCAGTTCCAGCCGGATGCCTCCGAACGCGACGTGGTGGACTTCCTGCTCGCCGCCGGCGCGGTGGGGATCCTGTGCAAGAAGAACGCCTCGATCTCCGGCGCCGAGGTGGGCTGCCAGGGCGAGGTGGGCTCCGCCTGCGCCATGGCCGCCGCCGGCCTCGCCGAGGTGATGGGGGGCAGCGTGGGCCAGGTGGAAAACGCCGCCGAGATCGGCCTGGAGCACAACCTGGGGCTGACCTGCGACCCGGTGGGGGGGCTCGTTCAAGTGCCCTGCATCGAGCGCAACGCCATCGCCTCGGTGAAGGCGATCAATGCCGCCCAGATGGCGCTGCGCGGTGACGGCGAGCACTTCATCTCCCTGGACAAGGTGATCCGTACCATGCGCGACACCGGGGCCGACATGCAGGCAAAGTACAAGGAGACCTCGATGGGGGGGCTGGCGGTCAACGCCATCGAGTGTTGAGGGCGGGGCGGGGTGTGTCGTGAGGCAACAGCGGGTAGACTGTTTTTGTATAGACATTAGTCCTGACCCAAGGATGCCTCATGGCCAGCACCCCGCCCCTCTATCAGCAGATCCAGCAGCACCTGCTGGACAAGATCCACAGCGGCGAATGGCAATCGAACCATCAGATCCCCCCGGAAGAGCAGCTGGCTCGTGATTTCGGGGTCAGTCGCATGACCGCCAACAAGGCGATCCGCGACCTGGTGCAGAAGGGCTACCTGACGCGCCAGCCCGGCCTGGGCACCTTCGTGACCGACCGCAAGGCCGAGTCATCGCTGGTCGAGGTGTACAACATCGCCGAGGAGGTGCGCTCACGTGGCCATCGCCACAGCAGTGAGGTGTTGATTCGTGAGGCGATCGAGGCCGATGACGAGGTGGCGCTGCGCCTGGGCGTCCGGCTCGGCAGCCGGGTCTTCCATACCCTGATCATTCATCTCGAGAACGAGGTGCCGATCCAGCTCGAGAGTCGGTTCGTCAATCCGCGCTGGGTGCCGGACTACCTCGAGACCGACTTCACGCGCCACACGCCCAACGAGGTGCTGGTGGCCGCCTGCCCCATCACCGATGTGGAACACATCGTGGAAGCGGTGCTGCCGGACGCCCAGGCGGCGGAGTGGTTGGCCATCGATACGGAAAGTCCCTGCCTGAGCATGATACGGCGGACCTGGTCCGGTGAGCAGCTGATCAGCTACGCGCGCCTTCTCCATCCAGGGAGCCGTTACAAGCTGCGCTCCTCCCTGCACCTCCAGGCCTCCTGAGCTGCGCCTCCAGGCCTCCTGAGCTGCGCCTCCAGGCCTCCTGAGCTCCCCTCCGGTCTTTTGTATATACATATGGACGCCCTCAGCGGGCTCCTCCGCTCCCGGCTGCGTAAGACTTTGGTCGCGATTTCGGGTGCGGGGCGATGACTTTCATGACCGCGCATTAATCATAGCCTTCTGTTTTTTAATGGTTATCAGGAAGGCTGCGCAGGATGCTTCCTGTCGGCAGAGTCAGTGGAGCCGGAGGCCGGGGTGACGAGGGGGCTTTTCGAGGCTAGCCTATCTGTATATACATTGGGTGCCGAGCTCGAGGAGGGCCCATGTCAAACGCGGAAAGGCGACGCCTGTGGCGCGATATCGGTGTCTTCGATGGCCTGTGCACCCTGCCGGAGCCCATGGCCGTCATCATCGAGGGAGACCGCGTGGCCTCCCTGGTGGCGATGCGTGACTTCGATGAGGCCAGCGCCCAGGGCTGCCAGGAGATGGGCCGAGGCGGCGTGATGACGCCCGGGCTGGTGGATTGCCACACCCATCTGGTGTTCGGCGGTTCACGTGCCGATGAGTTCGAGGCGCGCCTGGAGGGTGTCAGCTACGAGGAGATCGCCCGCCGCGGCGGCGGCATCCTCAGCACCGTGACCGCCACCCGTGAGGCCAGCGAGGAGGCGCTTTTCGCCGCCGCCCGGCCGCGCCTCGAGGCGCTGATCGCCGACGGCGTCACCACCGTCGAGATCAAGTCCGGCTACGGCCTGACGGTCGAGGACGAGCTGAAGATGCTGCGGGTGGCGCGCCGCCTGGGCGAGGCACTGCCGGTGCGGGTGGTCACCACCCTGCTGGGCGCCCATGCGCTGCCACCGGAGTACCGGGACGACAGCGACGGCTACATTCGCCTGGTGTGCGAGGAGATGATCCCGGCGGCCGCCGCCGAGGGGCTGGCCGATGCCGTCGATGTGTTCTGCGAGAAGATCGCCTTCTCGGTGGCGCAGTGCCAACGGGTCTTCGAGGCCGCCATGGCGCATGGTCTGCCGATCAAGGCCCACGCCGAACAGCTCTCCAACCTGGGCGGCACTGCCATGGCGGCGCGTCACGGGGCGCTCTCCGCCGACCACATCGAGTACCTCGACGAGGCGGGCATCGCCGCCCTGCGCGAGGCCGGTAGCGTCGCGGTGATCCTGCCGGGGGCCTTCCACATTCTGCGCGAGACGCAGCTACCGCCCATCGCCGCGCTGCGCGAGGCTGGCGTGTCCATGGCGGTGGCCACCGACGCCAACCCGGGCAGCTCGCCGCTGTACATGCCCACCCTGATGCTCAACCTGGCCTGCACCCTGTTCCGCCTGACGCCGCAGGAAGCATTGGCGGGCATGACGGCTCACGGTGCAGCTGCGCTCGGGTTCAAGGGGGAGGGGCGCATCCGGGAAGGCGCGACCGCCGATCTGTGCGTCTGGGATGTCGATACGCCGGCGGCACTGGCCTATGCGGTCCAGCCCGGGCGGCTGCGTCAGCGCCTGTTCCAGGGGGAGCTGACCCATGTCGTCTGATCGCTCAGTTCATCAGGACTTCGACAGCACCCTGTGGCAGGGACGCACCGATCCCGAGCCCGACAGCGAGCGCTGGCACCAGAAGATCCAGCCGCTGACCGAAAACGCCACTCCTGGCTGTGCGCTCATCGGCTTTGCCTGCGATGCCGGTGTGGCGCGTAACCAGGGGCGTGTGGGCGCTGCCGAAGGACCTGCTGCGCTGCGCCGTGCCCTGGCACCGCTGGCCTGGCACCGCCAGGCGCCCGCCTATGACGCCGGCGACGTGTGCTGTGAAGGCGACGCCATGGAAGAGGCCCAGCAGGCCCTGGCCGACCGCCTTGCCTCGCTGCTGGCTGCCAGGCACTTCCCCGTCGTGCTGGGAGGGGGCCACGAAGTGGCCTACGCCAGCTGGTCGGGGCTTGCCCGGCACCTGGTGGCCCGCGGGGAGTCAGCACCGCGAATCGGCATCATCAACCTGGATGCCCATTTCGACCTGCGCGATCCCCGGCATGTGCGCTCCTCGGGGACGCCCTTCGCCCAGATCGCCGACGAGTGCCGGGCCCGCGGCTGGCCCTTCCGCTACGCCTGCCTGGGCGTGAGCCGGGCCGCCAATACCCGGGCGCTGTTCAACCGCGCCGACGAGCTTGGGGTGATGGTGCGTGAGGATCGCGACTTCCAGCCGGCCCGCCTCGATGAGATCCAGCGTGACCTGGAGCGCTTCCTGGTGAGCTGCGACCACCTCTACCTGACCATCGATCTGGACGTGCTGCCGGCCGCCGAGGCCCCCGGGGTGAGTGCCCCGGCCGCCCGTGGCGTATCGCTCGCCCTGATCGAGCCGCTGATCGAGGCCATTCGATACAGCGGCAAGCTGCGCCTGGCCGACCTGGCGGAGCTCAACCCCGGCCGCGATATCGACGGCCGCACCGGCAGGGCGGCAGCTCGCCTGGTGCATCTGCTGACCCTGAATGACTGAGAGCCGATGGCTCCGACCACGACAATCCACCGAGACTCCAGAGGCATTTCGACATGACCCAGCGCGACCCCCGCCACGACCCCTCCCGCAAGATCGTCGCGCCCACCGGTACTGAGCGCAGCTGCAAGAGCTGGCTCACCGAGGCCCCGCTGCGCATGCTGATGAACAACCTGCACCCCGACGTGGCCGAGCGCTCCGAGGACCTGGTGGTGTATGGCGGCATCGGCCGTGCCGCTCGTGACTGGGAGTGCTACGACAAGATCGTCGAGACCCTGCAGCGCCTGGAGGATACCCAGACCCTGCTGGTGCAGTCCGGCAAGCCGGTGGGCGTCTTCGAGACCCACAAGGACGCGCCGCGTGTGCTGATCGCCAACTCCAATCTAGTACCGGCCTGGGCCAACTGGGAGCACTTCAACGAGCTGGATCGCAAGGGCCTGATGATGTACGGCCAGATGACCGCCGGCTCGTGGATCTACATCGGCTCTCAAGGCATCGTGCAGGGCACCTACGAGACCTTCGTCGAGGCGGGTCGCCAGCACTACGACGGCGAGCTCAAGGGACGCTGGATCCTGACCGCCGGTCTCGGTGGCATGGGCGGTGCACAGCCGCTTGCTGCCACCTTGGCCGGTGCCTGTTCACTCAACATCGAATGCCAGCAGTCGAGCCTCGATTTCCGCCTGCGCACTCGCTACCTGGACGAGCAGGCCGAGGACCTGGATGACGCACTCAAACGTATCGAGCGCTACACCGCCGAGGGCAAGGCGATCTCCATCGGCCTGTGCGCCAACGCGGCCGACGTGCTACCCGAGCTGGTCAAGCGTGGCGTCAAGCCGGACATGGTCACCGACCAGACCAGCGCCCACGACCCCCTGCACGGCTACCTGCCCCAGGGCTGGACCTGGGAGGAGTACGTGGCCCGCGGCAAGTCGCAGCCCGAGGCCACCGTCAAGGCCGCGAAGCAGTCCATGGCGGTGCACGTCCAGGCCATGCTCGACTTCCAGAAGATGGGCGTGCCCACCTTCGATTACGGCAACAACATCCGCCAGATGGCGAAGGAAGAGGGTGTCGAGAATGCCTTCGACTTCCCCGGCTTCGTGCCGGCCTACATCCGTCCGCTGTTCTGCCAGGGCATCGGCCCCTTCCGCTGGGCGGCGCTCTCCGGTGATCCGGAGGACATCTACAAGACCGACCAGAAGGTCAAGGAACTGATCCCGGACGATCCGCACCTGCACAACTGGCTCGACATGGCCCGCGAGCGGATCTCGTTCCAGGGCCTGCCGGCGCGCATCTGCTGGGTGGGCCTCAAGGACCGCGCCCGTCTGGGCCAGGCCTTCAACGAGATGGTTGCCAGCGGCGAGCTCAAGGCGCCCGTGGTGATCGGCCGCGATCACCTGGACTCCGGCTCGGTGGCGAGCCCCAACCGCGAGACCGAGGCGATGCAGGATGGCTCCGATGCCGTCTCCGACTGGCCGCTGCTCAACGCCCTGCTCAATACCGCCGGCGGTGCCACCTGGGTCTCGCTGCACCACGGCGGCGGCGTGGGCATGGGCTACTCCCAGCATTCCGGCGTGGTGATCGTCGCCGACGGCAGCGACGACGCCCATGCCCGCCTGGGCCGCGTACTGCGCAACGACCCGGGCACCGGGGTGATGCGCCACGCCGATGCCGGCTACGAGATCGCCAAGGAGTGCGCCCGTGAAAACGGCCTCGATCTTCCGATGCTGAACAACTGACAGGAGACTTCCCCATGCCCCATCTCGAGATTCAGCCCGGCAAGATGACCCTGGCGCAGGCGCGCCAGGTTCTCCAGGAGCCCGTCAGCGTAGGCTTGCCGAACAGTGCCGATGCCGACATCGGCAAGTCCGTGGAGTGCGTCAATCGCGTTATCGCCGAGAACCGCACCGTCTACGGCATCAACACCGGCTTCGGCCTGCTGGCCCAGACCCGCATCGCCAACGAGGACCTGGAGGCGCTGCAGCGCTCCCTGGTGCTGTCGCATGCCACCGGCGTCGGCGCGGCCCTGGACGACGACCTGGTGCGCCTGATCATGGTGCTCAAGGTCAACAGCCTGGCGCGCGGTTTCTCCGGCATCCGCCGCGAGGTGCTCGATGCCCTGATCGCGCTGGTCAACGCCGAGGTCTACCCTCACATTCCGCTCAAGGGATCCGTCGGGGCCTCGGGAGATCTCGCCCCCCTGGCCCACATGAGCGTGGTGCTGCTGGGCGAGGGCAAGGCACGCCACCAAGGCGAGTGGGTCCCGGCCCAGCGAGCGCTGGAGCTCGCCGGGCTCGCGCCGATGGAGCTGGCGCCCAAGGAGGGGCTGGCGCTGCTCAACGGCACCCAGGTCTCCACCGCCTATGCCCTGCGTGGGCTCTTCGCGGCGGAGGACCTCTTCGCCGCGGCCACGGTGTGCGGGGCGCTCACCGTGGAGGCCGCCCTGGGCTCCCGCACCCCCTTCGATGCCCGCATCCACGCGGCGCGCGGCCAGCGGGGCCAGATCAATGCCGCGGCCGCCTATCGGCACCTGCTGGGGGAGGGCAGCGCCATCGGTGACTCCCACGCCGACTGCGACAAGGTGCAGGACCCCTACTCGCTGCGCTGCCAGCCCCAGGTGATGGGTGCCGTGCTGACCCAGATCCGCCAGGCGGCCGAGGTGCTGGCGGTGGAGGTCAATGCGGTGTCGGACAACCCGCTGGTGTTTGCCGAGGACGACGACATCATCTCCGGCGGCAACTTCCACGCCGAACCGGTGGCCATGGCCGCCGACAACCTGGCGCTGGCCATCGCCGAGACAGGCTCGCTCGCCGAGCGACGCATCTCGCTGATGATGGACAAGCACATGTCCCAGCTGCCGCCCTTCCTGGTGGAGAACGGCGGCGTCAACTCGGGCTTCATGATCGCTCAGGTCACCGCGGCGGCGCTGGCCAGCGAGAACAAGGCGCTGGCTCATCCTCACAGCGTCGACAGCCTGCCCACCTCGGCCAACCAGGAGGATCACGTCTCCATGGCGCCGGCCGCCGGCAAGCGCCTGTGGGAAATGGCCGACAACGTGCGCGGCATTCTGGCCATCGAGTGGCTGGGTGCCTGCCAGGGGCTCGACATGCGCCACGGTCTGAAGAGCACCGACACGCTGGAGCAGGCCAGGCAGCTGCTGCGCGACCGGGTCAGCCACTACGAGCAGGACCGCTTCTTTGCTCCGGATATCGAGGCCGCCAGCGACTTGCTCGCGGCCAGGGCGCTGAGCCCCCTGGCTCGCCCCGGCACACTGCCCAGCCAGCGCTGAAAGCGTTGACGGCCGGTGCCTTCCTTTCTCGTCTACGTTATGGGAGAAACCCTGTCAGGGCCGATGCCCATCAAACGCTTGAACGAGGAACAACAAGATGTTCAGGAAGACACTGCTCGTTTCCGCCATGGCGGCCGCCATGGTCGCCTCCGCTGCCCATGCCGATACCCTGCGCTGGACCCGCTCCGCCGACGGCCTGACCCTCGATCCCCACTCCCAGAACGAGGGGCCGACCCACGCGCTGAACCATCAGATCTTCGACGTGCTGATCTATCAGGACATGGACGTGGAGTACCAGCCGGGCCTGGCCACCGAGTGGCACGTGCACGAGGACGACCCCCACGTCTGGGTCTTCAAGATCCGCGAGGGGGTCACCTTCCACGAGGGCCAGGCGCTGAGCGCCGATGACGTGGTCTTCTCGCTGAACCGGGCGCGTCACGAGAACGCCGACATGCGCGGCCTGCTCACCTCCATCAAGGAGGTGCGCGCCGAGGATGACTACACGGTGCACGTGGAGACCCACGACCCCAACCCGCTGCTGCCCAACAACCTCACCAACCTCTTCATCATGAGCCGCGAGTGGGCCGAGGAACACGGCGTCGAGGAGCCGCAGAACTACGCCGCGGGCGAGGAGACCCATGCGGTGCGCAATGCCAACGGCACCGGCCCCTTCCGGGTGGTGAGCCGCGAGCCCGACGTGCGCACCGTGCTTGCGCGCAACGACGACTACTGGGGCATCGATCACTACCCCATGGAGATCTCCGAGCTGATCTTCACCCCCATCGAGTCGGCGGCCACCCGAGTGGCGGCGCTGCTCTCCGGCGAGGTCGACCTGCTCCAGGAGACCCCGGTGCAGGACATCGAGCGACTGGCCAACGCCCCGGGCCTCAAGAACGAGCAGGGGGCGGAGAACCGCACCATCTTCCTGGGCATGGACCTGGGCTCCGCCGAGCTGCGCACCGCCGACACCGACGACAACCCCTTCGCCGATCGCCGCGTACGCGAGGCGATCGATCTCGCCGTGGACCAGACCACCATCCAGCGGGCGGTGATGCGCGGCAACTCCCAGCCCGCCGGCATGATCGCGCCCCCCTTCGTCAACGGCTACTCCGAGGCGCTCGACGTGGTGGTGCCCGCCGACCTCGACCGGGCCAACGAGCTGATGGCGGAGGCGGGCTACGGCGACGGCTTCCGCGTCACCCTGCAGTGCCCCAACGACCGCTACGTCAACGACGAGCAGATCTGCCAGGCGGTGGTCAGCATGCTGGCGCGCATCGGCATCACCGTGGACCTGGTGGCCCAGACCCGCTCGCTGCACTTCGCCGAGCTGGCCCGGGAGGAGTACGACTTCTACATGCTCGGCTGGGGCGTGCCGACCATGGACTCCGAGTACGTCTTCAACTACCTCTACCACACCAAGGAGGGCGACCGCGGCAGCTGGAACTTCACCGGCTACTCCGACGAGCGGGTCGATGAGCTGACCGTGGCCATGGGCCAGGAGACCGACATCGAGGCGCGCAACGCCATGATCGAGGAGGCGTGGCAGATCGTGCACGACGAGATCGTCTATATCCCGATCCACCACCAGATGCTCACCTGGTCGATGCGTGACGATATCGACTTCAAGGTGCAGAGCGAGAATACCCCGCACTTCAAGTACCTGAAGTTCAACCGCTGATCGTGACTGTGCCCGCTCCCCGGCTGCCATCCGCGGCCGGGGGGCGGTGACGTGGAGACCCCATGCTAGCCTTCCTGATCCAGCGCGTGCTGCAGGCCATCTTCGTGATGTTCGTGGTCGCGCTCATCTCCTTCTCGCTGTTCCACTACGTCGGCGACCCGGTGCTCAACATGCTCGGCCAGGAGGCCACCGAGGCCGACCGCGCCGCGTTGCGTGCCCAGCTCGGGCTCGACCAGCCGGTGGTGGTGCAGTTCTGGCAGTTCATCGTCAATGCCGCCCAGTTCGAGTTCGGCATCTCCTATCGTTCGGCGAGGCCGGTCACCGACCTGATCATGGAGCGCCTGCCGGCGACCCTGGAGCTCGCCATCATCTCGGCGATCTTCGCCGTGGTGATGGGCATCGTGCTCGGCATCTACACCGCCATCCAGCGCGGCAGCTGGCTGTCGAAGTTCATCATGACCGCCTCGCTGATCGGGGTGTCGCTGCCCACCTTCCTGATCGGCATCCTGCTGATCTACGTCTTCGCCGTGGAGCTGGGCTGGCTGCCCGCCTTCGGTCGCGGCCAGACGGTACGCCTGGGCGACTGGTGGACCACCGGCCTACTCACGGCCAGCGGCTTACGCTCGCTGATCCTGCCGGCGATCACCCTCGGGCTCTTCCAGCTGACGCTGATCATGCGCCTGGTGCGCGCCGAGATGCTCGAGGTGCTGCGCACCGACTACATCAAGTTCGCCCGGGCCCGGGGGCTGTCGAAGCGGGTGGTCAACCTGCGCCATGCGCTGAAGAACACCCTGATTCCGGTGATCACCATTATCGGCCTGCAGCTCGGCACCATCATCGCCTTCGCCATCATCACCGAGACGGTGTTCCAGTGGCCCGGCGTGGGGGCGCTGTTCATCACCGCGGTGCGCTTCGTGGACATCCCGGTGATGGCCGCCTACCTGATGATGATTGCCCTGGTGTTCGTGGTCATCAATCTGATCGTCGACCTGCTCTACTACGCCGTCGACCCGCGCCTGCGCGTGCAGGGAGGTGCCAAATGAGCCAGGACATGAAGCCCCGCGAGAGCGCGGCCGTCGCGGCGCCCATCGCGCCCAGGCCGCCGGGCCGACTCAGGACCTTCCTCGATAGCGACATCGTCTACTCCTGGCAGCGCCAGCCGGTGGTGATTCTCGCCACCCTGGTCACCCTGGTGATGTTCGCCGGCGCCCTGTTCGCCCCCTGGATCGCGCCCCAGAACCCCTTCGACCCGCGCCAGCTGGAGCTGATCGACGCCTTCACGCCGCCGCTGACCACCTCGGACTTCACCGGCAACTTCTACCTGCTGGGCAGCGACAGCCAGGGCCGCGACGTCTTCTCGGCGATCCTCTACGGCTCGCGCATCTCGCTGCTGGTGGGGTTCGCCGCCGTGCTCTTCGCCCTGGCGCTGGGCACGGCGCTGGGCCTGCTGGCCGGCTTCCGCGGCGGCTGGCGCGACGCCCTGATCATGCGCATCGCCGACGTCCAGCTCACCTTCCCGTCGATCCTGATGGCGCTCTTGATCTTCGGGGTGATCCGCGGCTTCCTGCCGCGCTCCATGCACGCGGAGGTGGCGATCATCGTGCTGATCATCGCCATCGGCCTCTCCGACTGGGTGCAGTACGCCCGGGCGGTGCGCGGGGCGACCATGGTGGAGAAGGGCAAGGAGTACGTGCAGGCGGCGCGGGTGATCGGCCTGCCGGATCGCCGCATCCTCTTCCAGCACATCCTGCCCAACGTGCTGCGCCCGGTGCTGGTGATCGGCACCATTGGCCTCGCGCTCGCCATCATCGCCGAGGCGACGCTCTCCTTCCTGGGGGTCGGCATGCCGGCCACCCAGCCAAGCCTGGGGACCCTGATCCGGGTCGGCCAGGACTACATGTTCTCGGGAGAGTGGTGGATCCTGCTCTTCCCCGGGGTGGCGCTGCTGCTGCTGGCGCTCTCCGTCAACCTGCTGGGAGACTGGTTGCGTGATGTCCTCAACCCCAAGCTCCGTTGAGCCAAGCACCGTCGAGCCAAGCGCCGCCGAGCAAGTGCCGGGCGACCGCAACGCCGCCGCGATGGGCCGCAAGCCCGACGGCGAGCGGGAGCCGGTGCTCTCCGTGCGCCACCTGCGGGTGGAGTTCCCCACCCGCCACGCCACCCTGGTGGCGCTGGACGACGTCTCCTTCGATATCGCCCCGGGCGAAGTGCTCGGGGTGGTGGGGGAGTCCGGCGCCGGCAAGTCGATGACCGGCAACGCCGTGATCCAGCTGCTCGAGCCGCCGGGCCATATCGCCGGCGGCGAGATCCACCTGGCGGGGCGACGCATCGACGACCTCCCGGAGGAAGACTTCGTGCCCCTGCGCGGGCGCCATATCGGCATGATCTTCCAGGATCCGCTCACCAGCCTGAACCCGCTCTTCTCCATCGGCGACCAGCTGGTGGAGACCATCCGCGCCCACCTGCCGATGAACGAGAAGCAGGCCCGGGCCCGGGCTGTGTCGCTGCTCACCGAGGTGGGCATTCCCGCCCCGGAGACCCGCCTGGACAGCTACCCCCACCAGTTCTCGGGGGGCATGCGCCAGCGGGTGGTGATCGCCCTGGCGCTGGCCGCAGAGCCCGAGCTGATCATCGCCGACGAGCCCACCACGGCGCTGGACGTCTCGGTGCAGGCGCAGATCCTCGCCCTGCTCAAGCGGGTCTGCGCCGAGCGCGGCGCGGCGGTGATGCTGGTCACCCACGACATGGGGGTGATCGCCGAGACCGCGGATCGCGTCGCCGTGATGTATGCCGGGCGGCTGATCGAGATCGGCCCGGTGAACGAGGTGATTCGCCGCCCGCAGCACCCTTACAGCGAGGGGCTGATGGCCTCCATCCCGGGCCTGGCCGAGCGCCGCGAGCGGCTCTACCAGATCGAGGGGGCCATGCCACGCCTGGCGGCGATCCCCACGGGCTGCGCCTTCAACCCGCGCTGCCCCCACGCCGTCGAACGCTGCCGCATCGAGCGCCCGGAGCTGCTGCCCGCCGGCGCCGGTCAGGCGGCCTGCTGGCTACACGACCCGGAGAACCCCGTGGCGCGCCGTGACGCCCCCCCGCGACACCCAGGAGGTGACCCGATGAGCCAGACGCAACCTGTTCCGAGTGCCGAGGGCGGCGAGGTGCTGCTGGAGGCCACCGATCTGGCGCGCCACTTCGATGTCTCCAAGCCTTGGCTCAACCGGGTGCTGGAGCGCGCCGAGAAGCTGACACTCAAGGCCGTGGACGGGGTGAGCTTCACCATCCGCCGCGGCGAGACCCTCGCCCTGGTGGGCGAGTCCGGCTGCGGCAAGTCCACGGTGGCGCGGCTGATCGTCGGGCTCTACGGGCTGACCCGCGGTCGGCTGGTCTTCGACGGCCAGGAGATCAGTGACCTGGCCCGGCGCTCCGGCCGCCAGTCGGCGGCGATCCGCCAGCGCTTCCAGATGATCTTCCAGGACCCCTACGCCAGCCTCAATCCGCTGTGGCGGGTGGGCACCATCATCGGTGAGCCGCTGCGCTTCTTCCGCCCCGAGATGAGCAGCGTCGACCGCCGCCGCCGGGTGGGCGAGCTGCTCGAGCAGGTGGGCATGTCGGCGGCGGACGCCAACCGTTACCCCCACGAGTTCTCCGGCGGCCAGCGCCAGCGCATCTCCATCGCCCGTGCCTTGGCCAACGAGCCGGAGTTCATGGTCTGCGACGAGCCCACCTCGGCGCTGGATGTCTCGGTGCAGGCGCAGATCCTCAACCTGATGAAGGACCTGCAGGCGCAGTACGGGCTCACCTACCTGTTCATCAGCCACGACATGGCGGTGGTCAAGCACATGGCCGACCGCATCGCGGTGATGTACCTGGGGCGCATCGCCGAGATCGCCCCGTCGGATCAGCTGTTCGCCAGCCCGCACCATCCCTACTCGCGGATGCTGCTGGCAGCGGTACCGTCGCTGGAAGGGGAGGGGCGCGAGCGCACCGTGATCGAGGGGGAGGTGCCCAACCCTGTGCATCCGCCCTCGGGCTGCGCCTTCCACCCGCGCTGCCCTCACGCCGAGGCGCGCTGCCGGGCCGAGGTGCCGGCGCTGATCGCCAGAAGCGACGGCAGCGAGGTGGCCTGCCACGCCGTGGAGGAGGGGCGCATCGACTGAACTCGGGGCAGGAGAAATGTGAAAGCGCGAAATAGCGGCGTTTTTCCTGCCCTGGCGCCCTGTACAGCCGAGCATTCCCGTTCATAATGCTTGATGAGGCAGTGCCGTTTTTGACAGCACGCAGGGAACCCAGAGGGAATGCAGATGGTGACCGCAACCATAACCAGAATCCGGCGCCATGGCATCGCCGTGATCGCGCTGCTGGCGTGTCTGGCCATATCCATCACCGCCACGGCCCAGGCCAATCCGCGCTACGCCGCCATCGTGGTGGACGTCGAGAGCGGCGAGGTGCTGCACGCGGCGAATGCCGATGCCACGCGCTATCCGGCCTCGCTGACCAAGATGATGACGCTCTACCTGCTCTTCGAGGAGCTGGAGAAGGGCACCATGCGGCTCAACCAGCCGCTGCCGGTCTCGGCCCAGGCCGAGGCGATGCCGGCCTCCAAGCTGTGGCTCAAGCGGGGCTCCACCATCACCGTGGAGGAGGCGATCCTGGCGCTGGTCGTGCGCTCGGCCAATGACGTGGCCGTGGTGGTGGCCGAGGCGCTGGGCGGCAGCGAGCGCCAGTTCGGTCAGATGATGACCGCCAGGGCGCGGGAGCTCGGGATGCCCAACACCGTGTTCCGCAACGCCTCGGGCCTGCCCGACAACGGCCAGACCACCACGGCCCGGGACATGGCGACCCTCTCCATCCGCCTGATGCAGGACTTCCCGCAGTACTACCACTACTTCTCGCGGCAGAGCTTCACCTACCGTGGCACCACCCACAACAGCCACAACCGCCTGGTGCGCAACTACGCGGGGGCCGACGGCCTGAAGACCGGCTTCATCCGCGCCTCCGGCTTCAACGTGGCCACCTCGGCGGTGCGCGACAACCGCCGCCTGGTCTCGGTGGTGATGGGCGGCTTCACCGCGGCCTCCCGGGATACCCACATGGCCGACCTGCTCGATCGCGGCTTCGTGCGTGCCTCGCTCTTCGGGCGCGGCGACTGGGTGGCCCAGGCGGACTTTTCCGGCGACCGGATGAGTGGCGATGGCCTGCCGGCGGCCGCTCCGGTGACGCCGGCCGGCCCCTCGCCGGAGCTCGAGCGCCAGCTGGCCAGCCTGCAGGCGCCGGAGCCGCTGCCCACGGTCCAGCCCTCGCTGCCGCAGACCGCCCAGGGCTCGGCCAACGACCCCATTCGCGACCTGATCGCCCGCAGCGAGGCGCCCGAGGCGCCGCGCGCCGAGACCCTGCACCGGCTCGAGCCGGTGGGCGCAAGCGCCAGCTGGGGGGTACAGGTCGGGGCCTTCTCCAATCCCGACAACGCCCGCCAGCACGCCAGCCGCGCCGCCGACCGCCTGAGCCAGGAGCTCTTCAATGCCCGGGTGGATATCGACGAGGTGAGCGGCTCCCAGGCCATCTTCCGCGCCCGGCTGGTCAACCTCGACGAGAACCAGGCCTATCGCGCCTGCCGCAACCTGGCGCGCGAGGGCATCGACTGCATGGTGATCAACGCCGGCCTCTGACCCGACCCCGCACGGCCTTGCCGCCTGCCGGCAGAGTCGCTAGCCTCACGGGACCACCACCCCGCCGCCCTCTGGTCGGCGGGGTGGTCGCTTTGGGTCCGCGGTTGCGTCGCGCAGGGAGGGAGCATGTCATCGTCATTCAAGGGAATCGGCTTCATGTGCCTGGGCGTGCTCTGCCTGGCCATCGGTGACGCCATCGCCAAGTGGCTCGGCGAGGTGCACTCGCCGCTGCAGATCATCTTCTTTCGTACCCTGGTCTCGCTGCCCCTGATCGCGCTGCTGGCCCACTTCGGTGGCGGCCTGATCAAGCTGCGCACGCGCCGGCCCAGGGTGCACCTGCTGCGCGGGCTGATCTACACCGGCACCATGGTCTGCTTCGTGCTGGGGCTGACCCTGCTGCCGCTGGCCGAGGCCACCGCCATCGCTTTCGTGGCGCCGCTGTTCGTCACCCTGCTCTCGGTGCCGCTGCTCGGCGAGCGCATCGAGGGGCCGGTACTGGTCGCCTCTCTGGTGGGCTTCGTGGGGGTGCTGATCGTGGTGCGCCCGGGGGGCGGGGCCTTCCATCCCGGCTCGCTGGTGCTGATCGGGGCGGCGCTCTTCTATGCGCTGATGATGATCACCGCGCGCCGCTGGGGTGGGCGCGAGCACCTCTGGGCCATGGTCTTCTACATGACCCTGGTGCCCTTCGTGATCACCGGCCTGGCGCTGCCCTGGGTGTGGCAGACGCCCCATCCCTGGCACTGGCTTGCCTTCCTGGGGTCGGGGCTGTTCGGGGTGGGGGCCACCGCCTTCATCACCCTGGCCTTCCGCCATGCGCCGGCGGCCATCGCCGCGCCCTTCGACTACAGCGCCATGCTCTGGGCGGTGCTGCTGGGGTGGTGGTTCTGGGGCGAGATGCCGGACCTCTGGGTCTTCGTCGGCAGCGCCCTGATCATCGGCAGCGGCCTGGCCATCGCCTACCGCGAGGGACGCACGACCCTCAAGCGGCGTCCGACCTCATGAGGTCGGGCGGTTGAAGCGCCATCGCCGCCAGCGGCGGGCGATCAGCCCGTGACGGGGCGCGGCGAGCAGGGCCACCAGGAAGAGCCCCGAGGCCACCAGCACGATGGCCCCCCCTGAGGCCACGTCTAGCCGCACCGACAGCACCAGGCCGGCGACCGCCGACACGATGCCGACGCCGACGGAGATCGCCAGCATGGTACCGAAGCGGTCGGTCAGAAGGTGGGCCGTGGCGCCTGGGGTGACCAGCATGGCCACCACCAGGATGATGCCCACGGTCTCCAGGCTGGCCACGATGGTCAGGGTCAGCAGCATGATCAGGCCGTAGTGGATGGCGCTGACGTTGAAGCCCAGTGCCTGGGCCTGCTGTGGGTCGAAGGTGTAGAGCAGCAGCGGCCGATAGGCCAGCCAGATCGTCAGCACGGCCACCAGGCTGGCCAGCAGGGTCAGCATCAACGCCTGGGCCTGCACGCCCAGCACGTTGCCGAAGAGGATGTGCATGAGATGCGTGCTGGTGGTGATCTTGCTGATGATCACGATGCCCAGGGCGAAGGCGGCGGTGAACATCAGGCCCATGGCAGCATCCGACTTGATGCGGGTGTGGCGCTCGATGGCGCCGATGCCAAGCGACGTCAGAGCGCCGGTCACGAAGGCGCCGACGAAGAAGGGCCAGCCCAGCAGATAGGCGATCGCGACGCCCGGCAGTACCGCATGGGAAATGGCATCCCCCAGCAGCGACCAGCGCTTGAGCACCACGAAGCAGGAGAGCAGCCCGCAGGTGGCTCCCACCAGCACCGAGGTGAGCAGGGCCCGCTGCATGAAGCGGTACTCGAAGGGGGCGGCCAGGCTGTCGGGCAGCAGGCCCACCGCCAGCATCAGTGCCGCCGTGAGGGCTTCGATAAGGCTCGTGGCGAGGTCGTCAAGCGGCAACGGGGGCCTCTCCGGCAGGCATGCGGGTGGCACCGACCGCCAGCCGGGCGAGCATGCTGTCCTTGAGCATCTCCTCCGGTGCTCCCATGCCTACCACGGTGCGGTTGATCAGCAGCACCTGATCGGCATGGCGACGAGCGCCTGCCAGGTCATGCGTCACCATGATGATGGTGGTGCCGGCGCGGCGCTGGCGCTGGAGGGCGGCCATGATCAGCGCCTCGCTGGGCGGGTCGATCCCGGCCAGGGGCTCATCCAGCAGCAGAATGGGCGCTCGCTGGGCCAGGGCGCGGGCCAGCATCACGCGTTTCTTTTGCCCACCCGACAGTGCGCCGATGGGCCGAGCGGACAGCTCGGTCATGTCGACGGCCTCCAGGGCCTCCTCGACGGCCAGCCGATGCTCGGGATTGGCCCAGTGCCTGGGCAGCAGGCGCCGCCATAGCGGGTCTTGACGCATCAGCCCGAAGCGGCCGGTCATCACGGTGTCGCGCACCGAGATGGGAAAGTCCCACTCCATGCGCTCCTGCTGGGCCATGTAGGCAATGCAGCCGGCCTGGCGCTGGGCCAGCGAGGGTTGGCCCAGGATCCTGAGCTCGCCGCGCAAGGGCGAGAGGCTGCCTACTACCACGCTTAGCAGGCTGGACTTGCCCCCGCCGTTGGGCCCCACGATGGCGGTCCACTGGCCCCGGGGCAGCGACAGCGAGATATTCTCGAGCACCGGCTCCTGGCCGTAGGCGGCGTAGAGCCCCTTGATCTCGAGGGCAGGGATGCCATCAGTGGCCGGACTCACCATTGGACTCTCCCAGCGTTTCGGTAAGCAGGCGGGCGTTGTGGCGCAGCATGCTGGCATAGTCGGGCGCCTCGCCGTCCGGCTCGCTGAGCGAGTCGACGAACAAGGGGCCGGCGATGTCGACCTCGGTCTCGCCGGCCACACTGCGTACATGGCGATCGGATATGGTGCTCTCCCAGAAGATGGCCGCAGGGCGACGTTCCTCGATGAGGTCCACGATACGCATGATCTGACTGGGCGTGCCCTCATCCTCGGAGTTGGTGCCCCAGATGCCGTCGTGCTCGAAGCCAAACGCTTCGGCGAAATAGATGAAGGCGGCCTCGCTGGTGATCAGCAGGCGCCGGTCATCGGGGATGGCCGCCATGCTCTCGAGCAGCTCGGCGTGCAGCTCATGCAGCGACTGGCTCAGGGCATCGCCGCGTGCACTGAAGTCCTCTGCCGCCTCGGGGCGTGCCTCGGCAAGCGTCTCGGCAATGACGCGCACGTATTCGGCGGCGGCGCGCGGGTCCATCCACAGGTGGGGATCGGCGTCGCCGGCATAATCGCCGGTCACGATGGGCCGGGTGGCATAGCCGCTCTCCTCGGCCAGGGCGACGACCGGTACGTCGCTCCCAACCGTGGCACGCACCTGGCCAATCCACTGCTCCAGGCTGTAGCCATTGAAGAACACCAGGTCGGCCTCCTCCAGGGCGATGAAGTTGCTGGGGATCAGTTCCCACTCGTGCACCTCCGCCCCCACGGGGGTCAGAGTGTCTACCCGGGCGTCGCCCCCGGCCACCTGCTGTACCAGGTCGCCGAGGATGGAAAAGGTGGTGACCACCCTGAGCGGGGACTCGTCGGCTTGCGTCGTCATCGAAAGGCTGAGGGCACAGGCTGCGATGAGCATCGGGCGCGGGCGAATCGGCATCGTCTTGGTCTCCGAATCAGGGTGATGTCCCGCTGCTGGTCGGGGCGTTTCAGCGGCGAGCGTAACACCCATATCTTAGCCAAGGCTAACTTGTAGGGTAATTGGAAATTCCTATCGGCGCTCAGTTGCTGCGCCAGGTAGACATTGGCTATATTGGCGCGATGAACGATACCCCAGCCGATGTGATGCCGGATCGCCTGAGCAAGGCGGATGCCCTGCCGCCTTGCGAAGAGCACGCGCGGCAGTATGCGGCCGTACGCAACGCCCACGAAACCGAGCTTCTCGAGGATTATGTGGAGCTCATCGGCGATCTGCTGAAGCATCAGGGGGAGGCCCGCGCCACGGATATCGCGGCGCGCATGGGTGTCAGTCAGGCCACGGTTTCCAAGATGGTGACGCGCCTCAAGGCCCACGGACTGGTCTCTAGCCAGCCCTACCGTTCCCTTTTTCTGACCGAGAGCGGCGAGGCAATGGCGGAAATGTCGCGTCGCCGGCATGCCATCCTGCTGCGCTTTCTACGAGCGCTGGGGGTCAGTGATCAAACGGCGCGGATCGACGCAGAGGGCATGGAGCACCACGTCAGCCAGGAGACTCTGGACATCATGCAGCGCTTTACCGAGGCGCACCGCGACGCCTGATCCGGACGTTTCGCCTGTCCCCTCGTTACGGCCGTCCCCGCTCCCTTCCGGCCGCCCCCCCCCCGCTCCCTTCCGACCGCCCCGGCGCCTCGGCCTCGAGTGCCCTGGGTTACCCCGGCACCGCGCCTGTGGTTATCGGCCGCCGCGGATTGCTCGCGCCGCGGCCTCCGGGTCGGGGCGGCCGCAGATCGCCGAGATCACCGCCAGGCCCTGGGCGCCGGCCTGGCGGACCGCCGCGGCGTGTTCGGCCTTGAGCCCGCCGATGGCCACCGCCGGCAGGGGGCTTGCCGTTGCCAGCCGGGCAAGCCCGTCGAAGCCCAGCGGCTCGGCGTGGTCGTGTTTGCTCGGGGTCGCGAAAACAGGCCCCAGCCCCAGGTAGTCAAGCCGCTCGGCGTCCACCCGTGCCATCTGCTCCAGCGTCTGCACCGAGAGGCCGAGCAGCGCCCGCTCGCCCAGCGCCGCGCGGGCGGCCGCCACCTCGCCGTCGCCCTGGCCGATATGCAGTCCGTCGGCGCCGCTCTCCACGGCCACCGCCAGGCGGTCGTTGATGATCAGCGGCACGCCGCTGCCGGCCAGGGCCGCCTTCAGCCGGCGTGCCTGGTCGATCATCTCGCCGTCGCTGGCGTGCTTGTCGCGCAGCTGGACCACGGTCACGCCGCCGCGCACCGCGGCCACCACGGTCTCCACCAGGCCGCGCTCGGCGCACAGGCCGGGATCGGTGACGAGGTACAGGGATAGGTCAAGTTTCATCGGTCATCTCCAGTCGCAGTCGGTCCCTCAGGGTCTCGCCATCCAGGGCGTGCAGGGCGTCTAGGAAGGCTACGGCGAAGCTGCCCGGCCCCCGGGCACTCTCGCCGGCGAGCTCCCCGGCCGCGGCGTAGCAGGCCAGCGCCGCCACGCTGGCCTCGAAGGGATGCTCGGCGCCGACCAGGAAGGCGGCCACCACCCCGGTGAGCGAGCAGCCCAGGGTGGTGACCCTCGGCATCAGCGGGTGGCCGCCACGCACCCGGGCCAGGCGGCGGCCGTCGGTGACAAGATCCACCTCGCCTGTCACCGCCACCACGCAGCCGATGCGCCGAGCCAGCCGCACGGCGGCCTGTTCGGCGGCCTCGGCCGGGTCGCTGCTGTCCACGCCGCGCCCGCCAGCCCCGCGGGCCTCCAGGGCGATGATCTCCGAGGCGTTGCCGCGGATCACCGTGGGCAGGCGCTCCAGCAGGCGCGCGCCGGTCTCGCGCCGGTAGGCGGTGGCACCCACCGCTACCGGGTCCAGCACCCAGGGCCTGCCGGTCAGACGAGCCGCTTCCGCGGCCTCGTCCATGGCGTCCACCCAGTGGGGCGAGAGGGTGCCGATATTGACCGTCAGGGCGTCGGCGAGGGCGGTGAACTCCGCGGCCTCCTCCCGGGCGTGGACCATGGCCGGCGAGGCGCCGATGGCCAGCAGCACGTTGGCCATGGTGTTCATGGCCACCAGGTTGGTGATGTTGTGGATCAGCGGGGCGCGCTCGCGCACCCTGGCCAGGTGGGCCGCAATATCCAGCGAGGAGGAAAGGGGGGTGCGCATGGGGCCTCCCGGGCGCGGGAGGTGCAGGCAGGCGAGCGCTGGGCTGCACGACTCCCTACGCCGGCATGATCCGGTTCAGGTTCCAAGGGTGCCTCTCAGCCGCGCAGCTGCTGCTGCGCGGCGCCCCTGTCGTGGTGATGATGCTGGTGTTCGATCATACGCGGCTGGAGGGGCCAGGCAAGGGGGCTGAGGTGAGGGGCTCAGGGCGCCACGGCGGCGGCGCCCAGGAAGCGCTCCTGCCAGTAGGCGATCTCCACCGGCGCCGTCTCCACCTGGCGGCCTCGGCCCGGGGCGTGGATCATCTGGCCGTCGCCGCGGTAGATCCCCACGTGGCTCGCCTTGCCGCGCCCGGCGATATCGAAGAAAAGCAGGTCCCCGGGGCGTGCCCTGGGGGCGGCGGGCAGGGCGCGGAACTGGTCGTCGGCGGTGCGCGGCACCGGGATGCCGGCGGCGCGGTAGGCCAGCTCCACCAGCCCCGAGCAGTCGAGCCCCGCGGGGGAGTTGCCGCCGAAGCGATAGGGGGTGCCCAAGGCGTTCTGGGCGGCGGCCAGGATCAGCGCCCGCTCGATGGAGAGCCCCTCTGCGGGAGCCGGGTCATGCACGGCCAGCTCCCGGCCGGCGCAGCCGGCCAGCAGCAGGAGCAGCGCAAGGGTCGCGGAGAGTCGCCAGGCGGCCGGACGGGGCAGGGTGGGCATGCGGGGAGCTCCGCAGAGACGGACATGCCTCTACATTAGCGCCTGCCGCCCGGCTCGGAAAGCTTCAGCGAAAGGCGATGCGGGTACCGTTGGCGAGCATCTCGTCCGGCGTCATCGCATGGCCCGGCACGCCGATCATCTCGTCGCCGCACTGGTCGGACCAGGTCAGTACGCCGTGGGTCAGGCCGAGCTCGCCGAGCTTGTCGCGAATCTCGCCGGTGCCCAGGAAGGTCAGGGTACGCCCGCTGGCATCCGAGAGCTCCGAGACGCCGGTGCCATGGTGAAGGCGCACCGTGTAGATGCCGTCCATGGACTCCACCTCGACGATGGGCGAGAAGCCTTGGGAGAGGGCGCGGGCCAGCTCCTTGAGGGTGATATGGTCACTCAGCTGATAGGCATGGGCAGACATGGGAATCTCCAGGGGTTGCCGGTTGCGGTCTTGTATAATCAATGTAGAGTTATTTGGGGGCTTTTGCTGCGATTGTTTCGCCATCACGGCTTCGTGTTTTAGTAAAGAAAGGTGTTGTACAAGATTGTCGCCGCCGGGGCTGGAAATTTTCTGCTGCTGTCCCCATGCTCAGAGGACGGTTTCCCCATGGCAGACAGGAGTCGCCCATGAGCTTCAAGGGTGAGCAACACCCCGGCGTCCAGACCCCCACCGCCGATAGCGCAGGCTTTCGCCTCAATCACACCATGCTGCGGGTGAAGGATCCCGAGAAGGCACTGGCCTTCTACACTCGGGTGTTCGGCATGCGGGTGCTGCGCCGCCTCGACTTCGAGGAGATGCAGTTCTCGCTCTACTTCCTGGCCCGGCTGGAGGAGGACGAGGCGGTGCCCGAGGCGACCGGCGAACGCACCGTCTGGACCTTCAGCCAGCAGGGGCTGCTGGAGCTGACCCACAACTGGGGCACCGAGAACCAGGCCGACTTCGCCTACCATGACGGCAATGCCGAGCCCCAGGGCTTCGGCCATATCTGCTTCAGCGTGCCGGATCTCGAGGCCGCCGAGGCCTGGTTCGACGCCAACGCCGTGGAGTTCGTGAAGCGCGCAGACCAGGGCAAGATGAAGAACGTGGTGTTCGTGAAGGACGTAGACGGCTACTGGATCGAGGTGGTCCAGGCCGACCGGCTGGCCGCCCTGGGCGACTGACCCGGGCACTGCCTGATGCGAAGGCGCCCCCCCTCAGGGGCGGCGCCTTCGTGCGTTTCAGGGCCGGCGCTTGCCTCAGCCGAAGGCGTAGACGTCCATGGCCAGCACGCCGTGCTCGACGCTGTGGTGCAGGCGCTCGGCCTGGCCCCCGGCGCCCATGGCCACCAGCAGGGGCTGGAAGTGCTCCGGCGTGGGGTGGTTCTCGCGGGCCTTCGGGGCGGACTCCCAGGCCAGCAGGGCCTCGCGATCGTCCTCGGCGAGCCGCGCCTCGACCCAGTCGGCGAACTCGCCCACCCAGGCCGGCATGGCGGCGTCGCGGGCCTGCATCTCGTAAAGGTTGTGGGTCAGGCTGCCGGAGCCGATCACCAGGATGTTCTCGTTCCGCAGCGCGGCGAGCCGCTCGCCCAGGGCCGCCAGCTCGGCGTTGGACCACTGCACCGGCAGCGACAGCGACACCACCGGCACCTCCGCCTGCGGGAACATCAGCGACAGCGGCACCCAGGCGCCGTGGTCAAGGCCGCGCTCGGTGGGGACGGCGTTGAGCTCCCGGGCCAGGCGCAGCGCCAGCTCGGGCTCGCCGGGGGCAGGGTACTGGCACTCGAAGAGCTCCCGGGGGAAGCCGCCGAAGTCGTGGATCGTCTCGGGGTGGGCGCTGGTGCTTACCAGCAGCTGGCGGCTGGCCCAGTGGGCCGAGACCACCACCACCGCCTTCGGCTGCAGCCGCTGGCCGAGCCCGCGCAGGAAGTCATGGGCTGGCGTCCGGGTCAGGGCCAGCATGGGGGAGCCGTGGGAGATGAAGAGGCTGGGCAGCATGGGGCGCTCCAGGAGAGGGATGCCTTCAGGATAGCGGCTCGGGTCGGAAGTATCGATAGCAGGCTTATGAAAGAATCGCCTGTCAATAGCCCGTCATCTCAATAGCCCGTCATCTCGAGGTAGCCGAGGCCGAGAGGCGCCCCCGTGGCATGGTCGCGGGCGACGACCTCTCCCTCCCAGTAGGGCACCGTGGTGGCCATCCAGCGCTCGGCGTGGGGCGCCTCGACGATCAGGTCGAGCCCCGCTGCGGGCACCTCGAGTCGCCAGCGAGTGGGCACCTCGCGGCCGGCCACCGACGAGGTGGCCAGCGGCGTGAGGGCGAGCTCCTCCGGCGCCAGTGCCCGGGGCTCCCCCGCCGGGGTGATCCAGGTGCCGGAGCGGTAGTCGCCGCCGGCCTCGCCGCCGCCGCGCAGCTGGAAGGCCATCAGCCGGTGACCGTCCTCCAGGTGCAGCGAGAACCAGTCCCAGCCCGCCTGCTCGGGGCCCAGCAGCTGGCTGCTCCACTCCCGATCGAGCCAGCCCTGGCCGCTCACCGCATGGGTCTCTCCTGCCAGTACCACCTCGCCTTCCACGCGCCAGAAGGGCTGGCTGACGTACATCGAGCCCTGGCCGTCGGCGGACTTCTGGCTGAAGCCGGCGTCGCCGTGCAGCACCAGCGGGCCCTCGGCGGTGAGCTCGAGGCGGTAGCCGACGCGCTCCTGCCCCTCGCCGTCGAAGGCGGTCAGGGTGAGGCGCTCGAAGGTGTCGGCGTCCGGGTCCTCCACCCGGGTTGCCAGCGTCCAGTCGTCGAGCCAGGCGCGGAAGGGCTGGGCCACGGCGCCGGCCTGGCCGGCGTTGCCCTCGCCCGGGTCGGCGGAGTGGCTGCGGGCGAAGCGCTCGGCCACGGCGTGCCGCTCGCCCCGGGAGACCGCCAGGTGCGCCATCCACAGCTGGTCGGCCACCCACTCCTCCGGCGCCGGGCGCGCCTGCGGCGGGACGAGCGCCTGGCGGAACAGGGTCCACTGCAGGCCCAGCGGCTCGCCGGCCTGGTCCTCGAGGTTGGCGGTGAGGTACCACCACTCGATGCGGTAGTCCGGGTGGGCGCCGTGGTCCTCCGGAAAGCGCAGCGGCGTGCCGGGGCGCGCCTGGGCGTAGCCCTCGGCGCTCTCGCCCAGGCCGGCGAACCCCGCGCCCGAGCCCGTGGGTGGCGCCTCGCCGCAGCCGGCCAGGGCCAGAATGGGGGCCAGCAGCAGGGCGGCGAGGCGCGAGCGCAGGAAAGGGCGCATCAGGCAGCCTCCTCGGCCAGCAGGTCCCGCGGCGGCGTGCGCCACAGGCGCAGCACCGGCAGGGCCGCGGCGAGAAGCGCCACCCCCACCGCCGTGGCCAGGGTCAGCAGGATCTCGCCTGGAAAGAGGTGCAGCGGCAGGCGCCAGCCGAAGGCCGCCACGTTGATCACCGCCACCAGTCCCCAGGCGATGGCGATGCCCAGCGGAATCGCTGCCAGGCCCACCACCAGCGCCGTGCCACCTAGCTGGGCGAGCTGGAGCTGGCCCAGCCGCGCTCGAGGCACGCCCAGTGCCCAGAGCGGCGCCAGCCGGCGGCGGCGTTCACCGGCCTGGGCGAGCAGGCTGGCCAGCAGCGCCAGGGCCGCCACGCCCAAGGTCAGGGCGTTGAGCGCCCTGGTGATGGTGAAGGTGCGCTCGAAGATGCCGGTGGCGATGCGCTTCACCTCGCGCTGGTCCTGCACGCTGTCGCGGCCCAGGCCGAAGGCGTCGGCGAGTGCCTCGGCCAGCGCCGCGCCGTCGGCGCCCTCGCCCAGCACGATGCCCAGCGAGCCCGGCGGTGCCCCGAAACGCTCGACCAGGTGGGGCACCGCCAGCAGCACCTCGCCGCGGGGATTGCCGTAGTCCGGGTAGATCGCCGCCACCTCGAGCTGGACCTCGCCGCCGGGTGCCTCCAGGCGAAGGCGGTCCCCCGGGGCGATGCCCTCGGCCACCGCCAGCTGCTCGTTGACGAAGGCCTCGCCATCGCGAAAGGCCGCCCAAGCCGCCTCGCGGCCGTCCCGGGTGGCGACCAGCGGCCAGCTCGGGCTCAGGGTGGCACCGGGGGTGATGCCGTAGACGGATACCGGGGGCTGCCGCGCCTGAGGGGCATCCGACCCCGCGCCGCCGGGCTCGATGGCCAGCAGGCGTGACTCGCTGCGCCGGGTGGCCAGGCGCTCGACCACCTCCGGACGTTCGGCCAGCCAGGCGTCGATCGCCGCGAACTGCTCCGCCGGCGGGCGCAGGTAGAGGTCGGCCACCAGGCGCTGGTCCAGCCACTCCAGGAAGGTGAGGCGAAAGCCCCCCACCATGCTGCTCACCCCCAGGTTGGCGGAGAGCGCGACCAGCAGCGCCATCATGGCGAGCGACAGCCGCGGCAGCTGCAGCTGCAGGTCGGCCAGGGCCCACTGGGCCAGGGGGCGACGCCTCGCCAGGTGGGTGAGGCCGGCCAGGGCGGCGCCCAGCAGCGGGGGCAGCCACAGGGCGCAGGCCAGCAGCAGGGCACCCACCAGGCCGAAGCCGGCCACCAGCCCCTCGCCCGGCGGCAGGCGCGAGAGCCAGGCCGCCAGCGCCAGGCCAACGAGGGCCGTTACTCCGCCGGCGGCGCCCATCAGCGCCAGCTGGCGGCGGAACCCCGAGCGCCAGGCCTGGGCCTGCCCCAGCCCCAGCACGCTGAGCCGCGCCGCCCGCCACAGCACCCCGCTGCCGGCCAGCAGCAGGCCGCCGAGGGTGACCGCCACGCCGCCGACCCAGTAGTGCCAGGGCAGGCGCAGCTCGGCGCCCACCCCGGCGCCATAGAGGCTGCCCAGAGTGGCGGCCACGTCGGGCAGCAGCGCCCGGGCCAGCCAGACCCCGCCGGCGATGCCGGCCAGGGCGCCAACGATGCCGAGCAGCACCAGCTCCAGGGCCAGTGCCGCCACCAGGGCGCGACCGGAGACCCCCAGGGCGCGCAGGGTGCGCAGCATCCCCAGGCGCTGCTCCAGGGCCAGGCCGAGCGCCGCCTGGACGATGAAGAGCCCCACCACCAGCGCCAGCAGGGCCAGGGCGGTGAGGTTGAGGTGGAAGCTCTCGGTGAGCTGGCCCGGCGAGACCAGCACGTCGGCGCGCGTCAGGGCCAGCCCCGCTGGCGCCTCGCCAAGCGCACCCGGGGCGGCCACCAGCCGGGTGAGGCGCGCGCCGCTCTCCAGCAGGGCCGCGGCGGCGGCGATATCCATCACCAGGGTGTCCGGCGGCAGCGAGGGGGCCAGGGTCAGCGGCGGCAGCGTCCGGCCGTCGGCGAGCCGCGGGGTGGCGCCTTCGGCCTCGGCCCGGGCCAGGCCGAAGGCGGCCAGGAGATCCGGCGCCAGTCGGGTCTGCCAGAGGGGCGAGAGGAAGCCGGTAAGCTCCCCGGTGCTGCCGGCGGTGGCGAACTCGCTGTCGCCGGGCAGGGTGAGCGGGTCGATACCGATCACCGTCAGGCGGGTGCCGTCCGGCGCCGCCAGGGTGCCCTCCAGCAGCGGCGAGACCGGCAGCCCCGCCAGCCGCAGGGCCAGGTAGTCGTCCCGGGTCAGCGCCTCGCCGTCGCGGCGCTCCAGGCGGTCCAGGCCGGTGGAGAAGAGCGCCTCGGCCCGGGCGTAGCTGTCCCGGGCCGAGGCGTTGATCGCCTGCACGCCGCTCCACAGGGCGCTGGCCACCCACAGGCCCAGCAGCAGCATCACCAGCTGGCCGGGGTGGCGTCGGTAGTGGGAGAGGAGGGTAGCGAGAACCGTCGTCATCAGCGGGTCGCCGGCGGATGAAGCTGGCCACGGGAGAGCACCAGGCAACGGTCCAGGGGGGCGGCCACCTGGGGGCTGTGGGTCACCATCAGCAGGGCGCAGCCGGCCTGGCGCACCAGCTCAAGCAGCAGTTCGAGCACCTCGCCGGCGCTGGCCTCGTCCAGGTTGCCGGTGGGTTCATCGGCCAGCAGCAGGGCGGGGCGGGGCGCCAGGGCGCGGCCGATGGCCAGGCGCTGCTGCTGGCCGCCGGAGAGCTGCTCCGGGTAGCGCCGCTCGAGGCCCGCGAGGCCCAATCGGCGGATCAGCTCCGCCGACCAGTCCGGGTCCTCCACGCCAGCCAGCCGCGCCTGCAGTCGCAGGTTGTCGAGCACCGAGAGGCTCGGCACCAGATGGAACTGCTGGAACACTAGCCCCACCGCCTCGCGGCGCAGCCGGGCCCGCTCGGGCTCCCTGAGCGACGAGATCGCGCTCCCGCCCAGGCGTACCTCGCCGGCATCGGGCAGGTCGAGCCCCGCGGCCAGATGCAGCAGGGTCGATTTGCCGCTGCCCGATTCGCCCATCAGTGCCAGGCTCTCGCCGGGGGCCAGCGCCAGGTCGACCCCGGTGAGCACCTCGAGCGGCCCCTGGGGCGTGGTGTAGGCCCGGTGGACCTGGCGAAATTCCAGCATGGCGGGTTTCCTGAGGTTCGACAGCCAACGATGGTGGCACTGCCGCAGACTCAGGGGAAGATGCGTTCGAACTCGGTCGAGAAGTCCCGGCTGGCAGGCGCGATGCCGAGCTGTTCGGCACTCCAGATGATCAGCCGCCGGGAGGCGTGCAAGAGCACCCGGGAGAGTTCATTCAGCAGGTTGAAG
Organism: Halomonas sp. PGE1; assembly: GCF_013000985.1. Taxonomy (NCBI): domain Bacteria; kingdom Pseudomonadati; phylum Pseudomonadota; class Gammaproteobacteria; order Oceanospirillales; family Halomonadaceae; genus Halomonas; species Halomonas sp. PGE1. Next base: position 497,045 of record NZ_CP053032.1, read on the forward strand.
TGTTCCGCTATCTCCGAGTAATTGGTGGAGTAGTCATGGGCGGCCATGTTGCGAACGGCGCGGCAGCGCTGCCAGTCACTGACTGATTCGATCACGCCCTGCTTCTCGAAGAAGGCAAGCACCTTGAGGAAGCTGTCGGAGGACTCTGCAGCCAGCAGGACGCTGTGGCGCATGGCAGATGCCAGGGTATCCTGGAGCTTGGCGAAGCGCTCATTGATGGCGGCGAGCGTTTCGAAAAGGTCGACATCCTTCCTGTGCTCAGATAGCCATTCGGCATCGATCGGCCAATCGATCTTGGCCTCCGACTGGTGAAGAAACCAGGCACAGCGTTGGATGGCCTCCAGTAGCTGTGCCAGATGTCGTCGCTGTTCAGCGAGAATGTCATGGGTCATGCGGCATCCTCGATAGTGAGCGGCCGGGACCGATGCAGGGCAATGGCCTGGAAGGGGGTTGGCTCTTCGCCCTGTGTGTAACTCACGATATCCACAGGCAATTGCAGTCTCGCCTCGAGTGCCTGCTTGAGTTCAGCGCGGATGAGCAGCGAGATGGGGGCGTTCGAGACCAGCAGCAGATCAAGGTCGCCGCCGCGGCGGGAATCATCGAGGCGCGAGCCGAACACACGCACCTCGATGGCCTTGCCGGCAAGCTCGTGAACGCTGGTGAGCACGATCTCGCGCTGTGCAGGGGTGAGTCGCATGGGGAGGCCTCCTTGCTTGCCAGGACTTCAAGGGCGAAGACAACAAGAGTCTAGCATCAACCCAAGTCGGCACGGTCGGCGGTAACGCACAGGGGGCGCCCGAAGGCGCCCCCTGTGCGTTACCGCCGAGCCTTGCGCTCAGTGGCGATGGCCGTGGCCATGATCGTCGTGGCTGTGGTCGTCGTGGCTGTGGTCGTCGTGGCTGTGGTCGTCGTGGCTGTGGTCGTCGTGGCCGTGGTCATCGTGGCCATGGTCGCCATGGCCGGGCTGGGCCAGGGCGTCGTGCAGAGTCTGGGCGTTGTGGCGCATCATGCCCAGGTAGGTGCTGGCCTCGCCCTCCGCGGCCAGGGCATCGGCGTAGAGGGTGCCGGCGATGGGCAGGCCGGTCTCCTCGGCGAGTTGGTTGATGATCGCCGGGCTGGTCATGTTCTCGTGGAACAGCGCCTGGACGTTCTGCTCGCGGATCACGTCGATCAGCCGGGCCATGTTGGCCGCGCTCGGCTCCGCCTCGGTGGAGAGTCCCACCGGCGACAGGAAACGCAGGCCGTAGGCGTTGGCGAAGTAGCCGAAGGAGTCGTGGCCGGTGATCACGCTGGTGGAGGCGGGAATCTCGCCGAGCAGGCGACGCATCTCCTCGTCCATGGCCTGGATCTCGGCGATGTAGCGCTCCGCGTTCTCGCGATAGGCCGCCTCGTTGTCCGGGTCGGCCTCGATCAGGCCGTCGCGGATATTGGTGACGTAGATCTGGCCCATGGCCAGGTCCTGCCAGCCGTGGGGATCCTGGTCGCCATGATCATGGTCGTCGTGGCCGTGGTCGTCATGGCCGTGGTCGTCATGGCCGTGGTCGTCGTGGCCGTGGTCGTCGTGGCCGTGGTCGTCATGGCCGTGATCGTCGTGGCCGTGATACGCCAGCTTGCGGATCCCCTCGGTGGTGGTCACCAGCGGGCCGGCGTAGTCGCTCGCGTCGATCAGGCGCTCCATCCAGCCCTCGAACTGCAGGCCGTTGAAGACCACCAGGTCGGCCTCGGCCAGGGCGCGGGCGTCGGTGGGGCGCGGCGAGTAGACGTGGGCGTCGCTGTCGGGGCCGACCAGAGAGGTCACCTCGACGTGCTCGCCGCCGACGTTCTCGACCATGTCGGCGAGGATGCTGAAGCTGGTGACGACCTGCACGCGCTCGGCAGCGAAGGCGGCGGGCAGGGCGAGCAGGGTGGAGACGCCGATCAGGGCGGCGGAAGCGTGGGCGAGTCGCATGGGTCAGGAGTCCTCGAGTCGTGGAGAGCAGGATCGGGTCAGTGGGATTCGGGGGCACCCAGCGGTGCGGCGCGGCGCTGCAGGCGCTCGCGCAGGCTGTGGTGGCGGCCGAGCAGGGCCGAGAGCAGGTAGGCCGCGCCGGCCAGCAGGATGATCGCGGGGCCTGACGGCAGGCTCAGGTGGTAGGAGAGCAGCAGCCCGCCGGTGCTGGCGACCAGGGCGATGGCAACGGCGATGCCGATCAGCCCTTCCAGGCGCTTGCTCCAGAAGCGTGCCGTGGTGGCCGGCAGCATCATCAGGCCAACGGCCATCAGGGTGCCCAGGGTCTGGAAGCCGGCGGTGAGGTTGAGCACCACCAGGCCGAGGAAGGCGCCGTGCACCAGTCCGCCACGGACGCCCTGGCCGCCCAGAAACAGCGGGTCCAGGCACTCCACTACCAGGGCGCGGAAGATCACCGCCAGAATGATCACGATCAGGCTGCTGATGGTGGCGATCAGCACCAGGGCAGTGGTGTTCACGGCGAGGATCGAGCCGAAGAGCACGTGGGTGAGGTCCACGCTGCTGCCGCCCAGCGACACCAGCATCACCCCCGCTGCCAGCGAGATCAGGAAGAAGCTGGCCATGGCGGAATCCTCGCGATGGCCGGTCATCTGCGACACGCTGCCGGCGAGCACTGCCACCAGCAGCCCGGAGAGGATGCCGCCCAGGCTCATCATCGGCAGCGAGAAGCCGGCGAACAGGAAGCCCAGCGCCACGCCGGGCAGGATGGCATGGGCCATGGCGTCGCCGATCAGGCTCATGCCGCGCAGCATCAGGAACACGCCCAGCGGCGGGGCGGCCAGGGAGAGCGCCAGGCCGGCCACGAAGGCGCGCTTCATGAAGCCGTAATCGAAGGGGGCGAACAGCCAGGCGTCAAGCAGTTCCAGCATCGAGGGCATCCGGGAAGGTCAGGGGCAGGCGCGGCGCCCGGGGCGGCTGGCCGGCGTAGCGGTCGAGCAATGATTCGGGGCTGACCCAGCGGCCGTGGCCGCCGGCCAGGAAGAGCACGTCGTCGGCCAGGCGCGAGAGCTGCTCCATGTCGTGGAGCACCACGACGATGGTGGCGCCCTGTCGGGCCATGTCGCGCAGCACGTCCATCAGCACGTCCACCGTCTCGATGTCGACGTTGGCGAACGGTTCGTCGAGCAGCAGCAACTCGGCCTCCTGCATCAGGGTGCGGCCGAGCAGGGCGCGCTGGCGCTGGCCGCCGGAGAGCTCGCCGAGCTGGCGGTGGGCCAGGTGGGAGATGCCCAGCCGCGCCATGATCTCGCGCCCGCGGCGGTAGTGGGCCGCACAGTAGCCCTTCAGCGCCCCGTGGCTGGGCCAGGTGCCGGTCATGATCAGCTCTTCCACGCTCATCGGGAAGGTGAGGTCCAGGGCCAGCTGCTGGGGCAGCCAGGCGCGCCGTTCCCTGGGCACCTGGCACTCCACGCTGCCGGCCACCGGGGCCAGCATGCCCATGATCGCCGAGATCAGGGTGCTCTTGCCGGCGCCGTTGGCACCGATCAGCGCGGTGATGGCGCCGTCCATGAAGCGGCCGTCCAGGTGCTCCAGGATCGTCCGGCCGCCGCGGGCCAGCTGCAGGTCGTGCAGTTGCAGGCGCGACATCAGGACCACCACCCGGCGGCCCAGGAGACCGCGAGCCACAGGCCCGCCAGCGGCGCGGCCACCAGCAGCAGGCGGCGGGCAGCGGAGAGCGACATCAGCGAGAAGTGGCAGGGCCCTTCCGGGCGGTGCCGGTGTGCACGGTGTGCCATGGGGAAACCTCCGTCGGAATGGCGAAGGTTATAACATAACAATAGCGGCGCTGGCCACCGTCAAGCGGATGCTCCGGCGAGGGGCGTGCAGGCGTCAGTAGCGCAGCGCCACGCCCAGCTGGTTAGGCCCCACCAGCAGGGCATACTCCCCCTCGAGATGCAGGTCGCCGAGGCTCACCCGGGCAGGCTGGAAGCGGTTGATGGCCGCCGTGGCCTGGCGCGGCTGGGTCTGCAGCTGCAGCTCGTTGATCAGCATGCCGGTGGCGAAGTTGATGGCGCCGTCGCGCTCGCGGCCGTCGCCCACGGCGATCAGAAGCCCCGCCGCGGTGTTCACCGCCAGCGAGCCGAGCCGCGCCTCCAGGCTGCGGCGCCGCTGCTCCTCGGCGGCGACGGACTCCAGCAGCGCACGGGCGCCTGAGACATCGCCCGGCTCGCCGGCCGAAAGCTCGCGGGCAGCGGCGGGGTGGGGCTGGCGGTCGAGGAACATGCCGCCCAGCGCCAGGGCCGACTTCACCACGCCGACGCGGGCGTCATAGCGGTCGTCCCGGTCGCTCGCCTCGCTGGCCTGCCAGGCGTTGAGCGCCAGGCTGCCCGCGTAGATCGTCGTCCAGCTCGCCTGCCAGAGGTTGGCGTGGCGGGCGCCTTCATTCAGGGCGGTCTGGTAGGCCTGCCATTCGCCGTCCGGCGCCTGGGCCAGGGCGGGCAGAGGCAGCAGCAGGGCGAGCAGACAGCCGAGGAGGGGAAGGCGAGTGAGTCTAGTGAAACGGACGAGACGGGGCATGGCGATCTCCAGCGAATCGGGACGCATCGGGACCCGGCCAGGGAAGCCTAGCATCGCCGGCCGCGGGGAGCCCACCGTCGCCCATCGGCAACGCTGCGCAGCGGCGGGCAGCGGTGAAGTGCTACGCTTCAGGCATTCTCCCTGTCATGGACGACCCCGGCATGCCCTCCCGTGCTTTCCTCATCTTCCGCCCCCGCCTGCTGGGCCTCCTTTTTTCGGGGCTGGGCCTGCTGGCCGTGCTGGGACTCTCCGGCTGTGACGCCTTCGATGGCGGCGAGGTCTCCTCGCCCTATTCCGACCCCTACGCCACCGGCCAGGAGTTTTCCGGCAAAGAGTTCGCCGGCGAGGCCATGGTGCGCCAGGCCGACCTGGCCGGGGCCGCCCGGGCTCCGGAGGCCGGCGGCGAGGCGGACGCCTCGCGCATCGAGGAGCGGCGCCACTACCAGCTGCAGTTCGATGCCGCCGACGCCTTGGTGGCCGCCTACCACGAGGCCCACGAGGCCTGCCTGGGCATGGGCGGCTGCCAGGTGGAGCAGGGGCGCCTCAGCACCCCGCGCCAGGGGCTGGCCGGCGGTACCCTGGTGATGCGCATCGCCCGTGACCGGGTCGACGAGGCCGAGCCGGTGCAGCGCCTCGGCGATTCCCCGGCGCTGAGCGGCGTGGAGATCACCCGCGAGGACCGCACCCAGCAGATGATCGACCTGGAGGCGCGCCTGGCCCAGCAGGTGGTGCTGCGCGAACGGCTCGCCGAGCTGGCCCAGGAGGGGCGCGGCTTCAGCGAGCGGCGCATCCAGGACCTGCTGCAGGTGGAGCGGGAGCTGGCCCGGGTGCAGGGCGAGATCGAGTCGATGCAGGGCCGCCAGCGCCATCTCTCCCGGGTCACCGCGAGCGTCTCGGTGACCGCCAGCTTCCAGCAGCAGCGCTGGGTCGAGCCCCATCAGCACGGCCCCCTGGCCCCGCTGTGGCGCGCCCTGGATCGCAGCGTCAGCCTGTTCTTCGAGTCGGTGGGTCAGGTGATCCTGGTGGTGGTCTTCCTGACGCCCTGGCTGGTGCTGGGCATTCCCGCGCTGTGGCTGCTCACCCGGCTGTGGCGCCCGGTGCGCCGCGGGATCTCCCGCCTGGGCCAGCGCCGCCGCGCGCGGCGGGCCGCCCCGAGCGACGACGTCTGACGATTGGGATGCGGATGTCATCAAAGTGTCACATAGTGGCGCTACGTTGCGCCCACTGACATGGAATCGTCACGTAATCGTCACGAAGGGACCGTCCACCAACACGGCAGACCGCTAATGTCGAATCCAGGACCTTCCACCGATCGTCCCGCTCTCGCCCGCCAGGCCACCCACGAGGTGCCCGCCTGGCTGAGGGGCATCTACGCCGGCCTGTGCCTCTACCTGTTCCTGGCCGCCCTCAATGTGCTGGGCGCCGGGCTTGGCACCTTCGGCAGCGACAGCGATATGCTGACCCGCGCCTTCGCCTATGGCGAGAACCCCTTTATCGCCCTGATGGCGGGCGTGTTGGTCACCATGATCGTGCAGAGCTCGTCGTTCACCTCGGCGCTGATCGTCACCCTGGTGGCCAGCGGCGAGATGACACTGGGCACCGCCGTGTTCGCCATCATGGGCGCCAACATCGGCACCGCGGTGACCGGGGTGATCGTGGCGCTGGCCAACGTGCGCATCAAGCGCAACTTCCGCCGCTCCTTCACCGCGGCGATGATGCACGACTTCTTCAATATCCTGACCGTGCTGATCGTCTTCCCGATCGAATGGATCACCGGCATGTTCCACGAGGGCGGCCGCGGCATCTTCACCCGGCTGGCCGCCTGGCTGGCCGAGCTGATCGGCCTGGAGGAGGTTGCCCGTCCCAGCAGCCCGATCAAGGTGATCACCGCCCCCATCGTCGACGGGGCCAACTGGATCGGTGCCACCCTGATGCCGAGCCCGGCCTCCGCCGGCCTGCTGGTGGCCGGCCTCGGCCTCGCGCTGATGTTCGCCGCCCTGGTGTTCATGGTGCAGAATCTGCGCGGCGCCCTGCTGCGCCACATGGACGGCCTGTTTCGTACCTACTTCTTCCGCACCGATGCCCGCGCCTACGGGGTCGGGGTGGTCTCCACCGTGCTGGTGCAGTCCAGCTCCATCACCAGCAGCCTGATGGTGCCGCTGGCCGGGGCCGGGGTGGTGCGCCTGCGCCGGGTGCTGCCCTTCATGATGGGCGCCAACCTGGGCACCACGGTGACCAGCGTGCTGGCGGCCACCGCCAACCCCATCGCTGCGGCGATGACGGTGGCGCTGTTTCATGTCATCTTCAACCTGACGGGTACCGCCATCTGGTGGCCGCTGCGGGTCATCCCGCTGCGCATCGCCACCTGGTACGGCCGCCTGGCCGGCAAGCAGATCCGCTACGCCTTCCTGTTCCTGATCGGCGTATTTCTGGTGGTGCCGCTGGTCGGCATCACCCTCACCGAACTGTTCATGAGCCTGCGCTGAGCGCGGCCAACCGGGAGGTTCCCCATGTTTCGACAGCTCTATAGCGCCCTCACCTCCGAGAACAGCATCGACCAGGCCTACGCGGACCTGACCCGGATGCTCGAGCACGGCGCCTGGATGTTCGCCCGCGCCAACGAGGTGCTCTACAGCACCGTGGCCGCCGAGGAGGTGCGCCAGCCGCTCTACCAGCGCGATGGCGCCGTCAACGAGCTCGAGCGCTCCATCCGCCGCAAGGTGCTGCGCCATCTCACCGTCAACCCGGGCCACGACGTGGCCATCTGCCTGGCGCTGATGAGCGTGGCCAAGGACGCCGAGCGCATCGGCGACTACTGCAAGAACGTCTTCGAGGTCGGCGTCTTCTACAGCGAAGGCTTCCACGTGCCCAGCTACCAGAAGCCGCTGGACGAGATGGCCGAGCGCTTGAACGGCCTGTTCCAGGAGTTGATCGCCGCCACCCGCGACTCCGACGAGGCCAAGGCCCACCGGGTCATTACCGCCACCCGCGAGATCCGCGGCCGCTGCGACAAGCTGATCGAGGCGCTGCTGCGCGAGGAGGAGACGGTCGAGTTCCACGAGGCGGTGGCCTACTCGCTGCTGGCGCGCCACTACAAGCGGGTGGCCTCGCACCTGGCCAACATCGCCACCGCGGTGACCGGCCGCCTGGAAGACCTGGACTTCCCCAGCGACGCCGACGACCGCGCCCTGGACTGAGCCCGGCCCGCCAGGGGGAGACCCCAGGTAGCCTCTCGAGTCTGCACGAGGCTTGAGCCTGCTGGTGGGAGATCGGCTCCGCCGGGCGAATGGCGCCGCAGGCGCCCCGGCTGTCTGCCGCTGACAGTGAGAACCTCGCGTAGGCTCACGCCTGCGCGGGGCTTCTCGTGATAGCGGGGCCCCTCCCGGCCCCTCGGCACTCGGCAGGCGCCGGGCGGCTCAGGTCGCCACCCATCGGCCCGACCGATATCGCTCCAGCCCGGCGTCGGTGCGCCGGCACAGCCAGAGCCAGCCATGGTCGACCAGCCGGGCCACGTCAGCCTGGCGCGCCAGCACCGCCTCGATCCGCTCCCGCGGGGCATCGACCACCACCGTCAGTCGCTGCGGCTCGTGGCGCCACGCCGTGCCGTCGTGCAGGGACTGCAGCGGCAGGCCGATGCGCAGCTGCGGCGAGTTGCCCTCGATCACCCCGACATGGCCCCCCACCACCGAATGCAGCAGCTTGTTGCCGGCGCCGTAGAGCGAGGGGGCGACGACCGAGGCGAAGTACTGCAGGTTGATCCAGCTTGCCACCAGCATGGGGGCGGTCATCAGCGCCTCCAGCATTCGGCCGTCGGGATCGCGCTGCGGGTCATACTCGTGCAGGAAGACCCGTCCCTCCAGGTCGAGGCCCCGGCTTACCGCGCGGGGGGCCAGCAGCAGGGCGGCGTTGTTGGCCAGCCCCCACTCGGGGCGCGGCTGCGACCAGTCGCCGCCGCGCTGCCGCAGCGCCGCAAGGCGCTCCTCATCGCCGGTCGCCGCCACGCCCAGTGCCGTCGCGCGCTCCTCGCGGGTCGCCTGTCCGGCTCGCTCCAGGGCCTGCTCGAAGCGCCCCAGCAGGGGTGCCAGCGCCTCCGGTACGGCATCGGTGTCCAGCAGGGTGACGCGGTCGGTCAGGGTGCAGTGGGTGGCGGCCAGCACATGGGTGGTGGCGGGCAGGGCGACGCCACGTTCCGCCAGGCCCCGGCGCACCTCGCGGTCGTTGAGCAGCCGTGCGGCGAGCCGGGCATTCACCCCGCCCCCCTGGCCGCCGCAGGCGCCACAGGTGAGCCCGGCGTGATGCGGGTTGTTGTCGCTCGCCGAGTCATGCCCCACGAGCACCAGCAGCGGCGCCACGACGGCTCCCGGTCCCAGGCTGTCGAGCAGCCCCCGGGCCAGCGCGACGCGCTCCTCCAGCGCGAGCGGCTCGCCACCATAGGCGTGGAAGGGCCCCTCCAGGGAGGGCGTGGCCGTCGCCGGCGCCGGGCGGCGGCGGCTGTCCTTCAGCAGCTTCCAGCCCCAGGCCAGGCCGGTGGTCTCGACCAGGGTGAAGGTCGACAGCGCATGGTACTTGGCATGGCGGACGCTCTGGCGCCTGGCCTCCTGCCGGTAGCGGCGGCGGTGAAGCGGGGCCAGCGGCGGTGCTTCCTCGGTGCGGTAGCCTGGCGTCAGCAGCCCGGGCACCCGGGGCAGGGCGCGTTCGGGCCCGGCAGCGACATGGGTGATCGGCATGCCGAAGAATCCCGCCACGCCCAGGGTGGCCATCTCGGGCGAGGCCCCCTCGAGATGACGCCGCAGCCGCTCGGAGCGGACATCGATGCAGAAGGCCGCCTGCACCTGTGCCGGCTCCTGTCGCGGTGACGGGGGCCGGGCCAGGGCCGCCGACAGGCGGCGCTGGTAGCCCAGCTCGAAGGCGCATTGCCAGCACCAGAGTTCGGCCCGGTCGGCTCGGGAAGGGGGAGACGATTCCCACTGCGCCTGCCAGCGGCGGCGGCCCGGCGCCTCCAGCGCGTCGAGGCCCAGCCACTCCCAGGCCAGCAGCACCACCATCAGTTCATCGATGCCGGCGTGGCGAGCGGCGTCCGGCGTGTGCCAGGCCAGCCCCTGGCACCACGAGGCCCAGCCGTTGACCCGCAGCAGCAGGGCATGGGCCAGCGCCTCCAGGCCTTCGGGTGACAGCGCCAGCGCCTCGAGCAGTACCGCCCGCGCGTCCGTCGCGTCCGGGGGCAGCGTCTCGACGCGACGGCGCCGCGCGGCGTTCATCCGCCGGTCGTGGCGGGTCTGGGTCCTCCACCAGCCGTAGAGGGTCTCGTCCGCCTCGGCGGTCCAGCGCTGCTGGTGGTGATCGAAATAGCCGGCGCACAGCTCGGCGACCGGCTCGAAGGGGTCGTGGCCCGTCGACTGGACATGGCCGGCATCCCGGGCGGCCAGCTCCCAGGCGCTTGCCCGCTGCCGTGGCGGGGGGTCGGGCCGTTCCAGCCGTGACGTCAGCGATGCCTCCTCAAGTGGCGAATCGCACAGCGCGATGGCCTCGCGCAGGTCCTCGGGGCGGATGCGCCCGCTCTCCCAGGCCTGACGATAGAAGGCAGCCGGCATGGTCAGGGTGACGCCCGCCCGCCCGGCGAGGCGCTCCTCCGCCTCCTCGATGGGCAGGTCCCGCAGGCCCCACCAGGGGTTGACGGCGATCCAGCGGTCGAGTGGCCAGGTGGGGGCGATGCACTCGGTGGCACGGGCCAGGGCCTGGTGGTGTGCCTCGGTCACGTTCGGCTTGGCAGCGGGGGCAACGGCGGTCATGACCACTCTCCTCTGACGGTGACGGTATCGACCCGGCGGGTGGCCGAGAGGCGCTGGCGCATCAGGTGATCGATGCTGCGCTCCAGCGGCAGGTGGGCGTAGAGGCCCTGGCGGAAGTGGATCCGCCAGCGGGCTACGGCGGGGTGATGGGGGCGCAGCGTGACCGCCAGGGCCAGGCCGACCAGCGCCACCAGCACCGCGGTGCCGAGCAGGGCCGATGCCGGGCTCAGCGGCTCCGCCGCCAGCGGCAGTGCCGGCGAGATAAGGGCGTGCAGCAGCGCATAGAGCGGCACCAGGGCCAGGGCCATGGCGGCCAGGGTCAGGCGCTGGCGCAGGCCGAGACCCGCCGGCATGCCCAGCAGGGCCGCGCCCACGGCCAGCACCAGCAGCGCACCGAGCACCGGGTTGTGGCTGACCAGCCCCGGCCAGGCCAGCAGCACCCCGCCCGCCATGCCGCCCGCCAGGCCGGCCATGAGCAGGCGCTCCCGTGAGGGGGCCGGGGTCAGTCGCGAGCAGCGTGCCGCGTGCACCGTGCGGCCGCTGGCGAGGAAGGAGTGGGCCTTGTAGAGGGAGTGGGCGAGCAGGTGCACCAGCGCCAGGGTATAGGCGCCCAGGCCGATCTCGAACAGCATGAAGCCCATCTGGGCACAGGTGGACCACGCCAGGGCGTGCTTGACCGAGGCCTGGGTGAGCATGGTCAGCACCGCCACGATGGCCGTGGTGCCGCCGATGGCGATCAGCAGCAGGTGCCCGGGGGTCAGGCCATCGAACAGCGGGTAGAGGCGCAGCCAGATGAAACCGCCCAGGTTGATCACGCCGGCGTGCAGCAGCGCCGAGACCGGGGTCGGCGCCTCCATCACCTTCATCAGCCAGCCGTGCAGCGGCAGCTGCGCGCACTTGCACAGCGCCGCCAGCGCCAGGGCCACCGAGGCGGCCGGCAGCGCCCACCCTTCGCCGGTCGAAGCCTCGGCGGCGGCCAGCAGCACCGGCAGTTCGAAGCTGCCGTAGTGGTGGTAGATCAGCAGCACCGCTGCCAGCAGGGCGAGGTCGCCCAGGCGACTCACGGCGAACTTCTGCCAGGCGGCACGCTGCGCCTCGACGCGCTCCGGGTAGAGGGTCAGCAGGTGGTGCAGCGCCAGGCTGACGCCGACCCAGGCCACCAGCATCACCAGCAGGTGATGGGTAAACACCAGCAGCATGACGCTGGCCAGCACGACCAGGCACCAGGGCAGGAAGCGGGCGCGCCCCGCGTCGCCCTGGAGGTAGCCATCGGCGAAGCGCAGCAGCACCCCGCCGAGGAAGCTGATCAGCAGCGCCATCCACACCGCCAGGCCGTCGGGATAGAGGCCCAGGGGCGCGGCGGCTTCGGGCAGTCCCGTGGCCACCCCGGCGGCGTCGGCCACCAGCAGGCCGCCGATCAGCGCGCTGGCGAGGAAGCTGCCGGCCATCAGAGTCTGGCCGATCCGCCAGCAGCGCTGCTGGCGTTCGGGGGCGGCCAGGCGGATGCACCAGCCGGCCAGGACCAGCAGCGCAACCGGCAGCGCCAGCCAGACCGCCAGCGACGCATGGACCACCATCTGAAGCAGGGTCGTCATGGTACGGCTCCTTTGCGAGACATCCGCCGTACTATGACCCTATCGGTATGATGAAAAAATAGTTTATAAAGAAGCTATTGTTCGTTTAAAAAGAAGATATCCGCAGACATCGCCGCACGGCATCGAGGCCGGGGATGAAGCTCAACTACCACCATCTCTACTACTTCTGGCAGGTCGCCCGGTCGGGCCACCTGACCCGCACCGCCGAGGCCCTGCACGTATCGCAGTCCTCCCTCTCCCACCAGATCCGCCAGCTGGAGGAGCGCCTGGGACAGCCGCTGTTCGTGCGGGAGGGGCGCCGGCTGCGCCTCACCGAGGCCGGCCGGCTGGCGTTCGACTATGCCAACGCCATCTTCCGCCAGGGGGAGGAGCTGGCCGCGCTGTTCAGCGAGGGCGGCCAGGCGCTGCGCGAGGTGATCCGGGTGGGGGCCGTGGGGACGCTGTCGCGCAACTTCCAGGAGGAGTTCCTGCGCCCGCTGCTCGACCGCGAGGACCTGGAGCTGAGCCTGCAGAGCGGCGGCCTGGATGAGCTGCTGCGTCGCCTCTCCGCCCACCGGCTGGATGTGGTGCTGGCCAACCAGCCCGTGCGGGGCGATGACCAGCATCCGTGGCGCTCGCAGCGGCTGGCGCGCCAGCCCGTCAGCATCATCGGGGCGTCGAGCCTCGCCCCGTTGCCGACGTTTCCCGACGGGCTGCGCGGGCGCGGCCTGATCGTGCCCGGCCCCGACAGCACCGTGCGCCATGCCTTCGAACAGCTGTGCGACTACCATCGCCTGGCGCCCAACATCATCGCCGAGGTGGACGACATGGCCATGATGCGCCTGCTGGCCCGCGACACCTGCCACCTGGCGGTGATGCCGCCGGTGGTGGTGCGCGACGAGCTGCGGGCGGGCACGCTGACCGATTTCGGCGCGCTTCCCGGGGTCTTCGAGGAGTTCTACGCCATCACCATTCGCCGACGCTTCGAATCGCCACTGCTCAAGCGCCTGCTGGGCCAGTCGAGCGAGGCGCTGCTGCCGGCCCGGTGAGACGCGGGCGTTACGGGAACGCCTCGGTATCGATCTCGGCCTGCAGCGCCTCGCCGTAGCGCTCCCCCGCGACCCGGTCCGGGGTCAGCATCGCGTCCAGCCGCGCGACGGTGGCCGGCGCCAGGCGCAGGCCGTCCGCGGCCAGGTTCTCGCGCATGTGGGCCACCGAGCGGGTGCCGGGGATCGGCAGGATGTCGTCGCCCTTGGCGCGCAGCCAGGCCAGGGCCAACTGGCCGGTGGTGACCTCGTGCTCCCTCGCCACCGCCTGGGGCTCGGCCAGCTGCGACAGGTTGCGGGGCAGGTTCTCGGCGCTGAAGCGCGGCATGCCGCGCCGCACGTCGCCCTCCGCCAGCGGGGTGTCGGCCTGGATCGCTCCGGCCAGGAAGCCGCGCCCCAGGGGGCTGAAGGCCACGAAGGCGGTGTCCGCCTCGCGGCACGCCTCGATCACTGCGATCTCCGGGTTGCGGGTCCACAGCGAGTACTCCGACTGCACCGCGGCGATGGGATGCTCGGCCTGGGCCCGACGCAGGGTGGCCGCCGAGACCTCGGAGAGCCCCACGGCGCCGATCTTGCCCTCTGCTACCAGGCGGCCCAGCTCCCCCACGCTCTCCTCGATGGGCACCTGGCGGTCCCAGCGGTGCAGGTAGTAGAGATCGATATGGTCGGTGCCCAGGCGTTCGAGGCTCTCCTCGCACTGGCGGCGCAGGGTGGCCGGACGGCCGTCGATCACCTTCCTGCCCTGCTCGGGGTCCATGGCCATGCCGCACTTGCTGGCCAGCAGGATCTCGCCGCGCTTGGCGGAGAGGGCCTTGCCGACCAGCCGCTCGTTGGCGGTGGCGCCGTAGAGGGTGGCGGTATCGAAGTGGCGATAGCCCATGTCGAAGGCGGCATCCAGGGCGCGCAGCGCCTCCGCCTCGGGCACCGGTTGGCCGTAGCCGTGGGAGAGGTTCATGCAGCCCAGGCCGATGGCGGGGGAGCCGACGTCCTGAAGGCGGGAGAAAAGCGTCATCACGGGGTTCCTCGTTCTCAGCGCTTGCGGGCGATGAACTGCACCACGGCGCCCAGGCCAGTATGGCCGCGGCCCTCCACCACCTCGCGCTCGCACTCGCGGCTGAGCGCGATCTCCATCTCGGCGAAGGCCGCGTCGAGCTCGGCGGCGGTGGGCGTGCGGTCCGGGGTGTCCGGGCCGCCGGTGTCGCGGGGCACCTGGTCCGGGGTGTAGGCCTCGAGGATCAGCACGCCGCCGGGCTTGAGGGCGCGGAGCACCTGGCGGTGCAGGTGAGGGCGGCCCGCCGCCGGCACGTGGCAGAAGATCGACACCACCGCATCGAAGCTCTCCGGCAGGAACTCGTGCTCGGTGAGGTCGGCATTCAGGGTGGTGATGGCCACGCCCTTCTCCTCGGCCAGATGGGCGGCCTTGCGCAGACCCACCGAGGAGGCATCCACCGAGGTCACCCAGTGGCCCAGCCCCGCCAGGTAGACCCCGTTGCGCCCCTCGCCGTCTGCCAGGCAGAGCACCCGCTTGGGCGCCTCGCCGATCAGGTCGGCCTGTTCGCGCAGGAAGTCGTTGGGTTCGGTGCCGTAGACGTAGTCATCCGTGCTGTAGCGGTCGTCCCACATGGGGGCACTCTCCTGTTGGGGGTGATCAGAGCACGAGAGTAGCAAGTTATGCCGACAATGTGGCAGCGATATGTCGGTATTCGGCGACGGCATGCTGAGGGGCTCTTCCTTGGCTTTCGTCGGGGGGGTGGTGTGTGGCGAGTCGGGTTAAGGTAGAACCCTTAGCGTCATAACGACACAACAACACGGATCTCAGGAGCGCCAGGCATGGCCACGCCTTCGTCATCCTCACTCGGGGTGCCTTCCCCGGGATTTCTCTCCCCGCGCTATCGGGTACTGCTGGCCGGGGTATTCAGCCAGCTGCTCTGCATCGGCGTGGCACGCTTCGCCTATACGCCGCTGCTGCCGGTGATGCAGCAGCAGGCCTGGCTCTCCGACGCCCAGGGCGGCTGGCTGGCCGCGCTCAATTACGCCGGCTACATGCTGGGGGCGCTCACCGCGGCCTCCATCCACAGCATCCGGCTCAAGGACACCCTCTACCGCCTCACCCTGGTGCTGGCGGTGCTCTCCACCGCCGGCATGGCCCTCGCGGACAGCTTCTGGCTGTGGGCGGCCATGCGCTTCGTGGCCGGTTTCTCAAGCAGCGGTGCCATGCTGCTGGCCTCGGGGCTGATCCTGCACTGGCTGATCAGCCACCGGCAGCGCGGCGAGCTGGGCATCCACTTCGCCGGGGTGGGGCTCGGCATGCTGGTGGCTGCCCTGGCGGTGGAGCTGATGCTGCGCCTTTCCTTCGACTGGCAGGCCCAGTGGTGGGGCTTCACCGCCTTGGCCGCGGCGCTGCTGGTGCCTGCCTGGCGCTGGCTGCCGCGACCGACGAAGCCTGTAGAAGGCGCCGCCGCGAGTGCCGCGCCCGCGGCCATACCGCGCAGCCGCACCTTTATGCGGCTGATGCTGGCCGCCTACTTCTGCGCCGGCTACGGCTACGTGATCAGCGCCACCTTCATCGTGGCCATCGTGGAGCGCGAGCCGCTGCTGGCCGGCGCCGGCAACTGGACCTTCGCCCTGGTGGGCCTGGCCGCCGCCCCCGCGGTGATGGTGTGGGACCTGATCGCCCGGCGCTTCGGTTACCTGGGCGCGCTGATCGCGGCCATGGCCCTGCAGGTGGTGGGCATCGTGCTGCCGGCGCTCACCTCTAGCCTGGCCGGCGTGCTGATCAGCGCCGTGCTCTACGGCGGCACCTTCCTCGGCTGTGTGAGCCTGGTGCTGACCATGGCCGGCCGGCTCTACCCCCAGAGCCCGGCGCGGATGATGGGGCGCATGACGCTGGCCTACGGCGTGGCGCAGATCGTCGCCCCGGCGCTCACCGGCATGCTCGCCGAGGCCACCGGCCACTACTACACCGGCCTGTGGCTGGCCGGCGGCTTCGTGGCCCTGGGGGCGCTGCTGCTGATCTGGCTGCGTGCGGTGGACCAGACCGCCCAGCGGCTGGATGCCGAGGCGAGGGGAACCGCGGCCTGACACCTGATGAATCAACCTGTTACCAAGGGTTACCGGAAAATGTTGAACGCGAGTGGGTGAGTGTCGTCACAGGGGGCACATGCACGTAACGCCCCCCTGGGGTGATTCTCTGGAGGTATCAATGAAACGGATGACAGCCCTTTTTTCCGCCGCCCTGCTCAGCGCCGGCCTGATGTCGGCCACCGCCCACGCCCAGCAGGATCCGGCCGCCGCTCCCGAGCAGCCCCAGGCCGCGGCCCCGGCGACGGATTTCTCCGATGAGCAGCTCGAGCAGTTTGCGGAGGTCTCCCAGGAGATCGTCGTGATCTCCGAGGAGTACACCGGGCGCCTGCAGGCCGCCGAGGACGAGGCCGCCCAGCAGGAAGTGCAGATGGAGGCCAACGACAAGATGGTCGAGGCAGTCGAGGAGAGTGGTCTCGACGTGGATACCTTCAACGCCATCGGCATGGCCGTTCAGCAGGACCCCGAGCTGATGCAGCGCGTTCAGGAGAAGGTCGAGTCGTAAGGCTCGCGGACCGGGCCCAGGCCCGGTCCCGATGTATGGTGTTCCCCGACGCGGCCGGCCCAGGTTCCCCCCGTCCCCTCGGCATGTCCGGCCGAACCGCGTCCTTCGCCCCCGCACCCTGCGGGGGCTTTTCGTGGCTGCTCGCGAGCTCGCATGAGTCTCGGTTGCGAGATTGCTAGCTATCCGATCGAGCTGCCGGCGGCCTCGCCACTCATGTAGGCTTCTCGAATTCGCGGCTCAGACAGCCCAGCGAAGTCGTGGTATTTCAATCAGTTATCGCGATCACATCATCGTCCCCAGCGAAAATCAGATATGAAGCAGCTTGAGTCTGGCCAATGACCTTTCTTTTAGAAATAGCTGGCAAAGAAGGCTTCAGGATGCTTAGGTTGAATAGAAGAATCTGAATTCAGGAACTGGAATGCAGGCAGGAACGCATGTTCTACGCACATTCGACTTCGGAGGGAAACAAGTCGGACTGGCAGACATTGGCCAGCCACTTGATTGCTGTAGGGGAATTGGCTGGGGAGCGAGCAGCCCGCTTTGGTGCAGGCCCTTGGGGTGAGGCCGCCGGCTTACTCCATGATATCGGCAAGTACACGGCTCCCTTCCAAAGACGCCTGGAGGGCTCGCCGGAGCGCGTGGATCACTCCACGGCCGGCGCGCATATCGCCATCGAGACATTTCCTCAGGTAGGCTACCTGTTGGCCTACCTTATCGCGGGTCACCATGCGGGGCTGGCCAATGGTCGGGATATGGGGGAGCGCACGCCACTGAAGAACCGTCTGGAAGCAGACTTGCCGCCACTCGATCCAGTATGGCAGCAAGAGATAGCCCTTCCCCGCAATCTGTTGCCTCCGGCCCACTTTCAACAGCGCCGCGACAGGGCCTTCTTCCAGTATGCCTTTCTAACGAGGATGTTGTTTTCCTGCCTGGTCGATGCCGACTTTGTCGATACCGAGGCCTTCTATGCCGTGCATGAAAAAGGCGTGCCCTACGCGCGTGGTGGCGGGCCGTCGCTGGACTTGCTGCGTGATGCCCTGAATCAGCGTCTGGCCACCTTCACGGCAGATAGCGACGTCAATCGCCTGCGTAGCGAGATTCTCTCCCATGTACGTTCCCAAGCCGAGCTGTCGCCTGGACGGTTTACGTTGACGGTGCCGACCGGTGGCGGCAAGACGCTGGCCTCGCTGGCCTTCGCTCTCGATCATGCCATCGCTCACGGCATGGATCGGGTGATCTACGTGATTCCATTTACCAGTATCGTCGAGCAGAACGCCGCGGTGTTTCGCGATGCCCTGGGGAAGCATGGCGAGACGGCGGTATTGGAGCACCATAGCGCCTTCGACGCTGGCAACCCGCGTGACCACCATAGCATCGACAAGCTGCGCCGCGACAGCGAGAACTGGGATGCGCCGATCGTCGTCACCACGGCGGTCCAGTTCTTCGAGAGCCTGTTTGCTGCCAAGACCTCGCGCTGCCGCAAGCTGCACAATATCGCGCGCAGCGTGGTGATCCTTGACGAGGCGCAGACCATGCCCTTGCCGCTGCTGCGGCCCAGTGTGGCGGCCTTGGACGAACTGGCGTTGAACTATCGCACCAGCGTCGTGCTGTGCACCGCGACCCAGCCGGCGTTGGCCGAGACCGACGATCCCGAGCGTAGTTTCGTCGGTGGTTTGCGTGACTTGCGGGAGCTGGCGCCGGAGCCGGACCGACTATACCGCGATTTCAAGCGCGTTACCGTGCGCCATATCGGCCCGCTGGACGATACGGCGCTGCGCGACGAACTGCTTGTGACCGATCAGGTGCTGTGCATCGTCAATAACCGTCGCCATGCTCGGGCGCTGTTCGAGTCGATAGCGGATCGGTCTGGTGCCTATCACCTCACCACTTCGATGTGCGCCGTGCATCGCCGCCGGGTACTAGCCGAGATACGTCAGGTCCTCCAGGCTGGCGAGCCCTGTCGAGTCATATCGACATCGCTAATAGAGGCTGGCGTCGATGTCGACTTCCCCCGTGTATTGCGCGCTGAGGCTGGCCTGGACTCCATTGCCCAGGCGGCCGGGCGCTGCAACCGTGAGGGCAGACGCAGTGCGTCGGACAGTGAGGTCGCCATCTTTGCCACCGCCAACGATGACTGGGCACCTCCGCCTGAGCTCAAGAAGTTTGCACAGGCCACTATCGAAGTGCTTAGGCACCACGGCGACGATCCGCTGTCGTTGGCGGCGATAGAGGCCTATTTCCGGCTGCTGTACTGGCAACAAGGTCCCCAGGAGCTGGATAAGCATGGCTTGCTGAAGCTGGTCGAAGATGGCCGTATCGAAGGGCTGCCCTTCGATACCCTTGAACAGAAGTTCCGAATGATTGAGAACAACCAGCGCGCCGTGATCATCCCTTTCGATGACAAGGCCCGGGATGCGCTGAGGAAGTTGGCTTATGCCGAGGGGGTGGGAGGCATCGCTCGTGAGCTCCAGCCCTATACGGTGCAGGTGCCGCAGCAGGGCTTCGCTGCGCTGGAACGGGTGGGGGCCATCGTTGCCGTAGAATCCGCCAAGTTCGGTGAGCAATTCATGATGCTGGTTAACGAGGATCTCTATGACGGGCGGCTAGGGCTGAACTGGAGTGAGCCCACGTTTATGAGGGCTGAAAGCCTGATCTTGTAATTTCCAAGGGAAAGAATTGGAAGTTTTGGCGCCCTTGTCCTAGGCTTGCTTTGTCAAGAAGCCTGAGGGCACTGCCATGAGCTCATCAGAAGATGGTGACGGGAGTAAGCAAAGTGACTGGTCCTTGCTGTGCAAGATTCAGAGGGGATATGTCACTTTAGAGCTTCAGTGCCCTTTCAAACTATCTTGGCTTGTCTCGTTGCTCAGCTTGGTCATAGCCGCATTAGGGATTAAAGCTTGGCTTCCATGAGTGAGAGAGGGTTGAAATTTTCCCTTGGAAATTAATAGGTAAAATGTCGCCCCGTCCTGCCGGGGCGCGGATCTGATAAAGGATACAGCCATGACATTTGGAGTTCGTCTGCATATCTGGGGGGAGCGGGCCTGTTTTACGCGGCCTGAGATGAAAGCAGAACGGGTGTCCTACGATGTGATTACGCCGTCGGCGGCACGCGGTATCCTGGAGGCAATACACTGGAAGCCGGCGATTCGCTGGTGCGTGGATCGTATCCATGTGCTGAAACCGATCCGTTTCGAGTCATTGCGCCGTAACGAAGTGGCAGGAAAGCTGCCAGCCTCCACCGTCTCCAAGGCGATGAAGTCAGGGCGTGTCGATGATGTGGCCTACTTCGTCGACCAGAACCGTCAGCAGCGTGCTGCCACGATCTTGCGTGACGTGGGTTATGTGATCGAAGCGCACTTCGAGTTCACCTCGCGCGCCGACGATAGTGATACGCCTGGTAAGCATCTGGATATCTTCAACCGCCGCGCTCGGCAAGGGCAGTGTTTCCATATGCCGTGCCTAGGCACACGGGAGTTCCCCGCTAGTTTTGCTTTGATCGAAGCCGATGCCGCTGTGCCAGCCATTGATGACCGCTTGAGCGGTGAGCGTGATCTTGGCTATATGCTGCACGATATCGACTTCGCCAATGGCAAGACGCCACGTTTCTTTCGCGCCAGGATGCAGGATGGCGTGATTGAGGTGCCGCCTTTCGAGGAGGCACTGGCATGATCCTTACGGCTCTCAATGACTACTACCAGCGGCTGGCAGATGAAGACAAGGTGCCGCTGCCAGGCTTCAGCAGCGAGAAAGTTAGCTTCTGCCTGATCTTTTCCCAGGAGGGGAAGCCGCTACAGGTCGTCGATCTGCGCGATACCTCCGGAAAGAAGCCTCGACCAAGCCCTTGCCAGGTACCTGTGGACAAGCGGCGTACCTCGGGCATCCACGCCTATCCGCTGTGGGACAAGACCGCCTATTCCCTTGGTGTTACTGCTGGTGAAGGCAAGCGTCTGGCCGATGAGCATGCGGCATTCAAGGCGCGCCAATTAGCGCTGTTCGGCGAGAGCGATGATCCCGATCTGATGGCCTTTTTGAGACTGCTGGATCAATGGCAGCCGGAGCAGCTCTCTGAGTTACCCGGATATAGCGAAGAGGTCTTGGATACTAACGTCATATTCCGGCTCGATGGCCAGCGGCAGTATCTGCATGAGAACCGGGAAGCGCGCCGGCTATGGGGAGCTGCCTTGGAAGGCGGCGAAGGGGTGTCGGGGCAGTGCCTGATAACCGGAGACATCGCCCCCTTGGGTACCGTTCATCCTGCAATCCGTGGTGTCAGAGACGCGCAGTCGTCTGGTGCCTCGCTCGTTTCATTCAACAGCGATGCCTATGAGTCATACGGCTACAGCAAGAATCAAAACGCCTCGATCTCCAAGGCAGCCATCTTCGGCTACTCGACGGCGCTGAATCATTTGCTTCGAGGCGATACCGATAACCATCAGCGCTTGCAGATCGGCGATGCGACGGTGGTGTTCTGGGCCAAGGCCAGGGATACGGCTCATGCCGAGGCTGCCGAGGGCTTTTTCGCCATGCTCAACGAACCGCCCAGCGATGAGCAGGAGGCCGCCAAGCTAGGCACCTTGATGAAGCAGGTCTCCGAGGGACGCATCCTGGCAGAGCTCGATCCGATGTTGGAAGCGGATACCCAGTTCTTCGTGCTGGGACTGGCGCCCAACGCAGCGCGCCTATCGGTGCGCTTCTGGTATGTCGATAGTCTGGAGCACCTGGCGCAGCATTATGCCCATCACTACCAGGACATGTCGCTTGAGCCTTCCCCCTGGAAGGGGATGACGCCGGGAGCGTGGCGGCTTGCACTGCAGACGGCACCCATTCATGGCGACAGGCCCAAAGCTGAGGACGTGCTACCACAACTAGCCGGAGAGTTGATGCGTTCCATTCTTACCGGCTCCCGTTATCCGCGCTCACTTCTCAATAACATCGTCATGAGATTCCGCAATGACGGAAAAATCAGCGGTATTCGAGTTGCACTCTGCAAGGCTGTACTCGCGCGAGAGGGTCGTCTCGCGGTGCATTCGAACTCAACCACTCAGGAGGTGCCCGTGAGTCTCGATCCTCATTCCACCCACCCCGGCTATTTGCTTGGCAGGCTATTCGCCGAGTTGGAAAGTGCTCAGCGCGGCGCGCTAGGTAACGAGGTGAATGCCACCATTCGTGATCGCTATTACGGTGCCGCCTCGGCGACACCGGCCAGCGTCTTCCCCATGCTGTTGCGTAATTTACAGCATCATTTGTCGAACATGCGCAAGAAGGACAAGGGCGGGCTGGCACACAAGATCGAAGGCGAGATAGGCACTATCATCGACGGCTTGAGCGACAGGTTCCCCAGGAGCTTGCGCATCGAGGACCAAGGGCGTTTTGCGATAGGTTATTATCACCAGTCGCAAGCCCGCTTTGCCAAGAAAGATAGTGCCTATAAAAACGCAGAAGACGAGTAGGGAGAGTCAGAATGAGTGCCATCGCCAATCGCTATGAATTCGTGCTGCTGTTCGACGTCACCAACGGCAATCCCAATGGTGATCCGGATGCCGGCAACCTGCCGAGGCTCGACCCGGAGACCAATCAGGGACTGGTGACCGATGTCTGCCTCAAGCGCAAGATCCGCAACTACGTTGCCCTCGAGAAGGAAGAAGACGCCGGCTACGCCATCTATATGCAGGAAAAGTCGGTACTCAACAACCAGCACAAGAAGGCCTATGATGCGCTCGACATCAAGCCCGAGCCGAAGAAGCTGCCCAAGGAGGTGGAGAAGGCCCGTGCGCTGACAGAGTGGATGTGCCGGAATTTCTTCGACGTGCGCACCTTCGGCGCGGTGATGACCACCGAGGTCAACTCCGGGCAGGTGCGTGGCCCGGTGCAGATGGCCTTTGCCAGCTCCATTGACCCGGTGGTGCCGATGGAGGTCTCGATCACCCGCATGGCGGTCACCAACGAGCGCGACCTCGAGAAGGAGCGCACCATGGGCCGCAAGCACATTATTCCCTATGGCCTCTATCGTGCGCACGGTTACATATCGGCCAAGCTCGCCGAGCGTACCGGCTTCTCGGAAGACGATCTCGAGCTGCTGTGGCGCGCTCTGATCAATATGTTCGAGCATGACCGCTCGGCCGCCAGGGGTGAGATGTCGGCACGCAAGCTGATCGTCTTCAAGCATGACCACCCGATGGGCAATGCCCCGGCGCACCGGTTGTTCGACAGCGTGAAAGTCGTGCGTGTCGAAGGCGAGGAAGATACACCGGCTCGTCACTACAGCGACTATCGCGTCTCCATCGATGCCGAGGCCTTGCCGGCCGGGGTCAGCGTTGACGAGAAGCTATAGGTGAACCGGATGGAGGATGACGTTCGCCTGATCCCGCTCTCGGCGCTGCAGCATATGCTGTTCTGTCCACGCCAGTGTGCGTTGATCCACCTCGAACAGCAGTGGTTGGAAAACCGCTATACGGCGGAAGGGCGTATCCTCCATGAACGTGCTGATAATCTGGGGCATGAGCGTCGGCGGGGCATTCATACCGCCATGGCGCTTCCGCTGGCCAGTGAAACACTGGGATTGACCGGGGTTGCCGATGTGGTCGAGTTCGATGAGTCCCAGCAACCCACAGGGGTCCGGCCCATAGAGTACAAGCGTGGCCGGCCCAAGGCCCATCGCGCCGATGAAGTCCAGCTCTGTGCCCAGGCGTTGTGCCTGGAAGAAATGCTGGACGTCAGTATCGAGCAGGGCGCGCTCTACTATGGCAAGACGCGGCGGCGCAAGACCGTCGCGTTCGACGATGAATTGCGGGCACTGACCCTGCGCGTCATCGCCGATACTCGCGCGCTCTTCGATAACAACCGTACGCCAACTGCCATCTATGAGCCCAAGCGCTGTGACCATTGCTCGTTGATCGATGCCTGCCAACCGCAAGTAATGGGGAAGCAGCGCTCGGCGAGCCGTTGGCTAGCGCGTCAACTGCAATCGCTTGATGAGTGAATCGCATGCGCCGTCAGCTCAACACGCTGTATATCACCACCGAAGGTGCCTGGCTCAAGAAGGACGGAGCCAACGTGGTCATGAATGTAGAGGGCAAGGAGCGGGCGCGGCTACCTATCCATATGCTCGAATCACTGGTGTGCTTCGGCAGGGTGCTGGTATCGCCACCGCTGATGGGCTTTTGTGCCGAACAAGGGGTCACCATTACCCACTTGTCGCCTAACGGTAAGTTCCTCGCGCGTATCGAAGGGCCGGTATCCGGCAACGTGCTGCTGAGGCGCACCCAGTACCGCACCAGCGATGACGAAACCGCCTGTGCAGCTATCGTCCGCGGCGTGCTGATCGGCAAGGTGCACAATCAGCACGCGGTGATCTCCAGGGGGCTGCGTGACTACGGTAGCAAGCTGGACCCGTCCGAGCGTGAAGGATTGGAAAGGGTGCGGACTCGCCTGGGCCGGATCGCGCGGGACCTACTGCGTGAGCCCACGACGAATGGGTTGCGTGGCCTGGAGGGTGAAGCCGCGCAGGTCTATTTCAGCGTTTTCGATAGCCTCGTTCGTCACAACGGAGAAGCCTTCCGCTTCACCGGCCGCAACCGTCGCCCACCGCGTGATCGCCTCAATGCGTTGCTGTCGTTTCTCTATACTCTGTTGACGCACGACTGTCGCTCGGCGCTGGAAAGCGTGGGGCTGGACCCGGCGGTGGGGTTTCTGCATCGGGATCGTCCTGGGCGCCCCAGCCTTGCTCTGGACCTTGCCGAGGAGTTCAGGCCACTGCTGGGAGACCGCCTGGCACTATCACTGGTCAATCGTCGGCAGCTGCGGGAGAAGGACTTCACGGTTGCCGAAAGTGGCGGCGTGGCACTAACCGATGAAGCGCGCAAGACGGTGCTGACTGCCTATCAGGAGCGGAAGCGCGAGGAGCTCAACCATGCCTTTGTCGGTGAGAAGGCCCCGATCGGGATGTTGCCGCTGCTCCAGGCGCAACTACTGGCGCGTCATCTGCGTGGTGATCTGGATGCCTACCCACCCTTCCTGTGGAAATGACTTGTCGCTAAGGAGAGCGCGGCGATGATGGTTCTGGTCAGCTACGATGTCAGTACCTCTTCCGAAGGTGGCGAGGGTCGACTGCGTCGCGTCGCGAAAGCCTGCCGTGATGTTGGGCAGCGAGTGCAATTCTCGGTGTTCGAGATCGAGGTCGATCCCGACCAATGGGTGCGCCTACGGCAGCGGTTGATCGACCTGATCGACGATGAAGTCGATAGCCTGCGTTTCTATTTCCTGGGCAGGAACTGGAAGAACCGTATCGAACATATCGGTGCCAAGCCTGCCATGGACATGAACGGCCCCCTCGTTTTCTGATTTTCCTGTTGTCTTGCGAACCCTAAGCGTCCCGCATTTCACTGGTGGGTTCGCAGCTCTTTAACAATATGTTTTCATTGATGTTCTTGAGTGATGGTCTGTTTGGTAGAAAATTAGAACCTTATGGAAGATCTGTTTCGCTGATCCACGGTTATTTTGCTCGTCTCATCAAAGCGTTATAAAGGAACAGTCGCGGCCCGCCCGGGCCGCGCGGATAGAAACGACAAGGCAAGAAAAATGGCGGAATCTCTGCGCAAGTCGCGGCCCGCCCGGGCCGCGCGGATAGAAACAAGGAATACATCTCGCTGGACAACCTATGCAAAGCGCGTCGCGGCCCGCCCGGGCCGCGCGGATAGAAACACCATCTCGATCGAGGACGAGGCCGGCGGCGAGTTGTCGCGGCCCGCCCGGGCCGCGCGGATAGAAACAATTTCTTTGCGGAACAGCAATGATACACAATCATGTCGCGGCCCGCCCGGGCCGCGCGGATAGAAACGCAGAGGTGATACATGGCAGTCCTGATTGAAAACGTCGCGGCCCGCCCGGGCCGCGCGGATAGAAACGGCCTATGGATGCCGGATGATGCCCCGAGCTATAGTCGCGGCCCGCCCGGGCCGCGCGGATAGAAACAGTCGTGTCGGACTGGTGGTAGAGTCTGTCCGCAACGTCGCGGCCCGCCCGGGCCGCGCGGATAGAAACAGGATCTTGGTGGGTAGGCTCATGATGTTCCCCTTGTCGCGGCCCGCCCGGGCCGCGCGGATAGAAACTGGTGCTACACCAGACGTTAGTGGAAAGTACTCCGGTCGCGGCCCGCCCGGGCCGCGCGGATAGAAACCTTGAACGACCACTTGTAGCCGCACTGCACATGGCGTCGCGGCCCGCCCGGGCCGCGCGGATAGAAACCCTGTCGGCAAGCATGACGACCAAGTGGACGCAGCGTCGCGGCCCGCCCGGGCCGCGCGGATAGAAACTGGTGTGTTTCGCAGCGGTACCGACATGATCCCGAGTCGCGGCCCGCCCGGGCCGCGCGGATAGAAACTCGATCCTCCAGTCTGGCCTTGACGGTATCCAGCAGGTCGCGGCCCGCCCGGGCCGCGCGGATAGAAACTTTGCTGATCTCGTTGTAGCGCACCACCACGCCCAGGTCGCGGCCCGCCCGGGCCGCGCGGATAGAAACATATCCACCGGCCACTCGGACCCCGATCCGGGGGGTCGCGGCCCGCCCGGGCCGCGCGGATAGAAACCTTGCTGCCGTCAATGCTGCCGGTGGCCTTGGCGGGTCGCGGCCCGCCCGGGCCGCGCGGATAGAAACACGGTGTCCCGCCAGCCGTAGATCATCACCCCGGTAGTCGCGGCCCGCCCGGGCCGCGCGGATAGAAACACGAACTGCAGGATGTAGTTCTTGAAGATATGCGCGTCGCGGCCCGCCCGGGCCGCGCGGATAGAAACTACAGCTCCAGCCACCCGCTGAACCACAACAAGGGCGTCGCGGCCCGCCCGGGCCGCGCGGATAGAAACTCTGAGCAGATCAGCCTGGACCACGACCCTCAGCGCGTCGCGGCCCGCCCGGGCCGCGCGGATAGAAACAACATGGCGTCGAAGCGGGTCTTCTGCCCGCACTGGTCGCGGCCCGCCCGGGCCGCGCGGATAGAAACGTCATCCCCGCGCCGCCCGAGCCGGCCCCGGCGCGTCGCGGCCCGCCCGGGCCGCGCGGATAGAAACTCCGCCCTGGCCACGGCGCTGGGCGCCCACCGCGCGTCGCGGCCCGCCCGGGCCGCGCGGATAGAAACAGCTACTTGCTGCCATTATGATGGTGCTTGTTGCGGTCGCGGCCCGCCCGGGCCGCGCGGATAGAAACCAGGAGCGTCGTGCTGTGGCCATCGCCGCAGAACGGTCGCGGCCCGCCCGGGCCGCGCGGATAGAAACCTCTCCGATGCCTGGCAGCCCGAGTACAACCTCAGGTCGCGGCCCGCCCGGGCCGCGCGGATAGAAACTCACATGGACGGCGTGCCCTCGCTGCCATCGGCGGGTCGCGGCCCGCCCGGGCCGCGCGGATAGAAACCTGAGCGCCGACAGGATCTCCTTGAAGTCGCCCTTGTCGCGGCCCGCCCGGGCCGCGCGGATAGAAACGCCAAGCGGATCAAGGAGCGCTGGGCGGAGTGGTCGTCGCGGCCCGCCCGGGCCGCGCGGATAGAAACTTCTGGTTGCGATCCAGCCAGTCCGCATAGTCGCGGTCGCGGCCCGCCCGGGCCGCGCGGATAGAAACGCGGCGTCACGATCGGGCGCGGTCACGACCAGGCCGTCGCGGCCCGCCCGGGCCGCGCGGATAGAAACGAGCGCTACCAGCCGCCCGAGACGCAACGCGATCTGGTCGCGGCCCGCCCGGGCCGCGCGGATAGAAACTGCTCCCGCACGGCGGCAGGCGGGGGATGGCGCCCGTCGCGGCCCGCCCGGGCCGCGCGGATAGAAACTATATCTGGACGGCCTACAGCCCGCTGACGACCTGGTCGCGGCCCGCCCGGGCCGCGCGGATAGAAACTTGATCACGAAGGTCATGGGCGTCCTCTATAAGCGGTCGCGGCCCGCCCGGGCCGCGCGGATAGAAACAAACGGGGCCGCTTTCCCGTGTATTCGATCACGGGTCGCGGCCCGCCCGGGCCGCGCGGATAGAAACGTGGGCCGGTGGTGGGCGGGCGGCCAGCAACTGGTGTCGCGGCCCGCCCGGGCCGCGCGGATAGAAACGCGTGCTGCTGGGCGGCCCTTACGATGGCGTCAAGGTCGCGGCCCGCCCGGGCCGCGCGGATAGAAACGTCTGCGCCAGGGCATCGGCTGTTACTGTGGGCACGTCGCGGCCCGCCCGGGCCGCGCGGATAGAAACCTCGCCATTGGCTTCGGCCCGCCAGCCCACAGAAGTCGCGGCCCGCCCGGGCCGCACGGATAGAAACCCTAGCAGTGAGGCCGCCTCTGGCCGCGTGGTGAGCGTCGCGGCCCGCCCGGGCCGCGCGGATAGAAACCTCTTCGTTGGTGACAGTCGTCAATCTAGCTCAAAAGTCGCGGCCCGCCCGGGCCGCGCGGATAGAAACCACGGAGATAGGCGGGCCCAGCCGCTCAAGGCTTGTCGCGGCCCGCCCGGGCCGCGCGGATAGAAACCGTAACCAGGTGAGCGATGAGCTGGCCCAGCTGGGGTCGCGGCCCGCCCGGGCCGCGCGGATAGAAACTTTTGCTCGTTGGTCAAGGGTAGCAGACCACCCGCGTCGCGGCCCGCCCGGGCCGCGCGGATAGAAACTACGCCATCTATTCCTTACCCAAAGCTGAAGCCCAGTCGCGGCCCGCCCGGGCCGCGCGGATAGAAACCAGGGCTACGAGGAGCTCGCCGCCTGGCTCTCCGAGTCGCGGCCCGCCCGGGCCGCGCGGATAGAAACCAGGACCGCAACCGCGCCCCGTACCAGCTGACCCGTGTCGCGGCCCGCCCGGGCCGCGCGGATAGAAACCGCAGCGACGCGATAGAGGCCATCGCCAGGCAGGTCGCGGCCCGCCCGGGCCGCGCGGATAGAAACACGAGCGCCCTGGCTGGCACCCGTCATCACCGGGCGTCGCGGCCCGCCCGGGCCGCGCGGATTGAAACTGCCAGGTCAAGTACATGACCGATCTTGAGAACGTGTCGCTCCCCGCCCGGGGCGCGTGGATTGAAATAGATTTACCAGCCTACTGGAGTGCTTGAAATGTAGCGCTACTATCTCCTCATCCCACCGTGGTTCATTGCTTGCACGAATGGAGCCCGTAGGGCACCTGGGCCGCACTAGCTGAGGCCAGCCAACACCACCCAACACCACCGGGGCGCCTGCGGCGCCATTCGCCGGGCAGAGCCCATCTCCCACCAGTAGCCTGAAGCTTCGCGGCGACCGGGGACGTATCCCTATTCCCCGGTCTACCACCAGTCGCCTCGGCAGTCTGGGACCTACCCCTATTCCCTGCCCCTATTCCTCGGGGGCATCACCACCCACTCCGGCTCCTCGAATTCGCCGATCAGGCGGATCTCGCAGCAGGGCGCGGCGCTCTTGATGATCGCCTTCACCGTCGGGTCGCGCCTGGCCTCCATGGCGTCGCGGCTGGCCTTGCTGTCCCAGTGGGCGATGGCGATCAGGGTGGTGGGGTCGTCGATCTTGCGGTGCAGTTCGGTGCCTCGCGCGCCTGGCGCCCGCTGGATGATCTCGCTGGCGCGCACCCAGGCTTCGGCGTACTCCTCGGCTCGGTAGCCGTCGCGGATATGCACCTCGAAGATGTATTTCATGGCGCCTCTCCCGGTCGGTTCTCCGCTCAGTGTATCTCCCCGAGGGTGTGGCTTCGCCCCGCTGCGGGCGTCCGCTGATATGCTGGGGGCAACTGGCCCTTCATCGATCACAAGGAGTGAGCATGTCCGATACCCCCTATGCGAAGACCCTGGCCGCCCTGGATGCGCTGCACGCGCAGGACCCGCGCCATGTGGAGGTGGAGGGTGCGCCCGTGCCCCGGGAGCTGTGGCACGCCGGGCGCATGAGCGCCTGGCTGGAGCGGCTGCATGAGCACCCCGACGAGCTGATTCGCCTGGCGGTGCGCGGCCAGCACCTTCAGCGCTGGCAGGTGCCGCGCAGCGACTATCCGGAGGGGCGGGTGGGCTACCTGACCTGGCGTCGCGACCAGGGCCAGCGCGCCGGGGAGACCACCGCCACGCTGATGCGCGAGGCGGGCTTCGATGACGAGTCGGCAGAGGCGGTGAAGCGGATGATCCGCAAGCAGGGCCTGGGGCGCGACCCGGGCGCCCAGGCGGTAGAGGATTGCGCTTGCCTGGTGTTCCTGGAGAACTACTTCGCGGACTTCTCGAAGCAGATCGACCACGACCACCTGATCCGCATCGTGCAGATGACCTGGAAGAAGATGTCGCCCAAGGCCCATGAGCTGGCGCTTGGCCTGCCCATGAGCGCTGCGGCGCGCAGCCTGGTGGAGGAGGCGCTGGCAGGCTAGGCTCTGTCCGAAAACTGCCTACGCTCGGTCATACCGCGTTAAAAATCAGCTCGTGCGCGAGTCCGATCAAAGTACTCATTTACACCCCGTAAACTCCGCCTTTTCGCTGATTTTTGCCTTGTCTGACCTTCGCTCGCCGACTTTTCAGCCAAAGCCTACGGCTGACTCAGCAGGCGGGCGCTGTACCAGGCGATCATGCGCTCCTCGTCGGTGGGGATCACCCAGGCGCCGACGCGGCTCTCGTCCTGGCTGATGCGGGGGGCGTCGCGGCGGTTGGCGTCGGGGTCGAGGGCCAGGCCCAGCCACTCGCAGCCCCGGCAGATGGCCTCGCGCACCGGGGCGGCGCGCTCGCCGATACCGGCGGTGAAGACCAGCTGGTCGAGCCCGCCCAGGGCGGCCGCCAGGCTGCCGATCTCGCGCACGGCGCGGTAGGCGTAGAGCGCCACCGCTTCGCGGGCCTCCGCCGCGGGGCTTGCGAGCAGCTCGCGCATGTCGCCGCTGATGCCGGACACGCCGAGCAGGCCGGAGCGCTTGTAGAGCAGCTCGGTGACCTCGTCGGCGCTCATCCCCTCCTGCTGGATCAGGTGCAGCACCAGCCCCGGGTCGAGGCTGCCGCTGCGGGTGCCCATGGGCATTCCCTCGATGGCGGTGAAGCCCATGGTGGAGGCCACGCTCTGGCCGTTGCGGATGGCGCAGAGGCTGGCGCCGTTGCCCAGGTGGGCGACGATCACCCGCTCCCGGGGGGCATCGCCCAGGCAGGCCGGCAGCACCTGGTTGATGTAGTCGTAGGAGAGCCCGTGGAAGCCGTAGCGGATCAGTCCGCGCTCGGTCATCTCCCGGGGCAGGGCGAACCAGCGGGCGACCTCGGGTTGGTCGGCGTGGAAGGCGGTGTCGAAGCAGGCCACCTGGGGCAGCTCGGGGTAGCGCTCGGCCAGCGCCGCCACCGGGGCGAGGCAGAAGGGCTGGTGCAGCGGTGCCAGCGATTCGAAGGCCTTGAGCGCGTCGGTGATCTCGGGGGTGAGGCGCACCGGGCGATGGTAGGCACGGCCGCCGTGGACCACCCGATGCCCCACCGCGGCGAGCGCCAGGTCGGGGTGCGCATCCAGCCAGCCCAGCAGGCGCGCGGTGGCGCCCGGCAGGTCGAGGCGCGGGGGCAGCTCGCCCATCTCCGCGGCCACCGGGTGGCCCTCGCCATCCGCCAGCGTGAAGTCGGGGGCGCCACCGTTGAGCCCGGTGAACTTGCCGCGATAGCGGGGCGTCAGGGCGTCGAGGGAAGCGGCGCCCGCCAGCGGGTAGAGGGCAAACTTCAGGCTGGAGGAGCCGCTGTTGAGGGTCAGGATATGACGCATCTCAGGCTCCCTGTTCGGGCAGCCCCTGGCGCCGCTGGTGGTCGGCCACCAGCAGGGCCAGGGCGCAGGAGGCCATGCGGGTGATGGCCTCGTCGGCGCGGCTGGTGAGGATGATCGGGACCCGGGCGCCCAGCACCAGGCCGGCGCCGGTGGCATCGGCCAGGTAGGTCAGCTGCTTCATCAGCATGTTGGCGGACTCCAGGTCCGGGGCCACCAGGATGTCGGCGCGCCCGGCCACCGGGGAGTCGATGCCCTTGGTGCGCGCGGCGCTCTCCGAGATGGCGTTGTCGAAGGCCAGCGGGCCGTCCAGGGTGCCGCCGCAGATCTGGCCGCGGTCGGCCATCTTGCACAGGGCGGCGGCGTCCAGGGTGGAGGGGATCCGGGGGTTGACCGTCTCCACCGCGGAGAGGATGGCCACCCTGGGGTCCTGGTTGCCCAGGGCGTGGGCCAGCTCGATGGCGTTGCAGATGATGTCGCGCTTCTGGTCGAGGCTCGGCGAGATATTGATGGCGGCGTCGGTGATGAACAGCGGGCGCGGGTAGGTCGGCACGTCGAAGGCCATCACGTGGCTGATGCAGCGCTCGGTGCGCAGGCCGCCGTCGCGCTTGAGCACCTCGTGCATCAGCTCGTCGGTGTGCAGGGCCCCCTTCATCAGGGCCTCGGCGCGTCCTTCTCGCACCAGGGCCACGGCGCGCTCCGCGGCGGCGTGGCTGTGGGGCACGTCGATCAGCTCGAACTCGCTGATATCGAGCCGGGCGGCATCCGCCGCGGCGCGGATCTTCGCCTCCGGGCCCACCAGCAGGGGAATGATCAGGCCCTGGTGGGCGGCGGCCACGGCGCCGGTCAGCGAGACATCGTCCACCGGGTGCACCACCGCCACGGGGATGGCGGGGGGGTGGTCGGCGGCGGAGAGGATCTCGTGCAGGCGGCCGCGTTCGGCCAGGCGCACCGTGGGCAGCACGGCACGGGGCCGGCGGATCTTCTCCGTGGGGGCGAGCACGCGAGCCTCGCCCTCGATCACCACCTTGCCCCGCTGGTTCTCGCAGCGGCAGTCGAGGGTCAGCTGCGAGCGTGCATCGTCCTTGGCGCTGACGCGCACGCTGACCTTGAGCACGTCGCCGAGGGCGACCGGTGCCCGGAAGCTCAGCGTCTGGCCCAGGTAGAGGGTGCCGGGGCCGGGCAGCTGAGTGCCCAGCACCGTGGAGATCAGCGCGCCGCCCCACATGCCGTGGGCGATGACCTCCTGGAAGCGGGAGCTGCGCGCGAAGTCGTCGTCCACATGGGAGGGATTGACGTCGCCGGACATGATGGCGAACAGTTTGATGTCATCCAGGGTCAGGCGTTTCTCGAGGTGCGCCTCGTCGCCTACCTGGATCTCGTCGAAGGTGCGGTTCTCGATGTAGCGGTCGTCGTGGGGGGCATCCATGGGGCGGCTCCGGGGGTGGTTACTGCGATGCAGCAAATTCAGCCCCCATCATAGCCTGTCCCGGCCGCCCTTGCGTTGACCCGCGGGACGTTGCGATTCCCCCGGCGACTGTGCCGGGGCTGTGGGTATGCCAGCGTGCCCTACAGGGTCACCACCAGCGTCTCCTCGGACTCGCAGGGCTTGCCGTGGCGCACGGCGAGGCGCCGCTCGGTGAGGTTCATCACCACCCCGAACAGCGTCTCCATGCGCTCCTCCGGGGGCTGGGCGGGGTTGAAGTGGCGGCAGATCGACAGCGGCTCGCCGTCGTGGTCGGCGAGGATCTCGAACAGGGCGCGCTCGTCCATGGGGGCGCTCGGCGCCGGCTCCCGGCGCAGCAGGGCATCCAGTCGCGCCAGGCGTGGGCGCGAGTCGGCCCGGGGGAAATCCTCCACCTGGGCGGTGGCGTCCGGCGCGTAGAGATGGTTGGTGTGAGTGACCACGCCGCCCTCGGCCGGCAGCCGGCCTGGCTCGCCGGGGTGCACCTCGAGTCCCACCGCCTCGCCCTTGGCACTCGCCACCAGGAAGTGGGCCGGGGAGCAGACCCGGTCGCGGCTGGCCACCGCCAGGGCGCTTTCCAGGTCGGGGCTCTCGAGGATCTTGCGCAGCGCCACGTGGATCGGCAGCCCCTCGCCGCAGGTCTGCGAACGGATGGCGTTGAGGCAGACGCCGATGCCGTGGGCGTTGAGCCCGATCTTGGCCACCATGCCCGCCTCGCCGACGCTCACCAGCGGGGCACTGTTCTCGCCCTGGATCTTCAGCACCACCACGTTGTGCAGCTGGTCGGTGCGCCAGTCCCAGTTCTGTGCCAGCCACTGGGTGCCGGCGCGCTGCAGGGCGAAGGCGGAGCAGCCGCCGCTGGCGCGGGTCAGCGAGATCTCGCTGCGGCAGTTGAGGGTGAGGATGTCGATGGGCTCGACCCCGGCGCCCTCGGCGATGGCGTCCATCTCCTCGAGGATCTCGGGAAAGCCGCGCTCGATCATGCGCCCGAAGCGCGCCGCCTCGACCCGGGCCCGCACCCAGCGGATGCCCACGAAGTCGTGGAAGAGCCGGTCGTAGACCTCCAGGCTGCGCTGGATCAGCCGGGCGCGGGTGCGGCCGTGGGCCAGGCCGATCTCGCGGCGGCTGCCGCCGAGCTCGGTGACGGTGAGCAGCTGCTGCAGCATGGTCAGAGTGCCTCGTCGAGCAGGATCAGGAAGGCGCTCCAGGCGCGGGCATCGGCGTGGGCCCGGTAGGCGTCGCTGCCGAACACGGTGAAGGCGTGGGGCGCGCCGGAGTAGACCTGGATCTCGTAGGTCGCCTCGGCGGCCTCCAGCTCCTCGGCCAGGGTGGCGACCTCGCTCATGGGAATGGCGCTGTCGGCGCCGCCGTGGGCGATCAGGATGGGCCCGGCGCCCTGTGGCCAGCTCTGCCCCTCGGGGGTGGCCAGGCCGCCATGGAAGCTGGCGAAGCCGTGCACGTTCTCGGCCTCGCCGAAGCGAGCCATCTCCAGGGCCACGGCGCCGCCGAAGCAGTAGCCCATGATCACGCTTGGCTCGGCGGCGCCCTGGGCGCGGGCCTCGGCTAGGCCCGCCAGGGTCAGGGCGCGCATGCGTTCGCGATCCTCGTAGAGGCGGGCGGTCTCGGTGCGCTTCTTCTCGATCTCCTGGGGGCGGTTGCCCTGGCCGTAGAGGTCCACGGCGAAGGCGTCATAGCCCTGCGCGGCGAGCATGTCGGCGCGCTGGCGCTCGTAGTCGTCCAGGCCGTCCCAGTCATGGATGATCAGCACCGTGCCGCGGGCCTCGCCCTCGGCGGTGACGAGATACCCCTCGAAGGCCTCGCCCTCCACCTCGTAGACGAGATCTGTGCCGGCGGGGGTGAAAGCGTGGGCGCCGCCGGCGGCGAGCGCCAGGGCGACGGTCAGGGGCAGGGCGAGAGTGCGCATGTGGGGGCTCCAGGCAACGGGCGGTGTCAGGGGCCTTTCAGTATAGGCGTGATGGCGGGCCCTGCCGTTGGCGCGGGGAGTTGACCGCCGGGCTTGCCAGCGTTGGCAGGGGCGGCTTGAGATTTCCCGCGGGGCGTTCCAGATTGAGCGTGGGAGTCACCAGCACATTATTCGCAACCAACGGGACAACAACATGAAGAAGAGCATCCTGTCGATGGCCATCGCGGCCTCTGCACTGAGCATGGCCGGCGCGGCCCAGGCCGAGGTGAAGGTCGGTTTCCTCGGCGGTTTCACCGGGGGCATCGAGAGCCTCACGCCGCCCATCTACGAGGGTGCCCGCCTGGCAGTGCAGCAGGTCAACGAGCAGGGCGGCATCCTGGGCGGCCAGACCCTGGTGATGCCCAGCGGGGATACCACCTGCGGCGACGCCTCGGCGGCCTCCAACGCAGCGGATCGCATGGTCAACACCGAGAACGTCACCGCCATCGTCGGCGCGCTGTGCACCGGGGCGACCATCGCCGCGGCCAACAATGCCGGCATTCCCGGCGGGGTGGTGATGGTCTCGCCGGCCTCCACGGCGCCGGCGGTCAGCGAGCTGGACGACAACGACCTGGTGTTCCGCACCGTGCCCTCGGATGCCTTCCAGGGCGAGATGCTGGCCAAGCTGGTGCTCGACCGTGGCATCGACTACGTGGCCGTGACCTACGTGAACAACGACTACGGTCGCGGCCTCTCCGAGGCCTTCACCGAGGCCTTCGAGGCGGGTGGCGGCGAAGTGGCCGAGAACCTGGCCCACGAGGACAACCGCGCCGACTACCGCTCCGAGCTGGGCTCGCTCTCCGCCACCGGCGCCGACACCCTGGTGGTGCTGGCCTATGCCGACACCTCCGGCCAGACGGTGCTGCGCCAGGCCTACGAGGCCGGCACCTTCACCCAGTACGTGGGAGCCGACGGCATGGTGGGCGACAGCCTGGTGGAGGCGATCGGCGCTGACGTGCTCGAGGGCATGATCGCCACCCGCCCGGGCAGCCCCGACCTGCCGGGCACCGAGATCTTCAACGAGGCCGCCGAGGCCGCCGGCATCGACCCCAGCGCGGTGTTCGCCGCCCAGGCCTACGATGCCGCCTTCCTGGTGGCGCTGGCCATCGAGCAGAACGGCAGCGCCGAGCGCGAGGGGCTCTCCGCGGCGCTGCGCAGCGTCGCAAGCGCTCCGGGCGAGATCATCCTGCCCGGCGAGTGGGAGAAGGCCGTGGAGCTGATCGCCGCCGGCACTGAGATCAACTACGAGGGCGCCTCCGGCAGCCACGAGTTCGACGAGGATGGCGACGTGCCGGGCGTGGTGGTGGAGATGGTGGTCGAGGACGGCCGCTTCGTCAGCAAGGGCTTCGTCGAGCCCTGAGCCTCCCGCGCTGAGCTGATCCGAGCTCTCTGACCAGAAAGGCCCCGGTGGTTTTCCACCGGGGCCTTTCACGTTGATAAGGCTTTTTTCGAAAAGTCGTCGAGCGAAGGCCAGACAAGGCAAAAATCAGCGAAAGGACGGAGTTTACAGCTGTAAATGAGTACCTTGAGCTGATTTTTAACGCCGTATGGCCGAGCGTAGACAGTTTTCGATAAAGCCTACCCGTGGTGCCTGACCTTCTCGGGCAAGAGTCCCTGCGGCGCGAAGCGCAGCACCAGGGTGATCAGCAGGCCGATCACGAAGACCCGGGCCTGCAGGGCGCGGCTCTCGATGTTGCGCGGCGGCTCCCAGGCGAACCACAGGTCGCCGAGGTGCACGGCCAGGCTCATCAGCGCCAGGGCCAGCGGTTCGGACATGATCCAGATGAGGTAGACCGCCACGGCGCCGAAGATGGTGCCCAGGTTGTTGCCGGGGCCGCCGAGAATCACCATCACCAGCACCAGGAAGGTGTGGTTGAGCGGCAGGTAGCCGTCCGGGTCGAACAGGCTGTTGAAGGTGGCCAGCACCCCGCCGCCGATGCCCATCAGGATGCAGCCCAGCACGAAGATCTCCAGGCGGCGCTGGTTGATGTCCTTGCCCATGGCGGAGGCGGCCACCTCGTTGTCGCGGATGGCGCGGATCATCCGTCCCCAGGGGGCGTTGTAGGCGCGGTGCAGCAGGAAGAAGATCACCGCGATCATCACCGCCGTCACCGAGAGGTAGAGCGCCCGAGCCAGGGTGAAGCCCAGCTCCGCCGGCCCTGGGGTGGGCCAGGGCAACGGCGAGACGGTGGCGGTGCCGCGGGTCAGCCAGTCGGAGTTCTTGAGGAAGGCCTTGATGATCTCGGCGATGCCCAGGGTGGCGATGGCCAGGTAGTCGCTGCGTAGCCCCAGGCAGATATGGCCGATGAAGTAGCCCACCGCGCCGGCCAGTGCCCCGCCGACGATCCAGCCGGTCCAGGCCGGCAGGCCCAGGCCGCCGACGAAGCCCGCCTGTGACTGGATCTCGCCGGTGACTCCGCGCAGCAGGCTGATCACCACCAGATAGAGCACCACCGCCAGCACGATGGCGATCAGGGTGCGCAGCCGCTTGGGCACGCCGATCCGGTCGAGCCTAGTGGCGCCAAACACCAGCATGGCGGCCGCCGCCGCGTAGAGCAGCACCCGGGCCAGCTCGCCGGGCAGTTCACTCTCCCAGAAGGCGGGGTTCACGGGCACGCTGAAGGCCATGGCGCAGTAGCCGCCGAGGGCCACGAAGCCCATCACCCCGGCATTGAACTGGCCGGCGTAGCCCCACTGGATGGTCAGGCCGAGGGCCAGGATGGCGTAGCAGGCGGCCTCCACCAGCATGCGGGTGCTGTAGGCCGCCCCCATCGCCATGTAGACCCCGAGGATGGCCGCCAGCAGGGCGGCAAACAGCACCACCTCGCGGAGGGGGAAGCGCGATGGGGCGGCGACGAGGTCCTCGCGGCGCTTGTCGGTCGTGTTCATCAGATCACCTTGCCCTTGAAGATGCCGGTGGGGCGCCACACCAGGATGGCCACCAGGATGAAGAAGGGAACCACGATCTTGTACTCGGTGCTCACGAAGGCCAGGTTGCGCGGCAGCTCCAGCCACTCCGGGAAGTGGTGGGCGATGGGCCGCAGCAGCACCGACCAGTTGAACACCGCCAGGGTCTCGGCGAAGCCCACCACGAAGCCGCCGGCGATGGCGCCGTAGGGGTGGCCCACGCCGCCGACGATGGCCGCGGCGAAGATCGGCAGCAGCAGGAAGAAGCTGAGGTCCGGCTTGAAGGTGACGTCCAGCGACAGCAGGGTGCCGGCGATGGCGGCGAGCCCCCCGGCGATCACCCAGGTCACCGCCACGATGGCGTTGGTGTTGATCCCCGAGGCGCGGGCCAGGTCGGGGTTGTCCGACATGGCGCGCATCGCCTTGCCCAGCCGCGAGCGGTTGAGGAAGAGGTGCAGGCCCACCACGCAGGCGATGGTCAGCACGAAGAGGATGATCTGCGGCTCGGTGATCACGATGGGCGCGCGCACCCCCTCGAAGGGCAGGGCGAGACGGTAGATCTCCTTGCGCTCGCCGGCCATGTAGAGGTTCTGGGCGCTGGTGCCGGCGAACAGGCGGATCAGCCCCTGCAGCATCAGGGTGACGCCGAGCGAGCCGATCACGATGACGATGGGCTTCACCCCGTGGGCGCGCAGCGGCTTGTAGAAGGCCTTGTCGATGCCCACGGCGAGCAGCGCGGTGAGCACCATGGCCGCCGGCAGCATCACCACCGGAGTGGGCAGCCCGACGATGCCGCCCACGCCCGGGAAGGCCGCGGTGAGCAGCAGCACCATGAAGGCGCCGAAGGTCATCATGTCGGCGTGGGCGAAGTGGGCGAAGCGCATGATGCTGAAGATCAGCGTCACGCCGATGGCGCCGATGGCGTAGATCGAGCCGGTCACGCTGCCGGCGATGATCACGTTGTTGATGAAGAAGACGAGTTCGTTCACGACGGTTGTTCTCCTGTCCCTGGCTCAGCCGCCCAGGAAGCTCCTGGCCACTTCCGGGTCCGCCAGCAGGGCGGCACCGGTATCGGTGAAGCGGTTCTGGCCGGCGGCCAGCACGAAGCCCTTGTCGGCGATGGCCAGCGCCTGCTTGGCGTTCTGCTCCACCATCAGGATGCCGACGCCGGCGGCGTTGATCTGCTTCACCTGCTCGAAGATCTCGTTCATGTAGAGCGGCGAGAGGCCCGCGGTGGGCTCGTCGAGCAGCAGCAGGCTGGGCTCGGCCATCAGCGCCCGGCCCATGGCCACCATCTGGCGCTGGCCGCCGGAGAGCTCGCCGGCGGGTTGGTGGCGCTTGTCATAGAGCGGCGGGAAGAAGTCGTAGATCTGCTTGAGCATGCGCTTGACGTTCTGGGGCTTGAGGAAGGCGCCCATCTCCAGGTTCTCCTTCACCGTCATGCTCGGGAAGACGTTCTTCTCCTGGGGAACGAAGCCCATGCCCTGCTGCACCAGCTTGTTGGGGGGCAGGTTGTGGATCGGCTCGCCGCGCAGCAGGATCTCGCCCTGGGTCACGGTCAGCAGGCCGAACACGGCCTTGAGCATGGTGGACTTGCCGGCGCCGTTGGGGCCGACGATCACGCCGATCTCGTCGGCCTCGATGGCCATGTTCACCCCGTTGAGGATGTTCATGCCGCCGTAGCCGCCGTGGACGTCGCGCGCATCAAGGAGTGGCATCGTGGGGGGCTCCAAAATAGGCTTCGATGACCTCGGGGTTGCTCTGGATCTCCTGTATCGTGCCCTCCACCATCACGCTGCCCTGGGCCAGCACGATCACCGGGTCGCAGAGCCTCGCGATCATGTCCATGTCGTGCTCGATGACCAGGAAGGTGTAGCCCAGATCGCGGTTGAGGCGCTCGATGTTCTCCACCAGGTCGCCCAGCAGGGTGCGGTTGACCCCCGCCGCGATCTCGTCGAGCAGCACCACCCGGGCGTCGGTCATCATGGTGCGGCCGAGCTCGAGCAGCTTCTTCTGGCCGCCGGAGAGGTTGCCGGCCAGCTCGTTGCGCACGTGGTAGAGCCCGATGAAGTCGATCACCTCCAAGGCCTTGCGGCGCACCCCCTCCTCCTGGGTCCGCACCAGCCCCGGCTTGAGCCAGGCGTTGAAGAGCCCCTCGCCGGCCTGGGCGGGGGGCACCATCATCAGGTTCTCCAGGGCGGTCATCTGGGAGAACTCGTGGGCGATCTGGAAGGTGCGCAGCAACCCCTTGTGGAAGAGCTCGTTGGCGGGGCGGTTGGTGATCTCCTCGCCGTCGAGCAGCACCTGGCCGCTGTCCAGCGGCAGGGCGCCGGCGATGATGTTGAACAGCGTCGACTTGCCGGCCCCGTTGGGGCCGATCAGCCCGGTGATGGAGCCCTTCGCCACCGAGAGCGAGCAGTCGTTGATGACCCGAAGGCCACCGAAGGCCTTGTGGACGTTGCGCACGTCGATCATGGGTGTCATGGATGTTTCCATTGTTCTTGTTGCATGGTTCTTGTTGCATGGTTCTTGTCGAGTTCGCTGCCGCTCGCGCGGCCGAGGCGCCGCCGCCCGGGGCGGCGGCGCGACCGTCACTGCTCCTGGCTGTCTTCCACCAGGAAGGTGCGGCCGGCGGCGAAGGCGCCGACGATCACCAGGGCGCCGACGGTGGGGATCAGGTAGCCCTCCACCTGGGGGATGGCGCGCAGGAAGACGAAGGCCACCGCCGCCGGGGCCACGAAGCGCACCAGGAAGCGCCAGATGGCGAACCAGGTCTCGTTGGTGCGCATCTCCTTCATCACCTCGCTGTGGGTCAACGCCCAGCCGGCGAAGAGCGCGATCAGAAGGCCGCCCAGCGGCATGAAGATGTTGGTGAGCAGCTCGATGAAGTCGAAGGCGCTGCGCCCGAACAGGGCATGGAAGAGGGTGCCCTCGGCGTAGACGTTGAAGCTGACCACGGTGAGCAGGCCCAGCGCCCAACTGGCTACCACCATGGCGAACACCGCCTGGGGGCGGGTCATGTCGAAGCGCTCCACCAGGAAGGCGGCCACCGGCTCGATCAGCGAGATGGAGGAGCTGATGGCCGCACCCAGCACCAGGATGAAGAAGACCCCGCCGATCAGCGCGCCGAAGGGCATCTCGGCGAAGGCCAGCGGCAGGGTGACGAACATCAGCCCCGGGCCCTGGCCGGCGTCCAGGCCGGCGCCGAACACCAGCGAGAAGATCGCCAGGCCCGCGACCATGGCCACGGCGGTGTCGACGATGGCGATGGTGACGGCGGTGCGGGTCAGCGAGAGGTCGCTGGACATGTAGGCGCCGTAGGCCATGATCGCGCCCATGCCGAGGCTCAGGGTGAAGAAGGACTGCCCCATGGCGGCCAGCCAGCCCTCCAGGCTCAGGTCGGCGAGGTTGAAGGTGAACAGGAAGCTGGCCGCGGCGCCGAAGTCGCCGTTGGCCACGCCGTAGGCGAGCACCACCAGCAGGATGACGAAAAGCGCCGGCATGATGATGCGCAGCCCGCTCTCGATGCCCTTGTGGATACCCATGCCGACGATCAGCCCCGAGGCGATGATGAACAGGGTGTGGTAGAGGGTCAGCAGCCCCGGCGAGGCGAGCAGGGCCTCGAAGCCCGCGCCGATGGTGGCGGCATCGGCGCCGGCCAGCGAGCCGGTGAGCATCTGCCAGGTGTAGTGGATCGCCCAGCCGGCGATCACCGAGTAGAAGCTGAGGATCAGGAAGGCCGAAGCGGCCCCCAGCCAGCCGATGGACTCCCAGGCCCGCGAGGTGTTGTGGGTGCGGGTGAGAAAGCGCATGCCCATGATCGGGCTTCGGCGGCTGCTGCGGCCGAGCATGGTCTCGGCGATCAGGATCGGGATGCCCACCGCGAAGATGGTCAGGGCGTAGACCAGGATGAAGGCACCGCCGCCGTTCTCCCCGGTCAGGTAGGGAAAGCGCCAGAGGTTGCCGAGACCCACCGCCGAGCCGACGGCAGCCAGCAGGAAGGTGCCCTTGTGGGTCCAGACGTTATGCTTGCTCATGGTGGCTCCAGAACGCGAATCGATGGCCTTGTGGGCCCGTGCCGCAACTTTGCGGCAAAACGCGGTCAGGAGCCAGCCGCCAAGCGTTTATCGGCCGTTAAGTTCGGCGATGGTGTCGCTATCGACTAGCGCGCCTGGTCGTCGTCCTCGTCATCCTCGTCGTCGTCCCGGGCCCTGCCGACGCGGGGCTCCAGGGCGCGGGAGGCGTCCGGCAGGCGAACGGTGTCGCCCAGGGCCAGCTTGCCGTGGGACTTCAGCCGTCGGCCGTTGTTGACGGCGATGATCGCCGCCACCTCGCCGATGCTGGTGCCCTCCACGTAGGCCTCGACCTTCACCCGGACCACGGCGCCCTGGTAGCGCGCCGAGAGGATGTCGCCGGGCCCGGGGGCCGAGTGGCCCATGGGGTCCTTCTCGAAGTGGCGCATCACGCTGTCGGCGCCGGGGTCGTCCCACTCCACGTGCTTGTGCATGCCGGTTCTCCTCTCTGGGCGGCGGATCGAGTTGGCAGGCTACCAGCATAGAAGATGCCGGGGCCGAGAACGACGACGCCCGCCGCGGGGAGTACCCCGGGCGGGCGTCGTGGCGCGATGGCCTCGCCTTACTTCTTGCTGGCGCGCTTGCGCTCGTTTTCCTTGAGGAACTTCTTGCGCAGGCGGATGTGGTTCGGGGTGATCTCCACCAGCTCGTCGTCGTCGAGGAACTCGATGGCCTGCTCCAGCGAGAACTTCACCGGCGGGGTCAGCACGATGTTCTCGTCGTTGCCCGAGGCGCGCATGTTGTCGAGCTTCTTGCCCTTGGTGGGGTTGACCACCAGGTCGTTGGCGCGGCTGTGGATGCCCACCAGCATGCCCTCGTAGACCTCGGTGCCGTGGTCGATGATCAGCTTGCCGCGATCCTGCAGGGCGTAGAGCGCATAGGCCAGCGCCTTGCCGTCGACCATGGAGACCATCACGCCGTTGCGACGCTCGATGGCGGCGTCGGGCTTGAGCGGGCCGTAGTGGTCGAAGCGGCTGGTCAGGATGCCGGTGCCGGAGGTCAGGGTCATGAACTGGCCGCGGAAGCCGATCAGGCCGCGAGCGGGGATCATGAAGTCCAGGCGAACCCGGCCCTTGCCGTCGGGATTCATGTTGGAGAGCTCGCCCTTGCGGTAACCGAGCTCCTCCATGATGGAGCCCTGGTGCTGCTCCTCGCAGTCGATGATCACCTCTTCGTACGGCTCCTGCTTGACGCCGTCGATCTCGCGGATGATCACCTCGGGGCGGCCCACGGCCAGCTCGAAGCCCTCGCGACGCATGGTCTCGATCAGCACCGAGAGGTGCAGTTCACCGCGGCCGGAGACCTTGAACTTCTCCGGGGTCTCGCCCTGCTCGACGCGCAGCGCCACGTTGTGGATCAGCTCCTGCTCGAGGCGATCCTTGATGTTGCGGCTGGTGACGAACTTGCCGTCGCGGCCGGCCATCGGCGAGTCGTTGACCTGGAAGGTCATGGAGACGGTGGGCTGGTCGACGGAGAGCGGGGGCAGCGCCTCGACGGCAGCCGGGTCGCACAGGGTGTCGGAGATGGAGAGCGGGTCGATGCCGGTGATGCAGACGATGTCGCCGGCGGTGGCCTCGTCGGTCTGCACGCGCTCCAGGCCCATGTGGGTCATCACCTGGCCGACCTTGCCCTTGCGGGTGGCGCCGTCGGTGCCGATCACGGTGACCTGCTGGTTGGGCTTCACCGAGCCGCGCTTGATGCGGCCCAGGCCGATGACGCCCACGTAGCTGTTGTAGTCCAGCGCGGAGATCTGCATCTGGAAGGGACCGTCCAGCTCGACCTTGGGCGGCTCGACGATGTCGACGATGGCCTGGAACATGGGGGTCATGTCCTCGGCCAGCTCCTCGGGGTCGGGGCCGGCGATGCCGTTGAGCGCGGAGCAGTAGATGATCGGGAAGTCGAGCTGCTCATCAGAGGCGCCGAGGTTGTCGAACAGGTCGAAGATCTGGTCGATGACCCAGTCGGGGCGCGCGCCGGGACGGTCGATCTTGTTGACCACCACGATGGGCCTGAGGCCCTGGGCGAAGGCCTTCTGGGTGACGAAGCGGGTCTGCGGCATGGGGCCGTCGACCGAGTCCACCAGCAGCAGTACCGAGTCCACCATGGACATGACGCGCTCGACCTCGCCGCCGAAGTCGGCGTGTCCAGGGGTGTCCACGATGTTGATGCGGTAGTCCTGGCCATCCGGAGACTGCCAGCGGATCGCCGTGTTCTTGGCCAGGATGGTGATGCCGCGTTCCTTCTCCTGGTCATTGGAATCCATGACGCGCTCCTGACCCTCGGCCTTGCGGTCCAGGGTGCCGGACTGGCTGAGGAGCTTGTCGACCAGAGTGGTCTTGCCGTGGTCGACGTGGGCGATGATGGCGATGTTCCGGAGATTGGCGATCTCGGAAGGCGTTGCGGTGTTCATAGGTTGCTGCTCATCTAAGGGGTCGCACCTATGTACACGGTTGTGTCAGTGCCCTAGGCGCGGGGGT
The DNA here is from genome assembly GCF_013000985.1 of Halomonas sp. PGE1. NCBI lineage: Bacteria > Pseudomonadati > Pseudomonadota > Gammaproteobacteria > Oceanospirillales > Halomonadaceae > Halomonas > Halomonas sp. PGE1. The sequence continues at coordinate 541,137 of NZ_CP053032.1, forward strand.
AGGAATGTCGGGCCGGCATTGTACAGGGTCCCCCGGCCGGCGAATAGCGGATTCGCGCTTTCGATGGGCTGTCAACGCGAGACCGGCGCCTTGGGGGGCCGTCGTCGGGTGTCACCATTTGGTCGGTGTCAGGCATCGGTGGGCCTTGTCCGGGCACCGCAGGCGCGCAGGCGTTCCAGCAGCTCGTCCAGGGCGTCATCGTCCAGCTCGGGGTCGCAGCCGCCGATGCGCTCGAACCAGGCGCGGGATAGGCACAGGCCCTCGCCTCGCGGCAGGCGACTGCGTCTGAGCCAGGCCAGCAGGCCCCGCAGCGGGCCGCGCTGCAGGGTGGGGAGGAGGGCGACATCGCCCCGGCCCGCGGCCACCTCGGCGGCCAGTCGGGAGAGCGTCTCGGCGCTGGAGACGCTGCCGATGCCGGGAAAGATCAGCAGCGGGCCAGGGCTGCGGGCGATGGCGTCGTTGATGCGCTGCCCCAGGGGGGCGGGAATGACGCTGAGCAGGCGTGCACCGTAGCGGTGCGCCATACGGGGCAGTCGGGCATCGCCGGTGTCGTCGATGATGGCCAGCGAGAAGGACTCGGCACGCGCCAGCGGCGCCACGATCGCCAGCTGCCGAGGCAGGCGGGAGCCGGCGCTGCGGGCGTCGATCAGAATGCAGCCGGTGATGTCAGCCATGCGAACTCCGCTCCAGTAGGCCGCACCCTTGGGTCGTGGGTCGGCTGCCAGGAGTTCGCTGCCGGTACCTCGAGGGGTGGTGTAATGAAGTGTAGCCGTTAGTGTCTCAGAGTATCAAAGGGGTTCGGTGGGAAATCTCTGGGCGCTACAGGATGGTGTTGTCCCCGCCGGGAGGGCTGAGGGGCCTGAGACGCCTCGAGCGCCCTTCAGAGGTGCATTGGCGAATCATTTCGCACTTTCATGGTGCAAAGAATGGGGCTGGACGATGCTTACCAGGGGCGCCAGAAGGGGCTTGATTCAGGCTGGTGCGCCGAAGCGTTTCGTTTTCATTCTTCAAATCAGCAAGTTGCTCTTGTTTTGCCGCATCGGGGTGCAGTGTTGGCATGAGGCGTGCATTGTATTGGGCAGCGCCGGAGAGAATGCCGGCTGCCGTGGGCAGGGTGTCCACGGCGTGCTACAACTTCGCAGTACCCCGAATTCGACGTATCCCGATCTCGCATCACCAAGGCTTCGAGCCAAGTTCAACCCCGGAGGACACCATGTCTGCCAAGACTCTCGCCCTGATTGAAGAACATGACGTGAAGTGGGTCGACCTGCGCTTCACCGATACCCGTGGCAAGGAGCAGCACGTCACCATCCCGGCCCGCGATGTGGACGAGGAGTTTTTCGAGAACGGCCAGATGTTTGATGGCTCTTCCATCTCCGGCTGGAAGGGTATCAACGAGTCCGACATGATCCTGCGTCCGGAAGACGGCACCGCCTTCCTCGACCCCTTCACCGAGGACGCCACCCTGGTGCTGCGCTGCGACATCATCGAGCCGGCCACCATGCAGGGCTACGAGCGTGACCCGCGCTCCATCGCCAAGCGCGCCGAGGCCTACCTGCAGTCCACCGGCCTGGGCGACACCGCCTTCTTCGGCCCCGAGCCCGAGTTCTTCATCTTCGACGAGGTGCACTGGAAGTCCGATATCGAGGGCTCCATGTACAAGATCACCTCCGAAGAGGGCGCCTGGGCCACCGACCGTACCATCGAGGGCGGCAACCTGGCCCACCGTCCGCGGGTCAAGGGCGGCTACTTCCCGGTGCCCCCGGTCGACAGCTTCCACGATATCCGCGGCGCCATGTGCAACACCCTGGAGGCCATCGGCCAGACCGTCGAGGTGCACCACCACGAGGTGGCCAACGCCGGACAGAACGAGATCGGGATCAAGTTCAACACCCTGGTCAAGAAGGCCGACGAGGTCCAGGAGATGAAGTACGTGATCCACAACGTGGCTCACGCCTACGGCAAGACCGCCACCTTCATGCCCAAGCCGCTGGTCGGCGACAACGGCTCCGGCATGCACGTCCACCAGTCCTTCTGGAAGGATGGCAACAACCAGTTCGCGGGCGACGAGTACGCGGGTCTCTCCGAGATGGCCCTCTACTACATCGGCGGCATCATCAAGCACGCCCGTGCCCTGAACGCCTTCGCCAACGCCTCCACCAACTCCTACAAGCGTCTGGTGCCGGGCTTCGAGGCGCCGGTGATGCTGGCCTACTCGGCCCGCAACCGCTCCGCCTCCATCCGCATCCCCTACACCGCCAGCCCCAAGGGCAAGCGCGTCGAGCTCCGCTTCCCGGATCCGACCGCCAACCCCTACCTGTGCTTTGCGGCGATGCTGATGGCCGGCATCGACGGCATCAAGAACAAGATCCACCCCGGCGACGCCATGGACAAGAACCTCTATGACCTGCCGCCGGAAGAGGGCAAGAAGGTGCCGACCGTGGCCCACAGCCTCGACCAGGCCCTGGATGCCCTGGACAAGGATCGCGCCTTCCTGACCGAAGGTGGCGTCTTCACCGACGACATGATCGATGCCTACATCGAGCTGAAGATGGAGGACGTGGAGCGCATTCGCATGACCACCCACCCCATCGAGTTCGACATGTACTACAGCTGCTGATGATGGCAGCGGCCAGGCGCGACGCGACCTGGCCCGGCATCGACGCCCCGGCGTTGATCGAAAAGGGGTTCCGCCATGGCGGAACCCCTTTATCTTGTTCACTATCCAAGCAGGGGTAAGGCAACACCATCCACAGACCGCCAGGAAGGCGGCACGCAGGGGGTATCCATGAACAAGGCCTTGATGGCCCTGGCGGTGGGGCTGTCGTTCAGCCTGGCGGCCCAGGCCCAGACGATCTATCGCACCACCGACGCCCAGGGCAACGTGGTCTTTACCGACAACCCGGACCGGGGCGGTGAGCAGGTGGAGCTGGCGCCGCTGACCGTGGTGCCCTCCAGCGGCGAGGTGCGCCGCGGCGAGCCGGCGCCACGGCTCGAGGCCAGCGGTGCCGCCGCGGCGACGGGCTCGCCCGGCCAGCCCTTCATGCCCTACGACAGCTTCCGCATCCTCTCCCCCAGCCATGAGCAGGCCTTCCCGGTGGGGGCGGCGGGCAACGTGCCGGTGGAGCTGGGCATCCAGCCCGAGCTGCGCGAGGACCATCGCGTGCGCCTGCTGGTGGACGGCCAGGTGAGCCAGACGGCGATGCACACCACCGCCTTCATGGTGGCCAACATGAACCCCGGCGAGCACGTGCTGCAGGCGGAGTTGCTCGACGGCAGCGGCGCCGTTCGCCACCGCAGCTCGCCGGTGACCATCTATGTGCACCGGGCCAGCGTCAACCGGCCCGCCGATTAGCTGCCCCCTCGCTGGGCGCCCTGGCCGTGGTGCCCGGACGGCAGCCCGAGGCCCTGTGGCCCCCCGCATGGCGACCGCTGGCCGCCCCATGGCGGCGGGCCGATCTATTCGCCCGTGAAGCCGCCGCCCCCGCCTGCCGAGGCGCCGTCGCCGCTGCGTCGCGGTGCGGAATCGATCCGACGGCTGCCCGACGATGACCCGCCGCTGCGCCGTCATGAGGAGCGCGGCACCTCCCGCTGAGCCCTTGCGGGGCACTCGGTGCACCGACATCGTCCGCCGCGCCGTGCAGCCCTTCCTTTTCTGCACTATTTTGGTGCGGCGGGGTGGCGATCCGCCGCCGCGGAGCCCCTGGTGGCGGGCCTTGCGAGTCTGGCGCGCTTCTTGCAATCGCTTGGTGTCTACCCTGGATCCGATATGGCCCCTTCGATGTATCAACGCTTGATGGAGCACCTCACCACCGCCGTGGTCCTGCTGGACGGCGAGCTGAGGCTGCGATGGATGAACCCTGCCGCCGAGGCGCTGCTGGCGAACAGCCTCAGCCGGGTGCAGGGTGTGGCGCTGTGCGCCCTGATGGAGAGCGATGATGGATTCGGCGCGGTACTGGGCAAGGCCCGGGACGAATTTCACCCCTTCACCCAGCGCGAGGCGCGCCTGACCATGCTGGGCGGCGAGGCGCTGACGGTGGACTACACGGTCACGCCGCTCTCCCGGGAGGAGCTGCTGCTGGAGATCGAGCCCCGCGACCGGCTGATGCGCATCTCCCGGGAGGAGGCGCTGCTGACCCGTCAGGAGACCATCAAGGTGCTGACCCGCGGCCTGGCCCACGAGGTGAAGAACCCCCTGGGCGGCATTCGCGGGGCGGCCCAGCTGCTGGAGCGCGACCTCGACGACCCGGACCTGAAGGAGTTCACCCGGATCATCGTCGAGGAGGTGGATCGGCTGCGCGACCTGGTGGACTCCATGCTGGGCCCCAACCGGGTGACCCGCCACGAGCCGCTCAATATCCACAAGGTGCTGGAGCGGGTGCGCTCGCTGCTGAGCGTCGAGCACCCCCAGGTGCGGGTCGAGCGCGACTACGACCCCAGCCTGCCGGACCTGGCCGGCGACGAGGCCCAGATGATCCAGGCGGTGCTCAACGTGGCCCGCAATGCCGTGGAGGCGATGACCGAGTCGGGGACGCCCGAGCCGCGGCTGGTGCTGCGCACCCGGGCGCGCCGCCAGTTCACCCTGGGCGCCGAGCGCCACCGCCTGGTGTGCGAGGTGGCGATCATCGACAACGGCCCCGGCGTTCCCGAGGCGCTGCGCGAGACGCTCTTCTATCCCATGGTCTCCGGCCGCGCCGAGGGCAGCGGCCTGGGGCTCTCCATCGCTCAGGCGATCCTGCACCAGCACCAGGGCCTGATCGAATGTGATTCCGAGCCAGGCCAGACCGAATTCCGACTGCTGATTCCCCTGGAGAAGCGCCATGACTGACGCCGCTCGCGTGGTGGTCGTCGATGACGACCGCGCCATCCGCTGGGTGCTCGAACGTGCCCTCGCCCAACCCGACCTCGACGTGGAGTGCATCGAGCGCGCGGACACCGCCCTGCAGCGCCTGCTCGACAATCCACCCGACGTGCTGGTCACCGACATCCGCATGCCCGGCATCGATGGCCTGGACCTGATGGCCCGGGTGCGCGAGGCCCATCCGGACCTGCCGGTGATCGTGATGACCGCCCACTCCGACCTGGACAGCGCGGTGGCCTCCTACCAGGGCGGGGCCTTCGAGTACCTGCCCAAGCCCTTCGACGTCGACGAGGCGCTGGCCCTGGTGCGTCGTGCCGTGGCCCACGCTCGGGAGCGCCAGCGCCCGGTCATCGTGCCCGAGGGGCTGGATGCCGAGATCATCGGCGAGGCGCCGGCCATGCAGGAGGTGTTCCGCGCCATCGGCCGGCTGTCACACTCGCACATCACCGTGCTGATCAACGGCGAGTCGGGGACCGGCAAGGAGCGGGTGGCTCGGGCGCTACACCAGCACAGCCCGCGGGCCGGCAAGCCCTTCATCGCCCTGAACATGGCGGCGATCCCCAAGGACCTGATCGAGTCCGAGCTGTTCGGCCACGAGAAAGGCGCCTTCACCGGCGCGGCCGCCCAGCGCCAGGGCCGCTTCGAGCAGGCCGACGGCGGCACCCTCTTCCTGGACGAGATCGGCGACATGCCCGCCGAGACCCAGACCCGCCTGCTGCGTGTGCTGGCCGACGGCGAGTTCTACCGGGTCGGCGGCCACACGCCGGTGAAGGTGGACGTGCGCATCATCGCCGCCACCCACCAGAACCTCGAGAGCCTGGTGGAGGATGGGCGCTTCCGCGAGGACCTCTTCCACCGCCTCAACGTGATCCGCGTGCACCTGCCGAAGCTGGCCGAGCGCCGCGAGGATATCCCGCGGCTGGCCCGTCACTTCCTGGCCGAGGCCGCCAAGGAGCTCTCCACCGACGTCAAGGTGCTGACGCCCGAGGCCGAGAGCCACCTGACCCGCCTGCCCTGGCCGGGCAACGTGCGCCAGCTGGAGAACACCTGCCGCTGGCTGACGGTGATGGCCTCGGGCCGCGAGATCCTGGTGGAGGACCTGCCGCCGGAGCTGCGCCACGAGGATGGCAGCCCCGCGCCCAGCGGCGACTGGCGCACCGCCTTCCGCGACTGGGCCGATCGGGCCCTGGCGGCGGGACACACCCATCTGCTGGAGGAGGCGGTACCGGACTTCGAGAAGATCCTGATCGAGACCGCCCTGCGCCACACCGGCGGGCGCAAGGGGGAGGCCGCCGAACTGCTCGGCTGGGGACGCAATACGCTGACCCGTAAATTGAAGGTATTGCTGCCGGCGCTGGCCGACGGGGAGTGAGTTAACTCAGGAGTCGGCGCGCCAGCAGCCGCTGCATGTCACGGCGGCTGTGGGCAATCAGATAGACGATGAGTCGCTCGCCATGCTGACGATAGAGGATCCGTACCGGCGGCTCGATGACCTGCCGATAGTCACGGATGCCCAGCTCCAGCAGCTCGCGGGGGTGGCTGCCGCGCTCGGGGAGCTCCCCCAGCGAGGCAAGGCGCTCTTCGATGGTGGTCAGCAGCTGTTCGGCCGCTGGCGGCGAGTCCTCAGCAATGAAGTCGTAGAGCTCGCGAAGGTCCTCGAAGGCCGAGGCCGTGAGTTCGACCCGCAGCGCCACCGCTAGCGATCTCCTCGGCGCAGCCGGTTGAAACACTCGGCCGTATCCAGGGTCCTGCCCTGCTCGACCTCCTGGCTGCCCAGCGCCAGAATCTTCAGCAGCGCCAGGGTCTCCTGGGTCTGCTCGTAGCTGCGGATATCCTGCACGACCATTCGGGCTTCACCGTTCTGAGTGATCACCATGGGCTCGCGCAGTTCGTTGAGCGAGCGGGAAATCTCGGCAGCATGTGCCTTCAGATAGCTGATTGGTTTGATGTTCTCTGAGTATTTCATGGCGTTTGGATCCGCACGGGCGTGTGGACTGAATTTAGTCTCTATTCGGTTGTCCGGCAAGCAGCAGGAAGCCGCTGCCGCAGCCAGTCGAAGTCGATGCGCTCCTGCTCGAGTCGGACCCGCTCGGCCCAGGTATCGTCGCGCAGCGCGAGGAACAGCGCGAGTTCGGCGTCGGTCAGCCGGCGGGGAGTCGTCCTGAGGCGCTTGTCGGCGGGCTCCTCGCCCCATAGCGAGCGGTGCGCCAGCAGCGTCTGCTGATCCATCAGCAGCGAGCGGGCATCGGGCAGCGAGGCGCGAACCCGGTCGAGGATACCGAAGCCATGGGTGTCGATATCGCCCCAGTAATACACCTCGACCTCCCGGAGCCAGGGGGTGCGTACCAGGTGCTCCAGGCCGTAGCCCAGCCCGAACACCACCAGCGAGCGGGGCACGTCGGGAAAGGCCAGGCCGTTGGTCTGGTTCTCGGTGATGAAGACGCGCTCAACCGCCGGCCGGAAGGTGGTGAACTGCTCGGCGGGGAGGCTCAGGTCGCTCAGCCCCTGCACGTGGAGGGTCGGGTCGAGCAGGCGCAGGCGCACCAGCGGCGAGGGGCTGCGCAGTCCGAAGCGCTGGTTGAAGCCGCGCACCCCGCTGGCCTCGGCGTCGATGGCCGAAGCCGGCAATACTTCGTCGAGCAGCGCCGCGAGCAGGCCGCGCCGGGCCTCGATGAACTTGGTGTCGACGCCGGGAATCGCCAGCTGGCGTGGATAGCAGCCGGGCCGCGGGTGGCGCTGGAAGTGGTCGAGCACGGCGAGTAACCGAGGCCAGCTCTCCTTGTGTTCCAGTGCCTTGAGCGGCTGACGGCGCAGCCAGTCGGCCAGTCGCGGCTGGCGAGCCAGGATCTCCTCGGCCAGCGCATCGAAGCGTTCGGCATCACGCTGCCGGCCCAGCAGCCGAAGCGCATCCTCGGCGCCGGGAACGCTCAGCGCGGCGGGCAGCTCGTTGCTGCCCTGCACCCGGTTGCCCTGGCGGCGGAACGTGATCGCGTAGCCGTGGCCCAGGGCGTCGCGGCTGTTGTCGCGCAGCTGCCTGACCCAGGCGGCCACCTCGGCGAAGCGTTCGGTGATGTCCCGGGCCGTGGGGCGGCGCAGGCGCAGGGCCAGCGGAAACAGCGGCTCACCGTCGTCGGCCGGCAGGCGCGCGGCGAGGAGGGCGCCGCTGTCCCAGTGGCGCTGCAACTGGCGGCGAATCTCCTCCGGCGTGGTCCAGGCGCGGGGTGGCGTCTTCACCTCACAGCACCTCGATCCGTTCCCGGGCGGCCTTCTCCTGGCGGTACTCCTCGATGGTCAGGTTGCGCAGCAGCGACTGGCGCCCCGCTTCGTTGTGCACGAAGCCGACGCTGGCCACATAGGGCTCGATGATATGGATCTTCTGCAGCGGGGTGACGATCAGCAGTTGCAGGTTGAGCCGGGCGAACAGCTCGAGGCCATAGCGGGCCGATTCATCGGAACCGCGACCGAAGGCCTCGTCGATGACCACGAAACGAAACGAGCGAGAGTGGCTCTCGCCCCACTCCAGGCCGAACTGGTAGGCCAGGCTGGCGGCCAGCACGGTATAGGCGAGCTTCTCCTTCTGGCCGCCCGACTTGCCGCCGGCGTCCGAGTAGTGCTCGTGCTCGCCGTCGTCCTCGCGCCAGCGCTCCGAGGCCGAGAACAGGAAGTGGTGGCGCACGTCGGTGACCTTGCGGGTCCAGCGCCGGTCCAGTTCGCTGCTGCCCTCGCGGCCGCGGAAGCGCTCGATGATCGCCTTGACCTGCAGGAACTTGGCCTCGGAATACTGCTCGTCGTCGCTGCCGCTGATACTGCTCTCGGTGCAGGCGCGCAGCTGCTGGCGGAAGTCGCGGACCTCGGCATCCGGGCTGGGCTCGGCGACCAGGCGGATATAGCGCCCCGGGTTGTAGTCGATGTCGTGCAGGGAGGCGTTGATGGTGGCGACGCGCTCCCGGATCTCCTCGCGCTGGCGGTTGAGGAAGGCCTGGAAGCCGGCGATCTCGTTGATGGTGTTCTCGTTGAGCAGCCGCTTGAAGCGTGCCTCGAAGCGTGGCAGGTCGTCGGCCCGCAGCGCCGCCAGCAGGGCGCGATAGTCGTCGCCGGCGGCCAGGCTGGCGTCCACTTCCTCGGTGTCCTGGGGCCAGGCGGTGCGGATGTGCTGCATGGCCTTGACGATCGCCTCGCTCAGCCTGTCGAGCTGCTTCTGGCGGGCATCGATGGCCGCCTGCAACCAGTCGCGCATCTCCCGCTCGCGGTTGTCGCAGGACTCGACGCTGAGCTGGTGCTCACCGAGGGCCTGGGGGCGCTGGGCGTCGAGGCGCGGGAAGCTGGCCTGGCGCTGTTCGGCGTCGAGGCTCTCGACCAGGGAACGGGCCGCCGCGAGCTGGGTATCGGCCGCCTCGCGCCGCGCCTCAAGGCTGCCCTGATCGTTCTGGGCCTGGCCCCAGGCCGCCTCGGTGGCGGCGCTGGCGGCCTCCAGTTCCTGTAGCTGGGCCTGCAGCGTCCTGAGCCGGTCGGAGCTTTCCTCCAGCTGGCGGCGCTCCGCTTCGCGGCTGGCCAGCTGTGCCGCCGGGGCGCGCCAGTCGAGCGCCTGGAAGTCCTCGAAGCCCTGCAGGCGGCTGAGGTCGCCGCGCCGCTGGCCGAGCCGGCGCTGCTCGGCCTGGACCTCGGCCACCCGGGCGGCGCTGGCCTGGATGCGTTTCTGCAGGGTCTCGGCCTGTGCCTCCAGGGCGGCGATCTTGGCCTCGTTGCTCCAGCCCAGCACGTAGCGGGTACGGTCGTCGAGGCGGTGGCGGTCGTCCTTCTCGTGGCGCTCGCCGCCGGTCTTGAGCTGGCCGTTGCGGGTCAGGGCGCGCTGCTCGCGGCGGAACTGGCTCAGCTCGCCACAGCAGGCATAGTCGAAGCGCTTGCCCAGCTCCTGTTCCAGCCAGGCGTAGTGGTCGCTGTCGGGGCGAATGGCCAGCTTGCGTACCAGCGACTCGGGATGCAGGGAGGGGGCGGCGACCTGGGTGTCGCGCACCCGGTAGTAGACCAGCCGGCCGCGTAGCTGGGTGCGTTCGACCCAGTCGGCGACCTCGGCGTAGTGGGCGTCGGGCACCAGCAGCGAGAGGGCGAAATTGTGCAGCACCCGTTCGGCGGCGCCTTCCCAGTCGCGGGCGTCCTCGTGCACCTGCAGCAGCTCGCCGACGAAGGGCAGGGTGCCCTCCTCCAGGCCGGTGGCCTCACAGAGCCGCTCGCGCAGCGCGAGCATGCGCGCGGGCAGGTTGGAGCGGCGTTCGCGCAGCGAGGCCAGCTCGGCGTCGAGGGCGTCGTGTTGGTCCTTCAGGCCGCGCAGCGTCAGCTCGTGGTCGGTACGCTGTTCGGTCAGGGCGTTCTCGTCGTCGTCCAGGCTGGCCAGGGCCCGGTCGATGGCCGCGGCATTGGCCCGGAAGCTCTCGGTATCCTCGGCGGCCTCGAGACCCACCGCCTCGGCGAGCTCCCGGTAGCGGTCGGCGCGCCGCCGACACTGGTCGCGAGCCTCGCCGAGTTTCTCGATTTCGCGGGCCAGCTGGGCCAGGCGGTCGCCGCCGCTGTCGGCGATGGCCTGGCGCAGGTCGTCACGCTGGCTGGCCTCTCGGCGACGCTGTTCGGTCAGCTCGTCGAGCCGGGTGGCCAGCCGCGCCAGGTCCGCGTCCAGGCGCTCCAGGCGGCGTTCCAGCAGGGTGGCCTTGTGGCTCGCGAAGTAACTCTTCAGCGCCTCGCGATCGGCGACCTGCTCGGCCTGCTGGACCGCCAGTTCGGCGTGGCGGTCGAGGTTGTCCACCAGCGGGGTCAGCGCCTCGATCTTGCGGCGTGCCTCGAGCACGGCGGCGTGGGCGCGGTCGAGGTCGTCGAAATGGCGGATCAGGCCGGTGATGCGCTCCTCCATGGGCAGCGCCTCGAGCATATGGGTGCGCACGAAGTCGGTCAGGTTGCCCACCGATTTCATCGACACCGTCTGGTTGAACAGCTCCATGGCCTGGTCGTTGCTGGCGCCCAGGCCGAAGCGCCGGCGGAAGGCGGCCCCATAGGGCGGGAAGTGGTCGTGCAGCTCCACATGGGGGCTGTCGCGCAGGCGCTTCTTGAGGAGCTTGAGGTCGCTGCCGAAGTCGTCGAAGTCGCCGGCGATGGCCAGTTCGCGGTCGGCCACCACGTAGAAACGCTCCGGCTGGCCCTGGGTATCGGTGATCCAGAACACCTGGGCCAGGGTCACGTGGGTGTCGAAGCCCTCGTTGTAGAAGTGGCCGAGGATCACCGAGTAGCTGTTGTGGTCGCGCAGGCCGACGGCCTTGGCACTGAGCCCCGCCTCGCCGCGTTCGCTCTTGTAGTGGCCCAGCACGTAGGAGCGCAGGCTGCGCTCCTTGGCCTCGGCGCCGGCCGCCTTGTTGTAGGTGATGCGCTGGGCGGGCACCAGCAAAGTGGTGATGGCATCGACTAGGGTGGACTTGCCGGAGCCGATGTCGCCGGTCAACAGGGCGTTGTCGCCGCCGGCTTCCAGGCGCCATACGCGCTGGTGGAAGGTCCCCCAGTTGTAGACTTCCAGGCGCTGCAGGCGAAAGCCGGCGCGTCCCGGCGGCGCCCCGAAGTCGAGTTCACCGAGCTGCATGTCAGCGGGCCTCCTCGGCATGTTCACGGTAGTCGGCCAGGCGCTGTTCGAACTCGGCGAGCCACTGGGCATCGACGAAGGACTTGAGCAGGCGGCGCACTTCGAAGCGCGGGGGGTCGCCCTTGAGGCGACGCAGGAAGCCCAGTTCCACCACCTTGTTGATATGGCCGTCGAGGCGGTCGCGCAGGCGCGCCTCGTTGCTGGTGTCGGCCAGGAACAGCGCGAGCATCTCCTGGAGCTGTTCGCGGGAGAGGATCAGGCGCGGCTCGTCGCCGCCGGCATCCTGCTCGGCGAGCTTCTTGCGCAGCAATGCCAGCAGCAGGCTGACCGGGTAGCTCAGCGGCTGGCGGCGCACCAGGCGGGGCAGCGGGTTCTCGTCGTCATCCGGCCGCTGGCACAGGTAGGCGTGGCCTTCGGCCTCGTCGAGCATCAGTGACAGCCCCAGTGGGGCCAGGTGATCGCGCAGTCGTGCCTGGTGGTCGAGCAGGTCCTGCCACTGTCCGGGATCGCGGTCCTGATAGAGGACGCCCTTCATCAGGGCGATCAGGACCAGCGAGAAGCGACGCTCGCCGGAGAGGGGCGCGGCATCGGGTGTCGTGTCGCTCATGGGCTGGGTACCGGTTGACGGGTGAAGATGACGCGCGGCAGCCGGGCCCGCCGCCAGCGCCCCTGGTCGTCCTGCCAGGCGAGTTCCTGGGGGTGAGCCTCGTCGAGCAGCCCCTGGTGTCCCTCGGTGGCGATGGCCAGCCAGGCCACCAGTTCGGCGAGCCCCTGGCGGAGTGGCTCCTCGGCCAGCAACTCATCGAGGGTGACCTGGTCACGGGTCTGCAGCGCGCGCCGCACCCGGGCGCGCAGGCGCTCCTTGTCCACATGGTGCTGGTCGAACAGCGCCTCGGCGCCGACCTCCCGGTCGTCGCCGCTGGCCAGGCGCTCGGCGCTGATGCGCGGCTTGATGGGGGGACGGAACAGCGGGCGCTCCATGGGCAGCTCGAGGCGTGGCGCCGGCTCGTCGAGGGCCATCACCTCCTCCTGGGGGGCGTTCTCGCGCAGGGCCAGGGCGTGGCGTTCGATGTTGTGCAGGATGCCCATGATGCGGCGGTTCTCCAGCCAGCCCTGGTCGTCCAGGTAGCGCCGCAACTGCTCGGAGAGCCGGGCGACGGTGCGCTGGGCCACTTCGCCGGCCGACAGCCAGTCGTAGTGGATGCGTGCCAGGCGCGGGTCGGGGGCCAGCTCGGCGACCGGCTCCAGGCTCAGGATGCGCTCCAGCAGCGTGGTGAGTTCTTCCTGGCGAGCCGGCGACATCAGGAACTCCCAGAAGGCATGGAAACTGCGTCCCTGGTCGGAGTCGCGGATGGCATCGTGGTCGCCGAAGACCTCTTCGAGCAGCTCGCCCTTGCTGCCCTCCCAGGTGGCGATGCGCTCACGCACCTCGCGGTCGAGGTGGCGAAAGTTCTGTTCGACCTGGCGGAAGTCAGCGAGCAGGGCCCGGGCGGTGTCGGTCATCTGCAGGAAGCGCTCGCGCAGGGCCGTCGTCGCCATCAGGTCGAGGCGTCCGGCGCGAATCTCGGCGATCTCGCCGTCGATGGCATCGCGGCGCCGCTCCAGGTCGCGGATGCGGGCCTCGGGGTCGGTCTCGCTCCCCTGGTCGATCTCGTGCAGCAGGTCGAAGACCTGCTTGAGGCGCGATTCCGCGCCGATGAACTGACGCTGCTCGAGGCCCGACAGCCAGTGCATGGCCTGCTCGGCGGCCGGGGTGAGGTCGAAGTGCGGTTCGTCGCCCGCGGCAGGATAGTACTTGCGCAGCCAGCGGTGCCGGTCGTCGGCCCATTCGTTGAGATAGGCCAGGGCCTCGCGCGGAAAAGCCGCTTCGCCGAGCTCCTGACGCAGGTGGTGGAGCCAGTCGTCCAGTTGTGCCGCCAATGGCTGCTCGGCGATGCTGCGCTGGTTCGGCACGATGAAGGTGCGCTGCAGGAAGCCGATGATCATCGGGGCGTTCTCGGCACGCAGCAGGCTCCACGCCGGATGGGAATGGCGTAGCCGCTGCAGGTAGTCGAATTCCAGGGAGCGTATCATCGGCATAGGATAGCGTGGCATGAGTCGTGGCCAAAGCCGACGATAGCAAGGCGGCGGCCGACAGTGCCAGAATGGGACTCTCAAGGAGAGATCGCCATGACGCAGATGCACTGGGAGCGGCTGCTCGATCCGGGCCGGCTGCACGATACCCGGGGTGGGCGCGGTAGCGCCGAACCGGGCCGTACCCCCTTCCACAAGGATCATGACCGGATCGTCTTCTCCGGCTCCTTCCGCCGCCTGGGGCGCAAGACCCAGGTGCACCCGCTCACCGAGAACGACCATATCCATACCCGCCTGACCCACTCCCTGGAGGTGGGCTGCGTGGGTCGCTCCCTGGGCATGATCGTCGGCGAGGGGTTGCGCGAGCGGCTGCCGGCCCGGATCACTCCGGCGGACCTGGGGGTGATCGTCCAGGCCGCCTGCCTGGGCCACGACATCGGCAACCCGCCCTTCGGCCATGCCGGCGAATACGCCATCCGCGACTGGTTCAAGCGCGCCGAGTCCGACGGCAGCGGCCTGCTGGAGGGGCTCAGCGATACCCAGCGGGCCGACCTGCTGACCTACGAGGGCAACGCCCAGGGCTTTCGCATCGTCACCCAGATCGAATACAACCAGTTCCGCGGCGGCATGCGCCTGAGCACCGCGACCCTGGGCACCCTGCTCAAGTACCCCTGGACGGTGGAACACGGCGGGGCGGCCGGCAAGTTCGGCTGCTACCAGAGCGAGCGGGAGCTGCTGGTCGAGGTGGCCGAGCGGCTGGGCCTGCTGCCCCAGGGGGCGGGGCGCTGGTGTCGCCACCCGCTGGCCTGGCTGGTGGAGGCCGCCGACGACATCTGCTATGCGCTGCTCGACCTGGAGGATGGCCTGGAGATGGGCATCCTGCGCTATGAGGAGGTGGCGGAGATCCTGATCCAGATCGCCGGTGGCGCCCCCGACGACTACGCCGCCATGCAGCGCCTCGGGGTCTCCCAGCGCCGGCGCATCGCCGCCCTGCGCGGGGCGGCCATGGAGCGCGCGGTGAACGACGTGGGGGCGGTCTTCGTGCAGCACGAGGCGGAGCTGCTGGGCGGGCGCCTGCGCCAGGACCTGCTGGAGCTCTGTCACCCGGACCTGGGCTGGGGCGTGGCCTCGGCCAAGCAGCTGGCCCGGGAGCGCATCTTCCAGAACGAGCGCAAGGCCAAGCTGGAGATCGGTGCCTACACGACCCTGGGTATCCTGCTCGAGGCCTTTATCGGCGCCGCCCATGAGCTGCACCATACCGGGCGCTCCACCTTCAAGCACCAGCGGGTGCTGGCGCTGATCGGCGAGAATACCCCGCGCCCCTCCTGGTCGCTCTACGACAGCTATCGGCGCATGCTCGATTTCATCGGCGGCATGACCGATCACTATGCGGTGGACCTGGCCCAGGAGATGGGCGGCCGGCTCAGGGGCGATTGAGCCCCGGGGCGGCTCAGCCTCGCTCGGGCAGGCGCTCGAGGCGAGCGGCGCGCTCCAGCAGCACGCCGATCACCGCGTCGTGGGTCTCGGTATCGAAGTCGCCGGGGCAGAGCTCGCCGAGCTGGTCGGCGAGGTGCTCGCCGCTGACCACCAGCAGGTCCTCGGGGCCCTGGCGGGCGTCCACCTCCCAGCCGGGCAGGGTCAGCACGCCCATCACCGGCACCGGGCGGCCGGTGAGCTCCGAGAGCCAGTGGCCGAGCCACAGGGTCAGCTCCCGGGTCTTCTCCAGCGGGGCATGCTCGCTCCAGCCGGGGAAGCGCAGGCGCTGCGGCTCCACCGTGACCAGGTTGATCTCCTTGCCGGAGGGGGTGAAGGGGCGGGTGCGGGCCCGGGTCTCCACCACGAAGACGCCGCAGGGCGTGACCACCACGTGGTCGATGCGGGTGCCGTTGCCCGGCACGTCGTGGAACACATAGTAGGGGTGGGCCTCGGGGCGGATCAGCCGCTCGAGCTCCTGGCCCACCGCCAGCTCGCAGGCCAGGCCCAGCTTGAGGCGCCGGATGCGCTGGAAGTCGCGCATCAGCAGGAAGCAGAAGAGCAGCACCAGCAGGGTGCTGAGCACGCCGTAGAGGGACCATTCGATCCAGTCTTGCTCGCTGGCGAAGAGCATGCGGCCCATGCCGTAGACCAGCGGCGCCAGGGTGGCGATGGGGCCCAGGGCGCCGTTGAGGAAGAGCCCGGCGAAGGCGCGGTCCAGGCGGTCGCGCAGGGCCTGGCCGGGCTCGCGCAGCGGGTGGGCGTCGAAGGGGGAGCGTACCCGGGCGTCGTGAAGGTTGCGCAGCGCCACCACGATCACCGCCAGCGCGGCAAGGGGGAACAGGAAGATCAGGGGAAGCAGGTATTCCAGCCAGGCCATCGGGGTTCCTTGCCCATCAGTCAGGGAGAGGCGGGGTGTCGGGCCCATTCTAGACAATCTCTGCCCTTCGGGGCCATGCTCTTTCGGCACTCGGCATCAACGACACCCCGGGGAGAGCGCGGTATGACGACAGCCATCCAGGGCATGACGCTCGGCAGCGAGGCCCAGCGGGCACTCGGCGACTTCGTGCTTCGCCATCCGCGCCTGGCGGTGCTGACCGGTGCCGGCATCAGCACCGCCAGCGGGATTCCCGACTATCGGGATGCCGCCGGCGCCTGGAAGCGCTCACCGCCCATGCAGCATCAGCAGTTCATGGGCAGCCATGCGGCGCGCCAGCGCTACTGGGCGCGGGCCCTGGCGGGCTTTCGGGTGCTCGGCACGGCGCGCCCCAATCCGGCCCATCGGCGGCTGGCCGAGCTGGAGGCCATGGGGCGGGTCAGCGGGGTGATCACCCAGAACGTCGACGGCCTGCACCAGCGTGCCGGCTCCCGGCGGGTCATCGATCTGCACGGCCGCGCCGACCGGGTGCGCTGCATGGGCTGCGGCGCCAACCGCATGCGCCACGACCTGCACGCCGAGCTGGCTCGGCTCAATCCCGGCTGGGCCGAGGTGGCGGCCCGGGCGGCACCCGATGGGGACGCCGACCTGGAGGCGGACTTCTCCGACTTCCGGGTGCCCGGCTGCTCCCGCTGCGGGCGCGGCATCTGGAAGCCCGACGTGGTGTTCTTCGGCGACAGCGTGCCCCGGGAGAGCGTGGAGCGGGCCTTCGCCCTGCTGGCGGAGAGCGATGCCCTGCTGGTGGTGGGCAGCTCGCTGATGGTCTTCTCCGGCTTCCGCTTCGCCCGCGCGGCGGC
The DNA here is from genome assembly GCF_013000985.1 of Halomonas sp. PGE1. Classification (NCBI taxonomy): domain Bacteria; kingdom Pseudomonadati; phylum Pseudomonadota; class Gammaproteobacteria; order Oceanospirillales; family Halomonadaceae; genus Halomonas; species Halomonas sp. PGE1. The sequence continues at coordinate 557,897 of NZ_CP053032.1, forward strand.
CCGGGAGGGCAAGCCGATCGCCTGCTTCAACCTCGGCCGCACCCGCGCCGATGACCTCTACGCCCTCAAGCTGGAGGCGCCGGTGGAGGCGTCCCTGGCCGCGCTGTGCGGCCTCTGCGGGGGCGACGCCTGACGCCGCTCAGCCGCCGGCCAGCTTGACGGTATAGCCGCGCGCCTGAAGCTCCGCCTTGAGGCGGTCGCGATGATCGCCCTGGATCTCGATCACCCCCTCCTTCACGGCGCCACCGGTGCCGCACACCTTCTTGAGCTGCTTGGCCAGGGCCTTGAGCTCCGCCTCGGGCAGCGGCACGCCGGCGATCGTGGTGACCCCCTTGCCCTTGCGGCCGCTGGTCTCGCGACGGATACGCACGATGCCGTCGAGTTCGGCCAGGCGGGCCTGCTCGGCGAGTTCTGCGCAGCGGCACTCGGCCACCGGCTGGCGGCAGTCGGGGCAGAGCGCGCCATGTTCGGTGGAGTAGACGAGACCGCGCAGCTGGTCCTGGAGTGAGGGCATGACAAGGCTCCCTGGCGGGTGGGTGGCGGTGGCTGAACATGTGCAGGGCGATGATAGCGGCCGCGGGCGCTGCCTGCATGTGGGACGCTCGGTGGGGAGCGGCCTCAGCGGCTGGCGCTGCGGCGCGAGGCGGCGGCCTCCAGGGCAAGCCTGGCCACCACGGTGGGCAGCTGGAACATGCTGGTGATCATGATGGCGCCCTCCGGGGTCTCTTCCACATCCGGGTAGCGGTTGAGATGAACCACGATCATGCCCGCCTCCAGGGCGGCGCGAACGCCCACCACCGAGTCCTCGATGGCCAGGCACTGCCCCGGGACATAGCCCATCTGGCTGGCCGCGTGGCGGTAGAGGCCGGGGTCTGGCTTCCAGCAGTTGGCCTCGTAGGCACTGAACAGCCGTTCGCCGAACAGGTCGGCAAGGCCGGTGGCCTGCAGGGAGGTGCGGATCTTGTTCACCGGCCCGTTGGAGACCACGCCCATGGGGTAGGCGTGGAGGGCGGCCAGGGCCTCGGGGGCGCCATCGATGGGGGTGAGCTCGGTGGCCAGCCGCTGGTTGAGGTTGGCCCGCATGGTGGCCTCCAGGGGCTCCAGCGCCTCGGGGTCGACGCTGCCGTGGCGGCACTCGAGGGCGGCGACGATGCGGCGGAAGCGGGCCCCGCGGAATTCGCCGATGTAGTCGGTGGGCTGGAAGGGCAGGCCCACGGCGTTGAGCGCGGTGGCCATCTCGTCGGCGAGCAGCGGCTCGCTGTCGACCAGGGTGCCGTCGCAATCGAAGAGCAGACAGAGGGGGCCGGCCATCACCTAACCTCGCGGAGAGTACAGGGCGTGATCACCCTTATATTAAAGCCCAGTTTCACGACTTTGTGAACAGTGTTTCCGTTGGCGGCCTCCGGGGCCTCCCGAAAGGTGTCGCCCGGCTGTGTCGGCGGGCCCCATGTGCCAGATTTCACCATGCCCGGCGAGGGTCATGGCATGCATCCGGCACGCCGCGATTTTTTGCAGTCCATTGATATTGAATATCTTTTTTAAAAGTTGGCCGGGTGTTGGCCCGCCGCCTGCACTGCTCAGGGTGAGCAGGAAGCGACGGCGCCACGCACTATCCGGCCCGTCGATATGGAGGCCACAGGCTTCCTCAAGGATGGAGGCCGCAGGCTTCCTCACAGGAAAACTCAAGTTCAGACCCCATAGGAGGCGCGAACATGATGTCCAAGGAATTCCTCAAGAAACTCGGTATCGTCGGTATCACCTTCGGCCTGGCCGCCAGCCCGCTGGCCTTCGCCGACTTCCACGACGAAGAGCCGCAGGATCCGGTGCCGCAAGAGGAGCCGGCTCCCGATGAGAACTACGGCAGCGCCGGTGCCGACGACACCTTCGAGAGCACCGACTTCGAAGCCTCCGAGTACGAGGAAGAGGAGGAAGAAGAGGAGTGGACCTTCGACGAGGAGGAGGAAGAAGAGGAGGAGTGGGAGACCCCTGACGAGGACGACGAGGAATCCACCTGGTAATCGCCTCGCACCCACCTCCGAGGAAGCTGCTTCCTCGCTGCCGCCCCCGGCCCTGGCCGGGGGCGGCGTCGTTGGTGGGTGCGGAAACGATGGGTACGGAAACGACAAGGGGCGGCCCCTGGGCCGCCCCTGCTGTCGCCTGCCTGATGGGCAGGCGTCAGTGCCTTACTTGACCTTGGGCGCCAGCTCGCCGCTCTCGTAGCGGGCGACCATGGCCTCGAGGCTGATCGGCTTGATCTTCGAGGCGTGGCCGGCGGTGCCGAAGGCCTCGTAGCGGGCGATGCAGATGTCGCGCATGGCGGAGACGGTCTCCTTGAGGAACTTGCGCGGGTCGAACTCGCTGGGGTGCTCGGCCAGGAAGCGACGTACCGCGCCGGTGGAGGCCAGGCGCAGGTCGGTGTCGATGTTGACCTTGCGCACGCCGTGCCGGATGCCCTCGACGATCTCCTCGACCGGCACGCCGTAGGTCTCGGGGATCTCGCCGCCGAAGCGGTTGATCACCTCGAGCCACTCCTGGGGCACCGAGGAGGAGCCGTGCATCACCAGGTGGGTGTCGGGGATGCGGGCGTGGATCTCCTTGATGCGCTGGATGGAGAGGGTGTCACCGGTGGGTGGCTTGGTGAACTTGTAGGCACCGTGGCTGGTGCCGATGGCGATGGCCAGGGCGTCCACGCCGGTGGCCTTGACGAAGTCGGCGGCCTCCTCCGGGTCGGTGAGCAGCTGCTCCATCTCCAGCTTGCCCTCGGCGCCGATGCCGTCTTCCTCGCCGGCCATGCCGGTTTCCAGGGAGCCCAGGCAGCCCAGCTCGCCCTCCACGGAGACGCCACAGGCGTGGGCCATCTCCACGGTGCGACGGGTGACGTCGACGTTGTAGTCATAGTCCATCGGGGTCTTGCCGTCCTCGCCCAGCGAGCCGTCCATCATCACCGAGGAGAAGCCGAGCTGGATGGAGCGCTGGCACACCGCGGGGCTGGTGCCGTGGTCCTGGTGCATGCACACCGGGATATGCGGGAACTCCTCCACCGCGGCCAGGATCAGGTGGCGCAGGAAGGGGGCGCCGGCGTACTTGCGGGCACCGGCGGAGGCCTGGACGATCACCGGCGAGTCGGTGCGGTCGGCCGCTTCCATGATGGCGCGCATCTGCTCGAGGTTGTTGACGTTGAAGGCCGGAACGCCGTAGCCGTACTCGGCGGCGTGGTCCAGCATCTGGCGCATGCTGATCAGTGCCATGGGGTCACCTTTTGCGTGGTCGCGGCGCCTGGCGGCGCCGCGAGTCGGTCGTGGGGGAGATGGGGTAATGAGTGCCTGGAGTCTATCAGGCCCGCTCGGCGGCTGCCTCGAGGGCGGCCACCGCCGGCAGGGTCTTGCCCTCCACGTACTCGAGGAAGGCGCCGCCGCCGGTGGAGATGTAGGAGACTCGCTCGGCGATGCCGTACTTGTCGATGGCGGCCAGGGTGTCGCCGCCGCCGGCGATGGAGAAGGCGGGGCTCTCGGCGATGGCCCGCGAGATCACCTCGGTGCCGCGGCCGAACTGGTCGATCTCGAACACGCCCACCGGGCCGTTCCAGAGGATGGTGCCGGCGTCCTTGAGCATGGCGGCCAGGCGTGCGGCGGTCTCGGGGCCGATGTCGAGGATCATCTCGTCATCCGCGACCTGGTCCACCGGCTTGACGGTGGCGGTGGCGGACTCGGAGAACTCGGTGGCCACCACGACATCGGTGGGCAGCGGAATCTCGACCTTCGCCATCAGGGCCTTCGCCTGGTCGATCAGGTCGGCCTCGTGCAGCGACTTGCCGACGTTGTGGCCCGCCGCGGCGATGAAGGTGTTGGCGATGCCGCCGCCGACGATCAGCTGGTCGCACTTCTCGGAGAGGGCGTTGAGCACGTCGAGCTTGGTGGAGACCTTGGAGCCGCCGACGATGGCGGTCATGGGGCGCGCCGGGGTGGCCAGCGCCTTCTGCAGGGCGTCGAGCTCGGCGGCCAGCAGCGGGCCCGCGCAGGCCAGCGGGGCGAAGCGCGCCACCCCGTGGGTGGAGGCCTGGGCGCGGTGGGCGGTGCCGAAGGCGTCCATCACGAAGATGTCGCACAGGGCGGCGTACTGCTGGGCGAGGGTCTCGTCGTCCTTCTTCTCGCCGCTGTTGAAGCGCACGTTCTCGAGCAGCACCACCTCGCCATCGGCCAGGTCCAGGGCGGCGTCCAGATAGTCGCTGATCAGGGTGACCGGGCGGCCCAGCAGCTCGCCCAGGTGCTCGGCCACCGGCGCCAGGGAGAACTCCTCGGCGGGCTCGCCCTCGGTGGGGCGGCCCAGGTGGCTCATCAGCATCACCTTGGCGCCGGCATCGCGGGCGGCCTGGATGGTGGGCAGGGCGGCGCGCAGGCGGGCATCGCTGGTCACCTTGCCGTGCTTGACGGGCACGTTCAGATCCTCGCGGATCAGCACGCGCTGGCCACTGAGGTCGAGGTCGGTCATCTTGCGCACGTTCATCGGGGCGTGGTCCTCATCTGGAAACCGGAAGGGGTCAGGGGGTCTCGAGGGGCATCGCGGCCAGGCGCCGGCCGACGTCGAGCATGCGGTTGGCGAAGCCCCACTCGTTGTCGAACCAGCACAGCAGCTTGATCAGGCGGCCGCCGGCCACCCGGGTCTGGGTGGCGTCCACGATACCGGAGCGCGGATCGTGGTTGAAGTCGACCGAGGCCACCGGCTCCTCGGTGTAGCCGAGCAGCCCAGCCAGGCGCCCGCGGCTCGCCTCGGCGAGCAGGGCGTTGACCTCGGCGGCGCTGGTGTCGCGGTTCACCGTGATGGCGAGATCCATGGCCGAGACGTTGATGGTCGGCACCCGCACATGGAGGCACTCGAAGCGCCCGGCCAGGTGGGGCATCAGGCGGTTGATGCCCAGCGCCAGGCCGGTGTCCACCGGCACGATGGAGTGCATCGCCGAGCGGGTCAGGCGCAGGTCGGTCTGGTGGTAGGCGTCGATCACCGGCTGGTCGTTCATCGCCGAATGGATGGTGGTGGTGACGCCATGGGCGATGCCCAGCGCCTCGTCCAGCACGGTGAGCACCGGCACGAGACAGTTGGTGGTGCAGGAGGCCGCGGAGACGATGCGCTGCCCGGGGGCGAGCTCATGGTCGTTGATGCCGGTGACGATGGTGGCATCCACGTCACTCTCCGCCGGCTGCGAGAAGAGCAGGCGGCCGGCGCCGGCGGCCAGGTGGCGTTCGGCGGTGGCGCGGTCCTTGAAGCTGCCGGAGCACTCCAGCACCAGGTCGATGCCGAGCTCCCGCCAGGGCAGGCGGTCGGGGTCGGGTTCGCTGAGCACCCGGATCTCGCGCCCGTCGATGACCAGCCCCGCGTCACCCTGCGCCACCGCCGCGGGGAAGCGGCCGTGGGTGGTGTCGTAGCGGGTCAGGTAGGCGATGGTGGCGAGGTCGGAGAGCTCGTTGATGGCGACGATCTCCAGCGCCGGCCCGCTCCCCTGCTCGGCTCTCTGTTGCTCAATCAGAGCGCGCAGCACGCACTGGCCGATGCGGCCGTAACCGTTGATGGCGATGCGGTGGGCCATGGCGGTGGCAGGGGCTCCTGGTCGCGAGGGTGGCGAAGGAAATCAAGGCCGCGATTCTAGCGCACTTCAGCCGACGAGTCCCGGCAGCCGCCAGGCCAGCGGCAGCAGCAGGGCGGTGAGGATACCGGTGAGGCTCATGCCCAGGGAGGCGAAGGCGCCGGCGGTGGGGCCGATCTCGAAGGCGCGCACCGTGCCCAGCGCATGGCCGTTGATGCCCAGGGTGAGCCCGAGCAGGCGCTCGTCACGGATGCCCAGCCAGCGCGAAAGCAGTTCCACCCCGGCGATGGCCACCACGCCGGTCAGCAGCAGGCCGCCCATCATCAGCGCCACCGAGCCGCCGAGCTGCTCGGTGATCCCGATGGCGATGGGCGCGGTGACCGACTTCGGCGCCAGCGAGGCGAGCACCTCCGGCGAGGCCCCCAGCAGCCAGGCGATGGCCACTGCGTAGAGCGCGGCCATGCCGGCGGCCACCGGCAGGCAGACCAGCAGCGGGCGCCACAGGTCGCGGATATGGCCCATCTGCTGATAGAGGGGCAGCCCCAGCGCCACGGTGGCCGGGCCCAGCAGCAGCATCAGCCAGCCGGCGCCCTCCCGGTAGTCGGCGTAGTCGATGCCGGCCAGTGCCAGCACGCCGGCCAGCAGCAGGGCGGCCACCAGGATCGGCGGGCACCAGCTCGGCGCGCCGATCAGGCGGAACAGCCGGTCGCCGGCGAAGTAGGCGGCAAGGGTCAGAGCGATGGCTAGCAGTGGGGTGTCCAGCAGGTGGTCGAGGAGCTCACTCATGGTCGAGGCCCTCCCTGCCCATCAGGCGGCGCATCAGCCACAGGGTGGTGAAGACGCTGAGCAGGGTGCCCCCCACCAGGGCGCCGAGGATCGCCGCCCACTGCCCGCCGAGGGTGTCGAGGATGAAGAAGACGCCGACGACCCCGGGCATGATCAGCATGGCCAGCACGCCGATCAGTGGCCGGGCGGCGGCGGCGATATCGCTGGATACCGTGCCGCGCAGCATCAGCCAGGCGGTGAGCAGCAGCATGCCGGCCACCCCGGCGGAGACCGGCAGGCCGGCGAGGGTGACCAGCACATCGCCGAGCAGCAGGAAGCCCAGCAGCCAGAGAAAACCGCGCAGAACGGCCATCGATGATCCTCGAGAGTGACAACGGCAGAGATCGAGCATGTTAGCACGCTAGCGGTGTGTCGGCCGCGATCCGCCGTCGCACCTGCGGCCGAGGCACCGGCCGGGAGCGGTCGCTAACCGCGGGGCCCTTGTCCTCTGCTGGCGACAGGTTGCAAGGCCCGACCCGCGGTGGGTACGGTCATCCACTACGCTGGGAAGAGCGACGTCAACCCGACCAAGGAGAGGAACGCCATGACCGATATCGCCAACTGGCTCGGCGACGAGGCCGAGTCCCTGCTGACCCACCAGTGCCGGGGCATCCCTCGGGAGAGCCTCTATCTGCCGGGGCCCGACTTCGTCGGCCGGGTGGTGGCCGACAGCGACCGCGGCCCCGCAGTGATGCGCAACCTGCAGGCGCTGTTCGACCACGGCCGCCTGGCGGGCACCGGCTACCTCAGCCTGCTACCGGTGGACCAGGGCATCGAGCACTCCGCCGGGGCCTCCTTTGCGCCCAACCCCGCCTACTTCGATCCGGCCAATATCGTCGAGCTGGCCATCGAGGGGGGCTGCAACGGCGTGGCCTCGACGCTGGGCGTGCTGGCCTCGGTGGCGCGGCGCTACGCCCACCGCATCCCGATGATGCTCAAGCTCAACCACAACGAGACCCTGAGCCATCCGGCGATCTACGACCAGACGCTCTTCGCCCAGGTCGAGCAGGCCTTCGACATGGGCTGCGTGGCGGTGGGGGCGACCATCTACTTCGGCTCCCACGAGAGCCGCCGCCAGATCATGGAGATCAGCGAGGCCTTCGCCCGGGCCCACGAGCTGGGCATGGTCACGGTGCTGTGGGCCTACCTGCGCAACCCGGCCTTCAAGCACGAGGGCACCGACTACCACGTGGCGGCGGACCTCACCGGTCAGGCCAACCATCTGGCGGCCACCCTCAAGGCCGATATCGTCAAGCAGAAGCTGCCCGAGACCAACGGCGGCTACCGGGCCGTCGGCTTCGGCCACACCCACGATCGGGTCTACGACGCCCTGACCACGGATCACCCCATCGACCTGGCCCGCTACCAGGTGGCCAACTGCTACATGGGGCGCGCCGGGCTGATCAACTCCGGCGGCGGCTCCAAGGGGGCCTCCGACCTGGCCGAGGCGGTGCGCACCGCGGTGATCAACAAGCGCGCCGGTGGCATGGGGCTGATCTCCGGGCGCAAGGCCTTCCAGAAGCCCATGGATGAGGGCGTGGCCCTGCTGCACGCCATCCAGGACGTCTACCTGGATCCGACCGTCACCGTCGCCTGAGCGCCGCCTCGACCCCACGGGCATGAAAAAGGGCACGGCCTCTCGGCCGTGCCCTTGATGTTGCGTGCCTCGCGACGCTCAGCCCTCGAGCAGCTCGCTCGCCTGCTTGACCACGTTCTCGACGGTGAAGCCGAAGTGCTTGAAGAGATCGCCGGCCGGGGCGGATTCGCCGTAGGTGCTCATGCCGATGATGCGCCCCTCCAGGCCCACGTACTTGTGCCAGTAGTCGCGGTGGCCCGCCTCGATGGCGAGGCGCTTGGTCACGGCCCTGGGCAGCACGCTCTCGCGGTACTCGGCCTCCTGGCCGTTGAAGCGGTAGGTGGAGGGCATGGAGACCACGCGCACAGCGCGGCCCTTGGCCGCCAGCTCGGCGGCGGCGTCCATGGCCAGGCCGACCTCGGAGCCGGTGGCGATCAGGATCAGCTCCGGGGTGCCCTCGCAGTCCTTGAGCACATAGCCGCCGCGCTGGATGTTGGCCAGCTGCTGTTTGGTGCGCGCCTGGTGGGGCAGGTTCTGGCGCGACAGCACCAGGGCGGTGGGGCCGGAGTTGCGCTTGAGGGCGGCATCCCAGGCCGCGGCGGTCTCGGCGGCGTCGCAGGGGCGCCAGGTCGAGAGGTTCGGCGTGGAGCGCAGGCTGGTCAGCTGCTCGATGGGCTGGTGGGTCGGGCCATCCTCACCCAGGCCGATGGAGTCGTGGGTGAAGACGTAGATGGCGCGCTTGCCCATCAGCGCCGCCATGCGCACGGCGTTGCGCATGTACTCCATGAAGATCAGGAAGGTGGCGCCGTAGGGGATGAAGCCGCCGTGCAGCACGATGCCGTTCATGATGGCGCCCATGCCGAACTCGCGCACCCCGTAGTGCAGGTAGTTGCCGTCCGGGGTCTCCGGGGTGATCGCCTTCGCGCCGTCCCAGAAGGTCAGGTTGGAGGGGGCCAGGTCGGCGCTGCCGCCGAGCAGCTCGGGCAGCTGCGGGCCCAGCTCGTTGAGGCAGTTGAAGGAGGCCTTGCGGCTGGCGATGGTCTCGCCCTTCTGCTGGGCCTGCTCGATCAGCGCCTCGCTCTTGAGCTCGGCGGGCAGCTTGCACTGCATGCGGCGCAGGAACTCGCGAGCCAGCTCCGGATGCTCCGCGCGGTAGCGCTCGAAGCGTGCCTGCCACTCGCTCTGGGCGGCGCGGCCCGGCTCGCGAGCGTCCCACCCCTGATAGATGGGCTCGGGGATATGGAAGGGCGCGTGGGGCCAGTCGAGCTGCTTGCGGGCCAGGGCCACCTCGTCCTCGCCCAGCGGGGCGCCGTGACACTCCTCCTTGCCCTGCTTGTTGGGAGAGCCGAAGCCGATGATGGTCTTGCAGATGATCAGGCTCGGCCGGTCGTCGTGGCTCTTCGCCAGCTCGATGGCGGCCTTGATCTCCTCGGGCTTGTGGCCGTCGACGTTGGGCACCACGTGCCAGCCGTAGGCCTCGAAGCGCTTGGCGGTGTCGTCGGTGAACCAGCCCTCGACCTCGCCGTCGATGGAGATGCCGTTGTCGTCGTAGAAGGCGATCAGCTTGCCCAACTGCTGGGTGCCGGCCAGGGAGCACACCTCGTGGGAGATCCCCTCCATCAGGCAGCCGTCGCCGAGGAAGCACCAGGTGGTGTGGTCGACGATGGTGTGGCCCGGGCGGTTGAACTGGGCGGCCAGGGTCTTCTCGGCGATGGCCATGCCCACGGCGTTGGCCAGGCCCTGGCCCAGGGGGCCGGTGGTGGTCTCGACGCCCGGCGCATAGCCGAACTCCGGGTGGCCGGCGGTCTTGGCGTGGAGCTGGCGGAAGCTCTGCAGCTCCTCGAGGCTCAGGTCGTAGCCGGTCAGGTGCAGCAGCGAGTAGAGCAGCATGGAGCCGTGGCCGTTGGAGAGCACGAAGCGGTCACGATCGGCCCACTTGGGGTCTTCCGGGTTGTGCTTGAGGTAGTCGTTCCACAGCACCTCGGCGATGTCGGCCATGCCCATGGGCGCGCCGGGGTGGCCGGACTTGGCCTTCTGGACGGCATCCATGGAGAGAGCGCGAATGGCGTTGGCCAGTTCGAATCGTGACGGCATTGGAGAGCTCCTCGCCTGCGGCAGAATAAGGGTAATGGCCACCGCCGGCGGACAGCGGGGCATGCAGTCTGGCTGGGTGAGTCGCCGCGGGACGCGTGCGGCGCGATGGAATTCGGTGTCATATTGTCGCCGACTTGACGCCCGGCATCAAATCGTGGATGCCCCGCCAGGCCCCAGCGTGTAGACTCTTGCCCCCTAAAGACTGCTTCACACTCGGTCGAGGACGCCATGAGCGAATACTCCCTGTTTACCTCCGAATCCGTCTCCGAGGGTCATCCCGACAAGATCGCGGACCAGATCTCCGACGCGGTGCTCGACGCCATCATCGCTCGCGACAAGCAGGCCCGGGTGGCCTGCGAGACGCTGGTCAAGACCGGCGTGGCCATCGTCGCCGGCGAGATCAGCACCTCGGCCTGGGTCGACCTCGAGGCGATCGTGCGCGAGGTGATCACCGGCATCGGCTACACCTCCTCGGACGTGGGGTTCGACGGCGAGACCTGCGGCGTGCTCAACCTGATCGGCAAGCAGAGCCTGGACATCGCCCAGGGGGTCGACCGCAGCAAGCCCGAGGATCAGGGCGCCGGTGACCAGGGGCTGATGTTCGGCTACGCCACCAACGAAACCGACTCCTTCATGCCGGCGCCGATCCACTATGCCCATCGCCTGGTGGAGCGCCAGGCCGAGCTGCGCAAGCACGGCCTGCTGCCCTGGCTGCGCCCCGACGCCAAGAGCCAGGTCACCTTCCGCTATGACGACCGGGGCAAGCCCTGCGCCGTGGACGCCGTGGTGCTCTCCACCCAGCACGATCCGGGCATCGACCAGGACGAGCTGCGCAAGATGGTCAAGCGCGAGATCATCGAGCAGGTGATCCCCGCCGAGTGGCTCTCCGAGCACACCCGCTACCACATCAACCCCACCGGCAAGTTCGTGATCGGCGGCCCCGTGGGCGACTGCGGCCTGACCGGGCGCAAGATCATCGTCGACACCTATGGCGGCATGGCGCGCCACGGCGGCGGTGCCTTCTCCGGCAAGGATCCCTCCAAGGTGGACCGCAGCGCCGCCTATGCCGGCCGCTACGTGGCCAAGAACATCGTCGCCGCGGGCCTGGCCGACAAGTGCGAGATCCAGGTCTCCTACGCCATCGGCGTTGCCGAGCCCACCTCGGTCTCGGTCAACACCTTCGGCACCGGCAAGGTGGATGACGAGCGCATCATCGCGCTGGTGCGCGAGCACTTCGACCTGCGCCCCCATGCCATCACCCGCATGCTCGACCTGCTGCATCCCATGTACCAGCTCACCGCGGCCTACGGCCACTTCGGTCGCGAGCCCTTCGAGACCTCCTACCGCTGGACCGACCCCCAGGGCCAGGAGCACATCGAGACCTTCACCGCCTTCCCGTGGGAGAAGACCGACCGCGCCAGCGCCCTGCGCCAGGCCGCCGGCCTCTGAGCCTGGCGACGTGCTTCGACCCCCTCTGACGCCCGGCCTGCGCCGGGCGTCGTCGTTGTGGCTATAGTGAAGATCACCCCATTCCCTGCGAAGAGGTGATCCATGAACCAGCCCGCCGTGACCACGCCCGCCCGCCAGGACTTCAGGGTGGCCGACCTCGCCCTGGCCGAGTGGGGGCGTCGCGAGATCCGTATCGCCGAGACCGAGATGCCGGCGCTGATGGCGATCCGCGCCAAGTATCACGATGCCCGGCCGCTGGCGGGGGCGCGCATCGCCGGCTGCATCCACATGACCATCCAGACCGCGGTGCTGATCGAGACCCTCATCGACCTGGGCGCCAGCGTGCGCTGGTCGTCGTGCAACATCTTCTCCACCCAGGACCACGCCGCCGCGGCCATCGCCGCCGCCGGCATCCCGGTGTTCGCCTGGAAGGGGGAGACGGAGGCGGAGTTCTGGTGGTGCATCGAGCAGACCGTGGCGGGCCCCGAGGGCTGGACCCCCAATCTGGTGCTGGACGACGGCGGCGACCTCACCGCCCTCTTGCATGACAAGCGCCCGGACCTGCTCGACGCCATCCACGGCATCAGCGAGGAGACCACCACCGGGGTGCATCGGCTCGAGGAGATGCTGCGCGACGGCCTGCTGCGGGTGCCGGCCATCAACGTCAATGACGCCGTCACCAAGTCGAAGAACGACAACAAGTACGGCTGTCGCCACTCGCTCAGTGACGCCATCAAGCGCGGCACCGACCACCTGTTGGCCGGCAAGCAGGCGCTGGTGGTGGGCTATGGCGACGTGGGCAAGGGCTCGGCGGCTTCGCTGCGCCAGGAGGGGATGATCGTCAAGGTGGCGGAAGTCGACCCCATCTGCGCCATGCAGGCCTGCATGGACGGCTTCGAGGTGGTCTCGCCCTACCGGGAGGGCGTCAACCGCGGTCGCGAGAGCATCGACCGGGCGCTGCTCGGCCGCATCGACCTGGTGGTCACCGCCACCGGGAACATCGACGCCTGCGATGCCCCCATGCTCGAGGCGCTCAAGCCGGGGGCGGTGGTGTGCAACATCGGCCACTTCGACAGCGAGATCGATACCGCCTTCATGCGCCGCCAGTGGCACTGGGAGGAGGTCAAGCCCCAGGTGCACAAGGTCTATCGCGACAGCACGCCGGGGGATTTCGACCCCGAGAGCCGCGACTACCTGATCCTGCTCGCCGAGGGGCGGCTGGTGAACCTGGGCAACGCCACCGGCCACCCGTCTCGGGTGATGGATGGCTCCTTCGCCAACCAGGTGCTGGCGCAGATGCACCTCTACCAGGGGCGCTTCGCCGACCTGCCCGAGGAGGAGAAGCCCGAGGCGCTGGCGGTCACGGTGCTGCCGCGCCACCTCGACGAGGAGGTGGCCCGCTACATGGTGGAGGGCTTCGGCGGGGTGATCACCCGCCTGACCCCGGCCCAGGAGACCTACAGCGGCGTGCCGGCCGAGGGCCCCTACAAGCCCGACAGCTATCGCTACTGATCACAACCCGGCCAGGCGCATCATCAGCGTCAGGTAGAGCGGTATCAGCAGCGGCGCGGCCAGGGTGGTGGCCAGTACGGCCAGCGCCCCCTTGGCCGGGGCAATGCCGAGCTCCATGGCCACCACCACCACGTTGGCGGCCATGGGCACCACCCCCAGCAGCAGGATCGCCAGCGCCAGCTCCGGCGACAGCGGTGCAAGCGCCTGCAGCCCCAGCACCGCGGCCAGCGCCAGCAGCGGCCAGGCCACGCAGCGCACCGCCACGCAGGCCCCGATAAAGCGCGGATCAATCTCGCGGATGGTCACGCGGCCGAGGGTCATGCCGATGATCATCATCCCCAGCAGGGTGTAGGTGGCGGGGAAGACCGCCAGTCCCTCCATGGCCGCCGCCGGTACCGCAAGGCCCAGGCCGCTGACCAGCAGGGCCGCCAGGAAGGCGTAGACCAGCGGCAGCCGCAGGATCTTGGCCAGGCTCTCGCCTACCGAGAACTGGCCGCGGGCGGAGAGGTAGAAGCCCACGGTGAACTCGTAGAGGGTGATGCCCAGCACGCAGAAGAGGTAGAGGGTCACCCCCTCGGGGGGCAGCAGCACCATGGCCACCGGCAGGCCGAAGTACCCCGTGTTGCCGGTGCCGGCCGAGAAGGCCAGCAGGGCGCTCTCCTGGGGGGCGAAGGCGCGGCGCGTCAGGCGGTGCACGATCACCGCCAGCAGGCTGGCGGTGGCGAAGGCGGCCAGGGTCAGCAGCAGGTATCCGGGCGTGGGGCCGCCCAGCACCAGGCCGCGGAAGAAGGTCAGCGGCGCCACCAGGTAGATGAGCAGGGTCGCGATGGGGCGCGGATCCACCGAGAGGCGGCGGGCGGCCAGCCAGCCCAGCAGGATGTAGGCCAGCAGGGTCCAGAGCGGGCCCATCAGCGTGGTGGGATCGAGCGCGGTCATCGGGCCTCCCTATCGGTTGTCGGCATCCCTGTCAGAGCGCATCATGCCTGCCGATGGCGTCGCTGTCAGCGACCCAACATGAATGAAATTGATACAGGCCCGCCGGAACTTTCATTGGCCGACGGCGCCGGCGCTCGTCAGAATGGTGGCCAATCACGACCTACGACACAGAGGTGGCATCATGAGCGCGCAGGAACATCCGCTGGGTATCAGCTTCGAGTTCTTTCCCCCCAATACCGAGGCGGGGCGCGAGAAGCTGGCCGGCGTGCGCGATGCCCTGGCGGCCCGCGGGCCGCGCTTCTTCTCGGTCACCTATGGCGCCGGTGGCTCCACCCAGGACCGCACCCTGACTACCGTGCGCCAGGTGCGCGAGAGCGGCATCTCCACCGCGCCGCACCTCTCCTGCATCGGCAGCGAGAAGCAGCCGCTGCGCGAGCTGCTGGCCCGCTACCGCGAGGAGGGCATCGATAGCCTGGTGGCCCTGCGCGGCGACCTCCCCTCGGGCATGGGGGGCATCGGCGAGCTGCGCTATGCCAACGAGCTGGTGGAGTTCATCCGCGAGGAGACCGGGGACCACTTCGAGATCGCCGTGGCCGCCTACCCGGAGTCTCATCCCCAGGCGCCGAGCTTCGAGCGGGACCTGGAGAACTTCGCCCGCAAGATGCAGGCCGGCGCGAACCTCGCCATCACCCAGTACTTCTTCAACGCCGACGCCTACTTCCACTTCGTCGAGCGGGCCCGCGCGCTGGGGGTCGAAGCCCCCATCGTGCCGGGCATCATGCCGATCACCAACTACGCCAAGCTGGCGCGCTTCTCCGACGCCTGCGGCGCCGAGATCCCGCGCTGGATCCGCAAGCAGCTCGAGGCCTACGGCGACGACAGCGCCTCCATCGCGGCCTTCGGCGAGGAGGTGATCTCGCGCCTCTGCCAGCGCCTGCTCGACGGCGGCGCCCCGGGCCTGCACTTCTACACGCTGAACCAGGCCGAGCCGAGCCTGAAGATCCTCGACAATATCGTCGGCTGAGCCTCGGCTCGTCGGCTGCCAACGCAACGGGGCCCCGCCATGGCGGGGCCCCGTTGCGTTTCCGGCAGGGTTGGCGGAAGGCCGCCCCGCAGGGCGGCAGCAGGGTCAGCCGCTTTCGGCCGCCTGCGGTGCGCCACTGCCGTGCAGCTTGCGCTGCATCATGAACAGCGCGGCGCCGATGGCGAGGCCGGCCACATCCGTGTAGATGCCGCCATAGATCATGAACATGGCGCCCACGAACATCACCAGGCGCTGCCACAGCTTCACCGGCCCGAAGAACCACGCCTGCACCACGCCCGCCAGCAGCACGATGCCCAGGGTGGCGGTGATGCCGACCCGCAGGATCTGCGGCCAGGTGCCTTCCATCAGCATCGCCGGGCTGTAGAAGAACATGAAGGGCACGATGAAGGCGGCCAGGCCGATCTTGAAGGAGGCCACCGAGGTGCCCATGGCGTTGTCGCCGGAGATGCCTGCCGCGGCGTAGGAGGCCAGCGCCACCGGCGGGGTGATCGCCGAGACCACCGCGAAGTAGAACACGAAGAAGTGCGCCACCAGCGGCTGGATGCCGATGTTGATCAGGCCCGGGGCGACCACCGAGGCGGCCACCGCATAGGCCGCCGTGGTCGGCATGCCCATGCCCAGCAGGATCGAGATCAGCATGGCGAAGATCAGCGCCAGCAGCTGGCTGACCCCGGCCAGGCCCAGCAGCAGCGAGGAGAAGCGCGCCCCGACGCCGGTCAGCGAGATCACGCCGACGATGATGCCCGCACAGGCGCACACGGCGATGATCTGGATCGACATGGTGCCGGCCAGCTGCAGCGCCTTGAGGATCTCGCGGATGCCCATCTTGTTGGGGGAGATCCAGCTCACCACGGCGGCCGCGGCGGTGGCCAGGGTGCCGGCGCGGATCACCGAGTAGCCCATGAAGAGGGCGGCGATCAGGATGATGATCGGCGCGAACAGGTAGACCTGCTTGACCAGCTTCGAGAACAGCGGGATCTCGTCCTTGCGCATGCCGCGCATGCCCTTGCGGGCCGCCTCGAAGTCCACCATGCAGTAGACCGAGAGGAAGTAGAGGATGGCGGGGATCAGCGCCGCGACGGCGATCTCGGTGTAGGGGATGCCGGTGATCTCGGCCATGATGAAGGCGCCGGCGCCCATGATCGGCGGCATGATCTGCCCGCCGGTGGAGGCGGCGGCCTCGATGGCCCCGGCGCTACGGCCCGGATAGCCCACCTTCTTCATCAGCGGGATGGTCAGCGAGCCGGTGGAGACCACGTTGCCGGCGCTGGTGCCGTTGATCATGCCCATCAGGCCGGAGGCGAAGATGGAGACCTTGGCGGGGCCGCCCCGGGCGCGGCCGGCCGCGGCGAAGGCGAAGTTGACGAAGTAGTCACCCACCTTGGAGGCCTGCAGGAAGGCCGCGAAGATGATGAAGAGGATGATGTAAGTCGACGAGACCGCGGTGGTCGGCCCCAGTATACCGGTGTCGGTGTAGAGCTGGCTGAAGAAGCGGTTGAACGACAGCCCCGGGTAGCCCAGGAAGCCCGGCAGGTAGGGGCCGGCCCACACATAGGCCAGGAACAGCGCGGAGATCACCACCAGCGCCATGCCGGCGACGCGGCGGGTCAGCTCGAGGATCAGCAGCGAGCCGGCCAGGGCCGCATAGGAGATGCCGATGGGGGCGAAGGAGGTGCCGGTGGAGGCGCGCAGCGGCGTGCCGAAGATCAGGATCAGGTAGCCCGCAACGCCCATGGCGCAGAGCATCAGCACCAGGTCAGGGGGGGAGAGGCGCTGGCGCACCTGGCGGTAGGTCCAGGAGAGCAGGATGGCGGCGCTGGTGGCGAAGATCAGCGGATAGCCGTAGTGCCAGGCCTCGATCGCCGGGTCGATGCGCATGGCGCCGCCCGCGATCATCTGGTTCATGCGCCAGACCTGGAAGAGTGCATAGCCGGCGGGTATCAGCAGCGCGTAGCTGATCCAGCCGAGCCAGACCGGCGACTGCTTGACGCTGCCCTCGCCGGCGAAGCGGGTGCCGGTGTAGAGCGCGAAGCCGAGGATCAGCGCACCGGCGATGTGCACGATGCGGAACGACCAGGTCTCCATCGGATAGACGTTGAGCGAGACCAGGTGGAAGGAGGCGTAGATGATGGCCAGGGCGCCGAACAGCAGCCACTGCCAGCCGACGTAGAGGCGCCGGTTGGACTCGACGATTTCCTCGTCGATGCCCTCGGCGATCGTCTCGGGCGCGTGAGCGGCGGGGTCCTCGTCGCCGTGGCGCGGGTCGGGAGTATGGTTCATGGGACGTTTACCCTTGGATGGGGACGGCTTGGGGACGACAAGCCCCGCGCCGGCACTGCCGGGGCGGGGCGGGATGTGCCAGTGGGCGGGCTTAGTTGATCAGCGACTCGTCGATCTCGTAGCCGTTCTCCTGGTACCAGCGCGCCGCACCCGGATGGAAGGGCAGCACGGTGTTGTGCACGACGTTCTCCGGGATGGAGGTCTCGGCGGAGCGGTGCACGTTACGCATCTTGTCGTTGTTCTCCATGGTCACCTTGGTGACTTCATAGATGAAGTCCTCCGGCAGATCGCAGCGGGAGATGGCGAAGTTCCACATGGAGACGGCGCGGGCATCCTCCTCCAGGGTGCTGTAGGTGCTGGCGGGAATCCAGAACTCGGAGACCGGGAAGTTCTCCAGCACGGTGTCCATCTCCTCCTCGGTGAACTCGATGATGTTCACGTTGGTCTGCACCTCGAGCTGGCTGACGGCCGGGATCGGGATGCCGGCGGCAAAGGCGATCACGTCCAGCAGGCCGTCCTGGAGCTGGCCGCCCAGGTCGGACCAGCCGCCGTTGCGGCGCTGGAAGTCGACGCCCAGGGTCTCGAGGATGGCCGGGAAGTAGGTGTCGGAGGTGGAGGCCGAGGGGCCGAAGCCGATGCGGGCGCCATCCGGGATGTCGGAGATGCTGGTGATGCCGGTGCTGGACAGCGCGGTGATGGAGAACGGGGTCTCGTACATCGGGAAGAGCGCGCAGACGTTGTCCATGGGCACGCCGGGGGCCAGCGGGCTCTCGCCCTTCACCGCGTCGGAGGCGGGGCCCATGGTGGTCAGGCCGAAGGAGATGTCGCCGGTATGCACCAGTGCCAGGTTCTGGGTCGGGCCGCCGGTCACCTCGCCGCCGCCGGAGATGCCCAGCTCGTCGGCGACCAGGTTGGCCCAGCCGGAGCCGTAGACGTAGTAGGTGCCGCCTTGGCTGGCGGTGCCCACGGTGAAGTTGGAGGGCCAGTCGCTGCGGTCGGCCTGGGCGGCCGCGGCGGCGACCAGCAGGGAACCGGCGACGGTGCCGGCGAGAAGCTTGGTGGAGAGGTGACGCATGGCGTGACTCCGTTGCATGTTGTCGTTGGTAAACCTGGCCCCGGGGCCCGGAAGGGTGCCTGTAGTCTGGCAGCTCCTCCGGTACCCGCCGGTGCCGGGCGGGGTGTTCATTCAACGATATTCATGGCAAGCGGTGGGCCATTGGCTGGAAAGAATTTCTATTTCAATTACTTGAAATCTTCGCCTTCGACCATGGTCGAAGCGCCGCGGAGGTGCCCAGGCTGGAAAACCGCACGCCGGGCGGGGTGAGCATGTGCGGAAATCCGCACAGCGGGTTCAGGCGGGGGCCAGGGCCCCCATCAGGCGCGTGGCCTGGTGCAGGTCGTTCATCAGCGAGGAGGCCAGCCAGGGGTCGAGGCGGTGCTGGCGCAGGCGCTCGGCCAGGGCCTGCTGCCAGTGCTGGCGAACCTCGTCGATGGGCGAGGTGACATCCGCCGAGTCGGGGGCGGCGGCCAGGCGGTTGAGGCCCTGGGCCAGGGCCATTCGGATATCGTCATGGGCCTCGCGCAGGGGGCTGGCCGG
Organism: Halomonas sp. PGE1; assembly: GCF_013000985.1. Taxonomy (NCBI): domain Bacteria; kingdom Pseudomonadati; phylum Pseudomonadota; class Gammaproteobacteria; order Oceanospirillales; family Halomonadaceae; genus Halomonas; species Halomonas sp. PGE1. The sequence goes on from NZ_CP053032.1 coordinate 576,789, forward strand.
GGCGGCATGCCGCATCAGGCTGCGCTGCAGCACCTCGCCGAAGCGCACCGCCTCCACCATGCGCAGGGTGCGGGCATAGAGGCTCTCGAGCCTGGCCTGCTGCGCCTCGGTGAGCGGCATGTCGAGCCGTGCGTAGAAGTCGAGGATCTCCGCCATCAGCGGCTTGATCTGCTCATGGTAGCGGGCGTTGACCATCGGCCAGGCGGTGGTGTCGATCCGCGCCTTGACCACCTCCCGAGAGGGCGGATGGCCGATCACCTCGGCGCTGGGCATCAGGATCGCCGAGCAGAGCAGGTGGTAGGCGCGGCGGTTGAGCCGCTGGCACTCCTGCTCCATGGCGGCCAGTGCCGTGTCGGCGTGCTCCAGGGCGTTGGTGTTCAGGTAGCGGGCCTGGGCGGGAGGGATCCGCGAGGGCTCGGGGAAGAATCGCTCCAGGCGTGCGGCGAGCCGTGGGATCAGCGGCAGCATCAGCACGATGCCGAGCAGGTTGAAGAGGGTGTGGAAGAGGGCGAGCTTGAGCGGCCAGGCATCCGTGGCCAGGCCGATCAGCTCGCCGAGCTCGTCCACCAGCCAGGCCAGCGGCACCAGCAGTGCCAGGGCCACGGCGGCGGTGGCCAGGTTGAACACCACGTGGGCCCCGGCCAGCCGTCGCGCCGCGGCACCGGCGCCCAGCGCCCCCAGCACCGCGGTGACGGTAGTGCCGACGTTGGCGCCGATGGCGATGGCCAGGGCCGGCAGGTAGGGCAGCTGTCCTCCCGCCAGGGCCGCCAGGGTGATCAGCAGGGTGGCGTGGCTCGACTGCATCACCACCGTGGCCACCACCCCGAACAGCACGAAGAGCGGCCAGTGCCAGGCGCTGTCGCCGGCCAGGCCGTCCAGGGAGAGGCCGTCCTGCCACGCCTCGAAGCCCAGCTTCATGAAGTCGATGCCCAGAAACAGCAGGCCGATGCCCAGCAGCACCCCGGCCGCTGCGGCGCGGCCATCCTTGAGCACCCGGGAGCCGAGCAGCCCGAGGGCCAGGAAGGGCATGGCGAACTGAGCGAGATCGAAGCGCAGGCCGAAGCCGGCGATCAGCCAGGCCCCGGTGGTGGTGCCGAGGTTGGCCCCGAACAGCAGGGCGATGGCGCCGGGCAGGGCGACGAGGCCCGCCCCGACGAAGGAGAGCGAGAGCAGGGTGACCAGGGAGCTCGACTGCACCAGCGCCGTGGCGGCGGCCCCCACCCCGATGGCGCGAAGCGGGTGACGGGTGGCGGTGTGCAGCCAGCGGTCCAGGGTGCCGCCGGAGAGGCGCTTGATGGCGTCGCCCAGGTGGGTCATGCCCCACAGGAAGAGGCCCAGGCCGGCGGCCAGGGTGGCGAGATCCAGCCGTGCCAGCAGCAGCGCCGCGGCCGCGGCCAGCCCGAGCAGCTCGAGATGATGGCGCCGCGACAGCAGCGCCTGTGCCACTCCCTGGCGGGTCAACTCAGTGGCCCTTGGGGTCGAGGATCTTCACCGGCTGGAAGTCCTGGCGGCTCTGATCCTCGCGGGCCTGGTTGACGCGGGTGGCCAGCTCCGGGGCGGCCTCGTCCTCGATGGGCAGCTGCTCGAAGAAGTCGCAGCTCACGCACTCCCGGTAGCGGATGCCGTGCTGCTCCCAGCTGCGGATGCGGTCCAGCTCGGCACAGCGCGGGCAGATCGCACCGGCGATGAAGCGTTTGGCTTGGGCCATGTTCTCTCCAGGGGGTCAGGAAGCCAGGTGTCAAAAAACCAGAGTATCAGGAAGCGGTGCCGCCGAGCCCGGCTCGGCGGCAGGGGGCGGCTCAGGCCGCGCGGATGCCGCTGTGGCGCAGCAGCGGTTCGACGCTGGGCTCGCGGCCGCGGAAGGCGCGGAACAGCTCCGCGGCATCCCGGGCGCCGCCCTGCTCGAGGATCTCGGTGCGAAAGCGCCGGCCGGTCTCCGGGTCGAAGATACCCGCTTCCTCGAAGGCGCTCCAGGCATCGGCGGAGAGCACCTCGGCCCACTTGTAGCTGTAGTAGCCCGCCGCATAGCCGCCGGCGAAGATATGGCCGAAGCCGTTCTGGAAGCGGTTGAACTCGGCCCGCGGCACCACCGAGACGGCGTCGTGCACCGCGTCGAGCAGCGCCTGGATCTCCGCCGCCGAGGGCGCGGCCAGCTGGTGGTGCAGGCGCAGGTCGAAGATCGAGAACTCCAGCTGGCGCACCATGCCCATGGCGGACTGGAAGTTCTTGGCCGCCTGCAGCTTCGCCAGCAGCTCGGCGGGCAGCGGCTCGCCGCTCTCGACGTGGCCGGCGATCAGGTTGAGGCCCTCGCGCTCCCAGCAGTAGTTCTCCATGAACTGGCTGGGCAGCTCCACGGCGTCCCAGGCCACCCCGTTGATGCCGGAGATGTCGGCGACGGTCTGGCGGGTCAGCATATGGTGCAGGCCGTGGCCGAACTCGTGGAACAGGGTGGTGACCTCGTCGTGGGTCAGCAACGCCGGCTTGTCGCCCACCGGGCGGGTGAAGTTGCAGGTCAGGTAGGCCACCGGCAGCTGCAGGGCCTCGCCCTCCAGGCGGCGCACCCGGCACTCGTCCATCCAGGCGCCGCCGCGCTTGCCTTCGCGGGCGTAGAGGTCGAGGTAGAAGCCGGCGATGGGCTCGCCCTGCTCGAGGATGCGGAAGAAGCGCACGTCCTTGTGGTAGCGCGGCGCCTGGTCGTCCTCGGCGAAGGTGACGCCGAACAGGCGCTCCACCACCTGGAAGAGGCCGTCCACCACCCGGGGGGCGGGGAAGTAGGGGCGCAGCTGCTCCTGGGAGATGGCGTGGCGCGCCTCGCGCAGCTTCTCGCTGGCGAAACCCACGTCCCAGGGGGCGAGCTCGCCCATGGCCAGTTCGTCCCGGGCGTAGGCCTCGAGCTCGGCGAACTCCTCCTTCGCCTGGGGCACGGCGCGGCGCGCCAGGTCCTCGAGGAACTCGAGCACCTGGGCCGGGGACTCGGCCATCTTGGTGGCCAGCGAATAGTCGGCGTAGGTGGCGAAGCCCAGCAGCTCGGCGAGCTCCCGGCGCAGCGCCAGGGTCTCCTCCATCACCGGGGCGTTGTCGTACTGGTCGGCCAGGGGCCCCTGGTCGGAGGCGCGGGTGACGAAGGCGGTATAGACCTCGCGGCGCAGCTCGCGATCCTCGGCGTAGGTCATCACCGGGAAGAAGCTCGGGAAGTCCAGGGTGATGCGGTAGCCGGCCTGGCCCTTGGCCTCGGCGTTGGCGCGCAGGGCGGCCAGTGCGCTCTCCGGCAGGCCGGCCAGGCGGGACTCGTCGGCCAGGTCGAGGTGCCAGCCCTGGGTGGCGTCGAGCAGCTGGTTGGAGAAGGTGTTGCCGAGCTCGGAGAGGCGCGCCTTGATCTCGCCGTAGCGCTGCTTCTTCTCCGCCGGGAGGTCGACCCCGGCCAGGCGGAAGTCGCGCAGGGTATTGTCCACGGCGCGGCGCTGGGCATCGTCGAGCGCCGCCCAGGCGGGGCCCTCCTTCAGGGCCCGCCAGGCGCGGAACAGCCCCTCGTGCTGGCCCAGCCAGGTGCTGTACTCGGAGAGCTTGCCCAGGCAGGCCTGGTAGGCCTCGCGCAGCTCGGGGCTGTTCATGGTGCCGTTGAGGTGGGAGACCGGCGACCAGGCCCGGGAGAGTCGGTCGTTGAGGGACTCCAGCGGTGCGGCCAGGCTCGCCCAGCTGGGTGCCTCGTCCCCGGCGCGGGCCACCAGCGCCTCGATGGCGGTGCGGTTCTCGGCCAGCAGTTCCTCGATGGCCGGCACCACGTGCTCGGGACGGATCGCATCGAAGGGGGGAAGCTCATGGGGTTCGAGCAGCGGGTTGCGGGACATGCGCACCTCGGGGGTCGGGGGAGTGTAATGACGCTTAGATGCGGGCGCCGGGCCCGGGTTTCAATGCGGGCGTTTGGCCGGCAGGGGCGGGCCTGCTAGGCTTGCCGCCTTTCACGATGGCCCGGCAGGAGGGCAGACCATGAACGAGACCCTGGAGCGCTGGAGCACGCGGCGCGCCTTTATCCTGGCGGTGACCGGTGCCGCCGTGGGGCTGGGCAACATCTGGCGGTTTCCCTACATCACCGGCGAGAACGGCGGCGCCGCCTTCCTGCTGCTCTATATCGGCTTCGTGCTGCTGCTGGGCCTGCCGGTGATGATGGCAGAGATCATGGTCGGCCGCGCGGGCCGGCGCAGCCCGGTGCAGTCACTGGGCCACCTGGCCGCCCAGGCCGGGGCCAGCCGCCACTGGCGGCTGCTGGGGCTGTTCGGCGCCTTCACGGTGTTCTGCATCCTCTCCTTCTACTCGGTGGTCTCCGGCTGGTCCATCGAATTCCTGGTTACCTCCATCAACGGAGGCTTCGTCGGCGCCGCCCCCGCCGAGATCGGCGCCGGCTTCGACGCCTTCCTGGCCGACCCCGCCAGGATGACCTTCAACCACACCCTGTTCCTGGCCATGACCATGCTGGTGGTGGCCGCCGGTGTGGCCAAGGGGCTGGAGCGCCTCAACAACCTGCTGATGCCGCTGCTCTACCTGCTGCTGCTGCTGCTGGCCGGCTACGCCGCCACCACCGAGGGCTTCGGCCCCGCCCTGGCCTGGCTGTTCATGCCGGATCTCTCGGCGGTGACCCCGCTGGTGGTGATGCACGCCATGGGCCACGCCTTCTTCACCCTGGCGGTGGGGGCCTGCGCGCTGATGGCCTATGGCGCCTACATGCCGGACCACCAGAGCCTGCCGCGGGCCGCCGGCGCCGTGGCGGTGCTGGACGTCTCGGTGGCGCTGCTGGCCGGCATCGCCATCTTCTCGGTGGTCTTCGCCCAGGGCATGGACCCGGGCGAGGGGCCGGGGCTGATGTTCGTCACCCTGCCCATCGCCTTCGCCCAGCTGCCCTGGGGGGCGCTGTGGCTGAGCATCTTCTTCCTGCTGCTGCTGCTGGCCACCTGGACCTCGTCGATCAACCTGGCCGAGCCCATGGTGGCGACCCTCCAGGGCATCGGCCTCAAGCGCGGCCATGCGGCGGCCCTGGTGGGGCTCGCCGTCTGGCTGGTGGGCCTGCTCACGGTGCTCTCCTTCTCGACCCTGGCGGAGTGGCGCCCGCTGTTCGGCATGAACGCCTTCGAGCTGGTCAGCACCATTCCGCCGGAGATCTTCCTGCCCCTCGGGGGCCTGTTGATCGGCATCTTCGCCGCCTGGGTGATGCCCGAGGCGGCGGCCCGCCGGGCGCTGGGGGTGGGGCACGGGGGCTTCACCCTGTGGCGTGGCCTGGTGCGCTGGGTCGCGATTCCGCTGACGCTGGTAGTATTGGTGGCCGGCCTGGTCTGAACCGACACGAGGATTTCACGATGAGCGAGACGACGGCGATCCGCCCCTGGAAGGGCACCACCCCCACCCTGGGCGAGCGGGTCTATGTGGACCCCGCCAGCCTGGTGCTGGGCGACGTGACCCTAGGCGACGACAGCTCGGTGTGGCCCATGGCGGTGGTGCGCGGCGACATGCACCGCATCCGCATCGGCGCGCGTACCAGCGTGCAGGACGGCAGCGTGCTGCACATCACCCACGCCAGCGACTTCAACCCCGGCGGCTTCCCGCTGACCATCGGCGACGATGTCACCATCGGCCACAAGGCGATCCTCCACGGGGCCACCCTGGGCAGCCGCATCCTGGTGGGCATGGGCGCTATCGTCATGGACGGTGCGGTGGTGGAGGATGAGGTGATCATCGCCGCCGGGGCCGTGGTGACCCCGGGCAAGCGCCTGGAGAGCGGCTACGTCTACGCCGGCAACCCGGCCAAGGCGCTGCGCCCGCTCAAGGAGAAGGAGCGTGCCTTCTTCCCCTATACCGCCGGCAACTATGTCCGGCTCAAGGAGGAGTACCTGGCGGCGATGGGCGCTTAGCGGGCCTAACCCGGCCCGAGGGGCGGTTACGACGCCGAAATACCTTCCTAACCCATTGTTTCGCCATGCCGTGACGCGCGATAATCTGGTGATTTATCCAGTGCATGTTTCTCCAGTACATCGAGGGCTCGCCCCGGCATGGCCGACTTCCGCACCCATCTTGGCGTGGCCGCCGCCGGCGGTGCCGTGGTCGCCCATGGCGGCTGGCAGGCGGGCCTGTGGACGGCCTGGGAGGCCCTGCCGATGCTGGCGCTGGTGACCTTCGGCGGCATCCTGCCCGATATCGACGCCGACCGTTCCAAGGCGATCCGGCTGATCTTCAACCTGCTGGCGGTGCCCGGGGTGGTGGCCGGCGCCCTGCTGCTGCAGGGGCGGCTCGACGCCGGCGGCCTGCTGCTGGCGTGCGGGGCGATCTATCTCGGCGTGCGCTACCTGGCCGGGGCCCTCTTCTCGCGTTTCACGGTGCATCGTGGCCTGTGGCACTCGCTGCTGGCGGCCGCCCTGTGCGGCCTGATCAGCGTGGCGCTCAGCCAGCGGCTCTTCGCCCAGCCCGATACCCTGGCCTGGGCCCACGGGCTGGCGGTGGCGCTGGGCTTCGTCATCCACCTGCTGCTCGACGAGCTCTACAGCGTCGACCTCACCGGGGCGCGCATCAAGCGCTCCTTTGGCACCGCCCTCAAGCCCTTCGACTGGCGCTCGCCGGGCAACTCCCTGGTGATGCTGCTGGCGGCGGTCAACCTGCTGCCCTGGCTACCCCCGCTGGCGCCGCTGTGGGCGCTGCTGGCTCAGGGTGCTGCGCTCTGGCGGTAGTCCTCGGCCTTGAGGCCGTACTTCCTGAGCTTGTCGTAGAGGGTCTTGCGGGGCAGGCCGAGCTGCTCGGCCACCTCGGTGACCCGGCCGCGCTGACGCGCCAGGGCCTGGTCGATCAGGCTCTTCTCGAACAGTTCCACCTGCTGGGGCAGGGGCAGCTCGCCGGCCTCGCTCTCGGCGCCCTCGAGCAGCGCCTGCAGCCGGTAGTCGAAGGCGGCGCCGAGCAGCACGTAGCGCTCGGCGAGGTTGCGCAGCTCGCGCACGTTGCCCGGCCAGTCGTGGGCCAGCAGGGCGCTGATGCCGGCGGCGTCCAGGGGCGGCGCCTCGAGGCCGCTGCGGTTGGCGGCCACCACCGCGAAGTGCTGGAAGAGCAGCGGGATGTCCTCACGGCGCTCGCGCAGCGGCGGGATCGGCAGGGTCACCACGTTGAGCCGGTAGTAGAGGTCCTCGCGGAACTCGCCCGCCTCGGCGGCGGCCTTGAGGTCGACCTTGGTGGCGGCAATCACCCGGATGTCCAGGGGCACCGGGACGTTGGAGCCGAGCCGCTCCACGCTGCGCTCCTGCAGCACCCGCAGCAGCTTGACCTGCAGCGAGAGCGGCATCGACTCGATCTCGTCCAGGAAGACGGTGCCACCGTCGGCGTGTTCGAACTTACCGATCCGCCGCTCCACCGCGCCGGTGAAGGCGCCCTTCTCGTGGCCGAACAGCTCCGACTCGATGGTGCTCTCGGGCACCGCGCCGCAGTTGATGGCCACGAAGGGCCGCGGCGCGCGGCGGCTGCGCTCGTGGATGGCGCGGGCCACCAGATCCTTGCCGGCACCGGTCTCGCCGAAGAGCAGAACGTCGGCCTCCACCTGGCTGATGCGCTGCACCATGGAGGCGAGCCGCTGGATGGCCGGGGTGCGCCCCACCAGCCGCGGGCCCAGGGCCGACTGCTGGGCCTCCAGCTCCGCCTTGAGCTCGCGGTTCTCCAGGCTGAGCCGACGCTTCTCCACGCCGCGGCGCACCACCTCCACCAGCCGCTCGGCGGCGAAGGGCTTCTCGAGGAAGTCCCAGGCCCCCTCGCGCATCGCCTCCACCGCGGTGGAGATGTCGCCGTGGCCGGTGATCAGGATCACCGGCAGGTCCGGGTCGCGCAGCCGGACCTCGCGCAGCAGCGCCATGCCGTCCATGCCGGGCATGCGGATGTCGCTGACCACCACGCCGGGAAAGTCCGGGGCCAGCTGCTCAAGGGCCGCTTCGGCGCTGGCATGGGGCTCGGGGGCATAGCCGGCAAGCTCCAGGGTCTGGCCGGCGGTGATCCGCAGATGGGGTTCGTCATCGATGATCATCACCGGGATGGCGGCCGGGTCATGCATGGGGGAGGGTCTCCTGATCGGGCTGGGCGTTCACGGTGCGCCGGCCTTCGTCGCGGGGCAGCCGAATGGTGAAGAGGGCGCCGCCCTCGGGGCGGTTGGCGGCACTCAGGCGCCCGCCAAGGTCGTCGACGATCCGCGAGGAGATCGACAGGCCTAGCCCGAGCCCCTTGCCGGATGACCTGGTGGTGAAGAAGGGTTCGAAGATGCGGGTCAGGTTCTCCTCGGCGATCCCCGGCCCGTTGTCGGCCACCCCCAGCACCACCCGGTCGTCCCACACCTCGACGCTCAGCTCGAGGCGCGGGGCAGGGGTGTCGGCCATGGCCTGCAGGGCGTTGCCGATCAGATTGACCAGCACCTGCTCGAGGCGCACCAGGTCGGCGCGCACCCAGGCCTCCTGGTCGGGCCAGCGGCGGATCACCTCCAAGTCGCTGTCGCGCAGCCGGGTCTGGAACAGTCGCAGGGCGTAGTCGAAGCAGGCGACGGGGGAGACGGCGGTGAGCGTCTCGCCGCTCTTGCGCGAGAACTGGCGCAGCTGGGCGCTGATCTCCGACATTCGTGCGGTCAGTTCGACGATCTGCTCGAGGTTGAGGTCGACGCTCTCCAGGCGCTGGCGGGCCAGGAAGGTGCGGGCGTTCTCGGCATAGGCGCGGATCGCCGCCAGGGGCTGGTTGAGCTCGTGATTGATGCCGGCGGCCAGCTGGCCGAGCACGGCGAGCTTGGCGGCCTGGATCAGCTCGTCGCGGGTCTGGCGCAGGCTCTCCTCGGCGCGCCGGCGCTCGTCGATCTCGGCGGAGAGTCGGCGGTTGGTCTCCAGCAGGTCCCGGGTGCGGCGCTCGACGTTGCGCTCCAGCTCGTCCCGGGCGCGGGCCAGGGTCTGGCGCTCGCGCTCGGCGAACTGCTCGCGTTCGCGGCGCAGGCGCAGGCGCTGCCAGCCGATGCCGCCGCCCAGCAGCACGATGCCGTAGAGCCCGCCGGCCAGCAGCGCCGAGACCCATTGGGCCTGGATCACCGGGCTCACCGACTTGAGGATATGCATCTCCCAGCCGAACTCCTCCAGGGGGCGGGAGACGGCCAGATAGCGGGGGCCGGACAGGGGCCCTCCGCGGAAGCCCACCAGGCGGGTGCGCTCGCCGCGGCGCTCGAGCAGCTCGACCCCGGAGTGGGTCAGGGGCTCATCCGCGTAGCGACGAGTGGCCAGCAGCGCCTGGCGCTCCTCCTCGGAGAGCGGGTGCAGGGAGGTCATGCGCAGCTCTTCCCGGCTGGCCATGAAGATGATCTCGTCCTTGTCGGTGACCAGCAGCTCGGCGTCCTGGTCGGCCCAGCTCTCCTCGACTTCATCCAGCAGCACCTTGACCACCATCACGCCGTCGGGGCTCGAGTCGGGCTGGGTGTCATCCAGCCAGACCGGCGCGGAGAAGTAGTAGCCGCGCTCCAGCGACTGCACGCCGAGGCCATAGAAGCGCCCCTGGCCGCCGGCGATGGCGTCGGTGTAGTAGCTGCGAAAGGCGTAGTTCTGGCCGATGAAGGTGTTGGGCAGGTGCCAGTTGCTGGCGGCCAGGGTGTCGGCGTGGCGGTCGAGCAGGTAGACGTCCGAGACGTCGGCGGTGGCTCGGAAGCGGTCCAGCAGCAGGTTGAGGGGCATGGCGTCCTGGCTGTGGGGGGAGGCCAGGAAGCGCTGCACTCCTTCGCGGGTGGCGAGCAGCCGGGGCAGGTAGTCGTGGCGGGAGAGGTGGCCGATCAGGCCCGCCGCCGAGAGGCGCAGCTCGTTCTCGGCGTCCTGCTCGAGGGTCTGCAGCGCCTGGTCCCGGGCCACCTGGGCCGCCTGCCACATCACCAGAGCCAGCCCCAGGGGGGCGGCCAGCAGCAGCAGGGCCCGCCAGCGTCGAGGCCGTCTCACGAGGCGGCTTCTCGCCGCGTCGCGGGCATCGCCTGGGCGCGGCGCAGGGCGCGCTGGGCGCGGGTCTCGGCCCGGGCCAGTTCCAGCAGCCCCTCCTCCACGTAGACCAGGTGCTCATGGGCACGGTCTCGGGCGTCCTCGGCGCGTCCCTCGAGGATGGCGTCGAGCAGGGCGCGGTGCTGGGCCATCAGCTTCGGGCGCGACTCGGGGTTCTCGAAGAGGTGGGCCAGGTTGTCGACGATGCTGCGCTCCAGAAGGTGGAAGATGCCGCGTATGGTATGCAGCAGCAGCACGTTGTGGGCGGCCTCGGCGATGGCCAGGTGGAAGGCGGCATCGGCCTTGGCCTCGCGCACCGGGTCCTTGCCCTGGAAGCAGGCGTCCAGCTCCTCGAAGCGCTTGATCAGCAGCGCCCGGTCGGTGGGGGTGGAGCGCAGCGCCGCGTAGTAGGCGGAGATGCCCTCCATGGCGTCGCGAAACTCGAGCAGGTCGAGATGGAACTCTCCGTGGCGAGAGAGCATCTCCAGAATGGGGTCGCTGTAGCCGCTGGTGAGCGCCTCGGAGACGAAGGTGCCGCCGCCCTGGCGACTGATCAGCAGCCCGCGGGCGGAGAGCTTCTGGATCGCCTCGCGCAGCGAGGGGCGGGAGACGCCGAACTGCTCGGCCAGCTCCCGCTCCGGGGGCAGGCGCTGCCCGGGCTTGAGGCTGCCCTCGAGGATCATCGCCTCGATCCGCTCGGTGAGCACGTCGGCGAGGCGGGGTTGGCGTACGGGGTGATAGGCCATGGGGGGAACTCCGGATCGATGGTGCCGGTGTCAGGGTACGACATTGAATTGGTAATACCAATATCTCCGCCGTGGCGCCGCACGGGGGCGTGTCATTGTGCGCCAGGCATGGCGCGTAGCACCGATAGGTGCTGTTCCCGAGGGTGGTGCCTCGGGATGACTTGGGGGTGAAAGTCCCCTGCGGACCCTGATAGCGGGAACCGCTAGCCGAACAGCAAGGGTGTCCGCCGCGAGGCGGAATCTGAAGGAAGCTGAAGGCAAACTCCCGGCCTGACGAACAGGAATCGCATATGAGGCAGCCACATCTGGGCGAGAGGGCAATGACACTCGAAGCCCAATAGCTATCCGGAAGATGTGGAGGTAAATGCGGCGGGTAGATGGGAGGAAGGTCGCGCGTCTTACCCTGGGAGGTCTGGTGGTCTGCCACGGTGCTACCGGCGCCGAGAGGCGACGGGATGGGCCACCAGACGTCAGCAGAGGCCATAGTAAGTGCTGGTTCACCGCGGCACCAAGGGCCGAACATGAAGAACCGCGAGTAGGCGATGATGTCTCGAGGATCGATCATGAAGGCAGAAAGTGGCGCTGATACCGCCACCCACCCAGAGGGGCAGGGGCGGAACCCCGAGTCCCAGCCGGTGGGCGTCGAGACGATCCCGGCGTCGTCATCGTGGACGAAAGCGGAGCCCGCCCCGCTCATGGAGGCCGTGGTAGATAAGGCCAACATGGAGCGGGCTTACCGAAGGGTGGTCGCCAACAAGGGGGCGCCGGGTGCCGACGGCATGACGGTCCACCAGCTGGCCGACCACCTGAAGGAATGCTGGCCAACGCTGCGCGAGCGGTTGCTGGCCGGTGAGTACCACCCCAGTCCAGTCCGAGCCGTCGAGATCCCCAAGCCCAAGGGCGGGACGCGACAGCTCGGCATCCCCACGGTCACTGACCGGCTGATCCAGCAGGCGCTGCTGCAGGTGCTGACGCCGATCTTCGATCCGGGGTTCTCCGCATCGAGTTATGGCTATCGGCCCGGGCGCAGTGCCCAGCAGGCCGTCTCGGCGATGAAGGCCCATGTCACCGCCGGCCACCGCTGGGTGGTCGACCTCGACCTGAAAGCCTTCTTCGACCGGGTGAATCACGACCTGCTGATGGCGCGGGTCGCGCGCCGCGTCCGCGACAAGCGAGCGTTGCGCTTGATCCGGCGCTATCTGGAAGCCGGGATGTTCCAGGACGGCCTGGTCGCGCCACGCCGGCAGGGCACGCCCCAGGGCGGACCACTCAGCCCGCTGCTGGCCAATATCCTGCTGGATGACGTGGACAAGGAACTGGAACGCCGCGGCCACCGCTTTTGCCGCTATGCCGACGACCTGCAGGTGTATGTCAGGAGTCGGCGAGCGGGCGAGCGCGTCATGGCCAGTCTGAGTGATTTTCTCGAGAGCTCACTCAGGCTGACGGTCAATCGCAACAAGAGTGCGGTGGATCGACCCTGGCACCGGGGGTATCTGGGCTACACGCTGACCCGGCACAAGCGGCCGAAGCTGACGCTGGCCAAGACCAGCCTGCAGCGCCTGATGCAGCGTGTCCGCGAGATCCTCAAGCGTGGCAGGGGGCGCAACATACGGCGCGTTATCGAAGAGTTGACCCCGGTCCTGCGGGGCTGGGCCAACTACTTCTCCTTCGTCGACGTAAAGCGCCCGCTGGAAGTGCTGGAGGGTTGGATACGTCGCCGACTGCGTTGCGTGATCTGGCGGCAATGGAAACGCCCGCGGACACGGCGCCGCAAGCTACGGGCGCTGGGTCTGGACGACCATCGGGCGTGGAAGTCAGCGGGAAACGGGCGAGGCCCTTGGTGGAACGCCGGCGCCTCGCACATGAATCAGGCCTTGCCACGGAAATGGTTCGAGCAGCAGGGCCTGATCTCGGTACTCGATACGGTCAAGAGGGCTTAGTCGTTCTTCGTGAACCGCCGTGGTACGGAACCGTATGCCCGGTGGTGTGAGAGGACGGGGGAGGCGACTCCCCCTCCTACTCGATTTCTTTCCGGCTTTCAGTAGGTTGCCGTGGAGGGCAAATGCCCCACTACCAAAGTATAGCGCTGTGGGGCAGGAAAAAGGCCCGTCCAGGTTTGACACTGTCGGGGTGCCCCTCCTAAGGTGCGCCCATTCGCCTGCTGTAAATTGGTTTGACCAATTCATTCAGCGCCGCCGTCCTGTCTGACGAGGATTCTGCCGATGACGCCAGTCAAGTGCTACCCGCCCAGGCCGGAGAAGGTCTACTTCTTCGGTACCTGCCTGATCGACCTCTTCTATCCTGAAGCCGGCCTGGACGGGATTCGCCTGCTGGAGCGGGAGGGCATCGAGGTGCTCTTTCCCCAGGACCAGACCTGCTGCGGCCAGCCGGCCTACACCTCCGGCTACCAGGAGGAGGCGCGGGCGGTGGCGGCGGCACAGCTTGGTCTCTTCCCCGAGCCCTGGCCGATCATCGTACCCTCCGGCTCCTGCGGCGGCATGATGCGCACCCACTACCCACAGCTCTTCGCCGGCACCCCTCAGGAGGCAAAGGCCAACGAGGTGGCCGGACGCATCTTTGAACTGACCGAGTTCCTGGTGCATGTCTGCCACCTGAAGCTGGAGGATCGCGGTGCGCCCGAGAAGGTGGCCATGCACACCTCCTGCAGCGCACGCCGCGAGATGGGCCTGGCCGAAACCGGCCCGGCGCTGCTGGCCCAGCTCGGCCAGGTGGAGCTGGTCGAGCAGGCGCGTGCCGCCGAGTGCTGCGGCTTCGGCGGCACCTTCGCCGTGCGCCACCCGGAGGTCTCCGCCGCCATGGTGGAGGACAAGACCCTGGCCATCGAGGCGGCCGGGGCCGAGCGCTTCGTCAGCTCCGACTGCGGCTGCCTGATGAACATCGGCGGGCGCTTCGCGCATCAGAAGAAGGCCGTGAAGGGCGAGCACATCGCCAGCTACCTGTGGCGGAGAACCTCATGAGCGTACAGACTTTCACCCCCCGGGAGTTCCACCGCCAAGCCCATGACGCCCTCGGCAATCCGCAGATTCGCGGCAACTTCCGTCGCGCCATGGACGGTCTGATGGCCAAGCGCCGCGACGCCTTCGCGGACTGGGACCTCGAGACCCTGCGCGAGCTGGGTGCCAACATCCGCCTGCGGGCGCTGGCCAGGCTGCCCGACCTGCTGGAGCAGCTGGAGGCCAACTGCCAGGCCAACGGCATCCGGGTGCACTGGGCCGAGAATGGTGAGGAGGCGTGCCGCATCATCCGCGAGATCTGCGAGTCCCACGGTGCCAGGTCGGTGATCAAGGGCAAGTCCATGGTCTCCGAGGAGATGCACCTCAACGCCCACCTCGAGGCGGCGGGCATCGAGGCGCTGGAGTCGGACCTCGGCGAGTACCTGGTGCAGCTCAACGAGCAGACTCCCTCCCATATCATCATGCCGGCGATCCATCTCAACACCGATGAGATCTCCGAGATCATGCACGAGAAGACCGGCACCGAGCGCACCCGGGACGTCGACTACATGACCGCGGCGGCACGCCAGCAGCTGCGCGAGCGCTTCATGGCCGCCGATGTGGGCATCTCCGGGGTCAACTTCGCGGTGGCCGAGACCGGCACCCTTTGCCTGGTGGAGAACGAGGGCAACGGGCGCATGACCACCACGGTGCCGCCGGTGCACATCGCCGTGACCGGCATCGAGAAGGTGGTCGAGCACCTGCGCGATGTGCCGCCTCTCTATGCGCTGCTGACCCGCTCCGCCACCGGCCAGCACGTCACCACCTACTTCAACATGATCAGCTCGCCGCGGAAGGCGGGCGAGCACGATGGGCCGAAGGAGGTGCATCTGGTGCTGGTGGACAGCGGCCGTTCCCGTATCTATCAGGACGACGAGCTGCTCGACACCCTGCGCTGCATCCGCTGCGGCGCCTGCATGAACCACTGCCCGGTCTACACCCGGGTGGGCGGCCACACCTACGGCACCACCTACCCGGGCCCCATCGGCAGTATCCTCTCCCCGCACATGATGGGGCTGGAGGAGACGAAGGACCTGCCCACGGCGTCGAGCCTGTGTGGCGCCTGCGGCGAGGTCTGCCCGGTGAAGATCCCGATCCCCGACCTGCTGGTGCGCCTGCGCCGCGAGGCGGTGGGCGAGGGGCGCGGCAACGTGCCCGGCGCCGGCATCAAGCGCACGAAGAAGGAGGCCGCCGCCTGGAAGGGCTTCCAGTGGCTGGCCACCCATCCCGGCGCCTGGCGCAGCGGCACCGCCCTGGCCGGCAGGCTCAAGGCGCTGATGCCCTCGAAGCTGGGCGCCTGGAGCGACTACCGTGTCGCCCCGACGCCCGCCCGCAGCTCCCTGCATGCGCTGATGAAGCAGCACCAGGCCATCAGGTCCTCGGCCGACCCGTCCCGCACCGAGTCCACCCACGAGGAGGAGCGCCGATGAGTGCCCGCGATGCCATTCTCAAGCGCCTGCGCGAGCGCACCGATGGCCCCCTGAGCGCTCCCGGGAGCGATTTCTCCGTGGTCACCCAGCGCGGCTGGAGCCTCGATGAACGCCTGGACCGCTTCGAGCAGTGGATCACCTCGGTCCACGGCGAGGTGATCCATACCGCCCGCGCGAGCTGGACCGAGGCCCTGGCCCGGGTGCTGGTCGACAAGGGCGTGCGCCGGCTGGCGCTGGGCCGCGAGCACCCGGTGGCCGTCGAGGCCCGCCAGGCGCTGGCCGATGCCGAGGTCGAGCTGGTCGACGTCGACCGCGATATCGAGGGCTGGCAGCAGGAGCAGTTCGAGCGCGTCGATGCCGGCCTGACCTCGACCCGCGGTGCCATCGCCGAGACCGGCAGCCTGTGGCTCTGGCCGACTCCCGACGAGCCGCGCCTGATCAGCCTGGTGCCGCCGATCCATATCGCGGTGCTGGATGCCGACACCCTCGAGGACACCTTCTTCGACGTGGTGGAGGCTCACGGCTGGGCCAGCGGCATGCCCACCAATGCGCTGCTGATCTCCGGGCCCAGCAAGACCGCCGATATCGAGCAGACCCTGGCCTATGGGGTCCACGGCCCGCGCGAGCTGGTGGTGATCGTGCGCCATGACCAGGCTTCGGCCCGGGAGGGAGCATGAGCACAGCCCTGGCCGAGCGCATTCAGGTGCTCAAGGCGGCGCTGGCCGAGACCCTTCCCGCCGAGCGGTTGATCGATGACCCGCTGCGCACCCTGGCCTACGGCACCGACGCCAGCTTCTATCGGCTGATACCCAAGCTGGTGGTGCGCCCGGAGAGGGAGGACGAGCTGCAGCGAGTGCTGGCCGAGTGCCGCGCGCGGCGGATTCCGGTGACCTTCCGGGCTGCCGGCACCTCGCTCTCCGGCCAGGCGGTGACCGACTCGGTGCTGATCCAGCTGGGCCGCGGTTGGCGCGGCCACGAGATCCTCGATGCGGGGCGGGCGATCCGCCTGCAGCCCGGGGTGATCGGCGCCCGGGCCAACCAGCTGCTGGCGCCCTTCGGGCGCAAGATCGGGCCGGATCCGGCCTCGATCAACAGCTGCATGATCGGCGGCATCGCCGCCAACAACGCCTCGGGCATGTGCTGCGGCACCGCCCAGAACAGCTATCGCACGGTGCGCGACCTGCGCGTGATCCTGGCCGACGGCACCCTGCTGGATACCGCCGACCCGGCCAGTCGCGAGGCCTTCCGCCGCTCTCACGCCGGGCTGGTCGAGGGCCTCGAGGGCCTCTCGGCCGAGACCCGCGCCAACGAGGCCCTCGCCGAGAAGATTCGCCACAAGTACCGGCTGAAGAACACCACCGGCTATGCCCTCAACAGCCTGGTCGACTTCGAGGATGGCATCGAGATCCTCAAGCACCTGATGATCGGCTCCGAGGGCACCCTGGGCTTTATCAGCACCATCACCTACGACAGCGTGGTGGACGAGCCCTGCAAGGCGGCGGCGCTGGCCTTCTTCCCCGACATGGCCACCACCTGTCGCGCCACCATCGCACTCAAGCCCTCGCCGGTCTCCGCGGTGGAGCTGATGGACCGTGCCGCCCTGCGCTCGGTGCAGGACAAGCCTGGCATGCCGGAGTCCCTGCGCACCCTCCCCGATGGGGCCGCGGCGCTGCTGATCGATGTGCGCGGCCACGACGAGGCGGACCTCGAGTCGCGCATGGCAGAGGTGCAGGCGAGCCTGGAGGGCATCCGCACCCTGGAACCGGTCACCTTCACCCGCGAGCCGGCCACCTACGAGCTCTACTGGAAGATCCGCAAGGGGCTCTTCCCGGCGGTGGGTGCGGTGCGCGATACCGGCACCACGGTGATCATCGAGGACGTGGCCTTTCCCGTTGAGCGCCTCGACGAGGGCGTGCTGGCGCTGACCGATGTCTTCCATCGCCACGGCTACCCGGAGACGATCCTCTTCGGCCACGCCCTGGAGGGCAACCTGCACTTCGTCTTCCCCCAGGGCTTCGAGAAGCCCGGCGAGGTCGAGCGCTACCAGGGGCTGATGGACGAGGTCGCCCAACTGGTGGGCGTCGAGTACGGCGGCTCGCTCAAGGCCGAGCACGGGACCGGGCGCAACATGGCGCCCTACGTGGAGCTGGAGTGGGGCCCCGAGGCCTATGCCCTGATGTGGGAGATCAAGGCGCTCTTCGACCCCGAGAACCTGCTCAATCCCGAGGTGATTCTCAGCCGCAACCCCACCCTGCACCTGGAGAACCTCAAGCCGCTGCCGGCCGCTCACGAGATCGTCTACAAGTGCATCGAGTGCGGCTTCTGTGAACACGTCTGTCCGTCGAAGGATCTCACCCTGACGCCGCGCCAGCGCATCGTCATCGCCCGCGAGATGGCCCGCCTCGAGGCGCTGGGTCAGGCGGCCAGCGGCGAGGAGGCCGAGCGCCTGGTCGCGCTGCGTGCCGATTACGGCTATGCCGGCGACGAGACCTGCGCCGCCGATGGCCTCTGTGCCACCCAGTGCCCGGTGGGCATCAATACCGGCGACCTGGTGCGCGAACTGCGCCACGAGCGGCTGGCGAGCCGTGCCGGCCTCGCCAAGCGGGTGGGGCGTCACTTCTCCGGTGCGACCCGCCTGGCGCGGGGCGCCTTGAACGTCGCCGGGGCGACAAGCCGCGTGCTCGGCGATGACCTGATGGAGAAAGCCAGCGGCGGGGCACGTCGCCTGAGCGGCGGGCGCCTGCCCCAGTGGACGCCGGCGTTGCCCCAGGCCGCGCCGGTCCGCGTGCTCAAGCAGCCGCCTTCGGGCCAGGGTCGCGACAAGGTCGTCTACCTGCCCAGCTGTGCGACCCGGGTATTCGGCGCCAGCCGCCAGGATGACGAGGAGACGCGTTCGGCGATGGAGGTCACCCTGGCGCTGCTCGAACGGGCCGGCTTCGAGGTGATCATTCCCGAGATGGTCGGGCACCTCTGCTGCGGCATGGCCTTCAACTCCAAGGGGCAGTTCGAGGAGGCGACCCACAAGGCGCGGGAGCTCAACCGCGAGCTGCTGGTGGCGAGCCAGAACGGCCGCTATCCGACCCTGATGGATACCAGTCCCTGCGTGCTGCACCTGCAGGCGCGCCTGGACAAGCGGCTGGCGGTCAGCGAGCCGGTGGCCTTTGCCCATGATCACCTGCTGGAGCGCCTCTCCCTGGTCCCGCTGGACGAGAAGGTCGCGGTCCATGTGACCTGTTCGAGTACCCATATGGGGCTCGGCGAGAAGATGGTGGCCCTGGCCCGCGCCTGTGCCCGGGAGGTGGTGGTGCCCGCCGAGATCACCTGCTGCGGCTTCGCCGGCGACAAGGGCTTCACCACGCCGGAGCTGAACGCCTCGGCGCTGGCGGGGCTCGCCGTCCAGGTGAAGGGATGCAGTGCCGGCTACTCCAACTCGCGTACCTGCGAGATCGGGCTGGCGCGACATGGCGAAATCCCCTATCGCTCCATCCTCTCCCTGCTGGATCGGGCGAGCCGACCGGGCTCCTGACACTTTTTTATCAAAAGGGCTTGCCCCGGGCCGGGGGAAGCCGTAAAGTACGCATCCGCTGCCGGTGACCAGCAAGGTTGCAGGCGGTGAAAGGTGGTAGAAGTGGTTGTTCTGCTTGGGATTTTTGAAAGTTTCGAAAATCTTCTCGCTTGACACTCACCGCGGATTCGCTGGAATGCGCACCACTTGTTCTGCAGGGCTCGCTGAGGGCTCTATTCGCAGCGCCTCGGCAAGATGAGGTGAGCAGTCAGCGAAAGTCGGACGGGGTGCCACGCACCGCCAACCGCCGCTTGACACGCTGAAGCGAATCGGTAGAATACGCCTTCCTCGCAGGGCGCTGGCGATAGAGAGTTCACTCTCACCGACAGCAAGCGAGACGCTCCACTCGAATGTCGAGACGGGAGCCGCTCTTTAACAATCGATCAGGTAATTCATGTGGGCGCTTGTCGATGTGTCGGTGACCAGTCACTGAAACATCAAGGCAAGCGACTCGTCAAAGATCCTCGGATCTTTTTGAGAACGTTTGAACCTTGAGCCAAGTTTGGTCCGCTTCCTTCTTCGAAGGGTAAGGACTATATGATCTTAAACTGAAGAGTTTGATCATGGCTCAGATTGAACGCTGGCGGCAGGCCTAACACATGCAAGTCGAGCGGCAGCACGGGAAGCTTGCTTCCTGGTGGCGAGCGGCGGACGGGTGAGTAATGCATAGAAATCTGCCCGGTAGTGGGGGATAACCTGGGGAAACCCAGGCTAATACCGCATACGTCCTACGGGAGAAAGCAGGGGATCTTCGGACCTTGCGCTATCGGATGAGTCTATGTCGGATTAGCTTGTTGGTGAGGTAATGGCTCACCAAGGCGACGATCCGTAGCTGGTCTGAGAGGATGATCAGCCACATCGGGACTGAGACACGGCCCGAACTCCTACGGGAGGCAGCAGTGGGGAATATTGGACAATGGGCGAAAGCCTGATCCAGCCATGCCGCGTGTGTGAAGAAGGCCTTCGGGTTGTAAAGCACTTTCAGTGGGGAAGAAAGCCTTGGGGCTAATACCCTCGAGGAAGGACATCACCCACAGAAGAAGCACCGGCTAACTCCGTGCCAGCAGCCGCGGTAATACGGAGGGTGCGAGCGTTAATCGGAATTACTGGGCGTAAAGCGCGCGTAGGCGGTCTGATAAGCCGGTTGTGAAAGCCCCGGGCTCAACCTGGGAACGGCATCCGGAACTGTCAGGCTAGAGTGCAGGAGAGGAAGGTAGAATTCCCGGTGTAGCGGTGAAATGCGTAGAGATCGGGAGGAATACCAGTGGCGAAGGCGGCCTTCTGGACTGACACTGACGCTGAGGTGCGAAAGCGTGGGTAGCAAACAGGATTAGATACCCTGGTAGTCCACGCCGTAAACGATGTCGACTAGCCGTTGGGCTCCTTGAGAGCTTTGTGGCGCAGTTAACGCGATAAGTCGACCGCCTGGGGAGTACGGCCGCAAGGTTAAAACTCAAATGAATTGACGGGGGCCCGCACAAGCGGTGGAGCATGTGGTTTAATTCGATGCAACGCGAAGAACCTTACCTACCCTTGACATCGTGCGAACTTTCCAGAGATGGATTGGTGCCTTCGGGAACGCACAGACAGGTGCTGCATGGCTGTCGTCAGCTCGTGTTGTGAAATGTTGGGTTAAGTCCCGTAACGAGCGCAACCCTTGTCCTTATTTGCCAGCGAGTCATGTCGGGAACTCTAAGGAGACTGCCGGTGACAAACCGGAGGAAGGTGGGGACGACGTCAAGTCATCATGGCCCTTACGGGTAGGGCTACACACGTGCTACAATGGCCGGTACAAAGGGTTGCGAAGCCGCGAGGTGGAGCTAATCCCGAAAAGCTGGTCTCAGTCCGGATCGGAGTCTGCAACTCGACTCCGTGAAGTCGGAATCGCTAGTAATCGTGAATCAGAATGTCACGGTGAATACGTTCCCGGGCCTTGTACACACCGCCCGTCACACCATGGGAGTGGACTGCACCAGAAGTGGTTAGCCTAACTTCGGAGGGCGATCACCACGGTGTGGTTCATGACTGGGGTGAAGTCGTAACAAGGTAGCCGTAGGGGAACCTGCGGCTGGATCACCTCCTTATCGACGACGTCCCGACACGCGGCAAGTGCTCACAATGAATTACCTGATCGACCAGAGCAAAGACTGTTTGGGTCGCGGACCCAGTGGTTGGAGCCGGGTCTGTAGCTCAGTTGGTTAGAGCGCACCCCTGATAAGGGTGAGGTCGGCAGTTCAAATCTGCCCAGACCCACCATTCTCTGAACGACCGGGCAGCTCAGTTGGTTAGAGCGCACCCCCGGAAGTTCTGTGAAGAGAAGGGTGAGGTCGCGGGGTTTGTTTCAAATCTGCCCAGACCCACCAAATTTTGATCCAGTCCTGCGTTATTTCTGTGACTCGCATAGCAGGCTATGCGTCGCCACGAAAATGCCTTGGTCTGAATAAAATTGCCCAGTGTTGGGTATCAGTGGGGCCATAGCTCAGCTGGGAGAGCGCCTGCCTTGCACGCAGGAGGTCAGCGGTTCGATCCCGCTTGGCTCCACCATCCTCCCCCACCACAGTCATTACCTGATCGGATCCGCAGTCATAAGCCATCCTTGCACTTTTCGCAATGACCGGTTTATGACTGTCGATTGACAGTCTGCTCTTTAACAATGTGAATCATGCTGACAAACGTTCCTTCCTGGAGAGATTCAGGAAGAACATGAGATACGTCTCAAGCGTATCCGGCAATTGTCAAACTGTCATCGCGGATCAGACCCCTTGGGGTTATATGGTCAAGCGATGAAGCGCACACGGTGGATGCCTAGGCAGCCAGAGGCGATGAAAGACGTGGTAGCCTGCGATAAGGCTCGGCGAGGTGGCAAACGACCTGTGACCCGGGCATTTCTGAATGGGGAAACCCACCCTGCATAAGCAGGGTATCCCACACTGAATACATAGGTGTTGGGAGGCGAACCGGGGGAACTGAAACATCTAAGTACCCCGAGGAAAAGAAATCAACCGAGATTCCCCCAGTAGCGGCGAGCGAACGGGGACCAGCCCTTAAGCATGTGACTGATTAGACGAACGCGCTGGGAAGCGCGGCCATAGTGGGTGATAGCCCCGTAGTCGAAAATCTGATCATGTGAAATCGAGTAGGTCGGGGCACGTGAAACCTTGACTGAATATGGGGGGACCATCCTCCAAGGCTAAATACTCCTGGCTGACCGATAGTGAACCAGTACCGTGAGGGAAAGGCGAAAAGAACCCCGGAGAGGGGAGTGAAATAGATCCTGAAACCGTGTGCGTACAAGCAGTGGGAGCAGACTTGTTCTGTGACCGCGTACCTTTTGTATAATGGGTCAGCGACTTATTTTCAGTGGCGAGCTTAACCGTATAGGGGAGGCGTAGGGAAACCGAGTCTTAACTGGGCGACCAGTCGCTGGGAATAGACCCGAAACCGGGCGATCTATCCATGAGCAGGTTGAAGGTTGAGTAACATCAACTGGAGGACCGAACCAGGATCTGTTGAAAAAGATTTGGATGACTTGTGGATCGGAGTGAAAGGCTAATCAAGCCCGGAGATAGCTGGTTCTCCTCGAAAGCTATTTAGGTAGCGCCTCACGTATCACCGCCGGGGGTAGAGCACTGTTTCGGCTAGGGGGTCATCCCGACTTACCAACCCGAGGCAAACTCCGAATACCGGTGAGTGCAGCGTGGGAGACACACAGCGGGTGCTAACGTCCGTTGTGAAAAGGGAAACAACCCAGACCGTCAGCTAAGGCCCCGAAATCCTGGTTAAGTGGGAAACGAGGTGGGAAGGCTCAGACAGCTAGGAGGTTGGCTTAGAAGCAGCCATCCTTTAAAGAAAGCGTAATAGCTCACTAGTCGAGTCGGCCTGCGCGGAAGATGTAACGGGGCTCAAACCAGGTGCCGAAGCTACGGGTTCATCCTCTGGATGAGCGGTAGAGGAGCGTCGTGTAAGCCGATGAAGGTGGATTGAGAAGTCTGCTGGAGGTATCACGAGTGCGAATGCTGACATGAGTAACGACAAGGGGAGTGAAAAACTCCCCCGCCGGAAGACCAAGGGTTTCTGTTCGACGCTAATCGGAGCAGAGTGAGTCGGCCCCTAAGGCGAGGCCGAAAGGCGTAGTCGATGGGAAACGGGTCAATATTCCCGTACCTCACTGTATTGCGATGGGGGGACGAAGAAGGCTAGGTGAGCCAGGCGTTGGTTGTCCTGGTGAAAGCCAGTAGGCTGGGATCTCAGGCAAATCCGGGATCCTAAGGCCGAGAGGCGAGACGAACTGACCACGGTCAGGAAGTCATCGATGCCACGCTTCCAGGAAAAGCCTCTAAGCTTCAGATACAGTGGGACCGTACCCCAAACCGACACAGGTGGTCAGGTAGAGAATACCAAGGCGCTTGAGAGAACTCGGGTGAAGGAACTAGGCAAAATGGTGCCGTAACTTCGGGAGAAGGCACGCCGCGTTAGTGTGAAGGGACTTGCTCCCGGAGCACGAGGCGGTCGAAGATACCAGGTGGCTGCAACTGTTTATTAAAAACACAGCACTCTGCAAACGCGCAAGCGGACGTATAGGGTGTGACGCCTGCCCGGTGCCGGAAGGTTAATTGATGGTGTTAGCGCAAGCGAAGCTCCTGATCGAAGCCCCGGTAAACGGCGGCCGTAACTATAACGGTCCTAAGGTAGCGAAATTCCTTGTCGGGTAAGTTCCGACCTGCACGAATGGCGTAATGATGGCCACGCTGTCTCCACCCGAGACTCAGTGAAATTGAAATCGCAGTGAAGATGCTGTGTACCCGCGGCTAGACGGAAAGACCCCGTGAACCTTTACTATAGCTTCACACTGGACGCTGATGTTGCTTGTGTAGGATAGCTGGGAGGCTTTGAAACCCGGACGCCAGTTCGGGTGGAGCCAACCTTGAAATACCAGCCTGGCATCATTGGCGTTCTAACTCAGGTCCGTTATCCGGATCGAGGACCGTGTGTGGTGGGTAGTTTGACTGGGGCGGTCTCCTCCCAAAGCGTAACGGAGGAGCACGAAGGTACCCTCAGCACGGTTGGAAATCGTGCATTGAGTGCAAGAGCATAAGGGTGCTTGACTGCGAGACAGACACGTCGAGCAGGTACGAAAGTAGGTTCTAGTGATCCGGTGGTTCTGTATGGAAGGGCCATCGCTCAACGGATAAAAGGTACTCCGGGGATAACAGGCTGATACCGCCCAAGAGTTCACATCGACGGCGGTGTTTGGCACCTCGATGTCGGCTCATCACATCCTGGGGCTGAAGTCGGTCCCAAGGGTATGGCTGTTCGCCATTTAAAGTGGTACGCGAGCTGGGTTTAGAACGTCGTGAGACAGTTCGGTCCCTATCTGCCGTGGGCGTTGGAAGTTTGAGAAGAGCTGCTCCTAGTACGAGAGGACCGGAGTGGACGCACCTCTGGTGTTCCGGTTGTCACGCCAGTGGCATTGCCGGGTAGCTATGTGCGGACAGGATAACCGCTGAAAGCATCTAAGCGGGAAGCCCCCTTCAAGATGAGACTTCCCTGAGGCCTTGAGCCTCCTGAAGGGCCCAGCGAGACCAGCTGGTTGATAGGTCGGGTGTGGAAGCGCTGCAAGGCGTTGAGCTAACCGATACTAATTGCCCGTGAGGCTTGACCATATAACACCCAAGTGGTCTGTCGATGACAGATGACAGCGGATACGCAAGAGACGTCTCGACGTCAGCATGATTCACCGTTTTTCGCCTGACGACCATAGCGTGCGTGAACCACCTGATCCCATGCCGAACTCAGCAGTGAAACCGCTCAGCGCCGATGGTAGTGTGGGGTCTCCCCATGTGAGAGTAGGTCATCGTCAGGCACTTATATAGAAAAGCCCCGATCATCACGAGATGGTCGGGGTTTTTCGCATGGCGGCAGCATAGCGAGCCAGGGGTCTCCCCATGGAGAGTCCCGGAGCGCCGGCCGGATCATCGTCAGGCACTTTTAGAGAAAAGCCCCGATCATCGTAAGATGGTCGGGGCTTTTCGCTGCGTGGGCAGAGGCGTTTAACCGCAGAGGGTCTCGAGGGTCTCCACCAGGCTCTCCATCTCATCCTCGGTGCCGATGGTGATGCGCAGGTAGTCGCGCAGCGCCTCGGTGTTGAAGTGGCGTACCAGGATGCCGCGTTCGCGCAGGCCGGCGAACAGCTGGGCGGCGTCATGCGCCGGATGGGTCACCAGCACGAAGTTGGCCTGGGAGGGCAAGACCGTGAAGCCGAGCCTCTCCATGCGGGTCCGGGTGCGCTCCCGGGTGGTGATGACCTTCTCTCGGCACGCCTCGAAGTGCTCGTGGTCCTCCAGGGCGGCGATGGCCACGGCGCTGGCCAGGCTGTCGATGGGGTAGGAGTTGAAGGAGTCCTTGACCCGGGTGAGTCCCTCGATCAGCTCCCGGGAGCCCACCGCATAGCCCAGGCGCAGGCCCGCCAGGCTGCGCGACTTGGAGAAGGTGCCGGTGACCAGCAAATTCGGATGCCCTGCCACCAGGGGGATGGCGCTCTCGCCCCCGAAATCCACGTAGGCCTCGTCCACCAGCACCACGCTGTCAGTGACTCGCCCGAGCAGCTCGGCGATCGCTTCACGGCCGTGGCCATGGCCGGTGGGGGCGTTGGGGTTGGCGAAGATGGCCCCGCCGCTGTCGCTGGAGAAAGCGGCGAGGTCCACCTCGTGGTCGGCGGTCAGCGGCAGGGGGCGTCGCTCCACGCCATACAGCCGGCAGTAGACCGGATAGAAGCTGTAGGTGGTCTCCGGCATCTCCAGCGGCTGCGGCTGGCAGAAGAAGGCCTGGAAGGCCAGCGCCAGCACCTCGTCGGAGCCGTTGCCCACGAAGACCTGATCGACCTCGACGCCGAACTCCCGGGCCAACGCCTCGCGCAGGGCGCGGGACTCAGGGTCCGGATAGAGCCTCAGGTGATCGGTGGGGAAGTCGCGAAGCACGGCGCCCACGCCCGGGGCCGGCGGATAGGGATTCTCGTTGGTATTCAGCTTGATCAGGCGCTCGCGTGGCTGCTCGCCGGGAATGTAGGGCGTCAGCTCGCGTACCCTGGGACTCCAGAACTTGCTCATGGTCACTCGCTTGTTGGCAAGAGTAGGGGACTCGGCTCATGGTGACCTGCCCGGGGCAGCCGCGCAAGCCGCCGCCGTGCTAGTCTGGGGGCACTTCTGCAGATTCGAATTCAATGGGGCCCCCATGACCGCCCAGATCCTCGCCACCCTGCTGCCGGTGTTCCTGATCGCCGGCTGCGGGACCCTCTATGGTCGCTTTCGCACGCCGGATATCCGCAGCATCAACACCCTCAACATGGAGCTGTTCGTGCCCATGCTGGTGTTTGCGGTACTGGCCGATGGCCAGGCACCGCTGGAGGAGTATGTCGGGCTGGCGATCGGAGGGGCGGTGATCGTCGTAGGCTCCGGGGTGCTGCTCTGGCCGCTGGTGAAGTGGCTGAAGCTGAACCCGAAGACCTTCCTGCCGCCGATGATGTTCAACAACTCCGGCAATATGGGAATTCCGCTGCTGCTGCTGGCCTTCGGTGAGGCGGCGCTCCCGGCGGCCATCGTACTGTTCATCGTGGAGATGCTGCTGCACTTCTCGCTGGGGCTCTGGATGCTCAGTCCCGCCACGCCGCTGTGGCGGATCCTGCGCATGCCCATCGTGCTGGCCAGCATCGCCGGCCTGGCGGTCAACCTGGCCGGGGTCGGGCTCCCCGGCTGGCTGCTCGAGGCGCTGCACATGCTCGGCGGCGTCTGCATTCCCCTGCTGCTCTTCGCACTGGGCGTACGGATGCTCGACATCGACTTCGGCGACTGGAAGACCGGCATGCTCGGGGCGCTGCTCTGCCCGCTGTCCGGCCTGGTGCTGGCCGTCCCGCTGATCTGGCTGCTGGGGCTCTCCGGTATCCAGGCGGCGGCGCTATGGGTGTTCGCCGCCTTGCCGCCGGCGGTACTCAACTACCTGGTGGCCGAGCAGTACCGCCAGGAACCCCACAAGGTGGCCTCGCTGGTGCTGATCGGCAACCTGGGGGCGCTGGTGGTGATGCCGGTGGTGCTGGCCCTGGTCTTCGGGTATGTCTACCCTGGCGCGGGCTGAGGAAGATGGCGCGATATGGCAGACTGTCCGCCAGTAGCCTGAGAGGTTATGCTGTCAAACAGGCCGCCGTGAATGACGGTGTCATTGCCCACTGTTCAGGAGGACACACATGCAAATCAGGACCTTGCTTGCGGGATCGGCCATGCTCGCACTGCTGGCCGGCTGTGCCGCTGGCCCGGCTCCGGGGCCCGAGGCGCCCGGCGTCGAGGTCGGGGAGGAGCGCTATCAGGGCACTCTGCCATGCCGCAACTGCGATGGCATCGACCTGGATGTGGTGCTGATGGGAGACGAGCAGAGCCAGCCGGAGGAGCGTACCTTTACCCTGCAGGCCTCCTACCGTGCCCATCCCCAGGATCCGCCCGATGAGAACTATGCCGGCAACTGGGAAGTGCTGGATGGCACCGCCACCGAGCCGGATGCCACCGTCTACGAATTGACGCCAGACGGTGAGGGCCAGATCTACTACTTCCTGCGCCTCGACGAGCAGACCCTGGAGCTGATTGACCCCCAGCGTCGCCGCTTCCAGAACAGCGAGATGCTGCAGCTGCGTCGTCAGTGATCGCGAGCCCGACGCTTGCAGAGGGCGGCCACAGGGCCGCCCTCTGCGTTTGATACCCCCAGAGGCGAGGAGCCATGGCCAAGGCAAAGAGCGCCTTCGTCTGCACCGAGTGCGGTGCCGAATACAGCAAGTGGCAGGGGCAGTGCACCAGCTGCCAGGAGTGGAACACCCTGAGTGAGGTGCGCCTCGCCGCGGCACGTCCCGGTGCCGCCAGTGGTGGCGCCGGCAGCGGCCGCAGCGGCTATGCCGGGGCCCTGACCCGGGAGGTGGTCGATCTCGCCAACGTCGACCTCTCCGAGGTACCTCGGCTCTCCTCCACCTTCGGCGAGTTCGACCGGGTGCTGGGCGGCGGCCTGGTGCCGGGCTCGGCGGTGCTGCTGGGCGGCCATCCGGGGGCCGGCAAGTCGACCCTGCTGCTGCAGACCGCCTGCAAGCTGGCCCAGTCGCGCCGCGTGCTCTACGTCACCGGTGAGGAGTCGCTCTCCCAGGTGGCGATGCGCGCCCACCGCCTGCAGCTGCCGGTCCAGGGGCTGAAGATGCTGGCCGAGACCAGCGTCGAGACGATCCTCGCCGTGGCCGAGCGCGAGCGTCCCGAGATCCTCGTGATCGACTCCATCCAGACCATGCACCTCGAGGATATCGCCTCGGCGCCGGGGGGCGTGGCCCAGGTGCGCGAATCCGCCGCGGCGCTGACCCGCTTCGCCAAGCAGACCAACACGGTGCTGCTGCTGGTCGGCCATGTGACCAAGGACGGCACCCTGGCAGGCCCCAAGGTGCTCGAGCACATGATCGACGCCTCGCTGCTGCTGGAGGGGGGCGCCGACTCCCGCTTCCGCACCCTGCGCGGCCAGAAGAACCGCTTCGGCGCGGTCAACGAGCTGGGGGTCTTCGCCATGCTCGAGCACGGTCTCAAGGAGGTGAAGAACCCCAGCGCCATCTTCCTCTCCCGTACCCAGGAGCAGTCACCGGGCAGCCTGGTCATGGTGGTCTGGGAGGGGACCCGGCCGATCCTGGTCGAGGTGCAGGCGCTGCTCGACGACTCGGCGCTGGGCAACCCGCGCCGGGTCGCCGTGGGCCTCGACCCCAACCGCCTGGCGATGCTGCTGGCCGTGCTGCACCGCCACGGCGGGCTCTTCACCGGGGACCAGGACGTCTTCCTCAACGTGGTGGGGGGGGTGAAGGTGCTGGAGACCAGCGCCGATCTCGCCGTGCTGCTGGCGGTGGTCTCGAGCCTGCAGAGCCGCCCGCTGCCCCGGGAGCTGGTGGTGTTCGGCGAGGTGGGGCTCTCCGGCGAGATCCGCCCGGTGCCCAGCGGTCAGGAGCGCATCGTCGAGGCCGCCAAGCACGGCTTCACCCGTGCCATCGTCCCGCGCGGCAACGCGCCGAAGACCTCGCCACCGGGCATGGAGGTGGTCGCCGTCGACAAGCTGGCCGAGGCCCTGGAGGCGCTCTAGGCCCCTGCCGGCGATGTGGGGCCGAGCCGGGCTACACCACCGTCCTCGGGGCCTGCCGCCTTGAGGTAGAATGCCAGCATCAGATACCGAGGAGACTTCGATGAGTGCCATCCGCCTGACCCAGTACAGCCACGGCGCCGGCTGTGGCTGCAAGATCGCCCCCGACGTGCTCGACGGCATCCTGGCCAAGGCCGGTCCGGGCGCCACCCATTCGCAGCTGATCGTCGGCAACCAGGGGCGCGAGGATGCCGCCGTCTACGACCTGGGCGATGGCCGCGGCATGATCGCCACCACCGATTTCTTCATGCCCATCGTCGACGACCCCTTCGACTTCGGCCGCATCGCCGCCACCAACGCCATCAGCGACGTCTTCGCCATGGGGGGCACCCCGGTGCTGGCCCTGGGCATCCTCGGCTGGCCGCTGGACAAGCTGCCCGCCGAGGTGGCGGGTGACGTGCTCGCCGGCGCCCAGGCCGTATGCCGGGAGCTGGGTCTGGCCCTGGCCGGCGGCCACTCCATCGATGCCCCGGAGCCGATCTTCGGCCTGGCGGTCAACGGCCTGGTGGAGCTCGAGCATCTCAAGCTCAACAAGGGGGCGAAGCCCGGCGACCTGCTGTTCCTGACCAAGCCGCTGGGGGTGGGCATGCTCACCACCGCCGAGAAGAAGGCGCTGCTGGAGCCCGGCCACCAGGGGCTGGCCCGGGAGACCATGCTCAGGTCCAACCGCATCGGCGTGGCCCTGGCGAAGGTGAAGGGGGTCAACGCCATGACCGACGTCACCGGCTTCGGCCTGGCCGGCCACCTGGCCGAGGTGTGCGCGGCCAGCGGCGTGGCGGCGCGGGTCGACTTCCGCCGCCTGCCGCGACTCGCCGAGGCGGAGGCCTACCGCCGCCAGGGCGCGGTGCCCGGCGGCACCCTGCGCAACCGCCAGGCGTTGGGCGAGAGCCTGCCGGAGATGGATGAGGTGCACTGGCAGTGGCTGTGCGACCCCCAGACCTCGGGTGGCCTGCTGCTCTCGGTGGACCCCGCCTGGGAGGACGACGTGGAGCGCATCGGCCGCGAACACGGCATCGTGCTCACCCCCTTCGGCGAGGTAGTCAAGGCTGAGGGTCCCGCGCTGATCGAGGTGAAGGGGTGAGCGAACTGCCGCTGATCGAACCGGATCTCGCCCTGCTGAGCGAGGGGCGTGTGCTGATCGACGTGCGCGCCCCGGTGGAGTTCGCCCAGGGCGCGCTGCCCGGAGCCATCAATCTCCCGCTGATGGACGACGAGGAGCGCCGCCTGGTCGGCATCGAGTACAAGCAGCGCGGCCAGCAGGCGGCCATCGAGCTCGGCCAGCGGCTGGTCAGCGGTGGCATCAAGGCGGCCCGCGTCAGGGCCTGGATGCAGGCCCTGGAGGCTCATCCCGACGCCATCGTCTACTGCTTCCGCGGTGGGCTTCGCTCGCAGATCGCCCAGCAGTGGATCAGCGAGGCGGGCGTCACCCGCCCGCGCATCCGCGGCGGCTGGAAGGCGATGCGCCAGGCGCTCTGTGCGCGCATCGATGCCGCCGCCGAGCGGCCGCTGCTGGTGGTGGGCGGGCTGACCGGCTGTGCCAAGACCGCGCTGATCCAGGCCCTCGACAACGGCCTGGATCTGGAGGGCTGCGCCCGTCACAAGGGCTCGGCCTTCGGGCGCCACCCGCTGCCAGCCCCCAGCCAGATCGACTTCGAGCACGCCATGGGCCGGCGCCTGCTGGCCCTGCCCGGCCCCGTCGTGGTGGAGGACGAGTCGCGTCATATCGGCACCGCCAACCTGCCGCTCACCTTCTGGCGGGCCATGGAGCAGGCGCCACGCCTGCGCGTGGAGATGCCGCTGGACTGGCGCCTGGCGCAGATCCACAAGGACTACATCGACGACCTCTGGGAGGTCTACCGGCAGCAGTGCGGCGAGTGGCTGGGCTGGGCGCTGATGCGCAAGCAGCTGTCGGGTTCGCTGGCCAGGCTGCGCAAGCGACTGGGGCGCGCCCGGCTCGATCGGCTGCAGCGGCTCCAGCAGCTGGCCTTCCGCGAGCACGAGCGGGGCAATCGCCAGGCCCACGAGGCCTGGCTGGCGCC
Organism: Halomonas sp. PGE1; assembly: GCF_013000985.1. Classification (NCBI taxonomy): domain Bacteria; kingdom Pseudomonadati; phylum Pseudomonadota; class Gammaproteobacteria; order Oceanospirillales; family Halomonadaceae; genus Halomonas; species Halomonas sp. PGE1. The sequence goes on from NZ_CP053032.1 coordinate 607,781, forward strand.
GCTGCTCACCGAGTACTACGACCCCATGTACCGCTACCAGCTGGAGAAGCACCCCGAGCAGCGCTTCCTCCATGTGGGTGACTGGGAGAGCTGTCTGGCCGCGGCCCGGGAGTGGAGCGCCGCCCAGGCCGCTCCCTAGGCGATTTGCAGGCGCTCAGGCCGCCTGCGGGCGCAGCCACTGGCTGAGCAGGCGGTCGAGCAGGGGGGCCAGCCGCACGAAGCGCTGGGGGTCGGCGAGCATCGCCTCCGCGGGCTGGGCGTGGGGGCTCCGGGCAGTGCCGTCGGGGAGCGGGCCCCGTTCGAGCAGCGCCGCCACGCTCTCCGGCGTCACTTCCAGGTGGCAGAGCAGGCCCACCACCCGGCCGGCGTCCCAGCTGAAGCCCTGCAGCGGGCTCGCCTCGCTGCCGCCCAGCGCCACGGCGTCCTCTGGCAGTGCGAACACCTCGCGGTGCCACATGAAGGCATCGAACTGCTCGGGCAGGTCCAGCGGGCTCTCCGGCGCCAGGGTGACCCGATGCCAGCCGGTCTCGGCAAAGGTGCCGCGGGCCGCCACGGCGCCCAGCGCCTCGGCGATCAGGCGCGCGCCGTAGCCGATGCCGAGCAGCGGCTTGTGGCTGTCCAGGGCGCGCTCGATCAGCCGACGCTCGCCCTTGAGCCAGGGCTGGCTGCCCTTGTCCAGCGGGCCGACGGGGCCGTCGAGCACCACCAGGGCATCGCAGTCGGCGAGGCGCGGCGGCGTCTCGCCGGCGTCCAGATGGAACACCGTATGGCTGTGGCCCATGCTGGAGAGCCAGTCGGCCAGGCGCGCCGGCCCCTGGTGGGGGCTGTGCTGGAGCAGGTGAAGGTGCATGGGAACCTCGCCATCGATGGGTAACGACCTGACAGGGGGCGCAAGGGTACATGAAGCCGGCGTTGCGTGAACAGATACTGACGGTGCTGGCGGCCATCCCGGCCGGGCGGGTGACCACCTATGGGCGCATCGCCGCGATGACCGAGGGGGCGACGCCCCGGCTGGTAGCCCGCGCCCTGCGCGAGCTGCCCGAGGATCACGGCCTGCCCTGGTACCGGGTGATCACCGCCTCGCGCAAGCTGGCCGACCATCCCGGTGCGGCGGAGCAGCGCGAGCGGCTCGCCGCGGAGGGCGTGGTGCTGGATGGCCGGGGCCGTGCCCCGGCCGAGCGCCTCTGGCCATGAGACATTGAGATGTCAAGGAGAGTCCATGAGCGGTTTCTTTCAGCGCCTGCAGGAGCTCGAACCCCGCTCCCAGCAGGCCTTCATGGCGGCGCTGTGCGAGCGCCTGCTGCCCAACTACGGGTTCTACTGCCAGGCGCTCGACGCCCAGGGCGCCGGTCACGGCAACCCCCAGGCGCTGCGGGCCATCCTCGACCTGGTGTGGGAGCGGCTCTCGGTGAAGGGCGCGAAGATCGATTTCGCCCTGCAGGCGGAGAAGCTGGCCGAGCAGGCGCCCCCGCCGGACGACGACAGCTTCGGCGCGCGCCGCGCCTCCGAGGCGGTCGCGGCCCTCTCGGCGCTGCTGGATACCCTGCAGGGTGAGGCCCCCGAGGCGGTGCTGGAGGTGAGCCGCGCGTCCCGCGGAGGTGTCAGGGCCTTTATCGAGCTGACCGAGGGCGAGGAGGACGGCGAGCGGCTGGCCGCCCTGGTGCGCGACCACCCGCTGATGGCCGACGAGAACGACTTCCAGGACGCGGTGCTCGAGGCCGTCGAGGGGCCGCTGGGCCGCGACGAGCTCAAGGCGCTGCGTCGCCTGGGGCGCAACGACGGCGTCAGCAACCTTGGTCTTTCCCTCGACTAGCCCTGGCGAGCCGTGCGGGCGCCGGGCTAGAAACGCACCCCGGCGCTCACCATCAGGCCGGCGGCACCGAACACGATCAGGTCGGCCTCGAGGCGCTTCCAGCTGACGCCCAGGGTGGGCAGGATGGCCGGGGCGATCTCGTAGCGGTTGAAGGGAATCTTGTCGCGATACTCGCCGCGGTAGCCGTGCAGGGCCCCGGCGGAGAGCTTGGCGCGGATGCGGGTATCGCCGGACTCCCACATCGGCAGCTCGCGGCCCACGTAGAGGTAGATGGAATCCTGGTTGAAGGAGTTCTTGAAGCGCGCCGCGCCAGTGAACCAGAGATCGGGGTTGTGCAGCTCCACACCGATCAGCCGCTGGTTGTTGGTGTGCTCCGGGTCCGGACTGAAGTGGTCGGTATAGAGGCTGGTCTGCACCAGCACATGGCTGAGCTCCAGGGCCGGCGGCCAGTCGAGCCGCTCCCGCCAGCCGCCGGCCTCCTCCGCCAGGGCGGCGGAGGGGGCCAGCAGCGGCGCGAGCAGCAAGGCCGTGGCGAGTCGATTGCGCAGCGACATCCGGTCGTCCCTCACGGTGTTCAGAGGCGCATCTCGATGCCGCGCTCGGCCATGTAGCGCTTGGCCTCGGGGATGGTGTATTCGCCGAAGTGGAAGATGCTGGCGGCCAGCACCGCATCGGCGCCGCCTTCCAGCACGCCCTCCACCAGGTGGTCGAGGTTGCCGACCCCGCCGGAGGCGATCACCGGCACGCTCACCGCGTCGGCGATGGCGCGGGTCACCCCCAGGTCGAAGCCGACCTTGGTGCCGTCGCGGTCCATGCTGGTGAGCAGCAGCTCGCCGGCACCGTACTCCACCATCTTCTTCGCCCACTCAACGGCGTCAAGCCCGGTGGGGCGGCGCCCGCCGTGGGTGAAGATCTCCCAGCGCGGCGCCTCGCCCTCGGCGGAGACCCGCTTGGCGTCGATGGCCACCACGATGCACTGGCTGCCGAAGCGCTCGGCGGCCTCGCGCACGAACTCGGGGTTGGTCACCGCGGCGGTGTTGATGGAGACCTTGTCGGCGCCGGCGTTGAGCATGGTGCGGATGTCATCGCAGGTGCGGATGCCGCCGCCCACGGTGAGGGGGATGAACACCTCGCCGGCGATGCGCTCGACCATCTCCACCGTGGTGCCGCGATCCTCGTGGCTCGCCGTGATGTCGAGGAAGGTGATCTCGTCGGCGCCCTGCTGGTTGTAGCGCTGGGCGATCTCCACCGGGTCGCCGGCGTCGCGGATACCGATGAAGTTGACGCCCTTGACCACGCGCCCGGCGTCGACGTCGAGGCAGGGGATGATGCGCTTGGCGAGTCCCATGGTCAGCTCCCCCCCTGGCCGGTGAGCTGGTCGCACAGCCGCTGCCCTTCGGCGACATCCAGGCTGCCTTCGTAGATGGCGCGACCGGTAATGGCGCCGAGGATGCCCGGCTCGCCGGCGGCCACCAGGGCGCGCAGGTCGTCGAGGTTGGTCACCCCGCCGGAGGCGATCACCGGCAGGCCGCCGTCCCGGGCAAGCGCCGCGGTAGCCTCCACGTTGACGCCGTTCATCATGCCGTCCCGGGCGATATCGGTGTAGACGATGCTGGAGACGCCGTCGTCGGCGAAGCGCTTGGCGAGATCCACCGCTTTCACCTGGGAGACCTCGGCCCAGCCGTCGGTGGCCACGAAGCCGTCGCGGGCGTCCAGGCCGACGATCACGTGGCCCGGGAAGGCGCGGCACATCTCGCCGACGAAGTCCGGCTCCTTGACCGCCTTGGTGCCGATGATCACGTAGCTGACGCCGGCGGCCAGGTAGTGCTCGATGGTCTCGGCGGAGCGGATGCCGCCGCCGATCTGGATCGGAAGCTCGGGCCAGCGCCGGGCGATGGCGGTGACCGCCTCGCCGTTGACCGGCTTTCCCTCGAAGGCGCCGTTGAGGTCCACCAGGTGGAGACGGCGGGCGCCGGCCTTCACCCAGCGCTCGGCCATGGCCACCGGGTCGTCGCCGTAGGTGGTGGCGTCGTCCATGCGGCCCTGCTTCAGGCGCACGCACTGGCCGTCCTTGAGATCGATGGCGGGAATCACCAGCATGTCCAGCTCCTCTTGGGTGCCTCTGCGGGCCCCGGTTGAAAGTCGTGGGGCGGCGCGGCCGCCCGGTGCGGCGCCAGCGCCTGGGTCTGTGCGAACCTCAGGGGCCCGGGTGACCCGGGCGCGGCTCAGGGCGCCCAGGTGACAAAATTCTCGAGCAGCTTGAGGCCGGCCCGGGAGCTCTTCTCCGGGTGGAACTGCACGGCGAAGGTGGCGTCGCGGCCGATGGCCACGTGGGCTTGGATGCGGCCGTAGTCGGTGGTGCCGAAGACCGTGGCCTCGTCGGCGGCTTCCACGTAGTAGCTGTGCACGAAGTAGAAGTGCTCGTCCTGGTCGATGCCGGCCCACAGCGGGTGTTCGCGCTGCTGGTGCACCAGGTTCCAGCCCATGTGGGGGACCTTGAGGCGCTGACCGCGGTCGTCGTGCATGTCGCCGGGGAAGCGTTTCACCTCACCGCCGAGAAAGCCCAGGCAGCCGATGCCGCCGTTCTCCTCGCTGTGGTCCAGCAGCATCTGCTGGCCCACGCAGATGCCCAGCAGCGGCTTCTCCTGGCTGGCCAGCAGCTCTTCCACCAGGCCGCGCAGCTCGGTCTTCTCCAGCTCGCCCATGCAGTCGCGAATCGCGCCCTGGCCGGGCAGCACCAGGCGGGTGGCGCCCAGGATGCGGCGGGGGTCGCGGGTGACCACCACATTCTCGTGGGTGACGTGCTCCAGTGCCTTGGCGACGGAATGCAGGTTGCCCATTCCGTAGTCGATGACGGCAATGGTCATGGGGCGCTCCTCGTGTGGTCGTGCGGCGGCCTCACAGGCAGCCCTTGGTAGATGGCATCTGGCCGGCCATGCGCTCGTCGGGCTCCAGCGCCATGCGCAGCGCGCGGCCGAAGGCCTTGAAGATGGTCTCTGCCTGATGGTGGGCATTGAAGCCCTTCAGGTTGTCGATGTGCAGGGTCACCATGCCGTGGTTGACGAAGCCTTGGAAGAACTCCCAGAAGAGCTGGGTATCCAGGCGGCCGATGGTGGCACGGGTGAACTCCACGTCCATGAAGAGCCCAGGGCGTCCGGAGAAGTCCACCACCACCCGCGAGAGCGCCTCGTCCAGCGGCACGTAGGCGTGGCCGTAGCGGCGGATGCCACGCTTGTCGCCCACGGCCTTGGCGAAGGCCTGGCCCAGGGTGATGCCCAGGTCCTCGACGGTGTGGTGGTCGTCGATGTGAAGATCGCCTTCGGCCTTGATCTCGAGATCGATCTGGCCGTGGCGTGCCACCTGGTCGAGCATGTGGTCGAGGAAGGGCACGCCGGTCTCGCAGGCCAGCTTGCCGGTGCCGTCCAGGTTGACGGTCACGGTGATCCGGGTTTCCTGGGTGTCACGGCTGACCGTGGCGATACGCTCGGACATCGAAGCCTCTCCAGCGCCTGGGCGCATGTCGAATGGGGCCACCGGCGTGCAGTGACCCGAAAAAACGAGTGGACGGCGGGTCTCGCCCGCGGCCGGAAAGCTGCCATTATAGAGAATCGGCGACCCCATCCGCTACAATGCACCCCACTGCGCGGCGGCGACCCTCGCCGCCCCGGCCCAGGGAGACCCATCAATGCCGGTGACACTCCATCCCGTCGACCGCGCCGCCTGGGAAGCGGATGCCCAGGCGCAGCTCGACCTCGCCCGTATCTACGCCGATGCCCCGACCGAGCGGCTGCCCGCGCCGGTGGACGCCTTCATCCATGATCACCTGGCCGATGGCCATCGCTTCCTCTGCGCCCGCTTCAACGATCGCCTGATCGGTGCGGTGGCCCAGCGCGACGATGGCGAGGCCTGGTGGCTGTCGCACTTCTGCATCCGCAAGCCGACCCGCCGGCGCGGCGTCGGCACCCGGCTGCTGACCCTGGTGGGCCAGGCGGCCCAGGCCGAGGAGAGGGCCCTGCGCGCCGAGCTGGGGCAGCTTCGGCTGGCCGATCAGGTGCTGCTGGTGCGGCTGGGCTTCCGGCTCGAACAGCACGAGAGCTTCCATGAGCTGCTGATGCCCGAGAGGAGCCAGTGATGCGTCGCCTTCTGAGTACCCTGCTGGCCGCGATCGGGATTCTCGCCGTCCTGGCCGTGGCCGCGGTGGTCTATGTGACCACCTTCTTCGACCCCGAGGACCTCAAGCCGCGGCTGATTGAGGTGGTGCGCGAGCAGAGCGGCCTGGAGCTGGCCCTGGAGGGCCCCCTGACCTGGTCCTTCTATCCGCGACTCGGCGTCGGCGTCGAGAAGGCCGAGGCCTGGCTGCCCGAACAGACGGTGAGCGAGGAGACCTCCTTCGTGGCCTTCCGGCGGGCCGAGGTGAGCCTGGCCTTCACCCCCCTGCTGCGCGGCGAGATCGCCATCGACGGCATGACCCTGGATGGCATGCGCCTCAACCTCGAGCGGGACGAGGCGGGGCGCGGCAACTGGGAGGCGCTGATGGAGCGCCTCGCCGAGCGCAGCGAGGCCGCCGAAGAGGTGCTGGCGCCGGCAGGCGCCTCCGCCGGCCCGGTGCCGGATGGTCAGGGCGGCCTGGCCGTGGCGCTCAACATCGCCAACGTGCAGGTGCGTGACGGCGAGGTGAGCTATCGCGACCTGGGCGCCGGTCATGAGCTGCGCCTGGAATCGCTCGGCATCACCGGCAGCAACGTCAACCCGCGCAGCGCCTTCCCGATCCGCACCAGTTTCCGCCTGATCGGCCACGACGACCTGGATCCGGAGGCCCAGGAGAACACTCCCAGGCTGACCAGCGACGTCTCCCTCGAGGGCCGCGTGACCCTGGGGCTGGCGGAGCGCCGCTACCAGCTGGAGAACCTCTCGCTGACGACCACCAGCCGTCTGGCCGCGGTGGAGGGCGAGCAGAAGCTGGTCCTGAAGGGCCGCGAGCTGCACCTCGACGCCATCGAGCGCCGCCTGCACCTGGCGGAGGGCAGCCTGGACGCCACGCTCAACCACCCTGCGCTTGGCGATTCGCCGCTGCCGCTCTCCCTGGCCTTCGCGCTGGAGGCGGATCTCCTCGAGGAGACCGCCCACCTGCGCGACCTGGTGCTGAGCGGCGAGCACGGCCTCAGCCTGAACGGCAACCTCAATGTCGACCACCTGCTGGAGGCGCCGGCCTACGAGGGCCAGCTGCGCCTCGCCGCGTTCTCCCTGCGCCCCTGGCTCGAGCGCTTCGACAGCCTGCCTGCCATGGCCGATGACGAGGCCCTCACCGAGGTGGTGCTGACCACCCCCGTGCGGGGCGACATGTCGCGCCTGGAGCTCGCCGGGCTGACCCTGACGCTGGACGGCAGCACCTTCACCGGCCGGCTCGCGGCGGGGCTCGACGGCGGGCTGCTCGACTTCGACCTGCAGGGGGATCGCCTCGACCTGGATGCCTACCTGCCGCCGGCCGCTCCCCAGGGCGAGGCGGCCTCGCTGGGCGGGCTGCCCGGGATCCGTCGGGCCCATGCCGACGACCCCGGTACCCTGGTGCCGGCCGAGTGGCTGGCCGGATTGCGCCTGGACGGCGAGCTGGGCCTTGGCCGGCTGCGCCTGGCGGGTCTCGACTTCGGCGACGTCGACCTGGCCCTGCAGGGCGCTGACGGGCGCCAGCGCCTGACCCGCTTCGCCTCCGGCTTCTATGAGGGCAGCCTTGCAGCCGAGGGGGAGCTGGATCTGACCCGCGACCCGATCCGCTGGCAGTTGGAGCCTCGCATCGAGCGGGTGCGCACCGACGAGCTGCTCGAGGCCCTGGGCGACGAGCCTGCGCCGTTGCGCGGGCGCCTCTCCGCCGAGGGGGAGCTGACCTCCCGGGGTAATACCTGGCCGGCCCTCAAGCGCCATCTGGATGGCCGCCTGGCCGCCCATATCGATGACGGCGCCATCCTCGACGTCAATGTCTCCCGGGAGCTGTGCACCGCCGTGGCGGCCCTGGAGGGGCGCGAGACCAGCCGCGACTGGCACCCGGATACCCGCTTCGAGCGTGCCGAGGCCACCTTCGTGATCCGCGACGGCACCCTCAACAGCGACGACCTGCTGGTGGCCATCCCGGGCATCGAGCTGGGCGGCGAGGGCTGGCTCGACCTCATCAGCGAGCGCTTCGAACTGCGCGCCGCGGCGCGGGTGGTGGACACCGCCGATGCCGCCTGCCGGGTGAATCCCCGCCTCGAGCGGTTGCCCTTCCCGGTGCGCTGCGAGGGCAGCCTCTCGGGGGATAGCGCCGAATGGTGCCGCTTCGACCGCGAGGCCTTCCAGTCCGCCATCGGCGAGGCGCTGCGCGACGAACTGGGTCGCCGGGTCGGCGAGGAAGCGGAGCGCCGCCTGGAGGGCACCCTGGAGCGTCTCGACGAGCGGCTCGGGGAGGGCAGTGGCCGGGAACTTCGCGATGCCCTGCGCGGTCTCTTGAATTGAGCAACGTCAGTCCCTGCGCCGACATCCGTGTCGGCGCTTTTTTGTGGAGTCGCGATGAGTGAGATGCCCTCACCCGTCCTGTCCGCCGCAGAGTTCCAGCGGCGACTGCTGGCCTGGTTCGATGTCCATGGCCGCCACGACCTGCCCTGGCAGCAGGAGCGCACGCCCTACCGGGTATGGGTCTCCGAGATCATGCTGCAGCAGACCCAGGTGGCCACGGTCATTCCCTACTTCGAGCGCTTTATGGCGCGCTTCCCGACGGTGCGCGAGCTGGCGGTCGCGCATCAGGACGAGGTGCTGCATCTGTGGACGGGGCTTGGCTACTATGCGCGGGGGCGCAACCTGCACAAGGCGGCAGGCGTGCTCCTTGACGAGCACGGCGGTGACTTCCCCATGGACACCGAGGCGCTGGCGGCGCTGCCCGGCATCGGGCGCTCCACCGCGGGGGCGATCATCGCCCAGAGCAGCGGGGAGCGCGCGGTGATCCTCGACGGCAACGTCAAGCGCAGCCTGGCGCGCCTGCATGCCGTTGAGGGATGGCCGGGGCGTCCCGCGGTGGAGCGCCGGCTGTGGGCCCTGGCCGAGCACTACACGCCCCACGAGCGCCTGGTCGATTACACCCAGGCGGTGATGGACCTGGGGGCGACCCTGTGCCGGCGCGGCACGCCCGAGTGCGGACGCTGCCCCTTCGCCGATGTCTGCCTGGCCCATGCCCGGGGCGAGGAGCGCCGCTTCCCGGAGTCGAAGCCGAAGAAGTCGCTGCCCACCCGCACCACCCGCATGCTGCTGCTTCGCGATGCGCGGGGCCGCGTGCTGCTCGAGCAGCGGCCTGCCAGCGGCCTGTGGGGCGGGCTGTGGAGCCTGCCGCAGTTCGATGACGAGGCGGCGCTCACGGCCTGGCTCGACAGCCATGCGCCGGGCAGCGCGATCGAGTCGGCCGGAGCGCCCTTCCTGCACGTGTTCAGCCACTTCCGGCTGGAGATCACGCCCCAGCCGGCCCGCGTCGAGCGCCTCGATGCGGTGGGCGAGACCCGCCGCTGGTACGACCCTGAAAACCCCGATGCCGTGGGCCTGGCGGCACCGGTCAAGTCGCTGCTGACCAGCCTGGCGCCCTTTGCCTTGGATGCCCCGCCGGGACCCTACACCCACGAGGAGATCGACCCATGAGTCAGACCGTCTTCTGTCGCAAGTATCAGCGCGAGCTCGAGGCGCTGCCGTTTCCCCCCCTGCCCGGCAAGAAGGGCCAGGAGCTCCAGGCCAGCGTGTCGAAGCAGGCCTGGACCGAGTGGCAGGCCCTGCAGACCCGCCTGATCAACGAGAAGCACCTCAACATGCTCGACCCCGCCTCTCGGGAGTACCTGATGGACCAGATGGAGCGCTTCCTCGACAATCGCGAGACCGATCAGGCCGAGGGCTATGTGCCTCGGGAATCGTGATGCCGATCCCCCGATCCTTTCCGGCCATCGTTTTGAAACGGAAGGGGTTGACGGCGAAACGCCGCTGAGGTTTAATACGCACCGTTGGCAGCGGCCAGATAGCTCAGTTGGTAGAGCAGGGGATTGAAAATCCCCGTGTCGGGGGTTCGATTCCCTCTCTGGCCACCACACTGCTGGGGTATCGCCAAGTGGTAAGGCACCGGTTTTTGGTATCGGCATTCCCAGGTTCGAATCCTGGTACCCCAGCCATCGCCAACCTTGATTCCGAAAGGCCGTGAACATGGGTTCACGGTCTTTCTCGCTCAGAGGAGGCCACTCCTCCGCGCTGGTCCAGAGCGACGCATTGCCGGCATAGCTCAGTTGGTAGAGCAACTGACTTGTAATCAGTAGGTCCCGGGTTCGACTCCTGGTGCCGGCACCATCAAACAGTACGCGAAATCAGCAGCTTACGAGCAAGAGTGGAACCCCCGCCTGGCGTGTCAGTAGACCTGACAGCTTCGTGAAATAGAGACAGATCATCAGCCTCACACTTGTTTCCATCTGGAACCGAGGTGAGGTTATGCGCGTTGTATCCGTTATTTCGACCAAGGGCGGGGTCGGCAAGACCACCGTCACTGCCAATCTGGGCGGCCTCCTGGCCGATGCGGGCCTCAGGGTCCTGTTCATCGACCTGGACAGTCAGCCGACGCTCTCCAGTTACTACCCCCTCCGCACCGAAGCCCCCGGCGGCACCTATGAGCTGATCGCGCTTAGCGACACGGCTCCCGACCGCGTCATATCGCAGACGGCCCATCCCAATCTGGATGTAGTGATCTCCAACGATCATGCCGGCCAGCTTCCTCAGCTGCTGCTCAACGCCCCGGACGGCCGTTTCCGGCTTGCCCAGCTGCTCTCCAATCTGTCGGGCTATGACCTCATCCTGATCGACACCCAGGGGGCGCGCTCCATCACGCTGGAGATGGCGGTCCTGGCTTCCGATCACGCTCTCTCTCCCATCACTCCCGAGCTGCTCTCTGCCCGTGAGTTCGTGCGTGGCACCGTTGGCCTGCTGCGCGATCTCGAGGCGCTCAGCCAGTTCACCCACCTCTCCGTTCCCCCCGTTTCCGTACTCGTGAATCGCCTGGATGAAACCGCCGATGCGCGGGGCATCCACCAGACGCTGGCAGAGATGTTCGCCGCCGGCGAGCAGGGCGTCACCGTCATGCAGAGCACCATCCGCGCCGGTGTCGCCTTCCGACAGGCGGCCAGCGCGGGGTTGCCGGCTCACCAGTTCGAGCCGCGCAAGCCCGCCGGCCGCAAGTCGCCCGCCGCTGCCGACCAGGTCAAGACGATGGCCTGTGAGCTCAACCCCGACTGGCAGCCGCTGATCGACGCCATGGTCAGCACCACCGCCATGCAGGGAGGCTGCCACGATGAGTGCCATTGAGAACCTGGTCGAGCTTCGGGTGGCCGAGGAGCGCCCGGAAGCCGGTTATCTGCCTCCCCACAGCCTGGAGGCAGAGCAGTCGGTGCTGGGTGGGCTGCTGCTGGATAACGCCATGTGGGACGAGGTCGCCGACCGCCTGGCCCCTGTCATGTTCTATCAGCAGGCCCACCGCCTGGTGTTTCAGGCGATCCGGGAGCTGGCAGATCGCGACCAGCCGATGGATGTGGTGACCGTCTCCGAAGCGCTGGAGGAAGCCCACCAGCTGGAGCAGGTGGGAGGGCTCGCGTTTCTGGCTGAGCTGGCCCGCAATACGCCCAGCGCGGCCAATGTGGCGGCCTATGCCGAGATCGTGAAGGACCGCCATGCGCTGCGGCAGCTGATCCACACCTGCTTCACGCTGAACCAGCAGGCCCTGAACGCTCAGGGCCGCACGGCCGCCGAGCTGATCGAGGAGGCCGAGCAGAAGCTCTTCGCCCTGACGGAGGAGCGCCACGACCGGCTGAGCTCCATGAAGGAGATGCTGGGGGAGGCCATCAACGTCATCGATCAGGCCTTCAATGCGCAGGGTGGGGTGACGGGGATCCCGAGCGGCCTGAGCGAGCTGGACGCCATGACCGCGGGCTGGCAGCCGGGGGATCTCATCATCCTGGCCGGCCGCCCCTCCATGGGCAAGACCGCCATGGGGCTCGGCTTTGCGGAGCATGCCCTGATGGCAGAGGAGGCTGCCGGTCCGGTCTTTATCTTCTCCCTGGAGATGCCCGAGTCGCAGCTGATGCTGCGGCTGATCGCCAGCCTGGGCAATGTCTCCCTGCAGAAGCTGCGCACCGGAAAGATGGAAGACGGGGATTGGCCCAAGGTAACCGCCGCGGTCAGTCGGCTCACCCAGCTGGACGGGAAGCTCTTGATCGATGATGCCTCGGGAATCACCGCTTCCAGCCTGAAGGCCCGCGCTCGCCGCATGACCCGCCGCTTCGGCCGCCCCTCAATGATCCTGGTGGACTACCTGCAGCTGCTTCAGGAGCCGGGCAGCGAAAACCGCACCCTCGAGGTGGGCAAGGTCAGCCGCATCCTCAAGGAAACCGCCAAGGAGCTGCGCACCCCGGTGATTGCCCTGTCGCAGCTCAACCGCTCCTTGGAGACCCGCCCCAACAAGCGCCCCTGCATGGCCGACCTACGTGACAGTGGCGCGCTGGAGCAGGATGCCGACGTCATCGCCTTCATCTACCGCGACGAGGTCTACCACCCCGACAACGAAGACAGCCACGGCCTGGCCGAGTTGATCCTGGGCAAGCAGCGCAATGGGCCCACCGGCACCGTGCACCTGGCGTTCCAGGGGGAGTCGGCGCGCTTCAAGCCGTTGGCCTGGCAGCATCAGGAGGTGACCCCATGAGCCAGTATCGCGTGCGCACACCCGAACCCCGTTCCCGGCTTTCTCAGGCGTTGGCTCAGGTCATGAACGAGACTCGCCAGCGTCAGCTTGAGGCTGAGCAGCAGGGGCTCTCATCTCTCGAGCATCTGATCTGCGTGGCTCAGGGACACAGCGGCCAGTCCCATCACCTGCGCCGCCTACTCCTCGCGCTCTACAACGGCGACAGCTGGCCTTTCGAGATGCAGCGGCTGCGCGGGCTCGACCCTGCCCTGCAGGCAGATGCCCTCGCGGTGATCCAGATGGCCACCTACAGCGGCCACGAGATCCACACCTTCATCGAGGGTGGTGATGCCTTGCTGAAACGCTTCTGGGAGATCGAGGAGGCCAAGGATGAGTAAGTCGCTGTCGGCAGCACGAGGGTGCAAGGGGATGCAGCGTCTGGTGCGCTATGCCGCCACCCGGGGGTGGGAGGTGCAGCGTACCAGCGGTGGGCACCTGCGGTTCAGCAAGCCGGGTTGTGCGCCGGTCTTCACCTCCTTTACCACCAAGGACCGCCGCGCCGAGCTCAATGCACGCTCCCAGCTGCGCCGCGCGGAGGGGCAGCAGAGGGGCCGCCATGAAGAGTGATTCCACTGTCATCAGCACCCAGGCGCCGCATGGCGGTGCCGCCTCCGTCCGCTTCGTCACCGAGGAATACCGCCGATGAAACGCCCGAGCGACCAGCAGCTTCGTGAGCGCCTGATGCAGCCCAGCCCCAAGCGTCAGGGGCAGCCCGTGGATGCCATGACACCGCCCGACCAGGAGATGGCCGTCTGGGTCACCCTGGACATGCTCAAGCCCTACGAGCACAACCCCCGGCAGGTCCAGAACCCCAAGTACGAGGAGATCAAGGCGTCGATCCGTGCAGCGGGCCTCAAGCACAAGCCCCCGGTCACCCAGCGGCCGGGCGAGAAGCACTACACCATCTGCGACGGTGGCAATACCCGCCTGCAGATCCTGCGCGAGCTCTATGAAGAGACCGGTGAGTCGCGCTTCCACGCCTTCTATGCCCTGTACCGACCCTGGCAGTCGGAAGTGAAGATGCTGACGGGGCACCTCAGCGAGAACGACAACCGTGGCCAGCTGCTTTGGATCGAGCGAGCCAAGGGCGTGATGGACGCCAAGGCGATGTACGAGGAGGAGAGCGGCGACACGCTCTCGCAGCGTGAGCTGGTCAAGCGCCTTGCGGAGGACGGCTACCAGGTGGCCCAGAGCCATATCAGCAAGATGCTCTATACCGTCGAGCATCTGCTGCCCACGCTGCCCAATACCCTCTACAGCGGCCTGGGACGGCCGCAGGTCGAGAAGCTGATCAGCTACCGGGAAGCCTGCCGGCTGATCTGGGAGCGCTGCACCCAGGAGGTCGAGCCCCAGGGCTTTGCCGATACCTGGCACCAGACCATGGCCTGGTTCGATGACGAGGGCCAGACCGAGATGAACTGGGGCATCGTGGTGGATCGGCTTTGCGGCATGCTGGCCGACTACACGGGCGTGCACTTCAACGTCTGCGAGCTGACCCTCGACAATATCGTCACCTATCGCAAGCGGCGCTGGGACCTGGAAGAGCATCAGGCCTTCGAGGCCCTGGACGTTGAGTTGCAGCAGATGCGTGACCCCGACGCCCAGCCGCCCTCTCTCTATCCACCGCTGCCCGAGCCCGCCACGGGCGGTGCGCCGGTGGTGAAGGTGCCCGCTTCAGATCCTGGCCGTGAACCTCAATCTCAGCCGCAGACCGACCCTCAGGCCGAGCAGCTACCGTCGCCTCGGACCCTTAGCCGAGACGCGCCTACCGACGATGAGAGAGCAGAGAGCGCCGAGCTGCTTCGGCTGCGTGAGCAAGTAGCCGCGCTGGAGCGCGAAAAACAGCAGCTGAGCGAGTCACCGTCTCCCTCGGTGCCGGTATTCAGCGAGTCGGCATCGGAGGCTGACTCAGGGCCCATGGCGGCACCCGCAGAGGAGGCGGATGACTGGCCAGAGGGTGCAGCGCGGACGGAGGCCGAGCGGGCTGCCCGCCTCGAGGGGCTGACCCAGTCCCGCTGGGAAGAGACTCCAGGGAAGCGCGGCTACCGTCACCATCTGGCCAGCGAGCTCGGCGTGCCCAGCTTCGACTTCGAGCAGCTGGCTCCCCTGGCGGCACCGGTGCTCTCCGGTGAGACCACCCCGCCCATTGCCGACGTCTGGTTTATCGAAGGCGTCGAGGATGAGCCTCGCTCACTGCGTATTCGTATCCGTGAACTGGTGCAGGTCATCGCTCGCTGGGGCGGCTTCGGCGGCAGCGACGTGGTGATCGCCGATGACGACGGCATCGGCTTCGACCTCAACCCACTGCCCGAGGCGGCCGACCGCCGTGCCCGCTTCGCCTGGCAGGCGCTGGCCAGCCTGCGCGGCGAGCTCAATCCCGAGTACCCCGCCGATGCCACCCTGTGGGGAGCGCTGCTGGGCACCCATCGGGAAGAGGGCGCTGAGAACGCCTGGGACGATGCGGTACTGCTTCGTTTCTTCCGTCTGGTGCGGCTGATTCGCCGCCTTCGTGAACACCTGCAGGGACAACAGGAGGCCCAGTCATGAGCTCTTCATCCGCCAACCTGAATCAGGCGCTGCTCAGCCAGGTCATGGGGTTTCTTCGTGAGGGCAACATGCGCCGTGCGCTGGCCCTCGGCTTCAGTGAGGATGAGCTGCGCACCCTGCGGCGACTGAGAGCGAGCGATATCGACTCGCTGGCCTGCGCAGGACCGGTGGTAGCGCGCTTCTCGGTGGATCACGCCGCACTGCGCGGCGTCCTGGCGCGCATCGATCGTGACCAGGACCGTGAGACCTTGATCGACCGCTGCCTGAGGCTGGGGGCCAGCGTCAGCATGATGGGCGCCTTCTTCGGCCTGACCGGCAACGACTGCTCGACGCGCCGTCAGCTGTTGGGCATCGCGCCGCGCCAGGGGCGGCTGGCGATGCCGCCGGAGCAGGCTGAGCACGATGCCTGGGAGCGCTGGCAGCATATCGCCCTGGACCCCAAAGCGACCGATGACCTGCAGGGTATGGTGACCCTCGCCGAGGAGACCGATATCCCGCTGGCGGTGGTGTGGCACCTGGTCAAGCAGTGGGTCGACCCCGGCCAGCCGCGCACGGCGCCGCCGGCCGAAGAGTGGGCGTCACCTGAAGGAGAGCGGTGATGGTGCAGCTTCGTGATGCCACTCGGAAGGGGCTGGATCGCCTGATTGGCCAGGCGGCTTCCGAGCTGACCCAGCGCCGGGGCGAGTCCCCGGCGTCCTCCGTTGTGAACGGTGAGGTTGGGCAGTCTGGAGAAGCCGCATCCTCGGGCCTCGATGGCCTGCTGTTCTTCGGGAACCCCCATGAGACCGTGCCGCGGTCGTTGCTGCTGGATCCGCGCCTCGGGCACGTTGACAAGCTTGGCTGGCAGATGATGCGCATGCTGGTCAATCCGGACCGAACCACCGCGGTGCCGACCTACGACGAACTGCAGCCCTTGCTGCGGGGGGCGCCGGGCCAGAAGGCGTCGCGGGCCACGGTCGCCCGGGTTATCGCTGTGCTTCGCCTGACCCGCTGGGTCAGCCTCGGGCACCGGGCGCGCAACGCGCAGAACGGCCGAATTATCGGCAACGTCTATATCCTGCACGACGAGCCACTTTCGCCCGCAGAAGCTTCGGTGCTGGATGCCGACTACGTTGAGTATGTGTGTCGCTGCCTTGATCACCAGAACAAGGTGGTCAAGGCCGTCGCTGCCATGGTGCTCGAGGAGCTCCAGGAAGCCGGTGCCCTGCATGAGCTGCCGACGCGTCTCGATACCATGGCCTCTCGCTCCCGGCAGGCCCGGAGCCGGTCGCTTGCCAGGCATGACGCTGCCCAGTTCTCTACCGTGACTGACCAGAAGAACCAGGGCAGGCAGCCGAGTTCTCATCGAGAACCCGGCCGAGTGCATCGAGAGAACTCCCCTGGTTTTCAGAGAGAACCAAGCATGAAATCAAAGGCTTATCGGGCTGTCGAGGCAGTTCTCGATGAAAACTCGGGCAGTTCTTCCCGTACAGTACGTACTTCACACTGTGTAAAACCTACAGGTACCTCAGCCGTGAACCTGCACTGGCCGGCATGTCTCGCGATGGATGAGAGCGAACGCCAGGCGACTCAGCTGCTGATGGCGGAGCTGGCCGGCGACACCCAGCAGGCGATTCTCGATGAGGCGGCAGGGCGCGTGAGCAGTGGCTCGGTGCGAAACCCCAAGGGCTTCCTGCGAGGGCTGATCAAGCGAGCCATCGGCGGCGAGTTCGTGGCGACCGGCTATGCCCAGGCTCAGGCGAAGCGCCGGGTGGGGAGGGCGCCACAGGGGGCTTCCGCCGCCGCCGAGCGGCCGGCAGCTCGAAGCGTACCGCCGTCCTCCCCCTGGACAGCGGAGCCGCCGATTGCCGAGCCGAGCACCACCTCGCCCGAGGAAGCCCAAGCCGCCCGAGAGCAGTGTCTGCGCTCGCTGGGGTTGTGGCCATCGGCCGGGAAAAACCCACTCAGCGGCCATTAACGATTCCCCTGTCTTCCCCGCATCAACTGATTGACAGTGCCTGCCGTACCGCGGACACACATCAGCATGAGGGCAACGCGACATGGCCGTTGATCGCCTGGGAGCACTGCGCAGCAAGATCGAGCTGACGCTACACACCCATCACGCAGCACGGATCTGGAAGGGGCGAGGCGTCGAGACAGGGCGTCCGCAGATTATCGGCATGCGGCAGTTTCTGCTGATCTGCGGTGCGATCAAGCAGAACGCCGCCAAGGATGACCCCTATGCGGATCACTGGCTGCTGCAGCTGGATGCCAAGCTCGCCGAGACGCGAGCTCAGCTGGACCAGCGCCTTCAGGAGCTGGATAACCTGCTGGCTCAGCTGCCGCCAGAGCTGGACGTGGAAGAGAATCTCAACCAGCAGCCCCTCAAGATTCCCGTCTATACGGGCGGCCAACACGGCTGGCTCGCTCTGCGCCTGCTGATCGATTTCGACCGCTTCGTCAGGCGCGTCATGCTTGCTCACCATATCGCCCTGATTGGCCGGCGACAGATGGAGGAATACGTCCGGGTGGGGGGGCACCTCCTGCGCAGCCTGTGCGCGAGCACCCAGAAGTACCCCGGCTTCAGCGGTGCCACCCGGGATGACTTTGCCGCCAACAATGCCAAGGCTCGAGACGCCATCGAGAAGTTCGGCGCACTCCCTGACGATGTGCTCTCCGGCAAGCGGCGCAGCGAGTTTGCACCGCCAATTGCCAAGCCAGCTGAGGCCGCGAGGGCCGGCAGCGACGGCGAGTCGAAAGGAGACTCACCGCCTTCCGCTGGGGAGCCAGGAGACGCTCCCTCGACGTGATTCCACTGGAATCACTTGATCGGCGGTGCCGGGGAGAGCTCCGGGGGTGATTCCACTGGAATCACCTGGGCGGCGGTGCCGAAGAGGCCTCCGGGGTGATTCCACTGGAATCATCTGGGCGGTGGTGCCGGAGGAGGCCTCCGGGGTGATTCCACTGGAATCATCTGGGCGGTGGTGCAGGGGAGGCCTCCAGGGTGATGCCAGTGGCATCACTTGGTCGGTGGTGCCGGAGGAAGCCTTGGGGTGATTCCAGTGTAATCACCTGGGCGGTGGTACCGGGGAGGTCTCTGGGGTGATTCCACTGGAATCACTTGGGTGGCGGTGCAGGGGAGGCCTCCAGGGTGATGCCAGTGGCATCACTTGGTCGGTGGTGCCGGGGAGGGCCCCGGGGGTGATTCCACTGGAATCACCTGGGCGGCGGTGCCGAGGAGGCCTCCGGGGTGATTCCACTGGAATCATCTGGGCGGTGGTGCAGGGGAGGCCTCCAGGGTGATGCCAGTGGCATCACTTGGTCGGTGGTGCCGGGGAGGCCTCCAGGGTGATGCCAGTGGCATCACTTGGTCGGTGGTGCCGGGGAGGGCCCCGGGGGTGATTCCACTGGAATCACCTGGGCGGCGGTGCCGGAGGAGGCCTCCGGGGTGATTCCACTGGAATCATCTGGGCGGTGGTGCCGGAGGAAGCCTTGGGGTGATTCCAGTGTAATCACCTGGGCGGTGGTACCGGGGAGGTCTCTGGGGTGATTCCACTGGAATCACTTGGGTGGCGGTGCAGGGGAGGCCTCCAGGGTGATGCCAGTGGCATCACTTGGTCGGTGGTGCCGGGGAGGGCCCCGGGGGTGATTCCACTGGAATCACCTGGGCGGCGGTGCCGAGGAGGCCTCCGGGGTGATTCCACTGGAATCATCTGGGCGGTGGTGCCGAGGAGGTCTTCGAGGTGATTCCAGTGGAATCACGGCAAGTGCATGAGGGGGCAGCTTGGATACCGCATCGAACAGCTATGGCAATGATGCATTCAACAGCTACGCAAAGGGTTTTTTAAAACCCTTTAAGGGTAAGGGGGAGCTGATTCGGCTCCGTGATGAGTTGGAGGAGTCGGCAAGAGCGGCGCGGCAAGAGGCGATCGATATAGCCTCGCAGGCGAATGGGGGGTTGCTGAAGTCGACTGATCTTTGGCTGACCCCATGGGGTAAATCAGGCGTTCCTGCCAGAACGCTGCAGTGGCGCGATAACAGGCAGAGGAGCATGGGGCTTTGGCTGCTGGAAACGTTCCTGTCTCGCGACGACATATCCGAGGCGATGCGGCAGTCCGTCATCGATCTCGAGGTGCAGCGCTGCGTGTTCAATGCCAAGGCGGCCACGATCAACTGGTCGATCAAGCGAATCGGCAAGGCGCTGGCCGATATCGAGCATGCCGTCTCATTTCAGCGATAACGACCAAGGAGGATACCCATGGGCACCCGCTTTTACGGTGAGGGAAATATCGGCAGCGATCCGGAGGTTCGGACATTCCCCGTGCGTGAGAACCAGCCGCCCCGCACGCTGCTCAGGCTAAACGTGCGATTCGATAACCTGGTCCCCAAGGATGGAGAGATCGTGGATCGTGGTGGCTTCTGGGCCGATGTGGAGTGGTGGCACCGTGATGCCGAGCGCTGGTCCCGACTGTACCAGCGGGGCATGCGGATTGTGGTAGTGGGCAAGATGGTTCAGGACAGCTGGGAGCAGAGCGGCGAGACGCGAACGGCGTTCAAGGTGCAGGCAGACCGGGTCGCTATCTTGCCTCACCGGGTGGCTCAGGTAATCATGGATGCCCCCCATAGCCATCAACAGCCGGCTGAGCAAGACAACAGCGGCGCAGAGGCCAGCCAGGAAGGCTACGGGGGCTAGCCGCTGAGTGATCATGGATGAACCAAGGAGAAGAGCGATGAAGGGAGCCAGGGGAGTTCTGTGTTGGGTGAGCCTGGGTGCTGCTGTGACCTTGGCAGCGGGCTGTGCCACACAGGACCATCTCTACTCTCAAGGGCGCTGCCTGACCTGTATCAACAATCCGGTGACCGGGGAACCAGTCAATTACGACCCCGGGCAGCAGCCTGCTATCGAAAAGGATGCTGAGGCAGCCAGCAGCGGCCAGGAAGTATCGGCAAGCAGCCGGCATGGGCGCTTCAGCATGGCATCGCCGCTTGATGTGGATACGGCCTATGCTCGGGTGCGTTCCGAGTTTGGATTCCGCTCCGATGCGGACTTCAATCCGAACAGCAACTCTGACCAGTGGGCGATGATGGACAACGCCTGGCACTTCGATGCTACGCCCGGCGCTTTCTATCAGATGAGTGACTATGCCAGGCAGGCCGTCAACGGGGCCGAGCACTCCCTGGTGCTGAAAACTCAAATACAGCGCGACGGCAGTGGTTCTCGTATCAACGTAGAGTACCTGCCAACGACCAGTGCCGGGTACGATGGGGATGCCATGGGTGAGGCGCTTGAGGAGCGTTTCCGTATGGCGCTCCGTTAGCGCAGACAGGAGGGCATTCGGTGACATCGCCAGCACTGAGAAAAGAGCGGATCGGCATCACTCATGCAGCGCAGCTGCTGGGTGTTCGTGTCACCGAGCTCAAGGATGCCCTTCGGCATGGACGCGACCTTCGCGGCCATGCGCCACCCCAGCCCATTGTCAGAGGTGCCGGCTCGTCCGGCACCCAGATGCTGTTCCTCCTGGGGGACGTGATGGACGTCGCCGAGCTGATGGCCAGCTCTTGAAGGCGTCGGTGCAAAGCCGTTTCGCTGTCGTTCCCTTTCTTGCTTCGCTCCCTCCCACTGCCTTGCCATGCTGCCCTCCACGCTTATGAGGGAGGTGTGCCAATGCGTCTATTCCTGTGCGAGAAGCCTTCGCAGGCCCGAGATATTGCCCGCGTGATTGGTGCCGGCCAGCGCAGCGAGGGCTTCTTGAAGGGCGAGGGGTGTGTCGTGACCTGGGGGTTCGGGCACCTGCTCGAGCAGGCTCCGCCGGAGCAGTACGATCCAGCGCTCAAGCGCTGGTCGCTGGAAGCGCTGCCGATTCTGCCTTCGACCTGGAAGATGGAGGTCAAGAAGAGCGGCCGCAAGCAATTCGGTGTCGTGAAGAAGCTGCTGGGCCAGGCGACCGAGGTGGTAGTGGCCACCGATGCCGACCGGGAAGGGGAAACCATCGCCCGCGAAATCTTGGATCACTGCGGCTATCGGGGGAAGGTCTCCCGCCTGTGGCTCTCGGCCCTGGATGATGCCTCGATCCGCAAGGCCCTGGCCGGCATCAGGCCCGGCGAGGCGACCTACCCGCTATATCTGGCTGGGCTCGGGCGTAGCCGGGCCGATTGGCTGGTCGGGATGAACCTGACCCGGGCCTATACGGTGCTGGCCCAGCGACAGGGCCATCAGGGAGTACTCTCGGTGGGGCGTGTGCAGACGCCTGCGCTGCGCCTGGTTGTGGATCGCGACCGGGAGATTGCCAACTTCGTTCCCCAGCCCTTCTGGGAAGTCGTGGCGCATCTGCAGGCGTCGGGCGGGACCTTTCAGGCGAAGTGGCAACCGAGTGATGCCTCGATCCAGGATGCCGCGGGGCGCTGCGTCAGCGAGGAAGCCGCCCGGTCATTGGCTCAGCGAGTCACCGGGCAGCAGGGGCGTGTCAGCCACCTCGAGACGAGCCGCAAGAAGGAGGCGGCGCCACTGGTGATGGATCTCTCATCGCTGCAGCAGGAGGCGTCGCGCCGCTTTGGTTACGGTGCCCAGCAGGTATTGGATATCGCCCAGGCGCTCTACGAAGTCCACAAGGCGACCAGCTACCCGCGAACCGACTGTCGGTATCTGCCGGAGTCGCAGCGCGATGATGCCGAGCGCATCGTGACGATGCTGCTGCACTCGGATGAGGTGCTGTCACCGCTTCGCCAGCGGCTGGACACGAGCCGCAAGAGCCGTGTCTGGAACGACAGCAAGATTACCGCCCACCACGGCATCATCCCGACCGCGGCCTGCGACCTGGCCAAGTTGAGCGATGACGAGCGCAACGTCTACGACCTGATTCGTCGCCACTACCTGGCCCAGTTTCTGCCGGCTCACGAGTACGATCGGACCGAGGTGCGGGTAGACCTGGAGGGCGAAGCGTTTGTGGCCTCAGGGCGGCAGGTGCGTGTGGAAGGGTGGCGCGAACTCTTTCCCCGGGCGGCGGTTGGAGATGGCGGCGACGAGGAGCGGGAAGCGCCCCCGCTGCCGTCGCTGAGCGAGGGGGAGTGCTGCCAGGCCCGTCAGCTTGAGGTGCTGGCCAAACAAACGACACCGCCCAAGCCCTTCACCGAGGGCACCCTGGTCGCCGCCATGAAGCATGCCGCTCGGTTCGTGACAGACGAGCGCCTGAAGGCGCGTCTCAAGGAGACGGCAGGGATCGGCACCGAGGCAACGCGAGCCGGCATCATCGAGACCCTGCTGAAGCGGGGCTTCATCAAGCGGCAGAAGCGGGCCCTGGTTTCGACGCCGACCGGCCAGAAGCTGATCGATGCGCTGCCTACCGTCATCACCAATCCCGGCATGACGGCGCTCTGGGAACAGGCGTTGGATGACGTCGCGGCAGGGCACCTGGCGTTGCAGGAGTTCATGGGCCGTCAGGCCGGGATGGTAGAGAAGCTGGTGCAGCATGCGCGCGAGTCCACGGTGACGATGCCTCAGTCGAAGAGCAAGACGCCAGGAAAAGGCGCTGGCAGCCGGCGCAAAGCGTCATCATCTTGACCCTAAGAGGGGTAGGCTCAATAATGAGAGCCGTACCCCGTTGGTTGCTGACGGTCATCACGCAACGCCCTTTGAGCGCCAACGCTCAATCCCCCAAAGTATTCGCACCTCGCGAGACGAATACGCCCCATCCCGCCTATACGGCTCACACTGCATCATCAACAGTCGGGGTTCGAGGTTCATTAGTCCCAGGCCAACTTGGTTGGTTGGCCACCTATCTCATACGACGACCGGCCTGCCGGCTACCTTGATCCAGGGTGGCGGCCAGGCCGGTTGACGTTTCCACGCTGGAAACGCCTGCCCTTCTGCGGAGCCCGCCGCATCACCAACGGGAGCCCTTTGTGCAGGGATCTGTGCTTGATCGACCGAATGCGTCCGCGAAGAGATTCGGGTGCCACCGTGAGCGAAGCATGACAACGAGGGACATGCCTTGGCTCCAGTTGCATGGCGGACATCCTGGTACTTGTCGATACGGCGACGACCCTGTTGATGCCCTCTATGGTCTTCAATCCCAAGACGTGGCGTGCCGCGTCTTGCGAGTGGGGATATCGAGGAGACGCTGCCCAAGCAATGAGCAGCCTTCCAGTGGGCAAGTGCCGCCGCTGGCGGCCCGGTGGTCTCGACCGGTTCCAACCGAGACACCCCAGGCACCCAGGCGTTTCAAGGGTGCGCCGCTTGGCGGTACGCCGTCACCCAAGGCCTCGCGCATCCCGAGACGAGGCCGCCCATTCGGGCTGGATGCCACTGCGATTACAACCCATTCGGGGAGATGCCTCCCCAGGGGGGCGGACCCCCTGGAACCTGGAGGAAGACCCCATGGCCACGATTGTCGACGACCATGTCATGGTCTGTGACGACTGCCTGATGATCATCGCCAATGACGATGCCACCGGGCTGGATCACTTCCTGGATGAGGAGAGCGCTGCCGCCCGAGAAAGGGAGGTGCGTGATTCCATCTACGCAGCGCAGCGCGACGGGAACACCCTCGTCGTCGGCGATAGCGAGTACGACGAAGCGTTCTCGACCTCATCCTGCGACTGCTGCCACACCCACCTGGCGGGCGCTCGGCACCACTGCGTGCTGATGGGCTGAGCCAGCGTCTGAAACCACCTATTGCCCACCCGGGAAGCCACTCGACTTCCCAGAGGGGGCGAGTGTCTTCCGGGCGCACACCGCAACCCACCGAGGAGACACTCCATGACGAACTCCACTCACCAGAGTGCCACCACTGGCTTCTTCGATCTGCATATCACCGGCCTTGGCTATCTCAACCGCATCCGAGAGGTCAGGCCGAAGCGTGGAGACGCGTTCTGGGCATGCGATATCGCCGCCCTCAATGGCCCCGCGGACGATGTGGGCTATACCCGCTTCGACTGTCGGATCAGCGGCCGTGAGGCCGAAGCGCTCGTCAAACGCTGCCGCCAGGCGGTGTATCAGGGCCGCAAGGTGCTGGTGGGCTTCAAGCTTGGCGACCTCTGGACGGACACCTTCGTCTACTCCAGAGGCGACAAGGCGGGCCAGACCGGCGTCAGTCTCAAGGCGCGCCTGCTGTTCATCAGCTGGATCAAGGTGAACGGCGAGATGGTTTACCAGGCGCCCCGCCGCGACGAGCAGACTGCCGGCAACGACAGATCCGCTGCCTCAGCGGAGCCGTCTGAAACCGGCAATGGCTACGCCGCTGCCCATGCGGGAGAAGCGGCCGGCTCCTTCGATTCGCCGGCCATGCACTGATCCACAGCGCTTCCATCAACCTACCCAGCCGGGGATTTACCTCCCCGTCGGGGAGGTTCTTCTCGGCGATGACAGTCCGCTGGAGAAGACAATGCGAGTGGAAGTTAACCAACTGCTCTACGATCCGCGAGATCCGATCTGCTTCTACATCCTGAGCGAGAGTGCCGGGAGGCTGTACGCCTTCGTGCAGTGCATCGATCGGGGCATGGATCTCAAGGCTCACTACCGCGCCCGCTATTGGGGCGAGTATAGCCACGACGACCCGGATGGCAGCATCCGTCTCATCCTGACTCACGGGGGTAAATGGCCAGGCCTGCCCCTCGACTAACCACATTGCCCATCACCACCCAGCCGGGGAAATGCCTCCCCGCTGGGAAGGTTCTCCCCGGCGTTGTCATGAACGGGAGAACCACGATGGAACACTTTGTCCCTAATCCCTATGCGGTCGAAGGTGCGCTGATTCGGGAGGCGGTGCTGCGCGAGCAGTTTCGTCTCACGGTGCATGGCACGCGCTGGGAGTATGACGATACCGCTCCCTCGGACCCCTGGTTCGAGGAGACAACCGTCATCGACGCTGGCAGCTTTGCGACGGTCACCGAGATCGTCCATGCAGAGCCCGACCTTCTGGCGCATATCGGCCCGGAGGTCATGCTGTCTCACGCCGAGGTGCGAGACCGGTACGGTCGCCTTGTGGCAGCAGCACGCTTTACGACGGGTGCCTTCGAGTGGCTCATGCCGCCCACCGTTCAGGAAGCGTCTGCGCTACGCGAGCGCGAGCAGGCACTGGAGCAGCGGGCCAGGGAGGAGATTGCCCTGGCAGACAACGTCAGCGCAGCGCGCTGGCTTCGCGAGCAGGCGGCAGGCGTGCGGCTGCAGCTGGCTCTGGACCACTACTATCGACCCTATGTGCGCCGAGAGCTCGAGGCGCTCAGCGTCATGCCAAGGCACTGACGATTCCCAACCTGCGAAAAACGCCCCATTCCGGGGCGTTTTTCCTTTCCCCGCCTGATTACGCTTTCCAATCGACCCGCCCCCGCAAACCCGAGAACCTCCTGCCTCAACGCCATTGAATGGACTCCTTGAGGCAACGCATGCTCAACCTTTCCACCCTCTCGACCGCTGCGCTGATCGCCACCACGCTGCTGGCGGGCTGTGCGCATCAGCCGCAACAAGCTCCTGAACCCTCGAACGCCGACTCTCTGGTGCTTTCGCTGCCGTACTTCGACGTGGACGGCGAGCGGCATCGGGCCGTGGTCACCGGCCCCAACCCGCCGACGACCGAGGCCGTGACTCCGGACATTTACAGCGACGAACTGCCCTCCGTTGAGGTCATTCGCACCGGGCGTTACCAGCTGGTGGCCACTCAGGCCTCGCTGGGTCAGCGCTACCTCCTGGAGCAGACCATCGACGTGCGCATTCCGGCATCCATGACCACCACTGTGGAGGATGCGCTGCATCACACCCTGCGCCATACCGGCTATTCGCTCTGCCCCGCGCCCGGCCCCGCTCAGCGCACGCTCTACCGCAAGCCGCTGCCGGCGGCCCACTACCGGCTGGGCCCGATGCCGCTGCGCGAAGCCCTTCAGGTGCTGGGCGGCGACGCCTGGGAGCTGGAGGTCGACCCTGTCGCCAGAGAGGTCTGCTACCAGGTGCGGGATATCCGCTATGCGCCGGGGCACGGCGACGACAGCCGTGACGAGAGCGCTGCAGCGGTGGCGGAGGTGAGCGATGAGTGAGCCTACCGAGCTGTCGCCCGACCACAAGCCGACGGAGCCGCAGCATCGCCGCAAGCGCGGGGCAGGGAAGGGCAGCAGGAAGACCCTCTACGGCCTGCTGGCGGTCAGCCTGGCCGGTGCCGTGGTGTCGGGGGCTCTGCTGTTGAGGCCGGCGCCTGAGGAGGTGCCGGTGGAATCCCTGGTGCAGTCCCAGGTGCAGCAGGCGTTGGTACCGCTGGAGGAGGCGCTCGCCCGAGTGGAATCGCAGCAGACGGTGCTGGAGCAGCACCTGGCGGAGCTGGACCAGCGTCTCGAGCGAGCCGAGCAGCGTGGGCAGGAGAATGCCGCCAGCATCACCGCCGCACAGGCCCAGCTGGAGCAGCTGGATCCGCTCGAGCCCCGCCTGTCTGAGTTTGCCGAGACGCTGAGCCACCTGGATAGCGAGCTCAACCTGCGCGTCACCGCCCAGAACGAGCAGATCCAGACGCTGGAGAAGCGCCTCGAGCAGAGCCGGCAGGCGGCACCACGCCCGGCACCTTCCCGCCAGGCGCCGCGGCCAGCGGCCCCGCCGTCGCCCCCGTTCCAGGTCACCGGCGTCGAGTCCCGGGGCGGGCGCCCCTACGTTGGCGTTTCGCCCAACGGCCTGTCGAGCCTGCGGGATATCCGGCTGCTGGGCGTCGGGGATCGCCAGGATGGCTGGGAGCTGACCAGTATCCGCGGCACCCGCGCCGTCTTCAGCCGCAACGGCCGCGCCGTCGACGTCCAGATTCCCTGAGCCCACCGGAGATCCTGCGATGACAAACCCGAAACCTGCTGTGCTTTCCGCGATGACCGTTGCCGTGGCGCTGCTGGCCAGCCAGGCCGCGGCCCAGTCCACCCCGGAGCATCGCCCCGATGCCTCCGCCGTGATTCAGGAGGCCCAGCGGCTGCTCGAGAGCGAGCGCACTACCACGCGCATGCAGCGGGCCGAGGCCTGGAGGCTGACCGAGCGCGACTGGGAGCGCTACGAGACGCTGATGGAGGGGCCGCGGGGAATCTGGTCGCCCAATCTCGATCCCATCACCGCCCTGGGCGTGGAGGCGCGCAGCGCCGAGGAGCGCCGCCGCTATGCGGAGCTGCTGGTGGCCGTGGAACGCGAGCGCACCGAGCGGGAGCTGGCGTTTCAGCGAGCCTATGACGAGGCCTGGCAGCGTCTCTATCCCGACGAGATGCCGGTGGATGAGTTCACCTTGCGGCCGCGCAACGCCTTTCACTTCACCGACGAGGGTGCGCTGCAGGCGCGGCTGACGGTGTATGTGGCGGTCGAGGCGTGCGAGCGCTGCGACAGCACTGTCAGCGAGCTGTTGGTCCAGGGCGCTCAGATGGACATCTTTGTGCTCGACAGCGACGGCGACGACGCCGTGATACGCGACTGGGCCAGCCGCGTGGGCGTGCCGGCGGGTCGCGTGCGGGCGCGGGACATCACTCTCAACCACGGCCAGCCGGACCCCGAGCACGGCATCACTATGGGGTCGCTGCCCCAGGTCTACCCGAGGTGAGGAGGGGGCATGAGGCTGACAGCATGCCGACGCTGGGCAATGAGCTGCGCGCTTGCCTGTGGCCTGGCATGGGTATCGTCGCTGGCCAAGGCGAGCGCGGTGCCGCCGGCCTATTTCGATGCGGCAAGCCTGCATCAGGTCCCGCCCGAGGTGCTCTATGCGGTGGCCACGGTGGAGTCAGTGGTCAGCCTGAAGGCGGCTCGCCGGCCCTGGCCCTGGACCCTGAATGTGGCGGGGGAGGGCTTCCACTTTGCGACTCGCCAGGCGGCCTGCGATGCCCTGGTGCTGGCCCTTCAGGAAACCCGCGTCGTGGACGTGGGCATCGCCCAGCTCAACGTGCGCTGGCAGCCGCAGCTGTTCGGCGCCGGCAAACGCTTTCCGCACCCCTGCGATGCCCTGGATCCCTACGCCAACCTGGAGGAGGCGGCGCGCCTGCTGCGCGGCCACTTCGAGGCTACCGGCGACTGGGTGCAGGCGGCCGGGCGTTACCACCGTCCCGCTGGCGGAGAGCCGGCGGCCCGCTACCGCCGCCTCGTCGCCGCGGAGCTCGAACGGCTGCAAACGTCTCGCCAGCGGCAGCTGGCAGCCAACTAAGGAAGAGTCGACCGATGGTGAAACGTGATCGCTGCCGCTGGATGTTACCCGCTCTGGTGGGTGGGCTCCTTGGGCTGTTTGCCGCCATTGCCCAGGCGGAGACGATGCCCCAAATGTCCCTGGCCGAGCGGCCTGCCCTGGAGGTGCTCGCCGATCATGGCGGGGAGCCGGCCCGCCCCTACTTCGTTGCCATCGGCATGGCCGACGTGCCGGAGGAGGAGGGCTATGCCCCGGATACGCGTGCGCCGGTGGCGTTCAGCGAGGCGGATATGCTGCCGGTGACCAGTGAGCGGCTGTCGCCCGGCGAGGTGCGCTTTCGTCCGCTGGATCTGCCGAGCCGCATGACGCCCTTCTTCCTGGTCGGTGACGATGCGCTGTCGCTGCGCTGGCTGGAGGCCCGCGGGGAGACCCTGCGCGAGCTCAACGCGGTGGGGCTGATCGTCGAGGTGGCCACGCCCGAGGGGCTTGAGCGCCTGCGCGAGGCGGCGCCGGGGCTCGAGCTTCGCCCCACGCCGGGGGACGACCTGGCCGGTCGGCTGGGCCTGGCCCACTACCCGGTGCTGGTGACGGCTCAGGGGCTGGAGCAGTAGGAGCGCACGATGAACCAGACACACCCTCTGGAGGCGCTGCTGCGCCCGGCGGTAGAGCTCAACACCGCCCTGGTCTGCCTGGCCTGTGCGGTGCTGTGCGTCATGGCGCCCTGGTCACTGGCCCTGTCGCCCAGCGTGGGCTACGGCATGGCGGCAGGCTTTGCTGCCTTCGGGCTGTGGCGGGCTCGGCAGGCCTGGGTGGTGCTGCGCTACCGCCGCAATATGAAGCGCCTGCCGCGCTTCGCGCTGCGCAGCCGGCAGATCCCGGTCAGTCAGCGGCTGCTGTGGATGGGCAAGGGCTTCAAGTGGGAGGCGCGCCACACCCAGCGGCTGCATGAGAGCCAGCAGCCTCACGTGCAGCGCTATCTGCGCCCGGGGCCCGCCTACCGCCTGGCCCGGGAGCTGGAGAACCGGTTGGAGCGCTATGGGGCCGGTCGGCCGCTGGTGAAGCTGCTCGCCGCGGATGTGCCCTGGAATCCTGTGCGCCCGCTGCCGCCGGTGGGCGGCATGGCGGCACTGCACGCCGTGGAGTGGAAGGAGCGCGACGTCTACCTGCCCCTGGGGGAACGGGTGGGTCACACCCTGGTGGAGGGCACCACCCGGGTCGGCAAGACCCGGCTCGCCGAGATCCTGATCACTCAGGACATCCATCGCGGCGACGTGGTGATCGCCTTCGATCCCAAGGGCGACGCCGACCTGATGATCCGCATGTATGCCGAGGCGCAGCGGGCGGGCCGCGGCGATTCATTCTACGTCTTCCACCTGGGATGGCCGGATATCTCGGCCCGCTACAACGCCGTGGGCCGCTTCGGGCGCATCTCCGAGGTGGCCACCCGGCTCGCCGGTCAGCTCTCCGGGGAGGGCAACAGCGCCGCCTTCCGCGAGTTCGCCTGGCGCTTCGTCAACATCGTGGCCCGGGCCCGTCATGCCCTGGGGCAGCGCCCCACCTACGAGCAGATCCTCTCGGACGTGGTGAACATCGACGGCCTGATGATCGAGTACGCCCAGCAGACCCTGACCCGCCACGACCAGCACGCCTGGGAGCGCATCACCACCATCGAGGGCAAGCTCAACGACAAGAACATCCCCCGCCAGTTTCAGGGCCGCGACAAGCGGGTCGTGGCCATCGAGCAGTACCTGCAGCAGGTCAAGGTGGTGGACGCGGTGCTCGAGGGGCTGCGCAGCGCCGTGCGCTACGACAAGACCTACTTCGACAAGATCGTGGCGAGCCTGCTGCCGCTGCTGGAGAAGCTGACCACCGGGCGCATCGCCGAGCTGCTCTCGCCGGACTACGACGACATCGAAGACCCTCGGCCGATCATCGACTGGCAGCAGATCATTCGTAAGCGCGGCATCGTCTACGTGGGCCTGGATGCCATGTCTGATTTCGAGGTGGCCCAGGCGGTGGGCAACTCCATGTTCGCCGACCTGGTCTCGGTGGCCGGCCATATCTACAAGCACGGCATCGATGACGGCCTGCCGGCGGTGAACGGCAAGCGCATGGGCAAGGTGCCGATCAACCTGCACTGCGACGAGTTCAACGAGCTGATGGGCGACGAGTTCATCCCGCTCATCAACAAGGGGGGCGGCGCCGGCATTCAGGTCACCGCCTACACCCAGACCCTCTCCGACATCGAGGCGCGCATCGGCAACGCCGCCAAGGCCGGCCAGGTGGTCGGCAACTTCAACAACCTGGTGATGCTGCGGGTGCGCGAGGAGAAGACCGCCGAGCTGCTGACCCGGCAGCTGCGCCAGGTCAACGTGGCCACCCGCATGCTGGTGAGCATGGCCTCGGATTCCAGCGACATCGCCAACGATATCGACTTCACCAGCTCCGGCGGCGACCGCATCAGCACCGTGCAGGTGCCGATGATCGAGCCGGCGGACGTGGTCTCGCTGCCCAAGGGGCAGGCCTTCGCCCTGCTCGAGGGCGGCCAGCTCTGGAAGGTGCGCATGCCGCTGCCGCTGCCCGACAGGCACGAGGACATCCCTGGCAGCATCGCCGAGCTCGCCGAGCGCATGAAGCGCGACTACACCACAGGCGAGCAGTGGTGGACCGCGGTGATGCCGCCGCCGGTGAACCTGGAGCTGGGCGAGCTAGGGGCTGAGCTCCCGGTGCGGGCTCGCGATGCCCAGGAGCCGCCGCCTGCGCAGGCAGAAGCCCGAATTGAGGAGCAAGACAAGGACGAGGCCAAGGCGCGCCGGCAAGGGGAGGAGGCCGAGGACCAGCTGCTCGACGAGTGGCCGCTGGCTCAAGAGATGGAGAACCGTGATGAACATCGAGACAACGCCCATGACGCCTGATACCGCGGCAACCGCCATCGTCTCCAGCGTCGCCTTGGAGAGCGGCTCTTTGAGTGAGCTGCCGCCGGCCCTGTACGGGCTGCTCGACTACGTGGTTATCGGCATCGACCGCGTCGAGCTGACCCAGCGCGCCTACCGCAAGGGGCTCTCGCCGGTGTGGGAGCAGGGCGAGCACCCCCATGAGGGGCGGCTGATCCTGCACTACCACGATCGCCGCTGGTCGCTGCTCTGCTCGCTGACGCCAGTCAGGGTGCACTGAGATGGCCACGGCAGAGCGCGCCCAGGAAACCCGACGCGGCTGGTTCTCCACGCTGTTCGGCCTGCCGTTTCAGGTCATGGCGGTGCTGGTGGTCTCGCTGCTGATGTCGGTGCTGATCGAGTGGGCGGGGATCTACTGGCAGTGGTGGAGCCAGCCCGGGGCCCAGCACGCCCTGGAGACCCTGGAAGCGGAGGTGGCCCGGCTGGATACCACCTTTACCCGCTCGCTGCTGGTCTCTGACCCGGTCGCCTTGGCGACGGGGGCGGTCAGTCGCGCCTACGACTGGCTGTTCGTGAAAAGCGGGATCTCGGCTTGGCTCGAGACCAGCGCCCATCACGGCGGCTGGCTCGGCACCCTGCACGTCTATGTGCAGGCGGCGCTCTACGTCACGCTGATGACCCTGACCCGGGTGGTTATCCTGCTGCTGACCTCGCCGCTCTTCGCCCTGGCGGCCCTGGTCGGCTTCGTCGACGGCCTGGTGCGTCGTGACCTGCGCCGCTTTGGCGCGGGGCGCGAGTCCGCCTTCATCTACCACCACGCCAAGAGGGCCATCACGCCGGTCTTCGTGGTGGGCTGGCTGTTCTACCTGAGCGTGCCCTTCGCCATCCATCCTAACGCCTTCCTGCTGCCCTGCGCGGCACTCTTCGGCCTGCTGGTCAGCATCGCCACGGGGAGCTTCAAGAAGTACCTCTGAGGTCTCACGTCGCGGGCCTTCCGCGGCCTCGCGGCTATCGTCCGGAGCCTGTGCGGGCTCCGGCGCTTGCGTGTCCAGGGTATTGAGCGGACACAGATAAACGTCGTGTGCGGCGCTTATGGTTTCCTGCTGCGCTGCACCCCGGCGGGCGACAGGATGACGGCAATGCCAGCCAACGGATGGACTGTCTTGCCATGACGCTTCGCCGCTTGCCACGGGCCCTGTCGCCCCTGCTTCTGATGCTGCTGACCGCCCAGTTCGGTACCGCCTATGCCGCCGAGCGCGACGGCGTGCGCGATGAGATCGCCCGCCAGGACCTTGCCCTTATCCAGGACCAGCTGGCCCAGATTCAGCGCATCGTGGACCGGCTCGAGGGTCGCGTTGGCGAGTTCGACCCCCACACCACCCGCGTCTTTCTGGACGTGCCGCGTCTGCGCCGTGACCTCGAGGCGGTGGCCGAGGGCATCGACGACGTGCTCGAACCGCCTCGCCTGCCGCCCCGCCAGCCGGCGCCGCTCGCCGGCGACTACCTGCGGGAGCGGTACTGATGGAGGCCTTCGCCGCCGGTGCCGGCTTCGAGGCGCCTCCTCTGGGCATCCTGATTGCCGGGGTGGGCTGCACCGTGGTGCTGCTCTGGGCGTGTTGGAGCGCCATCTCCTCCTACCGAGGCTACGCCAAGGGGCGCGTCAGCGGCGACGACTTCGGCTTTGCCGCCCTGCGCGCCGTCTTTCTGGTCGTGGTGATGTTCTGGATTTTCCTCTGAGGCCGCAGGCCTCGCCTTTTCGTCATTCAGCAATTCGACGTTCAGTAATTCGTCATTCAACAAGGAGCTCGTTATGACTGTCGTGCGTTCACTCTTTTCTCGTGCCCGTGCTCATGCCCAACCCTGGGGCTTTGCCGCCCTGGCCGCGGCGGGGCTCTTGCCGGCCCAGGCCATGGCACAGGGGCTGCCCACCATGGAGGCGCCGTCGCGAGGGGAGGGGGAGGGCCTGCTTACCACGCTGCAGAACTATCTGTTCGACTTCGGCGCCCTGGGCGGCCTGATCCTGGCCACGGTGGCCTTCCTGATCGTGGCCATCGCCGCCATCGCCACCTTCAACGAGGCCCGGGTACGCGGTGAGTGGTCGAAGTTCGGCGTGGTGGTCGTGGTCGGAGTGGTGCTGATCATCGCCATCATCTGGCTGGCCACCAAGGCGGCGGAGATTCTCTGATGGCCAACCGTCTCGACTTTCTGCCGACCCGCCTGAACGCCGCGCCGGTGGTGTTTCGGGGGATGACCGGGCATGAGGTTGGGATGATGGCCCTGGGCGGCCTGGCCGCGGGCCTGCTGCCGGGCGCGATCGGCGCCTGGCTGCTGGGGGCCATCGCCATGGTGCCCACTGTGGCCTTCGCCTGTGCCGGCATGGCGCTCTACTTCGGTGGCGCCGTCATGCGGCGGCTGCGTCGCGGCCGTCCCGCCTCCTGGCTCTATCGCAGCCTTCAGTTCCGCCTGGCCCGGCAAGGCATACGCCTGTGGGGCGGCGAGACCCTGATCACCCGCTCCGGCCCCTACTCGCGGCGGCGGATGCGCTACCAGCCGGGAGGACGGCCATGAGTCGCTTTCGTCACGCCCTGAGCGCCCGGGATGCCCATATCACCACCCTGCGCCTGGTCATCGCGGTGCTGGCCCTGCTGAGCGCCGGCCTGTGGTGGGGCTGGAAGTCGGCCCCGGAGAACCTGACCATCCACAATCCGCCCGACCTGCGCTCCGGCAGCACCCGCGCCTGGTGGGAGGTCGACCCGTCGAGCGTCTATGCCTTCGGGTTCTACGTCTGGCAGCAGATCAACCGCTGGCCCGCGGACGGCCAGAGCGACTATCAACGCAACCTACAGGCCTACTCGCCCTTTCTCACCCCCTCCTGCCAGCGCTACCTGGACAACGACTACGAAACCCGCAACCGCCGCCAGGAGCTCTCCGGTCGCGTGCGCGGCATCTACGAGATCCCCGGGCGCGGCTATCGCGCCAGTGCCGTCGAGGTGCTGAGCCGCGATGCCTGGATCGTGACCCTGGATATGGCCATCGACGAGCAGTATGCCGGCACGCCGGTGCGCGACCTGTTCATTCGCTATCCGCTGCGCATCGTGCGCGCCGACGTGGATCCCCAGCGCAACCCCTGGGGCCTGCAGGTGGACTGCTTCGAGGGCACCCCGCAGCGCCTGGCGGTGCCCGGCCGTGAGGAGGAAGGAGACCCGCTATGAAGCGCGTGATACTGGCCTGCCTGGCGAGTGCGATGCTGGCCGGCGACGCCCTGGCGGTGGAGATCATGCACTGGGAGCGCCGTCCCCTGGAGATCCCGCTGCCGGTCGATGAGGAGCGCATCGTCACCCTGGACCGCAACGTGCGGGTGGGGCTGCCGCCGGCCCTGGCCAACCCCGAGGTGCTGCGCGTCCAGAGTGCCGGGGGCGTGCTCTACCTGAAGGCCTTCGAGGCATTCGAGACCCAGCGCGTGCGGGTACAGGACGTGGAGAGCGGGGATGTGCTGCTGCTGGACCTCTCGGCCCGCGAAGGGGCCAGCGGCGAGGAGATCCTGGTAGTGGACAGCCGCGAGGCGTCGCCGGCCAGTGGAAATGCTTCATCGGGTTCGTCCACGGGAAGCAGCGGGGCGCAGGCGTCAGAGGCGTCACGGCCTTCGGCTCAGGCGTCAGGCGGTGACGCTCAGCGGGCCACCGCCACGCCGGTGCCCGTGCTGCTGACCCGGCATGCCGCCCAGTCTCTCTACGCGCCACAGCGGACCATCGAGCCTCTGCGCGGCGTCTCGCGCGTGCCCATGCGGCTGCCCGAGTCGCTCGGCACCCTGCTGCCGTCGCTGCCGGTGACCGCCACGCCCCTGGGCGCCTGGCGGCTCGATGGCTGGACGGTCACCGCGGTGAAGCTCGAGAACAACGACCGGCGACGCGCCTTCGAGCTCGACCCGCGCTGGCTGCAGGGAGACTTCTACTCCGCGACCTTCATGCACCCCTACCTGGCCCCGCGGGGCTCCGTGGAGGACACCACCACGGTCTTCCTGGTCACCCGGCGCGGCGGCCTGGACAGGGCGCTGATCCCGCTGGAGGAGACGGATAAGGCCGAGGAGGGCACCTCATGACTCTGCGCAGCAACACCCTGCTGAAGGTGCTGGTCCCGGCGCTGCTGGTGGTCGTGCTGCTGATCGTGGTGCGCGGCCTGAGCGGCGGCGGTGATGCCGGCACGGACGCCGAGACCGGGGAGGCTGACCCGACGCTGACCCTGAGCGACGACGAGCTGCAGGCGCTCGGCATCGAGGGGGATACCCCGCGGGACACCGTGGCCACCCTGGTGGGCCACGTGCAGGCCATGCGTCGCGACCTGGAGCAGGCCCAGGCGGAAACCCAGGCGCTGCGCGATCAGAACGAGCGGCTGATGACCCGCAACCAGGACATGGACGGCGCCATCGACGAGGCGCTGCGCCGCGAGCGCGAACGGCTGCGTCAGGAGATTGGCCAGTCCCAGCCGGACAGCTCCATGCTGGGCACCCTGCAACGGCAGCTGGATCAGCTGCGCCGCCAGGTGGACGGGCAGCGCGACGACGACCTGCCCATCGGTCTGGGCTTGGAAGGTGGCGGCGGTCCCAGCGGAACGGCCTACTCGGGCTCCGGCTCGGCGCAGGCGCTGACCTGGGTCGAGCCCCTGGACGCCCAGGAGGACGAGCGTGGGCGCGGCGAGACCACCTTCCCGACCCGCTTTGGTGAGGCCGCCGGTGAGCTGAGCGAAGCGGCTCGGCGCGCTTCCAGTGCGGTGGAGAGCCGGGTGACCGGACGCCCCGATGCAGCCAGTGTAGAGCCCGTCTACACCCTGCCGGAGAACTCCACCCTGATGGGCTCGGTGGCCATGACGGCGCTGCTGGGCCGGGTGCCCATCGACGGCACCGTCAACGACCCCTACCCGTTCAAGGTGGTGATCGGCCGCGAGAACCTCACCGCCAACGGCATCACCCTGCCTGAGGTGGAGAGCGCCATTGTCAGCGGCACGGCGACAGGGGATTGGACGCTCTCCTGCGTGCGCGGCCAGGTCAACTCGATGACCTTCGTCTTCGAGGACGGCACCGTGCGCACCCTACCGGCCCCGGAGGACGTCAATTCCGGCGACGGCTCCGGACGCACCACCATCGGTTGGCTCTCCGACCCGCGGGGCCTGCCATGCATCCCCGGAGATCGCAAGACCAATGCCCAGCAGTTCCTGTTGACCAGCTTCATCCTCGGCGCCGCCGAGCAGAGCGCCAATGCCGTCGCCATGGGCGAGGTCACCACCAGCGTCGACAGCGGCGGCGTGGTCAGCGGCCTCACCGGCAGCTCCGGCCGCTATGCGGCCAGCCAGGCCCTGGCCGGCGGCGTCTCCGACGTGCGCCAGTGGGTGCAGGAGCGATTCGGCCAGACCTTCGATGCCGTGTACGTGCCGCCCGGCCAGCCGGTGGCCATCCATATCGAGCGGGAGCTGCCCATCGACTACGAGACACAAGGAAGGAGGGTGCGATATGACCGCACGGGCTCGGATGTCCTCGATCTGCCGTAATGCAGCCAATAGTACCTGGAATAGCGCTGTGAGAAGTGCTGTAAAATGCGCCGCCAGGCCGTTGGTGGCGCTGATGGCCACCCTGCTGGTGGCGGGCTGCGCCACCTCTCAGGAGGAGCTGATGCCGGTGGGCGATACCACCATGATGGAGATCTGGCAGAACCAGGCCGGCCACAGCACCGGCGAACGCCGCCTGCTGGACGTGCGCAGCGAGCTGCGCCGGCCCCTGGAGAGCCCGGAGTTGGTCAGCGAGCAGCTGCGCTACAGCCGCGACGCCAGCAACGAGATCTACAGCCAGTTTCGCCGCCTGCCCAACCCGGACCTGGTGATGTACGTCTTCCCCCATCTGGCCGGGTCCGAGCAGGTACCGGTACCTGGCTACTCCACGGTGTTTCCCCTCTACCAGCGCACCCAGTACGCCATGCCCGGCGAGAGCGCTCGCCCGAACGCGCTGCTGGAGGGTCGGGGTAACGAGGGGAGGGCGCGCTGATGTCCAAGTTCGACGACCTGATGAACCGGCTGTTTGGCAGCGCCCCGGCCGGCGACAGCGATCCGGGCCAGACGCAGGAAGCCGTGCTTTCAGACAGGGATGAGGACGAGCAAGGCGAGACGCAGGCGGCCGAGCCGCAGGCGCTGGCCGCGCTCAACAGCGACGTTCACGGCCGGCCGCTGGCCCTGCCCCGGGGCAAGGCGCCTTCCGTGGCCGAGCTGCGCGCGCACTTCCGCCGGGCGCCCTCGTTCAGCAACTACCTGCCCTGGGTGGAGTACCTGCCCGAGTCGGGCTGCTTTCTGCTGGAAGACGGCGTCTCGGTGGGGGTGGTGGCCGAGGTCTTCCCCATCGCCACCGAGGGCCGCGCCCCGGAGTCTCTGGAGGCGATTCGCGACCAGATCGAGGCCGCCTTTCAGGACAGCCTGCCGGAGTATGAGCAGCACCCCTGGGTGGTACAGCTCTTCGTCAAGGATGAGGTCGACGCCCGCCCCGACCTGGAGCGGATGCGCGACTATGTGCGACCCCGGGCCCGGGAGACCGAGTTCACCCAGGACTGGCTGGCGAGCATGGGCGCCCACCTCAAGGCGATCTCCAAGCCGGGCGGGCTGTTCCAGGATGACGGGGTGACCCAGACCCGCTGGCGGGGCCAGACCCGCCGCACGCGCCTGGTGCTCTACCGCTGGCTCGGCAAGAAGCGCCAGGCGGGAGAGCGTCAGCGGGGGCTCTCCCCCGAGCAGGCCGCCAATCAGGTCTACGACCGGCTGGCCGCCGCGCTGCACGGCGCGGGACTGCGTCTGGAGCGCTACGACGGGCGCGCCTTTCACCGCTGGCTGCTGCCGCGGTTCAACCCGCGGCCGCGGCTGGCCCCCGATGAGCCGGCGCGCTTCTACTCCCTGTGCGACTACCCCGAGGACGCCGGTGACGTGGCCTGGAACTACGATCTGGCCGAGGGAATGCTCTTCAACTCGCCCCGAGGCGATGTGGAAACGGGGCTCTGGTGGTTCGATGGGCTGCCCCAGTGCTGCGTGGTGGTAGAGGAGATGCGCCGGGCGCCGGTGGTGGGTCATCTCACCGGCGAGGTGCGCCGCTCCGATGGCCAGGCCAGCAACGCCCTGATGGACAAGCTGCCCGAGGGCACCGAGGCGGTGCTGACCATCGTGGCGACGCCTCAGGAACCCCTGGAGGACCATATCAACCGCCTGCACAGCAAGGCGGTGGGCGACAGCGTGCTGGCCCGCCAGGTCCGCGAAGACTGCGAGACCGCCCGCCGCTACCTGGGCCAGAACCACAAGCTCTATCAGAGCACCCTGGCTTTCTTCCTGATGGGCGAGAACGAGCAGGACCTCCAGCAGCGCAGCATGGCGCTGGCCACTCAGCTGCTGCAGGTCAACCTCTCGCCGGTGGATCCTGAAGACGAGGTTGCCGGCCTGAACACCTACCTGCGCTGGCTGCCGATGAACTTCGACCCGGAGCAGGATCGCAAGAATCGCTGGTACACCCAGTTCAATTACGTCCACCACCTGGCCAACCTGGCGCCGGTGTTCGGGCGCGGCCGCGGGACCGGTCACCCCGGCATGACCTTCTTCAACCGCGGCGGCGAGACCTTCAGCTTCGACCCGCTGAACCTCGAGGACCGCTCGGCCAACGCCCACATGCTGGTGTTCGGCCCCACCGGGGCCGGCAAGTCGGCCACTCTGAACGGCGTGCTGAGCCAGGTCATGGCCATGCACCGCCCGCGGCTGTTCATTATCGAGGTGGGCAACAGCTTCGGGCTGCTGGGCCAGTATTTCGAGCGCAAGGGGATGAGCGTCAACCAGGTCAAGCTGTCGCCGGGCTGCGGGGCCAGGCTGCCGCCGTTCGCAGCGGCCACGCGGCTGCTGGAGAACGAGGTGGAGGAGCGCCGCCTGGCCCGGGACGCCGCGGACGCTAACCCCTTCGAAGAGGCGCCCCTGGAGGAGGAAGAGGAGCAGCCCGACGAGGAGCGCGACCTGCTGGGCGAGATGGAGATCACCGCCCGGCTGATGATCACCGGCGGCGACCCCAAGGAGGAGCGAGAGTTTCGCCGCGCCGACCGGCGCATGGTGCGCGACGCCATCTACCGGGCGGCGGAGAGCTGTCGGGAAGAGGGCCGCGACTGCATGACCCAGGACGTGCGCGAGGCGCTCTATGCAATCTCCCGCGACACGGAGATCCCCGAGGAGCGGCAGCGTCGCGCCTATGACATGGGCGAGGCCATGGGGCTGTTCTGCGACGGCTTCGACGGCGAGGTGTTCAACCGCCCCGGCACCGCCTGGCCCGAGTGCGACGTAACCATCATCGACCTGGCCCATTTCGCCCGGGAGGGGTACGAAGCCCAGCTCGCCCTGGCGGTGATCAGCGTGACCAACATGATCACCAACCTGGCCGAGCGCGATCAGTACAGCGGGCGGCCCATCGTCCAGGTCATCGACGAGTGCCACCTGCTCACCGTCAACCCGCTGCTCAGCCCCTACCTGGTCAAGGTGGGCAAGATGGGTCGCAAGCTCTCCCACTGGATCTGGATGGCCACCCAGAACCTCGAGGACTTCCCGGACGCGGCCCGCAAGCTGCTCAACATGATCGAGTTCTGGCTGTGCCTCTACATGCCCCCGGACGAGATCGAGCAGGTCAGCCGCTTCAAGGATCTCACCGCCACCCAGCGCAAGCTGATGGCCTCCGCCACCAAGGTCTCCAAGAAATACACCGAGGGGGTGGTGCTGTCAGGGCGCCTGGAAGCGCTGTTTCGGGTGGTGCCCCCCAGCCTCTACCTGGCCCTCGCCGGCACCGAGGGCGAGGAGAAGGCCGAGCGCATGCGAGTGATGCGCGAGCAGGGCTGCTCGGAGCTCGAGGCGGTGCTGCACATCACCCAGCGGTTGGACGAGGCCCGGGGTATGGGGTCGGTGACAGAGATATAGGTTTAGAAAAGTCGTTGAAATTGGCCTAATCTTCCACTTGATGTGTTGAAGTTAAACCATGACGGTTTAATAAAGACATTCAGGTTGGCTGATTGGGCATTCTATGGCGACGAAAGTAAACCGGCTGTGGCGGCAGATCCCCCATGGCGCCGTGGTCACCACAGCGTGGCTGGAGACCCACGGGATCAGCGCCAACCATGCCGCCAAGCTCACGGAGGCAGGCTGGCTGAAGCGCCTTGGGCGCGGCGCTTACTGCCGGGCAGGCGACCCGCTGACCTGGGAGAGCGGGGTCTTTGCGCTGCAGGCGCTCAGCGACCCCGCTGCACCGCCGTTCTGGCCGGGCGGCCAGACCGCCCTGGCCCTGCAGGGCTTTGCCCACTACCTGCCCATGGGGCACGACACCACTCACCTGTACGCGGCGGAGCCCCGCTCGCCGCTGCCACTGTGGCTGGAGAAGGCCGACTGGGCCGGAGCGATCGACCTGCATCAGAACAAGGGGCTGCCGGTGGATCTTTCCGGCAGCCTCATGGACTACAACCCGCCCGGGGTGGGGTTTGCCCTGCGGATCTCGACGCCGGAGCGCGCTATCCTCGAGTGGATCGCCATTACGCCCAACGACCTGCTGTTCAGCAGCGAGCTGGTGGATACCTTCACCGGGCTCAATACGCTGCGCCCGCGCCGGCTACAGTCGCTGCTGGCAGAGTGCCGGTCTGTGAAGACCAAGCGTGCTTTCCTGGTGCTGGCTCGTCATGCCGGCCACGCCTGGTACCATCGACTGGAAACCCACAGCCTCGACCTGGGGAAGGGCAAGCGACAGCTCTGCAGGGGAGGGCGGTTGGACAAGGAATATCAGGTCACGGTCCCGGAGGCGTTCACGGATGAGCATTGAGGCCCGCTATCACGAACAGGTGCGGCTACTGGTCGCGCTGTTGCCCTTTCTGAATGACGAGCCCTGCTTTGCCCTCAAGGGCGGCACGGCCATCAACCTCTTCGTCCAGCCCTTCCCGCGGCTGTCCGTCGATATCGACCTCGCCTACCTGCCGCTGGAGCGCCGTGGCGAGGTCCTTCACCGTTGTCGCTATGCGCTGCAGCGATGACACGACCAGAAGGTCGGTGCAGGAAGCATTGGATAATTTCATTTCAGGAGCTTTGCAATGAGCGCTGTCCCGTTCACTGATCGCGAGTTAACGCATGCCTGGCGAGAGCTTTCAGCTATCGCGACACCAGTGGCAGGTGGCAAACGCAAAAACCCACACCGCTTGCTGTTGTTCTACGCAGTTGAGTGTGGCTTAAAGGCAGTGTGGCTCAAGCGGCAGAACCGCCGCCTTTTCGACCACGAAGACATCGACAGAACCGGTCATAACCTGCGACGAATGCTAAAAGAGTTGAAGGTAGGGGCTGATCTCTCGCTGCCCGAAAATTTGCAGCTTTCGCCATTCAGACAAAGCGGCGCTCTGCAGCCCCGCAACGGCGATATTGGTATCCTGCACCAAGCTTGGCGCTATGGTGGGAAATGCGCGGCCCCCAGCGACAACGATTGCGAACACCAGCTGGAGCAGGTGCTGAACTGGATTCAAGGAGAACTCAAATGAGCCTGCAAACGGATACAGCCGAGCGCTTGCTGACTTGGCTGGATGTCGAACGCATACTTAAGCAGCGTACATTACTGTGGACCTGTTTGCCCACAAGTGTGCTTAGTGTGGACTGCTTTGCCGATGGGATGGAGGTGCGTCATGTCGCAGATGATGAGCCTGTGGATGACTGGCTGAGAAAAATCTTCGGTCATGCATACCAGCGCGACCCACGTTGCATCCGCCTTCGAATCGGCGAAGCCTGCTATCCGGTGGAATTTGTGGAGGACCCTGAGGGTGCGGTACCTGCATTAGGGCAACACTACCCGCTATGGCGCGATGTCACTTACTTATCTACCGATGAGGCAGACTCCGATACCTCCGCTCCACAGCCCCTTAATCGTCCCATGGTAAAGGCGCCGAAGAGTTGGACCACAGGCCCTGACTTAGTTTCCTTCCACTCCTTCAAGGGTGGGGTCGGTCGCACTACCGCACTCATGACCTATGTCGCGGCATGTGTGCAAGACTCTAGCTCAGGACCTAAGAAAATCCTCGTAGTAGACGCGGATTTGGAGGCCCCCGGCGTCAGCTTCTGGCTGGATGAAGCCAACCGGCCTACAGTGTCTTTCGTGCAACTGCTGGAGGCCTTGCACTACCCACCCTTCGGGCTGGATGCCACACTGAATTTCTTTGCGGATGAGTTACGTAAGACCTCACTTAATGTGGGTGGCTTGCAGCGTGAACTGTTTGTTTTGCCAGCCGCCTTGGACTTGACCGACATTCAGGACATGCCCGTGGCGCCCGAACACTTGGCGCGCAACCCGACCAACCCTTGGAAGTTATCGGATCATTTGCATGCGCTGGGTCAGCGTCTAGGTGTGGACGCTGTGTTTATCGATCTTCGAGCAGGCTTGAGTGAGCTTGCCAGCCCTATCTTGTTCGACCCCCGGGTGGATCACTTTTTTGTCAGTACCGTGGCACCTCAATCGGTGCAGGGCATGGCTGAAGTGTTGCGTCGCCTATACGCTTTCAATCGGCAGTTGCCGGCAGAGCAACAAGAGAGTGCTCGGCCCACGGTGGTATTGAGCCTGCTGACCAAGGAGCTACGAGATGCAGGGCATTACGAAGTTGCATTGAAAGTGCTAGGTGCGGCCTACCCTACAGATGATGCATTGACTCCAGGGGTGCAGTGGCTAGAGGCCGAGTTCCTGAGTACCCTGATGTCCATCGGGTCGATGCGTGAGGCGCTGGATGCCTTGCCTCTTTCCAGTCTCTTATTTTCTAGCGCGAGCGAATGGGCTAAAGCTCTTTATGCAGACACTGCAGAAGGTGACGAAAGTCCCAAAGTTTTGTCACGACAGGATAAAGCAAGAAGGTTGTATGAGGTATGCGAAGCAGCGGAATTTGCTGATAGCAGCACTACAAGCGCTATCCTTGCAACGGAGCCGCTGCTCAATCTTGGCAAACATTACTCCAGTGAGCTGCCTAATCTATTAATGATTGGTGCTAAGGGGGCTGGTAAGACTTTTACTTTCCGCCAATTGGTTGGGGCAAGGTCCTGGCGGAATTTTTTGGGGAGGCTTGGTTTTAGACCGCCGAGTATTAAAGATGCCGCTGTTTTCCCCATGCTGTGGTCAGAGAATATTGAAGATTCGCCTGGCGGAGAGATAAAGTTAGTTCAAAAGAGCACGCTTGATTTGATTGAGGGCGACAAAGGCCTCCTGCTTAGTGCTAGCGAGATTCGGCGAAGAATTGATGATGCGCTCAAAACCCCGCCTGAGCACTGGGAGGACTTCTGGGACGACCTTATTGCTTTGCAGTTCGGAGTCTCGTCTGGAGGGTTGCGAGCTCTTAATCAAAAGCTGGCTGTGCATGGGGCGCGAGTTGTTATCATGTTTGATGGGATTGAAGATGCTTTCAAAGATGCTAATGACGGCGATGCGTCTAATGCAATTCATGCCTTGTTGCGGTTACCCAATCGTATCGCTGAGCTGGATAAGCGATGTGTGGGTGCCATGATTTTTGTGCGAGCTGATTATGTGCGAGCCACTATTCGGCAAAATCTGGGTCAGTGGATGCAGCGCTTCCAGCCTTTTCGCCTGCAATGGAACCCAGAGAGCTTCTTGCGCTTAGCCTTTATGCTGAGCTGCCAAGCTGGGGTGTGTTCTAGCGATATGAGATCTGCAGAGTCCCTGCGCATAGAGGAGCTGAAGGGCGAATTAGAAGGTCTTTGGGGGAAAAAGCTAGGTAGAGAAAAGTCCAAAGAGGCACACTCGGCGAGATGGGTGTATTCTGCGTTGTGCGACTTGAAGGGTAATGTGCAAGCCCGTGATTTAGTCCGCTTCCTAAAGTTTGCTGCAAAGTTAGAGTCAATGCAAATAGAGCAGAAGTGGGGTGATCGTTTACTTTCGCCAGAATCCATGCGCAATGCGATTCCAGAGTGTAGTGTCGAGAAAGTTAGCGAAGCCAAGTCGGAGATTGCCCCTCTGAAAAGGTGGATTGAGATTATGGAGCAGCAAGACGTTCGCAACCTCAGAGTGCCGTTCAGTCGAGAGCAGGCACTGCTCGATCCGGATCTTCTTAGCTCCTTGCAGGAAATTGGTGTGATCTATGAGGACGTTGGTGGGAGCTTGGGAGAGGAGCGATTGTTTCTGCCTGAAATCTACCGATACGGTCTAGGCTTCAATACCTCGGCGGCTGGACGTCCGCGCACGCAGGCCTTACTGAAAAAAAATATTGGGTCGATTCCGCTCTGAATATGAACATGGCCATGAGGCTTCAGCGCTCTCCTGCCCCAGAAGAGACTGCGGGCTAAGGAGTTAAACCGAGTCGAACGGCTGGTTTGTAGAGCTGAGGAAAATTCCACGGACGGCTACCCTAGTCGAAAGGTGCCCTGCCTGCCATGTTTTCGGCAGGCAGGGTGAAGAAATTTAGTCCTCAGTTCTCACCAGCCAACCCTCAACCGTCTCGGCACCATATTCATCCTTCCACGCCTTCAGCGTCTTCTGGTTGCCGCCGCGGGTCTCGACGACTTCGCCGGTGTTGGGGTTCTTGTAGATCTTCAGCTTACGCTTGGCGCGGCCGGTGCTCGTGGTGCTGGCGACCTTGGCGGTAGCCTGCTTGGGGTCCAGCAGCTTGATCACGTCGGCAGCTGACTTGTCGAACTCGCGCATCAGGGCTTCGAGCTTGTCCTTGAACTCCAGCTCGGCCTTGAGGCGGTCGTCATTTTTCAACTTGTCGAGCTCTTCCTGGAGCTGCTTGAGCTGCTGTTCCTTCTGCATGTAGGTATTGAGAATGGACATGCGTCTCCTCGCATTGGGTGAGT
Source organism: Halomonas sp. PGE1 (assembly GCF_013000985.1). Classification (NCBI taxonomy): domain Bacteria; kingdom Pseudomonadati; phylum Pseudomonadota; class Gammaproteobacteria; order Oceanospirillales; family Halomonadaceae; genus Halomonas; species Halomonas sp. PGE1. Next base: position 652,766 of record NZ_CP053032.1, read on the forward strand.
GTTGGCAGCAAGTATGGTGGCTGCTGTTATTTGAATCAATGCCTCTCTTCAGTTAACCGGGGCTGTGGCAGTTGCCAGCATGATGATGGGTGCTCTGAGATATTGGGCTACTGTCCCAGAAAACACCTCGCGGTCGAGTTAACATTTCCTGATGCAGCGCAAAGTTGACTCCGTAATGCTGTGCCAGTTCCTTTTCTACTGGAGTGGCAAGCATGGAGAGACACCACCCGCGCCGTTGGCTGGCCGCTTTCGTGCTATTCCCTTGCCTCGCAGGCCCTGCACTTGCCGAGCCAGCTATCGAGGTCTTTACCACTGCCGGGGCGCCGGCAGTCAATGTGCCCTCGGGCCTGGCGGTGATCGAACTCGATGCGCCCGGTCGCCTGGATGCCGAGCTGTCGCGTGATCTTCCTGCTGATCCCGACGTTGCGGCGGCCATGATGCGCGAGCGCATGGCGACGCCTGAGTGGCAGGAGACGGCCGACCGCTATGCCGATAGCTATCTCGGGCTGGCCAGGGCCTGGCAGCTGGGTATCGAGAAAGTCCCCGCGGTGGTGATCGATGGCCGCCAGGTGATCTACGGCCAGCCGGACGTGGCCGAGGCGCTGAGAGAAGCCGAGCGGCTAATGGGGCAGGAGGGCCGCCGATGAGGCCCTTCAAGACGGCGGGGATTGTGCTGGGCGCCGTGCTGCTGAGCCTGGGCGTGGTGGAGAAGCCGGCCCAGGCCTTGACGACGCCGCAGATCGTCGCCTCATCGCTCTCCACCCAGTGCCTGGACTACCAGGTCATCGGCATCTGCGTCTGGCTCAACTGCTCCTGGTCGGGCTGCTCGATCCGCACCTCGGTGCAGGTGCGCCACTATATTCCCGAGCTGGTGGTCTCCAGCTACGAGAACACCGGCGACAACCCCTGGTGGGAGGTAGCGGCGCTGTCGCCGCCGCTGGGCGAGGCGCTTGCCGGTGGGCAGAGCACCTCCGATGTCAGCCGGGCTCAACACGAGCACCTGCGCTTCAAGAACGTGGACGCCATCGGCCATCCCGCCGGCGGGGCCTTCAGCAGCTTCGCCAGCGCCTTCGGCATGACCTGCGCCGGGGCAGCGACGCCCTTCCAGCCCTGCCACCTCTCGACCCTGGACGCCCTGGCGTGGCGTAGCGGCATTCCCGAGTCGCTCTACCCCGAGGCGCTGACGCCCGGCATGCGTGAGCTGGGCCAGCCCGGCGACCTGTGGGGCAATATCTATCCGCGCAGCGGCTTCCTGACCCAGGTGCACGACTACAAGACCGCGGCGACCACTGCCCAGCGCTCTGCCGATATCGTCACCCGCACCGGGCAGCCCCATGTCTACACGCCGCTGGTGGCCGCCCGCCGCGACGGCTACTGGCCGCCCGGGCCGGTCAAGGAGGGCGATGCCTCGACCCACCGCTGGCAGCGCCTGACCCCCAACATGAGCAACGCCTGCCGGGTGTGGCCGGACCGCGGCGTCACCGACACCTACGCCGACCGCCTGGACGCGGGCGGTGACTACGCCTGGTCGCTGTGGCGCCCCTATCGCTGCTGCCAGCGCCGCGGCCAGACCCTGCTCTACGCCGTCCCCTGAAGGAGAGAAGTCGATGAAAGGATCTCGCACGCGACGCTTCACCCTCACACCGCTGGCCGGCGCCCTGGTGGTGGGACTGCTGTCTACCCATGCTGCCCAGTCTCAGGCGCAATCCGCCGATGCCCTCTACTACCAGATCGGCGGCGCCTCGCCCTTCAGCGTCTCCGCCGGGCGGGGCTACAATCCCAACGTTCGCGGTATCGGCATCAGCTGGAACATGAATGCCACCTGCGGCAACTTCGATATCGGCGCCACAGTCTCCAACCAGCTCAACGGCGTCACCGACGGCTTCCAGAACCTGATGGGGACGGTGGTTCAGAACGCCCAGGGTGCCGTGGCCTCGCTGCCCGCCATGGTCATCCAGCGGGCCAACCCGGGGCTCTATGACCTGCTGAGCAATGGCGTGCTGCAGGGGCGGGTGGACTTCGACCGCGCCTCCATGTCCTGCCGCCAGATGTCCGAGCGCATGGCCGACATGGTCACCGGGCAGGGGTGGCAGCAGATGGCCGCGGCCGAGAGCTGGCAGAACGCGGCCCAGTCCAACGCCGACGTCGTCGCGGCGCAGGAGCAGGTCGACCAGTCGGGCGGCAACCAGGGCGTGACCTGGGTGGGAGGCCAGCGCCGCGGCGGCCAGGATCAGGCGCCGATTCGCGTGGTGCAGGACACCGCTCGCGCCGGCTACAACCTGCTGCACGGCCGTGATGACACCACCAGCACGGCCCCCATTGCCGGAGGCGGTGGCGGCTGGGGATCGGTGGCCACCAACGAGGGCTCCTGGATTGGCGGCGGTGGGCTGGCCGGCGCTTCCGGTGGGAGCGGTGGCGGCGCAGGGTCAGGCAGCGGGGCAGGGAGCTGCCTGGGCGGCATGTGCACGGTCTGGCAGAGCCCCGAGGAGGCCGCCGAGTGGACCCAGACGGTGATCGGCGAGCAGTCGATTCGTACCTGCGACGGCTGCGAGCGCAGCGAGACTCAGGCCGGCAGTGGCCTGGTGCGCGAGCTGGAGCGTGAGCAGCAGGAGGTCTACGGGCTGCTGCAGGGGCTGGTCGACGGCAGCGAGCCGCTGACCCCGGAGAACCTGCGCCAGGTCTCCGCCGGCGACGGCCTGACCGTCTCCCGAGGGGTGATCGAGTCGCTGCGCAGCGACCCCGAGGCCTCGCTGCTGATCCACCGCCTGAGCGGCGAGATGGCCCTGGCCCGGACTCTGACCAAGGCGCTGTGGGCGCGCCGGCTGCTGCTGGCCGGCAGCAGTGATCCGGGCATCGCCGACAATGAGCAGGGCATGTCGGCGCTGGATCGCAAGCTGGTGGCCCTGGATCGGGATATCGAGTCGCTGCGCTCCGAGATGGAGATCCGCCAGGCGCTGGGCAACAGCGCTGCTGGCATCGCCCTGGAGCGGGCCGCCCGGCGCAGCCAGGGCGCCTCGCAGGGCGAGACCTTCCGTCCGGATGCGGCCCTGGACGGCCGCGGCCGCCCAGCCGGCGAGGAGGGCGGTGACTGATGGCCCCACGTGCTTTCTCCTGGCTGAACCCGGCCCGCTGGCCGTCGCTGCTGGTCGCCATGGCGGTGCTGGTCGTCATGTTCCTGCTGAGCGGCGCCATTCTCGCCGTCAGCGTGCGGCTGCTGGGTGGGCTCGAGGCCCACCATAGCGCCTGGCAGGCCGCCTGGCAGGCCGCCTGGCCTTGGCTGCTGGCCTGGCGGATGAGCCTCTACGCCGCGCTGGCCTTGGTCTGGTGGCGCAAGGTGCGCCATCGGGCGGTGGCGCGGCTGCGCCGAGATCGCGATGACGGGCAGCAGGCGCTCGCCAAGCTCCGCCGGCTCGAGCTGATGGCCTTGGGTATCCTGGTCCTGCTGGAAGTCACCAACCTGATCAACCAGCTGGGAGGTGCCTGATGGGAGGCCTGCTGACCGCGCCGCTGGTGGTGTTCGACTACTTCGCCAACGCCATGACGCTGCTGGGCTGGATCATCAACAACGCCATCTGGAACGTCATGGTCGGCACCGGCATCGCCGCGGTGCCGTTCATTACCCTGGTGCTCTCAGAGTGGTTCAAGGCCCGCCAGGAGGGCGACGAGGCGGGGACCAAGGGCATCCTCACGGTCAACCGCATCGAGACCCGGCTCTACGCCATGATCCTGGCCTACGCCTTCACCTGCCTGCCGCTGCTGCAGGTCCAGCTGGCCACCGCCGATATCGACGAGAGCCGCTCGCTGGAGTGCGGCACTCGCCAGTTTGCCGCGGGCGGCTGGTCCGAGGGGGCGTTCGGCGCGACCGAGAGTTCGATCGGTGGCCAGCAGGCCAGGATCCCGCTGTGGTGGGCGGGGGTGCATGCGGTGTCCCACGGGCTCACCGCCGCGGCGATTCACGCCATTCCCTGCTCGACGGACTTCGAGTCCATCCGCATGGAGCTGGACCTGCACAGCGTCGAAGATCCGGGGCTGCAACAGGAGGTCGGCGAGTTCCAGCGTCAGTGCTTCGGGCCGGCGCGCAACCGGCTGCTGCAGGAGGGCGGCACCATCGAGGCGACCCGCGCCATGGACGTGGACTGGATCGGATCGAACTACTTCCAGACCACGCCCGGCTACTACGACAGCTTCTATGCCGGGCGGCCCATCGCCGGCTTCCCCTATGATGCCGACCGGGACGTCTCCCGGCCCAATACCGGCCCGGGGATGCCGGGCTACCCCTCCTGCCGGGAGTGGTGGTCCGCCGAGAGCGTTGGCCTGCGGGCCCGGCTGCACGAGGAGGTAAGCCCCGGGTTCTGGGACGACTTCCGCAGCGTCTTCACCAGCAGCGACGCCGAGGACTACGTGATCCGTCGCCTGGTCAGCCCTCGCTCGGGTGCGGCCAGCGGCAACCTGGATCAGGCGGTGGTGGGCTTTCGTGGGCTGGACGGCGGTGGCTTCTGGGATGCCACCGTGACAGCCGGCGCGATGGTAGGCGGCACCCTGTCGATCCTTCCCTTCCAGGCCGGAATGGACATGCTCAAGCAGGCGCTACCGATGGTGCAGGGCATCCTGGTGATGGCCATCATCATCTGCCTGCCCTTCGTCATGGTCATCTCCAGCTACAGCTTCAAGGTCGCCGGCATGGCTACCTTCGGGCTCTTCGCCGTGTGGTTCCTGACCTTCTGGTGGGAGCTTGCCCGCTGGATCAACGCCAACCTGGTGGATCTGCTCTACCGCAGCGACGCCGCCAAGCTGAGCTGGCTCTCCGCCGCCAACAACCTCTACGACCGCATGGTGCTGCAGTTCGTGGAGGGGATGATGTTTCTGGTGCTGCCGACGATCTGGGTGGCGGTGCTGGGATGGGCGGGCATGAAGGTCGGCAGCGAGCTCGCAAGAGGCATCGGCGACGGTGGTGGGAAGACTGCTCAGGGAGCAGGGAAGCAGGGAGGGGACAAGGTTCAGTCGAAGTCCTGACCAGTATTGATCCTTCCTTCCCCCTCAGTGCTCCGGGTCGGATGAGTATGGAGACCCACCCGGATCGCTAGAGCTAGGGCCGAAGCGTAGATGATCTGGTACATCGTCATGGTCTTCGCACGCAGAGGTGCGTTGCAGCATCCCCTGAGCCACACCACCAGCCACCACGGCCGCTCCTCCGGCCACCTTGCCGGCTCTCCGAGCGATGCGCTGCCACCCCTCCTGGGTGGTGGCCGTTTGGGCAGTGGACTTGGCCATGCCAGCGGCGGAGTCGCGGAGCACGCGCAGCGACTCTGTCGTGCTCGCCTGGGTGTGCCAGCCATCGGACCAGCCGTCCTGCTGGCTCTGTCGATGTGCCTTATTGCCAGCTGCGACGGCTCGGGCCAGGAGTGATTTCATGGCCATGGGCTTCCCTCCCTGGATACATCAGATCTCTAGCATAGACCCAGCATGGGGGAAGCTCCACTGGGGTCAGCTGAGGGATGCGAGATGCTCGATGGTCTCGGGGTACTTCTGGACCAGCCGGATGAGTGTCTTGGCCTGGGCGTTGGGCTTGGCGCGGCCCTGTTCCCAGTTCTCCAGCGTCCTGGGGTTGGTGCGCAGGTACATGGCAAACACCGGTCGCGACATATGCAGCTTCTCGCGCAGCGCGATGAGCTCATCGGCAGTGACGTCAGGGACCTCATCCAGAGCGACAGGATGCGAGCGCAGCGTGCGCTTGCCTTGGCGCTCCTCCGCCAAAGCGTCGAAGCCCTCGACGAGTTCGTCAAAGATGTTGCGGTCCATGGTCATGTCCTCGCGTTGATCTCAGCATCCAGCATTTGCCTGAGGGTCTTGCGCTGGGCCGGGGTCAGGTCGTCCTGAGCGTCCTTGTCGTACAAGGTGAAGAGCCAGAACTGTGAGCCGTTGAGCCACCAGTAGTAGATGATGCGAACCCCGCTACGCTTGCCCTTCTGTCGTTTGGGGTCACTGAACCGAACCTTTCGAAGTCCGCCCGTGCCCTGAATGACATCACCCGCGGTAGGGTTCTTGAGCAAGAGGTTCTGGAAGGCGCGAAATTCGGCGTCATCAAAATAGGAGGAGCGATGCCGCTCGAACGCGGGCAGCTCGACAAAAATTGCTTTCATAGAAGTGTACGTAGTTTGCGTATAGTTTTGCCGCAGCGAAAGGGAATGTCAAGTGTGCACGCTGACGAGGCTGCTGGCATTACATCAGAAAAAGGTGAAAAGCCCAAAGGCTGGAAGGGAAGGGGACTCAAGGGGAAGGGGCTTGCCCCTAAAGGCCGGGGAGAGTGCGGACGACAAAGGGAAAGGGAAAAGGCAAAGGGTTGCTGCCGGCGCTGGTCGTTTCTCACCCTGTCGTGGCGCCGCTAGCTTGAAGCGGCGCTGCAGAAAGAAACCGCAGCTTTTGCAGAAAGCCTCCTACCTAACTCACTGATTCTGCTGTTTTTGCACTATGCGCTTCCCCTACGTCGGCGCACCTGTGCAGAATGAAGCGCTGTCTGCATCTACCGACAAGGAGGTCGCCGTGGGATTTCGCTTCCAGCGCCGTATCACCCTCGCGCCGGGTATCCGCCTCAATCTGAGCAAGCGGGGCCTCGGGCTTTCGGTGGGCCCGCGGGGCGCGAGCCTCAGCGTGGGGCCAAGGGGCGTGCACGGCCACGCGGGCATTCCCGGCACCGGGCTCGCCTATCGCCAGAAGCTCAACGCCCGGAGCCGTTCGGCTGGGCGGGGAAGCAGCGGCGCCGGCCGCGCAAGCCCCGCGGGGAGCCTGGAGGCGCTGCTGGCGTAGTCTACCCCTCACGTGAAGCTGGCTGCTGTCGTTCATCGTGAAGGCTCAGGCCCCGAGTGTCAGTGTTAACTCCTTTAATGCGGGAAGCTCGCGCGCTTATGGGGGAAGGTTGTGCCCTTGTGAGGGGAGATCCTCTTCTTGTGGGGGGAGTGCAGCGTCTTATGGGGGGAGCATAGTGCTCGTTTAAGGGCAGACCACCGACCAGATGCCTATCACCTCGCTTTCTCAACCAAGCGGGCACCTGCCTAGCAACTGGCGATAGTAAGTCGGCATTTTTGCATCTTTGTGGATGATGCATAAATCCCCTTGACTCATTCGCGCTGCCAGCCTACGCTTCGTTGCATCATGAAGGATGACGCAACAAGGCGGAGCGCGATGACGACCGCAACACCCCATGAGGTGCCCCTGGAGGCCCTCGCCGAGATCAAGCCAGGCTACCCCTTTCGCGGGGCGCTCAAGCACGACCCCAAGGGGAGTGCGCGGGTGGTGCAGTTGCGCCACCTGGACCCGGAGCAGGGCTTTGGGTCCAACTGCCGGGAGGATGCGTTTGATCGGGTCACCCTGGAGGGCAAGCGCAAGCCGGACTACCTGCAGCCCGGTGATCTGCTGTTTATCTCTCGCGGCTCGCGCTTCTTCGCGGCCGTGGTGCCTGACGAGATTCCTGCCGAGACGGTCTGCACGCCACACTTCTTTCTGATTCGCCTGACTGAGAAAGCCAGTAGCAAGGTCTCGCCCGAATTTCTGGCGTGGCAGATCAATCATCACGACGCCCAGGCCTACCTTGCCCGCTGGGGCCAGGGCTCGGCCCAGCACAGCGTGACCAAACAGCAGCTCAAGGCGCTGCCCGTGACCCTTCCCGATCTCGCACGGCAGGCGCTGGTGGTGGCCTATCACCGCGCCGCTCGGGAAGAGGTGACGCAGCTGCAGGCGCTCATCGAAAACCGGGCTCTGCAGATGCAGGCCCTGGGCAGCGCCGTCCTCGCTCAGGCGCGGGCGCCGCAGCCAGCTTCAAACACCATACCGCATGCTTCGGCCGTCGCCGGCCACCACTGATCAGGGAGGATAGCCATGAGCACTGAAATCAACAGCACTGACGCCATCAAGCAGGACCGCATCAACAAGGCGGTCTGGAACGCCTGCGATACCTTCCGCGGCACCGTCGACCCGAGCATCTACAAGGACTACGTCCTGACCATGCTGTTCGTGAAGTACCTGTCGGACGTCTGGCAGGATCACTACGACCAGTACAAGGCCGAGCACGGTGACTTCCCGGCGCTGATCCATGAGCTGATGCAGAACGAGCGTTTCGTGCTGCCGCCGGACGCCAATTTCTACGCCCTGCACGAGGCGCGTCATGAGCCCGGCAACGGCGAGCGCATCGACAAGGCCCTGCATGCCATCGAAGAAGCCAACACCGGCAAGCTGGCCGACGTGTTCCAGGACATCAGCTTCAACTCCGCCAAGCTGGGTGACGAGAAGCAGAAGAACGAGATCCTGAAGTCGCTGCTGGAGGACTTTGCCAAGGACGACCTTAACCTGCGCCCGAGCCGGGTGGGCAAGCTCGACATCATCGGCAACGCCTACGAGTTCCTGATCAAGCAGTTTGCCGCCTCGTCTGGCAAGAAGGCCGGCGAGTTCTATACTCCGCCGGAGGTCTCCGAGCTGATCGCCGAGCTGGTGGCGCCAAGGGAGAACGACGAGATCTGCGACCCGACCTGCGGCTCCGCCTCGCTGCTGCTGAAGTGTGCCAACCAGATCCGCAGCGCCTATGACGGCTCCAAGCGCTTTGCCCTGTATGGCCAGGAGGCCATCGGCAGTACCTGGGCGCTGGCCAAGATGAACATGTTTCTGCACGGCATCGACAACCACAAGATCGAATGGGGCGATACCCTGCGTAACCCCAAGCTGCTGGACGGTGAGGGCAAGCTGAAGCACTTCGACGTGGTGGTGGCCAATCCGCCGTTCTCGCTGGAGAAGTGGGGCCATGAGGGTGCCGGCAGCGACCCCTACGGGCGCTTCCGCCGCGGCGTGCCGCCCAAGACCAAGGGCGACTACGCCTTCATCCTGCATATGATCGAGACGCTCAAGCCACCTGGTGCTGGAAAGAAGGGGGGACGCATGGGCGTGGTGGTCCCCCACGGCGTGCTGTTTCGTGGCTCCAGCGAAGGCAAGATCCGCAAGCAGCTGATCGATGAGGGCATGCTCGATGCGGTGATCGGCCTGCCGGAGAAGCTCTTCTACGGCACCGGCATCCCGGCGGCCATCATGGTGTTCCGCAAGGACAGGACCGACGACAAGGTGCTGTTTATCGACGCCAGCCGCGAGTTCGTTGCCGGCAAGAACCAGAACCAGCTCAGCGACGAGAATGTCGCCAAGGTCGTGCGTACCTATCAGCAGCGCGAAGAGGTCGACAAGTACAGCCACCTGGCCACGCTGGAGGAGATCCAGGAGAACGACTACAACCTCAACATTCCCCGCTACGTCGACACCTTCGAGGAAGAGGAGGAGATCGACCTGATGGCAGTGCGCGCCGAGCGCCACAAGCTGCAGCAGCGGCTCGAGGAGCTGGACCGCGAGATGGAGGGGTATCTCAAGGAGCTGGGCTATGTCTCGTGAGCCCGAGCGGCGGCCTAAGCAAGGATCTCAGCGTTCAGATCTAAGCCCCCAGCTGGTGGAAGAGATCCGCCAGCTGGTTGGCGCCGCCCGGCGTGAGGTGGTGCAGGCCGTCAACAGCACCATGGTACAGACGTATTGGCACATCGGGCGCCTCATCGTTGAAGACGAGCAGCAGGGCGAGGTGCGGGCCGTCTACGGTAAGCAGCAGCTGCAGCGGCTCTCCGAGGAGCTGACACAGGAGTTTGGCAGGGGCTTTGATATCACCAACCTGCGTACCATGAGGCGCTTCTATCAGGCTTTTCCAATTCGAGACGCAGTGCGTCTCGAATTGAGCTGGACGCACTACCGCGTCCTGCTGCGGGTCGAAAGTGAGGCGGCCCGGCGGTGGTATCAGCAAGAGGCCATCGAGCAGGGATGGAGCGCGCGGGCGCTGGAGCGGCAAATCGGCAAGCTCTATTACGAGCGGTTGCTGAGCAGCCGTGACCGAGCCGCGGTGCAGGAAGAGGCGCAGGCGCTCACGCAACCGCTGGCGGAGCAGGATACTCGGCACTACCTGCGCGACCCTTATGTGCTCGACTTCCTGGACCTGCCCAGCGAGCGCTACCTGGAAGCCGACCTGGAGCGGGGGCTGATCGACAACCTCCAGGCGTTCCTTTTGGAACTGGGCAAGGGCTTTGCCTTCGTCGCCCGTCAGCAGCGCATCAGTACCGAGGATCAGGACTTCTATATCGACCTCGTCTTCTACAACTTCAAGCTCAAGTGCTTCCTGCTGGTCGACCTCAAGCTGGGCAAGCTCACCCACCAGGACGTGGGCCAGATGGACAGCTATATCCGCATCTATGACCAGCACCGTAAAGGCAATGACGATAACCCCACGATTGGGCTGATCCTGTGTAGCCAGAAAAGCGAGGCGGTGGTGAAGTACTCGGTGCTCACCGACAGCGAGCAGATGTTCGCGGCCAAGTATTTGCCCTATCTGCCCTCTGAAGAGGAGCTACGGCGTGAACTGGAGCGTGAGCGGGTGCTGGTGCAGCAGCAGATAGCGGCAGCTAGCCCCGGGGAAGGTGACCATGAGTAAACGTTTCGCCCATCTGGACTGGCTGAAGGCGCAGCTGGACCGGCACCGGCCGCTACCGCGCCAGGTGGTGGAGAATCTCCACGACTCCCTGGGGCTGCAGTGGACCTATCACAGCAACGCCATCGAGGGAAACACGCTGACCCTCAAGGAGACCAAGGTCGTCCTGCAAGGCATCGCCGTAGGTGGCAAGACCCTGCGCGAGCACTTCGAGGCGATCAACCACCGGGAAGCGATCCTGATGGTGGAGGAGCTGGTCAGCCAGAACGAGCCGCTTTCAGAGTGGCTGATCAAGTCGCTACACCAGCTGGTGTTCAAGAACATCGACGACGAGCATGCCGGGGGCTACCGCCAGGTCAACGTGATGATCTCGGGGGCTGATCATCGGCCGCCAGAAGCGCATATCGTGCCCCAGGCCATGAGCGATTTTATCGCCTGGTACCGTGACGAAGCTGACCAGCTGCACCCGGTCGAGCGCGCCGCCCGCGTGCACGGCGAGTTCGTGAAGATCCACCCCTTTATGGACGGCAACGGCCGCACCTCGCGGCTGCTGATGAACCTGGAGCTGATGAAGGCCGGCTTCCCGGCGGCGCTGATCCAGATTGAACAGCGCTTGGCTTACTACGAAGCCCTGGATACGGCCCACTGCAGCGGCGACTACGGGCCCTTTATCGAGCTGCTCAGCGATAGCGTGGAACGCAGCTTCCAGCCCTACTGGTGGGCGTTGGGTGTTGAGGAAGAAGTTGTTGGAAAATCGGCCAGGGAGGAGCGAGATGAGTAAACTACCTGAAGGTTGGGAGTATAAAAAGCTGAAAGACCTTGGTGTTTGCATAACAGGCCTGACCTATAAGCCTGAAGATGTGACGGACCAAGGCGGGCTGCTCGTGCTTAGGTCGTCGAATGTGCAATCAGGCAGGATTGATTTCTCTGACTGTGTTTACGTGAACGCTCATGTTAAGAGTGGGTCAAGAACCAGGGAGGGGGATATTCTAATATGTGTGAGGAATGGAAGTAAGAGCTTGATAGGTAAGTCTGCTGTCATTGATAAGGCTTCGGAGGGCGTTGCTCACGGTGCGTTCATGACGCTTTTTAGATCAAGGCATGGTGATTTTGTTAGGCATCTTTTTAACACGGATCACTATCACAGGGAGGTTAATAAAAATCTTGGTGCAACGATAAATTCCATAAATAGTGGTGATCTTTATGGTTTTAAATTTCCTTTTCCGCCCAAGAAGGAAAGGGAGAAAATTTCATTAATATTGTCTACGTGGGACGAGGCAATAAGCACCACTGAGCGTATAGTCGAAATTAGCCAGCGGAAGAGGCATGCCCTGATGCAGCAGCTGCTTACCGGCAAGCGGCGGCTGCCGGGGTTCACTGTTCATCCTGGAGAGCGCCGGGAGAAGTATGGTGATGTACCAAATGATTGGGAATTCATTGAAATCGGTAGCTTCTCCCGACAGTCCTCTGAGAAAAACCGTGAAGCAGAAGAGCTGCCGGTGCTTTCATGCTCGAAGTACGATGGCTTTGTCGACTCTCTTTCCTATTTCAATAAGAGGGTCTACAGCGAAGATCTTTCCGGCTACAAGGTTATCTATAGAGGTGACATCGGGTTCCCATCAAACCACGTCGAAGAAGGCTCGATTGGCCTTCAGAATCTTTATGATAGGGGGCTGGTCAGCCCGATCTACGTAGTCTTTAGGCCTGATGAGGAAAGGGTAGATCCCGAGTTCTTGTTCAGGCTGTTGAAAACAGACCACTATCGTCAGGTCTTTGCTGCCTCTACAAACGCTTCCGTTGACCGTAGAGGCAGCCTGCGCTGGAAGGAATTCAGTGCCATCAAGGTGCCGCTGCCATCATTGGATGAACAAAAGGCCATCGTGCTTGCACTCAAAACCGCAGATGCGGAAATCGAAGCCCAGCAGCAGCGCCTCGACTGCTTGCGCCAGGAGAAAAGGGCCCTGATGCAGCAGTTGCTCACCGGCAAGCGGCGGGTCAAGGTGGAGGCAACCGCTCCCACCGAGGAGGCCGCATGCTGACGCGCATCCTGATCGACCACTTCAAGAGCTACCGGCGGCAGTCGCTGCCGCTAGCACCGTTGACGCTGCTGATCGGGGCCAACGCCTCGGGCAAGAGCAACGCCATCGAGGCGTTCCGCTTCCTCTGCTGGTTGGGGCAGGGGCAGAAGCTTTCGGTGCTCAAGCATCGGGTGGACGACTCCGAGGAGATCCTGCGCGGTCAGGTGCGCGACCTGGGCTACCTCGGTGCCGATACCTTTCGGCTCGGCTGCCGCCGGGCTGAGAGCGACTGGAACCAGCTGGATATCGCGATCGCTCGGCGCGATGGTGAGCTGCATATCACCCAGGAAACCATCAGCTCTCCTAGCGAGGCTTTTCCTCTCTACCAGGTGGAGCAGGTATCCCAGGGGCTCAGTACCGATATTCGCGTGGCCTACAACAACTTCGCCCGGGGCGGGCGCAAGCCACAGGTGACCTGCACCGACCAGATCGCTGTGATGTGCCAGCTCGCCAGTTCGGCGATGTTCCAAGAGGGGCACGACAAGGCGCGCCATGTGATCCCGCCCACTACCCAGGCGTTTCAGGACCAGCTGGTGGCCACGCTGTTTCTGGACCCGGTGCCCGCGCTGATGCGTGACGACAGCCACCCGGATCGCACGCTGCGCGGTGACGGTGCCAACCTTTCGGGTGTGCTCTATCAGCTCTGGCAGGCCGAGGAGAACCGGCCGCGGATTCTCGATTTCATCAAGAGCCTGCCCGAGCAGAACGTGACCGATGTGCGCTTCTTCGAAGACCGCAAGGGTCGCGTTGCGCTCTCCCTGGTAGAGAGCTTTGGCCATCAGGAGCGGGAGTGGTCGGTGGAGCTGCTCTCCGACGGCACCCTGCGGGTGCTGGCCATCGCCGCAGCGATGCTATCCGCCCCGGAGGGGGCCGCCGTGGTCATCGAGGAGGTCGATAACGGCATCCACCCCTCGCGGGCCTTTCAGCTGATGGAGACCATGCGGCGGCTGGCGGAGCAGCGCCACCTGCGCCTGCTGCTCTCCACCCACAACCCGGCGCTGATGGATGCACTGCCTGACGCCTCGTTGGGCGACGTGGTGTTCTGCTACCGCGACCCGGAAGAGGGCGACAGCCGCCTGGTGCGGCTGGCCGACCTGGAGGACTACCCCGGCCTGGTGGCCCAGGGGCCGCTGGGCGAGCTCGTGACCCGCGGCGTGGTCGATCGCTTCGTGAAATCTCCGGTATCGCCCGAACAGAAGAAGGCCAAGGCGCTGGATTGGCTGGCCAGGATGCAGGGAGGCGAGTCGTGAGCTGCGTCTGCCTGATCGATACCAGCGTGCTACTCAACCTGCTCAATGTGCCTGACCGCAATCAACAGCTGGCGGAAGTGACGGCGGACTATCGCCACTACGCCGAGCTGGGAGCGACCTTCATTCTGCCCATGGCGACCATTCTGGAAACGGGCAACCATATCGCCCAGAACGGTAACGGCACCAAGCGCCGAGAGACCGCCGCTCGTTTCTGCGACATGGTCCGCGCTTCATTCACCGAGGACAACCCGCCCTGGCAGCCGAGTGAGTTCCCCAGCATCCAGGAGGTGACGACCTGGCTGGACCGTTTCCCCGACCTGGCCGGTCAGAACAAGTCGCCAACCCGTACCGGCGAGGGCACCAGCTTCAGTGACCTGAGCATCATTGCCGAGTATGAAAAATGCTGCCGGCGCTTTGCCATGTCGGAAGTCTTCATCTGGTCGCTGGATAGCGACCTTGCCTGCTACCACCATCGGCCATAAGGGATGCCATGACCGCTCGCCTCACCCCCAACACCACCGAGCTCTACGCCTCGCATATTCCCGCGCTGGCCACGCTGATCAATGCTGGCTGGAGCTACCTGCCGCCCGCTCAGGTTGGCGAGCTCCGGCGCTCCAACCGGGAAGTGGTGCTCAAGCCGCTGCTGGAGGCGTACCTTCGGCAGCATCGCTTCGAGTACCGCGGCGAGCGCTATCCGCTCTCGGCGGATGGCATTCAGCAGGTGGTCAACGGGGTGCTGTCGCTGGGTCTGGGCGAGGGGCTGATGGTGGCCAACCAGCGCCTTCACGAGCGCCTGACCCTGGGGGTGACCATCACCGAGTTCATGCCCAACGGCCAGAAGCATTCGGTCACGGTGCCGCTGGTAAACTGGCAGGACGTCGAGGCCAACGACTTCCAGATCACCGAGGAGTTCGAGGTGCTGTCGGCTCACGGCACCCATACGCGGCGCCCCGACCTGGTGGGCTTTCTCAACGGCATTCCGGTGGTGGTGATCGAGGCCAAGCAGGCGGCTTCCGGCAACCCCAACAAGTCAATGATCGACGAGGGTGTCAGCCAGACCCTGCGCAACCAGAAGGTCGACGAGATTCCCCTGCTGTTCGCCTACAGCCAGCTGGTGATGGCGATCAGCCTGACCGACGGCCGCTACGCCACCACTGGCACTCCGGCCAAGTTCTGGATGCGCTGGGTAGAGGAGCAGATCCCTGAGGTGACGTTCGAGCGCCTCAAGAACCAGCCGTTACCGGAAACCACTCGGCAGGCGCTGTTCGCCGATAAGCCCCCCGGCGTGCGCACGCACTTCGAGGCGCTATGGAGCAAGCCGGTGCTCCCCACCGAGCAGGACCGCATGCTGATCAGCCTGCTGCGCCCCGACAGGCTGCTGAAGGTCATTCGCTTCTATCTGCTGTTCAGCAAGGGCAAGAAGATCGTCGCTCGCTATCCGCAGTTCTTCGCCATCGAGGCGCTGATCGAGCAGATCACCCAGTTTTCGCCGGACGGCAGCCGTCAGGGCGGGGTGGTATGGCACACCACCGGCTCGGGGAAGTCGTTCACCATGGTGTTCCTCAGCCAGGCGCTGATTCTGCATCAGGCGCTCAAGGCGTGCCGGGTGTTGGTGGTCACCGACCGGGTCGACCTGGAGAAGCAGCTCTCCAATACCTTTGCCGAGGGTGGCGCTCTGGGCCTGCAGAGCGTGGGGGGCGGGCAGATCGCCAACCGGGCGCGGGCCAGCAGCGGGCGCGAGCTGGCCCGGGAGATCGGTCAGGGCAACCAGCGCGTGCTGTTCACCCTGATCGACAAGTTCCGCTCGGCGGTGAAGCATCCGGAGTGCTACAACCCCAGCGAGAACTTCCTGGTGTTGGTGGATGAAGGGCACCGCAGCCACGGCGGCGAGAACCATGTGCGCATGCGCAACGCCCTGCCGCGGGCCTCGTTCATCGCCTTCACCGGCACGCCGCTGATCAAGCGCGACAAGACCACCACGGCGGAGCGCTTCGGCCCCATCGTGCACGCCTATACCATGCGCAAAGCGGTGGATGACGGCACCGTCACGCCGCTGCTCTATGAGGAGCGGCGCCCTGAGCTGGATATCAACGAGGCCTCCATCGATGCCTGGTTCGACAAGATCACCCTGGGGCTCTCCGACGAGCAGAAGGCGGACCTCAAGAAGAAGTACGCCAAGCGGGGCGCCATCTACGGCGCGAAGCGACGGATCCAGCTGATCGCCTGGGACATCTCGCTGCACTTCGAGCGGCATATCAAGCAGTACCGAAACGGCCTCAAGGCCCAGCTGGCCTGCGACAGCAAACTCTCGGCGATTCGCTACAAACAGGAGCTGGACGAGATCGGCAAGGTGACTTCCCGGGTCGTGATCTCCTCGCTGGATACCCGCGAGGGGCATGAGAGTATCGATGAGGCCACGCTGCCCGAGGTGCAGCAGTGGTGGAAGGCTAACGTCCCCGGTGATGCCGAGGCCTATGAGCGCAAGGCCATCGAGGACTTCGGCGCCGATGGCGAGCCCGACCTGCTGATCGTGGTCGACAAGCTGCTGACCGGCTTCGACGAGCCCCGCAACGGGGTGCTCTACATTGACAAGCCGCTCAAGGGGCACAACCTGATCCAGGCCATTGCCCGGGTGAACCGGCTGCACGAGGAGAAGCCCTTCGGGCTGCTGGTCGACTACCGCGGCATCCTCAAGGAGCTGGATACCGCCATTCAGGACTACCAGGACCTGGAAGAGCAGACCCAGGGCGGCTACGACATCGAGGATATCGAGGGCCTCTATCATAACGTCGACACCGAATATAAGCGCCTGCCCGGCCTGCACGAGCGGCTGTGGCGCTTTTTCGCCGAGGTCGAGAACACCGCCGATCAGGAGGCGTTCCGGCGCGTGCTGATGCCCCACTACGAGCAGGACGAGGACGGGCATGACATCGACGTGCGCCAGGCCCTACGCGAGGACTTCTACGCGGCGCTGACCGAGTTCGGCATGTGCCTCAAGCTCGCCCTGTCGTCGCAGAGCTTCTTCCAGGACAAGTCGTTTTCCGAGGCCACCGTCAGCGCCTACAAGCGCGACCTGCGCTGGTTCGTCAAGCTGCGCCAGATCGCTCGCCAGGACGCCCAGGAAACGGTCGACTACTCCACCTATGAGAAGCAGATCCGCAAGCTGGTGGACAGCGACGTGACTGGCCTTGAAGTGCGCAGCGGCCCCGGCCTCTATGCCGTTGAGCAGCTGGGCCAGCAGCCGGAGGAGGAGTGGAGCGACGAGAAGGCCCGCAACGAGGCCGACCGGATCCGCACCCGCACCAAGAAGACCATCGAGCAGGAGCTGGGGGATGACCCCTACGCTCAAAAGGTATTCTCCGAGCTGCTGCGCCAGGCGATCCAGGAGGCCGATGCGCTCTTCGACTTCCCGGGCAAGCAGTATGCCCTGCTCAAGGAGGTCGAGGAGCAGGTGCGCGAGCGCAACCTGCCAAGCATTCCCGCCGCTCTCAAGGACAACCCCCACGCCCGGGCCTACTACGGCGTGTTCCGACTGCAGCTGGGCGATACCGCGTTCGAGACCATGCCGGAGGAGAAGCATCAGGCGCTGGTAGACGAAGCGCTGGCCATCGATGCCCTGGTCGACCAGCAGGTGGCCATGAACACTCTCAACCCCCAGGACATCGAGGCAGGGATCAGACGGGAGCTGCTTCCTTCGCTGTTCAAGCGCTTCGGCCTGGAGCAGGCCAAGGCAATCATCGATGACGTGATCCATATCGTGCGGGTAGGGCGGCAGCGCGGATGAGCGAGATCCACCATGCAAACGGCCATGAGCAGGCGCCGGCGCAGCACGCCGTGCGCTATGGAGCGCGGTCGCTACCTTTTTACTGGACCCAGCTAGATACCGCGGCAACGCCTAGGCCCCGCAAGGCGGTGATTCACGTGCACCCCAACGGCGAGGTCGAGGTGCAGACGCCCAGCGGTACCTCGCTTGCCGAGGCCAAGAGGGCCCTGCTCAAGCGTGCCCGCTGGGTGGTAGAGCACCTGGATGCCATTCATGAGCGTCAGCGTCACGTGCTGCCGCGTGACTATGTCAGCGGCGAGACGCTGTTCTATCTGGGCCGTCGCTATGTACTCAAGTGCGTGCCCAGCGAGGAGGAGCGCCACGTCAAGCTGCTGCGCGGCCAGGTCCGCGTGACGGGCACAGACCTGGCCCGGGAGAGGGTCAGGAGTGAACTGCGCGCCTGGTACCGAAAGCGTGCCAATGACGTCTTCCAGCGGCGCCTGAATCACGTCGCAGAGCGGCTACGCTGGCTGCAGGAGCGACCCGAGTGGCGACTGCTGGAGATGAAGACCCAGTGGGGCAGCTGCTCCCCCGGGGGCAGCATCCTGCTCAACCCGCACCTAGTGAAGGCACCAACCGAGTGCATCGACTACGTCATCCTCCACGAGCTCTGCCACCTGGAAGAGCACAACCACAGCCAGCGCTTCTACGACCTGCTTGGCTACGCCATGCCGCGCTGGGAGGCCGTGAAGCACCGGCTGGATGGGATGTCGGAGCTGCTGTTGAATGAGTGAGGTGTCAGGTTTTGGGCTCCCTGCATTCATCGCATAAGAGCAGGGGTGCAAGCTGTACTGGTTATAAACTGGAAGCCATATCCAGGTTACTATGTCGAATTTCTTTCCTTGTTATGGCTCCCGGAGACACCAAACCGCCCAAAAAGGAGCCCCACCTCGTAAAGAAGATACATGGGCACCGCCAAGAGGCTCTGGGAGATGATGTCCGGCGGGGTCAGCAACATGCCCACCACGAAGCAGCCCAGGAAGATGTAGGGGCGTTTCTTCGCCAGGCTCGTCACCGTGGTGGCGCCGGAGGCGATCAGCAGGAAAGTGGCGATGGGAATCTCGAAGGCTACCCCAAAGGCGAAGAACAGTTTGAGCACGAAGTTGAGGTAGGCGTTGATGTCAGTCATCACCGCCACGTTCTCTGGCCCGGTCTGGGTGAAGAACTGGAATAGCAGGGGGAAGACCGCGTAATAGGCGAAGGCCGCACCGGCATAGAACAGCACCACGCTGGAGGTCAGGATCGGCAGCGCCAGGGCCTTTTCATTTCCGTAGAGCCCTGGGGCGACGAAGGACCAGGCTTGGTGTAGGACATAGGGAATGGCGACAAACAGCGCCGCCACAAGGGTCAGCTTGAAGGGTGCCAGGAATGGCGAGGCAACTTCGGTGGCGATCATCTGCGAGCCGTCAGGCAACAGAGCCATCAGCGGCTGGGCGACAAAGGTATAAAGATCGTTTGCAAAAGGGTATAGAGCCAGGAAAATCAACAGGATCACTATCACCGAGCGCAACAGCCGCGAGCGAAGCTCGATGAGATGCTCAATCAGCGGGGCCTGGCCGGAATCGACAGTGTTAGAAGTATCGTTCATCGGGAAGCAGACTCCGTGGTGTGGTGTGCTGGGCGCATCGCCTCCTTGACCGCCATGCCACTCGGGGCACGCGGTGAGGTTGGCTGCTGCTTCGACGGTCCGGGCAGCTCGGGCTCGCGGTAGTTGTCAAGGAATCTGTCGCCTCTGAGGTCATTCAGGCCACCTGTTTTTCCGGTTCGGCGACGGTGACCTGGAGCTCCCGCTCCGGGTTGAGTGACACGGTACCGATCGGCGTCCAGTTGCGGGTCTTGCCGCTCCATCGCGCAGGGTTGGCGTCACGCGCCGCCTGATTGATGACGTGGCGCTTGGCCAGCACCTCCTTATCTTCGCCCGCATGGCGCTGTGCCGGTGTCACCAAGCGAATGCCGCTGTGCCGGTGCTCGTGGTTGTACCACTGCACGAAGCCAGCCACCCACTCGCGGGCGTTGTCGAGCGTGGCGAACCCGTCAGTGGGGTAGCAGGGGCGGTACTTGCAGGTGCGGAACAGCGCCTCTGAGTAGGGATTGTCGTTGCTGACCCGCGGTCGGCTGAAGGATGGCGTGATGCCGAGCTCGTGAAGCTTCTCCAGCAGCGTCGCACCCTTGAACGGGCTGCCGTTGTCCGCGTGAAGCACCAGCGGCTGGTCAATGATCCGCTCGGCCAGCACGGCCCGCTCCAGTACGGTGCGGGAGTTGTAGGCCGACTCGGCCAGGAACACCTCCCAACTGGTGATCTTGCGGCTGAAGATGTCGACCATCATGACCAGGTAGTAGTGCTGTCCCTTGATCGGGCCGCCCAGCCACGTGCAATCCCACGACCACACCTGATTCGGCGCAGTGGCCTGGTAGGTCGTGGGCTTGGCGCGGCGTTGAGGTGGCTTGGCACGGCCCCGATGCACCATTTCGTGGTGCTTGCGCATCACGCGGTAGAACGACGAGGATGAGGCCAAGTAGCGCTGCTCCTCGTCGAACAGGCGCACCACGATCTGCTCTGGCGGCAGGCTGGCGTACTCGGGGCGGTGGCACACGTCGAGGATCTCCTGTTCTTCGGCCGGTGTTAGCGCGTTAGCCGGCACCGGCCGGCCGACCAAAGGGCGCTGGTCCTCGTGCAGCTCGCCGCCGCGCGTCCAGCGCTGGTACGTCCTGGCGGTGATGCCCAGCTCTCGGCAGGCGGCCTCCAGGCGGGCCCCCTGGGCCCTGGCCTCTTCGATCAGCGCGATGGCGCGTTGGCGATCTGGGGTGCTGATCATGCGTCCTCGTCCCCCCAGATCGCCCTCGCCTTTTTTCTGAGGGCCAGTAACGCTGCGGTCTCCGCCAGGGCCTCGTTCTTGCGGGCGAGCTCCTTTTCCAGCGCCTTGATGCGCTTGCGCTGTTGCTTGGCCTCGTCGGCTTCACGCTGGCGTTCCGAGTGCGAGAGGCTGGCGGCTTGCTCGCAGTCATGCCGCCACCGCCCCAGCTGTTCGGGGAAGATGCCCCGACGGCGGCAGTATTCCGCGGTCTCCTGAGCATTCATCGAGGCGGTTTCAAGCACGGCGTTGAACTTGTCCTTGGACGACCAGCCATCGGTGCCTTTGCCCAGCGCGTCCGGCAGGCAACGTCCCTCGGCGCGGGCTTGCTTGCGCCAGGTGTAGACGGTGCCCAGCGAGATCCCTTCCTGCTCCGCGATCACCTGCGGGGAGAGGTTGTGGGGAGGCAGCAGCTTGGTGACCACGGCTTGCCGGCGCTCCTCTGAGTAACGAGGCATGAGTGTCTCCTTTCGCCCCCTGATCGGTTTATAGGAACAGGGTACCAGAGGGCACGACAGTCATCCTGACACTGGGGGCTCGGTGATACGCTCGATGGCGTGCTTTGCCTGCCGTAGGTTGGTGTCTAGGGTATGCTGTTGTTCCTCAAGTGTTTGACACAACTCTTCAGTTTTCAGTTGGGCAGAGATCTCCTGCTGCATGCTGGACAGAGTACGCTTGATCTGGCCTACCCACAGCCCAAGGCCGTGGGCAGCCTTGGGTAGGCGCTCCGGACCCAGCACGAGAAGGCCGACCAGTCCAAGAATCAGAAGTTCGAGAAAGCCGGTTTCGAACATAATACCCTACTTGTTATTTCCATAGTGCTCGGCATGATATGGGGTATAGGGTGTCTCTGTGCCTTCGTGGTCGACATGCTGAGGGGGCATTGAGCCCTTGCTATCTTGGAGTGTGTCTGCCGTCTGCATGGCTTGCTTAAATCCTTTGACGGCGTCTCCCAAGTCACCACCGAGATTGCGCACTTTCCTGGTGCCGAAGATCAGGATGATGATGCCAAGTACAATCAGCAACTGCCAAATGCTAATTCCGCCTAACATAATGTTTTTCCTCCATAGGGGGTGATGCTTGTCGCCGCTGAGATCGGCGTGAAAGCGCCAAGCGAGAGCCATGCTGCATGACGCTTTCGTGGGCTGTGGAGACGGGTTGTGGCTTAAGAGTAATGCTGAGTCAGCCACTGCGCTTGTCGTGCAAGTGGATAATCCTGCCCGGGGAAGCCCATCAGTTGAAATCCGAATGGCAAGCCGGCGACCTGCATCAGGGGAACGCTGAACGCGGGTGCGCCCATAAAGGTGCTGTACACCAGTAATCGACGAGAGCCGGTGAACTCGAAGCCATGCGGTGCCGGCCCTGAAGAGGCGGGCAGAACCAAGGCGTCATAATAGCCGGCGAGTTCCTGCAGCCGCCCACGCAACTGCTGTTGGATGATAAGTAACTGACGATAGCGGGCACGCTTGACGTGCGTGGCGCTCTCCATAAGGCTATGAATTCGCTCGCCGACCATGTCAGGGTAAGCGGCCACGTAATCTTGGTAAGGCCAACGCATTTCGTAGGCCAGCAGCTCTAGTGAACGCTCTGGCACGTCTTGCAGGTCTTCTACAAGTGCTTGGAGCAGTGGGTCGTCCTCGGGTTCGACGATGGTTACTCCTTCGCGCCGCAGCAAGTCGAGCTGCTGCTCGAAGGCGTTCAGGCTGCTACTGTCCAGATCTTCGAAGCCGTTGGTGCGTAGCACAGCCAGGTTGGCTGGCTTGGCTGGTGTCACGGCACCGTGGAGGGGCCCTGAAAGCCCCGGATGGCCCTGGGCCGGGGCACACTCTGCCACCCAGCGAGCCAGCCACCAGGCATCGTCCACGCTGTCGGCGAGGGTGCCGAGATGGTCGTGGGATTTTGATAGGGGGTGCACTCCATCAAGTGACAGGGCGTTCAACGTTGGCTTGAAGCCCACCACACCACAAAAGGAGGCAGGGCGAATGATGGAACCTTGCGTCTGGGTGCCAAAGCCTGCGGGAAACATTCCTGCTGCGACGCCCGCGGCAGACCCTGATGAAGATCCACCAGGGGTGTGTTCGGGATTGTGGGGGTTGACGGTAGGCCCCGAGCGGCCGATCGCGAATTCGGTGGTCACGGTCTTGCCGATGAGGATGGCACCGCCCTGCTTGATGGCGCGCACGCAAGCGGCTTCGGTCCGGGGGTAGTGTGCGGTAAAGATGTCGCTGTTCATCTCCGTCGGCATATCCCGCGTGTCGATGATGTCCTTGATGCCGATGGGCATGCCATCGATCGGGGACAGAGGCCGCCCTTCAGCATAACGACGGGTAGCGGCATCGGCCTGCATACGGGCCTGCTCGAGATTATGGCAGGTGAAGGCCTTCACTATCGGTTCACGTTCCTCTATGGCTTCGATGCAGGACTCTAAGTATTCCCTGGGTGTCCGGGATCCAGTGCGGAATTCTTCCACCAGGTCGCTGAAGGCGGGTTGTGTCGCGAGCAGGGACGGTGCCATGGGAGCTCCTGTTGTCTGTTATCGGGATACACCCCTGAGCTTAGCGCTACTGTCATCTGTTGACAATATGCATTTATGCTCTAGTCTTTGATGATGAAGCGTAGAGTTCATAGCCATGGCCGTAGGTTTCCCCGAACCGAGGGGGCGATAGCAAATCGGTTACCGGTGACGCTTCTATCGCACTGAATTTATTGACAATTCCAAGCACAGGATTCGACCATGATCGATAACGTCAACACCAGCCGTCGCCGTTTCCTGCAAGGCTCAGTTGCAGCAGCAGCAGGCATTGCATTCGGTGGTAGCCTGCTTACCAAGCCTGCATTTGCCAATGAATTTCCAAGCGGGCGTATTGAAGTGCTGGTCCCCTTCTCTCCCGGAGGGGGAACTGACCGCTCGGTTCGCCTGGTCACGCCGGCCTGGCAAGAAACGCTCGGGATGACCGAGCCCTTCCGTCTCAATCACCAGCCGGGAGCAGGCACCCTGATTGCTCAGAACGCCTTGCGCAGAACTGCACACGATGGCCATACCGTACTCTTTACCCCGGCTCCGCACGTGGCCTGGCTTAGCGTATTGCAGGCGGATGACTTTTCACTGGATCAGGTTGCCTGGCTGGGCTCCTATTTCCAGGACCCTAATGTCTTGTTGGTGCCCAACGACTCTCCCTATCAGACGGTACAAGAGTTGCTGGATGACGCACGAGAGAGTGGCCGCACCCTGACAGCCTCGGTGTCGAGCCCTATGTCAGCCGCCCACGCTGCTACCGTGGTCTTCCGAGAGCGTGCTGGCATCGACATTCGTGTAGTGCCCTTCGCCGGTGGCGCCGAGGCGCGGAATGCCGTAGCTGGTGGCCATGTTGATTTGTGTCTTGCGCCCTACTGGTCGGCAAGCAATGTCTTGGAGCTGACGCGTGCGCTGTGCATCTTCGCTGACAGGGATCCGTCTACCGGTATGTGGGATGCGCCGCCGGCCAACGACGTCTTGGATTTTGAGATGCCCGATCTCCAGGAGCCCTACGGTGCCCTTGTTTCCGCCCAGGTCAAGCAAGACCACCCCGAAGTCTTTGAGCGTCTCGCAGAGACATTCGTGGCGGCGTTGGAAACCGAAACTTTTCACAATGCAGCGGAAGAGCAGGATATCCATTTCTTCGCTGAGGCCTGGGGCCCAGAGCGTATGAAGCAGTTCATTGAAGAGTACATTGCGCTACTTGATGAGTATCGTCCGGCCATGGAACGTGACCTGGACGAGATGTAAGGACTGCTTTAGGGTCATAAGCTTGCCATGGCAGCACCTGGCTTGCCATGGCACTCCTTCTCCTGAAGAACGAGGATGCAAGATGTCATTTCAGGCTTTGTCCCGCGCTTTGCTAGTTCCAAGCTTCATCCTAATCATGACAGCTATTTACTGGGCCAGCATCCAGGATGCACCGAGAGGTGCTCAGCGGGTTCCCAACGTCGTGATGCTGTTCATACTGACGACAGCTTCTGTTGTGGTTGTTCGCGATGTTGCTCTGCTGTTTTCCACGGGTGGTCGGCAGCGTTCTGAGTCCTTTCGTGAACAACTTTCCAGTTGGTTTTCTGATAATCGTCAGCGCTGCCTGTTCGTAGTTATATGCCTGGCGTATTTTCCGATTTTCGTATCGTTGGGGTTTAATATCGCCAACCTGATTTTCTTGTGTCTGGCACTGCCGTTAGCGGGGCTTGGGAGAGGTCGACCTCTCGTCGCCCGCATCGGGTTAATAGTCAGTGTGGCAGCTTTGTGCAGCATGATCTTTCACCTGCTGGCAAGCATCATGGACTTCAATGTCCCGGCTCCATTGGGCATCTAACCCTACCAGAACACCCTTTTCGACAGGACGCAGCAATGTACGACGTCAATGCGATGCTCATGGGCCTTTTGGCTCTATTCCAGGCCCACACCCTGGCCTTTCTTCTGGTTGGTTTTTTTCTTGGCTTTTTCGTAGGTGCTATTCCTGGCTTCAACGATGCCAATATCATGGCGATTCTACTGCCTTTCACGCTGCTGATGGAGCCGGTCGTTGCCATCGTATGCATGGCGGCCATCTATGCTGGCGCTCAAGCGGCGGGATCCATCCCAGCGATCCTGATGAATATTCCCGGGACACCAGGCAATGCTGCCACCACTCTTGAGGGGTATCCCATGTCAAAGGGTGGGCGTTCCGGGTATGCATTGGGGCTATCGCTTGGCGCATCCTCCATAGGTGCACTTCTGGGCGCGGTTCTTACATTGATTTTTGCGCCGGTGTTGGGAGTGTTCGCCCTGCGTTTCGGCCCTGCTGAGATGTTCATGGTGGCGGTTTTGGGACTGACGGTGGTGAGCACCCTATCCGCTGAGAGCATGAGCAAAGGCCTGTTGGTGGTCGGTTTTGGTATCCTGATTTCATTGATCGGTTCCGATGCAATGACTGCCTTTCCACGTGGCACCTATGGTATACCCTTTCTCTATGATGGAATGCCATTAATACCTGTGCTACTTGGGCTATTTGGCTTCTCAGAACTATTGCTGCTGCTGGGCAAGAAAACCATATCCAGCGAGCAGGGAGATAGCAGCAAGGTGTGGGGGGAGATGCTTTCCGGGCTCAAGAAAGGAATTAGTCAAAAGATAAACCTAGTTCGCTCCTCGGTTCTGGGCTTTTTCGTTGGTGTTATTCCCGGTGCTGGCGCCACGATAGGCTCCTTCCTCGCTTATGGCCAGGCTCGGCAGTGGTCGAAGACCCCCCAAAAGTTCGGAACCGGGCATCCCGAGGGTCTAGTGGCTACTGATTCGGCCAATAACGCAACAGCTACTGGCGCCATGGTGCCTATGTTGACCCTTGGGTTGCCGGGCAGTGCTTCGACTCTGGTCATGCTAGCCGCTCTGGTGCTGCATGGGGTCCGTCCAGGACCTCAGTTCTTCAGCAATTTCCAGGTCGAGGCATATACTATTTTGTTTTCACTGTTCTTGGCCTCATTGCTGATCGGGGTGCTAGGGGTGATCCTGTGCCGTGCTGCCCAGCGTGTAGTCTTCATACCCACCTCACTTCTGGTGCCAATCGTCACTGTACTGGTTTTTACCGGCGCTTTTGCTTGGCGCTTCCAGGCCTTTGATATCCTATTAATGATCGTCTTTGGATTGCTCGGTGTGCTGTTGAGGACCTATCGCTACCCAGTTCCAGCATTGATGTTGGCCATCATTCTTGGCCCGATGCTTGAGTCCAACTATCTGCGTGCGACCCGTATCGGCGGGCTGGAGTCGCTGATCGCCAGTCCGATTTCCATGACTCTTATGGCGATGATCATTGTGTCGCTGCTGGCACCTGTCATCGTGTCTCTGTCGCGCAGGGTGCGCAAGACTGCCTGAAGCATCTGAGCGAGTTCACAGTCAGCGCCGATGATTCACAGGCTTGATCTTAAGCCGGAGCCGGTCGCCGTACGAGTCAGCCAGCTGCTTTGGCTGACTCCTTTATTTGTGAATTGCCGGGCGATACGGACTTGAGGGTGAGGCCATGTCCTTGATCTTTGGACTGCTGTTCGTGACGGTGGTTTTTCTGACCTCGGCTTTGTCGGGAATTTTCGGCATGGCGGGGGGGCTGGTACTACTTTGGTTTTTGCTGGTGCTGTTTCCGGCAACCACGGCGATAGCAGTGCATGGGGTCATCCAGCTCACAGCCAATGCTTCCCGGGCATGGCTGTCTAGGAACTTCATTGAATGGCGTATTGTGGCCCTGATGACCTGCGGAGTGGTAGCGGCTGTACTTGGCCTTCTTCTGGTCAGCTATACGCCGAATACCGTGACAGTCTCGCTATTGGTCGGGCTGATGCCGATCCTGGTATGGATGCCTAAAACTTGGTTCCACTTTGATGGTTCACGAACCAGTCATGCATTGGGCTGTGGCTTTGTGGCGGGTGGCTTGACGATTGCCGCCGGCCTGTCGGGGCCGCTAATTGATATCTTCTTCATTCGCACCCGGATGGACCGTCGTCAGGTGGTGGCTACCAAGGCAATGATCCAGGTGGTCTCACACGGCATCAAGATACTTTTCTACCTAGGGGCGGCGCTGACCCTGAGTCAAGGGCAGTGGGCCATGATCCTGCTGGCCGCGCCTTTCGCGATGCTGGGGACCCAGGCTGGTAATCGCATCCTGCAGCGCCTCACTGATGCCAACTTCCGAGCCTGGACGCGCTGGATCGTTACCGTCATCGGCAGCTTCTACTTCCTGCAGGGGGTGGCCATGATGGTGTGAGGCTTGAGCGGCGGCGATTGCTGAGCAACAGAAATCGCAATCAAAATACTGTCAACAGTTGACAAAGTGAGCGTGGCCACCGATAGTCGGGCTTGAGGGAGCTCATTTGGGGGCGGACCTTGCCCCTTTTCTATAACGTCAACGCCGAATCAATCTCAAGGAGCCGGTATGTCAGAGAACAGCAAAGCATCTATTGAGAAGTTCACCCCAGATATCCACTCCAATCATGGTGAGGGTTTGACCCGGGAAGTGGTGCAGTTCATCCGCAACACCGACTACGACTCGCTGCCCGCCGAGCTGATCGAGGTCGGCAAGAAGTCGATCCTCGACGGGATCGGCCTGGCGCTGTCCGGCTCGGTCGCCGAGTCGGGCCGTATCGTGCAGCAGTACCTTAAGGGCCAGGGCGTGTCCGGCGAGGCCACCGTGATTGGCACCAGCATGCGTGTGCCGGAACGATTCGCCGCCTTCGCCAACGGCGTGGGCATCCATGCTGACGACTACGACGACACCCAGCTCGCCGTGGGGCCGGATCGCGTATATGGCCTGCTGACCCACCCCACCGCGCCCTGCCTGCCGGCCGCCCTGGCGATCGCCGAAACTCAGGACATGTGCGGCAAGGAGCTGATGCTGGCTTACCACATCGGGGTCGAGGTCGAGACCAAGGTCGCCGAGGCTATTTCTCCGCGTCACTACCAGCACGGCTTCCACGCCACCGCCACCTGCGGCACCCTGGCCGCAGCTTCCGCCGCCTCTCGCCTGCTGGGCCTAGATGAGGAGACCGCGCTGCGTGCGCTGGCCATCGCCGCCAGCCAATCGGCGGGCCTGCGCGAGAACTTCGGCACCATGACCAAGCCGTTCCACGCTGGCCGCTCGTCCGAGTCGGGCGTGGTTGCCACCGATTTCGCGCGGGCCGGCTGGACCGCCACCGACAAGATCCTGGAATCGCCGCGTGGCTTCTTCCAAGCGCATGGCGGCGGCTACATGCTCGAGGCCATCTCGGGCAAGCTCGGCGCGCCGTGGACCTTCCTCGACCCGGGCGTCTCCATCAAGCCGAATCCCTCCGGCTCGCTGACCCACCCCGGCATGACCAAGATGATGGAGCTGATCCTCGAGCACGACATCCGGCCCGAGCAGGTCGAGCGCGTCGACGTTGGCACCAACCACAACATGCCCAACGCGCTGATCCACCACCGTCCCAAGAACGAGCTGCAGGCCAAGTTCTCCATGGAGTTCTGCATGGCGATCCTGCTGCTCGAGCGCCGGGGCAGCCTGCCGGAGTTCACCGATGAAGTGGTCAACCGCGCCGATGTCCAGGAGATGATCGGTCGCGTGCACTTCGGCGTGCACCCGGAAGCCGAGGCCGCCGGTTACGACAAGATGACCACCATCATCGACATCCAGCTCAAGGATGGCCGCACCATCTCTGGCCGTGCCGATTTCGGCAAGGGCAGCCCGGCCAATCCGATGAGCTACGACGAAGTCGCTGACAAGTTCCGCGGCTGCGCCGAGTTCGCGGGCTGGAGCAAGGAGAAGACTGAAGCGCTGATTGAGGCTGTGCGTAATCTGGAGAACCTCTCTTCGGTACGCGAGCTAACCAAGCTGATGGGTTCCTGAGATCCTTTTTGGTCATGAACCGATCAATCGAGCACTGGCCCGTGGCGCTTGCGCCTCGGGCCAGTGTGTTCCTAGTTATCAGCAAGGAGGGTTGAGCAATGACCTGGAGGATGGATCTACGCGGGCATAGTGCCGTCGTGACAGGAGGTACGCGTAATATCGGCCTGGCGATAGCTGAAGGACTTCGCCATCACGGTGCTCGGGTCTGCATCGTTGGTGGTACTGACCAGGCAGCGCTAGACAGGGCGCTCGAGCGCCTGGGTGGGGAGAGTGATGCAGTCACGGGTCTGCTCGCGTCGGTTGCCTATGAGCACGCCGTGGAAGCAATATTTGACCATGCCGAGGCTCGCCTGGGGCCGGTCACGATCCTCGTCAACGGCGCTGCCAGTCGCCCACATGCACCATTGGTGGATATCACCCGCGTGCAATGGCAAGAGGTAGTCGACGTCATCTTGACAGGGGCTTTCCTGACAGCCCAGCAACTGTTTCGCCGTCTGCCGGCAGATCGGTGTGGGGCGATCATTAACCTCGGTGGGTTGAGCGCCCATGTCCCGAAGGTCGAACGACCCCATGTGATCGCCGCCAAGGCTGGGCTGGTCGGCCTGACTCGAGCCTTGGCAGAAGAGGGAGTAGGTCGTGTGCGCGCTAATTGCGTGGTACCCGGTACCATTGAGACCGAGAGAAAACCAGGGCAGTCCAATCCCACGGCTCAGGAAAAAGGCAGCGGCCGGCCGGTGGGCACCTCGGAAGCTGTGGCGCGGGCAGTACTATCGCTGGCAGATCCTGCTGATGGCTATGTGACTGGCCAGACGTTGCATGTCAACGGTGGCCGGTATATGCCGTGAGGCCCGCTCGCCTCCTTCGTGCTGCCGGCGTGGTGCTCGCTGCCCTGGCGGTTGGCTTTCTGGCATCGCAGGTTGGCATTCCACTGCCATGGATCCTGGGGCCGATGCTTGTCAGTGCCATTGCCGCATTGAGTGGCCATGGGCTACATGATTCCAAACTGGTGCGTCAAGGTGCGCAGGTGATATTGGGGTCCGCGATCGGTCAGAGCTTTACCGCCGGAGTCCTGGTGTCATTGGCTTGGCTGGTGCCTTGGATGGTGCTGTTTGCGCTGTGGTCGCTTTTGATGTCTGCGCTGGGCTCGCTGCTGCTGGTACGCTGGGCACATTTGGATCGGCATACAGCAGTGCTCGCCAATCTGCCAGGCGGCGTCTCGGAGATGGCCTTTCTCGGTGGCAAAGCACAAGGTGCGAGCACCTCCATCGCCCTGGTACAGGCCCTGCGCCTGAGCTCGCTGGTGGTGATGCTGCCTCTGGCCATGGTGTTGCTGCTCGACGATGTGGGTGACTCTTTAGCAGTACCGTTGGCAGGCGGCAGCCTGGGTATCGGCACGTTGCTGATCCTGGGGCTGGGTTTTGCGTTGGGCTGGGGCATCGATCGGCTGGGTGTTCGCAACGCCTTTATTGTCGGCGCACTGGTGGTGTCGGTGATTGCTACCACCACTGCCTGGGTGAGTACCGGGATTCCCGACCTACTGTTTATCGCCGGCCAAGTAGCCATTGGTCTGGCGCTGGGTTCTCGTTTCGAGCGCCGCGATGTGTCACGCATGCCGCGCCTAATCGTGTCAGGCCTGGGCGCGTCACTATTCACCTCGCTGCTGACTATTGTCTCGGCGATGCTCGTGGCTGTGCCGCTGGGTATTGCCATGCCGGTGATGGTTCTAGCCGGTGCACCGGGTGGCGTCGCCGAAATGGTAATCACCGCAGCGGCACTGGGCTTGAGCATCCCTGAGGTGGTGGCCTTCCAGACAGTACGCATCTTTGTCGTCAACCTGCTCGCGGCACCGATCGCGGCACTATGGCTGCGTGTTGCCGGTCGCTTACTACCCGAGCGAGCATCCGGGGCCTGATGCTTCCAGCTCGGTATGCCTTTATCACTACGCACAAGAGAGCCAATGTCATGACGCAATACCTGCAGCTTCCTGATTCCGCGCAGCCCGTCGAAGGGTCCATGTTTCCGGGATTCCAGCGCGCGCGCATCTCAACCTCGGGGGCCGAGATCAATCTGGTGGTTGGTGGTGAAGGGCCTCCACTACTGTTACTCCATGGCAACCCTCTGATGCACGTTAGCTGGCACAAGATCGCCCCGTGGCTAGCGGAGGAATATACTGTGGTTGTCCCAGACCTGCGCGGTTATGGTGATAGCAGCAAGCCCGAGGGGGGGGGGAATCATGCAGCATACTCGTTTCGTGCCATGGCAGAGGACCAGGTTGAGGTGATGGCTGCGCTGGGTTTCTCGCATTTTGAAGTGGCCGGTCACGACCGCGGTGGCCGTGTCGGGCATCGCCTGGCGCTGGATTATCCCGATTGTGTCGATAAGCTCGCGGTTCTTGACATCGTTCCGACCCACCACTTGTTGACAAATATCAGCAAGGGCTGGGCCACTGAGTCCTATCATTGGTTTTTCATGGCTCAGCCTGCACCATTTCCCGAGCGGTTGTTGGGTGCCGACCTCGAGTACTACATTCGCTACAAGCTAGCGAAGAAGGGGGTTGGTCTCGGCCCGTTCACGGAGGAGGCAATGGCCGAGTACATCCGCTGCTGCACACCGGAAAACATCCACGCGGTGTGCGAGGACTACCGTGCCACCCTGACAATCGACTTTGAACTGGATGCTGCCGACTATGGCAAGCGCTTCGTCGAGTGTCCACTGTTGGTGTTATGGGGCGAGAACAGCCATGTCGGACGACACTTCTCGCCACTCGAGGCTTGGCAGGAGTGGGCACGAGATGTCACCGGTGTCGCGCTGGCTTCGGGGCATTATCCCGCCGAGCAGTGTCCCGAGGAAACCTATGCGGCCTTGCACCGCTTCTTGCGTGTCTGAGAAGCGTAGTGCAGCAAGGCGGGCAATCGCAAGGATAAGATATTATAATGTCAACTGATGACTGAAGGTAAACTCCAGAATCTTGATGGTGATGGCAATGCCGACAGAGCTAGACAAGCAGCAAGGACCGGCTGTCAGACCGGACCGGCGTACCCTTCGAGCCCCCTCCCTGACCGATCTGGCCTATCGCGAGATCGAGAGAATGATACTGGCGCGTGAGCTGGAAACCGGGGAGCGACTTAACGACTCCCATCTTGCCAAGCGCTTCGGCATTAGCCGTGGCCCGGTCAGGGAGGCCATTGGCCGTCTGGCGTCTGCGGGACTCGTGGAGATGATCCAGAACAAGGGTGCCTATGTCCGGGTCATCGATATTGACGATGCCCTTGAAATCTATGATATCCGTGCAGCCTTGGAGCGAGCCGGAGTGATGGCGGCAGCGCGCCGTATGACACCAGATCAACTGCTAGGACTGCGTCTGCAGGTAGAGCGTATGGATGCCTGCGAAGGGGCCGGCGACCGCGAAAGCTACTTCGTGGCGAATCTCGAGTTTCATCGCATGATCCATGAAGCATCAGGTAACAAGCGGCTAGTGGAGCTCAGCGAGCGCTTTTCACGGGAGCTGCGGCTGTTCCGACATATATCGCTAATCACGGCGGGTATCCATGAGTCCAATCTTGAGCACCATCGTATCCTTGAGGCGCTGGAGCAGGGCGATGCGGAGCAGGCTGCAGCGGCCATGGAGCGCCATGTGACGCAGGCCAAGGTGCGTCTGATGTCGCTGGCTAGTAGCCTCAAAGGTAAACCGCATGATTTGTTGGCGTCGTCTGTCGACAAGGCCCGATAAGCGAACGGATTGACCTGCAGCCTGGCAGGGTCAGCGCCGATTCGCATCGCCCAGAGTGCGCCGTTGGCCGGAGTTCACATGGCCGGCCATGGCATTGAAAGCGCGCTGTTGATCCCTGGCTGCTAGCGCTTTGACGATCTCGCGGTGCTCGCGATTGGACTCCTTCATGCCGTTTCCTGTGACCAGGCCTCGCGCGCGGAACAGGTGCAGCTGGCGCACGAGATCGTGATAGGTCCTGATCAGACGCTGGTTGCCGGTGGCCGAGACCAGATAGTCATGGAAGGTCAGGTTCGGTGGATAGTAGCGATCAAAATCGTTGGCCTGAGCGGCCCTCTCCATCTGCTCGACCAGTAGATACAGGTAGGCCAGTTGATCGTCGGTGATGCGTGGGGCAAGTAACATACCAGCATAGCCAAAGATCCCTGCCCGCATTTCATATACCTCTACCGCCTCGTCTTCGCTGATGACGCGAATGAAGACGCCTCGATTAGGGATCAGCTGGACCAGCCCCATGGCTGCCAACGCACGGCATGCCTCACGAACGGGCCCTCGGCTGATACCCAGCTGGTTGGCCAGGGCATTTTCGTTGATGCGCTCCCCGGGGGTGAACTCGCCCCCTAGGATCATCTGTTCGATCTCCCTCTGAGCTAAGGACGTCAGCGAGTGGGCCTGCAGATGCCCGATCTGTTGTGCTCTTTCTGGCATGGTCTTCTCGAAAGCTGGTTGATTGACAACTGTTAGCAATCACTTTTCTTAAACTTTAGCATAGTGCGTCTTCTCTTGTCAGCTGTACAGGCAGTACTCGGGGAGGTCTTCAATCTATGGCAACTGTTGACAGTTGACTGTAGGAGTGCTTTGCTGTCTTAGCCAGGCTGGCATTTCACCTGACCATGTCCTTGGCCGATGATCACCTCCTTCTCTTCTCAACATGAAGCAGCGCCATGACAGACAATGCTCCGCGGCAAGAAACGCCAGGCCACTCTGGCTGGACTAGTAGCCTCGCCAGGTTGGGGCTCACTCTGTTGGTGGGCAGCTTGGGCGGAACTGTGGCGGTGTATTGGGGAATACCGCTGCCATGGATGCTTGGCCCCTTTCTGATATGTGCAGCAGCTTCGTTGGCGGGGATATCACTGGCCGGACTTCCTAAGGGGCGTGAAGGGGGGCAGGTGATTGTCGGACTGGCTATCGGTATGCGTATGACTGCAGCAGCCATGGCCACCACAGCAGTGCTGCTGCCGGCGATGCTCGCTGGCACCATTTTCGTGGTGGTAATGACCATGATTGCGGCGTTGCTGCTGATGCCGTTGGCGCGGGTCGATCACCGCACGGCTTTTTTTGCCACGGCAGCGGCGGGCATGGCCGATATGGCCACGGTGGCTCAGCAGCGGGGTGGTGACCCCGACGTGGTGTCGCTGATGCATGCTATCCGGGTGGCGTCGGTGGTGTCGGTGGTGCCGGTGCTAGTGATCGGCTTCGGTGAGCCGGGCGCCCCAGTGCAAGCGGGAGGTGCAATCGAGTCGCTGCCGCTGCTGGTCATGGCACTCGGGTTGGCCTGGCTGACGGCACTGCTGATGCGCCCGCTGCCATTCCCCAACCCTTGGCTGGTGGGCCCCATCCTTCTGGGTGCTGCGCTGAGTGGCTCGGGGCTGCTCATGGTGGCGATTCCGGAATTATTGATCATTCTCGCCCAGTTGTTGATCGGCATCTCGCTGGGGGTGCGGTTCAAGCGCGCTTTATTGTTGCGCCTTCCACGGGTGGTAGCAGCAGCCTTGGTGGTGTCGGCCTACATGATCGGCAGCTCGGCAGGTGCTGCCTGGGTGATGTCTTCGGTCAGTGGCTTGCCTTATATGACCAGCTTTCTGGCGTTGGCACCGGCGGGAGTCACCGAAATGGTCATAACCGCCAAGGTCATGAACCTCGATGCCGAGATCGTCGCGGCCTTTCATGTGATGCGCATTGCAGTAATCGCATCGACGATTCTATTGACCTTTGCGCTGTTCGAACGACTCGAAAAACGCCTGCGTGACAGGCCGGTTTAGCCGGCCACGACGCAGATATCAAGCAGCCAACGCCGGCCGCATTGCATGTTGGCCACGCTGGCAAAACCAATGAGGAACATTAAATGACCCTGCGACCCGATGTGACTAAGGCCTTGGCCGAATGGATTGTTAGCTGTGACCTGGAGGCGATTCCCGCTGAGGTGCAAAAGGAAGGTGTCAGAACCTTCGTCAACTGGTTGGGCTGTGCCGTGGGCGGTGCCCGCCACGAGACCGCCGACCTTGCTCTGGCGGCTGTGGCACCTTTTTCCGGCTCAGCAACCTCCACGGTACTGGGGCGTGGCGAGCGTCTCGATGCCCTGCATGCCGCTTTACTCAATGGCATCACTTCCCATGTTTTGGATTATGACGACACCCACCTCAAGACCATCATTCACCCGGCGGGGCCAGTTGCATCGGCGCTGCTTGCAGTGGCCGAGACACGTTCGGTGTCCGGACGCGACTTTCTCAATGCATTGATTGTTGGCGTCGAGGTCGAATGCCGAATCGGCAATTCGGTCTACCCCGACCACTATGATCGTGGCTGGCATATCACCGGTACCGCCGGAGTGTTCGGCGCGGCGGCGGCGGTGGGGCGCCTGCTCGGCCTCAATGTCCAACAGATGACCTGGGCGTTGGGTATCGCCGCCACCCAGTCATCGGGCTTCCGCGAGATGTTCGGCACCATGTGCAAGAGCTTCCATCCTGGCCGCGCAGCACAGAATGGTGCGCTGGCAGCGTTTCTTGCCGAGGCCAATTTCGACTCATCGGAGCAGGCCATCGAGGCGCCACGTGGGTTTGCAAGTGTGATGTCCGATAAACAGGACTACAACGAGATCCTCGGTGGTCTGGGCGAAACCTGGGAAGCCGGCCTCAACTCCTATAAGCCGTTCGCTTGCGGCATCGTCATTCATCCCACCATCGATGGCTGCATCCAACTGCGTGAAGAACTGGGTGACGGCGTGGAGAAGATCGCACGTGTCGATCTGGTGGCGCATCCGCTGGTGCTCGAGCTGACCGGCAAGCCCGAGCCGAAAACCGGCCTTGAGGGCAAGTTTAGCGTCTTCCACTCGGTGGCTGTGGCACTGCTGCGCGGCGACGGCTCGCCCACCGCCTTTACCGACGAGGCGGTCAATGCCCCCGAGCTGATCGCCATGCGTCGCAAGGTTGAGGTCGTCACCGATAAGGCATGCCACGAGGCGGCGGTGACCATCACCGTGACCCTAGACGATGGGCGCGTCATCGAAAAGCACGTCGAGCGCGCTATCGGCTCGCGGGAGCGCCCGCTCTCCGACGAACAGCTCAATGCCAAGTTCTGCGGTCAGGCAGCGCTGGTGATTGGTGAGGCGGCCAGCGACGAGTTGCTCGAGCAAGCCTGGAGGCTGCCGGAGATGACCAGCGTCGGTGATCTGGCCGCTGCCAGCCTGCCTCGCTGAGTGTCCTGATACTGACACGTACAACCGACAACGGAGGCTCACATGACCCAAGCACATCTGACGCTGGGGGTGCTCAACGGCGATGATATCGGCCACGAGATCGTGCCAGCCGCGGTCGAGGTGGCGCAGGCCGCGGCCGAACGCTGCGGACTCGTGATCGACTGGCGGCACATGCCGCTGGGTCGCAAGGCCCTCGACGAGCTCGGCACCACCATGCCCGATGGTACCCTGGATACGCTGTCAACCTTCGACGGCTTCATCCTCGGGCCCATAGGCCATCGCGAATATCCCAAGGTGGAAGGGGCGATCAATCCGCATCCCATCCTGCGCAAACGCTTCGATCTTTTCGCCAACGTGCGCCCGACCCGCTCCTATCCGGATGTCGGTTGTATCTACGGCGACATCGACCTGGTGATCGTGCGCGAGAATAATGAGGGCTTCCAACCCGATCGCAATGTGGTCGCCGGCTCGGGCGAGTTTCGACCCACCGAGGATGTGACTATCTCGGTGCGGGTAATCACTCGTGAGGGCAGCCGCAAGGTGGCTACTGCAGCGCTGGAGCTGGCCCGGGCCCGCAACAAGCGGCTCACCGTGGTGCACAAGAACACCGTCTATAAGCTGGGCTGTGGCATGTTCGTCGAGGAGTGCCACAAGGCTGCCGAGGCCTATCCCGACGTGACGGTGGATGAGGCCATCGTCGATACCTTCGCCATGCACTTGATCCGCAACCCGCAGCAGTACGATGTGGTGGTGACCACCAACATGTTCGGCGACATCCTCACCGACGAGGCCGCTGGCCTGGTCGGTGGGCTGGGCATGGCGCCGGGGCTGTGCATCGGCCGCGGCAACATGGCTATGGCCCAAGCCACCCATGGCTCGGCACCGGATATCGCCGGTACCGGCTTGGCCAACCCCTACGCCATGATCGAATCGACACGCATGCTGATCGAGTGGCTGGGACGGCGTCACGAACTGGCCGAGGCACAGGCGGCTGCCGTGCTGATGGCCAAGGGCATCCAGGCAGCGTTAGCCGACCCGCAGACCCGCACCCCCGACATCCGTGGCCAGGGGCGGCTCAGTGATATGGTCAATGGCATGCTCGTGGCGATCGAGCGGGCGGCGGTCCATGCGTAACCACAAGGTGGCAGTGATTCCGGCCGATGGCATCGGCCCGGAGGTGATTGGTGCCGGCTGTGAGGTGCTTGAGGCCCTGGCCGGGGTCGATGGCGGCTTTCGCTGCGATTTCCAATGGTTCGACTGGGGTTCTGACTACTACCGCCTACACGGTGAGATGATGCCGGCGGATGGCGTCAATATGCTTCGTGCTTACGATGCCATCTACTTCGGTGCGGTGGGGGATGCCGAGCTGCCCGACGATCTTACTCTCTGGGGGTTGCGCCTGGCGATCTGTCAGGGCCTTGATCAATTTGCCAATGTGCGCCCCACGCGGCTTTTACCCGGGATTGCCGGCCCCCTCAAGCCGGCACTCGGTGAGGGCATCGACTGGCTGATCATTCGTGAGAACTCGGAAGGGGAGTATGCCGGTGTGGGTGGACGAGCGCACCGTGGTCTGCCAATCGAAGTGGGCATGGACGTGGCGGTGTTTACCCGCACCGGCATCGAGCGAGTGGCTCGTTTCGCCTGTGAGGCGGCCATGGCCCGTCCAAGCCGCAAGTTGACCGTGGTCACCAAGTCCAATGCTCAGCGACACGGCATGGTGATGTGGGATCAGGTCTGCGCAGAAGTGATTCGCGACTATCCCGCGCTCGATGTCGACTGGATGTTGGTCGATGCCATGACCACGCGCATGGTACTCGACCCGGCGAGCCTCGATACCGTGCTGGCTACCAACCTGCACGCCGACGTGCTCTCGGACCTGGCTTCGGCATTGGGCGGCAGTCTGGGAATCGGGGCCACCGCCAACATCAACCCGGAGCACAGCGTGCCGTCGATGTTCGAGCCGATTCACGGCTCGGCATTCGATCTGATCGGCAAGGGCGTAGCTAACCCTATCGGTGCCTTCTGGACTGCCTGCATGCTGCTCGATCATCTTGGCGAGGCCCAGGCCGCCGAACGCCTGATGCAGGCCATCGAGAGCGTGACTGGGCATGGCGAGGTGTTGCCTCGGGATCTGGGTGGCACCGCCGGTACCCGTGCGGTAACTGAGGCCGTCATCGCTGCGTTATGACATCGCCGTCCTGGAGACGGTCGCCCTCGGAGGTAATTTTGCTTACTGAAAACTGTTGACAGTTGACTTTGTTGCGGCGTACCTTCTGAAGGGCCTCCAGTTCTAAGAGGGTACGTCAGATCATCGATGTTCTTGGAATGGGTATCGAAGTGCACAACATGAAAAATACGCACTCGCCATAGCCGCTCTGAGTAACCGAAGAAACGACGGTCATAGCTCCGTCGAAAACTCAAAAGGGAGAGGAATAATGACAAACTTCTCACGTCGAAGCGTTCTTAAATTCGCTGCAGCAGGTGCTGCATCCACCCTCTTCGCACCCTCCATGCTAATGGCTCAAGGTGATGCCTGGCCCACTCGCCCGCTGAACATGGTGGTACCTTTCGCTACTGGTGGTTATAACGACCGCTTGGCCCGTGCCTTTATCCCCTTCTTGCAGGAGGAGCTCGGCCAGCCGATAAGCGTGGTCAACCGCGGCGGTGCTGGCACCATGATTGGTAATTCCCATTTCCTGCAGCAACCGCAGGATGGTTATACTATCATGTGCAATTCAGTGTCGCCTTATGTGCCGCTGACGATCCTACTACAGGATGCTCCATACAGTGTCCATGATTTTCAGATGATCAACCTGCCGTCGCGCGACTTTACCTTGGCCGCGGCACCGGCAGATACCGATCTTGAAAGCTTCGAGGAGGTGGTCACACGTCTACGTGAGGATCCGCGCAGTCTCAGCCTGGGCGTGCAGCCCAACTCTGCTGATTATCTCAACCTCATGCTGGTGCTATCGGCTGCTGGCATCGATTCTTCACGGTTGCGCTTGGTTACCTATGATGGCGGTGGTCCGGCACGAAATGCCGCCGCTGGCGGGCACGTGGATATCTCCTTCGTTGGCGGCGAAGGCTTCCTGCCGCTGCGTGATCGTATCAAGCCACTAATGGTATTCGCTAATAACCGAGTTGATGCTTTCCCGGATGTCATGTCGTCCGGTGAGCTTTCTGAGGCAATCGGTGAAGAGGTCGAATCCGTGGAAGGGTCACAACGCGGCTGGGCAGTATCCACTGCTTTCAAGAATGATCACCCTGATCGCTATGAGATCCTTGTCGACGCTGTCGAGCGGGCTTCCAAGAATCCCGAAGCCATCAAGACGCTGGAAGGGCAGCAACTGGCGACTACTTGGTATGGGCCTGAACAGTCGCAGGCTGACTTTCTAGCCAACTATGAGTCACTCGAACGTCATATCGACCTGCTTCGCTAGGGATGATGCCTTCCCCTCGTCCAGTTATTGGGCGAGGGGGATATTCATTGTTTAATGCATCTTGTTCTGGAGTGTCTCATCATGCGAATCGGCAACCATTATTATAGGGTCGATTGGGGGCACCTGTTGGTTATCGCTATGATCGCCTTTATTTGTGCGCTTTATCTTCGCGATACCCTGGCTACTTCGACCCATGTCAATAATATTCTTTTTGTGCTTCCGGTTTCGGTAATTGCGCTAATGCTGTGTGCAATCATTGTGCCGCAGGCAGTCAAGAAAGTTGATAAAATTATTTCATATGAATCAGAGTTGAAGGTCAAAGAGGAGGCGCCCTCGGAGACTTGGAGAGATTTAGGCTGGATTGCACTTTTGGTAATTGTCTTCGGTTTGTATGTCTATTCCGTTGAGCGCATCGGGTTCGATATAGCGTCGTGGTTATTTATCACTTTAGGGCTGTATATTTGCGGTGAGCGGCGCCTCTTGGCTCTGCTTATTTATCCCCCGATAGCGGCAGTTATTATCGTTGTCGGCTTTCTCGCATTGATACCTTACCCCATGTACACACTGATTTTCTGAGGTGCCTAATGATTGATATGATAGCCATAAACGAGGCATTTCAGTTGTTAATGTCGTCGCCTGAGGCCTGGATGTGGGTGATTCCGGGTATCGTGATCGGCCTGGTATTCGGGGCGATGCCGGGTATCTCCATCACCATGGCCATGGCTATTTTTCTGCCGGCGACTCTTTATATGGACTTTCTGCCTGCAATCATTTTCCTAACGGCGATGTATACGGGAGCAGGTTTCGGTGGCTCGGTGCCGGCAATTCTCATGAATATTCCCGGCACTTCGTCCGCAGTGGCGACCACCTTCGATGGTTATCCTATGGCTCGTGATGGGCGACACAATGAGGCCATGGGCGTGGCTTTGACTGCTTCGGTGTTCGGCATGCTGCTGAGCTATACCGTACTGTTTCTGATCATCTCGCCGCTGGCCGATATCGTATTGGGCATCGGACCCTTGGAAATGTTGGTGATTGCCCTTTGGGGGATCCTGCTGCTGGGCTCTCTGGCTGGGAAATATATGTCTCGTGGCATCTTGGCCGGCGTCTTTGGGCTGCTGCTGGGCACTGTAGGCATGAATACCGCTGGTTATATGCGTGGCACAATGGGTGTGCCTTGGCTGCTTGATGGCATTCCGGTTGTGCCGGCGATGATGGGCCTTCTGGCAGCCAGTCAGTTGTTCAACCTCGTTAATGCAAAATTTCTTGTCGAGGACGAGTCCAAGAGAGGCATCAACGGTCGCAAGATTCTCTACGGTTTCAAGCAGGCATTCAAGCACCCGTTTGTGATCCTGCGGGGCTCTTTCATTGGTGTGTTTATCGGTGCCATTCCGGGCGTTGGGTCGTCGATCTCGAATCTGCTCTCCTACGCGACTACGAAGAGGGGTGATGACAATCCGGAGTCGTTCGGCAAGGGGAACCCCAAGGGTGTGGTAGCGGCCGAAAGTGCCAACTCCAGCTCCGAGGGTGGTGCCATGGCTACCATGTTGGCGCTGGGCATCCCTGGTGGTGGTGCTACGGCCATTCTCTTGGCGGCCTTTGCCATGCACAATATTGTCGGAGGGCCGAGCTTTATCGCTAATAACCAAGATATCGTTTATGCGATCCTGTTCGCAAATTTCGCCCAGGGCTTCCTTTTGCTTCTGGCAGGGCTAGGTTTCGTCTTCATTGCCAGCTCTGTTGTACGCGTGCCGTTACGCTATCTGGTGCCAACCGTGTTGGTGGTTGCTTGCTTCGGGGCCTACGCTGTGGACGGTACCATCGCTGGTCCTATCACACTGTTCGTGTTTTCAGTTATCGGTTGGATGATGGCGCGCTATGGCTATCCGGTCGCCGCGGTCGTAGTGGGTCTGCTGCTCGGAAGGCTGGTTGAAACTGAATTACTGCGCACTAATCAGGTGAGTGGTGGTGATTTTGCTTACCTCCTTGAGCGCCCGGCTGCTATTGCCATCATCATGGTGATCGTTGGCTCCATGGCATTCACTGCCTGGGCCAAGCGTCGTCGTAGGCGTCGTACCATGCTAGCCGCGAGTGTGCAGAATGGAAACTGAGCAGGATTTTCTGACCCCGTAAGGGACGATTAAATCTAAAGGAGATTTTAATGAGAAATTCGCGTATCGAACGTGACAGCATGGGTGAGCTGGAAGTCCCCGCCGGTGCTCTGTACGGGGCCCAGACCCAGCGAGCGGTGAACAACTTTTCCGTCAGTGGCCAGCCAATGCCGGCGGACTTTATTCGTGCGGTGGCTCGCATCAAGGCCGCTGCCGCTGAGGTCAACGCAGCACTTGGGTTACTGGACCAGAAACGAGCAGAGGCGATCACCGTTGCAGCCCAATCGATTATCAACGGTGAACACAAGGACCAGTTTCCCATCGATGTGTTTCAGACAGGATCGGGAACCTCGACTAATATGAATGTCAATGAGGTGATCGCTCACTTGGCTTCCCGGGGTGGGATTGAGGTTGGCCCGAACGATCACGTTAATATGGGGCAGTCGAGCAATGACGTCATTCCCACGGCGATCCATCTCTCGGCAGCTCTCGCAGTGCAGGAGCAGCTGCTGCCGGCGCTTGAGCATCTATGCGCGGCAATCGATACCAAAGCTGCCGAGGTCGATGGGGTGGTCAAGACTGGTCGTACCCATCTGATGGATGCAATGCCGGTGCGTATGAGTCAGGAGCTCGGTGGCTGGTCTAGCCAAGTGACTCAGGCCATTGCGCGCTTCAAGGACGGTCAGGTTCGGCTCTCACGGCTGGCCCAAGGCGGTACCGCAGTGGGAACCGGCATTAATGCCCACCCCGAGTTCGCCGACCGCATCGCCAAGGTGCTCAGCAAGCAGACTGATCTTGATCTTTCCCCCAGCGATAGCTTTTTCGCCAGTCTGGCTTCCCAAGATGCTGCTGTGGAACTTTCGGGACATCTGCGCAGCTATGCCTGCGTCGTAATGAAGATCGCCAACGATCTGCGGTGGATGAACTCCGGCCCCCTTGCTGGGCTCGGCGAAATTGAGCTGGAGGCTTTGCAGCCAGGCAGCTCGATCATGCCCGGCAAGGTCAATCCGGTTATTCCTGAGTCCGCCACTCAAGCGGCTGCCCAAGTGATCGGACTTGATAGTGCAGTGACGGTGGCGGGCCAGAGCGGAAATTTCCAACTCAACGTGATGCTTCCTTTGATTGCGCATAACCTGCTTACTTCGATTCGCCTGATGACTAATATCAGCAGATTGCTTGCCGATCGTGCCATTGCTACTTTCACTGTTAGAGAAGACACCATTCAGGCGCCGCTTTCACGCAATCCGATTCTGGTGACGGCACTGAACTCAGCGATTGGCTACAATGCTTCAGCTGCTATTGCCAAGAAGGCTTATCAGGCAGGACGTCCGATTCTCGATGTTGCTGAAGAAGAGACGGAGCTGTCACGTGGAGAACTTGAGGTAATGTTGAACCCTGAAAGATTGACTTTTGGTGGTAATGGATCCTAACTTTGTTAAGTTTTGCCATGGGTCGATTTTAAAAAATGTCTGGTTTGTCGCGCTTTTACGGGAGGCGCGGCAAGAGTCTTCTGCATTGGTGTTATTTGATGATGGGTCTTGATGTATATAATCCTGGGGCAGGATAATCCCCCAAATCAGCTTCCTGTTAGCTGGTAGCAAATAGTTCCTATGTGCGATCTGATTATCTGGTGCTTTATGACTGCAGGCAGTTTGAGCATCTGTGACCCT
Source organism: Halomonas sp. PGE1 (assembly GCF_013000985.1). Taxonomy (NCBI): domain Bacteria; kingdom Pseudomonadati; phylum Pseudomonadota; class Gammaproteobacteria; order Oceanospirillales; family Halomonadaceae; genus Halomonas; species Halomonas sp. PGE1. Next base: position 696,056 of record NZ_CP053032.1, read on the forward strand.
GGAATCTAAAAATAGGAGAAAAGTAAATGACCTACCGCATAGCTGTTATCCCCGGCGATGGCATTGGCAAGGAGGTGATGCCCGAGGGGGTGCGCGCTCTTGAGAGCGCGGCTCGCCGCTTTGATATCGGGCTATCGCTGGAGCACTTCGATTTCGCCAGCTGCGACTACTACGCCGAGCACGGCAAGATGTTGCCCGACGACTGGTTCGAGACCCTGAAGGACTTCGATGCCATCTTCTACGGCGCGGTGGGCTGGCCGGCCACCGTGCCGGACCATGTCTCGCTGTGGGGCTCGCTGCTGCAGTTCCGCCGCCGCTTCGACCAGTACATCAACCTGCGCCCCTGCCGCCTACTGCCCGGCATCAGGAGCCCGCTGGCCGACCGCAAGCCCGGCGACATCGACTTCTATGTGGTGCGCGAGAACACCGAGGGGGAGTACTCCAGCGTCGGCGGCAGGATGTTCGAGGGCACCGACCGAGAGGTGGTGATCCAGGAGACGGTGATGACCCGCCACGGCACCGACCGGGTGCTGAAGTTCGCCTATGAGCTGGCGGCCTCCCGCCCCCGCAAGAAGCTCACCTCGGCCACCAAGTCCAACGGCATCGCCATCACCATGCCCTGGTGGGACGAGCGAGTGGCCGCCATGGGGGCAAACTACCCCGACGTGGCGGTGGACCAGTTCCATATCGATATCCTCACCGCCAACTTCGTGATGCATCCGGACTGGTTCGACGTGGTGGTGGCCAGCAACCTGTTCGGCGACATCCTCTCGGACCTGGGTCCGGCCTGCACCGGTACCATCGGCGTGGCGCCCTCGGCCAACATCAACCCCGAGGGCACCTTCCCGAGCCTCTTCGAGCCGGTCCACGGCAGCGCCCCGGACATCGCGGGCAAGGGCATCGCCAACCCCATCGGCCAGGTCTGGTCCGGCGCCATGATGCTCGAGCACCTGGGGCACAAGGAGGCCTCGGACGCCATCGTCAGCGCCTTCGAGGGGGTGCTGGCCAAGGGCGATAGAGCAGTGCTCACTCCCGACTTGGGTGGCACCGGCACGACTGAGAGCATAGGGCGGAGCATCGCAGCACGCCTCGAATGCTGATGCGCTTCCAGCTGTTGATGGTTAAGTAAAGTCGCCCAGTAGGTCCTGCTATTTGCCGATGAGGGCACACCACGAAGGCAAGCAAAAGATTGCAAATTCGCTGGACTGTCACGCCACGCAAGAGATAAGAAAGTGTAGTGGCATAGTGAATCTGGCCACCTGATTTTGAGTGTATGATCACTCCCATGGATAGTCAGGTGCAGATGATGACGAAGAAGAGAACATTCAGCCCAGAGTTTCGTTTGGAGGCGGCCCAGCTCGTGGTCGATCAGGGTTACACGCTCAAGGCAGCGTGTGAGGCCATGGGTGTTGGCAAATCCACCATGGAATATTGGGTGCGCAGGTTGCGGGCTGAGCGGAAAGGCAAGGTACCGCTGAAAGGTGAAGCTATGACGCCGGAACAGCGTGAAATTCAGGAGCTGAAACGCAAGCTGCGTCGGGTGGAGGAAGAGAAGGAAATATTAAAAAAGGCTACTGCTCTCTTGATGTCGGACTCCCTGAGCAATTCTCGATAATCGAGCGACTTGAAGAGAGCTATGCGGTGCAGCACCTGTGTCAGGTGTTTGGGGTGCATCGCAGTAGCTACCGGGCCTGGCGTGACCGGGATAAAAGGCCCTGCGAGGCTGAGCAGAAGCTGCTGGACCAAGTTATCGAAGCACATGCCGTCAGTAACGGTTCTGCCGGCGCTCGCAGCATTGCCAAAATGGTCACGCAGGCGGGTACGCCGCTGAGTCGTTACCGGGCCAGCAGGCGGATGAAGCATCTGGGGCTGGTGAGCACGCAGCCGCCAAGCCATGCCTACAAAAAGGCTGATCAGCCGCATTTGGATATCCCGAACCTTCTCGATCGCAAGTTCGATGTCAAGGAGCCAAATCAGGTATGGAGCGGCGACATCACCTACATCTGGACAGGGGCTCGCTGGGCTTATCTTGCTGTGGTCATCGACTTGTATGCGCGTAAACCCGTAGGCTGGGCACTGTCGTTGTCTCCGAATACGGAACTGGTGAAGAAAGCGCTAACCATAGCCTATGAGTCGCGTGGAGAGCCATCGGGGCTCCTATTTCACTCAGACCAGGGCTGTCAGTATACCAGCCTGGCATTCCGACAGATGCTCTGGCGGTACCAGATGACCCAGAGTCTAAGTCGCCGCGGAAATTGCTGGGACAACGCCCCGACAGAGCGCTTCTTCAGGAGCTTCAAGTCGGAGTGGATGCCAGAGATTGGCTACCCTGATGTTGCCATGGCGAAGAAGTCGATCACTGATTATATGCTCGGTTACTACAGTAGCCTAAGGCCGCACAGGCATAACGATGAACTGCCGCCGAATGTGGCAGAAAAGAACTACTGGAATGCTCAAAAATCAGTGGCCAAAAACACTTGACCACTACAAAGGGACCACGGTGACAATGTGCCGTATAGGCGGAGGGCCCTAACTAGTTACTACATTGGCGTGGGTGTTACCCAGCATCCGTCACCAAATTAGGACCAGTCTGTAGAAAAAATGAACAGCCGAGTCAATGTTGTTGAGTTGGTGGTCTACGGGTAAAGAAGTACGGCATACTTCTTCCTGAAGATCCAGGACGCACCTCCCGACTAAATGCTGTAAATCTCGCAGTTTGGCTTGCTTTTGTGTGCTGAATGATTTGCTGATCACTTGGTTGTGCACGACTGATACGCTTGACTCTCCATGCTCGTGTCGTAAGCTCATTGTTGCAAGCGCCGCCCATGGCGGCCCGGTGGCCTCGACCGGCACCAACCGAGGCACCCCAGCACCCAGGCGTTTCGAGGGTGCGCCGCTCGGCGGTACGCCACCACCCAAGGCCTCGCGCATCCCGAGACGAGGCCGCCCGTACGGGCTGGATGCCGCATCTCTTCTTTGGCACTTATGTGCCACCACCCACCAGGGGATCCACATTCCCCGGTGGGGAAGGTGTGTCCCCTGTGTGCACTACCGCAGGAGATCCACCATGAAATCCTACGATATGTCGTTTCTGGCTCGTGACCACGGCTTTGCGGGCAAGGTCCGCGTCAGCGAGCCGGTCATGGACGACTGCATGTATGTCGCAGAGCACGTGGTCTCGGAGCATGGGGTCACTCCCATCGAACGATTCCAAATGCTGCTGCAGAACGTGGCCCGCCAGCTTTCCGGGTACCCGGCAGGGACCCAGGCGGTGCGGCTGACTCACCATCGCATCCCGCCCAGCGGGAATCCCCACCAGCCTCTGGCTCTCGAGCTCGAGGCGTTGGTCGTGCAAGGTGACCGCCAGCATGGTGACTACCTGCTGGTGGCACGCCACGACGAGCTGAACCACGCGCAGCTTTTCTCCGCGTAACCCTTCCTCACTTCCCACCCCGACCGGGACATCGCTCCCGGAGGGGGGCGGTCTCGGTCATGTCCGGAGGTTCTGGTCATGACACACACTTCAGCAGCTGCCCTCCCGGCAGAGTCTCGCTACTCCCCATCCAACGTGCCTCAGCTTTTCGTGCGCGACAGCGACGGCAACTACCTGGCGGCTCCCGATGACCGCGTCATCGATGCGGCGCGACAGGTGGTGGAGCGTTCCGTCTCAAAAGGCATGAAGCTCAACACGCCCAATCGGGTACGTGAGTTCCTGTGGCTCAAGCTGGCCGGCTATGACCATGAGGTGTTCGGTGCCATCTTCCTGGACACCCAGCACCGCGTGATCGAGTTCAGCGAGCTGTTCCACGGCACCCTCGACTCCGCCTCGGTCTATCCGCGGGAGGTGGTGAAGGCGGCGCTGCACCACAACGCCGGAGCGGTGATCTTCACCCACAACCACCCGAGCGGGGAGCCCGATCCGAGCGATGCGGACCGACGCATCACCCAGCGCCTCCAGGAGGCGCTGGGTCTGATCGAGGTTCGCGTGCTCGACCACATCGTGGTGGGCGGTTCGGACTCGGTCTCCTTCGCGGAGCGGGGCTATCTCTGACACCTCGGGCGCTTGCCCGTGACTTCTTGGACGGGTGCCGGCACTGCCGGCCCCGTCCGCTCTTTTTGCATCCTGTCGAACAGGAGTCTGGTGATGATCAAGATCCCCGGGCGGCTCACCGTCCGCACCATTCATGGGCGCAACGGCCCCTTCAACGTTGGCCGGCTGGCGGCCTCGATCGGCGAGTTCGTCATCAAGGATCCTCAGCTGGACCAGTTCAGCGAAGGGGTGTTTGAGGGCGAGTTTCTGCTGCTCGAGATTCGCCCGGCGAGCTACTTCGCCAGTGGCCGGCTGGTGGTGGAGGTCCGCGCCAAGGTCGGCGAGATGCTGCTGACCGAGGACGGCATGCTGGTGAATCAGCACGGCCCGCGCTTCGACTCTGCGGAGATGGACCCGCTGGAGGAGGAGGCCGCCCCTGTGCCACCCGTGCCTCCAGCCCCTCCTGCGCCTGGGTCGGGGGAGCCGATGGCACCGCCTGCGCCGCAGCCTCAGGTTGATGCTGGTGAGGGACCAGGGCCGCAAGCCCCGGATACCCACACCGCTGGCCATGAGGCCAATCCCGACGCCGAGCTCTTCGGACTGCTCTGGCCCCTGGGGCAGAGCGTCAAGCTCGATCCCACCGTGGACCGAGCGCTGTTCCGCCGTCAGGTGAGTCGACTGAAGGAATTGGGCTACCGGTTCCAGGCGCCGACCCAGACCTGGCAAGCCGCTGCCTGAGGCAGCCACTCCCCACCGGGGCATCTCGATGCCCTGGGCTCGGGATGTCCCCATCGATCTTCGCTAACCGATGGAGACCCTCATGCCCGAGCTCTACACCCTCGATGAGTGCCTGGACCTGTACGCCGATGCCTTCTGCATTGGCCGGCAGCGTGAGTGCCTGTTTCTCTCCCTGTGGGGGCGGGATACGGTGCTGCAGGAGCTGCTTGCTAGGCTGACGCTGCCAACGGCAGACAACGGTCTGGATACCCTGCATCTCTGCCAAGGCGACACTCGCCACCCCATGGTCTTTGGCGACATGGACCGCTACTCCAGGCGCTCCGCCCGGCTGCGCCAGACGCGCTTCGGCACCCTAGTGCACGTGTGGCTCTTCGACCAGCGCTGCATCACGCCGGATCGCGCCAACCTTCACAGCATCGTCCTGCTCGACGACGAGGAGGGCGCCTGCCCGGTGGATGACCAGCTGTGGCCCCGCGTGCGGGAGCTCTGCCCGCTGCCTCTGCTGGATCACTGGCAGGGGCCGGTGATGACGCTGCTGCATGCCCAGCAGGCGGTACTGCCGGCCTCGTTTTCACAGGGGCCGATTCAGGCCTGGGAGATCTCACTCGATGAGAACGACCTGGCCCCGCGCCTCAGCGGCATGATTCGCGCCGGCGTACTCACACCCGAGCCCTGAGCTCTCGCTCCACCCTGGTGCGGCCGTTCTGGCCGCGCCTACCACACCCAACCGACAGGAGGTGTCGCATGGCACTGATGTTTCAGCGCATCGCGCGCAACTTCGCCAGGAATGGCTACTTCCCCACGGATGAGGCGTCGCTTGAGCGGGTGCTTCAGGCGCTCCGCCCAGCCAGCACCGGCCGGATGCGGGTGCTCGACCCCTGTGCGGGGGAGGGCGCCGCCATCGCCGAGCTTGCCCACCACCTGGGGCGCGAACGCGTTCAGGCCTGCGGCGTGGAGTATCACGCCGAGCGGGCCGCCTCGATGCATGTCCTGGTGGATAGAGGTCTACAGGGCGACCTGATGGACACGGTGATCTCACCGCGCAGCATGGGCTGCCTGTGGCTCAACCCGCCCTATGGCGACCTGCTGGCCGACCACGCCGGTTACGAGAGCTATCAGGGCAAGGGGCGCAGGCGCCTGGAGAAGCTGTTCTACCAGCGCACCATTGGCACCCTGCAGGTCGGGGGCGTGATGGTGTTGATCGTTCCCGACTACGCCCTGGACAAGGAGCTGACCGGCTGGCTGGTCAACCACTTCACCGAGCTGCGGGTCTTCCGCGCCGCCGTGGATGACTTTCAGCAGGTGATGATCCTGGGCCGCCGGGTGCGACGCCGTGAGGCGCAGCGTAGTCAGGAGGCCAAGGCGATGCGCGCCCAGCTGCTGCGCGTGGGAAGCAAGGAGGTCATACCCGAGGTGATCCCGGAAGTGTGGCCCTTTGAACCCTACGTGGTACCGGCGGCTCAGGGCGAGCTGCGCCACTTCTACCGCGTCTCGCTCGATGCCGAGCAGCTGGCCGATGAGGTCGGGAAGCTGCAGGGGCTCTGGCCCGAGGCGGGCAGCGTGTTCGGGAAGGCCGGCCTTTCGCCGCGTCCCCCGGTGCGCCGGCTCTCCTCCTGGCATCTGGCCCTGTCGCTGGCGGCCGGGGCGATCTCCGGCGTGGTGACCGCGCCCAACGGCCGCTGCCTGGTGGTCAAGGGCAACACCCACAAGGATAAGGTCGCCAAGACCGAGTTCACCGAGCGGGAGGATGGTTCTATCACCGAGACCCGCGTGCTCACCGACCGCTTCGTGCCGGTGATCCGCGCCTGGGAGATGACGCTTGACTCGCCTCGCTGTGGGCAGCTGCTGACCATTACCTCGACCCCGGCGGCCAATGACAGCGAGCCGGAAGAGGATGATCAGACGGCCGATGCCGAGGCAGGCGATGAGCCTGAGCCGCTCAACCGGGTCGCCGAACGTGCCGCGAGGCCGGATCCACGCCGCTTCGACGTAGGGCGCGTGGTGATGACTCGGGCCGTGAACGAGCTGGTGGAGCGAGGCGAGGTCTCGCCCATGGCGCTGCTCCGACGACACGTCACCGGCGACTGGGGTGACGTGCGTGAGGAGGATCGCCAGAGCAACGAGCAGGCCCTGGTTCACGGTGACAGGCTGCTCTCGTCCTACCGGATCGGTGAGTCGCTCACGGTCTGGATCATCACCGAGGCGGACCGCAGCGCCACCACGCTGTTGCTGCCAGACGACTACTGACCGGCGCCCCGGGCGCCATTCCCCACGGCGGGCCTTTCCAACCCGCCAGGGGAGGGGAGTGTCCGCCGTTTTCTTGTGCACAAGGAGACGGACATGAACGACATCACTCAGCTGCCGGCGCCGGCCGGCATGGCGCAGTCTGGCGAGGTCTTCGGGCCTCAGGTGGACCTCAACGCCTTCGTGGAGGAATTTGGCGATGGCCTGCTGGCCTCGCTCAACCGCTCCCATCCCCCGGTCTATGACGGCGAGGCCAACCCTCGTCGCCAGGCCATCATGGATGCCCTCAAGCGGGCGCCTTTCCCAGAGCAGGCCGAGGTGGTTCAGGCCATCTCGGCCCTGCTGCTCGACCGGCACGAGCCGGCGGGCATCATCAACGCCGAGATGGGCACCGGCAAGACCATGATGGCCATCGCCACGGCGGCGGTCTGTCATGCCGAGGGCTATCGGCGTTTCCTGGTGATCGCACCGCCCCACCTGGTCTACAAGTGGCGGCGGGAGATCCTGGAGACCGTCGATCAGGCCAGGGTCTGGGTGCTGAATGGCCCGGATACCCTGGTCAAGCTGCTCAAACTCCGTGAGGCCCTGGGCCAGCCGTCCGATGGGCGGCCGGAGTTCTTCATCCTGGGGCGTGTGCGCATGCGCATGGGCTTCCACTGGCGACCCGTCGCCGCTCGCAAGCGAGTGCCGGGCGGCGAGCTGGCGGCCTGTCCCCAGTGCGGTAGCACGGTGATCGACAGCGACAACGAAGTGGTGTCGCTGTCGCAGTTTCTCCGAGAGGAGAAGCGCCACAAGTGCCGGCACTGTCACAGCCCCCTCTGGACGCTGATGCGACCGCAGCGGGCGACGGGCAGCCTGCAGCGCGACCTGGTACTCAAAGCGCTGCGCAAGCTGCCCACCATCGGCAAGGTCTCGTCGGAGCGCCTGGTGCAGCAGTTTGGCGAGGAATTCCTGGCCACGCTGCTGGGCGACAACATCCACGAGTTCATCAACCTCATGGATGAGAACGGAGAGCTGGTGTTCTCCGACCGGCAGGCGGCCCGCATGGAGCGGGCCATGGCTACGATGGAGTTCGGCTTCGGTGAAGGAGGCTATCAGCCGACCGAGTTCATCAAACGCCAGCTGCCGGATCATACCTTCGATCTGCTGATCGTGGACGAGGGCCATGAATACAAGAACGCCGGATCCGCCCAGGGGCAGGCCATGGGCGTGCTGGCAGCCAAGGCGCGCAAGTCGCTGCTGCTGACCGGCACCCTGATGGGCGGCTACGCCGACGACCTGTTCCACCTGCTGTTCCGCATCCTCACGCCGAAGATGCTCGAGGACGGCTATCGCCCCAACGGGCGCGGATCGATGGGGCCTGCGGCCATGTCGTTCCTGCGCGATCACGGGGTGCTGAAGGACATCTACACCGAGCGCGACGGGGATTCGCACAAGACAGCGCGAGGCAAGAAGCTGTCGGTGCGGACCGTCAAGGCCCCGGGCTTCGGCCCCAAGGGGATCATGCGCTACGTACTGCCCTTCACCGTCTTCCTCAAGCTCAAGGACATCGGTGGCAACGTGTTGCCGCCCTACGATGAAGACTTCATCGAGGTGCCGATGGACGACGAGCAGGCCTTTGCCTACCGGCGGCTCGAGGGGCAACTGACCGCCGAGCTCAGACAGGCGCTGGCACGCAAGGACACCACCCTGCTGGGCGTGGTGCTCAATGCGCTGCTGGCCTGGCCGGACTGCTGCTTCCGACCGGAGACGGTCAAGCATCCGCGCTCGGGCAGCCTGCTGGCGTTCGTGAAGAGCCTCTACGGCGAGCAACAGCCGATGCCCAAGGAGCGCGAGCTGGTGGAGATCTGCCGGCGAGAGAAGGCCGAGGGTCGCAAGGTGCTGGTCTACACGACCTACACCGGCAAGCGCGATACCAGCAGCCGACTCAAGGCGATGCTCACCCAGGCCGGCTTCAGGGTCGCGGTGCTGCGCTCCAGCGTGGAGACCCAGCGACGCGAGGACTGGATTGCCGATCAGGTCGACCGCGGTGTCGACGTGCTGATCACCAATCCGGACCTGGTGAAGACCGGGCTCGACCTGCTGGACTTCCCCACCATCGTCTTCATGCAGACGGGCTGGAACGTCTACACCCTGCAGCAGGCCGCCCGCCGCTCCTGGCGGATCGGCCAGCGGCAGCCAGTGAAGGTGCTCTACCTCGGCTATGCCGGATCGTCACAGATCGCCTGCCTGTCGCTGATGGCCAAGAAGATCGCCGTGGCCCAGAGTACGTCGGGAGACGTGCCCGAATCGGGCCTGGATGCCCTCAATACGGATGGAGACTCCGTGGAGATGGCCCTGGCCAGGCAGCTGGTCAGCTGACCGCTACCCAACCTATGCCCCCTCTTCGGAGGGGGCTTTTCAATGGGGGCATAAAGAGAACTGTTAATGCTCAGCCTGCGGGCCCTTAAGGGTTTGAACTTTGACAGCAAGCAGGGCTTCGTTATTTTCCTTTTTGTTTGTGGTTTTGTAAGGTCAGTTCTTCTTGTAGGCTGCAAGCATAAGGGCTGAGATTATGAAAAATGAACCAAATGCGCGATTCATGATTTTCATTCTTGATGTGGAGTTGATGAATTGCTTTAGCTGGCTAGCCAATGCTGCATAGCAGAGCATTATAATAATATCTACAGCGAGGAGCGTCCCACTCATTATGAAGAGTTGAAGTGTATAAGATGAAGTGCTGTTGTTGGATAGGAATTGAGGGAAAAGAGCTACCAGAAATACCGTGGCTTTAGGATTGGTTAGGTTGACGAAAGCAGATTGCCAGAACTGCTTGATTTTTGTGCTGTCTCTACTATTGATGTGGCCCAAGGAGCCGGATAATCTCCACTTCTGAACGCCTAGCCAAACTAGATATGCAACTCCCATCCACTTGATAAATGAGAACATTGTGGTGGAGGATGCCAAGATTGCCCCGATTCCAATGGCAACGGATAGAATCTGTATGCCATATCCAAGTTGCAAGCCTAAGATGGTTGGGAAGGCAGATTTAATCCCGTTGTTAATTCCGCTGTTCATTGTGTTGATGGCTCCTGCCCCGGGAGATAAGCTCACCAAAAGCGAAGCCATTAGGAAAGTAAGCCAAACGCTAAGGGTCATTGCTCCCATCCTTGTAATAAAAAAGTCATTGATTTCCCAGTCGGGAAATTGGAAGGGTGTTATTGCAAAAGTTTTTACATTGCGGTTTTGAGCTATATTTTTATCGGTTGTTTTTTTGTTTTGGCTCGGAGGCTGTTCGGGGATAAATATATGGAGGTTTGGATTTCTGCCCCTTTTACTTTGACAGTATTCTTAAAAGCTTGTCATGCTGCTCTGGCTTAGCTACGAGAACGCTGTTCCACTCAGCGGGATTTGGGTTGCAAGAAAGGTCGGTGACCTTGCATCCTGCCTCTCGTGCAATGACGATTCCTGCTGCAATGTCCCATAGATCCAGTCGCGCGCCCTGAGACCAAAAAGCGTCAAACCGGCCGAGGCCAGTATATGCAATCTCTAGTGCGGCAGAGCCTGGGCTGCGAATCCCTGCCACGCGGGGCATCAGAGAGGAGAGTTGTCGCTGGCTCATCGCGCAGTCGCCTTTTTCGTGATAAGGCAAGCAGGTGCCGACCAGCATCTCAGTGAGAGGACGTGCTGGTAAAACGGATATCCGCTGCGACCCTTGATAAGCCCCTTGGCCACGAATGGCCCAGAGCATCTCGTCCAGTAGCGGTTGATAGACCACACCGTGGGTCAGGGCCTCACCCTTGCGCACTGCAATAGAGACCGAGAAGTGAGGCACACGGTGCAGAAAGTTGTTGGTGCCGTCGAGCGGGTCGATGATTACAGTGAGGTCGCTGTCGCCAGCCGGAGTAGCGCCGGTTTCCTCTCCGAGAAAGCCCACATCGGGATGGGCACGTCGGATGGTTTCAATGATGGCATGCTCAGCTGCCCGGTCATAGTGGGTCACGAAGTCCGAGGAACCTTTGCACTCAAAGTCGATACTGCCTTCCGCCTGATACCCCTCGTAGAGAATTTCACCAGCTGCTCTTGCAGCTTGATGCAGGGTGTCAATCAGACCAGCTGTGATTGAGGCGGTCATGTTAGAACTCCTGACTCTTGAAAGGTATAGGATTTTACGTGATCCACTTTGCACCATCCTGACGGTTCAGTGTTGCAGGTCTATGACATTCGGTGATGAGATGAGGGAGGCAAGGTGGCAACTATTGCGTTGACTTCAACCGATGCAATGTCTGTACCCAGCCGCCCTGTCGATTCCAAAATGACGCCAGCTTTTTCAATAATTCATTATATGATGGCGTGACGCACCCGGGCGGAGATCCACTCAGATACCAGCACGGTGACGAAGATCATCACGAAGATCACGCTGACCTGGTTCCAGGCCAGGCTGTTGATGGCGGCGTTGAGCTGCAGGCCGATGCCGCCGGCGCCTACCAGCCCCAGCACCGTGGATTCGCGGATGTTGATGTCCCAGCGGTAGACGCTGATGCCGGCGAAGGCGGGCAGCACCTGGGGCAGCACGCCGTAGCTCATCACCTGCAGGCGGCTGGCGCCGGTAGCGCTGATCGCCTCCACGGGGGTGGGGTGGATCTCCTCGATGGCTTCATAGAGCAGCTTGCCGACGAAGCCGATGGAGCGCAGGGCGATGGCGATGATGCCGGCCAGCACCCCCGGCCCCAGGATGGTCACCAGCAGCATCGCCCAGATCAGCGAGTTGATGGAGCGCGAGGAGACGATGATCAGCAGCGCGGCGCTGCGCACCAGCGGGTGGGGCGTGGTGTTGCGTGCCGCCAGGAAGGCCACCGGAAACGCCATCGCGATCCCCAGCACGGTGCCCAGGGTGGCGATATTCATGGTGTCCCACATTGGCTTCCAGAGGCGGTGGGCGTAGGTCCACTCCGGCGGCAGCATGCGGCTGATCAGGTCGCTGCCCTGGCGGCCGGCATCCTCCACGAACACCCACATGGTGTTGTCGGAGATCACCTTCCAGCACAGCAGGAAGAGGCAGGCGGCAGCCAGCCAGGCCAGGTAGCCCAGCCACTGGGCGCGGGGAGTGCGCAGGCGCCAGATCGGCGTGCCCTGCGTCGTCGTCGAAACGGGCATGGGGAGGGTCTCCGAGGCTTACTGGGTCCAGCGCCGCACGTGGCTCGAGCTGTACTCGCAGAGCAGCACGATGGCGATGATGATCAGCAGGATGGCCGCCGAGGTGTCGTACTCGTAGCGGCTGATGGAGGTGTTGAGGGTGGCGCCGATGCCGCCGGCCCCGGCGATGCCGATCACCGCCGATTCGCGGAAGTTGATGTCCAGGCGGTACATCGAGAGCCCTATCAGCCGCGGCATCACTTGGGGCTGGACGGCGTGGTTCATGGTCTGCCACCAGCTCGCCCCGGTGGCGCGCACCGCCTCTACCTGGCGCCAGTCCAGGTCCTCGATGTCCTCGGCGAGCAGCTTGGCCATGAAGCCGATGGTGGCGAAGGCCAGGGTGATCATGCCGGCCAGCGGACCGAAGCCGAACATCACCACGAAGAGGATGGCGATGATGATCTCCTGGAAGGTGCGCGACACGGTGATGATGCCCCGGCACAGGTAGTAGACCGGCCAGGGGGAGATATTGCGCGCGGCGCCCAGGCCCACCGGAATCGCCAGGGCCACGCCGATCACAGTGGAGGTGAGCGTCATGGTCAGGCTCTCGAGGATGCCGTCGAGGATGTCGCCGCGGCGGCTGACGAAGTCGGGCTGGGTGAAGGCGGCCAGGAAGTTCAGCCCGCGGCCGGCGCCCTCGGCGACACGCGCCCAGTTGACCTCCACCGAGGCCAGGGCCAGCACCAGGTAGACGGCCAGGCCCAGGACGAGCCCCCAGCGCAGCCGGGGGTTCTCGATCAACGGAAGGCGACGCCAGCGGCCCGCCTGGGCCAGGGCCTGGCGGCTCATCGGGCACCTCCGGTGGCCAGTGCGAGGGGCGCCGCGGCGGGGGCGCTGGGCGCCTCCTCTTCCTGGACGCGAGTGTCCCACTCCTCCTCGCCGTAGATAGTGGTGAGGGTATCGGCGTCGAGCTCGCCCGGCCGGCCGTCGAAGACGATCTCGCCGGCGCGCAGGCCGACGATGCGGTCGGCGAACTGCTGGGCCAGGGCCACATCGTGGATATTGATGATGGCAGCCAGATCCCGCTCGGCGCACAGCTCGCGGACCAGGCGCATGATCTGCCGTGAGGTCTTGGGATCCAGGCTTGCGGTGGGCTCGTCGACCAGCAGCAGGCGCGGGCTCTGGATCAGCGCCCGGGCGATGCCGACCCGCTGGCGCTGGCCGCCGGAGAGGGCGTCGGCCCGCTTGTCCATGGCGTGGGGCAGGCCCACCCGCTCCAGCAGTCGAAAGGCCTCGGCGACATCCGCCTGCGGGTAGCGGCGCAGGAAGCTGCGCCAGAAGCCCACGTAGCCGAGCCGGCCGGAGAGCACGTTCTCCATCACCGTGAGGCGGTCCACCAGGGCGTACTCCTGGAAGATCATCGCCATGGCCCGGCGCGCTCGGCGCAGGGCATTGCCGGAAAGCCGGGTCAGTTCCGTCTCCTCCAGGCGGATGCTGCCGCTGGTGGGCTCCACCAGGCGATTGACGCAGCGGATCAGGGTGCTCTTGCCGGCCCCGGAGGGGCCGATCAGCGCCATCACCTGGCCCCGTGGCAGGGTCAGGTCGATATCGGTCAGGGCGCGGTCCCCGGTGGGGTAGCGCTTGGTGACCTGGGAAAGCGTCAGCATGGTCAGTCTCCCTTCACGCACACGGGCCCGGAGAGCGAGGCCCTCCTGGCCCGTGCCTGGTCATGGTCGGTGGTATGAGGTGGAGGTCAGTCGCAGTCGTAGGTGACGCCGTTGGCTTCGGCGATGGTGCGGATTATCTCCCAGCGCTCAGCGTAATCGATGGGAATGAACTGGCTCTCACCATTGTTGGAAAACTCCGCTTGCAGTTGCGTGCCTTCCCAGTCGAAGCTAAAGAACGCTTCCTGGACCTTCTTCTGGAGATCAGGATGCAAGTTATGAGTAGTGCCGTAGGGGGTCGTGGGGAATGTGGCGGAGGTGTAAATCACCTCGTAGTCATCTTCGCTGATTACTTCTCTTGCCTTCATCCTTGTGATAACAGAGTTGGCAATTGCTGCAGCCTCGTAATCTTTGTGAATTACGCCTAGAATTGAGTTTTCATGTGTGCCAGCGAAAGGGGTTTCAAAATCCACTCCAGCTTCCAGGCCGAACTCTGACTTTATAATTGCTGAGGGGGCTCTGTAACCAGAGTTTGACGTCTGAGAAGTAAAGGCGAGCTCTCTTCCGGCCAGGTCTGCTACAGAATTGATACCGCTTCCCGGGTAGGTGATGATTTCCATTTCGTAGCCGAAGCTGCCGTCCTCTCCTGCCATCATGGCGAAAGGACGGAACCCTCCACAGTTAACCGCCATAGGTACGCCGCCGGTATTAAATCCTGCTACATGAACTCGCCCAGCGCGCAGCGCCTCCTGCTGAGCAGCGTTTGACTGAACGGGGAAAAAACGAACGTCTTTCCCAGTCACTTGGCCTAGATGATCGAGAAAATCAGACCAAACATCGGCATAGACAGCAGGATCTTCGACAGGAGTGTAGGCGAAAACCAGAGTGTCAGGATCTATCCATTGGGTCTCATCTGAAGGGATATCAGCAATCATGTCGCCATCTGCATCAGAAAATCGCTCAGAAAGATCGGCACTGGCTTGAAAAGAAAGCACAGAAAATATTCCAGCAAGAGCAGTGGCTGCTGTCTTTTGATATATGCTAGACATAAAAGCCTCGGGGCTATAGTTGAAAAGTGATTCTTGGTTGAGGTCAGTATGCTTGCATGCTGTAGGTTGCATTTCCGTTGCATTGTTAATAAGGTTTTCTTTCACTAATTTTGCAGCATTATAAAGTCCTGGTTTGTTTGATGGGTGGAAAAGGGCGGGAAGTGCAAAATCCGGAAAAACCAAGCCTTTGCCGAAACTGTGTTGGTCAGGCTTCGGTATCCTGGGCTACACAGGAAGCTGGCTCCCTAGGCCATTGATGAATGGGCCTCGCGGTGAGGTGGTGGTGCTCAAATTGAATACTCAAGGCCCCTGAAGATCGCTGTGATTCAGAACACGTCGCGAGATATCTCAGAGTCTGGACAGGATGCCCTCAATACGGACGGAGACTCCGTGGAGATGGCCCTGGCCAGACAGCTGGTCAGCTGACCGCTACCCAACCTATGCCCCCTCTTCGGAGGGGGCTTTTTTGTAAATTTCTACTTACAAACTCCACTTTGGTTGTAGGTGGTTTGGGATGTCGATTGAGATATTTCTTAACGAAAAAGCCTGAGATGTCTCCGTGCAATCATTTGAGTCTTAAATAAAATCATTCGCGCTTGGGTTGCATCCCATAGCTATTGCACCGGTGCAAGGAGTGCCCCGGGGTAAACCTCTCACATCGCATTTAACGTTTCTTCTGGTGCCCGTCAGGGACTGCCGCTGTGATGCATGGATTGCATCCAGAGGAGCGAAAATTGCTGATTCGTAAACTACTACGCGGACGCCGCAACGCAGCCGGCACCGACAGCGTTCGGGATGACACCGGCTGGGAGAGCCCGCGCACCGGTGCGCAGCTGCTGGCCACACCCTATCGGCAGCAGTTGCTCCGGGCAATCCAGGAAAGCACCTCGCTGACGGCGCCGGTGTTCGGGGCCTACGTCAAGGAGCCGCTGCAACGATACGCCGAGCGTGTCCAACTGCTGCCGGCTTCTGAATCCCACCATCACAGCTATCCGGGCGGGATGCTGGATCACGGCCTCGAGACCTGCGTGTTCGGTCTCCGGCTCCGACGACAGCACCTGCTTCCGCCGAAGGAGTCACCAGAACGGCAGTCCTCTACCGGGGAGCTGTGGAGCGTGGCGGTCATCTATGCCTGCCTGCTGCACGATATCGCCAAGGTCGTCGTCGATGTCGATATACACCTGAGATCTGGCCGAAGGTGGTGCCTGTGGGAGGGCACGATTCCCGACCAATACCGCGTTCGCTACCTCAAGGGGCGAGACTACTTTCTGCATGCGGCGGCCAACCCGCTCTTGTGCAAGGAAGTGATAGGCAATGCCGGGCTCGAGTGGCTGAGAAGCCAGCCGGAGCTGTTTGGGCTGGTGATGTACGCCATCAGTGGGCACGCGGAGCGCTCCGGGGTGATCGGGGAAATCGTCAGCCAGGCCGACAGGGCCAGCGTCGCCAAGTCGCTGGGCGGCAAGGTCTCGAATATCGACAAGGCGCCCAGGGAATCTCTACAGAGCAAGCTCAAGGGCGCCATCCGCCATATCGTCACAGAAAAGATCCGCCTGAATGAAAAAGGCGCTCAGGGGTTTGTCACCGCTGAGGCGCTGTGGCTGGTGACGCCGCTGGTACCCCGAGAGATCAAGAGCTACCTCCTTTCCCATGGTATCGAAGGCGTGCCATCCAACGAGTCGCGCCTCTATGACGAAATGCAGTCCCATGGCCTGATCATGGAGAATCCGGACGGACGGTCGGTCTGGAAGTGCAGCGTCGAGGTGGGAGAGTGGCGGACCGAACTCTTCATGCTCAAGGTTCACAAATCCCTCGTTTGGAGCGGCGATGAAGAGCCAGAGGTTTTTTCGGGAAGCGTGGAGGTCTTGGGCGCTGACCAAGGTGGCGATAGGAGTGAGAGGGATAGTCAAGAGGCTGCCAGATCGGCTTCCGATGTGAGGCATTCGACTGTGGAAACCGCCGGTGAGGTGAAGGATTCAAATGATGATGAAAAATCTCAAGAGGATCTGGAAGCCTCCATTCTTGACATTGCAACAGGCGGCGATGAGAAAGCAGCGCCAGATTTGGAGCGGAAGCCAAGTCGTAATCCTGATGAGGATGTCGAGAAACTTACGAGTCAGGCATCGCCTGGACAGTCGTCATCCGGGGAAGAATTTCTCGGCTGGCTGCGAGGCGGGTTGAAAACCCACAAGATATTGATGAACGACTCCAAGGCCCTGGTGCATGCCGTGGATGGGATGCTGATGGTGGTCAGCCCCAAGGTGTTCAAGCGCTATTGTCAGGAGGTGAGCGGAGAAGAGAAAGGCTGGAAAGAAGTTCAGGATTCATTCCAGAAGCTGAAGCTTCACAAGAAAAACAAGGATGGCGGAAGTTTTCACAAGGTAATGGTGGTCGGTCCAAACAAGAAGTCGAGCACGCTTTCTGGGTATCTTGTGGGGAAGGATGACCTGATGGAGGAGGGTAAGGAGGTGTTTGATAACCCCTTTATTGACCTGATTGATGGGAAGCCTGAAGAATGAAAACATTTACCTTTGACGACTTGCTGCAATCCTATTTTTCTGAGCGCTGGCTGACCGAAAGAAGCCGGATTTCCTATAGCGTTCCGGTGAAGCTATTCCGGAGATTCGTGGGCCAGGATAAGCTGCCTGCGGAGGTGTCCCGTGATGATGTCAGGGAGTGGAGGGAGTTCTGCTTCTCGGAGGAGGGGAGAAACCTCGCGCACTCAAGCTGGAATAACTACTGCCGGCATAACCGAATCCTCTTCAAGCATGCGATTGATCACGCCTTGATCGACATCTCATTCAACCCTTTTGCCAAGATGGAGGTAAGCTCTCCCAAGAAGCGTAAGAAGACCCTGAGCAAACGGCAGGTCGAGATGGCACGTGAAGCCATCAGCCTGTATAAAAAGATGGAGCTTTACCGAAAAAAACCCTCAGTACTTCACCCTGTCTGGTTTTGGGAGATCGTGTTCGAGACGTTCTACCATACGGGCATCCGTCTGACTCAGCTGTTGCTGATGAAGCCTGAGGATATCAACCTTAAAAGTCGCGTGCTCACCGCTACCTGGCAAGGGGCTAAGAACAACCGCGAACACTTTGTCCCCATCTCCAATGCTCTCTACCCGCACCTGGAGAACTTGATGAACTCGGCCAAGATGGTGGGTATCCAGCGTGGCGAGCAGCTCTTCAATGTGAACCGATTCAGCGTTCGGCACCGAATGGAGACGATGGACTCCTGGCAGGTGGAGAGCTTCTATCAGAAGCTCTCCCAGATTTGCGGCTACCAGATGAGTCCACACCGATTCCGGCATACCCTGGGCACTGAGTTGATGAAGGAACCGGATCGCAACCTGCACATCGTCAAGGCGCTGCTTGGCCACAGCAACATCAGCACGACGCTGGAGTATGTCGAGGTCGATATCGGCAGCCTGCGCAGCGCCATCGAGGGGCGTGTCTAGGGCACTTGACGTCAAGGCCTGTCTTGTACTTTAGCCCAGCCCCTGGTGCTGCCAGGGGCTGGGTGGAAACCTACCGATATGTTGGACGGGAGCTTCTTCTTGTTTCGATGGCTGGCTAGAACGACACAACCTCGCCGTCGGCAGGAATAAGCACGCGATCTGCAATGTCATTATCTTCCACGTACTCACCCAGTTCCTCACGGGTCAGGGTCATGTGATTCACCGCGTCCATATGCACCGCGATGATGGTGGCATTTGGAGCCGCTTGATAGGCGCGCAGAGTGTCTTCCTTGCCCATGATGATCGGGTCGTTCTCGAAGCCGGTGAATTCGGCTGCACCAGCATTCAGCACGATTACCTCGGGCAGGTAGCGCTCTAGCGCCTGGTCGACCTCGTCACGCCAGACCGTATCCCCGACCACATAGGTGGTCTGGCTGTCTGGTGCCTCGAAGACCACGCCCATTATTTCGCCGAGTGCCTCCGCAAGCTCGGGGACGGAATAGATGGCGTCGGAGCCGTGCTGGCCGCCAGTGCGGTGTAGATCGACCCCGCCGAACTCGGCAGTGCCATCCAGGACCCGGACGTCCTCGAAGCCTTGTGAGCGAATCAGTTCGGCATCGGACTGGTGTTGGGCGAACAGCGGGATATCCTTGGGCAGCAGGGCCTGGGCAGCATCATCCCAGTGATCCAGGTGGGTGTGAGTGACGATGACCGCGTCTACGCCATCGATCACCTCCTGCACTGACATCGGCAACTCCACCAGGGGGTTGCGTAGCTCACTGCGATAGGTGCCATCGAAGCCGGGATAGGCACCCTTTTCGGCCAGCATGGGATCGATCAGGAAGGTGGTCTCACCATAAGTGATCTTCACCGTGGCATTGCGGATATGTTGCACCTGCAGGGTTGTGTCTTCTGCTACCGGTGCGGCGTAGGACGCGCCGCTGGCGAGGGCGGCAGCCAGAAGCAGGGGGCTGACAAGCGTCTTGAATGACATCGAGGTTCTCCGCGTATGGTGTTGGATGGAGCACACTGTAGGAGAATCCGCTTGGCCAGATAATCGGCCCAGGAGACAATAATCGAAAGAATTGGGCCAAGAGAGGCATTATGTCGCTTCCCCGCGTGGGGCTGATTCTCTATCCGCACTTCAGCCCCTTCCATTTCTCGGTACCCTATATGGTATTCGGCACGCCGTCCCCCGAGGGCCCCCTGTTCGATCTGTGCATCGTGGCACCGACGGGACAACAGCTAGAAGCCGAGCGAGCCATGACGGTGCGTCCCGATGGTGGCCTTGAGCTGCTGGAGCAGGTGGATATCGCTGTGGTTCCCGGCTGGCACGACCTGGGTGAGCCACCGGCGCCGGAGTTGCTCGAGGCCCTGGTACGCTGCCATGAGAGGGGCGCCCATGTGGTAGGGCTCTGCTATGGGGCCTATGCCCTGGCCTATGCGGGGCTGCTGGATGGTCGGCGGGCCTCGACCCACTGGCTGGCCGAGGAAGATTTCAGCCACCGATTCCCCGCCATCGCGCTGGATACCAATGCCCTCTATGTGGAAGACGATCGCCTGGTGACCTCTGCTGGGACGGCCGCCGGGCTGGACTGCTGCCTGTTCCTGGTGCGCGAGTACCATGGGGCTCGGGTCGCTAACCAACTGGCCCGGCTGCTGGTGGTGCCGCCCCACCGGGAGGGCGGGCAGGCGCAGTTTATCGAGCAGCCGATGGCCGCCTCCACCCAAGACTCCCAGATCAACCTACTGCTCGACTATCTGCGCACACACTTGGCGGAATCGCACAGCATCGATGCACTGGCCGTTCGCACCAACATGAGTCGTCGCTCCTTCACCCGCCACTTTCACCGCGCCACTGGCATGACGGTGGGGGAGTGGTTGATCAACGAGCGCCTGAGGCGAAGCTGTGAGCTGCTGGAAACTACGACCTTACCGATCGATCAGGTGGCAGAGTGCAGCGGTTTTAACACGGCGACCTCACTCAGACAGCACTTCCAGCAACGTTTCCGCGTGAGTCCCAGGGAGTGGCGAAGGGCTTTTGGCATCAGGTAGAGACATCAGGGGTGGCCGCGCAACCCGTCAACTCACCTGCATTATACGATCGTCTGAATTAGTCCGCCCTGATGCAGGTTGACAGCTGGGGCCTCGTCCTCTTCAATAGCTACTCGATGATGCCGTGTGATGCTGGTGGTAATTCCTGATCTCTCAGGCTGTCCCTATACGCATTTCACGAAGCCTTGCGCTAGGCGTAATGCGCTGATTTTTATCGGTTTTTTGGTGGTGTGACTTGTAATCAGTAGGTCCCGGGTTCGACTCCTGGTGCCGGCACCATCAAGCAGCGCAAGATCAGCAGATTAGAGCGAATACTAACCGTCCACTGTGGCGGTTTTTTTGTGCGCGACGTCATGCCTCCCCACTCTTCTCGATCTCCAGGCCAGCGGTAGTGGTACGCGGCGCCTGGTGCGGTAGACTGTATGGCTTGTCGCCGAGATGCGGCACGCATAATGAGAAGGAGAAGACCCGCCATGCGCTTTGTTCCACGTTTTACCGATGGCCAGGAGTTTCCCCACGCGCTCGGCAAGATCGTCTGCGTCGGCCGCAACTATGCCGATCATGCCAGGGAGCTCGACAATCCGGTGCCCAGCGAGCCGCTGCTGTTCATCAAGCCGGCGACCTGTGCCGTGCCGCTGGAGGAGCCCATCGAGGCGCCCTTCTCCCGGGGCGAGGTGCATTACGAGACCGAGCTGGCGCTGCTGGTCGGCGAGGAGCTCTCCCACGCCACTGCCGATGAGGCCGAGCGCGCCATCGTCGGGATCGGCCTTGGGCTGGACCTGACTCTGCGCGACCTGCAGACCCGCCTCAAGGAGAAGGGGCATCCCTGGGAGGTCTCCAAGGCCTTCGACGGGGCCTGCCCGCTCTCCACCTTCCTGCCGCTCTCTCAGGTGCCCAACTGGAGTGCGCTGACCTTCACCCTCGAGATCGACGGTGAGCTGCGCCAGCGCGGGGAGGGGGCCGACATGCTGTTCCCGGTCGCCACCCTGGTGGCGGAGATGAGCCGCCACTTCACCCTGCTGCCGGGCGATGTGGTGCTCACCGGCACCCCGGCCGGCGTGGGCCCGTTGCCCCGCGGCGCCGAGTTGCACTTCACCCTGACCGGCGGCCTGGAGTTCACCACCCGCGTCGTGGAGTGAGCTTGCCGCACCCCCGATAGCGCACGGCTGTCGTGCAAAAGGAAGACGCCCCGCGGCCTGGCCGCGGGGCGTCTTCGTCTGGCGGGGCAGGAGAGCGCGCTACTCGAGGTAGGTATAGCCCGCCAGGCCCTCGGAGAGGTCGTCGAGGAAGCGCTGCTGCTCGGCCTCCTCGAGGCCGCTGGCGGCGAGCTGGTCGGCCAGGTGGCGGCGCAGCACCTCGGCATCGAAGTTGACGTAGCTCAGCACGTCGGCGACTCGGTCGCCCTGCTGGATATGGCTCAGGGTCCAGCTGCCGTCCTCGGCCAGGGTCGCATCCACCGAGTCGGTGTCGCCGAACAGGTTGTGAAGGTCGCCGAGGATCTCCTGATAGGCGCCTACCAGGAAGAACCCCAGCAGCTGCTCCTCGCCCTCCTGCCATTCGGGCAGCGGTAGGGTGGTCTCCACGCCCTGGCCGTCCACGTAGCCGTCGATGCGTCCGTCGGAGTCGCAGGTGATGTCCTGGATCACCCCACGGCGCACCGGCTCCTGGTCGAGGCCGGTCAGCGGCAGCACCGGGAAGATCTGCTGGATGCCCCAGACGTCGGGCACCGACTGGAACAGCGAGAAGTTGACGAACAGCTTGTCGGCCAGTTTCTCGGCCAGCTCGTCGGCGATCTCGCGGTGGGCGCGATTGCGGGTGTCGAGGCGGGCGCGCAGCCTCGCGCAGGCGGCGAAATAGACCGCCTCGCCCTCGGCGCGGGCGTTGATGTCGGTCATGCCGATCACGAAGCGCTCGTGCAGCTCACCCATGGCCTGGACCAGGTCGTGCCAGGCTTCCACCAGGCCGCGTGGCTCGATGTGGGCGTGCAGCAGGTCATGCACTCGCCACAGCTCGTCGACCTGGGGGTCGCCCTCGACGCGGCGTTCGGGGGCCTGCTCGCTGACCCGCTCCTCGCCGATCACGTTGGTGATCAGCACCGCATGGTGGGCGGTCAGGGCGCGGCCGGATTCGCTGATCAGGTGCGGCTCGGGCAGCCCCTGTTCCTGGCAGGCCTGACGGAAGGCGTAGACCACGTTGCGGGCGTACTCGAGCATCGAGTAGTTGGCGGAGCAGAAGCTGCGCGAGCGGGTGCCCTCGTAGTCGACCCCCCAGGCCACCGCCCACGTCCACGGTATCCACCGGGGCGCCCAGCTCCACCAGGCTCTGGTAGAAGCGGGCGCACTCGCGCAGCCCGCCCTGGATGTCGCGGATATTGGCGATCTGGGAGCCCAGGTGGAAGTGCACCAGCTGCAGGCTGGCCAGGGCGTCGGCCTCGCGCAGCTGCTCCACCACGGCCAGGATCTGGCTGGCGGTGAGGCCGAACTTGGACTTCTCGCCGCCGGTATTCTGCCAGCGGCCGCGGCCCACGGTGGCCAGGCGCGCGCGCAGGCCGATGCGCGGCTTGACCCCGAGCTCGGCGGCCTCCTCGAGGATCAGCGGCAGCTCGGAGAGCTTCTCCACCACCAGGTAGACGCGGTGGCCGAGCTTCTCGCCCATCAGCGCCAGGCGAATGTACTCGCGGTCCTTGTAGCCGTTGCAGACGATCAGCGAGGGGCCGTCGCCGGAGAGCGCCAGCACGGCGAGCAGCTCGGGCTTGCTGCCGGCCTCGAGGCCCACCCGGTCGCGACCGCGCTCGGGGGTGGCGAGGATCTCCTCCACCACGCGGCGCTGCTGGTTGACCTTGATCGGGTAGACAGCGGTATAGCCGCCGCCGAACTCCTCCTCGGCCATGGCGGTGTCGAAGGCGGCGCACAGCTGCTCGACCCGGTCGTGGAGGATATCGATGAAGCGCACCAGCACCGGCAGGCGCAGGCCGGCAGTCTTGAGTTCGGCCACCAGGTCGTCCAGCGGCAGGGCCGGGCCCTCGATCTCGCTGCCCAGGGGGCGCACCAGGGCGTGCCCGGAGTCGTCCACGTCATAGTAGCCGCTGCCCCACTGGTCGATGTTCCAGACGCGCCGCGCGCGCTTCGCCGGGCTGCCGGCACTGGCCATGGAGAGACTCATGCATTCACCTCCGGGAGGGGAAGGGCGCCATGTGCCAGGCGCGCCTTGAGGATGGTGCGGAACTGTTCGGGGTCGTGGGGGGTGAGGTCATGGGCCGGCGGATCCACGTAGACCACCAGCAGCCTCGAGAGCCAGTAGCGCAGCGCGGTCATGCGCAGCATCATCGGCCACGCCTCCCGCTCGGCAGCGGTGAGCGGTCGTCGCGCCTGGTAGGCGGTGAGGATGGCGTCGTGGCGCTCGGCGTTCAGGCGGCCGTCGGGCTCGGTGGCCCAGTCGTTGATGACGATGGCCAGGTCGAACAGCAGGTCGCCGGTGCAGCCGTTGTAGAAGTCGATGATGCCGCCCAGGCGGTCACCCTCGTAGAGGGTGTTGTCGCGGAAGAGGTCGCCGTGCAGGGTGCCCTGGGGCAGCTCGGGGCCGCTGCCGAAGGCGTCCTGGTAGATCTCGACCTCATCCTTCATCAGGGCCTGGTCCTCCGGAGAGAGATAGACCATCACCTTGTGGTGCATGGGCAGCAGCCAGTGGAGATCCCGTGGGTTGGGGCGGTGGCCGGGGAAGTGCTTCGACACCCTGTGCATATGGCCCAGGGCGTCGCCCAGGGCGCGGCACTGGGCCAGATTCGGTGCCTTGGGGTGCCGGCCGGGCAGGCGCGGGAAGAGCAGCGCCGGCTTGCCGGCCAGGCGGTGCAGCGCCACGCCCTCCCGGTCGTGCAGCGGGCCCGGCACCGGCAGGCGGTGCTCGTCGAGGTAGTCGAGCAGGTCGACGAAGAAGGGCAGCTCGCCGAACTCGCCCTGCTCGAACAGGGTCAGCACCAGCTCACGCTGGTCGGTGGTGACGAAGAAGGTGCTGTTCTCGGTGCCGGCGGGCACCCCTTCCAGGGAGACCAGCGAGCCAGCGTCGAAGCGTGCCAGAAAGTCCGCGACCTGGGTCTCGGTAAGCGGTGTGAATACGGCCATGTGTCTCTCACCCGGGAATGCCAAGCGGCCTATTGTAGCGACTTGACAGTGTGATGCACGTGTCCGGGCTCGGGCAGGGACGATTGATGGCGTTCGAGAGGCGCCGGCGGGTCAGAAGGTCCTCAGGATCCACTGGGGCACGGCGATGCGGTCGCCCTCCTGGCGCTCGAAGTTGCCGTCGCCGTCGTGGTCCACCAGATAGTAGGCGGGGCCGCGGGAGGGGCGGATCTCGATGGCGTAGAGCTCGCCGTTGATGCGGTACTCGCGGATGGTGCGATCCTCCTCCTGGCGGATGGTGATGTCCGGCTCAAGGTCGGCGGAGGACTGGGCCAGGGCAGGGCCGGTGGCGATCAGCGAAAGCCCCAGCAGCAGGGCGATGAGGGTGCGTGTCACGAGCATGGTGGCCTCCGGGCTGCCTGGGGCAGTGTCGAGGGGAGATACCCGCAGTGTAAGGCGCCCGGCGCACGCTGCCCACTACCCGCGGAAAAACGCTCCGGCAATGCGTATCATGGGTGATCAGGATCACTTTCCGCCCAGCTTGAATGGATGCCTCCATGGCCGATACCCCCATCGTACTCGTCGACGGTTCCTCCTATCTCTACCGCGCCTTTCACGCCCTCCCGCCGCTGACCACCTCCAACGGCCAGCCCACCGGTGCCATCAAGGGTGTGCTCAACATGCTCAAGCGGCTGATCAAGGACTATCCGGACAGCCCCATGGCGGTGGTCTTCGACGCTCCGGGCAAGACCTTCCGGGACGAGCTGTTCGAGGCGTACAAGTCCCATCGTCCGCCCATGCCCGACGACCTGCGCTCCCAGGTGGCGCCGCTGCACGCCTGCGTGAAGGCGCTGGGCCTGCCGCTGCTCTGCATCGAGGGGGTGGAGGCCGACGACGTCATCGGCACCCTGGCCCGCCGGGCCACCGAGGCGGGGCGCGACGCCGTGATCTCCACCGGCGACAAGGACATGGCCCAGCTGGTCAACGCCCATATCACCCTGGTCAACACCATGAAGGACGAGACCCTGGATGTGGAAGGGGTGAAGGCGAAGTTCGGCCTGCCCCCCGAGCTGATCATCGACTTCCTGGCGCTGATGGGCGACAAGGTCGACAACATTCCCGGCGTGCCCGGCGTGGGCGAGAAGACCGCGCTGGGCCTGCTGCAGGGCATGGGCGGTGGCCTCGAGGCGATCTATGCGGACCTGGAGAAGGTCAAGGAGCTCGGCTTCCGCGGTGCCAAGACCCTGCCGAAGAAGCTCGAGGAGCACCGCGACCTGGCGTTCCTCTCCTACCAGCTGGCCACCATCAAGACCGACTGCGAGCTGCCGGTGGGCCTCGACGATCTGGACATCGCTCACCCCGACCGCGAGGCGCTCCGCGAGCTCTACCGCGAGTTCGAGTTCAAGGCCTGGCTCGCCGAGCTGCTGGAGGGCAGTGACGCAGGGGGGGATGACATGGCCGGGGGCAGTGCGGCCACGGAGGCCGTCGAGGAGGCACCAGGCGCCGGCAGCCCTCCCCGCGAGGACCAGGTGATCCTCGAGCGTGACGCGCTGGATGCCTGGCTCGAACGCCTGAAGGCAGCCGAGGCCTTCTGCTTCGACCTGGAGACCACCAGCCTCAACTACATGGAGGCGCGCATCGTCGGTGTGGGGCTCTCGCTCGTGCCGGGGGAAGCGGCCTATATCCCGCTGGCCCACGACTATCTGGACGCGCCGGAGCAGCTCGATCGTGACGCCGTGCTGGCCGCCCTCAAGCCGCTGCTGGAGGATGCCGGGAAGACCAAGATCGGCCAGAACCTCAAGTACGACATCTCGGTGCTGGCGAGCCATGGGATCGCGGTGGCAGGGCCCCTGGAGGACACCATGCTGGAGTCCTATGTGCTGGACTCCACCGCCACCCGCCATGACATGGACTCCCTGGCGCTGAAGTACCTGGGCGAGAAGACCGTCTCCTTCGAGGAGATCGCCGGCAAGGGGGCCAAGCAGCTTACCTTCAACCAGATCGCCCTGGAGCAGGCGGCCCCCTACGCCTGCGAGGATGTGGACATCACCTTGCGCCTGCACGGCGAGCTGCGCCCGCGCCTCGCGGCTACCGGGCGCCTGGCCGAGGTACTGGAAGAGATCGAGCTGCCCCTGGTGCCGGTGCTGTCGCGGATGGAGCGCACCGGGGTGGCGCTGGATCCGGCGCGTCTCCACGCCCAGAGCCAGGAACTGGCGAAGCGCATCGACGAGCTGGAGGCCCGCGCCCACGAGCTTGCCGGGCGCGAGTTCAACCTGGGTTCCCCCAAGCAGCTCGGCCAGATCCTCTTCGAGGAGCAGAAGATCCCGGTGATCAAGAAGACCCCCAAGGGGGCGCCCTCCACCGCGGAAGCCGTGCTGGAGGAGCTGGCGCTGGACTACCCGCTGCCCAAGGTGATCATGGTGCATCGCGGCCTGGCCAAGCTGAAGTCCACCTACACCGACAAGCTGCCGCGGCTGGTCAACAAGGCCACCGGCCGGCTGCACACCAGCTATCACCAGGCGGTCACCGCCACCGGGCGGCTCTCCTCCAGCGACCCCAACCTGCAGAACATCCCGATTCGCACCGAGGAGGGGCGCAAGATCCGCCAGGCCTTCATCGCCCGGCCCGGCTACCGCATCGTCGCCGCCGACTACTCCCAGATCGAGCTGCGCATCATGGCCCACCTCTCCGAGGACAGGGGGCTGCTGGACGCCTTCGCCGAGGGGCGGGACATCCACGCCGCCACCGCGGCGGAGGTATTCGGGGTGCCCCTGGCGAAGGTCACCCCCGACCAGCGGCGCAGCGCCAAGGCGATCAACTTCGGGCTGATCTACGGCATGAGCGCCTGGGGGCTTTCCCGCCAGCTGCATATCGAGCGCAACCAGGCCCAGACCTGGATCGAGCGCTACTTCGACCGCTACCCGGGGGTGGCCCGCTACATGGAGCGCATCCGCGCCCAGGCCGCCGAGGATGGCTTCGTCGAGACGGTGTTCGGCCGGCGCCTCACCCTGCCGGAGATCCACTCCCAGAACCGCGCCCGCCGCCAGGGGGCCGAACGCACGGCGATCAACGCCCCCATGCAGGGCACCGCGGCGGACATCATCAAGCGGGCGATGATCGACGTGGACGCCTGGCTGCAGGCGGGCGAGATGGATGCCTGGATGGTGATGCAGGTGCACGACGAACTGGTGTTCGAGGTGGCCCAAGCGCAGGTGGGGGCCTTCATCGAGCAGGTGAAGGAGCGCATGCAGGCCGCCGCCGAGCTCAGCGTGCCGCTGATCGTCGAGGCGGAGTCAGGTGCGAACTGGGACGAGGCCCACTGAATCAAGAACGCCACCGCGGCTGCGGTGGCGTTTCGGGGTGGGGCGCGGTCCGGAAGGCTCAGCGCCAGCCGACGCGATCGAAGATGCGAATCGCCTCGGGGTTGTTCTCGCCCAGGATGCTGATGTTGAGATCGTCCTTCTTGAAGTCGCCCCAGGACTCCAGCACCGGGTTCTTCTTGACGCCCTCGACCGCCGGGAACTCGTAGTTGCCGTTGGCAAAGATCTCCTGGGCGGTATCGGAGGCCAGGAACTCCAGGAAGCGTACGGCGTTGTCGCGGTTCGGCGCGCCTGCGACCACGCCGGCCCCGCCGACGTTGATGTGGGTGCCGCGATCATCCTGGTTGGGGAAGATCACGCCGACCCGCCGGGCGGCCTCACGATCGGCCTCGCTGTCCGAGTGCAGCAGGCGAACATAGTAGTAGTGGTTGGCCAGCGCGAGGTCGCACTCGCCGCTGGCGACGCCCCGGATCTGATCGGTGTCGCCGCCTTCCGGGTCGCGTGCCAGGTTGGCCACGACGCCCTGGGCCCACTCCTCGGCCCCCTCGGCCCCGTGGTGCTCGATCAGCGAGGCCATCAGGGACTGGTTGTAGATATTGTTGGAGGAGCGGATGCAGACCTGGCCCTCCAGCTCGGGATCGGCGAGATCCTCGTAGCTGGCGACCCGGCTCGGATCGAAGTCCTCGCGATCATAGAAGATGACCCGCGCCCGCTGGCTGAAGCCGAACCACAGCCCCTCCGGGTGGCGCATGGACGACGGCAGGCGCTCGTCCAGCACGGCCGACTCGACGCCCTGGAAGATGCCGTCCTGCTCGGCCCGCCAGAGGTTGCCGGCGTCCACGGTGATCATCACGTCGGCCGGGCTGGCCACGCCTTCGCGCTTGATCCGCTCGATCAGCTGGGCGGAGTCGCCTTCCAGGAGGTTGACCTCGATGCCGGTCTCTTCGGTGAAGGCCTGATAGAGTGCCTCGTC
Source organism: Halomonas sp. PGE1 (assembly GCF_013000985.1). Classification (NCBI taxonomy): domain Bacteria; kingdom Pseudomonadati; phylum Pseudomonadota; class Gammaproteobacteria; order Oceanospirillales; family Halomonadaceae; genus Halomonas; species Halomonas sp. PGE1. The sequence continues at coordinate 724,813 of NZ_CP053032.1, forward strand.
GGAATCGTAGTGACGTGCCGAATAGACATTGAGCGAATCGGCGCTCGCCGCGGTGGCGAAGGCGGAGCCGGCCAGGGCGACGGCCAGCGGGGCAGCAAGACGAACAGGCTTCATCATCGGGACCTCGTGTGCCTCAGGAATAGGAATGATAATGCGTTGCATTAACTCGGGCCATTGAACCCTCTCCGCCGAGATCCGTCAAGTCCGGTGTGGCCGGTTTCTTGCGCTGGCGCAGGGAGTGATCGAAATGCGAGTCTCTTTCATACGCATTAACACTTGGGATCGGTTATGATAGGGCCATGTTGTCCGGCACGATGTCGAGAACGCCCATGAAGCACAATCTCATGCAAGCCTCCGGGCCCCGGGAACTGGCGCTGTCGATGGCAGGGATCCACCATGCCTTCGGCAAGCGCGACGTGGTCAAGGGAGTCGACCTGGAAGTCGCCCCGGGCGAGGTCGTCTGCCTGCTCGGGCCATCCGGCTGCGGCAAGACCACCCTGCTGCGGATCGCGGCCGGCCTGGAGTCCCTGCAGCAGGGGCGAGTGGTCCTGGACGGGCAGGAGGTGGCGCGCCCCGGCGGGAATACCCTGCCCCCCGAGAAACGCAGCGTCGGCCTGGCCTTCCAGGACTCGGCCCTGTTTCCCCACCTGTCGGTGCTCGATAACGTCACCTTCGGCCTCAAGCGCCTGCCCGGCCGTGAGCGTCGCCGTCGGGCCCTGGCGCTGCTCGAGCAGCTGGGCATGGCGGCCCACGCCGAGAGCTACCCGCACATGCTCTCCGGCGGACAGCAGCAGCGCGTGGCCCTGGCCCGTGCCCTGGCGCCGGAGCCGCAGCTGATGCTGCTCGACGAGCCCTTCTCCAGCCTCGATGCGCGCCTTCGCGACCAGATCCGTGATGACACCCTCCACGTGCTCAAGAAGGTCGGGGCCGCCACGCTGCTGGTGACCCACGACCCGGAAGAGGCGATGTTCATGGCCGACCGCATCGCGCTGATGTGCGATGGCCAGATCATCCAGATGGGCACCCCGCGCGAGCTCTACTGCACGCCCAGCGACCCCTTCGTGGTGTCGTTCTTCGGCGAGGTGAACGAGCTATCGGGCGTGGTTCGCGATGGCGTCATCAGCACGCCGGTGGGTGATGTCGAGGCGGGCTGGCTGGCCGATGGCTGCGAGGCGAGGGTGATGGTGCGCCCGGAAGCCCTGCAGGTCGCGGTGCTGGATGCGCCGCGGGAGTCGCACCGGTACAGCCATATCGTCATGGCCAAGCTGCTGGGGCGCACCAGCCTGCTGCACATCTGTGCCCATGGGGCCGACGGGGAAGAGGCCCACGTCCACGCCCGCATGCCCGGCGTCTTCCTGCCCGCCGAGGGGCAGCCGGTGACGCTGCGGCTGGACCCCTCCCAGGTATTCGTCTTTCCCTCACTTGCCGCTGCCGGGCCGGGAGCGGCGCATGGCCAGGCTGAGCAGGATCACCGGGACTATGCCTACGACGACGATGGCCAGTGAGGCCGTGGAGGCCTCGGCGAGTCGTTCGTCGGCCGCCAGGCTGTGAGCCCTCACCGCCAGCGTATCGAAGTTGAAGGGGCGCAGGATGATGGTCGCCGGCAGCTCCTTCATCACGTCGACGAACACCAGGATACAGGCCGCCAGCAGGCTGCCCCGCATGATCGGCGTATGCACGCGCCGCAGCGTGCCGGTAGTGGTCTGCCCCAGGGTGCGTGCCGCGGCATCCATGCTCGGCGTGACCTTGCCCAGGCTTGCCTCCACGGCATTGAACGAGACGGCCAGGAAGCGGACCACGTAGGCGTAGATCAGGATGAACGCCGAGCCGCTGAAGATCAGGCCGATGACCTCCCCGCGATGCTCCAGTAGCCAGGTATTGAGGGTGTTGTCGAGCCAGGCGAAGGGGATCAGGATGCCTACCGCCACCACCGAGCCCGGAATCGCATAGCCCATCGCCGCGATGCGGGCGGCGGTGCTGGTCAGCCGGGTGTCGTTGAGGCGCACCCCGTAGCTCAGCACCACGGCCAGGGCCACCGCGACCAGCGAGGCGACGCTGGCCAGCACCAAGCTGTTGCGGGCGTAGGTCAGGAAGCGGGTGCCGAACAGGGCGTCGCCCTGCTCGATGGCCAGCTGGGTGAGGATGCCGCTGGGGACCAGGAAGCCGCCCAGGATCGGCAGCAGGCAGGCCAGGAAGGCGCCGGCGGCACGCCAGCTCCCCAGGTGGAACTCGGGCAGTTGCTGATAGCGGCTGGAGGTATGGAAGTAGCGCCGCTTGCCCCGGGACCAGCGTTCCAGCAGCACCAGCGCGATGACGAAGGCCAGCAGGCAGGCCGCCAGCTGGGCGGCGGCGACCTGCTCCCCGAGCCCGAACCAGGTGCGATAGATGCCGGTGGTGAAGGTGTCCACGCCGAAGTACTGGACCGCTCCGAACTCGTTGAGCGTCTCCATCAGCACCAGCGACACGCCGCCGATCAGCGCCGGCCGCGCCAGGGGGATCGCCACGCTGCCGAACAGCCGCCAGGGGCCCCTCCCCAGTGAGCGGCCCACGTCGAGCATGCAGACCGACTGCTCCATGAAGGAGGCGCGGGCCAGCAGGTAGACGTAGGGATAGAGCACCAGGGTGATCAGCGTCGCGGCCCCGCCCAGGGAGCGGATGGCGGGAAACCAGTAGTCGCCGTGGCTCCAGCCGAAGAGCTCGCGCAGCCAGCTCTGCAGCGGGCCGGAGAACTGCAGGAAGTCGGTGTAGGCATAGGCGATCACGTAGGTCGGCACGGCCAGCGGCAGCAGCAGCGCCCACTCGAACAGCCGGCGCCCGGGGAAGCGGCACATCACCACCAGCCAGGCGGTGCCGGTCCCGATCACCAGGGTGCCGATCCCCACCGTGATGACCAGGAAGAGGGTGTTGGCCAGGTAGCGCGGCAGGACGGTGCTGGCCAGGTGCTGCCAGACGCCGCCGGTGGGCATGACGATGTGCGCCATGATGGAGAGGATCGGCAGCGCCACGATCAGCGCAATCCCGAGCAGGAGTAGCGTCCAGGGGGTCAGATGGGGGATCAGCCGGCGCTTCGCGGCGGGCAGGCCGCCACTGCTGGATCTAGACAAGCGGGTGACTCCTCGCAGAGCAGTTGCAAATGAGTTGCGTTGACGGTGGGGAATAGTATCAGGTGCGCCGATCGGCTGCAGCCGCGTTCGGCTGACGGGCGTCAAGGCAAAGCGCCCGCCGTGTCGTCACGGCGGGCGCTGTGTGGCGGGAAGGGCGGGGCTCAGCCCAGCAGCATCGCCGGCAAGCCGGTGACCAGGGCCGGGAAGAAGGCCATCAGCACGCAGGCCAGCACGATCAGGGCCACGAAGGGCAGCACCGCCTTGTAGAGATCGACGATCTCCACCCCCTTGGGCGAGACCCCCTTCATGTAGAAGAGCGCATAGCCGAACGGCGGCGTCAGGAAGGAGGTCTGCAGCACCACCGCCACCATCACCACGAACCACAGCACGTCGACGCCCATGTCGGCGACGATCGGCAGCATGATCGGGAAGCTGAGCAGCACGATGCCGGTCCAGTCCAGGAACATCCCCAGCACGAACACCAGGAACAGCATGAAGATCAGCGCCCCCACGGTGCCGCCGGGCATGGCCATCACCAGGTCGTTGATCACCGTCATGCCGCCGCCCCGGGAGAAGACCCCGGTGAAGGCGGTGGCGCCGACCAGCACCAGCATCACCATGGTGGTGGTCTTGCCGGATTCGACCAGGGTCTTGAAGCAGGTGCTCGGCTTGCGGTCGCCGAAGATCACGAAGAGCAGGAAGGCGATGCCCACGCCGATGGCCGAGGCCTCGGTGGCGGTAGCGATGCCGGTGAACAGCGAGCCTAGCACGCCGAGGATCAGCGACATGGGCGGCAGCACATACTTGGCCAGCATGACCAGCAGCTGCCCGGTGGAGACCTCCGCGCGCTCCGCGGCGGGCACCGGCGGGCCGTAGCTCGGCTTGACCAGGCAGATCACCAGCACGTAGAGGGCGTACATGGCGCCCAGCATCACGCCCGGCACCAGGGCGCCGGCGAACAGCGCGCCCACCGAGACCGGCGAGTAGCTGGCCATCAGGATCAGCATGATGCTCGGCGGGATCAGGATGCCCAGGCAGCCGCTGGCCATGATCACCCCGGTGCTGAGCTCCTTGTTGTAGCCGTACTTGAGCATCGGGGCGAGCGCGATCATGCCCATCACCGCGATGGAGGCGCCGACGATGCCGGTGGTGGCGGCCAGCAGCACCGAGACGATGACCACGGTGAGCGCCAGGCCGCCGCGCAGGTTGGCCAGCAGCAGGCGCATCGCCTCGAACATCTTCTCGGTGACCCCCGAGTCGTTGAGGAAGCGCGCCATCAGCACGAAGAGCGGGATGGCCACCAGGACATAGTTGTCCATGGCGTTGCCGTAGATGTTGTTGATGATGCTGCCGAGCACGCGCTCGCCGGGGCCCAGATAGGCGCCGATGACCGCCACGCCGCCCAGCACGAAGGCCAGCGGGTGGCCCATGAACAGGCCGATCAGCAGCCCGCCGAACATCACCAGGGTGAGCAGTTCAGGACTCAGGTTCATGCGGCTTCCTCACGCAGCTGCTGGATGGCACGGATCACGATGGCAACCGCCTGCAGGCAGATCAGGAAGGCCGCCACCACGATCACCCCCTTCACCGGGTAGACCGGGATCGACACCACCCCGTAGGTGGTCTCCAGGCGGCTCCAGGAGCGCATGAAGAAGCTCCAGCCGAGCGTCAGCATCATCCAGATGAAGGGCACGAAGAAGATCAGGTAGCCGAGAATTTCCAGCGCCGCCTGCTTGCGGCGGGAGAGCAGGCGCTTGAGCACGTCGACCTCGACGTGGGCGTGATGGCGCAGGCCGTAGGCGGCCATCAGCATGAAGTGGGCGCCGAACAGCATCTTGGTGATATCGAAGGCCCAGTCGCTGGGGCGCCCGGTAAAGAAGCGCAGGGCGATATCGTAGAGCACCACCAGGGTGATGACGGCGATCAGCGGGGCGATGAGCCGCCCGAACGCCTCGTTGAGCGTATCGATCGCCTTGGCAATCGCATTCATGGGAACAGTCTCCGACGTCGGAACGCAGGCCGCCCCGGGCAGGGCCGGGGCGGCTTCGGCACGCCTTACAGGCAGGCTTCGATCTCTTCCAGGGACGGCAGATTGTCCATGGTGCGGCTCATGTTGAAGGGCGCGGAGATGTCACGCCAGGTGGCGTAGTGCTCCAGGTAGCTGACCATGGAGTGGTAGACCTTGGCGTGGTCCGGGTGCTCGCAGGCGCCGCGCACGATCACCTCGTTGGTGATTTCCTGGATGCGGTCGAGCTCCTCCTCGGAGAGCGGGTGGATCTGCACGCCGGCCTCGATGAAGTTCTCGGTGCCTTCGGTGGAGCCGCGCTCGGACCAGGCCAGGGACCAGGCCATGGTGGCATCGGCGGCGATCTTCAGCTTCTCCTGGGTCTCCTCGGAGAGGGCGTCCCAGGCATCCTTGTTGATCATCACGCCGAACACGCTGGCGGACTGGTGCCAGCCGGGCACCGACCAGTGCTCGACCACCTCGGCGAAGCCGGCGTTGTAGTCGACGCCCGGGGTGGAGAACTCGGCGGCGTCGACCACGCCGCGCTCCACCGCCTGGTAGATCTCGCCGCCGGCCAGGTTGACCTGGGAGCCGCCGAGCTGCTCGAGCACGCGTCCCTGGTCGCGGCCGGAGAGGCGCAGGCGCTTGCCGTCCAGGTCGGCCAGGCTCTCGATGGGCGTGCGGCCCATGAAGCCGGACTCGTTGTTGGTGATGCCGTAGGGCAGGTAGACCATGTTGTACTGGCCGTAGATCTCCTGGTAGAGGTCCCAGCCACCCCACTGCTGGATCCAGTTCAGGTAGTCGACGCCGTTGAAGAGCATGGTGGTGGTGGCCAGCGGCGAGAAGGCCGGGTTGCGGCCCGCCCAGTAGCCGGGCCAGTCGCCGGCGGCCTCGATGCTGCCGGTCTCGGTGGCGTCGAACACCTCGGTGCCGGGCATCAGGGTGCCGCCGGCGCGGAATTCGATCTGCAGCTCGTCGCCGGCCAGCTTGTTGACCAGGTCGGCCCAGTGGCGGTCGATCTGAATCAGGTCCAGGCTGTCGGGCCAGGTGCTGGTCATGGTCCAGCGTTCCTGGGCCTGGGCGGTGGTGGAGAGGGCGGCGAGCGCCACGCCGGCGGCGAGGCCAGTGAGGGCAAACTTGGTCATCTTCTTCATGGAGTGCTCCCTGTGCGGGTTATTGGTGTTGGTCGAGAAGACGTATCGAGTGCCGGAGCCGGCCCCTATTGTGTAACGATGGCGGGGCGGCGGCGCCTGCGGCCCGTGGTTGACCGGACGGGCAGGCTCGGCAGCCATGCCAAGCTAGCACGCTGCCGCTGTCATAATCGATAGCCTGCTGGCGACAGGGGGCGATCTGCCTGGATGGTGGCTGACAGAGGCGATGTTTCAGATTTTTTCTATTACTATTAGTGCTTTATATGTATTTCCTGTTGGCTTTTGCGGGGCCGGCAGCGTTGAATGAAGAGTCGCGGTGCGACCAAGGTCGTAGCCGTCCCGGGAGGAACGGCAAGCCGCACCTCGCGGCAAGCGCGCCGTCGAGAGATCCGGGGGAGACACGCAGTGGAGCAGGCCGTGGAGCAGATCGTGGAGCGGGCCGCCGACCTGGCGCGACGGCGCTGGCGCGGCCTGGTGTGGCTGACCGGTACCGCCGATGCCTGTCGCGAGGCGGCGCTGGCGCTATGGAGGGCCGGGCCCTGGCAAGCGCCGCTGTGGGTGGCCGCCGAGGCCCCTCCGGGGCTGGCCGGAGATGCCTGCCTGGCTCCCGGGCGGGCCAGGAGCCGCCTGGGCGGCGAGCAGGACCTGCTGGTGGTGGATGTGGTGTCCGCAGGCGCGGGCTTCGATCCCGATGCCTTCGGCGCCCTGGCCGGCACCCTGCGCGCCGGCGGGCTGCTGGTGCTGATGACCCCGCCCGACTGGGGGGCTCACCCCGATGCCGACTACGCCCGCCTGGCCGAGCACCCGTTCCTGCCGGAGCGGCTTACCGCCCGCTACCTGGGGCGGCTGGCTCGCCTGCTGGCGGCGGCTCCCGAGCCGATCCGCTGGCGGGCGGGGGAGGCACCGCTGCTGCCGCCCCTTGCCGAGCCGGCCCCGCAAACCTCGGCTCCCGGGCAGAGCAACCAAAGCGCGGATCCCGACTGCCTGACCGACGACCAGGCCGAGGCGGTGGCGCGCCTGGTGCGCCAGCGTCGGCGGCGCCCGCTGGTGATCACCGCCGATCGCGGGCGTGGCAAGAGCGCGGCGCTGGGCATCGCCTGCGCGCGACTGCTGGCCGCCGGCGAAGCGGAGATCCTGGTCACCGCGCCGCGGCCGGCGGCGGTGGAGAGCCTCTTCGAGCGCCTCGCTACGCTCTGCCCGGCAGGCGAGCGCCAGGGCCTCGACTTCCGGCTGGGCGATCGGCGGGTGCGCTTCGTGGCACCGGACGAGCTGACGCGACTGGCCCAGGCGGGGGCGGCCGGCGGGGCCGGGGCTCGGCTGCTGGTGGACGAGGCCGCGGCGATACCCGCCGCCCTGCTCGGCGAGTGGCTGGGTGCCTTCCCGCGCATCGCCTTCGCCACCACGGTGCACGGCTACGAGGGCTCCGGGCGTGGCTTCGCGGTGCGTTTCCTGCCGCGGCTGGCTCGCGAGGCGCCCAACTGGCAGGGCCTGCACCTGGGCGAGCCGATTCGCTGGGCGGCGGATGATCCCCTGGAGGGGCTGGTCAACCGCCTGCTGCTGCTGGGCGCCGAGCCGACGGGGGCCCCGTCTGATGGCGACGTCGTCTGGCAGCGGGTGCTGCCCGCCGAGCTGGCCGAGGACGAGTCCCGGCTGCGCGCCCTGTTCGGCCTGCTGGTGCAGGCCCACTACCGCACCACGCCGGCGGACCTGCGCCGCCTGCTGGATGGTCCCGGCGTCGGCATCGGCGCGCTGATGGTCGACCGCTACCCGCTGGGCGTGGTGCTCACCGGCGACGAGGGGGGCTTCGATGCCGAGCTGGCCGAACGGGTGGCTCGCGGCGAGCGCCGCCCCCGCGGACACCTGATGGCCCAGTCCCTGGCCGCCCACGCCGGCAGCCGCGAGGCGCTCACCGCCCGGCTGCGTCGCGTGGTGCGCATCGCCGTGGCCCAGCCTCAGCGACGCGCCGGGCTGGGCCGGCGGCTGATCGAGGCGGAGGCCGAGCAGGCCCGCCGCGACGGCGTCGATCTGCTGGGCGCAAGCTTCGGTGCCGAGCCTGGGCTGCTCGCCTTCTGGCGCTCGCTCGGCTTCGCCACCCTGCGCCTGGGGCTGACCCGGGAGACCGCCACGGGGGAGCATGCGGTGATGGTGGCGCACCCACTGACCGAGCGGGGCGAGGCGCTGGTGGAAGGGCTCGCCGCACGCTTCCGGCGCGCCCTGCCGGGGCTCTTGGCCTTCGAGCTTTGCGAGCTTGCCCCCGAGATCGCCGCCGCCCTGCTGGCGGAGGGGGAGGGGCCGGCGCTGGACGCCGCCGACCGCCGCGACGTGGAGGATGTGGCCTTCGCGCAGCGCGAGCCGGCCCTGGCCCGTCCGGCACTGCAGGTGCTGGTGCGCCACGCCCTGGCACGGGGCGTGCCGGCCGGTGACGCCTCGCTCTGCCTGCTGGTGGCCTGGGGCTTCCAGGGGGCGAGCAGCGAACGTCTGGCTGCCCTGCTCGGCGTCACCGGGCGCCGCGAGGTCACCGCCCGGCTGCGCCAGGCCGCGGCGGCGCTTATTCAGTGGTGATGCTCCCTGGTGCGTCGACGCTGTTCCGGCGACAGTTCTACGAGGGGGCGCTGTGAATACTTCCCTGTACGCTACCGATGCCATCCCTGGCATAGGACCCCCTCTACGAACTGTCCCCGGCGCGTCGGGGACGACAAGGCTTGCCGAGAGGCCACTTCCCCTGCCAGCACCGGCTGAGTAAGGTAGGCCGGTTATCGCAGAGCAGACACCTCATGAACGAACATCTCGAAAGGCTCGAGCCGCAGCCGCTGTGGCGCCACTTCCGCACCCTGTGCAACACACCGCGCCCCTCCGGGCACGAGGCGGCGCTGGTGGCGGTACTTGAGCAGTGGGCCGAGGCCCGGGGCCTGGCCCACGACCGCGACGCCTTCGGCAACCTGCGCCTGCGCAAGCCGGCCACGCCGGGCTGCGAGGGTGCACCGGGGGTGATCCTCCAGGCCCACCTGGACATGGTGCCCCAGGCCAATGCCGGCTCCTCCCACGACTTCACCCGCGACCCGATCCAGACCCGCATCGGCGACGACGGCTGGCTGCGCGCCACCGACACCACTCTGGGCGCCGACAACGGCCTGGGGGCCGCCGCGGCGCTGGCCATCCTCGAGGATGACACCCTGGCCCACGGCCCGCTGGAGGCGCTCTTCACCCTGGAGGAGGAGACCTCCATGGGCGGGGCGCTCAACCTGGCCGAGGGCTGGCTTGCGGGCCGGCTGCTGCTCAATCTGGACTCCGAGGATCGCGGCGAGGTCTATATCGGCTGCGCCGGCGGGGCCGACGTTGTGGTGGAGGCGCAGCTGCCGACGGCCTCCATCGGCGAGGGCGAGGCGGCGATGCGCCTCTCGCTCACCGGCCTCAGGGGCGGCCACTCGGGCATGGACATCCACAAGGGGCTGGGCAACGCCAATCGGCTGCTGGTGCGGGTGTTGCGCGCTCTGGAGGGTTGCGAGGTGCGCCTCGTGGACTATCACGGCGGCACGCTGCGCAACGCCTTGCCGAGGGAGGCCTTCGCCACCCTGGTCCTGCCTGCCGACCAGCGCGAGGCGTCACTGGCACGGGTAGCGGCGCTGGAGGTGGAGCTGCGTGCCGAGCTTGCCGGGGTCGACGATGGCCTGGTGCTGGCCCTCGAGCCGGCGGAGCCTGCCGCTGGCGAGGCGCTCACCGCCCAGGCCAGCCATCTGCTGGTGGCGGCGCTGCATGCGGCCCCCTGCGGGGTGGAGCGCATGAGCAGCGAGGTGTCCGGCGTGGTCGAGACTTCCAACAACCTGGGCGTGGTCAGCCTCGAGGCCGGGCGCTTCCATCTCTGCGCCCTGGTGCGCTCGCTGCGCGACAGCGCCACCGCCGACCTGGCCGACCGCTTCAAGGCGCTGTTCGAGCTGATTGGCGCCCGGGTGCGGGTGGAGAACGCCTACCCGGGCTGGACGCCCCAGCCGGACAGCGACCTGCTGGTCCGCTTCCGGCGCCTGCATCGCGAGCGGCTGGGCAGCGATCCGGCGGTCAAGGTGATCCATGCGGGGCTGGAGTGCGGCATCCTCGGCGGCAAGTATCCGGCGCTCGAGATGATCTCCTTCGGCCCGCTGATCCGCGGGGCTCACTCCCCGGACGAGCGGGTGGAGATCGCCTCGGTGGCGGAGTTCTGGGACCTGCTGCGGGCCCTGGTCGAGGACCTGGCCCGCGAGGGTCAGTGATTGACCTGGATGCGCACCGCCGGGTAGCCGCCCACGGTCACCAGCGGGATGTCGGTGCTGCCGCGATGGTAGTACCGATGGTCCCGGCGGGGCTCGCGATAGCGGGGCGGCGAGGAGTAGTAGTGGTGCTCCACGACGCGGCTCGGGGTGCGGTGGCGATGCTTGGCACGCTTGGCGGCCTTGTAGCGCTTCTGAGCGTGGTGTCGGCCGCGGTCGGCGCGACGGTCATGGTGATGGTAGTGGTGGTGCACCTGGGGCTGGTAGCCGCCGTGACGGTGGCGGTCGGCCATGGCAGGCAGGCTCATGGCGAGTGCCAGAGCGGCCATCAGGGTGGCCAGCAATAGTCGGTTCATGATGTTTCCTCCATGTCGGGCCGGGGTGGGGCGCGTTCCAGTGCCCATGGAGGCAGTATATCGCCGTGTTCATGGGCGGCCGCCCGCCCGGCGGGCATTGCCCAATCTCTTCATATTCCCCCGGGGGGTGACCGCAAACGCCGACACCGCCCGAAGGCGGTGTCGTCACGTCGCCAGCCGGCGTTCCGGCTGTCGGTCGCGGAAAGGCTCAGCCGAGGTGGGCGTTGAGCATCCAGATGGTCTTCTCCTGCTCGCGGATATAGTCGCCGGCCTGGGCGGCGGTGCCCTCGTCGTCGGCATCGGAGGCCAGGGAGAGGATGTCCCGCTGCAGCTCGATCAGGGTCTGGAAGCCCTTCAGGGTACCGCGTACGCAGGCCTCGCCGTCGGTGACGTTCTTGTCCTCGGCGATGCGCGACATGGTCACGTAGTCGCTGTAGGCGTGCACCGGCTGGTGGCCCAGGGTCAGGATGCGCTCGGCGACCTCGTCCACCTTGGTCAGCAGGTCGGTGTAGAACTCCTCGAACTTCTCGTGCAGCTGGAAGAACTGCGGCCCCTTCACGTTCCAGTGGTAGCCGCGCACGTTCATGTAGAAGATCTGGTAGTTGGCCAGCAGCTCGTTGAGCTTCTCGGCCAGCTGGCTGGCGCTGCCTTCGTGCAGGCCGATGGAGTTGGTGTTGCTCATGCGGATACCTCCTTGATCGCGATGGAGAGAGTGTAACCCGTCGCCATGATGGCGGTGGAGCCACTGGTGAACATGGCCACCATAGCCGATCTTCATGACATGCAGGCGGGCCAGGCGGGTTTCAAGTGAGCTGGATCAACTCCCGGCTGCGGTGAACAGTCGCAGCGTGCTCTCGGCGCGGTCGGCGAGCAGCTCGGCGCATCGCTCGAGTGCCTCGTCCAGCGCCATGGGGCCATCGGCCAGGGCGAAGGCGGCGGTGACGCCCTCCTCCAGGGCGGCCTGCCAGCCCGGCGCCAGGCGGCCGGCCAGCACCACCACGGGGACGCCCCGGGCTCGCGCCGCCCTGGCCACGCCCACCGGGGTCTTGCCGGCGAGGCTCTGGCCGTCCAGCTGGCCTTCGCCGGTGATCACCAGGCCGGTGCCCTCGAGCAGCGTCTCGAAGCCGGCCTGGGCCATCACCAGCTCGATGCCCGGGCGCAGCTCGGCCCCCAGGAAGGCGCGGGCGGCAAAGCCCATGCCGCCGGCCGCCCCGGCGCCGGGCAGTTCACGGTGCTCCTCGCCCAGGACCCCAGCGGTGACGTCGGCGAAGCGGGCCAGGGCGGCGTCCAGCCGGGTCACGTCCTCCGGCGAGGCCCCTTTCTGGGGGCCGAATACTGCGCTGGCGCCGCGCTTCCCCAGCAGCGGGTTGTCGACGTCCACGGCGGCCTCGACCTGCAGCCCGGCCAGCCGTGGGTCAAGCCCGGTGAGGTCGAGCTCGGCCAGTTCGGCCAGGGCGGCGCCGCCCGGGGGCAGGTCCTGTCCAGCGCTGTCCAGCAGCCGGGCGCCCAGGGCCACCAGCATGCCGGCGCCACCATCGTTGGTGGCGCTGCCCCCCAGGGTGAGCAGCAGCCGCTCGGCGCCGGCGTCCAGCGCGGCGCGGATCAGCTCGCCCACGCCATGGGTGGTGCTGTGCAGGGCGGTACGCTCGTCCGGGGCCAGCGCCTGGATGCCGCTGGCCTCGGCCAGCTCCACGAAGGCGGTGCGGCGCTCGGGCAGCCAGCCCCAGTCGGCGCGGGCGGGGCGCCCCAGGGCGTCCTGCACGGTAGCGGTGCGCCGCTCGGCACCGGTGGCGGCCAGCAGGGCGTCCAGGCTGCCCTCGCCGCCGTCGGCCAGGGGGCACTCGATCGGTTCGATCGCCTCCCCCAGGCGGCGGATGCCGCAGGCGATGGCGCGGGCCGCGGCGGCGGCGGGCAGGGCGTCCTTGAAACTATCCGGGCAGATGAGAATCTTCATGGGAGGCTCGCGGCAGGGGGTGGCCCTCAGCTTACCGCCGGGAGGCGACGAGCTGAAGCGGTGGCGTTCCCAGCCGAGGGCCGGCTGTGTACACTGCACGCCAGTGCATTCACGGGAGAGAGACCATGCTGCGGCCCCAGGTATGGAAGAAGGTGCGGGCGAGGGCGCCGGTCATCGGCCTGGCGGCGCTGCTGCTGGCCGGCTGCCAGACCGTCCCCTCCACGCTGCCGGTGGCGGAGCCGCGTCCGGCGGCGGCCTGCTCATGGCCCCTGGGGGAGCAGGCGCCCCGGGCGCTGCTGGGCGATGCGGTGGCGGCCCTGGAGGCGGAGGGCTTCCTGATCCGCCACACCGACCTGGCCCTGGGGCTGGTCAGCGCCGAGCGCACCCGCATCCTGCCGGGCTACGGGGACCGCTACGACCGCTGGGATCGCCGCGGGGTGTTCGGCGGCATCGGCGGCGGCCGCGGCGGGGTGAGCAGCGGCGTGATGATCGGCTTCGGCGGCGTGGGCAGCCTGACCCGGGACGCCACCCAGCTGGAGCGGGTCTCGCTGCTGGCCGGTGAGGGCGAGGTGCGGGTGAGCCGCGATATCCAGGTGATCGACTGGCGCGGCGAGCTGGTCGAGGCGCGCAGCGCCAGCACGACGGAGTTCTGCCGGGGGTTGCGCGACGCCATCGAGGCGGGAGGTCGGCCATGAGTCGCTGGCTTGCCGTGTCGCTGCTGGCCCTGCTGCTGGCGGGCTGTGCCACCTCGCCGGCCCGGGAGCCGCCTCGGGAGCTCGATTTCGCCTATGCCCCGGAGGCGACCCTGCGGGCCTCCGCCCAGGTGCTGATGGCCAACGGCTATGTGGTGCGCCATGCCGACGCCGAGCTGGGCCGCCTGGAGGCGGTCTTCTCCCGCTGGCCGGGCTACCGGGTGCGGGTGGAGGTCTCCGGCGAGGGCGAACGGAGCCGGGTGAGCCTCACGGCCAGCCGCGGCGGCCGACCCCTGCCGCCGCAGACTCTGGACCGCCTGCTGGTGGAGATGCAGGAGCAGCTGGGCATGTGGCGCTGATCACTCCCGGCTCGCGACCACCCCTGAAGAGACAACGCTGTAAACCCGAGAGACACCATGTTCGATGATCTGCGACGACACCTTGGCCTCGCCGCCGCGGCCCTGCTCTGCCTGGCCGCCAGCGGCCTGGCCCAGGCCCACCCCCACGGCTGGATCGACCTGCGCATGCGCCTGGTGGTGGATGACGAGGGCCGGCTCACCGGCCTTCACCAGTCCTGGCGCATGGACCCCTTCTACAGCCTGGTGGTACTGGAGGAGCTGGGCCAGGCCGGTGGCGAAGGCGGTCTCGAGGCCGCCCTCGACCAGCTGGGCGGCGAGATCCGCGACAACCTGGTGCCCCACGGCTACTACACCGAGCTGCGCCTGGGGGATGACAAGCTGACTTTCGATCCGGTCAACGACTACACCGTGCTGGAGCGCGGCGGCCGGGTGGAGTTCATCTTCCTGCTGCCGCTGGCCGACCCCCAGCCCCTGGCCGGCCGCACCCTGAGCTATCAGGTCTTCGATCCCACCTACTACATCGAGATGGTGCATGAGGACGACGACGGTGCGCCGGCGGAGGCGTCCCTGCGGGTCGGCGGCGAGCTGGACTGCGAGACCCGCATCCATCAGCCCAGCCCCGACCCCGAGCTGGTGATGCGCGCCGCCATGCTCGACGTCGACGACGAGGCCGAGCCGGGGCTCGGGCGTCACTTCGCGGAGACCGGGGAGGTGACATGCCGGTAGTGCTCAGGCGACTCCTGTGGCTGGCGGGGGCTCTGCTGCTCGCCCTGCTGGCCTGGCAGCTGGTGCTCCAGGAGGCCCTGCAGGGGCTGAGCCTTCAGCTGGTGGCCTGGCAGCGGGAGTTCCACCGTGCCCTGACCCTGGCCATCAGCGAGTTCTCGGGCACCCCGTCGTCCGCCGCCTGGTGGGGGCTGCTCGGCATCAGCTTCGGCTACGGGGTCTTCCACGCCGCGGGGCCGGGCCACGGCAAGGCGGTGCTGGCGACCTACCTGGTCACCCAGGGCGGGGCCCGGCGGCGGGCGCTGGGGCTCTCCTTCGCGGCGTCGCTGCTGCAGGGGGTGGTGGCCATCGCCCTGGTGGTGGTGCTGGTGCACGGCCTGGGCTGGGTGACCCGCCAGGCCATGGGCAGCGTGGTGTGGGTGGAGCAGGCCAGCTTCGTGATGGTGGCGCTGCTGGGGGTCTGGCTCTGCCTGCGGGCGATCCAACAGCTGCGGCGCCGGCCGGCGCCGATGGGCCACGCCCACGCCAGCGATGCTCATGGCCACTCTCAGGGAGATGGGCATCGCCACGATCATCACCACAACGATCATCATCAACACGATCATCATCAACATCAGGGCCATGACTGCTGCGGCGGCCACCACCATGTGGATCCGCAGCAGGCCGGCGACTGGCGCACCGCCCTGGCCACGGTGGTGGCCATCGGCATCCGGCCCTGCAGCGGGGCGGTGCTGCTGCTGGGGGCCGCGACCCTGCTCGGCCACTTTGCGGTCGGGGTGGCGGCGGTGATGGTGATGTCGCTGGGCACGGCACTGACGGTGTCCGCCCTGGCCCTGGCCAGCGTCTACGCCCGCGGCTGGGCGGAACGGCGCCTGGCCCGCCAGCAGACCCAGCGCGCCGGACGCCTGCTGGGCTGGGCGTCGCTTGCCGGCGGGCTGGCCATCGTGGCGCTGGGGGTATCGCTCAGCGTGACCGGCGCCAGCCAGCCTGCCGGGGTGCCCCTGCTGGGGGATCCCGGGGCACGCAGCGCCCCGGCGGCAAGCCCCTCCAGTGAGGGGGCGCCCTCTCGCCACCCCTTCGGCGGCTAGTCGCCCTCGAGGTCGAGCCCCTCCACCAGGGCCAGCACCCGGTCACGCATGGCGGCGAGCCCGTCCAGGTCGTAGCGGCGCGGCTCGCCCTGGCCCCATACCGGCCCCGGCCAGGCCTCGTCGCCCTGGCGGCGCAGCACCAGATGCACGTGCAGCTGCGGTACCACGTTGCCGAGGCTCGCCACGTTGAGCTTGTCGCCTCCCAGCAGCCCCTTGAAGGCCCGGCCGACCCGGCTGGCCTCACGCCACAGCTGCTGCTGGTCGGCCTCGTTCAGGTCGAATACCTCGCTTGCCCCGCGCCGCCGCGGGATCAGCATCAGCCAGGGGTAGCGAGTGTCATCCATCAGGCGCAGCTGGCACAGCGGCAGCTCGGTCACCGGATAGCTGTCTTCCGCCAGGCGCGCATCGAGCTCGATAGCGTCCATGTCCTCTCCTTTTCCATCACCGGGATTGCCGGTGATCATGATGACACACCACGGCGGCTCGAGTTCTGCCATCGCCCCGGCTAAGCTGGTCGCCCTGCCAGGAAGGTGACATGACAAGGAGGTCCCATGACCCTGCTGGAAGCCCTGGCCCTGCTCTCGATCGGGGTTGTGGCCGGCTTCATCAACGTGCTCTCGGCGGGCGGCTCGATGCTGACCCTGCCGCTGCTGATGTTCCTCGGGCTCTCGCCCCAGGCCGCCAACGGCACCAACCGCGTCTCCATCGTGCTGCAGAGCGTTGCCGCGGTGGCCAGCTTCCTGCGTGCCGGCGCCCGCCATGTGGGGCTTTCGCTGCGGCTGTCGGTGCCGGCGGTGGTGGGGGCGCTGCTGGGGGCCTGGCTGTCGCTGCAGGTCAGCGATGCCCTGTTCGAGGCGGTCCTGATCGCAGTGATGGCGGGCTCCGCGGTGCTGATGCTGCTGCCCCAGCCGCGGCTCGACACGCGCCCGCTGACCGCCGAGCGGCTGACGCCCGCGGTCTACCTGGCGATGTTCGCCATCGGCCTCTACGGCGGCTTTATCCAGGTCGGCGTGGGCATCCTGTTCATCGTGGTGCTCTACCGCATGCTGAAGATCGACCTGGGCCAGGTAAACGCCTTCAAGGTGCTGATCATCCTCGTCTATACCCTGCCGGCGCTGGCGGTGTTCCTGGTCAACGACCAGGTGCGCTGGGGCTACGGGCTGGTGCTGGCGGCCGGCAGCATGCTGGGGGCCTGGCTGGGGGTGAAGGTCAACGTGAGCCCGCGGGGCGCGCTGTGGGTCAAGTGGCTGACCCTTGCGGTGATCGTGGCGATCATGCTGCGCCTGCTGCTGGGTTAGCGAGGCAGAGCGCTGGCGGCGATGCTAGATTGGGTGAGGGTATTCCTGATCCACTGGCAAGGAGGCACGCCAATGAAACGCACTATGGCCATCGTGCTGCTGTCGCTCTTCACCCTCTCGTTGCTCTCCGGCTGCAACACCATTCGCGGTGCCGGCGAGGATATCGAGCGAGGTGGCGAGGCGATCCAGCGCTCGACCGAGTGATACAGCGAACGGACCCGTCACGGGCCGGGCGACCGTCCCGGCCCTTTCATCAAGGAAGAGGAGAAGGCCATGCCCTTCAAGGTACTCCCCCCCGTCATTGCCAGCCTGCTGCTGGTCGGCTGTGCCGGGATGAGCTCACCACCGCCCCATGAGTCGGCGCCGCCGCCCCCCCGGGTGGAGGCCAGCGGCGAATGCGGTGCGGCCCGGGTGCAGGACCGCGTGGGACGCGACTACAGCGAGGCCCTGGGGCAATCGATCCGTGACGAGAGCGGTGCGGCCGCCATGCGGGTGATTCGCCCCGGTGAGGCGGTGACCCTGGATTACCGGCCGGATCGTCTCAATGTGCGACTGGATGACGACGACGTGATCAGCGAGATCGGCTGCGGTTAATCCTCCGCCGCGCCGTGCTCTTCCTGGGTACGGCGCTCCTCCTCCTCGGCCTGCTTGCGCAGCTTCTTGCGCAGCGCCGCCTTGTCGAAGCGCAGCCGCTGCAGCTTCGTGGTCAGCGCCAGCGGCGGCACCCGCGCGGGCTTCCCCTCGTCATCCACGGCCACCATGGTCAGGTAGCAGCTGTTGGTATGGCGAATCAGCTTCTGGCGGATATCCTCCGCCACCACCTTGATGCCGATCTCCATGGACGAGCGCCCCACGTGGTTGACGCTGGCCAGGAAGGTCACCAGTTCGCCCACGTGGATCGGCTGCTTGAACAGCACCTGATCCACCGAGAGGGTGACCACATAGTGGCCGGAGTAGCGGCTGGCACAGGCATAGGCCACCTCGTCGAGCTTCTTCAGGATGGCCCCGCCGTGCACCTTGCCGCTGAAGTTGGCCATGTCGGGGGTCATCAGCACGGTCATCGAGAGCTCGTGCTGGCCGGGCAGGTCGGTGTGTTCCATATCAGTCTCCAGGGCGCTTGCCCTGCTCCTCGTCGTGGCCGTTGGCCAGATGGTTACGGCGCCGCTGGGCCGGGTGGGGCGGCTGCCAGGGCCAGTGACCCTCGACTTCCAAATGCAGCGTGACGCCCAGGAGGGCTCGAGAGGGCGCCCCCGGTAGCGGGGCCAGGGGCGCTGGAGGGTCAGAACCAGGTCAGGCCCACCGAGATGATCACGCCGGTGACGAACAGCTGGATCAGGCAGAAGCCCATGATGTCCTTGGCCTTCAGGCCGGCGATGGCGAGCACCGGCAGCGCCCAGAAGGGCTGCAGCAGGTTGGTCCAGGCGTCGCCCCAGGCCACCGCCATGGAGACCCGGGCCACGTCCACGCCCAGCGCCTCGGCGGCCGGCAGCATCACCGGCGCCTGCACGGCCCACTGGCCGCCGCCGGAGGGCACGAAGAGGTTGACGATGCCGGCGCTGATGAAGGACCAGAAGGGCAGCGAGGTCTCGGTGGCAAAGGAGACAAGCGCCTCGGACATGCTGGCGGCCAGGCCGGACTGCACCATGATCGCCATGATCCCGGCGTAGAAGGGGAACTGGATGACGATGCCGGCACCGCCCTTGATCGCCTCGTTGAGGCTCTCCAGCAGGCTGCGCGGGGTGCGGTGCAGCACGATGGCCAGGAACAGGAACAGGAAGTTGACGATGTTCAGGTTGAGGCCGCCGCCGCGCAGGAAGAAGTGGTCGAGCAGGTAGATCAGGCCGGGGATGCCTACCAGCCAGGCCAGGGTGACGCTGTTCTCGAGACGCTCCGCCGGGCGTGTGATGCGCACCCGGGTTTCCTCGTCATCGCCCAGCAGCTTCGGGTCCACATAGACGCTCTCCTTGTCGTCGGGGAGCATCAGGCGGTTGACCAGCGGGATGGTGATGAACAGGCAGACCACGATGGCCAGGTTGAAGAAGGCGAAGATCGTGGAGCCGGTGCCCACCACGCCGATCTGGTCGGCGCTGAAGTGGCCATCGGTGGCGATGGTCAGCGGGATGGAGCCGGCCAGGCCGCCGTGCCACACCACGAAGCCGGAGTAGGCGCTGGCCACCAGCAGGCGGTAGTCCACCCTGACCAGGCGCGCCAGCTCCTTGGCGAACAGCGCCCCCACCACCAGGCCGAAGCCCCAGTTGATCCAGCTGGCCGCCAGCGACACATAGGTGACCAGCAGGATGGCGCCGCCGGGGCCCTTGGCCAGGGCCGCCAGGCGCTGCAGCAGCTTCTTCACCGGGGGGGAGCTGGCCAGCATGAAGCCGGTGACCAGTACCAGCAGCATCTGCATGGAGAAGGTCAGCAGGCTCCAGAAGCCATCCCCCCACATGCGCATCACCGCGAGCGGCGTCTGGCGCTCCACGGCGATGGCCGCCACGGCAGCGATCACCGTGAGCAGCAGCACGAAGATATAGGGGTCGGGCAGGTAGCGTTCGACCAGCTTGACGGCCGGTCTCGAGAGGGCCTTGAGCATGGGAGTTCCCTTCTTCTGTTATCGATCTTCTTATGGATGGCGTGTCTCACAGAAAGTAGCGCAGCTTCAGGGGCTTGCGCTACCCGGCTGGCCAACGCAGCGGGTTAGCTCAGCGCGCCTCTCCGGCTCAGTCGCGCCAGCGGGTGCGGCGGTAGCGGAGGTAGTAGGCGCCCAGCACTCCCGAGCGCACCACCGCGAACAGGGTGAAGGCGAACCAGAGCCCGTGGTTGGTGAGCGCCTCCGGCAGCAGCGCCTGGGTCAGCCACCAGGCCGGCAGGTAGGCGGCCAGGGCGATGAAGATGCTGTTGCGCATCTCGCGGATCGCCGTGGCGCCGATGAAGACCCCGTCGAGCAGGTAGCTCCACACCGCGACCAGCGGCATCAGCACCATCCAGGGCAGGTAGCTGGACGCGGTGGCGCGCACCTCCGGCAGGCCGGTGAGCAGGGCGATCAGCCACTGGCCGCCGAGGGCGAAGGCCAGGGCCGCGGCCCCGGCGGTGACCAGCGAGAGCCAGGCGGCACTCTTCACCGCCTGGCCGAACTCGTCCCAGCGGCGGCGACCCACGGCGCGCCCGGCGATGGCCTCGGCGGCATGGGCGAAGCCGTCCAGGGCGTAGCTGGTCAGCATGATGAACTGCAGCAGCACGGCGTTGGCGGCCAGCACGGTATCGCCCTGCACCGCGCCCCTGGAGGTGAAGAAGGCCATGGCGAAGAGCAGCCCCAGGGTGCGCACGAAGAGATTGGCGTTGACCGCGAAGAGCTCGCCGTAGGCGGCAAGGGCGAGCAGCCGGCTGCGCAGGAAGCGCCCCTCGAGCAGCTTGAGCTGGCGCGTGACCAGCCACAGGCCGAAGGCCAGGGCCGTGTAGTCGGCGATCACCGTGGCCCAGGCCACGCCGTCGCTGGTCATGCCCAGCCCCACCACGAAGAGCAGGTCCAGGGCGATATTGACGCCGTTGGTGAGCACCAGGATGGCGAGGGTCACCCGGGAGTTCTGCTGGCCCAGGAACCAGCCGAGGATGGCGTAGTTGGCCAGCACCGCCGGGGCCGAGAGGATGCGGATCTCGGCGTACTCCGCGGCCAGCGCCGTGGCCGCCGCGCTGCCGCCCAGCAGCCACAGGCCGAGCGCGATCAGCGGGCGAGAGAAGAGGATCAGCAGGGCGCCGATCACCCCGGCCAGCAGCAGCGACTGGCCCAGCAGGTTGCGCACGTCCGTATCGTTCTCGCGGCCCACCGCCTGGGAGGTGAGCCCGGTGGTGCCCATGCGCAGGAAGCCGAAGCCCCAGTAGAGGAAGCTGAACAGGGTCGCGCCCAGGGTGACGCCGGCCAGGTAGCGGGAGTCCGGCAGGTGGCCCATCACCGCGGTATCCACCAGCCCCAGCATCGGCACGGTGATATTGGAGAGGATGATCGGCCAGGCCAGCAGCCAGAGGCGCCGGCGGGAGGCGTCGGGGGGCGGGGCACTGGCGGGCGTGGAGCGGCTCACGGCTTACCTGCGGAGAATGAGACGGGCCATCCTCGCCTCGCCGCCGCCATAACGCAACCGCCCCGCACGAGGGCGGGGCGGTGGATCGGTGAGCGTCGCCTTAGAAGCGGTAGCCGATGCTGGCGGAGATCAGGTCGATCTCGAAGTCCTCGCCGCTGTCGCTCAGGTCGTAGCGCTCGAACTCGAGACGCATCATCACCTGATTGACCACATACTCGGCGCCGATACCGTAGAAGGGATCGATATCGTCCGCGCTCAGAGAGTAGCTGACACGATTGCCAAGTCCGGTTGTGTATTCTTCATCATAGCTTCCATCCCATGCTATCAGGCCCAGCTTGCCGAAGACGCTGAAGCCCGCATCGATAGGCAGGCGGC
Source organism: Halomonas sp. PGE1 (assembly GCF_013000985.1). Taxonomy (NCBI): domain Bacteria; kingdom Pseudomonadati; phylum Pseudomonadota; class Gammaproteobacteria; order Oceanospirillales; family Halomonadaceae; genus Halomonas; species Halomonas sp. PGE1. Next base: position 746,232 of record NZ_CP053032.1, read on the forward strand.
CTACCAGGGCAAAACCAAACCCATCGGCACTGGCTTTGGCCCTTGCCGGCTCGCCGTTAATGATGCCAGTCGCAGTGAAGTCCCCGAAGTCCACATAGCTGGCTTCCACGGCGAAGTTGGGGTTGAACTGGTAGCCGGCAAACAGCTTGAACGCCGTGTCCTTGTCGTCGGTGTTGGCACCAATATCGCTATACCAGTCGAGAGTATCGTTCTTGAGCTTGGCCTGGCCGATGGCGGTACCCAGGTAGAAGCCCTCGTCGGGCACACCGGGGTAGCTCTGGGCGAAGGCGGGGGCGGCGACCAGGGTGGTCAGGACGGCAGTGGCGATCAGACGCTTCATCATGCGCTCCATTGCATGCTGGGGCAGGCGGGGCCTGCGGGGTTGGGCAAGCGGGCAAAGCCGTCTACCCTGATGTAAGATCCTGTGAAAGGATGTAACCTCAGGCATTCTAGAAGCTAATGATGATGAGCGCCATGCTCGGCATGATGGCAACTTGGTGCCGGCCAGCATGACAGACGCCGCCGAGACGGCAGGGAGCAGGGGAGTGACACTGATGGGCAAGCGGACCGTTTTCTTCTTCGTACTGGCGCTGGTGGCGATGCTGGGCAGCTCGCCGGCGGTGGCCCAGCAGCAGCGCATGGAGGCCCAGCCCAGCGGCGGCGCCATGGTGGCCGATGCGCTGATCGCCCGGCCGCTGCTGGCGGTGGCCACCGTGGCCGGCACCGCGGTGTTTCTGGTCTCGCTGCCCTTCACCGCCCTGGGGGGCGGGGTGGACACCGCCGCCGAGACGCTGATCAAGACCCCGGCCGAGGCGACCTTCCGGCGCTGCCTGGGGTGCACGGTGAGCCGGCGCGCCGACGAGATGTAGGGCACTCCGGCCGGCAGGCACGAAACGCAGAACGCCCCGCTCGATAGCGGGGCGTTCTGCATTGCGAGGAGGGCAGCGAGACGAGGGCGCGCTGCTCAGGCCGCGGTGATGAGGCGGTACTTGGCCATCAGCTCGTCGCGGCTCTCCTCGTGTGCCGGATCCAGCGGGATGCAGTCCACCGGGCAGACCTGCTGACACTGGGGCTCGTCATAGTGGCCGACGCACTCGGTGCAGAGATTGGGATCGATGACGTAGATCTCTTCCCCCGCCGAGATGGCGCCGTTGGGGCATTCGGGCTCGCAGACGTCGCAGTTGATGCACTCGTCGGTGATCATCAGGGCCATGGGGATACCTCACGGAAGTTCTGTTCGGGCGGCACGGGATTTGTTCCGCCCGCGCAGAGGCGCGGCGGAAGGGAAAGCCCGATGCTGTTGGTCAGGTATTGTAATGGCTCTTCAGCGCCGCGGCGACCCTGGGGTGCACGTGCTGCGATACGTCGCCGCCCAGCTTGGCGATCTCGCGGATCAGGGTGGAGGAGATGAAGGAGTTCTCCACCGCCGGCGTCAGAAAGACGGTCTCGAGTTCCGGCATCTGGGCGCGGTTCATATTGGCCAGCTGCAGCTCGTACTCGAAATCCGAGACCGCCCGCAGGCCGCGCAGCAGGATCCGGGCCTGCTGCTGCTGCATGAATTCGGTCATCAGCCCCGAGAAGCCGACCACCTCGATGTTGTCCAGCTCGGCGACCACCTCGCGGGCCAGGGCGATCCGCGAATCGAGGTCGAGGGCCGGCCCCTTGCCGGGGCTGGTGGCGATGGCGACCACGACCTTGTCGAAGAGCCGCGAGGCGCGTTCGATCAGGTCGAAGTGGCCGTTGGTGATGGGGTCGAAGGTACCGGGGTAGACGGCAATGTTCATCGGTCGGCGTCCGGGAGTCGTCCGTAGGGGTTATCCACCGCCAGGGAGACGGGGCGCGCAAAGCCGGGAATCTCGAGCTCGGCGTCGCTCATGGTGAGCTCGGGACCCTCCAGGACGCCCTCGCCGAAGCGGTAGTGGGCCGTGAACTGACCCTGGTCGGCCCGGCGGCGGTAGTCGGCGGCGGCTGCGCGGGTGGCCTCGCGGCGATCCTGCCAGGCGGCCACGGCGGCCTCGCCGTGACGCGCGGCCAGCAGGCGCTCGGTCACCGCGGGGGAGAGCACCACGCCGGTGGCGTTGTTGCCACCGAAGCCCTTGGCGTTGATGAAGGCGGCGTCCGCCGCGAAGGGCACGGCCTCGCGGGAGAGACGCAGGCGCTCGGCGTGCACGTCGTCGGCCACGGCCTCCAGGGTGCTGATGCCGGGCAGCAGGCCATGGGCGAAGCTGCCCAGGGCGCTGGTGATCTGGTCGCCGGCGGCACTGCCCTGGGAGTGCCCCACGTAGGCCTTGACCGCCACCACCGGCCAGTCATGGATGCCATAGGCCCTGGCTACCAGGTCGAAGACATGAGACTCCGTCACCCGGTTCTTGGGGGTGCTGGTGCCGTGGGCGTGAAGGAAGGTGCGCTGCCGGAGCGCCTCCTCGCCGAGGATCTCGCGCACCAGGGAGGCGGCCTTGCCCAGGGTGATGTAGTTGCCGATGCCGGGGGCGGAGATGGAGCGCTTCCAGCCGTCGGCGTTGACGAAGACGCCGGACACGCTGCCGAGGATCTCGGCGCCCACTTCCATCGCCAGGCTGTCGTCCATCAGCATCACGAACTGGCTGGACTCGGCGATGGTGAAGCCGCAGTTGCGGGCGAAGGGGCGGCAGGCGCGCTGGTAGTCGGCGTCGGTCAGCAGCGTCAGGGCGTCCAGCGCCTTGAGGCTCTCATCGTCGGCCAGCGCTCCCATGGCGCGGAAGCCCTCGATGATCTCCGGGGTCACCGGCGCATCGGCGGTGCCGACCATCACCACCCGGCGGCGGCCGGCCTGGATGTCATCCACGCCCAGGCGCAGGTTGTAGAGGAAGCTGGCGCAGGCGCCCAGCGCCGCCCCGGTGCCACCGACGCTGCCCAGCACATAGGCGTTGAGGAAGTCGGCAGGCATCTGGCCATAGCCCAGCGGCATCTGCTTGGAGGTGGCGCGATTGCCGGAGACGAAGCTCTTGAGCAGGCCGCCCCAGCCCTCGTCATCGAGCTGGCCGATGGAGTTGCCGGCGTAGACGGCCACCTCGTCGGGGTCGAGGCGGTCGCGCAGGCTGTCCCAGGCCAGGCCGCTGTCGCCCAGGCAGTCGCTGGCGGCGAAGATCGCCATGGAGAGCCCCCGCGGGTGATGGACGCTGCGGTAGAGCCGGCTGGGTTCGAAGCCGGTGGGCAGCTGGCCGGCGGCGCGCACCTGGGCCGGGCGATTCTCCGGCAGCATCACCTCCATGCTGCCGGCGGGCACCGTGACCTCCATGCTGTGGCGGTCGAGTTCGCGAATCTGCCAGGCGGGCGGCAGGTCCTCCGGCAGCTGGCGGCGGCGAATGCGGAACACCAGGGGGGCATCCAGTTCGAGGCTGGCCCGGCGATTGGCGGGCAGGCCCGCCTCGTTGAAGCGGGGGTCCTCGATGCGACGGATCAAGGTATGGTCGAGCACCTGCTGTCGGGTCTGAGCGACGATCTCGGCGGGGTCCAGGGAGCGCCCATCGGCGTCCTGCCAGCGGCCATCTTCATCGGCGCTGGCCAGGCGCATCATGGCCGCCAGGCCCAGCAGGGTGCTGGCCTGGTCGTCGTCGGGCAGGGCGTCGAGCACGGTGCGACGAAACGCCTGGTGGCCCGAGGCTCTGCCGGCGGGGTTCACGCCGCCCATGCCGACGATCACCGGTAAATGTGACAAGCCGGGTTCCTCGTTGTGCTGTTGATGTCTTCGAGTCGTTGTAGGTCGCTGATCATGGATCATATCACCCGCCTCACGGCGGCGTCATGGGGCCTCCGTGAGCAAACGCCGGGGCAACGGTGAAACATCTGTTTGAAACCGGGGGAAAGGCAGGCTAGGATGAAACGGCTGTTTGAGTCATACGAGTGGTCGTGGGCGCATCTCTCCGGAGAGCGCCCTTTTTTCGTCCGGGCAGCGGGCCTGTTGCCGCCGGTTACGCGGTGTTGCATCGCGTAGTGGTGACGCCGTCGGGAGTTGGCTAGGGTGAGAGGGTGGTCGCCCTAGCGACTGCCGTTCAAGGAAATGACTCAGGAGGAGACACCCCATGACACACGAGATGCTCAAGAAGCTTGGTCTGGCGCTGCTGGTGGGCATGCTGGCGGCGGGCCTGGTGGGCTGCCAGGATGAGCCCGGCCCCGCCGAAGAGGCCGGCCAGGAGCTCGACGAGGCCATGGAGGATGCCGGCGAGAGCGTCGAGGAGATGGGCGAGTCGATCCAGGATACCGCCGAGGGAAACTGACGAACGATTCGGGGTCCTGACGCAGAAAGGCCGGACGATCTCGTCCGGCCTTTGCGCGTCATGGAAGAGCGTCAGGCTATTCGGCGTGGCTCAGCCGTTCTGCTCGATGCCCTGCACGTACCAGGGGGCGCCGTCACGCAGGTCGCGCACCAGGTGCCAGGTCTCGTTGAACTCGTTGTGCTCGCCGTTCTCGTCGAGGATGCCGTGGAAGATCACGGTCGCCTCGGCCTGCTGGCCAACCTCCTGCACCATGCCCAGCTCGGCGAACAGGCGTACCACCTCGGTGCGGTTGTTGGCCGGATGCCGGTCGCGTTCGGCGCGCAGCAGGTTGTAGAGCTCCGGAGTCACGTACTCCTGGATGCCGGAGAAGTCATTGTTGTCCCAGGCGCGCTGCAGGGTCATGAAGTGCTCCTTGGCGCCACCCAGGAAGCGTTCGCGGTCGAACCACTCGGGCTCGCCGGCGAAGGCGGCGCCGCCGCCTGCCGGCGCGCTGGCCTGGAAGGCCTGGGCGCCGGGGGAGGCGGTGTGCTCGGTGCGTGCCTGGGGCGCCGCGCTGCCGGCACCCGCGCCGGCCATGGCGGCACGGCGGCGCAGGAACCAGATTGCGGCGAAGGCCAGGCCGGCGATCAGCAGGATATCCATCATGCGCAGCTCATCGAAGGCGCCGCCGAAGAAGAGCGCGGCGAGCAGGCCACCGGCGAGCAGGCCGCCCAGCATGCCGGGCATGCGCGAGCCGGCGGCGGCGCCCTGCTGGCCCTGGCGGGCGGGAGCGGCCTGGTTGGGCGCGGCGGCGGGGCGGTCCGCGGAGCGGGAGAAGCTGCCGACGTTGCCGCCGCCGCCCAGGCGGCGGGCCTCGGCGTAGTCCAGGGCCGGGCCGAGGGTGAAGAGTCCGACGACCAGCATGACAAGCAGATGTCGCATCAGGGGTGCCTCCGATCTTGGTCTGGGTAGGGGGTGGGAAGGTCGAGTCGATTCATTCTACCGGCTATGCTGGGGGGCACCATAAAAACCGACAACAACCTCAAGGAGACCCCAGCATGCGTCTGTCACGAGAGGAGAGCCTGCTGTTGATTGTCGACCTGCAGGCCGGGCTGTTGCCGCTGATCGAGCACGGTGACCAGGCGGTCACCGAGGCGGCCTGGCTGGGCGGCCTGGCCGAGTTCCTCGAGGTGCCGGTGTGGGTGACCGAGCAGTACCCGGAAGGGCTCGGCGGCAGCGAGCCGCGGCTGCTGGAGGCGCTGCCAGGCCACCGGCTGTGGCAGAAGCTCACCTTCGACGCCTGCGCCAACCCCGAGTTCAGCGCCGCCCTGGCCGAGAGCGGGCGACGCCAGGTGGTGCTGTGCGGCACCGAGGCGCATATCTGCGTGATGCAGACGGGGCTGGGCCTGCTGGCCGCGGGCCATGAGGTCTACTGGCTCACCGAGGCCTGCGCCAGCCGCCGCGCCGCGGAGGCGCGCCTGGCCCGGGAGCGCATGATGCAGGCGGGGGCGGTGCCGGTCAGCGCCGACATGGTGGCCTACGAGTGGCTGCATCGCTGCGACGACGAGCGCTTCAAGCAGGCCCATCGCCGCTTCCTCAAGGGCCGCTCAGCGCGGCCGCTGGTGTTTGCCTAGCAGGCAGCGTCAGGCGGCGCCCTCGGGGCGGGTGAAGACCAGGGTGTCGCCCTCGCTCATGGCCGCGTTGTAGGCGTAGCCGGCGACGTTGAAGCCCTTGAGCCCCTCCGGGTCGTCCAGCCGCTCGCGGATCATCCAGGCCGCCATCAGGCCGCGCGCCTTCTTGGCGTAGAAGCTGATGATCTTCAGCTTGCCGTTCTTCTCGTCCTTGAAGACCGGGGTGATCACCCGCGCCTTGAGAGCCCTGGCGTCGATGGCCTTGAAGTACTCGTTGGAGGCCAGGTTGACCAGCACCGGGCTGCCGCTCTCGGCCACGGCCCGGTCGAGGGCCTCGGTGAGGGTGCCCTTCCAGAAGGCGTAGAGATCCTTGCCCGCCGGGTTCGCCAGCCGGGTGCTCATCTCCAGGCGGTAGGGCTGGATCAGGTCCAGGGGGCGCAGCAGGCCGTAGAGCCCGGAGAGGATGCGCAGGTGCGCCTGGGCGAAGGCGTTGTCGTCGTCGCTGAAGGTGTCCGCCTCGAGCCCCACGTAGACGTCGCCCTGGAAGGCCTGGGCGGCCGGCTTGGCGTTCTCCGCGGTGAAGGGAGGCTGCCAGTCGGTGAAGCGGGCGGCGTTGAGGGCGGCCAGCTTGTCGCTGATGCCCATCAGTTCGGAGAGCCGCTGGGGGGAGTAATCGCTCAGGATCTCGATCAGCTCGCGGCTGCGGTCGAGGTAGTCCGGCTGGGTGTGCAGGGCAGTGGTGGCCGGGGTCTCGAAGTCCAGCGTCTTGGCGGGCGAGATCACGCTCAGCATGGGGGCGCTCCTGATCCGGTGGAAGTGCTCCGAGTATACCAAGGGCGCCGCGGCGGTTGGGCTATCGCGATGATAGCCCTCGCGCGCGGCGCCCGCTGGCCCGGGCTCAGGGCGCGGGGTTGGGTTGACCCTGGTGGACCGCTTCGATGGCCTCGAGGACCTCGGCATCGAGCTTGAGCGACTCGCTCGCCAGGTTGCTCTCGAGCTGCTCCATGCTGGTGGCGCCGATGATGTTGCTGGTCAGGAAGGAGCGCGAGTTGACGAAGGCCAGCGCCATCTGGGCCGGGTCCAGGCCGGCGTCCTGGGCGATCCGCACATACTCGGCGGTGGCCGCCTCGGCCTGGGGATTGGTGTAGCGCTGGAAGCGCTCGAAGAGGGTCAGCCGCGCCCCCTCGGGCCGCACGCCCTTCAGATACTTGCCGGAGAGCACCCCGAAGGCCAGCGGCGAGTAGGCCAGCAGGCCCACCTGCTCGCGGTGGGCGATCTCGGCCAGGCCCACCTCGAAGGTGCGGTTGAGCAGGTTGTAGGGATTCTGCACCGAGGCGACCCGCGGCAGGCCCAGGGTCTCGGCCAGCTGCAGGGCGCGCATCACCCCCCAGGGGGTCTCGTTGGAGAGGCCGATGGCGCGTACCTTGCCGGCATCCACCAGCTCCTTGAGGGCGGCGAGGGTCTCCTCCAGCGGGGTGGTCTCCTCCTCCTCGTCATGCTCGTAGCCTAGCCGGCCGAAGAAGTTGGTCTTCCGGTCGGGCCAGTGCAGCTGGTAGAGGTCGACGTAGTCGGTCTGCAGGCGGGCCAGGCTCGCGTCGATGGCCTGGTGCAACTGCTCGCGGGTCAGGCGCGGGCCGCCGCGGATGTGATCGAGGCCGGGGCCTGCGGCCTTGGTGGCGATGATCACATCGTCGCGGCTGCCGCGCTGCTTCAGCCAGCTGCCGATATAGGCCTCGGTGCGGCCCTGGGTCTCTGCCTTCGGTGGCACCGGGTACATCTCGGCGGTGTCGATGAAGTTGATGCCGAAGGCCACGGCGCGGTCGAGCTGCTCATGGGCCTCGGCCTCGCTGTTCTGCTCGCCGAAGGTCATGGTGCCAAGGCACAGGCGACTGACTTCGATGCCGGTGGTGCCCAGCGGTCGCGTCTGCATTCTTTCTTCCTCAATGGCCAGGGTCTGCGAAGGGTAAGGGCATGGGGTAAAGGCATGGTAGGGGAGCCCGGCGGGGGCGGCAAATCCCCCCGGGGTTGAGTCCCGGGCGGGGCGGGCGTATGCTGGCCGCCGCTATCGCGCCCCAGGATTCCGGGGCGTTTTGCTTTCGCAGATGACAGACGCCGCGCACAGGGTGGTGCCGGGTGTCTCCTCGTTGCGTCAACAGGACTCGGTTACTGGCCATGACACAGGCATCATCACTGTTCACCCGGCTCGAATACCGCCTGGCGGAGCAGCTGTTCCATACCCGCTGGCTGCCTCGCTCTCCGCGTACTCAGCGGCTGACCATGCACCTCTACCAGCGCTGCGCCGATGCCGGCCATCCGGCGGCGCTCTCCGTCTATGGCCATATGCTCTTCCATCGCGGCCTGACCCCTCAGGACAAGGCCCGCGGGGCCCGCTACGTGATGGAGGCGGCCCAGGCCGGCGACATTCGCGCCCAGTACCAGGCCGCCCAGATCTACGAGCACGGCTGCGTCCTCTACCCGCGCCGCGACGATCGCGCGGTGACCTGGTACGCCCGCGCCGGCGAGTCCGGTCACCCCCTGGCGGCCGCCCGCCTGGCCCGCGCCTATGGCGAGGGCCAGCTGGGCCTGCCGGTGGATCGCGAGCGCGCCGCCGAGTGGCAGCAGCTGGCCGACCAGGCCGCCGGTCTCGCCGAGGCGCTGGACAGCGGCGAAGTCGAGACGCGACACTAGACCGACGCCTAGCCCGGGCGTGACCACGCCCCGGCCCTCTCCATCCCAAGCTTCGGCCTCGAGGACCCGCGCTCCCGTGACGCTACCCACACTGCTCGATATCGAGGCGTCCGGGTTCGGGCGCGGCAGCTACCCCATCGAGGTCGGCCTGGCTCGCCCCGATGGCAGCAGCTGTGCCTTCCTGATCCTTCCCCTGCCGGAGTGGACCCACTGGGACCCCAAGGCGGAGCTCCTGCACGGCATCAGCCGCGCGCGTCTGCAGCGCGAGGGTTACCCGGTGCGCCAGGTGGCACGCTGGCTCAACGACGAGCTCGGCGAGCTTGGCATCGCCTACAGCGACAGCTGGGGCTACGACAACACCTGGCTGTCGCTGCTCTTCCACCATGCCGGCATGCTGCCGGCCTTCCGGCTGGAGGCGCTGCGCAAGCTGCTCAGCGAGGGGCAGCTGGCGCTCTGGAAGCAGACCAAGGAAGCGCTGATCGAGGAGCTGGGCATCCGCCGGCATCGCGCCGGCGAGGATGCCCGCCTGCTGCAGCTTACCTACCAGCGCACCCGCGAGCTGGCCGGCGACGCCTGACGCGCGGGCCCGCGACGTCAGGCCGGCTCGGCAAGCCGCGCCTCGAGGATATCCAGCAGTTCTCCCGGCTCGGCGGCGTCGAACAGCTCGGCCCGGGTACGGGCGTTGAGGAAGCCGTGCTCCACGGTGCTGTCGAGGAAGGCCAGCAGCGGCGTGTAGAAGCCAGCGCTGTCGAGCACGCCGATGGGCTTGTCGTGGAGCCCCAGGTAGTGCCAGGTCCAGGCCTCGAAGAACTCCTCCAGGGTGCCGATGCCGCCCGGCAGCACGATGAAGGCATCGGCGTGGGCGGCCATGCTGGCCTTGCGCTCGTGCATGTTGCGCACCCGGATCAGCTCGGTGAGGCCGCGGTGGGCCTGCTCGCGCTCCACCAGGTGATCGGGCATCACGCCGATCACCTCGCCCCCCTCGGCCATGGCGGCATCCGCCAGGGCGCCCATCAGGCCGATGCGGGCGCCGCCGTAGACCAGCACATGGCCGCGCCGGGCCAGCTCACGGCCCAGCTCGCGGGCGGTCTCGAGGAACTGGGGGTCGTTACCGTCCCTTGACCCCAGATAGACACAGAATCTTGGCATGCTCTTCTCCTTGGCAGAGGCGCGCTGGCCGCCTGTTGGCCGGGGCGCTGTCACCTCGTCACAGGGCCATATGCTGGCGCCGAGGGCCTGTCGCCGCAAGCCCTTTCCCACCCCCGGAAACGACGAAGGGCGCCGAGGTGGCGCCCTTCGCGGGATGTCGCTTGCCGGCGGCTCAGCGCGTGCCCTCGGCGTCACGCTTCATGGCCTGGCGCAGCAGCTTGAGGCCGACGCCGGTGATCACGAACATGCTGGCAATCAGGGCGAGGCTGGCAACGACATGGGTATCGAGGTACATCGGGGGCTCCTTGTTGGGTGTCGAGAGTGAGGCGTTGAGGGTCAGGGGGAATGGGGTCGGGATCCGCCGGGCAGGCAGTCGGCCACGCCGTACTCGGCGTCCATCCACTGGCCGATGACGTTGTCACCGCACAGGTGGTGGGCGTACTGGGTGTGCAGGCAGCGTATCTGGTCCCAGTTGGCGATGCCGCCGATGCCGCGCTCGGTGAGCACGCCATCGTAGCCCAGCCGGATGACGTCCGCCTTTTGTGCCTCGCTCATGTGGCGCCAGCGGGCCGCCACGTAGTCGCGATGGCTGGCGTGGTAGGCGGCGAGGAACTCGGGCTCCTCCTGCAGGCGCGCCTCCAGCTGCTTGATCACGCCGACGGCCTCGATGCGCGAGATCTCCACCTTGAGCCGCTCGGAGCAGAGCCAGTAGAGGGTCGGAAAGGGCTTGCCGTCGACGATCGGCGCCATGCGCAGCACCAGCGGGGTGCCCTCGCTGTCGGTGGCCGCCACGGCCTCGATGCCGCGCGGTGCGCGGCCCAGCTGCGCGGTGATGATCGCCAGCTGGCGCTCGTCAGGAGTCTGATCGGTGCGGATCACCATCGTCGGGGTCCCGTAGAAACTTGTTGGACTGGCCGACGGCCAGGAAGAAGGCGCGGTTGAGCTGCTCGGGGGTGGGCGCATAGCGCCACTCCCGCTCGCAGTAGTCCGCGGCCCGGGCCATCAGCACGTCGTAGAGTCGATTGAACGGGGCATCATAATCGTAGGGGTCGGCGCCGAACAAGCGGATGTGGGGATAGTCGGCGAAGCGCTCGACGAAGTAGCGGATCAGATCCGCCTCAACGGCGCGGTGCCGGGCCACGTTGTCGGGGTCCAGCCAGAGGTCGTAGCGGATGGCCATGATCAGCTCCTGTCGGGGATCGGGTGTCGGCCGAGCCGGCCATGTGATTGGGACAGCATGACACGCCGTTTGGCTCGCCGCGTCAGCCTCTGGCGAGCGGGGCCAGCCTGGCGCCGGTGAGGCGCATCAGGTCGGCGGGGGCCAGGCGGATCTCCAGCCCGCGCCGGCCGCCGCTGACGTGGATCGCCGGCAGCGCCGCGGCGCTTTCGTCCAGGAAGGTGGCCAGGCGGCGCTTCTGCCCCAGCGGGCTGATGCCGCCGACCACGTAGCCGGTGGCACGCTGGGCCGCCTCGGGCTCGGCCATGGCGGCCCGGCGGGCGCCGGCGGCGCGAGCCAGCGCCTTGAGGTCGAGCTGGCCCGCGACCGGCACGATGGCCACCGCCAGGCGGCCGTCGTCGAGCTTGACGAGCAGGGTCTTGAACACCTCGTCGGGGGAGAGCCCCAGGGCGCGCGCCGCCTCCTCGCCGTAGGCGGGGGGGCGCGGGTCGTGCGCGTACTCCGCCAGGGTAAAGGCCACGCCGGCCCGCTCGAGCTGCTTGACGGCGGGGGTCATGCGGCCACCGGCTCCTCCCGCACGTGGGCTTCCAGCGCCGCGCGCAGCGCCCCCTCGATGGGCACGGCCTTCTTGCTCTGGTGGTCGAAATGGACCATCACGGTGCGGCCGATGTTGGTCATCTGGCCCTCCTGGTGGGCCTCCTGGGTCACCGTGAAGGAGCTGTTGCCGAGCCGCGAGACGTAGGTGCGGATCTCGATCTCGCTGCCGTACTGGAGCTCGGCGAGGTACTCCACCTCCATGCGGGCCATGATCAGGCGCCACTGGCGCGGGTCGAGGTCCGGAGTGAAGAGGCGGAAGAGGTCGTTGCGGGCCAGCTCGAACCAGGCCGGCAGCCGGGTGTTGTTGATATGGCCCAGGGCATCGGTGTCGTAGAAGGCGGGCTCGACGGTGCGGGTGAACATGGCGGCGCTCCTTGTTGTCGTTTCGATTGCTGTGATCCGGGCAGGACAGCTTTGCCCCAAGCAAGCGCTCGGTCAAGCCCGGGCGGTGCGCCTGCCCAGTTGCCACGCCTGCAGCCGGGTCCAGCCCAGCAGCCAGAGGGTGGCCACGGCGAAGCCGGCGAGGGTGCCCAGGCCAAGTCCCAGCACCGGGTAGGCCAGGGAGACGCAGAGGGTGTAGCTGAGCAGCGAACCGAGCCCCGCCGGGTAGTGCTTGATCACCGTGGCCACCGGGCCGGGGCCGTGGGTCAGGTGCAGGATCACCAGGAAGGGGAACATGGTGACCGGAAAGGCCGCCATGACGCCTGCCCAGGCCGCCGGCAGGACGTGGGCGAGGCCGGTGATCACGAAGATGATGGCGGCGGCGAGCAGGGCGCGCACGCCCAGCGCCGCCCAGGAGAAGCGTCCGCCGGGGCGCGCGGGACTGTCGGGCACCCGCCGGTAGAGCCAGGTGAAGAGCAGGATGGCCGCCAGGGTGGTGAGGGTGCCGGTGAGGCGATCGAACTCCACCCGGGTGAGCAGCAGGCTCACCGCCAGGAAGGCGGCCAGGCCCGCCGCGGTGCCGGTCAGCACGCCGGGCAGGCCCGGGCGGCGGCCGGCCAGCAGGTAGCCGCCGCCCAGGGCCAGGGTGGCGGTGAAGCCGGCCAGGGTATGCACCGCGCTCTCGGCGGCGAAGCCCGTGGAGAGCTCCAGGCCGATGAAGAACAGGGCGATGGCGGTGCCCAGGGGGTAGCCGGCCAGCAGGCCGGCGACCCGGGGGCTGACGCGCACGGCGATGGCGCCGAGGCCCAGCACCATGCCGATCGAGACCAGAAGCTTGGCAAGCTGCCAGCTCAAGGGGACGTCCATGGGGTTTCCTTGTCGTTATGAAGGGGCCTGGTCGGCTAGATGAGCCGCAGGCCCTGGCGGTCCAGCCAGGCGGCCTTGAGCGGGGCGGCCAGCGGCCCGCGCAGGTGGGCGGGCAGGGCGGCCTCGGCGCTCTCGTGGTCGGTGAAGTCGCGGTTGCGCAACCAGCAGTAGGCCCAGGCGCAGGCCTCGTCGTCGTTCCCGGGCAGCGGCCGGGCGGGCATCTGCATCAGCAGGAAGGCGGCGGTGCGCGCCGCCCACAGCGGGATCTCGTCACCCGCCTCCGGCGCGGTCCAGGCCACCAGGGTGGCCCCGTCCGGCGTGGCTTCCGGCTGGCCCAGTCTGGCGACCCGTGCGGTCTCGGCGAGGATCAGCGCCAGGCGGTCGGCGTCGCCCTGGCCCAGGGTGCGCCACTGGTCGATCAGTGCAGGCAGGCCGCGGCGTACCTTGGCATAGAAGCCGTCCTGGGGCATCGTGCTGGTCATGGCATCGTCCTGGTCATTGCAGGGCCCTGAAGTTAAGGAGTGAGACATGGACTTCGATTTTGCCACGCCGGTGGAGCGGCGGCACCCGTCAGGCGAGCGCCCGTCCGACTGGCCGTCCCAGAAGTGGCACCGTTACGACGACGAGGTGTTGCCGCTGTGGGTCGCCGATATGGACTTCGTCTCGCCCCCGGCGGTGCTCGCGGCGCTGCGCGCCCGGGTCGACCACGGCGTGTTCGGCTATGGCCTGGTACCGGGCTCCCTGCGCGAGACCCTCTGCGCCTGGAGCGAGTGCCACTATGGCTGGTCCATCGAGCCCGACTGGCAGCTGTGGCTGCCCGGGGTGGTGCCGGCGCTTCACCTGGCCAGCCTGGCGCTGACCGAGCCGGGCGACGGGGTGCTGACGGTAACGCCCATCTACCCGCCCTTCCTGCGAGTGGCCGAACGCACCGGCCGTACGCCCCAGCAGGCGGCGATGGCCGAGCCCGCAGCCCCCGGCGCGCCCTGGCGGCTCGATCTCGCGGCGCTGGAGGCGGCGATCACCCCGCGCACCCGGCTGCTGCTCTGGTGCCACCCCCACAACCCCACCGGACGAGTCTGGACCCGCGACGAGCTGGCCGGCCTGGCCGAGCTGGTGATGCGTCACGACCTGTACGTGGTCTCCGACGAGCTGCACTGCGACCTGCTGCTGGACGAGGGCGCCCGGCATGTGCCGCTGGCGGCGGCCTTCCCCGAACTGGCCGCGCGCACCCTGACCCTCTGGGCCCCCTCCAAGACCTTCAACCTGGCGGGCCTGACCACCGCCTGTGCGGTGATCCCCGATGCCGCTCTGCGCCGGCGCTTCGCCGCCGTGGCCAGGGGGCTGACGCCGGACGGCAACGTGCTGGGACTGGTGGCAGCGGAGGCCGCCTACGGCCAGGGCGAGCCCTGGCGCCAGGCGCTGCTCGAGGTGCTGCGCGGCCATCGGCAGGCGCTCGTCGAGCGGGTGGCCCGCTGGCCGGGGGTCACGATGAGCGCCCCCGAGTCCACCTACCTGGCCTGGCTCGACCTGCGCCAGGCGTCGGCCCTGGCGGGCAGCGAGTCGCCCCAGCAGGCGCTGCTCGAGCGCGCCGGGGTGGCGCTCTCGGACGGCGCCGACTTCGGCACGCCGGGGTTCGCACGGCTCAACTTCGGCACCACGGCGACCCAGCTCGAGGCCGCCCTGGCACGCCTGGACGGCGTGCTGGGCGGATGACTCAGTAGAGCAGGGCGAACAGCTTGCGGCGGTAGGTGACCGTCAGCGGGTGGTCGGCGCCCAGGGCATCGAAGACCCGCAGCAGGGTCTTGCGGGCGGCGTCATCGCCCCAGGCGCGGTCGGCCTTCATCAGCGCCAGCAGGGCATCGAGGCCGACCTCGTAGTCGCCGTCGGCCACCCGGCGCAGGGCACGCAGGTACTGGGCCTCGCTGTCGTCGCGCTCGCCCAGGGCGGCCAGCGCCTCGGCGTCGGGGGCCTCCTCGCCGAACTCGATGCTGGCGCGCACACCCCGGGCCGGGGCGGCGTCGCGCTCCTCCGGGGGCAGGTTGTCGAGCAGTGCGCGGGCGTCGGCGGCGCGTCCCTCGGCTACCAGGGCCCGAGCCAGCTCCACCTGGAAGGGATAGTGCTGGGGATTCTGCTGCACCAGCTCCTCGTAGAGGGCGCGGGCGGTGGCGGCATCGCCGGCGGCCAGGGCCTCGGCGGCCTGCTCCTCGGGGCTGGCCGGGGCGTCCTCCGGCGCCGGGAAATAGCGGCCCAGCCATTCGCGGACCTGCTTCTCGGGCAGCGCGCCCTGGAAGTGGTCGACCAGGCCGCCCTGGCTGATCAGCTTGACGTCGGGCACCGAGCGCACGCCGAGCTGGGCGGCGATCTCCTGATTCTCGTCGATGTTGAGCTTGGCCAGGATGAAGGCGCCACGGTATTCACGGGCCAGCTTCTCCAGGATCGGCATCAGGTTCTTGCAGGGCTCGCACCAGGGGGCCCAGCAGTCGAGCAGTACCGGCACCTGCATGGAGAGCTCCAGCAGCTGCTGGATATTGCCGGCGTCGGCGTCGATGATCACCTCGGGGGCGTCGCCGGCGGGGGCGGGGGCGGGGTCGCTGGCGCCGGTGGGCGTGTCGGCGGCGAGGGGCTCGCCGGTGCGCGGGTCGACGATGGGCATGGTTGGGGTTCCCGGGTCAGAGTGGATTTGCACAGAAGATGCGGGTAACCGCGGGCGTATTCAAGGGGAGGGGCGGGATGGGGATCCTGTGGCGGCTGCTGGCCGGGCTGGTGCTGATACTTTCGCTGCTGCTGGCGGGGCCGCTGTGGATGCTGGCCAGCGAGGAGGTGGCAACCGGTCGCCACTGGGCCTCGGCGGGACGCGAGCCGGCGGGGCTGGCGCCTACGCCTGCCGAGGCGCCGGAGGCGGTCGTGCAGCTCTATGCCGCCCGCGCCTGGGGTTGGCGGGGCGCCTTCGGTGTGCATACCTGGATCGCTACCCGGGAGGCCGGTGCCCCGCAGTGGCAGCTGCATCACGTGATGAGCTGGCGGCGCCCGGCGCTGGTCAGCGAGACCACCGCCGCCCCCGACCGTGCCTGGTACGGCAGCACGCCGGCGCTGCTGGCAGACTACCGCGGAGCGCCCGCCGAGGCGCTGATCCCGGCCATCGAGGCGGCGGTGGCGGACTACCCCGCCCCGCAGGCCTATCGCGCCTGGCCGGGGCCCAACAGCAACACCTTCACCGCCTGGGTGGTGCGCGAGGTGCCGGGGTTCGAGGCGGTGCTGCCGGTGACCGCGGTGGGCAAGGACTACCTGCTCGATGGCCCCCTGGCGCCGGCGCCGGGGGGCCGGGGCATGACCGCCTCCCTGGGAGGCGTGCTCGGCCTCACCCTGGGCCTCGACGAGGGGGTGGAGCTGAACCTGCTGGGGCTGGCCCTGGGCCTCGACCTGCGTCGTCCGGCCCTCAAACTGCCCGGCGTGGAGCGCCTGAGCATGGCGCCCCTCGTCAAGGGGACGGACGGCGGCTAACTTGCGGCGGCATGCCGGTCACCCCATGTTTCCCATGGGAAACCCGTTCTCCCGCCTACCGGCAAGCTTTCCCGGAACTTGCTGGAATGTGGCCATGGCGTCGCGAACGCAATTCTCTCCTCGCACCCATTGTTTCCAATAGGAAACATGGTCTACTCTTGACCCATCCGAAACCGAGTCGGTCCGGCACTCAGCGATGGGGGCCGGGTCGAATGCCATGATCGCTTGTAGAGGCCGCCGCGATGAGCCAGCTGAACCGTACCCCCCTCCATGACCTCCATGTGGAACTGGGCGCCAGGATGGTGCCCTTCGCCGGCTACGAGATGCCGGTGCAGTACCCGCTGGGCGTGAAGAAGGAGCACGAGCATACCCGTGCCGCCTGTGGCCTGTTCGACGTCTCCCACATGGGCCAGCTGCTGCTGCGCGGCCCCGCGCCGGCCGAGGCGTTGGAGACCCTGGTGCCGGCGGACCTTCTCGGGCTGCCCGAGGGGATGCAGCGCTATGCGCTGTTCACCAACGAGGCGGGCGGGATCCTCGACGACCTGATGGTGGTCAACGCCGGCGATCACCTCTACCTGGTGGTCAACGCCGCCTGCAAGGCGCAGGACATCGCCCACCTACGCGCGCACCTGCCCCAGGGCCACGAGATCGAGGTGCTGGACCGGGGGCTGATCGCCCTGCAGGGGCCGCAGGCCGCCACGGTCATGCAGCGGCTCTGCCCGGCGGCCTGCGAGATGATCTTCATGCAGCACGGCCACTTCGAGATCGCGGGCATCCCGGTCTGGGTCAGCCGCAGCGGCTACACCGGCGAGGATGGCTTCGAGATCTCGGTCGCCGCCGAGCAGAGCGAGGCGCTGGCCCGCCGCCTGCTGGCGGAGCCTGAGGTGGAGGCGATCGGCCTGGGCGCCCGCGATTCCCTGCGCCTGGAGGCGGGGCTCTGCCTCTATGGCCACGATATCGACACCACCACCACGCCCGTCGAGGCCGGCCTGATCTGGGCCATCGGCAAGCCGCGCCGCCATGGCGGCGAGCGCCCCGGCGGTTTCCCCGGCGCCGAGACGATCCTCCACCAGGTGGAGGCCAAGGACCACAGCCGCAAGCGGGTCGGCCTGCTCGGCGAAGGACGCGCCCCGGTGCGCGAGGGCACCGAGCTCTATGACGCCGAGGGCAACCTGATCGGCATCGTCACCTCCGGCGGCTTCGGCCCCAGCGTGGGCAAGCCGGTGGCCCTGGGCTATGTGCCGGTGGCGCTGGCCGAGGTCGGCACCACGCTCTTCGCCGAGGTGCGCGGCAAGCGTCTGCCGATGGTGGTCAGCCCGACCCCCTTCATCGCGCCGGGCTACTACCGCGGCAAGTGAGGGTGCCTATGCTGTCAGGGTGGGGCGACCCTCGGCGGCTCGATCAGGCGTTCAGTCAACAACTCAGTCAACAACAAGAAGGCGGCTCGGCCCCGCTTCATCGGCCGTTCGATCCATAACATTCGATCCATAACTTTCGATTCATAACAACAGGGCCGCACCGCGGCTCAGGGTGGTACAGCATGTCAATCAGCGTCTTCGACCTGTTCAAGGTCGGCGTCGGGCCCTCGAGCTCCCACACCGTGGGGCCCATGCGGGCCGCCTGTGACTTCCTCGACGAGCTGAAGGCGCGCGAGCTGCTGACGCGGGTGGCGCGCCTCGAGGTGCAGCTGTTTGGCTCGCTCTCCGCCACCGGGATCGGCCACGGCACCGATCGCGCGGTGATCATGGGGCTGATGGGCGAGCGGCCGGACCGCATCGACCCCGCCATCATCGCGCCCTGCATCGAGGAGCTGCAGGAGTCCGAGGCGCTGCTGCTGGATGGCCGCCACAGCGTGCCCTTCCTGTGGGCTCGCGACATGCAGCTGCTCGACGAGAGCCTGCCGCATCACCCCAACGCCATGCGCCTGATCGCCCACGGCCACGCCGGCGAGCTCCACCGCAACACCTACTACTCGGTGGGTGGCGGCTTCGTCATCGATGCGGCCCAGGCCGAGCGGGGCGAGCTCGACAGCGACACCACCGCGCTGCCCTACGACTTCCAGACCGGCGACGACCTGATGCGCATGTGCCGGGAGAGCGGCCTGTGCATCAGCGAGCTGATGCTGGAGAACGAGAAGGCGTGGCGCAGCGAGGAGGAGATCCGCGACGGCCTGCTTGCGATCTGGGCCGCCATGCAGGCCTGCGTCCGGCAGGGCATGGAGGCCGAGGGCGTGCTGCCGGGTGGCTTGAACGTCAAGCGCCGCGCCAAGGTCCTCCATCAGCGCATGCTGGCCAGCGAGGACGACCACTCGCTGATCGCCTCGACCATGTCGGCCATGGACTGGGTCAACCTCTACGCCCTGGCGGTCAACGAGGAGAACGCCGCCGGCGGGCGCATGGTCACCGCCCCCACCAACGGGGCGGCGGGGATCATCCCTGCGGTGCTGCACTACTACATGCAGTTCCGGAAGGGGGCGAGCGAGCGCGACGTGGTGAGCTTCCTGCTCACCGCCGGGGCGGTGGGGATCCTGTGCAAGAAGAACGCCTCGATCTCCGGCGCCGAGGTGGGCTGCCAGGGCGAGGTGGGCTCCGCCTGCGCCATGGCCGCCGCCGGGCTCACCGAGGTGATGGGGGGCAGCGTGGCCCAGGTGGAGAACGCCGCCGAGATCGGCCTGGAGCACAACCTGGGGCTGACCTGCGACCCGGTGGGGGGGGCTCGTTCAGGTGCCCTGCATCGAGCGCAACGCCATCGCCTCGGTGAAGGCGATCAACGCCGCCCAGATGGCGCTGCGCGGCGACGGCGAGCACTTCATCTCCCTGGACAAGGTGATCCGCACCATGCGCGACACCGGGGCCGACATGCAGGCGAAGTACAAGGAGACCTCGAAGGGGGGGCTGGCCGTCAGCGCCATCGAGTGCTGAGGCCGGCGCAGTCACGCCCGCCGCCACGCAGAAAGGCCGCCCCTCGGGGCGGCCTTTCTGCATGGTGGTGTATGAGCGTGGCGTATGAGCGTGCCGTATGAACTGGGCCTCAGCGGGCCAGCCAGGCCAGGGCCCCCGCGGCCATGGCCTCGATGCCGGTGCGCAGGGTCACCGGGTTGCCCGGGAAGTAGTAGGGGGAGTGGGGCATTTCCAGGTGGCGCATCTTCTCGGTCACGCTCGCCCCGGGGGTGTCGGCCCAGCGCGCTGCTGGCGTCGCGCCGATGAACCAGTAGACGCAGGGAATATCCTCGCCGCCGAAGCCGCCCGCTTCGGCGTTGCCGAAGAAGGGGAAGTCCTCGCTGCCGTTGAGCCGCGGCATGGCGTAGAGGCTGGCCTCGCCGAAGTGCTCGGCGTGGGCGCGGCGCACATGCTCCACCGCTACGGCATCGTTGTGCAGGGCGATGGTCTCGTTGAGCACCCGGAACTCCGGCGGCCTGGGCGAGCGCCCCGCCTCGCACTCGGCGCGCACGATGCGCTCGATGCTCGCGACCACCTGGCGGTGCAGGGCGTTGTCGAAGCTGCGCACGTTGATCTCGAGCTCCGCCGAATGCGGGATGATGTTGGCCTGGGTGCCGGCGGCAAGCTTGCCGACGGTGACCACCACGGTCTCCTCCGGCGGCACCTCCCGGGAGACGATCGTCTGCAGGCGGGTCACCACGTGGGCGGCGATTACCACCGGGTCCACCGTCTGGGCCGGCATGGAGCCGTGGCCCCCGGCTCCGTGGATCGTCACCGCCAGGTTGGTGCAGGCCGCCATGGCGCCGCCGGCAATATGGCCGACGGTGCCGGCCAGGGCCGGCATGTTGTGCTGGCCGAGGACCACGTCGGGGCGGCCGAAGCGCGTGTAGAGGCCGTCGTCGAGCATCGCCCTGGCGCCGCCGAAGATCTCCTCGGCGGGCTGGCAGATCAGCATCAGGGTGCCGGACCAGTGCGTCCGAAGCCCGGCCATCACCGCGGCGGCACCCACCACGCAGCTGCTGTGCAGGTCATGGCCGCAGGCGTGCATCAGCGGCACCTCGTTGCCGTCATCGGCGATGGCGGTATCGCGGCTAGCGAAGTCGAGGCCGGTCGCCTCCTTGATCGGCAGGGCGTCCATGTCGCCGCGCAGCATCACCGTGGGGCCCTCGCCGTTTCGGAGCAGCGCCACCACGCCGGTGCCGCCCACGCCACGGGTCACCTCATAGCCGAGCCCCTCCAGGGCCTCGGCGAGCCGTGCGGATGTCTCATGCTCCTGGAAGGGCAGCTCCGGATGCTGGTGCAGCTGGCGATAGAGCGTCTGGATCTGCTCGAGGGTCGCGTCTACCTGGGCGCCGATGGCGCCCTTGAGATCCAGCGTCGGGGATTGGGTTGTCATCATGGCCTCCATGGCGCTCATTGGGTGCGTTGCGGGGTCGAAGCCGCGAGGGCGGGCTTGCCGAGCCACTGCCAGGCCGCCACCACCCCGACGTTGAGCAGCATCGCCCAGACGCCGGCGTGCCAGCCCAGCGGCGAGCTCCAGACGAAGTCCATCAGCAGGTAGGCGAGGCTGCCGACCAGGGCGCCGGCCATCACGCTGGCGCGACGCAGCTGCGGCAGGAACAGAGCGCCGATGACCATCGGGAAGAGCTGGACGATCAGCCCGTAGGCGCCGAGCAGCAGCAACACCAGCGAGGCGGGGTTGGCCAGGGCGAACAGGTAGGCGATCAGCGACAGGCCGAGCACGCTCCAGCGGGTGGCGCGTACCACGCTCTTCTCGCTTGCCCCTTTCATCACGGTGGGGCCGACCACGTCGCGGACCAGCACGATGGCGGCGGTATGGGCCAGGTTGGCGCCGGTGGACATGGCCGCCGCCAGGGCGCCGGAGAGCATCAGGCCGACCACCCAGGGGGAGAAGTTGGCCACGTCCATGACCATGCGCAGCAGCACGGTGTCGGAGCGCGCCAGGGGCTCGTCGGCGAACACCAGGATGCCGGCGAAGCCGATGAACAGCAGCGGCACCAGCAGGTAGGCGTAGAGGGGATAGAAGACGCTGACCTTGCGCAGGGTCTTGCCGCTGTCGGCGGAGTAGAACTTCATGAACAGGTGTGGCCACATGGCGCCGCCGAAGGCGCTGACCAGCACCGCGGTGCTGAAGTAGCCCCAGTTCATGCCGGTGGCCCCGGGCATGGTCAGGTATTCGGGCATGGTCAGCTGGATCTGGCTGAACATCTCGCCGACCCCGCCGTAGAGGCGCTCGGAGATCGACAGGCCCAGGAACCAGGCGATGGCGATCATCATGATGCCCTGGATCAGGTTGGTCCAGCCGATGCCGCTCAGGCCGCTGCAGAAGACGTAGGCGGCGACCACCACGAAGGCCAGCAGCGCGCCGAGCCAGAAGGGGATCAGGCCGTCGGTGGCGGCCTGGAACAGCAGGCCGGCGCCGGCGATCTGGATGGTCAGGTAGGGCACCAGGGCCAGCACCCCGATCACCCCGGCCAGGATGCCGAGCGGCTTGCTCTGGTAGTGGTCGGCGATCATGTCGCCCTGGGTCAGGTAGCCCTTCTCGCGCCCCAGCGCCGCGACCCGCGGCCCCATGGCCCAGATGGTGATCGGCACCAGCGAGAGGTAGGCGAGGATGTAGAAGGCCGGCGCGCCGTGCTGGTAGCTCCAGCCCGGCGCCCCCAGGAAGGCGAAGGCGGAGAAGATCTCGGCGCCGAGGATGAAGAAGAGGATCACCACGCCCACATGGCGGCCACCGGCCACATAGCCCTCGAGGCTCGAGCTCTCCTGGCCGCGGGCGCGCAGGCCGACCCAGAGCACGCCGATGAGGTAGGTGAGGGTGATGCCGACGACGATCAGCGAATCATTCATGGCGGCCACCTCCGTGACGTACCACGAAGGCCACCCACATGCCGGCGAACAGCACCAGCATCCACAGGATGTACCAGAAGAACAGGAAGGGGAGACCGAGCACGGTGGGCTCGATGCGGTTGGCGATCAGGGCGCCGGGCCAGATCATGGCCAGGGTGCACAGCGCGAAGTGCAGTCCCGTCAGCAGGTGGTAGGTCTTGTTCATCGTGAGGGTCCAGCTCGCCCGTGGCGAGACCTGTTGTGGGTTGTCATCTCACTATGAAACGCGCCTTTCGATAGCAAAAATATAGCTTTTGCATAGCTGACATGCTGAAGTGGTATGGGTAGAGTGGAGGCTCCTCGTTTCAGGGCGTCGAGATCCCCATGGAATTTCGCCAACTCGGCTATTTCATTGCGGTTGCGGAGACCGGCTCGATCTCGGCCGCCAGCCGCCGCGTGCACGTGGCCCAGCCCGCGCTGACCCGCCAGATACGACTATTGGAGGAGAGCCTGGAGACCCGGCTGCTGGAGCGGCACGCCCGGGGCGTGCGGCTGACGGTGGCGGGGCAGGTGCTCTTCGAGGAGGCGGTGGCGCTGCTCGACCGCCGCACCCAGATCAAGGCGCGGCTCTCGGCGCTGGGCAGCGGCATGACCGGCAAGCTGAGCCTCGGGGTCACGGTGACCCACCTGTGGATGCCGGAGGTCGCCGGCCTGATGAACCTCTACCGGCAGCGCTTTCCGCAGGTGGGCTTCGAGGTCTTTCCGCTGCTCTCCGGCCCCCAGCTCGAGCGGCTGCGCGAAGGGACCCTGGATGCCGGCATCCTCTACCTCGACAGCGCCGAGCAGCACGGCCTTAAGACCCGGCGGCTGCAGGACGACCACCTGATCCTGGCGGTGCCATCCTCCTCGCGCTGGGCCGGCTCGCCGCCGCAGCGCCTGCACGAGCTCGAACAGGCGGACTTCATCTGGGGCTTTCGCAGCGTCTCGCCGGTCTACTACGACCGGGTGATGACCCACTTCCAGCGCCTCGACTTCCACCCGCGGATCGTCCAGTTCGGCGCCGACAATACCGCCATCCTCAGCATGGTGGCCGCCGGCCTCGGTATCGCCATCGTGCCCGCCGCCAGCGCCTGCCTGCCCATGCCCGGGGTTCACTTCCTTGGGCTTGCCGAGCTCGCCGCCTGCGACATGCCGCTGTGGCTGGCCTGGCGCACGGGCAACGACTCCCCCGCGCTGCATAACCTGGTGACGCTGGCCGGCAGCTGCTTCGCCGGCGAGGAGCAGGGGTAGGCAGTTTTCGGATAGAGCCTAGAGCGGCAGCAGCCCGTAGCGTGTCAGCCCCCAGATCATCAGGCTGATCGTCATGAAGGAGGCCAGGGTGCTGACCATCAGGCCCGCGGCGCTGACGTCGCCTTGACCATACTGCTTGCCGAACAGCGGGTAGACGCTGATCATCGGCGCACAGGCGAACAGCAGGGCCCCGGCGATCAGCAGCGGGTCCGGGTCGGGCAGCAGCAGGAAGGCGGCCACTACCGCGAGGGGGTGGAGCAGCAGCTTGCCGAGCACCACCTGGCTGACGTCCGCTGCCATGCCGCGCGCCTTGAGCCCATGCAGCATGCCGCCGATGGTGAACAGTGCCGCGGGGCCGGCGGCCTCGGCGAGCATGTCGATGGCCTGTGCCAGCGGGCCCGGCAGGCGCAGGCCGCTCAGCGCCAGAATGATGCCGATGAGCAGGCCGACCAGCACCGGGTTGCGGGTCAGGCGGGCGAAGGTCTGGCGCACCACCGCGCCCAGGCCGTTGCCGTTCTGGCGACCCGCCTCGGCCAGGATCAGCGCCAAGGGAATGATGATCAGGGTCTCCACCACCATGTTCAGCGCCATGAAGATGGCCGCCGGCGGCCCGATGGCCATCAGCGCCACGGGGTAGCCGATGAAGCCGCTGTTGGACGCCGACATGCCCAGGGCGTGGATGGCGCCGGCATCCAGGCGCTTGCCGCGCAGCCCCACGGAGAGCGCCAGCCCCAGCAGGAAGGCCGCCAGCGACCCCGCCGTGTAGGCCAGCAGGTAGCCGGGGTTCAGCACCTCGGCCAGGGGGTAGTCGGTCAGGGCGCGGATGATCAGCGAGGGCAGCGCCAGGTACATGACGAAGGTGCCCACGCCCTGCAGGTTGTCGCGGCTCATCAGGCCGGAACGGGCGGCAGTGAAGCCGGCGCAGATCAGCAGGAAGATCGGCAGGGTAATGGCCAGTATCTCCAGCACGGTGTTGCCTTCCTTTCCTTGGAGGGTTGAAGAGGGGGGAGGGCCTCAGCTGATGCTGGTGCGAATGAGCCGTGACTTCTCCTGCAGCAGCTGCAGGTACAGGTCCATCAGGGTCTCGTGGCTGACCCGGGCCGCGTTGGTGCTGATGTTGATGGCGCCGAGCAGCTTGCCGTTGGCATCGAAGGCCGGGACGGCGATGGAACGCAGCCCGGAGTCGAGCTCCTGGTCGGCGATGGCGTAGCCCTGCTGGCGCACCTTCAGGATGCACTTCCTGAGCTCGGCCTTGTCGGTGATGGTCTTCTCGGTATGCTTCTCCAGCACCGCCCGCTCGAGCCAGGCGTCGAGTTCCGCGTCCGGCAGCTGGGCCAGCAGCACGCGCCCCATGGAGGTGTGGGCCGCCGGCAGGCGGGTGCCCACCGAGAGGGTGATGGCCATCAGCCGGTGGCGCGAGGAGGAGCGGGCCACATAGATCACCTCGTCGCCATCCAGCACCCCCAGCGAGGACGATTCGCCGCAGGCCTCGGTGATATCCTCGAGCACCTGCTGGATCACGCTGCGATAGTCGTTGGCGGAGAGAAAGGCGTAGCCCAGCTGCAGGACCCGGGGGGCCAGCTCGAAGACTCGCTGCTGCTTGCGCACGTAGCCCAGGGCATGCAAGGTCAGCAGGAAGCGCCGGGCGCGGGCGCGGTTCATGCCGGTGCGCGCGGCGACCTCGCTGAGCGTCATGCGCGGGTGCGCCTCGTCGAAGGCCAGGATCACCTCCAGGCCGCTGGCCAGGGCGGTGACGAAATCGCGATCGTCGGGGGTCAGGACCTCATCCTGTGCTGCGGTTGCCATCCTTCGTGTCCTTGGTCGTGTTGCTCGAATCCACGCTCCAATCTAGCATAGTGTTCGAATTGCGAACACTTGTACGACTTTTGGCTAGCCCCCTGCTGGCCCCTGCCATCGCCGGAGATCTCCGATGCCTGCCGCCCTGATCCAGCACCCCTTCATGAGCCAGTCGGCCCTGGCCGAATGCAACGCCGAGGCCATGGTCCAGGCCATGCTGGCCTTCGAGCTGGCCCTGGCCGAGGTTCAGGAGGCCCGCGGTGCCGTCCCCGAGCAGATGAGTGCCCAGATGCGCCATCTCCTCGAGGGACACCGCTTCGATATCGATGCCATCGCCGCCGGCATTGCCAGCGGCGGCAACGCGGCGATTCCCTTCGTGAAGCAGGGCAGGGCGGCCCTGCCCGCCGAGCTCAAGCGCTACTTCCACCAAGGGGCCACCAGCCAGGACGTGGTCGACTCCGCCCTGATGCTGCTGCTCAAGCCGCGCCTGGCGGCCCTGGATGCGCTGCTGCGGCGCTGCCGTGCCGCCGCCCTGGCGCTGATGGAGGCCCATGGCGAGACGGTCATGGTGGGGCGCACCCTGATGCAGCAGGCGCTGCCGATCACCTTCGGGGTCAAGGTGGCGCACTGGGCCATCGGCCTGGAGCAGGCGCGCCGCCGGCTGGCCGGTGTCGAGCTGCCGGTGCAGTTCGGCGGTGCCGTGGGGGTGCACTCTGGCTGGGACAACCTTGGGCTCGACTTCATGGACGCCCTGGCCGAGCGGCTGGGGCTGAGTGCACCGGTGCTGCCCTGGCACACCGACCGCCAGCCGGTGCATGCCCTGGGCACGGCGCTGGACGCGGTGGCGGGTGCCGCCGAGAAGCTGGCCCTGGACGTGGCGCTGCTGACCCAGACCGAGGTGGGCGAGGTGGCCGAGCCCTCGGCCCCCGGCATGGGCGAATCCTCCTCCATGCCCCACAAGCGCAACCCGGTGCGCTGCGCGCTGATCCGCGGCGCGGCCCGTCAGGTGCATGGCCATGCCACGGTGCTGCTCAACGCCGCTGCCCAGCCTCTTGAGCGGGGCCTGGGGGAATGGCACGCCGAGTGGGCGCCGCTGGTCGACAGTGCCCTGCTGCTGGAGGGGGCCCTGGAGCAGGCCGCGGTGCTGCTGGAGGGACTGGAGGTGCACCCCGAGGCGATGCAGCGCAACCTGGCCGCTACCGGCGGCGGGATCATGGCCGAGCCGGTGGCGAAGCTGCTGGCGCCGACCCTGGGGCCGGACGCCGCCAAGCGCATCAGCGCCGAGGCCGCCGAGACGGCGCGCCTGCAGGGGGTTGCCTACGCCGCGGCGCTCAATGCCCATCCCGAGGTACAGGGCCGGCTGGACCCGGAGGAGGTGGCCTGTGTCACGGATCCGTCATTATACCTTGGTAGTAGTCGGGCGCAGGTGGCGCGCGCCGCCGAGTGGCTGATGGCCAGTTAACCGACTGTCCGGGAAGACATTGTGGTGTACGAGAGGGGAAGGCCTGGCCTTCCCCTCTCGGCGTTCTGGAGCGTCGACAATTTGACGCTGGCCGACGGTGGGAGTAATTTGTTCGCATCACAAAACATAGTTCGCTATTCGAACTTTTGCGAGAATCAACGCCAGGAGGAGATCCCATGGCCGAGTTCCTGAGCCTGCATGACGCGGTGGCGCGCTACGTCGAGGATGGCGCTACCGTTGCCATGGAGGGCTTCACCCACCTGATTCCCTTCGCCGCGGGTCACGAGGTGATTCGCCAGAAGAAACGCGACCTGACCCTGATCCGCATGACCCCCGACCTGATCTACGATCAGCTGATCGGCGCGGGCTGCGCGAAGAAGGTGATCTTCTCCTGGGGCGGCAACCCCGGCGTGGGCTCCCTGCATCGCCTGCGCGACGCGGTGGAGAAGGGCTGGCCCCACAAGGTCGAGATCCTCGAGCACAGCCATGCCGCCATGGCCTGCGCCTTCGAGGCCGGCGCGGCGGGCCTGCCCCTGGCGGTGCTGCGCGGCTACGTGGGCAGCGAGCTGCCCAGCGTCAACGACCAGATCAAGTTCATCGAGTGCCCCTTCACCGGTGAGCGCCTGGCCGCGGTGCCCTCGGTGCGCCCGGACGTCTCCATCGTCCACGCCCAGAAGGCCGATCGTGCCGGCAACGTGCTGGTGGAAGGCATCGTCGGCGTGCAGAAGGAGGCGGTGCTGGCCGCGAAGAAGAGCATCGTCACCGTCGAGGAGATCGTCGACGACCTGCGCACCGAGCCGGACTACCACCCCAACACCTGCATCATTCCGGGCTGGGCCATCGACGCCATCGCCGTGGCCGAGAAGGGCTCGCTGCCCTCCTATGCCCACGGCTACTACCCGCGCAACAACGCCTTCTACAAGGAGTGGGATGCCATCGCGCGGGATCGCGACACCTTCACGGCCTGGATCGAAGAGAACGTCATGAACGCAGGGGGGAACGCCTGATGAGCCTCGAATACACTTCCTCGGAGATGATGACCGTCACCGCGGCGCGCGCACTGGAGAACGGCACCACCTGCTTCGTCGGCATCGGCCTGCCCTCCGAGGCCGCCAACCTGGCGCGCCTGACCCACGCCCCCGATGTGGTGCTGATCTATGAATCCGGCACCCTGCAGACCAAGCCCGACGTGCTGCCGCTCTCCATCGGTGATGGCGAGCTGGCCGAGACGGCGCTCACCACCGTGGCGGTGCCCGAGATGTTCCGCTACTGGCTGCAGGGCGGAAAGATCGACGTGGGCTTTCTGGGCACCGCCCAGATCGACCGCTACTGCAACCTCAATACCACCCTGATCGGCGACTACCGCGAGCCCAAGGTGCGCCTGCCGGGCGGCGGCGGCGCGCCGGAGATCGCGACGAATGCGGGAGAGGTCTTCATCACCCTGAAGCACTCCAAGCGCGCCTTCGTCGACCGGGTCGACTTCGTCACCACCCTGGGCTTCGGCCGTGACGGCAAGGGGCGCGACGGCGTGCCCAATATCGGCAAGGGCCCGACCCGGGTGATCACCGATCTGTGCGTGATGAAGCCGGACCCCGAGACCAAGGAGTTGGTGGTGGTGTCGCTCCACCCGGGCGTGACCCGCGAGGACGTGATCGAGGCCACCGGCTGGGAGATCCGCTTCGCCGAGCGGCTCGAGACCACCCCGGAGCCTTCGGCCCGCGAGCTCGAGATCCTGCGGGACCTCAAGGACCGCACCGCCCGCGCCCATGCCGGGGCGTGATGCCGCCACCCGCAGCGATTTCAGGAGATAAGGCAATGACCGACGTATTCCTCTGCCATCCGCGGCGCAGCGCCGTGGGCCGTTTCGGCGGCACCCTCTCGAGCGTGCGCCCCGATGACCTGGCGGCCGCCATCTTCAAGGCGGTGCTGGCCGAAGCCCCGGAGCTCGACCCTGCCGCCATCGAAGAGGTTTTCATGGGCTGCGCCAACCAGGCCGGCGAGGACAACCGCAGCGTGGCGCGCATGTCGCTGCTGCTGGCGGGCATGCCGGTATCCGTACCCGGCACTACCCTGAATCGCCTGTGCGGCTCCGGCATGGATGCGGTGGGCACCGCCTTCCGTGCCATCAAGGCCGGCGAGATGGACCTGGCGCTGGCCGGCGGCGTGGAGTCGATGTCCCGGGCCCCCTACGTGATGGGCAAGGCCGACAGCGCCTTCTCGCGGGGCCAGCAGATCGAGGACACCACCATCGGCTGGCGCTTCATCAACCCGCTGATGAAGAAGGCCTATGGCGTCGACTCGATGCCGGAGACCGCCGAGAACGTGGCCGAGCAGTTCAAGATCTCCCGCGAGGACCAGGACGCCTTCGCACTGCGCTCCCAGCAGAAGGCCGCCGCCGCCCAGGCCGCCGGCCGCTTCGCATGTGAGATCACCGCCATCGAGATCCCGCGCCGCAAGCAGGAGCCGCTGCGCTTCGACCAAGACGAGCACCTGCGCGCGACGACGCTCGACAAGCTCGCCGCCCTGCCGACGCCGTTCCGCGAAGGTGGCAGGGTCACCGCCGGCAACGCCTCCGGAGTCAACGACGGCGCCGCCGCCATGCTGGTGGCAAGCGCCGCCGCGGTGGAGAAGCACGGCCTCACCCCCATGGCGAAGATCCTCGGCATGGCCACTGCCGGCGTCGAGCCGCGCATCATGGGCATCGGCCCGGTGCCCGCGGTGCAGAAGCTGCTCGCGCGCACCGGCGTGTCGCTGGACGAGATCGACGTGATCGAGCTCAACGAGGCCTTCGCCGCCCAGGCGCTGGCCTGCCTGCGCGAGCTGGGGATTGCCGACGACGACCCGCGGGTCAACCCCAACGGCGGCGCCATCGCGCTGGGCCACCCGCTGGGCATGTCCGGCGCCCGCCTGCTGCTGACCGCGGCCCACGAGCTGCAGAAGAGCGGCAAGCGCTACGCCCTGTGCACCATGTGCGTAGGCGTGGGGCAGGGCATTGCTACCCTGATAGAGCGGGTATAGGCGCGACCAAGCGAGGAATCGGGGCCGGCCAACCACTGTCGCCGGCCCTTCCCGTTGCACTGCACGGAGAGAGACCATGGCATTTCTGAACATCAACGGGCGCAGCGTCGCCTATCGCCTGCTCGGCAGCGAGGCCAACCCCCTGGTGGTGCTGGCGCACCCCCTGGGGATGAGCCAGGCGGTGTGGGACGACGTCCTGCCGGCGCTGCTGCCGCGCTACCGGGTGCTGACCTGGGACCTGCCCGGCCACGGCGCCAGCCAGGCCTGGGGCGAGGCCCCCATCGCCCCGGCCGACCTGGCCGCCGAGGCCCTGGCCCTGGCCGATCACGCCGGTGCCAAGCGCTTCCACTTCGCCGGCACCTCCATCGGCGGCGTGGTGGGCCAGCAGCTGATCAGCGAGCACGCCGAGCGCCTGCTCTCCGCCACCCTGACCAACACCGGGGCGGTGATCGGCAATGCCGAGCTGTGGAACACCCGCGCCGGCCGCATCCGCGTGGAGGGCCTGGCGGCTATGTCCGAGGAGATCGTGCCGCGCTGGTTCGCCCCGGCCTGCTTCGAGGCGAAGCCCGCCCTCAAGGCGGGCTGGTGCACCCAGATGGGCCGCGGCGACGATGACTCCTACGCCAGGCTCTGCGAGATGCTGGGCAGCCACGCCTTTACCGGCAAGCTCAGCGGCAAGCCGGTGAAGGTACAGCTGCTGGGCGGCAGCGAGGACCTGGCCACCCCGCCGGCGACCCTCGAGGTCCTGGCCGCGGAGCTCGACGGCGCTCCCCTCGAGATCCTCGAGGGCGTGGGTCACGTGCCCTCCGTGGAGGTGCCCGGACTCTTCGCCGAGAAGCTGCTGGCGGTGATGGCGGTGGACCTTGGCGATGTCGGCAACCAGGGCGTCGACTACGCTACGGGCCTTGAGACCCGCAAGCAGGTGCTGGGCGAGGCCCACGTGGCGCGCTCCACCGAGAACGCCACCAGCCTGGACGCCCCCTTCCAGCAGATGATCACCCGGCTGGCCTGGGGCGAGCTGTGGAGCAACGACGACCTGACCCGTCGCGAGCGCAGCATGATCACCACCGGCATCCTGGCCGCCCTGGGCCGCGAGGAGCTGACGCTGCACCTCAAGACCGCGAAGCGCATCGGCCTGACCGAGGCGGAGCTGCGCCAGGTGCTGATGCACGTGGCCATCTACGGCGGCGTGCCGGCGGCCAACCACGCCTTCGCCCTGGCCAAGGAGCTGGGCTGGGGTGATGCCCGCTAAGTGACGATCGCGCCTCGCTTCGGCGGGGGGCTTCGGCGCCCGTGCGGGCGCCGGCAGGAGGTGGACATGCTCAATGCCCGGATCAAGCTGCGTCACCTGCAGGCCTTCCTAGAGGTGGCGCGGCAACGCAGCTTTGCGCGTGCCGCGGAACGCCTGGCGATCACCCAGCCGGGGATCTCCAAGACCATCCGCGAGCTCGAGGAGACGCTGGGTACCAGCCTGTTCGAGCGCACGCCCAAGGGGGTGGCCCTGAACCAGGCGGGCCTGACCCTGCTGCGCCATGCCGGCCCTGCGATTCGCGCCCTGGAGGAGGGCATTGGCGCCATCGGCGAGGCCCGCGACGGCGTGCGCCGGCTGCGGGTGGGGGCGCTCTCCACCGTGGAGAGTCGCCTGCTCCCCGAGGCACTGCGGCACTGGCATGCGCAGGAGGCGGAGCATGCCGACGTCGGTGTGAACGTGGTGACCGGCCCCAGCGCCTTCCTGCTCTCGCGGCTGCGCCGCGGGGAGCTGGATCTGGTGGTGGGGCGCATGACCGAGGCGCGCGAGATCCAGGACCTGGCCTTCGAGCATCTCTATTACGAGCGGCTGCTGCTGATGGTGCGTGCCGGGCACCCCCTGGCCGGTGTGAGCCCGCTGTCGGCCGACGCGCTGGGCGCCTACCCCTGGGTGCTGCCGCCACCCCAGACGACCCTGCGCCAGCAGGTGGACAGCTTCTGCGTGCGCCATTCCCTGATCCTGCCGGCGCGCCGCCTGGAGACGCTGTCGCTGCCGCTGAGTCGCGGCTACACCCTGGGCAGCGATGCGATCTGGGTGGCGCCCGAGGAGGCTGTGGACGGTAGCGTGGCGGCGGGAGAGCTCTACGAGCTGGCCCTGCCGCTGGAGCAGCAGGGCGGCTCGGTGGGGCTCTGCCTGAATGCCACCCTGCGCCCTTCGCTGGCACTGGAGGCCTTCTGCGAGCGCCTCCGGCAGGTAGCGGCGAGCCTGAAGTGAGGGCGGGGCCTTCCCATAACCTGGGGGTTATGTCGAGTGGCCAAGACGTCAATGGTCAGCCGGTGTCAATGCCGCGACACTGACCCAGGTCAATCATCCACCCCCGGAGACGATCGTCATGCAGGAAGAGAACAAGCGCTTCGTCGAGCGCGACCGCAACTGGCATCCGCCGGCCTATGCCCCCGGCTACAAGACCTCCGTGGCCCGCTCCCCGCAGCAGGCCCTGGTCAGCATGCAGAAGCCCACCGTGTCGGAGCTCTCCGGCCCCGATTTCCGGCATCTGCGCATGGGCCCCCATGACAACGACCTGCTGCTCAACTTCACTCAGGGTCAGGGCCTTCCTCAGGGCGAGCGCATCATCATGTTCGGCCGCGTGGTCGACCAGTTCGGCAAGCCGGTGCCCCACACCCTGGTAGAGATGTGGCAGGCCAACGCCGGCGGCCGCTATCGCCACAAGAACGATCGCTACCTGGCGCCGCTGGACCCCCACTTCGGTGGCGTGGGCCGCACCTTGACCGATGAGCAGGGCTGGTACCGCTTCCGCACCATCAAGCCGGGCCCCTACCCCTGGCCCAACGACATGAACAGCTGGCGTCCGTCCCACATCCACGTCTCGGTGATGGGGCCGTCGATCTCCACCCGTCTGATCACCCAGATGTACTTCGAGGGCGATCCGCTGATTCCGCTGTGCCCCATCGTCAACACCATCAAGGATCGCGACGCCGTCGAGACCATGATCGGTCGCCTGGACATGGCCCGCAGCAATCCCATGGACTGCCTGGCCTATCGCTTCGACCTGGTGGTACGCGGCGAACTGCAGACCTACTTCGAGAATCAGTGACAGGGGCAACGAGATGAACCAGCCGAATTCCCGACCCACCAGCGAACTGATGCTTCGCGAGACCGCTTCCCAGACCGCCGGGCCCTACGTGCATATCGGCCTGGCCCTGGCCGCCGCCGGCAACCCGACTCGCGACGAGGAGATCTGGAACGAGATGGCCCGTGACGGGGCAGAGGGCGAGCAGATCGAGATCGTCGGCACCGTCATCGACGGCAACGGTGACCTCGTGCGCGACGCCTTCATCGAGGCCTGGCAGGCCGATGCCAAGGGCGAGTATCAGCGCGAGTTCGACCTGAAGAAGCCGTTCAACAGCTTCGGTCGCACCGCCACCACCTTCGACCACGGCAGCGAGTGGTCGCTCAAGACCATCAAGCCGGGCCCGGTCGCCCACGCCAGCGGCCAGCCCCAGGCGCCGCACATCAACCTGTCGATCTTCGCCCGCGGGGTCAACATCCACCTGCAGACGCGCCTCTACTTCGAGGACGAGGCCGAGGCCAACGGCAAGTGCCCGGTGCTGACCCGCATCGAGTCGCCGACCCGCCGCCAGACCCTGATTGCCAGGCGCGAGGAGGTCGACGGCAAGGTGCGCTATCGCCTTGATATTCGCCTGCAGGGCGAGGGTGAGACGGTCTTCTTCGACTTCTGATTGGGCGCCCTGGTCGTCAGGGTCCCGGTCATCCGCGCCGCCTCCCGGGGCGGCGCTCGGCGTTGCTGACGCCGAGCACCCGCCGCGGGGGGAAGCACCCCCTGACGATAACGAGCCACAGTACCGTGTCGGTACGAAGAGAGAGCACCATGTCCAACCCCTGCATCATCTGTGTCGCCATCACCGGCAGCCTGCCGCGCAAGGAAAACAATCCGGCCGTGCCGATCACCGTCGAGGAGCAGATCGAGAGCACCCAGGCGGCCTTCGAGGCCGGGGCTACCATCGCCCACTGCCACGTGCGCAACGATGACCAGACCCCCAGCTCCGACCCGGAGAAGTTCGCGCGCCTGGTGGAAGGCCTGAAGAAGCACTGCCCGGGCATGATCATCCAGCTCTCCACCGGCGGCCGCTCCGGGGCCGGCGAGGAGCGTGGCGGCATGCTGCCGCTCAGGCCCGACATGGCGAGCCTGTCGGTGGGTTCCAACAACTTCCCCAACCGCGTCTACGAGAACGCCCCCCAGCTGGTCGACTGGCTGGCCGGCGAGATGCTCAAGTACGACATCAAGCCCGAGATCGAGGCCTTCGACCTGTCGCATATCCACCAGGCGGTCAACCTGTCCAAGCAGGGCAAGCTCAAGGCGCCGCTCTACGTGCAGTTCGTGATGGGCGTGAAGAACGCCATGCCGGCCGACAAGCCGACCTTCGACTTCTACATCGAGACCCTCAAGCGGCTGGCGCCGGATGCCCAGTGGTGCGGCGCCGGTGTCGGTTCCAACCAGCTCAAGCTCAACGAGTGGTCCATCGCCGCCGGCGGCCATACCCGCACCGGCCTCGAGGACAACGTGCGCCTCGACCGCGACACCCTGGCCCCCTCCAACGCGGCCCTGGTCGAGCGCGCCGTGGCGCTGTGCGAGAAGTACGAGCGCCCGGTGGCCACCTGGCAGCAGGCCCGCGAGATCCTGGGCCTTGGCCAGCCCGCGTGATTCAGCCGTTCGGGTGACACGCCGCCTGCCGTCTCATGGCAGGCGGCGTTCATGTTGTGGCGATACCAGAAGGAGAAGCGCATGAATACGACAGTCGACGAGCGCACGCCTGACCATGACGAGATCGTCCGCGTGGTGCAGGGCTATGTGGAGGGCTTTCAGGGCCGTCGGGACAGGCTCGAAGCGGCTTTCCACGAGGACGCCTGGATCCTGGCGGTGGACGCCGAGGGCGGCTTCAGCAAGGACCTGATCAGCGACCGCTTCGAGCGCTGGGCGGCCAGCCACCGGCAGGTGCGTGGTCGCGTCATCCAGGTGACCCAGGCCGGCGAGGTGGCCAGCGTGCTGCTGGGCTTCGACAACACCGAGAACCTGGCGGACTCCTGGGTGGACGTGCTGGCGCTGCTCAAGCTCGACGGCCGCTGGCAGATCACCCACAAGAGCGCCGTGCACAGCACCCGGGCGGCCTGGGCGAAGCCACAGTAACCCTGCTGTTCCGCCGGGCTCCGGTGACCCGCCAGCCGGCCGGACTCTATTCCGCAAACATCGCGAAGAGCAGGCCGCGCAGCCAGCGGTTGCCGGCGTCGCGGTGGTAGCGGCGGTGCCAGAAGAGGTTGATGGGGATCTCGGGAAAGGGCAGGGGGTGCTCGTGCACCGCCAGCCCGAAGCGTCTACGGGTCGCCTCGGCGAACTTGTCGGTCACCGTCACCACCAGGTCGCTCTCGCTGATGATGTAGGGCACGGCGGCGAAGTGGGGCAGCTGCAGCCGGATTGGGCGCTCGATGCCCGCCCGGGCGAGCTGCTCCTCGACGATGCCGTGCCCGGTGCCCTTCGCCACCACCACCGCGTGGGTGGCGGCCGTGAAGGCCTCCATGCTGAAGTCGCCCGCCGCCAGCGGGTGGCCCGCCCGCATCAGGCAGACATAGCGCTGCACGAAGAGCCGCTGCTGGTAGAAGCCGGCGCCCAGTTGGGGGATCAGGCCAACGGCCAGGTCGATCCGCCCCTCCTCCATCCCCCGCTTCAGGTCCTCCTGATGGCTGCGCACCGTGCTGAGCCGGATGCCCGGTGCCTCCCTGGCCAGGTGCTCCAGCAGCCGCGGCAGGAAGACGATCTCGCCGATATCGGTCATCGCCAGCTGGAAGGTGCGCTCGCTGCTGGCCGGCTCGAAGTCATCGCCCAGGTTGAGGGTCTCATGCAGCCGGGCCAGCGCCTCGGCGATGCCGGGGTGAAGCTGGTCCGCCCGCGGCGTCGGCGAAAGTCCCCGCGAGGTGCGTTCGAAGAGCTCATCGTCGAGCAGCCGGCGCAGGCGCTTGAGCGCGTGGCTGACGGCGGGCTGGGTCACGCCGAGCCGCTCGGCCACCCGCTGGGTGTTGCCCTCGCGATAGAGCAGGTCGAAGACCACCAGCAGGTTCACATCGATATCCGCCAGCCGCAGCATGCCCTGCCTCGCCTAATTAACTGTATTCAATGCAATATTACTTCTATTTATTCAGAATATGAAGGTGATTGTGTTGTGTGAATATCGAGGGGGCTCTAGCCTGCGCCTCATCAGCTGACGCCATGCCAATAACGACGTCATTCCAACAACGACGCCATTCCAATAACAGTGTCCCTGACGGAGCTCGCATCATGCCCAATCACACTACTGCGTCCCCCTCTGCTTCTCGCCTGTCCGTCGCCATCATCGGCGGCGGCATCGGCGGCGTGGCCTTCGCCGTGGCCCTCTCCCGCCATGCCGACCTCGACGTGCAGCTCTTCGAGGCGGCGCCGCAGTTTTCCGAGATCGGCGCCGGGGTCTCCTTCGGTCCCAACGCCGTGCGCGCCATCCAGCGGCTCGGCCTCGAGGCGGCCTACCGTCGCATCGCCGATTCCTCGCCGGCACCCTTCGAGGACGTCTGGTTCGAGTGGCGGCGCGGCAGCGACGACGGCTACCTGACCGCCACCCTGGCCCCCGGCTGCGGGCAGTCCTCGGTGCACCGGGCGGATTTCCTGGACGCCATCGTGGCCCAGCTGCCCGCCGGCATCGCCCATTTCGGCAAGCGCTGCGTCGAGGTCACCCAGCAGGGTGATAGCGCCACCGCCCACTTCGCCGACGGCACCTCCTTCACCGCGGATATCCTGATCGGCTTTGACGGCATCAAGTCGGTGGTGCGCGCCAACGTGCTGCCGGCCGAGACCTTCGGCGAGATCGCGCCCTTCTGGAGCGGCACCTACGCCTATCGCGGCATGATCCCCACCGCCCAGCTGGAGGAAGCGCTGGAAGCCAGGGGCGCCGACCGGCGCCTGGCCCTGGTGCCCCAGATGTACCTGGGCCACGACCGCCATATCCTCACCTTCCCGGTCAAGCAGTCGGAGCTGATCAACGTGGTGGCTTTCATCACCGACCGCTCCACCCCCGAGCCGAAACTTCCCGAGGGAGAGGAGTGGGTCCAGGCGGTGACACAGCAGGAGATGCGGGAAGTCTTCGCCGGCTGGGGCGCGGCCTCCCAGGCGATCCTCGCGTGCATTCCCGAGCCAACCCGCTGGGCGCTGCACGAGCTGCCCGAACTGCCGCGCTACCACCGCGGCCGCGTGCTGCTGGTGGGCGATGCCGCCCATGCGCTGGTGCCCCACCAGGGCGCCGGTGCCGGCCAGGCGCTGGAAGACGCCTACGTGCTGGCCAGCCTGCTGGGCGATGAGGCCTGCACCAGAGACAGCGTGGAGCAGGTGCTGGCGGCCTTCGAGGCGGTCCGCCATGCGCGCACCTGCCGGGTGCAGCGCACCTCCCACGAGGCGGGGAACGTCTACGAGTACGCCGGTGAAGGGATCGGTGACGACGAGGCGAGGCTCATCGAGAACCTCGAGACCCGCTTCGACTGGCTCTGGAACCACGATCCCGTGGCGGATGTGGTGGCAGCTCGGAGGCTTCTGGCCGGGGAGAACGCCACGGTGGAGACAGCCGCCGGCTGATGGTGCGGACGCCACCCTCGGGGGTCACGACATCATCCAGCACTTCCCTCACGAGGGCGGCCTCGCCCTTCATGCGTTTCCCCCTCTCGGCCCGGAGCACGCCAGCGTGCCCGGGCTTTCTTCGGCGTGCCGTCAGGAAAGTTGTGAATAGTCCAACTTTCCAGCTGCTTTGTCCTGATTCGTGGCGAGGAGGGATGGGGCCGGCCGGTGATGGCGTGCTGCCGCCTCTGCCATAGACCAATGTCCATTGTTCAGGCCTTCGGGAGTGGGGTAGCTTTGCACGTATCCGAACTCGTATTCGGATGCCGAACTTTCGATAAGTCCATTACAACGACACCCCCGGAGGCTCCCCATGAACCGCACCCTGTCACGCTGCCTGCTCGCCGCTTCCATTGCGGGCCTGACCGCGGCCTCCGCCGCCCAGGCATCCACCACCCTGCGCATGTCGCACTTCTGGCCCGACGGCTCCGGCATCAACCAGGAGATCTTCCAGGCCTGGGCCGAGACCATCGAGGAGCAGTCCGGCGGCGAGCTGCGCGTCGAGAACTTCCCCTCCCAGACCTTGACCCGCGCCGATCAGGCCTATCAGGGGGCGGTCAACGGCATCTCCGACATCGCCATCACCGCCCAGGGCTATACCGCCGGGCGCTTCCCACTCTCCCAGATCGTCGAGCTGCCCGGGGTCTCCGACACCGCAAGCCAGGGCGCCTGCATCCTGCAGAGCCTCTATGACGACGGCCATATCGCCGGCGAGTACGACGACACCCGGGTGCTGTTCATGTTCACCACCGGCCCCGGTTACCTGCACACCGCGGATCACGACATCCAGTCGCCGGACGACCTCGCCGGCCTGCGCATCCGTCGCCCCACCGCGGTGGCCGGCGAGATGCTCGAGCGCCTCGGCGCCCAGCCGGTGGGCATGCCGGCCCCGGACATCTACACCTCCCTGCAGCGCGGCGTGATCGACGGCCTGAGCTTCCCCTGGGAGGGCATGAAGGTCTTCCGCCTCAACGAGCTGGCCAACTACCACACCCAGGTGCCATTCTACTCGCTGATCTTCGTCGCCACCATGAGCCAGCGCAGTTTCGACCGCCTGAGCCCCGAGCAGCAGGCGGTGATCGAGGCCAACAGCGGCATGCAATGGAGCGAGGTGGCGGGCCGGGTCTTCGACGGCCTGGACGAGGCCGGCAAGCAGGAGGCCGAGGAGGCCGGTCACACCATCCGAGTGATCGACAATCCCCTCGAGCACGATGACTGGGCCGGCCCCCTCAAGGAGGGGATCGAGAACTACCTGAGCGAACTCGAGGGGCGCGGCCTGGATAACGCCCGCGAGATCTACGAGGCGGCCATGGCGGCGCGCGACGCCTGCCCGGCCGAGCAGAGCTGAGCGAGAGCGATTTCATGCAAGCCTTGTCGTTCGTGAGCCGCCTGCTGGCACGCCTGTGCCTGGTGGTGGCGGGGCTGGCGCTGCTGGCCATGATGGGCGTGACCATCGCCGATGTGCTGCTGCGCCTGGTGTTTCGCCTCTCCGGGGGCGCCCTCAACTGGAGCGTGGTCGGCAGCGTCGAGCTGGTGCGCTACCTGCTGATGTTTTCGCTGCTGGCGGCCATGGCGGCCAGCGTCGAGCGTTCCCAGGTGGTGGTGGAGGCCTTCAGCCACGGCCTCTCCCCGGTGTGGAAGGAGCGCCTGGGCGGGCTCTTCCTGGCTGGCTTCGTGGTGCTGGGTGCGGTGATGGCGATCGGTCTCTGGCAGGAGGCCGGCGTGGCCGCCCTGCGCGGCCAGGTCACCCAGGACCTGCGCCTGCCCATGGCCCCCATCTACCAGTTCGGCGCGCTGCTGTGTGGCCTGCTGGCGCTGCGCAGCTTGCTGCACGCCCTGCTGGGCGCGCTCTTCGCCACCGATGCAGGGGGTGTCCATCATGAGTAGCGAGATGATCGGCGGCATCGGCCTGATCGGGCTGCTGCTGCTGCTGGTGCTGCGCGTGCCGGTGGCGCTGGCCATGCTGACCGTCGGGGTGGTGGGCTTCGCCCAGGTGATCTCCTGGGGCGCTGCCCTCTCCATGGTCAAGTCGGTGCCGGTGGACGTGCTCTCCAGCTACAACTTCAGCGCCATTCCCATGTTCATCTTCATGGGGGTGCTGGCCGCCCACTCCGGCATGGCGGGCATGCTGTTCAATTCCACCCGCACCATCTGCGGCGGCTGGAAGGGGGGCATGGCCATCGCCACCGTGGGCTCCTGCGGGGTCTTCTCGGCGATCTCCGGCTCATCGCTGGCCACCGCCAGCACCATGACCCGGGTGGCACTGCCGGAGATGGAGAGGCACGGCTACAAGCGCTCGCTGGCCACCGGTACCCTGGCCGCCGGCGGCACCCTGGGGATCATGATTCCGCCCAGCATCGCCCTCCTGATCTACGCGGTGATCACCGAGCAGTCGGTGGGCGACATGTTCGCGGCGGGCATCATCCCGGGGCTGATGGGGCTGGTCTTCTACGCCCTGACGGTGAGCGTGGTGATGCGGATCTGGCCCGACATGGCGGTACCGGGGGAGCCAACGTCGCTCGGCGAGAAGCTGCGCTCGATATCCGGGCTGGTGCCCTTCCTGGTCGTGTTCGTGATCATCATCGCCGGGATCTACCAGGGGATGTTCACCCCCACCGAGGGGGCCAGCGTCGGCGCCTTCTCCACCCTGCTCTATGCCCTCTACAAGGGCATGCGCCTGAAGGGGCTCTGGCAGA
Source organism: Halomonas sp. PGE1 (assembly GCF_013000985.1). Lineage (NCBI taxonomy): Bacteria > Pseudomonadati > Pseudomonadota > Gammaproteobacteria > Oceanospirillales > Halomonadaceae > Halomonas > Halomonas sp. PGE1. The sequence goes on from NZ_CP053032.1 coordinate 786,207, forward strand.
GCGCCCAGGAGACCCTGGCGCTCTCGGCAGTGGTCTTCTTCATGCTGGTGGGGGCCGAGACCCTGGGCTACTTCATCTCGGTATCGCGGATCTCCTTCACCATCAGCGCCTTCCTGGGCGGCCTGGATGTGCCGACCATGGTGGTCCTGCTGCTGATCCTGCTCATGTACTTCGTGCTCGGCATGTTCATGGACTCCATCGCCATGCTGGTGATCACGGTGCCGGTCGTCTTCCCGATCATCACCATGTTGGGCATCGATCCGATCTGGTTCGGCATCCTCACCGTGCTGACCGTGGAGCTGGGGCTGGTGACGCCACCCGTCGGCATGAACGTCTTCGTGATCAAGGCCATGGCGCCCCATGTGACGCTGGGCGAGATCTACCGGGGGGTAACGCCCTTCATCGTCGCCGACCTGCTGCGCCTGGTGCTGCTGATTGCCTTCCCCGTGCTCACCCTGTGGATGCTCTAGCCGACGAGGCGCCCCATCAGCAGAAGGCCCTGCCATGTGCAGGGCCTTTTCCATCGGGATAACCCTAGGGTTATGACCCCGCGCGAAAACCTCAATTGCCGCCCGCTCGCTCCTTCGCCACTCTGGGGGCATGCTCCTCGGCCGCTCGTCCTGGTCGAGCCACGACACTGGAGGTGCCGCATGCATGACCAAGCCCCGATGATTCCCCACTCTTCCCGTTCCTGGCTGCAGCGCCTGGGCGGCGTCTTCTTCGATGCCTCGATGCCGCGGCTGGTGCAGGAGCTGCGCCGCGAGGCGGGACCGACCTTCCAGGCCATGGTCCGTGACCTGAATACGCCCATGGCGCCGGCCTTCGAGCGCGAGGTGGCGCGTACCCTCAACCGAGGGGGCAGCGAGGACCTGATTCCCGTCGAGACCCTGATGCCGACGATGATGGAGCGCTTCGGCCTGTCGGTCGAGGATTTTGGCCCCGAGGAGAGCGTACATCTCCAGGAGCTGCAGCATGTCTGCAACCGCTGTCCGGTAGCAAGCCAGTGCTGGCGCGCCCTGCGCGCCGGCACCGGATGGGAGAAGTGTCGCAGCTTCTGCCCCAACGCCACGGCCTTCGAGAAGAGGGCGGCGGCTGCCGCCTGAACGAGCCGCCGCCGTCGACTCGCCCCCGCTCAGCTCGCCTGGTCGGGGGCGTCTTGTCTCTGGGCCTCGGTGGCATGCTGGCGCAGCCGGAAGTCACGTGGCGAGAACCCGGTGTTGCGCTTGAAGAAGCGGGTGAAGTAGGCCGGCTCCGAGAAGCCCAGGGAGTCGGCGATCTGGCTGATGGTCATGTTGGTGTAGGTGAGCTGGCGCTTGGCCTCCAGCAGCAGGCGCTCGTGGAGCAGCTGCAGGGCGCTGCGGTCGGCTAGGCGGCGGCACAGGGAGTTGAGGTGGGCGCTGCTCATGCCCAGCTGGGCGGCGAACTGCTCGACGCTCGGCTGGCGGCGAAACTGGGCCTCGATCAGTGCCTGGTAGTTCTCCAGATGCTGGTGGCCCCGGTCGTGATGGTGGTCAGAGGCCTTGAGACTCTGCCCGGCGGCGACCTGCAGGCGCGCCAGCTCCACCACCAGCGCCTGGATCAATGCCTCCAGCAGACGCGCCCGCCCGGGGGCCGGCTGGCGGTACTCCTCGTCGATCTGGGCCACCAGGGTGGCGATGCGGCGTTTGCTGTCGGGGTCGCGCAGCGCATGGAAGCCGGCGTGCTGCAGCAGGGTGCCGGCACTGCTGGCCGTCTCGGCCAGATGCTCCACCAGTGGTCTCGCCAGGGTGATGATGTGGCCGTCCACATCGGGAGAGAAGCGGAAGCCGTGAATGCTCATGCTCGGCACCACGATGACCAGCGGCCCCTCGAGCGGATGAAGGCTTCCCTCCAGCTCGAGGTCGACCCGGCCGCGGCTGATATGCAGCAGGTGAACCAGGTCGGCGTGGCGGTGGGGGCGAATATGCCAGTCATGCAGGGCGCTGCGCTCCGGGATCGACTCGCAGTGAAGCAGGTCCGGGGTCGGCCAGTGGTGCGTCTCGCCGTAGAGCTTGAAGACGGGAATGGTGCCGGTGGTCATGGGGGCTCCTCTCGGCTACGACCAAGGTCGAGTGCGCAGGCGTGGATAGTCCAAGTGATGAAGTGGATCATGCCTTATATCGGCGGCCGTTTCATTGAAAAATACAATTCATCAAGCGAACACTTGTGCGCAATGCCCCTGGTATCACAGACAACAACGGAGTCCCCTCATGAAGACACAGGTAGCCATCATCGGTGCGGGCCCCTCGGGCCTGCTGCTCGGCCAGCTGCTGAGCCGTCAGGGCATCGACAACGTCATCCTCGAGCGCAAGAGCGGCGAGTACGTGCTGAGCCGCATTCGCGCCGGCGTGCTGGAGCAGGGCATGGTCGACCTGCTGCGCGAGGCCGGGGTCGATGAGCGCATGAACGCCGAGGGCCTGCCCCATGATGGCTTCGAGCTGGCCTTCGACAACCGCCGGGTGCGGGTGGACCTGGCCGGCCTGACCGGCGGCAGCAAGGTCATGGTCTACGGCCAGACCGAGGTGACCCGCGACCTGATGGCGGCTCGCGAGGCGAGCGGCGGCACCACTATCTACGAGGCGGACAACGTCCAGCTCCACGACCTGGAGAGCGAGGCGCCCTGGGTCACCTTCGAGAAGGACGGCGAGACGGTGCGCCTCGACTGCGACTACGTGGCCGGCTGCGACGGCTTCCACGGCGTTTCGCGCAAGTCGATCCCCGAGGGCCGCATCAAGGAGTTCGAGAAGGTCTACCCCTTCGGCTGGCTGGGGATTCTCTCCGACACCCCGCCGGTGGCCGACGAGCTGATCTATGCCCGCCACGAACGTGGCTTCAGCCTCTGCAGCATGCGTTCCGAGACCCGCAGCCGCTACTACATCCAGGTGTCTCTGGACGAGAAGGTAGAGGACTGGTCCGACGAGCGCTTCTGGGAGGAGCTCAAGCGCCGCCTGCCCGACGACGTGGCCGCCAAGCTGGTCACCGGCCCCTCCATCGAGAAGAGCATCGCGCCGCTGCGCAGCTTCGTGGTCGAGCCGATGCAGTACGGCCGCCTCTTCCTGGTCGGCGACGCCGCGCATATCGTGCCGCCTACCGGCGCCAAGGGGCTCAACCTCGCCGCCAGCGACGTCAACACCCTCTATCGGCTGATGGTGAAGGTCTTCCAGGAGGGGCGCACCGATCTGATCCCCAACTACTCGCGCACCTGCCTCAAGCGGATCTGGAAGGCCGAGCGCTTCTCCTGGTGGATGACCACCATGCTGCACAAGTTCTCCGAGGAGGAGGACTTCGCCACCCGCATGCAGCAGGCCGAGCTCGACTACGTGACCGGCTCCGAGGCGGGGCTGACCACCATCGCCGAGAACTACGTGGGCCTGCCCTACGAATCTCTGGAGTAGCGCGGTAGCCGCACTTGAATTCCCTGCCCAGTCACAGCGACGGCCACCATAGTGGCCGTCGCTGTGTTCTTCTCTTGCCTCGCGGCGCGTCGTTGCTATCGCATCATCTGGACCAGGACCAGGGAGATGGCGGGGAAGGCGATCAGCAGCCCCAGCCGGACCAGGTCCGCGCCGATGAAGGGCACCAGCCCCTTGTAGATGCTGACCAGCGGGACATGGGGCAGGCTCGCCTTGATCACGAAGACGTTCATGCCGATAGGGGGCGTGATCAGCGCGATCTCCGTGACCACCACCACGATGATCCCGAACCACACCAGGTCGAAGCCGCCGGCGGCCAGGGTGGGGACGAACAGCGGGACGCAGATCAGGATGATGGAGAGCGAATCCATCACGCAGCCCAGCACCAGGAATACCAGCAGGATCATCAGCAGCGTCTGGTAGGGCCCCAGGCCCATGCCCTCGATCGCCTGGCGGATGCCTTCGCCCAGCCCGGAGAAGGAGATCAGGTGGGTGAAGAGCATCGCGCCGAACAGCACCGCATAGAGCATCACCGAGGTCGCCGCGGTCTCGACGAAGATGCGGCGCAGATGCCGGAGCCCGATGCGCCGCTGCAGCAGGGCGATGATCAGGGCGAAGCCGGCCCCCATGCCTCCCGCTTCGGTGGGTGTGAAGAGCCCCACATAGATCCCGCCGATGACCATCACGAAGAGCAGGGCGAAGGGCCAGACGCCGCGCAGCGAGGCGAGCTTCTCCTTGAGGGGCACGGCCTCTCCCCGGGGGGCGCTCTCGGGGCGCCAGCGGGCGACCAGCCAGACCACGACCAGGTAGAGACCCAGCCCCAGCAGGCCCGGCAGCACGCCGGCGATGAACAGGTGTCCGATATTGGTCTGGGTGAGGATGCCGTAGATGATCAGGATGATGGAGGGCGGGATCAGGATGCCGAGCGAGCCGCCCGCGGCGATGGTCGCCGAGGCGAAGGAGTCCGAGTAGCCGTAGCGCTTCATGCTCGGGTAGGCCACCTTGGACATGGTGGCGGCCGTTGCCAGGCTGGAGCCGGAGACGGCGCTGAAGCCGGCACAGGTCATCATGGTCGACAGCGCCAGGCCACCACGGGTCGAGCCCAGGAAGGCGTAGGCGGCGCGGAACAGGTCGTCGGCGATGCCGGAGCGGGCCAGGACGTTGCCCATCAGCACGAACATGGGCACCACGGCCATCTCGTAGGAGAACACCGCCTGGGTGATGGTCAGTGAGACCATGGAGCGTGTCACGTCCCAGCTGATCATGAAGGTGAGTCCGCCGATCGAGACGGCCATCAGCGCGAAGGCCAGCGGTACGCGCAGGAAGGCGAGCATCAGCACGCCGAGCAGGGAGACGATGCCGATCATCATGATGCATTCCCTTCCTGATCGTGGACGGAGCCCGCGGGGCTGAAGAGAGAGGCGGGCAAGAGCGAGGCCAGCCCTGCCAGGCAGGCGGTCAAGGACATGAAGGCATACATGTAGCTGCGCGGAATGTAGAGCGCCTGACTCGCCTCCTGGATCAGCACGGCCTGCCGGGCGGCCAGCAGGTACTGCCAGGCGATCAGGAAGAGGATGGCGGCCACGCCGATCGAGACCAGCGCATGCCACCAGCGCAGGCGAGGCGAGGAGAGCCAGCGGTCAAACAGGTCGACGACCAGATGGCCGCGGTCGGCGGTCACCAGCGGCAGGCCGCAGAAGATGATGATCACCATCAGGTGCTCGGTGATGTCGTGGGCGCCATAGATGGGGGTGCCGAACAGCCGGCGCCCCAGCACGTCGCAGAAGGTGAGAGCCACGATGGCAAGCAGTGCCGTGATCAGCACTGCCTCCACCCCCAGCCTCACGCGGTTGAGCGTGTGTCGCATGGGAATCTCCTGCCCCGCAGGGGCTGGCCGGGTTATTCGCTATCCAGGGCCTGATAGCGGCTCTCGTAGAAGTCGACGATGGCCATGGGGTCGTCATAGCCCATCTTGGCCATGTCCTCCGCCCAGGAGGCCAGCATCGCCTCGCGCATCTCGCGGGTCTTCTCGAGCAGCGCCTCGGTGGGCTCGTGGAACTGATTGCCGAGCTCCCTGAGCTGTGCCTCTGCGGACTGCGTCTGGTCATTGAACCGTTCACCCCAGTGACGCGAGAGGTGCTCTCCGGAGACGCTCATGATGGCCGCCTGGTCCGCCTCGGAGAGGCTGTTCCACTTGCGCTCATTCATGCCGATGAAGAAGCTGGCATCGTAGAAGCCGCCCGGGAACAGGGTGTGATGCCCCAGCTGGCTCTCCAGCCGGAAGCCGATCACCGACTCCAGCGGATGCAGCGAGCCATCGACCACGCCACTTTCGAGCATCTCGTAGGCGCGGGTCGCCGGCGCCGCCACGGGCACTGCGCCGAAGCTCTCGAGCAGCTCGCGCTGGATGGGGCCGCCCATGCGCAGCTTCTGATTGCGCAGGTCCTCGGGTGCCACCATTGGGCGGCTGCCGTGGTGCAGGGACCCACCGCCAAACAGGCCGGCACCCAGCAGCTTCACGCCCTGGAAAGCCGAGTCATCCACCAGATGCTCCTGCAGGGTCTCCCACAGGGCGACCGATGAGGCGACGGCGTTGGAACCGGTCAGGGGCAGTTCCGCAAACCACAGCGACTTGAAGCGAATCGGCTCGTAGGTGAAGTTGCCCCAGGTGATATCCGCCACGCCCATGCGTGCCAGTTCCCAGTGCTGCTCGGGCGAGCCGACGGCGCTCGGCAGCATCCGGATGCGAACCCGTCCCTCGGTCGCCTCCTCGACCTGCTCGGCCCAGGCGCCGAGGATCTCCGTGCTGACGAAGTGATTGGGCGGTACCCAGTTGGAGAGGGTCAGGGTGGTCTGGGCATGGCCGATGCCGCTGCCAAGGGTAAGGGCGATACCGACGGCCAGAGCGGTCTTCTTCGGGTGAGTCATGGGGAGTCTCCAGTCTTGTTGTTGTCCCGACTCGTTGTGATCCCGAGTCGGGTGCGGGGGGCAGCGATAGCCTGGCGCCATGGGGCTCAGGCAGGCTGAGGAACCTCAGAGAAATAACGTGATACCAGGCCGACCCAGAAGGCGGCGGCCGGTGTCAGGCACTCGTCATTGAAGTCGTAGTGGGGGTTGTGCACGCTGCAGGGGCCGAGATGCACCCCCTGCTCATAGCCGTTGTCGCCGTTGCCCACCATCAGATAGCAGCCGGGTACCCGCTCGAGGAAGAAGGCGCAATCCTCGCTGGCGGTAAGAGGTGCGGCGGGGCTCTCGACCCGCTCCTCGCCGAACAGCGCCCGGGCGGTATCGACGGCCAGCCGGGTCTCGGCGGGGGCGTTGATCAGCACCGGATAGCCGCGCTCGTACACCACCTCGCAGCGGCAGTCGAAGGCCTCGGCCTGGGACTGGGCGACGGCGCGGATGCGCCGCTCCAGGGTGTCGCGCACCTCGGGGTCCAGGGTCCTGACGCTCAGTTCGAGCTCGGCGCTTCCGGGGATGATGTTGTAGGAGTTACCCGCCTGCAGGCGGCCCACGCTGATCACCGATGCCAGGTTGGGGTCCACGTTGCGCCCCACGATGCTCTGCAGGGCCAGCACGGTGGCGGCGGCGGGCAGGGTCGGGTCCAAGGCCAGCTGTGGCATGGCACCGTGCCCGCCCTTGCCGACGAAGGTGAGCGTGACCTTGTCCGAGGAGGCCAGGAAGGCGCCCTCGCGGAAATAGAAGTGGCCGGTGGGCTTGCCGGGGTAGTTGTGCAGGGCGAAGAGGGCGTCACAGGGGAAGCGCTCGAAGAGGCCCTCCTCGATCATGCGCCGGGCGCCGCCGCCGCCCCCCAGCTCTTCGGCGGGCTGGAAGATCAGGGTCAGGGTGCCATTGCCCGGCAGGCCATTCGCGCGATGCAGGCGCGCCAGGGCCTCGGCGGCACCCAGCAGGATGGCGGTATGGCCGTCGTGACCGCAGGCGTGCATCTTGCCCGCGACTCGGCTGGCCCAGGGCAGGCCGGTCTCTTCATGGATGGGCAGGGCGTCCATGTCCGCCCGCAGCGCGAGTCGGGGGCCTGGGCCGTCGCCCCAGCGCAGCACGCCGACCACGCCGGTGTCGGCGATGCCGGTATGCACCTCGTAGCCCCACTCGGCCAGCCGCTCCGCCACCAGGCGGCCGGTGGCGATCTCCTCGAAGCCGAGCTCGGGGTATTGATGGATCTGGTGACGCCAGGCCTTCATGCTGTCGAAGTCCGGCTGAATCTTCAGGGGGGCTGTCATGAACTGCACCGTTCAGCGTTATTGTAATGTTGATAAATTGGATGCTGGCAGTGCTCCGGGACAACGTAAAGACGACATAATCTGCTTGGTGACAACCTGAGGTGTTCGTCTCGTCATGAAGGATCATCAACTCAAGGCCTTGGTGCAGGTGGCCGAGCAAGGGTCGATTCGCGGCGCCGCCAGGGCACTGCATCTGAGCCAGAGCGCCCTGACCAAGGCGTTGCGGGAACTGGAGGCCGATCTCGGGGCCGAGCTGCTGGTGCGCAGCTTCAAGGGGGTGGAGTTCACGCCGGCCGGCCAGGCGCTGCTGTCGCGGGCACGTCTGGCCCTCGCCACGCTGGACAAGGCCAGAGACGAGATTCGTTGGCTGAGAGGAGGCGCCGGCACTCAGGTCACTGCCGGCGTGACGCCGGCCATCGCCGCCACGGTCCTGCCCGGGGTGCTCAAGGCGTTCCAGCAGGAGCAGCCGGAGGCGAGCCTGACGCTGGTGGAAGGGATGCTGACCAACGTCTTGCCCGGGCTGATGGAAGGGCGGATCGACTTTGCGATCGCCGCCGCGGAACCGGAGGGGTTGCCCTACGAGATTGCCTTCGAGCCGCTGGCCCGGCTCCGGGTCGAGCCGGCCGCCAGGGTCGGCCATCCCCTGCTGGGAGCGACCTCCTGGTCACAGTTGGCCGACGCCCGCTGGGTGCTCAACCTCGCGACGGGCAGCATGGCGCATCAGCTGGTCAGCTGGCTCGATCGTCAGCGCATTCAGCTGTCGCACCCCGTAGTGAAGTGTGATTCCCCCGCGCTCATGACCGAGATGATGCGCCGCACCGACCTGATCGGCTTCGGCCCCCGCATCCTGTTCCAGGATCCCCTTTTCGGCCAGGGGCTGGCCTGCTTCGAGTCGCTCCCCCCGGTCCCTCTCAACACGCTGGGGTTGCTGCGGCTCAAGGGGGTGCCGTTGAACTCCGGGGCCCAGCGGCTGGTGACGCTGTTTCATCGCTACATCGCCGCGCTGCCCCCTCAGGGATAGCGCCCGCTGCGGCGGTTCCCCACCAGCACCTCGAGGATGGCGTTGGCCTCCTGCATGATCGGGGAGGGCTTCTCGCCGCGGCGGCGGCTGCAGATCACCGGGGAGGTGAGCGAGCGGTCCGCCAGGTAGATGTAGCTGATGCCGTCGCGGCGCAACCGGCGCACCTGCTCCGGCACCAGGGTGATGCCGATCTCCGAGGCCACCAGGCTCAGCGCCGTCTGCAGCTCGTTGGCCTCCTGGACCACCTCCACCTTGAGCCCCTGGCGGCGGAACATGCCCAGCATGATATCGGCCATGCTGGGGCGCGGCTTGGCGGGGAAGAGGATCAGCGGGTAGCGGGCGAGTTCGGCCAGGGTGGGCGTGGTGCCTTCCAGGGGGTGGCCGCAGGGCACCGCGGCCATGATCGGCTCGTCGAACAGCACCTCCTGCTCCACTTCCGGGTCGTCGATCCGGAGACGCCCGAAGCCCATGTCGATGCGTCCGGCCTTGAGGGCCTGGATCTGCTGCACCGTGGTCAGCTCGGCCAGACCCAATTCGACATTATCCTTTTGTCGTAAATCGCGCACCAGCAGCGGCAGCTGCCCGTAGAACACCGATGCCACGAAGCCGATGCCGAACATGACGCGCTTGCTGCGGGCCATGCGGCGGGTGGACTCCAGGGTGGCGTCCACCTTCTCGAGGATCTGCAGGGCATGCTGCTGGAAGAACTTGCCGGTGGCCGTCAGGCGCAGGCCGCGCGGTCCCCGCTCGAACAGCTCGGCCCCCACCTCCTGCTCCAACTGCTTGATCTGCCTGGATAAAGGCGGCTGCGACATGTGCAGCCGCTCGGCCGCACTGGTGAAGTTGAGCTCCTCCGCGACCACACAGAAGTACCTCAGATGGCGCAGTTCCATGATACCTCCTGGGTATGGAAGGGCACCCAAACAATATTGGTTCCGTCTTCCCGCTGCAATCAGACTGCCATGCAATCACCATACTGCCCGCATCGGGAGCCCCCATGAGCGCCACTATCCAGTCCATCGAGACGCTGCTGGTCGACCTGCCGACCATCCGTCCCCACAAGCTCTCCATGACCACCATGGCCTGCCAGACCATGGTCATCGTGCGGATGCGCCACAGCGACGGCATCGAGGGCCTGGGTGAGGGCACCACCATCGGCGGCCTGGCCTACGGCCCCGAGAGCCCCGAGAGCATCAAGTGCAACATCGACGCCTACCTGGCGCCGCTGCTGATCGGCCAGCCCTCCGGCAACGGCAACGCCCTGCGCGCCCTGCTCAACCGCCACGCCCGCGGCAACATGATCGCCAAGTCGGCGCTGGAGACCGCGCTGCTCGACGCCCAGGGCAAGCGCCTGGGCCTCTCCGTGGCCGAGCTGCTGGGCGGCGCCCGCCAGACCCACCTGCCGGTGCTCTGGACCCTGGCCAGCGGTGATACCGCCAAGGACATCGAGGAGGCGCAGCTGCGTCTCGAGCAGCGCCGCCACGGCGACTTCAAGCTGAAGATCGGCGCCAACCCGGTGAAGCAGGACGTGCGCCATGTGGCCGCCATCAAGGAGGCCCTGGGCGACCGCGCCAGCGTGCGCGTCGATGTCAACCAGGCCTGGGACGAGTCCACCGCCGTCTACGGCATCCAGGCCCTGCAGGACGCCGGCATCGAGCTGATCGAGCAGGCCATCCCCGCCCGTGAGCACGCCGGCCTGATCCGCCTGGCCGACCGCTTCAACGTGCCGATGCTGGCCGACGAGGCGGTGCAGGATGCCCGCGACGGCCTCGACCTGGCCCGCGGCGGCTTCAGCGGCGCCTTCGCCCTCAAGATCGCCAAGTCCGGCGGCCTGCAGGGGGTGCTGGAGCTGGCCCACGTGGCCCAGGCCGCGGGCATTGGCCTCTACGGCGGCACCCTGCTGGAGGGCACCATCGGCACCGCCGCCTCCCTGCACGCCTGGGCGACCCTGCCCGAGATGGCCTGGGGCACCGAGATGTTCGGCCCGCTGCTGCTCAAGGACGACATCGTCGTCGAGCCGCTCCACTACCGCGAGTTCGGGGTGGATCTGCCGGCCGGCCCGGGTCTCGGCATCACCCTCGACGAAGACAAGCTGGCGCACTACGCGCGCAAGTAAGCCCACGACACGACAACCGGAGGATCGAGCCATGCTGTTTCAGGTGGAAATGACCGTCAAGCTGCCCCCGTCCATGCCGGCCGAGCAGGCCGCCGAGATCAAGGCCACCGAGAAGGCCTACGCCCAGGGGCTGCAGCGCTCCGGCAAGTGGCGCCACCTGTGGCGCGTGGCCGGCAGCTACGCCAACGTCAGCATCTTCGACGTCGAGGACAACGCCGAGCTGCAGGAGATCATCTCCAACCTGCCCCTCTTCCCCTACATGGAGATCAGCGTCAAGCCGCTGTGTCGCCACCCGTCCTCCATCCGCGAGGACGACTCCTGAGTCACGGATGAATCACGCCAGCCCCGCCCCGGCGGAAGCAAAGAGATAAAGCAGAGGATACTTATCATGACCGTGAAGATTTTCGATACCCCCGAAGTCCAGGATTTCCTGAAGACCGTCGCCGGCTTCGACCAGGAAGGCGGCAACGAGCGCGCGAAGCAGATCATGCACCGCCTGCTCTCCGACCTGTTCAAGCTGATCGACGACTTCGACGTCACCCCCGAGGAGTACTGGTCCGCCGTCAGCCTGCTCAACGCCCTGGGCGGCCAGACCCAGTTCGGCCTGCTCTCGCCGGGGCTGGGCTTCGACCACTACCTGGACATGCGCCAGGACGCCATCGACGCCGAGGCCAAGCGCGTCGGCGGCACCCCGCGCACCATCGAGGGCCCGCTGTATGTCGCTGGCGCCCCGGAAGCCGAGGGCTTCGCGCGCATGGACGACGGGAAGGACCAGGACGGCGAGACCATGTGGCTGACCGGCCAGGTGCGTGACGTCGACGGCACCCCGATCGCCGGCGCCAAGGTCGAGATCTGGCACGCCAACTCCAAGGGCGGCTACTCCTTCTTCGACCCGAGCCAGTCCGAGTACAACCTGCGTCGCACCATCGTCACCGACGCGGAAGGCCGCTACACCGCGCGCAGCATCATCCCGTCCGGCTACGGCGTGCCGGAAGGCGCCCCCACCGACGTGGTGCTGAAGTCCCTGGGCCGTCACGGCGAGCGTCCGGCGCACATCCACTACTTCGTCTCCGCGCCGAACCACCTGCACCTGACCACCCAGATCAACCTGGCGGGCGACCCCTACACCTATGACGACTTCGCCTTCGCCACCCGCGAGGAGCTGGTGGTGCCGGCCGAGCGCATCGAGGATGCGGGCGTGATCGCCAAGCGCGAGCTGGACGGCCCCTTCTCCGAGGTGGTGTTCGACGTCGAGCTGGCCAAGACCGATGTGGCCGAGCTGCAGACCCGTCACGCCCGCCCGCGCGCCAAGGAAGACGAGCAGGACCAGCACAGCCAGCTGGCCGGCACCGCCAAGGTCTGAGCCCCATCTCCTGACCCCTGACATTCCGCCAGGAGCGCCGGGGGCAGGCCGAAGGAAAAAATCGACCCGCCCCCGGAACCGCTCCGAAGATAGATACGACAAGACATCGAGGACCTGGACCATGACCAGCAAACTTGACCAGCTCGAAGCGCGCGTCCGCGGCGCCGTCGTCGACGACGCCGAGAAGGGCATCTTCCGCTGCCACCGCAGCATGTTCACCGACCCGGCCTTCTTCGAACTCGAGATGAAGCACGTCTTCGAAGGCAACTGGCTGTTCCTGGCCCACGAGAGCCAGATTGCCGAGCCGGGCGACTACATGACCGTGACCATGGGCCGTCAGCCGGTGGTCATCACCCGCGACAAGGCAGGCGAGCTGCACGCCCTGATCAACGCCTGTGCCCACCGCGGCGCCACCCTGTGCCGCCGCAAGCGCGGCAACAAGGGCACCTTCACCTGCCCCTTCCACGGCTGGACCTTCAAGAACGACGGCAAGCTGCTCAAGGCCAAGAACGAGAAGGTGGGTGCCTACCCGGACAGCTTCAAGCAGGACGGCTCCCATGACCTCAAGCGCGTGCCGCGCTTCGAGAGCTACAAGGGCTTCCTGTTCGGCAGCCTGAGCGAGGACGTCAAGCCGCTGGACGAGTACCTGGGCGAGACCACCAAGATCATCGACAACATCGTCGACCAGGCGCCGGAAGGGCTGGAAGTGCTGCGCGGCACCTCCTCCTACACCTTCAAGGGCAACTGGAAGCTGCAGGCCGAGAACGGCGCCGACGGCTACCACGTCAGCACCGTGCACTGGAACTACGCCTCCACCATGGATCGCCGCAACTACGAGGCGGGCGGCACCAAGGCGGTGGACGCCGACGGCTGGTCGAAGAGCCAGGGCGGCTTCTACTCCTACGAGAACGGCCACATGCTGCTGTGGACCCGCCTGCTCAACCCCGAGGTGCGTCCGGTCTACCAGAACCGCGAGTGGATCGAGGAGCAGTTCGGCGCGGCGCGTGCCGACTCCATCGTCAACCAGACCCGTAACCTCTGCCTCTACCCCAACGTCTACCTGATGGACCAGTTCTCCACGCAGATCCGCGTGCTGCGCCCGATCAGCGTCGACGAGACCGAGGTCACCATCTACTGCTTCGCGCCCAAGGGCGAGTCTGCCGAGAACCGGCGCGTGCGCATCCGCCAGTACGAGGACTTCTTCAACGTCTCCGGCATGGGTACCCCGGACGACCTCGAGGAGTTCCGCGGCTGTCAGGACGGCTACCACGGCGCCCTGGCCGAGTGGAACGACCTCTCCCGCGGGGCCAAGCAGTGGATCGACGGCGCCGACGACAACGCCCGTGCCATCGACATGCAGCCGCTGCTCAGCGGCGCCTCGCCGGAAGATGAAGGCCTCTACGTGCTGCACCACAAGCACTGGGTCGAGGAGATGCTGCGCGCCATCGAGAAGGAACGCAGCCGGTTTATTCCAACTGAGCTCGCCACCGCATCGGTCTGAAGGGGAGAAGAGACATGAGCCTTAGCTATCAAGAGATCCAGGCCTTCCTGTACCGCGAGGCGCGCCTGCTCGACGACCGTGAGTGGGACGAGTGGCTGACCTGCTACAGCCAGGACGTCGAGTTCTGGATGCCGGCGTGGGACGACGACGACCAGCTGACCCGCGACCCGCACAGCGAGATCTCGCTGATCTACTACCCGAGCCGCGAGGGTCTGGAGGACCGGGTCTACCGGATCAAGACCGAGCGCTCGGGGGCGAGCACGCCGGAGCCGCGCACCACCCACCAGATCACCAACATCGAGGTGCTCAAGGAGGAGGGGGACACGCTGTCACTGCGCTTCAACTGGCAGACCCTGAACCATCGCTACAAGGAGACCCAGACCTTCTTCGGGACCTCCCTCTACACCCTGGACGTGTCGGGCGAGTCGCCGCTGATCACCCGCAAGGTAGTGCAACTCAATAACGACTATATCCACCAGGTCATCGATATCTATCACATCTGATCTGGTGCCGGAGGAGAACGACCATGAGCTACACCATTGCCCTCAACTTCGAGGATGGCGTCACCCGCTTCATCGGCTGCAAGGAAGGTGAAACGGTTCTCGATGCCGCCTACCGCCAGAAGGTCAACCTGCCGATGGACTGCTCCGACGGCGTCTGTGGCACCTGCAAGGGACACTGCGAGCAGGGCGAGTTCGACATGGGCGACGAGTACATCGAAGAGGCGCTCTCCGACGAGGAGGCCGCCGAAGGCATGGTGCTGACCTGCCAGATGGTGCCGTCTTCCGACTGCGTCATCCAGGTCCCCGTGGCCTCCACCCTGTGCAAGACCGAGGTGGGCAAGGTCGAGGGCACGGTAGCCGCGGTCGAGCAGCTCTCCGAAGACAGCATCGAGCTGGTGGTGGATCTGGATGACGGCGCCGAGATCGCCTTCCTGCCCGGCCAGTACGTGCATATCGACGTGCCGGGCACCGAGGTGCATCGCTCCTACTCGTTCAGCTCCCTGCCGGGCGAGCAGCGCGCCACCTTCCTGATCCGCAACATCCCGAACGGGGTGATGAGCGGCTACCTCGGCGAGCGGGCAGCGTCAGGCGATCGCCTGACCCTGACCGGCCCGCTGGGCAGCTTCTACATCCGCGAGGTGACCCGCCCGGTGCTGATGCTGGCCGGTGGCACGGGCCTCGCGCCCTTCCTCTCCATGCTTTCACAGCTGGTGGAGAAGGGCTGCGAGGCGCCGATTCACCTGATCTACGGCGTCAACAAGGATGATCACCTGGTCAAGGTGGACGCCCTGGACGAGTTCGCCGCCAAGCTGCCCAGCTTCTCCTACGCCACCGTGGTGGTGGACGAGGCCAGCGAGCATCCCCGCAAGGGCTACGTGACCCATCACATGGACGCCGAGGTGATGCACGACGGTGACGTCGACGTCTACCTGTGCGGCCCGCCGCCCATGGTCGATGCCGTGCTCAAGCACTTCGACGCCCAGGGCATCGTGCCGCAGAGCTTCCACTACGAGAAGTTCACCCCCAACGAGGCGGGAGCGAAGGCATGAGCCGGCGTTTCGAGGGCTCTCGTTTTCAGGACCGGGTGATGGTGATCACCGGGGCCGCCCAGGGCATCGGCAAGCGGGTCGCCGAGCGCGCCGGCGCCGAGGGTGCCCGCCTGGCCCTGGTGGACCGCGCCGACCTGATCCATGAGGTGGTGGCCGAGCTGACCGAGCAGGGCGTCGAGGCGATCGCGCTGCAGGCCGACCTGGAGACCTGGGCAGGCGCCGCCGAGGTGATGGCGAAGAGCGTCGAGCGCTTCGGTCGCATCGATATCCTGATCAACAACGTGGGCGGGGCGATCAACTTCAAGCCGTTCACCGAGTTCAGCGAGAGCGAGATCGCCGCCGAGGTGACCCGCTCGCTGATGCCGACCCTGTGGTGCTGCCGCGCCGTGCTGCCCACCATGGTGGAGCAGGGCGGTGGCGTCATCGTCAACGTCTCCTCGGTGGCGACTCGCGGCATCCACCGGATCCCCTACTCGGCGGCCAAGGGCGGCGTCAATGCGCTGACCGAGTCCCTGGCCTTCGAGTATGCTGAGCACGGCATCCGCGTGGCGGCCGCTGGGATCGGGGGCACCGAGGCGCCGCCGCGGAAGATCTCCCGCGGTACCCCGGAGCCCCGCAACGCGACCGAGAAGGCCTGGTTCCAGGCGCACATCGACCAGACCAAGCAGAGCTGTCTGATGAAGCGCTACGGCACCCTGGACGAGATGGCGGCGCCGATCCTGTTCCTGGCCTCGGACGAGGCGAGCTACATCACCGGCAGCGTGCTGCCGGTGGGTGGCGGCGACCAGGGCTAGTTCGTACGCGCCGATTCGGTCATCACCGGATCGGCGCGTTTCGTTCAACGCCCATGCCCATACCAACGATAACAACCCTCCCCTGGAGCTCACCGTGAAGCACATCGAGAAGGGCGTGAGCCTGAGGCACGCGCCAAGCGACTTCCTCCGCGACATGAACGTCGACAACGTCAGTACCGGACTTGTCGCGGGTATCCTGGGGCTCAGCGTCGGCGTCGTGCACATCAGTGCCGGCACCGCCGCCGGGCTCGACTCCTCCTTCATCATGATCTGGGTCATCAGCTACCTGATGATCAACGGCCTCTTCGGCATCTTCATGCCAGCCTACTACCGGCTGCCGATGCCCATGGCCAACTCCATTCCCGGTGCGTTGATGTTCGCAGCGGTGATTCCCGTGGTCGGCCTGGAGGCCGCGCTCGGGGCGACCCTGATCGCCGGGGCCATCTCCCTGGTGGCTGGCCTGGCCGGCGTCATGGGCATCGTCATGCGCCTGATGCCCATGCCCATCGTCATGGGCATGGTGGCGGGGATGCTGCTGAGCTTCGGCCTCAACATGGTGCGGCCACTTGAGAATGCCATCGTGCCGGCGGCCATCATGATCCTGGCCTTCTTCCTCTCGGCGCGGCTGCTGCGCAAGGTGCCGCCGTTGATCGTCTCCATGCTGGCGGGTGTCATCTACCTGATGGCCACCGGAGTGGACCTCTCCGGTATCCAGGCGACGATCCGCTTCCCCGAGTTCATCATGCCCCAGTTCACCCTGAACGCCTTCCTGGCCTACGGCCTGCCGCTGGCGATCATCCTGGTGGGCATGGAGACCCCGGCGGGCGTCGGCCTGATCAAGGGCATGGGCTACAAGGAAGTGCCGGCCAACGGCATCACCGCCGTGGGCGGCATCGGCACCATGGTCTCGGCCTTCTTCAACCTGCACAGCACCTGCATCGCCGCCCCCATGACCGGCATCTGTGCCTCGCCGGAGGCGGGCACCCATGAGAAGCGCTGGGTCGCCGCGGTGGTGGCCGGTGCAATCTTCGTGGTGGCCGCCCCCTTCTACGGCTATGTGGTGAGCCTGCTGGAGGCCACGCCGCGCTACTTCATCGCCATCATCGCGGGCCTGGCCCTGATGCGCGTGATCACCTCGGCCATGGCGATCGCCTTCTCCGGCAAGAAACACGAGATGGGGGCGCTGTTCGCCTTCCTGATCGCCGCCTCCGGCATCCAGATCCTGGGCATCGGCGCCACCTTCTGGGCCCTGGTGCTGGGCGTGGTGGTCTCGCTGATCTTCGAGACCAAGGACTTCGAGTTCGCCAGCAACGCCCATCCCCTGAAGAAGCAGCCGACCGACTGAGCCAGCCCGGCGCCGGTGACCCCACCGGCGCCCGACACGCTATCCTCCTTGGCCCGTATCCGCTTCGGCGATACGGGCCCTTTTTCGTTGCCTGGCGGGTGGGGATCGCCTCACCGCCGGCGCCGTTCGAGACATCGTCTCAAAGGCCTTGAAACCGGATCAACCGCACCTATCTTGCAGGTCATGGGGCCCTGTCAGCCGCGCGCCGCTCGGCCCCGTCCCGTCATCTGGCAGTTGAAGAGAAGGAGGTGTTCGATATGTTCGGAGATCTCAGGGGCCTGGATCCGGCCCGCGCCCAGGGCATGGAGTGGGTTCGCCAGCTGTTCGACGAGATGTTCCCCGGCGGGGGAGCGGCCGATATCCGCTCGGTGCCGTCCGGCAGCTTTCCGCTGATCAACGTCGGGCGCACCGACGAGGCGGTGCGCGTCTACGTCTTCGCGCCGGGGCTCGGGGCCGAGGACCTGGAGGTGAGCCTGCAGGACAACGTGCTCACCGTGGCCGGTCGCCGTGAGGCGCCCACGGGCGATCAAACGCGCACGCGCTTCCGCCAGGAGCGCTTCCATGGCGACTTCCGGCGAGCGGTGGCGCTGCCCGAGGGGCTCGACATCGATCGGGCCGAGGCGCGTTTCCAGGATGGCGTGTGCGAGATCGTGCTGCCCAAGCGCGATGAGCTCAAGCCGCGGCGCATCGAGGTGCAGGCGGCCTGAGGCCGCCCCGCGAGTACCGCGTTTCGAGACCGAAGGAGGTGAGAAAGATGAACGAGATCACCCGTCACGACGCCGACTCCCCCCGCTCTGCCGGGGAGAAGCGCCGGGAGGAGGCGCTGCTGCCGGCGGTGGATATCCACGAGGAGAACGACGCCGTGCATATCATCGCCGACATGCCCGGCGTGACCCGCGACTCGCTGGTCATCGAGGTAGATAATGGCGTGCTCACCCTGGAAGGCGAGGTGGCGATCCCGATGCCCGAGGGGCTGAGCCCGCTCTACGCCGAGGTGCGCGCCCAGCGCTACGCGAGGCGCTTCACCCTCAGCCACGAGATCGACAGCGAGGCGATCAGCGCACGGATCGACAGTGGTGTCGTCCACCTGACGTTGCCGCGGCGCGACACGCACCGTCGGCGGCGCATCGAGGTGCAGGCGGCCTGAGCCGTACTCGTCCAAAACGCAAGGGGGCGCGGCCGGCTGGCCGCGCCCCCTGTGTTGCCTGCTTGCCTCAGGGGTTGATCAGTGGGCAGCGACTCTTCTCCAAGGACTGGAAGGCCTGCTCCCCTGGGATGGTGCGCAGCACGCGGTAGAGGTCCCACTCGCCTTCGGAGTCCTCGGGCGACTTCACCTCCACCAGATACATGTCATAGACCATGCGGCCATCCTCGCGAATCACGCCATTGGTAGTGTAGATGTCGTTGACCGGGTTCTCGCCCATCCAGGCTCGCACGGTGCCTGCGTCATCGCTGCCGGTGGCCTCGATGGCGTTGAGGTAGTGCATAGTGCTGGAGTAGACTCCGGCCTGCACCATGGTGGGCATTCTGCCCATGCGCTCGTAGAAGCGCTGGGCCCACTCCCTTGCCTCGTCGTTCATGTCCCAGTACCAGCCGGTGGTCAGCTGCATGCCTTGGGTGGTCTCGAGCCCCAGAGCATGAATGTCGTTTAGGAACACCATCAGTCCGGCCAGCGTCTGGCCGGACTCCACTAGTCCGAATTGCCCGGCGGTGCTAATGGCATTGACGGTGTCGGCGCCGGCATTGGCCACGCCAACGATTTGTGCGCCAGAACCCTGGGCCTGCAGGATGAAGGAGGAGAAATCTTGGTTATTGAGCGGGTGGCGCACCGTGCCGACGACCTCGCCGCCCATTTCAGTGACCACGTTGGAGACTTCCTCTTCCAGTGAGTGGCCGAAGGCATAGTCGGCGGAGAGGATGAACCAGCGTTTGCCGCCCTCCTCGACGATGGCTCGGGCCGTACCGTTGGACATGGCATGAGTGTCATAGACCCACTGGATATGGTTTGGGCTACAGTGTTCATTGGTGATGCCAAGTGCGGCAGAGCCGGAGCTCAGGGCGATGCGGTCATGCTCGGCAATCAGGCGGGTGACGGCGATGGTCACCGATGAGGCGACCAGTCCTGCTACCATGTCGATATTTCTCTGATCAATCCACTCGCGCACGATGCTGGCGCCCACGTCGGCGCTGTTGCGGTCGTCGGCGCTGAATATCTCAATGGGGGCGCCGTGGATGCTGCTACCATGGTCCTCTACGGCCATTTGCAGCGCCTCCAGCCCGCCGGGGCCAGCCAGGTCGCGGTAAGGACCGGACATGTCGACGAGATAGCCAATGCGGATAGCGCCATCGCTGATTTCGGCCTGGGCAGTACCGGCGGCGAGCGCCATGGCCAGGCCCAGCAGGCCGCTCTTGAGAGTGAATTGGCGTTTTACGGACATACAATTTCTCCTTCCTCGTCGCATGACGAGGCTATTTGTTATTGGCATTGTAGGGTCGTGCGTCGTGCGTCGTGATCGGGTATGTTTGGGGTCTTGTTGGATCAGCTTTCTTCTCGCTCGGCGTTGGGGCGTCCTGCATGTTGATGGCCTCCAGCTCCTTCTGGAACTTGTTCAGATAGTGCAACAGGCTCACCGTCTCGTCGAAGGTGAAGTTGGCGAGCCCCTGGGCATAGAACTCATGGATCTTCGGTTGTAGGCTCTCCCAGAAGGCGCGGCCTTTATCGGTGAGCAGGATCAGCCGGGCGCGCTTGTCGTCGGGGTGGGGGATGCGCTTGACGTGGTCGTCCCGCTCCAGCCGCTTGAGCACGCCGTCGAGACTTTGACGGCTGACGATCAGGTACTCCGTGAGCTGATTGAAGGAGATGCCGTCCTCGTAGCCCTTGCGCGACAGGGCGCCCAGCACGGCCCACTGGACCGTGGTGAGGCCGACCTGGCCGACTGTCTGCTTCTGCAGGATGTTGCTGGCCTGGAAGAGACGGAAGAACAGCCGGTTGGCCACACTCTTGTCATCCTGAATCGCCATCGATGGCACTCCTTGGTCGAGTCGCGCCGCCGGGCGGTAATCAGGGCGTCCGGTCGCGATGAGGCTGGTCATCTGGGCACCGCCTGGCGAGCGATGATGTTCTTCATGATCTGGGCAGTACCGTCGCCGATCTGCAGGCCCAGCACGTCGCGCATGCGCTGCGAGAAGGGCATGTCCTCGCCCCAGCCGGTATGACCGTGGGCCAGCATGCACTGCTTGATTACATCGAAGGCAAGCTTGGGGCCCCACCACTTGTTCATGGCCGCCTCGCTGGTGTGTGGCAGTTTGTTGTCCTTCAGCCACAGCGCGTAGTAGCACTGCAGACGGGCGGCCTGAACGTAGGTCTGGCACTCCGCTAGCGGATGGGTCAGCCCCTGGAAGGCCGCCAGCGGTTGGCCGAAGGCCTCGCGCTCGGTGAGCCACTGCCAAGTTTCGTCAAGCGACTGCTGGGCCACCGCCAGGCACTGCAGGCCGATCAGCGCGCGGCTGTAGTCGAAGCCCTGCATCACCTGCTTGAAGCCCTGACCCTCGTCACCAAGCATGTGATCGGCCGGTACCGCGACATTGTTGAAGAAAATCGAGCCCCGGCCAATGGCGCGCTGGCCGGAATCCTCGAAACGGCTGGTGGTGATGCCAGGGAGGTCCATGGGTACCAGGAAGGCGCTGATGCCGCTGGCGCGCTGCTCCTGGGTGCCGGTGCGGGCGAAGACCACCGCCACGTCGGCCTGGTCGGCCATGGAGATGGAGGTCTTCTCGCCGTTGAGCACGAAGTGGCCGCCGTCGCGGGTCGCCTTCAGCTTCAGGTTGGCGGCGTCACTGCCGCCGTGGGGCTCGGTCAAGGCGATGCAGCAGATCTTCTTGCCTGAGGTGATGCCTGAGAGCCACTCCCGGGCCAGCTCGGGGCGGGCATGGTGGGCGATAATCTGGCCGTTTAGCGAGGCGAGTAGCGGCAGGTAGCCGACGTTGAAGTCGCCGCGGGCGATCTCCTCGACGATGATGCCGTTGGTTACGCAGTCCAGGCCGCTGCCGCCATACTCCTCGGGTAGCTCGCCGCCCAGGCAGCCCATCTCGCCCAGCATCTTGACGATCTCGCGCTCGATGAGCGCCTCTTCCTCGCGCTTCCGATAGCGGGGGGCCAGCCTGTCGGCGGACAGCTTGGCCACGCTCTCGCGAATCGCGTCCTGCTGCTCGGTAAAGGCAAAGTTCATGACCGTTTCCATCCTCTCTGGGGAGGCCGCCGGCCCGCTGGGGCGGCGGCAACTTGTCGTCAGTGCCCTTGATCAGCGCCTTGGGGCATCAGGCGTTGTAGAACTTGCGGAGCTAGAATTTTCGAAAATCCGGCTTGCGCTTCTCCTTGAAGGCCGCGACCCCCTCCTTGGACTCGTCGGTCGCGTAGTAGAGGCTCAGCGCTTGCATGCCCATGGCGCCAATGCCGGCAATGTTCTCGCTGTCGGCGTTAAAAGAGCGCTTGGCAATGGAGAGGGCGGTGGGGCTCTTCTCGAGGATCTCGTCGCACCACTGACGTACCTCCTCGTCGAGCTTGTCGGCGGGCACTACCGCGTTGCATAACCCCCACTCCAGCGCCTGGGCGGCGCTGTACTTGCGGCACAGGTACCAGATCTCACGGGCGCGCTTCTCGCCGATCACCCGCGCCATGTACGCGGTGCCGAAGCCAGGGTCCACCGAGCCCACCTTGGGGCCCACCTGGCCGAACACGGCGTTCTCCGAGGCGATGGTCAGGTCGCACACCAGCGCCAGCACGTGGCCGCCGCCAATGGCGAAGCCCTGCACTCGGGCGATCACCGGCTTGGGCACCTGGCGGATCAGCGTCTGCAGCTCCTCTACCGGCAGGCCGATGATGCCGCGGCCATCGTACTGACCTTCGTGGGCACTTTGGTCACCGCCGGTGCAGAACGCCTTATCGCCGGCTCCGGCCAGCACGATAACACCGACCGACTTGTCCCAACCGGCGCAATTGAAAGCATCGAGTAGCTCCATGCAGGTCTGGCCACGGAAAGCGTTGTAGCGCTCCGGGCGGTTAATGGTAATGGTCGCCACGCCATCGTTGACGTCATAGAGAATGTCTTCGTAATTCGGTGCCTGCAGTGTCATAAAAAATTTCCTTTTATTAAATAGTGTGGGGTTCATCCCGACATCGTGAGGCCGCCGGAAACGCTAATGACTTGTCCGGTGATAAAGTCGGCATCGTCGCTGGCAAGCAGGGCAATGATTCCGGGGTAGTCCTCGGGTTGGCCGATGCGACGCATGGGCACGGCGTTACGGAAAGCCTCGAGGAGCTTCTCTGGGTCGCGGGCGGTATCAGCCACACTCTTGAGCAGGGCGGTATCGGTGGGGCCGGGGCAGACCACGTTGAGGGTGACGTTCTTGCTGGCCAGTTCGCGGGCCAGAGTCTTGCTCAGGCCCAGCATGCCGGCCTTGCAGGCGGCGTAGACCGCCTCGCCGGAGGAGCCGACCCGGGCGGCGTCGGAAGCGACATTGATCACCTTCCCGCCGCCGGCCTCGACCATCTTCGGCAGCACCACGTGGTGCATATTGAGCGCACCGGTCAGGTTGACGGCGATCAGCGACTCCCACATTGCCGGCTCGGTCTTGAGGAACGGCATGAAGCGATCGAAGCCGGCATTGTTGATCAGTACCGAGGGCACGCCGAGCTCGGCCTCGATGCGTTCGACCGTGTCGACGATTGCGGCGTAGTCGGTGATGTCGGTGCCATAGGCGCGGGCCTGGCCGCCGGCTTCGGCGATTACCTCAACGGTGCGGCGGGCGGCGTCGAGATCACGATCGAGCACCGCCACCTTGCTGCCTTCCTCGGCGAAGCGTCGACACACCGCGCGGCCGATGCCGCCGCCACCGCCGGTAACGATGATGATCTTGTCTTGGAGTCCTCTCATGCAGCTCTCTCTCGTTGCGGATTGGGTAAAAGGTAGCCTCGCGTCATACCAAGCCCTGGGCGGCCTGCTCGCGCAGCTTGAATTTCTGAATCTTGCCCGAAGGCGTGCGCGGCAGCTCGTCGAGCACCACAAGGAACTCCGGCTGGTACTGTCGCGTCACCTTGCGCTCGTTCAGAAAGGCGCAGACCTCCTCAAGGGTCAGCGACTGATGCCCCTCCTTGAGGGCTACGTAGGCACATAGCCGCTCGCCTAGGCGTTCATCGGGTTTGCCCACCAGGGCCACGGCCTGGATCGCCGGATGTTGGTAAAGCGCGTTCTCGATATCGACGATGGGGATATTCTCGCCGCCGCGGATCACCACGTCCTTGGAACGCCCGGTAATGCGCACGTAGCCCTGCTCGTCGAGGCGCGCCAGGTCGCCGGTGGGAAACCAGCCCTCGTCATCCACTCCGTAGAGCTCCGGCTGCTTGAAGTAGCCGACAAAGAGGCTGGCGCCGCGCATGTAGAGGGAGCCCTCCTGGCCGGGGGGCAGGGGATTGCCCTCCATGTCGGTGACCTTGAGCTCGATATAGGGCAGCGGCGCGCCGTCGGTATGCACGGCACGCTTGGGGTCGTCCTCGGGCAGGGTGGTAGTCACCGCGCCGTTCTCGGTCATGCCCCAAGCGGAAATGATCCGCGTAGGCAGGTTGCGTGCGGCCTTTTCCACCAGGGGGCTGGGGATCGGTGCACCGGCGGACAGGAAGAGCGTCAGCGACTGCAGGTCCGGGCCGTGCTCGATGGCCTGCTCGGCGATATCGGCCAGGAAGGGGGTCGCACCGAGCATCAGGCTGGCCCGTTCGGCACGGATGATGGCCACGGCCTCTTCCGGCAGCCAGGTGTCCTGCAGAACGGCGGTGCTCTTGAGGTAGATGGGCAGCAGCAGGCCGTAGAGGAAGCCCAACTGGTGGGCCAGCGGAGAGGGCATGAAAATGGTGTCCGCCTCACCCAAGGACAGGCGTTCCGCCATAGGGCGGATATTGCTGAGCAGGGTGTTGGAGGTGTGCATCACTCCCTTCGGTTTCCCGGTGGTGCCGGAGGTGTAGAGGATTTGCACCACGTCGTCCCCGGAGGGGCGGCGCTCCTGAAACAGGGCGGCAGTGTCGATCTCGGTTTCCCAGGCGCGCTCCAGCAGCACCCGTTCGAAGCTGTCCTCCCCCTCGCTACCGATCACCAGAATATGCGCCAGCTTCGGTAGCGAGCGCTTGAGCTCATGGGCCATGGCGCCGTGGTCGAACTTGCGGAAGGTCTGTGGAACCACCAGCACCTTGCTCTCGGCCATGCCCAGCATGAACTCGAGCTCATGCTCGCGGAAGATCGGCATCAGCGGGTTGAGCACGGCGCCGATGCGCACGCAGGCGAGATGCAGCGCGGTCATCTGCCACCAGTTGGGCAGCTGGCAGGAGACGATATCGCCCTTTCTTACCCCCAGCTCAACCAGCCCCACTGCGATGCGAGTAACCTTCTCGTTCAGCTCGCGGTAGCTCAGTTCGACGCGGCTGCCGTCTGCCATGCGGTAGGTGATGATGGCGGCCTTCTCCCCGGCGGAGGTCACCGCCTCGTCCAGGTAGTCTGCAATGATCTTGTCGTTCCAGGCACCTAGCTCGACCATGGATTGCCTGCGCCCGGGCGTCAGATTCGTATGGATTGGCATGTAAGCTCCTGAAAATAAATTGTTTTTGGTCAATCTTTGTTTAAGAAAAGGCGCTGCCATCGCCGTACGCCTTGAGGAAAGCTAGATCACGATAAAAAATATGTCAATACATTGTCTTTTATTTTGGGGCTGGCTAGACTCGAGTCCAGATCGGGCCGTGTCCGGACCGAGTGATGCGACAACACGCTGTCATGAATCGCGCCGGGGAGCCCTTCCGGCCATGGCACTCTGGAGGCATCCATGTACGAGAATCTGCAGGTCGAGCGCACGGGCGCCGTCGGTGTGATTACTCTCTACCGACCCGACGCCCACAACGCCTTGAACGGAGCGCTGATGCGCGAGCTGGGCTGTGCGCTGCGCGCCTTCGAACAGGACGACGCCATCGGCGCCATGGTCATCACCGGCGGGGAGCGGGTCTTCGCCGCCGGGGCTGACATCAAGGAGATCCAGTCGCTGACCTTCTCCGAGACCTATCTCTCGGACCTCATCACCAGTGACTGGGAAGAGGTGACCCGCTGCCGTAAGCCGGTGATCGCTGCGGTGGCCGGGATGGCCCTGGGCGGCGGCTGCGAGCTGGCCATGATGTGCGACCTGATAATCGCCGCCGACACGGCCCGCTTCGGCCAGCCCGAGATCAAGGTGGGCACTCTGCCTGGCGCCGGCGGCACCCAGCGGCTGACCCGCGCCATCGGCAAGGCCAAGGCCATGGACCTGTGCCTGACCGGGCGCCTGATGGCGGCCGACGAGGCCGAGCGCAGCGGCCTGGTGAGCCGGGTGGTGCCGGCGGAGCGGCTGCTGGACGAGGCGATGACCGCGGCGGCCCAGGTCGCCTCGATGTCGGCGGTGGCGGTGCGGCTCAACAAGGAGGCCGTCGAGCGGGCCCAGGAGACAACGCTGGCCGAGGGCGTGCGCTTCGAGCGCCGGCTGCTGCACGCCAGCTTCGCCACCGAGGACCAGAAGGAGGGCATGCAGGCCTTCATCGAGAAACGCCCGCCGGTCTGGCGGCATCGCTGAGCCCCCTGGCTCGGCCGACAACAACCACCGGGAGAGAACACGCCATGTGCAACCCCGTCACCCTGACCCGACACGGAAACTGCGGCCTGATCACGCTCTTCAGCCCGCCGGTGAATGCCCTGAGCCAGGCCGTCCGGTCGGGGCTCGTGGCGGCCCTGGATGCTGCCCTGGAGGACCCCCAGGTGGCGTGGATCCTGCTGCAGTCCGGCGGGCGCTGCTTCTCCGCCGGGGCCGATATCAAGGAGTTCGGCAAGCCGCCCCAGTCTCCGGTGCTGCCCGAGGTGATCGATGCCATCGAGCGCTCTCCCAAGCCCGTGGTGGCCTGGCTCCACGGCGTCTCCCTGGGGGGCGGACTGGAGTTGGCCATGGCCTGCCACTACCGCCTCGCCGCGCCCGATGCGCGCTTCGGCCTCCCTGAGGTCAAGCTGGGGCTGATTCCCGGCGCCGGCGGCACCCAGCGCCTGCCGCGCCTCATCGGGCTGGAGGCGGCCCTCGAGATGATCCTCTCCGGGGAGCCCATCGGTACCCGACAGGCCCATGAACTGGGGCTGGTGGATGGCGTGGCCGACCAGGGGCATACCCCCGAGGCGGCGCGCCTCGCCATGGCGGCGGAGCTGGCCGGACAGGGCGTGCGCCCCACGCGGGAGCGTGAGCTCGTCGCTACCGGGCAGGCGCCGCTCGCGTGGCTGGCCGCCCAGCGCGAGTCGCTGGCGCTGCCCGCTTCGGGGGATCTCGCCCCCCTCAAGGCCGTCGAGGCCCTGGAGGCGGCCATGACCCACCCCTTCGACAAGGCGCTCGCCCGCGAGCGCGAGCTCTTCCTGGAGTGCCTGGCCTCACCCCAGCGCCAGGCCAAGGTCGAAGCCTTCCTGGCTCGCGGCCGCGACAGCCGCTCCCTCAACGCAGGCGGCGGCGGAGACACCACAAGAGGGACCACCGCATGAATATCCATTTCAGCGAACAGGAGCTGGCCTTCCGCGATGAGGTCAGGGCCTTCCTGGCGGCCGAGCTGCCCGCCGATATCGCCGCCAAGGTGCGGCTCGGCAAGAAGCTCACCAAGCAGGATCATCAGCGCTGGCAGGCGATCCTTCACCGCCGCGGCTGGTACGCCGCCAACTGGCCGGTAGAGCACGGCGGCACAGGCTGGAGCGTGGTGGAGAAGCATATCTTCGAGGAGGAGTGCGCGGCAGCGGGTGCGCCGCGGCTGATCTCCTTCGGTGTCAACATGGTGGCGCCGGTGATCATCCGGTTCGGCACCCCCGAGCAGAAGGCCCACTACCTGCCGCGCATCCTCGACGGCACGGACTGGTGGTGCCAGGGCTACTCCGAGCCCGGCGCCGGCTCCGACCTGGCCGCGGTGAAGACCCGGGCGGTGCGCGAGGGCGACCACTACATCGTCAATGGGCAGAAGACCTGGACCACCCTGGGCCAGCACGCCAACTGGATCTTCTGCCTGGTGCGCACCGACCCGGAGGCCAAGCCCCAGGCGGGCATCTCCTTCCTGCTGATCGACATGGAGAGCCCCGGCATCTCGGTGCGGCCGATCATCACCCTGGACGGCGCCCATGAGGTCAACGAGGTGTTCTTCGACAACGTCCGGGTGCCGGTGGCGAACCTGGTCGGTCAAGAGAACGACGGCTGGACCTGCGCCAAGTACCTGCTGACCCACGAGCGCACCGGCCAGGCCGGCATCGGCATCTCCAAGGCGGCCCTGGCCCACCTCAAGGAGGTCGCCCGCCAGGAGGTGATCGACGGTCGCCCGGCTCTTGAGGACCCGCTGCTGCGACAGCGCATCGCCGAGGTGGAGATGCGCCTGATGGCGGTGGAGATGAGCACCCTGCGCATCCTCGCCCGGGCTCAGGCAGGCGGTGTGCCAGGCGCGGAGAGCTCGATCCTCAAGATCACCGGCTCCGAGATCCGCCAGGCGATCAGCGATCTCGCCCGCCGGGTGCTGGGGCCCCACGCCCTGCCCTTCCTGGCCGAAGAGATGCAGCTCGAGCATGACGGCGAGCCGCTGCACGCTGACTACAGCGTGGCGCCAGCCGCCCAGTACCTGAACCTGCGCAAGCTGTCGATTTACGGCGGCTCCAACGAGATCCAGAAGAACATCCTGGCGAAGGCCCAGCTGGGCTTATAGGAGACCACCATGGACTTTTCCTTCAGTGACGAGCAGCAGATGCTGCAGGACATGCTGGCCCGGCTGGTCAGGGAGCACTACGGCTTCGAGCAGCGCGACCAGGTGCAGCGCAGTGCGCCGGGCTTCAGCGAGTCCTTCCAGGCCCAGCTGGCCGAGCTTGGCGTGCTGGCGGTGCCCATCGACGAGGCCTACGGCGGCATGAGCGGCAGCGGCGTCGAGAACCTGGTAGTGATGCAGGAGCTCGGCCGCGGCCTCTGCCTGGAGCCCTACCTGGAGTCGCAGATCCTCGGCGGCGGCCTGGTGCAGGCGCTGGGCAGCGAGGCCCAGCGCGAGGCCCTGCTGCCGGCCCTGGCCGCCGGCGAACTGCGGCTCGCGGTGGCCAGCGAGGAGCCGCGCACCCACTATCGGCCCGAGTGGACCGAGACCCGCGCCGAGCGCGTTGCCGACGGCTGGCGGCTCTCGGGCCGCAAGTCGGTGGTGATCGGCGGCCAGGCCGCCCACAAGGTGCTGGTGCTGGCGCGCACGGCGGGCGAGCCCGGCGAGCGCGACGGCCTCTCGCTGTTCCTGGTCGACCCGGCCGCCGAGGGCGTGCAGCGCCGTGTCTATCCCACCATGGCGGGCCCCTGGGCCTGCGACCTCACCCTCGATGGCGTGATGCTGGCCGATGACGCCCTGCTGGGCGCAGCCGGTGGCGCCTTCAAGGCCCTGGACCACCAGCTGGGGCGCGCCATGGCGGCCCAGTGCGCCGAGGCGGTGGGCAGCATGCAGCAGGCCTGCGAGCTGACCCTGGACTACCTCAAGACCCGCCAGCAGTTCGGCAAGCCTATCGGCCGCTTCCAGGTGCTCCAGCACCGCATGGTGGACATGACCACCGAGCTGGAGCTGGCCACCTCCATGACCATCCTCGCCGCCTGCGTGGCCGACGCGCCGGCAAGCCTCGAGCGCAGCCGACAGCTGATCGCCGCCCAGCACGTGGTCAAGCGCGCGGCCCAGTTCATCGCCGAAGAGGCGATCCAGCTCCACGGCGGTATCGGCATGACCTGGGAGTACAGCCTCGCCCATCATGCCCGCCATCTGGTGATGCTCGGCCACCGCTTCGGCGATGACGACCGTCACCTCAAGGCCTACGCCGACCTTCTCGAGGCCAGCTGACGCTGGTCTGCGCCCCTAACGACAACGACAGGAACCTTCGCCGTGTCCCAGAACCCCGCTTTCCATTGGCAAGACCCGCTGCTCCTCGACCAGCAGCTCACCGAAGAGGAGCGCATGGTGCAGCAGAGCGCTGCCCAGTTCGCCGCCGACAAGCTCGCCCCCCGCGTGCTGGAGGCCTTCCGCCACGAGCAGACCGACCCGGCCATCTTCCGCGAGATGGGCGAGACCGGCCTGCTCGGCGCCACCATCCCCGAGCAGTATGGCGGTAGCGGCCTCAACTACGTCTGCTACGGGCTGATTGCCCGGGAGATCGAGCGCGTGGACTCCGGCTACCGCTCCATGATGAGCGTGCAGTCCTCCCTGGTGATGGTGCCGATCAACGCATTCGGCAACGAGGCCACCAGGCAGAAGTACCTGCCCAAGCTCGCCAGCGGCGAGTGGATCGGCTGCTTCGGCCTCACCGAGCCCAACCACGGCTCCGACCCCGGCGCCATGGTGACCCGCGCCCGCCGGGTCGACGGCGGCTATCGCCTCACCGGCAGCAAGATGTGGATCACCAACAGCCCC
The DNA here is from genome assembly GCF_013000985.1 of Halomonas sp. PGE1. Classification (NCBI taxonomy): domain Bacteria; kingdom Pseudomonadati; phylum Pseudomonadota; class Gammaproteobacteria; order Oceanospirillales; family Halomonadaceae; genus Halomonas; species Halomonas sp. PGE1. Next base: position 816,061 of record NZ_CP053032.1, read on the forward strand.
ATCGCCGATGTCTTCGTGGTGTGGGCCAAGGACGACGAGGGCGATATCCGCGGCTTCGTGCTGGAGAAGGGCTGGGAGGGGCTCTCCGCCCCGGCGATCCACGGCAAGGTGGGGCTGCGCGCCTCGATCACCGGCGAGATCGTCATGGACAGCGTCTTCGTGCCCGAGGAGAACATGTTCCCCGAGGTGCGCGGCCTCAAGGGTCCCTTCACCTGTCTCAACTCGGCGCGCTACGGCATCAGTTGGGGGGCGCTGGGTGCCGCCGAGGACTGCTGGCACACCGCGCGCCAGTACACCCTGGACCGTCAGCAGTTCGGTCGGCCGCTGGCCGCCAACCAGCTGATCCAGAAGAAGCTGGCCGACATGCAGACCGATATCTGCCTGGCCCTGCAGGGCTGCCTGCGGCTGGGGCGCATGAAGGACGAGGGCACCGCCGCGGTGGAGATCACCTCGATCATGAAGCGCAACAGCTGCGGCAAGGCGCTGGATATCGCCCGCCTGGCCCGCGACATGCTGGGGGGCAACGGGATCAGCGACGAGTTCGGGGTGGCGCGCCACCTGGTCAACCTCGAGGTGGTGAACACCTACGAGGGCACCCACGACGTTCACGCCCTGATTCTGGGTCGGGCGCAGACCGGCCTCCAGGCCTTCTGCTGAGCCCCGGCTCGGCGCACCCAACAACAAGCTACGGGAGATACGCCATGAAAGTCCTCGTCGCGGTCAAGCGCGTCATCGACTACAACGTCAAGATCCGGGTCAAGCCGGACAATTCCGACGTCGACCTCACCAACGTCAAGATGGCCATGAACCCCTTCTGCGAGATCGCCGTGGAAGAGGCGGTGCGCCTGAAGGAGAAGGGCGTGGCGACCGAGGTCGTCGCCGTGACCATTGGCCCCAAGGCCGCCCAGGAGCAGCTGCGCACCGCCCTGGCGCTGGGCGCTGACCGCGCCGTGCACGTCGAGACCGACGAGCGCGTCGAGTCGCTCGGCGCCGCCAAGGCGCTGGCCAAGCTGGTGGAAGAGGAGCAGCCGGGCCTGGTGATCCTTGGCAAGCAGGCCATCGACACTGACAACAACCAGACCGGCCAGATGCTGGCGGCCCTCACCGGCCTGCCCCAGGGCACCTTCGCCTCCGAGGTGAACATCAGCGGCGACGGGGGAGATAAAAAGCTTCAGGTGACCCGCGAGGTCGACGGCGGCCTGCAGACCGTCGAGCTGACCCTGCCCGCCATCGTCACTACCGACCTGCGCCTGAACGAGCCGCGCTACGCCAAGCTGCCGGACATCATGAAGGCCAAGAAGAAGCCGCTTTCCGTCACGACCCCGGCGGAGCTGGGCATCTCGGTCGCCAGCCGGGTCAAGCTGCTCAAGGTCGAGCCGCCGGCCGAGCGCCAGGGCGGCATCAAGGTGGGCTCCGTGGACGAGCTGGTCGATAAACTCAAGAACGAAGCCAAGGTGCTTTGATAACAGTGCTTTGATAGGAGCTGATCTCATGAGCATTCTGGTACTCGCGGAACATCACGACGGCGCCCTGGCCGGCGCCACCGCCCATGTGGTGGCGGCCGCCCAGGCCATCGGCGGCGATATCGACGTGCTGGTGGTTGGCGAGAATGTGGCCGCCATCGCCCAGGCCGCGGCCAAGCTGGACGGCGTCTCCCGCGTGCGCGTGGCCGACCACGCCGCCTACGCCCACCTGCTGGCCGAGCCCACCGCGGCGCTGATCAACGAGCTGGTCGGCGACTACACCCACCTGCTGGCCGCGGCCTCCACCACCGGCAAGAATGTGCTGCCCCGCGTCGCGGCCCTCAGGGACGTGGCGCAGATCTCCGAGATCATCGCGGTGGTGTCTCCGGATACCTTCAAGCGCCCGATCTTCGCCGGCAACGCCATCGCCACGGTGCAGAGCGAGGACATCCTCAAGGTGATCACCGTGCGCACCACCGGCTTCGATGCCTGCCCTGATAGAGGGACCGAGGGTGGCAGCGCCGCCGTCGAGGCGGTGGACCTGTCCTTCACGAAAGGGGCCGACAACGCCCAGTCCACCTTCGTCAAGGAGGAGCTGGCCAAGTCCGACCGTCCCGAGCTGGGTGCCGCCAAGGTGGTGATCTCCGGCGGCCGCGGCATGGGCAGCGGCGAGAACTTCACGCTGCTCGACGCCATCGCCGACAAGCTTGGCGCGGCCATCGGCGCCTCTCGTGCCGCGGTGGACGCCGGCTTCGTGCCCAATGACATGCAGGTGGGCCAGACCGGCAAGATCGTGGCGCCCGAGCTCTACATCGCCGTGGGCATCTCGGGGGCCATCCAGCACCTGGCCGGCATGAAGGACTCCAAGGTGATCGTCGCCATCAACAAGGACGAGGAGGCGCCGATCTTCCAGGTGGCCGATTACGGATTAGTTGGCGACCTGTTTGAGGTCCTGCCCGAGCTGGAAAGCAAACTCTGAGGAGGTGAGGCGTGGCGGAATCAGCCAAGGAGAGGATCGGCGTCGTCGGCAGCGGCGTGATGGGGCGAGGTATCGTCCAGCTGTTTGCTGTGGCGGGCCATCAGGTGTGGCTGCATGACAGTCGCGAAGGGGCCATCGAGGAAGCCCTGAGATTCATTGGCGAGCTGCTGGAGCGCTCGGTGGCCAAGGGGCGCCTCTCGGCGGAAGAGCGGGAGGCGACGCTTGCCCGTATCCGCCCCAGCGATGGCCTGGCCGGGCTCGCCGAGTGCGACCTGGTGATCGAGGCGATCGTTGAGAACCTGGAGGCCAAGCAGGCGCTGCTGCGCCAGCTGGAAGAGGTGGTCTCCCATGAGGCGATACTGGCCAGCAATACCTCTTCGCTGTCGGTGACGCGCCTCGCCAGCGCCTGCCGCCACCCCGAGCGGGTGGCGGGCTACCACTTCTTCAACCCCGTGCCGCTGATGAAGATCGTCGAGGTGGTGCGTGGTGAGCTGACCCGCCCCGAGGTAATCGCGCGGCTCGAGCGGCTGGCCCGGGAAGCCGGCCACTTCCCGGCGCTGACCCCGGACACTCCCGGGTTTCTGGTCAACCACGCCGGGCGCGCCTACGTTCCCGAAGCACTGCGCCTGCTGGACGAGGGGATCGCCACGCCGGCGCAGATCGACCGCATCCTCTGCCTCTCTCTGGGGTTCCGCATGGGGCCCTTCGAGCTGCTCGACCTCATCGGCCTCGATGTGAGCCATGCGGTGATGGAGTCGATCTACCGTCAGTTCTATGACGACCCCTACTACACGCCCTCCTGGCAGGTGCCGCGGCGCATCGCCGCCGGCCTACTGGGGCGCAAGGCCGGTCAGGGCTTCTATCGCTACGAAGAGGGCAAGCGGATCGAACCGGAGGTGACGCCACCGCCGGCGGTCCCCGTCACGCGCCCCTTCTGGCTGGATCGCCGGGAGCCCGGGTGGCGTGAGCGCATCGCCCGCCTGGCCGAGGAGGCCGGCTCGCGGCTGGAGGAGGGCGCGACCCCTTCGGCGGAGGCCATCTGCCTGGTGACGCCCATTGGGGAGACGGTGAGCGAGACCATCGCCGAGCGGGGCCTGCCGGCCGAGCGCACCCTGGCGCTGGAGACCCTGGCCGGCTTCGACGCCTGTCGGGTGCTGATGCGCCACCCCGCCATCGACGAGGAGGTGCTGGCCCAGGCGAGCGCGGCCCTCGGCGCCGATGGGGTGCCGGTGGAGGTGATCCACGACTCGCCGGGCTTCGTGGCCCAGCGCATCCTCGCCTTCATGGTCAATATCGGCAGCGAGATCGTGCGCCGCGGCGTGGCCGAGCCGGCCACCCTCGACCGTGCCGTCAAGCTGGCGCTGGGCTACCCGCAGGGCCCGCTGGCCTTCGGCGAGCGCTTCGGGCCCCAGACCTTCGCCCGGGTGCTCGGCTGTCTCCACGACCACTATGGCGAGCCACGCTACCGTGTCAGCCCCTGGCTGAAGCAGCGCATCGCGCTGGGGTTGCCCCTGGTCGTCGAGTAGAGGCGAGGAGCAGGGCAAGGAACCGGCTCTCCCGGGGAGCGTCGTCCGGGGGCTTGGACAGGCATCACTCTGCGTCTGCCGGAGGGGTGCCTGCCGCCCATTAAAGACAATATATTGTCATTTATCATGAATTGGCGCGCTTGATATCCGGCTATATCGAGGTGGTTAAAAAATTATATGTCTACACATTGATATATTTTCGGGCGGTCCTACACTCGACAGACAATCCTGCCGAACTTCAGACAATCACAAAGGTGGCATGATGGGCAGTGCAATACTCGAGGTACGCAACCTGACCAAGGAATTCCGCGGCTTCACCGCCGTGGACGATGTCAACCTGCAGGTCCAGGAGGGGCATATCCACGCCCTGATCGGCCCCAACGGGGCGGGCAAGACCACGGTCTTCAACCTGCTCACCAAGTTCCTGCCGCCCACCCGGGGCGAGATCCTCTACCGCGGCAAGCCGATCACCGGCATGAAGGCCAACGAGATCGCCCGCCTGGGCCTGGTGCGCTCCTTCCAGATCTCCGCGGTGTTCGGTCACATGACCGCGATGGAGAACGTGCGCGTGGCCCTGCAGCGGCCCATGGGCACCTCCTTCCACTTCTGGAAGTCCGAACGCACCCTCGACCACCTCAACGACCGCGCCATCGAGCTGCTCGAGGAGGTGGGCCTGCGCGAGTACGCCGACGTGCTCACCGTGGAGATGCCCTACGGGCGCAAGCGGGCGCTGGAGGTGGCCACCACCCTGGCCATGGATCCCACCATGATGCTGCTCGACGAGCCGACCCAGGGCATGGGCGCCGAGGACGTCGACCGCATCGTCGAGCTGATCCGCCGGGTGGCCCGCGGGCGCACCGTGCTGATGGTGGAGCACAACCTCAGCGTGGTCAGCCGGCTGTGCGATCGCATCACCGTGCTGGCGCGCGGCGCGGTGCTGGCCGAGGGCGACTACGCCACGGTCTCCGCCGACCCGCGGGTCAAGGAGGCCTACATGGGCAGTGACGCGGAAGAGGAGGCCAGCGCATGAACCAGCCAGCCGAGAGCCTGATGGAGTACCAGGACCGCGACGGCGCCGAGATGCTGCGCGTCCGCGACCTGCACGCCTTCTACGGCGAGTCGCACATCCTCCACGGCGTCGACTTCGACGTGAAGCGCGGCGAGCTGGTGACGCTGCTGGGGCGCAACGGCGCCGGGCGCAGCACCACCCTCAAGGCGATCATGAACATGGTCGGCCGGCGCACCGGCTCGATCATGATCAACGGCACCGAGACGCTGGGCATGGCGGCCCACCGCATCCCGCGGCTGGGGATCGGCTACTGCCCCGAGGAGCGCGGGATCTTCGCCAGCCTCGACGTCGAGGAGAACCTGCTGCTGCCGCCCACGGTGCGCTCCGGCGGGATGTCCATCGACGAGATCTACGAGATGTTCCCCAACCTCTACGAGCGGCGGCGCAGCCAGGGCACGCGGCTCTCCGGGGGCGAGCAGCAGATGCTGGCCATGGCGCGGATCCTGCGCACCGGGGCGCGGCTGCTGCTGCTCGACGAGATCACCGAGGGGCTGGCACCGGTCATCGTCCAGGCGCTGGGCCAGGTGCTGGTCAAGCTCAAGGAACGCGGCATGACCATCGTGCTGGTGGAGCAGAACTTCCGCTTTGCAGCACCCCTGGCCGACCGCCACTTCGTGATGGACCACGGCCTCATCGTCGAGGAGATCTCGGCGGCCGAGCTGCCGAGCAAGCGCGAGCATCTGCACACCCTGCTGGGCGTGTGAGCCGGGTCTAACAGGAGACTTTCGACATGACGATGATATTCGGGGTGCCGCTGGCGGTGTTCATGGGGCAGCTGCTGCTGGGCCTGATCAACGGCGCCTTCTATGCCCTGCTGAGCCTGGGCCTGGCGGTGATCTTCGGCCTGCTGAAGATCGTCAACTTCGCCCACGGTGCCATGTACATGCTGGGGGCCTTCGCCGCCCTGCTGGGGATGCGCTACCTGGGCATCAACTACTGGGCGGCGCTGCTGCTCGCGCCGCTGGTGGTGGGCCTGTTCGGCATGCTGCTCGAGCGGATCATGCTGCGGCGCATCGCCCACCTGGACCACCTCTACGGCCTGCTGCTGACCTTCGGCCTGGCGCTGATCTTCGAGGGCACCCTGGTCAACTTCTTCGGCGTCTCCGGGGCCCGCTACCCGACCCCCGAGGCGCTGCAGGGTGGCTTCCAGACGGGCTTCATGTTCCTGCCCACCTATCGTGCCTGGGTGCTGGTGGCGGCCATCGTGGTGTGCTTCTTCACCTGGTACATGATCGAGCGCACCCGGCTCGGCGCCTACCTGCGTGCCGGCACCGAGAACCCGGCGCTGATGCAGGCCTTCGGCGTCAACGTGCCGCTGCTGATCACCCTGACCTACGGCTTCGGCGTGGCGCTGGCCGCCTTCGCCGGGGTGCTGGCCGCGCCGCTCTACCCGGTGTCGCCCACCATGGGCTCCAACCTGTTGATCGTGGTCTTCGCCGTGGTGGTGATCGGCGGCATGGGCTCGATCCTCGGCGCCGTGCTCACCGGCCTGGGCATGGGCCTGATCGAGGGCCTGACCAAGGTGTACTACCCCGAGGCGGCCAACACCGTGATCTTCCTGGTGATGATCCTGGTGCTGCTGACCCGACCCGCCGGCCTGTTCGGCAAGGAGGCATGACCATGTCCGCAACCCAGACCCTGACGCCGTCCATGAAGCGCCAGCGCCGTGCCGACATGCGCCGCAACGTCTTCTACCTGGTGCTGATCGGCATCGGCCTGGTGGCGCCCTTCGTGGCCTACCCGGTGTTCCTGATGAAGGTGCTGTGCTTTGCGCTGTTCGCCTGCGCCTTCAACCTGCTGCTCGGCTACGCGGGGCTGCTCTCCTTCGGGCACGCGGCCTTCCTGGCCACTGGCGGCTACATCACCGGCTACCTGCTGGCCAGCTACCCGGCGCTCACGCCGGAGCTGGGCATCATCGCCGGGACCCTGGCCGCCGTGGCGCTCGGTGCGGTGTTCGGCGCCCTGTCGATCCGCCGCCAGGGGATCTACTTTGCGATGGTGACCCTGGCGCTGGCCCAGCTGGTGTTCTTCGTCTACGTCCAGTCGCCCTTCACCGGCGGCGAGGACGGCCTGCACGGGGTACCACGGGGCGACCTGTTCGGCGTGATCAGCCTGCGCAACAACCTGGCGATGTACTACTTCGTGTTCGCCATCTTCCTGTTCGGCTTCGCGGTCATCCAGCGCGCCGTGCACTCGCCCTATGGCCAGGTGCTCAAGGCGATCCGCGAGAACGAGCCGCGGGCGATCTCGCTGGGCTACAACGTCGACGCCTACAAGCTGGTGGCCTTCATCCTCTCCGCGGGGCTTGCCGGCCTGGCTGGTTCCACCAAGACGGTGGTGTTCCAGCTGGCCTCGCTGACCGACGCCCACTGGCACATGTCCGGCGAGGTGATCCTGATGACCCTGCTGGGCGGGGTGGGCACCCTGTTCGGCCCGGTGGTGGGGGCAGGCATCGTGGTCAGCCTGCAGCACCTGCTGGCCCAGTCGCCACTGGGCAACTGGGTGGGGCCGATCCTCGGGGTGATCTTCGTGATCTGCGTGCTGAGCTTCCGCAGCGGCATCGTCGGCGAGATCCTCAAGTCCTACAGCAAGAACTTTAAATAAACCGCCGAAAATAACTTGGAGCTAGTTATGAATAGTGTCTACCTCTGTCATCCACGCCGCAGCGGTATCGGCCGCTTCGGCGGCACCCTCTCGAGCGTGCGCCCCGACGACCTGGCGGCCACCATCTTCAAGGCGGTGCTGGCCGAGACGCCGAATCTCGACCCTGCCGCCATCGAAGAGGTCTTCATGGGTTGCGCCAACCAGGCCGGCGAGGACAACCGCAACGTGGCGCGCATGTCGCTGCTGCTGGCGGGCATGCCGGTATCCATCCCCGGCACCACCCTGAACCGCCTGTGCGGCTCCGGCATGGACGCGGTGGGCACCGCCTTCCGCGCCATCAAGGCCGGCGAGATGGAGCTGGCGCTGGCCGGCGGCGTGGAGTCGATGTCTCGGGCTCCCTACGTGATGGGCAAGGCCGACGGTGCCTTCTCCCGGGGCCAGCAGATCGAGGACACCACCATCGGCTGGCGCCTGATCAACCCACTGATGAAGAAGGCTCATGGCGTCGAGTCCATGCCGGAGACCGCCGAGAACCTGGCCGAGCAGTTCGCCATCTCCCGCGAGGACCAGGACGCCTTCGCCCTGCGCTCCCAGCAGAAGGCCGCCGCCGCCCAGGCCGCCGGTCGCTTCGCCTGTGAGATCACCGCCATCGAGATCCCGCGCCGCAAGCAGGAACCGCTGCGCTTCGACCAGGACGAGCACCTGCGCGCGACGACGCTCGAGAAGCTCGCCGGGCTACCGACGCCGTTCCGGGAAGGTGGCAGCGTCACCGCCGGCAACGCCTCCGGGGTCAACGACGGCGCCGCCGCCATGCTGGTGGCCAGTGCCGCCGCGGTGGAGCAGCACGGCCTCACCCCCATGGCGAGGATCCTCGGCATGGCCACCGCCGGCGTCGAGCCGCGCATCATGGGCATCGGCCCGGTGCCCGCGGTGCAGAAGCTGCTCGCGCGCACCGGCGTGTTGCTGGACGAGATCGACGTGATTGAGCTCAACGAGGCCTTCGCCGCCCAGGCGCTGGCCTGCCTGCGCGAGCTGGGGATCGCCGGCGACGACCCCCGGGTCAACCCCAACGGTGGCGCCATCGCGCTGGGCCACCCGCTGGGCATGTCCGGCGCCCGCCTGCTGCTGACCGCGGCCCATGAGCTGCAGAAGAGCGGCAAGCGCTACGCCCTGTGCACCATGTGTGTGGGCGTGGGCCAGGGCATTGCCACGCTGCTGGAGAGGACGGACTCGTGAACGAGAGCATGCAGGAGACCATGAAGACCGTCGTGATTACCGGCCACGGTGGCAACGAGGTGGTCGAGGTCAGGCAGGGCGAACGGCCCCGGCGACGGCCGGGCGAGGCGCTGGTGCGCCTGGAGGCGGGCACTCTCAACCAGGTCGACCTCTACATGCGCAACAGCGGTGCGGGCATCACCCATGAGCTGCCGTTGGTGATGGGGCTGGACGGCGCCGGCGTGGTGGAGGAGGTCGAGGAGGGCGAGACGCGCCTGGCGGCGGGCCAGCGGGTGGTGGTGTTTCCCAACCTGACCTGCGGGCGGTGCGAGTTCTGCCAGCGGGGCGACGACGTGCTCTGCACCCGCATGCAGCTGATGGGCGAGCATGTGGACGGCACCTTCGCCCAGTGGCTCAGCGTGCCGGTGGAGAACCTCTTCCCCATGCCGGCGCACCTGGACTTCGTGCAGGCCGCGGCCCTGGGGGTCAACTACCTCACCGCCTGGCGGATGCTCTTCACCCGGGCGCAGCTGAAGCCCTGGGAGACCGTGCTGGTGTTCGGGGTGGGCGGTGGCGTGTCGCTGGCCGCCATGCAGCTGGCCGCCAGCATCGGCGCCAGGGTGATCGTGACCTCCCGGGAGGACGAGAAGCTTCAGCGGGCCCTGACGCTGGGCGCCAACGAGGCGATCAACGGCAGGAGCGAGGAGGTGGCCCGGCGCGTCATGGCGCTTACCGACGGCCGCGGCGTGGACGTGGTGGTCGAGAACGTTGGCGAGGCCGTCTGGGCCTCGGCCATGAAGTCGCTGGTGCGCGGCGGGCGCCTGGTGACCTGCGGGGCGACCTCGGGGGACCAGCCTCCGGCTGACCTGAAGCGTCTCTTCATCCGCCAGCTGCAGATCATCGGCTCCACCAGCGGCAACGCCGCGGAGTTCCGAGAGCTGCTCGCCTATGTGGAGCGCCACGGGATCACCCCCGTCATCGACAGCGTCTATCCGCTGGAGGCCATTCACGAGGCGCTGGATCGCCTCGAGTCGGGGAGTCGGATGGGCAAGGTGGGGCTGGAGATGGGGCACTGACCCCCGCGGGCACCACGCCAGAGACCGCCCTGCTTTCCACCCCAAGCCTGCCCACCCCCTGACCACCGGAGGCCGCGATGAGCGCTACCCTGACGACCCTCGACAACATTCCCTACGACGAGTTGAAGGAGGGCGATGCCGCCACCTTCACCCGTACCCTGACCCGCGACGAGCTGGTGCTGTTCGCGGCCGTTTCCGGCGACGTGAACCCCCTGCACCTGGATGCCGACTTCGCCGCGGCGACCCTGTTCAAGGAGCGTATCGCCCACGGCATGTGGAGCGGCTCGCTGATCTCCGGGGCGCTCGCCACCGTGATGCCCGGCCCCGGCACCATCTACCTGGAGCAGAGCCTGGCCTTCAAGCGTCCGGTCAGGCTGGGCGACACCCTGAGCATCACGCTGACCGTGCTCAGAAAGGAGCCCCGGAACCGCGTGGTGCTTGGCTGCCAGGTCTGCAATCAGCGCGGCGAGCAGGTGGTCGTCGGGGAGGCGAAGGTGATCGCTCCCACTGAGAAGCTCTCGTTGCCGAGGCCGAGCCTGCCGGCCATCTCCATCGCGAGCTGAGCCCCTCTATCTCTCTCGGTCGATCGCGCGCGATCGGCGGCTTGGCGACGGACAACCCCGTCGCCTTTTTTGTCGGCGTCATCGCCCATTATGCTTTTGTCGCACCTTCCCTCCTCCGCAGGGTTGATGGAGCGTGACTTCTCCCCGCGCCGGTGCTGCCGGAGCGCCGCCAATCCCTTGATTTGAGGCCGTCGCGCCATCGGCCATGCCGACCCCGCCGCAGAGCGGCGGCGGCCCGGCGCCGTCGAGCCCGCGGTTCCCTTGGATAATTCACTGGAAAATCATGGACTTTTTGTCGCCATTCTGGACGGGGAAGGGCGAGATTGGGCAGGCCGCGCCGATACCCCAGGGGTATGGCGGGGTACCCATTCGATATTGGTTGGGACTTGCGGCGAGGGCCAGAATCACCTCGACATCCAGTAAAAGTGGACGCCAGAGCCACCCACACCATGGCCTTGCACTCCCCCTGACGCAGCGCAGGGCACAACGACAACGACGAGGAGACGACCAGCATGACCGTGAAGATTTTCGATACCCCCGAAGTCCAGGATTTCCTGAAGACCGTCGCCGGCTTCGACCAGGAAGGTGGCAACGAGCGCGCCAAGCAGATCATGCACCGCCTGCTCTCCGACCTGTTCAAGCTGATCGACGACTTCGACGTCACCCCCGAGGAGTACTGGTCCGCCGTCAGCCTGCTCAACGCCCTGGGCAGTCAGACCCAGTTCGGCCTGCTCTCGCCGGGCCTGGGCTTCGACCACTACCTGGACATGCGCCAGGACGCCATCGACGCCGAGGCCAAGCGCGTCGGCGGCACCCCGCGCACCATCGAGGGCCCGCTGTATGTGGCCGGCGCCCCGGAAGCCGAAGGCTTCGCGCGCATGGACGACGGGAAGGATCAGGACGGCGAGACCATGTGGCTGACCGGCCAGGTGCGCGACGTCGACGGCACCCCGATCGCCGGCGCCAAGGTCGAGATCTGGCACGCCAACTCCAAGGGCGGCTACTCCTTCTTCGACCCGACCCAGTCCGAGTACAACCTGCGTCGCACCATCGTCACCGATGCGGAAGGCCGCTACACCGCGCGCAGCATCATCCCGTCCGGCTACGGCGTGCCGGAAGGCGCCCCCACCGACGTGGTGCTGAAGTCCCTGGGCCGTCACGGCGAGCGTCCGGCGCACATCCACTACTTCATCTCCGCGCCGGGCCACCAGCACCTGACCACCCAGATCAACCTGGCGGGTGACCCCTACACCTTTGATGACTTCGCCTTCGCCACCCGCGAGGAGCTGGTGGTGCCGGCCGAGCGCATCGAGGCCCAGGACGTGATCGCCCAGCGCGAGCTGGACGGCCCCTTCTCCGAGGTGGTGTTCGATATCGAGCTGGCCAAGACCGACGTGGCCGAGCTGCAGACCCGTCACGCCCGTCCGCGCGCCAAGGAAGACGAGCAGGACGCCGCCAGCAAGCTGGCCGGCACCGCCAAGGTCTGAGCACCAGCCCCTGACCCCCGCGTCGGCCTCGGCCGACGCACCCCCCAGATTCGCAGAATGCATGTCTCGCCATGGCGGCTCGCCGCCATGGGTTGGGGGAGCCTTGGCTCCCGCCAGGACGAGACATGCCTGACCCAGACAGCGTCTCTCACGAGACCCAGGAGTTCCGATCATGACCAGCAAGCTTGATCAACTCGAAGCGCGCGTCCGCGGCGCCGTCGTCGACGACGCCGAGCAGGGCATCTTCCGCTGCCACCGCAGCATGTTCACCGACCCGGCCTTCTTCGAGCTCGAGATGAAGCACGTCTTCGAAGGCAACTGGCTGTTTCTGGCCCACGAGAGCCAGATCAGTGAGCCGGGCGACTACATGACCGTCACCATGGGCCGCCAGCCCGTCGTCATCACCCGGGACAAGCAGGGCGAGCTGCACGCCCTGATCAACGCCTGTGCCCACCGCGGCGCCACCCTGTGCCGCCGCAAGCGCGGCAACAAGGGCACCTTCACCTGCCCCTTCCACGGCTGGACCTTCAAGAACGACGGCAAGCTGCTCAAGGCCAAGAACGAGAAGGTGGGCGCCTACCCGGACGGCTTCAAGCAGGAGGGCTCTCACGACCTCAAGCGCGTGCCGCGCTTCGAGAGCTACAAGGGCTTCCTGTTCGGCAGCCTGAGCGAGGACGTTCAGCCCCTCGACGACTATCTCGGGGAAACGAAGAAGATCATCGACAACATCGTCGACCAGGCGCCGGAAGGCCTGGAAGTGCTGCGCGGCACCTCCTCCTACACCTTCAAGGGCAACTGGAAGCTGCAGGCCGAGAACGGCGCCGACGGCTACCACGTCAGCACCGTGCACTGGAACTACGCCTCCACCATGGACCGCCGCAACTACGAGGCCGGCGGCACCAAGGCGGTGGACGCCGACGGCTGGTCGAAGAGCCAGGGCGGCTTCTACTCCTTTGATAACGGTCACATGCTGCTGTGGACCCGCCTGCTTAACCCCGAGGTGCGTCCGGTCTACCAGCAGAAGGAGTGGATTGAGAAGGAGTTCGGCGAGGCGCGGGCCGACTCCATCGTTAACCAGACCCGTAACCTCTGCCTCTACCCCAACGTCTACCTGATGGATCAGTTCTCCACGCAGATCCGTGTGCTGCGCCCGATCAGCGTCGACAAGACCGAGGTGACCATCTACTGCTTCGCGCCCAAGGGCGAGTCCGCCGAGAACCGTCGCGTGCGCATCCGCCAGTACGAGGACTTCTTCAACGTCTCCGGCATGGGGACGCCGGACGACCTCGAGGAGTTCCGCGGCTGCCAGGACGGCTACCACGGCGCCCTGGCCGAGTGGAACGACCTCTCCCGCGGGGCCAAGCAGTGGATCGAAGGCGCCGACGACAACGCCAAGGCAATCGGCATGCAGCCGCTGCTCAGCGGCGCCTCGCCGGAAGACGAAGGCCTCTACGTGCTGCACCACAAGCACTGGGTCGAGGAGATGCTGCGCGCCATCGACAAGGAACGCAGCCAGTTTATCGCCACCCAGACCGCCTGAGTCCGGCCCGTACCGAGAAGGGGAGAAGAGAGATGAGCCTTAGCTACCAAGAGATCCAGGCCTTCCTGTACCGCGAGGCGCGCCTGCTCGACGACCGCGAGTGGGACGAGTGGCTGACCTGCTACAGCAAGGACGTCGAGTTCTGGATGCCGGCGTGGGACGACGACGACCAGCTGACCCGGGACCCGCACAGCGAGATCTCGCTGATCTACTACCCGAGCCGTGAGGGTCTCGAGGACCGGGTCTACCGGATCAAGACCGAGCGCTCAGGGGCGAGCACGCCGGAGCCGCGCACCACCCACCAGATCACCAACATCGAGGTGCTCAAGGAGGAGGGCGGCAAGGTGGAGCTGCGCTTCAACTGGCAGACCCTGAACCACCGCTACAAGGAGACCCAGACCTTCTTCGGGACCTCCTTCTATACGCTGGACGTGTCGGGCGAGTCACCGCTGATCACCCGCAAGGTAGTGCAACTCAATAACGACTATATCCACCAGGTCATCGATATCTATCACATCTGAGATATCTACCACGTCTGAGAGGGACGATGGCTGTGCGGCACGGACGCCGCCTCAATAACAAGCGACTCAGTAACAAGCAAAGGCTCCAAGCCTTCACCTCTGATCATCCGGAAAACCACAATGAAAACCACCTTCAAGAAGTGCGCCCTGACCTCCCTGATCGCCGCCGGCATGGCCGTGGGCAGCGCCGCCTACGCCAGCGAAAACGGCGCCGTCAAGCTCGGGCTGATGCTGCCCTATACCGGCACCTACAGCGCCCTGGGCGAGGCGATCACCAACGGCCTGGAACTGGCCATCGCCCAGCATGGCGACCAGCTCGGCGGCCGCGATGTCCAGTACGTGAAGCTCGACTCCGAGGCCAACCCCTCGCGGGCACCCCAGAACATGAGCCGCCTGGTGCGCGGCGACAACGTCGACTTCGTGATCGGCCCGGTGCACTCCGGCGTGGCCATGGGCATGCTGCGGGTGGCCCAGCAGACCGGCGCCATCACCATCATTCCCAATGCCGGGCTCGGCGCCGCCACCAACGAACTGTGCATGCCCAACGTCTTCCGCACCTCCTTCAGCATGTGGCAGGTCAGCTACCCCATGGGCAAGGTGGCCTACGAGATGGGCCATCGCCGCGTCGTGACCATCACCTGGGACTACGCTGGCGGCAAGGAAGACCTGGCGGGCTTCGAGGAGGCCTTCACCGAGGCCGGCGGCGAGATCGTGCGCCAGATCCTGGTGCCCTTCCCGAGCACCGAGTTCCAGAGCTACCTGGCCCAGATCGCAAGCGACAGGCCCGATGCGGTCTACACCTTCTTCGCCGGGGGCGGCGGCGTGAGCTTCGTGCGCGACTACGACGCGGCCGGGCTCAATGACTCCATTCCGCTGCTCGGCTCCGGCTTCCTGACCGACGGCAACCTGGCCGCCATCGGCGAGGCGGGGGAGGGCGTCATGACCACCCTGCACTACGCCGAGACCCTGGATACCCCCCAGAACCGCGCCTTCGTCGAGGCCTATCAGGAGGCTTACGGCCAGATGCCCGACACCTATGCGGTGCAGGGCTACGACACCGGCATGATGCTGGTCCAGGCCATGGAGGCCGTGGGGGGTGACACCTCCGACCGCGAGCGGCTGATCCAGGCGCTGGCCAATGTCCAGCTGGACAGCCCGCGGGGGCCGCTGAGTTTCTCCGCCTCCCACCACCCCATCCAGAACGTCTACCTGCGCGAGATCCGCAACGGCAAGCATGAGGTCGTCGGCATCGCCCACGAGAACCTCGAGGTGCCGGACGAAGCCTGCCGCATGTAACGGCTGCCTCTTGGATAACGGGGCGGGCGTCGCTCGCCCCTTCATCGCGACTCTTGGAGGGGTCCCATGGATCTCGCATTCTTCGGCGTGCAGCTGCTCAACGGGCTTCAGTACGGCCTGCTGCTGTTCCTGATCGCCAGCGGCCTCACGCTCATCTTCGGCATCATGGGCATCATCAACCTGGCCCATGGCGCCATGTACATGATCGGCGCCTACCTGGTCTACGACCTGACCTTTCGCCTCGGCAACTTCTGGCTGGCGATCCTGGTGGCGATCCCCATCGCCATCGCGCTGGGCCTGATCATCGAGCGGCTCTTTCTCGATACGCTCTACAAGCGTGACCACCTCTACCAGGTGTTGCTGACCTTCGGCCTGATCCTGGTGCTCAACGAGATGCAGCGCATCATCTGGGGGGGCGACGTGCACAGCGTGCCGATCCCGGAGCTCTTCAGCGGGCGCATCCAGCTCACCGACAACCTGCAGTATTCGCACTACCGGCTCTTCGTGATGGGCGTCTGCCTGGCACTGGCCGGGGTGATCTACTGGGTCATCCGCCATACCCGGCTCGGCATCATCATCCGCGCCGGTGCGGTCAATCGCGACATGGTGGAGGGGCTCGGCATCAATGTGCGCACCCTCTTCACCCTGATCTTCAGCGTGGGGGTGGCGCTCACCGCCTTCGCCGGGATGATCGCCGCGCCGCTCACCTCCATCGCCCCGGGCATGGGGGACAGCATCCTGATCACCTGCTTCGTGGTGGTGGTCATCGGGGGCATCGGTTCGATCAAGGGCGCCTTCTGGGGTGCGATCCTGATCGGCATGGCCGAGACCTTCGGCTCGGTCCTGATTCCCAGTCTGGCCAGCATGGTCATCTACCTGATCATGGCCGCCGTGCTGCTGGTCAAGCCACGCGGGCTGTTTGCCTGAGGGAGAATTGAGATGTTGCATCGCTATCCCAAGCGGGTCGTCATCATCATGCTGGTGATGACCGCCTTCGTTGCCCTCTTTCCGCTGTGGGGGCCCGCCGTCTTCGGCGCCCAGAGCGACTTCATGATGGAAAAGATGACCCTGATGCTGATCCTGGCGCTGTTCGCCATGAGCCTGGATCTGCTGGTGGGGATCGTCGGGCTGGTCAGCCTCGGCCACGCCCTGTTCTTCGGCCTCGGCGCCTACACTCTGGCGCTGGCCAGCCCCGCCTTCAGCCCCGCCGCCATCTGGTGGATGATGCCGCTGGTGATGCTGATCTCGGCCGTGGCCGCGCTGGTGGTGGGTTTCCTGGTGATCCGCACCAAGGGCATCTTCTTCATCATGACCACCCTGGCCTTCGGCCAGATGCTCTACTACTTCGTCAACACCTCGCGGCATACCGGGGGCACCGACGGGGTCTTCATCATGTTCCGGCCCAGCGTGGAGATCGGCGGCACCGTGCTGCTCGACCTCGACAACCCGCTGACCTTCTTCTATGTCTGCCTGGCCATGGTGGTGGCGGGCTACCTCTTCCTGCGCTGGCTGACGCGCTCCTTCTATGGCCAGGTGCTCGACGGCATCCATGACAACGAGCACCGCATGGAGGCGCTGGGCTATGCCACCAGCCACTACAAGCTGGTCGCCTTCGTGATCTCCGGGGTGATGGCCTCCATCGCCGGCATGCTGGCGGCCATGCAGTACGGCTTCGCCAACCCGGCCCAGCTCGGCTGGCACACCTCAGGCGAGGTGCTGATGATGCTGATCCTGGGCGGCATGGGCACCATCTTCGGCCCCATCCTCGGCGCCTTCGCCTACGAGATCCTGCAGCACACCTTCGAGCACATGACCACTCACTGGCCGATCCTGATGGGCATCACCATCATCCTCGCCGTGCTGGTGCTGCCCCGCGGCATCGCCGGGCTGATCATCGATCCGCCCAGCCGCGAGTCGCTGGCCAAGTCGCCGCTGCTCAAGTGGCTGAAGCGTGAGCCGACCGCCACGCCACCCGAGACGGCCAAGCCTGCCGTGTCTGCCACCAGCAAGGAGGGTTGAGCCATGAGTGCCACGACACATCACGACGTCCTGCTTGAGACCCGGGGCCTGACCCGCCGCTTCGGCGGCCTGGTGGCGGTCAACGACGTCGACTTCACGCTCCTCCAGGGCGAGATTCACGCCATCCTCGGCCCCAACGGGGCGGGCAAGAGCACCCTGATAAACCTGCTCTCCGGCGAGTTCCCGCCCTCCGAAGGCGAGATCCTCTTCCAGGGGCAGCCGATCCAGGGCAGGAAGGCGCGCCAGATCGCCCGGATGGGCATCGGCCGCAGCCACCAGAAGACCAACATCTTCCCGCGCCTCACCTGCCTGCAAAACTGCCAGCTGGCGGCGCGTATCCACCTGGGCGGCGTCTTCGGCAGCTGGCGCTCGCGCCATCGGGCCCTCGAGGTGGACCAGCGCGCCCAGGAGGTGCTGGAGACCTGCCAACTTACGCATCGCGCCCATACCCCGGCCTCGGCCATGAGCTACGGCGAGCAGCGCCAACTGCAGATCGCCATGGTGCTGGCCACCGCGCCCAAGCTGATGCTGCTCGACGAGCCCATGGCCGGCATGGGCCGCGAGGAGACGGCCCAGGTCACCGAGCTGCTCAAGGGGCTCTCGGATCGCTACCCGCTGGTGCTGATCGAGCACGACATGGACTCGGTGTTCCGCCTGGCCGACCGCATCACCGTGATGGTCGACGGCTGCGTGCTGGAGACCGGGCCCACCGCCCAGATCCGGGCCAGTGAACGGGTGCGGGATGTCTACCTTGGCCGTCACCATGAGGAGTCCGCCGCATGAGCGCTCTATCCATGACCAATCCGCGGGCTTCCGCCTCGGGGGCTTCGGCCCCGCTGATCGATGCGCGGGGCCTGCACACCTACTACGGCGAGAGCCATGTCCTGCATGGCGTCGACCTGCGCCTGATGCCCGGCGAGACCCTGAGCCTGATGGGGCGCAACGGCATGGGCAAGACCACCACCCTGAAGTCGATCCTCGGCTTCGTGCCGCCGCGAGAGGGGGAGGTCAGCATCAAGGGCAAGCCCACCGCCAGGCGGCGCCCGTGGCAGCTGATCCGCCAGGGCATCGGCTATGTGCCCGAGGGGCGCGGCATCTTCCCCGGCATCAGTGTGCGCGAGCACCTGATCATGGCGGCGCGCCCCAACGAGCGCGGCGAATCGCCGTGGACCCTCGAGCGGGTGCTGGATACCTTCCCGCGGCTCGGCCAGCGCATCAATCACGACGGCTCCTTCCTCTCCGGGGGCGAGCAGCAGATGCTCTCCATCGGCCGGGCGCTGACCACCAACCCCGACATGGTCATCCTGGACGAGGCCACCGAGGGCCTGGCGCCGCTGATCCGTGACGAGATCTGGAAGATCATCCGCGAGATCAAGGCCTCCGGCATCGCCAGCATCATCGTCGACAAGAACATCGACAACCTGCTGGAGGTGGCCGACAAGCACCTGCTGCTGGTCAAGGGCGAGGTGGTCTACAGCGGTGATTCCCAGGGGCTCAGGGAGGATCCGTCGATACTCGACACTCATCTGGGCGTCGCCTGACGCCTAACCTGCTACACAACACGGAGCCAATGATGCAACTACACAAGGACTGGTCGATCCCCGCCGTCACGGCGGGCTTCGTGGCGGTGCTGATCTCCTACGCGGGGCCCCTGGCGATCTTCTTCCAGGCCGCCCAGAGCGCGGAGATCTCGACCGCCATGATGACCTCCTGGGTCTGGGCGATCTCCATCGGCGCCGCCGCCTCCGGGATCCTGCTCAGCCTGTGGCTGAAGGTGCCGGTGGTGACGGCCTGGTCGGCACCGGGGACGGCGCTGCTGGTCACCCTGTTCCCGAGCCTGTCGCTCAATGAGGCGGTAGGGGCCTACCTCACCGCCGCGGCGATCATCTTTGTGGTGGGCATCACCGGCTCCTTCGACCGCATCGTTCAGGCGATCCCGCCGGGCATTGCCAGCGCCATGATGGCGGGCATCCTGTTCCAGTTCGGCGTGGGGGTCTTCGTCTCTCTGGAGTCGGTGCCGGCGCTCGCCGTCGGCATGGTGATCGCCTACCTGGCGTTCAAGCGGCTCACCCCGCGTGTAACTATTCAGCACCGGTTGGCTGAGTCGGGGCTTCTTGCTGCATGAAGGCTGGCACCTCCCCCGCAAACAGTTGCTCCAGTGCGGTATGCGCCGCTACCCCTTGCTTGACGGCGGTCGAGAGAAAGCTACGCATGCGGCAGAAGATCTCAGCACCCTCCCAGGAGCGGAAACAGCCCGAGATTTTCTGCTGGACCTTGGTCATTCGCAGATCGCGCTCCCCCTGGTTGTTGGTGAAGGGAGCGGCAGGGTCGTCGAGGAAGCGCAACACGTCGTCCTCGTACGCCTGGAGGCGTTCCAGGAGGTTGCGCGGCTTGGTGCGCTTGGCCCGGCCTCGCGTTCCAGGTGGCGGTTTCACCGGCGGGGGGCACTCGGCGTCCCCTTTCGCCAGGCAATCTCGATAGCGCTGCCGCCAGGCTCGGGTCTCATCGGCCGAGAGGCAGCCGTCGGCCACCTCCACGGCGCGATGCATCTCCAACAACAGGTCATGCAAGGCCTTGGCCCATGCCTGGCCATCGTTCTCCCAGGCCGCTGTCAGCTCCCGAAGGTGGTGCGCATTACAGAGCGCGTGCCGGCAATCCGGATAGCGGTAGTAGGGCTTCCAGTGATCATGCACCAGCACGCCACGCACGAAGGGCAATACGCCGATGGCGTCCATCGCTTCCTGGCCGCGCTTGGGGTGCGGGGCCAACCAGGTCAGGGCCTCGTTGGAGGCGCTGTGTAGCCAGTAGCGTTTGCCACCGACCTGCATTCCGGTTTCATCGGCATGGACGGTGGCTGCTTCACGTAGCGCCGGGATCACCCACTCGGCGAACGCCTCGGCCCGCTGGTAGGCCTCCTGGTTGAAGGCGAACAGGGTGCCGGTGCTCAGCGACAGGCCGCACTGCGAGGTGAGCAACTCGCGGATACGCGCATAGGGCAACAGCTGATACTGGGAGAGATAGACGACATGCGCCTTGAGGCGAGGGCCATACTGGATGGGGCGAGTCACGCCCTCGGGGAATGGCGCCACGTAGCGTTGCCCCTGATCATCTTCGAGGACCTCAGCCTGATATTCGGTGACCACGGCCTGGATTACGATGTCCTGCACTTGGCGCGTTTCGACGCCGACCGGGCGGTAAGAACGCCCCTTGGGGAGTTGCCGACGATCGACACGGAGCTTGACCACCTCGTCGGGGTCCGTCACCGGCGCCAACGTCTTACCCTCATGCCCTGGCTGTCCGCCGGGGCGCCGCTCGCCTTTGGCGCGCGAGCGGCGCTGGCGATTGGGATCCTGGGACGGTGGCTTGCTGCTGTTGCGGCTACTGGTGGCCAGGCGATCGGCCATGAGCTTGACCAGCAGCATCAGCACATCGATGGCGGCACGCAGCGACGGCGAGACCGTCTGGTCTTCCTTGAGCTGCTGCCGGACCCGCTCCAGGGCCTCGTCGACGTTGATATCGCTGATGGTCATATCACCGCATAGGTGTGCCGAATGATGCTGTGCACTATGCCAGAAAAATCAGCTGGTTGGCGATATCCCATCCGCAGCCACCTGAATAGTTACCCCCGCGTTACAGCCTGATCTTGCTGCTGATCGTCGGCGTGGCGCTGGCCGTGGTGCTGGAGGGCGCGAGCCTGCAGGGCGTGTCGGTGAGGATGGCCGAGCCGCAGTTCATCCGCCCCGAGTGGACCTGGAACGCCACCCTGAGCCTGGCGATCCCGCTGGTGCTGGTCAGCCTCACCGGGCAGTTCCTGCCGGGCATGGCGATCCTGCGCACCTCGGGCTACAGCACGCCGGCCAAGCCCATCGTCACCGTGACCAGCCTGACCTCCTTCGCGACGGCCTTCTTCGGCGGCATCACCACGGTGGTGGCGGCCATCACCGCGGCGATCTGCACCAGCAAGGAGGCCCACGAGGATCCCGACAAGCGCTACGTGGCCGGGGTGGCCAACGGGCTCTTCTACCTGATTGGCGGCACCTTCGCCGGCACCATCGTGCTGCTCTTTACCTCGCTGCCCGGCGAGTTCGTGGCGATCCTGGCGGGGCTGGCGCTGATCGGCGCCATCACCAGCAACGTCAGCGCCTTCGCCGCCCACAGGGACCACCTGGAGGCCTCGGTGATCACCTTCATCGCCACCGCCTCCGGGATCAGCTTCCTGGGCCTGGGCTCCGCCTTCTGGGGCGTGGTGGTGGGGGCCCTGGCCTACCAGCTGCTGCACCGACCCTTCACGCTGTCGCGGCGGGATGCCCCTGCGGCGGCTTCCGAGAAACAACAATAGGCGCCAGGCGCCGATCACAGACGTGCCGGGTCATTCCGACAACTCGCCCGGCGCTTCGAGGAGAACCTTCATGCAGACGATCCATGTGGCCCTGGACGAGACCGACCACTCCCTGCGCGGCCTGGCGCTGGGCCGGAACCTGGCGGCCCAGCTCGGGGCCTCCCTGAACGTGGTGTCGGTGGTCGCCGACCCGGCCCAGTCCGAGAGGCGACGCGAGGCCCTCAGGGCTCGCCTGGCCGAGGAGAAGACCCCCGGCCTCGAGTCGATACCCGTTGAGGTGATGGTGAACGACAGCGCCAAGGACGCCCTGGCGAGCCTGGCCGATCAGGAGGGCGTTGGGCTGTGCCTGGGCGCCCACGGGCGTCGCCCGGTGCCGGAGATGCTGATCGGCAGCGTCACCGCGGGCGTGGTGCGCCGCGCCAGTCGCCCGGTGCTGCTGTGCGGGCCGCGCTATGTCCCGGAGCGCCATGCTCGGGTGGAGGTGGTGATGGTGTGCGTGGATGGCTCCACGCTCTCCGAGGCAATGCTGCCCCACGCGGTGGCGCTGGCCGAGTGCTTCGGGGCCCGCCTGCAGCTGCTGCAGGTGATCGACGCCAGCGCCATGGCGGCGGCCGCGGGGGAGGGCGGTCCGGGTGACGTGATGGAGTCCGGCTACGTGCACGGCCTGGCGCGGCGCCTGGAGCGGGAGTACCGCATCGAGGTGGACTGGGAGGTGCTGCATGGCACCCCTGCCGACGCCATCGTCAGCTACCTGGCCGACA
Organism: Halomonas sp. PGE1; assembly: GCF_013000985.1. Taxonomy (NCBI): domain Bacteria; kingdom Pseudomonadati; phylum Pseudomonadota; class Gammaproteobacteria; order Oceanospirillales; family Halomonadaceae; genus Halomonas; species Halomonas sp. PGE1. Next base: position 838,519 of record NZ_CP053032.1, read on the forward strand.
GCCGCGACGTGATGCTGGCCATGACCACCCACGGGCGCAGCGGCCTCTCTCAGGTAGTGGCCGGCAGCGTCAGCCACGAGGTGCTCCACGAGGCGTGCTGCCCGGTGGCGGTGCTCAGGCCAAAGGGCTGATGCGGATCAACTTCTGGCCTTTTGAGGTGGGCTAGGCTGGGGGGAACCGAATCACCAACGAGGGGTTCCCCATGCTCGCTATCACCTCTGCCATGCGCCGCATGGCCCACGCCTGGCGCTGCCGCCAGCAGCGCCAGGCGTGGAGCGCCATGGACGCCGACCAGCAGGAGCTGCGGCTGCGCGACCTGGGGCTGGCACGCCTCGACGAATCGCTCTTCTGGTCCGGGGAGCGTTCGCCCCTGGAGCAGCTGCCGCGGATGATGGTGGTCTACGGCGTCAAGCATGCCGACACCATCCTGGCCGGCCCGGGTGTTCGCCGTGACCTGGAGCGGGTCTGCTCGCTCTGCCCGGAGAAGGCCCGCTGCAAGCGCGTGCTGGCCAGCGAGCCCGACGTGGATGCCTGCGGCTTCTGCCCCAACGCCTGTACCCTGGAGGCGCTGCGGCGGCACTGAGGGGCGGGAGGGGGAGGTCCACATCGGGCCGTGAACTCAAGAAAGCCGACTCCAGGAGGGGCCGGCTTTTTTCCGGTATGAACGGGGCATCGGGCACAAAAAAAGCCAGAACCTGTTGGTTCTGGCTTTTTTCGATGTTTGGTAGCGGGGACCGCCGGCCTCGAAACAAGAGGGAACCGATGACCGTCATCGGCCCCAAAGCAAAACGCCGGCTCCCTAGGGAACCGGCGTTTCGATATTTGGTAGCGGGGACCGCCGACCTTGGAACAGGCGCGAACCGATGACGGGTCATCGGGCACAAAAAAGCCAGAACCTGTTGGTTCTGGCTTTTTTCGGTATTTGGTAGCGGGGACCGGATTTGAACCGATGACCTTCGGGTTATGAGCCCGACGAGCTACCAGACTGCTCCACCCCGCATCAACGTGAGGCGTATTCTACAGGGATTACCCCTTTAGTCAAGGGTCCGGGTTCAAACGCTCGTCCCGGCACTGGTTCATGGTCCATACTCCGCGGAGTTGTCATCAAACTGGCAACGCTACAAAGAATAATTGGTGTGCAGGCCGAGTTGGCCTGGTCACAGCGTCATGACAATCAGGGAGGTTACAATGGCCAACAACGCAATCGTTGCTTGGGTGACCGGTGGAACCGGCGGCATCGGCAGTGCCATCTGTCGTTCGCTGGCCGATGAGGGCTATCAGGTGGTGGCCGGCTACCACAATCCGGAAAAGGCCAAGAGCTGGCTCGAAGCCCAGAAGGCGGATGGCTACAGCAACATCGATATTGCCGGGGTGGACCTGGTGGACTTCGAGGCCTGCGTGAACGGGGTCAAGGAGATCGAGGCGAAGCACGGCCCGATCGGCGTGCTGGTGAACTGTGCGGGCATCACCCGCGATGGCACCATGAAGAAGATGACCCCCGAGCAGTGGCACGAGGTCATCGACACCAACCTCAACAGTGTCTTCAACACCTGCCGCAGCGTGCTCGACAGCATGCTGGAGCAGCAGTACGGCCGAATCATCAACATCTCCTCCATCAACGGCCGCAAGGGCCAGTTCGGCCAGGTGAACTACTCGGCCGCCAAGGCGGGCATGCACGGCCTGACCATGGCACTGGCCCAGGAGACCGCCACCAAGGGCATCACCGTGAACACCGTGTCGCCGGGCTACATCGCCACCGACATGATCATGAAGATCCCCGAGAAGGTGCGCGAGTCCATCCGCGAGACCATCCCGGTCAAGCGCTATGGCAAGCCGGAAGAGATCGGTCGCCTGGTGGCCTATCTGGCCCACGAGGAGTCCGGCTTCATCACCGGCGCCAACATCGACATCAACGGCGGCCAGTTCATGGGCTGATCGCCCCGGTTTCCTGCGCCCCTGGTCATCGATCGGCCAGGGGCCGCCGTAACGACAAGAAGCGCGAGGCGATCCCTCGCGCTTCTGCCTTTTCTGGGGTCTCAGGGTGGCGGCAGGCGGGTCAGGCGCTCCAGCAGGCGATCCAGCTCCCCCACCTCGCGGCTCCACAGCGCCGGTGCGATCGGTCCCGTGGCCAGCAGCTCGCGCAGCACGCCGTGGACCTCCTCGGCGCGGGAGAGCTCGCGCCCGAGGTTCTCGTTGAGGCGCTCCACCTGGATCGCCAGGCGCAGCGGGTCGTCGCGGTGGCTGACGCTGCCCACGGCAAGCAGGGAGAGATGCACACGCACCCTCGCCAGGCGCTCCGCCACCTCTTCGTCGGTTTCGGGCGCCTGGCGCGCGGCGTTGCGGCGGGCGTGGGCGCTGCGCATGTCATCCGCCAGGCGCGGAGACTCGGGCAGCGCCACCTCGCGGGGCTCGCCGCCGGCCAGGCGCTCGGCGTCGGCTGCCAGGTGGGCGAGCAGCAGCGGCTGAACCTCTCGCCAGCGCTCCACCTCTTCCACCACTGCCAGGCGCTCGAGGCGCTCGCGTCGGGCGCGCACGATGCCCGACCAGCGCCGGCGCATGCCCTCGGTGCGACGTCCGCCGGGGAGGGGCTCCAGAGCGGCGGCCTCGGCAATGGCGGAGGCGAGCACCGCCTCGTCGGCGCTGCCGGCGGGGTGCCAGGCGTCCAGGCGTTCGATCAGCGCCTGCATGGCCTCCTGGCGTTCCCGGGCCTGACGGACGCGGTCGTCGCGCTCGGCTTCCCGGGAGGCAAACACCTGGTCGCACAGGCCGCGAAACTCCCGCCACAGCGCCTGCTCCTCGCCCCGTGGGGCGCGCCCCAGCTCGCGCCAGCGCTGCTGCAGCGCCTTGACCGCTTCGGCACGGCGGGCCGCGGGCATCGCCTGGCCCAGCAGGGCGCGCACCTGCTCGATGAGATCGCGCTTGGTCTCGGCGACCGCCCGGGCGCGCTGGTCGATCAGCGCCTGAAGCGCATGGCGGATGCGGGCGAAGCGACGCCCGATGGTCTCGGCCTGGTCGCGGGGCACCGGCGAGGCGCGTCGCCACTGGTCCCTGGCGCGGTCGCGGATCTCGCGCAGGGCGTCGGGATCGGCCTCCTCGGCGGGCTGCTCGAGCAGCGTTTCCAACTGATCGCAGAGGGCCTGCCGGGTGGCCAGGTGGGTCTGGCGCTCGGCGTCGAGGCGTTCGCGCCATGGGGCGAGCCGCTCATGGATGCGGTCGGAGGCGGCCCGGAAGCGGGCCGATTGTTCGCGATTGGCGGCGGCGTCCCCCAGCGCCTTCCACTCCTTGACCAGCTGGCGGTGGCGGCGATCCAGCGCGGCGTCGACGAGGCTCGCCTCCTCGGCCAGGGCCTCGATGGCCTGCAGCAGCTGGTCGCGCTTGGGGCCGGCCACGAAGCTGCGCCAGTCGCGCAGCTCGGCGAGACAGGCCCCCAGCTGTCGAAGGCGCGCCCGGTGGGGCTGGGGCACCCTGGCGTCGAGCCCGTCGGCGGCCTGGCGCAGGCGCTGGTGAAGGCGGCTGGCGCCCTTGAAGGCGCCGCGCTCCAGCAGGCTCTCCAGGTCGTCGAGGTCGGCGATGAAGCGGGCCAGGCGTGCCGTCTGATCTTCCTCGTCGCCCGGGGCATCCGGCTGTGCCAGACGCTGTCGGGCCCGCTGCAGCAGCGGGGCAGGGGCCAGGCCACGAGGCCAGTCGATGGCCCCCAGGAGTGCCGTGAGGCGGTCGTCATCGCCGTCGGTCAGGGCCCGCTCGAGCTCGTCGGCGCGCTCCTCCAGGCGCACCCAGGCCTGGCTGATGCGCTCGAAGCCTTCGCGGACGGCGTCATAGCGCTGGCGGAGCGCCTGGTCCGCCAGGTGCTGATCGGAGAGCGCCTGCCAGCGCTGGGCCAGCAGCTGCTTCTGGGCGCGCAGGCTGGCAATGTCCTGGGCCGTGACCACGTCGCTGCGCCCCAGGGCCTCGAGCCCCTCCTCCAGGGCCTCCACCAGCGCCTCCCTGGCCTGCTCGGCGTCCTCGCGGCGGGCCTCGGCGGCTTCGCTGGCGCGCAGCCGGGCCTCGTGGTCGCCGATCACCTTGCGACAGCGCAGGCAGGCATCGTGGAAGCGGCGCTCCTGAGTGGCGTCGGGGAGATCCTGAAGCGCCATCCATTCGCGCTCCAGGTGGCGAAAGCGGCCGCCATAGAGCGGCTCCCAGGGGGCGGTGGCGTGGCGTTCCAGATCGGCCAGCAGCCCCTCGCGGCGCTCCCGGGCGGCGGCCAGCTGCGCCGAGTCGGCGCGCAGGCGGTTGAGGCGCTCCCTGGCCCCGCGCATGACCTGGCGGTCGCGTCGCGCCTGCTGGGCCAGGCGAGCCAGTCCGGCCTCGCTGTCGACCCGCGCGGCGGCGGCGTGGCGCACGGCGGCGATGCCGTTGTCGCAGGCCTGGCGGATCAGGGCCTCCTCGCCGTCCAGCCTGGCCAGTGCCGCCAGGCGCAGCTGCTGGTTATCGCCCTTCAGACAGAGTTCGGCGAGCAGCGCGTCATCATCGAGCCGTTCGATCAGGGCGATGCGCGTGCCCAGTTCCAGGTTGCCGCTGCCGCCGGCGAGCAGGGCGATCAGCCGGTGAGTGAGCTCCGCTGAGGCATCGCCCCTGCTGAGCAGGGTGATCAGCCGCTCTGGGTCGTCGAGGCGGGCCAGCGCCTCGCTGCGCACGCCGGGGTCCTCATCCAGGGCGAGCCGCTCCAGCGCCTGGCGGTGCTCCTCGCGGCTGAGGTCGAGGCGTGCGACGGCCTGTCGCCGTACCAGGGGGTCGGGGTGCTGCCAGCGCGGGGCAAACAGGCGGCGGAGGAGTCCGGACATGGGCGATCCTGATCAAGGGGCGCATCACGCACCAGGACGCGCCAGTCGGTTATTGTCGGGAGGGCCGGGAAGGGCCGCCAGGCGAGGCTCGGGCCTGGCCTGGGTATCTAAGCATGCGGTGCCGCTGGGGAAAAGCCCGCGCTGTGGCCGCCTGGAGACACTGACAGTGTAGGCTTGCTGGGCGTATGATCAGTTGCAGGGGGCGCGGCACTCGCTTAGCTTTGGTGGCGTACCCCGACCAACACCGATGTGGAGTTCGGCAATGAGCCTCAAAGTGGACAGGGATAGCATGGCCTTCACCTTCAAGGGCGGCATGCTGCCGATGACGGTGATGGAACTGAGCAGTGCCGACCCCGAGCAGATTCGAGAGCAGCTCGCCGGCAAGCTCAGTCAGTCCCCGGCCTTCTTCCAGCACACCCCGGTGGTGCTCAGCGTCGAGAAGCTCGACGAACCCCACCTGGCCCTGGAGCGGATCTGCGCGGTGTGCCGTGCCCATAAGCTGCTGCCGGTGGCGGTGCGCGGCGGTGCCGAGCCGGTCAAGCAGTCGGCCTGGGCACTGGGCCTGGGCTGGTTCCCGCCCCTGGAGGCCAGCCGCCCCAGGGCCCTCGAGAGCGTGCCGCCGGTCGAAGCCGCGGTGGTCGCCGAGGAAGAGGCGGCGCTGACCTCCCCGCCGGGCGTGGCCAGCGGCGGAAGGATCTTCCGTGGCACGGTGCGCTCCGGCCAGCAGATCACCTCCCCGGAAGGGGACCTGGTGGTCATCGGTGCGGTGAACGCCGGCGCCGAGGTGCTGGCCGCGGGCAGCGTGCATGTCTACGGCGCCCTGCGCGGCCGCGCCCTGGCCGGCATCCATGGCGACCCCCTGGCTGCCATCTTCTGCCGTGAACTCCACGCCGAGCTGCTGTCGGTGGCCGGCAACTACAAGCGACTCGAGGACATCGACCCGCGCCTGCTGGGCGCCACGGTGCAGGTGCGCCTCGACGGAGACCAGCTCGGCATCACCGCGCTGACCTGAGGCACGGCAGGACCGAGAGGGTCATCCTCTTACCACTCAATGACAGACAGGAAGCGACTCTTGGCCAAGATCATCGTTGTGACCTCCGGCAAGGGAGGCGTCGGCAAGACAACCAGCGCGGCAGCCATCGCCACCGGCCTGGCGCTTCGCGGCAACAAGACCGTGGTCATCGATTTCGACGTGGGGCTGCGCAACCTCGACCTGATCATGGGCTGCGAGCGCCGGGTGGTCTATGACCTGGTCAACGTGATCCAGGGCGAGGCCGGGCTCAGCCAGGCGCTGATCCGCGACAAGCGGGTCGACAACCTGCATATCCTGCCGGCCTCCCAGACCCGCGACAAGGACGCCCTGAGCCAGGAGGGCGTGGAGAAGGTGCTCGAGACCCTTGCCAAGGACTTCGACTACATCCTCTGCGACTCCCCGGCGGGCATCGAGCGCGGCGCCCAGCTGGCCATGTACTTCGCCGACGAGGCGATCGTGGTCACCAACCCCGAGGTCTCCTCGGTGCGTGATTCCGACCGCATCCTCGGCCTGCTGGCCTCCAAGACCCGGCGCGCCGAGCGCGGCGAGGAGCCGATCAAGGAGCACCTGCTGGTCACGCGCTACAACCCGGAGCGGGTCGACCTGGGCGACATGCTCAACCTGGACGATATCCGGGAGATCCTGGCCATCGACCTGATCGGCGTGATTCCCGAGTCCGAGGCAGTGCTGCGGGCCTCGAACCAGGGGGTGCCGGTGACCCACGATGCCGCAAGCGACGCCGGCCAGGCCTACACCGACACGGTGGCCCGCCTGCTCGGCGAGGAGGTCCCCCTGCGTTTCCACGAGTACCAGAAGAAGAGCCTGCTGAGCCGCATGTTTGGAGGTGTTCGCCGGTGAAACTGCTTGAATTCCTGAAGCGAGAGCGCAAGAAGACCGCGTCGGTCGCCAAGGAGCGGCTGCAGATCATCGTGGCCCACCAGCGCAGCCAGCGCGGTCAGCCCGACTACATGCCCCTGCTCGAGAAGGAGCTGCTGGAGGTGATCCGTCGCTACGTCCAGGTGGATGACGACGCCATCAACATCAGCCTCGACAGCGAGGACAACTGCTCGGTGCTGGAGCTCAACGTCACCCTGCCGAAGGGGGCTCCGGGCTGAGCAGGTCCGGCTGAGACCGGCGCGGGGCTGTGCTAGGCTGTGGCCTCCATCCCGTCTGACCGTCGGAGAGCCCGCCCATGGCGCCGCCCGCTGCCCCGCTGACCTTCCTGTGGCATGACTACGAGACCTTCGGTGCCGATCCGCGCCGTGACCGCCCGGCGCAGTTCGCGGCGATCCGCACCGACGCCGACTTCAACGAGGTCGGCGAGCCGGTGGAGTGGTTCTGCAAGCCCGCCGACGACTTCCTGCCCCACCCCCAGGCCTGCCTGATCACCGGGATCACTCCCCAGCAGGCGCGCCGCCGCGGCCTGCCCGAGGCGGAGTTCGCCGGCCGCATCGAGGCGCTGATGAGTGCGCCCGGCACCTGCGTGCTGGGCTACAACAGCCTGCGCTTCGATGACGAGGTGACGCGCCACCTCTTCTATCGCAACCTGATCGACCCCTACGCCCGAGAGTGGCAGAACGGCAATTCCCGCTGGGACCTGATCGACGTGGTGCGGGCCTTCCACGCCCTGCGCCCGGCGGGCATCGAGTGGCCGCGCCGCGCCGACGGCGCGCCCAGCTTCCGCCTCGAGGACCTGACCGCCGCCAACGGCATCGCCCACCAGGGCGCCCACGATGCCCTGGCCGACGTGCGCGCCACCATCGCCCTGGCGAAGCGGCTGCGCGAGGCCAACCCCCGGCTCTTCGACTACCTGCAGGGGCTGCGCGGCAAGCGCGCGGTGGCCCGGCTGCTCGACGTGCCGGGGCGCAAGCCGGTGCTGCACATCTCGCGTCGCTACCCCGCCAGCCGCGGCTGCGCGGCCCTGGTGGTGCCGCTGGCCGAGCACCCCACCAATCCCAACGGCGTGATCGTCTACGACCTGTCGATGGACCCGACGCCGCTCTTCGACCTCTCCGCCGAGCAGATCCGCCAGCGGGTCTTCGTCAGCAGCGACGACCTGGCCGAGGGCGAGGAGCGTATTCCCCTCAAGGTCATTCACATCAACAAGTGCCCGGTGCTTTTCCCGGTCAGCGCGCTCAAGGACGTGGAGGGGCCGCACCGGGGCGAGTATGGCGAGATCGTCACCCGCCTGGGGCTCGACGTCGATGCCTGTCGCGAGCACTGGAAGCGCCTCGCCGCCCGCCCCGAGGTGGCGGCGCGGGTCAGCGAGGTGTTTGCCGCACCGCCCCCGGCGGGCCCGGAGGACCCCGACCTGATGCTCTACGCCGGGGGCTTCTTCTCGCCGGCGGATCGCCAGCAGATGCAGCGGGTGCGTGACAGCGACCCCTGGGACCTGGTGGGGGCGCGCTTCGCCTTCCAGGACCCGCGCCTGGAGGAGATGCTGTTCCGCTACCGGGCGCGCAGCTACCCGGAGACCCTGGAGGGGGAGGAGCTGGCACAGTGGGAGGCCTATCGCTGGGCGCGCATGAACGATGCCGCGGTGGCCGGCCTCACCCTCAAGGGCTTCGCCCGCGAGATCGAGCGGCTCAACCAGGGCGAACTCGGCGATCGCGAGCGCCAGGTCCTCGAGGAGCTGGTGATGCATGTGGAGGCGATCATGCCCCCTCAGGCCTTCGACTGAGGCATCGCTCCTCAAGCCTTGGAGACCACGGGCTACCAGCGAGGCTGTTGCTACTGGTGGGAGCCACGCTCTGCGGGGCGAAGGTTATGGCCTCGGCACCGGCGGCAACACCGCCGGGCGGCTGCGCCGCCATTCGCCGGGCGGAGCCCAGCTCCCACCAGTGCTCCTCGCTTATCTTGCGTTACTCCTTACCCTCCACTCTTCATTCCTCGACTTCCGGCAGCGGCTCCAGGTGCTGGGCGAGGGCCAGCACGTCGTCCGGCTCGTCACCCGGGTCGAAGGCGACACGGGCCACCGCCGCCTGGCGCAGCTCGGGCCACAGTTCGCGCAGTTCGTCGGCGCTGACCGCCAGGGCCCGCTCGGCGAGTCGCTCGCGGCGGTCGAATTCGGTGTCGCCGAAGGACATCGCCTGCCACAGGCGGCCGGCGCGGCCGGCCAGGCTGGTGTCGCGCTGGGTCAGGCGGTCGTGGACCGCCTGGCGATAGGGCGCCAGGGCCTCGTCGTCCAGGGCCGCCAGGGTCTCCTCGAAGTCGTCCAGGAAGGCGTCGATGCGCGCCTCGATCGCCTCGCTCCCGGTATCCGGGGACTGCACCAGCAGCGCCAGCCCCGGGGCGTCGAGCATCGGCGAGTAGCCGGCATGGACCACATAGCCCAGCTGCTCCTCGGTGCGCAGCCGCTGGTAGAAGGGGGTGTCGATCAGCCGGCCGAGCACCGCCAGGCGGGCCTGGCTGGTCAGCGAGCGGTCGGGCCCCTGGAGGTAGCGCAGCACCACCGACTCCTCGCGGCTGGTGTGGGGGGTCAGGCTCGGCAGGTCGGTATCGGCCTTGAGCGGCGTGAGGTCGGGAATGGCCGCTGCATCGAGGCTCGGCGCCAGGCGTTCGGCGACCCGCCGGCCCAGGGCCTCGGCCTCCTCGGCGCCCAGGTTGCCCACCGCCATGGCCTCCAGGCGAAGCTCGGCCAGCAGGGCATCGCGGTAGTCGCGCAGGTCATCCGCGTCGAGCTCACGGCTCGCCTCCAGCAGGGCGGCGCTGGGCCACTGGGGGCGCACCAGCGCCTCGGCGAGGGTGCGACTGGCCTGGCGGTGCAGCGCCGCCTGGGGGGCGTTGCGCCACTCCCGCTGCAGCCGGTAGCGCACCCGCGCCACGCTGGCGTCGTCCACCTCGCCCTCCTGCAGCTGCTCGAGCACCCGCTCCATCATCCGCTCCTGGCGGTCGCGCCAGCCGGAGAAGGCCAGGGTGATGCCGCGGGCGTGGGCATAGGCCTCGACGTGCTGGCCGGCCAGGCGTGCCGGGTAGAGGGCCTCGTTGAGGCTGTCGTCCAGCCAGCCGGCGAGCAGGCGGGCGAGGGCGGCGTCCCGGGCGGAGCTGGCCGCGCCGGGGTGCTGTAGGCTGAAGCGCCACTCCACCTTGGGGGTGTTGAAGGTGGCATCGGCCATGTGCCAGAGGTCGAAGGCCGGCTCCGCCACCAGCCGCCGCGGGCGCTCGTCCTGGTCGTCGAGCAGGTCGAGGTCCTCGGCGATGTAGGGGTTGGGGGCGGGCAGGGCCAGGCCGGAGAGCGTCGGCGCCTCGTCGTGTCTGTCTTCACCCCAGGGGGCGTGAAACCAGGGGGAGCGCTCCTCGCCCTCCACGTCCGGAGCGCTGTAGAGGCGGATCAGGTTGTCGGGGGTGAGGGCGTCGAGGTAGGCCTCGCTGCGCTCGCGCTCGAAGCCGTCCATGCGATAGGCCGCATACTGCACGTCCTCCACCGGGAAGCGCGAGAGGTTCATGGCCAGACGCATGGCCTCCTGCAGCGGCGCGCCATGCTGCTGGAAGCGGAACTCCTGCTCGGCAAGGCTCGCCTTCTCGTCGTAGCGCCACGCCTCCAGGCCCTCGTCGCGGACCTGGTCGATAGCGGCGAACAGCGTCGCCTCGATGGCATTGCGGGCCTCGGCGCCGGCGGGAGTCAGGCTGACGTTGATGCTGAACAGGGCGTGCCGGCCGTCACCGCGGGCGACACCCGCCGAGAGGCCGTCGGCCCAGCCGGCTTCGCGCAGCACCGCCAGCAGGCTGCCGTCTCCCTCGTGGCCGAGCAGGTGGGCGATCAGGTCGGCGGGCTTGTGGCGGTACTCGGTGATGGGATCGGGAATCGGGAACAGCAGGCGCAGCTGGCGGCTGTCGCGCACCGACTGCAGCGCGACCCGCCGGGGCAGGGTGTCGGTAAGCGCCAGCGGTTCGGTGATCTCGGGCGGCGCGAGCCCGCGGTCGGCGATGTCGGCGAAGCGGCTCGCCACCATGCCCTCGAGCTCATCCAGCGGCTGGGGCGCCACCAGTGCCAGGTGCATGACGTTGGCATCGTAGTAGCGCTCGTAGAAGTCGATCACCCGTTCGCGCAGGCTGGGCTCGCCCTCGGGGCGGTCGGCCAGTGTCTCGCGGCTGCCCACCGAGAAGCCGGTGGTGGGGTTCTCGGGGTTGAGCAGGCCATTGAGCACGTCGTTCTCGCGGCGCACGTCGTCGCGGATGCGCGCCATGTACTCGGAGTGCACGATGTTGCGCTCGCTCTCCAGCTGGTCGGCGTTGAACAGCGGCGAGATGAAGAACTGGCTGAAGCGGTCCAGGGCCCCTTCCAGGGCGCTCGGGTCGATGTCGAAGAAGTAGTTGGTGTCCTGGGGCGCGGTGAAGGCGTTGTGGGTGCCTCCGTGGCGCGAGATGAAGCCCTGGTAGGCGTCGGCCTCGGGGAAGGGCTCGGTGCCCAGGAACAGCATGTGCTCCAGGAAGTGGGCCAGGCCGGCGAGGTCCTCCGGGTCCTGGGCGCTGCCCACCGAGACGTTCATGGAGGCGGCGGCCTTGTCGGCCTCGGGGTCGCTGACCAGCAGGGCGGTGAGGCCGTTCTCCAGGGTCAGTATCCGGTAGTCGCGGCTGTCGTGGGGGCTGACCCGCGGCGTGGTCACCTCGGCGATGGCGTCCGCGTCGGGGTGGGGCTCGGCCACGGCGGGTGCGGCGATCAGCAGGGCCGCGGCGGCGGCCAGTCCGCAGCATCGGGCAGTCAGGGTGGGGGACATCGTCTCTCCTGTGGATCTGGGCGTCGTGGCTCGGGGCGTCGCGGTTCGCGGCATCGGGGCCTCAGTCGGGCTGGCGCAGCATGGGGCCGACCGGGTGGGCGCAGGCGGCATCCTGATGCGCGGGGCTGTTCACTCGTCTTGATACCGGGAAAGCGCCCAACAGTTCCCGTGGGGCGGGGATGAGCATGGCCTGGGCTGCCTCCGACGGCGTCTCGGGGTCGAGCCAGCGACGCGCGTCCTCGGGGGCGATCACCGCCGGGAGCCGGTCGGTGAGTGGGGCCAGCAGCGGACCGGTGGGCACCGTGATCAGCGCCAGGGAGTCGCTGTGCTGGGCCAGGCTGGTGTGGAAGCGGCACCAGAGCCCGGCCAGCAGCAGCGGTCCGCGGTCGATTCGGGTCACCAGGAAGGGCTGCTTGAAGCGCGGCTGCGCCTTCCAGACGTAGACGCCGCTGGCCGGGACCAGGCAGCGCCTCGCCTGGAAGGCCTCGCGGAACATGGGGCGCTCCTCCAGGGACTCGGCCCGGGCGCAGTGGGGAGCATGGTCCAGCACCTCGAGCCAGGGGGGCGTCAGGCCCCAGAAGAGTCGGCCCAGGCGCGGCACGCCGGCCTCGAGGCGAATGGCCGAGAGCATGCGCCTCGGCGCCAGGTTGGGGCTGGTCACCAGGGGGGCGTCGATGACCAGCCCCGGCAGCAGGCGCGCGAGGTCGAGGGGGGCGATATGCAGTCGTCCGGCCATGGGCGCTCCGCGGGGGATGGGTCGCTCAGGGTAACCAAGGGGCGGGCCGGAAGAAAGGGTGAGGCCGGCTCCTTGGCCGCTGCTGAGAGGGGAAATCGGGGCGGGGAGGGCGTGGGTATCGAAAACAGTGTTCGAACTGCGCTATCCTTGGGTTCCGGAGTGCGTCGACGTCGCCGCGCTCCTGCTTATGCAACCGCCCGCTCGAGGCTCGCGAGGAAACGATGGCCCGTCCCAGACAGCATGCTCCCGAGGCGCTCCATGCCCAGGTCATGGCGGCTTGCGATGCCTGGCTGCAGGAGAATCAGGTGCACACCCTCTCCCTGCGCGCCCTGGCCCGGGAGGTGGGCTGCGCCCCGAGCACCCTGCTCAAGCTCTATGGCAGCTTCAACAACCTGCTCCAGCACGTCAACATCGAGACCCTGGCCCACCTGCGCGAGGTGATCGAGCCGCTGAGCAGTCAGGCCGCGCCGGAGCAGCGGCTCACCGCCCTGGCGCGCGCCTACTGGCAGTTCGCCCAGCGCGATGCCTACCGCTGGCAGCTGCTGTTCGACTATCCCCTGGCTCAGGAGGGCGAGCTGGACCAGCGCCAGAGCGACATGATCGAGGGGCTCTTCCTGCGCGTGGAGGCGACCCTCAAGGAGTACCAGCCGGCCCTGGATGACCTGGAGGCGCGTCGCCTGGGGCGCACCCTGTGGGGCAGCGTCCACGGCCTGGTGCTGCTCGGGCTCAACGAGCGCCTGGGCTACTGGCAGGGCCAGCAGCTCGAGGTGGGCGAGCTGCTCGACCAGTTGCTCTGTACCATCCTGGCCGGGCTCAAGGCGAGGTCGACCGGGACGTGAGCATGACGGGTTGGGAGGCCTTGGGGTGGGGAGTGCTGGTCGGCCTGGGGGCGCTGCTGGCCTGGCGGGTCGTTCGCCGCCCCAGGCCCCTGGTGCGCTGGCTGGTCTACCTGGCGGTGCGCCTCATCTACCGGCTGCGACTGAGTGGCACGGCCCATATTCCCGACCGCGGGGCGGCCCTGGTGGTCTGCAACCACGTCAGCTTCATGGACGCCCTGGTCATCGGCGGCGCCAGTCGGCGCCCGCTGCGCTTCCTGATGGACAAGCCGATCTACGACTCGCCCTGGCTCAACTGGCTGTTTCGCCTGGTGGGGGCGATTCCCGTGGAGTCGGAGCGCCATGATCCGGGCAACGTGCGGCGCGCCCTCCACCATGTGAGTCGGGCGCTGCGCGATGGCGAGGTGGTGATGCTCTTTCCCGAGGGGCGCCTGACGCCGGACGGCGAGATCCACGCCTTCCGGCGCGGCCTGGAGCTGATCCTGGCCCGTGACCCGGTGCCGGTGGTGCCGGCGGGGCTCTCGGGCCTGTGGGGCTCCTGGACCTCCCATGTCGACGGCCCGGCCCTGAGTGGCCGCCCGCGGCGCTTCCGGGCGCGGGTGGCGCTGCATTTCGGTGAGCCGCTTGCCCCGGGGCGTGCCACCCGGGCGGTGCTGGAGCGGCGGGTGAGGGAGCTCAAGGCCGAGGCCGACCAGCGGGCGCTGCCCGCGGGCGTCGAACCCCTGGAGTGATGCCGAGACCGGCCGTCCGGTGCTGCCCGCGGGCGTCGAGGCCCTGGAGTGACGCCGCTCCCGGGCCGCCCTCAGCGGCGGCGCGGGGCCTGCCAGCAGCGCGCGGCGGTGATCAGGTTGTCGCGCACCTCGAGGATCTCCATGCGCACGCTGCCCACCTGCAGGCAAGCGGGGCCGTCGGGAAAGGCCTCCAGGTGCTCGAGGATCAGGCCGTTGAGGGTCTTGGGTCCGTCGGTCGGCAGCTGCCAGCCCAGCGCCTTGTTGATATCGCGAATGTTGGCGGTGCCGTCGATGAGCTGGCTGCCGTCCTCCTGTCGGTGAATCTCCTGCTCCATGCCTGCCACGTCGGTGGTGAACTCGCCGACGATCTCCTCGAGGATGTCCTCCAGCGTCACCAGCCCCTCCACGTCGCCATACTCGTCCACCACGATGCCGATGCGCCGCTTCTGCTTCTGGAAGTTGAGCAGCTGGGTGTGCAGCGGGGTCGATTCGGGAATGAAGTAGGGCTCGCGGGCCTCCTGGACGATGGCCGCCTTGGTGACCTCGTCCCGTGACAGGAAGCGTGCCGCGTTGCGCAGGTGCAGCATGCCGATGATGTTGTTGATGTCGCCCTTGTAGACCGGCACCCGGGTGTGCTGGCTGGTGCGGACCTGGGTCAGGATCTCCTCCAGGTCGTCGTCCAGATCGATGCCCACCACCTCATGGCGCGGCACCATGATGTCGTTCACGGTGACGTTCTCGAGATCGAGGATCGACAGCAGCATCGCCTGGTGGCGCTGGGGAATCAGGGTGCCGGCCTCATGGACCACGGTGCGCAGCTCGTCGCGGGTCAGATGGTCGCCGCCCCCCTCGATGCTCTTCACGCCGAGCAGCTTCAGCAGTCCGTTGGAGATGACGTTCACCAACCATACCAGCGGATAGAGCAGCCTGAGCAGCGGCTCCAGCACCCGGGAGGCGGGGAAGGCGATGCGCTCGGGCTTCACCGCCGCATAGGTCTTGGGGGTGACCTCGGCGAAGATCAGCACGGTGATGGTCAGCAGCGCGGTGGCCACGGCGGGGCCGGTGACCTCGCCGAAGAAGTAGATGGCGATGATGGTGGCGATGGAGGCCGCCAGGTTGTTGACGAAGTTGTTGCCGATCAGGATCACCCCGATCAGGCGGTCCGGCCTGGCAAGCAGCCGCACCACGCGCCTGGCCCGAGAGTCGCCGCTGTTGGCCTGATGGCTCAACCGGTAGCGGTTGAGCGACATCATGCCGGTCTCGGAGCTGGAGAAGAAGGCGGAGAGACAGATGAGCAGGAACAGCAGGCCGAACAGCAATCCCAGCGGGAAGTCGTCGCTCAAGTCGAAGGATCCTCGTTGCGTGTCAGGCCCGATTTGACGGGACGGGCGCGCGCGCTGTCAAGGCGCCGGGAGCGGCCTCAGCCGCGGCCCAGCAGCACCTCCAGTACGAACTTGCTGCCGAAATAGGCGACCAGCAGCACGCCGTATCCGCCCAGGGTCCACCGCACCGCCCGCATGCCGCGCCAGCCCAGCCGGTGGTGGCTGAACAGCAGCACAGTGAAGATCACCCAGGCGGCCAGCGACAGGATCGTCTTGTGGGCCAGGTGCTGGGCGAACATGCTGTCGAGGAACAGGAAGCCGCTGAGGATCGACAGGGTGAGCAGCCCCACGCCTCCCCAGATCAGCTCGAAGAGCACGCGTTCCATGGTGGTCAGTGGCGGCAGTGCCTGGACCAGCCCGCGGATATGGTGCTGGCGCAGGGCGCGGTTCTGCAGCCCCAGCAGCACCGCTTGCACGGCAGCGATGGCCAGCACGGCGAAGGCCAGCAGCGAGCTCAGGGCGTGCAGGGCGATGCCCGGCGTCAGCCCTTGCGCGCGCTCGGGGCTCGGCAGTCCCGCGGCCAGCAGCAGGGCCAGGCCGGCCAGCGGCAGGATGCCCACTGCGGAATTGAGTATCGGCTTGAACAGGCTGACCAGCAGCAGTACCGCGACCACGCCGGCGCTGATCAGGATCACGCTGGTGGAGAGGCCGGGCAGCACGGGCACGCCGTGACCGAACAGGCCGATGGCCAGCGGCAGATGGCTGAGCAGCCCGAGCAGCGCCATGCCGCGCACCAGCAGCGGCTGCGGAGAGGCCCGGCGCAGCAGCACCATGCCCTGCCAGGAGGCGGCGGCCAGGTAGAGAAGGAAGGCCAGGAAGGCCAGGGAGAGCGCCTGCATCGATTGCGTTCCGTGCGCCGGTGGAAATGAATGACGTGAGCGTTAATGGCGAGGGCTACTATAACCAATCCCTCGGGCAGCGCACAGCGTGGCGGGTGCGTCACCCTGCCGCCAGGGTCGGCGGCGGATGGCGAGCGCATGGAGACTGCCGGCCACAGCACGTATAATCGGTTCCACTTTCGGGCCGTCGTCTCTGGAGAGGCCAATGTTTCAGAATCTCAGCGAGCGTCTGTCGCAGACGCTGAAGTCGATCAAGGGTCAGGCGCGCCTGACCGAGGAGAACATCAAGGAGACCCTGCGCGAGGTGCGCCGGGCGCTCCTCGAGGCCGATGTCGCCCTGCCGGTGGTCAAGGACTTCATCGAGCGGGTACGCGAGCGCGCGGTGGGGCAGGAGGTCTCCAAGAGCCTCTCGCCGGGCCAGCAGTTCGTCAAGATCGTCCAGCAGGAGCTCGAGGCGACCATGGGCGAGGCCAACGAGGGGCTGACCCTCAAGGGCTCTCCCGCGGTGGTGCTGATGGCCGGCCTGCAGGGCGCGGGCAAGACCACCTCCGTGGCCAAGCTGGCGCGCTACCTGAAGGAGCGCGAGAAGAAGAAGGTGCTGGTGGTGTCGGCGGACGTCTACCGTCCGGCGGCCATCGACCAGCTCGAGACCCTGGCCGGGGAGGTCGGCGTCGACTTCTTCCCGTCGCGCTCCGACCAGAAGCCGGTCGATATCGCCGAGGCAGCGATCAAGCACGCCAAGATCCAGTTCCACGACGTGCTGCTGGTGGATACCGCCGGCCGCCTGGCCATCGACGAGGCGATGATGGCCGAGATCCAGGCGCTGCATAAGGCGGTGGCGCCCCAGGAGACGCTGTTCGTCGTCGACGCCATGACCGGCCAGGACGCCGCCAACACAGCCAAGGCCTTCCACGAGGCGCTGCCGCTGACCGGGGTGATCCTCACCAAGGCGGACGGCGACGCCCGCGGCGGGGCGGCGCTGTCGGTGCGCCACATCACCGGCAAGCCGATCAAGTTCATGGGCGTGGGCGAGAAGGTCGACGCCCTGGAGCCCTTCCACCCGGATCGCATCGCCTCGCGGATCCTCGGCATGGGCGACATGCTGTCGCTGATCGAGGAGGCCGAGCGCACCGTCGACAAGAAGAAGGCGGAGCAACTGGCGAAGAAGGTCAAGAAGGGCGAGGGCTTCGACCTCGAGGACTTCCGCGACCAGCTCCAGCAGCTCAAGAAGATGGGCGGCATGGGCGGCCTGCTCGGCAAGCTGCCCGGCATGGGCCAGATGGCCGAGCTGGCCCAGGGCCCCGGCCCGGAGAAGGAACTTGGCAAGCTCGAGGCGCTGATCAACTCCATGACGCCCCAGGAGCGCCGCCGCCCCGAGATCATCAACGGCTCGCGCAAGCGGCGCATCGCCGCCGGCGCCGGCCTGCAGGTGCCCGACCTCAACCGCCTGCTCAAGCAGCACAAACAGATGCAGAAGATGATGAAGAAGGCGGGCAAGAAGGGCGGCATGCAGAAGATGATGCGCGGCATGTCCGGCATGATGGGCGGCGGCGGTCCCGGTGGTCCCGGTGGCATGGGCGGAATGGGCGGCCCCGGTGGGATGCCCTGGCGGTAGGCCCGAAAAAGGTTCCCAAGCGGGGCTGTTTTCCGTAGAATGCTGCCTCTTCACTGGCAGGACCGCGATGTCGCGGTCATTGTTGTGACCGAATTCAACTCAACCGAAGGACTGACTAGGCCATGGTTACCATTCGTCTGGCTCGTGGTGGCGCCAAGAAGCGTCCCTTCTACCACCTGACCGTTACCGATTCCCGCAACTCCCGCGACGGCCGCTTCATCGAGCGTCTGGGCTTCTTCAACCCGATCGCCCGCGGTCAGGAAGAGCGCCTGCGCGTCGACCTCGAGCGCGTCGCTCACTGGCAGAGCCAGGGCGCCATGCTCTCCGACCGCGTCGCCGAGCTGGTCAAGGAAGCCCGCAAGCAGGCCTGAGCCTGACTTGCTGTTGTCAGTGATCACGAGGTCGTCGATGAGCGAACACGCTACCGTGCAGCCCGCTGACGATCATGTGGTGCTGGGCAAGCTGACCAGCCCCTATGGTGTCAAGGGCTGGCTCAAGGTGTACTCGTACACCAGCCCCATGGAGGGCGTGCTCGACTACCCCGAGTGGGTGTTGAGATGTGGCGATCGTCTGGAGCGTCGGCGCCTGGTACAGGGGCGTCGTCACGGCAAGGGCCTGGTCGCGCTGCTCGAGGGGTGTGATACCCGTGAGGGCGCCGAGGCGCTGGCCGGGGCGGAGATCCTGCTGCCCAAGGCCGAGCTTCCCGACCTCGACACCGGTGAACTCTACTGGCACCAGCTCGAGGGCCTGCGGGTCGTGACCCGCGAGGGCGTCGTGCTGGGTTGCATCGATCACCTCTTCGAGACCGGCGCCAACGACGTCATGGTCGTGAAGGGTGCGCTGGACCCCGAGGCCGTCGACGGCGGAGAGCGGCTGCTGCCCTACCTGCCCGAGCAGGTGATCCTCGAGGTAGATCTCGAGGGTGGGGTGATGACCGTCGAGTGGGATCCCGATTTCTGATGGCCGAGGGCTCCCCCGAGCAGGCGGCGATGTGGATCGGTGTCGTCTCGCTGTTCCCGGAGATGTTCGAGGCGATTACCCGCCACGGCGTTACCGGGCGAGCGGTGGAGAAGGGGCGCATCGCGCTGGAGTTCTGGAACCCCCGGGACTTCGCCACCGACCGCCATCGCACCGTGGATGACCGCCCCTACGGCGGCGGCCCCGGGATGCTGATGAAGGTCGACACCCTGCGCGCGGCTATCTTCGCCGCTCGCGAGCGGGCCGAGCGGGCCACCGGGCAGCGCCCGAAGGTGGTCTACCTGTCGCCCCAGGGGCGACGGCTCGACCAGGCCGGAGTGCAGGAGCTGGCGTCGGGTCCCCCCCTGGTGGTGGTGGCCGGACGCTATGAAGGCATCGATGAGCGCGTGGTGGAAGCGGATATCGATGAGGAGTGGTCGATCGGCGACTACGTGCTGAGCGGCGGCGAGCTGCCGGCCATGGTGCTGATCGACGCCGCGGCGAGGCTGGTGCCCGGGGTGCTGGGCCATCAGGACTCTGCGGTCGAAGACTCCTTCAACGACGGGCTGCTGGACTGTCCGCACTACACCCGCCCCGAGGAGATCGACGGGCGCTGCGTGCCGGAGGTCCTGCTAAGCGGCAACCATGGCGCCATCCGGCGCTGGCGGTTGAAGCAGTCCCTGGGGCGCACCTGGCAGCGCCGCCCCGACCTGCTCGAGGGCAGGACGCTGGACCGGGAGCAGCGCGAGCTGCTCGCCGAGTTCATCGAGGAACACGCCCTGTCGACCCGCTAGGACAGGGCGGAGGTGCGGGACACGACAAGCCCCCGAGGCCGTGGACCCGTGTCACCCATCATCTCCCGCGCTCTCGAGCTCGCTCGGGCGCCGGAATCACGATTCATCGGCACTCCAAGCCGACTGATGAATCAGGTTATCAAGGAGTTAGTTGTCATGAGCAGCAAGAACAAGGTGATCCAGGCGCTCGAAACCGAGCAGATGAGCAAGGAAATCCCGGCCTTCGCCCCCGGCGACACCGTCGTCGTCCAGGTCAAGGTCAAGGAAGGCACCCGTGAGCGTCTCCAGGCCTTCGAAGGCGTGGTGATCGGCAAGCGTAACCGCGGTCTCAACTCCGCCTTCACCGTGCGCAAGATCTCCCACGGCGTCGGCGTCGAGCGTACCTTCCAGACCTACAGCCCGCTGGTCGACTCCATCAGCGTCAAGCGTCGCGGCGACGTGCGCCAGGCCAAGCTGTACTACCTCCGCGAGCGCAGCGGCAAGTCTGCCCGCATCAAGGAAAAGCTGGCCTGAGGCTGCCGCCTCGGCCGCTGGTGGGCCGGGCGCTGCCCGGCCCCGCGAGACCCCGTCACCGCACCCGCGGGGCGGGGTCTCGTGCCATCTGGGCCACGCCTTCCTGACGCGCCATGACCTCGCCCGACAACGCTTCCCGCATCGATGCCTTCCTCGATGCCCTGTGGCTCGAGCAGGGCGTGAGCGAGCATACCCTGGCGGCCTACCGCCGCGACCTCTCGGCCTGGGCAGGGCGTCTCGACGCCCGGGGCGAGGCGCTGCTGGCGCCGGCCCCGGAGGCGCTGCCTGGCTGGCTCGATGAGCGCCGCGAGGCGGGCTATCGCCTGACCAGCAACGCCCGGCTGCTCTCGAGCCTGCGGCGCTTCTACCGCTGGGCCCTGGAATCCGGCCTCATCGAGGGCGACCCGCTGGCGGAGGTGCGCCTGCCGCGGGTGCGGCCGGCCCTGCCGGACACCCTGGAGGAGGCCGAAGTGGAGCGGCTGATCGCCGCCCCCGATATCGCCACCGACCTGGGGCTGCGCGACCGGGCCATGCTGGAAGTGCTCTACGGCGCGGGGCTGCGGGTCTCCGAGCTGGTCGGCCTGACCACCGATGCGGTCAACCTGCGCCAGGGGGTGGTGCGGGTGCGCGGCAAGGGCGACAAGGACCGGCTGGTGCCGCTGGGCGAGGAGGCGGTAGAGTGGCTGTCACGCTACCTGCGTGCGGGGCGTGGCGGCCTGATGCGCGACATCACCCGTCCGGCGCTCTTCCCGGGCCGGGATGATCGTGCCATGACCCGCCAGGCCTTCTGGTACCGGATCAAGGCCCACGCGCGCAGCGCAGGTATCGAGCGACCGCTGTCGCCCCACACCCTGCGCCACGCCTTTGCCACCCATCTGTTGAATCATGGGGCCAACCTGCGTGTCGTACAGCTGCTGCTGGGTCACAGCGATCTCTCGACCACGCAGATCTATACCCATGTGGCGCAGGCGCGCCTGGAGCGCCTGCACGCCGACCATCATCCCAGAGGCTGAACGATGAACATCTCTTTCCGGACCCTGCTTGGCGGCCTGTTGGCCACCACCCTCGGTGCTTCCCTGCTGGTCCAGGCCGACTCGCCACAGGGCCAGGCCGAACGGCTGGCCGAGCGCCTGGCGGTCAACGGCCAGCCGATGCCGGTCCAGAGCGTCAGCGAGACCCCCGTGGCCGGCTTCTTCGAGGTGCTCCTGGAGACCGGCGAGCGCTTCTACAGCGACGCCGAGGGGCGCCACTTCCTGGTCGGCGATCTCTACGAGAACGGCGAGCAGGGGCTGGTCAACCTGACCGAGCAGGGCCGCAACGGCGAGCGCGCCGCGCGCCTGGCCGAGGTGCCGGAGGCCGAGCGGGTGATCTTCCGCGGCGCCGGTGAGAGCCGCGCCGAGCTGGTGGTCTTCACCGACACCACCTGCCCCTACTGCCGGCAGCTCCACGAGGAGGTGCCGCGGCTCAACGAGCTGGGCATCGAGGTGCACTACCTGGCCTTCCCGCGCACCGGCATGAATGCCGAGGGTGCCCGCATCCTGCAGCAGATCTGGTGCGACGCCAATCCCAGCGAGGCGATGAGCAGCGCCAAGCGGCAGGAGTCGCTTTCCGGGGCCGCCAACTGCGACAATCCGGTCGAGGCGCAGTATCATCTGGGCCTGGAGCTCGGCGTCCAGGGCACCCCGGCCATCGTGCTGCCCGACGGTCGTCTGGTCCCCGGCTACGTGCCGGCGGAGCGACTGGCCGCCATGCTCGGCATCGAGGGCTGAGCCCCGCGATCCATTAAACGACAGACACCGGCCCGAGCCGGTGCAGCGGCCTGCCTCGGGGCAGGCCGCATCCGCTGAGACACAGCGTCCGGCCACCTGGCCTGGCCACAGCGCCAGGCCAGGTGGCCGGACCACAAAGAATCATCCGAGCAGGAGCGAGACATTGAAACCGGTGAGAGTAGGAATCTGTGGGCTGGGTACCGTCGGCGGCGGTACCTTCAACGTATTGACGCGCAACGCCGACGACATTGCGCGGCGTGCGGGCCGCCCGATCGTGATCGAGCAGGTGGCCTACCGCACTCCCAACCCCGAGTGCGACCTCACCGGCATCCAGACCACTGCCGACGTCTTCGAGGTGGCCACCAACCCCGACGTGGATGTGCTGGTGGAGCTGATCGGCGGCTATGACGTGGCCCGGGATCTGGTGCTCACCGCCATCGAGCACGGCAAGCACGTGGTCACCGCCAACAAGGCGCTGATCGCGGTGCACGGCAACGAGATCTTCGAGGCCGCCCATCGCAAGGGCGTGATCGTGGCCTTCGAGGCCGCCGTGGCCGGGGGCATCCCGGTGATCAAGTCGCTCCGCGAGGGGCTGGGCGCCAACCGCATCGAGTGGGTGGCCGGCATCATCAACGGCACCGGCAACTACATCCTCACCCACATGCGGGACGAGGGGCGCGCCTTCGAGGACGTACTGGCCGAGGCCCAGGCGCTGGGCTACGCGGAGGCCGACCCCACCTTCGACGTGGAGGGGATCGACGCCGCCCACAAGCTCACCATCCTCGCCTCCATCGCCTACGGCGTGCCGCTGCAGTTCGAGAAGGCCTACACCGAGGGCATCTCCCGGGTCACCGCCGAGGACGTGGAGCAGGCCGACAACCTGGGCTATGTGATCAAGCACTTGGGCATCTCCAAGCGCACCGACCTGGGCCTGGAGCTGCGCGTGCACCCGACGCTGATCCCCAAGGAGCGGCTGCTGGCCAATGTGCACGGCGTCAAGAATGCCATCGCCGTGATGGGCGATGCCGTGGGCCCGACCCTCTACTACGGCGCCGGCGCCGGTGCCGAGCCCACCGCCTCCTCGGTGGTGGCCGACATCCTCGACGTGGCCCGCGATATCGCCACCGATCACCACTACCGGGTGCCCTACCTGGCCTTCAGCGGCATCAGCGAGGACGTCAGCCAGCTGCCGATCATGCCCATGGAGGAGATCATCTCCGCCTACTACCTGCGGCTGCTGGCGGTGGACCGCCCCGGCGTGCTGGCCCGGGTGGCCACCATCCTCGCCGAGCAGGGCATCTCCATCGAGGCGCTGATCCAGAAGGAGGCCACCGAGGGTGAGCTGGTGCCGATCATCCTGATGACCCACCGCACGGTCGAGAAGCAGATGAACGAGGCGATCCGCCAGATCGAGGCCATGGCCGATATCGCCGGACCGGTGACCCGGATCCGCGTGGAATCACTGGACGAGCAGGAATAACTCATGCGCTACATCAGCACCCGCGGGCAGGCGCCCGCGCTCTCTTTCGAGGAGGTCGTGCTCACCGGCATGGCCAGCGACGGCGGCCTCTACGTGCCGGAAACCGTGCCTCAGCTCTCCCACGACGACCTGGCCGCCATGGCGGGCCTGTCGTACGCCGAGATCGCCTTCCGGGTGATGCAGCCCTACGTCAACGGCGAGATCGATGACGAGACCTTCCGCACCATCGTCACCGAGGCCTATGCCACCTTCAGCCATGACGCCGTGGTGCCGCTCAACCAGCTCGACGCCAACCACTTCCTGCTCGAGCTCTTCCACGGCCCGACCCTGGCCTTCAAGGACGTGGCCCTGCAGCTGCTCGGTCGCCTGCTCGACCACTTCCTGAAGAAGCGCGGCGAGCGTGCGGTGATCATGGGCGCCACCTCCGGCGATACCGGCTCCGCGGCCATCGAGGGCTGCCGCCACTGCGACAACCTCGACATCTTCATCCTCCACCCCTACCAGCGGGTCTCGGAGGTGCAGCGCCGCCAGATGACCTCGGTGCTGGCCGACAATGTCTTCAACGTCGCCATCGAGGGCAACTTCGACGACGCCCAGGCCATGGTCAAGGCGAGCTTCGCCGACCAGTCCTTCCTGAACGGCACCCGGCTGGTGGCGGTGAACTCCATCAACTGGGCGCGCATCATGGCCCAGATCGTCTACTACGTGGCCTCCGCGGTGGCGCTGGGCGCGCCGCACCGCAAGGTGAGCTTCTGCGTCCCCTCGGCCAACTTCGGCAATGTCTTCGCCGGCTACATGGCCTACCGCATGGGCCTGCCGGTGGAGCGCTTCGTGATCGCCACCAACGCCAACGACATCCTGCACCGCACCCTGGCCGCCAACGACTTCTCCAAGCAGGAGCTCAAGGCGACCCTGGCGCCCTCCATGGACATCGTGGTGTCGTCCAACTTCGAGCGCCTGCTGTTCGAGGCCTACGGTCGCGACGGCGCTGCGGTGGCGGCGCTGCTGGAGCGCTTCCAGGCCGAGCCGACCGCCCTGGCAGACGCGCCCCTGGCCAGGCTGCGCGAGCTCTTCGCCAGCCACAGCGTGGATGACGCCACCATCCTCGGGGTGATCCGCGAGGCGCACCACCGCACCCAGGAGATCCTCGACCCCCACACCGCCACCGGCTACCGCGCCGCCGAGCGCGAGCGGGGCGAGGCGAGCGTGCCGATGGTGACACTGGCCACCGCCCACCCGGCCAAGTTCGCCGAAGCGGTGGTCAAGGCGGGCTTCCCGGGCGTGCCGCTGCCGCCGCACATGGACGACCTGCTGGAGCGCGAGGAGCGCTACACCGTGCTGCCGGCCGAGCTCTCCGCGGTGCAGCAGTTCGTGGTCGACAACCGCCGCTAGCTTTTCCTTACGGGGTTGATCCGAGCTCGCATCACCGTCACCAGGGGTGGCCTTAGCATCAGCGAGGGGCGCCGGATCAGCCCCGAGCGGGCTGCTGCCTCTGCGCTCTCAACTGCCAGCACTATCTGCAGGAGTCAGGCGTGAACGCCGCAAGCGATCCCATCGAACTGAGTGAGCGCCTGAGGCCGCGCATCCTGCCGCGGCCCCGGGATGCTGCCCTCTACGCCCGCGCCCAACGCGAGGGGCTATCCGAGCTCCAGGCGCGGATCCTCGCCGGGCGCCTGGCGGGCTTTACGGGCGAGATCGGCCCCCTGGTCGCGCCCAGCCTGCGCCACCTGGCCCACCCCGAACAGCTCGCCGATGGCCGCCGTGCCGCCGAGCGCATCGCCCGCGCGGTGGTCGACGGCGAGCATATCGGCATCCTCACCGACTACGACGTGGACGGCATCACCTCCCACGTGGTGATAAGGCGCACCCTGGTGGAGCTCTTCGGCGTGCCGGAGGTGAAGCTGCACAGCCTGATCGGCCACCGCATCCATGACGGCTACGGCATCAGCCTGCCGCTGGTGGAGCGCACCCTCGCCCTCTCGCCGCGCCCGACCCTGGTGATCACCGCCGACTGCGGAAGCTCCGATGAGCCGCGTATTGCGCGCCTGGCCGCGGCGGGCATCGACGTGGTGGTCAGCGACCACCACGCCCTACCGGTGGAGGGGCCGCCGCCCTCGGCCCACGCCGTGGTGAACCCCACCCGGGAGGACTGCGCCTACCCCGACCCCACCATCGCCGGCTGCATGGTGGCCTGGCTGGTGATGTCGCTGGCCCGCGGCGTGCTGATCGAGTGGGGCGTGCTTGCTGAAACCACGCCCAAGCTTTCGCCCTGGCTCTCCTATGTGGCGCTCGGTACCGTGGCGGACTGCGTCTCCCTGGGCGGCAGCCCCGCCAATCGCGCCGTGGTGACCCACGGCCTGGCCCTGATCAACCGCATGGAGGCCGCCTGCTGGCGGGCCATGGCCGAGCGCCTGGGCGCCGACAGCGTGCCCTTCGACGCCGAGACCCTGGGCTTCCAGATGGGGCCGCGGATCAACGCCCGCTCGCGGCTCGACGACCCCTATGCGGCGCTGCACTTCATGCTCGCCGAGCAGGATCATGTGGCGAGCCGCTACCTCGACGTGCTCGACCAGGATAACCAGTCGCGCAAGGCGATCGAGGCCGACATGGCCGAAGAGGCGAGGGCGCTGGCGCTGCCGGCGCTGGCCGCCGACGAGCCCGCCGTGGTGGTGTTTCTGGACAGCGGCCACCCCGGCGTGCAGGGCATCGTGGCGTCCCGCCTGGTGCAGGCCTACGGGCGCCCGGCGCTGGTGCTGACCCCGGCGGCGGCCCCCGGCATGCTCACCGGCTCCGGGCGCTCCATCGAGGGGCTGCACCTGCGCGATGCCCTGCAGCGCACCTTCGAGCTGGCCCCGGAGGCACTGCCCCGCTTCGGGGGCCACCGCGGGGCCGCCGGCGTCGGCGTGCCCGTCGAGCGTCTCGAGGCCTTCAGGGCGGCCTTCCTGCAGGCGGTAGGCGAGCAGTTGGGCGGCGCGGCGCTCTACCCGAAGATCCTCACCGACGGCGAGCTGGGGGCGGATCAGCTGAGCCTGGCGACCCTGGACGAGCTGCAGGCGCTGGGCCCCTATGGCCGCGAGTTCGAGGCGCCGCTGTTCCAGGGTGACTTCGTGGTGGAGGCGCTGCGGCCGGTGGGGGCCGATGGCACCCACCTGATGCTGGAGCTCTCCTCCGGGCCGGTCAGCCTCAAGGCGATCTGGTTCCGGGCCCTGACCCCCGGCGAGATCCCCGCCTTCGGCGTCGGGGATAGGCTGCGCTGCGCCTACAAGCTCAACCGCAATCGCTGGCGGGGTCGCGAGAGCCTGCAGCTGATGGTGGAGCACGCCGCGCCGAGCTGATCCCGGGACCTGGATCAAGCGCCCCCGGGCAGCGCTTCGCTACACTGCCCCACCGTCATCCGTCGCAAGAGAGGCGCCATGGACCCGCAAGAACAGCCCACCGACCCCCATCGCCACTACGAGGATGCCCTGGCGCTGCTGATCGGCACCCTCTTCGTGGCCCTGGGCGTCACCCTCTACAGCCAGGCGCTGCTGCTCACCGGTAGCACCGCCGGTATCGCCTTCCTGCTGCAGTACGCCAGCGGCTGGTCCTTCGGGGTCTGGTTCTTCCTGATCAACCTGCCGTTCTACTGGCTGGCCATCCGCCGCATGGGGTGGTCCTTCACCCTGCGCACCTTTGCCGCCATCGGCCTGGTGTCGCTCTTCTCCGAGCTGACCGGGCGCTGGATCGTGATCGAGGCGGTGGCGCCGCTCTACGCCTCGCTGATGGGCGGCTGCCTGATCGGGCTGGGCATGCTGGTGCTGTTTCGCCATCGCGCCAGCCTCGGCGGGGTCAACATCCTGGTGCTCTACCTGCAGGACCGCCACGGCTGGCGCGCCGGCTATGTGCAGCTCGCCATCGACGGCGCCATCATGCTGCTGGCCCTTGCCCTGCTGCCTCTGGAGCGGGTCGGCCTGTCGGTGCTGGGCGCCGTGGCCCTCAACCTGATCATCGCGCTCAACCACAAGCCCGGGCGCTATATGGGGGTCAGCTGAGGCCTGGTGTCATCAGCACTGGGCGGGGTCCGTCTCCTCGTCATTGAGGCGTACCCGCCCCATATTGTTGACGATGATCTTGCGGCCATCGCCGTGGCGACCACAGACGGTGAAGGTGCCGTTGTGGCCACGGCTCCAGCCGGTGGCCTGGTAGCGCACCGGGTAGTCGCGGTTGAAGGTGATGGTCGGCCCGCGGCTGGGCTCGAGCACCCGCAGTACCTCGACGTCGGCCAGATTGCCGGCGGTGGCGTGGCCGTCGAGGATGGCGATGGGCAGCGTCCAGTCATGCTTCTCGCAGTGGGTGGCCTCCGGGCCGGTGACCGGGCAGAGGGCGATCACCTGGCGTCGGGTGACCGCGGTATTGCGGGCCAGCGCCAGGGCGGTCTTGATGCGCATCACCTCGGCGGCCACCTCGTTGCGGGCGGTGAACTGCTGGTAGCGGGGAATCGCCGCGGTGAACAGAATGAGCAGCACGGCGATGGCCACGATCAGCTCGATCAGCGTCAGGCCGTGCTGGTGGAGAGCGGACCAGGGCGGCGCAGAGCGCCCTGCCTGGTGGCCGCTGGCATCGACAGGGTGGCGGACGATGTGGCGAGGCGTGATGGGGCGCATGTGGCCCTCCCGGAGTGGACTCCCTGACCCGTGGGTGGTCCCTTCACCCTAGCCAAGCGACGCGATCTCCCTGTCAGACAAAACGGACAATGACTGTGAGCGAATTCCTGATTGTGGGGGGCGGGGTCATCGGCATGATGACCACGCTGCAGCTGGCCGATGCGGGCCACTCGGTGACCCTGGTCGAGCGCCGCCGCTGCGGCCAGGAGGCATCCTGGGCGGGGGGCGGCATCGTCTCGCCGCTCTATCCCTGGCGCTACGGCCCGGCGGTCTCGTGGCTGTCGCGCTGGTCGGAGGGCTTCTACCCCGAGCTGGCCCTGCGCCTGCGGGAGGAGAGCGGCGTCGACCCGGAGTACCGCCAGAAGGGGCTGCTCTACCTGCGGGTGGAGGACGAGGCGCGCGCCCTTGAGTGGGCCCGGGAGCAGGGCAAGCGGCTCGAGCGCGTCGATGCCGACTTCCTCTATGCCCGGGAGCCTCAGGCGGCGCCGGGCTTTCAGGAGGCGCTGTGGATGCCGACCCTGGGCAGCATCCGCAACCCGCGGCTGGTGAGTTCGCTGCGGACGCGGCTGGCGGCGATGCCCCGGGTCACCCTGCATGAGGAGGTCGAGGTGACGGGGTTCGAGGTGGCCGGCGGCCGGGTGCTGGCGGTGCAGACGACCCGCGGCGACCTGGCCGGCGGCCAGGTGGTGGTGAGCGGCGGGGCCTGGGCGGCGGGGCTGCTCGAGACGCTGGGCGTTGCCCTGCCGGTGCGTCCGGTGAAGGGGCAGATGATCCTGTTCAAGGCGCCGCCGGGGCTGGTGCAGCGGGTGGTGCTGATGGACGGCCGCTACGTGATTCCCCGCGCCGACGGTCGCGTGCTGGCCGGCTCCACCCTGGAGGAGTGCGGCTTCGACAAGTCGACGGACACCGAGGCAAGGGCATCGCTGCTGAGCAGCGCCACGGCGATCATCCCGGCCCTGGCCGACTGCAAGGTGGAGCACCACTGGGCGGGGCTGCGCCCGGGCTCGCCGGACGGGGTGCCCTTCATCGGGGCGGTGCCGGGCCTCGACAACCTGTACGTCAATGCCGGCCACTACCGCAACGGCCTGGTGCTGGCGCCGGCCTCGACGCGGCTGCTGGTGGATCGGCTGCTGGG
The DNA here is from genome assembly GCF_013000985.1 of Halomonas sp. PGE1. Taxonomy (NCBI): domain Bacteria; kingdom Pseudomonadati; phylum Pseudomonadota; class Gammaproteobacteria; order Oceanospirillales; family Halomonadaceae; genus Halomonas; species Halomonas sp. PGE1. The sequence goes on from NZ_CP053032.1 coordinate 867,522, forward strand.
TCGCGAGCCGATCCTCGATCCGACGCCCTATGCCCTGGAAGGGCGCTGTTAGAAGGCGCTGGCCGACTTTTCAGGCAGAGCCTACTCCCGGTCGTCCGGGGCCTGCTCCTTCTGCTCCTGGAGGTAGCGGTCGAGGTGGGCGCTGGAGCAGAACCACTCGCCCTGGTCGCGCAGGGCGTCGCTCTCGGGGACGTGCACCTTGCACCAGCTGCAGCGCACCATCTGGCCGCCCTCCGGGCGGGCGTCGTCGTCGTGCTCCAGCAGCTCCTCGCGGTTGAGCTTCCACTCCCGGTACATGCGGTAGAGCTTGAGGCCGGCGAAGAACAGCACGGCGAAGATGATCAGGCGGATGATCAAGAGGTTCATTCCGTAGGGGACTCCCAGGTGGGGGCGGGACGGCTTTGCCAGTCGGCGGCCCTTGCGGGACAATGGGTGTATTCGTCGATTCTCGAGAGATTTCCAAGCCCATGCAAGACCTGACGCTGGTGATGGCTCAGCTGGACCCCCTGGTCGGGGACATTCCCGGCAATACCGATCGCGCCATCGAGGCGGTGCGCGAGGCGCGCATCGAGCATGGTGCCGATATCGTGGTGCTCCCCGAACTCTTCCTGACCGGCTACCCGCCGGAGGACCTGCTGCTGCGCCCCTCCATGGAGACCCGCCTGCGGGCGGCCCGCGCGCGCATGGCGCAGAAGGTGGTGCGCGACGTGCTGGTGATCGTCGGCTACCCGGGGCGCCGCGAGGGGCGCACCTGGAACCTGGCCGGCGCCCTCTACAACGGCGAGTGGCTAGGCGAGTATGCCAAGCAGGCGCTGCCCAACTACCAGGTGTTCGACGAGCAGCGCTACTTCGCCGCCGGCACCCAGCCGCTGGTGCTCGATCACAAGGGGGCGAAGCTGGGCCTGCTGATCTGCGAGGACCTGTGGGACGAGGCGCCGGCGCGCCAGGCCCGGGAGGCCGGTGCCCAGGTGCTGGTCAGCCTCAACGCCTCCCCCTTCCACCAGGACAAGCCCGCCGAGCGGCTGCGTCTGCTCGAGGCGCGGGCCGCCGAGGTGGGGCTGCCCATCGTCTACGTCAACATGATCGGCGGCCAGGACGAGCTGGTGTTCGACGGCGGCTCCGCCTGCGTGGATGCCAAGGGAAGCCTGATGATCCAGGCGCCCCACTGGCAGGTGGGGCTGATGCCGGTGCAGCTGGTCAGGGAGAAGGGCCACTGGGTGCCGCAGCCGGGCGAGACCGAGCCCGACGTCGAGCCCGAGGAGAACCTCTACTGCGCGCTGGTCACCGGGCTTCGCGACTACGTCAACAAGAGCGGCTTCGAGGGGGTGGTGCTGGGGCTCTCCGGGGGCATCGACTCGGCGCTGTCGCTGGCCATCGCCGTGGATGCGCTGGGCCCCCAGCGGGTGCAGGCGGTGATGATGCCCTACCACTACACCGCGGACATCTCGAAGGAGGACGCCGCCAGGCAGGCCGAGCTGCTCGGCGTGCACTACGAGGTGCTGCCCATCGAGCCCATGGTGGAGGCCTTCATGACGACCCTGGCCGGGGTCTTCGAGGGCAGCGAGCGCGACACCACCGAGGAGAACCTGCAGTCGCGCTGTCGCGGCGTGCTGCTGATGGCGATCTCCAACAAGAAGGGCCTGATGGTGCTCACCACCGGCAACAAGAGCGAGATGGCGGTGGGCTATGCGACCCTCTATGGCGACATGGCGGGGGGCTACAACGCCATCAAGGACGTCTACAAGACCTGGGTCTACCGCCTGGCCCGCTGGCGCAATACTCAGTCGCCGGCGATCCCCGAGCGGGTCATCGAGCGGCCGCCCTCCGCGGAGCTCGCCCCCGGCCAGCAGGACAGCGACTCGCTGCCGGACTACGACACCCTGGATGCCATCCTGGTGCGCTATATCGAGGGCGACATGAGCGCCGAGGCGATCATCGAAGCGGGCTTCGATTGCGACGATGTCTACCAGGTGGTCCGGCTGGTGGACCGCTGCGAGTACAAGCGCCGCCAGGCCGCGGTGGGGGTGCGGGTCACCCGGCGCGGCTTCGGTCGCGACCGCCGCTATCCCATCGTCAACGGCTGGCAACCCGGCGAGTAGGGCCCGCCGCGACCAGGCTGCCCCGGAACGCCACCTCCCCCTCGGGAGGTGGCGTTCTGCCGTGTGGGGCTCAGGGCGGGGCGGGCGCTCGGGGTCAGGCCGAGAGCGACTGGGCGTTCACGTGCCTGGGTTCGAAGGTGCGGCCGCGCAGCTGGTTGTGGCGGGGGTCGTTCTCGATCAGCACTTCCAGCACCTCACGCGCGCGGTCGCGCATCTCCAGGCCCAGATAGCCTTCGACCATCACCGCCAGGGCGTCGCGGGTCGCCTCGCTCTCCGGGTAGTTCTCGATCACCCAGCGGCCGCGCTCCACGGCGGCCAGGTAGGCCCCGCGGCGCAGGTAGTAGTCGGCCACGTGAAGCTCGTGGCGGGACATCAGGTTGCGCAGGTAGACGATGCGCTGCTGGGCATCCGGGGCGTACTGGCTGTTGGGGTAGAGCCGCACCAGTTCGCTGAAGTCGGTGTAGGCGTCGCGGGAGGCGCCCAGGTCACGCCGGGAGATGTCGATCAGCTTCAGGCGCTCGAGGCTGAAGCGGCCGGCCTGCCAGGCGGCGAGCGCGCGCATGTAGAGCGCGTAGTCGGCCTGGGGGTGGCTCGGGTGGAGGCGGATGAAGCGGCTGGCTGCGGCTCGGGTGGCTTCCCAGTCGCTGCTCTCGTAGTAGGCGTAGATCAGCTCCAGCTGCGCCTGTTCGGCGTGGTTGCCGAAGGGGAAGCGGGTGTCCAGGGCCTCGAGCCGGGTGATGGCCGCAGTGAAGTTGCGCCGCTCCAGGGAGCTGCGCGCCTCTTCGTAGAGCTCGCGCTCGGCGATCCCGGCGAACTCATCCTCTTCTTCATCGGTGGAGCCGCTGCTGGCGCAGCCCACCAGCAGGCTGGAGGCCACCAGCAGGGCCGCAAGTCGGGCGGTAGGGCGGAATACGCGCATCGTGATCCTCGTGGCAAACAACGCGGACTGGCCGTGGTAGAATCGACCGAAACCCGCTCACTATAAAGCACTGCGCGGCAAAACGCAGTCACCGCGCGCTGCTCTGACCCACTCTCCTGCTGACAGGCCGCCCCGCACCCATGCCACAGACCCTGGAAGCCCAGCAACGCGTTCCCGACGCCATGGCCGGCCTGCGCCTCGACCAGGCCGCTGCCGAGCTCTTCGCCGACCACTCCCGCGAGCGCCTCAAGGCCTGGATCAAGGCCGGGGCGCTGACCCTGGACGGTCGGCCTGCCAAGCCCAGGGACAAGGTCTACGGCGGCGAGTGGCTGCGCCTCGACGCCGAGATCGAGGATGACACCCGCTTCGAGCCCGAGGACATCCCCCTGGCGGTGGTGCACGAGGACGACGAGGTGCTGGTGATCGACAAGCCCGCGGGGCTGGTGGTGCATCCGGCGGCAGGCAATCCCGATGGCACCCTGCTCAATGCGCTGCTGCACCACTGCCCCGCGCTTGCCGGCGTGCCGCGAGCCGGCATCGTCCATCGCCTCGACAAGGACACCACCGGCCTGATGGTGGTGGCCAAGACCCTGGCCGCCCAGACGGCCCTGGTGGCGCAGCTCCAGGCGCGCACCGTGTCCCGCGAGTACGATGCGGTGTGCGTGGGGGTGATGACCTCCGGCGGCACGGTGGACGCCCCCATCGGCCGCCACCCCAAGGATCGCAAGCGCCAGGCGGTGACGGCCTCCGGCAAGCCGGCGGTGACCCACTACCGGGTGGTGGAGCGCTTCCGCGCCCATACCCATGTCCGCTGCCGGCTGGAGACCGGGCGCACCCACCAGATCCGCGTGCACCTGGCCCACCTGCGCTACCCCCTGGTGGGAGACCCCACCTACGGCGGTCGCCTCAAGCTGCCGCCCGGTGCCGCCGAGCCCCTCAAGGAGATCCTGCGCGAATTCCCGCGCCAGGCGCTCCACGCCCGCAAGCTGGCCTTCGTGCATCCCGGCAGCGGCGAGACGGTGACCTTTCGCTCGGCGCTGCCGGATGACATCCTGATGCTGCTGGACTACCTGCGCCATGACCACGAGACGATGCGCTGACCCCTCCTTGTCGAGGACCCGTTGATGAGCGATGCCCCCGATCTGCGGCCGACCCTGATCCTGCCCGACTGGCCGGCGCCCACCTCCGTGGGCGCCTTCGTCACCACCCGCGAGACCGGCCCGAGCCAGGGCGACTTTGCCTGCTTCAACCCGGCGGACCACGTCGGCGACAACCCCGACCACGTGGCCCTCTGCCGGCGCCTGCTGCAGAAGCAGGTCGACGAGGAGCGGCCGCTGCTGTGGCTCAACCAGGTCCACGGCGCCCGGGTACAGCAGCACTTCGAGGCGACGCCGCCCGAGGCCGATGCCGCGGTGGCCGTCAATCGCGACTACGCCTGCGTGGTGCTCACCGCCGACTGCCTGCCGGTGTTCTTCAGCGACCTTCGCGGCACGCGGGTGGCGGTGGCCCACGCGGGCTGGCGCGGGCTGGCCGGCGGGGTGCTCGAGGCCACGGTGGCGGCGCTGGGCGTGCCGCCGGAGGAGCAGCTGGCCTGGCTGGGGCCGGCGATCTCCAATGCCCAGTTCGAGGTGGGGCCCGAGGTCTACCAGGCCTTCGCTGGCGTGCACCCCGAGGCGGCCGACGCCTTCGACCCGAGCCCCTATCGCCTGGGTCACTACATGGCCGACCTCTACCGCCTGGCGCGCCTGCGCCTGGAACGTCTCGGCGTCGCCCACATCAGCGGCGGCCACTTCTGCACCGCCTGCGAACCGCGCTTCTACTCCCATCGCCGCGACGATGGCCGCACCGGGCGAATGGCCAGCGTGATCTGGCTGCGATAGCGCCAAGCGAGAGGCGCCGTGGGCCGGTCGAAGAGCGACTCCTTGTGCCTTGATCCGCGTCAACTTGCCACGTGCTTCCCCTGGCGGCCGACTTGAAAGCCGGCCAGCCTGACTCCATTGAGTGTGTCAAGACAAATTGACCGGGCCGAGCGGGGCGTCCGACCGCCTCGCCACCCCGATGGAGGAAGTTCTCATGCGTTTCGACAAGTTCACCGCCAAGCTGCAGAGCGCCGTGGCCGATGCCCAGTCCCTGGCGGTTGGCCGCGGCCATAACCAGCTGGAACCCGGCCACCTGCTGCTGGCGCTGCTGGATGCCCGCGATACCGGCGTGAAGGCGCTGGTCCAGAAGGCCGGCGGCGATGCCGCCCGGCTTCGCGACGCCCTGGTGGGCCACCTCGACGACCTGCCGAAGGTCGCCCACTTCGACGGCGAGGTGCAGCCCTCCCGCGAGCTGATCAAGCTGTTCAACCTCACCGACCGCGAGGCCCAGAAGCGGGGCGACCAGTACATCGCCAGCGAACTGGTGCTGCTGGCCGCCCTCGAGATGGGGCACGCGGTTACCCGGCTGCTGACCCAGGCGGGGGTGACTCGCAAGGCCCTGGAGGCCGCCGTCGACGGCGTGCGCGGCGGCGAGCGGGTCGATGATCCCAACGCCGAGGAGAGCCGCGAGGCGCTGGAGAAGTACACCCTGGATCTCAACGAGCGCGCCGCCAGCGGCAAGCTCGACCCGGTGATCGGCCGCGACGACGAGATCCGCCGCACCATCCAGGTGCTGCAGCGGCGCACCAAGAACAACCCGGTGCTGATCGGCGAGCCCGGCGTGGGCAAGACCGCCATCGTCGAGGGCCTGGCCCAGCGCATCGTCAACGGCGAGGTGCCCGAGGGCCTCAAGAACAAGCGCGTGCTGTCGCTGGACATGGGCGCGCTGCTGGCCGGCGCCAAGTTCCGCGGCGAGTTCGAGGAGCGCCTCAAGTCGGTGCTCAAGGAGCTGGCCCAGGAGGAGGGCCGGGTGATCCTGTTCATCGACGAGCTGCACACCATGGTGGGTGCCGGCAAGGCCGAGGGCGCCATGGACGCCGGCAACATGCTCAAGCCGGCCTTGGCCCGCGGCGAGCTGCACTGCGTGGGCGCCACCACCCTGGACGAGTACCGCCAGTACATCGAGAAGGACGCGGCGCTCGAGCGGCGCTTCCAGAAGGTGCTGGTGGATGAGCCCAGCGAGGAGGATACCGTGGCGATCCTGCGCGGCCTCAAGGAGCGCTACGAGGTGCACCACGGCGTCGATATCACCGACGGCGCCATCATCGCCGCGGCCAAGCTCTCGGCACGCTACATCACCGACCGCCAGCTGCCCGACAAGGCCATCGACCTGGTCGACGAGGCCTCCTCGCGCATCCGCATGGAGCTCGACTCCAAGCCCGAGGAGATGGACCGTCTCGATCGTCGGCTGATTCAGCTCAAGATGGAGCGCGAGCACCTCAGGAAGGAGACCGACGAGGCCTCGAAGAAGCGCCTCGAGGTCCTCGAGGAGCAGATCGAGGCCCTCTCGCGGGAGTACGCCGACCTCGAGGAGATCTGGAAGGCCGAGAAGGCCAGCATTCAGGGGGCGGCCCAGTTCAAGGACGAGCTCGAGCGCGCCCGGGTCGAGCTGGAGCAGGCGCGCCGCCAGGGCGACCTGGCGCGGATGTCCGAGATCCAGTACGGGGTGATCCCCGCGCTCGAGAAGAAGATCAGCGAGGCCGGCGAGGGCGAGGCCGACACTACCCGTCACCAGCTGCTGCGCTCCAACGTCACCGAGGAGGAGATCGCCGAGGTGGTCTCGCGCTGGACCGGCATCCCGGTGGCCAAGATGCTCGAGGGCGAGCGCGACAAGCTGCTGCGCATGGAGGAGGCGCTCCACGAGCGGGTGATCGGCCAGGAGGAGGCGGTGACCGCGGTGGCCAACGCCGTGCGGCGCTCCCGGGCCGGGCTCGCCGACCCCAATCGCCCCAACGGCTCCTTCCTGTTCCTGGGCCCCACCGGGGTGGGCAAGACCGAGCTGTGCAAGGCGCTGGCCCATTTCCTCTTCGACACCGAGGAGGCGATGGTGCGCATCGACATGTCGGAGTTCATGGAGAAGCACTCGGTGGCGCGGCTGATCGGGGCGCCCCCCGGCTACGTGGGCTACGAGGAGGGCGGCTACCTGACCGAGGCGGTGCGGCGCAAGCCCTACTCGGTGCTGCTGCTCGACGAGGTGGAGAAGGCCCACCCGGACGTCTTCAATATCCTGCTGCAGGTGCTGGAGGACGGACGCCTCACCGATGGCCAGGGTCGCACCGTGGACTTCCGCAACACTGTGATCGTGATGACCTCCAACCTGGGCTCGGAGATCATCCAGCGCCTGGGCGGCGACGACTCCAACGTTGACAAGAACTACGAGCAGATGAAGGAGATGGTGATGGAGGTGGTGGGCAGCCACTTCCGCCCCGAGCTGATCAACCGCATCGACGAGGTCGTGGTGTTCCACGCCCTGGGCCAGGAGCAGATCCAGGCCATCGCCGCCATCCAGCTTGCGCGGCTGCGTGCGCGGCTGGCCGAGCACGACCTCGGCCTCGAGGTCAGCGATGCGGCCATGGCGCAGCTCGCCGTGGTGGGCTTCGACCCGGTCTACGGCGCCCGCCCGCTCAAGCGGGCGATCCAGGCGCGGCTCGAGAACCCGCTCGCCCAGGACCTGCTGGCCGGCAGGTTTCTGCCGGGAGATGTCATCCACGTGGAGGCCGAGGGCACCCAGCTGGTGTTCCAGAGCTGAGGCGTACAAAGCGTTACGCGGCCGGCCGGGTGCGAGCCCGGCGACGGTCTACACTGAGTTCAGGTTGCGTCCTGTAACCCCCTTGCCCGCCCGGTGTTCAACCCGGCGGGCTCTTTTATGCCCATGCCCCTCGCCACTCTCACACTTTTTATGCGGTTGACACCGTTGCATCGCTAATGGAATCTTGGCCCTTCCTGATTTGCGGGCGCGGAACTCTGCGGGCAACCCCCTCATCCCCGCGCGATGGGTAGGCCAGAGGGCCTCTACCCGCCGAAGGACTTCCGGGCACGGGCCAACCGCCCGTCCCGGCCAACGCCCCGACGCGGCGATCCGCCGCGATGAGAGTGCAGGCCCCAACAGGGTCTTTAACTGCCAGGGTTTGGCATCAGGTGCCGGCATGTCCGGCAGCGGCATACCGCCGCACTCGACCCCGCGCCCGCTTCGGGCGCGGATCGCACTCGAGACCTCCAGGGGAGAAACACAACGTGGAACTGCTTTCCGGCGCGGACATGATCGCCCGCTTCCTGCAGGATGAGGGCGTCGAATATATCTACGGCTATCCAGGCGGAGCGGCGCTGCACATCTACGACGCCCTGTTCCGTCAGGACAAGGTCAAGCACATCCTGGTGCGCCACGAGCAGGCCGCCACCCACGCCGCCGACGGCTACGCGCGCGCCTCGGGCAAGCCCGGCGTGGTGCTGGTCACCTCCGGCCCCGGCGCCACCAACGCCGTCACCGGCATCGCCACCGCCTACATGGATTCGATCCCGATGGTGGTGTTGTGCGGCCAGGTGATGAGCCACCTGATCGGCGACGACGCCTTCCAGGAAACCGACATCATCGGCGTGACTCGCCCCATCGTGAAGCACAGCTTCTCGATCAAGCATCCGACCGAGATTCCCGAAGTCCTCAAGAAGGCCTTCTACCTGGCCTCCACCGGTCGTCCCGGCCCGGTGGTGGTGGACATTCCCAAGGACATGACCGCCCCCACCGAGCGCTACGAGTACGTCTACCCGAAGAAGGTCAAGATGCGCTCGTACAACCCGGTCACCCGCGGGCACACCGGCCAGATCAAGAAGGCCGTGGAGATGATGCTCAAGGCCAAGCGCCCGGTCTTCTATACCGGCGGCGGCGTGGTCACCGGGCGGGCCAGCGAGGGGCTCACCGATCTGGTCAAGCAGCTGGGCTTCCCGATCACCACCACCCTGATGGGCATCGGCGCCTACCCGCAGGGCGACAGGCAGTGTCTGGGCTGGCTGGGCATGCACGGCTCCTTTGAATCCAACATGGCCATGCACCATGCCGACCTGATCATCGCCATCGGGGCGCGCTTCGATGACCGTGTCACCAACAACACCTCCAAGTTCTGCCCCACGGCCAAGATCATCCATGTGGACGTCGACCCGAGCTCGGTCTCCAAGACGGTGCGCGCCGACGTGCCCATCGTGGGGCCGGCCGGCAGCGTGATCAGCGAGATGATCAGCCTGGTGCAGGGCAAGGAGATCGCCAACCCCGAGGCCCTGGCCGAGTGGTGGCAGAAGATCGACGGCTGGCGCGAGGAGCGCGTGGGCAAGCTCTACGAGCCCTCGAAGCCCGGCGAGAAGATCAAGCCTCAGGAGGTGGTCGAGGCGCTGTGCCGGGTGACCCGCGGCGAGGCCTATGTCACCACCGACGTGGGGCAGCACCAGATGTTTGCCGCCCAGTACTACAAGTTCGACAAGCCCAACCGCTTCATCACCTCCGGCGGCCTCGGCACCATGGGCTTCGGCTTCCCGGCGGCCATGGGCATCAAGCAGAACTTCCCGGAAGAGCAGGTGGTCTGCGTGACCGGCGAGGGCAGCTTCCAGATGATGATGCAGGAGCTCTCCACCTGTAAGCAGTACGGGGTGGGCGTGAAGATCATCAACCTGAACAACGCCTCGCTCGGGATGGTGCGCCAGTGGCAGGACCTGAACTACAAGTCCCGCCATGCCCACTCCTACATGGAGTCGCTGCCCGACTTCCAGAAACTGATCGAGTCCTATGGCTTCACCGCGCTGAAGGTCGAGACCCTCGACCAGCTCGAGCCGGCCCTGGAGCGCTTCCTGGCCGACAAGCACGAGCTGGTGTTCCTCGACGTGGCGGTCGACCCGCACGAGCACGTCTATCCGATGCAGGTGCCCCTGGGCGCCATGCGTGACATGCTGCTTTCCAAGACGGAGCGGACCTGATGCGCCATATCATCTCGATTCTGATGGAAAACGAACCGGGCGCCCTGTCTCGCGTGGTGGGGCTCTTCTCTCAGCGCAACTTCAACATCGAGACGCTGAACGTGGCGCCCACCGAGGAGCCGACCCTGTCGCGCCTCACCGTCACCACCGTGGGCGATGACCGGGTGATCGAGCAGATCACCAAGCACCTCAACAAGCTGATCGACGTGGTCAAGCTGGTGGACCTCACCGAGGGCAACCACATCGAGCGCGAGCTGATGCTGGTGAAGGTCAAGGCGCTGGGCGCGGCCCGCGACGAGGTGAAGCGCACCGTGGATATCTTCCGCGCGCAGATCGTCGACGTGTCGCCGAGCCTCTACACCGTGCAGATCACCGGCGATGCCGGCAAGCTGGACGCCTTCCTGCAGGCCATGGCCCCGGTGGGCATCCTGGAGGTGGCGCGTACCGGGGTTTCCGGTATTGCCCGCGGCGACAAGGTGCTGTCGCTCTGATTTACTACTGCGTTCGACGACCCACATGGATGTGGGAAGTGCGCTGGTTCGCCGGGAGCGAACCTAGCCATCTCGGCCACCGGCGGTGCTCACAATCCTCATTGAGCAGCCAGTCAACTCCGGTTGCTGCGCTCCGGCGGTGGCCGACTTATCGTCGCTCGTGACGTAAATCTACATCTGCAGAATGTTAGGCCGCCCCTCGGGGCGGCCTTGCTGTTTTCGGGGAAAACCTCAGCGCTCGATCACCTCATCCCATAGCGCCTGGATCAGCGGGCTTCGCAGGCGTCGCTCCAGCACGCAGAGGCCCACGTCGTAGTGGGGCAGCTCCGGCTTCACCGGCAGCACCCGCACCCGCTCCTGGAGCGGGCTGTTGTCGAGCACGATCTTCGGCACCACGCCGATGCCGAAGCCCAGCCCCACCATGCTGACGATCGCCTCGTGGCCCGCCACCTGGGCGTAGATGCGTGGCGCCACCCCCAGTGCCTTGAACCAGGTGTCGGCAAACTCCCGGGAGAGGCCCGCCTCGGAGAGGATCATCGGCACCTCCCGCCACTGCTCGGCGCTGGGCGACTCCGGGGTAGAGGGAATCCACGGGGCGGCCTCCCGCGGCGCGATGAACACCAGCGGCGCACGGGTCAGCGACTTGAAGGCCAGCGCCTCGGGGGTGCGTCGCGGGCGGGGGGTGATCGCCATGTCCTCCTCGCCGGCCAGCACCCGCGCCATGGCCTCGGCGGGGTCGCCGGTATGCAGCTTGAGCTCGATGCCGGGGTGGTGGGTGCGAAACTCGCTGAGCAGCGCGTAGAGGAAGCTGTAGCTGGCGGTCACCGAGCAGTAGACGCTGATCTCCCCGGTGAGTCGCAGCGCCTCGCTCTGCAGCGAGAGCCGCAGCTGTTCCCACTGCTCGAGGGCCTCTCGGGCGTAGGCCTGGAAGGTCTCGCCCTGGCGGGTCAGGGCCACGTGACGGTTGTCGCGCTCGAAGAGCGTGACCCCCAGGCTCTCCTCGAGCTGGCGGATCGAGCGGGAGAGGGTCGAGGGGCTGACGTGGCAGGTTTCGCTGGCGCGGCCGAAGTGCAGGCTGTCGGCCAGGGCGAGGAAGTGCTTGAGGGGGCGCATGTCCATGAGGTCAGTATTGCATGATCTGGCATGTCACGTTGCAAATATCGCGTTTTACGCAATGGTAGGGCTGGCGTATGGTGTCCCCATCGGATGCCGCGAATCCAGTCCCGCGTCAGACGGGGCGGGTGGCCATCAACGCTGACACCCACATTCATCGACGTTCCAGGAGCACGACCATGCACGTTTACTACGACAAGGATTGCGACCTCTCCCTCATCCAGAGCAAGAAGGTCACCATCGTGGGCTACGGCTCACAGGGCCACGCCCACGCCAACAACCTGAAGGAGTCCGGCGTCGACGTCACCGTCGCCCTGCGCGCCGGTTCTTCCTCCGCCGCCAAGGCCGAGGCCGCCGGCCTCAAGGTCGCCAGCGTGCCCGAGGCGTGCAAGACCGCCGACGTGGTGATGATCCTGGCCCCGGACGAGAATCAGAAGGCGATCTACGAGAACGAGGTCGAGCCGAACCTGAAGCAGGGTGCCACCCTGGCCTTCGCCCACGGCTTCAACATCCACTACAACCAGATCGAGCCGCGCAAGGACCTGGACGTGATCATGATCGCGCCCAAGGCCCCGGGCCACACCGTGCGCTCCGAGTTCGTCAAGGGTGGCGGCATCCCCGACCTGATCGCCATTCACCAGGACGCCTCCGGCTCCGCCAAGGAGCTGGCGCTCTCCTACGCTGCCGGCGTCGGCGGTGGCCGCAGCGGCATCATCGAGACCACCTTCAAGGATGAGACCGAGACCGATCTGTTCGGTGAGCAGGCCGTGCTGTGCGGCGGCGCCGTCGAGCTGGTCAAGGCCGGCTTCGAGACCCTGACCGAGGCGGGCTATGCCCCCGAGATGGCCTACTTCGAGTGTCTGCACGAGCTCAAGCTGATCGTCGACCTGATGTACGAGGGCGGCATCGCCAACATGAACTACTCCATCTCCAACAACGCGGAGTATGGCGAGTACGTGACCGGCACCGAGGTGATCAACGAGCAGTCTCGCGAGGCGATGCGCAACGCTCTCAAGCGCATCCAGACCGGCGAGTACGCCAAGATGTTCATCCAGGAAGGCAACGGCAACTACCCGTCGATGACGGCGCGTCGCCGCCTGAACGCCGAGCACCAGATCGAGATCGTGGGTGCCAAGCTGCGTGGCATGATGCCGTGGATCGCCGCCAACCAGCTGGTGGACAAGTCCAAGAACTGATCCCGATCGGTTGTCGGACAGACGAAGAGGGCGCGGGCATCCGCGCCCTCTTTCATTGTGGGGCCGAGCCGATGCGTGGCGTTGTGGGGGCGTGTCGGGCGTGTAGAATGAGGGTGCGCCCTCGCGGCGCCTTCATTTCGGCTATGGACGAGACGCATGAGTCAGGACCCCCGTACTACCGATCACGACCCTGCCCGGCCGGATGCCGAGCCGGACGCCCAGGCGTCACCCGAGCGGGTGCCCCCGGCCGAGGAGGATCTGGCGGCGGCCTTCGTGCGCGAGACCGAGGTGATCGAGGAGGCCGTGGAGGATGGCAAGAAGGTTCGCCGCAAGGGAATCTATCTGCTGCCCAACCTCTTCACCACCTCGGCCCTGTTCGCGGGCTTCTTCGCGATCGTTGCCGGCATCAACGGCGACTTCACCGCAGCGGCGGTGGCGATCTTCATCGCCATGGTGCTCGACGGCCTGGATGGCCGGGTGGCGCGCATGACCAACACCCAAAGCGCCTTTGGCGCCGAGTATGACAGTCTCTCGGACATGCTCTCCTTCGGGGCGGCGCCGGCGCTGGTGGCCTTCACCTGGATTCTCCAGGACATCGGCAAAACCGGCTGGGTGGTGGCCTTCCTCTACGTCGCCTGTGCCGCGCTGCGCCTGGCGCGCTTCAACGTGCAGATCGGCAGCGTCGACAAGAAGTGGTTCATCGGCCTGCCCAGTCCCTCGGCGGCGGCGCTGGTGGCCGCCAGCATCTGGACCTTCCACAGCTTCGATGCCGAGGCCTTCGGCTTCAAGCTGCTGATGCTGCTGATCGTGGCCGCCGCCGGCGTGCTGATGGTCAGCAATATCCGCTACTACAGTTTCAAGGAGGTGGACCTCAAGGGGCCGGTGCCCTTCGTGGTGCTGCTGGCCATCGTGCTCGGTTTCGTGGTGATCTCGATGCAGCCCTCGGTGATGCTGCTGCTGCTGTTCGGGGCCTACGTGGCCTCCGGTCCGGTGATGGCCGTGATGCGCAAGATGAAGAACGCGCCCCCCGCCGGCTGACTACCACCGCCTCATGATCACAGCGCCCGCCTCGTGCGGGCGCTGTCGTCTCGGCGCCGCGGTTTGTCCACAGCCCCTTCCGCTGCGGCGCTGTGGATAGTTCGGGGCGATGTACTGACTCCCCGGATTCGCCGCTCTGCCATCATCCTGAAACTTTTTTACAGAGAGGGCTTGCCCCGGGCCGGGGGAAGCCGTAAAGTATGCATCCGCTGCCGGTGACCAGCAAGGTTGCAGGCGGTGAAAGGTGGTAGAAGTGGTTGTTCTGCTTGGGATTTTTGAAAGTTTCGAAAATCTTCTCGCTTGACACTCACCGCGGATTCGCTAGAATGCGCACCACTTGTTCTGCAGGGCTCGCTGAGGGCTCTATTCGCAGCGCCTCGGCAAGATGAGGTGAGCAGTCAGCGAAAGTCGGACGGGGTGCCACGCACCGCCAACCGCCGCTTGACACGCTGAAGCGAATCGGTAGAATACGCCTTCCTCGCAGGGCGCTGGCGACAGAGAGTTCACTCTCACCGACAGCAAGCGAGACGCTCCACTCGAATGTCGAGACGGGAGCCGCTCTTTAACAATCGATCAGGTAATTCATGTGGGCGCTTGTCGATGTGTCGGTGACCAGTCACTGAAACATCAAGGCAAGCGACTCGTCAAAGATCTTCGGATCTTTTTGAGAACGTTTGAACCTTGAGCCAAGTTTGGTCCGCTTCCTTCTTCGAAGGGTAAGGACTATATGATCTTAAACTGAAGAGTTTGATCATGGCTCAGATTGAACGCTGGCGGCAGGCCTAACACATGCAAGTCGAGCGGCAGCACGGGAAGCTTGCTTCCTGGTGGCGAGCGGCGGACGGGTGAGTAATGCATAGAAATCTGCCCGGTAGTGGGGGATAACCTGGGGAAACCCAGGCTAATACCGCATACGTCCTACGGGAGAAAGCAGGGGATCTTCGGACCTTGCGCTATCGGATGAGTCTATGTCGGATTAGCTTGTTGGTGAGGTAATGGCTCACCAAGGCGACGATCCGTAGCTGGTCTGAGAGGATGATCAGCCACATCGGGACTGAGACACGGCCCGAACTCCTACGGGAGGCAGCAGTGGGGAATATTGGACAATGGGCGAAAGCCTGATCCAGCCATGCCGCGTGTGTGAAGAAGGCCTTCGGGTTGTAAAGCACTTTCAGTGGGGAAGAAAGCCTTGGGGCTAATACCCTCGAGGAAGGACATCACCCACAGAAGAAGCACCGGCTAACTCCGTGCCAGCAGCCGCGGTAATACGGAGGGTGCGAGCGTTAATCGGAATTACTGGGCGTAAAGCGCGCGTAGGCGGTCTGATAAGCCGGTTGTGAAAGCCCCGGGCTCAACCTGGGAACGGCATCCGGAACTGTCAGGCTAGAGTGCAGGAGAGGAAGGTAGAATTCCCGGTGTAGCGGTGAAATGCGTAGAGATCGGGAGGAATACCAGTGGCGAAGGCGGCCTTCTGGACTGACACTGACGCTGAGGTGCGAAAGCGTGGGTAGCAAACAGGATTAGATACCCTGGTAGTCCACGCCGTAAACGATGTCGACTAGCCGTTGGGCTCCTTGAGAGCTTTGTGGCGCAGTTAACGCGATAAGTCGACCGCCTGGGGAGTACGGCCGCAAGGTTAAAACTCAAATGAATTGACGGGGGCCCGCACAAGCGGTGGAGCATGTGGTTTAATTCGATGCAACGCGAAGAACCTTACCTACCCTTGACATCGTGCGAACTTTCCAGAGATGGATTGGTGCCTTCGGGAACGCACAGACAGGTGCTGCATGGCTGTCGTCAGCTCGTGTTGTGAAATGTTGGGTTAAGTCCCGTAACGAGCGCAACCCTTGTCCTTATTTGCCAGCGAGTCATGTCGGGAACTCTAAGGAGACTGCCGGTGACAAACCGGAGGAAGGTGGGGACGACGTCAAGTCATCATGGCCCTTACGGGTAGGGCTACACACGTGCTACAATGGCCAGTACAAAGGGTTGCGAAGCCGCGAGGTGGAGCTAATCCCGAAAAGCTGGTCTCAGTCCGGATCGGAGTCTGCAACTCGACTCCGTGAAGTCGGAATCGCTAGTAATCGTGAATCAGAATGTCACGGTGAATACGTTCCCGGGCCTTGTACACACCGCCCGTCACACCATGGGAGTGGACTGCACCAGAAGTGGTTAGCCTAACTTCGGAGGGCGATCACCACGGTGTGGTTCATGACTGGGGTGAAGTCGTAACAAGGTAGCCGTAGGGGAACCTGCGGCTGGATCACCTCCTTATCGACGACGTCCCGACACGCGGCAAGTGCTCACAATGAATTACCTGATCGACCAGAGCAAAAGACTGTTTGGGTATAGGCCCAGCGTGACCAATGGGTCTGTAGCTCAGTTGGTTAGAGCGCACCCCCTGATAAGGGTGAGGTCGGCAGTTCAAATCTGCCCAGACCCACCATTCTCTGAACGGCCGGGTAGCTCAGTTGGTTAGAGCGCGCCCCCAGAATTTCTGTAAAGAGAAGGGTGAGGTCGCGGGGTTTATTCAAATCTGCCCAGACCCACCAAATTTGATCCAGTCCTGCGTTATTTCTGTGACTCGCATAGCAGGCTATGCGTCGCCACGAAAATGCCTTGCCTGAATAAACATTACCCAGAAGTATCGGGCTATCGTGGGGCCATAGCTCAGCTGGGAGAGCGCCTGCCTTGCACGCAGGAGGTCAGCGGTTCGATCCCGCTTGGCTCCACCATCCTCCCCCCCACAACAGTCATTACCTGATCGGATCCGCAGTCATAAGCCATCCTTGCACCTTGCAATGACCGGTTTATGACTGTCGATTGACAGTCTGCTCTTTAACAATGTGAATCATGCTGACAAACGTTCCTTCCTGGAGAGATTCAGGAAGAACATGAGATACGTCTCAAGCGTATCCGGCAATTGTCAAACTGTCATCGCAGATCAGACCCCTTGGGGTTATATGGTCAAGCGATGAAGCGCACACGGTGGATGCCTAGGCAGCCAGAGGCGATGAAAGACGTGGTAGCCTGCGATAAGGCTCGGCGAGGTGGCAAACGACCTGTGACCCGGGCATTTCTGAATGGGGAAACCCACCCTGCATAAGCAGGGTATCCCACACTGAATACATAGGTGTTGGGAGGCGAACCGGGGGAACTGAAACATCTAAGTACCCCGAGGAAAAGAAATCAACCGAGATTCCCCCAGTAGCGGCGAGCGAACGGGGACCAGCCCTTAAGCATGTGACTGATTAGACGAACGCGCTGGGAAGCGCGGCCATAGTGGGTGATAGCCCCGTAGTCGAAAATCTGATCATGTGAAATCGAGTAGGTCGGGGCACGTGAAACCTTGACTGAATATGGGGGGACCATCCTCCAAGGCTAAATACTCCTGGCTGACCGATAGTGAACCAGTACCGTGAGGGAAAGGCGAAAAGAACCCCGGAGAGGGGAGTGAAATAGATCCTGAAACCGTGTGCGTACAAGCAGTGGGAGCAGACTTGTTCTGTGACCGCGTACCTTTTGTATAATGGGTCAGCGACTTATTTTCAGTGGCGAGCTTAACCGTATAGGGGAGGCGTAGGGAAACCGAGTCTTAACTGGGCGACCAGTCGCTGGGAATAGACCCGAAACCGGGCGATCTATCCATGAGCAGGTTGAAGGTTGAGTAACATCAACTGGAGGACCGAACCAGGATCTGTTGAAAAAGATTTGGATGACTTGTGGATCGGAGTGAAAGGCTAATCAAGCCCGGAGATAGCTGGTTCTCCTCGAAAGCTATTTAGGTAGCGCCTCACGTATCACCGCCGGGGGTAGAGCACTGTTTCGGCTAGGGGGTCATCCCGACTTACCAACCCGAGGCAAACTCCGAATACCGGTGAGTGCAGCGTGGGAGACACACAGCGGGTGCTAACGTCCGTTGTGAAAAGGGAAACAACCCAGACCGTCAGCTAAGGCCCCGAAATCCTGGTTAAGTGGGAAACGAGGTGGGAAGGCTCAGACAGCTAGGAGGTTGGCTTAGAAGCAGCCATCCTTTAAAGAAAGCGTAATAGCTCACTAGTCGAGTCGGCCTGCGCGGAAGATGTAACGGGGCTCAAACCAGGTGCCGAAGCTACGGGTTCATCCTCTGGATGAGCGGTAGAGGAGCGTCGTGTAAGCCGATGAAGGTGGATTGAGAAGTCTGCTGGAGGTATCACGAGTGCGAATGCTGACATGAGTAACGACAAGGGGAGTGAAAAACTCCCCCGCCGGAAGACCAAGGGTTTCTGTTCGACGCTAATCGGAGCAGAGTGAGTCGGCCCCTAAGGCGAGGCCGAAAGGCGTAGTCGATGGGAAACGGGTCAATATTCCCGTACCTCACTGTATTGCGATGGGGGGACGAAGAAGGCTAGGTGAGCCAGGCGTTGGTTGTCCTGGTGAAAGCCAGTAGGCTGGGATCTCAGGCAAATCCGGGATCCTAAGGCCGAGAGGCGAGACGAACTGACCACGGTCAGGAAGTCATCGATGCCACGCTTCCAGGAAAAGCCTCTAAGCTTCAGATACAGTGGGACCGTACCCCAAACCGACACAGGTGGTCAGGTAGAGAATACCAAGGCGCTTGAGAGAACTCGGGTGAAGGAACTAGGCAAAATGGTGCCGTAACTTCGGGAGAAGGCACGCCGCGTTAGTGTGAAGGGACTTGCTCCCGGAGCACGAGGCGGTCGAAGATACCAGGTGGCTGCAACTGTTTATTAAAAACACAGCACTCTGCAAACGCGCAAGCGGACGTATAGGGTGTGACGCCTGCCCGGTGCCGGAAGGTTAATTGATGGTGTTAGCGCAAGCGAAGCTCCTGATCGAAGCCCCGGTAAACGGCGGCCGTAACTATAACGGTCCTAAGGTAGCGAAATTCCTTGTCGGGTAAGTTCCGACCTGCACGAATGGCGTAATGATGGCCACGCTGTCTCCACCCGAGACTCAGTGAAATTGAAATCGCAGTGAAGATGCTGTGTACCCGCGGCTAGACGGAAAGACCCCGTGAACCTTTACTATAGCTTCACACTGGACGCTGATGTTGCTTGTGTAGGATAGCTGGGAGGCTTTGAAACCCGGACGCCAGTTCGGGTGGAGCCAACCTTGAAATACCAGCCTGGCATCATTGGCGTTCTAACTCAGGTCCGTTATCCGGATCGAGGACCGTGTGTGGTGGGTAGTTTGACTGGGGCGGTCTCCTCCCAAAGCGTAACGGAGGAGCACGAAGGTACCCTCAGCACGGTTGGAAATCGTGCATTGAGTGCAAGAGCATAAGGGTGCTTGACTGCGAGACAGACACGTCGAGCAGGTACGAAAGTAGGTTCTAGTGATCCGGTGGTTCTGTATGGAAGGGCCATCGCTCAACGGATAAAAGGTACTCCGGGGATAACAGGCTGATACCGCCCAAGAGTTCACATCGACGGCGGTGTTTGGCACCTCGATGTCGGCTCATCACATCCTGGGGCTGAAGTCGGTCCCAAGGGTATGGCTGTTCGCCATTTAAAGTGGTACGCGAGCTGGGTTTAGAACGTCGTGAGACAGTTCGGTCCCTATCTGCCGTGGGCGTTGGAAGTTTGAGAAGAGCTGCTCCTAGTACGAGAGGACCGGAGTGGACGCACCTCTGGTGTTCCGGTTGTCACGCCAGTGGCATTGCCGGGTAGCTATGTGCGGACAGGATAACCGCTGAAAGCATCTAAGCGGGAAGCCCCCTTCAAGATGAGACTTCCCTGAGGCCTTGAGCCTCCTGAAGGGCCCAGCGAGACCAGCTGGTTGATAGGTCGGGTGTGGAAGCGCTGCAAGGCGTTGAGCTAACCGATACTAATGGCCCGTGAGGCTTGACCATATAACACCCAAGTGGTCTGTCGATGACAGATGACAGCGGATACGCAAGAGACGTCTCGACGTCAGCATGATTCACCCCCTTTTCGCCTGACGACCATAGCGTGCGTGAACCACCTGATCCCATGCCGAACTCAGCAGTGAAACCGCTCAGCGCCGATGGTAGTGTGGGGTCTCCCCATGTGAGAGTAGGTCATCGTCAGGCACTTATATAGAAAAGCCCCGATCATCACGAGATGGTCGGGGCTTTTCGCATGGCCCCACCGTGTCGAGCCGGGGGTCTCCTCATGGAGAGTCCCGGAGTGCCGGCCAGATCATCGTCAGGCACCTTTTCAGAAACCCCAGCCCTATGGCTGGGGTTTCGTCGTTCTGGGGGTCTCCCCATGGAGAGTCCCGGAGTGCCGGCCCCCGGAGCGCCGGCCGGATCATCGTCAGGCACTTATAGAGAAAAGCCCCGATCATCGCGAGATGGTCGGGGTTTTTCGCATTTCTGGCGGTCATGCGGCCATCATGCCGGACTGATAGAATCATCCCCTTGTTTCGTGTCGTGGCCGATCACCATGCAATGCAGTTCCCGCTCCATCGTCACCAACCAGCCCGGGCCCCACGAGGACCTGAGCCGGCGTGTGGCACGCGCCCTGGCGCACCCGCTGCGCAAGCCGGTGGCAGAGCACACTCGCCAGGCCTTTGAGGCGGCTCGGACATGGCGTGCCGCGCGGCCCGACATGCCGCTGATTCTGGACGCCGGCTGCGGAGTGGGGCTCTCCACCCGCCGCCTGGCGGAGCGCTTTGCCAACCATGCGGTGATCGGCGTGGATCGCAGCGAGAGCCGCCTGACCCGCGAGCATGGCCCGCTGCCCGACAACGCCCTGCTGGTGCGCGCCGACCTGGTGGACTTCTGGCGCCTGGCGCTGGCCGATGGCTGGCGGCCCGTGCGCCACTACCTGCTCTACCCCAATCCCTACCCCAAGGCGGCCCATCTCAAGATGCGCTGGCAGGGCCACCCGGTCCTTCCGGTGATCCTGGCCCTTGGCGGGCGCCTGGAGCTGCGCTCCAACTGGCGGCTCTATGTGGAGGAGTTCGCCCTGGCCGTGGCCCAGGCCACCGGCCGCAAGGCCGAGGTCGGGCCCCATGTGCCGGGGAATGATTTCCTGACTCCCTTCGAGCAGAAGTACCATGTCAGCGGACAGCCGCTATGGAAGCTGGTGGTGGAGCTGCCCCATGATCCCGGCCTCGTCCCGATCTCGTGACGCTGGCTCCCTCGATATCCAGCCACTGATATCCCCCTACTGATCCAACCCCGCGGTGTTGCCATGTGTCGTCGTCTGTCGAAACTGCTTCTCTTCCTGGCCTGCCTGCTGCCGGTGACTGCCCAGGCCTCGGGCTTCACCCAGCTGGGCCGGCTGGCCGACAAGGGCTTCCTGATCAGCGCCGAGGCGCGCCTGATCGATGAGGGAACGGTGCTGGGGGCCATCGAGGCCGATCGCCAGCTCTCGCCGGCGTCGGTGACCAAGAGCTACCTGGCCGCCGCGGCGCTGGATCGTTGGGGCCCCCAGCATCGCTTCACCACCCGGCTGCTCGCCGAGTCGCGCCCGGACGGCGATGGCGTGCTGTCGGGCGACCTGATCCTCGACGGCGGCGGCGACCCGGCGCTGACCACCGAGGACCTGTGGCGGCTGGTACAGCGCCTGCACCAGGCCGGGGTACGCGAGGTGGAGGGGCGGCTGCTGGTCAGCCAGTGGCGCTTCGGCCCGGTGGAGTGCATCACCACCGACCGCTGCCAGGCCCGCGATCGCACGGCCAACGCCTACAGCGCGCTGCTCTCCTCGGCGGGGGTCAACTATGGCAGCTGGTGCGTCAGCGTGGCACCCGGCGCTGCCTCCGGGCAGCCGGCCCGGGTGACCGGCTGCGACAGCCAGGCGGCCATTCTCGAGATCGACAACCGCGTGGAGACCCGGCCGGACAACAGCGGCACCGAGCTGCGCGCCGAGCGCATCACCCGCAACGGCCATGATGTCATGGTGCTCAGCGGCCAGATCTCCACCAATGCCCGTCCCCGGGACATCTACCGGGGCAGCTCCGATCCCGCCGACCAGATGGCCAGGACCCTGCTGGCGATGCTCGACCAGGCCGGCATCGCGGTGCGCGGCGGGGTCGAGACCACCCTGGCCGAGCCGCCTGCCGGCGCCCGGTCGCTGGCCGAAGTCGAGGGCAAGCCGCTGCAGGAGCTGCTGCTGCGGGTGATGAACTACTCCAACAACTTCATGGCCGACATCCTCGCCCTGAACCTGGTGGAGACCCCCCGCGCCGATCTGCGCCTCGGCGGTGCGGCCATCGAGGCGTTCGTGGCCGGCATCCCGGACCACGGCCCGGTGACCCTGCTCAGCGGCAGCGGCCTGACCACCGAGAACCGCACCTCGGCCCGTGGCGCCAATGCGCTGCTGGAGAGCATGTTCCACCGTCCGTCGCTGTTCCCGAGCTTCGTGGCGACCCTGCAGTCCCCCGGCAACGGGGTGATGCGCTCCATCCGCCGCGGGTCGCCGACCTTCCAGCACCACGTCATGCTCAAGACCGGCACCCTCAACCAGCCGGTGGCGGTGCGGGCGGTGAGCGGCTACTTCCGCACGCGCAGCGGGCGCTGGGGGGTGTTCACCGCGCTGGTCAACGGCACCGGCAGCACCCCCTACCTGAGCTGGTCCGAGGTGCTGGATCCGCTATCGGTGGACCTCGAGCGAATGATCGACAACCATTGAGCCCCCTGGCCTCCACCCAAAGGATCCCCCGATGAAGCCCGGACATACCGGTTGGCGCCACCTGGTGCACTCCACCCGCTACTCCCTCAAGGGGCTCAAGGCCGCCTGGCGCCATGAGTCGGCCTTCCGTCAGGAGCTGGCCCTCTGCGTACTGCTGCTGCCGCTGGCCTGGTGGGTCGGCCAGGGGCCGGTGGAGTGGATCCTGCTGGTGGGCAGCTGCCTGCTGGTGCTGGTGGTGGAGCTGATCAACAGCGCCATCGAGAGCGTGGTGGACCGCATCGGTCCCGAGCACCACGAGCTCTCCGGACGCGCCAAGGACCTGGGCTCCGCGGCGGTGATGGTGTCGCTGGCCCTGGCCGGACTCACCTGGCTGCTGCTGGCCGGGCAGAAGCTGTTCGGCTGAGTCGCTCGTCGCTCCGGGTGCCCATGGCGTTCGCGCTTCGCTATGCTGGGGGCATTCGCCACCCGGATGCGAGACGCCCATGCCCCTGCCCGATGACTTCCTGCCGCTGATCGATATTCCCGAGCCCCTCAAGGCGCCCCTGACGCGTACCCGGGAGCGGCTGGCCGAGGCGCTGGCCCAGGCCGACCACCTGGCCGGCATGACCGGTCGCGAGTCGCCCCTGGAAGACTGGCAGGGCCTCTCCGAGCCGCGCCGCGAGCAGCTGGCTCGGGTGCTGGCGATCTCGGAGTTCGTGGCCGAGACCCTGGTGCGCTACCCGGAGTGGCTGCTGCACCTGGATGCCAGCGGGGAACTGGACGTCGCCCCCGACGCGGAGAGCCTGCGCGACTGGCTCGAGGAGCGCCTGGAGGCGGCCGAGGACGAGGCCGCCATGCAGGCCGCCATTCGCCGCTTTCGCCGCGCGCGGATGACCGGCATCGTGTGGCGCGACCTCACCCGGCCCGAAGGCACCGACATGTGGGCCACCGCCGCCGCGGTGTCGCGCCTGGCCGAGGTGTGCCTGGAGGGGGCGCTCACCTGGCTGGAGCGCTTCCTCGCGCCGCGCTGGGGCCGGCCCGCCCTGCGCCGCGACGGCAGCGAACAGCGCCTGGTGGTGCTGGGCATGGGCAAGCTCGGTGCCGGCGAACTCAACCTCTCCTCCGATATCGACCTGATCTTCGCCTTCCCCGAGAACGGCGAGACCGAGGGCGGGCGCAAGTCCCTGGCGCACCAGGAGTACTTCACCAAGCTGGGACAGCGGCTGATCGGCGCCCTGGATGCGGTGACCGCCGACGGCTTCGCCTTCCGGGTCGACATGCGCCTGCGTCCGCTGGGCGACGGAGGCCCCCTGGTGGGCAACTTCAGCTCCCTGGCCAGCTACTACCAGGACCAGGGGCGCGAGTGGGAGCGCTACGCCATGCTCAAGGCGCGCCCGGTGGCCGGCGACCTGGACGCCGGGGCCGAGCTGCTGGCCAGCCTGCGCCCCTTCGTCTATCGCCGCTACCTCGACTTCGGGGCCATCGAGTCGCTGCGCGAGCTCAAGGGCATGATCAACCGCGAGGTGCGCCGCAAGGGCATGGAGGGCAACATCAAGCTCGGCCCTGGCGGCATCCGCGAGGTGGAGTTCGTGGTGCAGGCCTTCCAGCTGATTCGCGGCGGGCGCGACACCGAGCTCCAGGTCACCTCGCTGAAGAGCGCCCTGGAACGGCTGCCGGCGCTGGGCCTGCTGCCCGTCGCGGTGGTCGAGGAGCTCATCCCGGACTACGTCTTCCTGCGCGACCTGGAACACGCGCTGCAGGCGCTGGAGGATCGCCAGACCCAGAGCCTGCCCGACGATGACCTCGACCGCGAGCGGGTGGCCCTGGCCCTGGACATGGAGGACTGGCCGGCGCTGATGGCCAGGCTCGACGAGGTCCGCGCCCGGATCCGCCAGCACTTCGATGCGGTGATCGCCGACCCCGAAGAGGAGGTCGAGGAGGCGTCGGAGGAGGCGGCCGGCGGCATCGCCCTGGAGCAGTGGCGGGCGCTGTGGCGCGGCGAGCTCGACGAGGAGGAGGTCAGCGTGCTGCTGGAGGAGACCGGCTTCGCGGAGAGTGCCACCGCGGCACGGCGGATCGCCTCGCTCTACCACTCCCGCCAGGTCCAGACCATGCAGCGCATCGGCTTCGAGCGCCTGGAGGCCCTGATGCCGCTGCTGCTCGACGCCGTGGCCGAGAGCGAGGCGCCCGACACGGCGCTGGAGCGGGTGCTGCCGCTGATCGAGGCGGTGCTGCGGCGCACCGCCTACCTGGCGCTGCTGCGCGAGAACCCCGAGGCGCTGGGCCACCTGATGACGCTCTGCGCGGCGAGCCCCTGGATCGCCGAGCAGCTGGCCCGCTACCCGATCCTGCTCGACGAGCTGCTCACCCCCGAGACCCTCTACACCCCCGCCGACAAGGCGCGCCTCGCCGACGAGCTGCGCCAGACCCTGGCGCGGATTCCCGAGGAGGACGAGGAGGCCCAGCTCGAGGCGCTGCGGGTCTTCAAGCACGCCCAGACCCTGCACGTGGCCGCCTCCGACATCGCCGGTACCCGCCACCTGATGAAGGTGAGCGACTACCTCACCTATATCGCCGAGGTGATCCTCGAGGCGGTGCTGGCCATGGCCTGGAAGCACCTGACCCGCAAGCACGGCGTCCCGGAGCGGGCCGACGGCAGCCGCGCCGGCGCCGAGCCAGACTTCCTGATCGTCGGCTACGGCAAGCTCGGCGGCATCGAGCTGGGCTACGGCTCGGACCTGGACCTGGTGTTCATCCACGACGGCGCCACTCAGGGCAGCACCGATGGCCAGCGCCCCCTGGACAACGCCGTCTTCTTCACCCGGCTGGGGCAGCGCATCATCCACCTGCTCACCGCGGTGACTCCCGCCGGCACCCTCTACGAGGTGGACATGCGCCTGCGCCCCTCCGGCAACTCGGGGCTGCTGGTCAGCTCGCTGGCCGCCTTCGCCGACTACCAGCGTCGCGATGCCTGGACCTGGGAGCACCAGGCGCTGGTGCGTGCCCGGGTGGTGGCGGGGCATCCGCGCCTGGTCGAGGGCTTCGACGCCATCCGGCGCGAGGTCCTCGGCCGCGAACGCGACGCCGAGGCGCTGCGTGAGGAGGTGGTCAAGATGCGCCACAAGATGCGCGACCACCTGGGCGGCAAGAGCGGGGAGGGGGAGTTCGACCTCAAGCACGACCCCGGCGGCATGGTCGATATCGAGTTCCTCTGCCAGTACGCCGTGCTCGCCATGGGTCACGAGGCCCCGGAGCTGCTGCAGTGGAGCGATAACATGCGCATCCTCGAGACCCTGGAGGCCGCCGAGCGCCTCCCGGCCAAGGAGTGCCAGCGCCTGCGCGAGGCCTACCTGGCCCTGCGCAGCAGTGCCCACCGCGCCTCGCTGACCCGCGAGCCCGCCCGGGGACGCAGCGACGCCTTCCAGGACCACCGCCGGGTGGTGATCGAGGCCTGGCAGCGGCTGCTGGAGCCGCCGACGCCCTGACCCTCGGCAGGTGAGGTGCCTGCCCACCTGCCCGCTGGCCCCTCGCCAATGCCTGCCCCGGCCGTCTCGACGGCCGGGGCTTTTCTCGTGTTGCGTCACCCTCGGGCCGCCATGGGGAAAATAACCAGATTGGATATTTCACCCCCCAAGCGCCGTTGCCGCGAGCTCTTGCCAGCCCATAAGCTGCATTCACCCTGACGGGCAGCAGGCCCGCTCAGCCACGCAACGCCAGATTGCCATTACAACAGCCTATTACAACAACGGGTGACAACATGTTCTACAAGACAGCGCTAGCCTGGATATTGCACCGGAAATGAAAAAGGCGGCTGAAAATCGGTTATAATTCAAGCTCCTACACAAGAATCAACCGCCTCAGCCGCCATGACAAAATGTACCACGCCGTCCGCCTCCTTTCCACGCTGCAAAGGTCGTCAGATCATCGCCCGTTTTGATGGCGGTGATGTCACTTCTGACGGCGGTATCCTGCTGTTGCGGCAGCTCGATCGCGAGATGGGCCTGACCTGCGCCGTCGCTCGCCGACTCAGCGACGAGCGCGACGCTCAGCGCTGCCTGCACCGCACCGAAACCCTGGTCCGGCAGCGCGTGTTCGGCCTGGCACTGGGCTATGAGGATCTCAATGACCACCATGCGTTGCGTCACGATATCGCCCTGCAGACCGCCGTCGATACCGATGGCGTGCTGGCCAGTCAGTCCACCTTGTGCCGCTTCGAGCAGCAAGCTGACCGGGACTGGGCGATCACCATCCACGAGGAGATGATCGAGCAGTTCATCCGCTCGTTCCGGCGGCCACCCAAGAAGCCGCTCTACCTCGACTTCGATGCTACCGACGATCGGGTGCATGGCCAGCAGCTCGGGCGGCACTTCAACGGCTACTACAACCACTACATCTTCCTGCCGCTGTTCGTGTTCTGTGGCGACCAGCTGCTGGTCAGCTACCTGCGTCCGGCCTCGCTGGATGCCGCTCACCACGCCGGTGCCATCCTCGCTCTGTTGGTCCGGCGGCTGCGCCAGGCGTGGCCTGAGGTGAAGATCGTCTTCCGAGGCGACAGCGGCTTCTGCCGTCCGCTGATCCTCAACTGGTGTGACCGCCATGGCGTCGATTACATCATCGGCCTCGCCGGCAACAAGCGCTTGGCCAAGCTGGCTCTGGACATCGACTACGAATCGGCCATCCGCTTCGAGAAGAGCTGGGAGAAGGAACGTGTCTTCGGCTTCATCGAGTACGCTGCCAAGAGCTGGAAGGAGCGTCGACGAAGGGTGATCGTCAAGTCCGAGACCAGCCGGCGTGGCTTCAACACCCGCTACGTGGTCACCAGCCTGCGCGGCTGCAGCGCCGAGTGGCTCTATGACCACCGCTACTGTGCCCGGGGCGAGATGGAGAACCGCATCAAGGAGCAGCAGTTCCTGTTCTCCGACCGCACCAGCTGCCACGAGTGGTGGCCCAACCAGTACCGGCTACTGCTCTCGGGGCTGGCCTATCTGCTTCTGGAACGACTGCGTCGGATTTACCTCAAGCGCACCGCCTTCGCCCAGGCCCAGGTCAATACCATCCGCCTGAAGCTGCTGAAGATCGGCGCCGTCATCACTCGCAACACGCGCACGATTCGGCTGATGTTGAGCAGCCAGTACCCGGAGCAGGACCTCTTCCTGAAGCTGGCTGGCAAACTGGTGCCTGGGTAGCGCCGCGGCGTGCTGTCCCCGGCACAGAAAACACATGGGGGTTGGGGGCAGTGCGTCTTGAACTCAGTAATTTGATCAATATGTAGCCAATTTCAGGCCCGGAGAGGGATCACACTCTCCGGGCCTGAAACCTGAGAGCGTCTGGCCGGCCCGGTGCAATATCCGGGCCAAGCGCGGGATAGAGAGCATCATCAAGCGCGGGCTGATCCTGTCACGGCCCAGGACGAAATCGGGCAAGTCGGTCTCCCTGCACCCCTCGCCGATTATGATCGAGGAGTGGGAGGCCTATGCACACCGGATCAAGGGCCTGCTGGGCCCCCTGTTCGGCGTGGACCCCGAGTCGGAGACCGGGCGCCGGATCTTCCTCGATGCGGCCGCGACGGATCGCGTGATCTCACCGCCGGCGGTGCTCTCGGCGCGGCTTGAACTGAAGGGCGGGCTGCGTGGGCTCATCCACGCCGATCCCACCTTCATGGCGATGCACAATCTCAAGCAGCAGCTGGAATCCATCTTCGGCCTGGAGATTCACAACTCCGCCCGGTCCATCGATGACCTGCTGGAGGCGATCCTCACCAATGCCGGCCGGGCGAAGTCCCGCTACGACCTGGTGGCCTGCGACCTGCCCTGGTTCGGCGAGCTGGCCTCGAAGGGCATCCTGATGCCGCTCGACCGCTTCATCCGGCGCGATGCCTTCGACCTCTCCGACTTCCATCCTGTCGCCGTGCAGAGCACGCGATACGCCGGCCAACAATACGGCATTCCCCTGCAGACCACCCCGGAACTGCTCTGCTACCGGAAGGACATCCTCGAGGAGGCTCAGCTCGAGCCGCCGACGACGACCGAGGCGCTGATCAAGGCGGCCAGGCGGCTGCACGATCCCGCCAGGGGGCGCTATGGCATTGCCTGGAATGCCGCGCGCGGCACGCCGCTGGGCCATACCTTCAGCTTCCTGATGGCCAAGTTCGGCCAGCCGATCGTCAACCTTCGCCGCGACGAGAAGGGCTACGATTTCCAGCAGGCCTCCGGAGAGGAGCTGCGGCCGATGTTCCTGTCGGATGCCGCCTACCGGGCCTGCGAGTACATGCTGGACATCCTCAAGTACTCGCCACCCAATATCCTCAACATGGCGTGGTACGAGCGCGCCCAGTCCTATGCCAGCGGCGAATCCTGCATGGCCTACTGCTACACGCTGCTGGCGCCGCTCATCGAGTTCGATCGCCAGTCACCGGCCTGGGGCAAGACGGGCTACCTGCCGCACCCGATCGGCAACCATGGCCGCGCCATCACCCCGATCGGGGGCTATGCCCTGGCCATTCCCGCCAACCTCTCCGAGGAGCGTATCGAGGGCGTCTGGACGGCCCTGCGCCACCTGACCTCGGCCAACATGTCCAAGCTCTATATCCTGAACGGCAGCCTGGTGACGCCGCGCTTCAGCGTCAGCCGCGACCCGGAGGTCTCGGCGCTGTCGCCGCTGATCGGGATCGTGGATGATATGGCGAGGCAGGACATCCTGCAGGCCTGGCCGAGGCCTCCCGTGCCGGGCATCACCGACCTGATCAGCATCGCCGGACACGAGATCTTCGAGGTGCTGGACGGGCGGCGCTCCATCAAGAAGGCCCTGTCCTTGGCGCAGGACAGGGCCGATCGAGTGATGCGGGACAGGGGATTCTACTGAGCCATCGGCGTGCTTCCCGGTGGCATCACTGCAGGATCATGCCGCCGTCGATCATCAGCAGCTGGCCGGTCATGTAGTCCGATTCGGGGCTGGCCAGGAAGGAGGCCGTGCCGACCACGTCTTCCGGGTAGGAGTAGCGCTTCATCAGGATCATCTTCTCGGCGAGCTCGTCCATGGACTGGCCCTGCTTGTCGAACTTGCCGATGCTGACCAGGTCCTTGTCGAGCTGTTCCCACAGCTCGGTGCGCACCACGCCGGGGCCATAGCCGTTGACGGTGATGTTGTGGTCGACCAGCGCCTTGGCGCCGCCGTTGATCATGGCCAGCACCGCGTGCTTGCTGCAGGAGTAGGGCACCACGTCATCGAAGGCCTGGCGGGAGAGGATGGAGCCCACATTGAGGATCTTGTAGGGGCCGTTCTCCTTGCCCTGCGCGATCATCTGCTTGGCGGCTTCCTGCATACCGAGCAGGCAGCCCAGCGCATTGACGTCCATGATTTGATGCCAGTTCTCCTCGGTGATGTCGAGGAACATCAGCGGCTTGTTGATGCCGGCATTGTTGACCATGACGTTGAGGCTGCCGAAGGCATCGACGGTGGCCTGAACGGCCGCCTTCACCTGGCCACGATCGGTGACGTTGAGCTTGACCGCGATGGCCTTGCCGCCGTCCCTTGCGTTGATGCGCTGGGCCACTTCCTCGCAGCCCTCGATGTTCAGGTCGGCCACGCAGACGTTGGCACCCTGGGCGGCATAATGTTCGGCAACGGCCGCGCCCATGCCGCGTGCGGCGCCGGTAATCAGGCAGTTCTTTCCTGCCAAGCGAGTCTTGTCCATCGGGTCACCTCTTTGGAGTTGTTGAAGGCGAAGGCATGGCGACATGCCATGTCGATTGTTGACCCCTGCATCGGGAGGCCGGGCTGGGCGTTGCGGTTGACGCTTGCGCTGCCGGGCATGAATGCCCTGCATCACGAGGTCCCGCCGTCGCCTTGCTGATCCGCATTGTCGGCAGGGCAGGGAGGAATTCACAGCGGGGGCAGGGGCCAATCTGACCAGATTGGATGTTTCGGAGTGGAGAGGCCGTTTCGGCTAAGGGCGCCGCTTTTGCCGCCGGATGGGGGAGGGAAGGATGCCGATTCGCTGCCTTGCAACCCGAGGGGCCGCGACACACAATCAGCCGATCGAGGAGCGGCGCCCTGGCGGCCTTCCTGGACACTCGGATTTCATGGTGTGGGAGACTGACGGATGAGTCAGCGCAAGATACTGGTACTGCACGGCCCCAACCTCAACCTGCTGGGCACCCGGCAGCCGGAGATCTACGGCCACGAGACCCTCGAGGACATCAACAACGGGCTCTATGAGCGGGCGGCGCTGGAGGGCTGGGAAATCACCTGCAGGCAGAGCAACCACGAGGGGGAGCTGATCGACTGGATCCAGGCGGCACGCCTGGATGGCACCGCCGCCATCATCATCAACCCGGCGGCCTACACCCATACCTCGGTGGCGATCCTCGATGCCCTCAACGCCTTCGAGGGGAGGGTGATCGAGGTGCATCTCTCCAACGTCCACCAGCGCGAGAGCTTTCGCCACCACTCCTACGTCTCGCTACGCGCCGACGGGGTGATCGCAGGGCTCGGCAGCCAGGGCTATCGCGCCGCTCTGGAGGCGGTGATGCGCCAGCCCGGCTGAGGCCGGGCGTCAGTCGCGGCGAGGCTCGCGCTGGGCCGGGTCATCGCCCCTGGCCTCGTCGCCCTTCACCACATAGTCCCCCTCCAGCACCTGCTGTTCGCGGTAGCTGCCGTCGGCGCCGCGGGTCTCGCGGTAGCGGGTCTCCCGGTAGTGGAAGCCGCTGCCGACGTCCTCGGCCTGGTCGGCGCGCATCTTCTCCATGCGCTTCTTGAGCCGGTAGCGCAGCAGCGGCATCAGCGCCCAGCCGAGCAGCAGAAAGAACAGCCCCAGCACCATGGCGACGATCATCATGGCGCCGAACAGCAGCCAGGCCAGCAGCATCTTCAGGCTGTCCAGCAGGCCGCCGCTGCGCCGCTGCCGGGCGCGCTGCTGCCACGCCTGGGCGGTGCGCCAGGCGACGTTGTGCTGGAAGTCTCGGCGCGGGTCCTGATCGGGACCTCGGGAATCGGACATCACTCTCTCCGTTGGGCGGCGCACGGCGCCGCAGGACATGGTGCCCCGCAAAGGGCTGCCCCTTGGAAAGCGCGCGGGGCGCTTCGTTCCGAGGATGGATCAGGATGCGACCAGGCGCCACAGCGCGGCGGTGAGGATGCCGGCGGTGATCGCCGGCAGTGGCTTGCGCAGCGCCAGCATCACCACAGCCGTGGCGATCAGCGCCATTCGGGCGCCGCCGTCGCCGTTCACGGCCATGGGGGTGATCACCGCCACCAGCACCGAACCGGCCATGGCGTTGATGAAGCGCTCCACCCGCGGTCCGATGGGCACCCGGGCCATCACGAAGACCCCGCCGGCGCGGGTCAGGTAGGTGGTCAGCGCCATGATCAGAATGGCCAGCAGCACGCCGCCGTTGGCGGCCGTCAGGGTCATCATCTCCTCTCCTTGGCCGCGGGAGGCAGCAGCAGGCCCACCAGGCCGCCGGCCAGGGCCCCGACGATTACATGGGCGTGGGGCGGCAGCCAGGCCATCGCCGCCAGGGCGGCGATGGCCGCGGCACCCCAGGGCAGCAGCACCCCGGGGTCGCGCTTGTCACCCACCAGCATGGCCAGCAGGAAGCAGCCCATGATGGCGTCGAGCCCGAAGCGCTCGGGCTCGCCGATGCCGCTGCCGAAGGCCACGCCGAGACCGGTGCCGATCATCCAGGTGATCCACAGCGCCAGCCCGCCGCCCACCAGGATGCCCAGGCGTGCCGCCGGGGAGCCACCGCTCATGGCCATGGCCCAGTTGGCATCGCTGAGCAGGATCAGGCTGGCGTAGCGCCGTCCGGCAGGCAGCTCGCGCAGGTGGGGGTAGAAGGCGGCGCCCATCAGCAGGTGGCGGGCGTTGATCGCCAGGGTGATGGCCACCAGCGGCACCAGCGGGATGCTGTCGTCCCACAGCTCGAGGGTGGCGAACTGGGCGGCGCCGGCGAACACCAGGCCGCTCATCAGCAGGGTCTCCAGGCCGGATAGCCCCTGCTGCAGGGCCGCGACCCCGAAGGCGAGCCCGAAGACGATGACGAACAGCGACAGCGGGGCCATGCGGCGGAAGCCCTCGACCAGATGGCCGACCCCCGATCGAGACGCGGCCGGTTCGGTCATGAACGCCACACCTCGGCGACGATCTCGTAGCTTCTCAGGCGGTCCTCCAGGGCGAACACATCGGTATTGAGCATCAGCTCGTCGGCGCCGGTCTGCGCGAGGAAGGCCTCCAGCCCCTCGCGCACGGTCTCGGGGCCGCCGACGATGGCCGCCCCCAGGAACTGCTGCAGCTGGCTCTCCTCCAGGGGCGTCATCGCCAGATGCTCCACCGGCGGCTTCGCGCAGGTGCGCTGGCCGCGGATCATGCCCAGGAACTTCTGGCGAGCGGTGGTGGCGAGATACTCGGCCATGGCGTCATTCTCGGCGGCGATCACCGGCAGGCCGACCATGGCGTGGGGCCGCTCGAGCACCGCGGAGGGTCGGAAATTGTCGCGGTAGAGGCGCAGCGCCTCGAACAGGTAGCCCGGGGCGAACTGGGCGGCAAAGGCGAAGGGCAGCCCCAGGCGAGCGGCCAACTGGGCGCTGTAGCCGCTGGAGCCGAGCAGCCAGATCGGCACCTTGGTGCCCTGGCCGGGCACCGCACGCACCCGCTGGCCGGGCCGCTCGTCATCCAGGAAGCCCTGCAGCTCCTCGAGCCGCTGGGGGAAGTCCTCGACGCCGGCATAGGGATCCCGGCGCATGGCGGCCATGGTGGCGCCGTCGGAGCCCGGTGCGCGACCCAGGCCCAGGTCGATGCGCCCGGGGTAGAGGGTCTCCAGGGTCCCGAACTGCTCGGCGATCACCAGGGGCGGGTGGTTGGGCAGCATGATGCCGCCGCTGCCCACCCGGATGCGCCGGGTGGCGCCCGCCACGTGGCCGATCAGCACGGCGGTGGCGGCGCTGGCGATGCCCTCGATGCTGTGGTGCTCGGCGAGCCAGAAGCGGGTGTAGCCCAGCCGCTCGGTCAGCTGCGCCAGGGCGACGCTCTCCCGGAAGCTGTCCGCCGCGCTGCCACCCTCGCGGATCGGGGCAAGATCGAGTACGGAGAGAGGCGTGTCGGCGAGACGGGGCATGGTTCCTCCAGAATGTTAGCCTGCTGATGAAGCCTACCATGGGGGCCGCCGGACCGCCGTGCAATCCTCCAGGTCGAGTGTGCCGCGCCGCTGGCCTGGCCGAGAGGCGGTGGTGGCCACGAGCGTCGCCATGGTAATGCTGGGCCAGACTGGTAGAGTATTTGTTGTACAAATCCTTCACAAAAGGACTCTCTGATGGCAGACCATGGAGGAAAGACGGTCTTTACCGTCTCTGCACTCATCATCCTGGCGCTCGTCGCGGTCGGGGCGGCCTTCCCCGAGGGCTTCGGCAGCGCCGCCAGTGCCGCCCTGGCCGGCGTCACCCAGCTGTTCGGCTGGTTCTATCTCTTTTCCGTATTCGGCTTCGTGATCTTCCTGCTGGGCCTGGCCTTCAGCAAGTACGGCAAGATCCGCCTCGGCCCCCAGGACAGCACCCCGAGCTACAGCTTCTTCTCCTGGGTCAGCATGCTGCTGGCCGCCGGCTTCGGCGTGGGCCTGGTCTTCTACGGCATGGCCGAGCCGATGTTCCACTACATCGACCCGCCCTACGGTGACGTGCCGGCCGAGACCACCGACTCGGCCCGCTACGCCATCCAGTACGCCTACTTCAACTGGGGCATCCACCAGTGGGCGGCCTTCTCGGTGGTAGGGCTGATCATCGCCTACTTCCAGTTCCGCAAGGGGCAGGCCGGGCTCGTCTCCTCGGTGCTCTCCTCGGTGACCGCCAAGCACCCCAGGGCGCGCCGATACGCCCCGGCCCTGGATATCTTCGCCGTGGTGGCCACGGTGATGGGGGTGGCGACCTCCCTGGGTCTCGGCGTGCTGCAGATGAACGGCGGGCTCAATGCCGTCTTCGGCCTGCCGGAGTCGGTGCTGTGGCAGTTTCTGATCCTCTTCGTGATGTTCCTGGCCTACATGGCCTCCACCTGGTCGGGCCTGGACAAGGGGATCAAGCGCCTCTCCAACCTCAACATGGTGCTCTGCATCGGCCTGATGCTCTACGTGCTGGTGACCGGCCCCACGGTGGCGATCCTCGAGACCATCACCCTGGGGATCGGCGACTACCTGCAGAACTTCATCGGCATGAGCCTGCGCATCTCGCCTTACTCGGACAACACCTGGGCGGCCAGCTGGACCATCTTCTACTGGGCCTGGGTCATCGCCTGGTCGCCCTTCGTGGGCACCTTCGTGGCGCGGGTCTCCCGCGGCCGCACCATCAAGCAGTACGTGTTCGGCGTGCTGATCGTGCCGCCGCTGCTGGCCTGCCTGTGGATCGGCGTGTTCGGCGGCGCGGCGCTCAACATGGAGCTCAATGGCGACGTGGGGCTGGCCGCGGCCACCCAGGCCAACATCACCGTGGCGCTGTTCGAGATGTTCGCCCTGATGCCCTTCAGCGGCCTGCTCTCGGTGGTGGCGATGATGCTGATCTTCATCTTCCTGGTGACCTCGGCGGATTCCGCCTCCTACATCGTGGCCCAGATGACCGACAACGGCTCCATCAACCCGCCCCTCTACAAGCGGGTGATCTGGGGCGTGCTGATCGCTGCCATCTGCCTGACGCTGATCGCCGCCGGCGGCCTCACCGGGCTGCAGTCGGCCTCGGTGCTCGCGGCACTGCCCTTCACCTTCATCCTCTACGGCATGGTGGTGGTGCTGGTGCGCGAGCTGCGCGCCGACCGCCGCGCGATGCTTACCCAGCTCTATCGCCGCCACGGCGAGACCCCGGTGGGCGCCGACGCCTTCGAGGCGGAGCTGCTGGGCGAGGAGGAGCGCCTGCGCCGCGCGCCCAACGTGGTCAACCGCCGCATCAACCGCCGCGAGGGGATGTAGCGACGCGCGATAGCGGGCAGTGGCGGCATCCTGTGCGCCGCCGCCACTGGCCTGGCGGCGGCGCAGGCCGTAAGCTCAGGGAAATGGTGAAAACGGACTTCGACCATGTCGCTTCTGCCCACTGCCCGCGCGCCCCGCCGCGGGGCCACCCGACGCCGCCAGCCACGGCGTGGCCAGCGCCTGCCCGGCGGGACTGGGCTCGGTCGTTGGCTCGATCGCTGGCTCGACCGCCTGGTGGATATCGCCGTGGTGGTGGCGCTGGTGGTGGGCGCCACGGCCCTGCTCCTCACCCTTGTGACCCGGTAGGACATGCGGGGCCTGCTGCTTCTTATCCTGCTGGCCGGCGCCCTGGCGCTGGCCTGGTGGCAGTTCGAGGCGCTGATCCCGCGCCACTGGCACCCCGCCGAGCCGCTCCACATCGATGACCCCCTCACCCCGGTGACGCAGTGGAAGCTGCGTCGCCTGGCCGACGACCGCGAGGGGTGCCTGGCGGCCCTGGCCACGGCGCCGGAGGGCGAGCTTTCGTTCACGCCTCTCGAGGACCATGAGCCCGTGGCGGGCTGCCCGTTGGCCAACGTGGTGCGCCTGGAGGCCAGTGGCGTCGACTTCAATTCAAGCTTCGTGGCGAGCTGCCCGCTGGCGCTGGCCTGGACGCTCTTCGAGCGCCAGCGCCTGCAGCCCGCCGCCGAATCGGTGCTGGGCAGCCGCGTGGCGAGAGTGGAGCACCTGGGCAGCTTCGCCTGCCGCAACGTCTACGGCCGGGAGGAGGGGCGGCCCAGCGAGCACGCCACCGCCGAGGCGCTGGACGTGGCCGCCTTCCGGCTGGCCGACGGGCGCGAGATCCGCCTGATCGACCACTGGGACGACGAGGGAGAGCGAGGTGAGTTCCTGCGCGAGGCCCGGGACGGCGCCTGCGACCTCTTCGGCAACGTGCTGGGGCCGGATTACAATCAGGCCCACGCCGACCACTTCCACTTCGGCATGCGCGGCTTCCGGCTCTGCCGCTGAGCGGCGCCATGCACCTCGGCGGCTCGAGATGGTGCGCTTCTGGCCCATGCTGCTAGGCTTGCCGTCTCGACCCGCAAGGACAGCCCCATGTCACCCCTGACCAGCGTCACACCGCCGCGGACCCGCGCCTCGCGCAAGGAGATCCTCGGCTGGGCGATGTTCGACTTCGCCAACCAGGCCTACACCCTGCTGATCATCACCGTGGTGTTCGGCGAGCTCTTCACCACGGTGATCGTCGGCGACCGCGGCGATGGCTACCGGCTGGCCAACTTCCTGTGGAGCCTGGCGCTGGCGGTGAGCTACCTGCTGGTGGTGGTCACCGGCCCCCTGTGCGGGGCGGTGATGGACTACCAGGCCTCCAAGAAGCGCTTCCTGTTCGCAAGCTACCTGGCCACCGTGGCCACCACCGCCATGCTCTACTTCGTGGCGCCGGGCTACGTGGTGCTGGGGTTGCTGCTGATCGTGGTCTCCAACTACGCCTACTCCATGGGGGAGTCCTTCATCGCCGCCTTCCTGCCCGACCTGGGGCCGCCGGAGGATCTCGGCAAGATCTCCGGCTTCGGCTGGGCGCTGGGCTACGTGGGCGGGCTCTTCGCCGCGGGCTTCACCCTGGTGGCGCTGGGCGAGGCCACCGCGGAGAACTTCGAGCGCATCCGCTGGGTGGGGCCCTTCGCCGCGGCCTTCTTCCTGGTCACTGCCATTCCCACCTTCCTGTGGGTGAAGGAGC
Organism: Halomonas sp. PGE1; assembly: GCF_013000985.1. Classification (NCBI taxonomy): domain Bacteria; kingdom Pseudomonadati; phylum Pseudomonadota; class Gammaproteobacteria; order Oceanospirillales; family Halomonadaceae; genus Halomonas; species Halomonas sp. PGE1. Next base: position 904,517 of record NZ_CP053032.1, read on the forward strand.
GCGGCACCCCCCAGCCGCCGGGCAAGCCCTACCGGGAGATCGCCTGGGAGCGGGTCTCCACCACCCTGCACGAGCTCCGGCGCTTCCGGGACCTCGGCATCTTCCTGGTCTCACTGCTCTTCTCCATGGCCGGGGTCTACATCATCATCGCCTTCGCCTTCATCTACGGCGCCCAGGTGATCGGCTGGGACGAATCGATCCGCAACCTGATGTTCATCATCGTGCAGATCACCGCGGCGGCAGGGGCGCTGGGCTTCGGCTTCATCCAGGACCGCATCGGCACCAAGGTCACCTACCTCTTCACCCTGGGGCTCTGGGTGGCGGCGATCCTGGCCATCTGGGCGACCCCGGAGGTCACCGCCTTCCTCAACGCGCGCTTCGCCCTCGACTGGGAGGCCCAGCACCTGTTTCTCTTCGTCGGCTGCCTGGCCGGGCTCTCGCTGGGTTCCAGCCAGTCGGCCAGCCGCGCCCTGGTGGGGCTCTTCTCGCCCACCCGCAAGGCCGCCGAGTTCTTCGGCTTCTGGGGCCTGGCCAACAAGCTGGCCGGGGTCTTCGGCATCGTGGCCCTCGGCCTGCTGCAGACGGTGGTGGGGCTGCAGGCCTCGATCCTGCTCTGCGCCGCGCTCTTCATCGTCGCCATCCTGATCTGTCTGGGCGTCGACCAGGCCCGCGGCCAGCGGGCGGCGGCGGAGTGGGAGGCGCGCAATGGCCGCTGAGGGGCGCGAGTGATGGGAGAGCCGCTCATCCTGCTGCTTGTCGCCGCCACCTTCCTGGTGGCCGGTGGGGTCAAGGGCATCATCGGCATGGGCATGCCCACGGTGTCGCTGGCGCTGCTGGCCGCTACCCTGGGGTTGCAGCCCGCCATGGCGCTGCTGCTGGCGCCCACCCTGATCACCAATGTCTGGCAGGCGCTGGTGGGCGGCTACCTGGGGCGCATCGTCAGGCAGCTCTGGCCCTTCCTGCTGGCCTCGGTGGTGACGGTGTGGCTGGGGGTGAGCATCCTGGCGCGGGTCGAGGTGCGCTGGCTCTCGGGGCTCCTGGGCGTGCTGATCGTCTTCTATGCGCTCGCCGGGCTTTGCAACCTGGGCCTGGCGAGGCTGGTCGGCGGCGGGCGTCATGCCGCGCCGGTCAACGGGGCCCTGACCGGCCTCCTGACCGGCATGACCGGCTCCTCGGTCTTTCCGGGCGTGGCCTACCTGCAGTCCCTGGGCCTGCCGCGGGAGATGCTGATCCAGGCCATGGGCGTGCTCTTCGTGGCCACCACCCTGGCGCTGGGCCTCGCCCTGGGCGGCCAGCGCCTGCTCAGCATCGAGCTGGGCCTGCTCTCCCTGGCGGCGGTGGTGCCGGCGCTGGTGGGCATGCGGCTGGGGCAGTGGCTGCGCGGGCGCCTCTCGGAGGCGACCTTCCGGCGCGCCTTCCTCAGCGGCCTGCTGGCCATGGGCAGCTACCTGCTGGTGCGGGCCCTGGCGGGTTGAGCCGCCAGGGCGCCGGGGTCGCGCTGCATGACCCTGCCATCACTCCGCCAGGAAGGCGCGCAGGCGATCGCCTGCCTGGTCGATGGCCACCACGCCATCCAGGTGGCCGCGGGTGCCCGTGAGGGGAATCAGCTCCACCGGGGTGCCATCGGCGGCGATCAGCTCGGCGGTGCGCCGCACGCTCTGGGGAGCGAAGACCAGGTCATCCTCGCTGTAGAGCATCAGGGTCGGCGCCTCGATGGCGGCCAGGCCCGCTTCCAGGCTCTTGCCGTAGCCGGCCATGAAGGTCTGGTTGGCGCGCACCAGGTAGAGCAGGTGGTTGGCGTCGGCCACCTCGGCGCGGGCCGTGGCGATGTCGTCAAGGGTCTGCTCGATGGCGTAGCGGGCGTCGAGATCCCGGGCAGGGTCCGCATCCTCGTCGGCCCAGCTGCGGTCGAAGGTCTCGTTGGCCCACTGCCAGTGGTTGGCGTTGAGGGTCACCAGCTTGAGCGCCTCGCGCAGCCCATCCAGCGGGGGCTCGCCGTCGTAGTAGTCCCCGCCGTTCCAGTTGGCATCCACGCGGATCGGCGCGGCCCAGGCGGCGAGGGTGGCCAGCAGCCAGGGGTCGGCCTCGCCGGCGCCGATCACCGGAATCAGCCGCTCGACCCGCTCCGGGTAGGTGCTGGCCCACTCGTAGGCCTGCAGCGCCCCCATGGAAGCGCCCATCACGGCGTGCAGCCGCTCGATGCCCTGGCTCTCCAGCAGCGCCTTCTGGACATCGACGAAGTCGCCGATGGTCACCACCGGGAAGTCCAGGCCCCAGGGCTCGCCGGTCTCGGGGTGGGGCGAGGCCGGGCCGGTGGTGGTCACGTTCGTGTCATGGGCGTTGAGGTTGACCAGGGTGTCCGAGGCGATGATGTAGTACTCGTCGGTATCCAGCGGCTTGCCGGGACCGATGATGCTGTCCCAGTAGCCGGCGGGGCCCTCCTCCTCGTAGCGGCCGGCGGCGTGGCTGGTGCCCGAGAAGAAGTGGGTGATCAGGATGGCGTTGTCCCGGGCCTCGTTGAGGGTGCCGTAGGCCTCCCAGCCCACCGCCAGGTCCGCGATGGTCTCGCCGCCGCGGGTGGTGTATTCCTCCATCTCGAAGACCTGCTTCTCGACAACGCCATCCCAGGCGTAGGCCGCGCCCGCCATCAGCAGCGCCGCCCCCAGGCAGAGGCCGGCGGCAAGGGCCTGAAGGGGAGCGGGAGAGGGGTGGTGAGAGGAGTGGTGACAGGAAGAGTGGGAATGATGGGCGCTCGGGGGAGTCGAAAGCTGAGTGCTGTCCTGCATGGGGCGTTATCCTTGTGATTGAGCGGGTGTCCGGCCGGACGGCATTCAGTACAGTCAGGGAGGAGTGAGGTGTCAACGCAGGAGTGTCACAGGCCACCAACGCCCCGGGAGGCGTGCCATGAGCGATGACAACAGGGCGGTTCGGCGCACCGGGCTCGGCATGATGCTGCTGTTCTGGATGCTCTTCATCGGGGCCGGGACCTGGTGGTTCCACGGCTTCCTGGAGAGCCAGCGCAACCCCAACGCCCACCTGGTCAACGCCGTGAATGGCGAGAGCTCGGTGGTGCTGGAGCGCAACCGCGCCGGCCACTTCCTGGCCACCGGGCGCATCAACGGCGAGCCGGTGGAGTTCCTGCTCGATACCGGGGCCACCTACGTGGCCGTCTCCTCGGCGCTGGCCGAGCGGCTGGGCCTGGAGGCGACCGGCAGCGCCTGGTTCAATACCGCCAACGGCCGGGTGCGCGGCGAGCTCACCACCCTCGACGAGGTGAGCCTCGGCGGCTTCGCGGCCCGAGAGGTGCGCAGCTCCATCAGCCCCGGCATGGAGGGCGAGGTGGCGCTGCTCGGCATGAGCTTCCTCAACCGCTTCGACATCGAGATCCGCGACGCCCGCATGGTGCTCCATCCCGCCGGTTCCAACTGAGGACGTCATGACCCTATCGCGACGCGGCCGGCGCGCCGCCAGGCCCGCACAGATTCCCGGTCCCGGCTGGCTCGACATCCTCTGGCGCGTCAAGGAGCAGCTGGCCGACGACCGCGTCGGCCTGCTGGCCGCCGGCATCGCCTTCTATGCCCTGCTCTCGGTGTTTCCCGCCATCGCGGCGGTGATCTCCCTCTGGGCCCTGGTGCTCGACCCCCAGGACATGGCACGCCAGATCGCCGAGCTGGCACGCTTTGTGCCGCCAGAAGCGGCGGGGCTGATCGAGGAGCAGGCCCGCGAGATCGGCGACAACACCCCCACCGGCCTCAGCCTCACCGCCCTCGGCAGCCTGGCGGTGGCCCTGTTCGCGGCCTCCAAGGGAGTGCGCGGGCTGATCATCGCCCTCAACCTGGTCTACGGCGAGGAGGAACGGCGCGGTCCGCTGGGCCGCCAGCTGGTGGTGGCCGCCCTGACCCTGGGGCTGATCGCCCTGACCCTGGTGAGCCTCGTGGTGGTGGCGCTCTTTCCCCTGGCCAGCGGCCAGCTCGGCCTGACGGGTGTCCCGGCCCTGCTGGCCGGCCTGGCGCGCTGGTCGGTGCTGCTGCTGGTAATGATGGCGGTGATCGCGGTGCTCTACCGCTTCGCCCCCTACCGCCGCTCGCCGCGCTGGCAGTGGGTCAGCGTGGGCAGCGTCACCGCCACCCTGCTGTGGATCCTGGGCTCTGCCGGCCTCTCGCTCTACGTGGGGCGCATGGCCACCCTGAGCCAGCTCTACGGCTCCCTCGGTGCCGTGGTGGTGCTGATGCTGTGGTTCTGGCTATCGGCCTTCGTCGTCTTGCTGGGCGCCGAGATCAACGGTGAAATGGAGCGCCAGACCCGCCGCGACACCACCGTCGGCGAGCCCCGGCCTCTGGGCGAGCGCGGCGCCTTCGTGGCCGACACCCTGGGGCCCCGTCGGCCCTGGCGCCGCGATGGCAAGGGCGATGATTCACCCGACGTGACACCCGACGTTCCACACCAGCCAGGAGAGCCCCGATGAGCCTGACCCAGACCCTCGGCATCACGCTGCCGATCCTCCAGGCCCCCATGGCCGGCGCCCAGGGCAGCGAGTTGGCCATCGCCGTGGCCCGAGCCGGCGGCCTCGGCGCGCTGCCCTGCGCCATGCTCGCGCCCTCGGCCATGGCCGAGGAGCTTGCCGCCTTTCGCGCCGCCACCTCGGCCCCCGCCAACGTCAACTTCTTCTGCCATGCATCGCCCGCACCGGATGCCGCCGCCCAGGCGCGCTGGCACGAGGCGCTCGCCCCCTACTACGCCGAGTTCGGTCTCGACAGCGGCGCGGTGCCGGCTGGGCCGGGGCGGCGCCCCTTCGACCATGAGGCCTGCGAGGCCATCGCGCCCTTCCGCCCCGAGGTGGTGAGCTTCCATTTCGGCCTGCCCGAGGCCGCGCTGCTCGAGCGGGTCAAGGCGTGGGGCGCCACGGTGCTCGCCTCGGCCACCACGGTGGCGGAGGCCGAGTGGCTCGCGGCCCACGGCGCCGATGCCATCATCGTCCAGGGGCTGGAGGCGGGCGGCCACCGCGGCATGTTCCTGACCGAGGAGCCCACCACCCAGGTGGGCACCTTCGCGCTGCTGCCCCAGGTGCGCGAGGCCGTCGACCTGCCGCTGATCGCCGCCGGCGGCATCGCCGATGCCCGTGGCGTGGCGGCGGCCCGGGCGCTGGGGGCCGAGGCGGTGCAGGTGGGCACCGCCTTCCTGTGCTGCCCCGAGTCGACCATCTCGGCGATCCACCGCCGGGCGCTGATGAGCCAGGCGGCCCGCCACACGGCGCTGACCAACCTCTACAGCGGCCGTCCGGCCCGGGGCATCGTCACCCGGCTGATGCGCGAGCTGGGGCCGATGGGCAGCGCCGCCCCCGCCTTCCCCCTGGCCACCGCCGCCATCGCCCCGCTGCGTGCCGCCGCCGAGGCCTCCGGCAGCGGCGATTTTTCACCGCTCTGGGCGGGCCAGAACGCCAGCCGCTGCCGTGAGGTACCCGCCGCCGAGGTGGTGGCCGCGCTGGCGGAGGGGCTGTGAGTCGGGCAGTGGCGGCTGATATTATGGATGGATGACCAGTAACTCGCCCGGCGCCTCCCTCGCGGATCCATTCTACTACCTGGTGAACTTCCAGTTCGTGCTGGCGTGGGTCGCCGAGCGCCATGGCGACCTGCTCGGCGACGAGGAGCGGGCGTTCCTTACCGACTTCGCGGCGCTGCCCCGCGCCTCCCGGGCGCTGCTGGTGCGCATGGTGATGCGCCGGGGCGAGCACTTTCGCACCTCGAAGCTCGTCTATCCGGAGATCGACGCCGAGATTAGCGCCGACAGCGAAGAGCGCGCCCTGGGCGACCCTGTCGAGGCGGCCCTGGCGCCCCTGGTGGCCGTCGGCCTGGTCGAGGCGGCCCCCGCCCTCTCCCTGGAGACCCTCTTTGCCCAGTTGCGCCTTCCCGAGCTGCGCGTGGCTCTGGCCGAGGAGGTTCGCGCCGCGGGCCTGCCGGCCTCCCTGGGCAAGGGGGCGCTCTTCGACGCACTGGCCCCGCGGCGCCTCGAGGCGCGCCCGCTCGCAGAGTGGTGGCCGGCGGCGCCGGATCGGGTGGTGCACCTCACCGTGATGGCCACCTGCGACCGGCTGCGGCTGATGTTCTTCGGCAACCTGCGCCAGGACTGGTCCGACTTCGTGCTCGCCGAGCTCGGGGTGCAGCGCTTCGAGCGGGTGCCCTTCAGCGCCGACTCCCGCGCCTTCCGGCAGCGCGAGGAGGTGGATGCCTACCTGGCCCTGCACCGGCTGCGCGAGCGGCTCGACGCCGGCGAGCCCGCTTCGATGCTGGCTGCCGAACTGCCTCCGGTGCCGGCGGACAACCCCTGGCTGTCGGCGCGGCGACGGCGCCTGGCGCTCGCCCTGGGGCGCCAGGCGGAGCGTGACGGAGAGGGCGAGCGGGCCCTTGGGCTCTACCGCCAGGCGGGCTGGCCGGCGGAGGCCGGCAGCGCCGAGGCGCGCATCCGCCACCTGCGCCTGCTGGAGCGCCGGGGCGAGCACGCCGAGGCCCATGAACTGGCCGAGGCCCTCGCCGGCGGGTCACCGGGGGAGGCGGAGGCCCAGGCCCTGGCGCGGCTGCGCCCCCGGCTGCGGCGCCGACTGGGACTCACACCGCTGCCCCGGGAGGCAGCGCCTGATCCCGAGCGCCTCGCGCTCTGTCTGCCGCGCGCTTCCAGCGTCGAGCGCGCGGCGGGCGAGCACCTGGCCCGGGACGACGCCCCGGTGGTCTACGTGGAGAACACCCTGCTCACCGGGCTCTTCGGCCTGCTCTGCTGGGAGGCGCTCTTCGCGCCCCTGCCCGGCGCCTTCTTCCACTCCTTCCACAGCGGCCCGGCGGACCTCTACCGGGAGGGGTTCGTGGCCCGCCGCCGCGACCGCTTCAACGCCTGCCTGGCGTGCCTCGACGACGGCCTCCACCGCCCGGCGATCCTCGCCACCTGGCGGGAGAAGCAGGGGCTCGCCAACCCCTTCGTGCACTGGGGGGCGCTGGACGAGGCGCTGCTGTCGCTCTCGCTCGACTGCCTGCCCGCCGAGCACCTGCGCGCCTGCTTCGAACGGCTGCTGGGGGACCTCAAGGCCAATCGCGCCGGCCTGCCGGACCTGATCCAGTTCTTCCCCGAGGCGCCCGCCGGGGAGCCCCGCTACCGGCTGATCGAGGTGAAGGGCCCCGGCGACCGCCTGCAGGACAACCAGCGCCGCTGGCTCGCCTTCTTCCGGGAGCACGGCATCCCCGTCGCGGTCTGCCACGTGCGCTGGGCGGACCCCGCATGAGCGGACCTTGCATAAGTGAGGCGCGACGCCTGCGGGTGGCGGTGCGCACCCTGTGCGACTTCACCGCCCGGGAGGGGGACCTCGACCACCGCTTCACCCCGGCGCCCAGCGCCGAGGAGGGCATCGCCGGCCACGCCGAGATCGCCCGCCGCCGCGGCGAAGGCTACCAGCGCGAGGTGGCACTCGCCGGCGTGGTCGAGGGGCTCGAGGTGCGCGGGCGCGCCGACGTCTATGACCCGGCCGCCCGCTGCCTGGAGGAGGTGAAGACCCATCGCGGCGACCTCTCGCGCATGGCGGCCAACCAGCGCGCCCTGCACTGGGCCCAGGCGAAGGCCTACGGCGCCCTGCTCTGCGCCGAGCGGGGCCTGGCCGAAATCACCCTGGCGCTGGTCTACCTGGAGGTGGGCAGCGGTCGGGAGACCCGCCTCGAGCAGCGCTGTGATGCCGCCGAGCTGTGGGCCTTTCTCGCCGCGCTCTGCCGGCGCTACCGCGCCTGGGCCAAGCAGGAGGCGGCGCATCGCGCGCGGCGGGATGCCGCCCTGCAGGGGCTCGCCTTTCCCCATGCCGACTTCCGCCCCGGGCAGCGGGCACTGGCCGAGGGCGCCTACAAGGCCGCGGCCACCGGCCGCTGCCTGCTGGCCCAGGCCCCCACCGGCATCGGCAAGACCCTCGGCACCCTCTTCCCCCTGCTCAAGGCGATGCCCCGCCATGACCTCGACCGGGTGCTGTTTCTCACCATGAAGACCCCGGGGCGCGCCCTGGCGCTGTCGGCGCTTCGCCAGCTGGAGGCGAAGGGTGAGGCGGGAACCACAGCGGAGCCGGGCGGCGGACCCTCGGAAGCGGGGCCTGAGCGACTGCCGCTGCGGGTGCTGGAGCTTACCGCCCGGGAGAAGGCCTGCGAGTACCCCGGCCGAGCCTGCCACGGCGAGGCCTGCCCGCTGGCGGCGGGCTTCTACGATCGCCTGCCGGCGGCGCGCCAGGCAGCGGTCGAGCGCGGCTGGCTGGATCGCGAGGCGCTGCGCGAGGTGGCCCGCGAGCAAGGCGTCTGCCCCTACTACCTGGGCCAGGAGCTGGCGCGCTGGTGCGATGTGGTGGTGGGGGACGTCAACCACTGGTTCGACGCCAACGCACTGCTCCACGGCCTGGCGACGGCCAACCGCTGGCGGGTGGGCCTGCTGGTGGACGAGGCCCATAACCTGGTGGAGCGGGCCCGGGGCATGTACAGCGCCGAGCTCGACCAGCGCCGGCTCGCCCGCCTGCGCCGCAGCGCGCCGCCGGCGCTCTCCCGGCCGCTGGCGCACCTGGCCCGCCAGTGGCAGGGCGTGGTGAAGGAGGCGGGGCTGGCCGAGGCCGGCGAGCCGGGGCGGCCGGCCTATCGGGTGTTGGAGGGCGTGCCCGAGGCCATGGTGGGCGCCCTGCAGGGGGCGGCCAGCGCCATCACCGACTACCTGGGCGAGCACCCCGAGGGGGGCAGCGTCGAGCTCCAGGAGCTGCTCTTCGAGGCGCTGGCCTTCACCCGCCTGGCGGAGGCCTTCGGCGACCACTCGCTCTGCGACCTGGCCCGCCACGGCCGCGGCAGGGCCCTGCTGGGGCTGCGCAATCTGGTGCCGGCGGACTTCCTCGCCCCGCGCTTTGCGGCGGCTCACGCCGCGGTGCTCTTCTCGGCGACCCTGGCCCCGCCCGGCTACCATCGCGATCTGTTGGGGCTACCGGCACAGACGGTCTGGCAGTCGGTGGCCTCGCCCTTCGCCGCCGGGCAGCTCGAGGTGCGCATCCGCGCCGATATCTCCACCCGGCTGCGGGATCGCGAGGCCTCGCTGTCGCCCATCGTCGCCGAGCTGGCCGGCCAGTACCACCGCCGCCCCGGCAACTACCTGGCCTTCTTCAGCAGCTTCGCCTACCTGGAGCAGGCGCGTGTGGCCTTCGCCGAGGCGCATCCGACGATTCCCATCTGGACCCAGGTGCGCGGGATGGGGGAGCCCGAGCGCGACGCCTTCCTGGCCCGCTTCACGCCGGAGGGGCAGGGCATCGGCTTCGCGGTGCTGGGCGGCGCCTTTTCCGAGGGGATCGATCTGCCGGGGGAACGGCTGATCGGCGCCTTCGTCGCCACCCTCGGCTTGCCCCCCTTCGACGACTTCAACGAGGCCCTGAAGGCGCGGCTTCAGGCCCGCTTCGGCCGCGGCGACGACTACGCCTACCGGGTGCCGGGGCTGATCAAGGTGGTGCAGGCCGCCGGCCGGGTGATCCGCGGCCCCGAGGACCGCGGTACCGTGGTGCTGATGGACGACCGCTTCGCCCGGCCCGAGGTGCGCGCTCGGCTGCCGGTGTGGTGGCAGCTGCCGGGAACGCTGGGCGATGCCGGCGGTCCGACCCACACGGCGGGGCCCTCGTCCGGCCCTGCAAGCCAACCCTGAGGAGAGTGCCATGCGACTCAATGCCGACTTCGACCAGCGGGTGGTGGTCACCCCCGAGGCCTACCGCTGGGTCGACTCGCCCATGGCGGGGGTCGAGCGGATGATGCTCGATCGCATCGGCGAGGAGGTGGCCCGGGCCACCTCCCTGGTGCGCTATGCGCCCAACAGCACCTTCCCGTCCCATGAGCATGGCGGCGGCGAGGAGATCCTGGTGCTGGAGGGCGAGTTCGCCGACGAGCACGGCCGCTACCCGGCGGGCAGCTACCTGCGCAACCCCATCGGCACCGCCCATGCCCCCCGGGTGGGGGAGCAGGGCGCGACGATCTTCGTCAAGCTGCACCAGTTCTCGCCCGAGGATACCGAGCAGAAGGTGATCGATACCCGCTCGGCCGAGTGGCGCCCGGGGCTGGTGGAGGGGCTTTCCGTGATGCCCCTGCATGACTTCGAGGGCGAGCACGTGGCGCTGGTGCGCTGGGCGCCCAACACCCGCTTCCAGCCCCACGCCCACTGGGGCGGCGAGGAGATCCTGGTGCTGGAGGGCGTCTTCCACGACGAGCTCGGTGCCTATCCCGCCGGCAGCTGGCTGCGCAGCCCCCATCGCAGCCAGCACACGCCCTTCACGGGCGAGGAGGGCGCGCTGCTCTACGTGAAGGTGGGCCACCTGCTGCCGGACTGAGCGCGCGAACGCCCCGTCACATTTCGCTACCCGGCTTCCTTTGTCTCCCGGTGGTGCGCTGTGCTACCCATGAAAGGGGCAATTCGCCGAATGGACAAGGAGACGTCGAATGGGAATCGAAGTGACCGGCCTGCTGGGCCTGATCTGGCTGATCATCGTGATCTGGGCCGTCGTCAAGGTGGCCAAGAGCTCGGCCGGGCCCGTGGCCAAGCTGCTGTGGATCCTGATCCTGCTGTTCTTCCCGCTGCTGGGGCTGATCATCTGGTTCCTGCTGGGGCCAAAGGGGTAGCCGCCATGCCTCACCATGGCGATGCAAGAGCAGCGGGCCGCCCTCGGGCGGCCCGCTCGCGTTGGCGGCAACTCCTATCCGGTCGGCGCTGCCGCCTTGCCCTGCAGGCGCTCCAGCACGTTGACGCCGATGAAACCGCTCAGGGCGCCGGTCAGGAAGGCACCGGCCTCGGTGGCGACCACCGCCACCGGCAGGGCCAGATAGCCGACGCCGAGCACGCCCGCCACATAGGCCACCAGTGCCACCAGGACCCCTTCGAACAGGCGCAGGGGTGTCTGACCCTGGGGGGCGCCCTTGACGAAGCGCCGGCCAAACCCGCCCAGGGCGCCACCGAGCAGGGTGGCCAGCATCGGCCCCCAGGGAAAGCGCTGTTGGATGGTGGCTTCACCGCTCAGGCCGCCGGCGACGGCGCGCACGGTCAGCGGTGTCAGGCCGGAGGAGCGCAGCTCGAAGGAGGTCGTCGACTGGTCCGGCGCCAGCCGCAGCTCGCCGGGCTCGGGCGTCGCGGGTCCGTCTACCGTCAGGGCGATATGCGTGGGGCGAGTGGCCGGCAGAGGGGCGCCATGTGGCGCGATCTGCTCGACGTTGACGGTCATCCTGGCCAGCCCGAGCCCCATCATGCGGGTCGATTGCGGCCGCACGTCCAGCCGCGGCAGTGCGGCGAGCTCCAGGTTGACGTCCGAGAGAGTGGACCGAACCTCCAGGGTGGGGGTTGGCGTCGAGGGCAGAAACTCCAGTACCAGCGAGCGTTCGTTGACCAGCCCGGGCGCCTCGATCATCAGGGGAGGAAGCGTCTCCCGCGTGGTGAGACCCTGCAGTCGTACACGGATTTCGATGGGGCGCTCGAGGGCCTGCTCGGGGTCGATCGTCCCCTCGTCGGAGGGGTGAACGCCGAAGCTGAGTTCGGTGTGGTAGCTGCCGCTCAGCGGATTCCAGGTGGCGGGAATCGGACTCGCCACGGCGGTGAGGCGCAGCCAGGTGGCGGGCCTGGGAGGTAGCGGCGGCAGCGGGGCAATCCCCAACCCGGGGGGCAGGATCACCTCGGCGACCGGCTCGTCGGTGGGTAGGATGAGCCCGCCTGGCAATATCTCCCGGGTATCCGCGGTGAGGCGACGGGTCTCGATCTCGTCGCTCTTGACCACGAAGGGGCCGGTTACCGGCGCGCTGAGGCTAATGCGCCCCGGCTCCTGCAGGGGCGCTATCTCGGCGACGATCTCGCGGCCCTCGAGATCCATGACCCTCAGGCTCTCAGGGCTGTGCTCCCAGGCGAACGAGACATGCTCGCTGGGCACCGGCCGGGCCGTGTCGACGGGGGGTGGTGTCTGCGCCCAGGCAGCCGGCGCGGCGGCTAGGCCGATGGCCAGGAGGAGGGCGTGCCAGGCACGATGGGCTGCTGAGGGCATGGCGACTCTCGCCGTTGGGCAAGCTGGTTCTCAGTATAGTCGTATCGCAGTGCGGGCCCCCTGGCGCCCTGGCCGGTATCGTCTCGTCTTACAGGCAAAGCCCTTCGTCGCCGACGCCGCGACCGCAGTGGTAGCGGACCTCCAGGTACTCGGCGTGCCAGCCGTCGGCCTCCTCGTGCATGGTGAGCCGGTAGTCCTGGCCCAGCACCGCATCGTCCTTGAAGCCCCACATGAGCACTACGCCAACAGCCGCTTCCCCGTTGCGCTGGAGACGCTGGGTCTGCTCCCAGTGCCCTTCGCCCAGGGGCGAGAGCCGCTCCTGCTCGGCGACCAGGGCCGCGAGCAGCGCGGCGGGGGAGTCCTTGGTGGCGGGGAGAGGCATATCGCTGGCCTCCCACTCGGTGGTGCCGGGGCTGAAGCCGAGCCCCTCCGGCAGGCGCTCGATATGGGCTGAGAGCCGTGGCTGGGCCGAAAGGCCGTCGCTGTCCCACAGCGGAGCGGAGGGCGCGGAAGAGGCCGCGGAGGCAGAAAACGAGGCCGAGTTGGTGCCTGCATCGCTTCCCGGCACGGCGCAGCCCGCAAGCACCAGGCCCAGGGCCATGGCGAAGCCGGCGCCCGCGTGGCCCCGTCCGCCTGGCGCTGGGCGGCATGCCCTGGCCTTCCGGGCCGTTGTGGGGGGATGGCGTTTCGGGGCCGGGGGCATCGGGATACGAGATACCGAGATAGGCGTCGTCGGGACAGGCGTCGTCGAGATAGGGGGCGTGAACATGGAGCTCTCCGGTCAGGGCGCCGCGGGGGAGGCGAAGGGGCGACCCCCACAGTCTGGGTCCGCCTCTCGCCGACTGCCAGCGTCGCCATCCCGGTTGCCCGGGGTTTGCCCGCCCGAAACGACGATCGCCGCCCCCGCTGGGGGCGGCGATAGAAGCCGCTGGTATCTCGCCGGTGCCGAAGCGCCGGGGGTTGGGCTCAATCCCAGCTCAGTGCGCCGCCCACCTGGTACTCGGTGACCCGGGTCTCGAAGAAGTTCTTCTCCTTGCGCAGGTCGATGATCTCGCTCATCCACGGGAAGGGGTTCTGGGCGCCGGGGAACTGCTCCTTGAGGCCGATCTGGGCCAGGCGACGGTTGCAGATGAAGTGCAGGTACTCCTCCATGATCGCCGCGTTCATGCCCAGCACGCCGCGGGGCATGGTGTCCCGGGCGTAGGCGATCTCGAGCTCGGTGCCCTCGAGGATCATCTGGGTCACCTCGTCCTGGAACTCGGGGGTCCAGAGGTGCGGGTTCTCGATCTTGATCTGGTTGATCATGTCCACGCCGAAGTTAAGGTGCATGGACTCGTCGCGCAGGATGTACTGGAACTGCTCGGCGACGCCGGTCATCTTGTTGCGCCGACCCATGGAGAGGATCTGGCTGAAGCCGCAATAGAAGAAGATGCCTTCGGTGACGCAGTAGAAGGCCACCAGGTTGCGCAACAGCTCCTGGTCGGTCTCCGGGGTGCCGGTCTGGAAGTCCGGGCGGGCCAGGGACTGGGTGTGCTTGAGGCTCCAGGCGGACTTGGCGGCCACCGAGGGCACCTCGCGGTACATGTTGAAGACCTCGCCCTCGTCCATGCTCAGCGACTCCACGCAGTACTGGTAGGCGTGGGTGTGGATCGCCTCCTCGAATGCCTGGCGCAGCAGGTACTGGCGGCACTCGGGGTTGGTGATCAGCCGGTAGAGCGCCAGCACCAGGTTGTTGGCCACCAGCGAATCGGCGGTGGAGAAGTAGCCGAGGCTGCGCTCGACGATGCGCCGCTCGTCCGGGGTCAGGCCGTCCTGGCTCTTCCACAGGGCGATGTCGGCGTTCATGTTCACTTCCTGGGGCATCCAGTGGTTGGCACTGCCGTCCAGGTACTTCTGCCAGGCCCACTCGTACTTGAACGGCACCAGCTGGTTCAGGTCCGCGCGGGCGTTGATCATCTGCTTGTCGTCGACCTGGATGCGCGCCGCGCCCATCTCCAGCTCTTCGAGGCCGGCGGCCACGTCGAGCTCCTCCAGTGACTTGCGGGCCCGCGCCAGGCGATCACCCTCGGCGACCCGGTAGCTGCCGCGACTCTCGGCCACGGCTTCGGCCGGCTGGGCCGGCTGCGGCTTGGCGGCCGGGGGCGGCGTGGGCGCGGCCTCGGTCGGTTGCTCGGCAACGGGGGTCTCGTCCTCGTGGAATTCGTCCCAGTTCAGCATAGATAAATACCTTTAAGCATATGTATGACCGAATTCAGAGCTAGATGGGCAGGGGCTTTTAAGCCCCTCCCATTTTTAGTTCTTCATCCGAAAAGCTGGAGAAGTCCGCCAATAAGAAGAGTAATACTGGCTCCCATTTCAAAAGTGAGCTCGCGATTTTGAGATTTGTAGTGAAGTCGCATGGAGTCTCCTTTACTGGCAGGCTTCGCAGCCCAGGTCGTCGATCTCGGCGGCCGAGGGGGCCCGTGAGCCTGCACCCGCCTTGCCGGTGAGGAAGTCCTCCACACCTCTTGGCTCTCGCGCCATCGGCTGGGGTGCGGGGGCGTCGGCGGCGGGGGCCTGGTTGCTCACCGCGTTGAGGTTGCCGCGTTCCACGGTGGACTTCTCCACCGCGGTGGCGCCCAGGGCGCGCAGGTAGTAGGTAGTCTTGAGGCCGCGGAACCAGGCCATGCGGTAGGTCACGTCGAGCTTCTTGCCGGAGACCCCCTTGATGTAGAGGTTCAGCGACTGCGCCTGGTCGATCCACTTCTGGCGGCGTGCCGCGGCTTCCACCAGCCATTTCGGCTCCACCTCGAAGGCGGTGGCGTACTTGGCCTTGAGGTCCGCCGGGATGCGCTCGATGGGCTGGGCCGAGCCGTCGTAGTACTTGAGGTCGTTGATCATCACCTCGTCCCACAGCCCGCGCGCCTTGAGATCGTTGACCATGTAGGCGTTGACCACGGTGAACTCGCCGGAGAGGTTCGATTTCACGTAGAGGTTCTGGTAGGTCGGCTCGATCGACTGGGTCACACCGCAGATGTTGGAGATGGTCGCGGTGGGGGCGATGGCCATCACGTTGGAGTTGCGCATGCCCTGCTGGGCGATCTTGTCGCGCAGGGCGCCCCACGCCTGGGTGGCGCTCTCGTCGAGCTCGATGTACTTCTCGCCGCGTTCGGTCTTGAGCTTCTGGATGGAGTCGATGGGCAGCACGCCCTGGCTCCACAGCGAGCCCTCGAAGCTCTCGTAGCGGCCGCGCTCGGCGGCGAGATCCGAGGAGGCCTCGATGGCGTGGTAGCTCACCAGCTCCATGGAGCGGTCGGCGAAGGCGACGGCAGCCTGGCTGGCGTAGGCGATGTCCAGGGCATAGAGGGCGTCCTGGAAGCCCATGATGCCGAGCCCCACCGGGCGGTGCTTGAGGTTGGAGTTGCGCGCCTGGGGCACCGCGTAATAGTTGATGTCGATGACGTTATCGAGCATGCGCACCGCGGTCCTCACGGTCTTGCGCAGCTTGGCGTCGTCGAGCTCGCCGTCGACCACGTGCTGGGCCAGGTTCACCGAGCCCAGGTTGCACACGGCGATCTCGTCCACGCTGGTGTTCAGCGTGATCTCGGTGCACAGGTTGGAGGAGTGCACCACGCCGGCGTGCTGCTGGGGGCTTCTCAGGTTGCAGGGATCCTTGAAGGTGATCCAGGGGTGGCCGGTCTCGAACAGCATCGAGAGCATCCGGCGCCACAGGTCCTTGGCGCGCACCCGCTTGAAGAGCTTGAGCTCGCCGGTGCGGGTCATCGCCTCGTACTCCTCGTAGCGCGTCTCGAAGGCGGCGCCATAGAGATCGTGGAGATCCGGGCAGGTGGAAGGCGAGAAGAGCGTCCACTCCTTGTCGTCGAAGACCCGCTTCATGAACAGGTCCGGCACCCAGTTGGCGGTGTTCATGTCGTGGGTGCGGCGGCGGTCGTCGCCGGTGTTCTTGCGCAGCTCCAGGAACTCCTCGATGTCCAGGTGCCAGGTCTCCAGGTAGGCGCAGACCGCGCCCTTGCGCTTGCCGCCCTGGTTGACCGCCACCGCGGTGTCGTTGACCACCTTGAGGAAGGGCACCACGCCCTGGCTCTTGCCGTTGGTCCCCTTGATCCAGGAGCCCAGGGCGCGCACCGGGGTCCAGTCGTTGCCGAGCCCGCCGGCCCACTTGGAGAGCAGGGCGTTGTCGCGGATGGCGCTGTAGATGCCGTCGAGCTCGTCGGGCACGGTGGTGAGGTAGCAGCTGGAGAGCTGGCTTCTCACCGTGCCGGCGTTGAACAGGGTCGGGGTCGAGGCCATGTAGTCGAAGCTGGAAAGCAGCTCGTAGAACTCGATGGCCCGCGCCTCGCGGTCGTCCTCGTTCAGCGCCAGGCCCATGGCCACGCGCATGAACATCACCTGAGGCAGCTCGTAGCGCACGTCATCGCGGTGGATGAAGTAGCGGTCGTAGAGGGTCTGCAGGCCCAGGTAGGTGAAGGCGTTGTCGCGGGTGTGGTCCAGCGCATCACCCAGGCGCGCCAGGTCGAACTCGGCCAGGCGCGGGTCGAGCTGCTCGAACTCGATGCCCTTCGCCACGTAGGCCTCGAAGGCCGGCCGGTAGAGCTCGGCCATCTCCTGATAGGTGGCCTCATCCGCCACGCCGAGGAAGGCGAGCGCCTCGCGGCGCAGGTTGTCCTGCAGCAGGCGGGCGGTGACGTACGTGTAGTTGGGCTCCTTCTCCACCAGGGTGCGGGCGGTCATCATCAGCGCCTGAGAGACGCCATCGACGCTGACGCCGTCGTAGAGGTTCTTCAGGGAGTCCTCGACGATGCGGCCGGGCTCGACGCTGTCGAGGCCCGCGCAGGCATCCTGCACCAGGGTCTCGACCCGGCCCAGGTCCAGCGGGCGGGTGGTGCCGTCGAGCAGGGTCACGTTGAGAGTGGGGTGAGGCTTCTGGATATCGCCGCCGGCGGCGGCGCGGGCCCGGGCGTGGGCCTCCCGGTAGAGCACGTAGGCGCGCGCCACCTTCTGCTCGCCGGCACGCATCAGCGCCAGCTCGACCTGGTCCTGGATGTCCTCGATATGCACGGTGCCGCCGTCGGGCATGCGGCGCAGGAAGGCCTGGGCGATGGCCTCGCTGGCGTCACGCACGAGATCGCGTACCCGGGAGGAGGCGTCGGCGTTGTCGCCC
Source organism: Halomonas sp. PGE1 (assembly GCF_013000985.1). Classification (NCBI taxonomy): domain Bacteria; kingdom Pseudomonadati; phylum Pseudomonadota; class Gammaproteobacteria; order Oceanospirillales; family Halomonadaceae; genus Halomonas; species Halomonas sp. PGE1. The sequence goes on from NZ_CP053032.1 coordinate 921,727, forward strand.
TCCACGGCCAGGAACGCCTTGCGCATGGCCACGGCGATCTTGCCGGCATCGAAGGGCACCACGTCGCCGGTGCGCTTGATGACGCGCAGGGTCTGCGGGGCGGTGACGGTGACGGACGGCGCGTCCGGAGAGGTCGTGGATGACATGTCGATGGAGTCCCTGTCAGGTGAACGAGAGGCGGTGATGAAAAACGCTCGGGGGCGTCTGTGAAGGAACCGCGGCGGAGAGGGTCTTTTCACAGGATGTAGTGTTATGCCTCGTATGGAGGCACAAGATAGTGTGTGTTTCGGCAGGCTTCAAGTGGATAACCCTGTGGACGGCTTGTGATCTTCCTGGGGAGCCGTGGGCCCCCGCCGGGCGCTATGCCGTCGTCGAGTGGCGACAGGCAGGCGTATCCGGGGATTTCGGGTATCCTTTAGCCAATGGCGGTATGCCCCTGGGCGCCGCTGCCCCGATCACCTGCCAGTCAGGATGGAACTTGAGGATGGACGAGAGCTTGGACCCCCGGGAACAGGATCATGTGCTGATCATCGAGGATGATGAGCGCCTGGCCGACCTGACCCGCGACTACCTGCAGGCCAACGGCTTCCGCGTCACGCTTGAGGCCGACGGCGCTCGCGGCGTGGAGCGGATCCTGGCGCTGCAGCCGGACCTGGTGATACTCGATCTGATGCTGCCCGGCGAGGACGGCCTGTCGATCTGTCGGCGCGTGCGCGGCGACTATCCGGGCCCGATCCTGATGCTGACCGCGCGCACCGACGACATGGACCAGGTGCTGGGCCTGGAGATGGGCGCCGACGACTACGTGCCGAAGCCCGTTCAGCCCCGGGTCCTGCTGGCGCGCATGCGCGCCCTGCTGCGCCGGGCCGAGAGCGCCGAGGCCGCGACGGAGCCGCGGCTCACCTTCGGCAACCTGGAGATCGACAGCGCCACCCGCGAGGCGTGGCTGGACGGCGAGCGCATCGATCTCACCAGCGCCGAGTTCGACCTGCTGTGGCTGCTGGCCAGCAACGCCGGTCGGGTGCTGACCCGCGAGGAGATCTTCGCCCAGCTGCGCGGCATCAAGTACGACGGCCAGGACCGCTCCATCGACGTGCGGGTGTCACGCATCCGGCCCAAGGTCGGTGACGACCCCAACCAGCCGCATCGCATCAAGACGGTGCGCAGCAAGGGCTATCTCTTCGTCAAGGAGAGCTGAGCCATGCGGCGGGTCCTGGCCGACAGCACCTTCCTGCGCGTCTACGTGCTGCTGGCGCTCGCCCTGCTGCTGACCTTCGGCCTGGCCCTGCTGGGCGTGGCCATGGTCGACCAGGTGCGCCGTGAGCACCATCGCGAGCAGCTCGCCGAGGTGCCCATGCGCCTGCTCGCCCAGCGCCTCGAGGCCCTGCCCGCCGATGCCCATGCCGGCTGGCTCGAGGCCCAGGCCCGTCGCCTCGACCTGACCCCCTCCGTGCTGCCCGTCGGGGGCGCCTCCCTCGGCTACTTCACCCGCCTGCGCCTGGAACGGGGCAAGGTGCTGGTGCAGGAGCGCGATGAGCGCGGCTGGCGCCTGCTGAAGCAGCTGCCCGACGGCGAGCGCCTGCTGCAGGTGGACCTGGCCAGCCTCAGCGAGCAGCAGCTGCGCGGCTTCACCGAGCTGCTGGCGGAATGGCTGGCACAGAGCCCGCCCGCCGAGCGGCGCGCACGGCTCTCCCGGGTGGCTGCGGGCAGCGTTCCGGTCGACCTCGGCGATACGCCGCCGGCGGGGCTGGACCCCTACCAGCTTGGCCGCCTGGCCGATGGCGAGGTGGTGATCCGGCTCTTCCCCGGGCGCTGGGGCATGGCCATGTACCTGGCGCTGCCCGGCGGCGGCGAGGCCAACTGGCTGGCCATCGGGCCGGTGGAGGCCTTCGACCCGGTGCCGGTATCGCTGCAGCTGCTGGTGGTGCTGATCCTCCTGGCGGTGCTCGGGGCGACCATCTACCTGATCGTGCGCGGCGTCGAGGCGCGCATGGCAAGGCTGGAGCTGGCCGCCACGCGCATCGCCGCCGGCCGGCTCGACACCCGGGTCAAGGTGGAGAGTGGCGACTTCCTCGGCCGGCTGGGCATGGCCTTCAACGGCATGGCGGCCCAGGTCCAGGCGCTGCTGCGCGCCCAGCAGGACATGATCCGCGCGGTCTCCCATGAGCTGCGCACGCCGGTGGCCCGCATCCGCTTCGCGGTGCAGATGGTCGAGGACATGACCGACGACGCGGCGATCCGGCGTCAGCTGCAGGGGATCGATGGCGACATCGAGGAGCTCGATGGCCTGGTCGACGAGATCCTCACCTATGCGCGCCTGGGCAGCGACGCGGTCAACGGCCGCGAGATGGAGGCGACCCTGGTGGATTGCCGGGCCATGGCGGAGCGGGTGATCGATGCGCTGAGCCCGCTGCACGGCCACCTGGCCATCGTGCTCGCCGAGGGACCCGAGGTGGAGGCCCTGGCCGAGGCGCGCTACCTGCAGCGGGCGCTGCAGAACCTGGTGGCCAACGCCTGCCGCCATGCGCGCAGTCGGGTGGTGATCCAGGTGCAGGCGGAGCCCCGCCTGGTGCGCATCGACGTGGAGGATGATGGCCCCGGGGTGCCGGTCGGCGAGCGCCAGGCGATCTTCAAGCCCTTCGCGCGGCTCGACGACAGCCGCACCCGCAGCTCCGGCGGCTATGGGCTGGGGCTCTCCATCGTGCAGAAGGTGATGACCTGGCACGGCGGCAGCGTGGGGGTGGACGCCAGCCCCGCCCTGGGCGGGGCCCGCTTCACCCTGCTGCTGCCCCAGCGACCCTAGCCGCCGGCGCCCGCTAGGCGGGCTTGATCCCCTCCAGCACCGCGAAGGAGGTCTCCCGGGCGGTGCGCAGGAAGTCCTCCATCCAGGGCGCCTGGCGGGTCTCCTCGCGGATCGCCGCGAACAGGGTGCTCCACACGCCCTTCTCCCCCAGCGCCACGGCCTTCACGTAGTCGCGCTCCAGGTACTCGGTCAGGGCCCAGTTGGGCAGCGCGCAGACCCCGCGGCCGCTGGCCACCAGCTGCATCATCATGATGGTCAGCTCGGCGGTGCGCAGCTCCTTCGGGCGCACCCCGGCCGGGTCCAGGAACTGGGTGAAGACATCCAGCCGCGCGTGCTCCACCGGATAGGTGATCAGCGTCTCCTCGGCCAGCTCCCGGGGGCTGACGAACACCTTGCCGGCCAGGCGATGCTGGCGGGCCACCGCCAAGAGCCCCTCGTAGCGGAACAGCGGCTCGTAGTGGATGCCGGCCAGCGGCTGGGGGTCGGCGGTGATCACGAGGTCGAGCTGCTCGCGGGCCAGGGCCGGCAGCGGGTCGAAGTGGTGGCCGCCGGGGATGTCGATCTCCACCTCGGGCCAGTGGTCGCGGAAGTGGTCGACGGTGGGCATCAGCCACTGGAAACAGCTGTGGCACTCGATGGCCATGTGCAGCCGGCCCTGTTCGTTGCCGGCCAGCCGCGCCAGGTCGCGCTCGGCCATGCGCACCAGCGGCAGCACCTGTTCGGCCAGGGTCAGCAGCCGCTGGCCGGCGCGGGTGAACTCCACCGGCCGGGTCTTGCGCACGAACAGCGGATTGTCGAGCCGCTCCTCGAGGTCCTTGATCTGGTGGGAGAGGGCAGACTGGGTCAGGTGGACCCGCTCGGCCGCCTCGACGAGGGAGCCGGCGTCGCGCAGTGCGACCAGGGTGCGGAGGTGTCGCAGTTCGAGCATGCCGAGTGAGCCATTTTCATTTTCAAGATTAGGAAGTTTAGTTTGATTCACCCTGCGTGGCCAGCCAGACTCTGCTGGATTATTCATCCATGGAGGGTTTTTCAATGAGTATCTCTCATGTTATCGGTTATCCGCGCATCGGCGCCGATCGCGAACTCAAGCGTGCGGTGGAGGCCTACTGGCAGGGCGAGCTCGATCGCGAGGGGCTGGAGCGGGCAGGGCGCGAGCTGCGCGCCCGGCACTGGGCCGAGCAGCGCGAGGCGGGGCTCGACCTGGTCACGGTGGGTGACTTCGCCTTCTACGACCAGGTCCTGGACCTCTCCGTGACCCTGGGGGCGGTGCCGGCACGCTTCGGCGCCGAGGCCGAGCTGGCGGCCGGCGAGGTGTCGCTGGACACCGCCTTCCGCATGGCCCGCGGCCGGGCGCCCAGCGGCGAGCCCGCCGCCGCCTGCGAGATGACCAAGTACTTCGATACCAACTATCACTACCTGGTGCCCGAGCTCCACGCCGGCCAGTCCTTCCGGCTGGCCAGCTCCCGCCTCTTCGAGCAGGTGGCCGAGGCCCAGGCGCTGGGCCATGCGGTGAAGGTGACCCTGCTCGGCCCCCTGACCTGGCTGTGGCTGGGCAAGGCCCGCGACGAGGGGCTCGACCGCCTGAGCCTGCTCGAGTCCCTGCTGCCGGTCTATGGCGAGCTGCTGGTGCGCCTTGCTGACCTGGGCGTGGAGTGGGTGCAGCTCGAGGAGCCGGCGCTGGTGCAGGACCTGCCCCGTGAGTGGCAGCAGGCCTATGAGGCCGCCTACAGCGTGCTGGGCCGGGCCCCGGTGAAGCTGCTGCTGGCCAGCTACTTCGGCGGCCTGGGCGATAACCTCGGCCTCGCTCTCGGCCTGCCGGTGGCGGGGCTGCATATCGATGCGGTGCGTGCCCCCGAGCAGCTGGCGGCGGTGCTCGACCGGCTGCCCGCCTACAAGGTGCTCTCGGTGGGTGCCATCGATGGGCGCAACGTCTGGCGCGCCGACCTGGCGCTGCTGCGCGAACGTCTGGCCCAGGCGCGCATCCGCCTCGGCAGGCGGCTGTGGATCGCCCCCTCCTGCTCGCTGCTGCATGTGCCGGTGGACCTTGCGCGCGAGACCGAGCTCGACCCCGAGCTCAGAAGCTGGCTGGCCTTTGCCCGCCAGAAGCTCGACGAGACGGTGACCCTGGCGCGCCTGCTCGATGGCCGCGCCACCGAGGCCGACCGCGAGCGACTGGAGGCCGCCACCCTGGCCCTGCAGGCCAGGCGCGACTCGCCGCGCATCCACCGCCCCGAGGTAGCCGACCGCCTGGCGGGCGTCGAGCCGGCGGACCTCGAGCGCCAGAGCCCCTATGGCGTGCGTGCCCAGGCCCAGCGCCGGGCGCTGGACCTGCCGCTCTTCCCCACCACCACCATCGGCTCCTTCCCCCAGACCGCCGAGATCCGCGCCGCGCGCCGCGCCTTCAAGGCCGGCGAACTCTCCCGTGAGGCCTACGAGGCGCAGATGTGCGAGGAGATCGCCCATGCCGTGGCGCGCCAGGAGGCGCTCGGCCTCGACATGCCGGTGCACGGCGAACCGGAGCGCAACGACATGGTGGAGTACTTCGGCGAGCAGCTCGATGGCTACGCCTTCACCCGCTTCGGCTGGGTGCAGAGCTACGGTTCGCGCTGCGTGAAGCCACCGGTGATCGTGGGTGACGTCAGCCGCCCGGGCCCGATGACGGTGCGCTGGAGCCGGTACGCCCAGTCGCTCACCGACCGGCCCATGAAGGGGATGCTGACCGGCCCCGTCACCATGCTGCAGTGGGCCTTCGTGCGCGACGACCAGCCCCGCGAGACCACCTGCCGCCAGATCGCCCTGGCCCTGCGCGACGAGGTCCGGGACCTGGAGGCGGCCGGCATCCGCGCCATCCAGATCGACGAGCCGGCGCTGCGCGAGGGGCTGCCGCTGCGCCGGAGCGAGTGGCCGGGCTATCTGGCCTGGGCGGTGGATGGCTTCCGGCTGACTGCGGCCGGGGTGCGCGACGAGACCCAGATCCACACCCACATGTGCTATTCGGAGTTCAACGACATCATCGAGTCGATTGCCGCTCTGGATGCCGACGTCATTACCATCGAGACCTCACGCTCGAACATGGTGCTGCTCGACGCCTTCCAGGACTTCGCCTATCCCAACGAGATCGGCCCCGGCGTCTACGACATCCACTCGCCCAATGTGCCGGACGTGGCGTGGATGGTGGCGCTGATGGAGAAGGCCGCCGAGCGCATCCCGCTGGAGCGTCTGTGGGTCAACCCCGACTGCGGCCTCAAGACCCGCCGCTGGGAGGAGGTGGAGCCGGCCCTGGCCAACATGGTGGAGGCGGCGCGCCAGCTGCGCCGGCGCTTCGGCTAGGCGCCTCCAGCGTTGAGCCAGCGGGAGCGGCCGCCGGCCCCGGCGGCTGCTATGCTCGGCGGGTCAAGGAATCGTAACCCTCGCAAGGAGATGCCATGTCCCGCCTGCTCGTTCCCGCCGCCCTCGGGGCGGCCCTGCTGTTGGGGGGCTGTGCCACCGCCCCGGCGCCGGCGCCGATCACCTCCGGTCATCACGCCCCGCTGCTGCCCTCGGTGCTCTTCCCCGGTGGCGCCGAGAGCTTCACCGCCTGGCGCTGCACCCCCGACCAGGCCCTGGTCACCGCCGTCCCGGAGGGGGCGGAAAGCGAGCTGCGGCTGTGGTCGGCTCACGGCGCCTGGCGGCTTGCGCCCGCCGTGGTGGCCAGCGGCGCCCGCTACGAGCAGGGCGACGTCAGCTTCTGGAACAAGGGCTCCGAGGCGGTGGTGGAGACGCCCCGGGGGCGGCTCGAGTGCCAGGCCTACGTGCAGCGCCAGGCCCTGACCCGGCAGCAGCGGCCCGGGGTGATGTTCCAGGGGCGCGGCAACGAGCCGGGCTGGATGGTGCACCTGGCCCACGACCGGCCCGAGGCGACCCTGAGCCTGGATTACGGTACCCGGGAGCAGACGCTGCCCTATCGGGTGACCACCCTGGACAACGGCGCGGGGCGGGTGATCCTGCAGAGCGGCCGCGGCGATACCCCCTTCGAGCTGCGCATCGAGGCCGGCGCCTGCCTGGACGACATGAGCGGCGAGCCCTTCCCGGCGCGGGTCACCCTGACCGTGGACGGGCAGCAGTATCGGGGCTGCGGCCAGGGCATCGCTCCCTGACCGGGGCTGGCGAAAACTGTGTGCCCTCGACGCCTTTTCGCCAAGCCCCGGCGATTTGATCTTGGTCTCATCGATTTTATCGAACGGAGGGTGCGGATTTTTGCGCTTTTTATGGCAAAAAATGCATCTATCATGGTGACCATCATCCTGATGTCTGACTTCTAGGAGGTCGCCATGACCACTCGTACCCTCGTGATTACCGCTTCCATCCTCGGCGAGAACGGCCAGTCCAAGGCCCTGGCCGAGCACTTCATCGCCCAGGCTAAGAGCCGCGACGGCGTCGAGGTGACCCATCGCGACCTGGTGGCCAGCGAGCTGCCCCACCTCAACCTGGCCGAGCTCGGCAGCTGGCAGGTCGCCGAGGAGGAGCGCAGCGCCGAGCAGCGCGCGCTGGCTGCCCGCTCCGACTCGCTGATCGAGGAGCTCAAGGCCCATGACGTGGTGGTGCTGGCGGTGCCGATGTACAACTTCGGCATCCCGAGCCAGCTCAAGGCCTGGTTCGACCGCGTGATGCGCGCCGGAGTGACCTTCCGCTACACCGAGAACGGTCCCCAGGGCCTGGTGGAGGGCAAGCGTGCGGTGATCCTGGCGGCCCGCGGTGGCCAGTACGCCGGCACCGAGATGGATACCCAGACCCCGCACCTCAAGCTGATGCTCGGCATGATCGGCATCAAGGAGGTGGATAGCGTCTTCGCCGAAGGGCTCAACATGGGCGAGGGCAAGCGTGATGCGGCGCTCAAGGAGGCCCGTCAGGCCATCGACGGCCTGGTGGAGCGTCTGTAAGGCGGCGCTACTTCCGGCGCTGCGCTCGATAGCGCGCACACCCGAACGCAGCGGGGCGGCCATGGCCGCCCCGCTGCGTTGTGGCGTCTGCCTGCCTCAGCAGGCTTCCGGGGTCTCCAGCGCCCAGCCGGCGGCGACGAAGTCGCTGGTGCAGAGGGCTGTCTCGGGTGTCAGGATGCGGCCGGCCAGCCGGGTGAGGGCCTCGCGATTGCCGCGGGAGGGTGGCTCGAGCTGTTCGGAGGTCGCCACCGGCTGCCAGCCGTCGCTTTCGCGGGTGGCCAGGGTGAAGGCGAAGGGGTGAAAGCCGGGGAAGCCCAGCCGCAGATCGGTCACCACCAGGGTCTCGCGGCCGTCGAGCTCGCGGGTCTCGTAGCGCAGGAAGGGGCCGGCGAACCAGTCCAGCCGCTGGCCACGCGGGCTGTCGAGTGCCACCGCCTCCAGGTCGGCCCCGCGGCGGTAGGTCTCCACCAGCGGCGGTGTGTCTCCATCCAGCACCCCCACCAGCAGCTCGTGATGCTCGTCGCCATCCACCACCGTGACGCGCCACAGCAGGGTGTTGAAGGGGGTGGGCTGGACCAGGCGTGGGGCCTCGGCAAGCCCCCGCTCGGCCAGCACCGGCTCCAGGCGATGCTCCACCAGCTGCTTGGCGCCGAAGGCGAACACCAGGTAGGCGCTGGAGAGCGCCAGGCCCCAGGCCGGCCCGCGCCGCCCGTTGCCGGTGGCCAGGGCCACTCCGATGCCCACCAGCAGCGGCAGGGTGTAGAGCGGGTCGATGATGAAGACGATGGGGTAAGCCGCGGGTCGCACGTCCATGGGCCACCATAGCTGGGTGCCGTAGGTGGTGAGGGCGTCGAGCAGGGGATGAGTGGTCAGGCAGAGTACGTAGAAGAGCCACCAGTGCCCGAGGGGAATGTTCCGGGCCGCTTTCAGGCGCGAGGTGAGCAGGGCCAGCAGGGTGCCGAGGCCGGTGAGCACGAAGAGCGAGTGGGAGAAGCCGCGGTGCTCGGTGACATTGGCCACCGCATCGCCGTAGTCGATCATCACGTCGAGATCGGGGAGGGTGCCGAGCACGGCGCCGATCAGCACCGCCTTGCGGCCCAGTCGGCGGCCGAGCACGGCACCGCCCACGGCGGCGCCCAGGGCAGCCTGGGTAATCGAGTCCATCGGGAGGCGTTCCTCGCTGAGAGTGCCCGGCTATGATGCCACGGGCGGGGGGCCGGTTCCCTTACGCCTCCGCCCAGCGTGGCTCCGCGGCGAGGATGCGCGCCTGCACCGGGCAGTCGTCGCGGTGGGCGCCGGGGAGGTAGCCGGTGCTCATCAGAAACTCGCCGGTGATCTCCGGCCCGGTGAAGCGGAAGGTGCGCTTGAAGAGCCGGACCCACTCCGCATGGGAGAGCGGGTGGTGGTGGTCGAGCCAGGCGGCGAAGCTGCCGTGCTCATCGCGCAGGGCCTGGACCACGCCGGCATTATGGATCACCGCCTCGACCTTGAGGCGGTTGCGGATGATGCCGGCGTCGGCCAGCAGCCGGGCCCGCTCGGCCTCGCCGTAGGCGGCCACCCGGTCGATGGCGAAGCCCTCGAAGGCCGCCCGGAAGGCGGTGCGCTTCTTCAGCACCGTGAGCCAGGAGAGCCCCGCCTGGTTGATCTCCAGGGCCAGGCGCTCTAAGAGGGCCTCGTCGTCGGCCACCGGGAAACCGTACTCGCGGTCGTGGTAGGGGCCGTGAAACGGATGGCCCGGGGCCAGGTCACAGTAGTGGCTCATGCTGAAGTTCCCCGTGGCGCGCTGACTTGACCCAGGCCCTTGGCAAGGGCCCCGCCGATGCCGACAATCGTCCTATCACCCTACACCGCGGAGATCCTGCGATGAAGAAGACCCTTCGCCCTCTGGCTGCCGGGGGCCTGCTGGCCGGTGGCGCCCTGGCCGCCTTTCTTGCCTTCATGCCGGGTCCCGACCCCCAGGCGGGCACCGTGGTCGAGATGTACCAGGACCCCGGCTGCGGCTGCTGCGGCGCCTGGGCCGACCACCTGGAGGCCGAGGGCTTCACGGTGGAGCGCCACAAGACCCGCGAGATGCGTGACATCAAGATCGAGCAGGGCCTCTCGCCTGAGCTCGCCTCCTGCCACACCGCCTTGGTGGACGGCTACGTGATCGAGGGCCACGTGCCGGCGGCGGACATCCACCGCCTGCTGGAGGAGCGCCCCGACGTGGCGGGCCTGGCGGTGCCGGGCATGCCCCACGGCTCGCCGGGCATGGAGACCGGCCGCTATGACGACTACCGGGTGCTGGGCTGGCACCGTGACGACCGTACGCCTGAGATCTTCAGCGAGTACACTCACTGAGCCAGAACACCGTCAGCGACACCAATCAGGGGCGCTGGGGGCAAGCCTTGGAGGAGGTCCTACGCCATGGATGGCGTCGGTAGCGTACAGGGACGTATTCACAGCGCCTCCGGAAAGGCTTGTCGCCAGTAAAGCCCCGTGCTGCTGGGTGGTTTCGTTATCAATGACAAGGAGTTGGCTATGCAGTACCTGCACACCATGGTGCGCGTCAGCGACCTCGATGCCTCGCTGCGCTTCTACTGCGACCTGCTGGGCCTCAAGGAGGTGCGCCGCAAGGAGAACGACAAGGGTCGCTTCACCCTGGTCTTCCTGGCCGCCCCCGAGGACGAGGCGCGCTCCGCCGAGCTCAAGGCGCCGGAGCTCGAGCTCACCTACAACTGGGACCCGGAGGAGTACAGCGGCGGGCGCAACTTCGGCCACCTGGCCTATCGGGTCGACGACATCTATGCCCTGTGCGAGAAGCTCCAGGCCAACGGCGTGACCATCAACCGCCCGCCCCGGGACGGCCACATGGCCTTCGTGAGAAGCCCCGACGGCATCTCGGTGGAGCTGCTGCAGAAGGGTGATCCGCTCCCCGCCCGGGAGCCCTGGGCCTCCATGGACAACACCGGCAGCTGGTAGGCGGCCGGCCACGCGACAAGGAAGAACGACGACCCATGAAGATGACAGTTGTGGCCCGCCTGGGCCTGGTGATGGCCGCCGCTGCCCTGCTGGCGGCCTGTGGCGGGCGCCCCGAGGCACCGCCGGAGCGCGAGGTGAGCCTCTCGGGGCCGGTGGTGGAACAGCGCTGGAACCTGCTGCTGGTGGGCACCGACGAGCGGCTCTCCCTGCCCGAGCCCGCCTGGTTCCGCATCGACGAGAACGGCCGCGTCAGCGGCAGCGACGGCTGCAACCAGCTGATGGGACGGGCCAATCTCGGCGAGAATCAGCGCATCGAGTTCTCGCAGCTGGCCACCACCCGGCGCGCCTGCCCCCAGGGCGAGGACGCGGCGCGGGTGAAGGGGATGCTGGAGACCGCCTACCGCTACCTGATCGACCATGACCGGCTGGTCTTCTTCGGCCCCGATCAGCGAGTGCTCGGCGGCTGGCGCAAGGCCAACTGATCTTATTCAAGGCTGAGCTGCGCTTTGTGGGCGCATCGGAGCGAGAGGCGCCGGGGACAGGGCGAAGAGGAGGTCCTACGCCAGGGATGGCGTCGGTAGCGTACAGGGAGGTATTCACAGCGCCTCCTCGTAGCCCTGTCGACGGGTCAGCCTCGAGCGATCCTGCCAGGAGCAATGACCTGGTTTACCTTCTTCCCGGCAGCAGCGCCTGGACCCTGGCCATGCCCGCGGTGAGGCCGCGGGCCATGGCCGGTCCGACCGGCGTGAGCAGGAACCAGGGCGCGATGATCAGGTTGATGGCGATGGCGCCGAAGTAGACGTCGCTGAACCAGTGGGCACCGCTCAGGATGCGCGGGGCGCTCAGGATCACCGCGGCCACCAGGCTCACCAGCATCACCCTGAGTCCGGCGAAGCGCCACATGAAGGCGGCGAACAGGAAGAGGTTGACGCCGTGGTCGCCGGGAAAGCTCGCACCGGAGCTGTCCTTGGTGGAGAAGTCGACCATCTCGGTGATCAGGTTGACCTCCTGGTAGACCAGGGTGGGGCTCGGGTGGCTGTAGTCGATCACCATGCGCACGCCCTGGGCCATGAACACCGCCACCAGCAGCATGGTGATGCCGATGCCGCCCCAGCGCAGCATGCGCTGCTCGCGCACCGGGTCCCGGGAGATGGCCCACAGGTAGATGGCCAGCAGCACCAGCAGGCTCACCACGTCGAAGAGCCGCGCGTTGGTGGCCGCCACCAGCCACACCCAGGCACCGTTCTCCTCGGTGAGCCAGCCGTTGGTGGTAAAGAAGACGGCGTCGTCGATCTCGGTCCAGAACAGCAGGTCCGGCGAGAGCCAGGTGAAGATCAGCAGCGCGCCCAGCAGGTTGAACAGCAGCAAGCGCCCGATGGCGAGGACGGGGAGAGTCTGTGGCATCGTGAAGTCGCGGGTCGGTGTATGTTCCGGCCCATTCTAGGTGAAGGGATTTTGGGGGAACAGTGTTTCTTAACAGAAACGCAACCTTTCTGTGTTGATCGGGTGCCTGGGCATCTCGATGATGGCCCGACGCAAGCGGCCCGCCGATGGCGGGCCGCTTGCGTGAGGTGACGCAGCCGAATCAGAGCGCGGCGATCTTGTCGCGCTGCTCCACCAGCAGGCGATGGGCGGCCTGGAACTCGGCCAACTTGGCGCGCTCCTTCTCCACCACGGCCTCGGGGGCCTTGGCCACGAAGCCCTCGTTGCCGAGCTTCTTCTCGATGCCGCCGATCAGCTTCTCCTGCTTCTCGATCTCGCGGGCCAGGCGCGCGAGCTCCGCGTCCTTGTCGATCAGGTCGGCCATGGGCACCAGCACCTCCATCTCGCCCACCAGCTGGGTGGCCGAGAGCGGTGCCGCGGCCGGGTCGTCGAGCCAGGTGACGCTCTCGAGCTTGGCCAGCTTGGCCAGGAAGCGGCGGTTGGCCTCCAGGCGCTCCTGGTCGGCGGCGCTGCCCTTGGTAAGCAGGACATCCAGCGGCTTGCCCGGGGCGATGTTCATCTCGGCGCGGATATTGCGCACCGCCACGATCACCCCCTTCAGCCACTCGATATCCCGGGTGGCGGCCTCGTCGATCAGCGCCTCGTCGGCGGCGGGCCAGGGCTGGGCCATGATGGAGTCGTCCTTGCCCTGGCGGGTGCCGGCCAGGGGCGCCACGCGCTGCCAGATCTCCTCGGAGATGTAGGGCATCATCGGATGGGCCAGGCGCAGGATCGCCTCCAGCACCCGCACCAGAGTGCGGCGGGTGCCGCGCTTGGCCGCAGGGCTTGCGTCCTCGTCCCACAGCACCGGCTTGGAGAGCTCCAGGTACCAGTCGCAGTACTCGTTCCAGACGAACTCGTAGAGCGCTTGCGACGCGTGGTCGAAGCGGAACTCCTCCATGGCCTTCGTCACCTGGGCCGCGGTCTGCTGCAGGCGGGAGAGGATCCAGCGGTCCGCCAGGGAGAGCTCCACCGGTTCGCCACCCAGGCCGGTATCCTCGCCCTCGGCGTTCATCAGCACGTAGCGTGAGGCGTTCCACAGCTTGTTGCAGAAGTTGCGGTAGCCGTCCAGGCGCCCCATGTCGAACTTGATGTCGCGCCCGGTGGTGGCCTGGGAGAGGAAGGTGAAACGCAGCGCATCGGTGCCGTGGGACTCGATCCCCTCGGGGAACTCGCCGCGGGTGGCCTTCTCGATCGCCCTGGCCTTCTGGGGCTGCATCATGTTGCCGGTGCGCTTCTCCACCAGGGTGTCGAGCGCGATGCCGTCGATCAGGTCGATGGGGTCGAGCACGTTGCCCTTGGACTTGGACATCTTCTGGCCCTGGCCGTCGCGCACCAGGCCGTGGACGTAGACCTGCTTGAAGGGCACCTCGCCGGTGAACTTCAGGGTCAGCATGATCATCCGCGCGACCCAGAAGAAGATGATGTCGAAGCCGGTGACCAGGACGCTCGAGGGGTGGAAGGTGCGCAGCTCCTCGGTGCGCTCCGGCCAGCCCAGGGTGCCGAAGGTCCACAGGCCCGAGCTGAACCAGGTGTCGAGCACGTCCTCGTCCTGGGTCAGGCGCGGCACGCCGAGCTTCTCCATGGTCCTGAGGGCGTCGGGGGTCATCTCGCTGGTGCTGCCCAGCAGCTGGTTGAAGCCGCGCAGGCGCATGGCGGTGTCGAAGTCGCCCTGCTCATGTTCGATGAAGCCGGCCAGCTCGACCAGGTAGTCGCGGGTCGCCTCCACCTCGTTGCGGGCCACGAAGACGTTGCCGTCCGCGTCGTACCAGGCAGGAATGCGGTGGCCCCACCACAGCTGGCGGGAGATGCACCAGTCCTGCAGGTCGCGCATCCAGGCGAAGTACATGTTCTCGTAGTTCTTCGGCACGAACTGGATATCGCCCTTCTCGACGGCCTCGATGGCGGGCTTGGCGAGGCTCTCCACGGCGACGAACCACTGATCCGTGAGCAGCGGTTCGATGACGTCACCGGAGCGGTCGCCGTAGGGCAGGGTGTTGCTGACCGTCTCGATCTGCTCGAGGAGCCCGGCGGCCTCCATGTCGGCGACGATCCGTTTGCGCGCCTCGAAGCGGTCCAGGCCGGCGTAGGCCTCGGGCAGGCTCGTGTCGATCTCGGGCAGGGGCCGGCCCTGGATGTCGAAGGCCTCGGCCTGGGGCAGGATGGCAGCGTCCTGGGTGAAGACGTTGATCAGCGGCAGCCCCTGGCGGCGGCCCACCTCGTAGTCGTTGAAGTCGTGGGCCGGGGTGATCTTCACGCAGCCGGAGCCCTTCTCCATGTCGGCATGCTCATCGGCGACGATGGGGATGCGACGGCCGACCAGCGGAAGCGTCACGAACTTGCCGACCAGGGAGGCGTAGCGGGGATCCTCCGGGTTGACCGCCACGCCGGTGTCGCCCAGCAGGGTCTCCGGACGGGTGGTGGCGACCACCAGGTAGTCGAGGCCCGCGTCGGTGGTAACGCCGTCGGCGAGCGGATAGCGGAAGTGCCAGAACTGGCCCTGCTGGTCGCGGTTCTCCACCTCGAGATCCGAGATGGCGGTGTGCAGGGTGGGGTCCCAGTTGACCAGGCGCTTGCCGCGGTAGATCAGCCCTTCCTTGTGGAGGCGCACGAAGACCTCCTGCACCGCCTTGTAGAAGCCGTCGTCCATGGTGAAGCGCTCGCGGGACCAGTCGACGCTGGCCCCCATGCGGCGCAGCTGGCGGGTGATATGGCCGCCGGACTCGTGCTTCCACTCCCAGACCTTGTCGATGAAGGCGTCGCGGCCCAGGTCGTGGCGGCTCTTGCCCTCCTCGGCGGCGACCTTGCGCTCCACCAGCATCTGGGTGGCGATGCCGGCATGGTCGGTGCCCACCTGCCACAGGGTGTTGCGCCCCTGCATCCGCCGCCAGCGGATCAGGGTGTCCATGATGGTGTCCTGGAAGGCGTGGCCCATGTGCAGGCTGCCGGTGACGTTGGGCGGCGGGATCATGATGGAGTAGGGCTCGCCCTCACCGGAGGGGGCGAAGCGGCCATCGGCCTCCCAGCGCTCGTACCAGCGGGATTCGATCTGCTCGGGTTGGTAGGTCTTGTCCATGGGCGTTCCGGGTCCAGAAATGAGCACCGCCGACCCGGGGGTCGGACGGCAGGAGAGGGCGATGAAAATGGGGCTGATTATAGCCCGGGGAGGCACGCGGCGTCAGCCGGACTGGCCGGGGCATATCGTGAGGGGCTGACCCGGCGACAGGTCTCTGGGGAGGCGCTGTGAACCCCTCCCTGGGCGCTACCGATGCCATCCCTGGCATAGGACCTCCCCGACGACCTGTCCCCGGCGCCCCTCTCCAGGCGTGGGTGGAGCCACTACCCTCCGCGCAGCTGGTGGGCCTTCACGGGATAGCCGCGCTTCTTGTAGGTCTGCCAGCACTCGCGCTTGGCGGTGAGCACGTCCTGGTGCTGGTTGATGATCTCGGCGACCCGCTCGAAGCGGGAGAACCACTCCGGAATGTCCGGGGCGAGGTTGAGCAGCGCCTGCACGGCCAGGTCGGGGGAGGGCGGGGAGGCCCAGCCGATGGTCACCGGCACCCGCTCATCCAGTTCGGCTGCCGCTTCTTCCGTGTCCAGCAGGACGTGGGGCACGTAGGCGTCGGCGCGGAAGGTCCAAAGCCGCTCATCGAGCTCCCGGGCCATGGCCTCGTCCTCGGCGTGCAGGTGCAGCCGATAGCCCTTGCGCTGGATGGTCTCGGCCAGCCGGCAGGCGAAGTCGAGACGCGCCTCCAGGGTGGTATCGGGGAGGACGTAGAAATCGACCTGGGTCACTCCTTACACCAGCCGCGTCAGCCAGCCGTGGGTATCCTCGGCGCGGCCGTACTGCAGGTCGAGCAGCTTGCTGCGCAGGCGCTTGGCCACGGGGTTGCCGTTGTCTTCCTTGAGGCGGATGGAGCCCTCCTCGGTGACCAGCTCGCCCACCGGGGTAATGACCGCCGCGGTACCGCAGGCGAACACCTCGGTCAGCTCGCCGGAGGCGGCCGCCTCGCGCCACTCATCGATGCTGATCGGGCGCTCCTCGGGGGTGAGGCCCTCGTCGCGGGCCAGGGTCAGCACCGAGTCGCGGGTCACGCCCTCGAGGATGGTGTCGGTCAGGCGCGGGGTGGCGATGCGGCCGTCCTTGAAGACGAAGAACAGGTTCATGCCGCCCAGCTCCTCGATCCACTTGTTCTCGACGGCATCCAGGAAGGCCACCTGGCTGCAGCCGTGGGTGCTGGCCTCCTTCTGGGCAGCCAGGGAGGCGGCGTAGTTGCCGCCGCACTTGGCGAAGCCGGTGCCGCCGGGGGCGGCGCGCTTGTAGTGGCTGGAGAGCCAGATGGAGACCGGCTCGACGCCGCCCTTGAAGTAGGCGGCGGCCGGCGAGGCGATCACGTAGTAGTCCACCTCATGGGCCGGGCGCACGCCGAGGAAGCTTTCGCTGGCGATCATGAAGGGGCGCAGGTAGAGGCTGCACTCGTCGGCCTCGCTCTTCGGCGTCGGCACCCAGCCGTGGTCCTGGGCCAGCAGCGCCTTGAGCGAGCCGATGAAGTCCTCGTCGGAGAGCTCCGGCAGGGCCAGGCGACGGGCGCTGCGGCGGAAGCGCTCGGCGTTCTTCTCCGGGCGGAAGGTCCACACCGAGCCGTCGGCGTGGCGGTAGGCCTTGATGCCCTCGAAGATCTCCTGGCCGTAGTGCAGCACGGCGGCGGCGGGGTCCAGGGTCAGCGGCCCGTAGGGGCGTACCTCGCGGCCGTGCCAGCCGGCATCCAGGGTCCAGCGGACGTGGGCCATGTGGTCGGTGAAGTAGCCACCGAAGCCGGGGTTCTCGAGGATCCCTGCCCGGATGGTGTCGGCGGTGGGGGTGGCGTTGGGAAGCAGTTCGAAGCTGGCAGTCGACACGGCAAGGGGTCTCCGCTACGCCCGGGGCGTGCCAGCCCCGGGGTGATACTGGAAGCTCGGGCCGGCGAGAGCCGGCCCGGGTCGTGGATTTATCGTCAGTCCCACATGAGAAAGGCGACGCGGAAAAAACGCAAGCCCGCGCCGCTATTCCACCTCGGTTTCCACTCAGGTTTCCACGATGGCGTCGCTTTCGCGATCCAGCAGGTACTGGGTCAGCAGGCCCACGGGACGGCCGCTGGCGCCCTTCTGCTTGCCGGAGGTCCAGGCGGTGCCGGCGATGTCCAGGTGCGCCCAGGGGAACTTGTCGGCGAAGCGCGAGAGGAAGCAGGCGGCGGTGATGGTGCCCGCCGGGCGGCCGCCGATATTGGCCAGGTCGGCGAAGTTGGAGTCGAGCTGCTCCTGGTACTCGTCCCACAGCGGCAGGTGCCAGGCGCGGTCCCAGGCCGCCTCGCCGGCGTCGAGCAGGTCGAGGGCCAGGTCGTCATCGTTGGAGAGCAGGCCGGTGGCGTGGTGGCCGAGGGCGATGATGCAGGCGCCGGTGAGGGTGGCGATGTCGACGACGCTGGCCGGCTCGAAGCGCTCGGCGTAGGTGAGGGCGTCGCACAGCACCAGGCGGCCCTCGGCGTCGGTGTTGAGCACCTCCACGGAGAGGCCCTTCAGGGTCTTGATGATGTCGCCGGGCTTGGTGGCGCGGCCGTCGGGCATGTTCTCGGCGGCGGCGACGATGGCCACCAGGTTAACCTTCGGGCGGATGCCGAGGACGGCCTTGACGGTGCCGAAGACGCTGGCTGCGCCGCACATGTCGAACTTCATCTCGTCCATGGCCTCGCCGGGCTTGAGCGAGATGCCGCCGGTGTCGAAGGTGATGCCCTTGCCCACCAGCACGTGAGGGGCCTCCTCGGGATTCTCGGCGCCCTGGTACTTCATCACGATCAGCCGCGAGGGCTGCTCGCTGCCGCGGCCCACGGAGAGCAGGCTGTGGGCGCCCAGCGCCTCCAGGGCCTCCTCGTCGAGGATCTCCACGGCAAGCGCGCCGCCGGAGGCCTTGCCCAGCGCCTCGGCCTGCTCGGCCAGGTAGCTCGGGGTGCAGACGTTGCCCGGCAGATTGCCCAGGGTACGGGTGAAGCTCACGCCCTGGCCCACGGCGTCACCGATGCGCGCGCCCTCGCGGGCGGCGCCGGCCTCGCCGTCCTCGCTGACCAGCAGGGTCACCTGGGCGAGGCGCGAGGTGGGCGCCTTCTCCGACTTGAACTCATCGAAGCGATAGAGGGCGCGATGGGTCGCCTCGGCCACCATGCGCGCCTTCCAGTCGGCGCCGCGCTCGGCCAGCGGCACGTCGGTGAAGGCCACGGCGCAGTCGTCCACCGGCAGCTCGGCCAGCGCCGTGAAGGCGGCGTCCAGGGCCTTGCGGAAGGCGGCCTCCTGGCACTTGTCGCGCTTGCCCAGCCCCACCAGCAGCAGGCGCTCGGCACACAGGCCCGGGGCGAAGGGGATCATCTGCACACGGCCCAGCTTGGCGTCGAAGTCGCCGCGCTCGATGAGCTGGCCGATCAGCTTCTCGCTGGCGTCGTCGAGGCGTGCGGCGGCGGGCAGGAGCTCGCCCTCCTGATACACCGGGATGACGAGGCAGGCGGTCTCGACCTTGGCGGGGTTACCCGTCTTGACAGGAAATTCCATGGCGTCTCCACAGACAAGCGTGTTGGTTGCAGGCGTCGGGGGTTGCAAGCGCTAGGGTTACAACTGCTGGGGGATTCTGGATAATGCCGGCACGTCGCCGTGCCGTCCCAGTGTACCCAAGGCATGGCCCCATTGCATGGCAGACGCCGCATGATCATCTTCCGTTATCTGACCCGCGAGATCCTGCTGACCATGGCCGCCGTCGCCGGCGTGCTGCTGCTGGTGATCATGGGCAGTCGCTTCATCCGCTACTTCGCCGACGCCGCCGAGGGGGACATCCCGGCGAGCATCCTCGGCACCCTGATGCTGTTCCATCTGCCGGGCTTCCTTGAGCTGATCCTGCCGCTGGCCTTCTTTCTGGGCATCCTGCTCGCCTACGGCCAGCTCTACCTCAACAGCGAGATCACCGTGCTGGTGGCCTGTGGCACCAGCCCCAACAAGCTGCTCAAGGTGAGCCTGGTGCCGGCCACCCTGGTGGCGATCCTGGTGGGGCTGTGCAGCCTGTGGCTGACCCCGGCCGGCGCCCTGCACAACGCCGTGATGCTCGAGGAGCAGCGCAGCCGCATCGACTTCTCGGCCCTGGCGCCGGGGCGCTTCCAGGAGTTCGGCAGCGGCCGCACCGCCTACATGGAGGGCCTCAGCGCCGACGGCAGCGAGATGCGTGGCGTCTTCATCAGCGAGCGCCAGCGGCGCCGGGACGGCACCCCGGAGACGGCGGTGACTCGCGCGGAGGGGGGCTACCAGACCCTCGATCCCGAGACCGGCAGCCGCTTCCTGGTGCTGGCCGATGGCGAGCGCTACAGCGTCGATCCGGGGCGCTTCGAGGCGGAACGTCTCGAGTTCGACACCTACGCGGTGCGCCTCTCCCAGGCCGACGACATGCGCGAGCTCGACGCCCCCGAGTACGCCACCACCGCGGCGCTGTTCGGCGACGACTCGACCCGCGCCCAGGCCCAGCTGCAGTGGCGCCTGGGGCTGCCGCTGATGGTCTTCATCCTGACCCTGCTGGCGATGCCGCTCTCCCGGGTCAATCCGCGCCAGGGGCGCTTCGCCAAGCTGCTGCCGGCGATCTTCCTGCACGTGGCCTACCTGAGCCTGCTGCTGGCGGCGCTGGATGCCATCGGCCGCGGCGCCCTGCCGGCCGTGGTGGGCATGTGGCCGATCCACGGCGCCTTCCTGGCCCTGGGCCTGGTGATGATGATGCGCGCCCAACGCAAGGGGATGAGCGGATGATTGCCGATCGCTTCGACCGCTACCTGGCGCGCAACGTGCTGGGGGCCATCATCGTGGTGCAGGTGGTGCTGCTGGGCCTGGACCTGGTGATCACCTACATCAACGACCTGGACGACGTGGAGGGCGACTATGGCGCCTTCCAGGTGCTGCTCTACCTGGGGATGCGCCTGCCCTGGCGCTTCTACCAGTACGCGCCGGTGGGGGTGCTGATCGGCGCGCTGATCGGGCTGGGCAGCATGGCCTCGAGCAACGAGCTCACCGTGATGCGCGCCGCCGGGCGTTCGCTGACCCGCATCCTGTGGGGGGCGATGAAACCGATCATCCTGGTGATCATCGCCGTGCTGCTGGTCGCCGAGTACGTGGCGCCGCGCACCGAGCAGTTCGCCAATGCCTGGCGCCTGGAGCGCATCCAGGGGGCCGGCGCCGTGGTCACCGAGCGCGGCGGCTGGCAGCGCGAGGGTGACAGCTTCTACCGCTTCGGCGCCATCCGCGCCGATGACACCGTGCTCGACCTGACCCGCTACCGCTTCGAGGGGGAGCGCCTGGTGGAGGCCGCCAGCGCCGAGCGCGCCGCCTGGCTCGACGGCAGCTGGCGGCTGGAGGAGGTGGAGGTCACCCGCTTCCATGACGAGCACACCGAGGCGGAGCACCACGCGGTGCTGCCCTGGGAGACCAGCCTCACGCCGGAGCAGCTCAACCGCCTGCTGCGCCCCATCAACAGCCAGGCGCCCAGCGAGCTCTGGGCCTATGCCCGCTACCTGCAGGCCCAGGGGCAGGCGGCCACCCAGCCGCTGCTGCACTTCTGGCAGAAGATGCTGATGCCCTTGACCATGGGCTCCCTGGTGCTGGTGGCCGCCTCCTTCGTGTTCGGCCCGCTGCGCACCGTGGCGGCGGGTACCCGAGTCTTCTACGGGGTGGTCACCGGCCTGGTCTTCAAGTACCTGCAGGACCTGCTGGCGCCGGCCTCCATGGTGTTCGGCTTCTCGCCCGCCTGGGCCGTGCTGGCGCCCACCCTGATCTGTGCCGCGGTGGGACTCTACCTGCTGCGGCGAACCGCCTGAGCAAGGAACTTCCATGCAACGACGTTTCGGCAACCTCGATGACGTCTGGCCGGCGGGGTTCGCCCGCCGGCTGGGCGCCATGGTCTATGACAGCTTCCTGGTGGCCGCCATCTGGATCCTGGTGGCCGGCCTGCACCTGACGATCGGACGCCAGCTGCTGGGGATCTCCGCCGAGCAGGTGGGGGACGGGCCGTTCTGGGTGCTGTCGCTGCAGCTGCTGCTGCTGCTCTCGGCCTTTGCCTTCTTTGCCTTCTTCTGGACCCGCGGCGGCGTGACGCTCGGCATGCAGGCCTGGCGGCTGCGGGTGCAGACCCCTGACGGCCGCTCCATCACCCTGGCCCAGGCGGCGGTGCGCTTCGTGGTGGCCTGCCTCTCGATCGCCGCCTTCGGCCTCGGCTACCTGTGGATCCTGTTCGATGCCGAGCGGCGCAGCTGGTCCGATATCGCCTCTGGCACCCGGGTGGTGGCACTGCCCAAGCCGGCGAAGTAGGGGGCGAGCCGCGCGGGGTTGATCCGGATCAGACATTTGTCGATTCCCGCTTGCAGGGGGCTATGCGAATCATTTACATTTACCACAGCAGTCGTCAGCGAGGTGATGTCGATGTACGTATGTCTCTGCAAGGGGGTCTCCGACCACCAGATCCGCCAGACCGTCGAGGACGGCGCCCGCAGCTGGCGCGACGTCCAGCGCGAGACGGGCTGCGGCACCCAGTGCGGCAAGTGCGCCTTCCAGGGCAAGGTCATCACCCGCGAGGCGGTGAAGGCCGAGCTGATGGTGGGTGCCGAGGACCTTGCCTACGCCGTCTGACGGAATCGAGATCATTCTCGCTTTCGTTATCATCCTCTTGATTTCATTGGTTTTTCGCCAGAATTCGCTAGACTGGCAAGCAGCGCCTGGCAATGTCGCCCCTGGCATGCCAAGCTGCAGTCACATTTCCCTGACGACAGCCACAAGGTGAATCCATGAAAGGCGACAGCAAGGTCATCGAGCATCTCAACAAGGCGCTGGGCAACGAGCTGGTGGCGATCAACCAGTACTTCCTGCATGCCAAGATGTACAAGGATTGGGGCCTGCAGAAGCTGGCCAAGTGGGAGTACGACGAGTCCATCGAGGAGATGCAGCACGCCGACAAGCTGATCGAGCGCATCCTCTTCCTCGAGGGTATCCCCAACCTGCAGGACCTCGGCAAGCTCAATATCGGCCAGAACGTCCGTGAGATGCTGGAGTGCGACCTCAAGATCGAGCACGAGGGGCGCGCCGACTACATCGAGGCGATCACCTACTGCGAGCAGGTCAAGGACTACGTCAGCCGCGACCTCTTCCGTGACATCCTCGCCGACGAGGAAGATCACATCGACCATATCGAGACCGAGCTCGGCCTGATCGACAAGGTCGGCATCGAGAACTACATGCTCAAGCAGATGCAGATGGCCGGCGAGGAGTAACTCGCCTTCCCTCCTTCTGTCTGCTTCCCCTCACCGGCGCCCTCGTGGCGCCGGTGGCGTTTTGGGGCAGCCCCCCTCCTGAGCGACGCGATGTTCTACGCTGGTGCATAGCCCCCGCCGTGGCGTGGGGCAGTGCGCCGTCATGGTGCTGGTGCCGGCGGCGGGGATGCCCTGCCATGGCGCGCCTGCCTTGACCGACAGGTCAGGCCGTCAACCTGGCAGGCTTCCTGCAAAGCAAAGAAGAACAATGCCACCACCCTTCAGGTCGGTGGACCACAACACGATCCGCGCGAGGGCAACTTCATGAGTCGTCACCTCCTCTCCAGGGCCGGGCTGCCGCTCGGCATGATGGGCCTGCTGCTGGCCGGCGCCACCCTCTCCAGTGCCACCCTGGCCGACGAGACCCGCATCCGCTTCCAGCTCGACTGGCGCTTCGAGGGGCCGTCCGCCCCTTTCCTGATGGCCGTGGAGCGGGGCTACTTCGCCGAGGAGGGGCTCGAGGTCCAGGTCGACTCCGGCAGCGGTTCGGCCGGTGCCATCAACCGGGTGGCGTCAGGGGCCTACGAGATGGGCTTCGGCGACCTCAACGCCCTGGTGGAATTCCTGGCCGAGAACCCCGACGGGCCCGGTATCCAGGGGGTCTACGTGGTCTACGATGGTACGCCCGCGGCAGTCTTTGCCCGCCGGGATCGCGGCATCGAATCCGCGGCGGACCTGGCCGGCAAGTCCCTGGCCGCGCCGGCCTTCGACACCGGCTACCGCGCCTGGGGCATCTTCGCCGCCGCCAACGGCCTCGAGGCCGATGACGTCGAGTGGCAGAACGTCGACCCCACCCTGCGCGAGACCCTGCTGGTGCGCGGCGACGTGGATGCCATCACCGGCTTCTACTTCACCAGCCTGCTCAATCTCGAGGGGCGCGGCATGGGCGAGGAGGCGCTGACCATCCTGCCCTTCCCCGACCATGGGGTGCCGCTGTATGGCAACGCCATCATCACCAGCGAATCCTTTGCCGAGGCCAACCCTGAGGCGGTGGAGGGGTTCCTGCGGGCCTTCAACCGTGCTCTGGCCGAGACCCTGGCCGATCCGGATGGCGCCATCGACTACGTACTGGCCCGGGACGGCCTGATCGACGTGGCGATGGAGACGCGGCGGTTGAAGCTGGCCATCGAGAGCGTGATCGACACCCCGGATGCCCGGGCCAACGGCGTGGGGGCGGTGGACGAGGCGCGCCTGGCCAACGCCATCCAGCTGGTGGCCGACGCCTACGACCTGCCCGAGGTGCCGGCGACGGAGCGGGTCTTCACCTCCCGCTACCTCCCCGCGGAGGAGGCGCGGATGATCTTCCCGGCGCAGGGAGACTGAGCATGACGGCACCCGCCACCCTGACCCCGGAGGGCGCTACGCGCGCCGGGGCGGCCCCCTTCGTGGCCTTCGACCAGGTCAGCCTGGCCTATGACGAGACGGGTAACGCCATCGAGGAGGTATCGCTGACCATCGAGGAGGGGGAGTTCGTCGCCTTCGTGGGCCCCTCGGGCTGCGGCAAGTCCACCTTCATGAAGCTCTGCACCGGCCTGCACGCCCCCACCGCGGGGAGCGTGCGGGTCGATGGCCAGCCGGTGGGCGGGCCGCTGAAGATCTGCGGCATGGCATTCCAGAGCGCCAACCTTCTGCCCTGGCGCACCACCCTGGACAACGTGCTGCTGCCCCTCGAGATCGTGAAGCCCTACCGGCGACAGTTTCGCCGCCGTCGTGCGGAGTTCGAGGGCTGGGCCCGGGAGCTGCTGCGCACCGTGGGCCTCGAGGGCTACGAGGAGCAGTACCCCTGGCAGCTCTCCGGCGGCATGCAGCAGCGTGCCTCCATCTGCCGTGCGCTGATCCATCGGCCGAGGCTGCTGATGCTCGACGAACCCTTCGGGGCCCTGGACGCCTTCACCCGGGAGGAGCTGTGGTGCGTCCTGCGGGAGCTCTGGGAGGCGCAGCGCTTCACGGTGGTGCTGGTCACCCACGACCTGCGCGAGGCGGCCTTCCTGGCCGATACCGTCTACGTGATGAGCCGTCGTCCGGGGCGTATCCTCGAGGCTCGTCCCATCGACTTCCCTCGCCCACGCCCCCTGGAGATGACCTTTGAGGCATCCTTCACCACCCTGGTGCAGGCGCTTCGCTCCCGAATCGGTGATATCCGCAGCGGCGGGGAGGTGCGCTCATGACGACGCAGACGAGATGGCGCGAGCGTCTGGCGCCCTGGGTCGCCGTGCTGGTGCTGGTCCTGGTCTGGGAAGCCACGGTCAGGCTCTTCAATGTGCCGCCCTTCATCTTCCCCAGCGCCTCGGCCACCGCCCAGGCCTTGGTGACCTTCGCCGGGCCCATCGGGATGCACTCCTGGCAGACCTTCTGGACCACCATAGCGGGCTTCGGCCTGGGGGTGGCGGTGGGCCTGCTGCTGGGCTTTATCATCGGCTCCTCGCGCTTCCTCTACCACGCCTGCTACCCACTGCTGGTGGGCTTCAACGCCATTCCCAAGGTGGCCTTCGTGCCGATCCTGGTAGTGTGGTTCGGCATCGGCTCGGTGCCGGCGATCCTCACCGCCTTCCTGATCTGCTTCTTCCCCATCGTGGTCAACGTGGCCACGGGGCTCGCCACCCTGGAGCCCGAGCTGGAGGACGTGCTGCGGGTGCTGGGGGCGCGGCGTCTGGACGTGCTGCTCAAGGTGGGGCTGCCACGCTCGCTGCCCTACTTCTTCGCCTCGCTGAAGATCGCCATCACCCTGGCCTTCGTCGGTACGGTGGTGTCGGAGACGGTGGCCTCCAACCAGGGGATCGGCTACCTGATGATGAGCGCCGGCTCCCAGATGCGCATGTCGCTGGTGTTCGCCGGGCTGATCGTGATCAGCGCCATGGCCATGGTGATGTACGAGCTGTTTGCGCTGCTGGAGAAGCGGATGACGGGGTGGGCCCACCGCGGCCAGAGGTAGGGCGCGTCAGAACGCCTTCTCCAGGGCGAAGCGCGGCACCGGCTCGCCCTGCACCTCCACCGTCTCGGTGAACATGACCAGGGGCCTCACCCAAAGGCCGTAGTCGCCGTAGAGGGCGCGGTAGACCACCAGCGGCTCCTCGGTCTCGCTGTGGTGGGCCACGCCGAGGACCTCGTAGCGGTTACCCTTGTAGTGGGCGTAGATGCCGGGAACGGGAAGCGGGCGAGGCATGGCAGGCTCCTGGGGTGTCGGGGTTAAAGGGGCGCTCAGGACGCCGGGGTGTCGGCCGCGGCCCGCCTGGCCAGCCGGGCCAGCACCCGGGAGGCGGCCACGAAGCCGAAGCTGCCGGTGACGAAGGTGGCGGCGCCGAAGCCCGAGGCGCAGTCCAACCGGGTGGCCTCGCCAGTGCCCGGCTTCTGCAGGCAGACCTCGCCGTCGCTGCCCGGGTAGACCAGCTGTTCGTCGGAGTAGACACACTCCACCGAGAAGCGCCGCTTGGGGTTGCGCGAGAAGCCGAAGTCCCGGCGCAGGCGCGAGCGCACCTTGGCCAGCAGCGGATCGTGCTCGGTGCGGGCGAGGTCGGCGACCCGGATGCGGGTGGGGTCGGTCTGGCCCCCGGCGGCGCCGGTGACCGTGATTGGCAGCTTGCGCCGCTTGCACCAGGCGATCAGCGCCGCCTTGGCCACCACGCTGTCGATGGCATCCACCACATGGTCGGCGTCCTCGGGGATCCGCTCGGCCAGGTTGGTGGGGGTGACGAAGGCGATCTCCTCCACCACCTCGATGCCGGGCTGGATGGCCCGGCAGCGCTCGGCCAGCACCTCCACCTTGGGGCGGCCGATGGTGCCGTCCAGGGCGTGGAGCTGGCGGTTGACGTTGGAGACGCAGACGTCGTCCAGGTCGATCAGGGTCAGCTTGCCGATGCCCGAGCGCGCCAGCGCCTCCACCGTCCAGCTGCCCACGCCGCCGACGCCCACCACCACCACATGCGCGGTGCGGAAGCGCTCGACGGCGCGGGTGCCGTAGAGCCGGCGGATGCCGCCGAAGCGCAGGGCGTGGTCGTCGGTATCGACGCTCTCCTGGGGAACGACGGCGGGGGAGGAGAAGGGCAGGTCGGTCATGGCAGGTGTCGGTCAGTCGATGGCGGCGGGTTGGAGGGGCGTGCGGGTAGCGTCCACGGCGTCCACCGACAGGTGGCCGGCCCAGCCGAAGCGCCGGAAGAGCGCGCTCATGGTGGCATCCAGGGCGCAGGTCAGGCGCAGCGGCTGCCCGGTGACCGGGTGCACGAAGGAAAGCTCGGTGGCGGCCAGCAGCAGGCGCGGGGCGTCGAGGTGCTCGGCGAAGAAGCGGTTGTGGTTGCCCTTGCCGTGCTTGGCGTCGCCGATGATCGGATAGCCCCGCTGCGACAGGTGGCGGCGGATCTGGTGACGGCGCCCGGTCAGCGGGCGCGCCTCCATCAGCGAATAGCGGCTGCTCGGGTAGCGGTCCACCTGCACCGGCAGCTCCACGCTGTCCAGGCGGCGGATATCGGTCACCGCCTCCAGGGCGGGCATCTCGGCCTTGGGACGGCTGCCGTCCTCCTCGCGCAGCGGGTATTCGAGCCGCTCGGCCTCGGGGCCGATGCCACGCACTACCGCCAGGTAGCGCTTGGCCACCCGGCGCTCGGTGAAGGCCTCGGTGAGCCGGGTGGCGACGCCTGGAGAGAGCGCCAGCACCATCACCCCGGAGGTGGGGCGGTCGAGCCGATGTACCGGGTAGACCCGCTGGCCGAGCTGGTCGCGCAGCCGCTGCAGCAGGAACTCGCGCTCGCCGCGAGCCAGGGCGGTGCGGTGCACCAGCAGCCCCGAGGGCTTGTGCACGGCCACCAGGTGCTCGTCGCGATGGAGTATCCGCAAGGGGTCGCTCATGCCGGTCAGGTCGCCGCCAGGGTCGTGGAGAAAGGGGCGGCCATTGTCGCCGCCCGGGGCGGCGATGTCACCCATGGGGTCTGGGCTCAGCGGGTCGGCGAGGGGAGGGCGGCCAGGCGGCGGATCTCCACCTGGGCGAACCACTCGAGGTCGTCGGCGGCGCGCGCCAGCCGCCGGGCCGTCGCGGCACTCTCCAGCGGCGAGTGCTCGTCGAGGCAGGCCACCACGGTCACCGCTCCCTCCAGGTAGTGCAGCTCCAGGTCGAGGATCCAGGGCCACTCGGGAAGCCCGGCCCAGCGCTCGGTCAGCGCCGCCTCCACTGCAGGGCGCAGCGGCAGGCCCGGCAGGCGGCTGGGGTCGCCCTCGCCGGCGTCGTCCTCGGGGTCGATGTGGAAGGTCAGGTCGGTGAGCGCCGGAAACGCCTGGCGCAGGCGTCGGCTCACCTCGTTGCCGATCTCGTGGCCCTCGGAGACGCTGATGCGCGGCGGGACCACCACGTGGAGGTCGAGCATGGTGTGCCCGGCCGACTGGCGGGTGCGCAGGTCGTGGACCCCCGCCACCCCGGGCACCGAGAGCGCCACCTCGCGCATCGCCTCCTGCTGGGGAACCGGCAGGGCGGTGTCCACCAGTTCGCGGCCCGACTCCCACAGCAGGTCCCAGCCCACCTTGCCCACCAGCAGGCCGACGATCACGGCGGCGATGGTGTCGAGCCAGCCGTGGCCCAGTTGGGTGCCCACCAGGCCCACCAGCACCACGCCGGTGGAGAGCACGTCGGAGCGCGAGTGCCAGGCGTTGGCCTCCAGCAGCTTCGAGCGCAGCCGGCGCGCCACCCGCATGGTGAGGCGGAAGAGCGCCTCCTTGGCCAGCAGCGCCAGCAGCGCGATGAGCATCGCCCAGAGGCCCGGCGGCGGGATCTCGGCGCCGGCCACCAGCCGCTCGATGCTCGACCAGGCGATGGCGCCGGCCACGAAGATCAGTACGCTGCCCAGGAAGAGGGTGGCCAGGGTCTCGATGCGCCCATGGCCGTAGGGGTGGTCATGGTCCGGGTCCTGGCTGCCATAGTGGGTGGCCGCCAGCACGAAGCCGTCGGTGACCAGGTCGGAGAAGGAGTGGATGCCATCGGCCACCAGGGCCGCAGAGCCGACGATGATGCCGGTGATCAGCTTGACCAGGCCGACGATGGCATCGACCCAGATGGCCAGCAGGGTGACGCGGCGGGCTTCCTGAGCCTTATGAAGGGCAGGGCTGTGTTCGGTGCTCGACATGGTGCCAGGCCTCGGGCGGCGTGGTCGATGGGCTAGGGCAGCGGCCCCGGCGGAGCCGCTGCAATGCAAAATAGTACCGAAAGGGTCCACTTTCACGCAACGCTGTCGGGTTGATGTCGCCTCCCCCCTGGGGCACTGTCTTGGCAGGTACCTTCCCGAACAGGAGATCGCATGGCTTCCACCGTACTGATCACCGGCGCCAACCGAGGCGTAGGCCTCGCCCTGGCCCGCCACTACCACGCTGCGGGCTGGGAGGTGATCGGCGCCTGTCGCGGCAGCGGCGATGACACCGCCGAGCTGCGCCTGGTGGCCACACGGGTGATCGAGGGCATCGATGTGACCCGCGACGAGGATGTCGCCCGGCTCGCCGTGGAGCTGGAGTGGCAGCGCCTCGAGGTGCTGATCAACAACGCCGGCCTGCTCCGCGACGAGCGCCTGGGCGAGATCGACTTCGACTCCATCCGTACCCAGATGGAGGTCAACGCCTATGCGCCGCTGCGCGTCACCGAGGCGCTGCTCGGCTGCCTGGGGGAGGGCAGCAAGGTGGCCAACATCACCAGCCGCATGGGCTCCATCGCCGACAACGACTCCGGCGGGCGCTACGGCTACCGCGCCTCCAAGGCGGCGCTCAACGCCTTCGGCAAGTCCCTGGCCATGGACCTCGCCCCCCGCGGCATCGCCGTGGTCCAGCTCCACCCGGGCTATGTGCAGACCCGCATGGTCAACTTCGGCGGGCTGATCACCCCGGAGGAGGCCGCCGCCGGCATCGCCGAGCGCATCGCGGCCCTGAGCCTCGCGACCACCGGCACCTTCTGGCACAGCAACGGCGAGCCGCTGCCCTGGTGACGTGAGCCTTCGACGAACGCAGGCTTCGCCATTGGCGTTGGCGGCGATGGCAAAATTGTGTGTAGGCTAACGGTTCTGTCCTCGACCGGAGCCCCCCATGTCCGAGCCATCCTCTGCGGCACTGCCTGCCCCCTCCCGCCGCGAGGGGTGGTGGGTGCTGGCCGCCACTACCTGGGTCCAGGTGCTGTGCAGCGGGGGCATGCTGCTGGTGCCGACCCTGGCGCCCCAGGTGGCGGCGGCCTTCGGCGTGCCGACGGGCTGGGTGGGGCTGCAGGTCAGCCTGCTCTACGGGGTGGCGATGCTCGCCTCGCTGCAGTCGGCGGTGCTGGCCAGGCGCCTGGGGGGCTGCCGGGCCAGCCAGCTGGCCATGGCGCTGGTGATGGGGGGCTGCCTCATGGCGCTGATCGGCACGCCCCTGGCGCTGCTGGCCACCACCCTGCTGCTGGGGCTCGCCTACGGGGTCACCAGCCCCGCGGCCGCCGAGCTGCTCTCCCGCTTTACCCCGCCCGAGCGGCGCAACCTCGTCTACTCCATCAAGCAGACCGGCGTGCCCCTTGGGGGCGTGCTGGCGGGTCTGATGGCGCCGCCCCTGGCGGCCATCTGGAACTGGCAGGCCGCCTTCCTGGCGGTGGGGGTGGCGTGCCTGGCCACCCTGGCGGTGCTGCAGCCGCGTCGCGAGCGCTGGGACGCCAGCCGGGACGCCAGCGTGCGCATGCAGGGCGCCGGCAGCCTCGGCGTGCTGCGCCGCTACCGCGCCATGCGCTGGCTGGGGGCCACCGGCTTCTGCCTCTCCGCCGCCCAGCTCTCGCTGCTCAGCTTCGCGGTGGCCTACATGGTCGAGGAGCTGCTGCTGAGCCTGGTGCTGGCCGGGGCCGTGGTCTCCCTGGTGCACGTGGCCGGGGTCACCGGGCGCCTGGTCTGGGGGGCGCTGGCCGACCGCCTGGGGGGCAGCCTGCCGGTGCTGTTCGGCCTGGCCGGGGTCATCGCGGTGATCTTCTTCCTGCTGGCGGTGCTGGGCACCGCGGTGCCGACCTGGGTGACCCTGATCCTGATGGTGCTGGCCGGGGGCACCGCGGTGGCCTGGAACGGGGTCTACCTGGGGGAGGTGGCGCGGCGCTGCGAGCCCGGCGAGGTGGGCGAGGCCACCGCCGCCGTGCTGGTGCTCACCTATATGGGGGTGCTGGTGGGGCCGGCGCTGTTCAGCCTGATCGTGTGGCTCTCCGGCAGCTACGCGGTGGGGTTCCTGCTACCCACGGTGACCGGCGCCCTGGCCGTCTTCTGCCTGCTGCGCTGCGTGCGCAGCGACGGCCTCGCCGCCAGCGCTGGCGGAACGGGGCAGCCAAGCGATGACGCGGCGGTTACCGCGCCGCCAGGGCGGCAGGGGCGGTGACGCGGCGGTAGAGCTCGGCCAGCTCGGCGGCCTTGGCATCCTCGTGCCAGCCTGCCGCATAGGCGCGGCCTCGCTGGGCGAGGGCCCGACGCAGGTCGTCGTCCTCCAGCACCCGGTTCACCCTGGCGGCGAAGTCGTCGTGGGTCTCCTCGGCGATCAGGCAGCCTTCGCCCTCCTTGAGCACGTCACGGGTGCCCATCACCGCGGTCGAGACCACCGGGGTGCCCAGCGCCATGGACTCCAGCAGCACCAGCCCCTGGGTCTCGGTGCGCGAGGCGAAGACGAACAGGTCCGCGGCGCGGTAGGCGGCCTGGAGGGGGCCGTCGCGGTCCAGGTAGCCGAGGAACAGCACGGCGGCCCCCACCCCGGCATCCCGGGCCAGGCGAGCCAGCGCGTCCTGGGCGGGGCCCTCGCCGGTGATGATCAGGCGGGTATCGGGGTGCCTGGCGAGCACCAGAGGCAGCATCTCGATCAGGAAGCCGATGTTCTTCTCATGGGCGGCGCGCCCCACGAAGAGCAGCAGCCGTGCCCGGTGCGGGAGGCCATAGCGGGCGCGGAAGTCGCTCTCCTCATGGGGGTGGGTGAAGGCCTCCAGGGCCAGCCCGGTGGGAATCACCGCCATGGGGGTGGTCACCCCGTAGCGGGTCAGCGCCGACTGCATGGCCCGTGACGGTACGATCAGGGCATCGAGCCGGTGGCACTGGTTCACCGAGAGGCGACGCGCGGCGAAGCGCAGCCAGCGGCGTGGCAGCCAGCGCACGTAGTGGTGCAGGTACTCCTCGAAGAGGGTGTGGTAGGTGGCCACCACCGGAATGCCCAGGCGTCGCCCCAGCCCGATGCCGGCATAGTGGGCCACGAAGGGCGTATGCACATGGATCAGGTCGAAGGCCGGCTCGGCGGGCGGCGCGGCCAGGGCAAGGAGCTCCCGGTAGCGCATCATGCGGTCCTCCGGGTCCCCGGGGACGCCCCGGGAGGAGACCCGTATCACTCCCGGCTCGTCCACCTGGCCCACCGGGTAGTCAGGGCAGACCAGGGTGACCGAATGGCCCTGGCGCTGGAGCGCACCGCGGAAGCTGGCGATGGAGGTGGAGACGCCGTTGATGCGCGGAAAGTAGACGTCCGAGAGCATCAGGACCCTCAAGGCGCCCGGACGGGCCTCGGCAGCGCCGGTGGCCGCCTGGAGCGCCGCTGCGGCTGGCGCCAGCTGCCCCCGCTGCTTGGCCTGAATCTGCTGGGCCAGCGCATTGCTCCTGGCCAGCCGGATCAGGTATTCCACCTCCGCTTCGCTGAGCGGCTTGCGTGCGCGCCTTGGCATACCGGGCGACCCTCCTGTGGGTATCTCGCCCATGGTGGTCTGCGACCGTGACGTTTGTGTGATCACGGGCCCCGGGCTCGCCGGCAGGGGTGTCCTCGCGCGCTATGCTGAAAGTGGCCGAGGTGCATTGCCTCTCTCTTACCCAAGGAGTACGCCCATGTTGGACCTGATCTCCCATCCGGCAGAGCATGTCGTGGCGATGAAGGCAGGGGGCATCGTGACCGGCAGCGAACTGCAGCGCGCCATCGACGCCATCGAGGTCGCCAAGCGCAATCATCCCCTGATCAGCCTGGTGGTCGAGATCGACGACCTGCGCCTGATGACCCTGACCGCCCTGCTCAAGGACGTCGGCTACGGCCTGACCCAGCTCGGCGATCTCGAGCACTACCACCGCGCCGCCGTGGTCACCGACCAGGCCTGGATCCAGCTGGTGGCCGACCTGGAGGAGCGGCTCTTCAAGGCGGTGGAGATCCGCACCTTCGCAAGCCACGAGCACGCCGCCGCCATGGCCTGGGCCGCCGAGCTGCCCCCGGGCGCCCACGAAAATCCGGAGGAGGACGGCTACCACGGCGCGTGATAGCGTAGATGGCTTGGTTCACCACACCGGCAGGACGCCATGTCTCCCGAAAGCGCACTCCTCTATCTCCTGGCCATCTTCGTCTTCGCCGTGACCCCGGGCCCCGGGGTCTTCACCCTGCTGGCCCGCGGCATGGCCTCCGGCGGGCGCGCCTGTCTGACTCTGGCGCTGGGGATGACCGCGAGCGACCTGATCTACCTGATGCTGGCCTTCTATGGCCTGGCGGCCATCGCCGAGAACTGGAGCGAGGCCTTCACGGTGATCCGCTACCTTGGCGCCGCCTACCTGCTCTACCTCGCCTGGAAGATGTGGACCGCCCCGGTGACCGCCGAGCCCCTGGACCCCGAGCAGCGGCGGGTCGACGCCCTCAAGGGCTTCCTGCAGGGCTTTCTGATCTCCGCCTCCAACCCCAAGGTGATCCTCTTCTACATCGCCTTCCTGCCCACCTTCATCGACCTCACCGCCCTGGGCGGCGCCGACATGGGGCTGGTAGTCGGCCTGTAACTATTCAGCACCGGTTGGCTGAGTCGGGGCTTCTTGCTGCATGAAGGCTGGCACCTCCCCCGCAAACAGTTGCTCCAGTGCGGTATGCGCCGCTACCCCTTGCTTGACGGCGGT
Organism: Halomonas sp. PGE1; assembly: GCF_013000985.1. Taxonomy (NCBI): domain Bacteria; kingdom Pseudomonadati; phylum Pseudomonadota; class Gammaproteobacteria; order Oceanospirillales; family Halomonadaceae; genus Halomonas; species Halomonas sp. PGE1. Next base: position 955,097 of record NZ_CP053032.1, read on the forward strand.
CGAGAGAAAGCTACGCATGCGGCAGAAGATCTCAGCACCCTCCCAGGAGCGGAAACAGCCCGAGATTTTCTGCTGGACCTTGGTCATTCGCAGATCGCGCTCCCCCTGGTTGTTGGTGAAGGGAGCGGCAGGGTCGTCGAGGAAGCGCAACACGTCGTCCTCGTACGCCTGGAGGCGTTCCAGGAGGTTGCGCGGCTTGGTGCGCTTGGCCCGGCCTCGCGTTCCAGGTGGCGGTTTCACCGGCGGGGGGCACTCGGCGTCCCCTTTCGCCAGGCAATCTCGATAGCGCTGCCGCCAGGCTCGGGTCTCATCGGCCGAGAGGCAGCCGTCGGCCACCTCCACGGCGCGATGCATCTCCAACAACAGGTCATGCAAGGCCTTGGCCCATGCCTGGCCATCGTTCTCCCAGGCCGCTGTCAGCTCCCGAAGGTGGTGCGCATTACAGAGCGCGTGCCGGCAATCCGGATAGCGGTAGTAGGGCTTCCAGTGATCATGCACCAGCACGCCACGCACGAAGGGCAATACGCCGATGGCGTCCATCGCTTCCTGGCCGCGCTTGGGGTGCGGGGCCAACCAGGTCAGGGCCTCGTTGGAGGCGCTGTGTAGCCAGTAGCGTTTGCCACCGACCTGCATTCCGGTTTCATCGGCATGGACGGTGGCTGCTTCACGTAGCGCCGGGATCACCCACTCGGCGAACGCCTCGGCCCGCTGGTAGGCCTCCTGGTTGAAGGCGAACAGGGTGCCGGTGCTCAGCGACAGGCCGCACTGCGAGGTGAGCAACTCGCGGATACGCGCATAGGGCAACAGCTGATACTGGGAGAGATAGACGACATGCGCCTTGAGGCGAGGGCCATACTGGATGGGGCGAGTCACGCCCTCGGGGAATGGCGCCACGTAGCGTTGCCCCTGATCATCTTCGAGGACCTCAGCCTGATATTCGGTGACCACGGCCTGGATTACGATGTCCTGCACTTGGCGCGTTTCGACGCCGACCGGGCGGTAAGAACGCCCCTTGGGGAGTTGCCGACGATCGACACGGAGCTTGACCACCTCGTCGGGGTCCGTCACCGGCGCCAACGTCTTACCCTCATGCCCTGGCTGTCCGCCGGGGCGCCGCTCGCCTTTGGCGCGCGAGCGGCGCTGGCGATTGGGATCCTGGGACGGTGGCTTGCTGCTGTTGCGGCTACTGGTGGCCAGGCGATCGGCCATGAGCTTGACCAGCAGCATCAGCACATCGATGGCGGCACGCAGCGACGGCGAGACCGTCTGGTCTTCCTTGAGCTGCTGCCGGACCCGCTCCAGGGCCTCGTCGACGTTGATATCGCTGATGGTCATATCACCGCATAGGTGTGCCGAATGATGCTGTGCACTATGCCAGAAAAATCAGCTGGTTGGCGATATCCCATCCGCAGCCACCTGAATAGTTACGTCGGCCTTACCTTTATCGGGCTGATGGCGGGGCTGATGCTGGTGGCCTACGGGGCCTCCAGCGCACGACGTTTCCTGCAGACCGAGCGTGCCATGAAGGGCGCCAACCGCTCCGCCGGCTCGCTGATGGCCGCCGCCGGCGCCTTCCTGATCGCCAAGGGGTAAGGTAGGAGTGGCGCCCGGTCAGCCTTGTCCTGCCGGGCGGGTTGCATCCATGTACTCGAGAGGCGAGCTGTGCCCAGCGGTCGAAGCCGCCGAGGCCGCCATGGCTGGCTCGTCGAGGCGCACCCCGCTCTCTCGGTGGAAGGGGTGCAGGACGTCTCGGGTCAGATGGATGTGCAGGCGCTGGCCCTCCGCCACCGTCGGCTGGCCGGCGGTGCGGATCACCAGGGGCTGGTCGCTGCCGGCCAGGCGCACATGGAGGTGGCTCTCGGCGCCGGCGGCCTCGAAGAGCTCCAGGGTGGCCGAGAGGGTCAGATGGGGCCCGTGGGGCGCCTCGAGGCGCAGCGCGTCGGGGCGGATGCCCAGGATGCCGGTGCCCGGCGGGAGGTCTCCCAGCAGGGCGCCGTGGATCGCCGCGCTCGCGCCGTTCAGCAGAGCATCCAGGGGCAGCAGGTTCATGGCCGGGGAGCCGATGAAGGTGGCCACGAAGAGCGAGGCGGGCCGGGCGTAGATCTCCATGGGCGTGCCCACCTGCTCGATGCGCCCGCCGTTGAGCACCACCAGGCGGTCGCCCAGGGTCATCGCCTCCATCTGGTCGTGGGTGACGTAGAGGCTGGTGGTCTTCAGGCGGCGCTGCAGCCGCTTGATCTCCACCCGCATCTGCACCCGCAGCTTGGCGTCCAGATTGGAGAGCGGCTCGTCGAACAGGAAGACCGCTGGCTCGCGCACAAGGGCCCGGCCCATGGCCACCCGCTGGCGCTGGCCGCCGGAGAGCTGGCGCGGCTTGCGGGGCAGGAAGGCCTCGATCTCCAGCATCCTGGCTGCTTCCTCTACCCGGTGACGGATCTCGTCGCGCTTGAAGCCGCGGTTCTTGAGGCCGTAGGCCAGGTTGTCGAACACTGTCATGTGGGGATAGAGCGCATAGTTCTGGAACACCATGGCGATATCGCGCTGGGCGGGCTCCAGCTCATTGACCCGGCGCTCGCCGATATGGAGCTCCCCGGCGCTGATGGTCTCGAGCCCCGCCACCATGCGCAGCAGGGTCGACTTGCCGCAGCCCGAGGGCCCCACCAGCACCACGAACTCGCCGTCGGCCACCTCCAGGTCGATGCCCTTCACCGCCTGCACGCCGCCGGGATAGGTCTTCTCGAGGCCCTCGAGCTTGATACTTGCCATGATTATTTCTCCGTCTCGGTGAGGCCCTTCACGAACAGGCGCTGCATGAACAGGATCACCAGCACCGGGGGCAGGGCGGCCATCACCACCGCGGCCATCACCAGGTGCCACTGGGGGTCGCCGTCGGCGGCGGTGGTCATGCGTTGGATGCCCATCACCACGGTGTAGTAGTCGCTGTTGGTAGTGATCAGCAGGGGCCAGAGGTACTGGTTCCAGCCGTAGATGAACAGGATCACGAACAGCGCCGCGATATTGGTGATGGAGAGCGGCAGCAGGATGTCCTTGAAGAACCGGAAGGGGCCGGCGCCATCCACCCGGGCGGCCTCCAGCAGCTCTTCCGGCACCGTCATGAAGAACTGGCGAAACAGGAAGGTGGCGGTGGCCGAGGCGATCAGCGGGATGGAGAGCCCGGCGAAGCTGTTGAGCATGCCGAGGTCGGCCACCACCTGGAAGGTGGGGATGATGCGCACCTCCACCGGCAGCATCAGGGTGACGAAGATCAGCCAGAAGAAGAACAGCCGGAAGGGGAAACGGAAGTAGACGATGGCAAAGGCCGAGAGCAGCGAGATGACAAGCTTCCCCAGGGTGATCGCCAGCGCCATCACCAGGCTGTTGAAGAGCATCTGGCCCACGGGCGGCGCCCCGGCCCTCGAGAGGCCGCTCTCCCACATGGTGCGGTAGTTCTCCAGGGCGTGGCCGCCGGGCATCAGAGGCAGGGTGCCGCGCAGGAACTCTCCCGGGGCCTGGGTGGAGGCGACGATGGCGATGTAGACGGGAAATAGCACCAGGGCCACGCCGGCGATCAGAATCAGGTGCGCGGCCAGCTGGCTCAGGGGGCGGTGTTCGACCATGGGGGCTCCTCCGGGTCAGTAGTTGACGCGCCGTTCGATGAAGCGGAACTGCACCACGGTGAGGAGCACCACGATGGCCATCAGGATCACCGACTGGGCGGCGGAGCTGCCCAGGTTGAGCCCCACGAAGCCGTCGGCGTAGACCTTGTAGACCAGGGTATTCGTCGCCTGGGAGGGGCCGCCCTGGGTAGTGGCGTGAATCACACCGAAGGTGTCGAACATGGCGTAGACCACGTTGACCACCATCAGGAAGAAGGTGGTGGGCGAGAGGAGTGGAAAGACGATGGTCCAGAAACGCTTCACGGGGCCGGCGCCATCGATGGCCGCCGCCTCGATCAGCGACTGGGGGATCGACTGCAGCCCGGCCAGGAAGAAGAGGAAGTTGTAGGCGATCTGCTTCCAGGCGGCGGCGATGATTACCAGCATCATGGCATCGCTCCCTGAGGTGCGGTGGTTCCAGCGGTAGCCCAGCATTTCGAGCGCATAGGGCACGATGCCGATGGAGGGGTTGAAGAGGAACCACCAGAGCACCCCGGCGATGGCCGGGGCGATGGCGTAGGGCCACACCAGCAGGGTGGTGTAGGCGTTGCGCGAGCGCAGCATGCGGTTGACGGTGGCCGCCAGCAGCAGGGCGGCCGACATCGACAGCAGTGTGGTGCCGATGGCGAATACCGCGGTTACCGAGAGCGAGTCGAGATAGGTGTCGTCGGCGAAGAGCCGTGCGAAGTTGGCCAGGCCCACGAAGGTGCTGTTGAGGCCGAAGGCGTCCTCGCGCAGCAGCGACATGTATAGCGCCTGCAGCGAGGGCCAGATGAAGAAGATCAGGGTCACGATCACCTGGGGGGCCAGCAGGGCATAGGGCAGCCAGCGCCCGGGAAAGGTCATGCGTTTGGTCTGCATCGGAAGGCTCGAAGCGACGGTAAACAGGCGCCCCCTCCGCGGGGAGGGGGCGCAAAGGCAGGGCTCAGCGGTTGGCGGCCTCGAAGTCGCGCAGCAGAGCGTTGCCGCGGCGGGCGGCGTCGGCGCTGGCCTGCTCGCCGTTCTTCTGGCCGCTCATCACCGCCTCCATCTCCTCGGAGATGATGTCGCGGATCTGCACGAAGTTGCCGAAGCGTAGCCCCTTGGAGTTTTCCGTGGGCGGGTTGAGGTTCATCTGGCGAATGGAGATGTCGGCGCCCGGGTTCTCGGCGTAGAAGCCCTGCGTCTCGCTCAGCTCCCAGGCGGCCTGGGTGATCGGCAGGTAGCCGGTACGCTGGTGCCAGTCGGCCTGCACCTCGGGCCGGGAGAGGTACTCGAAGAAGGCGGCCACGGCCTCGTACTCCTCATCGCTGTGGCCCTGCAGCGCCCAGAGGGTGGCGCCGCCGATGATGGAGTTCTGGGGCGCGCCCTCCACCTCCGCGTAGTAGGGCTGCATGGCGAAGCCCACTTCGAAATCGGCGTTGGCCAGCACCCCGGCCCGTGAGGCGGAGGAGCCGAAGAACATGGCGCACTCTCCCGAGTAGAACATCGGCGCGGCATCATCCCCCGGCCCCGGGCCGCCCCAGCGGAAGACCCCTTCGTCCTGCCACGCCTTGAGGTTGTCCCAGTGACTCGCCACCAGGTCATTGTCGAAGACGAACTCCGTATCCAGGCCGCCGAAACCGTTCTCCCGGGTGCCCAGGGGCGAGTTGTGCATGGCGGAGAAGTTCTCCAGCATCACCCAGCTCGGCCAGGAGGTGGTGAAGCCGCAGCGGGCCGCGCCGCTCTCGCGCAGCTGGCGGGAGGCCGCGACGATCTCCTCCCAGGTCTCGGGCGTGCCGCTCAGGCCCGCGGTCTCGAAGGCGTCACGGTTGAGATAGAGGATCGGCGTGGAGGAGTTGAAGGGGAAGGAGAGCATGTTGCCGCGAGTATCGGTGTAGTAGCCCACCACCGCCGGCAGGAAGGCCTCGCGCTCGAAGGCGCGGCCGTGGTCTTCCATCAGCTCGTGGATGGGGTAGATGGCCCCCTCGGCGGCCATCATGGTGCCGGTGCCCACCTCGAAGACCTGCAGGATATGCGGCTGCTGGCGGGCACGGAAGGCGGCGATGGCGCCGGTCATGGTCTCGGTGTAGTTGCCGCGGTAGCTGGGGTTCACCCGGTAGTCGTCCTGGGAGGCGTTGAACTCCTCGGTGATGCCTTCAAGGATCTCGCCGAGCTCACCGCCCATGGCATGCCACCACTGGACCTCCACGGCGGCGTGAGCGGACAGCGACAGGGTAGCGGCGGCGATGCCGGCGGCCAGGCCTTTCAGTGTGGGTACGAACATGGGGCTCTCCTTGCGGTGTGATTCACGGCGGTGACGTGGGCGGCGGTAAGCCGTTCTGCTCCGTCGCCCGACGTTATCCGCACAAGGTGACGACGGCATGGCGGGTCGGTGTCAGTCGGTTGGCGACGGCGTGACGGCGAGATGGCAGTGCCGTGACAGGTCGCGCCGGTCATGCCTTTGTCACCCGGATGGCCCAGGCTATGGGCCTTCTCGAGCTACCGGGTAACTGGAGACCGTCATGCGCCTTGCTCTCTTTGACCTCGACGATACGCTGCTGGACGGCGACTGCAGCGCGCTATGGAACGACTGGATGGTGGAGTGCGGCTGGGTCGACTCTCCCGGGGACTATCTCGCCCGTACCCAGGCCATGAACGCGGCCTATCACGCCGGGCGGCTCAAGCTGGAGCAGTATCTGGCCGTGACGCTGTCGCCGCTGGCGGGGCGCCACGAGGCGGAGGTCGCCGCCGAGGTCGAGACCTTCGTTACCGAACGAATCGCGCCGCGCTTCTTTCCCCAGGGGCGGGCGCTGATCACGCGCCACCGGGAGCAGGGCGATCTGCCGCTGCTGATCTCCGCTTCCTCGCGACATCTGGTGGGGCCGGTGGCCAGGCGGCTGGGCATCGAGGAGGTGATCGCCGTGGAGCCGGAGCTTGCCGCCGGCCACTTCACCGGCGCCACCACCGGGGTGCTCTCCTACCGCGGCGGCAAGGTCACGCGCCTGGAAAGCTGGCTGGCCGAGCGCAATGCCACCGCCAGCCACCTCTGCTTCTACTCCGACTCCCAGAACGATCTGCCGCTGCTCAACCGGGTGGATCGCCCCGTGGCGGTCAACCCCGACCCGGTGCTGGCCGAAGTGGCCCGGGTCGAGGGATGGGAGCAGTTGGGTTGGCGATGCTCCGAATCCCTGCGATTTCAAACCTGCGCTGAAGCCTAACTGGCATCAGAATGCGAGTGTCAGAAGATCTGAAGCGATCGTTTCGCATGATTTGTGACTTGGATAGCTTACCCTGCTAGGCAGGTAATAGAGGCAACTGTGTCGGAGTCGGTATTTAAAAATCTTCCCATTCGCTACGCCGGTCTGGCAATGCTGGTCGCCGCGGCCTCTCTGGTGCTTTTCTCCGGAGGCCTGGCATGGAAGATCATGCAGGAGGGTGGCCGAAACCTTGAGCGGCTGGAGCATATCCATGTGCAGCAGGCATCCAGCCTGAACAGATTGCATATCTCGGCTCTGGAAGGTCTGAATCTGATGGATCGGGCGCTTGAAAGGCAGCTTCGTCCCTCTCTGGGCGACCCCCTGCAGGCCATCCAGGATGTAGAGCATGAGCTGGCAGAGATACGGGATGCCAGGGTGAGGCTCGCAAGCTCCATAGCAGACCATGGGCACACGGACCCAGAGCTGCATGCCGCCATCGATGTGCAGTCAGCTCATCTTCTGGCACTGATGGAAGAGCAGCTGGGGGCTATCCGGTCCGGTGACCGGGCGGCCTATCGTCGGGTCACCGCCGAAGCCGTCGTCGCGAGTCGCGACTTGTCGGCATCCTCGCGGGACTTCTACCGTAACGCCGAAGCTCAGGTCGGCGAGCTGTTGGAAAACGCCAGAGATCAAGCCAGCCATTTCGGGTGGGTACTGACCGTGGGTGGTGTTGCGGCGGTGCTCTTCCTGATGCTGCTTGCCTGGCTGGCAGAGCGATATGCGCTGATGCCGCTGCGCAGGCTGGTAACACACTTTCGCACCATGGCAGGGGGCAACCTGGCGCTGGCTATCGAGCCTATGGGAGACAATGAGATCGGCCAGCTATACACCGAGCTCGAGTCTCTGCGTGCGTCGCTGGCCGAGACTGTGGAACAACTTCATCTCAACAGCCGCCAGGTACTCGGCAGCGCGCACCATATCAGCCATGGCAATGCAGAGCTGGCTTCTCGAACCCACCAGCAAGGGCACGCCATCGAGCAGGCGTCATCGACGCTGGAAGCACTGGCGGAAGGTGTTGCCAGGACTGCAGAGCACACATCGAGAGCGTTTCAGCTGACGACCAGTACGGTCGAGCAGGTGCGTGGTTCGAGCGCAGTCATCAAGGATTTTGTGGCTACCATGCAGGAGATCCATGCTCGCTCTCAGCGTATCAATGAGATAGTGACATTGATTGATTCCGTGGCATTCCAGACCAATATTCTGGCACTTAATGCCTCGGTAGAGGCGGCAAGGGCGGGTGAGAACGGCAAGGGGTTTGCTGTTGTGGCAAGTGAGGTTCGTGTGCTGGCGTCACGCAGTGCCGATGCGGCCCGTCAGGCCCAGGTCCTGCTCTCCTCCTCTTATCAGAGTGTGGAGAAGGGCAACAGGCTATCCAGCCAGGCCGAAAGCAGCATGTCGCGAATCCTGCAGGAGACAGAGGCGCTGGATGCCCTGATGGTAGGCATCAGTGACGCCTCAGAAAGGCAGCGTGATGGCATTGTTCATTTCAGTGCAAGTGTTCGCGAACTGGAGCTGGCCAATCAGGCGAATGCTCGCCAGGCCGATATTCGACGGCATGAGGCGGAAGAGCTCGAGCGTGCTGCCGGCCGGATGAGCCAGCAAGCGGCTCGTTTCAACCGGGAGCCAGCGTCAATAGAGACGCTGTCATCCGACTGACATTCATTTGTCTTACTGTCTCGAGCTTTCTGCATGGGGCGAGGATGCCATGGTGAGTGAGCAGTCACTGCTGGACGAGATCATTGCCGATGAGGGGCTGACGCCCCACTTTCAGCCCATCGTGGACGTCGCCAGGCGCGATATTCATGGCTACGAGGCACTGATACGAGGGCCTTCCGGCACCTTGCTGCATGCCCCCCAGCGGCTCTTCGAGGTGGCCATGCAGGCGGGACGGCTGGTGGAGCTGGACCTGCTCTGTCGGCGCATCGCCATCGAGCGCTTCGTGGCGCTGAACCTCGACGGCAAGCTGTTTCTCAACGTCATGCCTGCCACCCTGCTGGAACGAGACTTCCGCGAGGGGCTGACGCTAGGCTTCCTCGAGGGGGCCGGGCTGGCGCCCGAGCGCGTGGTCATCGAGCTGACCGAGCACGACCCCATCCTGGACTACCAGGCCATGCGCCATGCCATGCGGCACTATCGCGATATGGGCTTTCGGGTGGCCCTGGATGACCTGGGCGCCGGCCACTCAAGCCTGCGTCATTGGGCCGAGCTACGCCCTGACATGGTCAAGCTGGATCGTCACTTCGTGTCCGGCATTGATATTCAGCCCGACAAGCGCGAGTTCCTGCGCTCCCTGCTGGACGTGGCGAGAAACCTGGGCTGCGAGCTGATCGTGGAAGGGGTCGAGACAGCGGCGGAGCAGCGCTGCCTTTGGGAGCTGGACCGCAGCCTGGCGCTGATGCAGGGGTATTATTTTGCTCGCCCGAGCGCCGAGCCGGCTCGAGAGGTGAGTGCCTTGCTGCCCATGCATGAGCTGCCGGCCTCGGCGCCTCGGCAGACCGCCTCTGCCCTGCTGGCCGCCGTGCCGCCGGTAACACCAGAGCTGCCGGTGGCTGCGCTGGCGGAGCGTTTCCGTGCTGAGCCCGGACTGCGCTGCGTGGCGGTGGTCGCTTCAAGCCGCCCCGTGGCGGTCGTGCGTCGCCAGGAGTTCCTGACGCTCTTCACCAACCCCTACAGTCATGCTCTGTATGCCCGCAAACGGGTCAGGGACGTCGCCGACCGCCGGGTACTCTGCGTGAGCCGGGATACCTCTCTGGACCTCCTGAGTCAGCGCATTACCGACGTGAGCGGCCTGCAGCAGGAGGACTTCGTGATCGTCGATGCCGAGGGGGGGTACCTGGGCATGGGCAATATCATCGATCTGCTGCGGGAGATCACGGCCATCCAGGTGCGGCAGGCGCGCAATGCCAACCCGCTCACCGGCCTGCCTGGCAATATCCTGATCCAGGAGAGCTTGGCGGAGCGGCTCCGGCAGGAGCGGGCGTTCGTGGCCGTCTATGCCGATCTCGACAACTTCAAGGCCTTCAACGACTGCTACGGCTATGCTGAGGGGGACCGGCTGATCCTGGCGCTTTCACGTCTGCTGCTGTCACACCTGAGCGAGGCGGAGGATTTCCTGGGGCATATCGGCGGCGACGACTTCATGCTGCTGCTCGGCGGCCCACGCTGGCGCGCCAGCTGTGAGCAGGTGCTTTCCGACTTCGCGGCGCTGGTCCCGGACTTCTATCAGCCTGAGCACTGCGCAGCGGGCGGGCTTACGTGCGAGAACCGCCGCGGCGAAGCGGTCTTTCACCCCCTGGTCAGCCTATCGCTGGCGGCCCGTCCGGTTCATGCCGGGGAGGGGCTCAGGCCCGCCCAGCTGGCTGCCGAGCTTTCCGAGCTGAAGGCCCAGGCCAAGCGCCGGGCGGGTAATACGCTGTTTATCGACCGCCGCCGCCACGCCTGCCAGGCATGACGGCGGCGAGGGTCACCCCGCTATCGGCAGTCGCTTGCGGCTGAACACCGTCAGCGCCACCAGCAGTGCCGTGGTGGTGAAGATCGCCACGGCGCTCATCGCCATGCCGACGCCGGGGGAGCCCTGCTCGAATTGGCCGAACACGAAGGTCGAGACCGTGCGCATGCCGGCCGGCGCCACCATCAGCGAGGCAACGAGCTCACGTGAGGCGATGGCGAAGACCAGCAGCATGGAGACGATCAGGCTCGGGGCCAGGGCCGGCAACAGGATGCGCCGGAAGGCGGTGAAGAACCCGGCCCCGCACACCCGGGCCGCGGCCTCCAGGCTCTCGCCCATCTGGCGGAAGGCCGCCGAGGCGTAGCGCACCGGGTAGGGCAGCAGCAGGCAGGCATAGGCGAGCAGCAGCATGGCGCCGGTGTTGTAGACCTGGATCGGCCACCAGCTCTGGTTCCAGGCCAGGATCAGCCCCACCGCCACCACGATGCCGGGCATGGTGTTGGGCAGCAGCGAGAGCAGGTCGAGCACTCCCTTGCCGCGCAGGCGGGCGCGCACCACCAGATAGCCCACCAGGGCGCCCAGCACTCCGGTGAGCAGTGCCGCTCCGATGGCAAGCCCGAGGCTGGTGGAGAGCGCCTGCAGGGCGCCGCCGCGGTTGGCGAAGAGCGCCTCGAAGTGGCGCAGCGAGAGGTTTTCCGGGGTCAGGCCGCCGGAGAGGGTGCCGGTAAAGGCGGTGGCCAGCACGGCGAGTAGCGGCACGCCCACCGACACCACCCCCACCAGCCCGAACAGCGCCAGCACCGGCCAGCGCCAGGGGCCCAGCTCGATACGGTCCACCGCCGCCGGCTTGCCGGTCTGGCTGACGAAGGAGCGTCGCGTCACCAGCCAGTGCTGCAGGTAGAAGGCGGCCATGGCCAGCATCACCAGCAGCAGCGAGAGCACCGCCGCACCCGGGATGTCGATGGGCCAGTCAGAGAAGCGCTCGTGGATGCCGGTGACCAGTACCTTGTAGCCCGCCTGGGCGCCCAGGGTGGCCGGCGTGCCGAACTCCTCGATGGTCAGGGCGAAGACCAGCAGCAGGCTGGCGGCGATGCCGGGAGTGGAGAGCGGCAGGGTGATGCGCCAGAAGGCGCGCCAGGCCCCGGCACCGCTGACCCGGGCGGCCGAGGCGTAGCGTCCGCCGACGCTCATCATGGTGCGCGACACCGCGAAATAGACCACCGGGAAGACGTTGAGCACCATCACGAAGACGATGCCGAAGAAGGAGAACAGGAAGCCGCTGGCGGAGAACCCGGTGAGCTGCTCGGCGTAGCCCCGCGGCTGCAGCGTCAGCATCCAGGAGAGGGCCGCGATGTAGGGCGGGATCATGAAGGGGATCAGGAAGATCAGGTCCCAGGCGGCCCCGCCGGGCACCCGGGCCAGGGCGCGCAGTGCACCCAGCGGGATGGCCAGCAGGGCACAGACGAGCACCACCACGAGGCCCAGACGAAGGGTATTGCCGAGGAGTCCCAGCAGCGCCGGGTCGGAGAGCAGCGGCACGAACAGGCTGAAGGCGCCGGCCAGCTCCCCGCGCGACCAGCCGGGAAAGATCGCCTGCAGCACCACGTAGAGCAGCGGCAGCCCCACCAGCAGCAGCAGGGCGGCGGCGGTCAGCAGCATGACGACGCCTGCCCCGGTGAACCGGGGCAGGCGAGAGACGACAGGTACCGGCATCAGCTCCCCGTGGCCTCGCGGAAGCGGGTGAGGATGGCGTCGCGCTGGGCATTCATGGCCTCGCTGTCTACCTCGATCAGGGTCAGCTCCTCGAGGGTCGGGCGTAGCGCCTCGATATCGGTGCGAGCCGGCATCAGATAGCGCTCGGCGACCCGCGCTTGGCCCTGCTCGGAGAGCACGAAGTCGATGAACTGCTCGGCCTCGTCGGGCATGGCGGTGGAGGCGAGGATCATCATCGGCCGCGGGGCGATCACGGTGCCGCTCTCGGGGAAGATCACCTCGATGGCCTCGCCCTCGGCCTGCTGGCCCAGTGAGATGTAGTCCACCGCGCCGAACACCACCGACTTGGCGCCCTGCAGCACCGGGTTGAGGGCGCGGGCGTTGGGGCCGGGAACGATCATCTCGTTGTCGGCGAGTGCGTCCATCAGCGACCAGGTGGCCTCCTCGCCCAGGGCGGTTAGCAGGCTGGTGATCAGCTCGAAGGCGGCGCCGGACTGGGCCGGGTCGGGCATGGTTACCTGGTCGCGGTAGGCCGAATCGGTCAGGTCGCTCCAGTCGGCGGGGGCGGGCACGTCGCTGTTGCGGTTCCACACCAGGGCCAGGGCCGAGACTCCCTGGGCCACGTAGTGGTCGGTCTTGAGGAAGTCGGGCACCGTCTCGGCGTTGGGCGAGCGGTATTCGTGCAGGAGGCCATCCGCGTGGAGCGATTCGGCGCTGTCCCAGGAGGCGGACACCACCACGTCGGCCAGCGGATTGGCCTGTTCGGACTCCAGGCGTGCCATCACCTGGCCGGTGGTGCTCTGGAAGACGTTGACCTCGATGCCGGTCTGGTCGGTGAAGTCGGCGGCGAGGTCCTCGATCAGCGCGCCGGGGCCGGCGGAGTAGACGGTCAGGGCACCGGCGGCGGCAAGGCCCGGCAGGGCGAGCAGGCAGGCGCCGAGGGCGAGGGGTTTCAGGGGGAACATGTGAATCTCCGGGATCAGGGTTTGAGCGAGAGTGGAAGAATCAGCCGGTGGTGGCGGCCGCCACGTCGGCGTGGGGCATCAGGTCGAGCAGGCGGCTCTGGTCATCCCAGGCGCGCAGGGCACTGACATCGATGTCGATCCCTACCTGGCAGCCGCGCTCCGGCGCGTGGAGGGCATGCAGCTTGAGGGCGCTGCCATCGGCCAGGGTGAGCTGAAGTGACAGGTGCTCACCCTGGAACAGGCGGCCGGTGATGCGCGCGCGCAGCCGGCCGTCATCGGGGGCGCAGAGGTGCAGGGCCCGGCGCGGCAGCAGCAGGCGCACCTCCCCTCGGTAGCCGCAGGCCGCGGTCATCGGCAGCCGGGTATCGGCGATGGCCAGGCCGCAGGCATCGAGCCGGCCGTCGAGGAGGGTGCCGGCGTCCACGAAGTCGGCGATGGCCGGGGTGGCCGGGGTGTGGAAGAGCGCCTCCGGCGAATCGACCTGCTGCAGGCGCCCCTGCTGCAGCACGGCGACCCGGTCGGCCAGGGCGAAGGCCTCGTGCTGGTCATGGGTGACGAAGACCGCGGTCAGGTTGAGCTCCTCGATCAGGCCGCGGATCTCCAGTGCCAGGCTCTCGCGCAGGCCCTTGTCGAGGTTGGAGAGGGGCTCGTCCATCAGCAGCAGGCGGGGCCTGGCGACGATGGCCCGGGCGAGTGCCACCCGCTGCTGCTGGCCACCGGAGAGGGCGCCGGGGGCACGCTCGGCGTAGTCGGCAAGCCCCACCAGCGAAAGCGCCCATTCCACCTGGGGGCGGCGTGCGTTGGGCTTCACCCCCTGCATCTCCAGCGGAAAGGCCACGTTCTGGTAGACGCTCATATGGGGCCACAGGGCGTAGTCCTGGAAGACCATGCCCAGGCGGCGGTCGTCGGGGCTCAGGTGGCGGCCCGGCGAGGCCACGCACTCTCCTTCGAGGTGCACCTCACCCTCATCTAGCTCGGCCAGGCCGGCGATGCAGCGCAGCAGGGTGGTCTTGCCGCAGCCGGAAGGGCCCAGCAGGGCCAGCACCTGGCCCCGGGGCAGGGCGAGATCGATGCCATCCAGGGCCACGGTGTCGCCGAAGCGCTTGTGAAGGCGCGAGATATGCAGTGCGTCTTTCATGGCGTACTCGGTCGCTGTTTCTCCTGCATGATGGAGGCCAACCATTGCATTTCCATGAAATTCGTCGGTACCGATCGGCGTGAATAAAAGCGTCACCTTCCTGACATGATCCCGGGATATCGTCCTCGGCCATACAACAAGAAGCCACCAATGGCCGTCCTCCATGCCGGTGCTGTCTACCGAGCCAGGAGGCATCCCTTTTGCTATCCCAAGAGATCATTCAAGGAATCCTGTCATGTTCAAGAAGTCCCTCATCGCCACCGCCGTGGTCGGCGCGCTGTCCGCCTCTGCCGTCGCCCAGGCGGCTACCGTCTACGACCAGAACGGCACCAAGGTCGATATCTACGGCCGCATCAACTACATGATTACCTCCGGCGGTACCCAGGACCTGACCCCGGGGGCGGACAAGACCAACGGCAGCGAGTTCCAGAACAACGGCTCGCGCTTCGGTTTCCGTGCCAGCCATGAGCTCAACAGCGACCTGAGCGCCTTCGCCCGCATGGAGTTCCGCTTCAATGCCGACGAGGTCAACCGCGATGCCATGCAGGTACGTAACAGCTTCCTGGGCCTGAAGAGCCAGCAGCTGGGCACTCTGACCATCGGTAACTTCGACAGCGTCTACAAGGAGGCCGTGACAGGCGTCTTCGACAACTACGAGAACGAGGGCTGGGTGACCCATGATGGCGGCTCCACCAGCTCCCGCGGCGATACCGTGGCCTACGCCACGCCGGTCTTCAACGGCCTGCAGGGCCATGTGCAGGTCAAGCACATCAGCGGCAATGACGCTACGGTGGGCGCTCAGGACAACAGCTCCACTACCTCCACGGCGGCAGCGGTCACCTACAGCTGGGAGAATCTCTACCTGGCGGCGGGCTATAACCAGTCCAAGGATGTCTCCGAGCGCGGTGCTTCCTATGGCGGCGGCGGCAGCAACTCGGCCGGCGAGGATATCTGGGGCGTCTCCGCCCAGTACAAGTTCCTGCCCAACTTCTCCGCCCGGGTCATGTACGAGGAGCTGGGCTCCGTGAACGAGGGGGCTTCGGCCAGCGCCAGGAAGGAGATCGTCGGCCTGGGCGCCACCTTCAACTACGGCCAGGGCAACCTCTACGCCGACGTCTATGACGTCAGCTATGTGGGCGATATCAGCAGCAACAACCCCTGGGCCATCGGCGTCGACTATCGCTTCAGCCCGATGCGTGTCTATGCCGAGATCTTCGATGAGGATGCCAGCGGCGAGAATATCGACGACAGCCTGCTCTACACCGTCGGTATCCGCTACGACTTCTAAGCGCTTCCTTCACGTTTTATCCCGCATGACCCTGCCGATCTTCGCCGCCAGCAGGCGGTGAGGGTCGGTAGGAGAGTCGCCGAAGACTCTCTTTCATCACCGTATGTCTCGCACTGATTCGATATTTGCCGGCCGGGGAGACCCGCCGGCTTTTTTGTTGTGCGCCAGGCATGGCGCGTAGCACCGATAGGTGCTGTTCCCGAGGGTGGTGCCTCGGGATGACTCGGGGGTGAAAGTCCCCTGCGGACCCTGATAGCGGGAACCGCTAGCCGAACAGCAAGGGTGTCCGCCGCGAGGCGGAATCTGAAGGAAGCTGAAGGCAAACTCCCGGCCTGACGAACAGGAATCGCATATGAGGCAGCCACATCTGGGCGAGAGGGCAATGACACTCGAAGCCCAATAGCTATCCGGAAGATGTGGAGGTAAATGCGGCGGGTAGATGGGAGGAAGGTCGCGCGTCTTACCCTGGGAGGTCTGGTGGTCTGCCACGGTGCTACCGGCGCCGAGAGGCGACGGGATGGGCCACCAGACGTCAGCAGAGGCCATAGTAAGTGCCGGTTCACCGCGGCACCAAGGGCCGAACATGAAGAGCCGCGAGTAGGCGATGATGTCTCGAGGATCGATCATGAAGGCAGAAAGTGGCGCTGATACCGCCACCCACCCAGAGGGGCAGGGGCAGTACCCCGGGTCCCAGCCGGTGGGCGTCGAGACGATCCCGGCGTCGTCATCGTGGACGAAAGCGGAGCCCGCCCCGCTCATGGAGGCCGTGGTAGGGAAGGCCAACATGGCGCGGGCTTACCGAAGGGTGGTCGCCAACAAGGGGGCGCCGGGTGCCGACGGCATGACGGTCCACCAGTTGGCCGACCACCTGAAGGAATGCTGGCCAACGCTGTGCGAACGGCTGCTGGCCGGTGAGTACCACCCCAGCCCGATCCGAGCCGTCGAGATTCCCAAGCCCAAGGGCGGGACGCGACAGCTCGGCATCCCCACGGTGACCGACCGGCTGATCCAGCAGGCGCTGCTTCAGGTGTTGACGCCGATCTTCGATCCGGGGTTCTCCGCATCGAGTTACGGCTATCGGCCCGGGCGCAGCGCCCAGCAGGCCGTCTCGGCGATGAAGGCCCATGTCACTGCCGGCCACCGCTGGGTGGTCGACCTCGACCTGGAAGCCTTCTTCGACCGGGTGAATCACGACCTGCTGATGGCGCGGGTCGCGCGCCGCGTCTGCGACAAGCGAGCGTTGCGCTTGATCCGCCGCTATCTGGAAGCCGGGATGTTCCAGGACGGCCTGGTCGCGCCACGCCGGCAGGGCACGCCCCAGGGCGGACCACTCAGCCCGCTGCTGGCCAATATCCTGCTGGATGACGTGGACAAGGAACTGGAACGCCGCGGCCACCGCTTTTGCCGCTATGCCGACGACCTGCAGGTGTATGTCAGGAGTCGGCGAGCGGGCGAGCGCGTCATGGCCAGTCTGAGTGATTTTCTCGAGAGCTCACTCAGGCTGACGGTCAATCGCAACAAGAGTGCGGTGGATCGACCCTGGCACCGGGGGTATCTGGGCTACACGCTGACCCGGCACAAGCGGCCGAAGCTGACGCTGGCCAAGACCAGCCTGCAGCGCCTGATGCAGCGTGTCCGCGAGATCCTCAAGCGTGGCAGGGGGCGCAACATACGGCGCGTTATCGAAGAGTTGACCCCGGTCCTGCGGGGCTGGGCCAACTACTTCTCCTTCGTCGACGTAAAGCGCCCGCTGGAAGCGCTGGAGGGTTGGATACGTCGTCGACTGCGTTGCGTGATCTGGCGGCAATGGAAACGCCCGCGGACCCGGCGCCGCAAGCTACGGGCGCTGGGTCTGGACGACCATCGGGCGTGGAAGTCAGCGGGAAACGGGCGAGGCCCTTGGTGGAACGCCGGCGCCTCGCACATGAATCAGGCCTTGCCACGGAAATGGTTCGAGCAGCAGGGCCTGATCTCGGTACTCGATACGGTCAAGAGGGCTTAGTCGTTCTTCGTGAACCGCCGTGGTACGGAACCGTATGCCCGGTGGTGTGAGAGGACGGGGGAGGCGACTCCCCCTCCTACTCGATTGCCTTCATCGAGTAATCAGGCCGGAAGGTCCGGGTAATCGGCCATGAAAAAGACCGCCCGAAGGCGGCCTGAGGAGGTGGGCTTGGCGAGCGGCGTCAGATCACCCGCTTGCGAATCCAGGCGCTGACCTGCTCCACGCCGATCACCACCACCAGGATGGCGAGGATCACGGTGAGGGCCTGGTCATAGCGGAACAGGCTCATGGCGGCGGAGAGCTCCACGCCGATGCCACCGGCGCCGACGAGGCCCAGCACCACGGCGCTGCGCACCGCCTTCTCCACCGAGAAGAGGCTGGTGGCCACGAACGATGGCGTGCACTCGGGCAGGATGGCGCCGCAGACCACGCCGCTGCGCGAGGCGCCGGTGGCGGCCAGGGCCTGGCCGGGGCCGGGGTCCACTTCCTCGATGCGCTCGGAGAAGAAGCGGGCACAGAAGCCGATGGTATCCATGACGATGGCCAGGATGCCGGCCAGCGGGCCCAGCCCCACGGCGACCACGAAGATCAGCGCCCACACCAGGTCCGGCACGGTGCGCAGGGTGGCGACGACATTGCGGGCGATCACCCTGACCACCGGGTGCGGGCTGGTGTTACGGGCGCAGAGCAGCGCCATGGGCAGGCTCAGGATCACCCCGAACACCACGCCGACGATGGCCATCTGGAAGGTCTCCAGCATGGCCATGGCGATCACGTCCCAGCGGCCGAAGTCTGGCGGCAGGGCCTCGCCGAAGAAGGTGCCGAGGTTCATCACTCCGCGCAGCAGACGATCCGAGTGGATGTTGGCGCTGGAGAAGCCGCTGATGAAGAAGGCCGCGAAGGCCAGCAGCAGGATAAAGGCGATGGGAGAGGGGCGCTCAAGCCTGGGCGGCGCGGCGTGGCGCGGCGATGAATCGTTCATCGGTAGCGGCCTCCTGTGGTGTGACGGTCTGGTAGAGGGCCGTGATGTCGGCGTCGCTGACCTCGGCGGTGGGGCGGTCGAAGGCCAGCTGGCCGCCGTGCAGGCCGATCAGCCGCTCGCCGTACTCCCGGGCGAGCTCGATCTGGTGCAGCACGCAGAGCACGGTCATTTTCCGCTCGCGCACCACCGACCAGAGCAGCTCCATCACCTCGCGGCCCGCGCGGGGGTCGAGGCTCGCCACCGGCTCGTCGGCCAGCACGATCTCAGCGTCCTGCATCAGCATGCGGGCGATGGCCACGCGCTGCTGCTGGCCCCCGGAGAGGGTGTCGGTGCGGCGCGCCGCCAGGTGGGCGAGGCCGACCCGCTCCAGGGCCTCCATGGCCGCCTGGCGTGACTGCCGGCTGGCGGTCAGGGCATGGCTGGCGAGGATGCCGCGGCGCCCCATCAGGCCGAACAGCACGTTCTGCAACACCGAGAGGTTGCCGACCATGTTGAACTTCTGGAAGACGCAGCCGATGCGCTGGCGCAGGGGCCGTAGCTCGCGACGCGATGCCGAGGTGAGGTCGACGCCGGCCAGGCTGAGGCGCCCCGAGGTGGGGCGCTCCAGGCCGGTCAGGCACTTCATCAGCGTCGACTTGCCGCAGCCGTTATGGCCGAGGATGACCACGCCTTCGCCGGGGCTGACGTCGAACGACAGCCCGTCGAGGGCGCGGGTCCCGTCCGGATAGACCTTGGTGAGGTTGTCGATGCTTAGCTGCATGGAAGCTCCATCAGTCGGAGAGGCCCAGCAGGGCGTAGGATTCGCGCACCATGTCGTAGGCGCTGTCGTCCACCAGCACCATCTCGGCGCCCAGGTACTTGTCGCGCTCGCCCGGAGCGAGGATCGCCTGCAGCAGGCCGTCCGGATCGTTCATGAAGGCCTCCTGCATCTCGCTGATGCACTCGGCGGAGATGTGCGGGCCGGCCACCATGGGGTCACCCGGCATGTCCTGACCGCGCTCGATGATGCGGTAGTTCTCCTCGCCGTGCTGGGCAGCGAAGGGGGCAAAGTCGCGCACGCCGGTGCCGACGGCATCCACCTCGCCGGCGGCCAGGGCCTGCATGCGGGCGCCGTCCAGCAGCGAGATCCGCAGGTCGCGGTCGATATCCAGGCCGGCCTGGTCCAGCATGTAGCTGGGCATGATGTGGCCGGTGGTGGAGCCATGGTCCTTCATGGCCACGTGCTTGCCCTTGAGGTCCTCGAGGGTCTCGATATCGCTGTCGGTGGGGGCGATGAACACCGAGTAGTACTCGGGGCGCACGATGGCGGTGACCGCCTTGGTGCCCGGGACCCGCTCGGCCATCAGCACGTACTCGGAGGGGCCGGCCAGCACGATATCGACCTGCTCGAAGCGCAGTGCGTTGATGGCGGTGGTGCGGTTGCCCACCGGGAAGAACTCCACCGTCACGCCGAGCCGGGACTCGACCTCGTCGACGAAGCCCTCGTGTGGTCCTGAGCCGGCCGCAGGTGGTATTTTCAGCCCAGGTAGTTCAGATGCCCCGAGCGGAGAGAGTCGATGGCAGAACAGCGCGCGCCGCATCTGGTGGTGTTCACCGGAGCGGGGATCAGTGCCGAGAGCGGTATCCAGACCTTCCGCGCCGAGGATGGCCTCTGGGCGGATCATCCGGTGGAGGAGGTGGCAACGCCCGGTGCCTGGCGGCGGGACCCGGCCCGGGTACTGGCCTTCTACAATGCGCGCCGCGACCAGGTGCGCCAGGCGCGGCCCAATGCCGCCCACAAGGCGCTGGCGGCGCTGGAGAAGCAGGGCTTCCGGGTCAGCATCATCACCCAGAACATCGACGACCTGCACGAGCGGGCCGGCTCCCGCCACGTGCTGCACCTGCACGGCGAGCTTCTCAAGGCGCGCTCCACGGTGGACCGGCGCATGCACTATCCGCTGCCCCGCGGCGGCATCGAGCTGGGCGACATCTGCGACAAGGGCAGCCAGCTCAGGCCCGACGTGGTCTGGTTCGGCGAGGAGGTGCCCCACTTCGGGGAGGCCTGCGAGATCGTCAGCGAAGCGGACCTGCTGCTGGTGGTGGGCACGTCGCTTGCCGTGATGCCGGCGGCCTCGCTGCTTCAGTACGCGCCCTTCGATGCCCCCCGCGTGCTGGTGGACCCCGAGGCCGAGGCGCTGGCGCCGCCCGGGGTGACCCGGCTCAGCCAGCCCGCCGGCAAGGGGGTGCCGGCGCTGGTGCGCCACTGGCGGCGCGAGGGACGGCTCTGGGTGCCGGAGACGCTGCTGGCCTCCTGAACGGCGCCTGCGGAGGTGCTAGAATGCGGCGCCTCTTTCCATGCGGTAGCCGCCATGCAGCACGACAGCCCTGACACCTGTGCCGAGCGTCCTCTGGACGGTGCGCTTTCCCATGACCCCGGAACCGGGCTTTCCCATGACCCCGCCACCGGTCATCCGCGGCCGCCGCGGCGCGAGTTCAAGGCCCGGGGCAGCTTCGTTGCGCGCTGCCCGGGCTGCCACCTGCCCGAGCTCAACTGCCTCTGTCCCTATGCGGTGAGGGCCGAGAGCGAGGCGCGGGTGTGGCTGCTGACCCACCCCATGGAGCACCACAAGCCCACCAACACCGGGCGGCTGATCCGTGACGTGCTGCCCGAGACCGAGGTCTTCACCTGGTATCGCACCGCGCCGGACGAGCGGCTGCTGGCGCTGCTGGACGACCCCCGCTACGCCCCCTTCGTGATCTTCCCCGACGACCAGCCCGACTACGCCGAGCGGGTGGTGGGCATCGACGCCGTGGCCGAGGCCAAGGCCGCCGGGCGCACGCCGGTCTATGTGCTGCTGGACGGCACCTGGCGCCAGGCTAGGCGCATCTTCCGCAAGAGCCCCTACCTCGACCGGCTGCCGGTACTGCCGCTGCACAGCGAGCGGCTGACCCGCTACCGCCTGCGCAAGCCGGCCTCCGCGGCCCATCTGTGTACCGCCGAGGTGGCCGCCGAACTGCTGCGCCAGGGGGGCGACGACTCGGCCGCCCAGGCCCTGGACGACTACTTCGACGCCTTCAACGAGAGCTACGCCGCCAGCCGGCGCTTCGAGAAGATCGAAGCGCCGACGGCGGCGATGCGGCGCCTCCTGGCGCGAAAAGAGTAGCGCTGATCAGGCGGCGCCGCTGCCGAACAGGGCGCCGGCGATGCGGAAGCCCGCGACCCAGGTGCCGGCGGCGGAGCCCAGGGTGGCCAGCATGAAGACCAGCAGGGTGCGCGAGACGCGGTTGCGCCACCAGCCCTTCAGCTCGGTGACGTCATGGCGCAATGTCGAGAAGTCGCGCACCTTGGGCTTGCGCAGGTAAAGCTCGACCCCGGCGGCCACGAAGCCGGCGCCGATGGTGGGGTTGAGCGAGGTGAGCGGCGCGGCGAAGAAGGTGGCCGTTACCGTCAACGGATGGGCCAGAGCGACGAGGGTGGCCGCCGCCGAGAGCACGCCGTTGATCAGGAACCACTCGCCGACGAGCTGCCAGCCCAGCTCGGTGTTGCGCGAGAAGCCGATGGCGAAGCCGGTCAACACCAGCACGGTGATCACCCAGGGCAGCGCCTTCCAGACCCTCGACGGCGGCGGGGTCACCTCCAGCGCCTCGCGCTCCGGCGTCGGGGCCTCGGGCAGCGGCGCCTCCAGCTCCTCGGCCATGCCCTTCATGTGGCCGGCGCCGATCACCACCAGCACGTTGCGGTAGCGCCCCGGCGGGGCCTCCTCGGCCAGGCGCAGCACCATGTAGCGGTCGCGCTCGCTGATCAGCGGCGTGTAGAGGGTCTCGGATTCGGCGGCAAACTCGCTGAAGGTGGACTCCAGCACGTCGCCCTCCTTGAGGCGCTCGATCTCCGCGGCGGAGACGTCCTGGCGCGACAGCACGCTGCCCAGCAGCCCCGAGAACAGCGAGAAGCGCTGCCACCAGGGGACGTTGTGGTAGATGCGCTTGAGGGTCACCCCCACGTCGCGGTCGATCAGCAGCAGCGGCAGGCCCGCCTCACGGCTCTCCTCCAGGGCGGCGCGCATCTCGGCGCCGGGCTCGATGCCCGACTGCTCGGCGACGCGCTGCTGGAAGGCGCCCAGCGCCAGGCTCGCTGCCACCATGCCCGCCTTGCCCTGGCGAAAGATCTCGAACAGGTCCTGGTTGTGCATGGCGTCCGGGTTGTCGAGGCTGTGGTGTCGGGCATCGCACAGCTCGATGGCCACGGCGTCGAACTCGCCGGAACGGACCAGGGCGCGCACGTCCTGGGCGCTCTCGGCGGAGACATGGGCGGTGCCCAGCAGGGTGTAACGGGTCTCGCCCACCTGGATGACGCGGCGCGGGCCGGTCACGCCGGCCGGCGAGTCGATGGGCATCGCGGTGTCCTGGGAGTCGGTCATGGACGCTCGATCTGAAAGAGTGAGGGACCGATTATCCACGATGGGCCCGTGCCGGCCAAATCCCCTCAGCGCCGCCAGAAGGCGGGGGTGAACAGCACCAGCACGGTGAAGATCTCCAGGCGGCCGAGCAGCATGGCCATCACCAGGATCCACTTGGCCAGGGTCGGCAGGTCGCCGTAGTGGCTGGAGGCCTCGCCCAGCGCCGGACCCAGGTTGTTGAGCGCCGAGGCCACGGTGGACCAGGCGGTGACCTGGTCGACCCCGGTGGCCATCACCCCCACCAGCATCAGGAAGAAGAGCATCACGTAGACCGAGAAGAAGCCCCACACCGCCTGGGCGATGCCGTCCGGTACGCTCACCTTGCCCACCTTGACCGCGATCACCGCGTTGGGGTGGATCAGGCGCATCACCTCGCGCATCCCCTGCTTGAGGATCAGGATGATGCGGATCACCTTCATGCCGCCGCCGGTGGAGCCGGAGCAGCCGCCGACGAAGGCGGCCATGAACAGCAGGAAGGGCAGCGCCCCCGGCCAGGCCGAGAAGTCGGCCACGCCGAAGCCGGCGGTGGTGGCCACCGAGACCACCTGGAAGATGCCGTGGCGCAGGCCCCGCTCGGTGCCGTAGGTCTCGGTGAGCCACAGCGAGACCACGGTGATCACCGCCAGGCCCAGCAGGAAGAGCAGCAGGAAGCGCGCCTCGGGGTCCTGGAAGTAGTGGGTCAGCCGCTTCTCGCGCCAGGCCACGAAGTGCAGGCTGAAGCTCACCGCAGAGACGATCAGGAAGAACACACAGATCATCTCGATCACGGCGCTGTCGAAGTGGCCGATGCTGGCGTCATGGGGGGAGAAACCACCGAGTGCCACGGTGGAGAAGCTGTGGCCCAGTGCGTCGAACCAGTTCATACCGGCGGCCATGTAGGCCAGCATGCAGGTGACGGTCAGGGCGGCGTAGATGTACCACAGCGCCTTGGCGGTCTCGGTGATGCGCGGGGTGAGCTTGGAGTCCTTGAGGGGGCCGGGGATCTCGGTGCGGTAGAGGGCCATGCCGCCGACGCCCAGGGTCGGCAGGATCGCCACTGCCAGCACCACGATGCCCATGCCGCCCAGCCACTGCAACTGCTGGCGGTAGTAGAGGATCGATTCGGGCAGTTGGTCGATGCCGGTGATCACCGTGGCCCCGGTGGTGGTCAGCCCCGAGAAGGACTCGAACACTGCATCGGTGATGGAGAGGGCGGTATCGCCGGTGAGCATCAGCGGCAGCGAGCCGAACAGCGCCAGCACGCTCCAGAACAGCGCCGCGATCAGAAAGCCGTCGCGGGTGCGCAGTTCCTTGCGCGCGCGCCGGTTGGGCAGGTACATCACGGCACCGGTCACCACCGTGATGGCGATGGCGATGGCGAAGGCATTCCACTGGCCGTCGCCGAACAGCAGCGAGATCAGGATCGGCGGCACCATGGTCAGGCTGAACAGCATCAGCAGCAGCCCCAGGATGCGCAGGATCATGCGCAGGCTCATCGGTGACTCCCTGTCAGAAGAAGGTCAGGCCGACCTGGAACAGCCGCTCCACGTCGCGGATGCGGCGCTTGTCGATCACGAACAGGATCAGGTGGTCGCCGGACTCCACCACCACGTCGTCGTGGGCGATCAGCACCTCCTTGCCGCGCACAATGGCGCCGATGGTGGTGCCCCGGGGCAGCTCGATCTCGCCGATGGCACGGCCCACCACCTTCGAGGACTGGGTATCGCCGTGGGCGATCGCCTCGATGGCCTCCGCCGCGCCGCGGCGCAGGGAGTGGACGTTGACGATATCGCCGCGTCGCACGTGGGTCAGCAGGCTGCCGATGGTGGCCTGCTGGGGCGAGATGGCGATGTCGATCTCGCCGCCCTGGACCAGGTCCACGTAGGCGGCGTTGTTGATCAGCGTCAGCACCTTCTTGGCGCCCATGCGCTTGGCCAGCATCGACGACATGATGTTGACCTCGTCGTCGTTGGTCAGCGCACAGAAGATGTCGCACTCCTCGATGTTCTCCTCCTCCAACAGCCGCTTGCTGGTGGCGCTGCCGTGCAGCACCACGGTGCGGTCGAGGCGTTCGGAGAGCACCGTGCAGCGCTCAAGGTTGTGCTCGATGATCTTCACCTGGTGGCTGTGCTCCAGGTGCTCGGCGAGGCGCTCGCCGATGTTGCCGCCGCCAGCGATCACCACCCGGCGGAAGTCGCGGTCGAGGCGGCGCAGTTCGCTCATCACCGCGCGGATATCGCGGCGGGCGGCGATGAAGAAGACCTCGTCGTCGGCCTCGATCACGGTGTCGCCGCGCGGGATGATCGGCCGGTTGCGGCGGTAGATGGCCGCGACCCGGGTATCCACGCTGGGCATGTGGCGGCGCAG
Source organism: Halomonas sp. PGE1 (assembly GCF_013000985.1). Lineage (NCBI taxonomy): Bacteria > Pseudomonadati > Pseudomonadota > Gammaproteobacteria > Oceanospirillales > Halomonadaceae > Halomonas > Halomonas sp. PGE1. Next base: position 980,289 of record NZ_CP053032.1, read on the forward strand.
GAAGGCCAGGTCCTGGCCCACCAGGGGGCCGCCGTAGATCGCCTTGACCGCGACGAGCTGCACCAGGCCACCGGCGAACTCCAGCACCTGCAGGGCGCCGGGGTGCTCGATCAGCCGGCGGATATGGTCGGTGACCACCTGCTCGGGGCTGATCAGCACGTCGATGGGCACCGCCTCGTGGGCGAACAGTCCCTTGCGGGTCAGGTAGGCGGTGGCGCGCACCCGGGCGATCTTGGTGGGGGTGCGAAAGAGGGTGTGGGCGACCTGGCAGGCGATCATGTTGACCTCGTCCTGGCTGGTCACCGCGATCAGCATGTCGGCGTCCTCGCAGCCCGCCTGGCGCAGCACCATGGGGTAGGAGCCGGGCCCCACCACGGTGCGGATGTCGAGCTTGGTGTGCAGCTCGCGCAGCTTGTCACCGTCGGTGTCCACCACGGTGATGTCGTTCTCCTCCCGGGCCAGGTGTTCGGCCAGGGTGCCGCCGACCTGGCCGGCGCCGAGGATGATGATCTTCATGGAGTCTGATGTCCGCTGGCAGCGAGCGCGGCGCCTCTTGTGCGCCGCAACAGGATGGCGGCAAGCCTAAACCAGCCGCGGGGAGAAGAACAGCACGCCATCAGTCGAGGGTGAAGCCGACCTTGATGGTGACCTGCCAGTGGGCCACGCGGCCGTTTTCCAGATGGCCGCGGGTATCGATGACCTCGAACCAGCGCATGCCGTGCAGGGTCTCGCCGGCCTTGGCGATGGCGCTCTCGATGGCCTGCTGAATGCCCTCCTCGGAGGAACCGGTCAGCTCGATATGCTTGTAGGTATGGGTGCTCATGATGCCTCCTGCGCGGGTGGTGGTCGGCCGCTCACTGCGGCCGTTTCTTCAGTCTGGCATAGAAGAAGCCGTCGTGGCTGTCGATCTCCGGCAGCAGCTGGCGCCCGGCCCCCGCCGGTCGTCCCCAGGCCACGTCACCGGGGGTAGTGATCTCCGCGTCCGGGGTGCGCGAGAGGAAGGCGGCGATCTGGTCGCTGTTCTCCTCGGGCAGCACCGAACAGGTGGCGTAGAGCAGGGTGCCGCCTTCGCGCAGCAGCGGCCAGAGGTTGTCGAGCAGGCGGGTCTGCAGGGCGGCCAGGGCCGGAATGTCGCTGGGGCGGCGCAGACGCTTGATGTCGGGGTGGCGACGGATCACGCCGCTGCCGGAGCAGGGAGCGTCGAGCAGGATGGCGTCAAAGGGCGCACCGTCCCACCAGTCGCGGGCGGTGGCATCGCCATGGGCCAGGCGCGCCTCCAGGCCAAGCCGACCCAGGGCGTCCTCGACCCGAGCCAGGCGTTCGGCGTCGCTGTCCACCGCATGCATCTCGATGTCGAACAGCTCCAGCAGGTGGCTGGTCTTGCCCCCCGGGGCGCAGCAGGCGTCCAGTACCCGGGCGCCGGGACGCGGCGCCAGGGCCGGGCCGAGCAGCACGCTGGTGAGCTGGGCGGCCTCGTCCTGGACGCTGACGTCGCCATCGATGAAGCCCGGCAGCAGCTGGACATCGCAGGGCGTCTCCAGGGTGATACCGTCCGGCGCGTGCAGGCAGAGCCGTGCCTGGATGCCGGCCGCGGCCAGCCGGTCCATGTAGGCTTCGCGATCGCCGTGGCGGCGGTTGACCCTCAGGGTCATGGGGCCGGGCGTATTGTTGGCCGCACCGATGGCGCGCCAATCGTCGGGCCAGGCCTCGCGCAGTGCCTTGAGCAGCCACTTCGGGTGCAGCAGCGCCACCGCGGGGTCACTGTCCACCTCGGCCTGGAGCTCGGCGGCCTCGCGCTGCAGGCGGCGCAGGCAGCCGTTGAGCACCCGGGTGGCCCACTCCTTGCCGAGCAGGCGGGCCGCACCGGCGGTCTCACCCACCGCGGCGTGGGCCGGTATGCGCAGGTAGAGCAGCTGGTGGATGCCCAGCAGCAGCAGCGCCTGGATGTCGGCATCGCGCACCTTGAAGGGCTTGACCAGCAGCTTGGCCGCCAGCGCCTCGAGGCGCGGCAGGGTGCGGCAGGTGCCGTAGCAGAGCGCCTTGAACAGGGCGCGGTCGCGGGCCACCACCTGATGGTCGTCGAGGCCGGTGAGCGACCCCTTGCCGGTGATCACCGGCACGAGGGCGCGGGCCGCGGCGGCGCGGACCGCCAGGCCGCCGTCGTTCTCCAGTCCGCGCTTGCGCTGGCGCTGTGCGCGGGGCCGCTGCTCGGGGGGCTGGCTCATGCGGAGGCCTCCTCGTTGTGGTGGCCCAGGCACAGGCCCGGCGTGAAACGCTCGGCCCTGGCGCGCAATAGTTCACTCACCGGCAGCGCCTTGCCGCCGGGAAGCTGGGCCTGGGTCACCCGCAGCACCTGGTCGCCCGCGGGGCCGCAGGCGATGCGCAGGGCCTCGCCGTCGTGGTCGAGCAGGGTGCCCGGCGCGGCGGGCGCCTCGCCTTCGCGGAGCCCGGTCGCCTCGGCCATCAGCAGGCGCAGGCGGTCGCCGTCGAAGGCGCACCAGGCCACCGGCCAGGGGTTGAAGGCGCGGACCCGAGCGGCCAGGGCCGCGGCCGGCTCGCGGAAGTCGAGTTCGGCCTCGGCCTTGGAGAGCTTGGCGGCGTAGGTGACGCCGGCCTCGGGCTGGGGCGTGGCCGCGAGGCCCTCGCCTGCCAGGGCGTCCAGCGCCTCGACGATGGCCTCGCCGCCCAGCGCGGCCAGGGTGTCATGCAGCTCGCCGCCGGTGGTGGTGGCGGTGATCGGGGTGCGCCGCACCCGCAGCATGGCACCGGTGTCGAGGCCCTCGTCCATCTGCATGATGGTCACGCCGCTCTCGGCGTCGCCGGCCTCGATGGCGCGCTGGATGGGGGCGGCGCCACGCCAGCGCGGCAGCAGCGAGGCGTGGACGTTGAGGCAGCCCAGCCGCGGCGTCTCGAGCACCTCCCTGGGCAGGATCAGCCCGTAGGCCACCACCACCATGAGGTCGGCGTCCAGGACGGCGAGCTCGGCCTGGGCCTCGGGGGCCCTGAGGGTCTCCGGCTGATGGACCGGCAGCCCATGCTCGAGGGCGAGACGCTTGACCGGGCTTGGCGTCAGCTTGCGGCCGCGGCCCGCGGGGCGGTCCGGCTGGGTGTAGACGGCGATGACGCGATGGCGGCTGTCCAGCAGCGCCTGCAGACTCTCGGCGGCGAAGTCGGGCGTGCCGGCGAAGATGACGCTGAGGGAGTGAGAGTCGTGGGGTCGGGACATGGTTCGTGCCTGGCCGGGGAGTGGATGACCTCAATGATAACGGAGCCGGCTGCAAACGACGAAGGCCGACGCCATGGCGTCGGCCTTCCGGGGGGAGCTCGCGGAGGAATCAGGCGGGCTGCATCAGCTTGTGGCGCTTCTGCATCTTCTTCATCACCCGGTCGCGCTTGAGCGGCGAGAGGTAGTCGACGAACAGCACCCCCTCGAGGTGGTCGTGTTCGTGCTGGATGCAATGGGCCAGCAGACCGTCGGCCTCGAGCTCGTAGGGCTTGCCGTCGCGGTCCAGTGCCTTGAGGCGAACCTTGAGCGCCCGTGGCACCTCGGCGTAGTACTCGGGAATCGACAGGCAACCCTCGCTCATCAGGTCGCGCTCGTCGCCGATCGGGGTGTACTCGGGATTGATCAGCACCAGCGGCTTGTCCTGGGCATCGCTGACGTCCATCACGATCACCCGTCGGTGGACGTTCACCTGGGTCGCGGCCAGCCCGATGCCGCGGGCGTCGTACATGGTCTCGAGCATGTCGTCGACCAGTTGACGGACCTCGTCGTCGACCGTCTCCACCGGCGCCGCCCTGGTGCGCAGGCGCTCGTCGGGGAATTCGAGGATCGGTAATTTGGCCATGGCGTTGGTTTCACCGTTATGCTGTCATTTACAGAATGACACTATTCTAGAGGGGTGCGTTCGGTGGAGAAACCGCCGAATGCACATCACGTCGATAACCTAAGACTATAGCATGCCGGCCGGGTTCGATGAGAGCGCGTCAGGGCCAGGCAACCGACGCGGGGAGAGCAGGGATGAAACAGACGAAAGAGGGCAAGGTGCGGCGCCGCTGGCCAGGCAGGGCGGCGCTGGTGCTCGGCGTGGCACTGGCGCTGGGGGGAGTGGCCGGCAAGGCCCTGGCCCAGGGGCTCTCCTGGGACGATGGCCTGCGCGGCGATGCCCCGGACCGCTACACGGTGGTGCGTGGCGATACCCTCTGGGACATCTCCGGGCGCTTCCTGCGCCACCCCTGGCAGTGGCCCGAGGTGTGGCAGGTCAACCCGCAGATCCGCAACCCCCACCTGATCTACCCGGGCGATGTCATCTACCTCTATGACTGCAACGGGCGTCCCTGTCTGGGGCTGGAGCGCGGCCAGGGCCAGGTGCGGCTCTCACCGGAGATGCGCACCATCCCCCACCGAGAGGCGATCGAGCCGATTCCCCTGGAGGCGATCCGCCACTTCCTGCGCGACCACCGCATCGTCGACGACCCCGACGCCCTCGACGAGCTGGCCTATGTGGTGGGCGGCGACGATCGCCGCCTGCTGAGCGGCGTGGGAGATCGCCTCTACGCCCGCGGGGAGGTGGAGGGCAGCGGTCGGGTCGGCTTCTATCGGGTCGGCGAGCGCTTCCTGGACCCCTCCAGCGGCGAGCTGCTCGGCCTGGAGCTGGAGAGTGTCGGCCAGGCCCGCCGCGAGCGACAGGAGGAGGAGATCGTGGTGCTGGAGGTGACCTCTTCGAGCCAGGAGGTGCGCAACAACGACATCGTGCTGCCCCTGGAGGTGCGCGATCTGGTCACCGAGTTCATCCCCCGCGCCCCGGAGCGCGAGGTGGAGGGCACCGTTCTCGCGGTGCCGGGGGGCGTACAGTTCATCGGCCGCCTGCAGGTGGTGGCGCTGGACCGCGGGCGCCGCGACGGCCTCGAGCCCGGCCACGTGCTGATGGTCGAGCAGCGCGGCGAGCTGGTCAGCGACCCGCGCACCGGCGAGTCGCTGCGCCTGCCCGGTGAGGACGCCGGCCTGGTGATGGTGTTCCAGCCCTACGAAAAGATGAGCTATGGCCTGGTGATGAAGGCCAGCCGCTCGCTCTCGGTGGGGGATCGCGTGCACAGCCCCGAGCGCGCCCTGGGCGCCACCCTGCGCTGAGGCAGCCGCATGCCTGCCCAGCGGCCCGGCGCTCGCGAGTGGCTGGCCCTCTCCAGGCTGCCGGGCCTGGGCGGTGCGCGGCTGGCCGAACTGGCGGCCACGGCCACCGCATGGCCCGATGGCTGGCTGGCGCTGCTGCCCCGGGAGGCCGCCACGGCGCTGCGCCTGTGGCTCGACCATCCCGGGCGCAGCCCGCTGACGGTTGAGATCGACCGGGCCGAGGCGTGGCTCGCCGCGGCCCCCGATCGTCACCTGCTCCACCCCGGTCATCCTCGCTGGCCGACCCTGCTCGCCGAGATCCCCGACCCGCCTCCCCTGCTGTGGGCCTGGGGCGACCTGGCCGCGCTCGAACCGCCGCGCCTGGCCATGGTGGGAGCCCGGCGGGCCACCCGCGAGGGGCTGACCAATGCCGCCGCCTTCGCCCGGGAGCTCGCCGGGCGCGGCTGGTGCGTGGTCAGCGGCATGGCGCTGGGCATCGACGCCGCCGCCCAGCAGGCGGCGCTGGACGCCGGCGGTGCCAGCGCCGCGGTGCTCGGCTGCGGCGTCGATGTGGTCTACCCGCCGCGCCACCACCGGTTGCACGCGCGACTGCGCGAGCCGGGTGGCCTGCTGCTCTCCGAGCATCCGCCCGGCACTCCGGCGCGGCCGGCCTTCTTTCCCAGGCGCAACCGCATCGTTACCGGGCTCTCCTTCGGCGTGCTGGTGGTAGAGGCGGCCGAGCGCAGCGGCTCCCTGGTCAGCGCCCGCCTGGCCGCCGAGCAGGGCCGCGAGGTCTTCGCGCTGCCGGGCTCCATCCACAACCCCCAGGCCCGGGGCTGCCTGCGGCTGATCCGTGACGGGGCCGTGCTGGTACGCGAGGTCGACGATATCGTCGCCGAGCTGACCCAGTGGCTGCCCGCCGCGAGCCCCCGGGTGCCAGCAGACCCGCTCCCGGCGGAGGAGGGCGCCGCGTCCGGCGAGCCGCTGCTGCGCTGGCTGAGCGGCCAGCCGACGCCGGTGGATACCCTGGTGGGCCTCTCGGGACTGGGCATCGCCGAGTGCCAGCGGCGCCTACTGGAACTCGAACTGGAGGGGCGGGTGGCTCACGCCGCCGGCGGCTGGGTGCGCCTCTCGGGGGCGTGATAGAATCCCCGGCCATTCATCAGCCCAGCCTGCCCACCGCCGAGGAGTTCCCATGAGCCAGGCCAGTCAGATCGCCCATGCCGTTGTCGCCCTGCACCGTGGTGGAGTGATCGCCTATCCCACCGAGGCCGTGTGGGGGCTCGGCTGCGATCCGGACAACGACGAGGCCCTGGCGAGGCTGCTGCGCCTCAAGCAGCGTGATCCCGCCAAGGGGGTGATCCTGGTGGCGGCCAGCATCGCCCAGTTCGCCCCCTGGCTCGAGGGGCTGCCCCTGGAGCTCCACGCGCCGCTGGCAGCCAGCTGGCCGGGACCCAATACCTGGCTGGTGCCCGACAACGGCCGCAGCCATGGTCTGGTCCGTGGCGGCCACGACAGGGTGGCGCTGAGGGTGAGTGCCCATCCCCTGGTGGTGGCCCTGTGCGAGGCCTTCGGCGGGCCCATCGTTTCCACCTCGGCCAACATTGCCAGCGAGCCGCCGGCCATGAGCGCCGAGGAGGTCCGCGGGGTCTTCGGCGATGGGCTCGATGCCATCGTTGAGGGGGAGCTCGGCGGCCTCGAGCGGCCCAGCACCATCCGCGATCTGGTCACCGGCCAGCTGATGCGCGCCTGATTCCCGACATTCACCCGCCCGGCCTCGAGGAGATCGCCTTGGCCCACGCCCGACTCGACGACGTCAAGACCTACCTGCTCGACCTTCAGGAGCGCCTCTGTGCGGCCCTCGCCGCCGAAGATGGCGGCGCGGGGTTCCGTGAGGACGCCTGGGAACGCCCCGAGGGGGGCGGCGGGCGCTCCCGGGTGATCGAGCACGGCCGCGTGTTCGAGAAGGGCGGCGTCAACTTCTCTCACGTCTTCGGCGAGCGCCTGCCGCCCTCGGCCACCGCGGCCCGGCCGGAGCTGGCCGGCCGCAGCTTCCATGCGGTGGGCGTCTCCTGGGTGCTGCATCCGGAAAATCCCCACGTGCCCACCAGCCACGGCAACGTGCGCTTCTTCATCGCCGAGAAGGCGGGGGAGGCGCCCGTCTGGTGGTTCGGCGGCGGCTTCGACCTGACCCCCTACTACCCGGTGTTCGAGGATGTGGTGCACTGGCACCGCGTTGCCCGTGCTGCGTGCGCGCCCTTCGGCGACGACGCCTATCCGCGCTACAAGGCGTGGTGCGACGACTACTTCTATCTCAAGCACCGCGACGAGACCCGCGGCGTCGGCGGGCTCTTCTTCGACGACCTCAACGAGGGGGGCTTTGCGCAGTGCTTCGCCTTCCAGCGCTCCGTGGGCGATGCCTTCCTCGAGGCCTACCTGCCCATCGTGGCCCGCCGCCGCGACACCCCCTTCGGGGAGCGCGAGCGCGACTTCCAGCTCTATCGCCGCGGCCGCTACGTGGAGTTCAACCTGGTGTGGGACCGCGGCACCCTGTTCGGGCTGCAGAGCGGCGGGCGCACCGAGTCGATCCTGATGTCGATGCCGCCCCTGGCGCGCTGGGAGTATGCCTGGACGCCGGAACCCGGCAGCCCCGAGGCGCTGCTCTACGACGAGTACCTGCGCCCTCGGGACTGGCTGGGCGAGGCGGGTCTCGATGACTGATCAAGGAGTGACCATGACCGACCGCTACTGCGTCTTCGGCCACCCGGTGGCCCATTCGAAGTCGCCGGCCATCCACGCTGCCTTCGCCGCCCAGACCGGCCAGGCCATGGAGTACACCGCCATCGAGGCGCCCCTGGACGACTTCGCCGGTGCCTGGCGGCGCTTCACCGCCGAGGGCGGGCGCGGCGCCAACGTCACCGTGCCCTTCAAGGAGGAGGCTTTTCGCCTCTGCGACACCCTGAGCCAGCGCGCCCGGCGCGCCGGGGCGGTGAACACCCTGGTGCTGGGAAAGAACGGACTGACCTATGGCGATACCACCGACGGGGTGGGGCTGGTGCGCGACCTCGTGCGCCACGGCGTGACCCTGGCCGGCGCCCGCATCCTGGTGCTGGGCGCCGGCGGCGCGGTGCGCGGGGTGCTGGAGCCGCTGCTGGCCGAGAGGCCGGCGAGCCTGGTCGTGGCCAACCGCACGGCGGCCAAGGCCCGCGCCCTGGCCGCCGACTTCCGCGAGCTGGGCACGATCACGGGCGGCGGCTTCGATGCCGTGGCCGGTCCCTTCGATGTGGTGATCAACGGCACCAGCGCGAGCCTAGCCGGGGACCTGCCGCCGCTGCCTGACGACCTCTTTTCAGAGGGTGCTACCGCCTACGACATGATGTACGGCGCCGAGCCCACGGTGTTCCTGCGCTGGGCCGAGGCCCGCGGCGCCCGGCCCGTCGACGGCCTCGGCATGCTGGTGGAGCAGGCGGCGGAGTCCTTCTTCCAGTGGCGCGGCAGGCGCCCCGACACTGCCCCGGTGCTGGAGACACTCAGGGCGTCGCTATAGTCTCGGCGTCGCCCTCAGCGTCTCTTTACGTTGAGCCCTCAGCGTCTCTTTACGTATAGCCCCACCATGCACAGCCCCATGCCGATCACCGACAGCAGCATGCCGCCGTTGACCAGCCACGGGTAGCGCTGCAGCCAGGAGACGAAGGGTTGGGGCGTGTCGCGGCACACCCCCTCCAGGTAGTCCCAGTAACCGCCGGCGTAGGTGCACTCGCGCACGTCCGACAGTTCCCAGAAGTAGACCCCCATCAGCAGCAGGATGGGGGCAATCAACAGCAGCAGTCCAAGTCTCAGCATTCGCTTTCCAACAAGCCGTAGGGTTTCGAGCGCAGCAACGAATCAGTGTTGCCTAGGGGCGCGGGCAGTTCGGCGTGCGTCCCGCCTGTCGCGCCTGCTCGAAGCGTGCCACCGCCTCGGGCATGTTGGCCTGCAAGCCGGCCATGCGCTGGCCCTGGCTGGGGTGGGTGGACATCCAGGCGGGCGGGCGGGCGCCGCCGCCGGCGGCCTCCATGTTCTCCCACAGGGTGACGCTCTCGCGGGGGTCGAAGCCGGCATCCGCCATCAGGCGCAGGCCGATCACGTCGGCCTCGCTCTCGTGGCGCCGGGAGAAGGGCAGCAGCACACCGTACTGGGCGCCGAGGCCCAGGGCACCCATCATCTGCTGGCCCCCCGGGCCCTGCATGCCGGAGGCCGAGGAGAGCACGGAGAGGCCGAGCTGGGTGGCGGTCTGGGTGGAGACCCGCTCGTTGGCGTGACGGGCCAGCACGTGGCCGATCTCGTGGCCGACGACCGCCGCGACCTGCTCCTGGGTCCGGGCGACGTTCAGCAGGCCCGTATTGATCCCCATGTAGCCGCCCGGCAGGGCGAAGGCGTTGGCCTGCTCCGACTCGAAGACGCGAATCTGCCAGTTCTGTGAGCGCTGCTGCTCCGCCGGCAGCGCACCGATGATGGCGTCGGCGATGCACTGGGCATAGCGCTGCTCGGCGGCGCCGGCCTGGGGCAGGTCCTGCTGGTACTGCTCGAAGGCCTGGGCGCCCATCTGGTTGAGCTGGGCATCGGAGACCAGGGTGAGCTGCTGGCGACCGGTGGGAGAGGTGGCACAGGCGGTCAGACTGAGGCTGAGCACGCCAACGGTGAGGAAGTGGAACCAGCGCATGGGGGTCTCCTGTGACCAGTCATGTTCGTCTCAGTGCGGTATGACGCTGGACGGCGCCACAAGGTTCGCCACAAGATACCCGGAATGCCTGCAAGGTCAACCGCCCGACACGGAGAAGGAGCCCCCATGGACACGGAGCTGACGCGCCGCCTGATCAACCTGCTGGACCACGTGGAGCACTGGTTGCCGCCGCCTCCCCAGGAGGTGGACTGGACCCGTGATGTGGCGGCCCTGTGGCAGCGCCACAGCCTGGGTGGCCGGCTGCTGCCGGTGCCGCCGCGCGATGCCCTGAGCCTCGACGACCTGCTGGGCATCGAGCGCCAGAAGCTGGCGCTCGTGGACAACACCCGCGCCTTCCTGCGAGGGCTGCCGGCCAACCATGCCCTGCTGTGGGGCTCCCGGGGCAGCGGCAAGTCATCGCTGATCCGCGCGCTGCTCAACTCCCTGGCCGCGGACGGGCTGCGGCTGGTGCAGGTGGATCGCCACGATCTCGCCGGGCTGCCGATGCTGGTGGAGCAGCTGCGCCACCAGCCCCACCGCTTCGTGGTCTACTGCGACGACCTCTCCTTCGAGGGGCACGACGACGCCTACAAGGCGCTGAAGAGCGTGCTGGATGGCGCCTTGACCGGCCCACCGCCCAACGTGCTGCTCTATGCCACCTCCAACCGCCGCCACCTGCTGCCGGAGTCGATGAGCGACAACGAGGGCTCGCGGCTGGTGGGCGACGAGCTCCACCACGGCGACGCCGTGGAGGAGAAGATCTCGCTCTCCGATCGCTTCGGCCTGTGGCTGGGCTTCCACCCCTTCAACCAGGACATCTACCTGGAGGCCTGCTGCCACTGGGTCACCCAGCTGGGCAGCCGCGAGGACTGGAATGCCGAGGCCCGCGCCGAGGCGATCCGCTTCGCCACCCTGCGCGGCGGGCGCAGCGGCCGCGGCGCCTGGCAGTTCGCCACCCAGTGGGTGGGCCGCCGACGCCTGCATGGGAAGTAGGGGAAGGCCTGTCGCCGGAACAGCCCCGAATCGAGCTACCCCCGCGGAATCAGCCTGCCATCCTCGCCGATGCCCAGGCGAATTGTCGGGGTGAGCAGGCCGGCGGGCAGGGTCATGCCCAGGCCGCGCAGGTCGCCCGGGGTGATGGCCAGTTCGCTGCCGGCGGGCAGCTCGCCCTGGCGGGCCAGCTGGCTGGCCAGCTCCACCATCGGGCCGAGCCCCTCGCGTCCGCCGGCCAGCAGGTCGAAGGCCACCGGCAGGCGCAGGTTGGCGTCGTCACCCGAGGTCAGGGTCACGTCCTGCTCGTAGTTGCCGCTGACCGGGTCCACGCCCGGCATGTCCAGGCTCCAGCGGAAGCCCGACATCTCCACCGGCGGCATGCCCACCGGCAGCCCAAGGCCCATGGCCAGGGTGGCCTGCACCGGCAGGCTGCCGGCGCCGAGGCTCTGGAGCGCCAGGGACATGATGTCGCTGGTGTCGAGGCGGGCATCCACGGCGTAGGGGCCGATGCGCACCTCCTCGACGCCCAGTGAGGTCACCGCCAGGCGGAAGGCGAAGAGCCCGGTCTGCGGCAGCGCCAGGCAGCCGGCGAGCAGGGCGGAGAGGCACAGCGGGGCAAGCAGCCGCCAGCGCCGGAAACGGGCAGGAACGAGACGTAACATGGGCGGAGGTGCCTCCTGTCGGAATGGGGGTAGCGGGGCCCGCGGCGCACTATGCTGCGCTGCAAAATCGGCGCATTAGATGGCCGGCGGGCCCGGCTGTCAAGCGGATTGTGTCAAGGGGGCGTGCCAGGCGGATTCTGCGGGATTCGGCGAGGCGCGGGAAGTGGCCGAAAAGCGACAGCGCCCGGACGCCCCTCTGTCGTTGCAGGGGCGGGGCGGGCGCTGTCAGGCGGGCTTGGCGCGGTGGATTCAGCGGCGGCGGCTGTTGCGCGCCTCCTTGGTGCGGTCCAGTTCGCGCTTCTTGGCCTTCTCGCGGTCGCTGGCGTCGGCCATGGGGTCGAAGGGGTTCTTTCCGGAGCGGAATTCGAAGCGCATCGGCGTGCCGCGCACCTTCAGCACCTTGCGGAAGGTGTTGGTCAGGTAGCGGCGGTAGGCCTCGGGCAGCGAGTCGGTCTGGTTGCCGTGGACCACGATGATCGGCGGATTGGCGCCGCCCTGGTGGGCCATGCGCAGCTTGATCCGCCGGCCATGCACCATGGGCGGCTGATGGGACTCCACCGCGTCCTGAAGGATAGTGCTCAGGCGGTTGGTGGACCAGTGGGCGTTGGCCGAGGCGAAGGCGCGCTCGATGGAGGGGTAGAGGTCGCCTACGCCGGTGCCGTGCAGCGCCGAGATGTAGTGCAGGTCGGCGTAGTCGGCGAAGCCCAGGCGGCGCTTGATCTCGGCGCGCATCTTCTCCTTGGCCTCGTGCTCCAGGCCGTCCCACTTGTTGACCACCAGCACCAGGGCGCGACCGCTGGTCAGCACGTAGTCGAGCAGGTGCAGGTCCTGCTCCACCAGGCCGCTGCGGCCATCCAGCACCATGATGGCGACATGGCACTCCTTGATCGCATCCAGGGTCTTGATGATCGAGAACTTCTCGGCGATCTCGTGGACGTTCTTGCGCCGCCGGACGCCGGCGGTATCGATCAGCACGTAGGGCTTGCCGCGGCGTTCGAAGGGGATCTCGATGGCGTCGCGGGTGGTGCCCGCCTCGTCATAGACCACCACCCGCTCCTCGCCGAGCAGGCGGTTGACCAGGGTCGACTTGCCCACGTTGGGGCGGCCGATCACGCCGATGCGGATGCCCTTGGTGCCGGTATCCACCGGGATGCTCTCGTCCCGCTCGGGGAAGGGGGAGAGCACCTCGTCGATCAGTGCGGTGACGTTGCGGCCGTGGGCGGCGGCGATGGGGCGCGGCTCGCCGAGCCCCAGCTCCCAGAACTCGGCCACGGCGCTCGGCTCGTCGAGGCCGTCGGTCTTGTTGACGACCAGCCAGGTCTTCTTCTGGTTGACCCGCAGGTGGTTGGCGATGGCCTGGTCGGCCACGTTGAGGCCGGCCCGGGCGTCCACCAGGAACAGCACGATGTCCGCCTCGTCGATGGCGACGAGGGACTGCTCGGCCATGGCGGCGTCGATGCCTTCCTCGTCGCCGCTGATGCCGCCGGTATCGATCACCGTATAGGCCTTGCCGCCGAGCACGCCGTTACCGTACTTGCGGTCCCGGGTCAGCCCCGGGAAGTCGGCCACGAGGGCGTCCCGGGAGCGGGTCAGGCGGTTGAACAGGGTCGACTTGCCCACGTTGGGGCGGCCGACCAGGGCGATCACGGGTGTCATTGGCGAATGTCCAGGGCCTTGAGAGTGCCGTCGTTGGCCAGCACGTGGATGCGGCGGCCCTCGGTGATGGGCCGCACGCTGATGCCGGAGCGGTCGACGCGTTCACGGCCGACGATGTCGCCGCTGCGGGCGTCGATCAGGTGCAGATAGCCCTCGAAGTCGCCGAACACCAGCTTGCCATCGGCGAAGGCCGGGGCGGTGATGCTGCGGCCTTCCAGGGCGGTATTGCGCCAGATCTCGCTGCCGTCGTTGGCGTCCAGGGCGTGGATATGGCCCGCCTCGTTGACGGCGAAGAGGAAGTCGCCGACCAGGATCGGGGTGTGGTAGCTGGAGTAGTCGATGGCCCACAGCGGCTCGCCGCGGGTGGCCTCCAGGGCGACCAGGCGGCCGTTGAAGCTGGAGACGAACAGGCGGCCGTCCGGGGTCAGCACCGGCTGGCCGGCCAGGTCCACCAGGCGGTCGATGTCGCTGCGGCCCTGGGCCACGGCGATGCGACGCTCCCACAGCGGCTGGCCGCTGCGGTTGTCCAGGGTCACCAGGCGGCCGTTGGCGAAGCCGGCGAAGGTCACCGGGTCGATCACCGTGGGGGTGCCGGTGCCGCGCAGGGTCAGCGACGGGCGGCTGGCGCTGTAGCTCCAGCGCTCCTCGCCGCTGGCGCGATCCAGGGCGGTGACGCTGCCGTCGACGCTCTGCACCACCAGCAGCTGCTGGTTGGGCTGCGGGGCGGCCAGGATCTCGCTGGGCACCCGGGCGCGCCAGCGCACGCTGCCGTCGCGCTGGCTCAGGGCCAGCACCTCGCCGTTGCGGGTGCCGAGGTAGATATCGCCGGCCACGGCGGTCAGGGCGCTGGAGACCGGGACCTCGAGCTCCACCTGCCAGCGGCGGTCGCCGTCGTCGGCATCGAAGGCGGCCAAGCGGCCGCGCTCATCGGCGGCGAACAGGGCGTCGCCATCCCGGGAGGGGGCGATCGGGTAGGTGGCGCGACCCAGCCCGCGGCCGACCCGCTCGCTCCAGGCGCTGGCCAGCTCGGCGCGCTCCTCGAAGCTTGCCAGCTCCTTGGGGGGATACTGCGGCTCCACCTGGTTGCGAGCGCAGCCGGTGAGCACGAGCAGGCCGGCCACGGCGGCGATCAGGAAGGTCGGTTTCATGAGTCCACCCCCTGGTGGTCAAGGCCAAGGTTGTCGAGCTTGAGCTGCACGCCGTAGAGCGGCTGGTCGCGCGCCTCGGCCAGGTCCAGCGCCTCGCGCCAGGCTTCGCCGGCGTCGCCGTCACGGCCCAGGGCGTGGTAGGCGTCGCCGCGTACCTCGGCGCGCTGGGCGGACAGCGCCTCGGGCACCCCGGCCTCCAGGGTGGCCAGCGCCGCCTCGGCGTCGCCGTCGGCGACCTGCAGGCGGGCCAGGCGCAGGCGAGCCAGCCCCTTGACGTAGTCGCGGCCGCTGGCATCGATCACCGCCTCCAGGGCGGCGCGGGCTTCGGCCGGGTTCTCCTGGGCCACCGCCAGGCGGGCATCGATCAGCCGGGCCAGGTCGGCGTAGAGGGTCTTGCCGTGGTTGTCGGTGATCTCGACGACCAGCTCGCGGGCCTCGGCGATGCTGGCGTCGTCGAGCTGGGTGCCGGCGGTCAGGTTGATCAGGTGCTGGTAGCGGGCCGAGGCGGCGCTGGCCTGATTCTCCTGGTAGTTCTGCCAGGCGTTCCAGCCCAGGACGCCGGCGGCGGCGATGGCCACCCCGGCAATCAGCGAGATGCCGTTCTCCTTCCACCAGCGCTTCAGCGCCTCGACCTGTTCTTCTTCGGTTCTCAGCTCCGCCACGGGCGGTCTCCTTCTGTTCGGGTGGGCGCCGGCGCAGGGCCGGCGCCGGAATGATCAGGTGTCCCGGGAGGTCAGCAGGCCGCTCAGCACCTCGGCCAGCGCCTCCTGGCGCAGGCTCTGCTGCTCGCGCTCCTCGCGCAGGAACTTCAGGGTGACGGTGCCCTGGGCCAGCTCGTCCTCGCCCAGCAGCAGCGCCAGGCGGGCGCCGCTCCTGTCGGCCTTCTTGATGCGGCTCTTGAAGCTGCCGCCGCCGCAGTGCAGCTGGGCGCGCAGGCCGGGCAGCTCGCCGCGCAGCCGTTCGCCCAGCAGCAGGGCGGCGGCGGTGGCGCTGTCATCCATGGGCAGCAGGTAGAGGTCGAGTTCGCCGAGGGCGGACTCGGGCACCAGCGCCAGGGTCTCGAGCAGCAGCACCAGGCGCTCGATGCCCATGGCGAAGCCCACCGCCGGCGTCGGCTTGCCGCCGAGCTGCTCCACCAGGCCGTCGTAGCGGCCGCCGGCACACACGGTGCCCTGGCTGCCGAGCGCGGTGGTGGTCCACTCGAACACGGTGCGACCGTAGTAGTCCAGGCCGCGCACCAGCCGCGGGTTGATCACGTAGGCGATGCCCGCGGCGTCGAGCATGGCGCAGAGCGCCTCGAAGTGGGCGCGGGAGTCGTCGTCCAGGTGGTCGATCAGCTTCGGCGCGTCGGCCAGCATCTCGGCCATCTCGGGATTCTTGGAATCCAGGATGCGCAGCGGGTTGCTGCCCAAGCGGCGCCGGGAGTCCTCGTCGAGCTGCTCATGGTGCCGTTCGAAGTAGGCCACCAGGGTGTCGCGGTAGGCGGCACGCGCCTCGGAGGAGCCCAGGGAGTTGAGCTCCAGGGTGACGTGCTCCGCAAGGCCCAGTTCGCGCCACAGGCGCGCCGAGAGCAGGATCACCTCGGCATCGATGTCCGGCCCCTCCAGGCCGAAGGCCTCCACGCCCACCTGGTGGAACTGGCGGTAGCGGCCCTTCTGGGGGCGCTCGTGGCGGAACATCGGGCCCTGGTACCAGAGCCGCTGGGTCTGGTTGTGCAGCAGGCCGTGCTCCATGGCAGCACGCACACAGCTCGCCGTGCCCTCGGGACGCAGGGTCAGGCTGTCGCCGTTGCGGTCGTCGAAGGTGTACATCTCCTTCTCGACGATGTCGGTGACCTCGCCGATGGAGCGCTTGAACAGGGCGGTCTGCTCGACGATGGGGGTGCGGATCTCGGCGTAGCCGTAGCGGGCCAGCAGTGCCTGCACCTTGCCCTCGAAGTACTGCCACAGGGGGGACTGCTCGGGCAGCAGGTCGTTCATGCCGCGGATGGCCTGGATCTTCTTCTTGCTACTGTCAGACTTGCTCAACGCTTGCTCCTTGATGGGTCGCCGCTGCGATCTCTGCGATTCAGCCGCGGGCGATCATGTCCTTCTCGGCCTGCTCCTTCTCGCGCACCTTGTCGCGGATCAGCCGCTCGAGGTCGTCGACCAGGTGGTCGTTGCGCAGCTTGGAGGCCGGCTTGCCGTCGATGTAGACGAGGTTGGCCGGCGACCCGCCGGTGAGGCCGATGTCGCTTTCCTTGGCCTCGCCCGGGCCGTTGACCACGCAGCCGATCACCGAGACGTCCAGCGGCGTCCTGACGTCCTCGAGGCGCTCCTCCAGGGCGTTCATGGTGCCGATGACGTCGAAGTTCTGGCGCGAGCAGCTGGGGCAGGCGATGAAATTGATGCCCTTGGCGCGCAGGCGCAGGCTCTTGAGCATGTCGAAGCCGACCTTGATCTCCTCCACCGGGTCGGCGGCCAGCGACACCCGGATGGTGTCGCCGATGCCGTCCATCAGCAAAAGGCCGAGGCCAATGGAGGACTTGACGGTGCCCGAGCGCAGCCCGCCCGCCTCGGTGATGCCTAGGTGCAGCGGCTGCTCGATCAGGCCGGCCAGCTTGCGGTAGGCGGCCACCGCCATGAACACATCGGAGGCCTTGACGCTGACCTTGTACTCCTGAAAGTCGAGGCGGTCGAGGTGGTCGATATGGCGCATGGCGGACTCGACCAGCGCATCCGGGGTGGGCTCGCCGTACTTCTTCTGCAGATCCTTCTCGAGCGAACCGGCGTTGACGCCGATGCGGATCGGGATGCCGTTGTCCCGGGCGGCGCTGACCACGGCGCGCACGCGCTCTTCCTTGCCGATATTGCCGGGGTTGATGCGCAGGCAGTCGACGCCGAGCTCGGCCACGCGCAGGGCGATCTTGTAGTCGAAGTGGATGTCGGCCACGAGGGGCACCGCCACCTCACGCTTGATCTTGCCGAAGGCCTCGGCGGCATCCATGTCGGGCACCGAGACGCGCACGATGTCGGCGCCTGCCTCCTCGAGGCGGCGGATCTGCGCCACGGTGGCGGCCACGTCCAGGGTGTTGGTGTTGGTCATGCTCTGCACGGAGATGGGGGCATCACCCCCGACCGGCACATTACCGACGTGGATCTGGCGTGACTTGCGACGAACGATGGGGGATGGGGCGTGCATGGTGACGGTCAATCTCCCAGGGTGAAACGGGCGACGTTGTTGGCGCCGGCGCGGGCCGTGAGGTCCACGGCTTCGCCTGCCCAGATCAGCTCGACGCCGGTGGCGTTGCCCACGGTCAGGCGGAAGGGCGGTTCGCCTTCGACGCTCGCCATGGTGCCGGGTTCCTGCAGGCCGACGAAGATGCGCTGGTTGTTGGCATCGAAGATCTCGGTCCAGGACTGCTCGTTGAAGGTCAGCTCCAGCTGGCGCGGGTCGGCGGCGCTGGCTTCCTCCTCCACGGGGGCCTCATCGATGGCGGCCTCGTCGACCATCTCGGGCTCGGCATCGGCCAGCGCCAGGGCGCTGTCGGCGTCGACCTCGGCGGGGGCATCGGCCAGGGCGTCGGGGTCTTCCACCAGGCCCAGGCCCTCACCCTCCTCGGGCAGCGGCGGCAGGCTCTCGGTGGCCGGGGCCTCGGTCACCGCGGGGGGCTCGGGCTCGGCGATGGTGGTGGTGGTGCCGTCCAGGCCGTCCACGGCCACCGGGCTGCTGTCGCCGATGCCGGGGGGCTCGTTGCCGCCGCGGCTTTGCCACCACATCAGGGTCAGGCCGAGCAGGCCGGCGATCACCAGCAGGGTGACCAGCCGGAACAGCCAGGCACCGATGCGGGAGGGAGGGCGCGTCACCTGAACCGGGGCGATGCGGCGCTCGGCCTCCTCGCTACCGAAGCGGGCGCGATAGGCCGAGAGCACCGGCGTCTCGTCGATACCCAGCAGATGGGCGTAGGCACGCAGATAGCCCCGCCGATAGGTGGGGATCGGCACCTCCTCGTAGCTGTCCTCTTCCAGCCCGCGAATCACCGCCGGGCGCAGGTTGAGCGCACCGGCCACCTCGGTGACCGTGAGGCCCTGGGACTCACGCTCCTGCCTGAGCTGTTCGCCCGGCGAGGCCGAGAGGGCGGTATCCGCGGAGTCCGGTGTCTGGGTGTCGCTCATGGCTGAGCATCCTTCGTCTAGAGTCTTGGGTCAGGGCGTGCCGGAGCGGCCGTCCAGTTGTTCGGAATAGAAGGCCGCCGAGGCCCGGTCGCCGCGGGCCTCGGCGATCTGACGCGCCAGGCGCAGCGCCTCGGGGTTCGGGCCTGCCAGGCGAATCAGGGTGTCGATCTGCTGCTGGGCGAGCTCGTGGTTGCCGGCGGCATACTCGAGCTCGGCCCGGGTGAAATAGCTGCGCGGATTGCGCGGGTCGATGCTCTGGGCGCGCTCGAGGCTCTGTCGGGCCGCCTCGAGGTCGCCCAGCTCGCGCTGGCACTGCCCCAGGTTGGCGAAGAGCTGAGCCCGGGCCGGGTACTGGGCGTCGTTCGAGGCCAGCTCGAGCTGTTCGCAGGCCTCGCGGATGCGGCCCTGGTCATAGAGGAAGGCCGCATAGTTGTTGCGCCCCCGGGTGAAGTCGCGATTCGCCGAGAGCGCACGACGGAAGGTCTCATCGGCCAGCTGACGCTCGCCCTGGCGCTGGTAGACCATGGCCATGGCCTGCAGCGCCTCCGGGTCGTTGGGGGCGATGGCCAGGGCGCGGTCGAGGGCGCCCATGGCGCGCTGCAGGTTGTCGCGCTCCAGATAGGCCACGCCCAGCTGGGTGTGGGCATCGGCGGGACTGGTATCACGCTCGCTGCCGGCCAGCCCCTGGGTCTGGGTGGCACAGCCGGCAAGCCACAGGGTGCCCAGCAGCAGGGCCAGGGTGGGTAGCCGTGAGGTTCCTGGCAGGCGAGTGCGGCGCGTCATGGTGTTCTCCCCAGGGTCGACACGAGGCCTCCGGCGGCTGGCCGCGGGCAGGCGGGGGCGATCAAAAGCCTGACCATCAAAGCGTTGTGACCAGTTGAAGTCAAGGCGGCCTGCCCGCTCAGTCGGCGTCGATCTGGATCGACTGGATATAGCGCTCGTGGCGCTTGGTACGATCCTTGACCCGTCCCACCAGCTGGCCGCAGGCGGCGTCGATGTCGTCGCCGCGGGTAGTGCGGATCGGTGCGGTGTAGCCCAGTTCGTAGAGCCACTGCTGGAAGCGCACGACCTGGTTGCGCGAGGGCTTCTCGTAGCCGGAGTGGGGGAAGGGGTTGAAGGGGATCAGGTTGATCTTGCAGGGCAGCTCGCGCAGCAGTTCGGCAAGCTCCTGGGCATGCTGCTGCTGGTCGTTGACGTCCTTGATCACCGTGTATTCGACGGTGACCATGCGGGTGTCGTCGCACTTGGCCAGGTAGCGGTGGCAGGCGTCCAGCAGGGCACGAATGTTGTACTTGCGGTTGAGCGGTACCAGCTCGCTGCGCAGCTCGTCGTTGGCGGCGTGCAGCGAGATGGCCAGGCTCACGTCGAGCTCGTCGCCTAGCCTGTCGAGCATCGGCACCACCCCGGAGGTGGAGAGGGTGACGCGGCGCTTGGAGAGGCCGTAGCCGTTGTCGTCGAGCATCAGCTTCATGGCCGGCACGACGTTATCGTAATTCAGCAGCGGTTCGCCCATGCCCATCATCACCACGTTGGTGACCGGGCGGTTGGCGGTGTCCTTGCGCGGGCCCACGCTGCGCTGGGCGACCCACACCTGGCCGATGATCTCGGCGGCGGTGAGGTTGCGCTGGAAGCCCTGCTTGCCGGTGGAGCAGAAGCTGCAGTCCAGCGAGCAGCCCACCTGGGAGGAGACGCACAGGGTGCGGCGCTTGCCGTTGTCGGCGGGAATCAGCACCGTCTCGACGTAGCTGCCATCCTCGACCTCCAGCACCCACTTGCGGGTGCCGTCGCTGGAGGTGCCCTCGTAGACCACGCCGGGGCCGCGGATCTCGGCGACGTCGGCGAGCTTGGCGCGCAGCGCCTTGGAGAGGTTGGTCATGGCCGCGAAGTCGTCACAGCCCTCGTGGTGAATCCACTTCATCACCTGGGCGGCACGGAACTTCTTCTCACCGATGGAGAGGAAGAAGGCTTCCATCTCCTCGCGAGACATGCCGAGCAGGTTGGTCTTCTGGGGTGCGGTATCAGCGGTCATGGCGATCAGCGGGTCTGGGGAGTAGAGAACAGCAGGGGAGGCGGGGGGCTGGCCCCCGCCCGGGGCCTCGATCAACGCGGGCAGATTTCGCTGCTCTCGAAGAAATAGGCGATCTCGCGCTCGGCGGACTCGGGGGAGTCGGAGCCGTGCACGGCGTTGGCGTCGATGGTCTCGGCGAAGTCGGCGCGGATGGTGCCCGGCGCGGCTTCCTTGGGGTTGGTGGCGCCCATCAGCTCACGGTTCTTGGCGATGGCGTCCTCGCCCTCGAGCACCTGGACCACCACCGGGCCGGAGGTCATGAAGCCGACCAGATCCTTGAAGAAGGGGCGCTCCTTGTGCTCGGCGTAGAAGCCGCCGGCCTTGTCGTCGTCCAGGTGCAGCATCTTGGCGGCGACGACCTGGAGGCCGGCCTTCTCGAAGCGAGCGATGATCTCGCCGATGGCGTTCTTGGCAACGGCGTCGGGCTTGATGATGGACAGGGTGCGCTGGGTAGCCATGGGCATGTCTCCAGTAGGGGATGGGGGGTGGAGGAATAGCGCCGCGCCGCCCCTGGGCTCCCGGATCGGAGCGTGGGCGGCGCGGTGAATCTGATGAAGCTCGGCGGCTGACGCCGATTGGGCGCGGATTATACCGCCCCGGGGCGGCGTTGAACAATCGTCGCTGATTGCGGGGCGCCGACCCGGCGCTCTTGTGCTTTAGACCGTGAAGCTCTCGCCGCAGCCGCACTGGTCCTTGACGTTGGGGTTGTTGAAGCGGAAGAAGCGGTTGAGCCCCTCGTTGACGTAGTCCACCTCGCTGCCGTCGAGCATCTCCAGCGCCTCCGGGGCGACGAAGACCCGGACGCCGTGCTCCTCGAAGCAGGTATCGTCGCCCTCGGCCTCGTCGGCGAAGTCGAGCACGTAGCTGTAGCCGGAGCAGCCGCTGGGCTTGACCGAGACGCGCAGGCCGAGGCCCTCGCCGCGCTCGGCGAGCACCCGGCGGATCTGGTCGGCGGCGGCGGGGGTGATGGTCAAATGCGCCATGGGTCTCTCCTGGGTTCGGTGGAATGGCCGTGAGTCGTTGGATGGGCCTGGGGCGGTGCTAGATCGCCTGGCGACGCAGCCCGGTCAGGGCGTGGCGCAGCGCGGAAAGCGCCGTGTCGATGTCGGCCTCGGTAGTGAAGCGCCCGAAGCTGAAGCGCAGCGAGGATAGCGCCAGCGCTCGCGGCAGGCCGATGGCCTTCAGTACATAGGACGGCTCCACGCTCGCCGAGTTGCAGGCGGAGCCGGTGGAGAGGGCCACGTCGCGCAGCGCCATCAGCAGCGACTCGCCGTCGACGCCCTCGAAGGCCAGGTTGAGGATGTTGGGCACCGCCACCTCCACCGCGGTATTGCGGTGGATGCCGTGGAGATCCGCCAGGCCCGCTAGCAGGCGGTCGCGCAGGGCGGTGATGCGCGCCTGGTCGTCCTCGCCCTCGGCGCCGGCCAGGGCGAAAGCCTCGCCCATGCCGACGATCTGATGGGTGGCCAGGGTGCCGGAGCGCATGCCTCGCTCGTGGCCGCCGCCGTGGATCAGCGCCTCCAGGCGGATGTCCGGGTCGCGCCTGACGAAGAGGGCGCCGATGCCCTTGGGGCCATAGGCCTTGTGGCCGGAGAGCGACATCAGGTCGATGCCGAGCCGCTCGACGTTGAGGTCCAGGCGCCCCACCGCCTGGGCGGCATCCACGTGGAAGAGCGCGCCGCCGGCGTGGGCCACCTCGGCAAGCGCCGCCAGGTCGTGGATCACGCCCAGCTCGTTGTTCACCGCCATCAGCGACACCAGCACGGTGTCCTCACGCATCGCCTCGCGCAGCTGCTCGGGCGTGACGCGGCCGTCGCGCCCCGGGGTGAGCCAGGTCACCTCGAAGCCCTCGCTCTCGAGGGCGTGGGCGGTATCCACCACCGCCTTGTGCTCGATGATGGAAGTCACCAGGTGGCGGCCGCGGTGGCGGTTGGCCCGCAGGTAGCCGATCAGCGCCAGGTTGTCGGCCTCGGTAGCGCCGCTGGTCCAGACGATCTCGCGGGGGTCGGCGCCGATCAGGTCGGCCACCTGGCGGCGGGCGTTCTCCACCGCCTGCTCCGCCTGCCAGCCCAGCATATGGCTGCGCGAGGCGGGATTGGCGAAGATGCCATCGAGGGTCAGGTGGCGGCTCATCAGCTCGGCGACGCGAGGGTCGACGGGCGTGGTGGCGGCGTAGTCGAGATAGACGGGTGTGGTCATGGACTCGGGTGTCGTGTCGCTCGGTGGGGCGCCATCAGGGCGCCGAGGCGAAAACGTCGCTGCCGTCCAGGCGGTCGCGCTGGCGGTCGGCGATCTGCTGGACCTCCTGGCGGGCCGCGAGCTGCCCCAGGGTGATGCCTTCCAGGAAGCCGTGAATCTGCTCGGAGAGCTCGCACCACAAGTGGTGGGTCAGGCAGGTGTCGCCCTGCTGGCAGTCGGAGAGCCCGCCGCAGCGGGTGGCATCCACCGATTCGTCCACCGCGTCGATCACCCGGGCCACCGAGATGGTTTCCGGCGCCCTGGCCAGAAGGTAGCCGCCGCCGGGGCCGCGCACGCTGGCCACCAACTCGGCCCGGCGCAGCCGTGCGAACAGCTGCTCCAGGTAGGAGAGCGAGATCTCCTGGCGCTTCGAGATGTCGGCCAGACTGATCGGCCCCGCCTGGGCGTGCATGGCCAGGTCGAGCATGGCGGTAACGGCGTAGCGTCCCTTGGTGGTCAGGCGCATGGCGACCTCGGCGCCGAACGGGTCGGCGGTCGGTGAACGGGCGCTCCGCTGCGGAGCGCGGTCAGACAAGCATTATGGTAAAGACCGAGTGCTATGGTCAACCATTGGTGCCGCGGCCGTCGTCGCCCTTGGTGGTCGCCGGTTCTTCCCTGGCGGCCGGCGCCTTCTCGGGCATGGCGCAGGCGTCGGCATCGTCGAGGATGTCGGCGAAGTCCTCGTCGCGCAGCTCCGGCAGGCGGCCATCGCGGTAGCTGGCATCCACCTTGCGCAGGGTCTGGCACATGCGCTCGATGCGCTCGTCCACCGCGTGCATGTGGTCGAGCATCGCCTGGATCGAGCGCGCCACCGGGTCGGGCATGTCCTCGCTGATGCCGTAGGCGTCGAAGCCGAACTTGCGGCGCATCGCCTCGCGGCGTTCGGGGTCCACCTCCAGCACCTCGGCGGCGTCAGGCTCGGTGCGCTTGACGATCTTGCCGGGGATGCCCACCACGGTGGCGCCGGCGGGCACCTCCTTGGTGACCACGGCGTTGGAGCCGATCTTGGCGCCGGCGCCCACGGTGAAGGGACCGAGAATCTTGGCCCCGGCCCCGACGATCACACCATCCGCGAGGGTCGGGTGGCGCTTGCCCTTGTTCCAACTGGTGCCGCCAAGGGTCACCCCCTGATAGAGGGTGACGTCGTCACCCACCTCGGCGGTCTCGCCGATCACCACGCCCATGCCGTGATCGATGAAGAAGCGCCGGCCGATCCTGGCGCCCGGATGGATCTCGATGCCGGTGAGCCAGCGCGAGAAGGTGGAGAGCGAACGCGCCAGCCACTTGAGGTTCTTCCGCCACAGCCAGTGGCTCAGGCGGTGGATCAGCAGGGCGTGCAGTCCCGGGTAGTTGGTCAGCACTTCCAGGAAGTTGCGCGCCGCCGGGTCGCGGTCGAAAACGCTGTTGATGTCCTCACGCAGACGTTGAAACATGCAGCGGTCCTTGGGGTGGGGGGGGCAGGGCGGCATCCGCCGCGGGCAATGGTCTCAGTGTGGGGGCGCGGTGGGCCCCCTTCAAGGCACGGCCTCGGGCGTCCTCCCGGAATCGCCTCAGGTATCGTCCCGGGGCGGTGCCAGCTTCTCGGTATCGGAGAGGATGCCGCGCAGGATGTTGAGCTCCATGCGCTCGGGGCGTGCCCGCAGGGTGAAGCGGCGTAGTCGGGCCATCAGCTGGCGCGGCATGGCCGGGTCATGGAAGCCGATGGCGACCAGGGTGCGCTCGAGGTGGGCGAAGTAGTGCTCCAGCTCCTCGTGGGTGGCCAGCGCCTGGCCGGGCTCCTCGGCGGGAGCCTCTTCGCCTGCCAGCCAGGCCAGGCGGCACTCGTAGGCGAGGACCTGCACGGCGGCGGCCAGGTTCAGCGAGCTGAAGTCGGGGTTGGTGGGAATGTGCACGTGGGCGTGACAGCGCTGCAGCTCGGCGTTGGTCAGGCCGCTGTCCTCGCGGCCGAAGACCAGGGCGACCCGGGCGCCGTCGCCGGCCAGCTCCGCCGGCAGTCGGCCGCCCAGCTCGCGGGGGGTGATCATCGGCCAGGGCAGGGTGCGCGAACGGGCGCTCGCCCCCACCACCAGGGTGCAGTCGGCGACCGCCTGCTCCAGGGTCTCGACCACCCGGGCGCCATTGACCAGGTGATCGGCGCCGGAGGCCCGCGATACGCTGTCGGCGGTGACCGGCTCGCAGCGCGGCGCCACCAGGGCCAGGTCGGCCAGCCCCATGTTGTGCATGGCGCGGGCGACGCCGCCGATGTTGCCGGGGTGGCTGGTGCCGATCAGGACGATACGGATACGGTCGAGCATGGGGGTTCCCTGGGGCGAAATGAATCGGGCCGATGAATCTGGGCGATAGAGTCTAGCATGTTGCAGCGCCTCTGCCGCCGGATCGGTCGCGCGCCGGCGTGGCGCAATCGGGCCGCGTCTGCTAGGATTCGCGCCGACCGTTCCAGCCGAACGCTTTCACGAACCTCCCCGTTCTTTAACACCACCGACTCCCCAAGGCCCGATCATGCATCCGATGGTCCAATATGCGCTGCGCGCCGCGCGCAGCGCCGGCGAACAGTTCCTGCGCATTCGCGAGCGTATCGAGAATGCCCACGAAGAGAGCAACCTCGACCGCCTGCTCGAGGACGCCGCCCGCAACGCCGAGTCGCTGATCGTGAATCAGCTCTCCCGCGGCTACCCCCAGCACGGCGTCGTCGGCCGCTTCACGCCCCACCGCGCCGGTGAGGGTGAGGGCAGCGACACCCTGTGGAAGATCGAACCCTTCCACGGCTACTCCAACCTCGGCGTGGCCGCCTCCGGCTTCGCGCTGTCGGTGGTCTGCATGGTCAAGGGCCGCCCGGAGCATGCGGTGGTGATCTGTCCCTTCAGCGATGACGAGTACCTGGTCAGCCGCGGCCGCGGTGCCCAGCATAACGGCAAGCGCATTCGCGTGCCCAAGACCCACGCCGTGGGCGGTGCCCGCATCGCCATGGGTCTGCCCGAGACCTGGCTGCGCCCCCGCAACCTGCCCGCCTACCTGACCCTGGTCCAGCAGCTGGGCCCGGTCATCGAGGTGCAGCGCGCCTCGGGCAGCGGCCTGCTGGACCTGGCCGAGCTGGCCGCCGGCCGCGCCGATGCCGCCTTCGTGCTGGGCCTGGAGGAGCAGGACATGCACGTGGGCAGCCTGCTGCTCAAGGAGACCGGTGCCCTGATGGGGACCCCGGACGGCCAGCCCAGGGTCGAGGTGGAAGGCCAGCTGATGGCCGCCGGCCCGCGCCTCTACAAGGCCCTGGTCCAGCAGCTCAAGCCGCACTTCTAGGTCTCGGTCGAAAGAATACAGGTACGGCCCCCCCACTCCCCCCTCAGGGAGCTCTGAACGGCACCCCGAAGGTTGGACACCAAATCCAACCTTCGGGGTTTTTTATTGCGCGAGTCTCCGTGGAGTCGACATGCTAGAGTTGTTAATCTTGTTGAATAATAAGTGCTTTGATGTGTGTGGTGTGAAGTCCGGTGGTCACTCTCTGCAAGTTGCAAGGGCAAGTTGGCTCTACTTTTGATACTTGGTGGCAGACTTGTACGGCGCTGTTTGGGCCTGTTCATAGGCCATGGAGTGGGCTCGCTCGTTCTTTAAACGCCAGTAGGCCGCTAGGGGCTGTCTGCCATGACCGCGTTAAAGGTATGCCTTGGGGTACGACATGACGCTGCGTTCCGTCTTCAAGAATTGGATCGACCACTACTTCTCCGACGAGGAGGCGGTGATCCTGCTGGTAGTGCTGGTGCTCGGTTTCGCCGTGGTGATCCTCTTCGGCCGCATGCTGGCGCCCTTCCTCACCGCCCTGGTGATCGCCTTCCTGCTGCAGGGGGCGGTGGGCTGGCTGGAGCGACGCCACGTGCCCCATCTGCTGGCGGTGAGCCTGGTGTTCCTGGGCTTCATCGGTCTGCTGCTGGCGCTGGCCTTCATCCTGATGCCGCTGATCTGGAACCAACTGGTGGGGCTGGTGCAGGAGACGCCGCGCATGTTTGCCAGCGGCCAGCAGCTGCTCGACGATCTGCAGGAGCGCTACCCGCAACTGGTGACCCCCGACCAGATCCAGAACTGGATCGCCGTGGCCGGCCGCGAGCTGACCCAGTTCGGCCAGCGCGCCCTGACCCTGTCGCTGGCGTCGCTGGGCAACGTACTGTCGCTGATCATCTACCTGGTGCTGGTGCCGATCCTGGTCTTCTTCCTGCTCAAGGACCGCGAGACGCTGGTGGGCTTCTCCCTTTCGTTGCTGCCCCAGAAGCGGGCCCTGATGACCCGCATCTGGCACGAGATGGACGCCCAGATCGCCAACTACGTGCGCGGCAAGTTCATCGAGATCATCATCGTCGGCACCGTCTCGTTTCTCACCTTCGCCTACTTCGGGCTGCCCTATTCGGCGCTGCTGGCGGTGCTGGTGGGCTTCTCGGTGCTGGTGCCCTACATCGGCGCGGCGGTGGCCACCCTGCCGGTGGCAGCGGTGGCCGGCTTCCACTTCGGCATGACCAGCGAGTTCGCCTACGTGCTGATCGCCTACGGCATCATCCAGGCGCTGGACGGCAATGTGCTGGCCCCGATTCTCTTCTCGGAAACCAACAATATCCACCCGGTCTCGATCATCGTGGCGGTGCTCTTCTTCGGTGGGGTCTGGGGCTTCTGGGGGGTGTTCTTTGCCATTCCCCTTGCGACCCTGCTCAAGGCGCTGGTCTATGCCTGGCCGAGGGGGATCCAGCAGCACAGCCGAGCCGCGAAAGCTGACGCGCTGGCAAAAGCCAACTCACTCAACTCAATTCTCTAAGGCTGAGCGATGGACTCCATCAATACCTTGTTCCTCCTCTCCGGGCTTCTTCTTGCCCTCAGTATCATGGCCAGCCGGCTTTCACGCCTGTTCGGTCTACCACTATTGGTGCTCTTTCTGGGACTCGGCATGCTGGCCGGAGAGCAGGGCATTCTGGGCATACGTTTCGACGACTACCCCTTGGCATTCACGATCACTCATCTTGCGCTGGCCCTGATCCTGCTCGACGGCGGCCTGCGCACGCGGCTGACTACCTTCCGCGCCGCTTTCAAACCGGCGATGGCCCTGGCCTCCGTCGGCGTCTTCGTGACGGCCGGTATCACCGGGCTGATCGCCATGTGGATCTTCGATCTTAGCCTGATTGAAGGGCTGTTGATCGGCGCTATCGTGGGCTCCACCGATGCGGCGGCGGTGTTCTCGATGCTAAGTGGCAGGGGCGTCAATCTCAATGAGCGGGTAGGGGCGACCCTGGAGATCGAGTCGGGCACTAACGATCCCATGGCGATTTTTCTCACCATCATGCTGATCGAGCTGTTGGTAGGGGATATCGGTGGCATCGTCGAGACCGCGCTTTTCTTCGTCCAGCAGTTTGGTTTGGGGATCGTGATCGGCGTCGGTGGCGGTTGGCTGGTCGCCAGGCTCATGCGCTGGGTCGACCTCGAGCCTGGGCTCTACTCGCTGCTTGCGCTGGCGCTGGGCTTCTGTGTATTTGGCATCACCAGTGTTCTTGGCGGTAGCGGTTTTTTAGCGATCTATCTGACAGGGCTGATGATTGGCAACCAGCCGGGAAAGCACCTGAATTATATTCTGCCCGTCAATGACGGTCTGGCGTGGCTGAGCCAGATCGGCCTGTTCCTGGTGCTGGGGCTGCTGGTCAATCCTAGCGAGCTGCTGGAGTTCGCGCTGCCGGCCGCGCTGCTGGGGCTGGCGCTGATCTTCGTGGCCCGGCCCCTGGCCGTGGTGCTGACCGTCAAGCCGTTCTTCAAGTTTCGTTGGCACGAAATCGGCTTCATCTCCTGGGTGGGCCTGCGCGGTGCGGTGCCTATCGTGCTGGCGATCTTCCCCGTGATCGGCGGCGTCGAGAACGCCTCGCTCTACTTCAACGCCGCCTTTGCCGTGGTGCTGATGTCGCTGCTCATCCAGGGTGGCACCATCCCCTTGATGGCGCGCTGGATGAAGGTGGAGGTGCCGCCGGGGGTAGAGCCTGATCAGCGTGGATTG
This sequence comes from Halomonas sp. PGE1, assembly GCF_013000985.1. Taxonomy (NCBI): domain Bacteria; kingdom Pseudomonadati; phylum Pseudomonadota; class Gammaproteobacteria; order Oceanospirillales; family Halomonadaceae; genus Halomonas; species Halomonas sp. PGE1. Next base: position 1,009,033 of record NZ_CP053032.1, read on the forward strand.
CTGGGTGTGCTGCCTGAGAACGACTACGAGATGTTCGTCTACCGGGTCGAGAATGAGACACTGGACGACGTGCCCATTCGTATGCTGCGTTTCCCCTCGGGGGCGCTCATTTCTGCCCTGTTTCGCGAGGGGAGCATGCTGCACCCCAAGGGCAGCACGCGGCTGCAACTGGGTGACGTGGTGTGCGTGATCGGCCGGGAGCATGACCTGCCTGCCCTCAACAAGCTCTTCAGCGGCGAGCAGCGGCTCAAGCGGAGCGAGGAGTTCTTCGGTCCCTTCACGATTGATGCCGACGCCACAATGGAGGAGATTGCCAAGGCCTATGGGCTCGCTATCACGCCCGGCGAGGGGGAAATGACGCTGGGGGACTTCATCTCCCAGCGGGTGGGGGGGGCACCCGGTAGTGGGCGACGACGTAAGCTGGCACGGCATCCACTGGGTCGTCAGAGAGGTAGAGGGCGATAAAATCAAGAGCGTTGGGGTAAGGTTTTATTGATTCCCGCCGCCGGGTCGGCGGAATAACAAACCGCCCCCGCAGCTTGTGCGGGGGCGGTTTCAGGTTTCATTGGGCTGCGATCCAGCCAGCTGTCAGGGCAGCTCCTCCTCGGCCTCGGCGTCCTCTTTCTTGGCGGGAATCAGGTCCTCGCGCTGCAGCTTCACGGCGATCAGCAGGGCCGCGGCCACGTAGATGGAGGAGAAGGTCCCCACCACCACGCCGATGATCAGGGCGATCGAGAAGTGGTGGATCATGTCCCCGCCCAGCAGCAGCAGCGCCATCAGCACCAGCAGGGTGGTACCGGACGTCGCCAGGGTGCGCGACAGGGTCATGTTGATCGCTTCGTTGAAGATCGCCGGCATGTCGTCGATGCGCGACTTGCGGATCGTCTCGCGGATGCGGTCGTAGACCACGATGGTGTCGTTGAGCGAGTAGCCGATCACCGCCAGCAGCGCCGCCAGCACGGTGAGATCGAAGTCGAACTGGAACAGCGAGAAGATGCCGACCACGATGATCACGTCGTGCATCAGCGCCAGCAGGGCGCCGATGGCGAACTTGTACTGGAAGCGGACGGCCACGTAGAGCATCACCACCCCCATCGCCACGAGCAGCCCGAGGCCGGCCTGGTCGCGCAGCTGCTCGCCCACCTGGGCGCCGACGAACTCGGCGCGCACCAGCTCGACGCTGTCGCCGCCGGAGCGCAGCAGCTCTACCACTCGCTCGCCCACCTCGGCATCGAAGGCCTGCTGTAGGCGGATCAGCACCTCGGTGGAGGCGCCGAAGGTCTGCACCGAGACGTCGCGGAACTCGGCGGCCTCCAGGGTCTGGCGCACGGCCTCAAGCGAAGGCGCCACGGCGTAGCGCACCTCCACCAGGGTGCCGCCGGTGAAGTCCAGCCCCAGGTTGAGCTGCTGGAACAGCAGCGAGGCGATCGACGCCAGGATCAGCAGGCCGGAGATCGCGAAGGCGATCCGGCGCTGGCCCATGAAGTCGAACTGTCGATTGATCAGGGTTTTCATGAGCACCTCTTAGATCCAGAGCTTCTTGACCGGCTTGCCGCCGTAGATGAGGTTCACCATGGCGCGGGTCACCGCCAAGGCGGTGAACAGCGAGGTGATGATCCCCAGCGACAGGGTCACCGCGAAGCCCTTGACCGGGCCGGTGCCGATCGAGAACAGGATCACCGCTACCAGCAGGGTGGTGATATTGGCATCGACGATGGAGGTGAAGGCGCGCTCGTAGCCGGCATGGATCGCCTGCTGGACCGAGAGCCCGCCGCGCAGCTCCTCGCGTATGCGTTCGAAGATCAGCACGTTGGCGTCCACCGCCATCCCCAGGGTCAGCACGATGCCGGCGATGCCGGGCAGGGTGAGGGTGGCGCCGAGCAGCGACATGGCCGCCATCAGCAGGGTCAGGTTCAGCGCCAGTGCGACGTTGGCGATGATGCCGAACACCTTGTAGCGGATCAGCATGAAGAGCACTACCAGCAGCAGGCCGATCTGCACCGACATCACGCCGCGCTTGATGTTCTCGGCGCCAAGGCTCGGGCCGATGGTGCGCTCCTGCACGAAGTAGATCGGTGCGGCGAGCGAACCGGAGCGCAGCAGCAGGGCGAGCTCGGCGGCCTCGGTGGGCGAGTCGAGCCCGGTGATGCGGAAGCTGTTGCCCAGCGCGCTCTGGATGGTGGCCAGACTGATCAGGCCGCGCTCGGTGTAGGGCTCGCGGACGATCACCTCCTCGCCATCGACGACCTCCACGCGGTCGCGGGTCTTGTGCTCGATGAAGAGCACCGCCATGTTGCGGCCGATGTTGGTGCGGGTGGCGCGGTTCATCAGGGTGCCGCCGGTGCCGTCCAGGTTGATGTTGACCTGGGGGCGACCGTTCTCGTCGAAGCTGCGGCTGGCGCTGGAGACGCTGTCGCCGGTGATGATGACGTCGCGCATCAGGTCGGCGGTGCGGGATTCGTCGTTGCGGAACGCGAAGGTCTCGGTCTCGGCGTCCGGGGTGTCCGGGCGCGCCTCGAGGCGGAACTCCAGGTTGGCGGTGGCGCCCACCACCCGCTTGGCGGCCACGGTGTCCTGTACGCCGGGCAGCTCCACCACGATGCGGTCGGGGCCCTGGCGCTGCACCATGGGCTCGGCCACGCCCAGCTCGTCGACCCGGTTGCGCAGGGTGGTGAGGTTCTGGTTGACCGCGTAGTCCTGGATCTCGTTGACCGCCTGGTCGGTGAGGGTCATGGCCAGTGCCGCGCCGCGGCCGTCGCCCACGTTCTGGTAGTCGAAGTCGCGGAACTCACGGCTGATCAGGCGGCGGGCCGCGTCGCGGTCCTCCTCGGTGGTGAAGGTCAGCGTGAGGGTGCGTCCCTCGATCTCGGTGCCGCGATAGCGGATGCGCTCGCTGCGCAGCTGCTCGCGCATGGCGCTGGCGTTGACCTCGAGGCGCTGGGTCACGGCGGCGTCCATGTCCACTTCCAGCAGGAAGTGCACGCCGCCACGCAGGTCGAGGCCCAGGGTCATGGGAGAGGCGGAGAGCGCCTGCAGCCAGGCGGGGGTGGATTCGGCGAGGTTCAGTGCCACCACGAAGTCGTCGTCGAGCATGGCGGCGATGCGGTCGCGGGCCTGGAGCTGCTCGTCGGCGTCGGCGAGGCGGATCAGTACGCTGCTGGCGTCGCGCTCGACGGCCTTGATGGTGATGCCGGCGTCACTCAGGGCGCGCTGGACGCGCTCCAGCTCGCCGTCGTCGATGGTGGTGTCGCCGCTGGCGCTGCTGATCTGCACTGCCGGGTCTTCGGGGTAGAGATTGGGCAGCGAGTAGATAAGGCCGGCGGCGAGGACGATCAGTATCAGCAGATACTTCCATAGTGGGTAACGGTTGAGCATGCGAGCCCTGCCCTCAGGTTGCTGACAACGTTTTCTGACAACGTGCGTTGCGGACGTTAGGAGGATGACGTCTAGAACGTCATGATCGCCGCGGGGGTGCCGCGGCGATCAGAAGCGGCCCCACCGCGAGGGGCGGGGCCGGAAGGACACGGCTCAGATGGCCTTGATGGTGCCCTTGGGCAGCACCGCGGCCACGGCGTTCTTCTGCACGTTGATCTGGGTGCCTTCGGCGATCTCCATGGTCAGGAATTCGCTGTCGTCGCTCACCTTGGTGATGCGGCCCAGCACGCCACCGCCGATGACGATCTCGTCACCCTTGGAGAGGCTGCCGATCAGCTGCTTGTGCTGCTTGGCGCGCTTGGCCTGGGGGCGCCACAGCAGGAAGTAGAAGATCAGCACGAAGCCGAGCAGCATGACGATCTGGGCCATGCCGCTGCCGGCAGCGGCATCCTGGGCGTAGGCCGGAGCGATGAAGAAATCCAGCATGGGTGGGTGTCTCCTGGTTGGTATGAAAAGTTGGTATGAACAGTTGGTATGAAAGGTCGAGATGGGTAAGGGGTGCTGCCCGCCTGGGCGCGGCAGTCTCGTCCGGTGTCGGCCGCCAGGGGCCGGCACCGGACGTTATCAATTCGGGGCGGGAGGCACCGGCAGGCCGCGCCGTGCGTAGAAGCCTTCCACGAAGTTGGCCAATGTACCCGCTTCGATGGCACCGCGCAAACCGGCCATCAGGCGCTGGTAATGGCGCAGATTGTGGATGGTGTTGAGCATCGAGCCGAGCATCTCGCCGCAGCGGTCCAGGTGGTGGAGGTAGGCCCGGGAGAAGTGCTGGCAGGTGTAGCAGTCGCACTCGTCGTCCAGCGGCCGGGTGTCGTGACGATGCTTGGCGTTACGGATCTTCACCGTGCCCTCGGCGGTGAACAGGTGGCCGTTCCTGGCGTTGCGGGTCGGCATCACGCAGTCGAACATGTCGACCCCGCGGCGCACCCCTTCCACCAGATCCTCGGGCTTGCCGACGCCCATCAGGTAGCGGGGCTTCTCCTCCGGCATCCAGGTGGGCAGGTAGTCCAGGGTCCGGATCATCTCCTCCTTGGGCTCGCCCACCGAGAGGCCGCCGATGGCCAGGCCGTCGAAGCCGATGTCGAGCAGGCCCTTGAGCGACTGCTCGCGCAGCCCGGGGTACATGCCACCCTGGATGATGCCGAACAGCGCCGAGGGGGAGTCGCCGTGGGCGTCCCGGGAGCGCTGCGCCCAGCGCAGCGAGCGCTCCATGGAGAGGCGCGCCTCCTTCTCGGTGGCCGGGTAGGGGGTGCACTCGTCGAAGATCATCACCACGTCGGAGCCCAGCGAGCGCTGCACCGCCATGGACTCCTCGGGCCCCATGAATACCTTGGCGCCGTCCACCGGCGAGCGGAAGTGCACCCCCTGCTCGGTGATCTTGCGCATGGCGCCGAGCGAGAAGACCTGGAAGCCGCCAGAGTCGGTGAGGATCGGCTTGTGCCACTGGGCGAAGTCGTGCAGGTCGCCGTGGGCCTCGATCACCTCCATCCCCGGGCGCAGCCAGAGGTGGAAGGTGTTGCCAAGGATGATCTCGGCGCCGATCTCCTCCACCGACACCGGGGTCATGCCCTTGACGGTGCCGTAGGTGCCCACCGGCATGAAGGCGGGGGTCTCCACCGTGCCGCGGGGAAAGGTGAGGCGGCCGCGGCGCGCCCGGCCATCACTGGCCAGGCGCTCGAAGGTCATGAAGCATTCGTTACGCATGAGGGGTCTCGGCGCTCTTGCGGGTTAGAAACATCGCGTCGCCATAGCTGAAGAAGGCGTAGCGTTCGGCCACCGCCTCGCGGTAGGCCGCCATGGTGGTGTCGAAGCCGGCAAACGAGGAAACCAGCATCAGCAGGGTGGACTCCGGCAGGTGGAAGTTGGTGATCAGGGCGTCCACGCAGCGCCACTCGTAGCCCGGGTAGATGAAGATGTCGGTCTCGCCGCGGTAGGGGGCGATCTCGCCGGTGGCACTCTTCATGCAGGCGCTCTCCAGGCAGCGCACGCTGGTGGTGCCCACGGCGATCACCCGGCGCCCGGCGGCGCGGGCCGCCTGCACCTTGGCGCAGGTCTCCTCGTCCACCTCCAGCCATTCGCTGTGCATGACGTGCTCGCGGATATCGTCCACGCGCACCGGCTGGAAGGTACCGGCGCCCACGTGCAGGGTGACGAAGGCGCGCTCCACGCCCTTCTCGGCAAGTCGCCCGAGCAGCGGCTCATCGAAGTGCAGTCCCGCGGTTGGGGCGGCCACGGCGCCGGCGCGGCGGGCGTAGACGGTCTGGTAGCGCTCGCGGTCGGCGCTCTCGTCGGCGCGGTCGATATAGGGCGGCAGCGGCATATGGCCGTGCGCCTCGAGGAGCGCGATCAGCGGCGTCTCGCCGAGGAAGCGCAGCTCGAAGAGGGCATCGCGGCGCCCCTCCACCACGGCGTGGATATCGCCCTCGAAGATCAGCTCGGTGCCGGGCTTGGGCGACTTGCTCGAGCGCAGGTGGGCCAGGCCGCGGTGGGCGTCCAGCGGGCGCTCCAGCAGCATCTCCACCTTGCCGCCGCTGGCCTTGTGGCCGTGCAGCCGCGCCGGGATCACCCGGGTGTCGTTGAACACCAGCAGGTCGCCGGGCTCGAGCAGCTCGAGCAGGTCGGGGAAACGGTGATGGGCCAGCTTGCCGCTCTCGCCGTCGACGCACAGCAGGCGACAGTCGCTGCGCTGCTCGGAGGGGTAGCGGGCAATCAGCTCGTCGGGGAGCTCGAAGTGGAAGTCGGCGCGCTGCATGGGAGGTGTCGGGATCCGGTGTCTTGGCAAGCCGCCTAGGATACCGGCTCCATGGGGTGAAGTCAGGGGGGGGAAGTCAGGACCCAGATTGACCTGCTGAAGGGCCCACGTATAATGCGTCACGCGTTGCCGGCGTGGCGAAATTGGTAGACGCAGGAGATTCAAAATCTCCCGGGGGCAACCTCTTGCCGGTTCGAGTCCGGCCGCCGGTACCAGCGTGACGCTTCTCCAGGTCAGCCTTCCAGAACAGCCGCCTTCGGGCGGCTGTTCGCGTTGGTGCGGGCCCCTCCCGTTGGCGAAGCCCCCGGGCTCGCGGTGCCGGGCGCGGCGGGGTATCGTGAGTGGCACATACCATGTCCCTGCTAATGGAGTCAGCATGAGCGATCACGCCTACGTTCCGCCCCGGGTATGGAAGTGGGAGCAGCCCAGCGGCGGCAAGTTCGCCAGCATCAACCGCCCCATCGCCGGGCCCACCCACGACAAGGCGCTGCCGGTGGGCAAGCACCCGCTGCAGCTCTACTCCATGGGCACGCCCAACGGGGTCAAGGTCACGGTAATGCTGGAGGAGCTGCTGGCGCTGGGCCATGCCGGCGCCGAGTACGACGCTTGGCTGATCCGCATCGGCGATGGCGACCAGTTCGGCAGCGGCTTCGTGGCGGTCAACCCCAACTCCAAGATCCCGGCGCTGATGGACCACACCGTCGACCCGCCCCGGCGGGTATTCGAGTCCGGGTCGATCCTGCTCTACCTGGCCGAGAAGTTCGGCGAATTCCTGCCGGACGCCCCTGCCGAGCGCACCGAGACCCTCAGCTGGCTGTTCTGGCAGATGGGCAGCGCTCCCTACCTGGGCGGCGGCTTCGGCCACTTCTACGCCTATGCCCCGGAGAAGTTCGAGTACCCCATCAACCGCTTCGCCATGGAGGCCAAGCGCCAGCTCGATGTGCTGGACCGTCGCCTGGCAGAGAGCCGCTACCTGGGGGGCGACGCCTACAGCATCGCCGATATCGCCACCTGGCCCTGGTATGGGCAGCTGGCGCTGGGGCGACTCTACGATGCCGGGGAGTTCCTGCAGGTGCAGGAGTATCGGCACCTGCGGCGCTGGGCCGAGGAGATCGACGCCCGGCCAGCGGTACGGCGCGGGCGCATGGTGAATCGCACCTTCGGGGAGCCCTCGGAACAGCTCCACGAGCGCCATGACGCCGGCGACTTCGCGACGCGCACCCAGGACCGGCTCGAGCCCGGGAGCTGAGGGTGGCAAGCAGCGTGGCGTGCTGCCCCACGCCGCGGTGAAGGGAACCGTCTGGCAGGACGGCAGTCTGTGAGGGAGCCCCGGTCATCGGGGCCGCCCTGCCAACGAAGCCAAGGAGAGTGCTTGATGAGTTCCAGTGACGCGTCCTCGCCGTCTGAAACACCCCTTCGCCGCCACCACCGCCCCAGAGGGCTCTCCGACCGGTTCGCCTACCGGCTGGTGCGCTTCATGCGTTTCTTCGCCGACCTGTTCTTCGCCGGACGCTATGGCCACCGCGCCGTGGTGCTGGAGACGGTGGCGGCGGTGCCGGGGATGGTCGGTGGCACCCTGCAGCACCTGCGCTCCCTGCGGCGCCTGAAGGATGACGACGGCTGGATTCGGACCCTGCTGGACGAGGCCGAGAACGAGCGCATGCACCTGATGACCTTCATCGAGGTGGCGCAGCCCACCCGGCTGGAGCGGGCTCTGATCGTGCTGGCCCAGGGGGTGTTCTACAACCTCTTCTTTCTGCTCTACCTGTGTTCCAGCAGGACGGCCCACCGGGTGGTGGGCTATCTCGAGGAGGAGGCGGTGATCAGCTACACCGAGTATCTCGAGGGCATCGATAGCGGCAAGTACGAGAATATTCCGGCGCCGCAGATCGCCATCGACTACTGGAAGCTGCCGGCCGATGCGCGCCTTCGCGAGGTGGTCGCGGCGGTGAGGGCCGACGAGGCCGACCATCGCGACGTCAATCACGATTTTGCCGACCAGATCGCCGGCGGTCGCTGAGCGCCGGGCGGTGGCGTCTGCCTCAGTTGATGGCGGTGATGATGACCGGTGCCACGCCGCGATGGAGCATGCCGAGCTCGCGGGCGGCGCGCTTGGAAAGGTCGATGACACGCCCCTTCACGAAGGGGCCGCGGTCGTTGATCACCACCGTGACCTCGCGGCCGGTGTCGGGCCGGGTCACGACGACTTCGGTGCCGAAGGGCAGGTCGGGGTGGGCGGCGGTCAGCTGGTTCTGGTCGAACCGCTCACCGCTGGCGGTGGCCCGCCCCTGGAACTTGTCGTGATAGAAGGAGGCGTAGCCTTCCTGGATATCGGGCTCGGCCTCATGGGCCATGGCCGCCTGGGTACCGAGGGTCAATGCGCCTGTCAGGCAGCAGGCGAGTAACAGTCTCGATCGGGTTCCCATCTGGTTTCCTCAGGGTCTCTCGTGGTGCGGGTCGCGTATGCTGCGATGCAGCGAGTTGCCATAAGGGCGATCAAATAGTAGCCGCCTTTTCCAGGGGCGGCAAGCAGCGTTTCGAAGATCGGCGAAGATCGATGCAAGATGGCGACAATTGTGTAACTGCTTTGTTGGCGCACCCTCTACGCTGCGGTGCAGCACCAAGGCTAGCCCGCCACGCTAAGGCGCCCCTCCTCGAGAACCCCCGTTGCGCCATAGCGCCAGGGGCGGTTGTGCAGGCCGTGGCCCACCGGCAGGCCGTGGTAGAACGGTAGCCCAAGGGGGGCCAGGGTCTCGGCGACGATCGCCTCGAGCGGCGTCTCGTCATAGGGGCGGCACCCTTCGAAGGTCCCCAGGCAGACGGCGCCGGCCTCATCCAGGGCGCCGGCCTGCACCAGTTGCCAGAGGGCGCGCTCCAGCCGGTAGTAGGGCTCGCCCACGTCCTCGAGGATCACCAGGGCGCCGGGCGGCGCGCGGAAGGCCAGCGGGGTGCCGGCGAGGCTGGCCAGGGTGATGAGGTTGCCGCCCACCAGCGGGCCTTCCCGCCGTGATGGGGCGTCGTGCCAGGCGGTGAGCGGGTAGTCGAGGGAGGCGCTGCCGCGGATCAGGGCGAGGGTCTCCTCGAACTGGCGCCGAACGACGGTGCGCTCATCCGCGGATCCATCGAGCAGGGCGCCTGCGGCCTTGACCACCGGAGCGTGGATCGCCGGCAGCCCGTGCAAGTGGCACTGGTGGAGCAGGGCGGTGAGGTCGGAGTAGCCGACCAGCGGCTTGGGCCGGCCGGCCAGCCGCGCCCAGTCGATTCCCGCTGCCAGCTGGGCGCAGCCGAAGCCGCCGCGCACCGCCCACACCGCCTGGGTGTCGGGGTCGGCATAGGCGGCGTGGAGCTGCGCAAGGCGCCACTCCCGATCGCCCGCCAGGTAGCGGGTCCGCCGCTGCAGCGGGGCCGGCCGGCGCACGGTCACCCCGAGGGACTCGAGTCCGCGCACGCCCCGCTCGATGTCGTCATCGGGGGTGAAGGAGGAAGGGGCAATCAGGCTGATGGCAAGCGGCATGGCGACACGTTCCGGTGGCGAGCGAAGGACCAAGGATGGCATGCCGCGTCACCGGGTGCATCTCGCCGGGCCCCCTCGCGGGGCGTATCCACGCCGGACGTATCCACGCCGGACGTATCCACGCCGGACGTATCCACGTCGGGCAGATCCGGCAGGCCGCAATGAAGACGCCCCATCCGGAGTCCGAATGGGGCGTGGGGATGGCACGCGGCTGCGACGGCGCGTGTCAGTGCCGGGGGCTTTCCTCTTCCTCCGCGAACAGCTCGGCCTTGGCGTCGCGCATGACGTCCTCACAGGCGGCCTGCTGGGCGAGCTGGGTGAGCAGGCTCTGGGTCACGGCGAAGCCCTTGCCCAGGCAGGTGTTGATCTCGTCCTCGCTCACCGCGGGTGTGACGTCGCAGTCGATCTTCAATGTCCTGCCGCCGCCGTCCAGCCGGTCGGCAAACTCGCGCAGCTGCCAGGCGATCCTCTCCTTCCAGCTGGCTGATTCTTCCGCGCCTTCGTTTACGCTAAACGTGCACCGCCATTCAGGTTTGTAGACCTTCATGTGAACCTCCGTGCTGGCTTGGAATGAATGATCGATCGTGTATTCTGCTCCGTACTGAGGGTGTTGCGCCTTCAGCATACCGGTTTCGTGCCGCCGCTGCAGTCCGCGCGTGTCGGCATGTCGTCCCCACTGCCAGGAGAGTGCCGATGGCGAGCATCTTCACCCGTATCATGCAGGGAGAGATCCCGGGCCACTTCGTCCACGAGGACGAGCAATGCGTGGTTATCATGACCATCCAGCCGATGAAGCCCGGCCATGTGCTGGTGATCCCCCGCGAGGAGGTCGACCACTGGGATGACCTGCCCGAGGCGCTCTACGTGCATCTGATGGGCGTCTCCCGGCGAGTCGCCAAGGCGATCAAGCGCGCCTTCCCCTGTCGGCGGGTCGGCATGCTGGTGGTGGGCCTCGAGGTGCCCCACGTGCATATCCACCTGACCCCGCTCGACGAGATGAGCGATATCCAGGTGGTCGACCTGCCCATGGCCGATCCGGCCGACCTGGCGGCGGCCGCCGACAAGCTGCGTGCGGCCCTTGGCTAGCAGCCTGCCGGGCAGGCGCGAGGGGCGGTGGCGTCGCCTGCTGCGCACCGGCCTGGCGGCAGGCGCGCTAGGCCTGCTCGGTGGCTGTGCGGCCCTGGCGCCGTCGCCGCCGGCGGACCAGAGCAACGTCTGCGAGATCTTCCGCGAACAGCCGCGCTGGTACGACTACGCCCGGGAGTCCGAGGCGCGCTGGGGGACCCCCATCGCCACCCAGATGGCCTTCATCCAGCAGGAGTCCTCGTTCCAGAGCCATGTGCGCCCGCCGCGCCAGCGCTACCTGGGCTTCATCCCGGGGCCGCGCCCCTCCTCGGCGCGGGGCTATGCCCAGGCCCTGGACCCGGTATGGGGGGAGTATCGCGACGAGGCCGGCGGCACCCTGGCCCGGCGCAGCCACATGAAGCATGCCACCGACTTCATCGGCTGGTACAACGCGCGCAGCCAGCGGCAGGCCGGTATCTCGCTGAACAACCCCGAGCACCTCTACCTGGCCTATCACGAGGGGGCCGGTGGCTATCAGCGCGGCACCTGGCGCGGCAAGCCCGCGGTGCAGCGGGCGGCCGGCCAGGTGGCGAGCCGGGCCAGCCGCTACCAGGGGCAGCTGGCCAGCTGCGAGGCGGAGTTCCAGTGCCGGCGCTTCTATCAGGTCGGGCCCTTCTGCCGCTGAGCCCGCGCGGGATCAGGTGATCTCCTTCCAGCCCTCGTGGGCGCAGCTGCCGCAGCGGTAGAGGGCTTCAAAGCCGCCATAGTCGCTCTCGCGGATGGTGCCCCGCTGGAAACGGTAGCTACGCAGCGAGCAGACCGGGCAGCGCTCCACCTCGTCGCGGGGTGCCCTGGGTGGCGGCCCCGCGGGCCTTGGCGCCGGGGGCGACGCCTCGAGCAGCCCCTCGAGGTCGCCGGTCAGGGTCTGTGCCAGGCGGCTGGCATGCTCGCGGTGCTCGGCGGCGGCCAGGCCGGCCAGCTCGTCAATCCTGGCCTTGAGGTCGGCCAGCCGTGCGGTGATGTCGGCCATCGCGCGTCTCCTGCGGGGGCGGTGGGGGCTCTCCTGAGCATAACCTCCCGACGGCGGTCGGGCACGGGGATCCGTCAGGGCATGGCGGCGTCGGCCTGGATGGCCAGCCAGATCGTCAACTGGTCGCGCAGCTCGTCCGCCACCGGCTCGGCCTGGGCGAGGATCTCGTGGATGCGGTTGAAGTGCAGCAGGCGCACTCCCGCGGCCTCCGGCTTCAGGTAGAGGTGCGGGCGCCGGTGCGCCAGCGCCTGGCGGATCAGCGACTGCTGCATGATGCTGAAGGTCTTGAACAGCAGGTCGGTGATGCCGGGGACGGGGTCGCTGTCGGGATGGCGGGCGCCGGAGACGTCCACCGCGATCACCAGGTCCATCTCATCCAGCAGCAGCTCGAAGGGCAGCGGGTTGGAGGTGCCGCCATCGATCAGCAGCAGCTCGTCGCGGCGCACCGGCGAGAACAGCCCCGGCACCGCCATGCTCGCTTCGATGGCGGGGAACAGCCGGCCCGCCTCGATCACCACGCTGTCGCCGCTCCAGTAGTCGGTGGCCACCACCGAGAGCGGGATCGCCAGGTCATCGAAGGTGCGCGCCTCGGTGTGGGCAGCCAGATAGCGCAGGAACCCCCCGGAGTCGAACAGGCCGCCGTCGCTCAGGCCGAGCTGCAGTAGGTCCGCCAGGTCCAGCTCCGAGCCGGCGAGCCCCGAGAGGGCGTCCAGGGGCGAGCCCGCCACGTCGTCGAAGATATCCTGGATCTGGTCGGCGGAGAGCCCCGCCGCATAGAGCCCGCCGATCACCGCGCCGATGCTGGTGCCGGCGATGCGGTCGGGGACGATCTCGAGTTCGTCGAGTACCCTCAGCATGGCGATATGGGCCAGCCCGTTGGCGCCCCCCGAGCCCAGCGCCAGGCCCAGGGTGGGGCGCTCCGGCGCCGCCGCGCCGGCCTGGCCGACGAAGAGCCCCCCGAGCAGTAGCCAGATGCCGGCCAGCCTGGCGAGGCGGGCGATGATGGCGCGCGGGTGACGGGGGGTGGTCGATCGCCGCATGGCGCTCTCCTGGCGGGTGACGAGGCCCGCTGCGACGGGGCCTGCCACTACTATGGCATAGCCGGCCAGGGGCGCCCATGCCCCGGCACTTGCCAGCCGGGGGGCGACGGGGCCATGGTGGTAGTGATACCCCCAGTGGAGGCCGCCATGGCTGCTCCCCAGGCCCCTCGGCCCGACGCGCCACCCCCCGAGCCGGCCGGCACCCCGCCCGGCGACGATGGCGACGGCCGTGCCGGCAACGGCTCGCCCCGCCAGCAGTGGCTGCTGTTCGTCTGGATGGCGGTGGCCATCCTGCTGATGTTCCACTACCTGGATGGGGCCGACCGCCAGGCCCGGGTGGAGCTGACCTACTCCGACTTCCTCGAGGCGGTGGATGCCGGCCACGTGGCCGAGGTCACCCTGCGCGGCCAGGCCCTGGAAGGGGTGTTCAGCGACTCCGGGCGCCTCGATCTGGACCTGGGCGAGACCCGCGCCTTCACCACCACCCGCCCCGACGTCGAGAGCGAGCGCCTGCTGGAGCGTCTGGAGGCCCAGCGGGTGCGCATTGCCGCGCGACCGGCGGAGCCCGAGGCGTGGCAGCGGCTGCTGATGGGCGTGGTGCCCTGGCTGCTGATGCTGGCGCTGCTGTTCTGGTTCTGGAACCGCATGCAGGAGCGCCTGACCGGTGGCGGCGGCACCTTCGGCATGGGCAAGTCCCGGGCGCGGCTGGTGGAGCCCCAGCAGAGCAAGGTGAAGCTGGCCGACGTGGCGGGCTCGGAGAACGCCAAGCGCGATATCCTCGAGGTGATCGAGTTCCTCAAGGAGCCGGCGCGCTTCCAGGCGCTGGGCGCCCGCATTCCCCGTGGCATCCTGATGATGGGCCCGCCGGGCACCGGCAAGACCCTGATGGCGAGAGCGGTGGCCGGCGAGGCCAGGGTGCCCTTCTTCAGCATCAGCGGCTCCGAGTTCATCGAGATGTTCGTGGGGGTGGGGGCCTCGCGGGTGCGCGACCTCTTCCGCCAGGCCAAGGAGAGGGCGCCCTCGGTGGTCTTCATCGACGAGATCGATTCCATCGGCCGCACCCGGGGCACCGGGGTAGGCGGCGGCCACGACGAGCGCGAGCAGACCCTCAACCAGATCCTGGCCGAGCTGGACGGCTTCGAGGGCCACGAATCGGTGGTGGTGCTGGCCGCCACCAACCGCCCCGACGTGCTCGACCCGGCGCTGCTGCGCCCGGGTCGCTTCGACCGCAAGGTGACCCTCGAGAACCCCCACCGCCAGGCCCGGGAGGCGATCCTCCAGGTGCATACCCGGCGCATGCCACTGGCCGCCGACGCCGACCTGGCGCGGCTGGCCGAGATCACCATCGGCTTCTCGGGGGCGGATCTCGCCAACCTGGCCAACGAGGCCGCCCTGCTGGCCGGGCGGCGTGGCCGGGCCGACCTGGACTGGGCCTGCTTCGTCGACGCCCGGGACCGGGTGATGCTGGGCGAGGAGCGCGACCTGGGGCTCTCCGAGGCTCAGCGCCGCGTGGTCGCCTACCACGAGGCGGGCCATGCGCTGCTCGCCCACCTGCTGCCCCACGCCGACCGTCTGGAGAAAGTCACGGTGCTGCCCCGAGGGCTCACCCTGGGCGTCACCGCCCAGGTGCCCGACGAGGAGCGCGTCAACTACAACGAGTCCTACCTGCACGATCGCCTGACGGTGATGTTCGGCGGTCGGCTGGCCGAGTCGATCGTGTTCGGCGAGGTGAGCAGCGGGGCGGAGAACGACCTGGAGCAGGCGACCCGCCTGGCGCGGCGCATGGTGGCGCGCTGGGGCATGAGCGAGCGGATCGGCCCGGTCGCCCTCTCCCAGGGGCAGGAGCACGCCTTCCTGGGGCGCGAGATGACCCAGCTGCGCGAGCACAGCGAGGCCACCGCGAGCCTCGTGGACCAGGAGATCCGGCGCCTGCTCGGCGAGATGGAGGCTCGCGGACGCCAGCTGCTGGAGCAGCACCGCGCCGAGCTGGATCGTCTGGCCGCCGCGCTGGAGGCGCGTGAGACCCTGGAGGGCGAGGAGATTCGCGAGGTACTGGAAGGCGGCGCCTCACGGCTGCCGGTGCGGGCCTGATCCTCGAAGGAGGCCTCGCCCACGGCCAGGCAGTCGCAGCCGCCCAGGCGCTACTCCAGCTCGGCATGGCCCTCGCCGACGGTGGCCATCTGCGGCTCGGTAAAAGGCGATGGCCCGGCGGCGGCGTCTTGACGCAGGGCAAGGCGCAGGGGGTCAGGCGGCCAGGCGCAGTCCGAAGCCGATCAGCAGCGAGCCGAAGGTCCAGCGCTGCAGCCGCGCCTTCAGGGGGCTGCCGGCGAACCAGCGCTGCAGGGCGGCGCCAAGGGTCGCATAGCCGGCATCGAACAGCAGGCCGATGGCTACCAGCAGCCCCCCGAGCAGGGAGAACTGCAGCAGCACGGGCCCACGGTCGGGATGCACGAACTGCGGCAGCAGCACCGAGCAGAACAGCAGCGACTTGGGGTTGAGCAGGTTGGTGAGTAGCCCGCGGCGCCAGGCCAGGCGGTGGCTCGCCTGGCGCGGCATCGCCCCACCCGGGGCCTTTGGGGGCGGTTCGCCGGGGGCGCGCAGCAGCTGCAGGCCGATCCAGGTCAGGTAGGCGGCGCCTGCATAGCGCACGGCATCGAAGGTCCAGGGGGCGGTGACGAAGAGCGTGGCCAGTCCCAGGGCAGCCAGGGTCACGTGCAGCCCGCGGGCCACCGCCAGGCCCGCTGCCGTGGCCAGTGCCCGGGAGCGTCCCTGCAGGCTGCCGGTATGCAGCACCAGCAGCATGTCGGGGCCGGGCAGCAGGTAGACCGCCGCCAGGGCGACGATGAACAGCCAGAGCTCCATGGGGCGCCTCCTGCCGTGGGACGTGGGTGAAAGTTGGTGCGGGGCAGCGACGCCAGTCTAGCGCCATGGGCGAGGGCAGGTCCTTGCAAGATTCACCATTCCATCGGCTATAGTTGGCATCTACTGCCACTTGTATTGTTAATGGTGACGTTTCATGCCAAATCGACGGCTGGATGCCATCGACCGCCGCATCCTGGCCGCGTTGCAGCGTGACGCCCGACTGACCAACGTCCAACTGGCCGAGGAGGTGAACCTCTCGCCGTCGCCCTGCCTGCGCCGGGTGCGTCAGCTGGAGGCGGCGGGACTGATCCGCGGCTATCACGCCGAGCTGGATCGCGGCGGCGTGGGCTTCGGCCTCACGGTGTTCGTCGGCATCAGGGTGGAGCGCCACCACGAGGCCCAGGCCAACGCCTTCCGTGAGGCCGTCGTCGCCCTGCCGGAGGTGGTTTCGGCGCATCTGGTGTCGGGGGAGTCGGACTTCCTGCTGCAGGTGGTGGTGCCGGATCTGGCGGCCTACGAGCGCTTCCTCACCGGGACCCTGCTGAGGCTGCCCGGGGTCACCGACATCCGCAGCAACTTCGCCATCCAGACCGTCAAGGCCCACGGGCCGCTGCCCGTGGAGAGGCTGGCGGAGGCGGGCGGCGAGGTGCCGGTCCTGCGGCAGCCGTGACCCCCGCCCGCTCGCGCCCCTCGGCGGCGCGCCACCCGGCAGTCGGTATCTGCAGCGTGCCGGGCAGCTTTCTGCTATCCTGCAGGCCTTCCAGTCTCCCGCTTCCCCGGCCCATGCCGCCCGGCCTTCGCTGCTCTTCATTGTCGACCCCGGCCGTTATCGACCCCGGCTCGTTCGCTGTCGTCGGCGCCCCTATTTTGTCTGCAGGATGTTCCCTTGTCTGATTCCTCCCCCGACGCCGCCTTCGCCTCGCTGCCGCTGGCGCCGGAGCTGCTCGATAACCTCGCCTCCCTGGGCTTCGCCGCCATGACGCCGATCCAGGCCGAGAGTCTGCCGCCGATCCTGGCCGGTCGCGATGTGATCGCCCGGGCGAAGACCGGCTCCGGCAAGACCGCGGCCTTCGGCCTGGGGCTGCTCTCGCGGCTTGCGCTTTCAAGCTTCGCGGTGCAGGGGCTCGTCCTCTGCCCGACCCGGGAGCTGGGCGACCAGGTGGCCGGCGAGCTGCGCCGGCTGGCGCGCACCCTGCCCAACGTCAAGGTGCTGACCCTGTGCGGGGGCGCCCCCTTCGGCCCGCAGCTCGCTTCCCTGGCCCATGGCGCGCATATTGTGGTGGGCACCCCAGGCCGGATCGAGGAGCACCTGCGCAAGGGCTCGCTCGTCCTGGACGGGCTTGCGACCCTGGTGCTGGACGAGGCCGACCGCATGCTCGACATGGGCTTCCAGGCGAGCCTCGAGGCGATCGTCGCCGAGACCCCGGCGTCGCGCCAGACGCTGCTGTTCAGCGCCACCTTCTCCGACGCCGTGCGCCCCGTGGCCGCGGCGCTGATGCGCGACCCGGTCACCGTGGAGGTGGCCGAGACCCACGATGCCGGCAGCATCCATGAGCGGGTCTACCGGGTCGCCGACGGCGACGAGGCGCGCCTGGAGGCGCTCTGCCGGCTGCTGCTGCACTTCCGCCCGGGTAGCAGCGTGGTGTTCTGCAATACCAAGCGCGAGACCGACGAGGTGGCCCAGGCGCTCGGGGCGGCGGGCTTCAGCGCCCTGGCGCTGCACGGCGACCTGGAGCAGGCCGACCGCGACCGGCTGCTGGTGCTCTTCGCCAACCGCAGCGCCTCCATCCTGGTGGCCACCGACGTGGCGGCCCGGGGGCTCGACATCGCCGAGCTGGATGCGGTGTTCAACTACCACATCGCCCGGGAGCTCGAGGTGCACGTGCACCGGGTCGGGCGTACCGGCCGGGCCGGCAGCGCCGGCATCGCCTGTACCCTGGTCGGCGAGGGCGAGGCCTACCGGCTGGCGCGCCTCAACGACTTCCTCGGCGAGCCCTTGGAGGAGGCCCCGCTGCCGCCCCGCTCGGTGCTCTCTCGCGAGCCGCTGGTACCGCCCATGGCGACCCTGCAGCTGGGGTCCGGCAAGAAGCAGAAGGTGCGCCCCGGCGACATCCTCGGCGCCCTGACCGGCGAGGCGGGGCTGGCCGGCGACCAGGTGGGCAAGATCAAGGTGCTGGCCAACAGCGCCTTTGTTGCCGTGCGGCGCGAGGTGGCCGACGAGGCCCTGGCGCGGCTGCTCAATGGCAGAATCAAGGGGCGCAGCGTTCGCGCCCGGCGGGTCGGCCGGTGAGGCGCCTCGGCGAATTTCGG
This sequence comes from Halomonas sp. PGE1, assembly GCF_013000985.1. Lineage (NCBI taxonomy): Bacteria > Pseudomonadati > Pseudomonadota > Gammaproteobacteria > Oceanospirillales > Halomonadaceae > Halomonas > Halomonas sp. PGE1. The sequence goes on from NZ_CP053032.1 coordinate 1,027,038, forward strand.
GAGACGAGATGAAGATACCCAAGCGACTGCAGCCGCTGGTGGACGACGGTCTGATCGAGGCGGTCGAGAGCCAGCTGATGAGCGGCAAGGAGGCCCAGGTCTACGTGGTGCGCTCCCACGGCGAGCGGCGCTGCGCCAAGGTCTTCAAGGAGGCCAAGCAGCGCAGCTTCAAGCAGGCCGTGCAGTACCAGGAGGGGCGCCGCGAGCGCAACAGCCGTCGCTCCCGGGCCATGGCCAAGAAGACCCGCTACGGCCAGAAGGAGCAGGAGCAGGCCTGGCTCAACGCCGAGGTCGACGCCCTCTACCGGCTGGCCGCGGCGGACGTGCGGGTGCCCAAGCCCTATGGCTTCATCGACGGCGTGCTGCTGATGGAGATGATCAGTGACGCCGAGGGCTTCACCGCCCCACGCCTGGACGACATCTCCCTGAGCGCCGAGCAGGCCCGCGAGTCCTACGCCAAGATCATCCGTGACGTGGTGAAGATGCTGTGTGCCGGCCTGGTGCACGGAGATCTCTCCGAGTTCAACGTGCTGATGGCCGCCGATGGCCCGGTGATCATCGACCTGCCCCAGGCAGTGGACGCCGCCGGCAACAACAGCGCCGAGTGGATGTTCGAGCGCGACGTGGACAACATGCGCCGCTACTTCGGGCGCTTCGCCCCTGAGCTTCTGGCCACCGACTACGGCAAGGAGATCTGGGCGCTCTATGAGTCGGGCGAGCTGCATCCGGAGAGCGAGCTCACTGGCTGCTTCGTCCACGACACCGCGCCGGTGGATGTCGACGACCTGATGACGGTGATCGACGACGTGCGTGACGAGGAGGCTTACCGTCGGGCGGCCCTCAACCGCGGCGACGAGCCCGGGGTGGAGGAGGCCGCCGAGGAGTGGCGGGAGTCCCAGCGGGAGCGTTGAGCCCCGCGCGGCCGTGGCAGGCGGGCAGCGCCAGGGCGGATCTGCCATCATGGCGTCATCAACGGCGCCAACGGGGAGAGCAGCGATGCGACTGCAACACGCCACCTGGCAGGAAGTGGAAGCCTACCTGGAGCACTCGACGGGCATCATCCTGCCCATCGGCTCCACCGAGCAGCACGGCCCCAACGGCCCGATCGGCACCGATGCGCTCTGCCCCGAGGCGATCGCCTGGGCGCTGGGCGAGCGCCACGGGGTGCTGGTCGGTCCGACCCAGGCGATCGGCATGGCGCAGCACCATCTGGCCTTTCCCGGCAGCCTCACCCTGAGGCCCAGCACTCTGGTCGCGGTGTTGCGCGACACCATCGCGTCGCTGGCGCACCACGGCTTCACCCACGTCTTCTTCCTCAATGGCCACGGCGGCAACGTGGCCACCGTCAACGCGGCCTTCGCCGAGGTGCTCAGCGAGCGCAGCCTGCAGCGCCCGCCGGCGGGGGAGCTCCACCTGCGGCTGTTCAACTGGTTCGCTGGCCGGCGCGGCCGCGAACTGGCCGACTCCCTCTACGGCGAGGCCGAGGGCACCCATGCCACCGCCTCCGAGGTGTCGCTGGCCTGGCATGCCGCCCCCCAGACGGTACGCGATGTGGCCATGTCGCCGCGCCTGGCGCCGGCCGGCAGCGCCCGGTGCGACGCCCACACCTTCCGCCGGCGCTTTCCCGACGGACGCATGGGCTCCGCCCCTTCCCTGGCCAGCCCCGAGCACGGCGAACGCTTCCTCGAGGCGGGCGTCGAGGATGCCTGGGAGGCTTACCAGGCGTTCGTCGCCAGCCGCTGAGTTCGCACGCATCGCCCACCGGAACCCGCCCATCGGCGGGTTTCTGCTATCTTGGCCTGCCACTTCCACGACCGAGACCCCCGCCCGAGGAGGCCAGCATGCCCATCGTCACCATCCAGCAGTTCCCCCGCGACCTGGCGCAGAAGCGCGAGCTCGCCCGCCGCATCACCGAGGCCTTCGAGGAGGTCTACGGCGCCCGCCCGGAGTCCGTGCAGGTGTTCTTCCAGGAGGTGGACGGCGAGCACTGGGCCCGCGGCGGCGTGATGGGCTGCGACACCCCCGGGGACTGAGCAGGACCCGTCTGCCAACCCTGCCAGGCTCGACTAGTCTTGGAGGGCGGGAGCGGGCCATGTCGCTCCCATCGAGCCAACCGGGTGGTGGATGCCGCCCTGCACGCCATCACGGGATGGACAAGGAGATAACCATGAACAAGCGGATCTATTCCCTGGGCCTGGCGCTGGGAGTGGCCGGCAGCGCGCTGCTCGCGGCGCCGGCCATGGCGGAACTGGAGCGCATCTCGGCCCCCGAGGGCGCCGAGGTCTACTTCATTGCGCCGGAGGATGGGGCGACCCTGTCGGGCCCGGTGACCGTGCGCATGGGCCTCAAGGGCATGGGGGTAGCGCCGGCAGGCGCCGACTTCCCCGACACCGGCCATCACCACCTGCTGGTGAACATGCCTCTGGAGGAGGTGGACCTGGGCGCGCCGCTCCCCTTCACCGATCACACCCGCCACTTCGGCGGCGGCCAGACCGAGGGCAGCCTGGAACTCGAGCCGGGGGAGTACACCCTCCAGCTGCTGTTCATGGACTACCGCCACGTCAGCTTCGACCCGCCGCTGGTCTCCGACGTCATCACCATCACCGTGGAGTAGCGCGGCCGGCCGTCAGGCGCCGCGCAGGCGGCTGACGGCCATCACCCCCAGGGCGCCGGCCAGGGCGAGCCCGATCACCAACAGCGATCCTCCCAGGCTCTCCATCATCCCCGGCGCCACCAGCATCACGATACCCAGTGCCAGCATCACCATGCCCCCGACCAGCTTGAGCGTGCGGCCGTGGGTCTCCTGCATGCGGCTCATGCGCAGCGTCACGATGGCCACCGCCAGCACCAGGATCTCGTCGAGCAGGTAGACCAGCAGATAGACGGCCAGCAGCCCGGCGAAGGCGATCCCCTCGACGCCGGACTCGGCCAGCAGCGAGCTCCAGACCACCGGGAAGCCGGCGGTGCAGGGCAGCTCCACCTGGGACAACCAGGCTGCTGACATCCTTATCTCCTTGCAGGCACGGGGGATACGCCACAGAGTATGCCCCATGTCATGCGCTGCGGCGAAGGGCGGCAGCGCGCTCAGGGAGGAGGTCGATGACGGCATCGGTGAGGCACAAGGTGAGGGTCTGGGGGCAGACGCTGCGCCCGCGCACGCTGCCCGCCGCGGTGGGGCCGGTGCTGCTGGGCCAGGCGCTGGTGGTGCCCGGCCACTTCAGCCTGTCGACCGCCGTGCTCTGCCTCGCCTGCGCGCTGGCGCTGCAGCTGGCGGTCAACCTGGCCAACGACCTCTTCGACGGCCTTTCCGGCGTGGACCAGCCGGACCGCCTGGGGCCTACCCGCGCCCTGCAGGCGGGCTGGCTCAGCGCCGCCGAGCTGCGCGCGGGCCTCGCCGTGACCCTGGGCATTGCCGTGGCCACCGGGCTCTGGCTTGTGCTCTTCGGCCACTGGCTGCTGTGGCTGCTGGGTGGCCTGGCGCTGCTCGGCGTGCTCGGCTACAGCGGCGGCAGGCGTCCCTACGCCAACCGGGGCCTGGGCGAGCTCGCGGTGTGGGGCTTCTTCGGTCCGGTGGCGGTGCTGGGCTCGCTGCTGGCCCAGCAGAGCCCGATCACTCGGGAGGCGGTGGCGGCGGGCCTCCTGGTGGGCATGCCGGTGGCCGCCATCCTGGTGGTCAACAACCTGCGCGACCGCCATACCGACGCCCGGGCCGGCAAGATCACCCTGGCGGTGCGGATGGGGGCGGGCGCGACCCGGCGCCTGTTCGCTATGCTGACGCTTGGGCCGCTGGCGGCCACGCTGCCGCTGGGGCTGGCCGCCTGGGCCTGGGTCGCCTGGGGGATCACGGGCCTGGCGGCGCTGGGTCTCACGCGAGAGATCCGCCGCCGTGATGGCGCGGCGCTCAATGGCCTGCTGGGCCTGACGGCGCTCTACTCCCTGGCGATGGCCCTGTGGCTGGGGCTGCGCCTGGCGGCAGGGAACGGCTGAGCGCTCGCTCGAGCACCAACGGGCGCGGAAGGAGGCAACGATGCTGCTGCGCTGGGTCATCGGGATCGCCCTGGTCTACCTGCTGGTGGTGGCGCTGGCCTGGGCCTTCCAGGAGCGGCTGCTCTACCTGCCGCATATGGGCCGCGAGCCCATCGGCACCCCGGCGGATCGCGGCCTGGCCTGGTCGCCGGTGACCCTCGAGACGGAGGACGGCCTGGCCCTGGACGCCTGGTGGCTGCCCCACGAACGGCCGCGGGCCAGCCTGCTCTTCCTGCACGGCAACGCCGGCAACATCTCCCACCGCCTCGACTCCCTGGTGCAGTTCCATCGCCTGGGGTTCTCGGTGCTGATCCTCGACTACCGCGGCTATGGCCGCAGCGAGGGGCGACCCAGCGAGGCGGGCCTGGCGCTGGATGCCGAGGCCGGCTGGCGCTGGCTGCGCGAGGAGGCCGACCAGGCCCCGGAGGCGATCGTGCTCTTCGGGCGCTCCCTGGGGGCGGCGGTGGCGGCCGAGCTGGCCGAGGGGCGGGAGGCCCTGGGGGAGCGGCCGGCGGCGGTGATTCTGGAATCGCCCTTCCGCTCGGTACCGGCGCTGGCCCAGCGGGTCTATCCCTTCCTGCCGGCGCGCTGGCTGGCGCGCTTCTCCCACGATACCGAGAGGCACGTCAGGGGCGTCGAGGCGCCGCTGCTGGTGATCCACAGCCGCGAGGACGAGATCATCCCCTTCGCCGAGGGCGAGGCCGTCTACCGGGCGGCGCGAGACCCGAAGCGCCTGCTCGAGATTCGGGGCGGCCACAACACCGGCTTTCTGGAGAGCGAGCCGGACTACTCCGCAGGGATCGAGGCCTTCCTGACGGAGCAGGCGAGCCTGCCGCTGCACTGAAGGGTCGCTGCCGCCCTGAGCGGGCGGCAGGCGGGGGAGGGGTGTTACTCGGGCAGCTCGGCGTTGTGGAAGACGTTTTGGACGTCGTCCAGCTCGTTGAGCATGTCGAGGAACTTCTCGAACATCGCCACGTCGTCGCCCGCCACGGGCGTGGTGGTCTGGGGCACGAACTGGATCTCGTCCACCTCGAAGTCGAGCTCGCCGAAGGCGTCGATCAGCGCCTGCTTGGCCTTGGCATACTCGGTGTGCGAGGCGAAGACGGTGATCTGCCCCTCCTCGTTCTCGATGTCGGTCACGTCGACATCGGCCTCCATCAGCGCCTCGAGGGTGGCTTCCTCGTCCTGGCCCTTGAAGGCGAGGATGGCGCAGTGGTCGAACATGTGGCTGACGGTGCCCGGGGTGCCGATCTTGCTCTTGGTCTTGGTGAAGCAGGCGCGCACGTCACCGAAGGTACGGTTGGGGTTGTCGGTCAGGCAGTCGACGATGACCATCGCGTTGCCCGGCCCGAAGCCCTCGTAGCGGGCCGGGGAGAAGTCCTCGCCGCCCACGCCGCTGGCCTTGTCCAGCGCCTTCTCGATCACGTGGGAGGGCACCTGATCCTTCTTGGCGCGCTCGATCAGGCCGCGCAGGCTCAGGTTGCCGGCGGGGTCGGTGCCACCCTGCTTGGCGACCACGTAGATCTCGCGGCCGTACTTGCTGTAGACCTTGGTCTTGGCAGCGGCCGTCTTGGCCATGGATTCCTTGCGGTTCTGAAAGGCCCGTCCCATATCGTTGTCCTGTAGCGTTCAACACGAGGCTGGATTCTACGAAACCGGGCCGGAGGCGAACAGGGATATTTTCGCTTCCTTCCGCCGGGCTGCACCGGGTCCGGGGCTACACTGCCGGTAGCCGCGAAGCCGCCCGTGCGCCGCCGGCTGGAACCTCGTCGTCGCGATCAGGAGAGCGCCCATGGACCATCACGCCTACCGTCATGCCCTGGCCGAGCAGCTGGAGGGCGCCGAGCTGCCCTTCGCACCCGCCGAATTCGCCGCCCGCCTCGCCCGGGTGCACGCCGCCATGCGCGATGCAGGCCTCGAGGCGCTGCTGCTCACCGACCCCGCCGATATCTTCTACCTGACCGGCTACCACACCTTCGAGGTCTCGGTGCACACCGCCCTGGTGGTAACGGCCGACCGCCGGGTGCTGCAGGTGCCCTCCATCGAGACCGGGCCCGCCGTGGTCACCGCTGCGGTGGACGAGATCCTTGGCTACCGCTGGGAGGGGATCGACGAGGTGATCGCCCCGCTGGCCGAGACGCTCTCGCCCTTTCGCAGCATCGGCCTGGATCTCTTCGGTGCCGGGCTGCGCTTCGGGGTGATCCGCGAGCTGCAGGCGCGGCTCGGCGCCGAGCGCTTCCGCGACGACGGCGGGGCTCTGCTCGACGTCGTCCGCCTGGTCAAGACGCCGGCGGAGCTCGACTGCCTGCGCGAGAGCGCGCGGATCACCGCCGCCGGCCTCGCCGCCGCCGAGGCGATCATCGCCCCCGGCGTCACCGACAACGAGGTGGCCGCCGAGGGCGCCCGGGCGATGCTGGCCGCCGGCGGCGAATTCATGAGCCTGCAGCCCATCGTCACCAGCGGGCGGCGCATCAGCATCATCCACGTCAACCACAAGCGCACCGTCATCGAGGCGGGTGATCCGGTGTTCCTGGAATTCGGCTCGGCCTTCCAGCGCTATACCGCTCCCATGATGCGCACCGTCGTGGCCGGCCACGCCAGCCGCGAGATGCAGGCGGTCCGGGACCTCTGCCGGGCGCTGTTCGAGACGCTCGCCGCCGAGATGCGCCCCGGCCGTACCTTCGACGATGCCGCCCGCGCCGCCGAGGCGGTGCTCGCTCCCCACGCCGACCGGCTGTTCTTCTCGGGGGTGTTTGGCTATGCGGTGGGCGCCCAGTTCCCGCCCAGCTGGGTCGAGGGCACCGGCTACATCGCTCGCGGCCAGCCGCGCGAGTTCGCCGCCGACATGGTCTTCCACCTGCCGCTCTGCCTGCGTCTGCCCGGTCAGTGGGGGATCGGCCTGAGCGATACCGTGCGGGTCACCCCGAATGGCGGCGAGCCGCTCACCGACAACGACTGGCGGCTGGCCGAGGTGGCCGAGGTGGCCGAGGTGGCCGACTGAGACATTGGTCTACATTTTAAGTTTTTTAGTATACAAAAGTTGTGTACACCCTGGCTCTTGGCTAGGCTCGGTCATCGCGACCCCAACCAACGACAAGAATCGCGATGAGCCCCTCGATGAGCACACCACAGCACAGCCACTCCGTCTTCGACTTCCATGGCCGGCCGCCCCTGGCCAGGGCCCTGCCCCTCTCCTTCCAGCACATCCTGGCGATGATCATGGGCACGGTGACCGTGCCGATCATCGTGGTCGGCGCCGCCGGCGGCAGCCTGGCCGATCAGATGCTGCTGATCCAGGTCTCGCTGATCGCCTCGGCGCTGGCCACCCTGGTCCAGCTCTATGGCGTGGGGCGTTTCGGCGCCCGGCTGCCCACCATCTTCGGCGTGGGCTTCGCCTACGTGCCGACCCTGGTCGCCGTGGGCGCCCAGTACGGCATCGGCGGGATCCTCGGTGCCCAGGTGGTGGGCGGCATCGCCATGATCCTGGTGGGGCTCTTCATCACCCGCATTCGCCACCTCTTTCCGCCCATCGTGGCGGGGGTGGTGGTGCTGGTGATCGGGCTCTCGCTCTACGACATCGCCATCCACTACATGTCCGGTGGGGTGGGCGCCAGCGACTACGGTGATCCGCAGAACTGGCTGGTCGCCCTGGTGACGCTCGGGGTGGTGCTCGGCGTCTCCCAGTTCGCGCGGGGCTTCATGAAGCTGGCGGCGATCATCTGCGGCATCGGGGCGGGCTATGCGCTGGCCCTGGCGCTGGGCATGGTGGACATCACCCCGGTGCGCGAGGCGGGCTGGTTCAGCGCCCCGCGGCTGCTGCCCCATGAGCTCGAGTTCCACGCCGCCGCCATCCTCTCGGTGGTGATCATCTGCGTGGTCAACTCGGTGCAGACCATTGGTGATCTCTCCGCCACTTCGGTGGGGGGCATGAACCGTGAGCCCACCACCCGGGAGCTGTTCGGCGGCCTGCTGGGCAACGGGGCGACCACTGCGGTCGGCTCCTTCTTCGGCGCCATGCCGACCTCCTCCTACAGCCAGAACGTGGGCATCGTGGCGATGACCAAGGTGGTCAGCCGCTTCGTGCTGGCGCTGGCCGCGCTCTTCCTGCTGGTGGCGGGGCTGGTGCCCAAGTTCGGCGCCGTGATGACCACCATTCCCTATCCGGTGCTGGGCGGGGCCACCATCACGGTGTTCGGCATGATCACCATGACCGGCATCCAGCTGATCACCCGGGACGAGATGTCGGCGCGCAACATGACCATCGCCAGTCTCGCCCTGGCGCTGAGCATGGGGGTCTACGCGGTCCCCGAGGCGATCGGCCAGCTCCCGGCGATGCTGCAGCTGGTGGTGGGCGGCTCGCCCATCGTGGTCGCCGCCCTGGTGGCCTTCACCCTCAACCTGGTGCTGCCGCGGCGCAGCCTGGCCGACGAGGCCGCCGAGCGTGAGGCCCTGGCCAGGGCGATGGCCGAGGAGGAGCCGACCGGCCGCCGGGCGCAACGCGCAGAAGGGGGCCGCCCCTCCTGAGCGGGATCAGGAGCCCGGCGGCGGTGGCGGCCCGCTGCATGATGGAGCCGGGCGGGCCGGTTCAACGCAGAATTGACGGCGTCAGGTCAGCACACTCTTCACCAAGGCGTTACACTGCGGGTGCCACCGTCACACTCGCAAGGAACGCTGCTCGATGATCGAACCCGACGCCCAGGCCGATGCGATGGCGAGCCGGCGTGCGCGCCGGGATCGCCGGGTCGCCATCGCCCTCTACATCCTGGGCATGCTGATGCTGTTCGGCTCCCTGGGCGGTTTCCTCTTCGACCAGTACCAGCGTGACATGCAGGCCGCCCGCGAGCGCACGGCGGCGCGGGCCGACCTGGTGGCGGAGTGGGTCGCCAGCATCTTCTCCGCGAGCGATTTCAGCCTCGCCGCGGTCTCCCAGCTGATGCAGCCGCCCCAGCGGCAGCGCCTCTTCGGTGACCCGCCGGACCCCGAGTGGGTCGAGCCCTTCCTTGCCCAGCAGCTCGACCGCCTGGGGTTCGTCGACGAGATCAGCCTCGTCGATGCCGAGGGGCGGGTCGTCGGCTCCTCCAGTTCGCTCCATCCCCCGGGCTTCGATGTCTCCGGCCTGCCGTTCTATCGCACCCTGCGAGATGCGCCCGAGCGGGCGGAGTGGATCTCGCCGATCCACTGGTCGGCGCTGGAGCAGCGCCATGTGGTGGTGCACGCGCGGCGGCTGTCCGATGGCCAGGGCCTGGCCCTGGTGGAGCTCGACCCCGGGGTGTTCGGCGAGGCCCTGGAGCTGCTCAGCCTGACGCGCGGCGAGAGCATCGCCATCCTCGACACCGAGATGCAGCTGGTGGCACGGCGTCCCCGGGTCGGTGATGAGCACTCCCCGGCGGTGCTCGGGGTATCCATCGACGAGCCCCGGACGCGAGCCTTCATCGCCAGCGGGGCGGCCAGCGCCACGCTTCAGGCCACGTCGCCGCTGGATGGCGGCGAGCGGCTCTACACTTTCCGCCGAGTCGGCGACCTGCCCTTCGTGGTGGTGGTGGGCGAGGCGCGGGAGGTGCTGCTCGGCGACTGGCTCCATCGCCTGTGGATCCGGGTGCTGATTGCGCTTACGGTGATGGGACTCGGCTGGCTGGCGCTGCGCCACTACCTCAACCGGCTGCGGCTGGAGGAGGAGGTTCGCCGGCAGGCCCTGGAGCGTGAACTGGCCCGTCGCGAGGTACAGGCCCGGGAGTCGCGCCTCCAGGCGCTGGTGGGCTCCATCCGGGACATGATCTTCGTCTTCGATGGCGAGGGGCGCTTCAGCTATATTCACGCCCCCGACCCCGACGAGCTGATGACCGAGGCCGCCGCGGTGCTGCAGCGCCCCTATCGCGAGGTGCTGCCGCCCGCCATGACCGCCCAGCTCGACGGGGCCTTTGCGGAGATGCGTCGCAGCGGTGAGCCGGTGGAGTATGACTACACCCTTCACGTCGGCGGCAAGCCGCGCCAGTTCCACTCGGTGCTGAGCCCGCTGCTGAGCACGGGCGAGGCGCCGGCGGAGGCCTTCGGCGGGGCGCTGGCGGTGGTGCGCGACGTCACCGAGGAGCGCGCCACCGAGGCTCAGCTGCGCATCGCCGCCACCGCCTTCGAGACCCACCTGGGGATGCTGATCACCGATGGCGAGGGCCGCATCCTCAAGGTCAATGACACCTTCACGCGGATCACCGGTTACAGCGAGGCCGAGGTGCTGGGCAGGAACCCGCGGCTGCTGTCGTCGGGGCTGCATGACGAGGCCTTCTACCGGCGGCTGTGGCGCAGCGTGGTGAGCAGAGGCAGCTGGCAGGGGGAGGTCTGGAACCGGCGCAAGAACGGCGAGGTGTTCCCTGAGTGGCTGACCCTTTCTGCGGTGCGCAACGCCGCCGGCACCACGACTCACTTCGTGGCGACCTTCAGCGACCTCACCGAGCGCAAGGCGGCCGAGCAGGAGATCCATCAGCTGGCCTTCTTCGACCCGCTCACCGGCCTGCCCAACCGCCGCCTGATGCTCGACCGGCTGGAGGTGGCGCTCAAGGACAGCTATCGCAGCGGTGAGTTCGGCGCGCTGATGTTCCTCGATCTCGACCACTTCAAGCAGGTCAATGACACCCTCGGCCACCATGCCGGCGACCAGCTGCTCCAGGCGGTGGCCCAGCGGCTCGAGGGGGTGCTGCGCGATACCGATACTGTCGCCCGGCTGGGCAGCGACGAGTTCGCCATCCTGCTTCACGACCTGGGGACCGAACTTGAGGAGGTGGCGGTGATCGCCGAGCGGGTCGCCCACAAGCTGCTGGCGGTGATGCAGGCGCCGATGAGCCTCGGTGAGGAGCGCCTCGGCGTGTCGGTGAGCGTCGGGGTGACCCTCTACCGCGACCACGAGACCACCCTCGACGAGATCCTGCAGCAGGCCGACCTGGCGCTGTTCCAGGCCAAGGCGGCGGGGCGCAACACCCTGGCCTTCTTCGACCCCGAGATGCAGGTGCGCCTGCAGGCCCGCGCGCGGCTCGAAGCCGACCTGCGCCAGGCGCTGCCCAATGGCGAGCTGCGCCTGCACTACCAGCCCCAGGTGGACGAGCGGGGCGTGGTCATCGGCGTCGAGGCCCTGGTGCGCTGGCAGCATCCCGTGCGCGGCCAGGTCTCGCCCGGCGAGTTCATTCCCCTGGCCGAGGAGAACCGGCTGATCGTGGCCATCGGTCACTGGGTGCTGGAGACCGCGTGCCGGCAGCTGGCGGCCTGGGCGGCGGACCCGGCCCGTTCGACGCTGAGCCTCTCCGTCAACGTCAGTCCGCGGCAGTTCCGCGAGCCGGATTTCGTCGACCGGGTGCTGGAGACCCTCGAGGCGACCGGCGCTCCGGCCTCCCGCCTCAAGCTCGAGGTGACCGAGAGCCTGCTGCTGGAGGCCCGGGACGAGGCGCGCTCGCGCATGCTGGAGCTGCGCGCGCGGGGGGTGCGCTTCGCCCTGGACGACTTCGGCATCGGCTACTCCTCGCTTGCCTATCTCAAGCGGCTGCCCCTTGACCAGCTCAAGATCGACCAGTCCTTCGTGCGCGACCTGCTGGAGGACGAGGCCAGCGAGGCGATCGTGGCCAGTACCATCGCTCTGGCCCAGAGCCTCAAGCTGGAGGTGGTTGCCGAGGGGGTGGAGACCGAGGCCCAGCGGGCCTGGCTGCTGGCCCACGGCTGCCGGGCCTTCCAGGGCTACCTGTTCGGGCGGCCGGTGGCGGTGGAGGCCCTCGAACTCGATGCCTGAGAGGGCTCAGCCCTCGCCGTCGTGGAGGTGGGCCTCCGCCTCCGCGGCGCTCTGGTAGATGTGTGGGGCCACGGCCCGCGCCTCCAGGGCATGGCCCAGCTTGCGGCGCATGAAGCCGCTGGTGGTGTAGCGGGTCACCCGGGTATAGAAGCGCTCCTCCAGGCCGCGCACCATGGCCGTGTAGGCCTCCAGCACGGCGTCATCGATGCGGCAGTGGTCGTAGTTGACCACCGCATAGACCCGCCGGCCCAGCGGCGCCAGCCGCGTCTCCACCTCCCGCTCGATGGCGGCCACGTCGTCCCGGGTCGCGATGTGCAGGTTCTCGAAGTCGATGAACAGCACCTCGCCGGCGGCGTCCAGGTGCAGGCGCCGGGCCAGCGGGCGCTCGAGCAGTGTCTCGCGCAGCCCCATGGGTGCCTCGATGAAGATGCGCTGCTCCACCTCGGCGACGAACTTGGGCTGGCCCTCCCCGGGCAGGCGCAGGGCGCCGTCGACCACCTCCAGCGCCTCCCGGCTCGCCGTGAAGGTGCCCATGAAGACCACCCGGCGGGCGTTCTGGCTGATGTTGATGAAGCCACCGGCGCCCGCCAGGCGGCTGCCGAAGCGCGACACGTTGACGTTGCCGGCGGCGTCCGCCTGGGCCATGCCCAGGAAGGCGATGTCCAGGCCGCCGCCGTCGTAGAAGTCGAACTGGGCGGGCTGGTCGATGATCGCCTGGGTGTTGAGGGCGGCGCCGAAGTCGAGCCCGCCGGCGGGCAGGCCGCCGATCACGCCGGGCTCGGCGGTCAGCGTCACCAGTTCCAGCACCCGCTCTTCGCTGGCCACCGCGCCGACCCCCTCCGGCATGCCGATGCCGAGGTTGACCACGGCGTTGGGCGTGAGCTCGAAGGCGGCACGCCGGGCGATGATCTTGCGCGCCGAGAGGGCCATCGCGCCCGGCGCGGCCATGGGCGTGCGCAGCTCGCCGGAGTAGCCCGGGTGGTAGGGGGTCTGGAAGGTCTGCCAGTGGTGTTCGGGGGCGTCGCAGACCACCACGCAGTCCACCAGCACCCCGGGGATGCGCATCGCCTTGGGTGGCAGGGTGCCGGATTCGGCCAGCCGCTCCACCTGCACGATCACCAGGCCGCCGGAGTTGTGCACCGCCGTGGCGATGGCCAGCGCCTCCAGCACCAGCGCCTCGCGCTCCATGGTCACGTTGCCCAGGGAGTCGGCGGTGGTGCCGCGCAGCAGCGCGACCTGCAGCGGCAGCGCCGGGTAGAAGAGATACTCCTGGTCGTCGATCGTCATCAGCCGCACGCGCTCCTCGGTGCTGATGGCGTTGATCCGCCCGCCCTCCAGGCGCGGGTCGACGAAGGTGCCGAGCCCCACCCGGGTGAGGGTGCCGGGCTTGCCGGCGGCGATATCGCGAAACAGGTGGGAGATCACCCCCTGGGGCAGGTTCCAGGCCTGGATGCGCCCCTCGATGGCCAGCCGCTGCAGCGCCGGCACCAGCCCCCAGTGGCCGCCGATCACCCGGGCCACCAGCCCCTCGTGGCCCAGGTGGTTGAGCCCGCGGGTCTTGCCGTCGCCCTGGCCGGCGGCATACATCAGGGTCAGGTCGCGGGGTTCGCCGCTCTCCAGAAAGCGTGCCTCCAGGGCCACCGCCAGGTGCTCGGCGAAGCCGATGCCGACGAAGCCGCCGGTGGCCACGGCGTCGCCGTCGCGGATCAGCTCCACCGCCTCGCGGGCGGAGACCACCTTGCCCTTGGGGGAGAAGGGGCGGTCGGTGAGCAGCGGGTGGGTGCGGCGTTCCATGGCGAGTCCCCTCGGCGTGCGTTGCGGTTGTGATGGTTGTTGTGATTGTTGTTGTGATGGCTGCTGTCGTGCATGGCATTCACGTTAGCACGCCGCTGCGTCGAGCGACGGGCATGGCCCGTTGCCAAGCGTGAGTCCCTGTCTGATACTGTATGAAATTCCAGTATTCATCGGAGGTGCCCATGTCGTGCATTCACCCGACCCGAGCCCGCATTGTGGGCCGGGCCGCCGGCCAGGGGGCGGGTCCGCCCCGGCCGCTGATGGGCTGCCGGGTGCGGGCGGGCTTCCCGAGCCCCGCCGATGATCACCTGGACGCCGAGATCGACCTGCACGCCCACGTGGTGAAGCGCCCCGCGGCCACCTACTTCGTGCGCGCCGAGGGGGATTCCATGCTCGGTGACGGCATCCATGACGGCGACCTGCTGGTGGTGGATCGCAGCCTGGAGCCGCTGCCCGGCCGGGTGATCGTCATCGCCCTGGAGGGGGAGCCCACGGTCAAGCGCCTGGAGCGTCGCGGCGGGGCGGTGTGGCTGGTGGCCAGCAACCCGCGCTTCGCGCCGATTCCCCTTGCCGGGCGCGAGTGCGAGGTTTGGGGGGTGGTCACCCATGTGCTCCACGACCTGCTGGGGCGCACCCCGTGATCGCCCTGGTCGACGGCAACAACTTCTACGTCAGCTGCGAGCGGGCCTTCGATCCGCGCCTGGCGGGCCGGCCGGTGGGGGTGCTCTCCAACAACGATGGTTGCGTGGTGGCGCGCTCCGAGGAGCTCAAGGCGCTGGGCGTGGCCATGGGGGCGCCGCGGCACCTGCTGCCGCCGGCCGTGCGCCGCCAGGCGGTGCTGCTCTCCAGCAACTATGCGCTCTATGGCGACATGTCGCGGCGGGTCAACCAGGTGCTGGCGGAGTTCTCGCCGGACGTCGAGCCCTACTCCATCGACGAGAGCTTCGTGGGCTTCGCCGGCTTCCCTGAGGAGGGGCTGGAGGCCCGCTGCCGGGCGCTGCGCGAGACCGTGGGCCGCTGGACCGGCATCCCGGTGGGGGTGGGCGTGGCACCGACCCGGGTGCTGGCCAAGCTGGCCAACCGGCTGGCCAAGCGCGAGCCGGCCTTCGAGGGGGTCTGCCTGCTAGACGCCGACGGCGAGGCGACCCGCCGGGCCCTGGCCGCCTGCCCGGTGGAGGCGCTGTGGGGCGTGGCCCGGCGCAGCGCCGAGCGGCTGGCGCTGATGGGCATCACCACCGCCTGGGAGCTGCGCGAGGCCGACCCGCGCTGGGTGCGCAGTCGCTTCTCGGTGGTGATGGAGCGCCTCGTCTGGGAGCTGCGCGGCCGCCCGGCCATCGCCCTCGACGACATGAGCGAGCCGCGCCGGCGTCTGCTGGTCTCGCGCTCCTTCGGCCGGCTCACCGGCGAGCGCCACGAGCTGGAGGCGGCGATCCGCCAGCACGCCGCCCGGGCCGGCGAGAAGCTGCGCCGCCAGGGCAGCCTGGCCCGGGCGGTGCAGGTGTTCGTGCGCACCAGCCCTTTCCTGGCCGGCGAGCCTCAGTACCGCAACGCCGCCCTGGTGGCGCTGCCCGCGCCCAGCGCCGACAGCCGGGAGCTGCTCGCGGCGGCCCGCCGCGGCCTGGAAGCGATCTTCCTCGAGGGCTACCGCTACCAGAAGTGCGGGGTAATGCTGCTCGACCTGGTGGACGCCGAAGGCACCCAGCCCTCGCTGCTGGAGACGCCCGACGACGAGGCCCGACGCGCGCGCAGCGGGCGGCTGATGGCCACCCTGGACCGGCTTAACCGCGAGATGGGGCGCGATACCGTGCGCTTCGGCCTGCCCCGCCAGGGCAACGCCTGGGCCCTGCGCTGCGAGCATCGCACGCCGCGCTATACCACCCGCTGGAACGAGCTGATGCGGGTCAAGACGGGGTGAGCAGCGGGGTGGTCAACCTGCCGCGCCTGCCGCTGCCCGGTGAACAGGGTCAGCCAAGCAGGCGCTCGATCTCCTCCAGCAGGGCGTCGCGCCGGGCGTAGAGCTCCGGCAGCCTCTCCACGGCCTGCTCACCCTGGCCGTGATCCAGCAGCGCACAGAGCTCCACGGCCAGCCCGTGCACTCGGCGGTGCAGGCGATCGAGGTGCTCGATCGCCGGGCCCATGGGCTCGCGCAGCTGGTCGAGCCAGAAGCAGAAATTGCAGCATGACGGGTCGAGGGGAGGGCGTTCGGGGCTCTCCGACATCAGGGTGGCAGCGAGACGCCGGGCCCAATCGCGGTGCGCCACGGCGGCATAGAGCAGCGGCCTGGCTTCATGGTCGATGGTCGGCAGCTCGGCCCAGCGGGGCGGGGGGCGCCAGTCGCCCAGCCAGTCCGGAATCGCCTCCGGGGGCATGGGGCGAGCGATACCGTACCCCTGGGCCAGCTCGCAGCCGACGCGCAGCAGCATGTCGCCGTGTTGAACGCTCTCCACGCCCTCGGCAATCACCTGGCGATCGAAGGCGCTCGCCAGCCGCAGCACGCCGTCGAGGATCTTGAGGTCCTCGGGGTCGTCGAGGATGTCGCGCACGAAACTCTGGTCGATCTTGACGGTGCCGGCCGGCAGGCGCTTGAGGTAGGTCAGCGACGAGTAGCCGGTACCGAAGTCGTCCAGCGAGATCTGGATGCCGATCTCCCGACACCCCTCGAGCAGGCCGGAGACCAGCGCCAGGTCGCCCAGGGTGCTGGTCTCGAGAATCTCCAGCTCCAGCGTGCCGGGGGCAAGCTCGGGATGGGTGTCGAGCAGGCGCTTCAGGCGGGGCACCAGGTCCTTCTGGCGCAGCTGGCGGGCACTGACGTTGACGCTCACGGGCAGCTCGATCCCCAGGGCCTTCCAGGCGGCCGCCTGGGCCAGGGCGGCGCCGACCACCCACTCGCCGAGCGCCTCCGACAGCGGATGCTCCTCGATCACCGGCAGGAACTGGGCCGGCGGCAGCAGGCCACGCTCGGGGTGCTGCCAGCGCACCAGCGCCTCGGCGCCGATGACCTGGCCCGTGCGCATGTTGACCTTGGGCTGGTAGTGCAGGATGAATTCGCCCTGCCGCAGGCCGCGCTGGATACGCTCCAGGGTCCCGTGGTGGCTGCGGATGCTGCGGTCGTGATCGGCATCGAATCGGTGGTAGCGCCCCTTGCCGGCCAGCTTGGCCTGGTACATGGCCTGGTCGGCCTGGCGCAGCAGCTGATCCGCCTCGATGGGCTCGGCCTGGGGGTAGAAAGTCACGCCGAGGCTGGCGGTGACCGCAAGCTCATGGCCGTCAACGTGCACCGGCAGGGCGGCGGCCTCGAGCAGGCGCTCGAACAGGGCCGTGGCGACAGCCTCGCTGTCCAGGTCCAGCACGACCGCCACGAACTCGTCTCCGCCGAGTCTCGACAGCGTGTCTTCCTCCCGCATGACCTCCTTCATGCGTCGGGCGACGGCGATCAGCAGCTGGTCGCCGGCGGCGTGGCCGTGGCGGTCGTTGATGGCCTTGAAGCCGTCCAGGTCCAGGTAGGCCACGGCGAGGTGGCGGCCCTGGCGATGTTCCCGACTCATGGCCTGGGTCAGGCGGTCGGCCATCAGCACGCGGTTGGGTAGCCCGGTCAGGGGGTCGTAGTGGGCCAGGTGCTCGAGCTGCTGCTCATGCTCCTTGAGGGTGGTGATGTCGGTGGAGATGCCCAGCAGGCCGACGATATCGCCGTTGTCATGGATCGGCGTCTTCACCTCCAGGTAGACGTGCCTGCCGGTCGCGTCATGGATGGGAATCTCTTCCGTGGTCGACTCGCCGCTCAGCACGCGGGCATCGATCTTGCGCAGCCGGCGCACGATATCGCTGGGAAAGAAGCGGCTGTCGTCGCTCCCTGGCAGGCTCTGCGCCGAGCAGCCGAAGAGCTCCAGAGTGGCGCGGTTGGCGAAGGTGTAACGGCTGTCACGATCCTTCATGTAGATGTAGGAGCCCACGTGGTCGAGTGCCTCGCGGAAGCGTTCGGCCTCGAGGTGGGCGGCGCGCAGGGCGATCTCGGAGCGCTTGCGCTCGGTGGTATCGGTGATCACGCCATACCAGGAGGTGGCTCCGTCGGGTTCGCGATGGGGGAGCGAGTCGCCGAACAGCCAGTGTTCGCTGTCGTCTTCGAGGACCACCCGATACTCGTGGCGCCAGGGGGTGAGGGTCTCGGCGGAGTAGCGGATGGAGGCCACCACGCCGTCGAGATCGTCGGGGTGGATCACCGAGAGCACCGGAGAGGCATCCTCCCTGACCGCCTCGGGTGATACGCCGTAGACCTGCTGCATGCCGTCGCTGGCGTAGGGGAAGCAGGAGCGCCCGTCCGGCTGGAGCCGGTATTCATAGACCACGCCGGGCACGCGGTCGGCGATGGTCTGGAGCCGGGTCAGTAGCGTCTCGAGCTCGCGCTCCCGCTCCCGCACGGTGAGCATCAGCGCGTCGGTCATGCGCAGGGCGCGGGCTCGCGTGGTGGAGAGGGTAAAAACCAGGGCGCCGAACAGGGCGGTGATGATCAGGCCCCCGGCCAGGGTCAGCCAGGTGGCTCGGGTGGCGATGGCCTGGCCGGGCGCCAGGTGGTCGAAGGCCAGCAGCCATGGGGTGCCGTTGAAATCGATCAGGCGCTGCTGATGAAAGCCGCTGTCATGGGGCGCGCCGGGTGCCGGCCGGTTTGTGAACAGCAGGTGCTCCGCTGCCGCCACCTCGCCATCGTAGAGGCGCAGCCCCACGGCCTGTCCATCCTGCTGCTCCCAGTCGCCGAGGATGCCCTCCATCAGGTCGTACATGCGGTAGGGGCTGTAGGTCCAGCCGATCAGCGCCTTGCGGCGCTGCGCCACGCTGTCGGCTGGCGCCCCCTGGCGATAGACCGGCACATACATCAGGGTGCCGGGCTGGATGTCGGTATCGGTCTCCTGCACCAGCAGGACCCGACCGGTGAGCGCTGCTCGGCCGGTGTCGCGGGCCTGCCCCATGGCGGCGCGGCGCACCGGCTCGGCAAACATGTCGTAGCCGAAGGCGCGCAGGTTGCGGCCCTCGAAGGGCTCGAGGTAGATGATCGAGGTGTAGGCGTCACGGGGGCTGTCGGGATGGACACGGTAGTCGGTGAAGCCCTCCGCGCGGAGCCTGGCCTCGTGGGCGGCGAGGGACTCCGGGGGAATCCACTCGGCATAGCCGATGCCCTGGGCATAGCCCAGCGTATCGGCCGCCCGCAGCTTCTCGACGTAGTTACGCCACTCGCTGCGGTCGACCTCCTCGGAGGCGTCGAACAGCCCCGCGGCGCCGCGCAGCACCAGTGCATAGGCGGAGAGGCGCTCCTCGATACGCAGGGTGACCTGGTCGGCGGCGAAGCTGAACTGCTCCTGTGCCTTGGCCTCGGCATTCCGGTAGACCTGATGGCCGGCAAACAGCGACAGCAGGATGCCCGCCGCCACGATCAGCCAGACGACTCCCGGAAGCCGCGCACTCTGCTTCGCTCCCATGCGTATCGTTGATCTCGTGTAAGTGACCGTATCCAGATGGCAGAGTAACGGTAAAGGGGCAGGAGGTCATCGGGCCGGTGACACGCCGTGGCCCTGGACATGGCGGCCAGGCGCCGGGGCTGCCATCCTGACAGGGCACTCATCGAGGAGCTCTGCCATGTCCGTCCCGTTCCTGCCGCGCTGCCGGCGCCTGCTGGCCCCCTGCCTGGCCCTGCTGCTGGCCTGGGCGCTGCCCGCCCAGGCCCGGGAGCTGGCCGTGCCGCCCGAGGCGATGGTCGAGGTCGAGGTGGCCACCGTGGGCATGTCGGGCATGGCCGGTGTGCCGGTGGTGCTGCTGCGCGAGCCCGGTGCCCGGGAGGTGATTCCGATCTTCATCGGCGTGGCCGAGGCCCGCGCCATTCTGCGCGCCCTGACCGGCGAGCGTCCGCCGCGGCCGCTCACCCACGAGCTGCTCGGTGACGTGCTGGCGGGGGCAGAGGTCGCGCTGACCCGGGTCTACGTGGATGCCCTCACCGAGAGCACTTTCCTGGGCATGCTGGAGCTCTCGGTGCCGGGTCGCGATGCGCCGCTGCGCATCGACAGCCGCCCCAGCGACGCCATCGCCCTGGCGCTGACCGCCGGGGCCAGCATCCACGTGGCGCCGGAGGTGCTGGAGGCGGCTCGCCAGATCGAGTACCAGGGCTTCGATGACCAGGTGGTGGTGGCGCTGGGCATCACCGTCACCCCGCTGGACGACGACCTGCGCGAGGCGCTGGGGCTGCCGGACCGCGCCGGGGTGCTGGTCAGCGACGTGAGCGGCGAGGCCGCCGAGGCGGGGCTTGAGCCCGGCGACCTGCTGCTGGCGGTCAACGGCGAGACCCCGGAGAATCCGCTGCACTTCCTGGAACTGGTGCGCGACACCCCCGCGGGGGAGTTGGCCCGGCTGCGCGTATGGCAGCGTGGCGAGATCGTCGAGGTGGAGCTCTCCACCGAGGTGCCGGCACCCACGCCGCGGCGCCGCGCACCGGGGCTCGAGGCCTGAGGGGGCTTGGCAGCCTCGGCCGGGCGGGCAAGAATGGTGTCCGGGAGGACTGACCATGCTCGATTCACTGATCGCCTTCGCCCTGCTCGGCGAACCCGCCCTTGCCGCGCCCCCGGAGACCGGGCTGGCGGCCCGGGAAGCCCACCATCGGGAGCTGCTCTCCTGCGACCGGCTGGTGGGTCACTGGCTGCAGGAGGACGAATACCTGGCGCTGTACAACGCCATGGCGGACTCCCGCCAGGTGCTGGAGGCGCTGCGCCCCATGCCCTTCAGCGAGGAGGAGTTCCCGAAGGATGCCGCCGACCTGAGAGTGGGGGATGCCCACTATGGCGAGGCGGATCTTGCCCGCCTGCACGACCGGCCTGCCGAGGCGGACGTGCGCGAGGCCTACCTGGTGCTGCGCCCCCACTGCATGCGGCTGATCGGCTACTTCTGAGGGCCAGGCGCCCCGGCGCCCTGAACGCACAACGGCCACCGCGACGATTCGTCAGGTGGCCGTTTTTCAATGCTTTATGGTGCCGCAAAGAGGATTCGAACCTCCGACCTACGCATTACGAATGCGTTGCTCTGCCAGCTGAGCTATTGCGGCACTGCTGTCGATGGTAGCGCTGCCGCGGTGCTTCGCCTAGTCCCCGGCGGGCTCGCGCAGCCGGGTGAGCCCCTCCTGGGCGGAGGAGGCCACCAGGCGGCCCTGGCGGTCGTAGATGCTGCCGCGGGCGAAGCCGCGGGCACCACCGGCCCAGGGGCTGTCCATGTCGTAGAGCAGCCAGTCGTTGACCTGGACGTCGTGGTGGAACCAGAGGGCATGATCGAGACTGGCGATCTGCAGTTTGGGGTCGCGGAAGTCGAGCCCGTGCGGTACCAGGGCCGTGGTCAGCAGGTTGAAGTCGGAGCTGTAGGCCAGCAGGTGGCGATGCAGGGCGGGGTCGTCGGGCAGCTCGCCGGCCAGGCGGAACCAGACCCGCTTGTGGGCCGGCTGGCCGGGACGGCTCTCCTCGCCGGCGAGCAGGAACTCGATGGGGTGGCTGTCGAAGCGCACCAGGCGCGCGCCCTGTTCGGCCAGGCGCTCGGGGGAGTCCACCTCGGGCATGGCGGTCTGGTGCTCGAGGCCGGACTCCTCGCCGTGGAAGGAGGCGCTGCAGAAGAAGATCGGCCGGCCCTTCTGGATGGCGGTGACCCGGCGGGTGGTGAAGCTGCCGCCGTCGCGCACCGCGTCCACCTGATAGACTACCGGGCGGTGGGGGTCCCCGGGGCGCAGGAAGTAGCCGTGCAGCGAATGGGCCCGGCGTTCCGCCGTCACCGTCTGGCTGGCCGCCGACAGTGCCTGGCCCAGCACCTGGCCGCCGAACAGCTGGGGCAGCCCGAGGTCCTGGCTCACGCCCCGGAACAGGGTCTCCTCCAGGGGTTCCAGGGCCAGCAGGCCGACCAGGGCGTCGAGGGGGGTGGGCATGGGGGCGATCTCCGGGCCGTCGTGGCCGCGTCGGGCCACTCATACAGATGTTTCATGGCAGTCTACATGGAGTCGAGGGCGTTGCGCAGCGATGAGTTCTACATGCACCGGGCGCTGGACCAGGCCCGCCTGGGGCTGGCCGCCGGCGAGGTGCCGGTGGGGGCGGTGGTGGTGGATGGCGCGGGCGAGATCGTCGGCGAGGGTTTCAACGCCCCGGTGGGGGGGCGCGACCCTAGTGCCCATGCCGAGATCCGCGCCCTGCGCGATGCCGGCGCCCGGCTCGGCAACTATCGCCTCGACGGCTGCACCCTCTACGTGACCCTGGAGCCTTGCCTGATGTGTACCGGGGCCATCATCCATGCCCGCCTGGCCCGGGTGGTCTACGGCGCTGCCGAGCCGCGCACCGGCATGGTGGAGTCGAAGGCCAACCTCTTCGCCCAACCCTGGCACAACCACCGGGTCGAGGTGGTCGGTGGCCTGCTGGCCTCTCGCGCCTCGCGGCTGCTACGGGAGTTCTTCGCCGCCCGGCGCGGCGAGTGAATCCGCCAGCCTGGCCCGGTTGCGGCCGGCGCCCTTGGCCCGGTAGAGCGCCATGTCTGCCGCATTCAGCAGGTCGTCGACCCCCAGGGGGCCGGGGGCGCCTGTCGCCACGCCGATGCTGATGGTGAGCGGGGTGCCATCGGCGTGGGTCAGGCCGCGGGCCGCAACGGCCTCGCGCAGGGTGTCGGCGACCCGCATGGCCTCCGGGCCCTCCCGGCCGGGCAGGCAGGCCACGAACTCCTCGCCGCCCAGGCGGGCGAAGAGCCCGCCGGCCGGCTCGATCACCTCGCGACCCAGGCGGCCGGTCTCGATCAGGTAGCGGTCGCCCTCCAGGTGCCCGAGGCGGTCGTTGATCCGCTTGAAATGGTCGATGTCGCAGAGCAGCACGCTGATGGGCTGGCGCGGGTCGTGGGCGCGCAGCGCCTGCAGGAAGGTGCGCCGGTTGGGTAGGCCGGTAAGCTCGTCATGGCCGGCCAGCCACTCGACCTCCTGCTGCAGCCGGGTGCGCTTGCGGATCTCGCGGCGCAGCTCGTGGTTGGTGCGTCGCACCGCCCGGTGCTGGTTGGCCATCTCCTGCTGGGAGAAGAGCACCAGATAGAGCAGCTGGGCCAGCAGCAGGCCCACGCTCAGGCTCACCACCGGCTGACGGGGCAGGTCGCCCAGCAGCCGAGGCAGAGTGGGCTCGGCGCGCAGTACCAGGGGGATGCCGGAGAGATCCAGCTCGGCTTCCAGCTGCCAGGGCCCCAGGCGAGCCTCGGCGGACTGGTGGGCGAGGCGCTCGCCGCCATGGAACAGGCTGAGCTGCTGAGTGCCGGGGTCGATGGCGGTAAACAGCGTCTCGGCAAGGACCGGAAGGCTGACCACCATGGCCACGGCGCCTCTCGGGTGTGACTCATGCGAGAGGAAGAGCGGCAGGTAGTGGATCACCCCCGGGCCGCCCTGCAGCAGCTCGATGATATCGGTGCGCGCCTCCCTGCCGTGCTGCAGGGCGCTTATCACCGCCTCGCGTCCGGCGGGCTGATCCTCGAGGAGCCGGGAGCCGAGTATCCGCAGGTTGTGCGCGTTCGGTGGGTGCACCAGCTGGATGCGGGTTGCTGCGTCGATATAGGCGATGTTCAGGAAGTAGCGGAAGTCACGCTGATAGGGCGCCGCCTGGGTGGCCCAGTCGGTCGAGCCGGGCGTGGCGGCCGTGAGGCGCCAGACGTTGGCAAAGCGGCGCATGGCGGCGAGGTGGTCGTGGATCTCCCGGGAGAGGCTCTCGGCCATCTGGGCATGCTGCTGGCCGATGCGCTCGGCGAGCTCGCGCTCGCCGAGCGCCTTCTGGTGATGCCAGAAGAGCAGGCTCAGCAGGGCCAGGCAGAGCGCCGGCCACAGGGCGCGGCGCAGCCGGAAGGCGTGCTGTTGCCAGGCGCCGGCGACATCGACCATCTGGCCCGCCAGCAGGGTCAGCAGGATGGCCTGATCGAGCCAGCTCCCCCGCAGGGACAGCAGGGCGGGCGCCGAGTGGAATGCCTCGGCCGCCTGGGCCAGCAGCAGCAGGCCGGCGATCCCGAGCAACATGGGGGCGCCGAGGCCGGCGCGGGTGCGCACCGCAAGGCTCAGCAGCAGGGCGATCAGGCACAGGGTCAGCAGCAGCGGGGGGCGCCAGTCCACCAGCAGGCTGCCCGTCAGCAGCCGGTCGGCCAGCCGATCCCAGGCGGCATGGGGCAGCCAGTGTTCCGGCAGCAGATAGCTGACCAGGCACAGCGTCAGGAGCCCCAGGGCCGGCCACAGCAGCGCCTGGGCAGCGACAGGGCCCAGGCGATACCAGAGCAGCTGCCCCAGTGCCGCCATGACCAGAAGCACGGCGGTGGGAAGCGAGCCGTAGAGGCCGATTACGGCCAGGGCCAGGGCGATCAGGCTCCCCAGCAGCGCCGCCAGGCTGGCCGCGATGGCCCAGACGCTTACCGGGCGTTCACTGGCCAGGCGCAACGGATAGTATGGCGTCATGGCTCTCTTCCGGCTCCGGGAGACGGGCGTTGAGCAGGTAGAACTGCTCCTGGCTGCGGTCAACGTAGCTCAGTATCTCGTGGTAGCGCCGAATATTGCGCACGTAGATCACCGGCTCGCCGCCGCGGGCATAGCCATGGCGGGTCTGGCTGTGCCACTCGCGCTCCTGCAGCAGCGGCAGCGACTCGCGCACGTCGGCCCAGCGGTCCGGGTCGCCGCCACGCTGCTCGGTGATGCGCCGGGCGTCGTAGAGGTGGCCCAGACCCACATTGTAGGCCGCCATGGCCATGAACAGGCGGTCCTCTCCGGTTATCGACTCGGGCAGTCGATCCTTTAGCTCGCGCAGGTAGCGGGCGCCGCCCTCGATGCTCTGGGCGGGGTCCAGGCGGTCGCTCACCCCCAGGTCGCCGGCGGTGGGCAGGGTCAGCATCATCAGCCCGCGTACCCCGGTGGGGGAGGTGGCCTCCGGGTCCCAGTGGGACTCCTGGTAGCCCAGCGCGGCCAGCAGCTTCCAGTCGAAGCCGGTCTGGCGGGCCGCCTCCCGGAACAGCTCGGTGTAGTCCGGGAGGCGGGCGTGGAGGTGCTGGATGAAGGTGCGCGCGCCCACGTACTCCAGGTAGTCGTCATGGCCGAAATAGCGCGCCACCAGGGCCTCGAGTTCACCCTCGTCGTGAAGCGCCGCGAGGAAGCGGTTGGCCGCCTGCGCCAGCGCCAGGCCACCCTCAGCGGGAAAGGCCCAGGCCAGGGAGAGCGGCTCGCCCAGCGCGAAGCCACGCTCCACCCCGGGGAAGAAGAGCCGGTTGAGGCGGAACTGGTGCTCGAAGAGCACCGCGGCGTCGAGCCGCCCGTCCTCGACCCAGCGCAGCAGCTCGGCGGCCTCCAGGTCATCGGACTCCTCCCAGGCGAGCGACGGGTGCTCGGCCTTGAGCTCGCGCAGCACCCGGTCGGTGCCGGCGCCGGCCAGGGTGCCGAGGCGCAGTCCCTGCAGCCGGTCCAGGCCGGTCACCGGCGGCAGGCCGCGGCGGTAGACCAGCACCGGCTGCAGCTCGAGGATCGGCCGGCTGAAGATCACTCCGTCGAGGCCCGGGGTCAGCGGCAGTGCGGCGGCCCCCAGGTCGCCCTCCCGGCGGACGGCCTCGAGCACGCTGGCGATATGGTGATCCGCGCGCAGCGCCAGGCTCACGCCCAGGGAGGCGGAGAAGCGGCGTACCAGCTCGTATTCGAAGCCGGTGGGCCCCTCGCGTCCCTCGTAGTAGGTGGTGGGGGTGTTGCGGGTGTGCACCTGCAGGAACTCGCGGGCGAGGATCCTCTCCAGGTGCCGGCCGTCGGGCGTGCCCGGGGAGGCGGGCCACAGGCCCAGCAGGAGCGCGCCGGCCAGGCCCAGAGCGGGCAGGGCAGGGCGGCGGCGCCAGCGGCGCAGGAGCTGATCGATCGGCGGCAGGGGCATGCGGGGGACGGCTGGCGATGACGACCCACCACCATAACCAGCTGCGGCGCGGCTGTCATCCGTGCGATTTCTCACCGCGATTTCTTCCGCCCCGGGCTTTCCAGTATCATATGCGCTCTCTGCCGCTGGCCGCGGCCCCTCCTTGATGATTTCCAGAGGCTCCAGGATATGCTCGAACTGCGCGGCGCCCCCGCCCTCTCCGCCTTCCGTCACGCCAAGCTGCTGGCCGCCCTGCGCGAGGCGGCGGCCGACGTCGAGTCGCTGCAGGCGGAGTACGTGCATTTCGTCGACCACGACGGCGAGCTCTCCGGCGATGAGCTGGCCGTTCTGGAGCAGCTGCTGGACTACGGTTCTCAAATTCAGGGTTCTCAAATTCAGGGTTCTCAAATTCAGGGTTCTCACGTCGAGGTTTCCCAGATTGAGGAGCGCGCCGAGGGCCAGCTGTTCCTGGTGGTGCCGCGCATCGGCACCCAGTCGCCCTGGTCCTCCAAGGCCACCGATATCGCGCGCAACTGCGGCCTGACCCAGGTGCGCCGCCTCGAGCGTGGCATCGCCTACCGGGTCAAGCTCAGGGGCGTGCTCTCCGAGCAGGCCTACGAGGGCATCCGCGCCACTCTGCACGACCGAATGACTGAGACGGTGCTGGCCGACAGCTCCGACGCGGCACGGCTCTTCGCCCACCATGAGCCGGCGCCCCTGGGCAGCGTCGACATCCTCGCGGGCGGTCGCGAGGCGCTGGAGGCCGCCAACGTCGCCCTCGGCCTGGCCCTGGCCGAGGACGAGATCGACTACCTGGTGGCGGCCTTCCGCGACCTGGGCCGCAACCCCACCGACGTCGAGCTGATGATGTTCGCCCAGGCGAACTCCGAGCACTGCCGCCACAAGATCTTCAACGCCGACTGGGTGATCGACGGCGAGGCGCAGACGCACTCGCTGTTCAAGATGATCAAGAACACCTACCAGGCCTCCCCGGAAGACATCCTCTCGGCCTACAGCGACAACGCGGCGGTGATCAAGGGCGCCACGGCGCCGCGCTTCTTCCCGGCCCCGCTGACCGGCCAGGCCGGCGAGCGCGCCGTCTACGGGAGCGTCGAGGAGCCGATCCAGATCCTCATGAAGGTGGAGACCCACAACCACCCCACGGCGATCGCCCCGCACCCGGGCGCGGCCACCGGCGCCGGCGGCGAGATCCGCGACGAGGGCGCCACCGGCATCGGCGGCAAGCCCAAGGCGGGCCTCACCGGCTTCACCGTCTCCAACCTGCGCATTCCAGAGTTCGTGCAGCCCTGGGAGGCCTTCGACTACGGCAAGCCCGAGCGCATCGTCTCGGCCCTCGAGATCATGCTGGAGGGCCCCATCGGCGGGGCGGCCTTCAACAACGAGTTCGGCCGCCCCAACCTGGCCGGCTACTTCCGTACCTACGAGCAGGACACCCTGGGGGCCAACGGCATCGAGCGCCGCGGCTTCCACAAGCCGATCATGCTCGCCGGTGGCTACGGCAACATCCGCGACGGCCACGTCCAGAAGGGCGAGATCCCCGTCGGCGGCAAGCTGATCGTGATGGGCGGCCCCGCCATGCTGATCGGCCTGGGCGGCGGCGCGGCCTCCTCCATGGCCTCCGGCACCTCCAGCGCCGACCTGGACTTCGCCTCGGTGCAGCGCGGCAACCCCGAGATCGAGCGTCGCGCCCAGGAGGTGATCGACCGCTGCTGGGCCCTGGGCGAGTCCAACCCCATCCGCTTCTTCCACGATGTCGGCGCCGGCGGGCTCTCCAACGCCCTGCCGGAGCTGGTCAAGGACGGCGAGCGCGGCGGCCTGTTCGACCTGCGTGCGGTGCCCAACGCCGAGCCGGGCATGAGCCCGCTGGAGATCTGGTGCAACGAGGCCCAGGAGCGCTACGTGCTGGCGGTGGCCGCGGAGGACCTCGACACCTTCGACGCCCTGTGCCAGCGCGAGCGCTGCCCCTATGCGGTGGTGGGCGAGGCCACCGAGGCGCACCACCTGGAGGTGCGCGACGGCCACTTCGAAAGCAAGCCCGTCGACCTGCCGATGAGCGTGCTGTTCGGCAAGCCGCCGAAGATGACCCGCGAGTTCAGCCGCCAGAGCACCGAGATGCCCGGCGTGATGCTCGACAACCTCGACCTGCGCGAGGCCATGGACCGTGTGCTGCGCCTGCCCACCGTGGCCTCCAAGAGCTTCCTGATCACCATCGGCGACCGCTCCATCACCGGCCAGGTGGCCCGCGACCAGATGGTCGGCCCCTGGCAGGTGCCGGTGGCCGATGTCGCCGTGACCACGGCCAGCTTCGACACCCACGCCGGCGAGGCCATGGCCATGGGCGAGCGTCCGCCGGTGGCGCTGATCGACCCCGCCGCCAGCGCCCGCCTGGCGGTCGCCGAGGCGATCACCAACCTGGCCGCCGCGCCCATCGCCAAGCTCGGCGATATCAAGCTCTCCGCCAACTGGATGAGTGCCGCCGATCACCCCGGCGAGAACCAGGCGCTGTATGACGCCGTTAACGCCGTGGGCATGGAGCTCTGCCCGGCGCTCGGCATCGCCATCCCGGTGGGCAAAGACTCCATGTCCATGCGCACCGCCTGGCAGGAGGAGAGCGGCTCTGATGAAGGGCACGGCGAGCGGGAGGAGAAGAGCATCACCTCGCCGCTGTCGCTGATCGTCACCGGCTTCGCGCCGGTCACCGATGCGCTGAAGACCCTGACCCCCCAGATCAACCTTGAGCAGGACGAGTCCGACCTGCTGCTGATCGACCTGGGCGGCGGCAAGAACCGCCTGGGCGGCTCGGCGCTGGCCCAGGTCTATGGCCAGGTGGGCAGCGAGTGCCCGGACCTGGACGACCCGGAGGACCTCAAGGCCTTCTTCGCGGTGATCCAGGGGCTCAACGCCGAGGGCAAGCTGCTCGCCTATCACGATCGCAGCGACGGCGGCCTGCTGGTGACCCTGCTGGAGATGGCCTTCGCCGCCCACGCCGGCCTCGAGATCAAGCTCGACTGGCTGGTCGACGAGCCCGCCGAGGCGGTGAATGCGCTGTTCGCCGAGGAGCTCGGCGCGGTGATCCAGGTCAACCGCCAGCACACCGAGGAGGTGCTGGCCCAGTTCGCCGCCGCCGGCATCGAGACCTGCGGCGTCATCGCCCGGCCCCGCTACGACGACCAGGTGCGGGTCACCCTCTTCGAGGAGCCGCTGCTGGAGACCACCCGCATGCTGGCCCAGCGCACCTGGTCCGAGACCAGCTACCGCCTGCAGGCGCTGCGCGACAACCCGGAGTGCGCCAAGAGCGAGTTCGACGGCCTGCTCGATGACCGCGACCCGGGTCTCTCCGCCACCCCCGCCTTCGACGTCGACGAGGATGTCGCCGCGCCCTATCTTCAGGCACCCGGGCTCAACCTGGCTCGGCCTTCGGTGGCGGTGCTGCGCGAGCAGGGCGTCAACGGCCAGGTGGAGATGGCCTGGGCCTTCGACCGCGCCGGCTTCGAGGCGGTGGACGTGCACATGAGCGATATCCTGGCAGGCCGGGTATCGCTGGATGAATTCAAGGGGCTGGTGGCCTGCGGCGGCTTCTCCTACGGCGACGTGCTGGGGGCCGGCGGCGGCTGGGCCAAGTCGGTGCTCTTCAACGAGCGCGCCCGGGAGCAGTTCGCGGCCTTCTTCCAGCGTGACGACAGCTTCTCGCTGGGCGTCTGCAACGGCTGCCAGATGCTCTCCCAGCTCAAGGAGCTGATCCCCGGGGCCGAGTCGTGGCCGCGCTTCGTGCGCAACGAGTCCGAGCAGTTCGAGGCCCGGGTCGCCATGGTGCAGGTGGAGAAGACCCCTTCGATCCTGCTGGCCGGCATGGAGGGCTCCCGCCTGCCCATCGCCGTGGCCCACGGCGAGGGCCGCGCCGAGTTCCGCGACAGCGCCCACCTGCGCAGCATGCAGGGCAATGGCCAGGTGGCGCTGCGCTTCCTGGACAACCACGGCCAGGTCACCACCCGCTATCCGGCCAACCCCAACGGCTCGCCCTCCGGCATCACCGGCCTGACCACCCCGGATGGCCGCGCCACCATCATGATGCCCCATCCGGAGCGGGTGGTGCGCGCGGTGACCAACTCCTGGCGTCCGGCCGAGTGGACCCGGGACGGCGCCTGGCTGCGCCTGTTCCGCAACGCCCGGGTCTGGGTGGGCTGATTCACCGACCTCGCGCAGCAGCATCCCTCCAGCAGGAGATCAAAGGCGGCCTTCGGGCCGCCTTTGTCGTCTTGAGTCGCCCTCGGCATGAAACGAGTGTTTGAATGCGCGACCCGGGCCCGGCACACTCGATGCCATGGTGCCGAACAGGAGGACTGGCCAGATGGATGGAAGAAGCATGGAGGAGCGGTTCGAGGGGCGGGTGCGTCTCGGCGTCGAAGCGGGGGTGGCCGAGGTCACCCTGAGCCGACCGGAGGCCCACAATGGCCTGGACTGGGCGATGATCGACGGCCTGCTGGCGGCCCAGCGCCGCCTGGCCGCGCTCGATGGCCTGCGCGCCGTGGTGCTGGCCGGTGAGGGCGAGAGCTTCTGCGCCGGCCTGGATATGGGGGCCATCATGGGCCAGCCGGCGCGGCTGCCGTCGCTGCTCGAGGCCGACGAGGCCGGCATCAATCCGGTACAGCGCCTGGCGCTGGGCTGGCGCAACGCCGGGGTGCCGGTGATTGCCGCCCTGCACGGTCATGTCTATGGCGGCGGCCTGCAGATCGCCCTGGGCGCGGATATTCGCGTGGTGCACCCCGAGGCGCGGCTGGGCCTGCTGGAGATCGACTGGGGCATCATCCCCGACATGGGCATCAGCGTGACCGGCCCCGGACTGCGTCGGGACGCACTCCAGGAGCTGACCTGGAGCGGGCGCAAGGTAAGTGGCGATGAGGCCGTTGCCATGGGTCTGGCCACCCGCCTGAGTGAGACGCCCGAGGCCTCCGCCTTGGTGAGCGCTCGGGCCATCGCCGCGCGCTCGCCCAGGGCGGTGGCGGCAGCACGTACCCTCTTCGAGATGGCGCCCGACCTGGGGTTTCGTGAGCGCCTGGCCCTGGAGGCCCGCTTGCAGGCCGAGCTGCTGGGCAGCGCCGAGCAGCAGGAGGCGGTCGCCGCCCGCCTGGAAAAGCGCCCGGCCCGCTTTGACAGCCGCCGTTTGGGTTGATCCATGGCAAGCCGCTAGAATGGCGGCTTCGCTTATCTGGGCCCTGCCATGACCGTGCCCCTCTCCCTCGATGCTCTCGCCGCGCCCCCCAGCCTGCGCCCCTACCAGCAGGAGGCGGTGCGACGGGTGATCGAGCACTTTCGCGGCTCGGACGACCCCGCCGCGGTGGTGCTGCCCACCGGCAGCGGCAAGTCCCTGGTGATCGCCGAGCTGGCGCGCCTGGCCCGGGGGCGGGTGTTGGTGCTGGCCCACGTGCGCGAGCTGGTGGAGCAGAACCATGCCAAGTACCTGGCCTATGGGCTTGCGGCGGACATCTTCAGCGCGGGCCTTAAGCGCAAGGAGAGCGCCCGCCAGGTGGTGTTCGGCTCGGTACAGTCGGTGGTGCGAAGCCTCGAGAGCTTCGCCGCACCGGACCATCCGCGCGGCCCCTTCACCCTGCTGGTGATCGATGAATGCCACCGGGTCTCCCCCGCCGAGGACGCCAGCTACCGCCGGGTGATCGAGGCGCTGCGCGCGGCCAACCCGCGCCTCAAGGTGCTGGGGCTGACCGCCACCCCCTATCGGCTGGGCCAGGGATTCATCTACCACCGCCACCATCACGGCATGGTGCGAGGCGATGACGACTGCTTCTTTCGCGACTGCGTCTTCGAGCAGTCGCTGCGGCTGATGGTGAAGCAGGGCTATCTGGCCGAGCCGCGGCGCATCGACGCGGCCCTGTTCAGGGACGGAGAGGAGCTGCGCTATGATTTCTCGGTGCTGTCCCCCTCGGCCAGCGGGCTGTTCCGGGAGGAGGAGCTCAACCGGGTCGTGGCGGGCCACCGCGCCACCCCGGGGATCATCGCCGAGGTCATCGAGCGCGCCCGGGACCGCCAGGGGGTGATGCTCTTCGCGGCAAGCGTGGCCCACGCCGAGGAGATCCTCGGCTACCTGCCCGCCGCCGAGGCGGCGCTGGTCACCGGCGAGACCCCCCTGGCCGAGCGCGAGCGGCTCATCGCCGCCTTCAAGGCCCGCGAGCTCAAGTACCTGGTCAACGTGGCGGTGCTCACCACCGGCTTCGATGCGCCCCATGTGGATCTCATCGCCATCCTGCGTCCCACCGAGTCGGTGAGCCTCTATCAGCAGATCGTCGGCCGCGGGCTGCGCCTCTCGCCTGGCAAGCGTGACTGCCTGATCCTCGACTACGCCGGCAACCCCTGGAACCTCTATGCGCCGGAGGTGGGCTCCCCGAAGCCCGCCTCCGACAGCGAGCCGGTGCAGGTCCCGTGCCCCGCCTGCGGCCACGCCAACCTCTTCTGGGGCAAGCGCGACGGCGAGCTGGTGATCGAGCACTT
The DNA here is from genome assembly GCF_013000985.1 of Halomonas sp. PGE1. NCBI lineage: Bacteria > Pseudomonadati > Pseudomonadota > Gammaproteobacteria > Oceanospirillales > Halomonadaceae > Halomonas > Halomonas sp. PGE1. The sequence continues at coordinate 1,059,042 of NZ_CP053032.1, forward strand.
CGGCCGCCGCTGCCAGGGGCTGGTGGAGGACGACCCGCAGGCCCGTGGCGCGGCGTCGGGCGCCGAAAATCGTGACGCGGCATCGGGCGCCGGAAAAAAACGACAGTGCGACTTTCGCTTTCGCTTCAAGGTGTGCGGCGACTGCGGCGCCGAGAACGACATCGCCGCCCGGCGCTGCCACGGCTGCCAGACCCTGCTGGTGGACGCCGACGACAAGCTCAAGGAGGCGCTGCGCCTCAAGGATGCCCGGGTGCTGCGGGTGGCCGGCATGCAGCTCGAGGCCACCGTCAACGGCCGCGGCATGGCCCGGCTCAAGGTGACCTACCACGATGAGGATGGCGCGACGCTGGCCGAGTGGTTCGCGCTGGAGACGCCGGCCCAGCGCGGCGCCTTCGCCGCGGTCTTCCTGCGCGACCACCTGCGCGCGCCGGGGGTACCGTGGCGGCCCACCACGCCGGAGGAGGTCGTGGCCGAGCGGCGCCGCCTGCGCCATCCCGACTTCGTGGTGGGGCGCAGGGTGGGACGCCACTGGCAGGTGCGGGAGAAGCTCTTCGACTACAGCGGGCGCTATCGCAAGGCCATTGGTGCGGAGTAGGGGGGGCGCAAGGATGGCCGGCTAAGCCCCGGGTTCATCGCCAGCTCAGAGGGTCAGCGCTGTCTCCGGCGCCGCGCTCTTGCTAGACTGCGCCGTTGACCCAGCGTCCCCGGAGAGGCACGCCGCGTGAGCGCCACCCCCGATACCGCCAGCCCCGAGCAGAGCGTCGCCGCGGCCCAGCAGGCCGCGGTGCTCGGAAGGCTGTTCGACGAGCCGATCACCGAGCTGCCCGAGGATCTCTATATCCCGCCGGAGGCGCTGCGGGTCTTTCTGGAGGCCTTCGAGGGGCCCCTCGACCTGCTGCTCTACCTGATCCGCCGCCAGAACCTCGACATCCTGGCCATCGACGTGGCCGCCATCACCCGCCAGTACATCGAGTACGTGGAGCTGATGAAGGCCATGGAGATCGAGCTGGCGGGCGAATACCTGCTGATGGCGGCGATGCTGGCCGAGATCAAGTCGCGTACCCTGCTGCCGCGCCCGCCGAAGGAGGGCGGCGACGGCGAGGAGGAAGATCCGCGGGCCGAGCTGATCCGGCGCCTGCAGGAGTACGAACGGCTCAAGCATGCCGCCGAGGCGCTGGCCGAGCTGCCGCGCCTGGGGCGAGACTGGTTCCCGGCGCGGGCGCTGCTGCCGCCGCTGGAGTCGCGGGTGATCCATCCGGACGTGGAGCTCGGCGAGCTGCTCGGTGCCCTTGCCGGCATCCTGCGCCGCGCCGAGCTGGTGCAGTCGCACCATATCAGCCGTGAGGTGCTCTCGACCCGGGAGCGCATGCTGGCCATCATGGAGCGGCTCGGCCACGATCACTTCACCCCCTTCGAGGCGCTGTTCAGCCTGGAGGAGGGGCGGGCGGGGGTGATCGTCACCTTCATGGCGATCCTCGAGCTCGCCAAGGAGGCGATGATCGAGATCGTGCAGAATGCCCCGCTCTCGCCGATCCATGTGCGCGCCCGCACCCCGGTGGAGGCGGACGAGGCCGGCGACCTGGATGACCTGGAAGCCGAGGGCGAGAGCGCCTTCGCGGACGATGATGAGGGAGGGCGGCCATGACCGCCATGGAGTATCCCGAGTCCCTGGACGAGATCCTCGAGGCGGCGCTGCTGGCGGCCGGTGAGCCGCTCTCCCTGGAGCGCCTCGACGGGCTCTTCGATGATCACGAGCGACCGCCAAGGCGCGCCCTGCGCGAGGCGCTCGAGCGCCTCGGCCTGCGCCACGAACGCGGCGCCATGGAGCTGCTCGAGACCGCCTCGGGCTACCAACTGCGCATCCGCCCGCGGCTCTCGCCCTGGGTCTCGCGGCTGTGGGACGAGCGTCCCCAGCGCTACTCCCGGGCGCTGCTCGAGACCCTGGCGCTGATCGCCTACCGCCAGCCGGTGACCCGCGGCGACATCGAGGAGGTGCGCGGGGTCACGGTGAGCGGTTCGATCATGCGCACCCTGCTGGACCGCGGCTGGATTCGCGTGGTGGGCCACCGCGACGTGCCGGGGCGCCCGGCGGTCTATGCCACCACCCGCAGCTTCCTCGACGACTTCGGCCTGAAGACCCTCGACGAGCTGCCGCCGATGCACGAGCTCAAGGACTTCGAGGAGCCCGGGTGGATGAGCGAGGACGAGGCGCCGCCGCCGCCCCAGCACGACCTGCTGGCCCAGGCCGATGCGCCCCTCGACGATGCGCCCCTCGACGATGCGTCCCTCGACGATGTGCCGGAAGAGGGCGAGCAGGCGGCAGGCACTACCGATCAGGAGGCATCGGCCGCGTCCGGTGCCACCGACGCGACGGCCGGGATGGCCGACGACAACCACGCCGGGACGGCGTCAGAACGGTCCGGCCTGAGCTTCGCCGAACTCGAGGCTCGCCTGACCGAACGTGCCCGGAGCCGCGTCGACGATGACGCTGCCCCGGGGGCGGAATCCACACCCAGTGAGAACGACTCATGAGCACTACCAGCGAAAAACTTCAGAAGGTCCTGGCCCGCGCCGGGCTGGGCTCCCGCCGCGAGATGGAGACCGCCATCGCCGATGGGCGGGTCAAGGTCAACGGCCAGGTGGCGACCCTCGGCGACCGCATCGAGATGCGCGACCGGGTGCTCTTCGACAACCGCCCGGTGACCCTGCGCGGCGCCGATGAGGTGCCGCGGCGGGTGATCATGTACAACAAGCCCGAGGGTGAGCTGTGTACCCGCAAGGACCCGGAGGGTCGCCGCACCGTCTTCGACCGCCTGCCGCGGCTCAAGGGTGAGCGCTGGATCGCCATCGGCCGCCTCGACATCAACACCAGCGGCCTTTTGCTGTTCACCACCGACGGTGAGCTGGCCAACCGCCTGATGCACCCCTCCACCCAGGTGGAGCGCGAGTATGCGGTGCGCGTCATGGGTGAGGTGACCCGGCAGAACGTGGTTGCCATGGTCCAGGGCGTGATGCTCGAGGACGGGCCGGCGAACTTCACCGACGTGCAGGAGTTCGGCGGGGAGGGCATCAACACCTGGTTCCACGTGGTGATCCTGGAGGGACGCAACCGCGAGGTACGCCGCCTGTGGGAATCCCAGGGGGTCACCGTCAGCCGCCTCAAGCGGGTGCGCTACGGCAACATCTTCCTCGACAAGCGGGCCAAGGCCGGCGAGTGGGTGGAGCTCTCCCAGGCGGAGATCGATGACCTGGCCGAGTTGGCCGGGCTGGAGTCACGCAAGGTGCCGGATCTCACCCCGGACGAGAAGAACCGCTGGAGCCGCGACAAGCACAAGCGCAAGCCGGTGCAGGCGATGCGCAAGCCCAAGACGCGCCGCTGAGCCGCGGCGGCGACAAAAGGCAAAAAAGTCCTTGCCAGCCAGGGGGCGGATCAGTAATATCTGCCCCCGTTCGGAAGGGTCGTTAGCTCAGTTGGTAGAGCAGTTGGCTTTTAACCAATTGGTCGTAGGTTCGAATCCTACACGACCCACCATCCGGACCTGCAGGCTTGTACGCAAGCATGGGTCGTTAGCTCAGTTGGTAGAGCAGTTGGCTTTTAACCAATTGGTCGTAGGTTCGAATCCTACACGACCCACCAGATTCGACGCCCCGGCCTCCCAGAGGTCGGGGCGTTCTGGTTTCTGGCCCGGGTGCCCGGTGAGGCGCGTCGTGAGCCGAACGGTTCGGCCCGCCGCGCGTCCAAGCGGAGCAGCGGCGCGATTTCTTCACCAGCGATTTCTTCACCAATAGTGGCCACGAACCCGGCCTCCTGGTCTAGAATAGGGTCCTTGCCGACGGTGGCGACAGACGCCCCAGGCAGCCGGCGCATCGTCCGCGCGGAGCGCGCGAGCCGCGATGCACCCGATCACGCAGGGGGAGCCCCTGCCAGTCACAGTGGTAGACACGATGACGATCATGACTTCCCGTGCGGAGGTACGCGAGTACCTGACCCGCACCTATTGCCCCACCCGCATTCCCGCCGAGGACGAGGCGCGCGTCGAGGAGATCAAGCGGCTCCTTGAGGCCAACAATGCCGTCCTGGTGGCTCACTACTACACCGACGATGCCATTCAGCAGCTCGCCGAGGAGACCGGCGGCTGCGTGGCCGACTCCCTCGAGATGGCCCGCTTCGGCGCCCGCCACGCGGCCGACACCCTGGTGGTGGCCGGGGTGCGCTTCATGGGCGAGACCGCCAAGATCCTCTCCCCGGAGAAGCGCGTGCTGATGCCCACTCTGGAGGCGACCTGCTCGCTGGACCTGGGCTGCCCGGCCGACGAGTTCGCCGCCTTCTGCGACCAGCACCCCGACCGCACCGTGGTGGTCTACGCCAACACCTCGGCGGCGGTGAAGGCGCGCGCCGACTGGGTGGTCACCTCGTCGATCGCCGTGGAGGTGATCGAGGAGCTCCAGGCCCGCGGCGAGAAGATCCTGTGGGCCCCGGACAAGCACCTGGGCGGCTACATCCAGAAGAAGACCGGCGCCGACATGCTGCTGTGGGACGGTGCTTGCATCGTCCACGAGGAGTTCAAGGCCAAGGGGGTCGAGGAGCTCAAGGCGCTCTACCCGGAGGCCGCGGTGCTGGTGCACCCGGAGTCGCCGGCCTCGGTGGTGGCGCTGGCCGACGTGGCGGGCTCCACCTCCCAGCTGATCAAGGCCGCCCAGGCGCTGCCCAACGACAAGCTGATCGTGGCCACCGACCGCGGCATCTTCTTCAAGATGCAGCAGGCGGTGCCCGGAAAGACCCTCTTCGAGGCGCCCACCGCCGGCAACGGTGCCTCCTGCAAGAGCTGCGCCCACTGCCCCTGGATGGCCATGAACGCCCTGGACAACCTGGCCGACGCCCTGCGCCACGGCTCGGGCGAGATCCTCGTCGATGACGCCCTGCGTCAGGCGGCGCTGAAGCCCCTGGAGCGGATGCTCAACTTCCAGCGCTGATCCACGGCGCTGGGCGCTAGAATTTCTCCAGCGTCTCCCGATAGCCGATGAACGCCTCGCGGCGCTGCTCGATGCGAGCAGTGGCCGCGGCGTCTCCCTCCCGCTCGGCCACCTGCCGGGCCACCTCGAGCTGACGAATCCCCTCGCTGATGCGCCCGGTGAGCTGCAGCTGCTCGGCCCGGGCCAGGTGTCCCCAGGCCTCGCGTCCGCTGCGCCCGGCGGCTTCCGCCAGCAGGGTGAACACCTGCGGGTCCTCGTGGCGGCGCTCGGCGAGCTCGCGCAGTACCCGCCACGCCTCGTCGGGGTCGCGCTGCAGCAGCGCCTCGCCCAGGGTCAGGGTGGCGGGCAGGTGCCCCGGCATCAGCCGCAGCAGGCGGCGGCTGCGCTCGATGGCGTCGTCGTAGCGGCCGGCATCGAAGGCCACCTGGGCGGCGGAGGCGGGCAGCAGCCCCAGGTCGGGCTCCTGGCGGGCCAGGGCGTCGAGGGTCGAGAGGGCCGCCTCGACGTTGCCCCGGCGGGCCTCCACCAGGGCGCCCAGGTAGCGTCGGGCGGCTTCGGGCACGTCGTCCTGGGCGAGCCGGGTGATGGCCTGCTGGGGGTCGCGCTCGTGGATGGTCAGCAGGGCGCGGGCGCGCACCAGGTGGTACTGGAGGTCGTCGTCGCGGGGGGTGGCGACCGAGAGCTGGCCGGCGCGGTCCTGGGCGTCGCCGATGCGCGACTCGGTCACCGGGTGGGTAAGCAGGAACTCCGGCGGATTGCCGCCCTGCAGCCTGGCCATGCGCTGCATGGCCTGGAACATGCGCACCATGGCCTGGGGGTCGTAGCCCGCCTGGGCCATGGCCTGCAGGCCGATGCGGTCGGCCTCCTGCTCGAAGCGTCGCGAGTAGGCCAGCTGGTCCTGGATGAAGGCGGCCTGGGAGCCCATGGCCACGCCGATGCCGGCGTCGCCGCCGCCGGCGGCGGCGATCAGCATGCCGGCCAGCATGGCGGCCATGGCGGGCACCTGGGTCTGCTCGGTGCGGGCCTGGCCGCGGGCGTAGTGGCGCTGGGAGAGGTGGCCGAGCTCGTGGGCCAGCACCGAGACCAGCGCCGCCTCCTCCTCGGCGAAGGCGAACAGGCCGGCATTCACCCCGATGATGCCCCCCGGCACGGCGAAGGCGTTGAGCTGGCGGCTGTCGACCAGGGTCACCAGCGGCTGGCTGCCACCCAGCCCGCTGTGGGGCAGCAGGCGCGCGATCATCGACTCCACGTAGTGCTGGGCGATGGGGTCCTGCCACTGGGGGGCCCGCGCCTGGAACTGGCGCAGCCAGGCCCGCCCCAGGCGAAACTCCTCGCCGCTGGCGGCCTGGCTGTCGCCGCTGGCCAGGCTCGGCAGCCCGGCGGCGCTGTCCCACTGGGGCTGGGTCCACTGGGCGGCGGCGGGAAGGGCCAGCGCCAGGCACAGGGCGCCGGCGGCGAGTCGAGGAAAACGGCGCGGCATGCTCGGGGTCTCCTGTGGTGGGCCGGGGTGGCCCATGGTCTGACATTGATTCAGCCGGTAAAGTGCCTTTAAATCCCAAGGGTTTCCGTGTCGCGCGGCCAATCGTCGCCCGGCAGCAATCCGCCCCACCCCCATTGTTCCGGGAGAGATCATGGCTCTGCAACCCGATGACCTGCTCGACGCCCGCGGTCTTCCCTGTCCGCTGCCGCTGCTCAAGGCGAAGCAGGCGCTGGCGCGTCTGGCCCCGGGCCAGCTGCTCGAGGTGATGGCCACCGACGCCGGCTCCTGGCGGGACTTCGAGACTTTCACCGCCCAGAGCCCCCACGAGCTGCTGGAGCGAGAGGAGCGCGGCGACATCTACCACTACTGGATCCGCAAGGGCGGGGAGGGCAATTCATGACCCTGCGGGCGGTCTTCAAGAGCTGGATCGACCACTACTTCTCCGACGAGGAGGCGGTGATCCTGCTGGTGCTGCTGGTGCTCGGCTTCGCGGTGGTGATCCTCTTCGGCCGCATGCTGGCGCCCTTCCTCACCGCGCTGGTGATCGCCTTCCTGCTGCAGGGGGCGGTGGGCTGGCTGGAGCGGCGCCACGTGCCGCACCTGATGGCGGTGAGCCTGGTGTTCCTGGGCTTCATTGGCCTGCTGCTGGCGCTGGCCTTCATCCTGATGCCGCTGATCTGGAACCAGCTGGTGGGGCTGGTGCAGGAGACGCCACGCATGTTCGCCAGCGGCCAGCAGCTGCTCGACGACCTGCAGGAGCGCTACCCGCATCTGGTGACCCCCGACCAGATCCAGAACTGGATCGCCGTGGCCGGCCGCGAGATGACCCAGTTCGGGCAGCGCGCCCTGACTCTGTCGCTGGCGTCGCTGGGCAACGTACTGTCGCTGATCATCTACCTGGTGCTGGTGCCGATCCTGGTCTTCTTCCTGCTCAAGGACCGCGAGACGCTGGTGGGCTTCTCCCTTTCGTTGCTGCCCCAGAAGCGGGCCCTGATGACCCGCATCTGGCACGAGATGGACGCCCAGATCGCCAACTATGTGCGCGGCAAGTTCATCGAGATCATCATCGTCGGCACCGTCTCCTTCCTGACCTTTGCCTTCTTCGGCCTGCCCTACTCGGCGCTGCTGGCGGTGCTGGTGGGCTTCTCGGTGCTGGTGCCCTATATCGGCGCGGCGGTGGCCACCCTGCCGGTGGCGGCGGTGGCCGGCTTCCACTTCGGCATGACCAGCGAGTTTGCCTATGTGGTGGTCGCCTACGGCATCATCCAGGCCCTGGACGGCAACGTGCTGGTGCCGATCCTCTTCTCCGAGGCGGTCAACCTGCACCCGGTGTCGATCATCGTGGCGGTGCTCTTCTTCGGCGGCATCTGGGGCTTCTGGGGCATCTTCTTCGCCATTCCCCTGGCGACCCTGCTCAAGGCGCTGGTCTACGCCTGGCCCCGGGGGATACAGCGGCACAAGCGCGAGGAGGCCGAGGCCCTGGCGGAGAAGCAGGGGGGCAGCGGGGGCGGGGCGCGGGCGGCCCCGCCCGGGTAGCGCTCAGGCCTCCTTCAGGGTGCCGTCATGCAGCGCCTGGGCCGCCTCCAGCACCTCCTGGGCGTGGCCAGGCACCTTGACGCCGCGCCACTCCCTGGCGAGCCTGCCCTCGGCGTCGATCAGGAAGGTGCTGCGCTCTATCCCCAGGTGCTCCTTGCCGTACATCTTCTTGAGCTTGATGACGTCGAAGACCCCGCACACCGTTTCGTCCTTGTCGGAGACCAGCTCGAAGTTGAAGGCCTGCTTGGCCTTGAAGTTCTCCTGGGCGCGGATGCCGTCCCGGGAGACGCCGAGGATCACGGTGTTGGCGGCCTCGAAGTCCGCCTTGCGGTCGCGGAAGTCGCCCCCCTCGGTGGTGCACCCCGGGGTGCTGGCCTTGGGGTAGAAGAAGAGCACCACCTGCCGGCCCTTGAGCTCGGAGAGGGTGACCGTGGTGTCGCCGGTGGCGATGGCGGTAAAGTCGGGGACCGGCTGGCCTGTGCTCACGCTCATGGAAGTCTCCTGCGCGTTGGTGGGGGGAGCTTGATTACACGCAAGCGGCGCGGCGCTGTCAAAGTGGTGCGCCTCGCTGTACAGGCTCTGGCCGGCTGAGTACCATTTGACCCTTGATGCGGGCCACGGGCCCCACCCCCTGTCGACCCGGTGGTTACCGGGCCGTGGCGCAGCCGTCGAATCGAGAGGAAAGAACGGATGATCACTGGCAGTATCGTCGCCCTGGCGACGCCGATGAAGGTCAATGGCGACATCGACTGGGAGGCGCTGCGTCGCCTGGTGAACTTCCACCTCGACAACGGCACCGATGGCATCGTGGCCGCCGGCACCACCGGCGAGCCCACCACCATGTCGTTCGCCGAGCACTTCGACGTGATCCGCGCCGTGGTGGAGGAGGTCGATGGCCGCATCCCGGTCATCGCCGGCACCGGTGCCAACGCCACCTCCGAGGCCGTCGAGCTGGCCCGCTACGCCGGCGAGGTGGGGGCCGACTACTGCCTGTCGGTCTGCCCCTACTACAACAAGCCCACCCAGGAAGGTCTCTACCGCCACTTCAAGGCGGTGGCCGAGGGCAGCAAGCTGCCGGTGATCCTCTACAACGTGCCCGGCCGCACCGCCTGCGATCTCTACAACGAGACCGTGCTGCGCCTGGCCGAGGTGGAGAACATCGTCGGCCTCAAGGATGCCACCGGCAACCTGGAGCGCGCCGAGGACCTGATCTCGCGGCTCAAGGGCAGCGGGTTCATGCTCTACTCCGGTGACGACGCCACCGCCTGCGACTTCATGCTGATGGGCGGCCACGGGGATATCTCGGTGACCGCCAACGTGGCCCCCCCGGGCCATGCACGATCTGTGCGTCGCGGCGGTGGCCGGCGATGCCGACCGCGCCCACCAGCTCAACACCCGGCTGATGCCGCTGCACACCAACCTGGGCATCGAGTCCAACCCGATCCCGGTCAAGTGGGCGCTCTACCGCATGGGGCTCATCGAGCCGGGCATCCGCCTGCCGCTCACCTGGCTCTCGGAGAAGTACCACTCCACGATCAGCGAGGCCCTGCAGCTGGCCGGCGTGATCGAGGACTGATCATCGCTGTTCCGGCCCCCTGCGGTGCCGGAACCTGGAGAACTGGATGCAAGGTGGACGCATGAACTCTGCGCTGAAATGGCTGCCCCTGGTCGCGGCCATCGCCCTGGCGGGCTGTGCTCGCCCCGACGGCTACTACCACGACCGCAACGTCGACTACGCCGAGGCACGTATCGCCCCGGCGCTGACTCTGCCCGAGACCCGGGACCCCCAGCGCTACCGCGATGCCATGCCGGTGCCCCAGGCCGCCGGTGATTTCCAGGCCCCCGATGGCCGCTTCCGCGCGCCGAGCCCCCAGGCCCTGGGCGCCGGTCGCGCCGTGGAGCGCGACTTCGTCGAGCGCCGTACCATCGGCCGCGACGCCTGGCTGGTGGTGGGCGCCGACCCCGGCACCGTCTGGCCCCAGCTCGAGGACTTCGCCCGCAGCCGAGGCCTGGGCATCCAGGCCAGCGACTCCTCCCGCGGGGTGATCGAGACCGGCCAGGCGCGCCTGAGCGTGCGCCAGGGGCTGCGCGCCGGCGACAGCGAGGTGCGCTGCGACCAGGGCGGGGCCCCGGTGGGCGCCTGCCTGGACGCCCTGGAGTCCTTCTTCGACGCGCGCAGCGCCACCGCCAGCGCCTCGTCCCTGGCCGCCCAGCGCCTGGCCGGCGAGTCGCGCCTCAGCCTCGCGCAGCGTGGCGACGAGTGGCTCGTCGAGATCCCGCTGGAGCTCGATCGCACCTGGGCCGAGCTCGATCACCAGCTGCGCCAGGACTTCACCGTGGAGGAGCGCCGCGAACTGCTGGAGAGCGACCCGGCGAGTCACGAGTTCCTGATCAGCTACATGACGGTCACCGAGCGCAACCGCAATCCGCTGCAGATCGTCTTCAGCGCCGACGTGCGCCAGATGCACCAGCAGATCCGCCTGGTGCTGGAGTCCGAAGGCCCCCGGCAGACCGTGCTGCGGGCGGTGAACGCCAGCGAGCGCGGCTTCAGCCCCGAGGACCAGCGCGAGCTGCTCGAACGGGTATCGGGCCTGCTGCGCTGATGACGGAAGGGCAGCAGGCCGGGAGGCTGCGCTTCGCCTCCCTGGGCAGCGGCAGCAAGGGCAATGCGACCCTGGTCAGCGACGGCGAGACCCACCTGCTGGTGGACTGCGGCTTCGGCCTGTGCGAGACCGAGCGTCGGCTTGCCGACTTCGGGCTGCACCCGCGCCAGCTCGATGCGGTGCTGGTCACCCACGAGCATGGCGACCATATCCGCGGCGTCGGCCCCCTGGCGCGACGCCACGGCGTGGCGGTCTACCTGACGCCCGGCACCTGGGCCTCGGGGCGGCTCGGTGAGCTGCCGAGCCGCCACTGGATCACCCCCCAGGCACGCTTCGCGGTCAAGGGGCTGACCATCGACCCGGTGACCGTGCCCCACGATGCCCGGGAGCCGGTGCAGTTTCGCGTCCACGGCGGGGGTCGCAGCCTGGGGGTGCTCACCGACCTGGGCCACCCCACCGAACACGTGGCCGAGGCCTTCGCCGGCTGCGACGCCCTGGTGCTGGAGTGCAACCACGATGTGCAGATGCTGGCCGATGGCCCCTATCCGCCACGGTTGAAGCGCCGGGTGGGCGGCGACTGGGGGCACCTGGCCAACGTCCAGGCCGCCGCCCTGCTGCCGCGCCTCGGCCTGGACCGCCTGCAGCACATCGTCTGCTCGCACCTGTCGGAACACAACAACCGCCCCGAGCTGGCCCTGGCGGCCCTGGTGCCGCTGCTCGACGGCGACGACTCACGGCTCAGGGTCTCCTGCCAGGAGGCGGGCCTGGCGTGGCAGGCCATTGCCTGACCCTTGCCCTGCGCTTCCCCTACTACCACCTACCCCAAGCCTCCGGAGGCTTCCATGGAAAAGCGTCAAGAACTCTATGCCGGCAAGGCCAAGTCGGTCTTCGCCACCGATGACCCTTCCCGGGTGATCCTGCAATTCCGCGATGACACCAGCGCCTTCGACGGCGAGCGCATGGAGTCGCTGGCGCGCAAGGGCATGGTCAACAACTGCTTCAATGCCTTCATCATGGAGAAGCTGGCGGCGGCCGGCGTGCCCACCCACTTCGAGAAGCGCCTCTCCGCCACCGAGAGCCTGGTCAAGTCGCTGAAGATGATTCCGGTGGAGTGCGTGGTGCGCAACATCGCTGCCGGTGGCCTGGTCAAGCGCCTGGGGGTCAACGAGGGGCAGGCGCTCACCCCGCCCACCTTCGAGCTGTTCCTGAAGAACGACGCCCTGCACGACCCGATGATCAACGAGTCCCTGGCCGAGACCTTCGGCTGGGCCACGCCCGAGCAGCTGGCCGAGATGAAGGCGCTGACCTTCAGGGTCAACGAGGTGCTCAAGGCGCTGTTCGCCGACGGCGGCCTGCTGCTGGTGGACTACAAGCTGGAGTTCGGCCTCTTCGAGGGGCAGATCGTGCTGGGCGACGAGTTCTCCCCGGACGGCTGCCGGCTGTGGGATGCCAAGACCCGCGAGAAGCTCGACAAGGATCGCTTCCGCCAGGGGCTCGGCGGCGTCATCGAGGCTTACGAGGAGGTCAGCCGCCGCATCGGCGTCGAGTTCGACTGATCGCTCGGCGGCTGCCGCCTGAACGACGAAGGGCCCCTCGGGGCCCTTCGTCGTGTCTGGTGCCGCGCTCAAGCCGCCACGATCGCCACCACCTCCATGCGGGTGCTCTCGCCGGCGGCGAGGGCGCGGAACCGCACGTCCACGTCGCGCAGGCGCACGCCATAGGTGCGCGCTTCGCCCTCCTTGCGCCCAGTGCTGTGATAAGCGGGGCGCGGGTCCTGGGCCAGCACCTGGCCGATCAGCTCGCGCAGGGAGTCACCGTCGGGGCGTTCGGCCAAGGTCGCGGCTGCCTCGTCGTTGAACGCCACCGCCAGCTGTGGCGGGGCCTCGGGGGCGAAGCCGGCGCGGGCCTCGGGGCGAGACTCCGCCCAGGGCAGGTAGGGCTTGATATCGAGCACCGGCGTGCCGCTGACCAGGTCGGCGCCGGCCAGGGTCAGGCGCACGCCGCGGCGGGTGTCGATCGCGAGGAGCTCCACCAGCGACAGGCCCAGGCGATTGGGGCGATGGGTGCTGCGGCTCGCGAAGACCCCCACCTTGGCGTTGCCGCCGAGGCGCGGCGGACGCACCAGCGGCGTCCAGCGCTCGGGGCTCTCGTGAAAGACGAAGGTGAGCCACAGGTGGCTGAAGGCCTCGAGGCCACGCACCGCCAGCGGGTCGTCGAAGGGGGGTGCCAGCACCAGGCTGGCCCGGGCCGCCGGCGCCAGCCCCGGCTGGCGGGGAATGCCGAACTTGTCGGGGTAGTCGCTCTCGATGACGCCGATCGGCGACAGCGTGAAGGCGTCGGGGAGGGGGAGTTCGCTCATGGGCGGATTATGCCCGGCGCCGGCGCCGGCGGCGAGGGGATTGGCGCCCGGGGCCGGCTTGTGTAGTCTCCCCGCAACAGCCAGGTTTCGACAGGATCGCCATGAGCCAGATCGCCAGTGCCCCGACGGCCGCCACGGCCCCGCCCCGGGGGCCGCGCATACGCTACCGCCAGGCCCTTTCCCGTGATGCCGCCGACCAGGCCGAGGTCTTCCATCACGCCGTGATGCAGGGCGCCATGGCCCACTACAGCGTCGCCGAACGCGAGGCCTGGGCATCGGCCCTGCCGCGGGATGCCAGCGCCTGGGCGGCGCGCCAGGCGCTCTTTACCACCCTGGTGGCCGAGTGCGATGGCCGCTGCGTGGGGTTCCTGGAGCTGGACCTGCCGCGGGGTCGCATCGAGACGCTCTACGTCTGGCCGTCGCTCGCCCGCCGCGGCATCGGCTCCACCCTGCTGATTCATGCCGAGCGCCTGCTGATGGAGCAGGGCCATGCGCGGGCCCGGATCGAGGCCAGTCTGGTGCTGACGGAGCGTCTGGTGCGACGCGGCTGGCAGGAGGTGGGCGAGGAGTGGGTGGAGCGCGGCGGCGAGCGGCTGTGCCGCAAGACGCTGGAGAAGCGCCTCGCCGCCGTGGAGACCTGAGCGCCGCCTTCTTTCGCCTTCCTTCAGTCGATGATCCGCATCGAGAGGTCGATGGCCTTGACGTCCTTGGTAAGGGCGCCGCTGGAGATGCAGTCCACGCCGGTCTCGGCGATGGCGCGCAGGGTGCTCTCGTCGACGTTGCCCGAGGCCTCCAGGGTCGCCCGCCCGGTGGTGCGCCGGACCGCCTCGCGCATCTCGTCGAGGCTGAAATTGTCCAGCATGATGATATCGGCCCCCGCCGCCAGCGCCTGCTCCAGCTCCTCGAAGGTCTCCACCTCCACCTCCACCGGCGCCTCGGGCGCGATGTCGCGTGCCTCGCGGACGGCCGCCTCGATGCCGCCGCAGGCGGCGATATGGTTCTCCTTGATCAGGAAGGCATCCCACAGGCCGATGCGGTGGTTGTGGCCGCCGCCGCAGGTCACCGCGTACTTCTGGGCCAGGCGCATGCCGGGCAGGGTCTTGCGGGTGTCGAGCAGGCGCACGCCGGTGCCCGCGATCAGATCCACGCAGTGGCGTGTGCGGGTGGCGGTGGCGGAGAGGGTCTGCAGCAGGTTCAGCGCCGCACGCTCGCCGGTCAGCAGGCTGCGGGCAGGGCCCTCGAGCTCCAGGAAGGCCTGGCCGGCCTCGAGGCGGTCGCCATCGGCGGCGCCCCAGCGAAGCGTCACGGCAGGGTCGAGTCGGGCGAACAGCGACTCGACCCAGGCCACGCCGCACAGCACGCAGGCCTCGCGGGTGATCACCCGGGCCCGCGCCGTCGCCTCGGCGGGGATCAGTCGGGCGGTGATGTCGCCGGAACCGACGTCCTCGGCCAGCAGGCGGGCGGCGGCGCTGCGGATCTCTTCGTCGAGCTTCTGGCGGTAGGGCAGGGCGTCCTGGTAGTCCATGCGGGGCACTCTTGGGGTGGCAGCCGGCGCGGGGTGGCCGAGGTGAGCGGAGGCGTCCATTATAGGGAATCCATGCCGATCACGTCAGGGGAGAGCGATGCCGATCACACGGGGATGGCTTGAGGGCGCGCGGCGGGTGCCGTCACCCAACTGCGATGAGCGACCCGACGGTGAGGTGTCGCTGCTTCTGCTCCACTCCATCAGCCTGCCGCCCGGCGAGTTCGGCGGCGAGCATATCGAGCGCCTCTTCACCAACCGCCTGGACCCCGCTGCCCACCCTTTCTTCGCCGAGATCCACCAACTGCGGGTCTCCGCCCACCTGCTGATTCGCCGCGACGGCGAGTGCGTCCAGTTCGTGCCCTTCGATCGCCGCGCCTGGCACGCCGGGCGCTCCCGCTGGCGCGACGGCGAGCGGGAACGCACGGCGCTCAACGACTTCGCCATCGGCATCGAGCTCGAGGGCGACGAGGTCTCGCCCTACGCCCTGGCCCAGTATCGCGCCCTGGCGCGGGTCGTGGCCGAGCTCGTGGCCGCCTATCCGGCGCTGGACGAGACGCGCATCACCGGCCACGCCCGGGTGGCGCCGCTGCGCAAGTCCGACCCCGGCCCGGCCTTCGACTGGGCCTTCTTCCGGCAGCGGTTGGCACTGCAATGCACGGAAAGCAACGAACATTTCGCTTCCCGGCCCGCTGGCGTCGACCCTTTTTGAGAGTGTCGATAATCAAACGGTAGTTCGGCTACAAGTGGCTGTTATTGCCCGGGGTGGCGTCGCGCAGAGTGCGGCAACCCCTTGTGCTGCGGTGCAATGTCAGGTCTGTGGAATAAGCTTCCATTTAATCGTTAATTGGCACCCGCGGGTGTTTGCGGTATCTTTCGGCTACCAACGGCAGATCGATCGCGTCGTCTTGTAAAACTACTACACAAATCCCTGCGCACGGTGGATGCGCCTCTCCAGAAGAGAGGCCGTCGCGATCGCCGTATTGCGGGGCGCACGACACCCTATCGTCACTTGGAGAGACGTCATATGAGTCTGGAGGCAAGAGAGGATCTCGATCCGGTCGAGACCACGGAGTGGCTGGAATCCCTGGAGTCGGTGCTGGATCGCGAGGGCGAGGAACGCGCCCGGTTCCTGCTGACACGCCTGGCGGATCGCCTGCGCCGCGACGGGACCCAGGCTCCCTTCTCGGCAACCACGCCCCACCGCAACACCATCCCGGTGCACCGCGAGGCGCCGATGCCGGGCGATCTGTTCATGGAGCGCAAGATCCGCTCCCTGATCCGCTACAACGCCATCGCCCAGGTGATCCGCAACAACCGCGCCAATCCGGGGCTGGGCGGCCATATCGCCAGCTTCATGTCGGCGGCGACCCTCTATGACGTCGGCTTCAACCACTTCTTCCGCGCCCCCAACGGCGACTTCGAGGGTGACCTGGTCTATATCCAGGGCCACGTGGCGCCGGGCATCTACGCCCGCGCCTACCTGGAAGGCCGCCTGACCGAGGAGCAGATGGACAAGTATCGCCAGGAGGTGGACGGTGACGGCCTGTCATCCTATCCGCACCCCTGGCTGATGCCGGACTTCTGGCAGTTCCCCACCGTCTCCATGGGCCTCGGCCCGATCCAGGCCATCTACCAGGCCCACGTGATGAAGTACCTGCACTCACGTGAAATGAAGGACATGCACGATCGCAAGATCTGGTGCTTCATGGGCGACGGCGAGTGCGACGAGCCCGAGTCCCTCGGCGCCATCCACCTGGCCAGCCGCGAGAAGCTCGACAACCTGATCTTCGTCATCAACTGCAACCTGCAGCGCCTCGACGGCCCGGTGCGCGGCAACTCGCGGATCATGGACGAGCTCGAGGGCGTCTTCCGCGGTGCCGGCTGGAACGTGCTCAAGGTGGTCTGGGGTCGGCTGTGGGATCCGCTCTTCGAGAAGGACAAGAAGGGCGTGCTGCAGAAGATCATGGACGAGTCGGTCGACGGCGAGTACCAGAACTACAAGGCCAACGACGGCGCCTATACCCGCAAGCACTTCTTCGGCAAGTACCCCGAGACCGCCGAGATGGTCAAGGACATGTCCGACGAGGACATCTGGAAGCTCAACCGTGGTGGCCATGACCCGTTCAAGGTCTATGCGGCCTACCACCAGGCCACCCAGAACGCCAATGGCCGACCCACCGTGATCCTGGCGCACACCGTCAAGGGCTACGGCATGGGCAGTGGCGACGGCGAGGCGGCCAACGAGGCGCACCAGGTCAAGAGCATGGAGCTCGAGGCGCTGAAGAAATTCCGCGACCGCTTCGGCATTCCGCTGACCGACGAGCAGCTCAAGGAAGTGCCCTACTACAAGCCGGCCGATGACTCTCCGGAGCTGCGCTACATGCACCTCCAGCGCGAGCGCCTGGGCGGCTACCTGCCGCAGCGCCGCAGCGACTTCGAGGCCCTGCCGATCCCCTCGCTGGAGGACAAGACCTTCGCCTCCCAGATGGGTGGCTCCAAGGGGCGTGAAGTCTCCACCACCATGGCCTTCGTGCGTGTCCTCAACGGCCTGGTGAAGGACAAGCAGATCGGCAAGCAGGTGGTGCCCATCGTGCCCGACGAGGCGCGTACCTTCGGCATGGAGGGGATGTTCCGCCAGCTCGGCATCTACACCTCCGAAGGCCAGAAGTACGAGCCCCAGGACAAGGGCCAGATCATGTTCTACCGCGAGGACAAGAAGGGCCAGATCCTCGAGGAGGGCATCACGGAGGCCGGCGCCATGTCGGCGTGGATCGCCGCGGCCACCTCCTACAGCAACCACAACCTGCCGCTGCTGCCGTTCTACATCTACTACTCGATGTTCGGTTTCCAGCGCATCGGCGACCTGGCCTGGGCGGCCGGCGACCTGCAGGCACGCGGCTTCCTGGTCGGCGGCACCGCCGGACGCACCACGCTCAACGGCGAGGGGCTGCAGCACCAGGACGGCCACAGCCATCTGCAGGCCTCCACCATCCCCAACTGCCGCAGCTACGACCCGACCTACGCCCATGAGGTGGCGGTCATCGTCCAGGATGGCCTGAAGCGCATGTTCGCCGACAAGGAGAACTGCTTCTACTACCTGACGGTGATGAACGAGAACTACGAGCACCCCGAGCTCGCCGAGGTCCCCGTCGACGACATCGTCAAGGGCATGTACCTGCTGCGCGAGACCGAGGGTGACAAGGGCCGCGTCCAGCTGCTGGGTTCCGGCACCATCCTGCGCGAGGTCGAGGCCGCCGCCGAGCTGCTGCGCGACGACTGGGGCGTGGGCGCCGATATCTGGAGCGTGACCAGCTTCAACGAGCTGCGCCGCGAGGCGCTGTCGCTGGACCGCGAGGCCTTCCTCAACCCCGAGGCGGAGCCGGGCAAGCCCCACGTGACCCGCTGCCTGGAAGGGCGCACCGGGCCTGCCATCGCCTCTACCGACTACATGCGCCTGTTCGCCGATCAGGTGCGTGCCTGGGTGCCGACCGACTACCACGTGCTGGGCACCGACGGCTACGGCCGCTCCGATACCCGCCAGAAGCTGCGCCACTTCTTCGAGGTCGATCGCTTCTTCGTGACCGTGGCGGCCCTCAAGGCGCTGGCCGAGCGTGGCGAACTGGATCGCAAGGTGGTGGGCGAGGCCCTGAAGAAGTACGGCATTGACCCGTCCAAGCCCAATCCGCTGACCGACTGATCCGCGAGCGGCGGGCCCGCGGGCCCGCCCCAGGCACGAGTTTGAAGGAGCGCGACCTTGAGTAGCGAAATCATCAAAGTTCCCGACATCGGCGGCAGCGAGGATGTCGAAATCATCGAGATCGCGGTGTCCGAAGGTGACGTGATCGCCGCCGAGGACACCCTGATCACCCTGGAGTCCGACAAGGCCAGCATGGATGTGCCCTCGCCCAAGGGCGGCAAGGTCATCCGGGTGCTGGTGAAGGAGGGCGACACCGTCTCCGAAGGCGACGAGATCGTCGAGCTGGAGGTCGAGGGTGCCGGCGGTGGCCAGAGCGGCGGTGGCGAGAGCGAGGCCCCGGCGAAGGCCGAGCCTGCCCCCGAGAAGGCCGCCGAGCCCGCCGCCCAGACGCCCGCGGCCAAGGCCAGCGGTGGCGGCAAGCGCACGGTGGAGATCAAGGTGCCCGACCTGGGTGGCTCCGACAACGTGGAGATCATCGAGGTGGCCGTGGCCGAGGGCGACGAGGTCGAGGAAGAGGCGACCCTGATCACCCTGGAGTCCGACAAAGCCTCCATGGACGTGCCGAGCCCCCACGCCGGCCGGCTGGTGTCGCTGACGGTGAAGGAGGGCGATACCGTCTCCGAGGGCGACGTCATCGGCACCATGGAGATCGCCGGCGAGGGAGGAAACTCCGAGCCGGCCCCCGCCGAGCCCGAGCCTGCCGCGCCCGAGCCCGAGCCTGCCGCCGAGCAGGAAGAGGCCGCCTCCGGCGAGCCCGAGCGCCGCGAGATCCGCGTCCCGGACCTCTCCGGCTCCAGTGACGTGCCGATCATCGAGATCGCCGTCGCCGCCGGCGACGAGGTCAACGAGGAAGATCCGCTGATCACCCTGGAGTCCGACAAGGCCTCCATGGACGTGCCGAGCCCCTTCAAGGGCAGGCTGCTCGAGCTCACCGTCAAGGAGGGCGACACCGTCTCCGAGGGTGACCTGATCGGCTACATGGAGGTGGCGGGGAGCAAGCCGGCACCCAAGGCGCCGGCCAAGGAGCCGTCAAGGGCCGAGGCCCCGAAGGCCGAGAAGCCGGCGCCGACCCCGAGCGGTTCGCCGAGCCCCGAGGCCCAGATGGCCGCCCACAAGCCCCGTGACGGCAAGCTGGTGCACGCCGGCCCGGCGGTGCGCATGCTGGCCCGGGAGCTGGGCGTCGACCTGGCACTGGTCAGGCCCAGTGGCCCGAAGGAGCGCGTGCTCAAGGAGGACGTCCACGCCTACGTCAAGCAGGTGATGGCCAATCAGGGCAAGGCCCAGGCCTCCGCCGCGGCCCCGGTGGCCGGCGCCGGCATTCCGCCGATCCCGGACCAGGATTTCAGCCAGTTCGGCGAGGTGGAAGAGAAGCCCATGGGGCGCCTGATGAAGATGGGCGCCACCAACCTGCATCGCAGCTGGGTCAACCTGCCCCACGTCACCCAGTTCGACGAGGCGGACATCACCGAGCTGGAGGCCTTCCGCAAGTCGATGAAGGCCGAAGCGGAGGCCCAGGGCGCCAAGCTCACGCCGCTGCCCTTCCTGATCAAGGCCTGTGCCTTCGCGCTGCGCCAGTACCCGCAGTTCAACGTCAGCCTGAAGAGCGACGGCGAGACGCTGGTGCACAAGAAGTACGTGCATATCGGCATCGCCGTGGATACGCCGGACGGCCTGATGGTGCCGGTGATCCGCGACGCCGACAGGAAGTCGCTGATCGACCTGGCCAAGGAGTCGGTGGAGCTGGCCAAGAAGGCCCAGACCAAGAAGCTCAAGCGCGAGGAGATGACCGGCGGCTGCTTCACCATCTCGAGCCTGGGCTCCATCGGCGGCACCGCCTTCACGCCCATCGTCAACGCCCCGGAGGTCGCCATCCTCGGCGTCTCCAAGGCGTCGATGAAGCCGGTGTGGGACGGCAAGGCCTTCGAGCCGCGGCTGATGATGCCGCTGTCGCTCTCCTACGACCACCGGGCGGTCAATGGCGCCGATGCGGCGCGCTTCACCGCGCTGCTGGCCCAGCTGCTGAGCGATATCCGTCGCCTGCTGCTGTGACCCCGGCCGGGCCCTGCCCGGCGGCTTCGGCCACCCCACGACGGCGCCTTCGGGCGCCGTCGTCCTTTGCGGCGCGGCTTTCGCGTCATGCCCGGCGGGCGGGGGGGGGAAGGGTCGCCAGACCAAAGTGCTATTCGGCCCGAGGTGGTTGATCTCCAACGCCTTTTGGGCAGAAAGGAGGGGCGCGGCAGGGGGCGGCGCTTGTGCCCGACCCGGGCCGCGGTTATCGTTCCCCTCCAACCATTTCTTCACTACTGACAGCCACTTGTAATTGAGGACAACAACATGCGTTTGATCCTGTTGGGCGCCCCGGGTGCCGGCAAGGGCACCCAGGCCCAGTTCATCTGCGAGCGCTTCAATATTCCGCAGATCTCCACCGGCGACATGCTGCGCGCCGCGGTCAAGGAGGGCAGCGAGCTGGGGGTCAAGGTCAAGGAGATCATGACCAGCGGTGGCCTGGTGTCCGACGACGTCATCATCGCCCTGGTGAAGGAGCGGATCGCGCAGCCCGACTGCCAGAACGGCTTCCTGTTCGACGGTTTCCCGCGCACCCTTCCCCAGGCCGATGCCATGAAGGAGGCCGGCGTCAAGCTGGACCATGTGCTGGAGATCGCCGTGGAGGACGAGGAGATCGTCAAGCGCCTGGCCGGCCGCCGCGTGCACCCGGGCTCCGGCCGCGTCTATCACGTCGAGTACAATCCGCCCAAGGAAGCCGGCAAGGATGACGTCACCGGCGAGGCGCTGATCCAGCGCGACGACGACCGCGAATCCACCGTGCGCAACCGCCTGGCGGTCTACCACGAGCAGACCGCACCGCTGGTCGACTACTACCAGGCCTGGGCCGAGCAGGAGCCGGAGCTCGCCCCGACCTACCACCGGGTGGAAGGCGTCGGCAGCGTCGACGATATCAAGGGACAGGTGCTCAAGGCCCTGGAGGGCTAAAGTCGGAAGGCATCTGAAAGCTGACGCCGGTGGTTGCGGGGCGCCGGGGAAAGGTCTGGAGGGGGTCCTACGCCAGGGGTGAGGAGCACTGCTCCGAACGGGCTGGCTATGGATGGCCAGCACCGGACCTGCAAGCGGAGCGGGACGCGAGAGCGAAGCAGGGCGTCGGTAGCAATGGGATGGAGTCCTCCCCACCCTATATCGGCGTCATTGCGCCACACTGGTGGGCAGGAACACCAACCAGCCTGAGGGTGAGGAGAACTCGTCATGAACATTACCCGTGTCGGCGTCGATATCGCAAAGTCTGTTTTTCATGTCCACGGCGTCGATCGCCATGATCAGGTGCAGTGGCAAGGTAAGTACACCCGCGAAAAATGGCTGGATGAGGTCAGCAAGCGGGTGCCGGCGGGAGCCGAAATCGGCATGGAAGCCTGTGCCTCGTCTCACTACTGGGCGCGGGCCTTGCAGGAGCGAGGCTATCGCGTCAAGTTGATCGCCGCACAGTTCGTGACGCCCTACGTGAAGAGCAACAAGAATGACCGGGTCGACGCCGAAGCGATCTGTGAAGCCATGGGGCGGCCCAGCATGCGCTTCGTGGCCGTCAAGAGCGTCGCTCAGCAGGATACCCAGGCGGCACACCGCATTCGTGAAGAGCTGGTACGGCAGCGCACGGCCAAGGCCAATCAGATACGTGGGCTGGTGGGGGAGTATGGCCTGGTCGCTCCGGTGGGTATCGGTCAGTTGCGTGCCGCCCTGCCTCGCTGGCTGGAAGAGGCAGACAACGGGCTGACGGATGCCTTTCGTGTCCTGCTTGCCGGCCTTGCCGAGGATCTGCGACACCTGGATGAGCGCATCGCGACGGTCACGGCGAGCCTCGAGCGACAGGCCAAGGCAGACCCCGTGGCCAAGCGGCTGATGACGCTGCAGGGTATCGGTCCACTGACCGCCACCGCGCTGGCCGGCGCCCTCGGCGATGGCAAGAGCTTTCGGCGCGGGCGAGATTTTGCCGCCTCGCTCGGCTTGACGCCTCGACAACACAGCACCGGGGGGCGAGACCGCCTGCTGGGCATCAGCAAACGCGGCGACAGTTACCTGCGCAAGCTACTGGTGCATGGTGCGCGATCGGTGCTCCGGCATGTGGGTACCAAGGACGACGGCCTGAGCCAGTGGGTCAGGCACCTGGCCGAGCACAAACATGCCAATGTGGCGGTCGTCGCACTGGCCAACAAGACGGCACGTATCGCCTGGGCGGTAACCCGCCATGAGAGCGCCTATGATGCGTCGCTGGCGTCCCGGCTTTCGGCATGAAAAACCATTGGATTTAGCACGTTAATATAATATTGAGCACCGTCCACCACGATTGCTGAGCATGCTGCAGGATGGCGAACAGGTCGAACCGACGTCAGACAACCCCTTCTGGACGCTGAGCCTTTTGAGCTCGAGGTAGCGATTGGGAGCTGACGTGCGGATAGCCCATCAAGGTCCGATGTTCATGAGAGCATCATTACTGAGACCGGATATACGTGTGCAGTCGTACCTACCGACCATCGTGCCTCGTGCTTGCAAACGGGGAGGACTCCATATACGCCCAGGGAAGGGTTCACAGCGCCCCCGAACAGTCCTTTCGCCGGATCAGCCCCGTACCTGCCTGCCCAAGCGACGTCTGTACCCTTCTGATGGCCCGCCCCCGGCGGGCCATCGTCGTTGTGCGCCAGGCATGGCGCGTAGCACCGATAGGTGCTGTTCCCGAGGGTGGTGCCTCGGGATGACTTGGGGGTGAAAGTCCCCTGCGGACCCTGATAGCGGGAACCGCTAGCCGAACAGCAAGGGTGTCCGCCGCGAGGCGGAATCTGAAGGAAGCTGAAGGCAAACTCCCGGCCTGACGAACAGGAATCGCATATGAGGCAGCCACATCTGGGCGAGAGGGCAATGACACTCGAAGCCCAATAGCTATCCGGAAGATGTGGAGGTAAATGCGGCGGGTAGATGGGAGGAAGGTCGCGCGTCTTACCCTGGGAGGTCTGGTGGTCTGCCACGGTGCTACCGGCGCCGAGAGGCGACGGGATGGGCCACCAGACGTCAGCAGAGGCCATAGTAAGTGCTGGTTCACCGCGGCACCAAGGGCCGAACATGAAGAACCGCGAGTAGGCGATGATGTCTCGAGGATCGATCATGAAGGCAGAAAGTGGCGCTGATACCGCCACCCACCCAGAGGGGCAGGGGCGGAACCCCGAGTCCCAGCCGGTGGGCGTCGAGACGATCCCGGCGTCGTCATCGTGGACGAAAGCGGAGCCCGCCCCGCTCATGGAGGCCGTGGTAGATAAGGCCAACATGGAGCGGGCTTACCGAAGGGTGGTCGCCAACAAGGGGGCGCCGGGTGCCGACGGCATGACGGTCCACCAGCTGGCCGACCACCTGAAGGAATGCTGGCCAACGCTGCGCGAGCGGTTGCTGGCCGGTGAGTACCACCCCAGTCCAGTCCGAGCCGTCGAGATCCCCAAGCCCAAGGGCGGGACGCGACAGCTCGGCATCCCCACGGTCACTGACCGGCTGATCCAGCAGGCGCTGCTGCAGGTGCTGACGCCGATCTTCGATCCGGGGTTCTCCGCATCGAGTTATGGCTATCGGCCCGGGCGCAGTGCCCAGCAGGCCGTCTCGGCGATGAAGGCCCATGTCACCGCCGGCCACCGCTGGGTGGTCGACCTCGACCTGAAAGCCTTCTTCGACCGGGTGAATCACGACCTGCTGATGGCGCGGGTCGCGCGCCGCGTCCGCGACAAGCGAGCGTTGCGCTTGATCCGGCGCTATCTGGAAGCCGGGATGTTCCAGGACGGCCTGGTCGCGCCACGCCGGCAGGGCACGCCCCAGGGCGGACCACTCAGCCCGCTGCTGGCCAATATCCTGCTGGATGACGTGGACAAGGAACTGGAACGCCGCGGCCACCGCTTTTGCCGCTATGCCGACGACCTGCAGGTGTATGTCAGGAGTCGGCGAGCGGGCGAGCGCGTCATGGCCAGTCTGAGTGATTTTCTCGAGAGCTCACTCAGGCTGACGGTCAATCGCAACAAGAGTGCGGTGGATCGACCCTGGCACCGGGGGTATCTGGGCTACACGCTGACCCGGCACAAGCGGCCGAAGCTGACGCTGGCCAAGACCAGCCTGCAGCGCCTGATGCAGCGTGTCCGCGAGATCCTCAAGCGTGGCAGGGGGCGCAACATACGGCGCGTTATCGAAGAGTTGACCCCGGTCCTGCGGGGCTGGGCCAACTACTTCTCCTTCGTCGACGTAAAGCGCCCGCTGGAAGCGCTGGAGGGTTGGATACGTCGCCGACTGCGTTGCGTGATCTGGCGGCAATGGAAACGCCCGCGGACACGGCGCCGCAAGCTACGGGCGCTGGGTCTGGACGACCATCGGGCGTGGAAGTCAGCGGGAAACGGGCGAGGCCCTTGGTGGAACGCCGGCGCCTCGCACATGAATCAGGCCTTGCCACGGAAATGGTTCGAGCAGCAGGGCCTGATCTCGGTACTCGATACGGTCAAGAGGGCTTAGTCGTTCTTCGTGAACCGCCGTGGTACGGAACCGTATGCCCGGTGGTGTGAGAGGACGGGGGAGGCGACTCCCCCTCCTACTCGATTGTGGCCCCGGCGCGTATAATGGCTGCCACTTTTCTCTCCTGCGATGGTGCTGCCATGTCGATCCTGCTGGCCCTGGATGCCTCCTCGAGCGCCTGCTCCGCCGCCCTGCTGCGCCGCCGCGCGGGCGCCGAGGATGAGCTGCTCTCCCGCTTCGAGATGACGCCTCGCGAGCATACTCGGCGCCTGCTGCCCATGGCCGACGAGGTGCTGGCCGAGGCCGGCATTGCCCCCTCGGCGCTGGACGCGGTGGCCTACGGCCGCGGGCCGGGCTCGTTCACCGGCCTGCGCATCGCCGCCGGGGCCGCCCAGGGGCTCGCCTATGGCCTCGATCGCCCGCTGCTCGGGGTCTCCACCCTGGCGGCCCTGGCCCTGGGCGCCCACCGTCGCCATCACTTCCGCTGGCTGGTCACCGCCCTGGATGCCCGCATGGGCGAGATCTACGTGGCCGCCTGGCAGTGCCGCGACGGCCTGCCGGAGCCCCTCCTCGAGGAGGCCGTGATGCCTCCCGAACGGCTGCGCCTGCCGGTCGGCCACGATGACCACGACTGGGTCGGCATCGGCTCCGGCTGGGGCCTCTGGGAGCAGATGCCCGTCGAGGTGCAGGCGGGGATGAGCCAGCGCCTGCCGGAGGCCGAGGCCGCTGCCGCCGACATGGCGCTGCTGGCCATGGCCGAGCTGGAGGTGGGTGGCGGGCAGCCGGCGCATCTGGTGCAGCCGGTCTACCTGCGCAACGAGGTGGCCTGGAAGAAGGCCAGGTGAGCGCGCTGCCGCCGGTGGCGGTGCGCGGCGAGGCGCTCACCGCCCTGGCCGAGCGCCTGGGGCTGCCCGTCGAGGGCGAGGCCGAGCTTCATCTCGAGCAACGCGACGGTCACCTGGTGCTGGCCGGCGACGAGAAGCGCTACGGGCATCCGCTGGCCGTGGAGTTCACCTCCGGGAAGGCGGCCCATCGACGTCGCTTCGGCGGCGGGCGCGGTCAGCTCATCGCCCGGGCCTGCGGTTTCGCTCAGGGGGTAACGCCCTTGGTGGTGGACGCCACGGCGGGCCTGGGGCGCGATGCCTTCGTGCTGGCGAGCCTCGGCGCGCCGGTGCTGCTGGTGGAGCGGGTGGCGGCGATCTTCGCCCTGCTCGAGGACGGCCTGGCCCGCGCCCGGGCGGACGCCGAGACCGCCGAGATCGCCGCGCGCATGCGCCTGGTGCATGGCGATGCGGCGGCGGAGCTCGCCGCCCTGGTGGCGGCGGCCGATGTCCCGCCCCAGGTGATCCACCTGGACCCGATGTTTCCACATCGCGACAAGTCGGCGCTGGTCAAGAAGGAGATGCGCCTGTTCCGCACCCTGGCCGGGGACGACGCGGACGCCCCGCGCCTGCTGGAGGCGGCCCTGGACGTGGCCACCCACCGGGTGGTGGTCAAGCGCCCGCGCAAGGCGCCCCCCATCGCGGGGCCGGCCCCGCGTCACGTGATCGAGGGCAAGACCAGCCGCTACGACCTCTACGTGCACCGGGCGCTCAAGGCGAGCTGATCAGCCCCGCCGGGTGACCAGCTGCAGGCGGTGGCGCAGGGCCGGGTCGAACAGCCGGTGCGACTGCAGGGCCGCCTCGTGCAGCCGGTCGTCGAAGGCCAGGCGCCCCGCCTCCTGCCAGAGCCACCCCTCCCGCTCCAGGCTCTCCACCAGGCTGATGAACAGCCGGGTATCGAAGAACTCCGGGGCGTCCAGCCCCGATAGCAGGGCCAGTCGCTCGGCCAGCTGCCGGCTCTGGCTTGCCAGCTCATCGGCGGTGAGGCGGCCCGGCCCGGCATCCAGCAGCACGCTGAGCAGCAGGTAACCGCGCTCCAGCGAGGGCTGCATCAGCTGGCCGAGCAGGTCGAGGCACTCGCCGGCCTCCAGCGGCTCGTCCCTCCGACGCCAGCACTCCCCCTCGCGCTCCAGCAGGCCCAGGTCGCCCAGCACCGCGAGCATCTCGGCCAGGCCCGCCTGCAGCGAGGCCGGCGGCGCCACCATCAGCTCCCGGGTCAGGATCGGCCAGGCCGGCGCCAGCAGAGTCTCCAGCGCCTCCGGGTGGTGGCTGGCCTGGTGGCGGAAGGCGAAGGCGGTGAGGCCCGCCAGGGCGAACAGGTGCAGCACGTTGTTGCGGTACCAGCCGAGCAGGGCGGCCCGGGCGGCATCGGCGACGATGATGTCGCCGAGCGGGTGGGCACGGCGCTCGACCATGCCGAGACCCACCGCCTGGTCGATCCAGCCGGCCGGCTCGCCCTCGGGCAGGCTGGCATGGGCCCCGCCGGGGAGCCGCCGCTGCAGCTCGGCGAGCAGGGCCAGCTGGCGCTCCAGCAGGCTGGCCTCGATGGCGTGGTGGGGCGTGGCCAGCAGCGCCAGGGCCACCAGGTTGACGGGGTTGAGGGCGGCGGCGGCGTTGATTCGCCGGCAGAGGCTCTCACCGAGACGCGGCACCACCTCGCCAAGCCAGGCCGGGCGCGTCTCCCGGGCCTGCCGCCAGTCGCGGCCCAGCTCGTCATCCAGGAAGTCGGCCAGCAGCAGCGGCTCGCCCACGTTGACCGAGACCCGGCCGAAGGGCTGGCGCAGCTGGCCCAGCACCCGCAGCAGGGCCAGCGGGCTTTCCTTGCGCTTCCTGCCGCCGCGCAGTTCGCGCTGGTAGCTGGCGTTCTCGATGATCCGTTCGTAGCCGATATGCACCGGAATGAAGGCCAGTGGCTGGTAATGGCCGCCCGCGGCGCTGCGCAGGAAGGAGCGCAGGGTCATGGCCAGCATGCCGGGGCGCGCCGGCAGCATGCGACCGCTGCGCGAGCGGCCCCCCTCGATGAAGTACTCCAGCGGGTGACCCCGGGCGATCAGCCGGTGCAGGTACTCGTTGAATACCGCGCCGTAGAGGCGGTTGTCGCGGAAGCTGCGGCGCAGGAAGAAGGCGCCGCCGCGGCGCAGCAGCGGGCCGACCAGCGGCATGTCCAGGTTGCGCCCGGCGGCGATGTGCGGCGGCATGAGGCCGTCGCGATAGAGCACGTAGGAGAGCAGCAGGTAATCGATGTGGCTGCGATGGCAGGGTACGTAGACGAGGGTGTGGTCGCCGGCCAGGGCCTTGACCCGCTCAAGCCCGCGCACCTCGACGCCGTCGTAGAGACGATTCCACAGCCGGCGCAGCAGGCCGTCCATGAAGCGCAGCACCGGGTAGGTCATGTTCGAGGCGATCTCCCGCCCGTAGCGCAGCGCGCGGCGCTCCAGCCGCGCGGGGGAGGGCCGGCCGTCGGCGGCGAGTTCGCCGATCACCCGGCGCACCTCGGGGCTGGCGGCCACCCCCTCGATCAGGGTGCGGCGGTGGGAGAGGTCGGGGCCGAGCACGCGGGTGCGCAGACGGCGGAAATGGACCCGCAGCAGGCGGGCCGCCTTGCGGTTGGTCTGGGCGCTGTCGGGCGCCCCGTCGGCCTCCGCCAGGAGGTCGCCGAGGCGCAGCGGGGCGCCGAAGTGGATCTCCACGCTCTTGCCGTTGACCAGCACGGACAGCGCCCGGCGCAGCCGGCCGGTGAGCCGCCAGCTGTCGGCGGAGAGCATCTTCCAGAAGCCGAAGCGCTTGCCCGGTGCCCGGCCCCAGAAGATGCTCACCGGCACCAGCTGCACCTCCTGATGGGGGTTGGCGAGGCGCTGCTCGATCAGCGCCCGGAAGGGCGCCTCGGGGCGCTGCTCGCGCCGCCACAGCCGACGGCGCTGTGCCGGCAGGGCCACGCAGGCGGGCAGTGTCACCTCGCCGACCCGTCGTCGCCCGGCCGCGAGGGGCAGCTCGTGCCGGCGGGTCAGCGAGGCCAGCAGCCAGGCATCACTTGCGGCCGGGCGGGGCAGTACGTAGATCACCGGCAGGCTTGGCTCGAGCGCCAGCGCGTCGGGGGCGGGCTCGATCAGGCGCGGCCGGACCCAGGCGGCGATCAGCCGGGTCATCAGCGCGCGCAGGGGGGTGGTGAGTGGGTGGTGCAAGGCCATCCGTTTGCCCCGACGCAGGAAAGGAAAGGGAAAGGCCAGTATAGTCTCCGGGAAGGCCTCGGGTCAGGCCAGCGCCCCAGGACAGGGAGTCTGCCATGCACGGGATCTGGAGAGACGGCAATCACTTCGAGCTGCTGCCCGAGGCCAGCCGCTTCCTGCCGGCCATGTTCGAGGCGCTGGAGCAGGCCGAGTCGTCGATCCTGATCGAGCTCTACCTGATGGAGTCGGGGCGGCTGGCCTCGGCGCTGATCGGCGCCCTGGTGAAGGCCTCCGAGCGCGGCGTCACGGTGATGCTGCTGCTGGATGGCTACGGCGCCATGGGGCTCGCAAGCGAGGATCGCGAGCGGCTGGAGGCGGGCGGCGTGGCGCTGCGCTTCTTCAACCCACTGGGCTTCCACTCCCTGGCCCGGAACCTGACCCGGGACCATCGCAAGCTGGTGGTGGTGGACGGGCGGGTCGCCTTCACCGGCGGCTTCGGCGCCGTGGACGAGTTCCTCGACGCCTGGTACGAGGTGGCCCTGCGCATCGAGGGACCGGTGGTGGCCGACTGGGTGCGCCTGTTCTGCCGGCTGTGGGACTCGCCGCTGACCCGGGGCAGCGGGGCCGCGGGACTGGTGCATGGGCTGTTGACCGAGACCCGTCAGGCCGAGGGCTACCGGGGTATGACCGGGCGGGTGGTGTGGGGGCAGGGCTATCGCTACCAGGCGATACGCCATTCGCTCTATCGGCAGGTCTCCGGGGCACGCAAGCGCATCTGGATCTGCACCCCCTACTTCGTGCCCACCTTCAGCCTGCGCCTGCGCCTGGCCCGGGCGGCACGCCGCGGCGTTGACGTGCGCCTGCTGCTGCCCGGTGAGTCCCATGACCATCCCGGGGTGCGCTACGCCGGTCAGCGCTTCTACGGCCGTCTGCTTCGGGCCGGGGTGCGCATCCACGAGTTCCAGCCCACCTTCATCCACGCCAAGTTCTCGCTGGCCGACGACTGGGTCAGCCTCGGCTCCTGCAACTTCGACCACTGGAGCCTGCACTGGAACCTGGAGGCCAATCAGGAGGTGGCCGACCGGCGCCTCGCGACCGAGGTGGCCGAGCTGTTCGAGCGCAACTTCGCCGCCAGCCACGAGATCGACCGCGAGGCCTGGTCCCGGCGCCCGCGTTGGCAGCGACTCAAGGAGTGGCTGTTCGGCAGCCTGGACGGCATGCTGACGCGGCTGCGGTAGCGTTCGCTATCGCCGGCGCCCCTTGCCGGCGGGCTTCTTCTTGCGCGGCATCGGCTTGGGGGTCTCCGGCGGCACCCGGTAGTGCAGGTAGAGGTCCAGCACCAGCTCGGGGAGCTGGCGCACCAGCGCCTCCAGACGTGCCCCGTCGCCGATGAATTCGGCCATGTCGGGCTCGTCGTCGAAGAGCCCCGAGAGGGCCATGAAGGGCAGCAGCAGGGTGGCGGCGGCTTCCTCGTCCTCCTCGAACCAGGTGGCCTCGTCCAGGAAGACCCCCTCCATGAAGCCGGCGCACCAGTCACCGATGGGCGTCTCCTCGGCGGGCAGGCCGTCCAGGGTGAGCTCGAAGGGCAGCTCCGGCAGGAGCCCCTGCTCCAGGGCGGCGATGGCGTTGCGGCGCAGCTGGTCGAGCAGGCCGAGGATCTCCTCGCGCTCGCGGGCGTCATGGAACTCCGGCTCGCCCTGGAACAGCTCCGCCACCCAGGCGGCCGGGTCCGCCTCGCAGGGCGCCACCGCCAGGGCCACCAGGAAGCCGTGGCTGCTGATCAGGTCCAGGGCGTCCTCGCCGACCCGCTCGGAGGCCAGGAAGTCATCCAGGCGGTCGAGCTGATCATCGTCGAGCAGGGGTTCGGGCTGGGGGGTGTCGGACATCGTCACTCTCACGGACAGGAGGGCAGGAAGGGCGCTTTACGCCTGGCGGGCGAGAGGCCATTCTAGCACCCCATGAAACGACCCGCGCTGCCCACCCCGGATCCCGACCGCCTCGCGGCCCTCGACCGCGAGGCGCTGCTGGCTGCCCTGCACGCGCGGGTGGACGCCGCCTGGCGGCTCTGTCGCGAGGTGCATCCGACGCTGCCGCGCCCGGCGGTATGGTGCGACCTGCGGGGCAAGTGTGCCGGCCAGGCCCACTTCGGCCGCGGCGGCCTGCGCTTCAATCCGGTGCTCTATGCCGAGAACCGCCTCGACTTCCTGGTCGAGGTGGTGCCCCACGAGATGGCTCACTGGCTCGTTCACCACCTGGAAGATGGCCCCCGGGTACGCCCCCACGGCCGCGAGTGGCAGACGGTGATGCGCGAGCTGTTCGGCCTGGCGCCCCGCACTACCCACCGCTTCGATACCGGCCGTGCGAGCCCGGCGCCCCACCGCTACGCCTGTGACTGCCGCGAGCATGCCTTCAGCGCTCGTCGCCATGCGCTGGCCCGGCAGGGGCAGCGTTATCGCTGCCGCCACTGCGCTCAGACCTTGGTCTATCTTGGCCTGGAGGTGTTTGAAAGTGCCACTTAACCATATGTTTTTAAAAAGAAAATTGTTCATACCAATGTCTAAGGGGAAGTGGCGCCGGGCGAGAGTATGCTGAGTCCACCTTAAATGGCGTCGGGCGTCCCCACACAATCCCAACGTACGGTTGCCCGGCATCACTCACCTGACGGGGCCATCCCAAGGACAGAGGCACTTCCATGAGCGATCAGCAGAACGTCTATCCGGTGCGCGACGACATCGCCGCCAAGGCCTGGGCCGACAAGGCGAAGTACGAGGCGATGTACCAGCAGTCCGTGGACGACCCCGATGCCTTCTGGGCCGAGCAGGCCAAGCGCATCGACTGGGTCAAGGCGCCCACCAAGATCAAGCACACCAGCTTCGATCCGCACAACGTGGACATCCGCTGGTTCGAGGACGGCACCCTCAACGCCAGCGCCAACTGCCTCGATCGCCACCTGGAAACCCGCGGCGACCAGACCGCCATCATCTGGGAAGGCGACAGCCCCGATGAGTCCGCCCACATCAGCTACCGCGAGCTGCACGCGCGTACCTGCCAGCTGGCCAATGCCCTGAAGGAGCTGGGCATCGGCAAGGGCGATGTGGTCACCCTCTACATGCCGATGATCCCCGAGGCCGCCGTGGCCATGCTGGCCTGTGCCCGCATCGGTGCGGTGCACTCCGTGGTGTTCGGCGGCTTCTCCCCGGACGCCCTGGCCCAGCGCGTGATCGGTGCCAGCTCCAAGCTGGTGATCACCGCCGACGAGTCCGTGCGCGGCGGCAAGCATGTGCCGCTCAAGGACAACGTCGATGCGGCCCTGACCCGCAAGGGCACCGAGGTGTGCGAGAAGGTGCTGGTGGTCAAGCGCACCGGCGGCGAGATCGAGTGGAACGAAGGGCGTGACGTCTGGTACGGCGACCTAGTCGACAAGCAGTCCACCGACTGCGCGGCCGAGGAGATGAACGCCGAGGATCCGCTCTTCATCCTCTACACCTCCGGTTCCACCGGCGCGCCCAAGGGCCTCAAGCACACCACCGGCGGCTACCTGGTCTACGCCAGCCTCACCCACCAGTACGTCTTCGACTACCAGGACGGCGAGATCTACTGGTGCACCGCCGACGTGGGCTGGGTCACCGGCCACAGCTACATCGTCTACGGCCCGCTGGCCAACGGCGGCACCACCCTGATGTTCGAGGGCGTGCCGAGCTATCCGACCCATGGCCGCATGGGCGAGATCGTCGACAAGCACCAGGTCAACATCCTCTACACCGCGCCCACCGCCATTCGCGCCCTGATGGCCCATGGCGACAGCGTGATGGACTCCAGCCAGCGCGACAGCCTGCGCATCCTCGGCTCGGTGGGCGAGCCCATCAACCCCGAGGCCTGGGAGTGGTTCTACCGTGTGATCGGCAACTCGAACTGCCCGATCGTCGACACCTGGTGGCAGACCGAGACCGGCGGCATCATGATCGTGCCGCTGCCCGGTGCCACCCCGCTCAAGCCGGGCTCCGCCACCCTGCCGTTCTTCGGCGTGCAGCCGGCGCTTTACGACAGCGAGGGCAACACCCTCGAGGGCGCCGTGGACGGCAACCTGGTGATCACCGACTCCTGGCCGGGGCAGGCGCGCTCCATCTGGGGCGACCACGAGCGCTTCATCCAGACCTACTTCTCCACCTACAAGGGCGTCTACTTCACCGGCGACGGCTGCCGCCGCGACGAGGATGGCTACTACTGGATCACCGGCCGCGTCGACGACGTGATCAACGTCTCCGGCCACCGCATGGGTACCGCCGAGATCGAGTCGGCGCTGGTGGCCCACGAGGCCGTGGCCGAGGCCGCCGTGGTGGGCTTCCCCCACGACATCAAGGGCCAGGGCATCTACATCTACGTGACCCTGACCGGCGACGTGGAGCCCACCGACGAGCTCAAGAAGGAGCTGACCCAGTGGGTGCGCAAGGAGATCGGTCCGATCGCCTCGCCCGACGTCATCCAGTGGGCCCCGGGCCTGCCCAAGACCCGCTCCGGCAAGATCATGCGCCGTATCCTGCGCAAGATCGCCGCCAACGAGTGCGACGGCCTGGGCGATACCAGCACCCTGGCCGACCCGAGCGTGGTGGATGACCTGATCGAGAACCGCGCCGTGCGCTGATTTCCGCGCCAGCGCTGTACCGTCGAGCCGGCCTTCGTGGCCGGCTTTTTTGATCCGTTGGCCAATGTTGTCGACAATGTGGCCGGAGCGCTTGGGAATCGGCTCTGCCATGGGGTAACATGCCCCACAGTCATACAAGAGCCCGAGTGGCGGACGATGCCCGCTGCCAGAGGAACCGGAGGAGAATCCATGGCCTTTGCCCAGAAATTCATCGTCGCCGATGACCATCCGCTGTTCCGCGCAGCCCTCACCCAGGCGCTGCGTCAGCTGGCCCCCCAGGCCGAGATCGTCGAGTCCGACACCATGGAGGCGACCGCCGAGGTGGTCACCCGCCATCCGG
The DNA here is from genome assembly GCF_013000985.1 of Halomonas sp. PGE1. Classification (NCBI taxonomy): domain Bacteria; kingdom Pseudomonadati; phylum Pseudomonadota; class Gammaproteobacteria; order Oceanospirillales; family Halomonadaceae; genus Halomonas; species Halomonas sp. PGE1. Next base: position 1,092,786 of record NZ_CP053032.1, read on the forward strand.
ATGCCGACCTGATCCTGCTCGACCTGCACATGCCCGGCGCCCACGGCTTCTCCGGCCTGATCCAGCTGCGCGGCCAGACCCCGGATATCCCGGTGGCGGTGGTCTCGGGCAGCGACGAGCCCTATGTGGTGCGCCGCGCCATCGACTACGGCGCCTCCGGCTTCATCCCCAAGTCCTCCTCGCTGCAGCTGATCGCCGAGGCGGTGGGCGAGATCCTCGACGGCGAGGTGTGGCTGCCCGCCGAACTGGCCGCGGCCATGGGCGAGGCCAACGAGGAAGAGACGAAGTTCGCCGAGGCGATCGCCTCGCTGACCCCGCAGCAGTTCCGCGTGCTCAACATGCTCACCGAGGGCCTGCTCAACAAGCAGATCGCTTATGAGCTCAGCGTCTCCGAGGCCACCATCAAGGCCCACGTCACCGCCATCCTGCGCAAGCTCGGCGTGCACTCCCGCACCCAGGCGGTGATCGCCGCCCAGAAGCTCGAGGTGGAGCCGCCGAAGGTGGAGTCCTGACGCCAGGCGCCAAGGCGCAAGCCTAAAGGAAACGCAAAAGACCCACCAATCGGTGGGTCTTTTGCGTTGGTGCCGTATTCAAATGGCTGGCGCAGGCGGCCGAGCTTTCGGGGCTGATCTGGCGGCAAGCCTGCGAGGAGGCGCTGTGAATACTTCCCTGTACGTATATGGAGTCCTCCCCGTTTGCAAGCACGAGGCACGATGGTCGGTAGGTACGACTGCACACGTATATCCGGTCTCAGTAATGATGCTCTCATGAACATCGGACCTTGATGGGCTATCCGCACGTCAGCTCCCAATCGCTACCTCGAGCTCAAAAGGCTCAGCGTCCAGAAGGGGTTGTCTGACGTCGGTTCGACCTGTTCGCCATCCTGCAGCATGCTCAGCAATCGTGGTGGACGGTGCTCAATATTATATTAACGTGCTAAATCCAATGGTTTTTCATGCCGAAAGCCGGGACGCCAGCGACGCATCATAGGCGCTCTCATGGCGGGTTACCGCCCAGGCGATACGTGCCGTCTTGTTGGCCAGTGCGACGACCGCCACATTGGCATGTTTGTGCTCGGCCAGGTGCCTGACCCACTGGCTCAGGCCGTCGTCCTTGGTACCCACATGCCGGAGCACCGATCGCGCACCATGCACCAGTAGCTTGCGCAGGTAACTGTCGCCGCGTTTGCTGATGCCCAGCAGGCGGTCTCGCCCCCCGGTGCTGTGTTGTCGAGGCGTCAAGCCGAGCGAGGCGGCAAAATCTCGCCCGCGCCGAAAGCTCTTGCCATCGCCGAGGGCGCCGGCCAGCGCGGTGGCGGTCAGTGGACCGATACCCTGCAGCGTCATCAGCCGCTTGGCCACGGGGTCTGCCTTGGCCTGTCGCTCGAGGCTCGCCGTGACCGTCGCGATGCGCTCATCCAGGTGTCGCAGATCCTCGGCAAGGCCGGCAAGCAGGACACGAAAGGCATCCGTCAGCCCGTTGTCTGCCTCTTCCAGCCAGCGAGGCAGGGCGGCACGCAACTGACCGATACCCACCGGAGCGACCAGGCCATACTCCCCCACCAGCCCACGTATCTGATTGGCCTTGGCCGTGCGCTGCCGTACCAGCTCTTCACGAATGCGGTGTGCCGCCTGGGTATCCTGCTGAGCGACGCTCTTGACGGCCACGAAGCGCATGCTGGGCCGCCCCATGGCTTCACAGATCGCTTCGGCGTCGACCCGGTCATTCTTGTTGCTCTTCACGTAGGGCGTCACGAACTGTGCGGCGATCAACTTGACGCGATAGCCTCGCTCCTGCAAGGCCCGCGCCCAGTAGTGAGACGAGGCACAGGCTTCCATGCCGATTTCGGCTCCCGCCGGCACCCGCTTGCTGACCTCATCCAGCCATTTTTCGCGGGTGTACTTACCTTGCCACTGCACCTGATCATGGCGATCGACGCCGTGGACATGAAAAACAGACTTTGCGATATCGACGCCGACACGGGTAATGTTCATGACGAGTTCTCCTCACCCTCAGGCTGGTTGGTGTTCCTGCCCACCAGTGTGGCGCAATGACGCCGATATAGGGTGGGGAGGACTCCATCCCATTGCTACCGACGCCATCCCTGGCGTAGGACCTCCTCTTCGGCTTGCCCCCAGCGCCCCTCCCAACACTTCGCCCAATAACGCTTGGTTGTGTCGCGACTACTGCGCCGCCCGGCTGGCCTGAAGCGTGCGGGTGAGCAGGGCGCGCAGGGCAGCGGGGCGTACCGGCTTGAGTAGCAGTTGGTAGCCGGCACGGCGGATCTCCTCGGCGACCTCCTCGGTGCGGTCGGCGGTAATCACGATCCCCGGCACCGCGCCCTCCAGCCGCTCGGAGAGCGCCTCCAGCGCCATCAGGCCGGTCACCTCGTTGTCCAGGTGGTAGTCGGCGAGTATCGCGTCCGGGTCGCCATCGAGGTGGCGCAGCACCGACTTGGCACCGCCGATGCTGGTGGCGGTGAAGACCTCACAGCCCCAGCCGGAGAGCATCGCCTTCATGCCCTCCAGGATCAGCGTCTCGTTGTCGATGCACAGGATCCGGGTGCCGACCAGCTTGTTGCCGGCGCGCTTGGGCGAGGCGGCCTCCTCGGCCTGTTGTGCCTCGCTGCGCGCCGCCACCATCGGCACACTGACCGAGAACATGGTCCCCGAGCCCTCCTTCGAGCGCACCGTGATGGGGTGGTCGAGCACCCGGCTCATGCGGTCGGCGATGGAGAGCCCGAGCCCCAGCCCCTTCTCGCTCTCCTTGTGGCGCGAGGCCTGGTCGAGGCGGCGGAACTCCTGGAAGATCTCCGCCTGCTTGGATTCGGGAATGCCGGGGCCCGAGTCCCACACCTGGATGGAGAGGCGGTCGCCGCGGCGACGGCAGCCTAGCAGCACGCGGCCCTCCTGGGTATAGCGGATGGCGTTGGAGAGGAAGTTCTGGATGATCCGGCGCAGCATCTGGGCATCGCTGTCGACCCAGGCCCGGGTCGGCACCACCATCAGGTCGAGGCCGCGGTCCTCCGCCATCACCTCGAACTCGGCGCGCAGCGGCCGGAAGATGTCGGCCAGCGCGAAGTGGCTGCGCCGGGGGGTGAGGGCGCCGGCATCGAGCTTGGAGATATCGAGCAGGGTGCCGAGCAGCTCCTCGGCGGCCTGCAGCGAGTTGTCGATATGGCCGATGGTGCGCTGCATGGTCTCGGGCTCCATCTCCTGGGAGAGCGCCGAGGTGAACAGCCGGGCGGCGTTGAGCGGCTGCAGCAGGTCGTGGCTGGCGGCGGCCAGGAAGCGGGTCTTAGAGGCGTTGGCGTCCTCCGCCAGCTGCTTGGCCTGGCGCAGCGCCAGCTCGGCCTCGGCGCGCACGAGGTTCTCCTGGCGCAGGGCGGCGTTGGCCTCGGAGAGCGCCTGGGTGCGCTCGCGGACCCGCTCCTCCAGGGTCTCGTTGGTCTCCTTGAGGGCAATCTCCGCCAGGCGCCGCTCGGTGATGTCCTGATAGAGGGCGAAGAAGCCCAGGATCGCCCCGCTGTCGCCGAAGTGGGGGGTATAGGTCACCAGCATGTAGCGGCGCCCCTCGGGCAGCCGGATCGACACCTCGAAGCTGACCCGCTCGCCGGCCAGCGCCCGTTCGATCCAGGGTTCGCGCTCGCGGGCCATCTCCGGCGGCACCACGTCCTGGACCTGCTTGCCGATCACCGCGTTGCGGTCGATGCCGAAGGCCTGCTCGTAGGCGCGGTTGGTGAAGAGGTAGCGGCACTCCTTGTCGAAGTAGGCAATCAGCGCGGGCACGTTGTCCGTGTAGATGCGGATGTTGTTCTCCGAGCGGATCAGCGCCTCCTCGATGCGCTTCTGCTGGGTGATGTCCTGGTAGGTGTAGACGAAGCCGCCGCCGGGCATGGGGTTGCCCTGCACCTCCAGCACGCTGCCGTCCTGGCGGTAGCGCACGTAGCGGTGGGGCTGGCCCTCGCGGATATTGTCGAGCAGCAGCTGGACGTGCTCTTCGGGGTCGCCGGGGCCGTACTCCCCGTTGTGGGCGTTGTAGCGGAAAATCTTGTCCATCGGCGCGCCGACCCGGATCAGGTGGTCGGGGAAGCGGAACAGCTCCAGGTAGCGCTGGTTCCACACCACCAGGCGCAGGTTCTGGTCGACCACGCTGATGCCTTGGTTGATGTTCTCGATGGTGGCCTGGAGCAGAGCGCGGTTGAACTCCAGCACCTGGGAGGCCTCGTCGACGATGGAGATTACGTCGGAGATGCCGATGCCGCGGCCCTGCAGCGCCGAGTTCACCACGATGCGTGCCGAGGAAGCGCCGAGCACCGAGGCGAGGAAGCGCTCGGTGAACTGGATGACGTCGATGGAGGCGCGGGTGCCGTCCTCCAGCGGCTTGCCGTTGCGCCGCGCGTAGTCGTCGAAGGCGCGCTGCACCTGGCCGGCGCCGAGGAAGCGTTCGCACAGCACCTTGAGGTCGCCGACCGTGGTGGCGCCGGTCCAGGGGCGGTTCACCGAGGTCTGGCGGGTTTCCACGCTGTCCACGAACAGCGAGGCCTGGATGCGTTCCACCACCCGCTGGGAGGTGATCTGGGAGACAAAGATGTAGCAGAAGAGGTTCACCCCCAGGGAGAGCATCACGCCGTGGGTGAAGCTGTCCCCCACGTTGAGGCCGAACAGCGAAGTGGGGGAGAGCCAGGCAACGCCCAGGGGGCCGCCGTCGATCCAGTGGGCGGGCAGTACCCCGGCGGTGATCATGGCCGGCATCAGCAGGCTGTAGGCCCAGATGGCGAAGCCGGCGTTCATGCCGATGATCACCCCCAGGCGGTTGCCGCGCTTCCAGTAGAGCCCGCCGATCAGCGCCGGGGCGAACTGGCCGGCGGCGGCAAAGGAGAGCATGCCGATGGAGGCCAGCGAGGTGAACTCGCCGATCAGCTGGTAGAAGCCGTAGGCCATGGCCAGCACCGCGGCGATGGTGAGGCGCCGGGCGCGCAGCACCAGGCGACCGTAGTCGCGGGCCTTGGTGTCGAACCAGCGCAGGCGGAACAGCGCCGGGATGACGATCTCGTTGGAGATCATGATCGAGACGGCCACCGCGGCCACGATCACCATGCCGGTGGCCGCCGAGAAGCCGCCGATGAAGGTGAGCAGGGTCAGCCACTCGCTGCCCGCTGCCATGGGCAGCGCCAGCACGTAGGTGTCCGGCTCGATGCCGCTGTCGGCGAACAGGGTCAGGCCGGCGGCGGCCAGCGGCAGTACGAAGAAGGCGAAGAGCACCAGATAGAGGGGGAAGAGCCAGCGCGCCTTGGCGGCATCGTCGCGGTGGGTGTTCTCCACCACCGCCACGTGGAACTGGCGGGGTAGGCAGAGCACCGCCAGCATCGCCAGCAGGGTCTGGGCCCAGAAGCTCTGGCCGAAGTCCTGCTGGACCAGCTGGCGCTGCAGCTCCAGCTGTACCTCGGCGTGGGCGAAGAGCTCGGCGAGGCCCCCGAACATGCCCCAGGTGACGTAGGCGCCGAGGATCATGAAGGCCAGCAGCTTGACCAGCGACTCGAAGGCCACGGCGTGGATCAGCCCCTCGTGGTGCTCGGTGGCGTCGGTGTGCCGGGTGCCGAAGAGGATGGCGAAGGCGGCCATCACCACCGCCACGTAGAAGGCGGTGTCGGCGAACAGCGGCGTATGGGTGGGGTCACCGGCAGCGGTGAGCACGCTGAAGGAGGTGGAGACCGCCTTGAGCTGCAGGGCGATGTAGGGCAGGGCCCCGATCAGCGCCACCAGGCTGGCGAAGGCCGCCAGGGACTGGGTCTTGCCGTAGCGCGAGGCGATGAAGTCGGCGATGGAGGTGACGTTCTGGTGCTTGGCGACGCGGATCATCTTGGCCAGCACCGGCCAGAACAGCAGGAAGGTGAGGATCGGCCCCACGTAGATGCTGGCAAAGGACCAGCCGCCGGTGGCGGCCTGGCCGACGGCGCCGTAGAAGCTCCAGGAGGTGCAGTAGATGGCCAGCGCCAGGCTGTAGATGATCGGCCGGCGATGGCTGGCACCGCGCTCCTTGGCCCGGCGATCGCCCCGCCAGGCGATGCCGAACAGCACGGCGATATAGAGCAGCGATATGGCAACCAGCAGCCAGCCTGAGAACATGGGCTTTCTCCCTCGAGTCTGGCGCCCATTCTAGGGCAATGTGACCCGGGAAGGCAGGCGGCGGGGCCTCAGGTCTCCCGGCAGAGCGCCTGGTAGAGGGCATCGTCCTCGTCGAGCGCTCGCATCGCCTCGAAGCGCGGCCGGCGCTCCTCGCCGATCAGGGGCAGCGTCTCGCGGGTGGCGCAGTTGATCAGCCAGGCCTGATGGGTGACCAGGTCCACGTGCTGCTTCTCGAAGCGGTAGCGGATGTACTCCACCAGCCGCTCGCCGTTTGCATCGCGCACGGCCATGCTGTCGCGATCCACCACGCTGAAGGCGTTGGCCATGGGGAAGGCGTAGGTCCAGGGGCGCCAGAACATCGAGCCGTGCTCGACCTCGACCACGCTGGCGGTGGCCGGCAGCTGCGCCTGCTTGTGGGAGAACCACGAGTACTCGTAGTGAATCTGGTAGCCGAGCATGCCGAGCCCGCCGAACACCGGGATGATCCAGGTCGGCAGTCGCTTGCCGCTGGCCATGCGCAGCAGCATGCCGATGCCGGCGGCGCCGAGGCCGGCGAAGACCGCCGCGATCAAGTGCCAAATCATGAAGTGTCCTTGCTCAAAGCGATCGGGCTTCCCTAGGGAAGCCCGATCGGTGGAGGTTGACTGGCCCGGCGAACCGGGCCAGGGGGCCATTATGGCCCAGAAAGCCTCGGGAGGTTAGTGGTCGACGGCGGTACCCGCACCCTTGGGATAGCGCACGCTCTCCACCAGGTCCTGGATCTCCTGCGGGGGCTCCTTGGTCACGCTGGAGAGTGCGAAGGCCACCGCGAAGTTCATGATCGCACCCACCGCACCGAACGACAGCGGGGAGATGCCCAGGATCCAGTTGTCCGGGGTGTTGGGCAGCATGTTGGTGCCCGGCACGAAGAACCAGCCCAGGTAGGTGAAGATGTAGAGCAGGGTGGCGATGAGACCGGTCAGCATGCCGGCGACCGCACCCACGTTGTTCACCCGCTTGGAGAAGATCCCCATCATCAGCGCCGGGAACAGCGAGGCGCCGGCGATACCGAAGGCCAGGGCCACCGTCTGGGCGGCGAAGCCTGGCGGGTTGAGGCCCAGGTAGGTGGCCAGCAGGATGGCACCGCCCATGGAGATCCGCGCCGCCAGCATCTCGCCCTTCTCGGTGATGTTGGGGTTGATCATGGTCTTGATCAGGTCGTGGCTAATGGCCGAGGAGATGGCCAGCAGCAGGCCTGCCGCGGTGGAGAGGGCCGCCGCGATGCCGCCGGCGGCGATCAGGCCGATGACCCAGCCCGGCAGGTTGGCGATCTCGGGGTTGGCCAGTACCAGGATGTCGTTGTTGACCGACAGCTCGCTGCCTTCCCAGCCGCGTGACTCGGCGGTCTCGGCGAACTCCGGGTTGGCATCGTTGTAGAACTGGATGCGCCCGTCGTTGTTGAGATCGTTGAAGGTGATCAGGCCGGTCTCCTCCCAGGTGCGCACCCAGTCAGGCCGCTCCTCGTAGAGGATCGGGTTGGCCGTGGCCGCCTCGTAGTCCTCGACCTGGCCGGACATCTCCGGATAGACGGTGGTCATCAGGTTGAGGCGTGCCATGGAGCCCACGGCCGGTGCGGTCAGGTAGAGCAGGGCGATGAACACCAGGGCCCAGCCGGCGGACCAGCGTGCGTCGGCCACCTTCGGCACGGTGAAGAAGCGGATGATGACGTGGGGCAGGCCCGCGGTACCGACCATCAGCGACAGGGTGAACAGCACCATGTTGAGCTTGTTGTCCACGTCGGCGGTGTAGTCCCGGAAGCCCAGGGCACTGACCACTTCGTCGAGCTTGGCCAGCAGCGGCACGCCGGACTCGGTGTGGGTGCTGAACATGCCGAACATCGGAATCGGGTTGCCGGTCAGCTGGAAGGCGATGAACACTGCCGGGATGGTGTAGGCGATGATCAGCACGATGTACTGGGCCACCTGGGTGTAGGTGATGCCCTTCATGCCGCCGAATACCGCATAGAGGAACACGATGAAGGCCGCGATCCAGATGCCCCAGGTGTTGGAGACCTCGAGGAAGCGCGAGAAGGCCACGCCGGCACCGGTCATCTGGCCGATGACGTAGGTCACGGAGGCCACGATCAGGCAGATGACGGCCACCAGGCGCGCCGCCTTGCTGTAGAAGCGGTCACCGATGAAGTCCGGCACGGTGAACTTGCCGAACTTGCGCAGGTAGGGCGCCAGCAGCATGGCCAGGATCACGTAGCCGCCGGTCCAGCCCATCAGGAACGTTGAGTTGGCGTAGCCGCCGGAGGCCAGCAGGCCGGCCATGGAGATGAACGACGCCGCGGACATCCAGTCGGCCGCCGTGGCCATGCCGTTGGTGATCGGGTGGACGCCGCCGCCCGCCACGTAGAAGTCCTTGGTGGAGCCCGCTCGGGCCCAGATCGCGATGCCGATGTAGAGGGCGAAGGAGGCCCCTACGAACAGCAGGTTGATGGCAAATTGGCTCATGCTGGCTTACTCCCCCAGACCGAATTTCTGATCGAGCTTGTTCATCTTCCAGGCGTAGAAGAAGATCAGCACGATGAAGGTGAGGATGGAGCCCTGCTGGGCGAACCAGAAGCCCAGATCGGTGCCGCCCACGGGAATGCCGGAGAGCAGGGGCCGGAACAGGATCGCCATTCCGTAGGAGACGAAGGCCCAGACGATCAGGCATCCCGTGATCAGGCGCACGTTCGCCTTCCAGTATTCGGACGAATCGACTTTCTCTTCTGCCATTGTCGTGTTCTCCACTTGTTATTGGTGGGGTTGGGAACTGGGGGTCTGTCGGTTGCGGGTCACCAGGGCAATCGCATGTCGTGTGTCAGGCCCTTGCGAGCCCGGGGGCTGATCCCGATGGGCGTGGTCCAGATCCCGCCGGTATCGGCAGGCATCGTTGTCGTGCGATTGCCCTGCATGATGCATGGTGGATAGTGGGCAATGAGTGGCAAAAATGAATCCCAGACTTTCGTATCATGAGAAAAATACGATTCAATGCGGTGTCAACGAATCCTTGTCAATCAAAAGGATGGGGGCGTGTTTCTGCTGAGTTACACGAGGTACGTCAGCCAGGTTAGGACGATGGTATAGGGGGTGTGAGAGGGGCGGTCGGGGGCGGGCGCGACACGGCTTGGACGATCGTCTAAGGAGGCGGAGGAAGACCAAAGTCGCAGGGTCGCTGCGTTCGCGGGCGAGGCTTGGACGATCGTATAGGGGGCCAAAGGGGGAGACGATCGTCTAGCTTATAAGGGCGACAGGGAGGTTGCTATGCTGCCACCAGTCCTACGAGACCCAACAACAACCCCAACAATCATCTGGTGGCGGCCACAACGCCGTTTTCCTCTCCGGCCCCCTCGTCTGTCGATCGCCTGCTGGCGGTGGCGCGACAGGGAGGCCCGAGTCGGGATGCCGCCCGCGAGGTCTGCGCCATGGTCGAGGTCGATCTTTCCCAACCGCCGTTCACCCTGCTCGACGAGGCAGGCCGCGAGCGGGTTCGCCAGGGCGTGGACCTGGCCTACTTCGATCGCGACGAGATCATCCTCGAAACGGGGCAGGCCGGTGAGAACCTCTTCCTGATCCACAAGGGGGAGGTGGCGGAAGTCGACCCCACCCTGCCCGCGGCCCGCTCGCGCATCGGCCACTACACCCGCGGCGACCTGTTCGGCGCTATCAGCATTCTCAACGGCAAGAGCCGCTACCGCTTCCGTGCGGAGCAGGAGAGCCTCTGTTACCTGCTGCCCAAGGCGCTCTTTCTCGAGCTCTGCGATGACTGTCCCCCCTTCGCCGAGTTCTTCCGCCAGACCCTGGCCCACAAGGCGCGCCTGCTGACCGAGCAGCGTGCCGAAGGCGGGGTGACCATGGCCGGCTTCATGCTGGCCCGGGTCGACGAGTGCATGCGTGAGCCGCTGATCGTGCCGGCCGCCACGACCATCGCCGAGGCGGTGACCACCATCAACGAGCGCCATGCCGACAGCCTGCTGGTGGCGGGTGATGCCGGCCCCGGCATGATCACCAAGACCGACCTGCTCAACGCCCTGGTGGTGGAGGAGCGCGACCGCGACAGTGCCCTGGACGGGATCGGCAGCGCCGAGCTGATCACGGTGGGGCCGGGGCAGTACCTGTTCGAGGCGCTGGTGGTCATGACCCGCCACAAGGTGGAGCGGGTGGTGGTGGTGGAGAAGGGGGCGCCGGTGGGGGTCGTCGAGCTCACCGACGTGCTCAGCTACTTCTCGAGCCGCAGCTACGTGGTCAGCCTGCAGGTCGAGCAGGCCGAGAGCCTCGAGGCCCTGGCCGCCGCCAGTCGCCGCACGCCCGAGCTGGTCAAGGCGCTGATGGCCCAGGGGGTCAAGCTGCGCTTCGCCATGGGCCTGCTGGCGGCGCTCAACGGACGGATCATGCACAAGGCCTGGGGCTTCCTGGTCGACGAACGCTACCACCGCGACAGCTGCCTGATGGTGATGGGCAGCGAGGGGCGCGGCGAGCAGATCCTCAAGACCGACCAGGACAACGGCCTGATCCTGACCGACGATCTGGAATGGCCCAACTGCGCCGAGCAGATGCAGCGGCTCACCGAGACCCTGATCGAGCTGGGCTACCCGCCCTGCCCCGGCAACATCATGGTCTCCAACCCCGAGTGGGTCGGCACCGTGACCCAGTGGCGCGAGCGCATCGCCCGCTGGGCCGAGAAGCGGGACGGCGACAGCCTGATGAAGCTGGCGATCATGCTCGACTCCCATGCGGTGGCCGGCAACCCGGCCCTGCTCGACCGGGTGCGCGACGAGCTGTTCGCGCGCTGCTCCGGCGACGAGCTGCTGCTCTCCTACTTTGCCCGCACCATCCTGCGCTTCTCCACGCCGCTGACCCTGTTCGGCTCGCTCAAGCGGCCCCAGCATGGCATCGACATCAAGAAGGGCGGCATCTTCCCCATCGTTCACGGGGTGCGGGTGATGGCCCTGGAGCGGCGCATCCGGCCGACCTCCACTCTGGAGCGGCTGGACGCCCTGGCGGCGGATGGCCGCCTGGAGCCGCGCTTCGCCGAGGACCTCGGGGAGGCGCTGTCGCTGTTCACCGAGCTGCGCCTCAAGCAGCAGCTCGCCCATCTGGACAGCGGTGGCGAGCGCAAGCCCGACCGCGTGGTGGTGCAGGAGCTCTCCTCGCTGGAGCGCGACCTGCTGCGCGAGGCGCTGCATATCGTCAAGGACTTCAAGCAGCGCCTCTCGCACCGCTTTCATCTGGAGTATTCGTGACGGCCTGAGCTTGCACGAAGGCATGACGATGCACGAAGGAACGACAATCACAACAGGAGACCCCTCATGCTCAAGGTCCTGCGGCGCGCTGCCGACCGAAGACGGCACGCCAACGGCGACTACGCCTGGCTCTTTCACCCCTATACCGGTGACGAGATGGTGGTCATCGATACCGAGACCACCGGGCTCGATACCCGCAGCGCGGAGCTGGTCTCCATCGCCGCCGTCAAGGTGCGTGGCGACCGGGTGCTGACCAGCGAATCCCTGGACCTGCGCCTGGCGCGCCCGGCCTCGCTGTGTGGCGATTCGATCCGCATTCACGGCCTGCGCGGCATCGACCTGGAGGGCGGCATGGCGGTGGACGAGGCGCTGGAGCGCCTGCTCGACTTCGTCGGCAATCGCCCGCTGGTGGGCTGGCAACTGGACTTCGACCTGGCGATCCTCAATCGCGAGCTGCGCCCGCGCGTCGGCTTCGAGCTGCCCAACGCCACCATCGACGTGGCCCAGCACTATCTGCGCCGCCTGCGCCGCCGCCATCCCGAGGTGGAGTCGGCGCCGCGCTTCGAGAAGGTGGCCGAGCTGCTGGACGTGCCGGTGATGGGGCGCCATACGGCGCTGGGGGATGCGGTGACCACGGCGCTGATCTTCCTGCGCCTGGAGCGCGAGGCCAGTGCCCTGCGGGGCGATGCCTGAGGCGTGACGGCGTCGCCTGACGTCGCCGGCGATGGTAGGATGGGCGCCCGTCATTTTTGCCCGCACTGGCAGCGCCGACCGACATGCAAGACGCCGTGATCTTCGACCCCCGCGACACCGACGCCGAGGCCCCCGCCGGGGGCTCCCCGCAGCAGGAGGCCCCCTCGCCGCTCCTCGATGCCCTGGATGCGCGGGGCAGGCGCGAGTTCAACAAGCTCCAGAAGCGCCTGCGCCGCCAGGTCGGTAACGCCATCATCGACTACGGCATGATCCACGAGGGCGACCGAGTGATGGTCTGCCTCTCCGGCGGCAAGGACAGCTACACCCTGCTCTCGATCCTGCGCAGCCTGCAGCGCAACGCCCCGATCGACTTCTCGCTGGTGGCGGTCAACCTCGACCAGAAGCAGCCCGGTTTCCCCGAGCAGGTGCTGCCCGAGTACCTCGAGTCCATCGGCGTCGAGTACCATATCCTCGAGCGCGACACCTACTCGGTGGTCAAGGAGAAGACGCCGGAGGGCAAGACCACCTGCGCGCTCTGCTCGCGGCTGCGCCGCGGCTCCCTCTACGGCTTCGCCGAGGAGATCGGCGCCACCAAGATTGCCCTGGGCCACCATCGCGAGGACATCCTCGAGACGCTGTTCCTCAACCTCTTCTTCGGCGGCAGCCTCAAGGCCATGCCCCCCAAGCTGCTCTCCGACGACGGCAAGAACATCCTGATCCGCCCGCTGGCCTACTGCCGCGAGGCGGATATCGCCGAGTTTGCCCGGCTGATGGCTTTCCCGATCATCCCCTGCAACCTGTGCGGTTCCCAGCCCAACCTGCAGCGCCAGGTGGTCAAGGAGATGCTCGCCGAATGGGAGAAGAAGCACCCCGGGCGCCTGGAGAGCATGTTCAAGGCGGTGACCAACGTGGCACCGTCGCAGCTGGCCGACCGCGAGCTGTTCGACTTCGCCGGGCTCGAGGAGGCGCAGGCGCGGCGGCAGGCCAGCCGCATCGAACTGCTGAACGAGTAGCCCCGACACCGGCGCCAGGGTTCGGGAACTCATGGCTCGACAACCAGAAACCCCCATCGGGCACTCGCCTGATGGGGGTTTCTGTGTGAGGGGTTCAGGCCAGGCGGCCCGGGGCTACTTGGCCCCTTCCTCCTCGGCGACCAGGATCAGTGACTCCAGGTCGAGGATATGCACCTCGCGGCCCGAGACCTCCACCAGGCCCTGGCTCTGGAAGCGGCCCAGGATGCGACTGACGGTCTCCACCGCCAGGCCCAGGTAGTTGCCGATATCGGCCCGGGACATGGAGAGCCGGAAGCTGTAGGGGGAGTAGCCGCGCCGGCGGAAGCGGTCGGAGAGGCTGGTGAAGAAGCTGGCCAGGCGCTGGTCGGCAGTCTTGCGAGAGAGCAGGCGCATCATGCGGCGGTCGTCGCGCAGCTCCTTGCTCATGCTGCGATAGAGCTGGCCGCGTAGCTCGGGCAGGGACTCCGACAGCTGGTCCAGGCGATCGAAGGGGATCTCGCACACGGTGGTGGTCTCCAGGGCCACGACCGTGCCGGGATACTGCTCCTCGTCGATGCCGTCCAGCCCCACCAGTTCGCTGGGCAGGTAGAAGTTGGTTAGCTGGTCGTCGCCGCTGCCCTCGGTGGTCACCTGCTTGAGGCTGCCCGAGCGCACCGCATAGACGCTGGTGAAGGGGCTGTCCTGGCGGAACAGGGTCTCGCCCTTCTTGAGGGGCGCGCGCCGTCGGATGATGGCGTCGAACTGGTCCATGTCCTGAACCTCGAGGGCCAGCGGCAGGCAGAGCGAACTCAGGCTGCAGGTCTGGCAGCGAGTCTCGTGCAGTACAGAGCGCCGCCGTCCGGTCAGGCTATCGGGCATGGCCGCCTCCTCCTTGATCATGATCATGTCGACCATTATGGAGGAAACTTCGGGCAGGGCAAACCACCTCCAAGGAGGTAGGCCCGCCCGGCCTGGCTTACGCCACCGGGGTGGCCTGGGGATCGAAGGCGGCGAGCAGGTGGGTCAGGCCCCAGAGCCCGTCGGGGGTTACCCGCAGGCACTGGCCGTGGCGCTCGAGCAGCCCCGCCCGGCAGAAGGGGGCGAGGCGCTCGAGGGCACCGGCCAGGGCCGCGCCGGCGTCGAGCCCATGGGCCTGCGAGAGTGCGGCCAGATCCAGCTCGCGGCGACAGGCGAGCGCCTCGATGGCATCCCGGTGCAGGCGTTCGACCGCGTCCAGCCGGTAGCCGGCGCTGGCGGGCAGCTGGCTGGCGTCCAGCGCCGCCTCGTAGTCGGCCAGGCTCAGGGCGTTGCGGGCCAGGGTATCGCCGACCCGGCTGAGGGCGGCGACCCCGAGGCCGAGCTGGTCGCCGGGCGGGTAGTGGGTGTAGCCCTGCAGGCCGCGGGCCAGGCGACCCTCCCCCAGGGCCTGGGCCAGGCTGTCATCGGGGCGGGCAAACTGGCCGAGCCCGATGTGCACGTAGCCGGCGTCATCTAGCCGCTCGCGAGCCGCCTCGAGGATCGCCAGCCGGGTGGCGGCGTCGGGCAGATCCTCGGCGTCGATCTCGCGCTGGGGGCGGTAGCGCTCCGGCAGGTGGGCGTAGCGGCGCAGGGTGATGCGCGCCGGGGTCATGGCGATCACCTGCTCCACGGTTTCGCCGAAGCCCCGGGGGGTCTGCAGCGGCAGGCCCACGATCAGGTCGAGGTTGAGGGAGTGGAAGCCGAGGCGTTCGGCCTCGTCCACCAGGGACTCGGTCAGCACCCGGGGCTGGACCCGGTTGATCGCCTTCTGGACGCGCAGGTCGAGCTCCTGGACGCCGAGGCTCAGGCGGTTGAAGCCCAGCGCCTGAAGGTGGCGCAGGGTGAAGACATCGGCCTCGCGGGGGTCGATCTCGATGCTGAAGTCGCGCCCTCGGGCGCCGGACAGCCCGAAGCGGGCGTCGAGGCGGTCGAACAGGTCGCCCATCTGGTCCAGCGAGAGGAAGGCGGGGGCACCGCCGCCCCAGTGCAGGCGCTGCACGGCCGGGAGGCGGCCCAGCAGGCGGCTCACCAGCACCATCTCGCGGTCGAGCCGCGTGAGGTAGGGCTCGGCCTGGCGGCTGTCCCGTGAGGGCACCCGCTGGGAGGCGCAGAAGCGACAGGCCTGCCGGCAGAAGGGCAGGCGCACGTGCAGCGCCAGCGGCGCGCCGGGGGAGCGCTCGGCCAGGGCCCGGGTCAGCGCCGCGGGGCCGTCCCCCGTCGCCAGGCGGGCGGCGTCGGGGTAGGTGAGGTAGTGCGATCCGTCGTGGTCATGGTACTGCATCGAGGGCCTGCCTCCGGCAGTCCAGGATGGCCCGGCGCGATCGTTGCGTTTCGCCTGAACGGGCATGACGGCGCTCCCGGCTATGGATGTGCTCTCCATGCTAGGGCGGCTAGACGCCGGCGGCGTTGAGCTGCGTCAATCCGGCGTGGAATAGTGCCGAATCAGCCGTGACCCTGAGCGGGCAGCATCAGCCACAGCTGCCACAGGGCGAAGGCGATGATCGACAGCGCGGCGATGCTGCGGGTGGCCCGGTGGCGAATCAGCCCCCCCAGCTGGCGCGCCGCCAGGCCGGTGGCGAGCAGCGCCGGCAGGGTGCCGAGGCCGAAGGCGCCCATCAGGGCGGCGCCCTTGAGGGGGTCGGCCGTGGCTAGGCTCCAGGCCAGCATCGAGTAGACCAGCCCGCAGGGGAGCCAGCCCCAGACCGCACCCAGCGCCACGGCCTGGGGGACCCTCACCACCGGCATCAGCCGCCTGCCCACCGGCTCCAGGTGGCGCCACAGGCGCTTGCCCGCGGCCTCGACCCGCAGCAGCCCTTTCCACCAGTCGGCGATATAGAGCGCCATCAGGATCAGCATGACGGCGGCAAGGCCTTGCAGGGCGATGCGCATGCCGGGGGTGAGGCTGAGCAGGGTGCCGAGGGCGGCGACCAGGGCGCCGGCCACCATGTAGCTTGCGATGCGCCCCAGGTTGTAGCCCAGCAGCAGGCCCGCGAGGCGCGCCGGGGAGCGCATGCTGGGGGGCACGGCGAAGGTCAGGGCGCTCATGATGCCGCCGCACATGCCGATGCAGTGGGCGCCGCCGAGCAGGCCGAAGACGAAGGCCGCCGCGAGGGGTGGCAGGCCGAGTCCGGTGGGATCCATCAGGGCTCCGGGTCGGTGTTGCGGCGCTCCTGGGCGGCGCGCTCGCGGGCCTCGCGGCGGCGCTGGCGCTCCTCGGGGGGCAGGTCGTTCTCGTCCTCGTCGAAGAGGATGCGGTGGGCGGGGCCCTCCAGGTCCTCGAACTGGTCGTTTTTCACCGCCCAGAAGAAGGCCCAGACGGCCAGGCCCAGCAGGATCAGCGACAGCGGGATCAGCAAGTAGAGAATGCTCATGGGGTCACCCGGCTCGGTTCAGGGGATGGCGTGGGCAGGGGGGTGGCGGCGGGCATGGCGCGGCTGCGGAAGCGGTTGAGACGCAGGGCGTTGCCCACCACCACCAGGGAGCTGGCCGACATGCCCATGGCGGCCAGCCAGGGGGGCACCAGGCCCACGGCGGCGATGGGCATGGCGGTGAAGTTGTAGCACACCGACCAGATCATGTTCTGGCGCATCACCCGGCGGGTGGCGCGGCTGATCTCGACCGCCTCGACGATGCGTGACAGGCGCGGGCTGAGCAGGATGGCATCGGCGCTGGTGCGGGCCAGGTCGGTGGCACCATTCATGGCGATGGCCACGTCGGCGCCGGCCAGCACCGGCACGTCGTTGATGCCATCGCCCACCATGGCCACCTTCTCGCCGGCCGCCTGGCACTCGCGGATGCGCTCGAGCTTCTCCTCGGGCGTGGCACCGCCGCGCCAGGTGGGGATGTCGAGGCGTCGGGCGAGGTCGCCGGCGGCCGCGGGGGTGTCACCGGAGAGCAGCTCGACCTCGAGGCCCAGTCCCTTGAGCGCCGCCACGGTGTCGGCGGCATCCTCGCGCACCCGGTCCTGCAGGGCGAACCAGGCCCGCGGCTCGCCCTCCTCGGCGAGCAGCAGCCACTGCCCCTCGCCGGGTGCGGCGGGCGTCGCGTCCGGAGCGGCGAACTCGGCCTTGCCGAGCCGCCAGCGTCGACCGTCGAGGATGCCCTCGAGGCCCTGGCCGGTGCGGCTGGCCACCTCGGAGGCGTGCACCGTAGCCAGCCGGTAGGGATGGAAGGCGCGGGCGATGGGGTGCTCCGAGCGCGCCTCCAGGGCGGCCGCCAGGGTGCGGGCCCGCTCGGCGTCGAGGCCGGCCAGCGGGCGCGTCTCCACCAGCGTCATCTGGCCGCTGGTCAGGGTGCCGGTCTTGTCGAGGATCACCCGGTCGATCTGGGAGAGCGACTCGATGGCATCGGCGCGGGTCACCAGCACGCCGCGGCGGCGCAGCTGGCCGTGGCCGGCGGTGAGCGCGGTGGGGGTGGCGAGTGCCAGGGCACAGGGGCAGGTGACCACCAGCACCGAGAGCATGATCCAGGGCATGCGCGCCGGGTCGATGAACCACCATGCGATGGTGACCACGGCGGTGACCACCAGCAGGCGCAGCACGAATAGGTGGGCCATGCGCGCGGCCATCTGAGCCAGACGCGGGCGGCTGGCGAAGGCGCGATCGGTGAGGTCGACGATGCCGGCGACGCGAGCGTCGCGCCCGGCGTGGGTCACGCGCACCACCAGGGGGCTCTCGATGTTCTGGCTGCCGCCGGTGACGGTGTCGCCGAGGCGCCGGGTCACCGGCAGGTACTCGCCGGTGAGCATGGACTCGTCGAGGCTCGACTCGCCGTCCTCGATCATCCCGTCGGCGGGCACGCCGTGGCCGGGCTTGACCAGCACGCGGTCGCCGGCGGTCAGCTCGCTGGCCGGCAGGATGCGCTCCTCGCCCTCGTCGGTGAGGCGAATGGCCGAGAGCGGCAGGGCGCCGGCCATGGCGTTGCCGCTGTGGCCGCTGCGGCGTCGGGCCCGGGCCTCCACGTAGCGCCCGAAGAGTAGGAAAAAGGTGAACATGGCCGCCGAGTCGAAGTAGACCTCGCCCTTGCCGGTGATCACCGCATAGCCGCTGGCGGTGTAGGCGAAACCGATGGCCAGGGAGACCGGCACGTCCATGCCCAGCACCCGGGTGCGCAAGTCGCGCACGGCGTTGCGGAAGAAGGGCGCCGCCGAGAAGAACACCACCGGGGTGGTCAGGGCGAAGGAGAGCCAGTGGAAGAGGGCGTGGAAGTCCTCGCTGATGCCCTCGGGGCCGGCCACGTAGATGGGGATGGAGAACATCATCACCTGGGCCATGCCCACCGCGGCGATGATCAGCCGGCGCACGTTCATGCGCTCCTCGTGCTGCAGGCGCGCCTGGGCCTCGTCCGGCTCGTAGGGCTGGGCCTGGTAGCCGATGGCGGCCATCTCGGCCAGCAGTCGCGACAGCTTGACCGCCTCGGGGTCCCAGCTCACCCGCACCCGGTGGTGGCTGAGGTTGACCGCGCTGGAGTCGACCCCCTCGATGGCATTGAGACGGTGCTCGATCAGCCAGGCGCAGGCCGCACAGGTGATGCCGTCCACCGCCAGGGTGGCGTGGACCCGGCCGCTGTCGTCGCCCTCCGCATGCACGAACTGGCGCTGCAGGCCGGGGTCGTCGAACACCGCCCAGGTCTCGGAACGCACGCTGTTGTGTTCGTCGGGGCGCTCCGGAAGCTCGGTGCGGAAGCGATAGTAGCTCTCCAGGCCGCCGTCGACGATGGCGTGGGCCACCGCCTCGCAGCCGGGGCAGCAGAGCGGCTGGCGGGTGTCATCGAGGGTGATCGACCAAGGGGCGCCGGGGGGGACCCGGCTGCCGCAGTGGTAGCACTCTGCCGAGCCGACAGCGACGGCGTCACTCATGGGCGCAGGATACCTCGCCGCTCAGGCATGTCAGGAGTCGGTGTCGGGCGCGGCCCGGCCGGGAGTCAGGCGCACGGCCTCCTCCTCGGGGAAGCGTCCCTCGCCCACCAGGCGCCACTCGGGCGCGTCACCCTGGGGCTGAACCTGCAGGTACCAGCGGTAGCGCAGGTTGTCGGGGGCCTGGCCGAGGTAGCGACCGTCGCGCACGTGTTCCAGGGTAAGCTCGATATCGCGATCGTCCTGGGTGGGGAAGATCAGCTCGAAGTCGAGCCTCTCGGGGAAGCCGTCGCCCCCCTCCAGGTCCAGGATCACGTCGCTGGTGAGCGGGTCGATGCGCAGGCTGGCGGAAAGGCCCAGTTCGGCGGCACGCTCCTGCTTGGCCAGTACCATGTTGATGGCCCGGCCGTGCTCGTAGTAGTCCTCCTGCACCATGCCGTCGGCGCTCTTCACGGCCAGGTAGGCGAAGGTCGAGCTGACGCTGATGGAGAGCATCAGCAGGCCCATCAGGAACCAGGGCCAGAATTGCTTGTACCAGGGGGGCACGGGGTGGGACATGTCATCTCCGGATCTCGCCGATGAAGCGGGTCTCGCGCTCCATGGCGATGCGTGGGTGGTCATCGGCCTCGATGCGCAGGGTGATGGGGTGGCTGGGGCGCTCGATCACCGCCGGGTCGGCGGTGATCGTCACCACGGCGCGGCGGCTGTCGCCGGCGGGTACCGTGAGGCGCTCGGTGTCCAGGGTCAGCCCCGGCAGGCCCGAGGCCTCCAGGCGATAGCTGTGTTCCTGGCCGTCCAGGTTGCGCACCATCAGCACATAGACGTTGCTCAGCCGGCCTTCGCGGGTCAGCTGGTAGAGCTGGGTACGCTCGCGCTCCACCTCGAAGCCCAGCGGCATGCGGTCGGCCACGGCCCAGGCGAAGACCCCGATCATCACCAGCAGGGCCGCCAGGTAGCCCATCAGGCGTGGCCGCAGGATATGGGTGGGCTTGCCCTCCAGGGCGTTCTCGGTGGTGTAGCGGATCAGGCCGCGGGGGTAGCCCATGCGGTCCATCACGCTGTCGCAGGCATCGATGCATGCCGCGCAGGTGATGCATTCGTACTGCAGGCCGTCGCGGATGTCGATGCCGGTGGGGCAGACCTGCACACAGAGGTCGCAGTCGATGCAGTCGCCGTGGCCGGCGGCCCGGGCCTGCTCGTGGGTGAGCGTCTTCTTGCGCGCCCCGCGCGGCTCGCCGCGCGCCGTGTCGTAGGAGACGATCAGGGTGTCGCGGTCGAACATCACCGACTGGAAGCGGGCGTAGGGACACATGTAGATGCACACCTGCTCGCGCAGCCAGCCGGCGTTGAGGTAGGTGAACACCAGGAAGAAGCCGGTCCAGAAGTAGGACCAGCCGTGGGCCTGCAGGGTCGGCAGGTCGATCACCAGCTCGCGGATCGGCGTGAAGTAGCCGACGAAGGTCACCCCGGTGGCCAGGGCGATGACCAGCCAGATGGCGTGCTTGGCACCCTTGCGCCACAGCGTGTCGGCGCTCATGGGCTGGTTGTCGAGCTTGATGCGCCGGTGGCGGCTCCCCTCCAGGCGGTGCTCGAACCAGATGAACAGGAAGGTCCAGACGCTCTGCGGGCAGGTGTAACCGCACCAGACGCGGCCGGCGAACACCGTGATGAAGAAGAGCCCGAAGGCGCAGATGATCAAGAGCCAGGAGAGCAGCATGAACTCCTGGGGATAGAAGGTGGCGGCCAGGATATGGAACTCGCGTCCGGGCAGGTCGAACCAGATCGCCGGACGGTCCCCCCAGGGGACCCAGGGCATCACGAAGAAGAGCAGCATCAGGGCCCAGTTGGCGCCGCGCCTCACGCGCTGGAAAAGCCCCTTGATCTCCCGCACGTAGATATGACGACGCTTCGCGTACATCTCCTGCTGCACCGTGGCGCCGGGCACATGGTGCTCGACCGGTGACGGTGTGACATCGCGAACGGAGATCTTGTCACTCATGGCAGGCTCACGGCAGGGAGGGGAGGGGGGCGGCGCTGATCTTGCGGCGCTCATTGTATCGAGTCGCCGGTCCAACGAGAAAGGGTGCGACCTGACGCCGCACCCTTTCGCTGGTTCCTGGCTCTCGGGTCAGTCCCGGAAGCGCAGGCTGTAGACGTAGGCGGCCACCAGGTGGACGCGCTCCTCGCCGATGTAGGCTGCCTGGGCCGGCATGTGCCCGTTGCGGCCGTTGCGCAGGGTCTGGCGCACGGAGTCCGCCACGCTCTGACCGGGCGCCTGGTAGAGCCAGATGTCGTTGGTCAGGTTGGGCGCACCCAGCGCCTGGTTGCCGGTGCCGTCGGGCATGTGGCAGGCCGCGCAGACCGAGGCGTAGGTGGCGGCGCCGCGCTCGGCGCGCTCCTCGTCATGCTCCAGGCCGGAGAGGGCGAGGACATGCTGGGTGACGTTCTCGATGTTGGTCTCGCCGAGCTGCTG
This sequence comes from Halomonas sp. PGE1, assembly GCF_013000985.1. Taxonomy (NCBI): domain Bacteria; kingdom Pseudomonadati; phylum Pseudomonadota; class Gammaproteobacteria; order Oceanospirillales; family Halomonadaceae; genus Halomonas; species Halomonas sp. PGE1. The sequence goes on from NZ_CP053032.1 coordinate 1,114,213, forward strand.
CCAGGAGGGCATCAGGCCATTACGCCCACGCACCAGTGTATGGAGGATCTGCTCGGGCTCGCCGCCGTAGAGCCAGTCGTCGTTGGTCAGGTTGGGGAAGCCGTAGCCGCCCTGGGCGTTGGAGCCGTGGCACACCGCGCAGTTGTTGAGGTAGATGCGCTCGGCCACCTGCATGGCGTCGGCATCGCGAGCCAGCTCGGGGATCGGGATCTCCTGGTACTGGGCGAAGATCGGCGTGAAGCGCTCCTCGGCGCGGGCGACCTCCTCTTCCCACTGCCCCTCCTGGGTCCAGCCCAGCACGCCGGCGAAGTTGCCGAGGCCGGGGTAGAGCACCAGGTAGCCCAGCGCGAAGATCACGGTGCCCACGTAGAGCTGGAACCACCAGCGCGGCAGCGGGTTGTCGTACTCCTCGATGCCATCGGCGGCGTGTCCGGTGGTCTCGATGTTGCCATCGGCGTCGGGGATCTTGTCGGTCTTGCGGTTGGCGTAGAGCAGCCAGAAGGCAAGGCCGATGGAGCCCAGCGTGATGACGATGATCCAGGCGCTCCAGAACCCGGAAAGGGAGTCACCCCAGAGATTGTTCATGTGTTCCTGTCTCCCTTGCTCTTGCGGGAATCCGCCCCGTTCGGCGAGGCGCTCCTGTCACGGTTCGGTTGCTCATCATCATCGGCGAAGGGCAGGTGGGCCGCCTCGTCGAAATCCGGCTTGCGCCGCTTCGAGTAGGCCCACCAGGTGATGCCGAGGAAGGCCACGATCAGCAGACCGGTGATAATGCCGCGGAAAGTCCCGGTATCCATGCTCAGCGGGTTCCCTCGAGTACCGTGCCGAGCTGCTGGAGGTAGGCGATCAGCGCGGTGATTTCCTGCTGGCCGCGCACCTCGCGGGTGGCGTTGGCGATGTCCTCGTCGGTATAGGGCACGCCTACCATGCGCAGCGCCTCCATCTTTCTCGGCGTGCTGCTGCCGTCCAGGGTGCGCTCGAAGAGCCACGGGTAGGCGGGCATGATCGACTCGGGCACCACGTCGCGCGGGTTGTACATGTGGGCACGGTGCCAGTCATCGCTGTAGCGGCCGCCGACGCGGGCCAGGTCCGGGCCGGTGCGCTTGGAGCCCCACAGGAAGTTGTGGTCGTAGACCGACTCGCCGGCCACGCTGTAGTGGCCGTAGCGCTCGGTCTCGGCGCGGAACGGGCGGATCATCTGCGAGTGGCAGCCGACGCAGCCCTCGCGGCGATAGATGTCGCGGCCTTCCAGCTCCAGGGCCGAGAGCGGACGCAGCCCGTCCACCGGCTCCGTGGTCTGCTTCTGGAAGAAGAGCGGCACGACCTCGGCCAGGCCGCCGAAGCTGATGACGACAAGGATCAGCACGGCGAGCAGGCCAACGTTCTTTTCGACAATCTCGTGTTTCATTGGTGTCGGTATCCCCGGTTGGCTCAGGCAGTCTGCGGAAGCGGCTGACGAGCGCCTTCGCCGCGCTTGACGGTCATGGTGACGTTGTAGGCCATGATCAGCATGCCCACGACCCAGCACAGGCCGCCGATCAGGCGCACGATGTAGCCCGGGCCGCTGGCCTCGACGGACTCGATGAAGGTGTACATCAGGGTGCCGTCGGGGTTGATGGCGCGCCACATCAGGCCCTGCAGGATGCCGTTGACCCACATGGAGGCGATATAGAGCACGGTGCCGATGGTGGCCAGCCAGAAGTGCACGGCGATCAGGCCCACGGAGTGCATCTCGGTGCGGCCGAACAGGCGCGGGATCAGGTGATACATGGAGCCGATGGTGATCATCGCCACCCAGCCCAGGGCGCCGGCGTGCACGTGACCGATGGTCCAGTCGGTGTAGTGGGAGAGGGCGTTGACGGTCTTCACCGCCATCATCGGTCCCTCGAAGGTGGACATGCCGTAGAAGGAGAGGGCCACCACCAGGAAGCGCAGGGTCGGGTCGGTGCGCAGCTTATGCCAGGCGCCGGAGAGGGTCATCATGCCGTTGATCATGCCGCCCCAGGAGGGCGCGAGCAGGATGATCGACATCACCATGCCCAGCGACTGGGCCCAGTTGGGCAGGGCGGTGTAGTGCAGGTGGTGCGGCCCGGCCCACATGTAGACCATGATCAGCGACCAGAAATGCACGATGGAGAGACGGTAGGAGTAGACCGGACGCTCGGCCTGCTTGGGCACGAAGTAGTACATCATCCCCAGGAAGCCGGCGGTCAGGAAGAAGCCCACCGCGTTGTGGCCGTACCACCACTGCACCATGGCGTCGATGGCGCCGGCGTAGATGGAGACCGAGTACATGGCGGTGACCGGGATGGCGGCGTTGTTGACGATGTGCAGCACCGCGACGGTCAGGATAAAGGCGGCGAAGAACCAGTTGGCCACGTAGATGTGGGAGGTCTTGCGCTGCTTGATGGTCATCAGGAAGACGAGGGCATAGGTGACCCACACCACGGCGATCAGGATGTTGATCGGCCACTCCAGCTCGGCGTACTCCTTGGTGGTGGTGTAGCCCAGCGGCAGGGTGATCACCGCGGACAGGATCACCGCCTGCCAGCCCCAGAAGGTGAAGGCGGCCAGCTTATCGGACCACAGGCGGGTTTGACAGGTCCGCTGAACCACGTAGTAGGAGGTGGCGAACAGCGCGGAACCCCCGAAGGCAAAGATCACGGCATTGGTGTGCAGCGGCCGCAGGCGGCCGAAGCTGGTCCAGGGCAGATCGAGGTTGAGTTGCGGCCATACCAGTTGTGCGGCGAGGATGACGCCGAGGAGCATGCCGACGATGCCCCACACTACTGTCATGATCGCGAACTGCCGAACTACCTTGTAGTTGTAGGTCGGGTGTTCAAGTGCTGTGCTCATGTCAGGTTCCCATCGAACGCGGTAGCGGGTTTGAAGCTGCGTCAGTTTGCCACGGACCCAGCGCCCCCAGGATGATGCAGGTCAAGACGGTCGGGATTCTATCGCAGCCCGCCTCAATCCTGAACACGCCAATCGGTGTAGTCGGAGAACTCACGGGGAGATCCCTTGTCACATTATGCCGCTCAGGATTACGAGCCCATTACCTCGGTCCTCTGTCGCGAGCGCCTGCTCGAGGGGGAGCGTGGCCGCTGGCAGTTGCCCGAGGGCCCTCTGGAAGTGCGCGGCGAGGCCCGTGTCGGACGCCTGCTGATGGCCCATGGCGCGGGCGCCGGCCAGGATTCCACGTTTCTGGAACGCCTCCGCGATGCCCTGGCCGAGCGCGGGGTCCAGACCCTGGCCATCGAGTTCGCCTACCTGCAACAGATGCGCCGCGAGGCGCGCCGTCGGCCACCCCCGCGGGTCGAGCGGCTGGTGGAAGAGCTGGCCCGCTGGTGCGACATTCTGACACCCCATGCGCTTCCCCCGCTGTGGCTCGGCGGCAAGTCCATGGGCGGCCGCGTGGCGAGCCTGCTGGCGGCCCGCGATGGTGCCCCGGGGTTGATCCTGTGCGGCTACCCCTTCCATCCGCCGCGCAAGCCAGAGTCGCTGCGTCTCGCCCACTGGCCGCTGATTGCCTCTCCCACCCTGGTAGTGCAGGGCAGCCGCGACCCCTTCGGCAGCCGCGACGAGATCGCCGGCTACGACCTGGGTGGTGCCCGGGTCCACTTGCTCGAGGATGGCGACCACGACTGGCAGCCGCGGCGCGCCAGCGGGCGTACCCAGGTATCGCTGATCGACGAGGCCGCCGAGGCGATCGCCGGGTTCATGGCCGAGCACGCCTGACCTTGGGCTTGTCGAGGGGCAAGTCGATGAAATGCCGGCAAATGGTGGTTGCCGAGGGGGTGGGCAAAAAGCGTTGACATTGGCCGGCACCCCTGTAGAATGCAGCGCCACGTGACCAGGGGTGGTTAGCTCAGCTGGGAGAGCACCAGCCTTACAAGCTGGGGGTCACAGGTTCGAACCCTGTACCACCCACCATTGCCCTCGGGCGGTCGTGGATCACGTAGAAAGCACGCAGCGGACCGGTAGTTCAGTTGGTTAGAATGCCGGCCTGTCACGCCGGAGGTCGCGGGTTCGAGTCCCGTCCGGTCCGCCAACGTGTTTTCGCCAGGTGTCATCTTGCGGACCGGTAGTTCAGTTGGTTAGAATGCCGGCCTGTCACGCCGGAGGTCGCGGGTTCGAGTCCCGTCCGGTCCGCCACGATGATGGCCTGACAGCAGTAGAAAGTTGCAGCACGCTTTGCAGTTCACGTGGGTGATTAGCTCAGTTGGTTAGAGCACCAGCCTCACATGCTGGGGGTCACTGGTTCGAATCCGGTATCACCCACCACGCGGACCGGTAGTTCAGTTGGTTAGAATGCCGGCCTGTCACGCCGGAGGTCGCGGGTTCGAGTCCCGTCCGGTCCGCCAACTGCTGCAAGTGTTTCTGCCCGTGCATGTTCATGCACACGACTTCTCGAAGCCCCGAGCCCAGCCGCTCGGGGCTTCGTCGTTGTGCGCCAGGCATGGCGCGTAGCACCGATAGGTGCTGTTCCCGAGGGTGGTGCCTCGGGATGACTTGGGGGTGAAAGTCCCCTGCGGACCCTGATAGCGGGAACCGCTAGCCGAACAGCAAGGGTGTCCGCCGCGAGGCGGAATCTGAAGGAAGCTGAAGGCAAACTCCCGGCCTGACGAACAGGAATCGCATATGAGGCAGCCACATCTGGGCGAGAGGGCAATGACACTCGAAGCCCAATAGCTATCCGGAAGATGTGGAGGTAAATGCGGCGGGTAGATGGGAGGAAGGTCGCGCGTCTTACCCTGGGAGGTCTGGTGGTCTGCCACGGTGCTACCGGCGCCGAGAGGCGACGGGATGGGCCACCAGACGTCAGCAGAGGCCATAGTAAGTGCTGGTTCACCGCGGCACCAAGGGCCGAACATGAAGAACCGCGAGTAGGCGATGATGTCTCGAGGATCGATCATGAAGGCAGAAAGTGGCGCTGATACCGCCACCCACCCAGAGGGGCAGGGGCGGAACCCCGAGTCCCAGCCGGTGGGCGTCGAGACGATCCCGGCGTCGTCATCGTGGACGAAAGCGGAGCCCGCCCCGCTCATGGAGGCCGTGGTAGATAAGGCCAACATGGAGCGGGCTTACCGAAGGGTGGTCGCCAACAAGGGGGCGCCGGGTGCCGACGGCATGACGGTCCACCAGCTGGCCGACCACCTGAAGGAATGCTGGCCAACGCTGCGCGAGCGGTTGCTGGCCGGTGAGTACCACCCCAGTCCAGTCCGAGCCGTCGAGATCCCCAAGCCCAAGGGCGGGACGCGACAGCTCGGCATCCCCACGGTCACTGACCGGCTGATCCAGCAGGCGCTGCTGCAGGTGCTGACGCCGATCTTCGATCCGGGGTTCTCCGCATCGAGTTATGGCTATCGGCCCGGGCGCAGTGCCCAGCAGGCCGTCTCGGCGATGAAGGCCCATGTCACCGCCGGCCACCGCTGGGTGGTCGACCTCGACCTGAAAGCCTTCTTCGACCGGGTGAATCACGACCTGCTGATGGCGCGGGTCGCGCGCCGCGTCCGCGACAAGCGAGCGTTGCGCTTGATCCGGCGCTATCTGGAAGCCGGGATGTTCCAGGACGGCCTGGTCGCGCCACGCCGGCAGGGCACGCCCCAGGGCGGACCACTCAGCCCGCTGCTGGCCAATATCCTGCTGGATGACGTGGACAAGGAACTGGAACGCCGCGGCCACCGCTTTTGCCGCTATGCCGACGACCTGCAGGTGTATGTCAGGAGTCGGCGAGCGGGCGAGCGCGTCATGGCCAGTCTGAGTGATTTTCTCGAGAGCTCACTCAGGCTGACGGTCAATCGCAACAAGAGTGCGGTGGATCGACCCTGGCACCGGGGGTATCTGGGCTACACGCTGACCCGGCACAAGCGGCCGAAGCTGACGCTGGCCAAGACCAGCCTGCAGCGCCTGATGCAGCGTGTCCGCGAGATCCTCAAGCGTGGCAGGGGGCGCAACATACGGCGCGTTATCGAAGAGTTGACCCCGGTCCTGCGGGGCTGGGCCAACTACTTCTCCTTCGTCGACGTAAAGCGCCCGCTGGAAGTGCTGGAGGGTTGGATACGTCGCCGACTGCGTTGCGTGATCTGGCGGCAATGGAAACGCCCGCGGACACGGCGCCGCAAGCTACGGGCGCTGGGTCTGGACGACCATCGGGCGTGGAAGTCAGCGGGAAACGGGCGAGGCCCTTGGTGGAACGCCGGCGCCTCGCACATGAATCAGGCCTTGCCACGGAAATGGTTCGAGCAGCAGGGCCTGATCTCGGTACTCGATACGGTCAAGAGGGCTTAGTCGTTCTTCGTGAACCGCCGTGGTACGGAACCGTATGCCCGGTGGTGTGAGAGGACGGGGGAGGCGACTCCCCCTCCTACTCGATTCTGCCTCCTCCCTCGTTCCTGCCCCCTTGTTCCTCTGCCGTTTCCTGCATCGGGCTTTGCGCCTTCGCGCCCGCTGTCATACAGTTGTTTGAATTTGGATCAAGAACAAGGAGCATGCCGTGACTGCCTACCCTCATCTCTTCCGTCCCCTGACGCTGGGCCACCTGACGCTGCCCAATCGGGTGCTGATGGGCTCCATGCATACCAACCTGGAGGAGGCACCCGGCGGCTTCGAGCGCCTGGCCGCCTTCTATGCCGAGCGGGCCCGGGAGGGGGTGGCGCTGATCGTCACCGGCGGCATCGCCCCCAACCCCGAGGGTGCCGTCTTCCAGGGCGCCGCCACCCTGGAGCGGGAGGCGCAGCTGCCCGATCATCGCCGCCTGGTGGAGGCGGTTCACGCCGAGGGCGGGCGTCTCTGCCTGCAGATCCTGCATGCCGGGCGCTACGCCTATTCGCCGGAGCTGGTGGCCCCCTCGGCGATCCAGGCGCCCATCAACCCCTTCACGCCTCGGGAGCTCTCCGCCGACGAGGTGGAGCAGCAGATCGCCGACTATGTGCGCTGTGCCAGCCTGGCGCAGCAGGCCGGCTACGACGGCGTGGAGGTGATGGGCTCCGAGGGCTACCTGATCAACCAGTTCGTCTGCCGTCGCACCAACCGGCGCGATGATGCCTGGGGCGGGGCCTTCGAGAATCGCATCCGCTTCCCGGTGGAGATCGTGCGGCGCATGCGCGCGGCGGTGGGCGACGATTTCCTGATCATCTTCCGCCTCTCCATGATCGACCTGGTGGAGGAGGGCAGCACCCATGAGGAGGTGGTGGCCCTGGGGCGCGCCATCGAGGCCGCCGGCGCCAGCCTGATCAATACCGGTATCGGCTGGCACGAGGCGCGGGTGCCGACCATCGTCACCAGCGTGCCGCGGGCGGCCTTCACAGAGGTGACCCGCCGGCTAAAGGCCGAGCTCTCGGTGCCGCTGATCACCACTAACCGCATCAACATGCCGGAGGTGGCCGAGCGGGTGCTGGCCGAGGGTCATGCGGACATGGTCTCCATGGCGCGCCCATTCCTGGCCGACCCGGCCTGGGTCACCAAGGCCGCCGAGGGCCGGGCCGAGGAGATCAACACCTGCATCGCCTGCAACCAGGCCTGCCTGGACCATACCTTCGAGGGCAAGGCGACCTCCTGCCTGGTCAATCCGCGCGCCGGCCACGAGACCGAGCTCGTGATCGAGCCCGCCCGCGCGCCGCGGCGCATCGCCGTGGTGGGGGGCGGTCCGGCGGGGCTGGCGGCCGCAGTGACCGCTGCTCAGCGTGGCCATGCGGTGACCCTGTTCGAGCGCGGTTCCGAGCTGGGCGGGCAGTTCAACTACGCGCGCCGTATCCCCGGCAAGGAGGAGTTCGACGAGACCCTGCGCTACTTCCGGGTGATGCTCGACAGGCACCGGGTGCAGGTGCGCCTCAGCTGCGAGGCGGATCTCCAGGCGCTGCGCGCCTTCGATGCGGTGGTGCTGGCCAGCGGGGTGCGCCCGCGCGCCCTGGCGCTTCCCGGCAGTGACCACCCCAAGGTGATGGGTTATCCCACGGCGATCCTGCACCCGGAGCGGGTCGGGCGGCGGGTGGCGATCATCGGCGCCGGCGGGATCGGCTTCGATGTGGCGGAGCTGCTCACCCAGGGCGCGTCCTCGTCGCTGGACCGCGAGGCCTGGTGCGACGAGTGGGGCGTGGATCTCTCGGTCGCCATGCCGGGCGGGCTCAAGGCGCCGCGCCGCCCCGAGGTGCCACGCCAGGTCTTCCTGCTGCAGCGCAAGGCCTCCAAGCCCGGGAAGGGTCTCGGCAAGACCACCGGCTGGGTGCATCGCGCCTCCCTCAAGCACCGTGGCGTCGAGACGCTGGCCGGCTGTGAGTACCTGGGCATCGACGATGACGGCCTGCATCTCCGCCAGGAGGGCGAGGTCCGCCTGCTGGCGGTCGACAGCGTGGTGGTCTGTGCCGGCCAGGAGCCGGTGCGCGAGCTGCTCGACCCGCTGCAGGGGGCGGGCATCGAGGTGCACCTGATCGGCGGCGCCGAGGAGGCCGCCGAGCTGGATGCCAAGCGCGCCATCGATCAGGGCACCCGGGTGGCAGCCGCCCTCTAGATCCTTGCCCGAGTGCTTCGTGCCTCCCTCCAGGGCCCGCCGAGACGTCTCGGCGGGCCCTCGCCATCTTGCGTTGGCAAAACTGCCTCCCTGCCAACGAACCCTTGGTCGTCCACAGGCTCTTAGGGGATAAGGTCCAGCGTTGATTCGATGTCCGCTAATGCTGTGCCGGACTGTCCTACGCTGTGATTGCCACGACCCGGGGCGCCCCGGACGAACCAGGCGCCGAATCATCGGGCTTTAAGGAGGCATCGATGAGCATCTTCGACCATGTGCAGAACCGTTACGAGCGCGTCCAGCAGGAGGAGCTGACCCTGCAGGAGTACCTGGAACTCTGTCGACGGGAGCCATCGGCCTACGCATCTGCCGCCGAGCGGATGCTCGAGGCCATCGGCGAGCCCGAGGTGATCGATACCGCCAGGGATCCACGGCTGTCGCGGATCTTCTCCAACAAGGTCATCCGCCGCTACCCGTCGTTCTCGGAGTTCTACGGCATGGAGGAGGCGATCGAGCAGATCGTGTCGTTCTTCCGCCACGCCGCCCAGGGCCTCGAGGAGCGCAAGCAGATCCTCTACCTGCTGGGCCCCGTGGGGGGCGGCAAGTCGTCGCTGGCCGAGCGCCTCAAGCTGCTGATGGAGAAGGTGCCCTTCTACGCCATCAAGGGCTCGCCGGTCTATGAATCGCCGCTGGGCCTGTTCTCCCCCGAGGAGGATGGCGAGCTGCTCGAGAAGGAGTTCGGCATTCCGCGGCGCTACCTGAAGAGCGTGATGTCGCCCTGGGCCGCCAAGCGCCTCAAGGAGTACGGCGGCGACATCTCCCAGTTCCGGGTGGTGCGCCTCTACCCCTCGCGCCTCAACCAGATCGCCATCTCCAAGACCGAGCCCGGCGACGAGAACAACCAGGACATCTCCTCGCTGGTGGGCAAGGTGGATATCCGTCAGCTGGAGATGTACTCCCAGGACGACCCCGACGCCTACAGCTTCTCAGGGGGGCTGTGTCGCGCCAACCAGGGCCTGATGGAGTTCGTCGAGATGTTCAAGGCGCCGATCAAGGTGCTGCATCCGCTGCTGACCGCCACCCAGGAGGGCAACTACAACCCTACCGAGGGCATGGGGGCGATCCCCTTCGAGGGCATCGTGCTGGCGCACTCCAACGAGAGCGAATGGCAGGCGTTCCGCAACAACCGCAACAACGAGGCCTTCCTCGACCGCGTCTATATCGTCAAGGTGCCCTACTGCCTGCGCGCCTCCGAGGAGGTCAAGATCTACCAGAAGCTGCTCGAGCACTCCTCGCTCAGCCAGGCGCCCTGCGCCCCGGATACCCTGCGCATGCTGGCCCAGTTCACGGTGCTCTCGCGGCTCAAGGAGCCGGAGAACTCCAGCGTCTACTCGAAGATGCGCGTCTATGATGGCGAGAACCTCAAGGACACCGACCCCAAGGCCAAGTCGATCCAGGAGTATCGCGATACCGCCGGGGTCGACGAGGGCATGGACGGGCTCTCCACCCGCTTCGCCTTCAAGATCCTCTCCAAGGTGTTCAACTTCGACAGCCACGAGGTGGCGGCCAACCCGGTGCACCTGCTCTACGTGCTGGAGAAGCGCCTGGAGCAGGAGCAGCTGCCCCGCGAGACCTTCGAGCGCTACCTGCGCTACATCAAGGAGTACCTGGCGCCGCGCTACGTCGACTTCATCGGCAAGGAGATCCAGACGGCCTACCTGGAGTCCTACTCCGAGTACGGTCAGAACATCTTCGACCGCTACGTCACCTACGCCGACTTCTGGATCCAGGACCAGGAGTACCGCGACCCGGAGACCGGCGAGCTGTTCAATCGCCAGTCCCTCAACGAGGAGCTGGAGAAGATCGAGAAGCCGGCCGGCATCTCCAATCCCAAGGACTTCCGCCACGAGGTGGTCAACTTCGTGCTGCGGGCCCGGGCCCAGAACAACGGCATGAACCCGAGCTGGCAGTCCTACGAGAAGCTGCGCGGGGTGATCGAGCAGAAGATGTTCGCCAACACCGAGGAGCTGCTGCCGGTGATCTCCTTCAACGCCAAGGCCTCCCAGGCGGACCAGAAGAAGCACGAGGACTTCGTGGCCAGGATGGTGGATCGGGGCTACACCGAGAAGCAGGTGCGCCTGCTCTCCGAGTGGTACCTGCGGGTGCGCAAGTCGCAGTAGGCCGAGGAGGTCTTCCATGACCTATTTCATCGATCGACGGGCCAATGCCAAGCACAAGAGCGCGGTCAACCGGCAGCGCTTCCTCGACCGCTATCGCACCCATATCAAGCGCTCCGTGGAGGAGGCGGTGAACCGCCGCTCCATCACCGATATGGAGCGCGGCGAGAAGGTGTCGATCCCGAGCCGGGATATCTCCGAGCCGGTGTTCCAGCATGGCCCGGGGGGCAGGCGCAGTATCGTGGCGCCCGGCAACCGCGAATTCGTCGAGGGCGACCGCCTGCGTCGCCCCGGCGGCGGGGGCGGTGGCGGGGCCGGGGAGGGCAGCGCCTCCGACCAGGGCGAGGGCATGGACGAGTTCGCCTTCACCCTCTCCCGCGAGGAGTTCCTCGACTTCGTCTTCGACGGCCTCGAGCTGCCCCACCTGGAGCGCAAGGCGCTGGTGGACCTCGACGAGGTGAGGCCGGTGCGGGCGGGGGTGTCGAAGGAGGGGGTGCCGGCACGGATCAATATCGTGCGCTCCATGCGCGAGGCCCAGGCGCGACGCATTGCCATGCGGGCGCCCATCCGCCGCGCCCTGCGCGAGGCGCGCGAGGCCCTGGAGGTCGAGGAGAGCAAGGACCCGGTGCTGCGCAACCCGGCGCGCATTGCCGAGCTCAAGGTGGAGATCGAGCGCCTGGAGAAGCGCCTCGAGGCGGTGCCCTTCATCGATACCTTCGACCTGCGCTACAACAACCTGGTCAACCAGCCGATGCCCTCCAGCAAGGCGGTGATGTTCTGCATCATGGACGTCTCGGGCTCCATGACCCAGGCCCACAAGGACATCGCCAAGCGCTTCTTCCTGCTGCTCTACCTGTTCCTGGAGCGCAGCTACGAGAAGGTCGAGCTGGTTTTCGTGCGTCATCACACGGCCGCCAAGGAGGTGGACGAGGAGGAGTTCTTCTACTCCCGGGAAACCGGCGGCACCATCGTCTCCAGCGCCCTGACCCTGGTCGACGAGATCATCGCCAAGCGCTATCCCCCCGGCCAGTGGAACCTCTACGTGGCCCAGGCCTCGGACGGTGACAACTGGGACGACGACTCCGTCGCCTGCCGCGACCTGCTGCTGAAGCGCCTGATGCCGCGTCTGCAGTACTACACCTACGTGGAGATCACCCCCCATGCCCACCAGGCGCTATGGGAGGAATACGAGACGGTGGCCGCCGAGTTTCCGTCGCGCTTCGCCATGCGCCAGATCGTCGAGGCCGGGGACATCTATCCGGTGTTTCGCGAGCTGTTCAAGCGGCGCGCCGCTGGCGGCTGAGCGCCGACGCGGCGCCGAGGAGGGACCATGACACGACGCAAGCCCATTGCCACCGGCTCCGACTGGAACTTCGAGACCCTGACCGAATTCGAGCGCGAGATCGCCCGGCTGGCCGATGAGTATCGCCTCGACACCTATCCCAACCAGATCGAGGTGATCACCACCGAGCAGATGATGGATGCCTATGCCAGCGTCGGCATGCCGGTGGGCTACCACCACTGGTCCTTCGGCAAGCAGTTCCTGGCGGTGGAGCAGGCCTATCGGCGTGGCCAGATGGGCCTGGCCTACGAGCTGGTGATCAACTCCGACCCCTGCATCGCCTACCTGATGGAGGAGAACACCCTGATGATGCAGGTGCTGGTGATGGCCCACGCCTGCTACGGTCACAACTCCTTCTTCAAGGGCAACTACCTGTTTCGCACCTGGACCGATGCCAGCTCGATCATCGACTACCTGATGTTCGCGCGGCAGTACGTGGCCGAGTGCGAGGAGCGCCACGGCGTGGCCGCGGTGGAGCAGCTGCTGGATGCCTGTCACGCCCTGCAGAACTACGGCGTCGACCGCTACAAGCGCCCCTCGCCGATCTCCGCCGCCGAGGAGTCGCGCCGCCAGAAGGAGCGCGAGGCGTACCTGCAGTCCCAGGTCAACACCCTGTGGAGCACCATCCCCGGGCGGGCGCCCGCGGGTGTGCTGGCCGGCGATCACGACGAGGAGGACCCGCTGGGGCTGCACGCGGGCGGGCGCTACCCCGCCGAGCCCCAGGAGAACCTGCTCTACTTCATCGAGAAGAATGCGCCGCTGCTGGCGCCCTGGCAGCGCGAGGTGGTGCGCATCGTGCGCAAGCTGGCCCAGTACTTCTACCCCCAGCGCCAGACCCAGGTGATGAACGAGGGCTGGGCGACCTTCTGGCACTACACCCTGATGAACCGCCTCTATGAGGAGGGCCTGGTGGACGAGGGGCTGATGCTGGAGTTCCTGCAGTCCCATACGGCGGTGGTGCATCAGCCCGCCTTCGACAGCCCCTGGTACAGCGGGATCAATCCCTATGCGCTGGGTTTCGCCATCTTCAGCGACCTCAGGCGCCTGTGCGAGGCCCCGACGGAGGAGGATCGCCAGTGGTTTCCGGATATCGCCGGCAGCGACTGGCGGGAGACCCTGGAGTTCGCCATGAAGAACTTCAAGGATGAATCCTTCATCCAGCAGTTCCTGTCGCCCAAGGTGATCCGCGACCTCAAGCTGTTCATGGTGGTGGACGACGACCAGGAGGAGATGCTCGAGGTCAGCGCCATCCATGACGAGCGCGGCTACCGGCGGGTCCGGGAGGCGCTGGCCACCCAGTACGCCCTGTCGCTGCGCGAGCCCAATATCCAGGTCTACTCGGCGAATATCCGCGGCGATCGTTCGCTGACCCTGCGCCACGTCCAGGACAGCCGTCGTCCCCTGGCGCGCAGCGTCTACCCGGTGATTCGCCACCTGCACCAGCTGTGGGGCTTTCCGGTCACGCTGGAGTCGATGGAGGGAGACGAAGTGGTGCGGCGCTATCAGTGGCCGCTGCCGGACGAGGCGGCCAGGACCTGAGGCCGCCGCCATCCCTTGAACGACAGGACCTGAAACGACGAAACCCGCGCCGAGGCGCGGGTTTCGTGTACAGGGGCGGCGAAGGGTTCGCCGCTCGTGGGCTCAGGCCTGGGCGGTCCAGGATTGGCACCATCCCTTGGGCTCGACGCTGTTCTGCGGGAACAGCTGGCAGCCTTCGCTGTCGGCCTGCCAGAACATGCAGTTGTCGCACACCTCGCCATCCTCGTAGGCCGGGTGATCGGCGGCGTCCTCGGCGACTTCGACGTAGTTCAGGGCCTGGGCCTGGTCGCTTTCCGGATCGAGGCGCGGCAGGGTGTCGGCGAAGGCGGTCTTGGAGAGGATGCCGGCGCCCAGCGGCAGGGCGGCGAGGCCCAGCAGGCTGTTGCGCATGAAGTCACGACGGCTATGGTTGGCCATGGGATCTCCTTTTCGTCACGGTTGCAGGAAGAGTTCCTGTTCTTCTTTCTCTTTCTATCTATGTCTCTGGGTGGTGAACCACCTCTTGCTCCGACAGGGGCTGCCCTGAGGAGTTCGCTGCTCTATGGTAGTAGAGTGCCTTTAGCGTTGCGAACCAGCCATTGGCCGTGCGGCAATCTGTCGCGCGTCAGGCGGGAGTCCAGGAGGACCGATGATCTTTACCCGTTTTACCTCCCCCCTCGGCGAGATCCTGCTGTGCGCTGAGCCCGCGGGGCTGTGCCGGCTCACCCTGGCCGCCGAAGGGGAGCCCGACCCCGAGGCGGCTCGTCGCGACGATGACGCCCTGGCCGAGGCCCGTGACCAGCTGCTCGCCTACCTGGAGGGGCGGCGCCATGGTTTCAGCCTGCCCCTGGCGCCCGGCGGCAGCGACTTCCAGCGTGAGGTGTGGTCGGCGCTGCTGCGCATCCCCTGGGGCGAGACACGCACCTACGGCGAGCTGGCGCGCCGGCTCGGCCGCGAGGGGGCGGCGCGGGCCATCGGCACCGCCAACGGCGCCAATCCGCTGCCGCTGCTGATTCCCTGCCACCGGGTGGTAGCCGCCGACGGGCTGGGCGGCTACAGCGGTGGCCTGGCGCTCAAGCGTCGGCTTCTCGAGCTGGAGGGCAGCCTTCCCGGCTGAGCCGCGATTCTGCCGGGCTGCCGGCGCTGCTATACTCGCGCCATCGCCGGTCGCCGCCGGCCGGACAACCACCAGGCCCCGCGGGGCCTTCGCAGGGAGAGTGCCCGATGCAGAATGCCGTGATCCTGATCAATGCCGAGAAGGGCCAGGTCAAGGCCGTGGCCGAGCGCCTGGCCGACGTGGAGGGGATCAGCGAGGTCTACTCCACCTGCGGGCGCTACGATCTGGTGGCCATCGCCCGCACCCGCGACTTCGAGAGCCTGGCGGAGCTGGTCACCGAGCGGCTGAACGCCGTGGAGGGCATCCGCGACACCGAGACCCTCAACGCCATGCAGGTGCACTCCCGACACGACCTGGAGACCATGTTCTCGCTGGGCTGGTAGTCCTTCGCGCCACCCCCTCCGGCCGCCGGCATCGGTCGGGCGGCCTTGCCGTCCGCCCACCTGGTGGCTCGTTCGTTCCCCTCCGCTGGAAGCCGCTTCAAGGATGAGTCGTCGTCGTTCCCCCCTCCCGCGCTGGCGCCGCCAGGTGCGCCGCTTCGGTATCACCCTGGTGTTCGTGCTGGTCACCTCCGGCCTCTGGTATGGCCAGGAGCGCCAGGTGCGCGACCAACTGGTCTGGATGGGGGTGCCCGAGTGGCAGAGCCCCACGCCCGCAAGCCTGCATCGGGTGCTGCGCAACGAGGGGTTTCTGGTGGGCTGGTCCGATGTGCGGGTCAATCCGCTGTGGGTCAGCTATCGCCTGTATGCCGTCGATGACCCCGCGGCGGGGCCGCGGCCGAACTTTCAGCGCGACTGGCGCACCCTCTGGCCGATCGGTACCGACCACTACGCCGGCAGCGGCTACGACCGCGGCCATATGGCGCCCAACTATGCCATCGCTGTGGTGCACGGGCCGGATGCCCAGCGCGACACCTTCACCATGAGCAACATGTCGCCTCAGCGTCCGGATCTCAATCGGCGGCTGTGGCAGCGCCTGGAGGAGGTGGTGATCGACCACTTCGTGCCGCGCTTCGGCGAGGTGCAGGTAATCACCGGGCCGGTCTTTCCGGAGCGCTTTCTCGACAACGTGCTCAACCGGGTGGGCTTCGTGGAGATTCCCGAGGCCTTCTACAAGATCATTGCTGTGCCGGGGGAGGAGCCGCGCGTGCTGGCCTTCATCATGCCCCAGGAGGTGCGTGGGGATGAGCCGCTGGACGACTACCTGGTGAGCGTGGACGAGATCGAGGCGCGTACCGGGCTCAACTTCTTTCCCAACCTGCCCGAACCGGTCGCCGAGGCGCTGGAGGGGGAGGTGGTGACCCGCGGCTGGGCCCTGGAGGAGGTGGCGCGCCGGCCGGGTCGCTTCTGACGGGGCGGGCGTAGCGGACAGGCACAAAAAAGCCGCGATCTCGGTCGCGGCTTCTTGTGCTGGTCTTGCAGGGATGCTCCTGCTGGGTGCTCTTGTCTGGATCAGTCGGCATGAAGCGATATGAAGTGGTGCCCAGGAGAGGACTTGAACCTCCACATCCGTAAGGATACTAGCACCTGAAGCTAGCGCGTCTACCAATTCCGCCACCTGGGCGCATCATGCATCTCGTCGTGTTCGCGGGTTTCCCGAAGGATGGTGCCCAGGAGAGGACTTGAACCTCCACGTCCTTACGGACACTAGCACCTGAAGCTAGCGCGTCTACCAATTCCGCCACCTGGGCGAACACGAGCGAGTCGAGCTGATAAAGAGCAGGGGAGCGGACTCCCGATCATCGATCCCGAGGGAGCGATGGTGCCCAGAAGAGGACTTGAACCTCCACGTCCTTACGGACACTAGCACCTGAAGCTAGCGCGTCTACCAATTCCGCCATCTGGGCAAGCGACGCGTATGTTACCCGATTCCATCGCCATTGCAAGAGGGCCGGGAGCGCTTCGCGGGTTTTTTTCGCGACGCCTTTCGCCACCGTGCCGGGGCCTGGCGGCATGCCGAGGTTGGGTGGTGGCGCCCGCAGCGCTATACTGCGGCCATGACAATAGACCCTATCAGCAAGATTCCATGCCCGCGGCGCTCGTGCGCCTTCTCCTTCCTGCCGTCCCCGACCCTGCCAAGGATGCTCTCCGCATGACCCACTGGACGCTCAGCGACGACCCGCACGCCAGCCGCGAGGCCCACAAGTACGACAATCCTGCTCCCAGCCGCGAGTACCTGCTCGCCCGGCTCGAGGAGTATGGCAAGCCGATCACCCACGAGAAGATGAGCCGCCTGCTGGGCCTCGATGACGAGGACCTCGAGGAGGCGGTCCGCCGCCGCCTGGCCGCCATGGAGCGTGATGGCCAGGTGCTGCGCAACCGCGCCGGTGCCTATGCGCTGATCGACAAGCTCGACCTGATCCGCGGTAAGGTGCTCGGCCACCGTGACGGCTTCGGCTTCCTGATCCGCGAGGATGGCAAGAAGCCGGATCTGGTGCTGCCGCCGCGCCAGATGCGCCGGGTCTTTCACGGCGACTACGTGCTGGCGCGCATCAGCGGTCGCGACCGCCGTGGCCGCGACGAGGCGACCATCGCCGAGGTACTCTCCCACAACACCCAGACCATCGTCGGCGTCTACCGCGAGAACACGCCCGAGTTCGGGGTGCTGATCCCGGAGAACCCCCGCATCACCCAGGAGGTGATCATCCCGCACAGCGCCTGCGGCGGGGCGAAGGATGGCCAGGTGATCTCGGCAAGGATCGTCCAGCAGCCCGAGACCCGGGTGCAGCCGGTGGGCGAAGTGGTCGAGGTGCTCGGCGAGCGAATGGATCCCGGGATGGAGATCGATATCGCCATCCGCAGCTACGAGATTCCTGCCGAGTTCCCGCCGGAGGTCCACGACCAGATCGCCGGCATGTCCGCCGAGGTGGTGGACGCGGACAAGCACCACCGCATCGACCTGCGCGACGTGCCGCTGGTCACCATCGACGACGAGAGCGCCAAGGACTTCGACGACGCGGTCTGCGCCTGGAAGACCAAGTCCGGCAGCTGGAAGCTGCTGGTGGCCATCGCCGACGTCTCCCACTACGTGCGTCCGGGCAGTGCCCTGGACCAGGAGGCGATTCGCCGCGGCAACTCGGTCTACTTCCCGGGGCAGGTGGTGCCGATGCTGCCGGAGCTGCTCTCCAACGGGCTCTGTTCGCTCAACCCGGCCGTCGACCGCCTGGCGCTGGTCTGCGAGATGAACATCTCCCAGAGCGGCACCATCAGCCGCTACCGTTTCTATGAGGCGGTGTTCCAGTCCCATGCGCGCCTCACCTACAACAAGGTGGCGGCGATCCTCGACGAGGACGATTCCGCAGGGGATGCGCTGCGCGAGGAGTACCGGGAGCTGGTGCCCTCGCTCAAGAACCTGCACGCCCTCTACCGGGTGCTGCGCGAGGCGAGGGAGGCCCGCGGGGCCATCGACTTCGAGACCACCGAGACCGCCATCGTCTTCAACGAAGAGCGCAAGATCGAGAAGATCGTGCCGCGCAGCCGCAACGACGCCCACAAGATCATCGAGGAGTGTATGCTGGCGGCCAACGTGGCCACGGCGCGTTTCCTCGACAAGCACGACCTGCCGGCCCTCTATCGCATCCACGAGCGCCCCTCGCCGGAGCGCCTCGACAAGCTGCGGCTGTTCCTCGCCGAGCTCGGGCTCTCGGTGGGTGGCGGCGACGAGCCGACTCCCCAGCACTACCGTGACCTGGCCGAGGCGATTCGCGGCCGGCCGGACGCTGACGTCATCCAGACGGTGATGCTGCGCTCCATGAGCCAGGCGGTCTACTCGCCCCAGAACGAGGGGCACTTCGGCCTGGCCTACCCGGCCTATGCCCACTTCACCTCGCCGATCCGCCGCTATCCCGACCTGCTGGTGCACCGCGCCATCCGCTCGGTGATCCGCGGCCCGCGTCAGACCAACACGGTGCTGCGTGCCGATGACGCCAAGGTGGAGCCGCCCAGCAAGTGGTGCCCCTACACCTTCGAGCAGATGCTCGAGCTCGGCGAGCACTGCTCCATGACCGAGCGGCGCGCCGACGATGCCACCCGCGACGTCGAGGACTGGCTCAAGTGTGAGTTCATGTCCGACAAGCTCGGCGATGTGTTCGACGGCACCATCGCCTCGGTCACCCAGTTCGGCATCTTCGTGCGCCTCGACGAGGTCTATGTCGAGGGCCTGGTGCATGTCACCTCGCTGCCCTCCGACTACTACCACTATGAGCCGGAGAAGCACCGCCTCAAGGGCGAGCGCAGCGGCATGAGCTACCGGCTGGGCGATGGCGTCAGCGTTCAGGTGGCGCGGGTCGACCTCAACGATCGCAAGATCGACTTCGCCCTGGCCGACGACAAGCCGCGCCCCAAGCGTGCGCCGCGACGCCGTGGCAAGGGCGATGAGGCCCCGGACAAGGGGCACGCCCGGGTCGGCGGCAAGCCGGCCGCGGCGGATGCCGGCCCGGCGGCCCGGGGGGAGGAGGGCGCCGGCAAGAAGCGTGGGGGCGGCCGCCGCCGCCGCTCGCGCCGCTGAGCGAGTCCTGTCCGCGAGGGGCGCCGGCGGCCTGCCGCCGGCGCCCCTGCTCGTTTCCCTGAGTGGATGAATGCGATGAAACAGAAGCGATCCCGCCGCCCCGCCGGCGGCAACTCCGGCACACCCGGGGGGCTGGAGGCCGTGTTCGGCGTGCACGCGGTGCGGGCCCTGCTCGAGCGCGGCGAAGCGCCCCGGGAGCTGTGGGTCCAGGAGGGTAGCGCCGGCGGCCGCCTCGCCGAGCTGGTGGAGGCGGCCGTCGGTCGCGGCGCCCGCATCCAGGCCCGCCCTCGCGACGACCTGGACCGGCTGGCCCAGGGGGCGGCCCACCAGGGCATCGTCGCCTTCGCCACCCCGCTGGCCTTCGCCGGCGAGGCGGAGCTGTGGTTCCGCCTCGAGGCCTGGTCTCGGGAGGAGCCGCCGCTGCTGCTGGTGCTGGATGGCGTCACCGACGTGCACAACTTCGGGGCCTGTCTGCGCAGCGCCGATGCCGCCGGGGTGCACGGCGTGATCGTGCCCAAGGACAAGGCGGCGCCGCTCAATGCCACGGTGCGCAAGGTGGCCTGTGGCGCCGCCGAGAGCGTGCCGGTCTACCAGGTCACCAACCTGGCCCGTGCCCTGGCCAGGCTCAAGGAGCTCGGCGTCTGGATCACCGGCACCGCCGGGGAGGCCGAGGCGCTGGTCTTTGAAGCCGACTTTGCCGGCCCCACCGCCCTGGTGATGGGCGCCGAGGGAAAGGGGATGCGCCGCCTCACCCGGGAGGGCTGCGACCAGCTGGTCAAGCTGCCCATGGTCGGCAGCGTGTCGAGCCTCAACGTCTCGGTGGCGGCCGGCATCTGCCTGTTCGAGGCGGTGCGCCAGCGTCGTGGCTGACGCGCCGCCGCTTGCTATATCGCCCCGCACTCCCTAGAATACCTGCGCCCGTTCGTCCATCGAGCGGGCGCTCGTGTTTTTCCGTTATCACCTCCTTGCTTCCCCGGAGCTCAGGTCTCCCGCGGAAGCTGCCAAACCGCAAGGAGATTCCATGCGTCACTATGAAATCGTGTTCATGGTCCACCCGGACCAGAGCGAGCAGGTTCCCGCCATGGTCGAGCGCTACACCAGCCTCGTCACCGAAAACGGCGGCACCGTGCATCGTCTCGAGGATTGGGGCCGTCGTCACCTGGCCTACCCGATCAACAAGATCCACAAGGCCCACTACGTGCTGATGAACGTCGAGTGCGAAGGCGAGACCCTCGACGAGATCGAGAACATCTTCCGCTTCAACGACGCCATCCTGCGTAGCCTGGTGGTTCGCTGCAAGGAAGCGATTACCGAAGCGTCGCCGATGATGAAGCCGGTGGAAGAGAAGCGCGCGCGTCGCGACGACCGTGACGAGAAGCCCCGCGACGAGAAGCCCCGCGCCGCAACCGCCTGATCTCACCCATCGTACCGCTGAAGGAGTCTTCACATGGCACGCTTTTTCCGTCGCCGCAAGTTCTGTCGTTTCACCGCCGAAGGCGTGAAGCAGATCGATTACAAGGATCTGGACACCCTCAAGGCCTATATCACCGAGACCGGCAAGATCGTTCCCAGCCGTATCACCGGGACCAAGGCTCGCTATCAGCGCCAGCTGGCCACCGCCGTCAAGCGCGCCCGCTACCTGGCCCTGCTGCCCTACACCGATAGCCACCAGTAAGCGCCTGGCGTGATGCTCGCGATCGCCCGCTGGATGATGCGGGGCACGCCCTACGCCGTCGGCGGGGCCGCCCTCGCAACGCTCATCCCCTGGCTGTTCTGGCTGGGGGCCGCCATCGCGGCCCTGGTCACCCTGCGTCGCGGCCTGTCGGCGGCGCTGCCGGTGATCGTGGCGGCCGGCGTGCCGGCCGGGTGGTGGTGGGCACAGGGCGACGTCATCCCGTTGACCAGCGTGCTGCTGGTCACCCTGATGGCGGTCGTGCTGCGCTCCCGCATGCGCTGGAGCGAGGCGCTGATCACCGGCGCCCTGGTCGGCGCGGGGATGATCCAGCTCGGCGTCTTCCTGCCCCCGGGCGGGGCCGGCCCCATGCTGGAGCAGCTTCGCCAGGGTTCGCCCGAGGTGGAGCGCCTGCTCAGCGAGTTGACCAGCCAGGGGCTCGATACCGAGCAGCTGGCCGGGATGCTGATCGGTGGCATCACCGGGCTCGTGGTGCTGGTCGCCGCCGTGGCCTGCCTGGCCCTGGCGCGCAGTTGGCAGGCGGGGCTATACAACCCCGGGGGCTTCCGCGAGGAGTTCCACGCTCTGCGCCTGACGCCCCGCGAGCTCGCCGTGCTGGTGGTGCTCGGGGTGGTCGGCGGCGTGATGGGCCTCGTTGGCCTGGGCATGCTGCTGTGGATCCCGCTGCTGGTCGCCGGCATCGCGCTGGTACACGGCTATATCGGACTGAAAGGGATGAACGGGCTGTGGCTGATCCTCTTCTATGTGCTGCTGATCACCACCTGGCCCATGATTCTGATTGTGCTGCTGCTGGCCTTCATCGACGTCTTCGCGGATATCCGCGGGCGCCTGGCCAGCCGCAACTGACAAGAGGTTAACGAGATGGAAGTCATTCTGCTCGACAATATCGGCAAGCTCGGCGGCCTGGGCGACCAGGTCACCGTCAAGCCTGGCTACGGCCGTAACTACCTGGTGCCCTACGGCCTTGCCGTGCCGGCCACCAAGGACAACATCGAGGCCTTCCAGGCCCAGCGCGCCGAGCTCGAGGCCCAGGCCGCCGAGCGCAAGGCCGAGGCCGAAGCGCGTGCCGCCCAGCTCAACGAGATCGAACTCTCCCTGGTCGCCAAGGCCGGCGACGAGGGCAAGCTGTTCGGCTCCATCGGTCCCCGCGACCTGGCCGAGGCCATCGCCTCTGCCGGCTTCGATGTGGCCAAGAGCGAAGTGAAGATGCCGGAAGGCCCGATCCGCGCCACCGGCGAATACGACATCCACCTGCAGCTGCATGCGGAAGTCGACGCCACCGTGCGCGTGGTGGTCGTGGCCGAGTAACACCGGCCCGCCATCGCCCTGCGGGGCGACACCAGGGGCGCGAGGAGAGATCCTCGCGCCCCTGCGTCTTTTTCGGCCGCTGGCAGAGCCAGCGGCCTGGGGTAGAATGAGCTCCCCGCGTTACCCAGGTGCCCCTCGCCATGAACGAGCTCCTCGAGCACGACAAGGAAACCGCCGCCCTCAAGGTGCCGCCCCACTCGCTGGAGGCGGAGCAGTCGGTGCTGGGTGGCCTGATGCTCGACAATCAGGCATGGGACAACGTCGCCGACCGTCTGGTGGCCGACGACTTCTACCGCTACGAGCACCGGCTGATCTTCAACGTCATGGCGGGGCTGGCCGAGGCGGCCCGCCCGCTGGACGTGGTGACCCTCTCCGAGGCGCTCGAGGGGCGCGACCAGCTCGATACCGTGGGGGGGCTCGCCTACCTCGCCGAGCTGGCCCGCAACACGCCCTCGGCCAGCAACATCCGCGCTTACGCCGATATCGTTCGCGAGCGCGCCACCCTGCGCAAGCTGATCCGCGCCGCCAGCCAGATCGCCGACGGCGCCTTCAGCCCCCAGGGGCGGCCGGCGGACGAGCTGGTCGACGAAGCCGAGCGGCTGGTGTTCCAGATCAGCGAGGAGCGCCCCAAGTCGGGCGGGCCCATCGGCATGAGCGAGCTGCTCGCCAAGGCGGTGGATCGCATCGACGAGCTCTTCAACATGAAGGGGGAGATGACCGGGCTCTCCACCGGCTTCCGCGACCTGGACGAGATGACCTCGGGCCTGCAGCCCTCGGACCTGGTGATCATCGCGGGGCGGCCCTCCATGGGCAAGTGCATCATGGCCGGCTCTCGGCTGGTGGATCCGGGAAGCGGGGCGCTGGTGACCATCGATGAGCTGGTGGCCCGTCAACAGGCCGACCTGTTCTCCCTGAGCGATGACTTTCGCCTGGTGCCGGCGTGCGCCAGCGCCTTCGTGGATGATGGGCTCAAGCCCGTCTTCCGGGTTCGCACGGCGCTGGGTCGCGAGATCTGCACGACCCTTACGCACCCCTTCTTGACGGGCGAGGGCTGGCAGCCCCTGGAGCGCCTCGCGGTAGGGGAGCGCGTTGCCGTGCCGAGGCGTCTGCCGGTCTTCGGCCAGGAGCGCCTGCCTGAGCATCAGGTGAAGGTGCTGGCCTACATGATCGCGGACGGCGGCACGACTCAGACCAATGCGCTCTTCACCAATGCCGACCCGCGCCTGCGCGAGGAGTTCGCCGAGGCGGTGGCGGCCTTTCCCGGTCTGGTGTGTCGGCCGGTGGAGAGCGGCGGGCGCACGCCGGCGCTGCGTGTGAGCCGTGAGCCCGAGGCTCTGGTGACAGCGCGCCAGGCCTTCGGCAAGGCGCTTCGAGGGGCGCTGGCTCGGGCCGGGATGAGTGGGGAGGCGCTGGCGGGTGCGCTCAACGTCAGCAAGGCGGCGGTCAGCGGCTGGTGCCAGGGTCGGGCCATGCCCGCCGAGGCGACGTTCGGACGGCTATGCCACTTACTGGAGGTTCCGCCGGCCGAGCTCGAAGTGGGCGACTACGCCCGTGCGTCGAAGAATGCCAGCAGCCCGATGCGGCGCTTCCTGGAGGCCCACGGGGTGTGGGGGATAAAGGCCACTGGAAAGCGGATACCAGCCGGCGTATTTCGGCTCGAGAAACCGCTGCTGGCACTGTTCCTCAACCGGCTCTTCGCCTGCGACGGCAGCGCCTTCGTGCAGGCCAACGGCCAGGCCAGGATCAGCTATGCCTCCTCCAGTCGCGAGATGATCCGGGAGGTGCAGCACCTGCTGCTGCGCTTCGGTATCCTGGCCAAGGTGCGTGAGAAGCCTCACGCCCAGGCCAGCCCTTCCTGCTTGCCCTGGGAGCTGGAGATTCTCGATCGCTCAAGCCTCGAGACCTTTGCCGGCGAGATTGGGATCTTCGGGAAGGAGTGTCGGCTTGCCGATGTCGTGTCCTGCCTGGCGGGCAAGCGCCGTCATAGCAATCGCGACAGCCTGCCGCGCTCTGTCAATCGCTATGTCAAGGCGATCAAGGGTGAGCGCTCCTGGCGCCGCCTGTTCGAGGCGGCCGGCCGCCAGCTGCCGGAGGGCGGCAACCTGCACTTCAGTGGCGGCAGCGAACGCTGCCTGTCACGGGCGCGCGCGGCGGAGCTCGCGGCGGTGCTGGAGGATGAGTACCTGGCGAACCTGGCCGACTCGGACCTCTACTGGGACGAGATCGTCGAGATCACGCCCCTGGGACTTCAGCAGGTCTATGACCTGACCGTAGAGGGGACCCACAACTTCGTTGCCGAGGATGTCTGCGTCCACAACACCACCTTCGCCATGAACCTGGTGGAGCACGCGGTGATCGCCAGCGACCGCCCGGTGATGGTCTTCTCCATGGAGATGCCCGCCGAGTCGCTGATGCTGCGCATGCTCTCGTCGCTGGGGCGCATCGACCAGACCCGGGTGCGTACCGGCCAGCTGGAGGACGAGGACTGGCCGCGGCTCACCTCGGCGGTCAACCTGCTCAAGGACAAGCAGCTGTTCATCGACGACACCGCGGCGCTCTCGCCCAACGAGATGCGCTCGCGTATCCGGCGGGTGGTGCGCGAGCACGGCAACATCGGCCTGGTGATGATCGACTACCTGCAGCTGATGCAGATCCCCGGCTTCTCCGAGAACCGCACCGGCGAGATCTCCGAGATCTCCCGCTCGCTCAAGGGCATGGCCAAGGAGTTCGGCTGCCCGGTGGTGGCGCTCTCCCAGCTCAACCGCTCCCTGGAGCAGCGCCCCAACAAGCGGCCGGTGATGTCGGACCTGCGGGAATCGGGCGCCATCGAGCAGGACGCCGACGTGATCGCCTTCGTCTATCGCGACGAGGTCTACAACCCGGACAACCCCGACAACCAGGGGCTCGCCGAGCTGATCATCGGCAAGCAGCGTAACGGCCCCATCGGCACGGTGCACATGGCCTTCATCGGCAAGTACACCCGCTTCGAGGACCTGGCCCCGGACAGCTACGGCGACACCTTCGGCGAGTAGGCCGAGGCGCCCGGCTTGAGCCCGGCGAGCGGGGCCGTATAATGCCAACCCCCCAGGCCCGGGCACATCGAGCCGGGCAGAGAGAATCGAGGAGGCAGCATGGCAGGCGGATTTCGGCGCGGCAATCGGCAGCGCACCCCCAAGCTACAGGCGCGCGGCGAGCTCCAGTCCCTGGAGCGTGAAGGCCCCTTCAAGGAGTGGCTGGGCATGCCCGACCTCTATCGCTACCACCTGGTGGTGGAGGGCGAGGCCTACAGCTACCAGACCGAGGACGCCGAACTGCCGGTGCAGGTCGGCGACAGCGTGGTGTTCCGTTACAAGGAGACCAAGGCGGGCAAGTGGATCGACCGCAACTCGCTCGGCAAGGCCATCGATCCCTCCAGCTACCAATAGCCTGTAATCAGTCACTTGCGGAACCCTCCGGGGTGTCGAGGGTCATAGCCTCGACACCCAGTCGTCACCATGGCGTCATCTGCAGGCGCTAGACTGCGTGACACTGCAACCACAAGATCTCCCTGGAGGGAACCATGGAATTCAAGGACCTCAAGGCCTTCGCGGCCCATCACGACAACTTCGAGATCCGCGTCATCGGCCACGCCGGCAGCCGCTTCTACCAGGTCGAACTGGAAGATATCGAGGGCCAGCGCCATATGCTGACCCGCCAGGGCAAGCCGGTGCTCTACCGCTCTCTGGACGATGTCTACCTGGAGCTCAAGCGTGCCGGTATCCATCGCGCCTACCTGGTGCAGCACGTACCCCACGACGAGGTAATCGGCCGCGAGGCGCACTACCACGACCCGCTCACCTCGCGCATGCCGCTGGTGTTCTGAGCCGGGTGCCGGCCGGCGCTATCGGCGAGCCGCACGGCGGTGCCCGGTCACTCACCGCCTCCCTCTTCCCCCCCTTTCCCCCTTCATTTCCTCCGCCGCCCCTCGAGCCAGCGTCCCAGGCGCACCAGGCGGCGGGCGAACCAGCGGTACCCCGCATCCATCAGCGGTGCCACGCCTGGCAGGCAGCTGAGCCAGACCAGCCGACGGTAGCCCAGTACCGCATAGAGCGCCCGGCTGGCGTCCATGCCGATGAACCAGCGTCCCTCGGCGTCCTGCAGGTGCAGCCTGCCCATCATCGCCTCGAAGGTGCGCCCCAGCGCCTCGGCATCGAACTCCGCTGCCTGGATGTCCACCAGCGCCACGCGCTCGCGCCGCGGGTGGCGCGCCAGCCAGGCCACCTCCCGCTGGCAGAGCGGGCAGTGCCCGTCGTGGTAGAGGGTCACCGGAGCGAGGGCCTCTAGGGTGTCGCGTCGGCTCATGGGCTCTCCTCCCGGGGAGTGTGTTCCGCTGCGTAGCCGGCCAGGTGGAGGGCGCGCTGTCCTGCAGCCTCGGCGTGCCAGGCCGTCGTGCGCGGCAGCCGTGCCAGGAAGCGTTCGGCCTGGTCGCGGATGGCGGCCCGCTTGTCGTCGCTCATGCGCCGGAGCGAGCCGTAGATCAGCTTCATGCGCGGGTTGGCGGAGAGCGTCTCGGCGTGACGCTCCAGGAAGCGCCAGTAGAGGCTGTTGAGGGGGCAGGCGCCCTCGCCGGTCACCCGCTTCGGGTCGAAGCGGCAGTGGCGACAGTGGTCCGACATGCGGTCGATGTACCTGCCCGAGGCGCAGTAGGGCTTGGAGCCCATCAGGCCGCCGTCGGCGTGCAGCACCATGCCCAGCACGTTGGGCAGCTCCACCCACTCGCAGGCGTCGGCGTAGACCGCCAGGTACCAGTCGCAGAGCGCCTCGGGGGAGACATCGCAGAGCAGCGCGACGTTGCCGGTCACCATCAGTCGCTGGATGTGGTGGGCGTAGGCGTTGTCGCGGGTCATCTCGATGGCCCGGCGCAGGCAGCGCAGTTCGGTGTCGCCGTTCCAGTAGCAGGCGGGCAGCGCCTGGCTCGCCCCCAGGGCGTTGCCGCGCTTGTAGGCGGGCATGCGCGTCCAGTAGAGACCGCGCACATACTCCCGCCAGCCCAGGATCTGGCGAATGAAGCCCTCCGCCGAGTTGAGAGGCGCGCGCCCCTCGAGGTACTCGCGCTCGGCGGCCTCGCAAACCTCCCGGGGGGAGAGCAGGCCGATATTGAGCGCCGCGGCGAGCCGCGAGTGAAACAGGAAGGGCTGGGCGTCGCTGATGGCGTCCTGGTAGCGGCCGAAGTCCGGCAGCAGCTGGGCGAGGAAGTGGCGCAGGTCGACCAGCGCCTGGCGCCGCGTCACCGGCCAGTGGAAGCCCTCGAGGCGGCCGAAGTGCTCGCCGAAGTGCTCGGCGACCAGGGCGAACACCGCCTCGGTGGTGGCATCGCGACCGTGGCGTGGCGGCTCGGGGACCACCAGACCGGTGTCCACCGGCTCGCGGTTGTCGTGATCGTAGTTCCAGCGCCCCCCCGGCGGGCGCATCGCCCTCCATCAAGAGGCCGGTGCGGCGGCGCTGCTCGCGATAGAAGTATTCCAGGCGCAGCGACTTGCGGCCCGCCGACCAGGCGGCGAACTCGTCCGGGGTGGTATAGAAGCGGTCATCCTCCAGCAGGCGCCAGGGCAGGGCGGCGGTCTCCCGCTCCTTCATCGCCTGCCAGAGCCGCCACTCCCCCGGGCGCACCGCGCGGATCTCATCGCAGCCGTAGAGGGCGGCCAGGCGTTCGGCCTCCGGAATCAGCGCCTGCAGGTTGTCGGGGTCGTCCAGGGCGCTGTAGTGAACCCGGAATCCGCGTTCGCGCAGTTCGCCCGCAAAGTGGCGCATGGCGGCCAGGATCAGGGCGATCTTCTGGGGATGATGGGGCACGTAGGTGCCCTCGGCGGCCACCTCGCACAGCGCCACCACCGCATCGCCGGGCAGGTCGCGCAGGCTGGGCAGATCCAGACTCAGCTGGTCGCCGAGGAGCAGTACCAGGGGGCGGGGCATGGACTCACCTGAAGCTGTACAAATATTGTCGATAGTACAACTTGATGCCCCGCGCGGCGAGCGGCCTGATACACTAGCCGCATCTCATCACTTCGTGTGCATCGATCAAGGAGCCCGCCCATGAGCACTGAGACCAAGGATTCGGCCAGCGCGGCCATGGACCGTCCCGGCGAGGGTCGCCTGGCCCATGCGCCCAGCGACCACCCGCCGGTGCCGCGTGCCCGGGTGGGGGTGGTGCTGGCCAACCTGGGCACCCCGGATGCCACAGACTATTGGTCGATGCGCCGCTACCTCAGCGAGTTCCTCTCCGACAAGCGGGTGGTCGACTACCCGAGCTGGAAGTGGCAGCCGCTGCTGCAGCTGATCATCCTCTCGCGGCGCCCCTTCAAGTCCGGCGAGGCCTATCGGAGCATCTGGAACACCGAGAAGGACGAGAGCCCGCTTTTGACCACGACCCGGGAGCAGACCCGCAAGGTGGCCGAGGGGCTCGAGGCGCTGTTCGGGGGCCAGGTGATGGTCGACTTCTGCATGCGCTACGGCAACCCCTCCACCGACAGCGTGCTCAAGCGGATGCAGGCGGCGGGCTGCGAGAAGATCCTCTTCTTCCCGCTCTACCCCCAGTACGCCTCGCCCACCACCGCCACCGCCAACGACCACGCCTTCCGTACCCTGATGACCCTCAAGTGGCAGCCCGCCCTGCGCACCGTGCCCGCCTACTTCGAGCACCCGCGCTATATCGAGGCGCTGGCCAACACGGTGCGCGAGGGCTACGCCGCCGCCGAGACCCCGCCGGAGGTGCTGGTGGCCTCCTACCACGGCGTGCCCAAGCGCTTCCTGATGGAGGGCGACCCCTACCACTGTCAGTGCCAGAAGACCACGCGGCTGCTGCGCGAGGCGCTGGGCTGGGAGGGCGAGGCGATCCAGACCGCCTTTCAGTCCCAGTTCGGCCCCGAGGAGTGGGTCGGCCCCCAGACCGTGGAGCACGTGGCCGAGCTGGCCCGTCAGGGGAAGAAGCATATCGCGGTGATCTCGCCGGCCTTCTCCGCCGACTGCGTCGAGACCCTGGAGGAGATCGAGGAGGAGATTCGCGACGCCTTCATCGAGGCGGGAGGCGAGACGTTCACCTACATCCCCTGCCTCAACGACCGCGACGACCATATCACGGCGCTGCTGGCGGTGATCGAGAACGAACTCGCCGGCTGGGTCAGCCGCCGGCCCTGAGGCGTGACGCCTGCCCCGTCAGCGGGGCAGGCGTCCCCTGCGCTTCTGGCGGCGGGAGCGCCAGGGGTGGCGTGCCTTGGCCGGGCGCGCGACCCGGCTCTGGCCCACGTCCTCGTCGCGGAACTCCGGCACCGAGCCCCGGGTGCCGGTGGTGAAGCGCAGGTGCATGTGCAGGCCGGTCTTGGCCAGCATATGGCCGGTCACCGGGGCGGTGATGAACAGGAACAGGGTGATCAGCAGCTCCTGGACGTGAAACTCGCCCTGGGTCACCGTGAAGTAGAGCATGGAGGCGATCAGGGTGCAGCCGATCCCCAGGGTGGTGCCCTTGGTGGGGCCGTGCAGGCGCATGAAGAAGTCCTTGAACTGCAGCATGCCCAAGGAGCCGGTAAAGGCGAAGATGCCGCCCGCCACGAGCAGGAAGGCGACCACGGCTTCGGCCAGTAGATAGAGGTTCATGGTCGGCTCCTTACTCGATGATGTCGCCGCGCAGCAGGTAGCGGCAGATGGCCATGGTGCCCACGAAGCCGAGCATGGCGATCAGGATCGCGGCCTCGAAGTAGGTCTTGGTGTTCAGCCAGAGCCCCAGCAGCACGATCAGCGCGATGGAGTTGACGTAGAGGGTGTCCAGGGCCAGCAGGCGGTCCGGGACATCGGGCCCCTTGGCCAGGCGAAAGACATTCATGGCCATGGCCATCACGATCAGCGACAGGCTGATCATCAGCGCGATCTCTAGCATTCGAAGATCTCCTTGAGCGGGCGCTCGTAGCGCTCCTGTATCTCGCGTACCAGCGCCTGCTCGTCGTGCATGTCCAGCACGTGGATCAGCAGCGAGGAGCGGTCCAGGCGGACATTGGTGGAGACGGAGCCCGGCGTCATGGTGATGGTGTTGGCCAGTAGAGTGATGGTCAGCGGGTCCTTGACCGAGAGCGGGTACTCCACGAAGCCGGGGTGGGGCTCACGCTTCGGCGAGAGGATCAGCAGGCTGACCTGAACGTTGGCCTTGACGATATCGTAGAACACCACCAGCACGAACCGGGCCAGCTTGATGGGGTGCCTGACCTGGGGCAGGGGCTCCCAGAAGCCTCGGGTGAGCAGCGGAATTACCACGGCCAGGACGGCGCCGAGAATCAGCTGGCCGGGTGCGATGCTGCGCACCAGCAGAAGCCAGGTGATCAGCAGCACCAGCGACAGGGTAGGAGTGGGCAGCAGGCGACCCATGGCTTTCATCGTGACTCTCCCTCGATGGTGAGCCGTCCGAACTGGAGGGCGGGGGATTCGCCGAGCAGCCGGGCGATCACCGCCTGGGGCTCGGCCAGCTGTTCGGCGGTGGCCTGGGTATAGCCGCTGACCGGCCCGGCGAAGGCGACCAGCAGGGGGGCGCTGGCCAGCAGCCAGAGCACCCCGGCCAGCTGGGGCCGCGAGACACGGCCGCTGTCGACCTCGCCCTTGTAGCTGGCCCAGAAGAACACCGAGCCGGCCCGGGACATGGCGATCAGCGCGCAGAGGCCGGCCAGCAGCAGCAGCGGCCAGAGCCACAGCCGCGCCGACCCCTCGGCGGCCTGCATCAGCAGGGCCTTGCCGAGCGCCCCGGCCAGGGGCGGCAGGCCCGCCACCGCCACCGCCGCCACCAGGAACATGCCGCCGAGCAGGTGGCGCTGGTAGAGCCGCCTGGCGCGTACCAGGCGGGTGCCCGCCTTGCCGCGCTGCTGGCCGATCATTTCGGCGATCAGGTAGAGGGCGCCGCAGATCAGGGTGGTGTGGGGCAGGTAGTAGAGCAGGGCGCCGATGGCCTCGATGGAGCCCAGCGCCGTGCCGGCCATCAGGGTGCCTACCGAGACCAGCACCAGGTAGGCCACCAGGGTGCGCAGGTCCCGGGCCGCCAGCACGCCGACGGCCGCCAGGGCGATGGTGGCGAGCCCGGCCCACCACAGCCAGGCGGTGATTGCCTCGGCCACCGGGGTGTCCGCGAAGATCAGCGACTGCACGCGCAGGATGGCGTAGAGGCCGAGCTTGGTCATGATGGCGAACAGGGCCGCCACCGGCGCGGGTGCCGCGGCATAGGTGCGCGGCAGCCAGAAGTAGAGGGGTAGCAGCGCCGCCTTGAGGCTGAACACCACGATCAGCAGCAGGGCGCCGGCGGTGACCAGGGCGGTCTGGTCGCCAGACATCTGGGCCACCCGGCGCGCCATGTCGGCCATGTTGAGGGTGCCGGTGGCGCCGTAGAGGACCCCCAGTGCCACCAGGAAGAGCGCCGAGCCGGCCAGATTGAGGATCACGTAGTGCAGGCCGGCCCCGATGCGTTCCTTGCCGCCGCCGTGCATCATCAGGGCGTAGGAGGCGAGCAGGGTGATCTCGAAGAACACGAAGAGGTTAAAGAGGTCGCCGGTGAGGAAGGCGCCGTTGAGCCCCATCAGCTGCAGCTGGAAGAGGCCGTGGAAGTTGCTGCCCCGGGCGTCCTCGCCGGCGCAGGCGAACAGCACGCTGCCCAGTGCCAGCACGGCGGTCAGGGTCAGCATCAGCGCCGAGAGGCGGTCGAGCATCAGCACGATGCCGAAGGGGGCGTGCCAGTTGCCCAGCGCATAGAAGAGCATCTCGCCGCCGCCCGCCACCGCCAGCAGCCAGGCCGCCACCAGCACCTGGGCCACGCAGAGCGCGCTGCTGACCTGGCGGCGTCGGGTATCGCTGGCCTGGCTGGCGATCAGCAGGGCCAGCGCGCCGATCATGGGAATCAGGATCGGCAGGATGATCAGGTGCTGGCTCATTTGGTGTCCCCCGTCTCGCCGGACTGGCCGTCCACATGGTCGCTGCCCAGCTCGCTGCGGGCGCGGATCGCCAGGATCACCACGAAGGCGGTCATGGCGAAGCCGATCACGATGGCGGTGAGCACCAGCGCCTGAGGCAGCGGATCGGCCGGGCTGATCGACTCGCCGATCACCGCGGCGGCGTGGGTGTTGAGCCCCCCGGTGGAGAACAGGAAGAGGTTCACCGCGTAGCCGAGCAGGGCCAGGCCGATGATGACCGGGAAGGTGCGTCCGCGCAGCAGCAGGTAGATGCCGCTGGCGGTGAGCACGCCGACCACCAGGGAAAAGAGGGCTTCCATCAGCGTTCCTCCAGCGTCGGGCGGTGGATCGTGGTGACCCGGCCCAGGTTGATCAGGATCATCAGGGTGGCGCCGACCACGGCCAGGTAGACCCCGAGGTCGAAGAGCATGGCCGAGGCCAGCTCGATCTCGCCGATCAGCGGAATGTGGAAGTGGCCGAAGGCCGAGGTCAGGAAGGGGTAGCCGAACAGCCAGCTGGCAAGGCCGGTGGCCACGGCGATGATCAGGCCGGAGACCGCCACCACCGGGTAGGAGATCGGCAGCCGCTCCCGAGTCCAGTCGTGGCCGCGAGCCATGTACTGCAGGATCAGCGCCACGGCGGTGATCAGACCGGCGATGAAGCCGCCTCCGGGCTGGTTGTGGCCGCGCAGGAAGATGTACACCGACACCAGCAGCGCCAGCGGCAGCAGGATCTGGGCGATCACGGCGAGGATCATCGGGTAGCGGTGGCGCGACCAGCGGATCCCCTCCAGGTTGCCCGCCGGCATGAACAGCTTCATGCGGTTAAGCAGCTTGAAGGTGGCCAGGCCCGCCAGGGTCAGCACGGTGATCTCGCCCAGGGTATCGAAGCCGCGGAAGTCCACCAGGATGACGTTGACCACGTTGGTGCCGCCGCCGCCGGGCACCGCCTCGCGCAGGAAGTAGTCGGCGATGGAGATCGTCTCCCGGGTCAGCAGGGCGTAGTTGAGCATCGCCACCGCCAGGCCCAGGGAGACCGCCAGCACCAGATCGCGCAGGATGCGCCGCTGGGAGACCAGCAGCGGCGGACGCTGGGGCAGGAAGAAGAGCGCCAGGATGAAGAGGATCATCGAGACCACCTCCACCGAGAGCTGGGTCAGTGCCAGGTCGGGGGCGGAGAAGCGCACGAAGGTGAGCGAGACGGTCAGGCCCACCACCGAGAGCATCAGCAGGGAGACCAGCCGCCAGCGGTGGCTCAGGGCGCTGCCGATGGCGCCGAAGGTGATCAGTGCCGCCCCGAGCACCAGCATGCCGTCCACCGGCTGCTGGCCCAGGGGGCCTGTCAGGCTCTCCAGGTTGGCCAGGCCCAAGCCGATCATGGCCAGGGCGCACAGCGCCAGGAGCGCCTGGTAGCGCTGCAGCGAGCCGTTCTCGAGGCGCAGGGTCAGCCAGAGGGTGGACTTGATCACCCGAAGCACCGCCGCCTCGAAGATCAGGCTGGCGTCGCGGCCGGGGAAGAGGGCGGCGAGACGTGCCAGGTGGCGATGCTGGCGCACCAGCAGAACGCCGCCGACCATCGCCACCAGGCTCATGGCCAGGGGCAGGTTGAGCCCGTGCCACAGGGCCAGCGAGATCGGGGGCGTGGCGTCACCCTGGACGGCGAGGCTGGCGGCGTTGACCAGCGGGGCGGCCAGGGTCATGGGGAAGAGGCCCACCGCCAGGCTCATGGCGGCCAGGAAGAGGCCCGGGGCCAGCATGCCCCGGGCCGGGTCATGGACGTGCATGGGGGGCTCGGCCTTCTGCTCCCGGGTGAGCTTGGGGGCGGCGAAGAAGAGGCTCCAGATCAGGCGCACGGAGTAGGCCACCGAGAGGGTGGCGGCCACCGTCACCAGCAGCGGGATCAGGCCGCTGAGTGCGCCCAGTACGCCGTTGGCCAGGCTCTGCTCGAAGAGCATCTCCTTGGAGAGGAAGCCGTTGAAGGGCGGAAAGCCCGCCATGGCGGAGCCCGCCAGGATCACCATGGTGCCGGTCAGCGGCATCATCGACCAGAGCGCCCCCAGGCGGTCGATGTCCCGGGTGCCGGTCTCGTGGTCGATGATCCCGACGCTCATGAACAGCGCCGCCTTGAAGGTGGCGTGGTTGAGGATATGGAAGACTGCGGCGACGATGGCCAGCGGGCTGCCCAGCCCCAGCAGCAGGGTGATCAGCCCCAGGTGGCTCACCGTGGAGAAGGCCAGGATCCCCTTGAGGTCGCGCTGCAGCAGGGCGAACCAGGCGGCGTAGAGCATGGTGGCGAGGCCCACCAGGGAGAGCGATACTGCCCACAGCGTGCTGTCGCCCAGCGCCGGGGTGAGCCGGGCCATCAGGAAGACCCCGGCCTTGACCATGGTGGCCGAGTGCAGGAAGGCGGAGACCGGGGTGGGCGCCGCCATGGCGTGGGGCAGCCAGAAGTGGAAGGGGAACTGGGCGGACTTGGTGAAGGCGCCGAACAGCACCAGCGCCAGGATCAGCGGGTAGTGTGCCGAGGCGCGGATGACGTCGCCGGCGGCCAGCACGTCCGCCATGGCGAAGCTGCCCACCACGTTGCCGATCAGCAGCAGGCCGGCGAGCAGCGCCAGGCCGCCGGCGCCGGTGACCGCCAGCGCCATGCGCGCACCGCGGCGGGCGTCGCTCCTGTGGCCCCAGAAACCGATCAGCAGGAAGGAGGAGACGCTGGTCAGCTCCCAGAAGAGCCACAGCAGGATAAGGTTGTCCGCCATGGCGATGCCGACCATGGCGGTCATGAACAGCATCATGTAGGAGAGGAAGCGACCGTCGTCCTCGTCGGCGCTCAGGTAGTGGCCGGCGTAGAGGAGGATCAGGCTGCCGATGCCGAGGATCAGCAGCGCGAACAGCAGCGTCAGGCCGTCGATGCGCAGCGCCAGGTCGAGGCCCAGCAGGGGCATCCAGGCAAGGGAGGCGCGGACCACCTCACCGTCGATCACCGCCGGGGCCTGGGCAAGCACCAGGCCCAGGGCGAGCAGGGGAGCGATCAGGGTGGCGAGAACGCAGAGGCGTCGACCGTGGCGAGAGGTGGATATCGGCACCAGGGCGCCGAGCAGGGTGAGGAGGGGAATCCACATCAGTGCCATCGGTTTGCTCATCCACGCAATGGCGGGGGCACAACTGGCCAGGCCGGGCACCGGGGGAAGAGGGTGCGCTGTGGCCCGGGCAGCCACGTCACCGCCCGGCTCGTGTTCATCTCGATGCCCCGGAGGGGGATCGAGGCGCTGGTGTGCGGCAACCGGGCGCGGCCGAAAATCGCATGGTAATCATTCACTAATGATATGATGTCGACTTCCGTTTAAGGTAAGGCGCAGCCCGTTCTTGCCACTCGCCGGCGAGAGTCTATAGGCTTTCTCTATTGATAAACAGGCTCCGGGGTGCTGCGCTGCGTCATCCATTAGGCGAATGCTGATCCAGATCAGGCCGCCTGCCATGCGCCCTTGGACCCTAGGACGAACACGACCAGGAGAGCCCCCTTGATCCAATTTGCCGTGCTGTCGGGATTCCTGCTGGCCGCCCTGGCGCCGCTCTTCCATCGCTGGTTCGGCGATCGCACCAGCTTCTTCCTGGCCGCATTCCCCGCCTCCCTGGCGCTCTGGTTCCTGACCCAGCTGCCGGCGGTGATGGCCGGCGAGACCCTGGTGTTTGCCATGGAGTGGGTGCCGTCGCTCGGCATGAGCCTGACCTTCGTGGTCGACGGCCTCTCGATGCTGTTCGCCCTGCTGGTGACCGGCATCGGCACCTTCGTGCTGATCTACGCCGGGGGCTACCTGAAGGGGCACCCGGACCTGGTGCGCTTCCACCTGGCGATCCTCGCCTTCATGGTCTCCATGCTGGGGCTGGTGCTGGCCGACGGCCTCTTCACCCTGTTCGTCTTCTGGGAGCTGACCAGCATCACCTCCTACCTGCTGATCGGCTTCAACCACACCGATCTGGAGGCGCGCAAGTCGGCCCGGCAGGGGCTCTTCGTCACCGTGGCGGGGGGGCTGGCGCTGATGGCGGGCCTGGCCATGCTGGGGGTGGCCGGGGGCAGCTGGTCGCTCGCCGAGCTCAACGCCATGGACGATGTCCTGCGCGAGCACGACCTCTACACGCCGCTGCTGATCTGCCTGCTGCTCGGTGCTTTCACCAAGTCGGCCCAGTTTCCCTTCCATTTCTGGCTGCCCAACGCCATGGCCGCGCCTACCCCGGTCTCGGCCTACCTGCACTCGGCCACCATGGTCAAGGCGGGCATCTACCTGCTGGCGCGCCTGCAGCCGAGCCTGGGCGGCACCGAGATGTGGACGGTGACGCTCTCGGTGGTGGGGGCGCTGACCATGTTCACCGGTGCCTTCCTGGCCATCCGCCACACCAACATCAAGAAGCTTTTGGCCTACTCCACGGTGATGGCGCTGGGCACCCTGACCATGCTGCTTGGCATCGGCACAGAGGGGGCGCTGATCGCCTTCGTCACCTTCCTGCTCGCCCACTCCCTCTACAAGGGGGCGCTGTTCATGGTGGCCGGCATCCTCGACCACGAGACCGGCACCAAGGACGTCACCGCCATGGGCGGCTTGAGGCCGCTGATGCCGATCACCGCGGTGGTGGCCATGGTGGCGGCGCTGTCGCTTGCCGGGGTGCCACCGCTGTTCGGCTTCATCGGCAAGGAGCTGATGTTCGAGTCGGTGCTCGAGGCGAGCGCCTGGCGGTGGCTGATCCTGCTGCTTGCCTTCTCCGCGGCGATCCTGACCATCGCCGTGGCGGCCATCATTGCCCTGCGCCCCTTCTTCGGCCAGCGACGCCAGACCCCGCGGGTGGCCCACGAGGCGCCGGCCTCCATGCTGCTGGGCCCGGCGGTGCTGGCCACGCTTTCGCTGCTGTTCGGGCTGCTGCCGTCCCTGGCCGGCAGTGGCCTGCTCACCGCGGCCGCCTCGGCGGTGGTCGGTGCGCCGGTGGAGGTCAAGCTGTCGCTGTGGCACGGCATCAACCTGCCGCTTTTGATGTCGCTGGTGAGCCTGGCGCTGGGCTACCTGCTCTTCAAGCGCTGGGATCGCGTGCGGGCGCGCCTGGCGCGGCTCGACCCGCTCATCGCCCGGGGCCCGGAGGCCGGCTACGACGCCTTCATGGATGGCGTGGTAGTGGTCGCCGAGTGGCAGACCCGGGTGCTGCAGAACGGCTACATGCGCAACTACATCCTGGTGATGATCGTCACCCTGATCGCCCTGGTCGGGAACTCGCTGCTGCTGCGCCATGCGCCCCAGTTCCATGTCGCCCTGGACGTGCAGTTCCACGAGGCGATCGTGGTGGGCACCATGGTGCTGGGGGCGCTGTTTGCCGCCATCTCCCGCTCGCGGCTGGGTGCCGTGGTGTCGGTGGGCATCATGGGCTTCTCCATCGCCCTGACCTTCATCCTGTTCAGCGCGCCGGATCTGGGCATCACCCAGCTGCTGGTGGAGACGCTCACCGTGATCCTGCTGGTGCTGGTGCTGTTCCGGCTGCCGCGCTTCTCCAGCCTCTCCACCCCGATCGAGCGGGTGCGCGACGTGGCGGTGGCCGGCACCCTGGGGGGGCTGGTGACCCTGCTGGTGCTGACCTCCTGGAGCATCGATCAGTTCGTGCCGATCTCCGACTACATGATCGCCAACAGCGCGCCCCTGGCCCACGGGCGCAATATCGTCAACGTCATCCTGGTGGACTACCGCGCCCTCGATACCCTGGGCGAGATCTTCGTGCTGGCCCTGGCCGCCATCGGCGTCTTCGCCATGCTCAAGCTGCGCGCCCCGGAGAAGCCGAAGAAGTCCGTCCCGGCCAAGGAGAACGCCGATGGTTAAGTCCGGCACCATCATCCTCAATACGGCGGCGCGGTTGCTGATGCCGCTGCAGCTGCTGTTCTCGATCTTCCTGTTGCTGCGCGGCCATGACGAGCCCGGCGGCGGCTTCATCGCCGGCCTGGTGGCCGCCGGTGCCTTCACCCTCTACCTGTTCGCTTTCGGGGTCAGCGCCACCAAGGAGGTGCTGCGTATGATCGACCCCAGGGACCTGATCGGCATGGGGCTGCTGCTCGGCATGATCTCGGTGGTGCCCGCCTGGTTCGTCGGCGAAGCCTTCCTCACCGCCCAGTGGTGGGAGATTCCCGGCATCGACTTCAAGGCCTCGACGCCGCTGATCTTCGATATCGGCGTCTACCTGGCCGTGCTCGGCTCGGTGCTGACCATGGTGATGACGCTGATGGAGGTGGACAAGGATGAGCCCTGAGAACGCCGCCCACCGGACAGGAGATGCCCCATGGAACCCGTGATGGCGCTGGCCATCGGCATGATGTATGCCGCCGCGATCTTCCTGATGCTGCGTCGCTCCATCGTCAAGCTGGTGATCGGGCTGACGCTGCTGTCGAACGCCGCCAACCTGCTGATCTTCACCTCGGCGGGCATGACCCGCGGGGCGCCGCCGCTGATTCCCGAGGGCATGCTGGCGCCCGCCGGGGCGGTGGCCGACCCGCTGCCCCAGGCGGTGGTGCTGACCGCCATCGTGATCGCCTTCGGCGTGCTCGCCTTCGCCGTGGTGCTGATTCGCCGGGCCTACGAGATCGTCAAGGCCGATGACCTGGACAAGATGAAGGATACCGACACGTGAGGCCCGAAGTCGCACTTCCCGTCCTCCTGCCGCTGCTGTCGGGCGCCATCTCGCTGCTCTTCTGGCGCTCGCGGCCCATGCAACGCTTCACCGCCGTGGCCGGCAACCTGGCCCTGCTGGTGGTCTCGCTGTGGCTGTTCACCTCGGTGCACCAGGATGGCTACGTGACCATCCAGATGGGGGGCTGGGAGGCCCCCTATGGCATCACCCTGGTGGCCGACATGCTCAGCGCGGTGATGATCGTGCTCACCGCCCTGATCGGCCTGGCGCTGGCCGTCTACTCGCTGGCCTCCACCGGGCCGGATCACGAGAAGTTCGGCTACTACCCGCTGATGCACCTGCTGCTGGCCGGGGTCGCCGGCGCCTTCCTCACCGGCGACATCTTCAACCTCTACGTCTGGTTCGAGGTGATGCTGGTGGCGAGCTTCGCGCTGCTGATCCTCGGCGGCGAGAAGGCCCAGATGGAGGGGGCGATCAAGTACGTGACCCTCAACCTGCTGGCCTCGGTGATCTTCCTGACCGCCATCGGCCTGACCTACGGCATGGTAGGCACCCTCAACATGGCCGACATCGCCCTGCGCTTCCACGAGGCGGAGCACCAGGGCATGGTGGAGGTGCTGGCGGTGATGTTCATGGTGGCCTTCGGCATCAAGGCGGCGGCCTTCCCGCTGTTCTTCTGGCTGCCGGCCTCCTACCACACGCCGCCGGTGGCGGTGTCGGCGCTGTTCGCCGGCCTGCTCACCAAGGTGGGGGTCTACTCGCTGTTCCGGGTCTTCACCCTGATGTTCGACGAGACCCTGGACTACACCCAGGACCTGCTGATCTGGGGCGCGGCCCTGACCATGGTCACCGGGGTGCTGGGGGCGGCGGCCCAGTACGAGTTCCGCCGCATCCTGTCGTTCCATATCGTCAGCCAGATCGGCTACATGATCCTGGGCCTGGCGCTCTACACGCCCCTGGCCATCGCCGGCGGCATCTTCGCGGTGATGCACAACATCGTGGTCAAGACCAACCTCTTCCTGATCAGCGGCATCACCCGGCGCCTGCAGGGCACCTACCAGCTCAAGAAGATGGGCGGGCTCTACAAGGAGCGCCCCTGGCTCGCCGTGGCCTTCTTCCTCTCCGCCTTCTCCCTGGCCGGCATCCCGCCGCTGTCGGGCTTCTTCGCCAAGTTCGTGATCGTGCGCGCCGGCATCGAGGCCGAGGCCTACGTGGTCACCGGCATCGCCCTGGCGGTGGGCTTGATGACCCTCTACTCCATGGTCAAGATCTGGAACGAGGTGTTCTGGAAGGCGCTGCCCGAGGAGAACCTGGTGCCCGAGCAGGAGACCGTGGTGGGCGACGATGGCCGCATGGTCAAGCCCAGCCTGTGGCTGATGACCCTGCCGGTGGGGGTGCTGGCGGCGCTGTCGCTTTTGATCGGCGTCTTCGCCGAGCCGCTGATGGGCCTGATGAACACCATCGGCGAGCAGCTGATGAACCCCCAGGGCTACATCGAGGCCGTGCTGGGCGGTAACGTGGATGTCAGCGAGGCCCTCATTGAGGCGCCGGCAAGCGAGGAGGCAAGCCCATGACCGGAGCCATCTGGAACCTGCTGCTGGCCCTGGCCTGGGTCGTGCTGAGCGGCGACTTCACCGGCCTCAACCTGGTGGTGGGGCTGGTGTTCGGCTACATCGCCCTGGTGCTGATCGAGCCCCAGGTGGAGGCCCTGCAGGGCTATCCCGCGCGTATCCCGAGGATCCTGGGCTTCATCGGCTTCTTCATCAAGGAGCTCTTGATGGCCAACCTCAAGGTGGCCTTCGACATCCTGACCCCGCCCTGGCACATGAAGCCCGGGGTGATCGCCATGCCCCTGGAGGCGCGTACCGAGCTCGAGATCACCATGGTGGCGAACCTGATCTCCCTGACCCCCGGCACCCTGAGCCTGGACGTCTCCGACGACCGCAAGGTGCTCTACATCCACGCCATGTTCCTCGACGATGAGGAGGAGCTGCGCCGCAACCTCAAGGAAATGGAATACCGTGCCCTGGAACTGTTTCGCTGAGCCTGGCCGCGAGGTACCCGCATGGATATCGTGATACTGATCAGCCAGGTCATCATGAGCCTCGCCCTGATCCTCTGCTTCGTGCGCGTGGTGCGCGGGCCGAGCCTGCCCGACCGGGTGGTGGCCCTGGAGCTCTTCGCCAGCATCGTCGTGGGCCTGGTGGGCGTCTACGCCATCAAGTCCGACGTCTCGAGCTTCATCGATGCGGCCATCGTCATCGCCCTGATGGGCTTCCTGGCCGCCATCGGTTTCGCCCGCTTCCTGGAACGTGGAGGACCGCGCGATGATTGAGTTCATCAAGGGCACCTTCGTCATCGCCGGCGCCCTGCTGATGCTGCTGGCGTCGCTGGGCATCCTGCGCCTGCCCGACCTGTTGACCCGCATGCACGCCACCACCAAGGCCGCGGCCCTGGGGGTGATCCTGGTCATGCTGGCGGTGGCGATGCACTTCGCCGAGGTGGGGGTGGCGGCTCGCGCCTTCGCCATCATCGTCTTCATCCTGATGACCGCCCCGGTGGCGGCCCACATCATCGGCCGAGCCGGCTACTTCGTGGGTTCCAAGCTGTGGAGCGGCACGGTCAAGGATGAGCTGCGTCCCAACTATGACCCGCTCACCCACGAGCTGAAGAGCGGCCACGAGACCGAGGCCAACGCCCGGCGCGAGCCGAAGGAGAGCGACCCCTCCTGATCCATGCTGACGCTGCCCGTCGAAGGCCGCCTCCGGGCGGCCTTCTGCCGTGAGGAGGGCAGGCGGGCTTTAAGTTATACACTTGTTGTACGATAATGAGGCTCTGTCCATGAAGATGGGCCCCATCGTGCACCTCAAACCTCACCTGCCCAGCAAGACCTGCGGCCACTGCCAACGACCCTTTGCCTGGCGACGCAAGTGGGCGCGCTGCTGGGCGGAGGTGCGCTTCTGCAGCGAGCGCTGCCGCCGCGAGGCGCGCCGCGCGGGGAGGGCCACATGAGCCTGACCCTTGCCTGGCTGCGCCACGACCTGCGTCTCGCCGACAACCCCCTGTTCCAGTTCGAGACCCCGCCCGAGCAGCTGCTCTGCGTCTACGTGCTCGATCGGGCCTGGCTGGAGACCCTGCCTGGCCTCGAGGCGGCGTGCATCGGGCCGGCCCGGCTGCGGTTCCTGTGGGAGAGCCTGATCGCCCTGCGTGGGGAGCTGCTCAGGCGCGGCAGCGACCTGCTGGTGCGGGTGGGCGACCCGGTGATGGTGGTCGCCGAGCTCGCCGACCGGCACGGGGCCAGTCAGGTGCGGGTTCGCCGCGATGCCGGGCGGGACGAGGCCCAGCAGGTACACCGGCTGGCCGAGCGCCTGGGGGAGGGCGTCGCGCTGTGCCAGCCCGACAGCGGGCTGCTGCTGGACGAGGCGAGCCTGCCGGTCCCGGTGGCGGCCCTGCCGGGGAGCTTCTCGGCCTTTCGCCGCAGGGTGGAGCGTGCCGGGGCGGTGTCGGCGGCGCTGCCGGCCCCCGTGACCCTGCCGCCCTGGCCCGAGGCGGCCCCCCGCGGCTTCCCGCCCCTGGGCAAGGTGTGCAGCCGGGCGGCGTCCTGGACCCCCGACAAGCGCACGGCCTATCGCTTCGTCGGCGGCGAGGCCGAGGGGCTGGCGCGCCTGGATCACTACCTGTGGCAGAGCGGCGCCGTGGCTCGCTACAAGCAGACCCGCAACGGCCTGCTGGGCGCC
This sequence comes from Halomonas sp. PGE1, assembly GCF_013000985.1. Lineage (NCBI taxonomy): Bacteria > Pseudomonadati > Pseudomonadota > Gammaproteobacteria > Oceanospirillales > Halomonadaceae > Halomonas > Halomonas sp. PGE1. The sequence goes on from NZ_CP053032.1 coordinate 1,156,726, forward strand.
GACTTCTCCACCCGGTTCTCGGCCTGGCTGGCCCACGGCTGCCTCTCGGCGCGCCAGGTGCACGATGCGGTGCGGGCCTGGGAGGCCCGGCATGGCGCCAATGAGTCGAGCGGCTGGGTCATCTTCGAGCTGCTGTGGCGCGACTATTTTCACTGGGCGGCCCGCCAGGAGGGGGCGGCGCTCTTCGGCCCCCGCGGGCTTCCCCCGGAGAGTGACGCCTTCCGGGCCTGGTGCGAGGGGCGAACCGGGATGCCCTTCATCGACGCGGCCATGCGCGAGCTCGCCGCCACCGGCTGGCTCTCCAACCGGGCTCGCCAGAACGTGGCCAGCTACCTGGTCCATGAGCTCGGCGTCGAGTGGCGGCTGGGGGCGGCCTGGTTCGAGCATGCGCTGATCGATTTCGATGTGGCCAGCAACTGGGGCAACTGGCGCTATGTGGCCGGCGTCGGCCGTGACCCCCGCGGGCACCGTTTCGATGTGCTCTGGCAGGCCGCGCGCTACGATCCCGACGGGGCCTACGTGGCGCACTGGCTGCCCGAGGTCGCCGTGCTGCCCCCGGGCAGCGGCCGGCATCGTCCCTGGACGGTGGCGCCCGAGCACTTTGCACCCCCCCTGGCGGAGGCGCCCGGCCTGGGGGGACAGGCAGGAGCGCGCCAGAGTGGCTGAGGCGCCCGTCCAGCTGGTGTGGTTCAAGCGCGACCTGCGCAGCCACGACCACGGGCCCCTCGCCGAGGCCTGCGCCGCGGGGCCCGTGCTGCCGCTCTACGTGATCGAGCCGTCGCTCTGGCAGCAGCCTGACAGCGCCCAGCGCCACTGGGACTTCATCGCCGAGAGCCTCGAGGCGCTGGCCGATGCCCTGGCCGAGTTCGGCCTGCCGCTCTGCGTGCTGGAGGGGGAGGCGGTCGAGGTGCTGGAGCGGGTGGTCGCCCTCCTTGGCCCCTGCGTGCTGCGCTCCCACCAGGAGACCGGCAACGCCTGGAGCTTTGCCCGCGACCTCGCGGTGGCCGACTGGTGCCGGCGGCGGGGCGTGCCCTGGCACGAGACCCGCCAGCACGGCGTGATCCGCGGGCTGGGGCATCGCCGCGGCTGGGCGACCCAGTGGGAGGCACTGATGGCCGAGCCACTGGCGGCCCCGCGCCCGGCCCGCTCACCCGAGGGGTGGCAGCGGTTGGCTCCGCTGCCCCGCACTCACTGGCGGGCCCGCCAGCTCGGTGCGGGCCGCGAGGCCTGCCCGGGGCGCCAGGCCGGAGGCCGGCCCGCGGGGCTCGACACCTGGCACTCCTTCCTGGCGGGGCGAGGGGTGCGCTTCCACCGGGACATCGGCAGCCCCGACCGCGCCCGTCGTGCTGGCTCCCGGCTATCGCCCCACCTCGCCTGGGGCACGCTCTCCCTGCGCGAGGTGGTGCAGGGGCTGCGCCGGGCCAGGGGCGAGCGGCGCGGCGACGCCGAGTGGTCCCGGGCCCTGGCCGCCCTGGAGTCGCGGCTGCACTGGCACTGCCACTTCATCCAGAAGCTGGAGAGCGAACCCACGCTGGAGCAGCGCACCCTGCACCCCGCCCTGCGCGGGCTGCGCGAGACACCCGCCCCCGAGCGGTTGGCCGCCTGGTGCGAGGGGCGAACCGGCGTGCCCCTGGTGGATGCCTGCATGATCTCCCTGCGGGAGACCGGCTGGCTCAATTTCCGCATGCGCGCCATGCTGGTCTCCTTCGCCACCTTCGGGCTGGGGCTGCCATGGCGTGACCCGGCCCTGCACCTGTCGCGGCTCTTCGTCGACTACGAACCCGGCATCCACTATTCCCAGGTGCAGATGCAGGCGGGGCTCACCGGCACCAACGCCCTGCGGGTCTACAACCCTCTCAAGCAGGCCGCGGAGCGCGACCCCGAGGGACGCTTCGTGGCACGCTGGCTGCCCGCCCTGGCGGGGCTGCCAACGATCTGGCGACACCGCCCCTGGGCCCTGCCGGCCGCCGAGCGTGCCGCCCTGGGCTTCCTCCCGGGGCGGGACTACCCGCTGCCGATCCATGACTTCGAGGCGGAGGCGCGACGCTGGAAGCGCGAGCTCCACGCCGCCCGGCGGGCCCCCGGGGCGCACGAGGCCAGCGAGGCGCTGCTGGAGCGGCTCGCCAGCCGCCGGCCCGGGCGGCGCCCCGGCACGCCGGCCGCCTCGCCCCAGCTCTCGCTCTTTTCGGAACCCGACCAGGAGACGCCATGACTGCCGCTCGCCTTCCTCGACTTCCCCTTGGCCTCGGCCTCGCCGGGCTGCTCCCGTTCCTCGCGCTGGCGGGGAGTGCCTGGCTGGCGCCGCTGGCCTGGCAGCTTGTGGCCATTCCGGCCTTCCTCTACTACAGCGCCGTGATCCTCTCCTTCCTGGGCGGGGTGCAGTGGGGCGTGGCGATGTCCCTGGAGCCGGACGACAGCGCCGGCTTCCGGAGGCGGCTGGCCCTGAGCATGGCGCCGAGCCTGATCGCCTGGCCGGCGCTGCTGCTGCACCCGGCCACCGGGGCCTGGGTGCTGATCGCCGGCTTCCTGGTGGTGCGCCTGCACGAGTGCGGCAGGACGAGCCGCGAGCTGCTGCCCACCTGGTACCAGTCGCTGCGCACCCTGCTGACCGTGGTGGTGGTGGCCTGCCACGGGCTGGTGATCTGGCGCCTCGCCGGCGGCTAGGGGGGGGTGGTGGTGGTGCCGATTCTGCGCGATGATCGGCCTGAACCATCCCCCCTGAACCTCGCCATGGAGAGCGCAAGCGTGATGAAACGGACACTGACCCTCGGCCTGATGCTGGGCCTGCTTGCCGGCTGCCAGAGCGGCCCGGCCCGGGACGCCCAGGCGGCGGATGAGCCTGCCGCCGACGCCACCCCGACGGCGGCCGAGGCGACCGCCAGCGAGGCCGAGCCGGCCCCGCCTGCCAACTTCGACGCCTGGCGCGCCCAGTTCCGCCGGGAGGCCCGCCAGGAAGGTATCTCCGAGGCGACCCTGGCGCGGGCCCTGGACGGCGTCCGCTACCGGCCGCGGGTGATCGAGCTGGATCGCTCCCAGCCGGAGTTCGTGCGTCCCATCTGGCAGTATCTGGACAGCGCCGTCTCCGCCCAGCGGGTCACCCAGGGGCGCGCCAAGCTGGCCGAGCATCGCGACACCGCGCGGCGCATGGAGCAGCGCTACGGCGTGCCCGCCGAGGTGGTCGTGGCGATCTGGGGCATCGAGAGCAACTACGGCGGCAACTTCGGCAGCTTCTCGACCCTCGACGCGCTCTCCACCCTGGCCTTCGACGGTCGCCGTCGCGACTTCGCCCGCGGCGAGCTGCTCGCCGCCCTGCGCATCATCGAGGCCGGCGACATCGCCCCGGATCGCATGGTCGGCTCCTGGGCCGGCGCCATGGGCCACACCCAGTTCATTCCCTCGAGCTTCGAGGCCTACGCCGTGGACGGCGACGGCGACGGACGCCGCGACATCTGGGGCAGCATTCCCGACGCCATGGCCTCCACCGCCAACTACCTGGCTCGGGCCGGATGGGTCACGGGCCAGCCCTGGGGCGTGGAGGTCGTGCTTCCGGACGACTTCGACTACGCCCGGGCGGAGCTCGCCAACCGGCGCTCGGCCCAGGAGTGGGCCGACCTCGGCGTGCGCCCGCTCGGCGGCGGTCGCCTGCCCGACTTCGACGCGGCCTCGGTGATCGTGCCCGCCGGGGCCCGCGGCCCGGCCTTCCTGGTGGGTCCCAACTACCGGGCGATCCTGCGTTACAACAACGCCACCAGCTATGCCCTGGCGGTGGGGTCCCTGGCCGACCAGATCGCCGGCCGCGGCGGCATCCAGGCCGGCTGGCCCCGGGATGAGCAGCCGCTGAGCCGTGATCAGGTGCGCGAGATGCAGCGCTCGCTCAACGCCCGCGGTTTCGATGTGGGAACCCCGGACGGCATCATGGGCCCCAACACCCAGCGCGGGCTGCGGGCCTACCAGCAGTCGATCGGCGTCACGCCGGACGGCTTCGCCACCCTGCGGCTGCTGGAGCGCCTCCAGCGCTGAGGGCGGCCCGGTGCGTCAGGCGGGGAACCCCCGGCCCTCTATGCGGTCCATCTGCACGTTTTGTGTATTTTTTTCTGCCCCAGAAAGGAGATCACCCATGGACTTCGCTGCCTCGACGCGCCGCATGGTGCGCCCCCTCGCCCTGGCTGCCGGGCTCCTGGCCGGCATGGCCCAGGCCGGCGCCGACGACAAGGTGTTCGGCTGGGTCGAGCGCGCCACCATCGAGCCCTGGGGCGTGGCGGTGAAGGCCAAGCTGGACAGCGGGGCGCTGACCTCGTCGCTGGATGCCCGGGAGATCGAGACCTTCGAGCGCGACGGCGAGGAGTGGGTGAGCTTCCGACTCAAGCTGGAGGATACCGCAAGCAGCGAGGCCTTCACCGAGCAGCTCGAGCTGCCGCTCTATCGCGACCTGCGCGTGCGCGGGGCCGGGGGGCGCGACGAGCGTCCGGTGGTGCTGATGAAGGTCTGCCTCGGCGATACCGTCTATGAGGAGCAGTTCAGCCTGCGCGACCGCGAGGAGATGAACTATCCGCTGCTGCTGGGGCGGCGCACCATCTCCCACCTGGGTCTGCTGGACGTGCGCGAGACCTTCCTGCAGCGCCCGAACTGCAGCGAGGAGTCACCGCTTCTCGAGCATGAGCCGGACGAGATGGGCGAGGGCCACGACGGCTGACGCCACCCCCCGGGTCAGAACAGCCGGGCCAGCAGGGCGGTCACCGCGGTCTCCACGCGCAGGATGCGCGGCCCCAGGTGGATGCCCTCGCAGCCCGCCTCGAGCAGCTTCTCCACCTCCCAGGGAATGAACCCGCCCTCCGGCCCCACCAGCAGCAGGGTGGGGTCGGCTATCCCCCGCGGGCAGGCCTGGGCCATGCCGGGGTGGGCCAGCAGGCCGCGCCGCCCCTCGAGCAGGCCGGGCAGGCGCTCTTCCACGAAGGGGCGAAAGCCCTTCTCCAGGGTGACCGTGGGCAGCAGGGTGTCGCGGGCCTGTTCGAGCCCCAGCACCAGGTGCTGGTGGATCTTCTCCGCGGCCAGCTCCGGCGACTGCCAGTAGCTCTTCTCCACCCGGCGGGTGTGCAGCAGGGTGATAGCCTTCACGCCCAGCGCGGTGGCATGCTCCAGGCTTCTCGCCAGCATGCGCGGCCGCGGCAGGGCCAGCACCAGGTGTACCGGCAGGGCCGGGGGCGGCGGCTGGTCGAGGCCGTCCAGGCTGAAGGTGGCTTCCCGGTCGTCGAGGGCGAGCAGCTCGCCCTGGCCGATGCCGCCACCCAGTACCCCCAGCGTCAGGCGGTCGCCCGGCGTGGCGCGATGCACCTCGCGCAGGTGGCGCAGCCGGCGCGGGTCGGTGACCCGGGCCAGGCGGTGGTTCTCGATATCCTCCGGAGCAAGCAGGATCAGGTTCATTGGTGCCTCGCGTTGGCGGCAATGTCGTGCATGGCCTTGCATGGATGGTGTCGCGGTGCACAATAGCCGTACAGGGGCACACGCCCCCACATCGACCGAGGAGCAGCGCCGTGCGCGTGATTCGCAAGTATGCCAACCGCAGGCTCTATGATACCGAACAGAGCCGCTATGTGACCCTCGAGGATCTGCGCCAGCTGGTGCTCGATGACGTGCCCTTCCGCGTCGAGGACGCCAAGAGCGGCGAGGACCTGACGCGCACCATCCTGCTGTCGATCATCATCGAGCAGGAGCAGGCCGACGGTGATGCCGAGGTGTTCTCCAACGACCTGCTGGCCCAGTTCATCCGCGTCTACGATATGGCTCAGCCGCTGCCCCTGGCCCGCTATCTGGAGCAGGGGACCCGGCTGATGATGGAGCAGCAGCAGCGCATGCAGGATCAGTGGCAGCAGGCCATGCGCCACTCGCCCATGGAGCTGATGCGCGAGCTGGCCGAGGAGAACATGAAGTTCTGGCAGCAGACCATCGGCCAGGCCGGCGGCAAGAACGATGATGAGACGAAGTAAGGCCCGGGCGCAGGCGCACGCTTTCTGACATAATGCCGCCTCGTTACGGCTCGTCGAGCTTTCGATTCGCAGAATGCAGGTGGAACGAATGAAGGTGCTGATCATCGGCGGCGGTGGCCGCGAACATGCCCTGGCCTGGAAGGTCGCCCAGTCGCCCCTGGTGGCACAGGTCTTCGTGGCGCCCGGCAATGCCGGAACCGCCCGAGAGGCCGGCCTGGCCAACGTCGACATCGCGGTGGATGACCTCGACGGCCTGGTGGCCTTCGCCCGGGACGAGGGCATCGACCTGACCATCGTCGGTCCGGAGGCGCCGCTGGTGGTCGGTGTGGTCGATCGCTTCCGCGAGGCGGGCATGGCGATCTTCGGCCCCACGGCCGGCGCCGCCCAGCTCGAGGGCTCCAAGTCCTTCACCAAGGACTTCCTGGCCCGCCACGCCATTCCCACCGCCGACTACCGCACCTTCACCGAGGTGGCGCCGGCGCTTGCGTACCTCGCCGAGCAGGGCGCCCCCATCGTCATCAAGGCCGATGGCCTGGCCGCCGGCAAGGGCGTGATCGTGGCCATGACCCTCGACGAGGCCGAGGCAGCGGTGCGCGACATGCTGGAGGCCAACGCCTTCGGCGACGCCGGCGCGCGGGTGGTGATCGAGGAGTTCCTCGACGGCGAGGAGGCCAGCTTCATCGTCATGGTGGACGGCGAGACCGTGCTGCCCATGGCCACCAGCCAGGACCACAAACGGGTGGGCGAGGGCGACACCGGCCCCAACACCGGGGGCATGGGCGCCTATTCCCCGGCCCCCGTGGTCACCGACGAGGTGCATCGCCGCATCATGGAGCGGGTGATCCTGCCCACCGTGAAGGGCATGGCGGCCGAGGGGCACCCCTACACCGGCTTCCTCTACGCGGGGCTGATGATCGACGCCGAGGGCAACCCCAAGGTGATCGAGTACAACTGCCGCTTCGGTGACCCCGAGACCCAGCCGATCATGCTGCGCCTCGTGTCCGACCTCGCCGAACTCTGCCTGGCCGGCGCCACCGGTGCGCTTGCCGGCAAGGCGTGCGACTGGGATCCCCGCGCCGCGGTGGGCGTGGTGCTGGCCGCCGGCGGCTATCCCGGCAGCTACCGCAAGGGCGATGTGATCGAGGGCATCGAGGCCGCCGAGGCCACCGGCTGCAAGGTCTTCCATGCCGGCACAGCGGAGCAGGACGGCCAGCTTGTCACCGCCGGCGGGCGGGTGCTCTGCGTCACCGCCCTGGGCGAGGGGGTCTCGGCCGCGGCCGAGCAGGCCTACCGCGGCGTCGACGCCATCCGCTGGGAAGGCGTGCTCTGCCGTCGCGACATTGCCTACCGGGCCATTGCCCGGGAGGGTGTTTAAGGAGGTGCCCATGGAGCGCGTCAGGCTCGAGTTTCCCGAGACGGCCATCGTGCACCGTCATCCGCTGACGGTGCGCGTCACCGACATGAACTACGGCCGCCATCTGGGCCATGACACTCTGGTGTCGCTGCTCCACGAGGCGAGGATCCAGGCCTTCGGTGCCCTGGGCCTCACCGAGTGGGACCTCGGCGGCTACCCGAGCGTGGTGGCGGACCTCGCCGTGCAGTACCAGTCCGAGGCGCGCTGGCCCGATGCCCTGGTCGTGGAGACGGCGATCCCGACCCCCGTCGGGCGGGCGATCACCGTCTACCACCGCGTGCGCCACGCCGAGGGCGGCCGCCCCGTGGCCACCGCCCGGCTCAACGTGATGCTGGTCGACCCGGCCACCGGGCGCCCGGTGGCGGTGCCCGAGGCCGTGGTCGCGGCGCTTGCCGGAGCAGGGGGCGCCTGATGTCCCGCGAATATCCGATCATCGCCGTGACCGGCTCCTCCGGGGCCGGCACCACCACGGTCAAGCGTTCCTTCGAGCGCATGTTCGCCCGCGAGGACGTCCATGCCGCCGTGGTCGACGGCGACGCCTTCCATCGCTATACCCGGGAGGAGCTGGCGCGGATCTTCCGCGAGGAGCCCGAGCGCAAGGACGAGCTCTCCCACTTCGCCGTGGAGGCCAACCTGCTCGACGAGCTCGAGGCGCTGTTCCAGGAGTACGGCGAGCAGGGCAGTGGCACCTATCGCCACTATATCCACGCCGAGGACAAGCGGATGATCGAGGCCGGCTACCGGGTCGGCACCTTCACCGAGTGGCAGCCGCTGCCCTACGGCACCGACCTGCTCTTCTACGAGGGGCTCCACGGCGGCCTGGTGACGCCCGAGCACGACATCGCTCGCCATGTGGATCTGCTGGTGGGGGTGGCGCCCACCATCAACCTGGAGTGGATCCAGAAGATCGTGCGCGACACCAAGCTGCGCGGCCACTCCCAGGAGGCGGTGATCGACACCATCCTCGGGCGCATGGACGACTACGTGCGCTACATCCAGCCGCAGTTCTCGCGCACCCACATCAATTTCCAGCGAGTCCCCACGGTGGATACCTCCAACCCCTTCGAGGTGCAGGATATCCCCACCGATGCCGAGTCCTTCGCGGTGATCCGCTTCCGCGATCCCGCCACCGTGGACTTTCCCTACCTGCTGGCGATGATTCCGGATTCCTTCATGAGCCGTCCCCATACCCTGGTGGTGCCAGGGGCGCGGGTGTCGCTGGCCATGGAGCTGATCCTCGCGCCGCTGGTGCGCCACCTGCTGGCCCAGCGCCGCTTCCGCTGAGCCCCACCCTCCAGAGCTCCGACCAGGGAGAGACGCCATGGCCTGCCTGTTCTGCCGGATCGTCAACCGCGAGATCCCCGCCACCATCGTCTTCGAGGACGACGAGGTGCTGGCCTTCGAGGACATCGCTCCCCAGGCCCCGACCCACCTGCTGGTGATCCCCAAGCGCCATATCGCCACCCTCAACGACCTCGACGAGGGCGACCGCGCCCTGGTCGGCCGGCTGCCCATCGTGGCCGCCGGGCTGGCCCGCGAGCGGGGCTGCCATGAGGCGGGCTACCGGGTGGTGATGAACTGCAATGACGACGGCGGCCAGACGGTCTACCATATTCATATGCACCTGATGGGCGGTCGACGCTTCACTTGGCCGGCTGGCTAGCCGGCGCCCTGCGGGCAACCGCGCAAGCCCAGGCGTTCGACGCATCGGGTGCAGCTTCTTTCGACGCCACCGCCAGGTGGCGTCGGCCGTTCAGGGCGGTGCTTCAGGCGGCAGGGGCCCTCGGCTACAATGGGGCATCCATTCCGGACCGAGGCGCGAAGAGATCGTCATGAACCGCAAGCTCTCTCCCAGCGACAACCTGATCCACCAGTTCGATACCGTGCTGCGCACCCTGGTGCCCCATGCCGCCCAGGCGTCACGGCCGTCTCCGGCGACCCCCGAGGTGCAGGATGCGCCCATGGACGAGGAGGAGCGCCGCCATGCGGCCGGGCTGATGCGCATCAACCACACTGGCGAGGTGTGCGCCCAGGCGCTCTACCAGGGCCAGGGGCTGACCGCGAAGCTGCCCGATGTGCGTGACCAGATGGAGGAGGCGGCCAGGGAGGAGATCGACCACCTGGCCTGGTGCGACGAGCGGCTCCAGGAGCTGCACGACCGCCCCAGCCTGCTCAACCCGCTCTTCTATGCCGCCTCCTTCGGCATTGGCGCGGTGGCCGGAGCCGTGGGCGACCGCGTGAGCCTCGGCTTCGTGGCCGCCACCGAGGAGCAGGTGGGCCGCCATCTGGAGGACCACCTGGTGAAGCTGCCGGCGGGGGATCAACGCTCTCGGGCGGTGCTGCGCCAGATGGCCATCGACGAGGCCCACCACGCCCAGCTGGCGCTGGAGGCCGGTGGCGCCCGATTCCCCGCCCCGGTCAAGTTCGGCATGACGCTGATGTCCAAGGTGATGACCAAGAGCGTCTATCGGGTCTAGGCGCCGAGCGCCAGGAACCAAGGATCAAGGGCCACGATTCAGCGGGAGGCGCCGGTGGTAGGCCGAAGAGGAGGTCTGAGGACCAGGGATGGCCGAAGTAGCGTACAAGGATGTATTCACAGCGCCTCCTCGCAGGCCTACTTCCGGATCAGCCTCCTGCGCAGGCTTATTCCTCAACAATGGTATAAGAGTGCGTCTCTTCTACCTTGCTATCTAGTGCATTGATATATAGGCGTTTTATTTATGGTGGGTCGAAATACCCGCCATAATGTCCCCCCTTTGAAAAACGCTTGCAGACTAGCCCCACGGGGGGAGTCACCGCAACGATATTGCCTCGGCCTTCCCCCGGCGCTTGTGCTTCTCTTTCCACTCGCCCAACCGCAAATCGTCGTGGATCTCAGGCACTGCCCGATTCATGGCGCCAGTGTCGAAGCGGCGGCCACTGTCCAGCGCCTGAATCATGGCGTCACCTATCCGGCCTGGGTCAGCGTCCAGGGGCTCCAGCAGGGCGGCGAGTAGGCGCCTGTCGCTGGTCAAATCATCCAGGGACTCGAGGTCGGCAGTCTTGATGCCACGCATGGCGGATTGCGCGTCGCGGAAATACACTCCCACGGCCGCCAACCACATCTCAGCACAAGCACGGGCCAGCTCCTGCCGGCCGTGCTCGCCGTCGCTGTTTATCGCCAGCGCCCGGTCATCCCACCACTGGGCGCCCACCTCCAGGGCGGCACCCATGCTTAGCCCTCCAGCAGGATGCCACGCTCGAAGCGCCGACTCTCGGCAGTGTTCTGGATGGGGTCCAGGGCCATGATGCGCCGCACGGTGCCCGCGTCGACACCAATTTTCCCAGCACCACCATGGCCGGCTGCCTGCTTATCGCGGGAGATCTCCTTACCCATGCGGGCAAGCTCCCCGACAAGGCGTCGGTATTCCTGATAGGCGGCCTCTGCCTGCTCCAGTGTGGTGCCAATATCGGCCCTCACCCCGTCGGCGTTTCTAATGGCGTCGCGGGCGCGGGCGGCCTGCATGGCATCGGTCAACCGGCGGTACAGGACGGTGAGAATGCCGCTCATTTCTTGGCGTTCTTCCATCGCGGCCTTCAGCTCTACCAACTGTTCCCGGCTGGTCGCCAGGTGGGGCTCGATGCGGGGTTGCTTGTCCAACTGGCGTAGCTCATCGTTCACGGCGGTACGGGCTTCGATGATTTGATCGACGCTAGCCTCGGGGTCGCCAAGCACAGCATTGGCGGCGATTACGGCGGCGGGGTCTTTAACTTCATCAGTCATGTCGGGTAATCCTCAGTGCAGTCTAGTTCCGGCGGGGCGGGTTTCGTTGGTGGCGACCAGGGTTTCGGTCAACCGGCGGATCTCGGCCACAGCGCCCTCGAGCCGGCGGGTGTATTCCTCCTCGAGCCGGTCGTGGTGCCGCTGGATCAGCTCGAGGATCTGCTCGGGTGTGGCGTGGTCTTTGCAGTCTTTGCAGGCCATGGACTAGCCCTCCTTAGTCGGTCGGCAGGTTGTCGAAGTGCCGGCTGGTAATGTCGCTCGGCATCCGGCGCCCGTTGGAGCCGTTGGTAGCAGGCGCGGCAGGTGCGTCGCCGTCGGGCAGGGTGTCCCACTCGTCACCTTTGGGCAGTCCATCAAAGTGCCGGCTCGGGCTGGTCAGGTCATCGGCGCGGATCTTGCGACCGTTCGAACTGGCGTTCGCCTTCATTTCATTGGCCACAGCCTCACCAATGGTCGGTGCGATCATTTCAGCCACACGGGCGGCGATACGCTCCAGGGCCTTGTCGGCATCGGCTTTGTTGGCGGTCACGAACTCTCGTTTTTTACTCATTTGCGGTGCCCTCCCGGGCGCGGTGGTAGATCTTGCGTTGTAGACGGGGCTCCAGGCTGGCGAGAAGGTCGCCGGCCGTCTGGCCTGGGGTTGGGTAAGGAATGTCCACGCCAAGCGCCCAGATGGCCTTCCAGGCATCGGCGGCGGGTGCCTCGCTGGGCATGGTCAGCAAATCGTCACGCATGGATGGTCCTCCAGCGGCGGGGTAGCAGGATGCCGGCGGTTGCTCGCTTGGCTTTGGTGCCGCCGGTAATGGCGCCCATTGCAGCGTTGGCGGCGTCATCATTACCGCCTCGAGGGTGGTCTACGCTGTCACGGCCGCCGGATCGGGAGCGGCGCTCGAGGTTGGCAAGCTGGTTTAGCAGGGTGTCGGAGTCCAGCAGCTCGGCACGCTTGGCGGTCAGCCTGGGCAGGGCGTCGAGGTAGATCTCGGAGCGGTTCAACTCGCTGGGGTGATACTTCAGGCCGGCCGCCTCGAACTGCTCCACCACCCAGCCGGCCCCGTATTGGTCGCCTCGAACTTCGGTGATGCCGTAGCGGCGAAGGTCGGCGGCGCAACGCTCTACCGCATCCGCTGGGCTAAATGGCGGTTTGATCTCGCCCAGCAGGTCGAGAATGTCGGTTCCATCCTCGGTATGGGCCACAGCCCAGCAAAACGAGTCGGAGCGGCCGCCTGAGACGTCCACAAAGGCGCGGTAGCGGTGGGCAGTATGCGGGGGGCGCTCAGTGATACCAGGCGTTACCAGGGCCTCGAGAACGTCACGTGAGACGTAGCTGGCCACGTCGTCGCGCCATTGGGCCAGGTACTCGGCACGGGCGGCGGCTTCATCCTCTGCCAGCGCTTCATCTACTACCGCCTGGGGCAAGCGCGGGTTAAGGCGTCGGCTCGGGGCTTGCACCACAAGGGAGGGCGCGTCGGCCTTGCGATAGTGGCGCTTCCATCGGGAATACATGACGCCTTGCCGCGCATGGGGCGTCGATATGCCTAGCAATAGCCCATCGGTCAGGGATAGCGCAGGCTCGGCCGCTCGCAGGATCTCGGCATCGGGTGACTCGCCTTCCGTTCGCCAATGGCACAGCTCGTCGGCCACCAGACAGGCGAACGAACGGCCGCGAATCGAGCGATGCGAAGCGGTCATCACCGCAAGCTCTGAGCCGTTGGAAAGCTCGATGCCCTCGGAATTGTCCTTGACCACCAGGGAGCGCAGCATCTCGGACGCCTCCAGCCCCCCGCGAAGGTAGCGCAGCGCCTGCCCTGCCTGACGTCGATCAGCGGCCACCAGGGCGCCCACGATAAGCTCCCCCTTGGATGCAATGCCGCTCCAGTCGCGTAAGGCGGTTTCGTACAGCGTCAGGGCGGCGGCCATTTGGGTCTTGCCCCCACGGCGGCCGCACAGCAGGTAAGCGGCTCGGCTGGGCTTCAGGGGCACGGGCCGGCCGGTCAGCTCCCGCCACACCTGGGTATCCCTCCCGGTCATCGGCAGGGCGTACATGCCTTTGACGATGGCCAGCCAGGCATCCCAGCTCCCGTCATGGACTCCCGGCAGCATCGGGGCCAATAGGTTGTCATCGGTCAGGGCGGTGATGGGGTCCACCAGGGCGGGCGCGGTCATCGGCTGCCCCCTTTGGCGGCGAGGTAGTCGGACAGGCTCGGAACGTCACGCGCCTTACGCTCGAGCCCCAGCTTGGCGGCGAGCCCACTAGCGGCGTTCACCGCCTGGGTATACCGGCCAATATCGACTTCCTGCCCCTCGGCCAGTGCTTGCTCCTGGGTTTGAATCCAGAACTCCTGCCACAGATACCGGCTCACCAGCGAACGGGTCAGGTATGACAGGTCGCCGCCCAGATCCGCGCTCACTTCATCGAAGCGGCGGCGCATCTCTTGGGCAACTGCGGTGCGGCCGTCCAGGGCGGTCAGCCATTGGGGCTCGAACTGTCGCGGTGGGGCTTTCAGCTTGGCCATACAAGGCGCCTATCTCAGGGCTATCTATAGGGTAATTATAGCATCTTTGGCGGGTATTATGGCGGGTATGATTCTCGTCATGGCTACAGGGCTTGCGGCCTAGAGGGTTGTCGAGGATGGCGTATCCTCTACCGGCTCGCCGGCAGGGGGTAGGGCTTGGGGTGGGGTGCAGGCTTCGGGCCGCTGTAAACGCCTCTCCTTTACCATGGTTTACCAGTGCTGCGCGGTAACTTGCTGGGGTGGGTTAGCCCTTCGGGTGTCGGCATTGTCGTACGCGCGCGCGAATGGTTTAAGAGAGAAGAAAAGGGGGTGTTTGAAGGGGAGAGAGAGAGAAACGCCAATTCCTCTTCCTGCGCGCATACGACATTTACGACATTTTGGGGCGGCAGGGCTGTACCCTGCATGATATGGGGCTTCCAGGGCGTCGGCTTTGACAGCCGCCCGGTGACATTTACGACATTTCGGGAAGGGGCGGTGACATCTACGACAAAAAAGCCCCCAGCAGGGCTAGGGGCTTCGGTGCGGGTGCGGCCGGGGCTTACTCGGTGCCAGCGTATCCGCTTGGGTGCCGGATCCAGAATGTCGCGTCACCTATACGCGCTTCTGTGGTGCTGTCCTTCACCTGACATAGCACAAGGCTATTAGCCCCTCGATCCACAGCGCGTTCAAATGCCCCTCGGGCGTCTTCGGAGTCGCGGTAGTATCCATCCATCGCCCCGGTGGTGGTATCGACGATGATCCACCAGTTTGTGATATCTAAATATCTGCTCATCCTGCAAGCTCTCCCATAAGCTTTGCCACTTCCTCGCGGCGCTCTCTCTCTTTGTCGGCTTCGGCCTTGAAGCGCTCATGTACTAGGGGGTTGACCTGATACGCTGCCGGACGGCCGCGCTCGTTTAGTTTGCCGACTACGGGGAGGATCCAGCCAAACGACTCGAGCCGCTGCATTGTTTCGTCGACCTCCCACGGCTTCCACTTCCTCGAGGCTCTCATGTATCGGTCAAGGTCACGCTTTACGGTGAAGCGCTCCCAGCCCCTCGCCAGGACCAGGCCGGCCACGGCGCGGGCTTTGTCGCCCACCTCGTCCAGCTCCTGATAGAAGCGCACCGCATGGACTAGCAGACAATCCCATAGCAGGCTGGCCACGTTCTCGGCAGTCTCTTTGTTGACGCGCTCTGCGCTCGGGTGAACGCCTCGCTCGGCGCACTCGATAACGTGGAAGGTCAGCAACAGGCGCGCGTAGGTGCCTTTCCACTTCCCCAGCGCGGCGACAAGGTAAGGGTTAGGGTGAAGCTTCACGGCTGCCGTTATCTTGCTCCAAAGCGCCTCTTTGGCGGCGTGGGCCTCTTCTGACAGCTTTACGGGTTCGCTGCCGGCCGTGATCCCCACGATATGCTCCACCAGATCCTCGTATCGCTGTTTTGCATCCATGTCGGGCCAGCGGTCTACGCCTTCTTCCGCTGGCCTTGCGAAGTACACGATAAAGCGTTGGAGCATCCCGTCGTGGTTGGTGACTTTAGCGTAGTCCTGAATCACGCTTGGCTGGATCCCGCCCAGAACGCAAGCGCTCCAGTTTTCCACATAGGTCGAGCCACGCTTTACGCGGTCTATGCTTTTCGGCCCCCCGTTGTATGCCTCGAGCCAGGCGGCGCGATCCTTACTGCCCCCGTTCTTGTAGGCGTCCATGCTGGAAAGCCAGCCGCTCAGTTCGTCGTTGAATACCAGGGCACCGCGCGGGCTATACATGGCCAGCAGGTCGCCCAGCTTCTCTACAGTCGTATCCTCATAAATCAGGCGATTCATGGGCGGTAGTTCAGGCGCGGGGCCGGGGTCGTCCTCCTTGGCGGCCCGCTTTTCCCACTTGGCATGCTCGCGTTGGTACTTCTTGTAGGCTTCATCGCCCTCCTTCCTCCACTTCGCGTCGATCTTTTTGGCGGGGTTCATCGCCTTGGCAAGTGCTGGGGACTTCATTGCCGACGGGTCGCCAACGGGAGCCGACCATATCCGCGCGCTTTCCGTCCATGTCGGGTCGAAGCGCTTTGGCTGGATCCTGATTCGGTCGTCGATACATGCGGCGATAACGGTTAGGCCGGCCATGCCGATGATGCCGGGGTCGACCCCTAGCAATTCGGCTTGGTCGGCAGTGTAGGCGGCCAAGCTTCTCGGCAGGCGGTGGACGGGGAAGGCCGGCGGCTCCAGGGTGCCAAAAATGTCGACGGGTTCGGGCTTTTTCTCGCCTTCCTGGTCGCCGTCCGCATCCTCACACCCAGCAGGGCTAGAAAAGTCTGAGCCAGCATTGATGCGCGCCTGCTCCTCCATATGGGCGCGCTGATTGTGCTTCGTGATCGTCACGCCGCCGATGGTGAACATATCTCCAGCCGCCTTCAGTGCTGCCGTGAAGTCGCCCCCATGCTGGAAGTGAACGAATACATCGAAGGCATCGCCCCAGCAGCCCCCGGCCGCCCGGTCTGGCGTCCCTATGCCTGCCTCCCGGTCGCTGCCGTGGTGCGAGTGCCATAGCACGCCATCGGAAGAGAACGTGATAGCGGGGCTCCCTGAGTCGCTCAGTGGTGACAATGCCCGGCGGCCTTTCATGCGAGCGCCTACACTTTCCCATGCTTCCTGGGCGGTGTAGTTGTCGCGGAAGGTCTGGATGGGCGAAACCTGCCCGGCGGTGTATTGGGCCTCCCGCTGTTTCCGCTTCTCTACCAGCGCTTCCCGGCGCTTCTCGAACTCGGCTTCCTGCTCTGCCAGTTCGCGCTCCTTCGCTGCCAGCTCTTCCGCGAACTCGGTTCGCCAGTCGAGCGGACCATTCCAGTCGATGGCGGTGTGTTCGTACAGCTCGCCACGGTTGGGCAGGTAGCAAAGCTGGCCAGCGCGCTCGGTCACGCGGTCAGGCACCAGGCCGGCAGCTTCTAGCCTATCGTTGATGCACTCTTGCAGCAGCTCATAGCGGCGGCCGTCGATAGGCTCTACCAGGGGCAGCAGAACGCGGCACTTCGGCTTTTCCTCGGTGGCGCTCCGGCTCGAGTAGGCGTGAACGTCGCTGTTCGTTGCCTGGGTCGCAGCATGGGCGGCCGCGTCTACGCCTGGGGCATTCTCGTCGAAGTCGTGCCACGAGACATAGAACTTGCCCTGTTCGCGTTGCTCTGCAAAGACACGGCTCGGCAGGGTGGAGAAAATCGCCCATTGTCCCTGGGCCTTGTCTACCTGGGGCGGGTTCTCGATCATCTCGAGGATCCCTTGCCAGGCGATGCCGACATAGGGGCGCGCATTGCGTTCGGCCTTGGCGCTATGCGTCTGGCCATAGCCTGAGCAAAAGTCCACCAGCTCGAAGGTTGCTACCAGGGGCGCCCCTTGCTCGGCCAGATCCTCGCCGTCGCTTGTCTGCCAGAACGCGGCACCGCCAGCACCCACGGTGAGGGGGTCGTGTAGCTTGGTCATGCGCGGCCCCCTTACTGGCTAGCCAGCTCGAAGGCGACAATCTCGGACAGTCTCCAACGCGTGGAGCCGCCAATGGCGACGGGGCGGGGCAGCTTGCCGTCCCTTACCCAACGCCAAATGGTGTTCCGGTGGATCCCGTACCGTTCGGCTAGGTCGGTGTCGCGTAGGAAGCGCTCGTCAACGGCGGCGCGGATCTCGGCGGGTGTTAGAATTGCGGCGGAAGCCATGGCGGATAATCCTTATTCCATGGCGGGGCATTGCGGTATCGGCTCGGTGTGCCGATAATAATGGCGTGAGTCGAGTTGGCGCTCGGTTCACGGCCCGCGGCCCCGCGGGTATTAGCTGTTGAAGCCCCCTAGCGTTTGCGGCGCTATGATGGGGGCTTCTCTTTTGCCCCCTGGGGCTTCGTTTCATACCGATGGTTAGCGTGGTGCCTCACCTATGCGGTATGTGCACTATTCTACCCTGAGCAATGGTTCCACCAGCCCGTGGGGCGCCCGTGGGCCCCGTATGCATCCGCCAAAGCCCGCGCCATGGCACCACCAGCCCCACCAATAGGTTGATCTTGTAGTAGTCGGCCATGGTGCGAGCATGCCCATGAAGTACCATGCGGCGCGTCATGGCTTCCCCTTGGATGCCGCGTCGATAAGGTCGCGGCGCTCGTCTACCAGGTCGGAAAGCTCCAGCAGGGCGCGGCCCACGATGTAGCCGGCCTGGGCTAGCTCCCGCGCTTCCTCGATATGTCCGGCCGCCTCGAGCCGCTGCGCGAAGTACGTCACCTCGCCACGGGCTAGCCACAGCTCGCGCATGGTGTTCTGAATGGTCAGCATGAGGTCACCTCCAGACGCGCCAGACGGGCGGCTAGGGCGACAATGGCGGGGTTTAGGGGCTCTGCCCGGTATGCCTCGAGAATGGCCACCAGGCGTGCTAATTGAAGCCCAGACAATGGGCCTATATGATTCGCTTGCATGTCGGCAGCTCCTGTACAGTTGCCGGTATGTAGCCCCTGGGCCGGTTGCAGCCAGCCCGGGGGCACCTCTCTTTAGCCCTCCTGGGCTCTGATAGGCGTCACCACAGCGGGTGCCGCCTCTCCTTCCTTGCAGAACTTACCCCACGCGTCCATTAGCTGCCGGCGCTTCTCCAGCAGGTCGCCGCGCGCGTAGGCCGCTTGTGTGGCATCGCCCACGCTATGCGCCAGGGCCATCTCGATAACGTGGACGGGGTAGCTGGTACGCTCTCCGGCGAAGTCGCGGAAGCTCGAGCGAAAGCCGTGGGGCGTGGCGATGGTGCCGGCCTTCGGATCCTTGTACCCGGTCGGTTCCTCGCCGGCCGCTTCCTGCTCTTTGGCGCGCTCGGTGTGCATGCGGCCGATAATGGTGCGAGTGCTGTTTATCCCGATCATGCGTCGGCTGTTGCCGGGGAATACCAACTCGCCCGGTTCACGGGGCAGACCCCCCAGCAGGGCTAGGGCCTCTTTTGACAACGCCACGCGATGCTCCCGGCCCGCCTTCATGCGTCCGGCGGGTATCGTCCAGGTGCCGGCCTTGAAGTCGATTTCAGACCATAGGGCGCCCCGCGCTTCGTTGGGGCGAACGCCGGTCAGGATCTGGAACTCGAGGCACCGCGCAGGCATGCCGCCACGCTCGCGAAGGTCGGCCATGAAACTCGGCACTAGGTCGATGGGCAGGGCGGCATAGTGCTTAGGCGCGGTGTCCAGCTTGGACAGCTTGGGCAGGCGCTCTTTCAGCCCCCCACGCAGGCGGGCCGGGTTGTCGCCTTCACGGTGTCCGCCAGCGGTGGCCCAATCCAGCACGCGCTCGATACGGTTGCGAACGTCGCGCGCGGTCTTGTTGTGCTCCCGCCAGAAGTCATCAGCCAGCAGCAGCTCCTCTATATGCCGCATCTGGATCTCGTCTACTGGCATGCTGCCGATATGGGGCAGGGCGTGAAGCTCTACACTCCGGCGCCACTGCTTGCGGTGACTCTCGGAGAATGAGGGGCCATCATTGGCCATGACGCGCTCGAACGCCTGCTCGAAGGTCAGGCGGCGGGCCTGCTCGTCCTTGAGGCGCTGCCGTATGGCCCGGCGCTCTTCCACGGGGTCGATGCCTTGGCGAACCTTGGCGCGCGTCTCGCGGGCTTCCTCGCGGGCTTCGGCCAGGGTCACGCCAGGGAAACCACCTAGACCGATCTCCCGGCGGCGGTCGCCCACCTTGACGCGCAGCAGCCACGACTTAGCCCCGCTGGGGGCAATTTGCAGCTTCAGGCCAGGCACGCCGCCAACGCTATACATGCCGGGCGACTTTAGGTCGCGAACGGCTTTCGCGCTCAGTTCCTTGGCTATTTTTGGCATGTACAGCACCCCTCTTACCCGCCATCAATCTTGTTATTGGATGCTAGGCGATGGGCAGAGATGATGCAAGAGATTTTGTAAGATGCTGTTTTTGTTTGGTGTTTTGCGTAAGCGTGGGGCTTATGCTTCTACAATAGTGAAGGAGTGCGTCACCTCGACGCCGCCCTTCACCAGCATGATGGAGGCGCTGCAGTACTTCTCCGCGGAGAGCTCCACGGCGCGCTGCACCTGCTTCTCCTTAAGCCCCTTGCCGGTGACGGTGAAGTGCACGTGGATCTTCGTGAAGACGCTGGGCACCTCATCGGCGCGCTCCGCCTCCAGGCTCGCCACGCAGTCGCTCACCGGGGCGCGGGACTTCTCGAGGATCTCCAACACGTCGAAGGAGGTGCAGGCGCCCAGGCCCATCAGCAGCATCTCCATGGGGCGCGGACCGGTGTTGCGGCCGCCGTGGTCGGGCGGGCCGTCGATCACCACGCTGTGGCCGCTGCCGCTTTCGGCAACGAACTGACGTCCATCGGTCCATTTCACGCTGGCTTTCATGGCAAGGGTTCCTTTTCGATTGTCGGTTAACGATGGCTAGCATACAGGTGGTTCGCAGCTGCCCATAACGAGAGGCGCCGGGGACAGGTCGGAGAGGGGGGCCTTCAGCCCCGCAGGCGGCGGTCGAGTTCGGCCAGCCGTTCGGGGGTGCCCACGTCGACCCACTCGCCGCGATGGTGGTGGCCGCCCACGCGCCCCGCGGCCATGGCGCGGCGCAGCAGCGGTGCCAGGGCGAAGGCGCCGCGGGGCTCGTCGGCCACCAGCGCGGGATGCATCAGGCTGATGCCGGCGAAGGTGAGGCGCGGCTCGCCCTCGGCGTGGACGCGGCCGGAGGCATCCAGGTGGAAGTCGCCGGCCGGGTGGTGGTCGGGATTGGTCACCAGCGCAAGGCACGCCAGGTCGTCGCCCAGGGCGGGCAGGTCGGCCGGGTCGAGGTCGCACCAGATGTCGCCGTTGACCAGCAGGAAGGGCGCCTCGCCGAGCAGCGGCAGCGCCTGGCGGATGCCGCCGCCGGTCTCCAGCGGCGCCTCCTCGCGGCTCCAGGCGATCCGCACCCCGTACTCGGCGCCGTCGCCCAGGGCGGCGATGATCTGCTCGGCGCGGTAGCTCACGTTGATCACCACCTCGGTGATGCCCGCCACCCGCAGCCGCGCCAGGTGGTGGACGATCAGCGGCCGGCCGCCCACCGGCAGCAGCGGCTTGGGGCAGCGGTCCGTGAGCGGGCGCATGCGGGTGCCGAGCCCCGCGGCCAGGATCATTGCCTTCATGCCGCGCCCTCCAGGCGCGCCGCCAGGGCCGGGCGGAAGGTGTTGGCCATCCAGGCCTTGATGTCGGCGTGCCCGTCGAGCCCTGCCAGGCTCTCTTCCAGATGGGCCAGGAAGTGGGGCAGGCGCTCAAGGTAGCCGCTCTTGTGGTCGCGCAGGGTCAGCCGGCAGAAAATCCCCAGCACCTTCAGCGAGCGCTGGGTGGCCATGGCCTGAGCCTGGGCCAGGAAGGTGGCCGTCTCCACGCCGGCGGGCAGGCGGCCATCGGCCTGGGCGCGGCGGTGGAAGGCCTCCACCCAGGTGGCGAAGCGGTCGGCGTCGAAGCGGCAGTAGCGCCCGCGCAGCAGCGAGATCAGGTCGTAGCTGAGCGGGCCGGCCACCGCGTCCTGGAAGTCGATCAGGTGCAGGGTGTCGCCGTGCACCATCAGGTTCATGGCGTCATAGTCGCGGTGCACCGTGACCACCGGCTGGGACAGGGCCGAGGCGATCAGTGCCTCGCGCAGGTCGCCCCACCCGGGTGGCGGCGCCAGGTCCAGCCACTCGCCCAGGCACCACTCGGGGAAGAGGTCGAGCTCGCGGCCCAGCAGGGCCCTGTCGAAGCGGGGCAGCGCGTCCGGGCCGGCGCGGTTCTGCAGCTCATGGATCAGGGCAATGGCCCGCTCATGCCAGGCCAGGGTGGCGGCGTCGTCCTCGTGGCCGAAGCAGGCCTGCAGGGGGGTATCGCCCAGGTCATCGAGCTCCAGGAAGCCGCGGGCAAGGTCCTCGCCGTGAAGACGCGGCACCGGCAGGCCGGCGGCGGCCCAGCGCCGGGCGATGGCCACGAAGGGGTGGCTGTCCTCCTGCTCCGGCGGGGCGTCCATCAGCATGCGGGTGACGCCACCCGGCAGCGACAGCCGGTAGTAGCGGCGAAAGCTGGCGTCGCCGGCGGCCAGGCGCAGGTCGATCTCTTCGGCCGGCAGGCCGTGGCGCTCGGCGGCCCACCGGCTGAGCAGCGCGAGGCGCGAGGGGGCGGCGTCGGACATGGTGGCTGGCTCCTGGGTGACGTGAAGGGTCCGGCGGCGGGTCGGTTGACGGCCGCAGGGGCTCGCCGCATGCTGGGCGCTGCGTGGTCCGCCGGCAGCACTGGCGCGGTGCGGCCTGTATAATACCGATTCACCCCGCCAAGGACATCGAGGAACATGGGCAAGCGACTCTCATGGACGGCCCTGGCCGGCCTGGCGACCCTGAGCCTGGCCGGCGCTCCCTATGCGGCGGCCTCGCCCGCCTCCCTGCCCGCCGAGTCGCTGGACTTCCGCCCCTGGGGCGATGACCGCCCCGCCGGCGCCCTGTGCCGCGGCGTCTACGTGATGCCCGACTACCGCCTTGCCGAGCCGCCGCCGGGCCGCGTGGCCAGCGAGTCGGACAGTGCCAGCTACGGCGAGGATGGCGAGACGATCCTGCGCGGCGAGGTGGTGCTGCGTCGCGATACCGCCCAGCTCGAGACCCCCCAGGTACGAGTGCCCGGCAGCCGCGAGCGCGCCTTCGCCGAGGGTCCCCTGGCGCTGCGCGACCAGAACCTGCTGGTGCGTGGCGAGGCCGCCGAGCTGTCGCTGGTCAGCGATGCGGCGCGCATCGACAACGCCCACTACGTGGTCCACGACCGCCACCTGCGCGGCGATGCCCTGCAGCTGGAGCGCCTGGAGGATGGTCGCTATCGGCTCTCCTCGGCGAGCTTCACCACCTGCGACCCCGGTGACAACCTCTGGCGCCTTGTGGGGGGCGACGTGGTACTCGACCGCGAGAGCGGCTTCGGCACCGCTCGCAATGCAAGGCTCGAGGTGGGGCGGGTGCCGGTCTTCTACTGGCCCTGGGTGCGCTTTCCCATCGACGATCGCCGCCACACCGGTTTCCTGTGGCCGGCCGTGGGGATCTCCAGCGATGCCGTGGACTACGCCCAGCCCTTCTACTGGAACATCGCGCCCAACCACGACGCCACCATCACGCCGCGCTGGATCACCGATCGGGGCCTGCTGCTGGGCGGCGAATACCGCTACCTCTTCCCCAGCGATGCCGGCCAGATCGAGGGGGCCTATCTGAACCGGGACGACGGCGGCAGCAGTGACGACCCGAACGCTGCCTCGCGCCGCTACGAGGGCGAGGACCGCTGGTATATCGACTACCGCCACGCCGGCACCCTCAATCCGCGCAGCCGCTACCAGCTGCGCTACGGGGCGGCCAGCGACGGACGCTACTTCGACGACTTCGGCAGCGACTTCGCCGAGCAGAACACCTCCGCCATGCCGCGCCTGGCCCAGATCGACTACCGCGGCGACGTCTGGCGCCTCGACGCCCGGGCCCAGGGCTTCCAGAGGCTCGACGACCCCCTGGCCGACCGTGACAAGCCCTTCTACCGGCTGCCGAGTCTCTCCGCCAGTGCGCGCTGGAACCAGGGGGGCTTCTACCAGCAGTGGGGCTCCAACTACACCTACTTCTGGCGCGACGTGGACGAGAACAGTATTCCCTTGGAGAGGGAGTCCGCCATCGGCTCTCGGCTGCATCTGACGCCGGCGATGGGTTGGCGCTTCGACGAGAGCTGGGGGCACCTGGAGCCGCGCCTGGAGTGGCTGGCCACCGCCTACGAGCTCGACTATGGCGAGCGGGAGACCGACCGCGACACCTCCCTGACCCGCGAGGTGCCGGTGGCCTCCCTCGACGGCGGCCTGGTCTTCGAGCGCGAGCTGGAGCTGGGGGGGGCGCGGCTACCGCCAGACCCTGGAGCCCCGCGCCAACTACGCCTATGTGCCGGCCCGGGACCAGTCGGAGTTCCCGGACTTCGATACCAGCGAGCGCGCCTTCTCCTGGGGCCAGCTCTGGTCGCCCCATCGCTTCTCCGGCAGCGACCGCGTCGGCGACCTCAATCGCCTCTCGCTGGGGGTCGACTCGCGGCTCTTGGAGGATGCCCGCGGCCGCCAGCGTCTCGCCGTGGGGGTGGGCCAGGCCTACTACTTCGAGGATCGCACCATCGACATGAACGGCGATCCCGATACCCTGCCCGGCAACTTCATCGATCGCTACCGGGCCACCCGGGACCGCTCGCCGGTGGTGGCGCGGGCCGACTGGCAGATCACCGACCGCTGGCGCACCCGCTGGCAGTGGCTCTACGACGACAACTTCGAGCAGACCGAGCGCACCTCCCTCGACCTGCAGTATCGCTCGCCCGCGGGCCATGCATTGAACCTCGGCTACCGCTGGGAGCTCCAAGGCTTCGATCCGAATACCACGGATGAGACCACGGACGAGTTCCGCGACTTCAACCGCGAGGAGTACGACCTGTCGTTCGCCTGGAAGGCCAGCCACCGCGTCGACCTGATCGGCCGCTTCCTCTACGACCACACCAACGACCGCTCCCTGGAGCAGCTGGCGGGTGTGCAGTGGAACGACTGCTGCTATGGTCTGCAGCTGGTCTGGCGGGAGTGGGTCGACGACAACGACACGGCCCGGGTTGAGGACGACTTCACCGATCGCGGGATCTTCCTGCGCTTCGTGTTCAAGGGTCTCGGCGGCGTGGGCCGCGAGGCCGACAGCTATTTCGAGGAGGCCAT
Source organism: Halomonas sp. PGE1 (assembly GCF_013000985.1). Taxonomy (NCBI): domain Bacteria; kingdom Pseudomonadati; phylum Pseudomonadota; class Gammaproteobacteria; order Oceanospirillales; family Halomonadaceae; genus Halomonas; species Halomonas sp. PGE1. The sequence continues at coordinate 1,181,082 of NZ_CP053032.1, forward strand.
CCCGGGCTATCGCTCCACCGCCTTCTGACCCGGGTGCCCCCCGCCGTTGCCAACTTCCAGAGAGGAAAGATGACACATAAGCAGACAGTGAGCCGCCGGCGCACCCACCTGATGGCCGCCGGCCTGGCCCTGGCGCTGGGGCTGGCCGCCGTGCCGCTGAGCCTCCAGGCCCAGGAGTTCCAGCCGATTCAGCGCCAGTCGCTGGATCGCATCGTGGCGGTGGTCAACCAGGGCGCCATCATGGCGAGCGAGCTGGAGGAGCGCGTGGCCCAGACCCGCAGCCAGCTCACCGCCCAGCAGATCGACCTGCCCCCGGAGCGGGTGCTGCGCGAGCAGCTCCTCGAGCAGATGATCCTCGAGGAGATCCAGCTGCAGATGGCCCGCGAGGCCGGGCTCTCCATCGACGACACCGAGCTCAACCGCCAGGTGCGGGCCATCGCCGAGAGCAACGGCATGAGCCTGGAGCAGTTCGCCGATGCCCTGGAAGCCGATGGCCTGGCGCTGGCGACCGTGCGCGAGGAGATTCGCCGCGAGATGGTGCTGCGCGAGCTGCAGCAGCGTCGGGTGGGCAGCCGGGTCAACCTCTCCGAGCGGGAGGTGGAGCGCTTCATGGAGCAGGAGGGCGCCAGCCGCCAGCAGGCCCAGCAGGCGCTGTTCCAGCGTCGCGCCAACGAGGAGCTGGAGGTCTGGCTGCAGGAGATCCGCTCCCAGGCCTTCGTCGACAACCGGCTCGACGGCCGCTGATGGCGGTGGCCGAGCCCCCGCTGCTGGCGCTGACCACCGGCGAGCCGGCCGGCATCGGCCCGGAGCTGGCCGTGATGCTGGCGGCACAGCCACTGCCGGCGGCCCGGGTGGTGGCGGTGGGGGACCCGGGGCTGCTGGCCGAGCGCGCCGCCGGGCTTGGCATTGCGCTCGAGCTGCTCGAGTTCGCCCCCGGCCAGGCGGTGCCCGAGGCCGCTCCCGGGCGCCTGCCGGTGTGGCCGGTGGCCCTGCGGGCGCCGTCCCGCCCCGGCGAGCTGGACGCGGCCAACGCCGCATACGTGCTCGAGACCCTGGACGTGGCGATCGCCGCCTGTCGCGCCGGCCACGCCGCGGGGATGGTCACCGCGCCGCTGCACAAGGGGGTGATCCTCGATGCCGGCCACGTCGGCTTCACCGGTCACACCGAGTACCTGCGCGACGCCTGCGGGGTGGAGGAGGTGGTGATGATGCTCGCCACCGACCGCGCCCTGCACGCCACCCGGCCCGGCTGGCGGGGCTCGCCGGCGCTGCGGGTGGCGCTGGCCACCACCCATCTGCCGCTGCGCGAGGTGGCCGATGCCATCACCGCCGGGCGCCTCTCCCGGGTGCTGCGCATCCTCGATGCGGAGCTGAAGCGCTGGTATGGCCTCCCGGCGCCGCGCATCGCGGTGTGCGGGCTCAACCCCCACGCCGGCGAGGGTGGCCACCTGGGCCGCGAGGAGCTCGAGGTGATCGAGCCGGCGCTCGCGGCGCTGCGCGCCGAGGGGCTGCGGCTGGACGGCCCGCTCCCCGCCGATACCCTGTTCACGCCGCGTCACCTCGAGGGGGTCGACGCGGTGTTGGCCATGTATCATGACCAGGGCCTGCCGGTGCTCAAGTACGCCGGCTTCGGCAGCGCGGCCAATATTACCCTCGGGCTGCCCTTCGTGCGCACCTCGGTGGATCACGGCACCGCCCTGGATCTCGCCGGCACGGGGCGCGCCGACCCCGGCAGCCTGCGCGTGGCCGTGGCGCTGGCCGCCGAGATGGCCTGGCGCCGCTCATAAGCCGGTCGCCGGAAAGCTCCGTTTCCATGCAAGAATTCAAGATCCTAGCGATAGAAGGACACCCCTGAATGTCATCTCGCCCCCCGGTTCACCGGGCCCGCAAGCGCTTCGGCCAGAACTTCCTGCGTGACCGCGGCATCATCTCGCGCATCGTGCGCGCCATCGGGCCGCGTCCCGGCGAGCGCCTGGTGGAGATCGGCCCCGGCCAGGGCGCCCTCACCGAGCCGCTGCTGGAGGCCGCCGAGGGTCATCTCGAGGTGATCGAGCTCGACCGCGACCTGATCCCCGGGCTGCGGGTGCAGTTCTTCAACTACCCCGGCTTCGTGATCCACGAGGGCGACGCCCTCAAGTTCGACTTCCGCGCCCTGCGAGGCGAGGGCGAGCGGCTGCGGGTGGTGGGCAACCTGCCCTACAACATCTCCACCCCGCTGATCGCCCACCTGCTGCAGTCCGGCGATGCCATCGCCGACATGCACTTCATGCTGCAGAAGGAGGTGGTGGAGCGCCTGGCCGCCGAACCGGGCGGCCCCGACTGGGGGCGGCTCTCGGTGATGGCCCAATACCGCTGCCGGGTGGACTCGCTGTTCGTGGTGCCGCCCGAGGCCTTCGTGCCTCGGCCCAAGGTGGACTCCGCCATCGTGCGCCTGACGCCCCATGCCGAGCTGCCCCATCCGGCCACCGACGAGGCGCTGCTCTTCACCCTGGTGCGCGAGGCCTTCGGCCAGCGTCGCAAGACCCTGCGCAACAACCTCAAGGGGCGCATCACGGCGGAGGCGCTCGAGGCGCTCGGCATCGATCCCGCCCGCCGCCCCCAGACCCTCACCGTGGAAGAGTTCGTGCGCATCGCCAACCACCTGGCCCAAAGCGGCGCCGAGGCGGGCGAGGAGGTGCCGGAATGAGGCCGGTGCTGCCCGAGGCCCTGCAGGGCCAGATCAGGGTCGAGGTGGAGCCCGAATTCCGCGAGGAGGAGTCCGCGCCGGGCGAGGGGCGCTACGTCTTCAGCTACACGGTGACGGTGCACAACGCCTCGCGCCACAGCATCCAGCTGATGGCCCGCCACTGGAAGATCACCCAGGGCAGCGGCAAGGTCCAGGAGGTGCGCGGCAAGGGGGTGGTGGGCCAGCAGCCGATGATCGGGCCGGGGCAGCAGTTCCGCTACACCAGCCGGGCGATCCTCGATGGCCCCGTGGGTGTGATGGAGGGCGACTACACCTGCGTGGATACCGCCTCCCAGCGCCCCTTCGAGGTGGCCATCGCCCCCTTCCGCCTGGCCGGCCCCAACCAGGTACACTGAATCCACTGTTTCACCCTTGCCGGGAGCGCCATATGACCACCTATGCCATCGGCGACCTCCAGGGCTGTCACGCCGAGTTCGTCGAGCTCCTCGAGGCCCTCGACTTCGATCCCCGCCGCGACCGACTGTGGCTGGCCGGCGACCTGGTCAACCGCGGCCCGGGGTCGCTGGCCTGCCTGCGCGAGGTGATGGCACTGGGTGAGGCGGCCCGGGTGGTGCTCGGCAACCACGACCTGCACCTGCTCGCCGTGGCCCGCGGCGGCGCGGCCCTCAACCGCAAGGACACCCTGGACGCCATCCTCGCCGCACCGGACCGCGAGGCGCTGCTGGACTGGCTGCAGTCGCGGCCGCTGCTGGTGCGCGACACCCTCGGGCAGGACACCCTGATGACCCACGCCGGCCTGCTGCCCCAGTGGTCGCTGGACCAGGCCGCCGGCCTGGCCCGGGAGGTCCAGGCCGTGCTCGGCGGCGAGCACGCCGGGGCCTTCCTCGAGCGCATGTACGGCAACGCCCCGGCGCTGTGGCGCGACGACCTCGATGGCGTTGACCGGCTGCGGGCCATCGTCAACGTCTTCACCCGCATGCGCTTCATCGATGCCGAGGGAAGGCTCGACTTCTCCGCCAAGGAGGGACTCGACAGCGCCCCGCCGGGCTTCGCTCCCTGGTTCCAGTACCCCCGCGGCGACGGCGCCCGGCTGCTGTTCGGCCACTGGGCGGCCCTGCAGGGGTCGACCCCGCACAGTCGCGTCGATGCCCAGGCCCTGGATACCGGCTGCGTGTGGGGCGGGGCGCTCACCGCCCTGGCCCTCGAGAGCGGCGAGCGCGCAAGCGTGCCCAGCCGGCGGCGCTGACGCCGGCGATAACCTTCAAGCCCTGACGCACGAGAGGCCACCATGAGCTTCCAGCATCTCGATATCCCGACCCTGCAGGCCTGGCTCGACGAGGGCCGCGAGGCGGCGCTGGTCGATATCCGCGACCCCATGAGTTACGCCCAGGGGCACATTCCCGGCAGCCGGCGCCTGGACAACGACAGCGTCGGCGCCTTCCTCGGCGAGACCCCGGCCGAGCGGCCGGTGGTGGTGGTCTGCTATCACGGTCACTCCAGCCAGCAGGCTGCCGCCTGGCTGGCCGGCCAGGGGCTGTCCGAGGTCTACAGCCTCGACGGCGGCTTCACCGAGTGGCAGCTTCGCCACCCCGACCGCGTGGAGGCCTGACCCATGGACGTGACGCGGGACCCCGCCGTGGAGGGCCTCGAGGTCTTCTGCGTGGGCGGGGCGGTGCGCGATGCGCGTCTGGGCTGGCCGGTCTACGACCACGACTGGGTGGTGGTGGGGGCCACGCCGGAGGAGATGCGCCGCCGCGGCTTCAAGCCGGTGGGGCGCGACTTCCCGGTCTTCCTGCATCCCGAGACCCACGAGGAGTATGCCCTGGCGCGCACCGAGCGCAAGGCCGGCCACGGCTACACCGGCTTCGTGGTGCACGCCAGCCCCGAGGTGACCCTGGAGGAGGACCTGGCGCGCCGCGACCTGACCCTCAACGCCATGGCCGAGAGCCCCGCGGGGGAGCTGATCGACCCCTACGGCGGCCTGGCCGACCTGGAGGCGCGAGTGCTGCGCCATGTCTCGCCGGCCTTCGTCGAGGACCCGCTGCGGGTGCTGCGGGCGGCGCGCTTCCTGGCACGCTATGCCGGGCTCGGCTTCACTATCGCCGAGGAGACCCGGGCGCTGATGCGGGAGCTGGTGGCCAGCGGTGAGATCGGCCACCTGGTGGCCGAGCGGGTCTGGACCGAGACCGAGAAGGCGCTCGCCGAGCCCTGGCCGGAGGTCTACTTCCAGGCGCTGGAGGCGTGCGGTGCCCTGGCGGTACTGATGCCGGAACTCGCGGCCGACCCCGAGGCGCTGGACGAGGCCCTGGGCAGGCTCCATTGCCTGCCGGAAGAGCTCGATGGCGAGGCGCTGGCGCGCTGGCGCTGGGCGCGACTGGTGGAGCACCTGGACGAGGCGGCGCGAAGCGCCCTGGCCGAACGGCTGCGCCTGCCCAGGGCCCATGCCGCCCTGGCTCGCCAGGCGGCGCTGACCCGGGAACTGTGTCGGGAGGCGCGCGAGGGGGCGCTGCCGGGGCAGCGGATACTGGGCTGGCTGGATGCCATCGATGCCTGGCGGCGCGGCGAGCGGGTGGCCCCGCTGGTGAGCCTGGTGAGCCTCGAGGCGCCGGCGCTGGCCGACGACCTGGCGCTGGCCTGGCGGCTGGCGGCCCAGGTGCTGCCGACGACGCTGGTGGAGGAGGGCTTCCAGGGGCGCGCGCTGGGTGAGGAGCTGGCCCGGCGGCGGTGCGAGGTCATCGAGGCGGCGCTGGCGCCCCCGGCGTCCTGAGCCGGGTCAGTGGGCCCGGGAGATCATCCGCCCGGCCCAGTGGAACTCGATTGCCCACAGGCGCTGGCTGCCGGCCTCGAAGCCGGCCCACAGCGCCGCATAGGTCTCGCCGCTCTCGGGGTGGCGGGCCTCGGGCAGCAGCTCGGCCAGGGGCTGCAGCACGAAGGCGTGATGCCTGATCTCGTCGCGGGGAAGCAAGACGCCGTCATGCTCGCCGGTCAGTTCCCCCACGGTGAGCAGGTCGATGTCCAGGGTGCGCGGGCTGAACTTGGGGCTCGCCTTGCGCCGGCCGTTGGCGAACTCCAGGCGCTTGCACCAGGCCTGCAGCTCCCCCACCGTCCAGTCGCTGTCGAAGGCCGCCACCAGGTTGTAGAAGTTGCGCCCATCCTCGAAGCCCACCGGCTCGCTCTCGAACACCCGCGAGATCCGGAGCTCTCCGAAGGTCTCCGCCAGGGCATCCAGGCAGGCGTGCACGTGGCGGTCGCGCTCGATATTGCTGCCGATGCTCACCGTGACCAGGGCCATCAGCTCGCCTCCGGGCGGCTGCCGCGTTCGATCCGAACGCCGACGGCCGCCGCGGCGGGCACCGCTCCCGGCTTGCGCACGGTCAGCCGCAGCCAGGGAATGGCGAACTCCTCGCGCAGGGTGTCGGCCAGCCGCTCGGCGAAGGTCTCCACCAGGGCGAAGTCGTGCGCGGCGGCGAAGGCCTGGATGCGCTCGCTGATGGCGGCATAGTCCAGCGTCAGGGTGATGTCGTCCGCGGCCGCGGACGGGCGGATATCCGTGGCCAGCGCCAGGTCGAGCACCAGGCGCTGGGTGATGGTGCGCTCCCAGTCGTAGACCCCGATGACGGTGTCGACGCCGAGGGACTCGATCAGCACGAGATCCATGGTGGAGTTACTTCCGCAGTCAGAGGGTGGGCGCCGCAGTCGTCGAATCGCCTGCGGCAGGCGTGGCGGGATTGTACGCGAGCCGCCCGCTGGCGAACACCGCAGGCGCTGGGCGCGCCTCGCTGTGCCTGGCAGAATGGGGCCTGTTCCTTCTCGGGAGGCCGGCCATGGAAGCGCCGCTCATCTTGTCGCTGCCGCTCTGGGCCCCGATGCTGCCGCTGGTAGCGCTGGGCTATCTCAGCGGCAGCTGGCTGGGTGCCCTGACCGTCTGCCGGCTGGCCGGCGTCGGCGACCCCCGCCTGGATGGCTCCTTCAATCCGGGGTTCTCCAACGTGCTGCGCCTCCACGGGCCCCGCCTGGCGCTGGCCACCCTGCTGGTGGATGCCGCCAAGGGCATGCCGGTGCTGCTGCTGGCGATCCTGCTGGGCATGCCGCCCTGGGCCCAGGGCCTGGTGGGGCTGGCGGTCCTGCTGGGCCACAGCTACCCGCTCTGGCACCGCTTCCGGGGCGGCAAGGCGGTGGCCAGCGCCTTCGGGGTGATGCTGGTGCTGACCCCGGGGGTGGCGCTGGTATGCGCGCTGCTCTGGGCGCTGCTTGCCTGGCGCGTGCGCACCGCCGCGGTGGCGTCGCTGGCGAGCGCCGCCGCCGCGCCCCTCGCCAGCCTGTGGCTGGCGCCGGATCATGTGATCGTGGTGATCGCCTTCACGCTGCTGGTGCTGGTGCGCCACGTGCTCAATATCCAGCGTCTGGGCCGCGGCGACGAACCGGGGCTTTAGCTTTGTCTGGTGTGTGCCGAGGACGGCCGGGTAACGAAGCGAAGCGATATCTACCCGGGGGCGCTGGCAACGAGCGCCGCCGCGCACGTCAATCGACAGGGATGTCGATTGAGGGGCACCCGTGAAGGATTATGTTGTGCCCCGACGTGCAAGCGGCAAGCGAAGTGGCAGGGTTTCGCCCCCGGGATCGCGAGTCTCGTTACCCGGCGTTCAGGCGTAGGCTTTAAGGCGCTTTCAGCGTATCCATCGGCCAGCGCGGCACCGCCTTCATCACGCCCTGCTCGTCGCGCTCGCCGGCCAGCAGCCGCTGTGCCCCCACATAGGCGATCATCGCGCCGTTGTCGGTGCAGAAGCGCCCGCGGGGGTAGTAGGCCCGGGCGCTACGCTTGGCGCACTCGTGCTCCAGCCGCTCGCGCAGCCGCGCATTGGCGCTGACCCCGCCGGCCATCACCAGGCGCTTGAGGCCGGTCTGATCCAGGGCGCGGCGGCACTTGATCACCAGGGTGTCCACCACCGCCTCCTCGAAGGCGCGGGCCACGTCGGCGCGGGCCTGATCGTCCAGTTCGCCCGCCTCCTCCAGCTGGCGGATGGCGGTCAGGGTGTGGGTCTTGAGGCCCGAGAAGCTGAAGTCGAGCCCCGGGCGGTCGGTCATCGGCCGCGGGAAGCGGAAGCGCTTGGGGTCTCCTTGCTCGGCCAGTCGCGCCACCTGGGGACCGCCGGGGTAGTCCAGGCCGAGCATCTTGGCCGCCTTGTCGAAGGCCTCGCCGGCGGCGTCGTCCACGGACTCGCCCAGCAGGGTGTAGTCGCCAAGGCCCCTCACCTCGACCAGTTGGGTGTGGCCGCCTGAGACCAGCAGCGCCACGAAGGGGAACTCGGGGCGCTCATCCTCCAGCATGGGCGCCAGCAGGTGGCCCTCCATGTGATGAACCCCGAGCACCGGGATGCCCAGCGCCCGGGCCATGCCATGGGCGGTGGCGGCGCCCACCATCAGGGCGCCCACCAGGCCGGGCCCCGCGGTGTAGGCGATGGCGTCCAGCTCGTCGCGGGAGAGCCTCGCCTCGTCGAGCACCTGCTGGATCAGCGGCAGCAGGCGCCGGGTGTGGTCGCGGGAGGCCAGCTCCGGCACCACGCCGCCGTATTCGGCGTGCATGGCCACCTGGCTGTAGAGCGCATCGGCGACGAGGCCGTGCTCGGTGTCGAAGAGGGCGACGCCGGTCTCGTCGCAGGAGGTCTCGATGCCCAGTACGCGCATGGTGTCGGCTCGGTTGTGCGGAACAGCCCGGCATTCTACGCGGTTTGGGGGTGGAAAGCATTTGCAAAGGGTGGGGGGCACGACTAGACTACTGTGCGCTGCAAGACTGGGTCGTGCACCCAGGTGGCGATTTCCCGCGACCGTTTTCGCCTTCCGGCTCGCCTCCCGGCGTTCCGGGTGCTTTCTCGTCGCGAAAGCTGCCACCCGCAGGGGTGTGCGTACTAACCGAACTCTAGTTACCTAAGGTAGGTGAGTGCTTAATGCCTTCTGTCAAAGTACGTGATAACGAGCCGTTTGACGTCGCACTGCGTCGCTTCAAGCGTTCCTGCGAAAAAGCCGGTGTTCTCTCCGAGGTACGTCGTCGCGAGTCCTACGAGAAGCCCACCGCAGAGCGCAAGCGCAAGGCGGCGGCTGCCGTCAAGCGTCACGCCAAGAAGGTCCAGCGTGAGCGCAAGCGTTTCGAACGGCTCTATTGATCCGTGCTGGAGATAGTCGGGGCTCCGGACCCGGCCGTCTCAGGAGGACGCCAAGCGGCCGCCATCCGGTGGCCGCTTGTTTTTTCCTGGGTGGCGGTACCCAGCGGGTGCCGACGCCCTGAAGCGATCGCATCGCGGCTCGTCGAGGTGATCCGATTCCATGGCAGGACAGATTCCCCAGCGCTTCCTCGATGACCTGCTGGCCCGCGTCGACGTGGTCGAGGTGGTGGGCGAGCGGGTCAAGCTGAAGAAGGCCGGCCGCAACTACTCCGGGCTCTGCCCCTTCCATCAGGAGAAGACGCCGTCGTTCACCGTCAGCGCCGACAAGCAGTTCTATCACTGCTTCGGCTGTGGCGCCCACGGCAACGCCCTGCGCTTCCTGATGGAGTACGACAAGCTGCGCTTCCCGGAGGCGGTGGAGCAGCTCGCCGGCCGGCTGGGTCTGGAGGTGCCTCGCGAGGGCGCCGATGACCCGCGGGCCCAGGCGCGGGAGCGCAAGCGCAAGGAGGGGGTCAACCTGCTCGAGCTGGCCGCCAGCTTCTTCCGCGAGCGGCTGAAGATGCCCGAGGGCCAGGGCGCCCGGGGCTATCTGGAGCGGCGCGGCCTCTCGCCGGAGGTACAGCAGACCTTCGGCATCGGCTATGCCCCGGACGACTGGGAGGCGCTCAAGCGCCACCTGACCGAGCGGGGCATCGGCGAGGCGGTGCAGGTGGAGTATGGCCTGCTGGTGCATCGCGAGGAGAGCGGACGCACCTACGACCGCTTCCGCGACCGGGTGATGTTTCCGATCCGCGACATCAAGGGCCGCACCATCGCCTTCGGCGGCCGGGTGCTGGGCGATGCCAAGCCCAAGTACCTCAACTCGCCCGAGACCCCGGTGTTCCACAAGGGGCGCGAGCTCTACGGCCTCTTTGAAGCCCGCCAGGCCGACCATCGCCTGGAGCGCCTGGTGATCGTGGAGGGCTACATGGACGTGGTGGCCCTGGCCCAGTTCGGCATCCGCAATGCGGTGGCCACCCTGGGCACCTCCACCAGCGAGGAGCACCTGATCCGGCTGTTCCGCCTGGTCAGGGAGGTGGTGTTCTGCTTCGACGGCGACCGCGCCGGGCGCCAGGCCGCCTCAAGGGCACTGGAGACGGTGCTGCCGCTGATGATCGACGGGCGCCAGGCGCGCTTCCTGTTCCTGCCCGAGGGCGAGGATCCGGACACCCTGGTGCGTCGCGAGGGGGCCGAGGCTTTCCAGGACCGCATCACCTGCGCCAGCCCGCTGTCGGAGTTCCTCTTCGACCAGGCGGCGGCGGGGCGCGACCTGGCGAGGATCGAGGATCGCGAGCGCTATGCCAGCCAGGTGCTGGCGGCGCTGGCCCGCCTGCCGGAGGGGGTGCTGAAGTCGCTGATGCTCAGCGAGCTCTCGCGGCGTACCGGCGTCGAGGCGGCAGACTTCAGCGCTCTGCTGGCGCGCTCGGCCGCCGCCGAGCCTGCGCCGGGGCGGGAGGTGCCCGGTGCGGGTGCGCCGCTGGACGAGCCCGCCGGCATGTCCGAAGCGCCGCCGCTGGGGGAGAGTGCGGCCCCGGTGGCGCCCTCCGGCGGGGCGCTGAGCCTGGTGGCCCGCGCCCTGCAGTTGCTGGTTCACGAGCCGGCGCTGGTGGCGCGGCTGCCGGAGGAGGACGACTGGTGCCCGGAGGAGGAGCCCGACGGCCGCCTGTGCCGTGAGGTGATTCGCCTGCTGCGGGCCGGTCGCTATCGCAGCGCCCAGGTGCTGCTGGCTCACTTCCATGGCAGCGCCGAGGGCGAGCGCCTCGCCGCCCTGGCGCGCCGCGAGCTGCTGATCCCGAGGGAGGCGCGTGGCGCCGAGCTGGAAGGGCTGGTGGCTCACTTTCGCAGGACGCGGCAGCGGCGCTCTCCCCAGGAGGAGATCGACGCCCTGCTGGCCAGGGAGAGGAGCGGGGAACGGCTTTCGCGGGAGGAGAAGCAGCGGCTGATGGTCCTGCTCACCGAACTGCATGGCTGACCGGAAGGTCAACTAGCATTATTCAGGTTGGCGCCAGGGTTGATTTTTCTCCTACCATCACCACATAGGAGAGAGCGCCACCCAAGGGGCAACCTGACAACCTAACACACCTGATTGACTGCGCAAATAGAGCGAACTGGCAGAAAGGGGCGTTACGGCGCTATACTGTTCGGCTTCACGAGTTTTCTCCACCGAGCGCTTCAGGTGCTTCATTCTTCTTCGTCGAGATAGGGTTTCTATGGCTGGAAATGCGCAGCAGCAGTCACGTCTGAAGGAGTTGATCGCGCGCGGCAAGGAACAGGGCTACCTGACCTATGCCGAGGTCAACGACCATCTACCCGAGGATATCGCCGACCCCGATCAGGTGGAAGACATCATCGGCATGATCAACGACATGGGTATCAGCGTCGTCGAGGAAGCCCCCGATGAAGATACCCTGATGATGTCGGATCACTCCACCGACGAGTCTGCCGCCGAGGAGGCCGTGGCGGCCCTGGCGGCGGTGGAGAGCGACGTGGGCCGTACCACCGACCCGGTGCGCATGTACATGCGTGAGATGGGGACCGTGGAGCTGCTGACCCGCGAGGGCGAGATCGAGATCGCCAAGCGCATCGAGGAGGGGACCCGCGAGGTGATGTCCGCGCTGGCCTACCTGCCCGGTGCCGTCGACTCCATCCTCGAGGCCTACGACGCCACGCAGGATGAGGAGGCGCCCGGTCGCCTGTCGGACCTCTTCTCCGGCTTCATCGATCCCGACGAGGGCATCCCCGGGGTGGCCGAAGCCGAGGTGCCCGAGCCCGAGGTCAGCGACGAGCTGGACGAGGAGAGCGACGGCGCGGACGACGAGGACGAGGAAGACACCACCAGCAACGAAGGCGGTCCGGACCCGGAGGAGGCGCGCGCGCGTTTCGAGCAGATCCGCGAGCAGAGCGCCGCGGCTCAGGCCGCCATCGAGGCCCATGGACGCGGCTCAAAGCAGGCCCAGGAAGAGCTGGCGCGCCTGGCCGAGCTGTTCTCGCCGATCAAGCTGGTGCCCAAGCACTTCGAGCGCCTGGTCAACCAGGTGCGTATCAGCGTCGAGCAGGTGCGTGCCCAGGAGAAGGCGGTGATGCAGCTGTGCGTCAAGAAGGCGCGCATCCCCCGCAAGACCTTCATCAAGTCCTTCCCGGGCAGCGAGTCCGACCCCGAGTGGCTCGACGCCTTCGGGCAGGAGTTCCCCAAGTACGCCGACCGCCTCGAGCCGCTGCGCACCGACATCCAGCGTGCCCAGCGCAAGATCGCCTTCGAGGAGGAGATGGTTCGCCTGCCGGTGCAGGAGATCAAGGAGGTCAACCGTCGCCTCTCCATCGGTGAGGCCAAGGCGCGCCGTGCCAAGAAGGAGATGGTCGAGGCCAACCTGCGCCTGGTGATCTCCATCGCCAAGAAGTACACCAACCGTGGCCTGCAGTTCCTGGACCTGATCCAGGAGGGCAACATCGGTCTGATGAAGGCGGTGGACAAGTTCGAGTATCGCCGCGGCTACAAGTTCTCCACCTACGCCACCTGGTGGATTCGTCAGGCGATCACCCGCTCCATCGCCGACCAGGCGCGCACCATCCGTATTCCGGTGCACATGATCGAGACCATCAACAAGCTCAACCGGGTCTCCCGGCAGATGCTCCAGGAGATGGGCCGCGAGCCCACCCCCGAGGAGCTGGGCGAGCGTCTCGAGATGCCGGAAGACAAGGTGCGCAAGGTGCTCAAGATCGCCAAGGAGCCGATCTCCATGGAGACCCCCATCGGTGACGACGACGACTCGCACCTGGGCGACTTCATCGAGGACAGCACCATGATCCTGCCCATCGACTCCGCCACCGGCGAGGGGCTGATCGAGGCGACCCGCAACGTGCTCGGTGGCCTCACCGCGCGCGAGGCCAAGGTGCTGCGCATGCGCTTCGGCATCGACATGAACACCGATCACACCCTCGAGGAGGTCGGCAAGCAGTTCGATGTCACACGCGAGCGAATCCGCCAGATCGAGGCCAAGGCGCTGCGCAAGCTGCGCCACCCGTCGCGCTCGGAGCCGCTGCGCTCCTTCCTCGACGAGTAGGGTCAGGGAGCAGGCTCGGGGCGAATGTCCCGCCGCAACGAAGAAGCCCCGCAGGCACAGCCTGCGGGGCTTCTTGCTTTTCGCGACGTCCGGCTCAGCCGTTACGGCGGGCCAGGGCCCAGCGCCGGGCGAGCAGGGTCAGCTCGATCACCGCGATCAGGATCAGCGCATAGCCGAGCAGCTCCACCACTTCCTCGGCGGCATCCTTGAAGGTGCGCACATAGTGCTCCTGAAGGATGGCCTCCCAGAAGGCGCCGCGGCCGTAGAGGCGCGAGAAGACATAGGTCACCAGCACCCCGGCGGCGAAGAAGCCAAAGGAGAAGCTGTTGGCGTAGCTGGCGAACTCCTCGACGAAGCGCCGGCGCTCGCGGATCACCCAGAAGAGTATCGGCAGGATGACCAGGGCGACCAGCACCTTCCAGGTGTGATACGCCACCCGGGTATCCAGGAAGTAGTCCTGCTCGCGGATGAAGGAGCTGAAGGTGAAGGCGAACATCAGCAGGGTCACCGTGGGCAGCACCCTGAGCACCTGACGGGTGTAGAGCAGCAGCAGCGAGGCCGCGAGCAGCACCGCGCTCTGGGCGAGCTCGGTGAAGCCGTACTCCGAGAAGCGCACCTCGGGGTAGTGCAGTGCCTCGATGTAGGCGCCCTGGGCAAGCCCCGCGATCAGCAGGATATAGAGGGTGGCGCGCAGACAGGTGGCGGTGAAGCCGATCGGCCAGGGCTGGCCGGGAGGGGGAACGGGGGTCATGGATGGCTCGGTTTCGGGATGAACATTCAGCGGTGCATGTCATTCTACCGGTTTGGCCTCTCGCTGCCCATGCCGGCCGACTTGCGACTGCCACCATGCTGGCCCAGCACTGGGCTTCCCCGCGCGTTCCCGGGCCTGCCAGGAGGGGCATGGCGCTTCATCCGGAAAATATCATGTGCATCAAGGCGCTATCGCCCCGGTAGAGTTTGTTCGCAAACTACTGAAAAGCCAGGCTCTACGCCATTGGTCGAGTCATGCCCATCGGGCTATTGCCGAGCCGCTTCGACTCCTCTAGCTTACGTTAACGTAAAGTGCCGGAGCGCCCTGATCCACAAGCGCCCGGCCAGTCCGATGCCGAGATGGCCAGAACAACGACAACGGCACACAACAACGACAACAGCACCAACGGCGGATCGCTCGCGCGATCCAGAGAGGACGTCACATGACCCAGGACTTCATTCTGGAGACTCGGGGGTTGACCAAGGAATTCCGCGGCTTCACCGCCGTGGACGATGTCAACCTGCAGGTCCAGGAGGGGCATATCCATGCCCTGATCGGCCCCAACGGGGCGGGCAAGACCACGGTCTTCAACCTGCTCACCAAGTTCCTGCCGCCCACCCGCGGCGAGATCCTCTACCGCGGCAAGCCGATCACCGGCATGAAGGCCAACGAGATCGCCCGCCTGGGCCTCGTGCGCTCCTTCCAGATCTCCGCGGTGTTCGGCCACATGACCGCCATGGAGAACGTGCGCGTGGCGCTGCAGCGTCCCATGGGCACCTCCTTCCACTTCTGGAAGTCCGAACGCACCCTCGACCACCTCAACGACCGCGCCATCGAGCTGCTCGAGGAGGTGGGGCTTCGCGAGTACGCCGACGTGCTCACCGTGGAGATGCCCTACGGCCGCAAGCGGGCCCTGGAGGTCGCCACCACCCTGGCCATGGACCCCACCATGATGCTGCTCGACGAGCCGACCCAGGGCATGGGCGCCGAGGACGTCGACCGCATCGTCGAGCTGATCCGCCGGGTCGCCCGCGGCCGCACCGTGCTGATGGTGGAGCACAACCTCAGCGTGGTGAGCCGGCTGTGCGATCGCATCACCGTGCTGGCCCGCGGCGCGGTGCTGGCCGAGGGCGACTACGCCACCGTCTCCGCCGACCCGCGGGTCAAGGAGGCCTACATGGGCAGCGAAGCGGCGGAAGAGGAGACCACGGCATGAACCAGGCAGCCCAGACGATGCAGGACCCGGCACTGCAGTACCACGACCGCGACGGCGCAGAGATGCTCCGGGTCAGCGACCTGCACGCCTTCTACGGCGAGTCGCACATCCTCCACGGCGTCGATTTCAACGTGAAGCGCGGCGAGCTGGTGACCCTGCTCGGGCGCAACGGCGCCGGGCGCAGCACCACCCTCAAGGCGATCATGAACATGGTCGGCCGGCGCACCGGCTCGATCATGATCAACGGCAACGAGACGCTGGGCATGGCGGCCCACCGCATCCCGCGGCTTGGGATCGGCTACTGCCCCGAGGAGCGTGGCATCTTCGCCAGCCTCGACGTCGAGGAGAACCTGCTGCTGCCGCCCACGGTGCGCTCCGGCGGGATGTCGATCGACGAGATCTACGAGATGTTCCCCAACCTCTACGAGCGCCGGCGCAGCCAGGGCACGCGGCTCTCCGGGGGCGAGCAGCAGATGCTGGCCATGGCGCGGATCCTGCGTACCGGGGCGCGGCTGCTGCTGCTCGACGAGATCACCGAGGGGCTGGCACCGGTCATCGTCCAGAAGCTGGGCGAGGTGCTGGTCAAGCTCAAGGAGCGCGGCATGACCATCGTGCTGGTGGAGCAGAACTTCCGCTTTGCCGCCCCCTTGGCCGACCGCCACTTCGTGATGGATCACGGACGCATCGTCGAGGAGATCTCGGCGGCCGAGCTGCCGAGCCGGCGCGAGCACCTGCACACCTTGCTGGGGGTGTAGGCCGGGCCAGCGTCGCAGCGCCACCGCAATTCACAACACCGAATCCCAACAACACGCCGCAACACCACATCGCAACACCACATCGCAACAACAACAAGAGCCCCGCTTCGGGGCAGAGGAGATCAGCATGACCTTCATCAAGAAGAGCCTCACCGCCGCCGTTGCCCTGGCCGCCACCGCTGCCATGGCTACCACCGCCCAGGCCGAGATCAGCGACGGAGAGGTGCGTATCGGCTACCTGGCCGACATGTCCGGCACCTACCGCGACCTGGCCGGCCCCGGTGGCCTCGAGGCCCTGCGCATGGCCGTGGAAGACTTCGGCGGCAACGTCAACGGCGCCCCGATCCAGGTGTTCAGTGCCGACGACCGCAACAGCGCCGACGTGGGCGCCAACACCGTGCGCGAGTGGTTCGATACCCGCAACGTCGACCTGGTCTCCGGCATGGTGGCCTCCTCGGTGGTCATCGCCGCTACCCGGGTGATCGAGGAGAACAACGGCCTGGGCATCATCTCCGGCTCCGCGGCCTCCAGCATCACCAACGAGCACTGCACCCCGAACCATATCCACTGGGTCTATGACACCTACCCGCTGGCCAACGGCACCGCCAAGGCGATCGTCGAGCAGGGTGGCGACACCTGGTTCATGCTCACCGCCGACTACGCCTTCGGTCACGCCCTGGAAGGCGACGTGACCCGGGTGGTCGAGGAGGCCGGTGGCCAGATCGTCGGCGGCGTGCGCCACCCGTTCCCCACCGACGACTTCTCCTCCTACATCCTCCAGGCCCAGGGCTCCGGGGCCAAGATCATCGGCCTGGCCAACGCCGGTGCCGATACCGTCAACGCCATCAATACCGCCAGCCAGTTCGGGGTGGTGGAAGCGGGCCAGCAGCTCGCCGGCCTGCTGGTGTTCCTCAACGATGTCTACGCCATGGGCCTCGAAACCACCCAGGGCCTGCTGCTGACCACCGGCTGGTACTGGAACATGGACGACGAGTCCCGCGAGTGGGCCGAGCGCTATTACGAGCGCGTGGGCCGCATGCCGACCATGGTCCAGGCCGGCATCTACTCCAGCACCATGCACTACCTAGAGACCGTGGCCGAGCTGGGCACCGACGACCCGGTCGCGGTGCGCGCAGCCATGGGCGAGAAGCCGATCAACGACTTCTTCTCCCGCAACGGTCGCGTCCGCGAGGACGGCCGCATGGTCCACGACATGTTCCTGGCCCAGGTGAAGTCGCCGGAGGAGTCCGAGCACGAGTGGGACCTCTACGAGATCCTCGCCACCATCCCCGCCGAGGAAGCGTTCCGTCCGCTCTCCGAGAGCCAGTGCAAGCTGGTGCAGAACTGAAGCGAGCAAGACCGGCGGCGGCCTCGGCCGCCGCCCCCTCTGACGGGAGATTCCTGACATGACGATGATATTCGGGGTGCCGCTGGCGGTGTTCCTCGGCCAGCTGCTGCTCGGCCTGATCAACGGTGCCTTCTACGCCCTGCTCAGCCTGGGCCTGGCGGTGATCTTCGGCCTGCTGAAGATCGTCAACTTCGCCCACGGCGCCATGTACATGCTAGGGGCCTTCGCCACCCTGCTCGGCATGCGCTACCTGGGCATCAACTACTGGGCGGCGCTGCTGCTCGCGCCGCTCTTCGTCGGCCTGTTCGGCATGCTGCTCGAGCGCACCCTGCTGCGCCGCATCGCCCACCTGGACCACCTCTACGGCCTGCTGCTGACCTTCGGCCTGGCGCTGATTTTCGAGGGGACCCTGGTCAACTTCTTCGGCGTCTCCGGGGCCCGCTACCCGACCCCCGAGGCCCTGCAGGGCGGCTTCCAGCTCGGCTTCATGTTCCTGCCCAAGTACCGCGCCTTCGTGCTGGTAGCGGCCATCGTGGTGTGCCTTTTCACCTGGTACATGATCGAGCGCACCCGCCTCGGCGCCTACCTGCGCGCCGGCACCGAGAACCCGGCGTTGATGCAGGCCTTCGGCGTCAACGTGCCGCTGCTGATCACCCTCACCTACGGCTTCGGCGTGGCGCTGGCCGCCTTCGCCGGGGTGCTGGCCGCACCGCTCTATCCGGTGTCGCCCACCATGGGCTCCAACCTCTTGATCGTGGTCTTCGCGGTGGTGGTGATCGGCGGCATGGGCTCGATCCTGGGCGCCGTGCTCACCGGGCTTGGCATGGGCCTGATCGAGGGCCTCACCAAGGTGTACTACCCCGAGGCGGCCAACACCGTGATCTTCCTGGTGATGATCCTGGTGCTGCTGCTGCGACCCGCCGGCCTGTTCGGCAAGGAGGCATGACCATGTCCGCGACCCAGACCCAGACGCTGACTCCCTCCATGAAGCGTCAGCGCCGCGCCGATATTCGCCGCAACGTCTTCTACCTGGTGCTGATCGGCATCGGCCTGGTGGCGCCCTTCGTCGCCTACCCGGTGTTCCTGATGAAGGTGCTGTGCTTCGCGCTCTTCGCCTGCGCCTTCAACCTGCTGCTCGGCTACGCGGGGCTGCTCTCCTTCGGCCACGCCGCCTTCCTGGCCACCGGTGGCTACATCACCGGCTACCTGCTGGCGAGCTATCCCGGGTTGACCCCTGAGCTCGGCATCATCGCCGGCACCCTGGTCGCCGTGGCGCTGGGGGCGGTGTTCGGGGCGCTGTCGATCCGTCGCCAGGGCATCTACTTCGCCATGGTGACCCTGGCGCTGGCCCAGCTGGTGTTCTTCGTCTACGTCCAGTCGCCCTTCACCGGCGGCGAGGATGGCCTGCACGGGGTGCCGCGGGGCGAGCTGTTCGGCATCATCAGCCTGCGCAACAACCTGGCGATGTACTACTTCGTGTTCGCCGTCTTCCTGTTCGGCTTCGCGGTCATCCAGCGCGCCGTGCACTCGCCCTACGGCCAGGTGCTCAAGGCGATCCGCGAGAACGAGCCGCGGGCGATCTCGCTGGGCTACAACGTCGACGCCTACAAGCTGGTGGCCTTCGTCCTCTCCGCGGGCCTCGCGGGCCTGGCCGGCTCCACCAAGACGGTGGTCTTCCAGCTCGCCTCGCTGACCGATGCCCACTGGCACATGTCCGGCGAGGTGATCCTGATGACCCTGCTGGGCGGGGTGGGCACGCTGTTCGGCCCGGTGGTCGGCGCCGGCATCGTGGTCAGCCTGCAGCACCTGCTGGCGCAGTCGCCGCTGGGCAACTGGGTGGGGCCGATCCTCGGGGTGATCTTCGTGGTCTGCGTGCTGAGCTTCCGCAGCGGTATCGTCGGCGAGATCCTCAAGTCCTACCGCAAGAACTTCAAGTAGTCGGCAAGGGGCGTCCGGTCGCGCAACGCCGAGGCCCCGACCATACTCTTCACTTCTACCTTCAGGCGCCCCCCGGGGCGCCTTTTTTGATGCGCCTGGCGCGGCGCTCACCGGTGCCAGAGAAAGCTCGAGGCCATCACGCCGCTGCCCGCACCGGTGCCGGTTCGTCCTGGCAGGCTGCTGGGCAGATGCGCCACCAGATGATCGATGAACTGGCGTACCTTTGGGGAGCGCTGGCGGTGGCGTGGAAAGACCGCCCAGACGGCAGTATCGTCATGGCGATAGGCGTCGAGCACCGAAATGAGGGCGCCGCTGGCCAGGTGCTCCTCCACGTAGTAGTCGGGCAGCTGGGCCAGGCCCAGCCCCTTGAGGGCGGCATCCAGCAGGGCAGGACCCGAGTTGGCGCGCCATGCTCCGGATACCCTTACCTCGCGACGTACGCCTTCCACGGCAAAGCGCCAGTGGTCTCGGGTGCCGATCAGACAGCGGTGGCGGGAGAGCTCCGCCAGGGCGTGGGGCTGGGAAACATGGGCGAAGTAGGCTGGTGCTCCCACCACGTACTCGCG
Organism: Halomonas sp. PGE1; assembly: GCF_013000985.1. NCBI lineage: Bacteria > Pseudomonadati > Pseudomonadota > Gammaproteobacteria > Oceanospirillales > Halomonadaceae > Halomonas > Halomonas sp. PGE1. Next base: position 1,200,603 of record NZ_CP053032.1, read on the forward strand.
CCGCTCGCAGAGCCGACGGGCCACCAGGCTCGAGTCCTCCAGCCGCCCCATGCGGATGGCGATATCGAAGCCCTCGTCGATGATGTCCACCTGGCGGTTGGTGAAATGCATGCGCACCTCGAGGCGCGGGTGGGCCAGCAGGAAGTCGTTGACCAGGGGGGCGATGAAGCGTTCGCCGAAGGTGGTGGCCGAGGTGAGGCTGAGCAGGCCCCGAGGGCGCTCCTGGAGGTCGCTGAGAGCCGCCTCGGCCTCGCGGAAGCCGTCGAACAGCTGGCGGCAGTGGGTGAAATAGAGCCGCCCCTCGTCGGTCAGGTGGGTCTGGCGCGTAGTGCGGTAGAGCAGGGCGGTACCGAGCTGCTGCTCGAGCTGGGCCACAAGCCGGCTGACGTGGGAGGGCGAGACGGACAGCTCCCGGGCGGCGGCGGCGAAGGTGCCCAGGCGCACCACTTCCACGAAGGCTTCGATACGATCCCAGCGCTGCATGGCAGGTTCCTCGTTGATTATTGCCTCACAGCAATAATGTCATGCATTTGGTGCAGTTTATCCCAGGCCGGTGCTTTGCCTACACTGTTCCCACTGCCTGTTCATCGTCAACGAGGATATCGCCATGAAATCACGCGCCGCCGTCGCCCTGGAAGCGGGCAAGCCCCTCGAGCTGGTCGAGATCGACGTCGAGGGCCCCAAGGCCGGCGAGGTGCTGGTGAAGATGGCCGCCACCAGCGTCTGCCATACCGATGCCTATACGCTGTCCGGTGCCGACCCGGAGGGCAACTTCCCGGCGGTGCTGGGCCATGAGGGCGCCGGCATCGTTCAGGAGGTGGGTGAGGGGGTGACCAGCGTGCGTCCCGGCGACCACGTCATCCCGCTCTATACCGCCGAGTGCGGCAAGTGCAAGTTCTGCCTCTCCGGCAAGACCAACCTGTGCGGCGCCGTGCGCGCCACCCAGGGCAAGGGCCTGATGCCCGATGGCACCAGCCGCTTCTCGCTGGACGGCAAGATGCTGCACCACTACATGGGCACCTCCACCTTCAGCGAGTACACCGTGCTCCCCGAGGTGTCGCTCGCGGTGGTCTCCAAGGAGGCGCCCCTGGACAAGATCTGCCTGCTGGGCTGCGGCGTGACCACCGGCATCGGCGCGGTGATGAACACCGCCAAGGTGGAGCCGGGCTCCACCGTGGCCGTCTTCGGCCTCGGCGCCATCGGCCTGGCCGTGATCCAGGGGGCGGTGATGGCCAAGGCGAGCCGGATCATCGCCATCGACGTCAACCCGGAGAAGTTCAAGCTGGCCGAGCAGTTCGGCGCCACCGACTTCGTCAACCCCAAGGACTACGGCGACCCCATCCAGCAGGTGATCATCGACCTGACCGACGGCGGCGTCGACTACTCCTTCGAGTGTATCGGCAACGTCAACGTCATGCGCTCGGCGCTGGAGTGCTGCCACAAGGGCTGGGGCGAGTCGATCATCATCGGCGTGGCCGGTGCCGGCGAGGAGATCTCCACCCGCCCGTTCCAGCTGGTCACCGGGCGGGTCTGGAAGGGCTCCGCCTTCGGCGGCGTCAAGGGGCGCTCGGAGCTGCCGGGCTACGTCGAGCAGTACATGAAGGGGGAGCTCAACATCGACGACTTCATCACCCACGACATGCCCTTCGAGAAGATCAACGAGGCCTTCGAGCTGCTGCATCGGGGTGAGAGCATCCGCACCGTCCTCCATTACTGATGCGCCGGGGGCCGTATCGCCCTTGACCCCTGACAGCGCGGCCGGGACAGCAGTCCCGGCCGCCCGGAGATTTCCCATGACCATGACCGAGAACCTGGAGCTGGTGTCGGCCAACAAGAGCTTCGGCGGCTGGCACAAGCGCTACCGCCACCGCTCCCGGGCGCTGGACTGCGAGATGGTCTTCGCCATCTACCTGCCTCCCCAAGCCGAGACCGAGCGGGTGCCGCTGCTGTGGTGGCTCTCCGGCCTGACCTGCACCGACGAGAACTTCATGCAGAAGGCCGGTGCCCATCGCCTGGCGGCGGAGCTGGGTATCGCCATCGTCTGCCCCGACACCAGCCCGCGGGGCACCGACCTGCCCGGCGAGCATGACAGCTATGACTTCGGCAGCGGTGCCGGTTTCTATGTCAACGCCACCCGGGAGCCCTGGAAGAAGCACTACCGCATGTACGACTACGTCACCGAAGAGCTCCCCTCGGTGGTGCGCCAGCACTTCCCGGTGAACGGGCGCGAGTCGATCAGCGGCCACTCCATGGGCGGCCACGGGGCACTGATCATGGCCCTGCGCCGGCCCGGCCACTACCGCTCGGTGTCGGCCTTCGCCCCCATCGTCAATCCGTCGGAGTGCCCCTGGGGCCAGAAGGCCTTCGGTGGCTACCTGGGCGAGGACCGCGGCAAGTGGACCCAGTACGATGCCTGCGAGCTGGTGGCCCGCGGTGCCTCCAGCCAGCCGCTGTTCATCGACCAGGGCGAGGCCGACGACTTCCTCGACGAGCAGCTCAGGCCCGAGCGGCTGGAGGCGGTGTGCGCCGAGCACGACCACCCGCTCACCCTGCGTCGGCAGCCCGGCTACGATCACAGCTACTACTTCATCGCCTCCTTCATCGAGGATCACCTGCGCTATCACGCCGAACGGCTGCACAAGAATCTCTAGCGCGTTGAGGCTGGCGCGTTGAGGATGCGCCGGCCGCTCGCCTCCCTTGCCGCGATGCGAGCCCGTATACTGGTCGTCTGGCGTCGGGTTCGCAGGGGCGAGTGGTCGTGGGTCGAGCGATAGTGAGAAGAGGAATGGTCAGGGCATGGGGCCGCCGGCTGTGGGGCTGGCTGTGGCGCGTCGTGCTGGGCTTCGTGGTGCTCTCGGTACTGCTGGTGCTGCTGTTTCGCCAGGTGCCGGTGTTCGGTTCCATGGTGATGGTGGAGCGCAAGGTGCAGTCCTGGATCTCCCGGGAGCCCATCGAGCTTCGCCACCAGTGGCGCCCCTGGGAGGCGCTCTCCGACCACGCCAAGCTGGCGGTGATCGCTGCCGAGGACCAGCGCTTTCCCGAGCATCGCGGCTTCGATCTGGTGGAGATGCGCCGCGCCTGGGAGTCCAACCGTGCCGGGGGGCGGCTGCGCGGGGCCAGCACCCTGAGCCAGCAGACCGCCAAGAACCTCTTCCTGTGGACCGGGCGCAGCTGGGCGCGCAAAGGGCTGGAGGCATGGTTCACCCTGCTGATCGAGACCCTGTGGCCCAAGCAGCGCATCCTCGAGGTCTATTTGAACATCGCCGAATGGGACAGCGGCGTGTTCGGCCTGGAGGCCGCGGCCCAGCACTACTTCGGGGTCTCTGCCGGCCAGCTCACGGCCGTGCAGGCCAGCCGCTTGGCGGCCATCCTGCCCAACCCGCGGGGTTGGGATGCGGCGCGCCCCAGCCCTCACGTGGAGCGGCGCAGCGCCTGGATCCGCCAGCAGATGAACAACCTGGGCGGGCCGGCCTATCTTGAAAGACTCTAGCCTCGTCTGCCCGCCGACTCCGGGAGCCCGCCATGACCGAATCGACCGTCAACCCCAAGCGCCGCCTGCGCGGCAAGACCCGCGGCCGTGAACTGGCGCCGGTGGCGCTGGCCGCCCTGCGCGTGCTGCTCGGCGACGAGCGTGAGGCGCCGGAGCTGCGCCGTCGCGACAGGCTGATCGAGCACCTGCACGCCATCCAGGATGCCCACGGTCACCTCTCCCTGGTGGAGCTCAGGGCGCTGGCCGCCTACATGAACCTGCCCATGGCGGCCATCTACGAGACGGCCACCTTCTATGCCCACTTCGACGTGGTCCACGACGGCGAGGCCCCGCCGCCGGAGGTCACCGTGCGGGTCTGCGATTCGCTCTCCTGCCAGTTGGCCGGCGCCGAGGCCCTGCGCCAACGGCTGGCGGCGGGCCTCGACCCGGAGCGGGTGCGGGTGGTGCGTGCCCCCTGCATGGGACGCTGCGACACCGCCCCGGTGGTCGAGGTGGGCCATCACCACCTGCTCTACGCCACCCCGGAGGGGGTCGAGGCGGTGGTGGATACCAACCACACCCATCCCGAGGCGATCCTCTGGCAGCGCCTGGCCGACTACCGCGTCGGTGGCGGCTACTCGCTGCTGACCCGGTGTCGCGCCGGCGAGGTGGGCGTCGAGGTGCTGATCGATGAGCTCGAGCGCGCCGGCCTGCGCGGCCTGGGCGGGGCGGGCTTCCCCACCTTCAAGAAGTGGCAGGCGGTGCGCGCCGAGCCCGGCCCCCGCTACGCGGTGATCAACGCCGACGAGGGCGAGCCCGGCACCTTCAAGGACCGCCTCTATCTCGAACGTGAGCCGCACCGCTTCCTGGAGGGGGCCCTGGTCAGCGCCTGGGCGGTGGAGGCCAGCGCGCTCTACATCTACCTGCGCGATGAATATCCCGGGCTGCACCGTGTGCTCACCGAGGCGATCGCCGAGCTCGAGGCCGCGGGCCTGGTCGCCCCCGGCTTCGTGGTGCTGCGCCGCGGCGCCGGCGCCTACATCTGCGGCGAGGAGTCGGCGCTGATCGAGTCCCTGGAGGGCAAGCCCGGCAAGCCGCGCCACCGGCCCCCCTTCGTGGCCCAGCGGGGGCTCTTCGGTCGGCCGACCCTGGTCAACAACGTCGAGACGGTCTACTGGATCCCGCTGATCCACGAGAAGGGCGCCGACTGGTTCGCCGGCCAGGGCCGGCACGGGCGCAAGGGGCTGCGCAGCTTCTCGGTCTCCGGCCGGGTCAAGCGGCCCGGGGTGCACCTGGCCCCCGCCGGCATCACCCTGGCCGAGTTGCTCGAGGAGTACTGCGGCGGCATGGCCGATGGGCACCGCCTCGCCGGCTACCTGCCCGGTGGCGCCTCCGGCGGCATACTCCCGGCCGGCAAGGCGGATATCCCGCTGGACTTCGATACCCTGCAGGAGCACGGCTGTTTTATCGGCTCGGCGGCGATCATCGTGCTCTCGGACCAGGACGATCTGCGTGCGGTGGCCGCCAATCTGCTGGCCTTCTTCGCCGACGAATCCTGCGGCCAGTGCACCCCGTGCCGGGTGGGCACCGAGAAGATGCTGACCCTGCTCGAGCGTGATGCCTGGGACGTCGAGGCGCTCGAGCGCCTCGCCCGGGTGATGATGGACGCCTCCATCTGCGGCCTGGGCCAGGCGGCGCCCAATCCGGTGCTGAGCCTGCTGCGCGACTTCCGCGGCGAGCTCGAAGCTCAGAACCTCATCGTGAAAGGGTAGGGAGGCAGACCATGCAGACCACGCAGACCCCGAACCCCGAGACCTTTATCCTGACCCTGGACGGCGTCGAGGTGAGCGCCCGTCCCGGCGAGACCCTCTGGCAGGTGGCCAAGCGTGCCGGCGAGACCATTCCCCATCTCTGCTTCAAGGACGCCCCGGGCTATCGGGCCGACGGCAACTGCCGCGCCTGCATGGTGGAGATCGAGGGGGAGCGGGTGCTGGCGGCCAGCTGCCTCCGCGAGGCGGCCCCCGGCATGGTGGTGAGGAGTGCGAGCTCCGAGCGCGCCCGCGAGGCGCGGGAATCCGTGCTGGAACTGCTGCTCGCCGACCAGCCCGAGCGGAAGGCGAGCCCCGACCGCGCCAGCCATCTCTGGGCCATGGCCGAGGCGCTGGCCATCGATGCCACGGCGGTGAGCGAGCGGCTGCCCGCCCGAGCGGAGCGCGCCGCGCCCACCGTTCACCATGTGCGCCCGCGGGAGGCGCAGCGCTTCCAGGATGCCTCCCATACCGCGATGAACGTCAATCTCGACGCCTGCATCGAGTGCGGGCTCTGCGTGCGCGCCTGCCGCGAGGTGCAGGGCAACGACGTCATCGGCCTGGCCCATCGCGGTGCGGCGGCGAAGATCGTCTTCGACTTCGACGACCCCATGGGGGAGAGCACCTGTGTGGCCTGCGGCGAGTGCGTCCAGGCCTGCCCCACCGGGGCGCTGATGCCGGCGACCCTGATCGACGAGGCGGGCCGCGGCGACTCCGCCGTGGCCGACCGCACCGTGGATTCCGTCTGCCCCTACTGCGGGGTGGGCTGCCAGCTTACCTACCATGTGAAGGATGACGTACCACACGTCGAGGAGCGCCGGGGGCAGGACGAAGGGGAGGTCCGAGGACCAGGGATGGCCGAGGTAGCCTCCATGGAAGGACTTGTAGCGCCTCCCCGCAGTCCTGTCGCCGGAACAGCTCCGGGGCCTGGGCGCATTCTCTTCGTCGAGGGCCGGGACGGCCCCGCCAACCAGGGGCGGCTGTGCGTCAAGGGGCGCTTCGGCTTCGACTACCCCAATCACCCGGCACGCCTGACCAGGCCGCTGATCCGCCGGCCCGGCGTGGCCAAGGGGCTCGATCCCGACTTCGATCCGGCAAGGCCGCTGACCCACTTCTTTGAAGCGAGCTGGGAGGAGGCGCTGGAGATGGCCGCCACCGGGCTCGTCGACCTCAAGGCGGCCCACGGCCCCGGGGCGCTGGCCGGCTTCGGCAGCGCCAAGTGTTCCAACGAGGAGGCCTGGCTCTTCCAGAAGCTGGTGCGTACCGGCTTCGGCTCCAACCACGTGGACCACTGCACCCGGCTGTGTCATGCCAGCTCGGTGGCCGCACTGATGGAGTGCCTGGGCTCCGGCGCGGTGACGGCGTCATTCATGCAGGCCCTCGAGGCCGACGTGGTGATCCTCACCGGCTGCAACCCGGCGGTGAACCACCCGGTGGCGGCCACCTACTTCAAGCAGGCGGCGAGAAACGGCACCCGGCTGATCATCCTCGACCCCCGGGGCCAGGCCCTGGACGCCTACGCCTGGCGCAGCGTGCGCTTCTCCCCCGGCGGCGACGTGGCGCTCTACAACGCCATGCTCAATGTCGTCGTCAGCGAAGGCCTGTATGACGAGGCCTATATCGCGGCGCATACCGAGGGCTTCGAGGCGCTCAAGCAAAGCGTGGTGGACATGACCCCCGAAGCCATGAGTGGCCTGTGCGGCGTGGCCCCCGAGACCATCCGCGAGATCGCCCGGGCCTACGCCACCGCCGAGCGGGCGATGATCTTCTGGGGCATGGGCATCTCCCAGCACGTCCACGGCACCGACAACGCCCGCTGCCTGATCTCCCTGGCGCTGGCCTGCGGCCAGACCGGCCGCCCCGGCACCGGCCTGCACCCGCTGCGCGGCCAGAACAACGTCCAGGGGGCCTCGGACGCCGGCCTGATCCCCATGGTGCTGCCCGACTACCAGCCGGTGGGCGATGCCCAGCTGCGCGCCGCCTTCGAGGAGCTGTGGAACAGCGAGCTCGACCCCGAGCCGGGGCTCACCGTGGTGGAGATCATGGACGCCATCCTGGCCGGCCAGATCCGCGGCATGTATATCCTCGGCGAGAACCCGGCCATGTCCGACCCGGACCTCCATCACGCCCGCCAGGCCCTGGCCGCCCTGGAGCACCTGGTGGTGCAGGACCTCTTCGTCACCGAGACCGCCCAGTTCGCCGACGTCATCCTGCCGGCCACCGCCTGGCCTGAGAAGGACGGCACGGTGACCAACACCAACCGCCAGGTGCAGCTGGGCCGCGCCGCCGTGGCGCCGCCGGGAGAGGCGAAGCCCGACTGGTGGATCATCCAGGAGATCGCCCGGCGCTTCGGCCTGGCCTGGGACTACGCCCACCCTCGCGAGGTGTTCGCCGAGATGAAGCGGGGCATGCACTCCCTCGATCATATCGCCTGGGAGCGCCTGGAGCGGGAGGGCTCGGTGACCTACCCCTGCCCGGCCGACGATGCTCCGGGCCAGGACGTGGTCTTCTCCGACGCCTTCCCCCGGGCCGGCGGTCGGGCGAGGTTCTCGCCAACCCGGCCGCTGCCGCCGGACGAGCCGGTGGATGAGGCCTATCCCACGGTGCTGACCACCGGGCGCCAGCTGGAGCACTGGCACACCGGTGCCATGACGCGCCGCGCCAGCGTGCTCGACGCCCTGGAGCCCGAGGCGACGGCCAGCCTCTCCCCCGGGGAGCTCAACCGCCTCGGGGTGGCGCCGGGGGAGGCGATCACCATCGCCACCCGCCGCGGCGAGATCACCCTGACGGCCCGGGTCGACCCGGGGATGCCCGACGGCATGGTCTTCGTGCCCTTCGCCTACGTGGAGGCGGCGGCCAACCTGCTCACCAACCCGGCGCTGGACCCCTTCGGCAAGATCCCGGAGTTCAAGTACGCTGCCTGCCGGCTGGCGAAGGCTGCCCCCTGACCACCAGCACCACCCCGGCGATGGCGACGGCCATGCCGGCAAGCGACACCGGCGGCAGCGCCTCGTCGAAGAGCCACCAGGCCTGCAGGGCGGTGACCGGCGGCACCAGGTAGAAGAGGCTCGCCACCCGCGAGGCCTCGCCGCGCCTGATCAGCGCCATCAGCAGCAGGATGGCGGCGATCGACAGCACCAGCACCAGCCAGCCCAGGGTGAGGGCGAAGGTGGGTGTCCAGGTCACGCTGCGCTCCTCGAAGAGCAGGGCCCCGAGCCCCAGCACCGCGCCCGCCGCCAGGTACTGCACCACGGTGCCGGAGAGCAGCGGCATGCCGGTGCAGTGGCGCTTCTGGTAGAGGGTGCCGCCGGCGATTCCCAGCAGCGCGATCAGGATGGCCAGCAGGGCGCCGGCGCCGAAGCCCTGGAAGAGCGCCTCGCCCGGGTCGAGCTTGCCGCCCAGCACCAGGGTGACGCCGACGAGCCCCAGCACCAGCCCCAGCCACTGGCGCCCGCCCAGCCGCTCGCCCAGCAGCGGCCCGGCGAGCCCGGCGGTGAGCAGCGGCTGCAGACCCACCAGCAGCGAGGCGAGCCCCGCCGGCATGCCCAGGTAGATGCCGTAGAAGACCCCGCCCAGGTAGGCGCCGTGCACCAGCAGACCGGAGACGGCGATATGCCCCCACAGCCGCGCACCCCGGGGCCACTCCCCGGAGAGCCAGTGGGCCAGGGGGATCAGCAGCGCCAGGGTCAGCGCGAAGCGGATGAACAGGAAGGTGAAGGGCTCGGCGTAGGGCAGGCCGAACTTGGCACCGATGAAGCCGGTGCTCCACAGCACCACGAACAGCAGCGGCATGGCGGCGAGCCAGAGGCTGGCGGTACGGGAGTCGGCGGTAGGGAAGGCCATGGCGAACATCCGTGTCGTCGTTGAGGGAGCCCCTGACCATACTGCGCTGCTCGGGTTTCGCCTAGTCCCCGTGCAGGAGGCGTCGGCTCGCTGGGAGAATGAGTGTCATTCCCATTGTGCCGGTCTGTGCCGAGCGCGCCAGCGGCGGGCCCTGTGCCGAAGCGTCCGCTCAGGTGTCTCCTGATGGCTACGGATGTGGTCTTTTACACACCCTATGTTGCTAACTTTTACACGAAAATTCTGAACGCGGGCCGCACGCTGCCGTCACAGTCCCCACATACACGCAACGCCTTCCTGGAGGTATTCATGAAACGGATGACTGCTCTGTTCTCTGCTGCCCTGCTCAGCGCCGGCCTGATGTCCGCTACCGCCCACGCCCAGCAGGATCCCGCGGCCGCCCCCGAGCAGCCCCAGGCCACCGCCCCGGCCATGGACTTCTCCGACGAGCAGCTCCAGCAGTTTGCCGACGCCTCCCAGGAGATCGCCGTGATCTCCCAGGAGTACACCGAGCGTCTGCACTCCGCCGAGGACGAGGCCTCCCAGCAGGAAGTTCGCATGGAAGCCAACGACAAGATGGTCGAGGTGGTCGAGGATAGCGGCCTCGATGTGGATACCTTCAACGCCATCGGTCAGGCGATCCAGCAGGATCCCGAGCTGATGCAGCGTGTTCAGGAGATGGCCCAGTCGTAAGCCGGTCCTGACTCCACGCCGACTCCCATCGGCAGCGTGAACGGCCACCCCTCTGGGTGGCCGTTTGCATGTGTGCCGGCTTTACAGCGCCGCCGGCAGCTCCCAGACTTCCGGCATGTGACCAGCCGGACGGGAGCGCGACTCATGGAAGTGGAACTGCTGGAAATCCGCCAGCATATGGGGCGCTTCCCGCCCTTCGATGCCCTCTCGGACGACCTGCTCGACGAGATCGCCGGCCAGGTCGAGGTGGCCTACTACCGTGCCGGCAGCGAGATCCTGCTCCTCGATCAGGAGATCCACGAACTGGGCTACATCCGCAGCGGCGCCGTGGAGGTCTATCGCCGCAACGGCGACCTCTACGACCGCCGCGGTGAGGGCGATATATTCGGCCACTTCAGCCTGCTGCGGAATCACCGGGTCCGCTACCCCGTGCGGGCGCTGGAGGACAGCCTGATCTACTTCCTCCCGGATGCGCTCTTCCAGCGTCTCTGCGAGGAGGATGAGCACTTCGCCGAGTTCGTGGAACTGGAGCGCCCGCGCCTCGAGTCGGCGGTGGAGCAGCACAAGAAGCAGAACGACATGATGATCACTCGGGTGCGCAAGCTGCTGACCCGCTATCCGGTGATGGTGGTGGCGAGCACCACGGTGCAGGAGGCCGCGCGCCTGGTGGGCGACCTCGGCGCCTCGGCGGTGCTGGTGTTGGATGCCCCCGGCGACAACCCCCGCTACACCTTCCGCGACAGCGAGGAGCGCGCCTGGCAGGTGCGCGGCATCCTCACCGACAGCGACTTCCGTCGGCTGGTGGCCGAGGGGCGCCCGTCCGACACGCCGGTGGGGGAGATCGTGGTCGACCGGCTGGTGGCGATCCAGTCCGACGAGTCGGTCCACGAGGCGATGCTCACCATGCTGCGCAACAACATCCACCACCTGCCGGTAATGCATCGCCGCCACCCGGTGGGCATCGTCCACCTCTCCGACATCATCCGCTACGAGACCCACTCCAGCCTCTACCTGGTCAGCAACATCTTCAACCAGTCCACGGCGGAGGGCCTGGCCAAGCTGGCCCCGGACGTGCGTGCCGCCTTCGTGCGCATGGTGGAGGATGGCGCCGACTCGCGGATGATCGGCAGCGCGCTCTCCACCATCGGGCGCAGCTTCACTCGGCGCCTGCTGGAGCTGGCCGAGGAGGCGCTGGGGCCGCCGCCGGTGCCCTACTGCTTCATGGCCATGGGCTCCATGGCGCGCAACGAGCAGTCCATCGTCACCGACCAGGACAACGCCCTGGTGCTGGATGACGCCTTCGACCCCGAGGTCCACGACGCCTACTTCCTGGAGATGGCCAGGATCGTCAGCGACGGCCTGCACGCCTGCGGCTACACCTACTGCACCGGCGATATCATGGCCACCAACCCGCGCTGGCGGCAGCCGCTGTCGGTGTGGAAGGGCTACTTCGAGGACTGGATCCACGACCCGACCCCGGAGCGGCTGCTGCACAGCTCGATCTTCTTCGACCTCGATGTCGTCCACGGCGAGAACGTCTTCGTCGAGCAGCTGCAGGACCTGGTGGCCGAGCAGGCGCCGAAGAGCCCGCTGTTCCTGGCCGCCATGGCGCGCAATGCCCTCAATCGCACCCCGCCGCTGGGCTTCTTCCGCACCTTCGTGATGGAGAAGGATGGCAAGCAGAACAACTCCATCAACCTCAAGCGGCGCGGCACCGCACCGCTCACCGACCTGATCCGGGTGCATGCCCTGGCCTGCGGCTCCCGGGCCCAGAACAGCTTCGAGCGCCTCGACGACATCGATCGCACCCAGCTGCTGGCGCCGGGGGTCAGCGACAAGCTGCGCTACGCCCTGGAGTTCCTCGCCATGGCGCGCATTCGCCATCAGGTGTTCGACCTGCAGCAGGAGCGCACCCCGGACAACAACATCGAGCCGGAGAACGTCTCCGACGCCGAGCGCCACACCCTCAAGGACGCCTTCCAGGTGCTCAGCAACGCCCAGAAGTTTCTCAAGTTCCGCTATCCGGTCCCGGCCAGCGCGGCGCGTCGCCCGCGAGGGACCCGGTGATTCGGCTGCCAGGCGCGGTGCGCCAGCAGACACCCGGCTGGCCCGAGTACCTGGCTGATCGCGCCGCCCGGGTCCAACACAGGCTGCTCAAGGACTATTTCGCCACGGGCTGCCCGGACCCGGCCACGCCCATCGGCGAGGTGCCAATGGTGGCGCTCGACATCGAGACCACCGGGCTCGACTCGCGCCGCCATGCCATCGTCAGCGTCGGGGTGGTGCCCTTCACCCTGGCCCGGATTCCCCTGCGCGAGCGACGCTATTGGGTGCTCAAGCCGGTCCAGGAGCTCACCGAGCAGTCGGTGATCCTGCACCGCATCACCCACGGCGAGGTGGAGAACGCCCCCGATCTTGCCGCGATCCTGCCGGAGCTGCTCGAGGTGCTGAAGGGGCGGGTGGCGGTGGTGCACTACCGCCATATCGAGCGGCCCTTCCTCGACGCTGCCATCCAGTCCCGGCTGGGGGAGGGGCTGCGCTTCCCGGTGATCGACACCATGTCGCTGGAAGCGCGGCTGCACCGCCAGCCGCTGTGGGCACGCTTCCGGCGCTGGCTGGGGCGCCCGCCGGTCTCGATCCGCCTGCACAACAGCCGCGCGCGCTACGGCCTGCCCGCCTACCAAGGGCACCACGCCCTGGTGGACGCCCTGGCCACTGCCGAGCTGCTGCACGCCCAGGTGGCCCGCCACTACTCCCCCGACACCCCGGTGGGCCAGCTGTGGAGCTGATGCCAGGGGGTCACGCTTCGTCGAACGTCAGCTCCTCGAGCGGAGCCGGTCGCCGGAAGTGGTAGCCCTGGAAGGCCCGGCACCCCCGCGAGGCGAGCCAGTCGAGCTGCTCGGCATGCTCCACGCCCTCGGCGACCACATCCAGGCCCAGGCTCGCGGCCAGCGTCAGGGTGGTCTCCACGATGGCGGCATCCGAGGCGTCTGCGGGCACGCCCATCACGAAGCTGCGATCGACCTTCAGTTCATCCAGCGGCAGCCGCTTGAGATAGTTGAGCGACGAGTAGCCGGTGCCGAAGTCATCCAGTGCCAGACGAATGCCCAGGTCACGCAGCTCGCCCAGGGTCACGCGTACCCGCTCCGGGTCCTCCATCAGCAGCGACTCGGTGACCTCCAGGGTCAGCCGCTCGGCCGGCGCCCCGGTCTCGCGCAGCACGTCCTTGATCAGGTCGATGAAGTCGGGCTGGTGAAACTGCACGGCGCTGACGTTGACCGCGACGCGCAGGTCGGCCCTGGAAGAGTCCGCCCAGCTGGCAAGCAGTCGGCAGGCGCAGCGCAGCACCCAGTGGCCGATGGGTAGGATCAGGCGCGTCTGCTCGGCCAGGGGAATGAACTCCACCGGAGAGATCATGCCGCGCTGCGGATGCTGCCAGCGCAGCAGTGCCTCGACGCCGATACAGCGTCCGTCGGCGCTTACCTGAGGCTGGTAGTGCAGCAGCAGCTCGTCGCGGGCCAGGGCCCGCGCCAGATCCTGCTCCATGCGCACCCGGGCCATCACCTCGCGGTGGATCTCCTCGCTGAAGAAACGCAGGGTGTTGCCCCCGGCGGTCTTGGCCCGGGCCAGCGCCATATCCACCTGCTGGATCACGCTGCCGGCATCGGGCTTGCCGGCGGTGAACAGGGTCGCGCCGATGCTGGCAGTGGTCTGCGGCGCATCCTGGCAGGGGGCCAGGGATGACACCGCCGCCAGCAGGGTCTCGGCGAGGTGCTCGACACGATGTGCCGCCGCCGTCACCGGCAGGTCGATCTCATCGATCATGATGGCGAACTCGTCGCCGCCCAGGTGGGCCAGGAAGCCGGGCTCGTCGAGGGCTCGCTCCAGCGCCTCGGCTACCTGTTGCAGCAGGCGATCTCCCGCCTCGTGGCTGTACAGGTCGTTGACCAGCTTGAAGCGGTCGAGATCGAGCAGCATCAGGGCGCCGTGCCGCTCCTGCCATTCATGGCGATGCTGGGCGGAAATCGCCTGTTCCAGCTGTGCGATCAGCCGACCGCGATTGGGTAGCCCGGTGACCGGGCTGAAGTGGGCCAGGCGGTAGTTGCGCGCCTGGACCTCCTGGTATTGGGCGGTACGCGCCAGGATGCGGTGGCGCAGCAGCAGGCTCAGGCCGGCGGCCAGCGACAGCATGAACAGCAGGCCGCCGAGCCCCCACCACAGCAGCGGGGGAATGTGGAAGCGGTCGTCGCTCTCGACGCTCCAGCGGGCCAGCGCCCTGTGGTAGGGCGAGCGGGCATCGGGTTTCCAGAGCCCCATGTAGTGGTCGATCCGCGCCAGGACCTCCTGTCCCGCGCCGGCTGGTGCCGCAAAGAAGAGCCTGGCGGGCTGGAACATGATGGGAGTGACCTCGAGGCCCTGGGCATTGGCCTGCCAGTCGCCGTAGTGGCGATTGACCACCGAGGCCTCCGCACGGCCGTCGCGGACCGCCGCGAAGCCCTCCTCGAAGCTGCTGACCTCGACCGGGAGGGGCGTGACACCGAAGCTGTCGGTGAGCTGGTCGAGGAACTGGCGCTGGATCGACCCCTCCAGCACCGCCACGCGGTGCCCGTCGAGGTCGACGATGGCATCCAGCGACAGCCCCGGCCGCTGGTAGACCTGGGACCAGCTGTGCATCACCGGCTCGTCGTGGAAGGCGAAGATCTCGTTGCGCTCCTCCGTCCAGGCCACATCGGGCAGCAGGTCGAGCTCGCCGGCCTCGAGGGCCGTCAGGCAGGCCTGCCAGGTGCAGGGCACTGCCTCCAGCTGCCACCCCTCCTGTGCCGCCATGGCCAGCAGCAGGTCGCCCAGGATACCGCTGGGCTGCCCCTGCTCATCCGGCATCAGCTTGGGCGGATTGTGGTAGACACCGACGCGCAGACTCTCCGCCAGGGCATCGGCGGGCTGTGTCAGCAGCAGGGCGACGGCGAGCAGGGCCCGGTGTGGCAGCGGGGTGTCTTGAATCGTCACGAAATGGGCATCCATTCACCAGTTGACGTGCTTCCACCGGGAGGCGGTCATCGGCGTGTCACCCTAAGCGTAGACACCCGACCACCAAAAAGGGCGGCCCGATGGCCGCCCCTGGGCTGCGTCGAGGAGAAACCTCAGCGCGGTTCGCTCATCAGCCCCTTGATGATGGCGTAGCAGCCCACCAGCAGGACCAGGGTGAAGGGCAGGCCGGTGGAGATCACCGCGGCCTGCAGCGCCGCCAGGCCGCCGCCGATCAGCAGGCCGATGGCGATGGCGCCCTCGATGATGGCCCAGAAGATTCGCTGGGGCTTGGGCGCGTCCACCTTGCCGCCGGCGGTGATGGAGTCGATCACCAGGGAGCCGGAGTCTGAGGAGGTGATGAAGAACACCACTACCAGCACGATGGCGATGAAGGAGGTGATCTCGGTGAGCGGCAGCCCGGCCAGCATCACGAAGAGCGCATCCGCCTCGCCCTCGAAGGTACCGGCCAGCAGCTGGCTGATGCCGGCGCTGCCGAAGGAGGTCATCCACAGCACCGAGACCAGCGACGGCACCAGCAGCACGGCGATCAGGAACTCGCGCACGGTGCGCCCGCGGGAGACCCGGGCGATGAACATGCCGACGAAGGGCGACCAGGAGATCCACCAGGCCCAGTAGAAGGCGGTCCAGCCCTGGCTGAAGTTGGCGTCCTCGCGCCCGAAGGGGTTGGAGAGCGCCGGCAGGTAGCTGAGGTAGTGGCCCAGGTTCTGGAAGAAGCCGGTGGCGATCATCAGCGTCGGGCCCACCAGGATGACGAAGGCCAGCAGCAGGAAGGCGAGCCCCATGTTGAGCTGGGAGAGGCGCTGCACGCCCTTGTCGACGCCGAGGGTGATGGAGCCGATGGCCACGATGGTGATGGCGACGATCAGCAGCACCATGGTGACGTTGGTATCGGGAATGCCGAAGAGGTCGTTCAAGCCGTTGGTGGCCTGCTGGGCACCGAGGCCGAGCGAGGTGGCCAGGCCGAACAGGGTGGCGAACACCGCCAGGATGTCGATCACATGCCCCGGCCAGCCCCACACGCGCTCCCCCAGGATCGGGTAGAAGATCGAGCGCATGGTGAGCGGCAGGCCCTTGTTGAAGGAGAAGATCGCCAGCGACAGCGCCACCACGGCGTAGATGCCCCAGGGGTGCAGGCCCCAGTGGAAGATGGTGGCGGCCATGCCCAGCGCCAGGGCGCCGGCCTCGTCGCCCTCGGCGCCGCCCAGCGGCGACCAGTCGGTGCGCGCGCCGCCTTCGCTGCTGATGCCGCCGAGCGCCGCCTGGAAGTGATCCATGGGCTCGGAGACGCCGAAGTACATCAGGCCGATGCCCATGCCGGCGGCGAACAGCATGGAGAACCAGCCCGCGTAGCTGAAGTCCGGCTTGGCATCGGCCCCGCCGATGCGCACCTTCCCCAGGGGCGTGAAGATCAGCACGATCGACAGCAGCACGAAGATGTTGGCGGCCAGCAGGAAGAACCAGGCCATGTTGCCGGTCAGGAAGTTGAAGGTGCTGGTGAACAGCGGACCGACCTGGTCCTGCAGGGCCAGGGTGATGATCACGAAGAACATCACCACGATGGCCGACACGGCGAATACCTTGCCGTGCAGGTCCACGTCGATCCCCATGGGCGAGGCGGAAATGTTGTCCTGGCCGATCACGTAGTCGGTATCGATCAGGTTGGCGGGCCCCTCCGGGGCCGGAATGCCCTCGGAAGCCTGCGGCTTCTCGGGGGCGTTCTCGTCATTGGCCATAGTGGCTGTCTCCCTTGCGTAGCGTCTTGGGGGTATCCGGGCGGGTGGCTCAGGTCGTGGGCGGGCGCACCATGAACACCGAAACATCGGTGTGGGTCGCCACCTTGCCGCCGTGGGCTGGCATTTCCTCAGTGCCTTCAAAGCCTAGCTTCGCTTCGTGGAAAGCGATTCAACGCCCGGCTGGCGTCACGGGGAGGCGACTATACCTTCGTATAGCGTTGATTCCGAACCGACCCGACTCCTTCCGGCGGGTAATCCGGGGCGCATGTGTCAGATCTGACCACCCGATGCGCGGGTGTCGGCACGCGACTCGTCGTCGCCTATTGTTTTTTAAGTCATTGATTGTCTAGTTTTTTATTGGCGGTTGGCCAGGAGTGGCATGGCGACTGCTCCTCTCTTGGTGAAGTCAATGAACCCAGGAGATGTCAATGCCTCAGCAAGCACCGTCCAGCCAGGTGGAGTCTCGACAAGGTCATGCCTCCCGCTCGCCCCGAGGGCGTCGCCTGAAGGCGCTGGCGGCCATCGCCGCCCTGTCGCTCGGCAGCCTGGCGCTGGCCGGCTGTGGCAACGGTGATGATGAGCTGCCCCCCATGGAGCCGGCGGACCCGCCCATGGAGGAACCGGCCCAGCCTATGGAGGATGAGCCTGGCATGGGCGATGAGCCTGCGATGGGCGACGAGCCCGGCATGGACCAGGCCCCCGCCCAGAGCGACGACCCCATGGATCCCATGGAAAGCCAGGAACCGATGATGGACGAGATGGACGACGAGGAAGCGGGCAACTACTGACCGCAAGTTCGTCCCGATACGACGAAGGATGATCCGAAAGGAAAGGAGCGAAGCATGATGTCACAGGAGCTGTTGAAGAAACTGGGCGTTCTCGGTGTCTCTGTCGGCCTGCTGGCCAGCCCGCTGGCCTTCGCCGATATGCATGACCCTGCGGCAGGCGATCCTGCGGCAGGCGACCCTGCGGCCGGCGACCCGGCGGCCACCCAGCCCGCAGATCCGGCCACTCAGCCTGCCGATCCGGGTGCCCAGCCCGCCGACCCCGGTGTCGACTCCATGAGCGATCCCATCAATGACCCGGCGGCCGATCCGGCGGGGGGTGACCCCATGGCACCGGCGGAGCCGGGCGGCGCGACTGACGAACCCGGCTTCGGCAGCGGCACCGAGCCCATGCCCAACGGCGAGCCGGGTGCGGCCCAGCCGGATGCGGCCCAGCCCGGCGGCGAGGATGACGAGTGGGAGATGCCGCAGGAGTAAGGCCCGTCATGGTGGTGTTCCCCGGCGCGGCCGGCCGATGCTCTCTCCTATCCCCTCGGCATCGGAAGCCGGACCGCGCCCTTCAACCCCTGCCAGGTGCAGGGGTTTTTTCTGCCTGTCGGTTTTTTGCCTGTCTGGTTCGTTCTGTCTGTCTCCCGGTCGCATTCAGCCGTCGTCGAGGCGGCGATAGAGGGTGCGTCGGGCGATGCCCAGGATGTCGGCGGTGCGGCGCTTGTTGCCGCCGGTGGCGTCCAGCACCTTGCGGATATAACGCTTCTCGACCTCCTCGAGGCTTGGCCAGGCCTGCTGCGGCGTGCTGGGGGCCAGGCTGCCGGCCACGACCTCGCCGCTCTCGCGGCGGGATGCCTGGGCCTGCTCGCGCAGGCGCTCGGGCAGGTCGGCGTGGCGAATCTCGCCCGAATCGGCCAGGGTCACCGCGCGCATGATGGCGTTCTCCAGTTCGCGCACGTTGCCCGGGTAGCCATAGGCGAGCAGCGCCTGCAGGGCAGCGGGCTCGATGCCCTCGATGCGCTTCTGCTGGGCGTCGGCGTGCTTGTCGATCAGCGCCGTGATCAGCCGCTCCAGGTCGCCCTCGCGCTCGCGCAGCGGGGGAATACGCAGCGAGAAGGTCTCCAGGCGATAGAAGAGGTCGCTGCGGAAGTTGCCCGTCTCGATGGCCTGCTCCAGGTCGCGGTGGGTGGCGGCGATGATGCGCACGTCCACCGGCTCCTCCCGCTCGCCGCCCACCGGTCGCACGGTCTTCTCCTGCAGGGCGCGCAGCAGCTTGGCCTGCAGCTCCGGCGACATCTCGCCGATCTCGTCGAGGAACAGGCTGCCGCCCCGGGCCGACTGGAACAGCCCCTGGCGATGGTCGCTGGCGCCGGTGAAGGCGCCCTTCACATGGCCGAAGAACTCGCTCTCCATCAGCTCGCCGGGGATGCTGGCGCAGTTGACCGCCACGAAGGGGCCCTCGGCGCGCGGGCTCTCGGCGTGTATCGCCCGGGCCAGCAGCTCCTTGCCGGTGCCGCTCTCGCCGAGCACCAGGATCGGCGCATCGCTCTTCGCCAGCCGGGCGGCGTCGTGGAACAGCGCCTGCATCGGCTCGCTCCCGCCGACGATGCCGTGGAAGTGGCCGGGCGGCGCGTCGCGCTGGAAGCGCTCGGCCAGGCGGCGGTGCTCCAGCACCCGGAACACGGCCTCGCGGACGTTCTCCAGGTCCAGCGGCTTGGTCAGGAAGTCATCGGCGCCGAGCTTGAGCGCCTCCACTGCCTGGTCGATGGTGCCGAAGGCGGTGATGACGATGAAGCCGAGGGTGCTGTTCTCGGCGCGCAGCTGCTCCAGCAGGGCCAGGCCGCTCATGCCGGGCAGGCGCACATCGCTGATCACCAGGGCCACCGGGCTGTGGCTGAGGGTGGCGAGGGCCTCCTCGGCGCTGGCAGCGCCCAGGGTGGCGTGGCCGGCCTCCTGGAGCTCCTCCTCGAGCAGCTCCAGGATGGCGGGGTCGTCCTCGACGATCAGGATCGGGCAGGGTGGCACGGCGTCCTTGGGGGTCACGATTGGCGTCCTCGCGTTGCCGGGTGGTTGGGGGTAACGGCTTCGTTCTCTCCCGCTTCCAGAAGGTCCTCCAGCGGCAGGGTGATGGCGAACCCGGCCCCGCCGAGCTCGCTGTCGAACACCCCGATGGTACCGCTATGGTCGTTGACGATGCGGTGGACCATGGAGAGGCCGAGGCCGCTCCCCTGGCCCACCGGCTTGGTGGTGAAGAAGGGATCGAAGACCTGGGACTTGTCGGCCTCGAGGATGCCGCTGCCGTCATCCTCGAGCCTCAGGTGCAGCTGATCGCCACGGGACTCGGCGCTTAGCCTGACGCGGCGGGTGCCCTCGGCCTGGGCGGCATTGCGCAGCAGGTTGGTGAGCACCTGGGTCAGCTGCTGGCCGTTGGCCAGCAGCCGCGGGGGCCTGGGGGGAAGCTCGGTGTCCAGGCGGATGCCGCCCTGCTCCAGCTCCTCCTCCACCAGCTGGCGGGCCCCCTCCACCAGGGCGTCCAGGCGGACCCACTCCTTCTCGACGTTGTGGCGCCGCCCCAGCTCCATCAGCTGGCGCACGATCTCGACGATGCGCGCCACCTCGCCGCGGATGCGCCCGAGCCGGGCGCGTTCATCCTCGCCGATCACCTCGCGGCGGGCCAGGCGCTGGGCCTGGCCGTTGATCACCGTGAGCGGCGCGCCGATCTCGTGGGCCACGCCGGCGGCCAGCACGCCAAGCTCGGCCAGCTTGCGGGACTTGCGCAGGCGCTTCTCGAGGGCGATCTCGTTGAGGCGGCGCGCCTCGATGTCGGCATCCTTCTCGGCCATGGCGTCGAGCATGCCGTTGAGGGCCACCGCCAGGCGGCGGTACTCCTCCGGCCCGCGGGGCGCAGCGCGCTGCTCGCGGTCGCCCCCCTCGACCCGGGCCATCACCTCCAGCAGGCGGTTGATGGGGCGCTCGATATGGCGCCGGAAGCCCCACCAGATGCCCAGCACGATGCCGGTGGAGCCGATCAGGAAGGCCAGGCCGGCCACCAGGGTCAGGAAGCCGGTGTAGTTCTCGAT
Source organism: Halomonas sp. PGE1 (assembly GCF_013000985.1). Taxonomy (NCBI): domain Bacteria; kingdom Pseudomonadati; phylum Pseudomonadota; class Gammaproteobacteria; order Oceanospirillales; family Halomonadaceae; genus Halomonas; species Halomonas sp. PGE1. Next base: position 1,221,048 of record NZ_CP053032.1, read on the forward strand.
GCCGGTATTGAGCCGGTTGACCTGCAGCACGCCGCGCAGCTCGCCGTCCGGGGTGGTCAGCGGCATCAGCGCCGAGTAGTAGGTCCAGCCATCGTGCTGGCGGTAGTCGCCGGTGGGTTCGCCGGCCTCCACCACCTCGCGGATCTCCGCGGGTTCGAAGAGCGACTCGCCGAGCCCCAGGCCGTAGATCTCCTGGCCCTCGCGGTCGAACACGTAGGCCCCGTAGATGCGGTGGAAGGAGAAGGCCGCATGCAGCGACTCCTCCAGGGATTCCGGCGAGTCGCGGGCCATGGCGTAGCCCAGGGAGGTGCCGATGGCATGGGTGATGATCTGGACCTCGGTCTGCAGCTTGGAGCGGACGTTGTCCTCCAGCGAGTGGATCGCCACCAGGCTGAAGACCACCAGGATCAGGAACAGCGGCACGATGACGGTGAGGATGATCAGGTTGCGCAGTCGCATGCTGGGTCCCGTGGCTGGCGCAGGCCGGCCCCGCCGCGGCAGCAGCGGGGCCGGTGATGGAAGTGCCGGGCCGATGCCCGGTGCGATGTCAGTCCGCCGGCACCAGCCGGTAGAGGCTGCCGCGGGCGTCGTCGTCGAGCAGGTAGAGGGCGCCGTCGCGGCCCTGGCGCACGTCGCGGATGCGGCCGATCTCGCCGTCGAGGATCACCTCGCTCTCGGCCATGCCGTCGCCCTCCAGCACCAGGCGCTTGAGCAACTCGCTGCGCAGGCCGCCGGCCAGCAGGTTGCCCTGCCATTCGGGGAAGTGCTCGCTCGTTACCTCAGCGAGCCCCGAGGGGGCTTGGGTGCCGTCGAAGACGTGCACCGGATCGCGCATCCCGGGCAGGGAGTCCGCACCGATGGGCTGCCGGGTGGAGTAGTCCACGCCGAGGCTCACCTCGGGCCAGCCGTAGTTCTCGCCGCCCTCGATCAGGTTGAGCTCGTCGCCACCCCGGGGGCCGTGCTCGGTGGCCCAGACGCGGCCGTCGGCGGTGACGGTCATGCCCTGGATATTGCGGTTGCCGATGCTGAAGAGCGCCTCCAGGGCGTCGCCGTCATCCAGGAAGGGGTTGTCGTCAGGCACGCTGCCGGTCTCGGTGAGGCGCAGCACGCTGCCGGCATGGTCGCCCTTATCCTGTGCCCGCGGCGGATGGCTGCCGCGGTCGCCGATGCTCATCAGCAGGGTGCCGTCGGGCCGCCAGGCCAGGCGCGAGCCGTAGTGGCGGCCGGGGCCGGAGAAGCGGTCCTGGACGAAGAGCTCCTCGACGTCGGTCAGGGCGTCGTCGCCCAGGCGCGCCCGGGAGAGGGTGGTGGCGGTGCCGTCGCTGCCGGCCTGGCTCCAGGTGAAGTAGACCCAGTCGTGCTCGCCGTCGCCCGTGCCGAAGTCGGGATGCAGCACCACGTCGAGCAGGCCGCCCTGGCCGCGGGCGTTGACCTCGGGCACGCCTTCCAGGTGGGAGATCTCGCCCGACTCGCTGACGTGGGCCAGGCGGCCGGGGCGTTCGCTGACCAGGAAGCTGCCATCGGGCAGCTGGGCCACGGCCCAGGGGTGTTCGAACCCGGTGGCCACGCGCTCCAGGCGCAGGTCATGGTGCTCGGTCTCGATCCGCTCGACGACTGTCTCGGGCAGGGTCTCGGCGGCCAGCGCCTGGCCGCCGACGGCCAGCCCCCCCAGCAGCAGGGCGGCAGGCAGTCTGCGAAGTGGTGCAGGCATCGTGTTCTCCCCTCGTTGGCTCGTTCATCGAATGATGAGGCATCTACCAGCATAGGGACTTTTCGGCGGCGGGCGCGTTCCCTGTCGCCATCTGGCGACGCCGGCCCGCTCGATGGCGCTACATCAGCCAGGCCAGCAGCAGGGGCAGATAGAAGAGCGCCAGCAGGGTCGAACAGAACACCAGGCTGGCCACGTAGGCGGGTTCGCGGCCGGCCTTCTGGGCGAACAGGTAGTTGAAGACCGCCACCGGCATGCTCATCTGCAGCACCAGGATGCTCTGGGCCAGCGGGGGCAGCCCCAGCAGGGCGCCGATGCTCCAGGCCAGCCCCGCCGCCACCGGGATGCGCACCAGGCTGAAGCCGACCCCGGACTTGAGGCTCCTGACCTGGATGCTGGCCAGGGAGACCCCCAGGGTGATCAGCATCAGCGGCACGGTGAAGCCGGAGATCAGGTCGACGCTGTTGTCGAGCCAGCGCGGCAGCGAGGTGTCGGTGAGCAGCAGCGCCAGCGAGATCACGATGGCGTAGACGGTGGGGGTGCGCGCCAGGGTCTTCAGCGCGTTGCCCTGGCTCGCCATGACCGAGCCCACGGTGAACTGGAACAGCGACACCGTGACCATCACCGTGATGCCGAAGGCGAAGCCGGCGCTGCCGAAGGCGTAGAGCACCACCGGCAGGCCCATGTTGCCGGTGTTGGGGTACATCATGGGGGCGAGCACCACCCGCCAGTCTCGCCGGAGCAGCCGCGCCATCAGCGGGGTCGCGGCAGCCATGGCGATCATCACCAGGGCGGTGGCCAGCATGGTGCGCCCGACGCTGCCGGCGTCGATCTCGGCATTGGCCAGCGAGGCGATGATCAGCGCCGGGGTGCCGATATTGAAGACCAGGCGGGTGACGAACTCCACCGGGTAGGGCTGGCCCAGGCGAATCCAGGTGTAGCCCAGGCCGGCGCCGGCCAGCACCGGGGCCATCACGGCGAAGAGTTCGGCGATCATCGAGAGGTCCTCGTGGGGCGGGGCGCGCCATTGTCCTGAATCGCCCGGTGGGCTGGCAAGCGCCGGCGCCTCTCTCTCGAGGGCTCAGGCCGCCCTGGCGGGGGCCTGCCAGGCGCTGGGCACCGCCTGGCGCAGGCAGTCGAGCAGGGCGGTCACCCGGCGTGGCTGGTGGCCAAAAGGATAGAGCAGGGTGATCGGCAGCGGGGCGGGCTGCCACGCCGGCAGGCAGGCCACGAGCTGGCCCGGGTGGTGATGCGCGTGGCGCTCGACCATCCAGTGGGGTAGCAGGCCGATGCCCTGGCCGCGACTGATGGCGTCCATATGCAGCACCGGCAGGTCGACCCTCAGCCGCGAGACGGGCGGTAGGAAGTGAAAGGGTGCCTGGTCGGGGTGGTGCAGGGTCAGGCCCTCACGGCTGGTGCCCAGCAGGTCGATCCAGGCATGGCCGGCCAGCTCGCGGGGATGTTCGGGCGAGCCATGGCGGGCCAGATAGTCGGGGTGGGCATGCAGGCCGCGGGTCAGCGCGCCCAGCGGCTCCTGACGCAGCCCCGATTCCGGCACCTCGCCCAGCCAGACGTGCACGCCCTGGCTCTCCGGGCCGGTGCAGGGCGCATCGCCCGTCTGCAGGGTCAGCGCGATGCCGGGATGGCGGGCGAGGAAGGCGTCCAGGGTCGGCGCCAGCCAGCAGCGGGCCAGAGCGCAGTGCACCGTCACGCAGAGCTCGCCGCTGACCTCCTGGCGCAGCTCGTCCAGGGCCGTTCGGCTGCGCTCGGCCAGGGCGAGCATCTCGCGGCAGTGGTCATGGAACAGCAGGCCGGCCTCGGTGGGGATCAGCCGGTTGGCCTGGCGGCGCAGCAGCGGCTGGCCCAGGCGGCTCTCCAGCTGGCTGACGCGCCGGCTCAGGGTCGACTTGGCGAGCCCCAGCTCACGAGCGCTGCGGGTCAGGCTGCCGGAGGCCATGATGGAGGCGAAGGCGATCAGTTCATCGAAGTCGTGCATGGAAGCGACTCATGGCGGGTGTCCTTGACCAGCGCAGTATGCCAGCTAACCATGCGGATGAAAATCATTAACAATTGAGTCTGTGTCTCATGGGTCGCCATGGCCATGTGAAAGCCCCGGCGGTGCCGGGGCGAAGATCAGGATCGAAACAGTGCCGTCGGGCGACAGCGCTGCCGGGCGCCAGGCGGCCTAGAAGTCGTAGCTGGCGGAGAGCCAGAAGCTGCGGCCGTCCAGGGCCACGCCGTCGGTGGAGCGTCCGGTCTGGGTGAAGCGATAGGCCTGGTAGGTGTCACCCTGCCACTCGTAGCTGTCGGCGCGGCCGAAGTCCTTGTCGAGGAGGTTGTAGACGGTGCCGGTCAGGCGCACGTTCTGTGCCAGCTGGTAGGAGCTGCGCAGATGGAAGAGCTCGTAGCCGTCCAGCTTGTTGCCCACCTGCTCGAGGAGCGCGAGGTTCTGGCCCGAGTCCGGCAGGCCGCCGGAGAAACGCTCCCGGGAGGAGTAGTACTCGCCGTCCAGGCTCGTGCTCCAGCGGTCGTTGATCTGCCAGGTGACCCCGGCGGTGAGCTTGTGCCTGGGTGCGTTGGTCAGCTGCAGTCCCTCGTTCTCGCCGGAGGTGATCTCGGTCTCCGTGAAGGTATAGCCGCCGCTCAGGTACCAGGAGGGAGTCAGTTCCATCCGGGCGCTGAGCTCGATGCCCTGGGTCTCGGCGCGGTCGATATTGACCAGCTGGCCGAAGCTCTCCTGGGCGGTGAAGTTGCCCACGCTCAAGCAGTTGGCCAGGTCGGCGTTGGGGGTGGTGCCATTCACCTCATATTGACAGTTGGGGATGTCCGCGGCGTCGGCGATGCGGTCGGTGAAGCGGGTATGGAAGGCGGTGGCGCTCGCCGTGAGCCCCTCGCCGCTGTCGTAGCTGGCGCCCAGCTCATAGTTGGTACTCTTCTCCGGCTTGAGGTCCGGCGAGCCGATGGTCACGGTCTGGCCCTGAGCGGTGAAGCCGGTCACGCCGTCGTGAAGCTGGTTGAGAGTCGGCGTCTTGTAGCCGCGGCTGACGCCGCCCTTGAGGGTCCAGTCGTCGCTTGCGCTCCACACCAGATAGCCGCGGGGGCTGAAGTGGCCGCCGAAGGCGTCGTGGTTCTCGTAGCGCCCGCCCAGGGTCAGGGCCAGGTCCTCGGCAAGCCACCACTCGTTCTCGGCAAACAGCGCCCAGCTGTCCTGGCGGAAGACCTGGTTGCCCGCGGCGCCATCCTCCAGCCGGGAATCGATGGCCTGGCCGCCCAGGGTCAGCATATGGTCGCCCAGCGGCATCACGAATTTCGTATCGAGGGTGATATCGCGGTTCTCCAGCAGGCGTGGCTCGCCGCCCTCGGCTTCGTAGCCGAAGTCGGGCGCGCTGCCCGCCGGTAGGGTGCGGCCCAGGGTCTCGGTGGTGCTGTGGGTCAGGCTGCTCTCCAGGGTGCCCGCCGGCAGCCGTGCGGTGTGGCCGATAGCCACCTGGTCGCGGTTGAAGCGCAGCTCATCCTCGTAGCCGAAGACTCGCTCCGGGGTGTCCAGGTTGCCCAGCCTGCCGTCCGCGTTGTCGTAGACCTGCCGGGAGCGCTCCAGGTCCAGCCACAGCTCGTTCGTCTCGTCCGGGGTGGCGTTGAGACGGCCGCCGATGGAGGTGATGCGCGCCTCGCTGGGACGAGGGTCGCGGCCGGTGCCGTCTTCGATGAGGCGCTCGGAGGCGTCGCGGTCATAAAGGCGGCCGCGCAGCTGCAGCCCGAGGCGCTCCTCCACCAGGGGGCCTGCGGCATAGAGGTTGAGAGTCTGGGAGTTCCCCGCGTCGCGGTCCTGCTGGAAGGTGGTGTCCACGGCGACAGAGCCGCTCCACTCACTGGCCACCCGGCGGGTGATGATATTGATCACCCCGCCCATGGCGTCGGAGCCGTAGAGGGTCGACATGGGCCCGCGGATCACCTCGATGCGCTCGATGGCGGAGAGCGGCGGAATAAAGCTGGTGCCGGTCTCGCCGAAGCCGTTGGGGGTCACGTCGCCGGAGGCGTTCTGGCGCCGGCCGTCGATCAGGATCAGGGTATAGGACGCCGGCATGCCGCGAATGCTGACGTTGAGCCCGCCGGTCTTGCCGGTGCCGGAGCGCACGTCGACCCCGGGCACGTCGGCGATCGCCTCGCCGATATTGGAGAAGCGCTTGCGCTCAAGTTCCTCCCGGGTGACCACCGAGATGCTGGCCGGCGCATCGCGCAGCGCCTGCTCGAAGCCGGCGGCGGTGACCACGATGTTCTCCAGGCGAGCGCTCCCCTCGGCCTGGGCCTGGGCGGGTAGGGCGGCAGCGGCGGCCAGGGCGATGGCGCTGGCCAGTGCCTTGGAGGGGAAGGGCAGGGCAAGACGAGGCGGGAGTGAGCGAAGCATGACGTCCTCTTGAATGAGTTTGATTCTCAGTTGCGGAGAGAATTCTAGGCCCGGAAGTTCCCCGGCGAACAGCGGCGAGGCCGCAACGGAGCGTTGCCGAAGACGCAACGCCGTCGGTTGCGCAGGGCCGAACATGGCGTTCCGGCGCGGGCGATATGACCTGATGATGAGAATCATTACCATGCATTGCTTTCATCCTGTCCGGGAGTTCTCCATGCAACGCCAGCCCTCGTCCCTATCCCTGATGCCCTCCCTTCGCCTGCTGCTCGGTGGGGCATCTCTGGTCCTGGCGCTGGGGGCCCAGGCGCACAGCGTCGAGACGGCCAATGGTCCCGTCGAGGTGCCCGAGTCCCCCGAGCGGATCGTCACCCTCTATGAGGGCGCCCTGGATGCCGCCCTGGCCACCGGCCGGCTGCCCGTGGCGGCGGTGACCACCCGCGGCGGCGACGGCGTGGCCCGCTATATCGAGTCCCACCTGGAGGCGCAGCACCCCGGCGCCGAGCTGGCCATCGTCGGCGTGGTGAGGGAGATCAACCTGGAGGCGGTACTGGCCCAGCGCCCGGACCTGATCCTGGCCGCGCCGCAGCTCAGCGCCGAGCAGTACGCCCTGCTGTCGCGCATCGCTCCCACCGTGGTGCCCACGACTCGCCCCCTGGCGGCGGACAACTGGGAGGCCGAGGCGCGCCTCTTCGGCGAGGCCCTCGGCCAGGCCGACGCCATGGAGGCGGCCATCGCCGAGGTCCACGCGCGCAGCGCCGCCCTGGCCGAGGCGCTGGAGGAAGCCGATGGCCTGGGCAGCGCCAACCTGATCCGTTGGATGCCCCAGGGCCCCATGGTGATGTCGGAGCGGCTCTTTACCTCCGGGCTGATCGCCGAGGCGGGCCTGGATCTCAGCGACGCCGGCCTGGTGCGCGATGGCGTGGTGCACAGCGATACCCTGAGCCTGGAGAGCCTGTCGCGACTGGACGGCGACTGGCTCTTCCTGGCCACTCTCAATGAGGAGGGCCAGGAGGCGCTGGACGCGGCCCGCCGCTCCCCCGCCTTCGCCCGCCTGCCCGCGGTGGCCGCCGACCGGGTGGTGCCGGTGGACGGTCAGCTCTGGACCAGCGCCAACGGCCCCCTGGCCGCCCTGGCGATCCTCGACGAGCTTGAAGCGGCGCTGCTGCCCTGATGGCGGGAGTGGCGGTCCCTTTAGCCCCGCACGGCCGGCGGTCCCTGGCCGGGATGACGGCGCTGGCCAGCGTCCTGCTGCTGCTGGCGGTGCTGACCAGCCTGCTGCTGGGCGCCGGTGATGTCGGCCCGGCCCGGGCCCTAGCCGTACTGCTGGGGGCGGGTGACGAGGAGGCACGCTTCGTGGTGGGTTCCTTGCGGCTGCCTCGCACCCTGATCGGTATCGGGGTGGGGCTGGCGCTGGCGGTCTCCGGGGCGCTGCTCCAGGCGGTATCCCGCAACCCCCTGGCCGAGCCGGGGCTGCTCGGCGTCAGCGCCGGGGCCGCCTTCGCCGTGGGCGTGGCGCTCTGGCTGGGCGCCAGCACCGCCACCCTGCGCGTGGCCGTGGGCCAGCTCGGCGCGCTGCTCGGCTGCGCCGCCGTGCTCAGCGTGGTACGCCTGCGTGGCGTGGGCAGCGACCCGGTGCGCCTGGTGCTGGCCGGGGCGGCGCTCTCGGCGCTGCTCGCCTCGCTGACCGCACTGCTGCTGCTGTTCGATCAGCGCAGCGCCGACGAGATTCGCTTCTGGGTGATCGGCAGCCTCTCCGGGCGGCGCCTGGAGGACCTGCTGGCGGTGCTGCCGAGCCTCGCCCTGGCCCTGGGCCTGACCCTGTGGCTGGCCCGCCCCCTGGCGGCGCTGGCCCTGGGCGAGCGGGTGGCCGCGGGCCTGGGGCACCATCCCGGCCGGGTGCGCCTGCTGGTGGTCCTGGCGGTGGCGCTGCTGGTGGGTGCCGCCACGGCCATCGCCGGCCCCATCGCCTTCGTGGGCCTGGTGGTGCCCTTCGCCGCCCGGGCCCTGGCCGGCCCCGATATCCGCCGCACCCTCTGGCTCTGCCTGCCGCTGGGCCCGCTGATGGTGCTCGGCGCCGACGTCGCCGCCCGGCTGCTGGTCAGCCCCGCGGAGATGCCCCTGGGCGTGCTGACCGCGCTGCTCGGCGCACCGGTGCTGGTGGCGGTGGTGCGCGCCCGCCGCCTGCCGACGCTCTAGGAAAAGGAAAAGACGATGGAGACGCAGCGCCTTCGGGGGCAGTCAGCGGCGGCGGGGCAGGACTCGCAGGGCGATAGCCAGCCGCCTTCCGGCTACTGGCACCTGACCGCCGGCCGGGCCAGCCTGCTGCTCGAGCGCCGCGCCCTGGCGGTGAACCTGCTGCTGCTGGCGCTGCTGCTGGCCGCCTCCGCCGCCTACCTGATGGCCGGCAGCATCCCGGTGAGCGCCAGCGAGCTTATCCGGGCGCTCGCCGGCGACGGCGAGGTGGTCACCGCCTTCGTGATCCACGACCTGCGCCTGCCGCGGCTGGCGGCCGCCTGGCTTACCGGCGCCGCCTTCGCCGTGGCGGGGTGCCTGATGCAGACCCTGGCCCGCAACCGCCTGGCCACCCCCGGCATCATCGGCATCGACAACGGCGCCACCGCCTTCGCCGTGGCCTCCGTCGTGGGCCTGGGGGTCTCCCTGGCGCCGCCGGCCATGGCCCTCACCGGCGCGGCCACGGCCGCGGCCATCACCTTCGGCCTGGCCAGCGGCGGCGATACCCGTGGCTACCGCTTCATCGTGGCCGGCATCGGCATCGGCGCGGTGTTCGGCGCCATCACCCAGCTGCTGCTGGCCCGGGTGCCCATCGACACCGCCAACGCCGCCTACCCCTGGACGGTGGGCACCCTCAACGCCCGCTCGGGCAGTGCGGTCGGCGTGCTCGCCCTGGGCCTGGCCGTGGGCTTGCCGCTGGCTCTGGCGCTGGGCCGCTCGCTCTCGCTGATGCGCTTCTCCGACGCCGTGGCCGCCGGGCTCGGCGTCAGGCTGCGCCGCCGCCGCGCGCAGGTGCTGGTGCTCTCGGTGCTGCTGACGGCGCTGGCCGTGGCGGTGGCCGGCCCGGTGGGCATGGTGGGGCTGATCGGCCCGGAGATCGCCCGTTCGCTGTCGTCGTCCCGGGGCGTGCCCCTGGCCGCCTCGGCGCTGGCCGGCGCCCTGGTGATGGTGCTGGCCGACCTGGCCGGCCGCGTGCTGCTGGCCCCCATCGAGCTGCCGGTGGGCATCGTCACCGCCATCGTCGGCGGCCCCTGGCTGCTGTGGATCCTGCTGCGACCCGCCTCGAGGAGGCTCTCATGAATGCGCGAACCCTGCCGCTGCAGCGCCTGGAGGCCGAAGCGCTGCGTCTCGCCCACGGCCGCACCCCGGTCATCGACGGCCTGGATCTCGCCCTGCCGCCGGGCCGGGTGACCGCCATCGTCGGGCCCAACGGCTGCGGCAAGTCGACCCTGCTGGCCGGCCTGGCCCGGCTGCACGCCCCGGACGGGGGCGCGGTGCTTCTCGACGGCGGCGATATCCGCAAGCTGCCGGCCCGGGAGCTTGCCCGGCGCATGGCGCTGCTGCCCCAGGAGGCCAGCGCGCCGGAGGGGCTCACCGTTCGCGACCTGATCCGCTTCGGCCGCCAGCCCCACCAGGGCTGGCTCAGCCAGTGGTCGGCGGACGACCAGCGGGCGGTGGAGGAAGCGCTGGCCGCGGCCGGGCTTCAGGCCCTGGCCGAGCGCCCCCTGGAGGCGCTCTCCGGCGGCCAGCGCCAGCGCGCCTGGATCGCCATGACCATCGCCCAGCAGACCCCGCTGCTGCTGCTCGACGAGCCCACCTCGGCCTTGGACCTGGGCCACCAGCTCGAAGTGTTCGAGCTGGTGCGCCGCCTGGCCGCCGCCGGCCGCACCCTGGCCCTGGTGCTCCACGACCTGGCCAGCGCCTGCCGCTACGCCGACCACCTGGTGGCCATGCGCGAGGGGCGCATCATGGCCCAGGGTGCTCCGGCGGAGGTGGTCACCGAGGCGCTGGTGCGCGAGCTCTACGACGTCGCCTGCACCCTGCTCCACGACCCGGTCACCGGCACCCCCATTCTCACCGACCTGCGGCGGCTCTCGCCCGGCCGCTGAGGCGGCGCTGGTCGCGCGCTGTCTGCCTGCTCTTTCTCCACCGATAAGGAAAATCGCCATGTCATCCGCCTCCTCCCACGCCCTGCGCCTGCTGCCCCTGGTGGCGCTGGTCGCCTCACCCCTGGCCCTGGCCGCCGAGCCCCTCAAGGTCTTCTCGCCGCGGCTGGCCGACCCCGAGGCGCCGATCTACACCACCTTCACCGCCGAGACCGGCATTCCGGTCGAACTGGTGGAGATCTCCATGGAGGCGTTCACGGACGGCATGCGGGCGGCGGCGGAGGAGGGCGCCACGCCGCCCGCCGACGTGCTGATGGTGGTGGACTCCGCGAACATCCATCGCCAGCGGGAGGCCGGCTGGTTCCAGCCCTTGGAATCCGAGACCCTGGAGGCGCGGGTGCCTGAGGCCCTGCGCGACCTCGAGGCGGGCTGGAGCGGCTATGCCACCCGGGCCCGGGTGATCGTGGTCAACGAGGCGAAGCTCGACTGGGTGCCGGAGAGCTACGAGGCGCTGACCGACCCGCGCCTGGCCGGCAGGCTCTGCCTGGGCGGCGGCGCCTCGGCCTACAACACCTCCCTGGTCAGCGCCATGGTGGCGCACCACGGTGCCGAGCAGGCTGAGGCCTGGGTCGAGGGGCTTGCGGCCAACCTGGCGCGCCCCGCCGGTGGGCGCGACGGCGAGCTCTTTGCCGCCCTGGCCGAAGCGGGCGACTGCGCGGTGACCGTCGCCAACCACTACTACCTGCTGCGCATGCTGGGCGGCGAGGAGGCCGAGCAGCGCGAGCTGGCCGAGTCCCTGACCCTGGTGTGGCCCAACCAGGCCGGCGAGGGGCTGGAGGGACGCGGCGCCTACCGCAACGTCGCCGCCTTCGCCGTGGCCCGCGGCACCCCCAACGCCGACGCCGCCCGGCTGTTCCTGGAGCACACCGCGTCCGACGCGGTGCAGCAGGACGTGGCCGAGGGCATCTTCTACCCGGTGGTGGCGGATATCGGCCCGATCGAGGCCGTGGCGGTATTCGGCGAGGCGACCATGGATGCGCTCGCCATCACCGCCATGGGCGAGCAGGCCGAGACCGCCCGGGAGATCATGGCGAGGGCCGGCTGGGAGTAAGCTGCCACGCACCTCATTCCGCTCAAGGCTTTTCCGGCGATAGGTCTGCGAGGGGGCGCTGTGAATACTTCCCTGTACGCTACCGACGCCATCCCTGGCGTAGGACCCCCTCTTCGACCTATCCCCGGCGCCTTTCGCTGCGTCCGCTAACCTAGCTGGCCAGCAACAGTGGCATTGGCCGGGGGCGGGCGCCCTCGGCTATGCTTCGCTGGCTAAGCACAAGGACGCCTCATGACCATCTCCGCCTTATCCGCCAGTGCCTCACCCAACAGCTTCCAGGCGCTGGTGCGCCTGCTGCGCTACGCCCGGGGCTATCGGCGGCGCATCATCGCCGCCACCAGCTGCTCGATCATCAACAAGATCTTCGATATCGCCCCGGAGATCTTGATCGGCGTGGCCATCGACGTGGTGGTCAACCAGGAGCGCAGCTTCGTGGCGCGGCTGGGCTTCACCACGCCCCAGGAGCAGATCATGATCCTGGCCGTGCTCACCTTCTTTATCTGGGCCGGCGAATCGATCTTCGAATACCTCTACAAGATCCTGTGGCGCAACCTGGCCCAGCGGCTCCAGGCCGACATGCGCCTGGACACCTACGAGCACGCCCAGCGCCTTGACATGGCCTACTTCGAGTCGAAGAGCTCGGGGCAGCTGGTGGCCACCATGAACGACGACGTCAACCAGCTGGAACGCTTCCTGGACGGCGGCGCCAACTCGCTGATCCAGGTGGGCGTCACCGTGGTGGCGGTGGGCGCGGTCTTCTTCGTGATCTCGCCCCTGATCGCGCTGCTCGCCTTCACTCCCATCCCGCTGATCATCTGGGGCGCCTTCTTCTTCCAGCGCAAGGCCGGCCCGCTCTACGCCGACGTGCGCGAGAAGGTGGGGGATCTCGCCAGCCGGCTCTCCAACAACCTGGCCGGCATCGCCACCATCAAGAGCTTCACCAGCGAGGCCCGGGAGGCGGCGCGGCTGCGCGAGGTGAGCGAGGCCTACGTGGAGGCCAACCGCCGGGCGATCCGCGTCAGCTCAGCCTTCATCCCGGTGATCCGCATGGCGATCCTCGCCGGTTTCCTGGCCACCTTCACCGTGGGTGGCATGCTCGCCCTGCGCGGCGACCTCAACGTGGGCGCCTACGGGGTGCTGGTGTTCCTCACCCAGCGCCTGCTCTGGCCGCTGACGGGCCTGGCCGAGGTGATCGACCTGTTCGAGCGGGCCATGGCCAGCACCCGGCGCATCCTCGACCTGCTGGCGGTGCCGATCACCGTGCGTGACAACCATGACGCCCCCCTGGCCGAGCCCCTGCGCGGCGAGGTGAGCTTCGAAGGGGTGAGCTTTCGCTATGCGGCAAGCGAGGTCGGTGTGGAGAACATCAGCCTGCAGGTGCCCGCCGGCCATACGCTGGCCCTGGTGGGGGCCACCGGCTCCGGCAAGTCGACCCTGATCAAGCTGCTGCTGCGCTTCTACGACCCCAGCGCCGGGCGGGTGCTGATCGACGGCCAGCCCATCGATCAGGTAAGCCTCGCCTCATTGCGCGGCGCCATCGGCCTGGTGAGTCAGGACGTCTACCTGTTCGAGGGCAGCGTTCGCGACAATATCGCCTACGGGAAACCGGATGCCTCGGGGGAGGCCATCGTCGCGGCGGCCAAGACCGCCGAGGCGTGGGAGTTCATCCAGGCGTTGCCCCAGGGGCTCGACACCCCGGTGGGGGAGCGGGGCATTCGCCTCTCCGGCGGCCAGCGCCAGCGGCTCTCGCTTGCCCGGGCGCTGCTCAAGGACCCGCCCCTCCTGGTGCTGGACGAGGCCACCAGCGCCGTGGACAACGAGACCGAGGCCGCCATCCAGCGCTCCCTGCGCAAGATCGCCCACGGCCGCACCGTGATCATGATCGCCCACCGCCTCTCCACCATCGTCCACGCCGACGAGATCGTGGTGATCGAGGGTGGCCGGGTGGTGGAGCGCGGCACCCATGCGCAGCTGCTCGAGGCCGATGGCCGCTACGCCGCCCAATGGCGGGTGCAAACCGGGGCGCTGATGGAAGGCGAGCCGCTCGGCTGAGGTGCTGCCGGGGGCGATTCGCTGCGTCACGACGCCGTCACTGCATCCGACACTTGCTGAAGCCCAGCCCTCATTGCGACATGCACAGGCGGCTGGGTATCAACAGTCCAGTCGAGAACTGTTCTCACCACTTGGTGTTATGTTATAAAGTTGCGTTTTTTGCTTGCGCCGCCCATTTCAAGGAGCCCTTGCATGCCCTCCCCTCGACACCTGTTCGCCGGCCTGGCCCTGGCCACGGCCCTGATCTCACCGCCCCTGCTGGCCGAGTCGCGCCCCCTGTCGGTGGTCGCCCCCTGGGAGATCACCGGCAGCGACCCCGCCACCTCGGGATATATCTTCGCCCGCATGGGCATCGCCGAGACCCTGGTGGAGGTGGACGCCGAAGGGCGGCCGGCGCCGGGGCTGGCCAGCGCCTGGGCGGTCGACGAGGACGGTCTGAGCTGGCGCTTCGTGCTGCGCGAAGGGGTCGTCTTCCATGATGGCTCGCCGCTGACCGCCGAGGCGGTGGCCGACAGCCTGCGTCACGCCTGGGCCAAGCCGGGCATGCTCGGCTCGGCACCGATCGCCGCCATCGAGGCCGAGGGCGATGCCGTGGTGATCACCCTGGAGGCCCCCTTCGCGCCGCTGCCGGCGTTGTTGGCCCACTCCACCACCCTGGTCCTGGCCCCCGCCGCCTATGCGGAAGATGGCCGGGTCACCGCGCTGATCGCCACCGGGCCCTATCGGCTGACGGAGCTGGCGCCGCCCCAGCGCCTTCGCGCCGAGCGCTTCGCCGACTACTGGGGTGCGACGCCGGCCATCGAGCACGTCAGCTACCTGGCGGTGGGGCGCGGCGAGACCCGCGCCCTGATGGCCGAGAGCGGCGACGCCGATATCGTCTTCACCCTGGACCCCGCCAGCCGTGGCCGCCTGGCCCGCCAGGATCGGCTCAGCCTGCACGCCGAGCCGCTGCCGCGCACCATCGTGCTCAAGGTCAATGCCGGTCACCCCTTCCTGGCCGACGAGGAGGCCCGTCGAGCCCTGAGCCAGGCCATCGATCGCCGCGGTATCGCCGCCGGCCTGCTGCGCGACCCGGACGCCGCCGCCGCGGAGCTCTTCCCGGCCAGCCTCGGGCCCTGGCACCTGGGGGTGGACGACGAGGCCGCCGGCGACCTGGCGTCGGCCCAGGCGCTGCTCGAGGCCCTGGGCTGGGAGGCCAATGGCCAGGGGCCGCGGGAGCGCGACGGCGAGCCCCTGCGCCTGACCCTGACCACCTTCGCCGACCGTCCCGAGCTGCCGCTGGTGGCCACCGCCCTGCAGGACCAGTGGCGCGACCTGGGTATCGCGCTGGAGGTGGCGGTCACCAACGCCAGCGCCATTCCCTCCGGCCACCGGGACGGCAGCCTGGAGCTGGGCCTGGCGGCGCGCAACTATGGCCTGGTGCCCGACCCCCTGGGTACCGTCCTGGATGACTTCGGTGGCGATGCCCAGAACCCGGGCGGCGACTGGGGCGCCATGAACTGGTGGGATGCCGAGGTCACGGCCTGGCTCGATACCCTGCGTCACGAGGCCGACCCGGCGACCCGGGACGAACTGGCCGGCCGGGTGGCCACACGCCTCAACGAGGCCATGCCGGTGATTCCGGTGGCCTGGTACCAGCAGACCGCTGCGGTGAATGCCGAGCTTGAGGGCTTCTCCATCGACCCGCTGGAACGCAGCTACCGCCTGGAGGAGCTCTCGTGGACGCCATAAGTTCCCGGCGCTTTCCGGCCCTGGCTAGCGGCCTGGGCCGGGTGCTGCTGCCGCGGCTCTTCCAGGCCGGCCTGGTGGCCTGGCTGGTGGGCACCCTGACCTTCGTGCTGACCCGCACCCTGCCCGGCGACATGGCCTACCGCATCGCCGCCGGTCGGTACGGCCACGACATGGTCAATAGCGCCGCCGCCGAGGCGGTGCGCGCCGAGCTGGCCCTGGACCAGCCGGCGCTGCTGGCCTACCTGCACTGGCTGGGGGATCTGCTGCGCTTCGATCTGGGAAATTCCCTGGTCAGCGGCGAGCCGGTGATCCATGAGTTGAGCCATCAGCTCGGCCACTCCCTGGGGCTGGCGCTGGTGGCGGTGCTGCTGTCGCTGCTGCTGGGGCCGCCCCTGGGCCTGGCGGCGGGGCTGCGCCCCGGCGGCTGGTGGGATCGTATCAGCGAGGGACTGGCCAGCCTGCTGCGGGCGCTGCCGCCCTTCGCCCTGGGACTGCTGCTGATCCTGCTCTTCTCGGTGAGCCTGGGCTGGCTGCCCGCCGCCGGCCATGGCCGCGCTGCCCACTTCGTGCTGCCGGCGCTGACCCTGGCCCTGGCGCTGGCCGCGGTCTCCAGCCGGGTGGCCCGTAACGCCATGGTCGAGGTCTCCGGCTCCGCCTACTACGCCTTTTCGCGCACCAAGGGGCTGGGCGAGCGCCTCAGTTTTCTGCGCCATGGCCTGCGCAACGCCGCGGTGCCCATCGTCGCCTACCTGGGGGTGCAGTTCGTCTACCTGATCGAGGGCGTGGTGGTGGTGGAGACCCTGTTCGCCTGGCCCGGCATCGGCCATGCCCTGGTGCACGCCATCGTCGCCCGGGACGTGCCGATGATCCAGGGTACCGCCCTGGTGATGGGGCTGATGTTCGTGGCCCTCAACACCCTGGTGGACCTGCTCTGCCATGGCCTCGACCCCAGGAGACGCCAGTCATGAGTGCGACGACGCTTTTCGCCGCGGGCCGCGCCGGGCGGCGGCGCCTCGCCACCCGCCAGCGCCTGGGCCTCGGCCTGCTGGGGGGGCTACTGGCCATCGCCTGGCTGACCCCCTGGCTGCATGACGCCGACCCAGCCCGCCAGCAGCTCGCCCGCATCCTCGAGTGGCCATCGCTGGCCGCGCCCCTGGGTACCGACCACCTGGGGCGTGACCTACTGGCGCGCACCGCCTCGGCGCTGCGGCTGTCGCTGGGCATGGCACTGCTCAGCGTGGTCAGCGCCGCGGTGCCTGGCATCCTGCTGGGGGTGATCGCCGGCTGGCGGGGCGGCTGGGTCGACCGGGTGCTGGGTAGCCTGGCCGACGCCTGTCTGGCCCTGCCGGGGCTCCTGCTGGTGCTGCTGCTGGTGGCCATCGCCCCGGGCAACTTCTGGGCCCTCTACGTCGGCATCGCCCTGGTGCTCTGGATCGAGTATTTCCGGGTGGTGCGTGCTCGCACCCGGGTGCTGGTGGCCTCGCCCCAGCTGGAGGCCAGCCGTCTGCTGGGCTTCGGCCCCGGCTACCTGTTCCGTCGCCACCTGTGGCCGGAGCTGGCCCCCCAGGTGCTGACCCTGGCCGCCTTCGGTGCCGCCAGCGCCATCCTGGCCATGGCCGCCCTGGGCTTCGTCAGCGTCGGTCTGCGCCCGCCTACCGCCGAGCTGGGGCTGATGATGACCGAGCTGTTGCCCTACTACCACGAGGCGCCCTGGGCCATGGCCCAGCCGATCCTGGCGCTCTGCCTGCTGGTGCTGAGCCTCAACCTGCTGGCCGGAAAGGACCCGAGATGAGCGACCCTCTGCTGCAAGCCGCTAACCTGAGCATCCACGGCGAGGGCGTCAGCATCGACCCCGTCGATTTCTCCCTGGCCCCCGGCGGTCGCCTGACCCTGCTGGGCGAGACCGGCTCCGGCAAGAGCCTGATCGCCCAGGCCATCATGGGCACCCTGCCCAAGGGGCTGAGTGCCCAGGGCGAGCTCACCATCGAGGGGCAGGGCTATGCCGCCGCCGAGGGCGTCGCGCGGCGTGCCCTCTGGGGGCGTCGCCTGGCGCTGCTGCCCCAGGAGCCCTGGCATGCCCTGGACCCCACCATGGCCTCCGGGGCCCAGGTGGCGGAGAGCCATCGCTACCTGGGCGGGCTGGGGCGTCGCCGAGCCCGGGAGGCGGCCCGGCGCGATCTGGCCGGCCTGGGCCTGGCGGGCGCCGAGGGCCGGTTACCCGGCGAGCTCTCCGGGGGCATGGCCCAGCGTGTCGCCTTTGCCGCGGCCAGCGCCGGCGGCGCCCCCATCGTGATCGCCGATGAGCCCACCAAGGGGCTCGATGCCCCGCGCCGCGACGCCGTGGTGGAACTGCTGGCCGGTACCCCGGCACGGGGTGGGGCCCTGTTGACCATCACCCACGATATCGAGGTGGCCAGGCGTCTGGGCGGCGAGGTGATCGTCCTGCGTCAGGGCGGGGTGGTGGAGCGCGGTCCTGCCGAGCAGCTGCTCAGTGCGCCGCGCAGCGACTACGCCCGGCGCCTGCTGGAGGCCGAGCCGGCCCGCTGGCCGGCGCCACCACCGTCCCCGGCCGCGGGCGGGGAGCCTGTCGTCGAGGCCCGGGGGCTGGCCAAGCGGCGTGGCGACCGCGAGCTGTTCCGCGACCTGGACCTGAGCCTCAAGCCCGGCGAGATCGTCGGCGTGGTGGGGCCCTCCGGCTGCGGCAAGAGCACCCTGGGCGACCTGCTGCTGGGCCTGACCGGAACGGATGCCGGCGAGGTCACCCGTGCCCCGGGCCATCGACTGGGTTTCCAGAAGCTCTATCAGGATCCGCCGGCGGCCTTCTCGCCCCACTGGACCCTGGCACGGCTGCTGGAGGACCTGGTGCGTCGCCATCGCCTGGATCGCGTCGCCATCGCCCCGCTGATGGCCCGGTTGGGCCTGGACCAGGCCCTGCTTGAGCGCCGCCCCGGCGAGATCTCCGGCGGCGAGCTGCAGCGCTTCGCCATCCTGCGGGTCCTGCTGATGGAGCCGCGTTTCCTGTTCGCCGACGAACCCACCTCTCGCCTCGATCCCATCACCCAGCGCGATACCCTGGCCCTGCTGGTGGAGCTGGCCCGGGAACGCCACTGCGCGGTGATGCTGGTCAACCACGACCCGGCCTTGATCGAGCGGGTCTGCGACCGCCGCCTGGTGCTGGGCCGCGAGGAGACCAAGCTTGCGGTCGAGGGCCTTCATGCCCAGGTGGTGTGACCAGCGGAGCTGACCGAGAGAGCGTCGGCAAGCTGCCACTGAGGCCCGCCGATCGGATGAGGCTGGCTCTGTTCGAGGCCCTTCAGCCCTATGGCCAAGGGCTCTGCGCGGTGAGTTTTTTATGGAAAGCCGGGTGCCAATCGCCAACACTCGAGGCTGACAGGATCGGTGGAGGAGTCAGCATGGCCCTGGAGTGCAACGCGAGACGTTCAGCCAGACAGATAGGCAATCGTTTTCAGCGGTGGGCCGGTGCGGCAGCGGCGATCTGGCTGTCGGCCCTGGCCTCCCAGGGACTGGCGTCGACGCCCTTGCCCACGGCGGCGGAGTCCGATCCGGTGGCGCTCGGCTGGATGCAGGGCTTCCCGCCGCCTCCCGAGAAGATCATCGGCCAGCCTGACAGCGACTACTTCAGCTTTCCCAAGCTGCGCTGGACGGTGTGCCACTTTCGGGAGCTGCTGCCGACCCGGCGGGTGAGTCGCGGCCTCGAGGCGCCGCGACACTTGCCCTATGCCCTGGATCCGAACATCGACGCGGTCACCTTCACCCCGCTGGGGGGCGGCGAGCCGATGACCTGGGAGGCGGCCTTCGACGCCAACTACACCGACGGCCTTCTGGTGTTGCACGAGGGGCGGGTGGTCCACGAGCGTTACGCGGGCTGTCTGGACGAGGCCGGCGTGCACGGCGCCATGTCGGTGACCAAGTCGGTGACGGGGCTCCTGGCCGAGATCCTGGTGGCCGAGGGGGCGCTGGACGAGACGGCCCTGGTGGCGGAGATCCTGCCAGAGCTTGAGGAGAGCGCCTTCGGCAACGCGACCGTGCAGCAGGTCATGGAGATGACCACCGGGCTCGACTTCAGCGAGGACTACGCCGACCCCGAGGCGGAGATCTGGACCTACAACGCGGCGGCAAGCCCGCTGCCCAAGCCTGACGACTACGAAGGGCCTCGCAGCTACTACGAGTTTCTGGCCACGGTGCAGCCCGAGGGCACCCACGGCGAGGCCATCGGCTACCGTACCGTGAACTCCGATGCCCTGGGGTGGATCATCGCCCGCACCGCCGGCCGCTCGGTGGCGGACCTGGTCAGCGAGCGCTTCTGGCAGCCCATGGGCGCCGAGCAGGATGCCTATTCACCGTGGACGCCATCGGTACGCCCTTCGCCGGCGGTGGGCTGAGCGCCGGCCTGCGCGACCTGGCGCGACTAGGCCAGCTGGTGCTGGAGGGCGGCGAGCTCGATGGTAAGCGGCTCTTCCCCGAGGCGGCGGTCGAGCGCATCCGCCAGGGCGGCGACCGCGACGCCTTCGCCCGGGCCGGCTACGCGAACCTGCCCGGCGGCAGCTACCGTGGCATGTGGTGGGTGCTGCACAACGAGCATGGCGCCTTCGCCGCCCGGGGCGTGCATGGCCAGACGATCTACATCGACCCCACCGCCCGCATGGTCATCGTGCGTTTCGCCTCCCACCCGGGGGCGGGAAACGCGGCCAATGACGCCACCTCGCTGCCCGCCTATCAGGCCCTGGCCGAGTACCTGATGGGGCGTGAGGTGGAGTAGCAGACTCGGATTGCCCGTGCCTACCGGCGTCCCAGGCCCCACATGAAGTAGGCGCCGCCCAGCAGCGAGGCCACCAGGCCGGCGGGAATCTCCGCGGGGAACAGCAGCTGGCGGCCCAGCCAGTCGGCCAGCACCATCAGCAGGGCGCCGATCAGCGCGGCCCCGAGCAGCTGCGCCCGCGCCCGGGAGAATCCCGCCAGCCGGGCCATATGGGGTGCCAGCAGGCCGACGAAGGAGAGCGGCCCCACCACCAGAGTGGCGCAGGCGGTCAGCAGGGCGACCAGCAGCAGCAATGCCAGGCGCGCCCGCTCCACCCGCACTCCCAGCGCCGCGGCCGTGGTGGCCCCCAGCGGCAGGATATCCAGCCAGCGGGCGAAGGGGCGTGTCGCCAGGGCCAGCGCCACGGCAAGGCACGCCACCAGCGTCGCGCTGACGGGGTCGACGTAGTAGGTGGAGCCCGAGAGCCAGGCGATCACCTGCTGGCCGCGGGGATCGCCGCCGGCCAGCACGATGGCGCGCACGGCGTCGAACAGCGCGGTGATCGCCACGCCGCTGAGCAGCAGCCGTTCGGGCACGAAGCCGCTGCGCCGGTTGATAAGGACCAGCACCGTCAGGCTAGCCAGCGCCCCCAGGGTGCCGGCGGCGACCAGGGTCAGGTTGCCAGGGGCGGGCAGCAGGAAGATGGCAGCCATCAAGGCGATGGCGCTGCCGCCGCTGATGCCCAGCACCTCGGGGCTGGCCATGGGGTTGGCGGTGAGGCGCTGGATCAGGGTGCCGGCGATGGCCAGCATCACCCCGCTGCCCGCGGCGGCCAGCAGCCGTGGCCAGCGCCATGCCAGCACCGCCTCCTCAACAGTGGTGTACCAGCCACCGGCCGCCTGGCCCAGCAGCAGGGCGAGCAGAATGGCGGCCATGAGGCCCAGGCCCAGCCCTGCGGCCAGGCGCCCGGGGGCGGGGTGGCGCGGGGCCAGCGCGGTGGCGGCGCCGGGCGGGCTACCGGCCTCCAGGCGCAGCCGGGGAATCAGCCACAGCAGCAGCGGTGCGCCCAGGGCGGCGGTGGCGGCTCCGGTGGGGATCAGGGTCGGCAAGGTGCCGGCGAAGCGCTGCAGAAGCAGGTCGGTGGTGGCCAGCAGCAGGGCGCCGAGCAGCGTCGACCAGAGGAGTCGCGGCCCCAGCCGACGCGCGCCGGCAAGGCGCACGATATTGGGCGCCGCCAGGCCGATGAAGCCGATCACCCCCACCACGCTGACCACGCAGGCGGTCAGGAAGACCGCCAGCCCCAGCCCCGCCAGGCGCAGGTGCTTCAATGACACGCCAAGGCTCCTGGCGCTGGCGTCGTCGAGTTCGAGCACCGCCAGCGGACGCAGCAGCAGCCAGGCCGCCAGGCCGCCCAGCAGCAGGCGCGGGGCCAGGAAGGCGGCGTCATGCCAGCCGTGCTGGGAAAGCGACCCGGCGCCCCAGATCAGCAGCCCCTTGAG
The DNA here is from genome assembly GCF_013000985.1 of Halomonas sp. PGE1. NCBI lineage: Bacteria > Pseudomonadati > Pseudomonadota > Gammaproteobacteria > Oceanospirillales > Halomonadaceae > Halomonas > Halomonas sp. PGE1. Next base: position 1,242,431 of record NZ_CP053032.1, read on the forward strand.
GGTCTCCTGGTGGAACAGCAGCAGCACCATGCCCAGGGCCCCGGCATAGAGATTCACCACCAGGCCGGCGAGGACCACCACCGCAGGCGAAAGCGCGCGGCGCCAGGTCAAGGCGAAGACCAGCGCCATGGCGCCGGCGCCACCCGCCAGGGCCACCCATTCGCGCCCGGCCAGCAGCAGGCCGGGGGCGAGCAGGGTGGCGGCCATCAGCGCCAGGTTGGCGCCGCTGGCCACCCCCAGGGTGGTAGGCGCGGCCAGCGGGTTGCGCAGCACCTGCTGCATCAGCACCCCGGCCAGGGCCAGGCCGCCGCCGGCCAGCAGCGCCATGGCCAGGCGTGGCCACCAGCTGTAGTGGCGCACCAGCGACTCGGCGTTCGCCGGCGTCACGGTCGTCAGGGCGCGCAGGCCATCGAGGAGCCCCTGCTCGGCAAGCGAGCCGAGCACCAGGGCCAGCAGCGCCAGCCCCGGCAGCAGGCAGACGAGGGCAGGGGCGTGGCGGCGGGAGGCCTCAGTCGTCATGGGATGCCTCCTCCAGGGCGGCCACCAGATGCTCGGCGAAGCGTATCGCCGAGGGCAGAGCGCCGAAGCTCCACACCGGGGGCAGGGTGATCAGGCTGTCATCGCGTACGCTGGGCTGCTGCTGCCAGAGGCCACTGCCGGCCAGTGCCGTCTCGACGCCCACCGGATAGGGTTCCACCACCACCAGCCGGGCCGTCAGGCCGGCCAGCTGCTCCAGGCCCACCAGCGAGAAGCCCCAGGCGTTGGTCTCGCCGTGCCAGGCGTTCTCCAGCCCCAGGCGGGCCATCACGGCCTGGTAGAGGCCTCCCTCTCCGAACACCCGGACATGGCGCTCGTCCATGAACTGCACCACCAGCAGCGGCGGCACCCGCTCGGGAAGCCGCTGCCGCAGGGCCGCCAGTCGCGCCTCCGTCTCGGCGATCAGTCGTTCGGCGGCCGCTTCCCGCTCGGCCAGGCGGCCCACCTGGTGGGTCAGCTCGTGCAGCTGGGGCCAGGTCTCACGGCCCGGAGTATAGAGCGGCACTGTTGCCACCGGGGCGATGTGCGACAGCCGCGGCGCCAGATTGGCGAACATCGGTGAGATCAGGATGTGATCGGGTGCCAGGTTCGCCAGCAGCTCCAGGTTGGGTTGGCTGCGCAGGCCGAGATCGACGCTGGCCTCGGGCAGGTGCGGCGCGCCGACCCAGGCATGGTAGGCCTCGACCTGGGCGACCCCGACCGGTGTCACGCCCAGCGCCACCAATGTCTCGGCCAGGGTCCAGTCGAGGGTGGCGATGGCCGGCTGGGCCAGGGCGCGAGGTGACCCTGCCAGGCCCAGGGCCAGCAACAGGACGAGGAGAGCGCGGCGATGCCACCAGGCAGGTGATCCCGCAGCGGTCACGGCAGTGCACAGGCAAGAGACAATCATCGAGGCGCGGGATTTCGAGTCTAGAGAGGGGGGAGTCGAGGCCATGGGGGCGTCAGGCATGCACCAGGGCGACGGGATGGTGGCCAACGGGGTGAGGCAGCACCCGCATGGGGATGCCGTAGATGGCCTCGAGGGTGGCCTCGTTCATCAGCTCGGCCGGCGACCCTTGCGTCAGCACGCGCCCACCGTGCAGGGCGACCAGGTGGTCGCAGTAGCGCGCCGCCATGTTGACGTCGTGCAGCACGATGACCACGCCGAGCCCCAGGGTCTGGCTGAGCTCGCGGATCAGCGCCAGCACCTCCACCTGATGGGCGATGTCCAGCGCGGCGAGGGGTTCGTCGAGCAGTAGGAAGTCGCTGCCCTGGGCCAGTAGCATGGCCAGCCAGACGCGTTGGCGTTCGCCACCGGAGAGGGTATCGACCAGGCGGTCGCCGAAGGCCTCGGTGCCGGTCGCGGCGATGGCGCGCTCGATGGCGGCCTCGTCCTCGCGGGTGTGCCTGCCCAGCAGGCCGCGCCAGGGGTAGCGGCCCATGGCCACCAGTTCGCGGCCAAGCAGGTTTTCGGTGGCCGGCAGCTGCTGGGGCAGGTAGGCCACCCGGCGGGCGAACTCGCGATGCCCCCAGCGGGAGAGGGGGCGACCGGCGAAGTACAGCTCACCCCGGCTCGCCGGCTGCTGGCGGGCCAGCAGCTTGAGCAGGGTCGACTTGCCCGAGCCGTTGTGGCCGATCAGGCCATGCACTCGGCCGCTCCCGAGGGCCAGGTCGGTGGCGGCGAGCAGGGGCCGGTTGTCGACGGAAAAACCGGCACCGCGAAGTTCGAACATCCAGGGCGCTCCTCCGGCGGGCCCCGAACGGGGCAGCGATGGGCGCTACCATACCCATAGTGATAATGAGTATCAATGAGTTTTGTTTCTAAGAAAATAGGAAATAATTAGAAGCATTTCTACTTGATAGCCTTAAATGATATTGATTACCATGCGCATCCAGTCCGCATAAGAAACGAAGGCTTGCTCACCCATGTTCCAGACTCCCGCCCGCCCCTTCGGGGTCGATCCCCTGACCCTGGCCGTTCGCCGGGCCCTTGGCCTGGCCACTGCCGGTGCCTTCATGCTCTGGTCGCCGGCCCTGCTGGCCCAGCAGGCCGAGCCCGCCGAGGCACTCGAGACGGTGACCATCGAGGCCGAGGCTCTTTCGATCATCACCGAGGGCTCGGAGCGCTACCGGGTGCCGCTCACCAGCACCGCCACGCGACTCGACCTGACGCCCCGCGAGACGCCCCAGTCCGTCTCGACCGTGACTCGGGCCCAGATCGACGACTTCAAGCTGGACACCACCAACGACATCCTGGAGAGCACCCCCGGGGTGACGGTGGAGCGCCTGGAGACGGACCGCACCTATTACACGGCCCGGGGCTTCGAGATCTCGAACTTCCAGGTCGACGGAGTGCGCGTACCGATGCCTTACAACAACGTGCATGGCGACGTGGACACCGCGATCTACGACCGGGTCGAGGTGGTGCGGGGCGCCACCGGGCTGATGTCCGGCTCGGGCAATCCGGCGGCGACGGTCAACTTCGTGCGCAAGCGACCCACCCTCGAGCCCCAGGCCTCGGTGTCGGCGACCGTCGGTTCATGGGACCAGCGCCGTCTGGAGGCCGATGTGGCCGGGCCGCTGGATGCCCAGGGGCGTGTCCGCGGTCGCCTGGTGGCGGCAGGGATGCAGAGCGACTCCTATCTGGACCGACTCAGCCGCGAGCGGGGACTGCTCTACGGCGTGGTGGAGGCCGATGTCACCGACACTACCCTGGTGACGCTTGGCCACACCTGGCAGCAGAACAACACCGACGGCAACATGTGGGGCTCGCTGCCTCTTTACGATTCCGCCGGCAACCCTACCGACTACGATGTCTCGACCACCTCGGCGCCCGGCTGGTCCTTCTGGGACGTGGAGACCCGGCGCAGCTTCCTAGAGGTACAGCAGGCCCTCGGTGACCGCTGGTCGCTGAAGGGGACCCTGACCCACCTGGACATGCTCTCCGACACCCAACTGCTGTATATCTGGGGCGTGCCGGATGCCGCCACGGGCACCGTCGACAGCAGCCAGCTGTTCATCAGCCAGTACGACCGCCACCTGGAGCAGTGGGTGGCCGACCTGCACGCCAAGGGCGACGTCGATGCCTTCGACCGTACCCACCAGGTGGTGATGGGCACGGACTGGAGCCAGAGCCGCAACCAGCAGGAGTCTCGCTATCCCGGATCGGCACTGACCCAGGGGCTTCCGCCTCTCGGCGAGTGGGATGGCCGCTATCCGGAGCCTGATGCCTGGATCGCCTACCCGACGACCGTCGGCGATGCCACCATCAAGGAGCGCAGCTTTTATGGCGCCGCCAAGCTGGACCTCGCCGAGCGCTGGACCGCCGTGGCCGGTGCCCGCCTGAGCTGGGCCGACACCACCGGCGAGCAGTACGGGGTGTCCCAGGCGAGCGATCACGATCGGGTGCTGACGCCCTACGCCGGCCTGATCTACGACGTCACCGACTGGGCGTCCCTCTACGCCAGCTACACCGAGATCTTCCAGCCCCAGACCGCCATCGACCGCAACGGCGACTATCTCGACCCCGTCGACGGGGTGAGCCAGGAGGTCGGCCTCAAGGCCGAGCTGTTCGACGGCGGCGCGGATGCCTCGCTGGCGCTGTTCCGCACCGAGCAGAACAACGTGGCCCAGCCGGCGGGTACCCGGCCGGATGGCACCGCCTTCTTCACGGGCGGGGACGGCATCACCAGCGAGGGCGTGGAGGCCACGCTCGCCGGCGAGCTGGCCCCGGGCTGGCAGGCCAGCGTCGGCTACACCTACCTGGAGGTCGAGGACGCCGAGGGCAACGCCACCAACACCTATATTCCGCGCCATCTGGTGCGCGCCACCACCAGCTATCGCCCGGCGTCCCTGGATGCCCTGAAGGTGGGGGCACGGCTGCGCTGGCAGGATGAGATCGAGCGCGATCGCGACTTCGCCGACGGCAAGACCCGGCAGGGGGCCTACGCCCTGGTCGACCTGATGGCGAGCTACGACTTCAGCGACAGCCTGACCGGTTCGCTGAACATCAACAACGTCACCGACGAGAAGCATCTCACCAGCCTCAAGTGGGACCAGGCCTTCTACGGCGCTCCACGAAACGTCATGCTCAACCTGACCTGGCGCTACTGAGTCCCGGCGCCAACAGGCACATCAGACAGGCCCATCCCGGCAACGGAGTGGGCCTTCGCCTGTATGGGGTCAGGATGCCTCGGTGGTGCGGGCCTGGCGCCGGCAGGCCAGCGGGCAGTTGCCGCAGACGCCGAGCTCTTCGATCAGATAGCGGATGCAGCACAGGCGGCGCACCCGGCGAGGTGTCTCGGCCTCTCCCTCGATATAGTGCACCGGGCGATAGAGCGGATTGCGACGTCCATCGGGCAGGGTGCGGCTCGCCAGCAGCACCCTGGCGGGTTCAGCGACGTCCGGCGCGGCCATGGGATGGTCGGCCAAAGCGACGGCGAAGTGCTCGAAGTAGTTGCCGGCGTTGCTCCAGAACACCTTCGGGGAGGCGCCGGTGGCCGCGGCCAGGGCCTCGATCAGCGGCCCCAGATGGCCGTCGAGCAGGGTGGCGAAGCGCCGACAGGGATCGAGGTCGGCCAGGGGACGGCCGGCATGCCGCAGCGCCAGGCCGGTAGTCTGCCCCTCGGGGGACTGCTCGAGGTGCAGCTCGTCGAGCCCCAGCGGCAGGTCGCGCTCGAGCAGCAGGTTGGCGGCCAGGCAGTGGGCCGCCAGGGCGCTGAAGTGCCACTTGGACCATAGCGAGGCCACCGCCCGGCGGTCGCCATGGCCGTAGCGGGCGCCGAAGCGCGTGAGCAGCGCGTCGAGGCAGGCCGGGTCGAGCAGGTCTCGGGCCGGCATGCCGAGTGGTGCTGCTAGCGGCCCGATCGACGGCGGAGCCAGGTGCTTAAGAGGGCCGACGTATAGCCGGGCCAGGGGAGAGGGCATGGCGAGACCACCGGATCCGTGGAAAGTCTCATTATACAAATAATAATCATTATCAAAAATAGGCGGGGAGATGATGCCAGGAGCGCGCTCCGTCGCGAGGGCGCCTCAGCGTCTCACCAGCACCGCATCCAGACTCACCGGCACCTCGTCGCCGATCTGCTCGTAGCCGAGCAGCAGCAGCACCGAGCGCAGCGTCGGGTCGGCCATCAGCTCGCGGCCGTCCAGCGCCACCCGCTCGGCGTTGGTGACCCGCACCCGCGCAGGCGATTCCCGAGTGAAGCGCACCGCCAGGGGCTCACTGCGGGTGCTGTTGCCGGTCTGCACCGAGAGCATGAGCACCTCCACCAGAGATTCGCCCACGGCCAGCCGCTCCAGACGCTCCGGTGGGAAGCGGGTGGTCAGGGTCGCCATGGGGCGCTCGGTGAAGCCCGAGAGCCAGGGCGGCAGCGGCCCCATGCGCTCGATCACGTCGCTCTGGGCCAGCCGCAGCGGCAGCACCAGGGTGCCGTCCGCCTCGGTGGTGCCGCTGAGCCGGCGCACCTCGTGCTGGCGGGGGATGGGGCCCTCCGGGGCGATCTGCACCACGGTGGCGGCGACCCGCGACTGGGCGGGGTCCAGCTCCCAGGCGGCGGCCGCTGCCGCCGGCAGGGCAACCAGGGGCGCAGCCAGCAGGGCGACCAGGGCAGCGCTCAGGGCGGAGGGCCGGAGAAGAGAGCGGACAAGAGAGCGCTCAACAGAGCGGGCAAGCGAGCGAAGAGGCACCGGCGGATCTCCAGAAGGGGCGGGCCCAAGGAAGACCGCGGCGGAGGGAGAAGGTGCCATGGAGGCCGCGAGCGGCGCGCGGGCTATGGCCACCTTCATCGCCATTCGCTATGATACGCCGGCGCTCTGCCGCACCTTCCTCTGAAAGGGCCTATAGCTCAGTTGGTTAGAGCAGGGGACTCATAATCCCTTGGTCGCTGGTTCGAGTCCAGCTGGGCCCACCATTCTGGCTGTTTGTCATCTCGTTGGTTACCCCCTCGCTGTGTATGATGGTTCGCACTTATTACCATCAGTACCAAGAACGCGGGGAAGCATCGTGAACACGGAGAGTCACTCTCAGCTGGCGGCCTTCATCTGGTCCGTGGCGGACCTGCTGCGCGGCGATTTCAAGCAGTCCCAGTACGGCCGCATCATTCTGCCCTTCACCCTGCTGCGGCGCCTGGAGTGCGTGCTGGAGCCCACCAAGGCCGACGTGCTGGATGCCGCCCGGGCGCATCAGGCCAAGCCCGACGCCGTGCGCGAGAAGCTGCTGCTGCGCGCCGCCGTCCAGCCCTTCTTCAACGCCTCACCGCTGACGCTGGGCAGTCTCTCCGACACCCAGACTGCCGACGACCTGATGAGCTACGTGCAGTCGTTCAGCCAGAACGCCCGGGAGATCTTCGAGCACTTCGAGTTCGAGGGCTTCGTCCAGCAGCTGGCGGCCAACAACCTGCTCTATCAGGTGGTTCAGCGCTTCGCCGCCATCGACATGAGCCCGCAGCGGCTCTCCAACTACGGCATGGGCCTGGTGTTCGAGGAGCTGATCCGCAAGTTTGCCGAGAGCTCCAACGAGACGGCGGGGGAGCACTTCACCCCGCGTGACATCGTCCACCTGACCACCTCATTGGTGCTCACCGGCCAGGACGACAAGCTGCGCCCCCACCGCATCGTCACCGTCTATGACCCGACGGCCGGCACCGGCGGCTTCCTCTCCGAGAGCGACGAGTACATCCAGGAGCTCAGCCGCGACGTTACCGTCTCGCTGCACGGCCAGGAGCTCAACCCCGAGTCCTACGCCATCTGCAAGGCCGACATGCTGATCAAGGGCCAGGCGGTGGAGCAGATCAAGCTCGGCAACACCCTCTCCGACGACCAGCTCCCCGGCGAGCACTTCGACTTCATGCTCTCCAACCCGCCCTTCGGCGTGGAGTGGAAGAAGGTGCAGAAGCAGGTCACCGACGAGCACAACCACAAGGGCTATGACGGCCGCTTCGGCCCCGGCCTGCCGCGGGTTTCCGACGGCTCGCTGTTGTTTTTGATGCACCTGGTGAGCAAGATGCGACCCCGCCAGGAGGGCGGCTCGCGCATCGGCATCATCCTCAACGGCTCGCCGCTGTTCACCGGAGGTGCCGGCAGCGGCGAATCGGAGATCCGCCGCTACCTGCTGCAGCATGATCTGGTGGAGGCCATCGTCGGCCTGCCCACCGACCTCTTCTACAACACCGGCATCGCCACCTACGTGTGGATCCTCTCGAACCACAAGCCCGCCGAGCGGCGCGGCCAGGTGCAGCTGATCAACGCCACCGGCCGGGCCAGCAAGATGCGCAAGTCGCTGGGCAGCAAGCGCCAGTTCGTCGCCGACCGCGACATCGAGGAGGTCGTGCGCCTCTACGGCGCCTGCCAGGAGAGCGAGGAGAGCAAGCTGTTCCCGGTGGAGGCCTTCGGTTACCGGCGCATCACCGTGGAGCGCCCGCTACGCCTCAACTTCCAGGCGAGCCCCGAGCGCCTCGCCCGGCTCGATGACGAGAAGCCGCTCCAGAAGCTCGCAGAGGGCGAGCGCGAGGCGATCAAGGCCGCCTGCGCCACTCTGGACCCAGCGCAGCGCTTCACCAACCGCGACGCCTTCACCAAGGCGCTCAATGCCGCCCTAAAGGGTGCAGGCCTCAAGGTCGGCGCCCCGGTGCAGAAGGCGATCCTCAGCGCCCTCTCCGAGCGCGACCCGGAAGCGGACGTCTGCCTCGACAAGAAAGGCAACCCCGAGCCCGATACCGGCCTGCGCGATAACGAGAACGTGCCGCTGGGCGAATCCGTGTTCGACTACTTCGAGCGTGAGGTGAGGCCACACGTCCCCGACGCCTGGATCGACGAGGAGAAGCGCGACCCGCTGGACGGCCGCATCGGCATCGTCGGCTTCGAGATCCCCTTCAACCGACACTTCTATAAATTCACGCCACCGCGCCCGCTGGAAGAGATCGACGCCGACCTCAAGGCCTGCACCGACCGGATCAAGCAGATGATCGAGGAGCTGTCGGCATGAGCTTTCCGCGGTATCCCGAGGTCAAGGTCTCCGGCGTTGAGTGGCTGGGCGAGGTGCCGGCGCATTGGGATATATTTCCCATGAAGCGTGACTTGGAGTTTCTCACAAGTGGATCTCGGGGTTGGGCATCACATTACGCGGATGACGGAGCGGCATTTATCCGCATTGGAAATTTGACCCGCGATCATATCCATCTGGATTTGACTGATCTGCAGCGTGTCAATGTCCCAAATGGCTCAGAAGGCGAGCGCACCAAGGTCAAGGCAGGTGATGTGCTGTTTTCGATTACTGCCTACCTTGGTTCAGTTGCAGTGGTCTCGGATGGCATTGAGACAGCATATGTCAGCCAGCATGTAGCCCTTGCGAGACTCTTCAAGAGAAGGCTGTTGCCTGGCTGGGTTGCCTATGTGACGTTATCAGATGTCGGGAAGAACTATTTGTCCTCCCAAGGTTATGGCGGGACGAAGATTCAGCTCTCACTTGAAGATGTGGCTGATCTCTTGGTGACAGCGCCTCCTCTATGTGAGCAAGCCTCCATCACTTCCTTCCTCGACCACGAAACCGCTCGCATCGACGCCCTGATTGAGGAGCAGAAGCGCCTTATCGAGCTGCTTAAAGAGAAGCGCCAGGCGGTGATCTCCCATGCCGTCACCAAGGGGCTGGATCCCGATGTGCCGATGAAGGACTCCGGGGTGGAGTGGCTGGGGGAAGTGCCGGCGCATTGGAAAGTTGGTCGCGTGAAAAATGTAGCCTCATTCATAACTTCTGGTCCGCGGGGCTGGTCTGATTATCTTACCGAATCTGGCGAGGAGATTTTTGTTCAGAGCGGTGACCTAGATGATCATATTGGCGTCAACTTTGAGAATGCGAAACGTATACGCTCACCCATGGGTGCTGAAGGAGCTAGGACTCGAATAAACTGTGGTGATGTGCTTGTTTGTATAACCGGCGCCAACACCGGGCGAGTAGCAGTATCTGACCTCCCGCCAGTCTCAGCCTTCATAAATCAACACCTGTCTCTTGTTCGGCTTGATCAGGTTGGTGCTTTACCTGAATTTTTGGGCTATGCGTTGTCTTCAGAATCAACTCAGTCGTTTTTTAGGCTGGAGCAGTATGGTTTGAAGGAAGGGCTAAGCCTGAGCGACGTTGCTGATGCCCCTTTGGTGCTTCCTCCGAAATATGAGCAAGAGCTGGTAATAAAATACCTAAAAGACCAGACCCAGCGCCTGGATCGTCTAGCTATAGACGCGGAACGATCTGTTGAATTGCTCCAAGAACGCCGCTCCGCCCTGATTTCCGCCGCCGTCACCGGCAAGATCGATGTGCGCGGCTGGCAGCCGCCGGAGCTTTCGTCGGCACATGTAGGGGCCGCCCAGATGGAGGGGGTGTGATGATGGAACGCGACTCTGCTTATCTGAGCGGCCTGCTTAAGGAGCTGTGCAAGCTCCCAGCGGAAACTCCATGGCTGGAGTTCAAGAGAAATAACGCTGATCCAAAAGAAATTGGAGAGTATATTGCGGCGCTTTCAAATTCAGCTGCTCTAGAAGGAAAAAGTTCCGCTTTCATGATCTGGGGTGTGGACGACGAAGCTCACCAGATCGTCGGTACCACTTTTGATCCGGCGCAGGCCAAGAAAGGAAATGAAGAGCTTGAAAGTTGGTTGGTCAGGATGCTCAGTCCAAGATTGCACTTCAGGTTTCATAAGATTGACCATGACGGGAAGCCCGTGGTGATGCTGGAAGTGCTTCGTGCGCATGCGAAGCCTACCAGCTTTTCGGGGAAAGAGGTGGTGCGAGTTGGATCAAACAAGAAACCGCTCAAGGACTACCCTGAAATCGAGAGAAGTCTCTGGAGGATCTTTGACACTACCCCTTTTGAAGAGCTACCCGCGGCAAGCGATCTGAGCGCAGAGGATGCTCTCGCTCTCTTGGATTATTTTGCATATTTCGACCTCCTGGATTTGCCTTTGCCCGCGGAGCAGGCTGGAATTTTGAGCAGGCTGCAAGAAGATGGCATGTTGCGCCGGGATGATGCAGGAAGGTGGGAGGTGACCAATTTAGGGGCGATCCTTTTTGCGCGAGAGTTTCAGAACTTTAAGGGGCTGGCCAGAAAGGCAGTCAGGCTGATTGTCTATAAGGGGAAAGGGCGCCTTCATACTATCAGAGAGCAAGAGGGAAGAAAGGGGTATGCGTCCGGGTTTGAAGGGTTAATCGAGTATTTATCAGCCTTGTTGCCGAGGAATGAGGTGATAGGGAAAGCATTGCGGCAGGATGTTCCCATGTATCCTGATCTGGCAGTGCGTGAGTTGATTGCGAATGCTCTCATTCATCAGGATTTTTCCATCGGCGGGACGGGCCCGATGGTGGAGATATTTGATGATCGCCTCGAAATAACCAATCCCGGTGAGCCCTTGGTTGAAATTGAGCGTTTTCTGGATAGCCCGCCTCGCTCTCGAAATGAGGACTTGGCATCTTTCATGCGGAGGGTCGGTATTTGTGAAGAGCGAGGCAGTGGTGTCGATAAGGTAGTGTTTGAAACTGAGTTTTATCAACTCCCTCCGCCTCGCTGGGAGCGCCCGGATGGCTCGCTTCGAGTTGTTATTTTTTCTCACCGTGAACTCAGGAGCATGGATAAGCAGGAAAGGGTTCATGCCTGTTATCTCCATGCTTGTTTAAAATACGTAATGCGTGAGCAGATGACCAATACCTCTCTTCGCGAGAGGTTCGGTATCGAACCCAGAAACAGCGCTACGGCATCAAGAATCATCCGTGATGCACTGGAAGCCAAGGTGATAAAGCCCTATGACCCTGAGCAAGGCAAGAAAAATGCTCGCTACCTCCCTCACTGGGCGTAATGGGGGCTTTCATTGATGGGTATTTGACAGGAGGCGGTGGCTCGATGATGGGTGGTAGGAAAAAGATATAAAAATCAATGGCTAATGCGCATACCCTTTGGGTTGGTTTATTTGATGGGTATTTGATGGACCGCGCTCACGACCCCGGCAGCAAGGCTACGCTGACCGGCCAACGGCTACAGAGTGGGCAACAACACCCCCCACGCCCCTCACAGAAGCGCACCTTGGGGGGGGGACTTTTTGTGTGCTAAGCGCGGACGTCGTAGGCTAAGGAAAATGTAACTATTCAGGTGGCTGCGGATGGGATATCGCCAACCAGCTGATTTTTCTGGCATAGTGCACAGCATCATTCGGCACACCTATGCGGTGATATGACCATCAGCGATATCAACGTCGACGAGGCCCTGGAGCGGGTCCGGCAGCAGCTCAAGGAAGACCAGACGGTCTCGCCGTCGCTGCGTGCCGCCATCGATGTGCTGATGCTGCTGGTCAAGCTCATGGCCGATCGCCTGGCCACCAGTAGCCGCAACAGCAGCAAGCCACCGTCCCAGGATCCCAATCGCCAGCGCCGCTCGCGCGCCAAAGGCGAGCGGCGCCCCGGCGGACAGCCAGGGCATGAGGGTAAGACGTTGGCGCCGGTGACGGACCCCGACGAGGTGGTCAAGCTCCGTGTCGATCGTCGGCAACTCCCCAAGGGGCGTTCTTACCGCCCGGTCGGCGTCGAAACGCGCCAAGTGCAGGACATCGTAATCCAGGCCGTGGTCACCGAATATCAGGCTGAGGTCCTCGAAGATGATCAGGGGCAACGCTACGTGGCGCCATTCCCCGAGGGCGTGACTCGCCCCATCCAGTATGGCCCTCGCCTCAAGGCGCATGTCGTCTATCTCTCCCAGTATCAGCTGTTGCCCTATGCGCGTATCCGCGAGTTGCTCACCTCGCAGTGCGGCCTGTCGCTGAGCACCGGCACCCTGTTCGCCTTCAACCAGGAGGCCTACCAGCGGGCCGAGGCGTTCGCCGAGTGGGTGATCCCGGCGCTACGTGAAGCAGCCACCGTCCATGCCGATGAAACCGGAATGCAGGTCGGTGGCAAACGCTACTGGCTACACAGCGCCTCCAACGAGGCCCTGACCTGGTTGGCCCCGCACCCCAAGCGCGGCCAGGAAGCGATGGACGCCATCGGCGTATTGCCCTTCGTGCGTGGCGTGCTGGTGCATGATCACTGGAAGCCCTACTACCGCTATCCGGATTGCCGGCACGCGCTCTGTAATGCGCACCACCTTCGGGAGCTGACAGCGGCCTGGGAGAACGATGGCCAGGCATGGGCCAAGGCCTTGCATGACCTGTTGTTGGAGATGCATCGCGCCGTGGAGGTGGCCGACGGCTGCCTCTCGGCCGATGAGACCCGAGCCTGGCGGCAGCGCTATCGAGATTGCCTGGCGAAAGGGGACGCCGAGTGCCCCCCGCCGGTGAAACCGCCACCTGGAACGCGAGGCCGGGCCAAGCGCACCAAGCCGCGCAACCTCCTGGAACGCCTCCAGGCGTACGAGGACGACGTGTTGCGCTTCCTCGACGACCCTGCCGCTCCCTTCACCAACAACCAGGGGGAGCGCGATCTGCGAATGACCAAGGTCCAGCAGAAAATCTCGGGCTGTTTCCGCTCCTGGGAGGGTGCTGAGATCTTCTGCCGCATGCGTAGCTTTCTCTCGACCGCCGTCAAGCAAGGGGTAGCGGCGCATACCGCACTGGAGCAACTGTTTGCGGGGGAGGTGCCAGCCTTCATGCAGCAAGAAGCCCCGACTCAGCCAACCGGTGCTGAATAGTTACGATGATTTTTGGGGTGTGAATGAACTGGATAGATAAAGTTATAGTTGAAGGGTTCTGGGGAGATCGCTCAATAGAGTTCGATTTTTTCGATGATATGAATTTTATCATAGGGATTAATGGGTCGGGGAAAACGACAGCTGTGAATCTTGTTGTTGCTGCTTTGACTGTGGATTTTACAGAGCTTGATAGGTTGGAGTTTTCAAGGATTATTGTAAAGCTTAAGTCCAGGATTAGTCGTAAGAAGCCCTCTGTTATAATAAATAAGAAGGTAAGCAAAAAAAGCCCTTTTGCATCAATTGAGTATGAGGTCAAAGAGTCCGCCAGTGATAAAGGTATCGTGTTCTCGCTTGATGATTACGAAGAGCAGATGATGTTAAGAGGGTTTCCCCGACAGATTATGGAAAGAGAGGTTTATCGTAGGCATGGGCGGAGCGTTCAGTCAACTTTGCAAAGTTTGGTTAATGTGAGTTGGCTTTCAGTCCATAGGGCAAGTATGGAGAGAAATAGCTATGAGGATGAACATTATGAGTCAACAGTAGACAGGAAGTTGAAAGAGCTTTCAAACAGGCTTGTTAGATACTTTTCTACACTTGGCAAGGCGGGGTCCGAGCAGCTAGAGGCTTTTCAAAAAACGGTTTTTTTGTCAATGCTTCATAGAAAGAGCAGTAAGCCGCTGTTTTCTGTTGCGAAAGAGATAAACCTTAATGAAGAAAAAGCGGCCCTGGAAGGGATATTCAAACAATTTAAGGTGGCCTCTAAGGACTTCCAAGGTCGGCTAGATGGTCATTTTGAAGCTCTTTCAAAAGCTAAGGATAAGCTTTATGGAGATGATGTCCCTGGGCTTACTACAACTGATATATCGGTTCTTATTGGTACAGAGAGAATAGATTATATTGTTGATGAGTGGAATAAGCTTTTGGAGAGGCGTCAGGCAATTTTTGAGCCAAGAGATACTTTTCTAACTATAATAAACTCCATGATGCGGAAAAAAGAAATATCAATAAACTCTCAGAATGAGCTGAAGGTTACTACGCAGTCAGGGAAGAACTTGCCAATAAATAGGCTGTCTTCTGGTGAAAAGCAGTTGTTGATTGTCTTGGGTGAAGCCCTTCTTCAAGAAAAGAATACTTGGGTGTATATTGCTGATGAGCCAGAACTTTCTCTTCATGTCCGTTGGCAAGAAAGTCTTGTTGAGAACTTGAGGTCAATTAATCCTAATGCGCAAATTATATTTGCAACACATTCTCCTGATGTCGTTAGTGTTTTTGGGGGGCGGGTTTTTGATATGGAGAAAGTTGTCTGATGTCTTTTATTAGAACAAGGTCGGGAATCTCTAATTTGCATTTGTTTTATGGTGCAGAGGTTGTTGTTTTTACTGAGGGTGGTGAGCAAAGCTTGTCGCTAAGTGAGGTGGATGAAGGAAGTCGAAATACTAAGTCGGTGGATGTAAAGTTTTGGAGAGATGTTTTAAGAGTGAACGGCTTTGATGTGAAGTCGGAGTTTAGGCCAGTAGGTTCAAAAAAAACACTAAAACAGTTATGCGAGAGAGTCGTTAGTGGAGAAGTTGATAATGTGGTAGTGGCGATGGATCGTGACATGGATGGAATGTTAGGGAGGACTTTTGATTCGCCTCGTATTCTGTATACAAAGGGCTATAGTTGGGAAAATGATGCGTTTTCTCAAGATTTAACTAAGAGTCAAATTGATGCTATGATGATGTTAGTTGAGAATCCTGAAGAGATAGAAGAAGGTATTAATAAAGTATATGAGGACTTTAAAAAAATTGGAAGGCACCTGATTGTGCTGGAGTTTGTGTTTAGGAGGAAAGGGGTTAGGTTCTTATCTGGATTCAATGGAGAGAGGTTTTTTAATAGTAAAAGAAGTCCGTTTATAGATAAGGTTCAAGTTCATTCTGTCTTGCGAGAAAAAAAGAATGAGATAGACCGCCCCGTTATAAATGGTTCTTCGTCGTTTCATGTGGATTTGGCCTGATCGAGCAGGAGGCCCACCGGGCTGCCAATTAGGTAGATCATGGCGATGAAGTTGGCCTCGTTCCGGTAGCCGCGAGCGCGTGACCTTGCCGCCTGGAACAGGCCGTTCATCCCTTCCAGTCGTGCGTTCGTCAGTCCCGAGATCCAGCGCCTAACCACTGCATCGGCATGGCGCTCCAGCGTTGCCAGAGCCTTCCCCATCGGCTTCAGCAGTGGCTTCGCCGAGACGGCCGCCTTCATGACCTTGAGGTAGTGCGTGATGCGCCACCGAGCCGCTCGCGGCGTCGGGGCCTTCTGGATCCAGCGCAGCTTTTCCTTGATCACCCAGGCATCGGCGGTAGCGCTCTGGTCGGCCACCAGCTCCTCGAGCGCCGCCAGCTGCTTGGGTGTCAGGTTCTCGTTGTCCAGGCTCTTCAGCAGAGCCCAGCGCAGCGACTTGGGGTGTCCCTGCTCCCGGCGCTCCTTCTTACGCACTTCGTCCAGCCGCTTGGTGAAGGTCTGCACGATATGGAACCAGTCGACCGTGACCTCGGCCTTGGGAAGGTGCTCGGCCACCCCGCTCAGGAAGGCGTTTGACATGTCGCAGACGACTTCGACCACGTTGTCCGGGTCGCCGCCAGGAAGGCGCTGAAGGTCTCGATGGCCTCCTTGCCGTGGCCTGGGACGGCAAAGATCACCGGCTCCCGCTTGCGCTGCATGTCGAGAAACACCGTCACGTAGCGCTGGCCGCGCCGGGACGCGGTTTCGTCGACGCCGACGGTGGCTACGTTGCTCAAATCCAGCTCCCCGAGCATGCGGCCAACGTAGTGGTGGACGATGCGCCACAGTCGCTTGTCGGAGATCTCCAGCTGCCGGGAGACGGCCAGTACCGGCATCTCCTTGACCAGCGACATGGCGGCTTGCTCGAACAGCAGGGTGAAGTCACTGCCCGGCCGCGCCCAGGGCACCTCGATGCGCTTGACGCCATGCTCGGGGCACTTGGTGCGAGGCACGCGGGCATGCAGGTAGCAGTGATGCTGGAAGAAATTCAGGTGCCGCCAGGTCTTGTCGGCGAAATCGTGAGCCGGACAGGCCTGGCCGCACTCAGGGCAGGGGTAGAGGCTGCCTCGCTCGGCCTCGGCGTAGAGATCCAGCCGATGGGGAGATACGGAAGTATCCAGGTGCTGATCCTTGAGGATCCAGGGCGCTTGCAGGCCCAGGCCGAGGGTCAGAATCTGGGTGCCGTCCATGCCATGCCTCCTGTCGTCGTGGAGGCCATATCCTGGCCCAGCTCAGGGGGCGAATTCCACACCCAACGACGAAGAGCCTTATAAATGCAGTGAGAAGATTTGATGTTTGTCCGCTTATGGGTGTCTATGGGAAGTTGGTTACGGCTCTTTCAATGACGGTGGTAAATTATGTTTGCCGAATTTATGGGGGGGTGAAGTCAATTCCGCAAGAGTTTTTGGTTTGTTCAATGTTGGAAAGGTTCGTTTTGAAAATTTCCGACAATCCTGATGATTATTATTCTCATATAACTCGGGCTCTTTTGGATGACTTAGGTGCTCATGGCTGAAAAGTGAAATGCTCTTTTTGTCTGTACAAAGACAGTATTCACCTGACACCGGCTCCCCATGGCTGCCAGTGCGCAGGAAGCGTAGAGTCGTCCTCAGCGAGTTCACCTAGCCATGTTCGGCGTATCCAGGGGATTCAACGCCAGCTGAGCCCCACTACCACAAGAATCGAGCTTGCCATCCCCTGACTCAGCGCAACGGATCTGCGATACCGTGGTGCGATACTTCCGCGCCTACAGGTCCATACCCAGCCAGGTCAGAGGAGGTAGGCAGCCCATGTCACGGCGCAGTCGCCCCGATATCCGCACCGCCATGCTTAACATGAGTAAGCGCTCCACCAACCCCACCTGTTGCGGCCTGAGTTAGACCGGTAGCGTGTCTTTCCAGCACCAGGGCAGCAGCGTGCCGAGGTCGTCATCCTCGCCGAGAGTTGGCAGGGTCTCGAACACGAACTGCAGGTACTCGTAGGGCGAGAGGCCGTTGGCCTTGGCCGTCTCGATCAGGCTGTAGATTGCCGCGCTGGCCTGGGCACCGCTCGGTGTGTGGCTGAACAGCCAGTTCTTGCGGCCGACGACGAAGGGGCGAATGGCGTTTTCGGCCGGGTTGTTGTCCAGCGGGATCAGCCCGTCATCGAGGAAGCGGGTCAGGCGCTGCCACTGGCCATCCAGATAGTGCAGCGCCTTGCCCAGTGCGCTCTTCGGCAGCACCTGGGTCAGCGACTTGTCGAGCCAGGTGCGCAGCTGGGTGATCAGCGGGCGGCTCTTCTGATCGCGCAACGCCTGGCGCGCCTCGGGCCCCAGCGCCTTGGCCTGCGTCTCCACGGCGTAGAGCTTGCGGATCTGGTTGAGGGCCCAGTCGGCCTTGCCGGTCTTGCCCTTGGGCTGCACTTTCTGGGCCTCGACGAACTTGCGACGAGCGTGCGCCCAGCAGCCGGCATGGGTGATGCCGTTCTTTCGCACCACCTCGGCATAGCCTTCGTAGCCGTCGGTGACCAGGCGACCGGCGTAGTTACCCAGCAGGCGCACGGGCACCCGGCCGGCTCGGCTGGCATCATAGTCGAACAGCACCACCTGTTGGCCCGGCGGGCCACCACGCTGCAGCCACATGTAGGATGTTGAGCTCGCCGGTCGGTCGGCCTCGGCGTTGACCTGTAGCGTGGTCTCGTCCATGTGAATCAGCGGGGCCTGCAGCAGGTGCTGTCGCAGGGCCTCGACCAACGGCATCAGCCGCTCGCCGACCTGCACCATCCAGCGGGCCAGGGTGTTGCGCGGGATCTCGATGCCGTGCCGGGCAAAGATCTGGCTCTGCCGATAGAGCGGCAAGGCATCCTGGTACTTGGCGGTGGCCACGTAGGCGAGCAGGGTCGGGCTGGCATTGCTCTTGGGCAGCAGCTTGGCCGGTGCCGGGGCGATCTGCACGCCCTCTTCACAGTCTGGGCAGCCGTACTTGATGCGCACATGGCGGATCACCTCGATCCGCGCCGGCACGACGTGCAGTTCCTCGCTGATCTCTTTGCCGATCTCCTTGAGCTCGGTGCCGTCGTGGTGGCAATGACGGGCATCCTCGGGGAGCTCATGGATCACTTCGACGCGGGGCAGTTCGGGGGGTAACGCCACGCGGCCGCCACAGGTACGGCGCTTGGCCGGCTGGAGGGGGGCGGCCGGCGCGTCAGCCGTGTCATCCTGGGCGCTGGCCTCTTCCTCATCGACCGCCACCTCGGCCTCGTTGATGAGCAGATCACCCTGTTCGACGCGGTACTTCTCGGTAGAGGGACCGAACCGGCCTTCAATGGCCAGCTTGAGTTGCTCAAAAAGGGACTGCTTGGCGGCTTCCCACTGAGCCTCCTTCTTCTCCATCAGGCGATGAAGACGCGCAATCTCCTCCTGCTGAGCGCGCACTTGGCGCTGCAGTTGGGAGACGCTGACGGAAGGTGTCGAGGCCGGTGAGATCATGCCGCCATTTTACCAAGCGGCGCCGCTGAAAGCAGCAGAAAATCAGCCAACCGCCTGAAAATCCAAGGCCTTATGGGGGCGCATGGCGCTGAGGTCATAGCCATCCAGAAGCCAGTTCAGCTCCTGGCCCGAGAGCGTGACGGTGTCGCCCTCCAGGCGGTCCGGCCACTTGAAGCGCTCCCGCTCCAGGCGCTTGTACCAGACCACGAAGCCGTTACGCTCCCAGAACAGCAGCTTCACCTTGTCGCGCTGGCGGTTGCCGAACACGAAGACCGCCTCCTCGAAGGGGTTGAGCTCCATGGCCTCCTGAACCAGCAGGGCCAGTCCATCGATCTGCTTGCGCATGTCGACCGGCTCGCGACACAGGTAGACGCGCAACCGGGTGTCCGGCCGGATCATCGGGCCACCTCCACGGCGACGAAGCGCAGCGGCCGGTGGCGAGGTGGCACGGGCACGCCCTGTACCTCCAGGCGCTGCTCCCACGCCAGCAGTGACGCCAGTTCCAGTCCTTGCTCCTCGGCGTATTCACTCAGCGCCAGTTGCCGGGAAGAGGCATGGAACAGGTGGCCCAGCCAGTAGGCCTGTGTCGAGGTCAGGTCGGTCATGGTGTCCTCCTTGCTATCGAATGACACCAGTCTGACGGACACTACTCAGCGGCAGAAGATGGGGTTTGTGGAGCGCTTACTAACATGATCCACGAGATCCGGGCGCAGGTGCCCTTCGACACGCCCGAGTCGAGCCTCTGTCGTGGGCCCTGCCGGGGGTGCTCCAAGAAGCTGTTGGAGTTCCTCGATACCGAGCTCGAGGAGTGGGAGGGCCGGCTCGAGGAGGGCGAGGTGCCGCGCTTCGGCGACCTCAAGCGCCTGGAGAAGTTGGCCACCAAGGTGATGACGGCGTTGCGCAGAAACGGCTTGGTCGCTTGAACGTCAGCCGAGACCCGGGTTGGCTCGAGGGGAGAAGCCATTCCCGAATCGGGCGCGATGCTGCCCTGGCGTCAGTCCCGTGTGCTTGATGAACATCTTGCGAAAGGCGCTGGTGTCCTCGTAGCCCACCGCCAGGGCGACCTGCTCCACGCTGTCCCGGCGGTTCTCCAGCAGCTCCCTGGCCCGCTGCAGCCGCAGCTGCTGGAGATACTCTCCGGGGCCGAAGCCGGTGGCCTGGCGGAAGCGGCGCATCAGGGTGCGCTCGCCGAGACCCGCGGTGGCGGCCATCTCGGCGGTGGACTGGCGGCGGGTGAAATGCGCATGCAGGTGGTGCTGGAGCCGAAGGATCGCCCGGTCGCCGTGGGTCATCTCAGGGGTGAAGGCGCGGTAGTAGCGCTGCTGGCGCTCGCCGGTGTCGATGACCAGGAAGCGGCCCAGCGCCTGCACCACGGAGGGCGGCACGTGGCGTGCGACCAGGTGCAGGCCGAGGTCCATCCAGGCCATGACGCCGCCTGCCGTCACCAGGTCGGCCTCCGGCACCAGCAGCGCATCGGTATCCAGGGCGAGGTGAGGGTAGTAGGCCCGAAACGCCGCCTCGAGCTGCCAGTGGGTGGTGGCCCGGCGCCCCTCGAGCAGGCCGGCCTGGGCCAGCAGGAAGGCGCCGGCACAGACGGAGCACACCACCGTGCCCCGTGCGTGCCACTCCCGCAGCGTCCGGCAAAGCTCGGGCTGGGTACTCAGGTAGGCGTCACCCTCCAGGATCGGCGGCACGATGGCGATCTCGGGGGGCGCGGTGGGTGTGCTGTCCGCCGGCAGCAGTTCCACCGCAAAGAGCGCCTCGGGCGCTGGCTGCAGCTCCTGCAGGATGCGGTTGGCGGTACCGAACAGGTCCTGCAGGCCATATATGGCCGATTGGGCGCTGCCCGGCAGGGTCGGGATCGCGATCCGGATACGGCGGGGCCGCGTGTCACTTCTTGCCTGCATTGTGTCACTCCTGCCACCCGACCCCATGGCCGGGACCTGCCATGATGCTGGCTTCATCCGCCAAGGAGAAGCGCCTCATGCGCCATACCGCCCTGATCATCGTGGATCTGCAGAACGACTACTTCCCGGCCGGCAAGTGGCCGCTGGTGGGCATCGAACAGGCCGCCGAGAAGGCCGCGGCCGTGCTCGGGCATTTCCGCGAGCACTCGCTGCCCATCGTGCACATTCGCCACGAGTTCCCCTCCGATGAGGCCCCCTTCTTCGTGCCAGGCAGCGAGGGGGCGCGCATTCATGCCTCCATGGCGCCGCAGGAATCCGCCGGCGAGGCGGTGATCCTCAAGAACAGCGTCAACGCCTTCCTGAATACCGGGCTGCACGAGCACCTGCAGAAGCAGGGCATCGAGCAACTGGTGGTCGTCGGCGCCATGAGTCACATGTGCATCGATGCCGCCACCCGGGCCGCCTCCGACCTGGGCTATTTGGTCACGGTGCTGGAGGACGCCTGCGCCACCCACGATCAGGCGTTCAACGGGGTGACGGTGCCGGCCGCCCAGGTGCACGCCGCCTTCATGGCCGGGCTCGCCTTCGCCTATGCCGAGGTCACCGATACCACCGCCTGGCTTGATCGGCACAGGTAATGGGGTAGGGTGGCGGGAACCGATGAAGAGCGAGGGGGCAGGGGTGATCGCCAGTGCGTGAACTCATGGAGCGCCACCAGTCCTGGGTCTACCTGGTCGCGATTCTCGCCGGTCTGGGGCTCGGGCTTGCCTCGCCATCCGTGACCGGGTCACTGGATCGGCTGCTGTGGCCGCTGCTCGGTCTCCTGCTCTATGCCACCTTCACCCAGGTGCCGTTGACGCGGCTCTCCCTGGCGTTTCGGGATTGGCGGTTTCTGGGCGCCCTGCTCACTGGCAACTTCGTGATCATCCCGCTGATGCTGGGCGTCATGGCGTGGTGGCTACCGCTTGCGCCGGCCGTTCTCGTCGGGGTGTTGCTGGTGCTGCTGGTGCCCTGCACCGACTGGTTCATCAGCTTCACCCACCTCGGCAAGGGAGACACCGGCAGGGCCATCGCCGCGGCGCCGATCCTGCTGCTCGTCCAGATCGTCGCCCTGCCGGCCTACCTCTGGTGGTTCCTGGGCAGTGACTGGCTGCGGATCGCGATCAGCGGCCAGCTGCTTGGCGCCTTCGCTGGGCTGATCCTGCTGCCCCTGGCGCTGGCCTGGCTGACCGAGCGGCTGGCGGCTCGTCACCCGAATGCCCGGCGCCTGGTCCACGGCCTGGGGTTCCTGCCCGTTCCCCTGCTCGCTAGCGTGGTGTTCCTGATCGCGGCGTCCCAGGTGAACCGGGTGGCCGGCCTGACCGGGGTCCTGGCGCAGGTGCTGCTGATCTTCGTGGCCTACCTGGCCCTGGCCGCGCTGCTGGGCAGGCTGCTCGGCCACGGCTTCAGGCTGCCTCCGGCGTCGGCCAGGACCCTGACCTTCAGCTTCGGCACCCGCAACTCCTTCGTGGTCCTGCCCATCGCGCTGACGCTGCCCGAGGCCTGGCACGTCGCCGTGGTGGTCATCGTCTTCCAGTCGCTGGTCGAGCTGTTCGGCATGGTGGCCTACATGGCCTGGGTGCCCAGCCGGTTGATTCCCGACCGCGATGGCAGGTGAACCCCTCAGGCCAGGTCGAAGAGCAGGAGCTCCGCCTCCGTTACCCCTACCACCTCGATGGTCTCCCCCGGCTGGAAGGCGGCGGCATCGCCGGCCGAGAGCCGCTGCCCGTTGATCTCCGCCTCGCCGCGCACCAGGTGCAGCCAGGCATGGCGCACCTCCGGGGTTGGTACCCGCTCGCCGGCAGCGAACAGGCCGACGTAGAGGTTGACGTCCTGATTGATGCTCACCGAGCCATCGCGCCCCTGCCGAGAGACCACCAGCCGCCACTCGCCCTGGCGCTGCTCGGCGGGAAAGGCTTTCTGCTCGTAGCCGGGGGCGATGCCTCGCGCCTCCGGCTCGATCCAGATCTGCAGGAAGTGCAGCTCCCGGTCGGGGGCGTTGTTGAACTCGCTGTGGATCACCCCGGTGCCGGCCGACATGCGCTGCACATCGCCAGGGCGCATGATCGCACCGTTGCCCATGCTGTCCTTGTGGGCCATCTCGCCTTCCAGCACGTAGGAGAGGATCTCCATGTCGCGGTGGGGGTGAGCGCCAAAGCCACTGCCGCCCGTGACCCGGTCCTCGTTGATCACGCGCAGCGTGCGAAAGCCCATGTGGTGCGGGTCGAAGTAGTCGGCAAACGAGAAGGTGTGGCGCGACTTCAGCCAGCCGTGGTCGGCGTAGCCGCGCTCGTCGGCATGACGAATGATCATCGGGTTTTCCTCCAGGGTTGTTCCCTCAGGGGGTGGCCGCCTCCACCTTCGCCTGGTCCCTGGCGAGCTCCTCGCGCTGGCTGCGGCGGCGGTAGTAGAAGGTCAGGAAGGTGGAGGTGATGACGATGAACAGCGAGTACATCACCGGGATCAGCAGCATCTGCTGCTGGATCTCGCCGGCAAACGAGAGGGTGACGATCAGCACTGCGAGCGGCCCATTCTGGATGCCGGTTTCCAGCGACACGGTGCGCGCCTTCTGCGGGTTGAGCCGCGCCGCGCGGCTGAACCAGTAGCCGATCAGGAAGCCGCAAAGGCCCAGGCCCACCGAGGCCAGGTAGACCTCGGCGCCGGTGGTCATCAGCAGCTGCCAGTTGCGCGGCACCCAGGTCGCGATCAAGAAGACGATCACCACCACCCCGAGGATGCCGCCCATCAGCTCGGTGCAGGCGCCCACGTTGGCGTTGCGCCGGCGCAGCCACATGCCGAGCAGGGTGGGGACCAGCAGCACGCCCAGCACCGCCACGATATTACCCGAGGGGATCTGGAAGGCGGCGTCGATGCCGCTGGTGTAGAAGGCCAGCACCAGCGGCACCATCACCACCGCCAGCAGGGTCGAGCAGACCGTCATCAGGATGGAGAGCCCGAGCAGGCTCTTCGAGAAGTAGGCGAAGATGTTGGAGGTGGTGCCGCCGGGCACGCAGCCCATCAGGATCAGGCTGACCGCCTGGATGGGGGGCAACTGCAGGGCGCGGCCGATCAGGAAGGCGAGCAGCGGCATGAACAGGTACTGGGAGGCGAAGCCGATGCCGATCGCCTGGGGGTGGCGCATGGCGATACGGAAGTCCTTGAAGGTCAGCGACGACCCCATGCCCAGCATGATCACGGCCATCATGATGGCCAGCAGGGTCTCCTCGAGTGGGCTCAGCATGATGGGCTCCCGTCAGTGGCGGCGTCCGGATGATCCTTGAGGTACTGGGCGCGCAGGTCCTTGCGCAGCACCTTGCCGATCGGGCTCTTGGGCAGCTCGTCGACGAAGGCGATCTGCTTCGGCACCTTGTAGCGGGCCAGCTGCTGCCGGCAGTGGGCCTTTACCGTGTCGCGGTCGAGCTCGCCGCGGGTGACGATGTAGGCGCGCACCGCCTCGCCGGTGTCGGGGTCGGGCACGCCGATCACCCCCACCTCGTGCACGGCGTCGAGCAGGGCGATGCAGTCCTCCACCTCGTTGGGGTAGACGTTGAAGCCGCTGACCAGGATCAGGTCCTTCTTGCGGTCGACGATGCGCAGGTAGCCGTCCTCGTCCATGGCAGCCACATCCCCGGTGTGCAGCCA
Organism: Halomonas sp. PGE1; assembly: GCF_013000985.1. Taxonomy (NCBI): domain Bacteria; kingdom Pseudomonadati; phylum Pseudomonadota; class Gammaproteobacteria; order Oceanospirillales; family Halomonadaceae; genus Halomonas; species Halomonas sp. PGE1. Next base: position 1,266,693 of record NZ_CP053032.1, read on the forward strand.
GCCGTCGCGCAGGGTCTCGGCGGTGGCCTCGGGCTGCTGCCAGTAGCCCTGCATCACCTGGGGGCCGCGGGCGGTGAGCTCTCCAGGCTCCCCCTGGGCCACCGGCGCGCCGGCGTCATCGACCAGGCAGATCTCGGTGCCGGGTACCGGAATGCCGATGCTGCCCGGCTTGCGCACCCCCACCAGGGGGTTGAAGCTGATCACCGGCGAGCTCTCGGTGAGGCCATAGCCCTCCACCAGCGGGGTGCCGGTGATCCGCTCCCAGCGCTCGGCCACGGCGGCATGCAGCGCCGTGCCGCCGGCCGCCGCGGCGCGCAGCCGGGGCGGCGGATAGAGGGTGAACCACTCCTCGTTGAGCAGGGCATTGAAGAGGGTGTTCACCCCGCTGATCCAGCTGACGGGGTAGTTCTCGATCGCCCGCTGCAGGTTCTGGATCGGCCGCGGGTTGGGCACCAGGACGTTGTGGGCGCCGTGCTTGAAGAAGGCGAGCAGGTTCACCGAGAAGGCGAAGATATGGTAGAGCGGCAGGGCGGTGAGCACGCACTCCTCGCCGTCGCTGATGTGCGAGCCGGCCATCGCCTCGATCTGCGACACGTTGGCCAGCAGGTTGCCATGGCTGAGCATGGCCCCCTTGGCGATGCCGGTGGTGCCGCCGGTGTACTGCAGCGCGGCGAGGCTCTCCGGCCCCAGGTCGCGCCAGTAGTCGGCGACGCTGATGCCCTGCCCGAGTCGCCGGCCCTCGGCCAGGGCCTGGCCAAGCGGGGTCGCCTTGACCGGGCAGGGCGGGATCACCCGGTTCCAGTAGCGCAGCACCGCCTGCACCACCTGGCGCACCACGGGGGGGAAGAACTGCGCCAGGCTCGTCACCACCACGTGGCGGATGGCGGTGTGGGGCAGCACCTCGGGCAGCTTGTCGACGAACATGTCGACGATCACCAGCGCCTCGGCGCCGCTGTCGCGGAACTGGTGGATCATCTCCGAGACGGCGTAGAGCGGGTTGGTGTTCACCAGCACGCAGCCGGCCTTGAGGATGCCGAATACCACCACCGGGTAGCTCAGGCAGTTGGGCAGCTGCACCGCGACGCGGCTGCCGGGGGTGAGACCCAGCCCCTCGCGCAGGTAGACGGCGAAGGCGTCGGAGGCCTCGTCGACCTGGGCATAGCTGAGCGCGCCGTTCATGCCGTTGGGCATGCAGCTGGTGAAGGCGCGCCGGTTGGCGAAGCGCTGGGCGCTCTCGTTGATCAGCGCGGCCAGGTTGGGGTGCGCGGGGGGCGGCAGCTCGGCCGCTATGCCGTCGCGGTAGTGACGCGTCCAGGGGCGGGAAGCCTGGGCGTGAGGGGTGGCGGCATCCTGCGGTGACTCCATGGGGCTCCTCCCCGAGGGGCGATTGTTATTTTAGTGTCTTCTTGATAGCGGGAAACGGCCGCCACTGCACCCCTTTTCTGGCCGCCTGGCGCACGCTCTTTCCACGCCCCGGGCTCACCGCCCCTCGGGCGAGAGGTCCACCACCACCGGGTCATGGTCCGAGGAGCGGAAGGGATCGGGGCGGATGAGCTCCGCGGCGCTCTCCGGGCCGTCGTAGCCGAGGAAGGGGGGCTCGTCGGCGTTGATGGGCCAGGGGTGTACTGCCGCCACGGACGCGGCCAGGGCGGGGCTCGCCAGGGCGTGGTCCAGGTAGCCCGACTCGCCGTGGAACACATAGGTGTAGCGCCGCTCCGGCGGCAGCTCCCTGGCGATCAGGTCGACCAGGCCGGTGTCGGTCAGGGTGCGGATCGGCTCCTCGGCACCATAGGCGTTGAGGTCGCCGACCAGCAGCAGCCGCTCGCTTCCCTCGGTAGCGAGGCGCTCGAGGAAGGCCGCCATCGCTTTCGCCTGGGCCACCCGGCGCTCGTTCCAGCAGCCTTGGCCCTGATCGATATCGCCGCGGGCGGGGCAGCCGCTCTTGGCCTTGAAGTGAGCGGTCACCACCCCGAAGGCCTCACCGCCCTCCCGGGGTTGGAAGAAGGCCGCCAGCGGCGGGCGATGGTGCACCGGGTCGTTGTCGGCATGGAGCTCGCTGATCGCCTCCACCCGGTCCGGCCGGTAGAGCAGGGCGAGCTTGATGGCATCGGAGCCGCGGTCGGCGCGGCCGCCCACCGCCCGGTAGGTCACGCCGGTGCGAAGGCTAAGCTGCTCGACCAGGTCGGCCAGCGCCCCCGGGGTGTTCTGAACCTCCACCAGCGCCAGGATATCGGCCTTCAGCCCCGCCACCGTGGCGGCGAGCTTGGCCCGCTGGCGCTCGAGCTCCTCGGCGTTGGCCGCGCCGCGCTGGCCCAGGGTGGTGAAGTAGTTCTCGACGTTGAAGGCCGCCACCCTCAGGCGCTCCCCCGGTTCGTCCAGCGGCGCCGGGCGCGGGTTGGCATCCAGGAAGCGCGGCGTCTCGGTGGGGTGCAGGCGCCAGGCATCGAAGGCGTGGGTCAGCACCCCGGTCAGCCCCGCGACCCGGCTTCCCACGCGGCGGGTCCCGTCGTCGTTCAGGTAGGGAATGGGGCTCGGGAAAGCGCGGTAGCTGCCGTCGTCGAGCATCAGCACGGCGCGCTCCTGCGCATCGTCCGGGGCGTTGGTGGGGCGAAAGAGGCGCTCGTTGGCGAGCCTCAGGGAGCCATAGCGCCCAAGCTCGTAGTTGCCGGTGACGGTAAGGGGCTCGGCGAAGGCGACCAGCCGCCCCTCCAGCGTTTCCAGCTCTGATTCATCGAGCGGCCAGGCCAGCGCCTCGGGCTCCGGCAGCCGGTCGCGGGCGCAGATCTCGACGCGCTCGACCCGCTGCAGCTGGACCCGGCCGCGGTACTCGCCGGTGCGGGCGTGAAGCTGGACGTGCTTGCCCGGCACGAGGCGCTCGGCGTCGCGCTCGGTGGCCCCGGGCATATAGACGAAGAGCCCCACCGGGCCCTGCTCGGTGGCCTGCTGCAGGTAGAAGCCGTTGAGGCGGTCGCGACCCAGGAAGGCACCGGTGACCACGCCCTCGGTCACCACCGCCTGGCCTTCGGGCAGGGCCGGCGCAGCGCCGGTTCCCTTGATGGCGGCGAGGTCGGCGGTGGAGGATTCGGGGCAGCTGGCTGGGGCCTGCGCGGCCACCAGCAGCAGGGCCAGCAGCAGATAGCGCCCGATGCGCCGGGTGCCCAGCAGGCGGGGGGCGCCGTCGGAGGCGGCACTCAGCCGTGCAAACAGGGCGAGATTTTGCCTGGGTTTCATGGGGATGATGTCGCTGCCCTGAAGATTGCCAAGTCCAAGATAGTGTCATGACGACGAGCCGTGACTCTAGGGTGCGTTAACAATTGCTGATGGAGATCGGGCTGATTTAGAATATCAGCATTTTTCGGTGATCTATGCCTCGGCTAATGCTACGTGATGACCAATGGGAGCGCATCGAGCACATGCTCCCCGGCAAAGCTTCAGATCGCGGGGTGACGGCCAAGGACAATCGCTTGTTCGTGGAAGCCGTCCTGTGGATCGCCCGGACAGGCGCTCCCTGGCGTGATCTGCCCGACGCCTTCGGTCGCTGGCACACTGTCTACATGCGCTATAACCGGTGGTCTAAGAAGGGGGTCTGGCAGCAGGTTATCGACACATTAGCCGATGATCCCGACATGGAGCAGCTGATGATAGATGGCAGTATCGTCAAAGTTCATCAGCATGGGGCGGCAAAAAAACGGCTCAGAGCACCGAAGCCATGGGGAAATCGCGTGGGGGATTGAGCACCAAGATCCACGCGGCGGTCGATGCCCTCGGCAACCCGGTACGGCTAATCCTCACACCGGGCCAAGCGTCTGAGTACGGAGCCGCCCCAGCGTTACTGGCGGGCTTTTCTCCAGCGGCGGTGCTTGGCGACAAGGGGTATGATTCCACCGCTTTGAGGGACATCATTCGAGCGGTGGGCGCCGAGCCGGTGATTCCGCCGAGAAAGAATCGCTTGGAATGCCCCGAGATAGATTGGCACTGTTACAAGGATCGCAACCTGGTAGAAAGGTTCTTCCAGAAAATCAAGCAGTTCAGGCGGCTGGCAACACGCTATGAGCGACTGGCGAGAAACTACCAGTCGCTACTCAACCTTGTATCCGCCGTCATATGGCTGGCCTAATTGTTAACGCTCCCTAGCGAGGTTTGTCGTGCACTCCAAGGGCGAGCGCAGGGCAGGGGGCCTCTGGCCGGTAGGTCAAGCACTGCGCCACCCTTCGTCAGGGGGATCGGGTAGACTCGTGCTGCACGAGGACCATTGAGACGCGACCGAGGGGGGAGCATGGGGATCGGAGCATCCGGCCTGTTGCTGGTAGCACTGGGCGGCGCGCTGGGCGGCATGGGCCGGCTGGCGGTGACTAACCTGTTCAGCCACTGGCTGGGGGCGCGCTTTCCCTGGGGCACCCTGGCAGTCAATCTAAGCGGTGCGCTGGTGGCGGGCTGGTGGGCCGCGCGGCTGGGGATCCCCACCAGCCTGGAACTCTCGTCGGCCTGGCTGGCGCTGGTGGTGGGGCTGCTCGGTGGCTACACCACGGTCTCCTCCTTCAGCCTGCAGACCCTCACCCTCTGGCAGAGCGGCCACCCGCGCCGCGCCGTGGCCAACGTGCTGGCTACCTGCCTGGCGGGCCTCGCCCTGGCGGCGCTTGGCTGGTGGCTGGCAGGAGGTGGCGCATGAGCCGCGGGTATTCCCCTCTGTTCCCCTATGCCGCGGTGGGGCTCGGCAGTGCCCTGGGCAGCCTGCTGCGCTACCTGGTCTCCATAGGGTCGCTGGCGCACTTCGGCCCGCTCTTCCCCTGGGGTACCCTGGCGGTCAATGTCGTCGGCTCCTGGCTGATCGCCTGGCTGGCCACCCTGGGTGGGCGCTACACCCACGGCCGCATGGCGCGCTGGCAGCCCTTCCTGGTGGCCGGCTTTTGCGGCGGCTTCACTACCTTCTCGCTGTTCAGCCTCGAGACCCTTCATCTGATCACGCTCGGCCGCCCCTGGCTGGCCGTGGCCTATGTGGCTGCCAGCCTGCCGCTCTGGTTCGCCGCGGCCTGGCACGGGCAGCGGGTCGCCAGGACGATGCGCCAGGCGCGGGGGCGGCGTTGAGCATGATCAGCACCGCCACGACGGTGGCCAGCACGGCCGAGAGGCCCAAGCCGATCAGCCAGATCCTGGATCCCTTTGTCATTCACTCTCCCCGGTCGCTGGCGTCATGGGCCGCTGCATTCTGCCAAGCGTGACACCCTAGCATGATGCCATCGCCGGGTGGACGGGAACCGGGGTATCGCTTCTGCGCGTCAGTCGCTATGGGCCGGACGGAAGCCACTTCAGGTGGCCATCGAGACGGGGTAGGCTGTAGGCCGACAGGATGAGTCGAGAGGTGTACGGCGTGAGCCAGGGAGTGGTGACCTATCAGGTGAGAGAGGAGGCGCTGGCGCGGCCCGAGGAGGTTCGGCTGGGGTCGAGTTCGCCGTCGTTCCTGCGGCCGCTGCTGGGCCGGGCCCATCGGCGGCGGAGCCTGCTGGCGAGCGGGGTGAACTGGGAGCGCATCCTGTTCATCGAGGTCGACGGCGAGGTGGCCGGCTATCTCCAGTTCTATCTGGGTGGCGAGGGCCCGCATCGTCTCGGCCATGAGGACCTGCGCGCCGAGTTCGGTGCCGCCAGCGCGGCCTGGCGCTGGGCGCTCTACCGGCTGGTGCAGTGGCGCTTCCGGCGCTTCGACGCCTACCTCTATCGCATCATCATCGACGAGCGCTTTCGCGCCCGGGGCCACGGCCGGCAGCTGCTGGAGCGCTGGCTGGCGCTGCTGGCCGAGCAGGGCGTGCGGCGGGCGGATCTTGAGGTGTGGGGCAACAACCCGCGGGCCGAGGCCCTCTATGCGGCGCTGGGGTTCCAGGTGAAGCGACGTCGCCGGCTGCCACTGCGCGCGAGCTGGCTGCGTGATCGCAAGCTGACCCACATGATCAAGCGATGGTAGGGCCGCCATGTCGGTGAGCGGTTTCGTCGATCGCGTGTGGGCCGAGGGGGTCTCGGGGTGGAGCCCTGCGCCCCGGGTACTGGTGTCGGTCAATGGCGCCGCGGTGGGCAGCGTTGCCTGCACGAATCCGCGCCCCGATGTGCAGGCGGCAGGGCTATCGGCCGATGGCCGCGTCGGCTTTCGCGCCCCGCTCGCGCTCGCCTGGGGGGATGTCGTCCGGGTGACCACGCCCCAGGGGCAGCGAAACTGGAGCTCGAGGAGGGCCCGCGGGTGGCGCGTTTCGGCGTGGCCCCGCGCGACGCCGATCTCCTTCAGCACTTTCATGACCGGGTGCTGGGCCCCGCGGGTGTCGCCAGCCCGGCGCTGCGCCAGCGGGTCGCGCTGGACCGGCGCCAGGCGCTGATCTTCGATTTCTTCCCGGGCCAGCCGCTCGATCGCTGCGGCCCCGGCTGGGAGGCCTGGGTGCCGGCGGTGATGGCGGAGCTTTCTCGCCTGCAGCAATTCAACGCGTCGCAGCGCCCGGGGCTTCGCGTGGGTGCCGGCCCCGGTCGCCCCCTGCTCCATCGCCTCATGCGCCAGGCCCTGGGAGACGCCCTGTCCCCGGGGCGCGCCCGCGGCGAGCGCCACTTCCTGCTCTGGCTGCTGGCGCGTCTCTGGCGCCTGCCACGGGTGCTGTCACACGGTGATCTGCATCGGGAGAACGTGCTGGTGGATGCCGAGCGGGGCGAGCTTGCCCTGATCGACTGGGAGCGCTGGGGCCAGTTGCCCATCGGCTTCGATCTGGCCCTGCTGATGCGCGGTCTTCCTGGGGAGGTCGCCGAACCCCTGGCCGGCGGTGGCCGGGCCCAGCGTCTGGGCGTGGCGGGCTTTACCTATCTCTTCCAGCGGCTCGACCGGCCTGGCCTGGTGCAGACGGAGGAGGGCAGGGCGCTGCGTCGGCGCTGCCGGGAGCTGGCCGGCCACCGCTGATCGCCGAGATAGCTTCCTTGATGCCGGCGACGGGGGGAGCGTCGGAGTACTCAGGTGAAGTCGGGGTCGCTGGTCCTGACGATCAGGTCGCTCTCCTCGCCGGGCAGGGTCACGGAGAACTCGCCGGCGCCCAGGTAGGTCACCGGGTGCCCCTCGCGGGTGCGCAGGGCGGGCTCGCCGCTGACCGGGCCGGCGCGGGTGAGTTCGCCAAGCTCCTTCACGCTGACCAGGATGTCGATCATCACCTCTCGACCCTGGTCATCGAAGGCCATGATGGTGCGTTCGTGTTCGCTCATGGAGTGGCTCCGGGGGCTGATGGGGCTGCCTCCAGTATCGGCGCTTGAGCCGGGAGTGGCGAGTGCCGGAATGCCGCGGGACGGACAGGGTGGCAGCGCTCAGCGCTCGACCCAGCCTCGGCTGATCAATGGCGCGAACAGCAGGTGATAGAGCCGCCTCGCCACGTGGTGATAGAAGGGCAGGATCAGCCAGCTGCGACTGACGCCGACCAGCGCGGCCACGCCGGCGGCCAGCAGCAGGGCGCCCAGCATGTCCTGGGGGAAGTGCACGCCGAGAAAGACCCGCGCCCAGGCGACCGGCACGGCCAGCAGCAGCAGGTAGCGGCCGATGCGACGGGTGCCGGCATGCAGCAGCAGGCTGAAGCCCATGGTCAGCATGATGGTGGCATGGTTGCTGGGGAAAGCGGGCGTCGCCGCATGCTCGAGGAAGGTCTGCCCCACCGGCATCATGAAGGGGCGCGGCGTGGGCCACCAGTACCCGATCAGCCAGCTCGCGGCCAGGGCGAGCAGGGTGGCGATGAACGCCTCGAGCAGCGGACGCTTCAGGCGGTCGCTGCCGCGCAGCCAGCCGATGACCAGCAGGGCCGGCACCAGCCAGATCAGATAGACCGCGGCGAGCTCGGCCAGCAGCAGCAGGGGAGGATCGCTGTCCGGTGCGGCATTCAGCTGGGCGAACAAGGCGAGATTGAGCGTCTTTTCCGTGAGCATGAGGTGTCGGGGCGTCGTCCTTGAGGGGGGCGCAGGTCCGCACCGGCGGGTGACCCGGTGCGCGGCCTTTCTGCAGTGTGTGACAGGAGTATGACGATGCGCCCGGGCGGGGACAATGGGGCGACCATGAGGTCGCCCCTTGCCCGGGCGTCAGGCGGGCAGGCCGAGTACCGCGGTGGCGATGGCGAAGTAGATCAGCACGCCCACGGCGTCGGCGATGGAGGTCACCAGCGGCGCGGAGGCGGTGGCCGGGTCCCAGCCCAGGCGATTGAGCAGGAAGGGCAGGATCATGCCGATCAGGCTGCCCATGATCACGATCAGCACCATGCTCATCGCGACCACCATGGCGATCTCGGTGCCGGCGCGGAAGATCCCCACCACCGAGACGGCGAGTGCCATGGTCAGGCCCAGGGCGATGGCCACGCTGACCTCGCGGCCGAGCAGTCGCGCCCAGTCCCGAGTGCGCACATCGCCGGTGGCCATGCCGCGCACCATCAGGGTCGCCGCCTGGGAGCCGGCGTTGCCGCCGCTGTCCACCAGCAGGGGCAGGAAGAAGACCAGGGCGATATAGGCCTCGATGGTCTCCTCGAAGTAGGCGATGCCGGCGCCGGAGAAGATGTTGGCGAACACCAGCAGCACCAGCCAGACGATGCGCTTGCGGTAGAGGTCGAAGAGGCTGGCGCTGCGCAGGCCGCCCTCCAGCTTGCCCACCGAAACGCTCTTGTGCATGTCCTCGGTGGCCTCCTCCTCGGCCACGTCCATGGCGTCGTCATAGGTCACGATGCCCACCAGGCGCTCGCCGCCGTTGGTCACCGGCAGGGCCATCAGGTCGTAGCGCGAGATCAGCCTGGCCACCTCTTCCTGAGGGGTGTCCACCTTGGCGACCACCAGCTCCTCGACCATCAGGCTGGCCAGGGTAGCGTGGGGATTGGCCAGGATCATCTCGCGCAGCGACAGGGTGCCGGTCAGGCGGCCTTCGTCGTCGACACAGTAGATCTGGTAGATGGTCTCGGCGTTGGGGCCGGTGCGGCGCACCTTCTCCAGGGCGGTGGCCACGTCCATCTCGGCCGGCACGGCCACGTACTCGGAGGTCATCAGGGCTCCGGCGGTGCCTTCCTCGTAGCTGGCCAGCTTGCGGATGTCCTCGCGCTCGGCGTGGGCCAGGCGGCGCAGCAGCCCCTGCTGGCGGGCCTCGTCGAGCAGCTTGAAGAGGTCGGCACGCTCGTCGGCGCTCATGTGGTGCAGCAGCTCGGCGAGGGTGGCGTCGTCCATCTCGGCGGCAAGCGCGCTCTGGGTCTCCTCCTCCAGGTAGCCGAAGGCGCTGGCGCGTTCGTCCAGGGGCAGGTAGTCCAGCAGGGAGAGGGTGGTGTCCTCCTGCTCGTGCTGGATGAACTCGGCGAGGTCGGCCAGCTGCATCTCGGCGACCAGATGGCGGATGGCAGCGGTGTCCTGCTGCTCGATGGCGCTGCGCAGGTCGGCAGCGAGCTCGATGTAGCTCATGGTGTGGCTCCTTGGCGCGCGTCAGGCGGGCACGCAGGAACCAGGGCCTAGGGGGTAGGCGCGGGCGGGCTCCGGCGCACCACGACGGTCGACGCGGCGCGGTCGATCAAGTTGTCGGTCGTGTAGCGACTCGGAGGTTCCATTGATTCCTCAAGGGGGTTTCGCTGCCATGCAGCAGCGCCGGCATATTAGCCGCGAGTCAGATGAGGGTCAATTGAGATCGATTGGCAATTGCCGTTATCGCAAGGCGCCTCGTATGGAGGCCTCCTCGGCGTTTGCCGGGCCAGGCCGGGACCGATGGCCGCCGCGATCTCCGCCACGCTAGTGGGGGACAGACCACCAGCGTGTAGTCGTGGCGCAGCACCCGCGCCAGCAGGTCGAAGACCACTCGAGACTCATTCCCCCTCCTGCCAGTTCCACTGGCTGCGCGCCACGGCGTCGTGGGCGTGCAGGCTCTCGGCGTGCACCACGCGCAGGGAGAAGCCCTCGAGGCCGGGCTGGTCGCGCAGGGTGTGGTGCAGGCGCCGGGCGGCATCCTCGCAGAACATCAGGTTCTGGCCGTTGGCCAGGGCGAAGGCCTGCTCGTCCACGCGCTTCACGGCGGTCTGCAGGGCGGTGCCCAGCGCCCGCTCCACGCGGTCGACCAGCGCCAGCAGCGGCAGCGCCGCCTGATCGGCGTCGAGGCGCACGGCCAGGTGCGCCTGGCTGCGCTGGCTGTGGGGCGTGGCCAGCACGCCCTTGTCGCTGCCCAGCCAGGCCCGCACCGCCTCGCGGGTCACCGGTATCTCTGTGAAGTCCTCGTCGAAGGCCTGCTGGATCAGCTGGCGGGCCAGGGCCGCCGAGCAGGGGCAAGTGGAGGAGTAGCCCACGCTCAGCTCGAGGATGGCGTGCAGGCCCTGGGCGTCGCGGCGGCAGCACAGGGTGAAGGGGTAGGTCTTCCAGCCTGACAGGGGGCTGATCAGCGCCGGGCGGCGCAGCAGCGCTTCCCCTTCCAGGTCGAGAAAGGCGCGCTTGGCGAGACCCTCGTGGCTCTCCAGAAAGGCGTCGAGCACCGCGGCCACCCGGGGCAGCGAGAGCTCCTGATCTTCCAGCTCGGCCAGCGCTAGGTAGAGGCGCGACATATGAATGCCGCGGGCGGTGGGGTCATCGAGGCTGACGCCCGCCGAGGCGCGGCCGGCGATGGCCTGGCCGGCCACCTTGAGCGGCAGGGCGATGCCCTCCATGCCCACCCATCTCAGGGTGCCGAGGCGGGTGGAGGGCGAGGCCGCGATATCTTCCAGAGGTTGCTTGTTCATGAAGGGCTCATTCGGTGATTGCAGCTGCAAATGTTATAACATAACATTTTGCGTCGACCGATCACCAGTCAAAGGCCTGCCCGAGGTACACCATGTCGCGTCACGCCAGCTCGCTTCCATCGTCTGCCGACCCGGCCGGCGGTTTCCACCGGCTGAGAAGTTTCCTGACCCGCCACCGATGGCGGCTGGGCGGTCTGGCGCTGCTGGTCATCGTGGCCGCGCTGCTGATGCAGCTGGGCGTGATGCGCGGCCTGAGCCTGCAGATCCTGGCCTGGCAGCGCGAGCTTCACCGGGCGCTTACCCTGGCGGTGAGCGGCTGGTCCGAGACGCCCAGCTGGGCCACCGCCGGCTGGCTGCTGGCGCTGAGCTTCGGCTATGGGGTCTTCCATGCCGCCGGTCCCGGCCACGGCAAGGCGGTGCTCTCCACCTATCTGGTCTCCCAGGGGGGTAGCCTCAAGCGCGCCCTGGGGCTCTCGTTCAGCGCCGCCCTGCTGCAGGGCATGATGGCCATCGCCATGGTACTGGTGCTGGTTCAGGGCCTGGGCTGGCTGACGCGTCGGGCCATGGGCAGCGTGGCGAGCCTGGAGATGGCGAGCTTTCTGATGGTGGCGCTGCTGGGAGCCTGGCTCTGCCTGAGGGCCTGGCGGCTGCTGCGGCGCACGCGGGCCGGCGGCGATCACGGCCAGCATGATCACCACCACGCCCATCACCTCGATCATCACCACGACCACGGCCACCAGCGGGTCCACGGTCATCGGCACGCTCAGGGGCCCGAAACCGACCACGGTCATGCGCATGCTCACCGCCATGCCCATGACCACAGCCATGAGCACGACCATAGTCACGAGCACGACCACAGTCACGAGCACGCCCACAGCCACGCCCACGCTCATGGGCACGCTCCCGACCACCGGCACGATGGCTGCGGCTGCGGGGCGCGCCACCATATCGCCCCGGAGGAGGTGGGCAACTGGCGTACGGCGCTGGCCACCGTGGTGGTGATCGGCCTGCGCCCCTGCACCGGCGCGGTGCTGATGATGGGGGCGGCCAGCCTGCTGGGCCATGCGGCCCTGGGGGCTGCTGCGGTCATGGTGATGGCGCTGGGCACGGCGATGACGGTCTCGGCCCTGGCGCTGGCCAGCGTGCTGGCCCGGGACTGGGTCATGCGTCACTACGGCCGGTTCGCCGGCGGTGGGGGCGCGGCGCGCCTGGGGCGGCTGAGTGGCTGGCTGGCCATGGGAGGCGGCCTGGCGATTCTGTGGCTCGGGGCCTCGCTGGCCTGGCAGGCTGGCAGCGTACCGACGGGCGGGCTGCCGCTGTTGTCGTGATGCAGTGGTTGCCTGCCAGGGTCGACAGGCCCCCCACCCGCCACGGCCGCGACCTGGACGCCTGATCTATTAAGGTTGGATAGTCTCCTGGGGTTGCGGCGCCTGGAAGTAGTCGAACAGCCGGGTCACGGCTTCGGGCGCCACGCCATTAGTGATAAAGACGAAGCGCGAGACCCCGTCTGGGCAGGCCTCCGCCGGCAGCGTCACCGGCGGGTGGAAGATATTCTGCACGCCGTGCAGCGCCAGCGGCTGCTCGCGCCCGGCAATCTTCACAATGGCCTTCACCCGCAGAATCTTCTCGCCCAGCAGCGACATCAGCAGGTCCAGCCAGTCCTCCAGCACCTCAGGTTCGATGGGGTGCTCGAAGGTGAAGCAGAAGGAGCGGATCTGCTCGCCGTGGCGGGTGAGCGTCGGGTAGGACGCGGGCGCCATCATCGAGACCAGGGCGCCCTGTGTCGGTGGTGAGATGCCCGCGGTGGGTGAGACCTGAGCGTAGGACGCCGCGCGCAGCCAACGGTCGGCGCGCCGCCCCTGTGCAGGCAAGCCGCCGCCGATGACATGCTCGGCCGCCAGCTCGCCATGGCGTACCTGCAGCTGCTCGGCGGCCGGGTTGATCGTCGCCAGCTGGCAGGCCAGCCGTGACAGCTGTTCCTCATCCACCAGGTCCGTCTTGGTCAGCAGCAGCCGGTCGGCCACCGCCGCCTGGCGCTGGGATTCGCGATGGGCGTTCAGGGTCGAGACGCCGTTGGCCGCATCCACCAGGCAGACCACGCCGTCCAGGCGAAAGCGCTGGGCGAGCCAGTGGTCGGTCATCAGGGTGTGCAGGATGGGCGCCGGGTCGGCCAGGCCGGTGGTCTCGATGATCATCCGCGAGATCGGCCGGCCCCCGTCGTGCTCGATCGCCTCCCAGGCCTGCTGGACGCTTCGGCTCAGGTCGCCGCGGATGGTGCAGCAGAGACAGCCGCTGCTCATCTCCACCACGCTGTGCTCGTCGCCCTTGGCGACCAGCCGATGGTCGAGCCCGATATCGCCGAACTCGTTGATCACCACCAGCGAATCGCGCATGGCGGGCTGGCGCACCAGGTAGTTGAGCAGGGTGGTCTTGCCGCTGCCGAGAAAGCCGGTCAGCACCGTGACCGGCGTGAGGTCTGCGTCGTGCATGGGTTACTCCCAGGCGGGGAAGGGGTCTGGCAGCGCCTGCCAGGCGTCCTTGCCGGCCAGCAGCTCCTCCTCGCTGAGCAGGCAGGCGTCCAGGGCCTGGCGGATGCGCGCCTCGTCGAGGTTCTGGCCGATGAAGACCAGCTCCTGGCGCATGTCGCCGAAGGGCTCCTGCCACTTGTCGAGGATGGCGGTGCGGTAGTCGGGGTCCTCCGGCCAGCGCGACTCGGGTACCGCCTTCCAGAACATGCCGGCAAAGCCGTAGTGGGCGATGCCGCCTGCCTGGCTCCACTGGCCGGCGAACTGCGGCCGGGTGGCGAGCCAGAAGAAGCCCTTGGAGCGCAGCAGCTTGCCGCCGAACCAGTCGCCATGCAGCAGCTCGAAGAACTTCTGCGGGTGGAAGGGGCGCCGGGCATGGTAGGCAAAACTCGAGATGCCGTACTCCTCGGTCTCCGGCACGTGCTCGCCGCGCAGTTCCTTGAGCCAGCCCGGCGCCTGCTGGGCGCGCTCGAAGCTGAAGCGGCCCGTCTCCAGCACCTTCTCCAGCGGCACCTGGCCGTGAGTGATGGGGATCAGCTCCGCCTCGGGGTTGAGCGAGCGCAGCACGGCGGTGAGCTCGTCGAGCTGGGCCGGCGTGAGGAGGTCGCTCTTGCTGATCAGCAGCACGTCGCAGAACTCGATCTGGTCCACCAGCAGGTCGGCGACGTTGCGCTCGTCCTCCTCGCCCAGGCTCTCGCCCGCCTCGGCCAGGGAGTGCGCCTCGCGGTAATGGGTAAGGAAGTTGGCGCCGTCGACCACGGTGACCATGGTGTCGAGGCGAGCGACATCCGAGAGGCTCCGGCCCTCTTCATCGGCGAAGGTGAAGGTCTCGGCCACCGGCAACGGCTCGGAGATGCCGGTGGATTCGATCACCAGGGTGTCGAAGCGCCCCTCCTCGGCGAGCCGGCGCACTTCGATCAGCAGGTCCTCGCGGAGGGTGCAGCAGATGCAGCCGTTGCTCATCTCCACCAGCCGCTCCTCGGCGCGGTTGAGGGTCACCTCCTCCTCGTCGCCGGGGGCGCCGCGCACCAGGGCGGCATCGATGTTGACCTCGCTCATGTCGTTGACGATGACCGCCACCCGGCGGCCTTCGCGGTTGGCGAGAATATGGTTGAGCAGGGTGGTCTTGCCGGCGCCCAGAAAGCCGGAGAGCACGGTCACCGGCAGGGGCGTGTGCAGGGATGTCATCAGCCTTCACCTCGGGTCTTGCGGTAGTGGTTCTCGCGCTGTTCCTGGCGCTCCTTGGCCTCCAGGCAGAGCTTGGCGGTGGGTCGCAGCAGCAGCCTGGGGAGACCGATCGGCTCGCCGGTCTCCGCGCAGTAGCCGTAGTCGTCCGCGTCGATACGGCGCAGGGCCGCCTCGATATTGGCCAGCAGGCGGGTCTCGCGGTCGGCCTGGCGCAGCTGCAGGCGTAGCTCCTCCTCGAAGGCCGCCTGGTCCAGCTCGTCGCTGTCGCGCTCATGGGAGGCCATGGCGGCGCGCACCTCGCGCAGGTGTTCTTCCACCTGCGCCTTCTCCTCGAGCAGTCGATCGCGGAAGAAGGACAGCTGCTCGTCGTTCATGTAGTCGTCGTCGGGCATCGCCAGCAGGCGCGCCTCTTCGGGGGTATAGGGCATGGGAGTCTCTTGCCGGCGTCAGGCGGGGTCGATGGTCAGCAGCAGGCGCTTCTGCCCCTCGATCAGCGCGGGGCTGCGGTGCACCAGGGCGCGGTGCTCGTTGCTCTCCCAGCCGCCCCCCTTGAGCAGGGCCAGGTCGCCCGCCTCGAGCCGCTGGATGGCACCGGGGTCGCGCACGATCTCCGGCTTGCTCGCCGAGGGGGCGCCCAGGCCTTCGCGGTTGACGGCCTCCTCGGGGAGCCACTCGCTGCCCGGGCCGTGATAGGTGGTCACCAGGCGCACCGGCAGGTTGTCGACGTGGAAGCGCGGGCACATGGCGGCGTCCAGCAGGCGCAGGCGGATGCCCACCGTATCGGTATCGAACAGGTAGGCCATGGCCTCGGCCAGCAGTTGGACGTCCTCCACCAGGGCGCCGGCCGCCTCGGGAGCGGGCAGCCGCTTGAGCAGATCGGCGCGCAGATCGTCACCGGGTTGGCCCAGCCAGGCCAGCTGCCAGGCGCGCTCGGTCTGGCACTGGGCCTGGACGCTCTGCTGCAGCGCCGCCGAGAGGCGCCGGCGCATGACGGCAATGTTGATGTCGTCCTCGAAGATGCGCGGCAGGACATCGATTTCGTCACCCAGGGCCAGGTGGCGGGTAAACCCCGCATCGGAAAGGGGAGCGGAGAGAGCGGGTGTCGGCATGAGATGACTCCACGGCGCCAAAATTTAGAGATGTTATAACGTATCTTTTTTGGGCGTCGAAGCCAAGCGCGCAGTGTGACGGTAACCGAGATGAAAGAGCGCCCGCCATGCAGGGCATGGCGGGCGCTCGGTGTGGCCGGTGGGGCGCGGTTCAGTAGCCCAGCAGCGCCGAGGGCAGGCCGGTGATCAGCACCGGGAAGAAGGCCATCAGCATGCAGGCCAGCACGATCAGCGCCACGAAGGGCAGCACCGCCTTGTAGAGATCGACGATCTCCACCCCCTTCGGCGCCACCCCCTTCATATAGAAGAGCGCATAGCCGAACGGCGGGGTGAGGAAGGAGGTCTGCAGCACCACCGCCACCATCACCACGAACCACAGCACGTCGACGCCCAGCTGCTGGACGATCGGCAGCATGATCGGGAAGCTCAGCAGCACGATGCCGGTCCAGTCCAGGAACATGCCCAGCAGGAAGACCAGGAACAGCATGAAGATCAGCGCGCCCACGGTGCCGCCGGGCATCGCCATGACCAGATCGCTGATCACCGTCATGCCGCCGCCGCGGGAGAAGACCCCGGTGAAGGCGGTGGCGCCCACCAGCACCAGCATCACCATGGTGGTGGTCTTGCCGGCATCGATCAGCGTCTTGAAGCAGGTCGATAGCTTGCGGTCGCCGAAGATCAGGAACAGCAGGAAGGCGATGCCCACGCCGATGGCCGAGGCCTCGGTGGCGGTGGCCACGCCGGTGAACAGCGCGCCCAGCACACCGAGGATCAGCGACATGGGCGGCAGCACGTACTTGGCCAGCATGACCAGCAGCTGCCCGGTGGAGACCTCGGCGCGCTCCGCGGCGGGCACCGGCGGGCCGTAGCTCGGCTTGACGAAGCAGATCACCAGCACGTAGAGGGCGTACATGGCGCCCAGCATCACGCCCGGCACCAGGGCGCCGGCGAACAGCGCGCCCACCGAGACCGGCGAGTAGCTGGCCATCAGGATCAGCATGATGCTCGGCGGGATCAGGATGCCCAGGCAGCCGCTGGCCATGATCACCCCGGTGCTGAGCTCCTTGTTGTAGCCGTGCTTGAGCATCGGGGCCAGGGCGATCATGCCCATCACCGCGATGGAGGCGCCGACGATGCCGGTGGTGGCGGCCAGCAGCACCGAGACGATGACCACGGTGAGCGCCAGGCCGCCGCGCAGGTTGGCCAGCAGCAGGCGCATCACCGCGAACATCTTCTCGGTGACGCCGGAGTCGTTGAGGAAGCGTGCCATCAGCACGAACAGCGGAATGGCCACCAGGACGTAGTTGTCCATGGCGTTGCCATAGATGTTGTTGATGATGGTGCCGAGCACCCGCTCGCCGGGGCCCAGGTAGGCGCCGATGACGGCGACGCCGCCCAGCACGAAGGCCAGCGGGTGGCCCATGAACAGGCCGATCAGCAGCCCGCCGAACATCACCAGGGTGAGCAGTTCGGGACTCAGGTTCATGCGGCTCTCTCCTCGCGCAGCTGCTGGATGGCGCGGATGACGATGGCAACGGCCTGCAGGGTGATCAGGAAGGCGGCCACCACGATGACGCCCTTGATCGGGTAGACCGGGATCGACACCACCCCGTAGGTGGTCTCGCCGCGGCTGAAGGAACGCATGAAGAAGCTCCAGCCGAGCGTCAGCAGCATCCAGCTGAAGGGCACGAAGAAGATCAGGTAGCCGAGCAGCTCGACCACCGCCTGCTTCCTTCGCGAGAGCAGGCGCTTGAGCACGTCGACCTCGACGTGGGCGTGATGGCGTAGGCCGTAGGCAGCCATCAGCATGAAGTGGGCACCGAACAGCATCTTGGTGATGTCGAAGGCCCAGTCGCTGGGGCGTCCGGCAAAGTAGCGCAGGCCGATGTCATAGAGGACGATCAGCGTGATCACGGCGATCAGCGGCGCGATGAGTCGCCCGAGCGCCTCGTTGAGCGTATCGATCGCCTTGGCAATCGCATTCATGGGAACAGTCTCCGACGTCGGAACGCAGGCCGCCCCGGTGGGGTCACCGGGGCGGCGGCAGGGGCCTTACAGGCAGGCTTCGATCTCTTCCAGAGACGGCAGGTTGTCCATGGTGCGGCTCATGTTGTAGGGCGCGGAGAGATCACGCCAGTTGGCGTAATGGTCCATATAGCTCAGCATCGAGTGCAGCACCTTGGCATAGGTGGGATCCTCGCAGGCGCCGCGCAGATAGACCTCGTTGGTGATCTCCTGGATCCGGGCCAGTTCATCCTCCGAGAGCTGGGAAATCTCGACGCCGGCCTTCTGGAAATTCAGGGTCCCTTCGGTGGCGCTCTGTTCGAAATGGGAGATCGACCACGCCAGGTTGGCCTGGGCGGCGAGCTCCAGTTTCTCCTGAGTCTCCTCGGAGAGGGCGTCCCAGGCGTCCTTGTTGATCATCACGCCCAGCACGGTGGCGGACTGGTGCCAACCGGGGGTGGACCAGTAGTTCGCCACCTCGGCAAAGCCCGCCTGATAGTCGACGCCAGGGGACGAGAATTCGGCCCCGTCGACCACGCCGCGCTCGATGGCCTGGTAGATCTCGCCGCCGGCCAGGGTCACCTGGGAGCCGCCGAGCTGCTCCAGGATGCGGCCCTGATCGCGACCGCCAAGACGCAGACGTTTGCCCTCGAAGTCGGCCAGGGTCTCGATCTTGGTACGCCCGATAAAGCCGGTCTCGTTGTTGAGAATGGCGTAGGGAAGGTAGTGGATATTGAACTGGTTATAGACCTCCTGGTAGAGCTCATAGCCGCCCCAGTGCTGGATCCAGTTCAGGTAGTCGACGGCGTTGAAGAGGCTCGCCGTGGTGCCCAGCAGGGCGAAGGCGGGGGAGCGCCCTGCCCAGTAGACGCCGGTCTCCCCGGCGGCTTCGATGCTGCCGGTCTCGGTGGCATCGAACACCTCGCCGGGCGGCATCAGGGTGCCGCCGGCGCGGAATTCGATCTCGATGTCGTCACCGGCGATCCGGTGCACGGTATCGACCCAGCGGCGGTCCGCCTCGATCAGCGCCAGGCTGTCCGGCCAGGTGGTGGTCATGGTCCAGCGCGCCTTGTCGGCGACGGCCTGGGTGGAAACGGTGGCGAGCGCCATGGCGGCAGCCAGAGAGCAGGTGGCAAGCAGGTGAGGGTGCTTGTTCATGACGTGATCCTTGTAATTATTGGGTCGGTAACGGGTGACATTGGCGGGCCGGTTGGCCTGCGTTTCACGCCTGGTTCTCATCCTAGGCAGCGGTACCCCGCGCTGATATACGTAGTACTACGTACCGGGCTGCGTAGATGGTCCTGCCTCGTCGGTGCGCTTCATCGTCATGAGAGCTGGATGATGCGTGAGACCATCTCCGCGGTGTTGCGGCAGTCGAGTTTCTTCATGATGCGCGCCCGGTGGGTCTCGACGGTGCGATGGGAGATGCCCAGCTCCCGGGCGATCTCCTTGCAGGTCAGACCGTTGGCGATGAAGCCGGAAATTTCCCGCTCGCGCATGGAGAGCTGGTTTTCCGCCTGGGGGCGCACATCGATCTTGATGAAGGTCCACACCGCCAGATCGAACGGCGCCTCCGGCGTCAGGGTGCGCCCGCGGGTCTTGGCCCAGAAGACCTCCCCCGAGCGGGTCTGCATGAAGCGCTCGTCGGCGTAGTTGGGCGTCCTGAGCATCTCCTTGTAGCCGCGATCGCCGATCGTCTTGAAGTCGGCGAAGCTCGGGTAGAGCTTGAGCATCAGCTGGCCGATCAGCTCGCTGCGCGGATACTCGAAGAGCTCGCAGAAGGCGTGGTTGCACTCCAGGATGCGACGCTTCTGGGTGACCACGATGGCGCTGGCCGAATGCTCGAAGGCCAGCGCCATCAGCTCGCGCCCCATGGGCGGTGAGGTCGTCATTGGGCGTGGTACCTCCCCTGGCGGTGATGCGCTAGACGCAGGTCCAGCCGCCGTCGATGGGCATGGCGGTGCCGGTGATGTGGCGGGCCGACTCGCCGCCCAGGAACAGCGCGAGTTCCGCCACGTGGGCCGGGGGAATCAGGCCGCCGTCCGGCTGCTTCTCCGAGACCAGGTGACGGATCGCCTCCTCCCGGCTGCTGCCGAGCCGCTGCTGTCGCGCCTCGATCTGCGGCGCGATGATGGGCGTGTCGGTCCAACCCGGACAGATGGCGTTCACCGTGATGCCCTGGCCGGCGGTCTCCAGCGCCACCTCCCGGGTGAAACCTACCACGCCGTGCTTGGCGGCCACGTAGGCCGACTTGTCCACCGAGGCCACTAGCCCGGATATTTCACCGGGTCAGTCAGAAGTCCCCAAATGCCAGGCTCGGTGGGGATATAAGGGCTCTGGGGGTGGAGATTGGCTGCTTTTTGATCAATTTCCTGTGCTCAGGGCGCACTTCCCCTACCCCCATGTCTTTTCTGTGCCGGGGACAGCACGCCGCGGCGCTATCCCGGCACCAGCTTGCTGGCCAGCCTCAGGAAGAGGTCCTGTTCCGGGTACTGGCTGCTCAACATCAGCCGAATCGTGCGCGTGTTGCGGGTGATGACAGCGCCGATCTTCAGCAGCTTCAGGCGGAGGGTGTTGACCTGGGCCTGGGCGAAGGCGGTGCGCTTGAGGTAGACCCGGCGCAACCGCTCCAGCAGCAGGTAGGCCAGCCCCGACAGCAGCAGTCGGTACTGGTTGGGCCACCATTCGTGGCAGCTGGTGCGGTCGGAGAACAGGAACTGCTGCTCCTTGATACGGTTCTCCATCTCGCCCCGGGCACAATAGCGGTGGTCATAGAGCCACTCGGCGCTGCAGCCGCGCAGGCTGGTGACCACATAGCGGGTGTTGAAGCCACGCCGGCTGGTCTCGGACTTGACGATCACCCTTCGTCGACGCTCCTTCCAGCTCTTGGCAGCGTACTTGATGAAGCCGAAGACACGCTCTTTCTCCCAGGTCGTCTCGAAGCGGATGGCCGATTCGTAGTCGATGTTCAGAGCCAGCTTGGCCAAGCGCTTGTTGCCGGCGAGGCCGATGATGTAATCGACGCCGTGGCGGTCACACCAGTTGAGGATCAGCGGACGGCAGAAGCCACTGTCGCCGCGGAAGACGATCTTCACCTCAGGCCACGCCTGGCGTAGCCGCCGGACCAACAGGGCGAGGATGGCGCCGGCGTGGTGAGCGGCATCCAGCGAGGCCGGACGCAGGTAGCTGACCAGCAGCTGGTCGCCACAGAACACGAATAGCGGCAGGAAGATGTAGTGGTTGTAGTAGCCATTGAAGTGCCGCCCGAGCTGCTGGCCATGCACCCGATCGTCGGTGGCATCGAAGTCGAGGTAGAGCGGCTTCTTGGGTGGCCGCCGGAACGAGCGGATGAACTGCTCGATCATCTCCTCGTGGATGGTAACCGCCCAGTCCCGATCGGCCTGCTGCTCGAAGCGACACAAGGTGGACTGGCTGGCCAGCACGCCATCGGTATCGACGGCGGTCTGCAGGGCGATGTCGTGACGCAGGGCCTGGTGGTCATTGAGGTCCTCATAGCCCAGCGCCAGGCCGAACACGCGCTGCCGGACCAGGGTTTCGGTGCGATGCAGGCAGCGCTGAGCGTCGCGCTCGTCGCCGAGCCGACGAGCAATAGAGCGGGTCAGGCCCATCTCGCGATCGAGCTGCCGCAGCAGCAGGATACCGCCGTCGGAAGTGACATCACCGCCATCGAAACGGGCGATGACCTGACGGCCTTTGCAGCGTGGAAAGGAAGCGGACGGCGTGGTACATTTTGTCATGGCGGCTGATGCGGTTGGTTCTGGTGTAGGAGCTTGAATCATAACCGATTTTCAGCCGCCTTTTTCATGCCCGGTGCAATATCCGGGCGTGCGCCAGGCAAAGCCTGGTCGCTGGGGGAGCCACACAGGGAGGCGTGGCCTAAACAGCGAATTGAAACCCAGTGGGTGCAAGTCCCACCCGGCCAAGGGTAGCCGCCAGCCGGTAGCGAGTCTTGCGCAGCATCGGGCAACCGGCGCTGTGAAG
The DNA here is from genome assembly GCF_013000985.1 of Halomonas sp. PGE1. Taxonomy (NCBI): domain Bacteria; kingdom Pseudomonadati; phylum Pseudomonadota; class Gammaproteobacteria; order Oceanospirillales; family Halomonadaceae; genus Halomonas; species Halomonas sp. PGE1. Next base: position 1,288,245 of record NZ_CP053032.1, read on the forward strand.
CGTAGACAGTGAGTGAGCAGGCCGTGTGATAGAGCACCGAAATGTTGGAATCGTGGCTGCCGACATTCTGCCCGACGTGGAAGGCAACACCGACCCGCTGAAATGGCTTGGCGGAAAGGAGCCACCGGTGTCAGAGAGCAGGGCATGCTCACACAGGGGTTTCCCAGGAACCTGGGAGGCCCGCCTTTCTCCCCCGAAAGGTGAAAAATCAGGTGCAGGAGCCACCTGTCCCGAAAGCTCCCGGTTCGGTGCTGTCGTGCCTGACGGTACCGGAAGCGAACCACAGGCACTCAGGGGGTACGGCCAGGCGATCACAAGGAGCCAGTCGGACGGAAGGGCGGGAGTCGGAGTTGCCCATAGTACCGAAGAAGGCGGGGAACCTACTCGACGGGACCCGCTGGAGGGAAGGGGCAATCAATCATCAGAACTGCACGAGGGACACATGACAGGTACACAGGAACCTGAGGTCATGTCCACGAAACAAGTGCGGATAGCAGCGCTGGCAGAGCGCTTCCCGCAGCGTGCCTTCACGTCACTGGCGCACCATATCGACGCCCAGTGGCTAAAGACGGCCTACCTGATGACGCGCCGTGACGGTGCCGTCGGGATCGATGGCCAGACGGCGGACGACTTCGCGCGTGACTTCGAGGCCAACATCCAGCGCCTGCTGGAAGCGGCCAAGAGCGGTCGCTACCGGGCGCCGCCGGTGCGGCGTGTCCATATCCCCAAGGGAGACGGGCGTGCCACACGACCGATCGGCGTCCCCACCTTCGAAGACAAGGTCCTGCAGCGTGCCGTGGTCGCCCTGCTGGAGCCTCTCTACGAGCATGACTTCCTGGAGTGCTCATATGGCTTCCGGCCAAGGCGCTCGGCGCACCAGGCGATCAAGACGGTATGGGATGAATTGTCGAGGATGGGCGGTGGTTGGGTCATCGACCTGGACATCAAGGCCTTCTTCGACACGATCGACCACCGGCACCTGCGAGCGTTTCTGCAGCAACGAGTGAAGGACGGTGTGATCCTGCGCCTGATCGGCAAGTGGCTCAAGGCCGGGGTACTGGAGGCCGGGCAGTGGCAGAAGGGTGAGCTAGGCAGTCCGCAAGGGGGCGTGATTTCCCCTTTATTGGCGAACGTTTACCTCCACTACGTGCTGGACGAGTGGTTCGAACAAGATGTTAAGCCACGACTGAAAAGTCAGGCGTTCGAGGTGCGTTTCGCCGATGATGCCGTGCTCGCCTTCAGCAACGAAGCCGACGCCCGCAAGGTGTTAGAGGTACTGCCCAAGCGCTTCGCGCGCTACGGGCTGACCCTGCACCCCACCAAGACCCGGCTGGTGCGGTTCCGGCCGCGCCCGGGGCAACGCGCCGAGACCTTCGACTTCCTGGGTTTCACCCACTACTGGGGGAAGTCACGCCGGGGCAGCTTGATTATTCAGCGGAAGACGGCGAAGGACAGGTTCAGTCGCGGGCTCAAACGGATCGCACATTGGTGTCGCCATAACCGACACCGTCCACTGCGTGACCAACATCGGGAGCTATGCAGGAAAGTGCAGGGGCATGCAGCCTACTACGGTATTCGTGGCAACATGAGAGCCCTACAGACATTCCGGTTCCGAGTGTCGTGGATCTGGGTGAAGTGGCTGAGTCGCCGCTCACAGAAGGGCCATATCCCGTGGGACAAAGCCTGCAAGCTACTGGATGCCCTGCCACTAACTCCGGTGAGGATTGTGCAGCAATGCTGAGTCCTTCAGCGAACCTGATGATTGAGGAGCCGGGTGCGTTAATTGCGCACGCCCGGATCTGAGGGGGGCCGGGACGAGCAATCGCCCGGTCTACCCGACTAGGCCATGCACCGAGGCCAGGTTGATGACGCGCCCCCAGCCCTTGCGGCGCATGTCGACGAGCGCCTGCTTGGTGCAGTGGTACACGGCCACCAGGTTGATGGCGATGATCGATTCCCAGAGATCATCGGGGAAGTCGGCGATGGGGGAGGTCTTCTGGATGGCGGCGTTGTTGACCAGCACATCGACGTCACGCTGCTCCTCACGGAGCCGGGCAAACATGGCGTGAATCTCCTGCCGGCTGCCCAGGTCGGCCTGCTGGTAGCAGACCTCGCGGGCTCCGACCGAGAGCAGCTGGGCCTTGAGGGCGGCGACCGTCTCCTCATCGGCCGCCACCCGGTCATGGATGATGATGCCGGCCCCCTGGCGAGCGTAGGCCAGGCAGATGGCGGAGCCAATGCCGCCCAGGGCGCCGGTGACCAGCACGTTCTTGTCGTGAAGGTATGACATTGGGACTTTCCTCGCTTGTTATTGGAATGATGACGGGAAGCGTTGCCGAAGCCGCCGGCGCGTCACCGGCGGCAACGTCAGTCGGTGACGCGCTCCAGCAGGCTGGCGTAGTTGGCCACGCCCATGCCGCCCATGTTGAAGACGGCGGCCAGGCGGGCATCCGGGATCTGTACGCCGGTCGCCTCGCCGAGCAGCTGCCGGGCCGCCAGCACGTGCATGGAGACGCCGGTGGCCCCGACCGGGTGCCCCTTGGACTTGAGTCCGCCGGAGGGGTTGATCGGCAGCCTGCCGTCGGGCATCACCCAGCCCTCCTCGATGGCGCGGGCGCCCTGGCCGTGGGGGGCGAGTCCCATGGCCTCGTAGATCATCAGCTCGGCGATGGTGAAGCAGTCGTGCACCTCGGCCAGCGACAGCGCCTCGAGGCCGACGTTGCCCTCGGCGAGCAGCTGCTGCCAGGCACGCTCGGCGCCCTCCAGGCGGGTGAGGTCGCGGCGGGCCAGCGGCATGAAATCGGTGACCTGCGCCCTGGCGCGGAAGCGCACCTGGCGAGGGCCGGCGGGGGCCGCCTCGGGGTGGGCGAGCACCAGGGCGGCGGCGCCGTCGGAGACCGGCGAGCAGTCGGTGCGCTTCAGCGGCGGGGCGACCACCGGGTTCTTGTCCGAGACCTTGCGGCAGAACTCGACCCCGAGATCCTTCCTCAGCTGGGCGAGGGGGTTGTGGACGCCGTTGGCGTGGTTCTTGGCGGCGATGCGCGCCAGGGCCTCGGTGTGGTCGCCGAAGCGCTCGAAGTAGGCCCGGGCGACCTCGGCGAAGATCCCGGCGAAGCCGGCCTCGACGCCCTGGGACTCGGGCCGGTAGCTGGCACCGAGCAGCCCCTCGGCGATGGCGGCGGGGCTCGCCTCGGTCATCTTCTCGGCGCCGATCACCAGCACCCGCCGGGCCAGGCCGCCCTCGATCAGGTTGATCCCCTGATAGAGCGCCGCCGAGCCGCTGGCACAGGCGTTCTCGCAGCGGGTGGCGGGCTTGAAGCGCAGATCGGGGTCGGCCTGCAGCGCCAGCGAGGCGGGGAACTCCTGGGCACACATACCGCTATTGAACTGGCCGACATAGATGGCATCGATGTCGCGCGCCTCGACGCCGGCGTCGGCCAGGGCCGCACTGGCCGCCTCGCAGATCAGGGTTTCCAGGCTCGCCTCGAGCTTGCCGAACGGGCTGTGGGACATGCCGATGATGCGGGTCTTCATGAAGTGCTCTCCTGCTGTGGGCGGGCGAGGCGCTGCCTCAATGCTGTCTTGACGATCTTGCCGTAGGCGTTCTTGGGCAGCGACTCCAGGACCTCATAGCGCTTGGGGCGTTTGAAGCGGGCCATGCGCTCCAGGCAGTGCCGGTCCAGCTCGGCAGGGTCGAGCGGACGATGGAGCGAGACGAAGGCCACCACCTCCTCGCCCCACTCGGGGTGGGGGGTCCCGACCACCGAGGCCTCGTGGACGGCGGGGTGCTGCAGCAGCACCTCTTCCACCTCGCGCGGGTAGATGTTGGTGCCGCCGCTGATGATCACGTCCTTGACGCGATCGGTCAGGTAGAGAGTGCCGTCGACCTCCATGCGGCCGATGTCGCCGGTGCGCAGCCAGCCGTCGCGCAACGCCTCGCCGGTGGCCGCGGGGTTGTTCCAGTAGCCCAGCATCACGCTGTCGCCACGCACGCAGATCTCGCCCTCTTCGCCTGCAGGCAGCGGGTTGCCCTGGCGATCCTGGATGGCCACTTCCACCTGGGGGTGGGGGCGACCCACCGGCACCAGGGCCTGGCGATCAGCCGTTGTCTCGGCGGTCTCGGCGTAGGGCGCATGGGCCTCACGGTCCATCACCGAGATGGTCATGGGGCTCTCGCCCTGGCCGTAGATCTGCACGAGCCGGGGGCCGAAGGTGGCCAGGGCGTCGCGCAGGTCGCGCTCGTACATGGGGCCGCCGCCATAGACGATGGCCTGCAGGTGCTCGAGCGCCAGCGGCGTCGCCTCTGCCTCCAGGTGATCGACGAGCCGGCGGATCATGGTGGGGGCCAGGAACATGGCAAGCCCCGCGCGCTGGTTGACCAGGTCGACGAACTCGGCCTCGTCGAAGCCGGCGCTGGCGGGCACCAGGTTGGCGCAGCCTCGCATCAGGTAGGGAATCAGGTAGATGCCGGAGCCGTGGGAGAGCGGCGCGAAGTGCGCCAGCACGTGGTCGGTCTCGACGCGATCCACGTTGGTCAGGTAGCAGTTGGCCATGCAGGCGAGGTTGCCATGGGAGAGGGCGGCGCCCTTGGGTCGCCCGGTGGTGCCGCTGGTGTAGAAGATCCAGGCGGGATCGCGGGAGGCCCGGTGCAGCGGCTCGGCGAGGGGCTCGCCGTCGGCCGCGAAGCCGGGCGCGTCGAGCCTCAGCAGGACTGCCGGGCTGGCAAGCTCGGCGTCCGGGGTGCGGTCGCTGATCAGCAGCCGGCTGCCGCTGTCCTCGAGGATATAGTCGACCTCGCGCCAGTGCAGCTTGGCATTGATCGGCACGACCACCAGCCCGGCGTACCAGGTCGCGAGCAGGGCATCCAGATAGGCGGGCCGATTCTTCATGTAGATGGCCACCCGCTCGCCCGGGGTGAGCCCGAGCTTGACGAAGTGGCCCGCCAGGGCCTGTACCCGCGCTTGAAGCTGGGCGTAGGTGGCGTGGAGCGCCGCGCCATGATAGAGCGCAGGACGCGTTGGCCCGACCCGCGCGCTGTGGTCGAGGTAGTGGGCAATGTTCAAGGGATCTCTCCGCACTGTCTTGTCGTTGTGATTCGGGCATTCGCCGTATGCACCAAGACTAGAGGCCTCCCCTACGGATCGATATACGTAGTACTACGGATGCGATTCCGTATTAGGTCGCGAGTGGCGGGCGCGGTCAAACCTGCCCGCAGGGGGGCGCCGAGCGCGGGAACGGGGGCGTCGCTGGTTGGGCGTGGCGGGAAGGCAGCGGAGGACGCGGTCTTAGCGAAGGGGAGGCGGCCTCGCCAGGCAGGCGAGGCCGCTTGGCGGGTTACGCCGTCAGCCGGCTGGCCACGGCGTCGAGGAAGCCGTTCATGTCGACCAGGGTTTCGCTTGCCGGGTCGCGGGTCTTGCCCTTGAGGTCGCCGGTGATGATGCCGGCATCCACGGTGTCGATCAGCGCCGCCTTGAGGGCATGGGCGTAGTCGATCAGGGCGTTGTTCTCGTCGCGCTCGCCCAGGGTCTCCAGGGCGTTGGCCACGGCGAAGAGCAGGGCGGAGGAGTTGAAGTGCGCCTCCCGGCCGTCGGTCTCCAGGTACTTCAGGTAGAGGTCGTGGGCGGTGCCGTGGGGCGCCTCGAACAGCATGGTGCCGTCCTTGCTCTCGATGATCGAGCTGGCGGTGGCCAGGCTGCCGCCCAGGGCGGCGGAGATGTCGGAGAAGATGTCGCCGTCCAGGTTCTGCGCCGGGTAGAGGGCGTTGCGGGGCGGGTCGGTGATCATCTTGATGAGCTGGCTGGAGGGCCGCATGATCATGAACGACGGCGGTGGGGTGCCGGTCTCGGCGAGCTCGCGACGCACGTCGGTGATCGCCGTGCTGAACACCTCGTCGTACTCCATGTACTCGCGCTTGAGGCCGAAGTAGACCTCCTTGCCCTTGCGCGAGGCGTCGCGGAAGACCTGCAGGACCCAGTCCTTGATCGCCGCCTGGTCGTTGGACATCAGCAGGATGGCGTCGCCCTTCCTGACCCGGCGCGCGTGCTTCTCCTCGCCGTCGACGATCACCTTGAGGATGCCGTCTTCCGAAGCGGGGGCGTTGAAGCTGCCGTACTGGTCGCCGCCGCCGGCGCTCATGCGCGAGATGGAGACCTGGGCCTTGCGGTCGGGAATGCCGAAGCGCTTGAGCTCCTCCACCAGCTTGTAGAGCTTGCGGCCGGTGGTGTTGTCCGGCACCCCCCACAGGGCGCGCTCCGGCGGATTGGCCACCAGGCGGGCGGCCTGGGCGTCGATCAGTTCGTAGTGATAGGAGAGCCCCAGCGCTTCGACCTGCTCGCGGTAGTCGCGATCAAAGATCTCCTCGATGGCGGCCCGCATCACGCCGTCGTAGCCGGCGATGACGGTATCCTTGAGGCCCAGGTAGATGTCGCGTTTCTCGCCGATGGCGCGCTGGAAGAAGCGGTGGGCCCAGGCCTTCACGTCTTCCACATCGTTGGTGGCCAGCAGCCAGGGGTCGCCCTTGTTGACCTCGCGGCGGTGCAGTTCGACCGGGTCGCCGCTGGCTCCCACGAACATCAGCTTGACCACGCCGGTGGCCCGGGAGAGCTCGTTGAAGCTGTCCTTGATGCCGCCGGTCTCCATGGTGTCGACCTCGATGTCGCGGCCGATCCATTCGGGGCGCGAGAACTTGAGGTTGCGAAACTCGATGTCCTCGCGGGTGATGTTGCCGCCGATGCCCTTGCGGATGGCGCCGTTGGGCGATCTGGTGGCCAGCGGGTGGAGCTTGGTGCCGTCGATCTCGGGGTGCTTGGCGAGCAGCTCGCCGAGCTGGGTGCGGTTGACCGTCATGCCGGCGTTCTTGATCCCCACGCCGTGTTCCCTGAGCGCCTCGACCGCATCGACAATCACCTGACCGTTGGTGACCAGACGGTTCTCCGCCGAGAGGTCGATCTCTACCAGCGGGACCTCCAGTCGTGAGGTCACGAAGGTATCGAGGATCTTCTCGAAGGCCACCTGGGCCATCTCGTCGCCATGCAGGATGACGAGGGGGGCGTCGACGCGGATCTTTTTGCTCATCACGGTTCCCTGTTTGTAGTGTTCGATCGATGAGGATCGTCACGATGTGCGGTGAGCCACAGGGTACGCCTGGCATGGCCAGGGCGCTACGCGCAGAAAGCAGTAGGGCATAGGGGCGCGCCGCTGCGCTAACCCTCGGCGCGGGCGGACCAGCGCTCGTCGGGATGCACCTCGTTGGCGGGCAGCACCGGGTCGTAGCCCTCGGCGCGCAGCGCCTCGATCACCTCCCGGGTGTGCTCGCTGCCCAGGGTCTCGAGCGTCGCCTCCACCTCGGTGGCGCGCAGCGAGAGGTCGGTGAAGGTGCGCTGGTGGGCGATCTGGATCACGTTGGCGCGCTGGTCGGCCAAGAGCCGGGTGAGCTCCGCCAGTGCCCCCGGCACATCGGGAATCGCCACCCGCACCCGCACGATGCGCCCGGTGCGCACCAGGCCACGCTGGATCACCGAGGCGAGCGCCAGCATGTCGATGTTGCCGCCGCACAGGATCAGCCCCACCTTGCGGCCGCGGTAGCGCTCGGGGTCGGCGAGCACCGCGGCCAGGCCCGCGGCGCCGGCACCCTCGGCCACCGTCTTCTCGATCTCCAGCAGCAGAAGGATGGCGCGCTCGATCTCGGGCTCGTCCACCAGCACGATGTCGCGCACCCGCTCGCGCACGATGGGCAGGGTCAGCCGTCCCGGCTGCTTGACGGCGATGCCCTCGGCCAGGGTGGCCAGGCCGCAGTGGATCGGCTCTCCGGCCAGCGCCTGCTTCATGGCCGGGAAGCGCGACGTCTGCACGCCGATCACCTCGATGGCGGGGTTGAGCGCCTTGGCGGCCACCGCGTTGCCGCCGATCAGCCCGCCGCCGCCGATGGGGATCACCAGGCACTCCAGGTCGGGCACCTCGTCGAGCATCTCCAGGGCGATGGTCCCCTGCCCGGCGATGATCCGTTCGTCGTCGTAGGGGTGCACGAAGACCAGGTCGCGCTCCTCGGCCAGGCGCCGGGCATAGTCGCCGGCCTCGGCGACCCCGTTGCCCTCCAGGTGTACCTCGGCGCCGAAGCTGCGGGTATTGCGCACCTTGAGGTTGGGCGTGTGGCGCGGCATGACGATGGTGGCGTGAATCCCCAGACGGGAGGCGTGGTAGGCCACCGCCTGGGCGTGGTTGCCGGCGGACATCGCGATCACCCCGCGGGCCCGCTCATCGGCGCTGAGCGAGAGCAGGTGGTTGAGGGCGCCGCGCTCCTTGAAGGCGGCGGTGAACTGGTGGTTCTCGAACTTGATGTAGAGCTCGCAGCCGGTGAGCTGGGAGAGGGTGTGCGAGTGCAGGCAGGGGGTGCGCTCCACGCTGCCCCGGATGCGGGCGGCGGCCTGTCGGACGTCGTCGAGGGTCACGGTCATGGTGGGCGGCTCCGGGTTGGCTGAGCCCCCCATGATGCGTCGCCGTGAGACGCTTGTCGAAGCCGTCGCCGACCCCGCGAGGGAAACGCTTACCGAACCCCGGCGGCTGGGATAGAGTCCATCCAGGCACCCCTTCCAGGGTGATACTGACGAGGAGCATGCGATGAATGCCAGCAGGATACTGGAACAGCTGATGCAGCAGGCCGGTGGCCAGTCGGGCCGTCAGGGCGGCAGCGGGAGCCAGGGCGGTTCGGGCCTGGATATCAAGGGCATGCTGGATGGGCTCTCGCGCCAGCTGGGCGGTGGCGGCGAGGGGGGCGCAGCCGGGCAGGGCGGTGGCTCGGGGCTGGACGTCAAGAGCCTGCTGGGCGGCGGCGCCCTGGGGCTGCTGGTCGGCTCCAAGCGTGGCCGCAAGCTGGGCGGCAAGGCGCTCAAGTACGGCGCCATCGCCGGAGTGGGCGCGCTGGCCTGGAAGGCCTGGCAGAACTCGCGCGGGCCGGGCGGCGAGTCGCCCGCCGAGGGCGAGCCGGTGGAGCGCCTGGGCGGTGAGGCCCGCGAGCGGCGCAGCCTGGAGCTGCTGCAGGCGATGATCATGGCGGCCCGTGCCGATGGCCATATCGACGACCAGGAGCGGGCGCTGATCACCCAGCAGATCGATGCCCTGGGTGCGGACCAGGAGCTGCACGCCTGGGTGGAGCGCCAGCTGGCGGCACCGCTGGATGCCGAGGCCCTGGCTCGCCGGGTCGATTCGCCCCAGGCGGCCCGCGAGATGTACCTGATCAGCGTGGCGGTGGTCGACGAGCAGAATGCCATGGAGCGCGCCTGGCTCGACCAGCTCGGCCAGGCCCTGGCGCTGCCCGGTGAGGTCACCGCGGCGCTGGAGCACCAGGCGCGCGAGGCCGGCTGATGGAAGCGGCGCTGATGACGCTGGCCACCGGCTTCGGCCTGGGGCTCTCGCCCTGGGCTTCGGGCACGGTGGGCTCACTGCTCGGCCTGCCGCTGGCCTGGTGGCTGCTGGGGCGCACCCGCCGCGTGCAGGCGGGCGTCACCCTGGCGCTGCTGCTGGCGGCGGTGCCGGTCTGCCACCTGGCCGAGCAGGCGCTTGCCGCCAAGGACGACGGACGCATCGTGCTCGACGAGATCGTCGCCTTTCCGGTGGCGGTGCTGGGCCTGGCGGGCGCGCGCCAGCCCTGGGCGATGGCGTCGGCCTTCGTGGTCTATCGGGTGTTCGACAGCACCAAGCCGCCGCCGGTGAACCTGGCCGAGGCGGTGCCCGGCGGCGCCGGTATCGTGCTCGATGATCTCGTGGCCGCGGCCATGACCTGGCTGGTGATGGCGGGCGGCCTCGCACTGTGGCGGCGGCGTCAGGCGTCGCCTTGAGTCGTCGGCGGGAAGCGCACGTCGAAGCCGCGAGCGTCGAGCTGGCGGATATCGCGGGGTCGGCCCTGCTCGTCGAAGTCCACCAGACCGATCCCGCAGCCGTTCCACAGCCGCTCGCCGGCCCTGGCACGGTCCGGGTCGCGGGGCGTGATGGCCAGGCGCCGGCGCTTGGTGAACCAGTTGAGCGGCGAGCAGGGCGCGTAGAGCCAGCGGTTCAGGCGGTCGAACCAGTCGAGCAGGGTGTCGGGGAAGGTGTTCTTGATACCGCTGGAGGTGATCTGCCACAGGTGCGGCCCCTGCCGGCGATGGCGCACCCGGATGTCGTAGGCGAAGGAGTAGTGCACGTCGCCGGATAGAACCACGTAGTTCCCCGGGGTGCGCGAGTGGCGGAAGATGTTGAGCAGCACGCTGGCCGCGCCGCGGTGGGCCATCCAGTTCTCGGCATCCACCATCAGCGGCTTGCCGGCCAGGGTGAAGAGCTTCTGCACCACCTCGATCAGCTTGACGCCGAACATCGGCGCCGGCGAGACGATGATCACCGAGCGGTGGTCGAGCAGCGCCTGCTGGAGTTCGCTCAAGGCCTCCCAGTCCATCAGCCCCGAGGGGCGCCTCGGGCTTTGCTCGCTGCGCCAGCGTCGGGTGCGGGTATCGAGGACCACCAGCGGCGGTTCGCCGGGCACCCGGTACTCCCAGCCCTCGAAGCGCAGCAGGCGGCGGATCAGGGTGTCCAGGGCCTCGCCGTCGAGCCAGCCGTCGTTCGCGGCGGCGGCCTCCAGCAGGCGGACGCATTCGTTCAGCGGCTCGGCGAGGCGGTCCGGGTCGTTGCCCCAGCCCTGGCAGAGCAGGTAGCCGACCAGGGCGTTGCCGATGATGCGCCGGGAGAAGGGATGGCCATAGGCGGTGCTCTCCCAGTCGGCGGTGAGGTTCCAGTCGTCGGTGACATCGTGATCGTCGAAGATCATCAGCGTCGGCAGGCGTGCCAGCAGCCGCGCGCAGGCCGGCAGGCCCGCCACGAAACGCTCGACGACCGCCCGCTGCTGCTGAAACAGGCCGCGGTGCTTCTCCGTCAGCCGGGGCGTGTCGATCTCGATCAGCTGCCAGGGCGTCGGTGACCAGGTCAGCAGGTACATGGCCAGCACCTCGGCCAGGGTGGCCAGGTGGTTGTGGGCGTTGGCCGAGGTGAACACCGGCTTGCGCACCCCGCCGAAGAAGAGCTCGCGCAGGTTCTCGCTGCTCTCCACGTCGGGCAGCAGCGATTCGCGGTCGTAATAGTGGGCGGCCTCACCGTGCAGGGCGCGGCTGTCGGCCACCACGGCCCCCTCCAGCGGTTCGTCGAACAGCCCCAGGCGCCGGATCAGCGCATGGATGGCCACCAGCATGGGACCGGCGACGTCGTCGGCGTAGACCTGGTCACCGGTCATCAGCAGCCAGGCGGGACGCTCGTCGGGCCGGTGGCGCCGTTCCGCTAGCCAGGCCTCGGCGCGCACCAGGCCGTCGGGGCCATCGTGGTGGGGCTTGCGGCAGGAGCCGTGGAGCAGGCGGTGATGGCGGCCGGCCAGCACGAAGGCGGGCAGCTCGCCGTCGGTATCGAGCAGGTGGGGTCCCCAGTCGGCGATGCCCTGCTCCTGGCCGGCGTCTCGAACGCAGAGGTCGTAGGCGATCAGGGTATCCCGGGGCAGCGGCGTCTCCAGCGGCAGGTCGATCAGATGCAGCCAGGCATGGCGCCCGACGGGCAGGCGACGGCAGTGCTGCGCCCCGATAAGCAGCCGCCGGGTCGCCTCGCCCGTGGGGGTGAGGGCGAGGATCAGCTCGAGGGGGCGGGTGGCGGCCAGCCAGAGCACCAGGCGATCGGGCGCCAGCCGCCGCAGCAGCGGGCCGGCCAGCACGTCGGGCAGGGGGGCGTCATCCATGGGCGGGGTCATCCGTGCATTCCTGGGGTCACCCCGAGACCGACCGGTGCCGCGTCGATAGGTTCCCGCCCTGACGAGGCGGCCCGTGCCGGATGCCTGCCCGCCCGGGTGGCTCAGTGGCGCCCCGCGGCAACCGGGTCGGCGAGCAGGCGCTGCGCCAGCCCGGAGACGTGGGGATCCTCCACGCCAAGCGCCTGCAGCGCGTCGGCCAGGTGGAGCAGGTAGTCGCGGTTGGCGCCGCTGGGGCCGTGGGCCCGGGCGATCTGCTCGGCGATGGCCTCGAGCGGGGCGTCGCCGAGGAAGGCGGCGTTGTCCTCGGTGGCCAGGTAGACCAGCCCCTCGGCGCGGCCGCCGGCCGGGTCGTCGAAGCAGAGGGTGATGACCTCGCGCAGGTAGCCGTTCTTCTCGCGCACATCCAGCGGGGCGAGTACCTCCGGGGTGATGCGGTAGGCCATGCCGTGGCACACCGCCCCGGGGTCGCGCACCAGGGTGGCCACCCGGCCAGGCGCCTCCGGGGTGCCGCGATGGTCGTGGGAGCCCTGCCAGAAGCGCCGCGACCAGCCGTGGATGAACGCCGGGCGCCGCTCCAGATAGGCGAAGTCGACCTTCCAGATCAGCGAGCCGTAGCCGAACAGCCAGATCTCGTCGTGGCCGTCGAAGTGGGTCATCTGGCGGTTGAGGGCGGTGGTGTCCAGGGCCATGGTCGTCGTGCAGCCGGTGGTGGAAAAGGAAGCTTCCATGATGCGTCGGCAGGCGGCGAAAGTCTAAGGGGGGAAGGAGCGCGACGTGGTCATGCGGGTGCGGTAGTCTGGCGGCCTGTTCACTTTCTGCTGATGGAGTCTCTGCCATGACCGTGATGATACTCGGCCTCTTGATCTTCCTGGGGGTTCACTCGGTGCGCATCGCCGCCGACGACTGGCGCAGCGCCAGGATCGCCCAGATGGGCGAGCTGCCCTGGAAGGCTGCCTACTCGGTGGTCTCGATCGTCGGCCTGGCGCTGGCGATCTGGGGCTATGGCCAGATGCGCCTGTCGCCCACCTGGGTGTGGTTTCCGCCGGTGGGGCTGCGCCACGCCGTGTCGCTGCTGATGATTCCCGCCTTCATCCTGCTGGTGGCGGCCTATGTGCCGGGCAACCACCTCAAGGCGAAGCTGGGCCACCCGATGATCATCGCGGTGAAGCTGTGGGCCTTCTCCCACCTGCTGGCCAACGGCCGGCTCGGCGACATCGTCTTCTTCGGCGCCTTCCTGCTCTGGGCGGTGTTCGACTTCCGCGCCGCGCGCCGTCGCCCAGCACCGCCGGCCCAGGCGGCGAGCGCGGTGCGTACGGCCATCACCGTGGTGGCGGGTCTGGTCGCCTACTATCTGTTCGCCTTCCATCTGCACATCTGGGTCACCGGCGTGCCGGTGATGTGACCGCCTCGGCTCACCTCGCGGTGAGCCGAGGGAGGCCAGCGGCACCCCAGTATCCCGCACACATACATGGTTCATGGTTCATGCCCTTGACCGCGGTCAAGTGACGGTTTGGCTCAGGGGCTCCCCCCAGACTCGCTCCAGCACCGCCAGGGCCTCGGCGATCACCGCTTCCTCGCCGCGGTCGCGCCGCCAGATGAAGCAGAGCGCGCAGGGCAGGCGGATCCCCTCGGCCACGGCGAGGCCACGCTCCTGACGCTCGGTCATGGCCAGGGTGTCCCGGGCGAGGCTCAGGCCCACCCCGGCGCGCACCAGGTCGAGCATGCAGGCTTCCTGATCCACCTGGGCGACCCCGTTGGGGACGAGCTCCAGCGGGTCGAGCACGCCGTGCAGCAGGCGGTGATGCACGGAGTCTTGCGGGGTGACGATCCACGGCAGCCGGGCGAGCCGCTCCCAGTCGGTACCGGCCAGGCGGCTGCCCCAGCCGGCCGGGGCGATCACATGGTAGTGAAAGTGGGTGAGCTCGCGGTGGACGATCTCGTCGGCGGCCTCGCCGGGGCCTTCACCCGGCGGGGCGAGATAGAAGCCCACGTCGAGTTCGCCGCGGCGCACGCGCTCCAGCACGCTGCCGCTCATGCCGTGGGAGAGCTCCGTCTCGAGCTGCGGGGCGCGCTCCACCAGGCGGTGCAGGAAGGCGCCCAGGCGTATGAACTCGGGGTCGACGATGGTGCCGATCTTCAGCCGGCCGCGCAGGGTGCTGTGCAGGGCGCGGGCCTGCTCCTCGAAGGCAGCCACCGCGGCCAGCGCCTTCTGGGCGGCGGGCAGCAGCGCCTGGCCGTCTTCGGTCAGCGCCAGCCCCTGGGGGCGGCGACGAAAGAGGGTGAGCTCCAGATTGGCCTGGAACTGCTTGAGCTTGAGGCTCACTGCCGGCTGGGTGAGGTGGAGGCGCTCGGCGGCCCGGGAGACGCTGCCTTCGTGGGCGACCGCAACGAAGGCGCGCAGGGTCTGAAGGTCCTGCATGGGGAGGCCTCTCGTTGTCATAGCATGATATTAGTAGAGCTTATATCCTGGTTTTGAATTACTCAATTGATTCGGGTGGCGCCGGGGCTAGTCTAGTGCCAAACAGGCGCGCATCCGTCGCTTCCTGTCACGGACAGTGGACGTCTGCCCCTCATTCCGACAACGACGAGACGAGACCACCATGAGCAACTCCAGCATCCTGCATTATATCAATGGGCAAATGACCGCCGGCGAGTCCGGCCAGAGCCAGGAGGTCTTCAACCCGGCCACCGGCCAGGTGAGCGGCCGAGTGGCCCTGGCCTCCCGCGCCGACGTGGATACGGCCGTGGCCGCCGCTGCCGCGGCCTTCCCGGCCTGGGCCGATACCCCGCCGATCCGCCGTGCCCGGGTGATGTTCAAGTTCCTGGAGCTGCTCAACGCCCACAAGGATGAACTCGCGGAGGCGATCACCCGGGAGCATGGCAAGGTCTTCACCGACGCCCAGGGCGAGGTGGCCCGCGGCATCGATATCGTCGAGTTCGCCTGCGGCATCCCGCAGCTGCTCAAGGGCGACTACACCGAGCAGGTCAGCACCGGCATCGACAACTGGACGGTGCGCCAGCCGCTCGGCGTGGTGGCCGGCATCACCCCCTTCAACTTCCCGGCCATGGTGCCGATGTGGATGTTCCCGGTGGCCATCGCCGCCGGCAACAGCTTCATCCTCAAGCCGAGCCCGCTGGATCCCAGCGCCTCGCTGCTGATCGCCGACCTGCTCAAGCGGGCCGGGCTGCCGGACGGCGTCTTCAACGTGGTGCAGGGCGACAAGGAGAGCGTCGAGGCGCTGATCGACCATCCCGAGGTGCGCGCGCTCTCCTTCGTGGGCTCCACGCCGATCGCCAACCTGATCTACGAGCGCGGCGCCCACCACGGCAAGCGCGTCCAGGCCCTCGGCGGCGCCAAGAACCACATGGTGGTGATGCCCGATGCCGACCTCGACAAGGCCGTGGATGCGCTGATCGGCGCCGCCTACGGCTCCGCCGGCGAGCGCTGCATGGCGATAAGCGTTGCGGTCCTGGTGGGCGACGTGGCCGACCAGGTGGTACCGCGCCTGGCCGAGCGGGCCCGCGCCCTCAAGGTCAAGAACGGCATGGAGCTCGACGCCGAGATGGGCCCCATCGTCACCGCCCAGGCTCACCAGCGCATCACCAGCTATATCGAGAAAGGCGTTGCCGAGGGTGCCGAACTGGTGGTGGACGGCCGCGACTTCGATGCGGCAAGCGCCGGTGAGGGCTGCGCCGAGGGCTTCTGGATGGGCGGCACCCTGTTCGACCACGTCACCCCGGAGATGACCATCTACAAGGAGGAGATCTTCGGCCCGGTGCTGGTCTGCGTTCGGGTCCCCGACATCGCCACCGCCATCCAGCTGATCAACGACCACGAATTCGGCAACGGCGTGAGCTGCTTCACCGAGAGCGGCAGCGTGGCCCGTGAGTTCGGCCGCCGCATCCAGGTGGGCATGGTGGGCATCAACGTGCCGATCCCGGTGCCCATGGCCTGGCACGGCTTCGGCGGCTGGAAGCGCTCGCTGTTCGGCGACACCCACGCCTACGGCGAGGAGGGGGTGCGCTTCTACACCAAGCAGAAGTCGATCATGCAGCGCTGGTCAGACTCCATCCGCGGCGGCGCCGAGTTCGCTATGCCGACGCATAAATAAGGTTTTTCGCAGGCTAGCGTGAAACTGCCCTGTGGGAGCCCGGGTCCCCCGGGCGAATGGCGCCGCAGGCGCCCCGGCGGTGTTGGTGAGGTTGGCATCTTCCGCCAGGAGTCCTTCGGCCTCCATTCGCCGGGCAAAGCCCAGCTCCCACAAGAAGTTCTCAGCCTCAACCAAGGCTCATGCCAGTTTGCGAAATAAGCAGCACGAGCCACCATTTGCCGCAGTGAGATCACGCCATGGCTGATCAGGAATTCGACTATATCGTGGTGGGGGCCGGCACCGCCGGCTGCCTGCTGGCCAACCGCCTGAGCGCCGATCCGGCCAATCGGGTGCTGCTGATCGAGGCGGGCGGCCGCGACAACTACCACTGGATCCATATCCCGGTGGGCTATCTCTACTGCATCGACAACCCCCGCACCGACTGGCGCTTTCGCACCGAGCCCGACCCGGGGCTCAACGGCCGCTCGCTGATCTACCCGCGGGGCAAGACCCTGGGCGGCTGCTCGAGCATCAACGGGATGCTCTATATCCGCGGCCAGGCCCGCGACTACGACGGCTGGGCCGAGTTCACCGGCGAGTCCGCCTGGCGCTGGGAGAACTGCCTGGCGGACTTCATGAAGCATGAGGACCACCACCGCCTGGATGCGGGGGGCGACGCCGACGCCGCCCATCGCGACTTCCACGGCCACGGCGGCGAGTGGCGGGTCGAGAAGCAGCGCCTCAGCTGGCAGGTGCTCGACGACTTCGCCACCGCAGCGGTGGAGGCTGGCATCCCGCGTACCCGGGACTTCAACCGCGGCGACAACGAGGGGGTCGACTACTTCGAGGTCAACCAGCGCAAGGGATGGCGCTGGAACACCTCCAAGGCCTTCCTGCGCGGGGCTGAGACCCGCGGCAACCTGACCCTCTGGCACTCCAGCCAGGTGCTGGGGCTCGAGCTCCAGCGTGGGGAGAATGGCGAGCCGCGCTGCACCGGCGTGCGCGTCGAGCGGGGCGGCGCCGAGGTCGTGTCCCGTGCGGCCCGCGAGGTGATCCTCGCCGCCGGAGCGATCGGCTCGCCCCAGCTGCTGCAGCTCTCGGGCATCGGCCCGGCGGCGCTGCTCGCCGAGCACGACATCCCGGTGGTGGTAGACCTGCCCGGGGTGGGGGAGAACCTGCAGGACCACCTGCAGATCCGCTCGGTCTATCGCGTCACGGGGGCGAAGACCCTCAATACCATGGCCAACTCCCTGGTGGGCAAGGCGAAGATCGGCCTGGAGTATGCGCTCAAGCGCACCGGGCCCATGAGCATGGCGCCGTCGCAGCTGTGCGCCTTCACCCGCAGCTCCGAGGCCTATGAGCATCCCAATATCGAGTACCACGTCCAGCCGCTGAGCCTGCCGGCCTTCGGGCAGCCCCTGCACGACTTCCCGGCGATCACGGCCAGCGTCTGCAACCTCAATCCCACCAGCCGCGGCACCGTGCGCATCACCAGCCGCGACCCGCGCCAGGCGCCGGCCATCGCCCCCAACTACCTGAGCACTCCGGAGGATCGCAAGGTGGCGGCGGACTCGCTGCGGGTCACCCGGCGCATCGCCGCCCAGCCCGCCTTTGCGAAGTACCAGCCGGAGGAGGTGAAGCCAGGCGTCGAGTTCCAGAGCGACGAGGACCTGGCGCGGCTGGCCGGGGATATCGGCACCACGATCTTCCATCCGGTGGGCACCACCAGGATGGGGCGCGACGACGATCCCATGGCGGTGGTCGACCCACACCTGCGGGTGCGCGGCGTGGCGGGGCTGCGCGTGGTGGATGCCGGGGTGATGCCCACCATCACCAGCGGCAACACCAACTCGCCGACGCTGATGATCGCCGAGAAGGCCGCGGCCTGGATCCTGGCCGGGGAGTAACTTTCTCGTCATCGAAGGCAAATAGTGTTTGACCTGCGCCCGAGAAGGGCGCAAGCTGTGCGCAGTTGGTTAGCAAGTCGAACATCGCAAGTGGTCATCGAAGGCTCATGGCATCGATTTCCCGGTGAAAGGTTTCTTGTTCTACCCACTGCAACTCGGGTATTTCCCGGAAAATCAATTGCTATTAGAGGAATTCGATAATGGCTACCGGTACTGTCAAGTGGTTCAACGACACCAAGGGCTTCGGCTTCATTTCTCCGGACGACAACGGCGACGACCTGTTCGCTCACTTCTCCGAGATCCAGGCTGACGGCTTCAAGACCCTGCAAGACGGCCAGAAGGTTTCCTTCGACGTCACCCAGGGCAAGAAAGGCCTCCAGGCTTCCAACATCAAGGTCATCGGCTAATCGCCAGCTGACACTGATGTGACTCCTTCGGGAGTCGAGAAAGGGCCCGCCACGTGCGGGCCCTTTTGCGTGTGCGCGAGTTGGCCCGTGAGGAGCGTACCGGGGAGCCGGCTCAGGCAGGAAGGTAGGATCGATATGGCCATTTATGGAATAAGAGAAGTTCCACGAAGAACTTTTTAGAATAATCGGCGGGCGGCAGAATAGGGGTACTCTCGTTGACCGGATGCCTGCCATGCCCCTGGACGCCTGGATCTCCCTCGCCGTCGTGATCGCCGTCTTTCCGCTGATGGCCTTCTCGCGGCTCGGGCCGGATATCGTCCTGCTGGGCGCGGTGATCCTGCTGCTGACGCTCGGCATCCTCGAGCCGTCCCAGGCGCTGGGCGGCTTCTCCAGCACTGGCCTGTTCACCGTGGCCTTCATGTATGTGCTGGTCACCGCCATCCGCCAGACCGGCGGCATCGACCTGATCATCCGCCATGTGCTGGGCCGGCCTCGCCGCGAGAGCGGCGCGCTGCTGCGCCTGCTGCTGCCGGTGGCCTCGCTGAGCGGCTTTCTCAACAACACCCCGGTGGTGGCCACCTACATTCCCGCGGTGCTGAGCTGGAGTCGCCGCGTGCGCGTGCCGGCCCACCGCTTGCTGATGCCGCTCAGCTTCGCCTCCATCCTCGGCGGTACCATCACGCTGTTCGGCACCAGCACCAACCTGGTGGTGCACGGCCTGCTGGTGGACCGTTCGCCCGAGCTTGCCATGGGGCTCTTCGATCTCGCCTGGGTGGGCGTGCCGGTGGCGGTGATCGGCCTCGCCTACCTGATCCTGCTGGGGCCGCGGCTGCTGCCGGCGCGGCGCGGCGCGGCGGCGGCCTTCGAGAACCCCCGCGAGTTCACCATCGAGATGGAGGTCGACCCGGAGGGGCCGCTGGTCAATCGCACGGTGGAGGAGGCGGGGCTGCGCCACCTCCAGGAGCTGTTCCTGGTGGAGATCGAGCGCGACGGCAACGTGGTCAGCGTGGTGGGGCCCGGCGAACGGCTCAAGGGCGGCGACCGGCTGGTGTTCGCCGGCACCAGCGAGGGGGCAGTGGAGCTGCAGCAGGTGCGCGGCCTGATGCCGTCGCGCCACGGTGAGTCGAGCCTGGAG
This sequence comes from Halomonas sp. PGE1, assembly GCF_013000985.1. NCBI lineage: Bacteria > Pseudomonadati > Pseudomonadota > Gammaproteobacteria > Oceanospirillales > Halomonadaceae > Halomonas > Halomonas sp. PGE1. The sequence goes on from NZ_CP053032.1 coordinate 1,307,540, forward strand.
AAGGACTTCAAGGAGCGGCGCCTGGTCGAGGCGGTAGTCTCCAGCCAGTGCCAGTTCGTCGGCCAGCGCATCCGCGACGGCCACTTCCGCACCCTCTACGGGGCCGCCGTGCTGGCGGTGTGCCGCGGCGGCGAGCGGGTCGCCGGCAACCTCGGCCAGGTGCGCCTGCAGCCCGCCGACGTGCTGCTGCTGGAGGCACGCCCGCCCTTCATCGAGCGCCATCGCCAGTCGCGGGACTTCCTGCTGATCAGCCAGCTCAACGGGGCGGCACGCCCCGTTCACGAGAAGGCCTGGCTGGCCTGGAGCATCCTGGCCGGCGTGGTGGCCCTGGCCAGCCTCGGGGTGATGAGCATGATGAATGCGGCCATGCTGGGGGCGGCGATGGTGCTGCTGACCGGCTGCTGCTCTGTGGGGGCCGCCAAGCGCGGGCTGGATACCCAGGTGCTGCTGACCATCGCCGCCTCCTTCGGCCTGGGCGCGGCGCTGGAGAGCTCCGGGGCCGCGGCGGCTCTTGCCGGAGGGGCCCTGGCGCTGGCGGATGGCAACCCACTGCTGCTGCTGGTCGGGACCTACCTGCTGGTGGCGCTGCTGACCGAGCTGGTCACCAACAACGCCGCCGCGGTGATCACCTTCCCGGTGGTGATGGCCAGCGCCGAGAGCCTGGGGGTGAACCCGATGCCCTTCGTGGTGGCGGTGATGTTCGCCGCCTCGGCGAGCTTCCTCACGCCTATCGGCTACCAGACCAACCTGATGGTGCACGGGCCCGGAGGCTACCGCTTCGGCGACTTCCTGCGGGTGGGCGGGCTGCTCAACCTGATCACCGCCGCGGTGGCCCTGACGCTGATTCCGCTTATCTGGCCCTTCTGACGGACCCGGCGTCTCGCCGCCGCCATGGCTTTGCGGTAGGGTGTCGGGTCTGATTTCCCCGACCAATGGAAGCCCTCCCCATGAGCCAACCCGGTGAGCTGATCATCGAGCCGAAGGGCGGCAAGCCCGCCGATGCCTGTGTCTTCATCCTGCACGGCCTGGGGGCCGACGGCAGCGACTTCGAGCCGCTGGTGCCGGCCCTCTCGCTGCCGGCCGACGCCAGCGTGCGCTTCATCCTGCCCCATGCGCCGCGCCTGCCGGTGACCATCAACGGCGGCATGGTGATGCCGGCCTGGTACGACATCCTCGAGATGAACCTGGGGCGGCGCGTCGACGAGCGCCAGCTAAAGGCCTCCGCCGAGCGCATCCAGGGCCTGGTGCGCGAGCAGATCGGCCACGGCATCGACAGCCGTCGGATCATCCTGGCCGGCTTCTCCCAGGGCGGGGCGGTGGCCTACCAGGCGGCGCTCTCCTTCGAGCAGCCGCTGGGCGGCCTGCTGGCGCTCTCCACCTACTTCGCCACCGCGGAGAGCATCGCCCTGGCCGAGGCCAACCGCGAACTGCCCGTCGAGGTGCACCACGGCAGCTTCGACCCGGTGGTGCCCGAGGCGCTCGGCCGCGCGGGCTTCGAGCGGGTCAAGTCGCTGGGCTATCCGGCCCACTATCGCCAGTACCCTATGGCCCATGCGGTCTGCCCCCAGCAGGTCGCGGATATCGGTCACTGGCTGAGCCAGCGTCTGTCACGCTGACCCCGGTGGCAGGCCCCTCCGGGCGAGCCCCCAGGCCCCGACCCGGCTCGCCCAAGGTCGCCTCGACACCGTCGGGGCGGCTGGGCAAACTGTGCCGACGACCTTTCGGCATGCCTCCAGGACAGACACCATGAGCACTTCCCCCTTCGCCAATCTCCCCGATGCCCAGGGCTATTTCGGTCGCTTCGGCGGCCAGCTGATTCCGCCGGAGCTCAAGGCGGTGATGGACGAGATCGACGCCGCCTACGAGGAGATCCGCGTTCGCGAGGACTTCCAGCAGGAGCTGGCCAGCCTGCTCGCCGACTACGTGGGCCGGCCCAGCCCGATCTTCCACGCCCGGCGGCTCTCCGAGAAGCTGGGGGGTGCCCAGATCCACCTCAAGCGCGAGGACCTCAACCACACCGGCGCCCACAAGATCAATCACTGCCTGGGCGAGGCGCTGCTGGCCAAGTTCATGGGCAAGACCAAGGTGATCGCCGAGACCGGCGCCGGCCAGCACGGCGTGGCCCTGGCCACCGCCTGTGCCCTGGTGGGCATCCCCTGCGAGATCCACATGGGCCAGGTGGACATCGAGAAGGAGCACCCCAACGTCACCAAGATGAAGATCCTTGGCTGCACCCTGGTGCCGGTGACCCGCGGCACCGCGACCCTCAAGGATGCCGTGGACAGCGCCTTCGAGGAGTACCTCAAGGACCCGCACAACTTCATCTACGCCATCGGTTCGGTGGTGGGGCCGCACCCCTTCCCGAAGATGGTGCGCGATTTCCAGTCGGTCATCGGCCGCGAGTCCCGCGAGCAGTTCCTGGCGCGCCATGGCCGCCTGCCGGACCACGTCACCGCCTGCGTGGGCGGCGGCTCCAACGCCATCGGCATGTTCACCGCCTTCCTCGAGGACGAGGGCGTGCATCTGGTGGGCGTGGAGCCGGCCGGCGAGGGCCTCGATACCCAGCGCCACTCCGCCACCCTGACGCTCGGCAAGCCCGGCGAGATCCATGGCATGGCCTGCTACGTGCTGGAGGATGAGGCCGGCAACCCCATGCCGGTGCACTCCATCGCCTCCGGCCTCGACTACCCGGGCGTGGGCCCCCAGCACAGCTACCTCAAGGAGCAGGGCCGGGTCGACTACCAGAGCGCCAGCGACGAGGAGTGCCTCGAGGCCTTCCTGACCCTCTCCCGGGTCGAGGGCATCATCCCCGCCCTGGAGAGCGCCCACGCGGTGGCCTGGGCCATGCGCGAGGCGCCGAAGCTGCCCGCCGACCAGCACATCCTGGTCAACCTCTCCGGCCGCGGCGACAAGGATGCCGACTACGTGGCGGACAAGCTCGGCCTCTAGGCGCTGCCCCGGCCAAGCGGCATCGGCCATGCGTACAGGTGCCAGGCCACGCATTCTGGGTTAGGGTGGAGGGCGGACTCGGAGAGGTCCCTTCACTTGACGCAGGGAGTGTCGTGGCTTGGGCATGGAGATAGTCAGGCGGACATGGCAGCGCTGGCGGGCCGGAGGCGAGGACGATGCCCCCGGCCTCGACGCGCTGCTGCTCGCGCACTACCCCGGGGCGGTCATGCTGCTCGACGAGCAGGGCGTGGTGTTGCGCGTCAATCCCGACTTCGAGCGCCATGCCGGCCACCCTCCCGACCAGCTCCTCGGTCGTCGGGCGGTGACGCTGGATGCCGACCCCCTGCATGGCGGTTTCGCCCTCGCCCTCGATCACTGCGTCACCCAGCGCCAGGCGTGGCGTGGCGTGCTGCTCTGCCGGCGCGCCGATGGCGCCCTGCGCCACCAGACCACCATGATCCAGCCCCTCGAGGAGCGCCCTGGTGGCCCGCTGCGGCTGCTGGTGATCCAGTATGACGTCACCGGCATGCGCGAGCGGGAGCTCCACGACCGCCAGTTGCTGACGAGGCTCGGGGATACCGTCGCGCGCCTGCCCGGGGCGGTGTTCCGCCTGCGCCAGGATGCGGCCGGCCATCTGGAGCTGCTCTACGCCAGCGAAGGGCTGGTGGCACTGATCGGACAGACCCCCGAGCGGGTGATGGACGATATCGAGAGGCTGCTGGGCCGGGTCATGGCGGAGGATCGACGTCGGCTCGAGGTGGTCCTGGCGCAGTCGGCGGTGAGCCTGGAGCCCTGCCAGCTGGAGCTGCGTCTCGACCTGCCGAGTGGCCTGCGCTGGCTGGAGGCCCGTGCCCGGCCGCAGCGTCGCCGCGACGGCAGCACTCTGTGGGACGGCCTGCTGGTGGAGATCACCGAGCGCAAGCACGAGGAGTTCAAGGTCCGCCGGCTGGTCAGCACCGACATGCTCACCGGGGCGCTGAACAGGCGCGCCTTCTTCGAGCAGGGCGTGGCACTCCAGGCGCGTGCCCAGCGCCACGGCGAGGCCCTGCCCCTGGCGATGCTTGACCTCGACCACTTCAAGACCCTCAACGATACCCACGGCCATGCCGCCGGCGACCTCGCCCTGCAGGCCTTCGCGGCCACCTGCCGCGAGTGCCTGCGCCCCTACGACCTCTTCGCCCGCATCGGCGGAGAGGAGTTCGCCGTGATGCTGGTGGATATCTCGCTCGACGAGGCCTGGCCCATCCTGGAGCGCCTGCGCCGGGCGGTGGAGGAGATCGTCCTGGAGGTCGAGGGGGCGACCATCCGCTTCACGGTCAGCCTGGGCCTGGCGATCCTGCCTCCCGATGGCAGCCTGGAGGGCGCCCTGGGCGATGCCGACCGGGCCCTCTACCGGGCCAAGCACGAGGGGCGCAACCGGATCTGCGGGCCCGGCGACGCCTCGCCGCTCCCCCGCGACGCTGATCCAGCGTGAGGGAGCGGCCTGGCATGCGCCCCGTAAAATGGTCAGGATCTTCGTCATGATATCGACTGCCCTGATTCTCCTGGCGCTGCTCTGCCTGCTGGACCGGCAGCTGGCCCGCGCCTGCCTGGCCTTCATCGCCTTTGCCCTGGTGATGGCCCTCACCTGGTGGCGGCTGGGGGCTCCCTGGCTGGCCGCTGCCGAGGCGCTGCTGGGCGCGCTGCTGTCCGGCGCTGCCCTCTTCCATGCGCTGGGTCGCGCCGGCGACGTGCCGCGCCTGCCCCAGCGGGACACCACGCCGCGCTCCGGCCTCCGGGCGGCGGTGCGTTGGCTCGCCGTCCTGGCCTGGCTGCTGCTTGCCGGCCTGGCGCTGGTGGGTCTGCTCGCCAGCGAGCGGCTCTCCCTGCGCGGGACCGCCATGCCGGCCCTGGTGCCGACGGGGCTCGGGGTGATGGCGCTGGGGCTGTGGGCCTTCGCCCACCATCGCCACCTGCTGCGCCGGCTGCTGGCCTTCAACGTGCTCGGCTCCGGCGTCTTCCTGCTGCTGGCGGGGCTCGCGGGCACTGCTCCCGAGGTGCAGGGGCTGATCCTGGTGGGGCTGACGGTGGCGCTGGTCGGCTCGGTGCTGGGCGCCCTGCTGCTGCGCCGCCTGCATGCCCTGGAGGGCAGCGTGATCCTCGAGCCCGAGGCCGCCCATGAGTGAAGCCGCAAGCCTGCTGCTTTGGCTGACGCTGGCGGCGCCGCTGCCACTGGGCCTGCTGGCCCTCTGGAAACCGCCGTGCCAGATGCGCACGGTGGTGCTGGCCACCGGGGCGCTGCCGCTGGCGACGCTGTGGCTGCTGCCCAGAGCGGGGGAGGGCGCGCTGCACGGCAGCCTGGCGCTGGGTGGGCTCTCGCTGCACTGGCGGCTGGATGCCCTGGCGGCGCTGCTCCTGCTGCTGACCCAGCTGGTGCTGCTGGCCAGCGCCGCCTACGGCGTGGGTCACCGCCGCGCGGCGCTGGCCGCCGACGCGCCCCATGCGCGCTTCTGGCCGCTGTTGGGCGGCCTGGCGTTCGCCCTGGGGGTGATCTGGGTGGCCGCCGACCTGCTGCTGCTCTATGCCGGCCTGGAGCTGATGGGGCTGTGTGCAGTGGGCATGATGCTGCTGCCCGGCAAGGCCGAGGCGATCCGCGCCGGCCTGCGCTACCTGCTCTACGCCCTGGTGGGATCGCTGGCCTGGCTGCTGGGGGTGGCGCTGCTGCTGGGTGCCTGGGGCACCCTGGAGCTGAGCGGCCTGGTCGCGGTGGCCGAGCCCGATGCCACCACCCGCATCGCCATGGCGCTGCTGGCCGGCGGCCTGCTGCTCAAGGCGGCGATCTTCCCGCTGCACGGCTGGCTGGCCCCGGTGCATGCCAGCGCCTGGACCCCGGTCAGCGCCGTGCATGGCGCCTTGGTGGTCAAGGCCTCTTTCTTCATCCTGATCACCCTGTGGCGGCGGCTGCTGCCGGAGGCCGAGGGGGCGGCCTGGGCGCTGGGCCTGCTGGGAGCGGCGGCGGTGCTGTGGGGCGGGCTCAAGGCGTGGCGGGCCGACTCCCTCAAGCAGGTGGTGGCCTGGTCCACGGTGGGCCAGCTCGGCTACCTGATGCTGGCCTTTCCGCTGCTGGCCGGCGTCGCCGCCTCGGTGGCGTCGCTGGCCTGGCAGGCCACCTGGCTGCAGCTGGCCGGCCATGCCCTGGCCAAGGCGGCGATGTTCATGGCCGCCGGTAACCTGCTGTTCTCCACCGGCGCCAGCCGCCTGGTCGACCTGGCCGGCACCAGCCGCCGGCTGCCGCTGTCGCTGATGACCTTCGGAGTGGCCGCGGTGACCCTGATGGGGTTGCCACCCAGCGCCGGCTTCACCGCCAAGTGGCTGCTGCTGCAGGCCTCGCTGGAGGCGGGGCAGTGGCCCTGGGCGGTGGTGCTGGTGCTCGGCACCCTGCTGACCGCCGCCTATGTGTTCCGGGTGCTGCGCTACTCCTTCGTGGAGGAGGCACCGCGCCATGAGTTTCATCCCCTGCCGCGGGGCACCGACCTCACGCCGTTGCTGCTAGCCCTGGCAGCGGTGGGGCTCGGCCTGGTGGCGGAGTGGCCGCTGTCGCTGCTGCGCCAGGGAGGGGTGCCATGAGCGGGGCCTTCTTCCCGGTCGCCACCCTGGCCACGTCGCTCGCGGCGGCGGCGATCATCTTCCTGCTGCCGGAGGGTGCCTTCCGCGCCCGCACCGGGCTCAACCTGGCCGCCGCCGTGCTCAAGATCGGCCTGGTGGCCTGGATGGTGCGTGGCCTCAGCCAGGGGCATGCCTACGCTGTGGAGTTCCCGGTGCTGGAGGGGCTCGCCTTCGTGCTGCGCGCCGACCCCCTGGGCATCATGTTCGCCGGGCTCTCCTCGCTGCTGTGGCTGTTCACCACCATCTATGCTATCGGCTACCTGGAGGACTCGCCCAACCGGCGGCGCTTCTTCGGTTTCTTCAGCCTCTGCGTGGCCAGCACCCTGGGCATCAGCCTGGCCGGCAACCTCTTCACCTTCCTGATCTTCTATGAGCTGCTGACCCTCTCCACCTACCCGCTGGTGGCCCATCGCGGCACCCCCAAGGCGCTGGCCGCGGCCACCCTCTACCTGCGTTTCACGCTGACCGCGGGGCTGGTGCTGATGATCGGCATGGTGGCGCTGCACGCCCTGGCCGGCGATATCCGCTTCGGTCAGCGGGAGATCCTCGCCGAGTTCGGCCCCGAGCAGCGCGGCGTGCTGATCGCCATCTTCTGGGTGCTGATCGCCGGCTTCGGGGTCAAGGCGGGCCTGGTGCCGCTGCACGGCTGGCTGCCCCGGGCCATGGTGGCGCCGGCGCCGGTCAGCGCCCTGCTGCACGCGGTGGCGGTGGTCAAGGCCGGCGCCTTTGGCATCGTGCGCTTGGTCTATGACGTCTATGGCGCCGAGCTCAGCCACGCCCTGGGGCTGCTCACCGGGCTCGCCGTCATCGCCACCGTCACCATCCTCTATGGCTCCGTGCGCGCCCTGGCCCAGGTGGAGCTCAAGCCGCGGCTGGCCTTCTCCACGGTGAGCCAGGTGAGCTACATCGTGCTCGGGATCGGGCTCTTCGGCCCGCTGGGCACCATCGCTGCGCTCTCCCACCTGCTGCACCAGGGGCTGATGAAGATCACGCTGTTCTTCTGCGCCGGCAACTATGCCGAGGAGCTCGGCATCCACCGCATCGATGAGCTCGATGGCGCGGGACGACGCATGCCGCTGACCAGCCTGGCCTTTACCGTCGGCGCCCTGGGGATGATCGGCCTGCCGCCACTGGTGGGCTTTCTCAGCAAGTGGTACCTGGGCACTGGGGCGGTACAGGCCGGGATGTCCTGGGTGATCGCCGTGCTGGTGGCCAGCAGCCTGCTCAACGCGGCCTACTTCCTGCCGATCCTCTACCGGCTGTGGTTCCGGCCCGGCCCGGCCCATGGCGTGGGGGCCTGGCCCGAGGAGCGCCACCTGGGCCGCCTCGAGACGAATGCCTGGCTGCTGCTGCCGGTCATCGCCACGGCGCTGTTCAGCGTGATGGCGGGACTCTTCGCCGGGCTGCCCTACAGCCCGCTGGAGTGGGCGACCCGGGTCGCAAGTCTGGAGTACCTGCCATGAGCCAGGAGATCTTCGCCGTGCTGATGATCGCCGCGCTGCTCTGGCCGCTGCTGCTGGGGTTGCGCCAGCCGCTGATGGCGGCCCTGGCCGGGCGCGACGAGGTGCGTTTCCCGCTCGACCCGCTGTGGGCCACGGCGCCGCTGCCGGCGCTGGCCCTGGCGCTGCTGGGCGGCGACGGTGAGCTGTCGATGGCAGCCTGGCTGCTGGGCGGGGTCTGGGGACTGGACGAGCCGCGTCGGGTGCTGCTGGCGTTCACCGCGCTGCTGTGGCTGCTCGCCGGCTGGTATGCCCGCGGCTATCTGGCCGGGGACGGCGAGCGGGCCACCGCCGGGGACGGCGCGGCGGCCACGCGCCTTGCCCGCTTCGCCGTGCTCTGGCCGCTGACCCTCTCCGGCAACCTGCTGCTGCTGGTGGCCGAGGACATCGCCAGCTTCTACCTGGGCTTCGCGGTGATGACCTTCGCCGCCTACGGCCTGGTGATCCACTCCGGCACCCGGGATGCCCTGACCGGCGGGCGCGCCTACCTGATCATGGCGGTGCTCGGCGAGGGGCTGATCCTGGGCGGCCTGCTGTGGGGCGCCGGCAGCCTGGGAGTGCTGACCCTGGGCGAGCTGCGCGAGGGGCTCGCCACGCTGGAGCAGGGCGCCTGGATCGGCGTGCTGCTGTGGCTCGGTTTCGGGGTCAAGGCCGGCGTGGCGGGCCTGCACCTGTGGCTGCCCCTGGCCCACCCGGTGGCGCCGACGCCGGCCAGCGCCGTACTCAGCGGGGCCATGGTCAAGGCCGGGGTGGTGGGCTGGATGGCGACCCTGCCGCTGGGCGAGCCCGCCGCGGCGGAGGGCTTCGCCTGGCTCGGTCGCGCCATGCTGGCGGTGGGCCTGGCGGGCGCTATCGGCGCCGCCCTGGTGGGCGTCTGCCAGCGCCACCCCAAGGCGGTGCTGGCCTACTCCAGCGTCAGCCAGCTCGGCATGCTGGCCGCCCTGGTGGGGGTGGGGCTCACCGCCCCCGCGCTGTGGCCGGCGCTGGCCCCCGCCGCGGTGCTCTTCGCCGCCCACCACGGGCTCACCAAGGGGGCGCTGTTCCTGGGCGTGGGTATCGCCGAGCATCCGCCGCGGCTGCCGGCCTGGATGCTGGCCCTGCTGCTGGCCGCCCCGGCGCTGTCGCTGGCCGGCGTGCTGGGCTCCGGGCTCGTCACCAAGTGGGCCTTCAAGGAGGTGCTCTACGACGGTGGCTACGCGGGCCTGGTGACCGGGCTCTCCCTGGCGGCGGTGGGCACCACGGCGCTGATGGCGCGCACCCTGTGGTGCCAGTGGCAGGGCGAACGGCAGGCTCGGCGGGACGGGCTGATGCCGCTGGCCGCCCCCATGCCGCTGGCCTGGCTGCTGCTGCTGGCAAGCGCCCTGGCCCTGCCGCTGTGGCTGCCGGCGCTGGGCATGGCGCCGGCCTGGCCGCCGGCGGCGGAGCTCGTGGGCCTCGGATGGCCGGCCCTGCTGGGGTTTGCGCTGTCGCTGCTGGTGGGGTGGCTGGTACATCGTGGGGTGCTGCGGGCGGCCTGGCGGCGTCCGCCGCCGGGGGATCTCTGGTGGCCGCTGGCCCATGGCCTCGACCGGCTTTGGAGGGCCGCCGGGCCCGGTCTGGAGCGGCTGGCCGCACGCAAGGCGGACTGGGTGGCGTGGTGGGTCGGCCTGGAGCGGTCGGCCACCGCGGCGCTGGAGGCGCTGGGCGAGGGGGAGGCGTGGCTGCGTCGCCACGCCGCGCTGCTGATGGTGGTCGTCGCCGTGGGGCTCGCCCTGGTGCTGCTGTTCAGCGCCGCCTGAGGCCGGTAGGGGCCTCAGGCGGTAGCGGGCGGCGGCGTGTCAGAGCAGCTCCTCGCCGGCCAGGGCCAGTCGCGAGCGCTCGACGCTCTTCAGGGTGATATGTCCGGCATGGGGCCAGTCGCGGAAGCGCTGCACCACCGCCGCCATCCCGCAGCTGTTGGCGGTGAGGTAGGGGGTGTCGATCTGGCCGACGTTGCCCAGGCAGACGATCTTGGTGTTGCGCCCGGCCCGGGTGACCAGCGACTTGAGCTGCTTGGGCGTGAAGTTCTGCGCCTCGTCGATGATCAAGAAGGTGTCGTTGAGGGTGCGCCCGCGCATGAAGCCCGGTGAGCGGATCTGCACCCGGGCGCCGAGCAGCTGGCGGGTGGCGCCGTTGTCCCAGCTCGATTCCCCGTTCTCGTCGCGCAGCAGGTTGTCCATGTTGTCGTGGAAGGCGCCCATCCAGGGCGACATCTTCTCCTCCTCGGTGCCGGGCAGAAAGCCGATATCCTCGCTCATGGAGATCGGCGCCCGGGTGAAGACGATGCGCTCGAAGCGCTTGGTGTCCAGGGTCTGCTGGAAGGCGGCGGCCAGGGTCATGAAGGTCTTGCCGGTGCCGGCGCTGCCGGCGATGGTCACCAGGTCGATATCGTCGTCCATCAGCAGGTTGAGGGTGAAGTTCTGCCGGCAGTCGTGGGCGTGAACGCCCCAGACGCTGGCGCCGTGGCGGTAGTTGGTAAGCAGGTCGAGGCGGGCCCGGCTTGTGCTCACCTCGCGCACGATGGCCTCGAAGCCGCCCTCGTCGTCGCTGTCCGCCACCAGCATGCCCGAGTGCCACTCGGGGGGGATCTCGCCGTTGAGGTGGTAGGTCACCCGCTGGCCCTCGCGCTCGACGCTGACGTCCAGCGCCAGGCCGTTCCACAGCTCGCTGCCAGCGTCCGGGTAGACCCGCACCCCCTCCAGCATGGCGTCGCTGTCGTCGTAGGCGCGGTCGTTGAGGTAGTCCTCCACCGGCACGCCCAGGGCGGCGGCCTTGACCCTCAGGTTGATGTCCTTGGTGATCAGGATCACCGAGGCATCCGGGCGCTCCTGGCGCAGCCGGCAGGTCTCGGCGAGGATGCGGTTGTCGGGGTTCTCCTCGAGGGGCTCCAGGGGCCTCAGGTCGGTGTAGCAGAGCAGGCGCAGGCGCCCCTCGGGGCCGTTCAGGCGCGGGATGGGAATGCCGTCGCGGATCTGCTCGAGGCCGACATTGGCGGTGAGGTCTGACAGGGTACGGCTGACCTGGCGGGCGGTGCGGGCAATCTCGCGGACGCCGTTCTTGTGCTTGTCCAGCTCCTCGAGCACGGTCATGGGGATGACCACCTCATGCTCGTCGAACTGGTAGAGGGAGGCGGGGTCGTGCAGCAGGACGTTGGTGTCCAGCACGTAGAGGCGGGTGGCCTTCTTGTCGATGCGTACCATCGGCGCAGCTCTCCTGATTGTCGCGAGCGGGCGTCGTTTATGACGTCCCGATGTCGACACTGTCAGCGCGCCATGTCAGGGAAGTGACAGCCGCCGACGGTGCCGTACAGCGCTTCTGCTCCCTCCTGTGACTCCTTCCTGTAGCCTTCGACAGCGGGCGGGGCGCGGGGTGCGCTCCCGCCTCATGCTGAGCATGGTGCCGCCCGCGTCATGCTGCTGTGCAAAATCAGCCGCTCTTTCAACGTTATCTCAGCGTCACCGTTCCGTATCCTGATAGACGCTCTCCACCTCGAGGGTGGAGCGCTTGCCGAGGTCGGCGAAATTCTCGGTAAGCCACCCTTCGGCGGTGCGGCGCCCCTCGTCGCGCAGGTGGCAGAGGAACGACCACTCGGCGTTCATCTTGCTCGAGACCGAGAGCTTGCCCAGGGTGTCGTCCCCGGCGATGCGGTGGAAGAGGGTGCCGGCGTAGCAGCCGATGTCCACGCCATGGTCGCCCAGCAGGCGCTGGAGCATGGCGATCATGCGCACCTCCTTGATCAGTGACGCGTTGAAGGTGATCTCGTTCAGGCGGTTCATGATCGCCGCGGCGCTGGTGGGCAGCTCCTCGCGGTAGATGGGGTTGATCTGCACGATCACGATGTCCCGGGAGCCGCAGTGCTCCATCAGCGGCATCAGCGAGGGGTTGCCCATGTAGCCGCCATCCCAGTAGGCCTCGCCGTCGATCTCCACCGCCTGGAACACCGTGGGCAGGCAGGCCGAGGCCATCACCGCATCCACGCTCATCTCCTCGCGGGTGAAGATGCGCTGCTTGCCGCTGCGCACGTTAGTGGCGGTCACGAACAGCTTGAGCTCCGGGCAGCGGCGCACCCGCTCAAAGTCGACCCGCTCGGCGAGCAGGTCGCGCAGCGGGTTGAGGTTGAAGGGGTTGAACTGGTAGGGCGAGACCAGCCGGCTCATCAGGTCCATGGCGATGTAGCCCGGCGAGTGGTCGAGGCTCCAGTTGCCGGTGAGCACGTCCAGCGGGGTGCGCCGGATGGGGCTCGTCATGCCGGCGCGGCTTACCGCCTGCCAGAAGTCGTGCAGCGCCTGGCGGGCGGTGTCGCGGTCGCCGCGGGTCAGGGCATCGGCCATCACCACGCCGTTCATGGCCCCGGCGCTGGTGCCGCTGATGCCCTCGATCTCGATACGGGAATCTTCCAGCAGGCGGTCCATCACGCCCCAAGTGAAGGCGCCGTGGGCGCCGCCGCCCTGCAGGGCCAGGTCGATCCGTTTGGTCTCGCTCATCTGTGCTCCTCGTTCATTGCTGAGTCGATCAGCACTCGAATGCGGCAATGCATTATTTCAGCATAACGCTCGGAGCTCCCGGTGGCCATGCATCCAGAGGCTGTCCAGCCGCTGAGTCACTTTCTGATACGTCACTCAAGCCATTGAATCTAAGTCTGATTCTCTGTAGATGGCGATGACGCTGCCGACGGCTGCCTCAGTCTCGCGACACTTCTGATGCCGTTCCGGCCGGCCGATGCCGGCATGCCGGGTGGGGAGATGCCGATGGAGTTGCGAAAAATATTCTGAAAATCAACGAGTTGAAATCATGGCGGGCCGGTCTGGCACGCATCGTGCCTTGTGATGTTCGCTGCGAGCGGGCATCGGCATTCAAGGGTACAGCCAGATGTTGCCTGGACACCTGTTCGCAGTCTTGCCAGCAAGAACAATCCGATCGGAACAGGATAGGGAGAACGATCATGAAAAAGTATCTGGTAATCGCAGGCACGCCCCTGTTGGCCCTGGCCTTCGCCGTCTCGACGGCGCATGCCAACCCGAGCGCCGGCGTGGCGGACAGTGTGGATCAGAACGTGACCTCCTCGGCGACGGCGGTGGGGGGAAGCAGCTCCGGCGGTAACGGTGGGGCAGGCAGTGGCTTCGGTGCCGGAGGCTGGGGCGTAGGCGGCAGTGCCAACGGGGGAATCAACAACGATGACTCCAACGACGATGCCTCTACCGGAGCCAACGGCGGCACCGGTGGCTATGGCGCCGGTGGCTATGGCACCGGGAGCGGTACCGGAGGCGGCGGCGGTAGCGTCGGCCGCGGTGGCGATGCCTGGGCCATGAGCGAGTCCTACAACACCTCCACCAGCGTCATCTCCCTTCAGGAGATGAGCGCCGTGGTCAACGGCGCTGGTATAAGCATCAACGCCGGGGCCGGTGCGGCTGGCGCCGCCGGTGGTGGCGGTGGCTATGCGGCCTCCATCAACCTGGGCGCCGGTTCCGGCGGTGACGGCGGTAACGGCAATGGCGGCACCGGTGGTCAGGCCGTGGCCAATGCCGGCAGCGGCAGTGGCGGCGGCGATGCCGGTGGCATCGGCCTGGGCCTCGGGCTGGCCAACGGTGAGGGCGGGAACACCGATGCCTCCGCCGGCAGCGGTTCCAGCGCGAGTGCCGCCAACCTTGCCGCCATCGGTGAGATCGGCGATGACTTCTCCGATGACGCCTCCAGCGGCTCCTTCTCGGCCGATCAGGCCTCCGGCGCCGACAGCATGGCGAGTGCCACCGGAACCTCCGGGGATGGCGGAGCCGGCACCGGCACCGGCAGCGGGACCGGAAGCGGCATGGCGACCGCCGGCAACGGCGGTGACGGGGGCCATGGCGGCAACGGTGGCAACGCCAGCCTGATGACCGGCGCGGCCAACGTCAACGTGGCGTCCGGGGTGTTCGGTGGCATCAGCAACATGAACGTCTCCACCGGGCTCTACAACGCCCAGGTCGCCGGTACCAACGTGGCGGCACACAGCAACGTCAGCATCGGCAACTGATCCATCGAGACGGGTTTCGGCCCGACAACCGGAAGCCGGCGGCACTGCGCCGCCGGCTTCCGTGGATCTCGAGATACCCTATCCGAGGGGGAACAGATCATGAAGGGGCACGACGTCGAAGCAGTTGAAGCGGGACCTCCGGGGATCTGGCGATGGGCCGTCGCCACCCTGATGGCATCCGTGGCGCTGAGTGCCGCCACGCCCTTGATGGCCGATGGTCAGGGGGGCGAGCCGGTCGGTGGCTTCGCCGCGCTGGAGCAGTTGGATCCCGAGTCGATGGCGTCGACACGGGGGCGGGAGGGCACGGTGATGCATTTCAAGACCGCGCAGAGCATTCAGAACATGCAGGCCATCGTCAGCGATACCCAGGTCTCGGTGGTGAACGGCGACATGGTGTCGGGCAATATCCGCTTCGATAACAATGCCATGGGGAACTACAGCGGCACGGGGATCTTCAGTGCCGTGACCGGTCACGGCAATGCCATCAACAACGCGGTGGGGATCAGCGTCTTCATCTCGGCCGACTAGGCGACGCTGGCGTTTCCGAGACAGGGACATCGTGGGCCATTGAGGGCCCAGGGGAGATCATCATGCCATCAGGGGCTTTCCTGGCACGCAGCGGCCGCCACCGGGTGCGTCGACTCTCCGCCGCGCTGCTGCTCATCGGCACTACCCTTGCCGCGGCGCAGGCTGCAGGGTCCGGCCAGGTCACCATTGCCAGCCACTTCGGCACCTTCCAGGTGGCGGCCAGCAGTCTTCAGGAGATCGGCTGGAAGCGGGTGGTACCCCAGCAGTACGACTTCAGCTGTGGCTCCGCGTCGGTGGCCACCCTGTTGACCTTTCATTACCAGCGGCCCACCACCGAGGCCGAAGTGTTCGAGTGGATGATCCGGGCCGGCGACGCCGAGCAGATCCAGCGGCACGGCTTCTCGATGCTGGACATGAAGCGCTACCTCGACCATCGCGGGCTCGATTCGGACGGCTTTCGCATCTCGCTGGATGACTTCCTGCGTATCGGCGTGCCCGCCATCACCATGGTCGACACGGCCGGCTATCGGCACTTCGTCGTGGTCAAGGGGATCGACAGCCAGCATGTGCTGGTCGGCGATCCCGCCGCGGGGACCCTGGTGGTGCCCCGCGAGCACTTCGAGTCGCTCTGGAACGGCACCGTGCTGGGCGCCAGGGCCGAGCTGGCGGTGGCCCAGCGACACTTCAACCACGAGCGCGACTGGGCCGTGCGGCCGAGCTCTCCCGTGGACCAGGGGGTCCAGAGGACGGGCATCGGGGCCAGCCTGCTCACCCTTCCCGCCAGCAACGAACTGGGGCGCTGAGCCATGATGACGTATCAGCGAAAGGCGCGTGGCGAGCAACAGCCTGTGCTGCCGACCTGCTCAGGGGCAGCCGGTTTTCGCCCAGGCCTGGCGGTCGGGCTGCTGCTCTGCTGCTGGAGCCTCATGCCTCTCGAGGCGTCTGGCGGCGAACGCTTCTGGTCGGAGGCCCAGGGCGAGCACGATATCTATTACCGTGGCGAGGTGATCGAGGAAGCCACGCTGGAGACGCTCCGGGGCGGCTTTCGCATCGGCGGCATGGAGCTGGCCTTCGGGGCGGAGCTGACGACCTTGATCGACAACCAAATCCAGTTGGTCTCGCTGGTCAATATCACGGCCAGGGGAGTGGACCTGGTATCTCGCACCCTGAGCGACCCGACGGGGCAGGCGACCCTGGTGGGGCCAGGAACCGGTGTCCGTATCACCGACCTGACCCCCAATGGCGTGGACCTGACGGGGCTGGCCGGCTTCTCCGGCGTGACCCTTGAGGACAGTCGGGGTTTCACGGCGGCGCTGCACCAGGTCACCAACCAGGCGATTCTCAGCGGGGTGGTGACCAATGCCTCCGGCGCCGCCATCGACCAGCGCGTCGAGATCCAGGTGCACGTCGGCAATATCGGCCGGCTGCAGATGGCACGTCAGCGCCAGGCGATCGTGGACACCTTCCCGGGCCTGCTGCGCTGACGGGGCGCTTGACGATTCAGAACAGGTCCATGCCGAAGGGCACGCGCAGGGTCAGGACCGTGTCCGGCGCGTCTTCGGTAATGCCGAACTCCAGGTTCAGGTTGATCGCCGTGTCCGGGTTGAGCTGGTAGGACCAGCCCAGCAGCATGGCACCCACGTTGAGAGTTCTTGAGCTCTGTGTAGTAGATCCGGTATCAGGTGTGAAGTATTCGGTACGGGTCTTGCCGATGAAGTCGTTCTTGTAGCCGAGGGTGAAGGAGGTCCGGGGGTTGATGGCGTAGGCCATGCCGAAGCTGATGCGGACCGCATCGCCCGGGTCGACCTTGCCCACGAAGATGTCGCCGCCGACATTGCGATTGACGGTGTCGCTCAGGTTGTAGGTATAGCCGAGGTTGGCGAAGTAGACGGCGGGCGCCGAGGGGAAGAGCACGGTGAGGCTGGGTTCGATGGCCTGGAAGCCGGTGCCGGTCGGCAGCTCTCGAGCTATGCCGGCGCTGTCGCGGGAGATATCGAAGGGGCCGTCGCCGGTGGTGGACTTGTAGCGCAGGTTGCCGATATAGATGGGGCGCCCCTCCCGGGCTCGATTGAGCTGGTAGTGGGCGGCCACTTCGATATCGCCCAGGCTTTGGTTCGAGAGTGTCCTATCTATAGTAAATTCTGGGTTAACTTCTGCCACCGTTATGTTTTGGGTCTCAGTTCGGTAAACATAAGGCACCTTCATCTCCAGCTCGAGCCGGTCGGTGACCCCGAGGCGTCCGGTCAGGGCGGCCATGTAGCTGTCTCTCTTAAGGTCCTGGGCGGTGAAGACTCCGATCAGCAGGGTGCTCAGGATCTTCACGCCCTCGAAGGTCATGCGGTTGATGCTCTCGTGGGTGTACTGGAACTCCGGCTCCAGCATCAGTCGCCCACGCGGCGTCAGCACCCCCCATACTCCGCCAGGGACTGGACATTGAACTGCACCTCTTCGGGAGGGGGTTCCTGGCCGACCGGCCGGATCTCCTGCTGGGCCAGCAGCGGTGCCGCGCCGGTCAACGACACGGCGCCCGTCACGGCGATGATGAAACGCTGGTAGGGAGTCATGGTGGCATTTCCTGTGTCGGGTTAGGCGCGCTCCTCGAGCGTGCGGTGAAGGTGGTGCTTCTCGATCAGGCGGTAGAGGGTCGCCCGGGACACCCCGAGCTCCCGTGCCGCATGCAGCACCTGCTGCTTGTTGCGAGCCAGTGCGGCGATCACGGCCTCGCGTTCCGCGCCGTCGCGGATCTGTTCCAGGGAAAGACCCTCTCGGGAGAGGCCGTTGCGCCGCTCCAGGCCCAGGGCGTCGGGGGTGATCAGGCGCTGTTCGCACATCACCATGGCGCGCCTGACCCGGTTGATCAGTTCCCGCACGTTGCCCGGCCAGGCGTGCTGGCGCATGGTGATCAGGCTGTCGTGGCTGAAGCCGCGTACGCGGCGGGAGGCTTCACGGCGGAACTGCTGGAAGAAGTGGTTGGCCAGCTGCTCGATGTCCTCTGGCCGCTCCCGCAGAGGCGGCGTCCTGGCTTGCAGGACGTTGAGCCGATGGTAGAGATCCTCTCGAAAGCGACCCTCCCTGACGGCGCCCTCCAGGTCGACATGCGTCGCGGCGAGTACCCTGACATCCACTTCGCTCTCGCGCTGGGCGCCAAGCCGAAGGAAGCGGTGATCCTCGAGGAAGCGCAGCAGGTTGACCTGGAGCTCCAGGGGCAGGTCGCCGATCTCGTCAAGAAAGAGGGTGCCGCCCGAGGTCGACTCGATGATGCCGACCTTGCGCCGGTCGGCGCCGGTGAAGGCCCCCCTCTCGTGACCGAAGAGCTCCGACTGGATCAGCCCGGCGGGCAGGGCGCCGCAGTTGACCGCATTGAAGGGGCCCGTGTGACGAGCAGAGCGCGTGTGAATGAGCCTCGCCGTCAACTCCTTGCCGGTGCCTGACTCCCCCGTGATAAGGACCGGGGCATCCACCGCGGCGATCTTGTCGATATCCCTCATCAGCGTCTGGATGGCGGGGGAGCTGCCGACCAGGGAGACGCCGGCACGAGATGGTGTCGCGTGGCCAGGGTGCGAGTCGGCACGGCCCAGCAGTGATGCCATGGCCAGCGTGCTCTCCAACACATGGTTGGCCTGGTCGGGGTGCAGGGGTAGCGGAAGGCAGGCATGGCAGTAGCGGGCGATGAACCTCACCGTCCGTTCGTCCTGGAGGCTGTGGGGGGGAAACAGGGCGACCCACAGCAGATCCGGAACCAGATTGAGGACTCTTTCCAGGTGCCGGGGGGGCGCTGGCCAGCAGGCCCTCCAGCAGGATGACCCCCAGTGGCGGTGGGCTGGAAGTCAGGAGCGCTTCGGCTTCGACCAGGCAGCTGGTGCGGCGAAATTGCCATGCATACTGCGGCATCGACAGTGCCGCAATTCCCTCCAGCGGCTGGCCACCCAGCAGCAGGGCCTGGCGTGATGTTTCCCTCATCATCCCTGTTTCCATCTAATCAGTGGCTGCGTCCGCCATGGCTTCAAGGGGGCGCAGGCAGTCGATCCGTTGGCCAGGTCGTTCCGTTATGCCGTTGGCCGAACTTCACCATTGGCAGAACATCGCGATGTGATGCCGTCATCGAATGCCGGGGACCTGGCGACTCAATGCAGGAAGCAGGGGAAGTGTTGTCGCTGGTATCGATACTGTAAAGAATGAGTTTTTTATGGTTATTTTCGGTAATCAAATCCGCGATGTACCGACGGTATCGGCATGGTCATGATGATCGAGTAGGGGAAGTATCATGCTGAGAACGAGTGAATAAAGGAGGATTTCCCCTATTCACTCGGGATGGGATCAATACTTTATTACTAGTCTTCCTGTCATGCCTCGACCCACACCTCCTCGCCCTTGAAGCTCACCT
Source organism: Halomonas sp. PGE1 (assembly GCF_013000985.1). NCBI lineage: Bacteria > Pseudomonadati > Pseudomonadota > Gammaproteobacteria > Oceanospirillales > Halomonadaceae > Halomonas > Halomonas sp. PGE1. The sequence goes on from NZ_CP053032.1 coordinate 1,326,573, forward strand.
TCCAGGTGCGCAGCCGAACGCTGTCGTCTTCCAGGCAGCGGCCGTCGGCGAGGCGGAAGTGCTGCTTGTAGAGCGGCGAGGCGACCACCGGCTCGCCCTGTAGATCGCCGACGATGCCGCGGGCGATGACGTTGGCCCCGGAGAAGGGGTCACGGTGGTCGATGGCGTAGAGCTCCTGCGCATGGCTGGGGAGTTGCGACGTGTTCGGGTCGCTTGGCTGCGACGTGTTCGGGTCGCTTGGCTGAGACGTGTTCGGGTCGCTTGGAAGGTAGAAGATCGCCACCTGGGCGGGGCCTTCCGGGGTCTCCACCCAGGCGGCGACGCCGGAGTGGGGCACCAGGTCGGTGCGGGTGCAGAGGCGTTGCCAGGTCTGGGTCATGGTGTTGGCTGCTGCAGAGGCGATAGTCATGGGGAAAGACTCCTTCAGGCGGGACGTAACTGGCCGCGCTCGCTGGTATAGATGATGTCCGGGTCGGGGCGACTGTCGTTGACGAAGCTTCTGAAGCGCTTGAGCTTCTTCGGGTCGCTCAGGGCATTGGCCCATTCGCACTGGTAGGCGTCGATCACCGTCTGCATCTGTCGCTCCAGCTCCTCGCCGATGCCGAGGCGGTCCTCGAGGATCACCTCCTTGAGGTACTCCAGGCCACCCTCGAGGTTCTCGCGCCACACCGAGGTGCGCTGCAGGCGGTCGGCGGTGCGGATGTAGAACATCAGCACCCGGTCGATGGTGCGAATCAGCGCCTCGTCGCTGAGGTCGGTGGCAAACAGCTCGGCGTGGCGCGGACGCATGCCGCCGTTGCCGCAGACGTAGAGGTTCCAGCCGTTCTCGGTGGCGATCACGCCGATATCCTTGCTCTGCGCCTCGGCGCACTCCCGGGTGCAGCCCGAGACGCCGAACTTGATCTTGTGCGGGGCGCGCAGCCCCTTGTAGCGGTGCTCCAGGCGGATCGCCATGCCCACGCTGTCATCCACGCCGTAGCGGCACCAGGTGCTGCCGACGCAGGATTTCACGGTACGCAGCGACTTGCCGTAGGCGTGACCGGTCTCGAAGCCGGCTTCGATGAGCTCGCCCCAGATCGCCGGCAGGTCCTCGAGACGGGCGCCGAACAGGTCGATGCGCTGGCCGCCGGTGACCTTGGTGTAGAGGCCGTACTTCTGCGCCACCTGGCCCAGCACCACCAGCTTGTCCGGGGTGATCTCCCCGCCGGCGATGCGCGGCACCACCGAGTAGGTGCCGTTCTTCTGCATGTTGGCCATGAAGGTGTCGTTGGTATCCTGCAGCGGGATATGGGCCGCATCGGTGATCGGCTCGTTGAAGCAGGAGGCCAGTATCGAGGCCACCGCCGGCTTGCAGATATCGCAGCCGAGGCGATGGGTCTCCGGGTTGCCATGCTTCTCCATCAGCTCGCTGAAGGTCTTGATGCCCTCCACCCGGACGATGTCGTAGAGCTCCTGGCGGGTGTAGTGGAAGTGTTCGCAGATCGACTTGTCGACCTCCACGCCGCGGCTTTCGAGTTCGTGATCCACCAGGGTCTTGAGCAGGGCGGCACAGCCGCCGCAGCCGGTGCTGGCGCGGGTCTCGCCTTTCACCGCGCCCAGATCAACCGCGCCGCCGTCGATGGAGGCGCATACATCCGCCTTGGTGACGTTGTGACACGAACAGATCATGGCGGTGTCGGGCAGGGCGTCCGGCCCCAGCGCGGGGGCGGTGCTGCTGCCGGCCGGCAGAATCAGGGAGGCAGGGTCCTCGGGCAGTTCGAGGCGGTTGGCGTAGTACTGCAGCAGGGTGTCGTAGACGCTGTTGTCGCCCACCAGCATGGCGCCGACCAGGCGCTTGCCGTCGCTGGAGACCACCAGCTTGCGGTACTGCTGCTTGAGCGGGTCGAGAAAACGGAACTGGCGTGCTCCGGGTGTACGGTCGCCGTGGGCGTCGCCGATGGAGCCCACGTCGACGCCCATCAGCTTGAGCTTGGTGCTCATGTCGGCGCCCTTGAAGGGCTCATTGCCTTCGAGCAGCGTGACGGCGGCGGCCTTGGCCATCTGGTAGCCGGGGGCGACCAGGCCGAAGATGCTGTTGTTCCACAGCGCCACTTCGCCGACGGCGAGGATGGCCGGGTCGCTGGTCAGGCAGTTGTCGTCGATCACCACACCGCCGCGCTCGCCGAGCTCCAGGCCGCAGTCGCGGGCCAGCTCGTCGCGGGGACGAATGCCGGCGGAGAAGACGATCAGGTCGGTTTCCAGCACTTTTTCGTCCTGGAACACCATGCGGTGGCGGCTGCGCTCGCCGTCGACGATCTCCTGGGTCGCGCGGCCGGTGAGCACCTGCACGCCCAGCGATTCGATCTTCTCACGCAAGAGCTCGCCGCCTTCGGTGTCCACCTGCATCGGCATCAGCCGCGGGGCGAACTCCACCACGGCGGTGTCCAGATTCAGGCCGCGCAGGGCATTGGCCGCCTCCAGGCCGAGCAGCCCGCCGCCCACCACCACCCCGGTGGCGGCATTCTCGGCCGCGGCGCGGATGGCATCGAGATCGTCCAGGGTGCGGTAGACCAGGCAGCCCTCGCGGTCATTGCCGGGAATCGGCGGCACGAAGGGAAAGGAGCCGGTGGCCAGCACCACTCGGTCGTAGGGGGTGCGGCCCTCGGCGGTGACCACCTCGCTCGCATCGCGGTCGATGGCGGTGACCGCCTCATCGAGGCGCAGGGTGATGCCGTGCTCGGCGTAGTAGTCGGCGGTGGAGAGGGCCAGCGACTCGGCGTCCTGGCCGTTGAAGACCTCGGAGAGGTGGACCCGGTCGTAGGCCAGGTGGCGTTCCTCGCCGAACACCGTGATGGCATAGCGCTCGGTGGCGCCGCGTTCTACCAGCTGTTCGACCAGGTGGTGGCCGACCATGCCGTTGCCGATGATGATCAGGTGCGGTTGGGTAGACATGTCAGGCGGCCTCCTTCTCGGGGCGGGTCTGAGTGGGGGAATCCTCGGGCTTGGGTGAGGCGTCGAGTGAGGCGTCGAGCAGGGCGTCGGCGTCGGCCGCGCCCAGCAGCAGGGCGGGTCGGCAGGGGGTGAGATCGCGTCCGGCCAGGGCCTGGGCGAAGTACCAGGGACCCGGGGCGGTATCGCCATAGAGCACCGCTCCCTCCAGGCGGCCCTCGCGCAGCAGGAGCCGGCGGTAGTCGCCCTGATCGGGGTCGTGGTAGGCGAGCACCTCGTGCTCCTCGCTCGGCTCGGTGGGGCCGAAGGCATAGAGGGAAACGCCGCTGACCTTGAGCCGGGTGGCGCTGGGGCGCTCCGCGTAGCCGCCGACCGCTTCACCGGCGAGATGGGCGGCGAGCACCTCGGCCTGGCGCCAGATCGGCTCCACCAGGCCATAGGTGTGCTGTTCGAACTGGCAGCATTCGCCGAGGGCGAAGATCGCCGGGTCGGAGGTGGTCAGGTACCCATCCACCCGGATGGCGCGGTCCACCGCCAGGCCGGCGGCTCGCCCCGGCTCGACGTTGGGCGCGATGCCGATGGCCACCACCACGCAGTCGGTGGGCAGGCGGCGCCCCCCCTCGAGGCAGACGGCGGCGACACGGCCCTGGCCATCGTCCTCGAGGGCGGCCAGCCGGGCGCCGGTGATGACCTCGAGCCCGCGGCCGACGAGCTCCTGCTCGAGCAGGCCCGCAGCGGTGGCATCGAGCTGGCGGTTCATCAGGTGCTCCGCCCGCTGCAGCAGGGTGACCGCCATGCCGCGCTTGCGCAGCCCCTCGGCGGCCTCCAGGCCCAGCAGGCCGCCACCGATCACCACGGCGCTGCCGCCGCGGCTGGCGCAGTCGGAAAGGGTGGCGGCATCGTTCAGGTCGCGGAAGGCATGGACGCCCGCGAGCCGGATGCCGGGCAGCGGCGGCAGCGCCGGGCGCGAGCCGGTGGCCAGCACCAGGCGGCCATAGGCCAGGTGGCGTCCGGCATCGGTGGTCAGGCGTTGCGCCTGACGATCGATCTCGGTGACGCGCTCGCCGAGGATCAGCTCGATGCCCTGCTCGGCATACCACTCGGCCGAGCGCAGGGTCAGGGTGTCGCGCTCCAGTTCGCCGGCCAGCAGCGGTGAGAGCAGGATGCGGTTGTAGGCGGGAGTGGGCTCCTCGCCGATCACCGTGATGCGGGCAGGCCTGGCCGGCTGCCTGAGTAACGCTTCCAGCAGCCGGTGGCTGGCCATGCCGTTGCCGACGATGACCAGCGGGTCCTGGGGTGCCTGGGTGCTGTGCGGAGGCATGGAGCTCCTCCTCTGCCTGTGGGTGAACGCAAAAGGGCGCCTCGACCCCGTCTCGTGGAGAGACGGGTGCGAGGCGCCCTTGCCTGATGTTCGTTGACGGGCGATCGCCGTTGATCGCCGTCTGAGCAGACCCATCAAGAATCTCGCCAGCAGGCGGTTGTCGCGCCATACATTTCGTTTAATCAATGGGTTGCCGAGGCCTGGCGGCGGCGTGGCGGGAGAGGGCGGGTGCCGGGGGAGCGCCTCGCTGGTGCAGCAAAAGGGGGGTGTGCACCGCGATGAGGCAGGTTTCGGCGGCGTCGACCCGGCGCGAGGTGGCACCCCGTGGCGGGCACGGCGCGAAAAGCCAGGCGTCAGGCACGGGGTAGGGCGGGTTGGCACCCCGCTTGCATCGCCCTGGGTATCCATAAGGCGCCATGTCGGCGCCTCTCGGGGCAACGACGCCCGCCGCTTCCTGGCCAGACCGGGACGCGGCGGGCGTCTGCGTTCATAGGCCCTGGAAACGACAACAGCAGGAGACTGCCATGCGGCACATCAGCACCACCTGTCCCTACTGCGGCGTCGGCTGTGGGGTCCGGGCGACCCTGGCGGACGGGCAGCTGACCGCGGTGGCCGGCGATGCCGACCATCCGGCCAACTACGGACGCCTCTGCGTCAAGGGCTCGGCGCTGCACGAGACCCTGGGCGAGCAGGGCCGGCTGATGCGGCCGCGGGTGGACGGCCGCGAGGTGGCGTGGGCCACGGCCCTGGATGCCGTGGCCGAGCGGCTGGCGGCCACCCGACGCGAGCATGGCAAGGAGGCGGTGGCCGCCTATCTCTCGGGCCAGCTGCTCACCGAGGATTACTATGTCGCCAACAAGCTCTTCAAGGGCTTCATTGGCACCCCGCACCTGGATACCAACTCGCGGCTCTGCATGGCCTCGGCGGTGGCCGCCCACCGGCGCGCCTTCGGCGCCGATGCGGTGCCCTGCAGCTACGAGGACCTGGAGGAGGCCGAGCTGGTGGTGCTGGTGGGGTCCAACCTGGCCTGGAACCACCCGGTGCTCTACCAGCGCCTCAAGGTGGCCAAGACCCGCAACCCGCTGATGCGAGTGGTGGTGATCGACCCCCGGGTCACCGACAGCTGCGAGATCGCCGATCTCTACCTGGGTCTTCGCCCCGGCAGCGATGCCCGGCTGTTCAACGGCCTGCTGGCCTGGATGGCCGACCGGGGCAGGCTCGATGCCCTCTATCTGGCGCGCCATACCCGGGGGCTGGACGCGGCCCTGGCGGCGGCCCGGGAGGATGACGTTTCGCTGGCGGCCGTGGCCGCCGACTGCGACCTGGACCCGGAGCGCCTGGAGACCTTCTACTACTGGTTCGCCAGCCAGCTCCACGTGGTGACCCTCTTCTCCCAGGGGATCAACCAGTCCAGCAGCGGCACCGACAAGGGCAATGCGATCATCAACTGCCACATGGCCGGCGGCAAGCTGGGCCTGCCCGGGGCCGGCCCCTTCTCGATCACCGGCCAGCCCAACGCCATGGGCGGCCGCGAGGTGGGGGGCCTGGCCAACCAGCTGGCCGCCCATATGGACTACGACAGCCCCGGCGCCATCGATCGGGTCACCCGCTTCTGGTCGACGCCCTCGCTCACGCCGAGCCTCCCCGAGGCCCCCGGCCACAAGGCGGTAGACCTGTTCGAGGCGATCGAGCGCGGCGAGATTCACGCCCTGTGGATCATGGCCACTAACCCGGCGGTGAGCCTGCCCCGTGCCGACCGGGTACGGGCAGCGCTCGAGCAGTGCCCGCTGGTGATCGTCTCCGAGTGCGTCGCCGACACCGACCTGCTGGCGTACGCCGACATCGTGCTGCCGGCATCCTCCTGGTCGGAGAAGGACGGCACCGTGACCAACTCCGAGCGGCGCATCTCCCGCCAGCGCGGCCTGCTGCCGCCGCCGGGGGAGGCGCGCCACGACTGGTGGATCATCTGCGAGGTGGCCCGCCGGCTGGGCTACGGTGAGGCCTTCGCCTACGCGCACCCGGCGGAGATCTTCGACGAGCACGCCCGGCTCTCCGGCTTCGAGAACCTTCCCGGCACTCCGGGCGAGCGGCTGTTCGATATCTCCGGGCTGGCCGGGCTCGACCGCGCCGCCTACGACGCCCTCGCACCCATCCAGTGGCCGGTCACGGCCGCCGCGCCCCGCGGCACCGCGCGGCTGTTCGAGGAGGGCCGCTTCGCCACCCCCGACGGCCTGGCCCGCCTGGTGCCGGTGCGCCCCCGCGGGCCCGAGCAGGCGCTCTGCGCGGCGCGACCGCTGCGCCTCAACACCGGGCGCATCCGCGACCAGTGGCACACCATGACCCGCACCGCCCGCTCGCCGCGGCTGATGAACCACCGCCCCGAGCCCTTTATCGAGGTGGCCCCGGCCGATGCCGCAGCCTGGGGGGTGTCCGACCAGCAGCTGGCGCGACTGCGTGGCGCCGGCGGCGACTATGTCGGACGAGTGCGGCTCGCCAAGGGCCAGCGGCGCGGCGAGGTGTTCGTGCCGATGCACTGGAACGACCGCTTCAGCGGTGCGGCCCTGGCCGGCCGTCTGCTCGCCGCCCACCTCGATCCGCTCTCCGGCCAGCCCGAGGCCAAGCAGGGCGCCGTGGCGCTGGCCCCGCTGGCGATCGCCTGGGAGGCCACCCTGCTGGTGGCGCCGGATCTGGCCGGTGAGGCCGACTGGCGCGAAGAGGCCGCCTACTGGGCCCGCATTCCCCTGGCCCACTGCCAGCGCTGGCAGCTGGCCGGCGCCCCCGAGAGCGCCGACCGCGACTGGCTTGCCTGGGTAACGCGCCATTTGCCGGCGGCGACCCTGTGGCTCGAGGACCCATCCGGTGGGCGCCTGCGTGCCGCCGGCATCGAAGCGGGGCGCCTGCGCTGGTGGCTGATGGTGGGGCCGCCCGGCGAACTGCCGGGCCTGGCCTGGCTCGATGAGCGCTTCGCCGAGGCCGCCCGGGGCGAGGCCCTGGACGGCGCGCGTCGTCGTCGGCTGCTGGCCGGCGGTGACGCCGGTGCCGCCGACAGCGGCCCGGTGGTCTGCAGCTGCCACCAGGTGGGAAGGAGCACCATCGTGACCGCCATCCGCGACGGGGATGCCAGCATCGAGGCGCTGGGGGCGCGGCTGGCCTGCGGCACCCAGTGCGGCAGCTGCGTTCCCGAGCTCAAGGCCCTGATCGAGGAGAGCTCCGCCGCCTGAGAGGTCTGCCGCCCGGAAGCGGCGAGGGTCTGGTTAGTCGTCCGGCCCGTGCCGGGCCGGCTGTTGGCTCGGCAGCAGGTCGGCGAGGTCGAGGATGGCGCGGGAGAGGTCGGCCATGCTGCGGCTCTGGTCCATGGCCGTCTTGCGCATGTAGCGGTAGGCCTGTTCCTCACTCATGGCCTGGTTGGCCATGATGACCCCCTTGGCGCGTTCGACCAGCTTGCGCTCGCGCAGCGCCTTGCGGGTGTTCGCCAGTTCGTTGCCGAGCCCCTGCAGCCGGTCGGTCTGGCTGCGCACGAGCTCGAGCAGCGAGCGATTGAGGGGCGAGGCGAGGGCCTCGGCCGTCGCCTGCCCGTCGATGCCGCCGGGCGTGGCCGCGACGGTATCGCCCAGCAGCGGGTCGAGCGCCGAGGGGCCGGTGTCACACGGCGGCGCGGCCAGCGCCTGGCGCGCGGCGGCCAGGCGCTCGGCACATAGTGAAGCCAGCTCCTCGCCCAGGAAGGCCTCGACCCGGTGCATGGCATCGATGCGTCGGGTGGTCAGGGCGAACCAGAGCTCCCCCAGCTGCGCGGGGTCGCTCACGCCGGCCGCGGCGGCATCCACCGGCGCTGCCCCGGCGATCTCGCGCAGGCGCTGGATCGGTGCCAGGTCGCTCTCCGGCAGGGCGGCCTCCCAGCAGGTTCGGGCCTCGGGGCTGGCGAACTCCAGGAAGGTCGCGAAGCAGCGCGTCTGGGCCTCGAGCAGCCGCCCCAGCAGCCGGCGATGGGCGGCGTCGAAGCCGCCGGCGGTGAAGCCGTGGGCGCCGCAGGCGCGCTCCTGTCCGGCCAGCTCCTTGCCCTTCAGCAGGTGAAAGAGGGCCACCAGGGCCAGGGTGATGCGGGTGTCACCGCCGCCATCGGCGGCCTCGAACACCAGGCCCAGCAGGCCGCCGATCAGGCCGTTGTAGTCGCGCGTGGCGTCGTCCGGTGTCATCCGGCGGGTGGCCACGGCGCCACGCACCGTCTCCAGGGCGTCCAGGGTCTGCCACACCTCCGCGCCGCGGCGCAGCAGCCGGGCCCCCTGGGCCGTCTGCTCCGGGAGCTCGGCAAGCTCCGTGAGACGCCGCCGGACGGCCAGCTCGGCCGACTGGCTGTCGGCGATCCGCTCGCTGCGGTCGGCAGCGAAGCGCCGCCCCTCCGAGGCCAGGTAGATGGCGCTGCAGCCGCGCTCCTTCTGCAGCGCGTGGATCAAGCGACCGGTGTCGATGACGATGCCGCAGGCCGCGGAGAGCTGCTCGAGGGCGCCGAGCTCGCAGCGCCTGGCGGCCTGTCGCAGGCGTGATGCCGATGTCATGGGATAACCTCCCTTGCCAGGACGACCGCCGCCCCGGGCGGGCGGCGGTCGGTGATGGGGGCGAGGCGGCCACGTCGGCCGCCAGGCTCAGCGCAGCGAGAGGGCGCCGGCACCGGCGTCCTCGCCCAGCGCATCCCGGTACGCCTTGGCCTCCTCGTCCTCGGTCTCGTCCGAGAAGCGTACCAGCAGCGCGCAGGAGGCCAACACCAGTACGGTCAGGCCCAGGTAGAAGAGCCCCTGCTGGTAGGTGATCGCCTCGGAGCGGAACAGGAAGGCGGCGGCCACCGCCCCCACGTTGCCGCCGGCGCCGACGATGCCGGCCACCGCGCCCAGCGCCTTCTTGTTGATGAAGGGCACCACGCCATAGGTGGCCCCTTCCGCCATCTGCACGAACAGGCTGAACACCAGCATGATACCGATGGCGTAGGAGAGCACGTGCATCTGGGAGAAGGCGACCAGGGCGATGCCCTCGCAGATCAGGGCGATGAACAGCCAGCGCACGCGGCCCTTGAGGCCACCATTCCTGGCGAACAGGTCGGAGAAGATACCGCCCAGGGTGCGGGCGAAGACGTTCATCAGCCCGAACAGGCCGGCGAGCATCCCGGCCATGGCCAGGGTCAGGTCGAAGTGGTCGAAGAAGTAGATGGCGGCGATGTTGTTGATGGTCAGCTCGACGCCGAAGCAGATCGCATAGACCACGAACAGCGCCCAGACGCGGATGTCCTTGGCGGCGGCCATGAAGCTGCTGCCGGCACCGTGTTCGCCCGTGGCCTCGGGCAGCTCGCCGCGTGCGCGCAGCTCGGCGAAGTTGCCGTTGGGGGCGTCCTGGGTGAACAGCCAGTAGCCGATGCCGGTGGCGAACATCACCACGCCCGGCACCACCATGGCCAGGCGCCAGCCCAGGGTCTCGCTGACGCCGAGCATCAGCAGCCCGGAGAAGATCAGCGGCATCAGGATCTGGGTGGTGCCGCCGCCCAGGTTGCCCCAGCCGGCGCTGGTGGCGTTGGCGGTGCCCACCACGTTGGGGGCGAACATCATGGTGGTGTGGTACTGGGTGATCACGAAGGCCGCGCCGATGGCACCGATGGCCAGGCGCGCCAGCAGGAAGGTCTCGAAGCTGTTGGCGAAGCCGATGCCCATCACCGGGATCGAGCCCAGCAGCAGCAGGCCCGAGTAGGTCTTGCGCGGCCCGATACGGTCGCAGAGCACGCCGATCGCGAGGCGCACGATCACGGTGATCAGCACCGAGGCGATGATGGTGTTGCCAATCTGGGTCTGGGTCAGGCTGAGGTCCTCGCGGACCACCGCCATCAGCGGGGCGATGCCGAACCAGCCGAAGAAGCAGATATGGAAGGCGAACCAGGAGAAATGGAAGGCCCGCATCTGGGGAGTGGTGAAGTCCAGCAGGCGAATCCTGTTGGCCTTGTTGAGAATGTTCATGGCGTTACCTCGCGGATCAGTCAGTCGCGTTAGCAAACGAGCCCTTCGACGTTGAAGGTCAGGTTCGACGCACTCGTGCTCCACGGAGCCTGGTCCACGCCCAACAGGTCTTGATCCGTATTAAGCAAGTGATCTGCCACTTCTGGATTTTTTATCTGGATTTCATTGGCTTGATAGAAAAGCCGAGGGCCGCCCTCGTCGGGCGGCCCTCGGTTCTGCGGGGCTGGGGCTTTCTGATGGTGCAGTGCGGCACGGACGTGCCCGATCCTGGTGCCTGCGGCGGCACGCCGGAGTCAGCGCATGGCCAGCTGGCGGTCGTCACGGTCGCAGGCCAGGAAGGCGGAGCCCTCGAGCCACTCCGGGTCCGGGTAGTAGACGAACAGGTACTGCTCCTCCTTGATGCTGTCGATCAGCGGGTAGGTGACCTCCTGGCGCACCGCCGGACAGCCGTGGCTGCGGCCCAGGCGGCCGGTCTGCTCGATGAAGGACTCGCTGACGTAGTCGGCGCCATGGATGACGATGGCGCGCTGGTAGGCCAGGTCGTTGACGCCGGCCTCCAGCCCCTCCAGGCGCAGCGAATAGCCGTTGCGCCCGTAGTAGGTGTTCATGGTGCGAAAGAGCCCCAGGCTCGACTGGTAGCTCTCGGGCACGTTGGAGAAGGTGGTGGCCATGGCGTCACCGGAGCCGCGGCCGTGGGAGACCAGCTCCTCGAACATCAGCTCGTTACGGGGCAGGTCGAAGACCCACAGGCGCGGCTCGGTGGAGGGCAGCGAGTAGTCGATCACCGCTAGGCGTTCGGCGTCAGGGTCGGCGCAGGAGAGGGCATTGGCGGCCAGCGACAGCACCTTGGGGTCGGCGCCGGGGGCCAGGCGGGTTAGGCGTTGCTCCAGGCTCTGCCCCTGGAGGACCTCGGGGTGCAGTGCCTGGGCCAGGAAGGTATCGGCCTGGGCTTGGGTGCCGGCCAGCAGGGCGGCGCCGGCGAGCAGGGAGAGTGTAAATCGTGGCATGGGAAACATGACCCTCATCAACTTGGAGATGGCCGGGCCGGTACGATGACCGACTCGATCGCAGCTGTTCGAGGGACCAGCTTCCCTGTGGCCCCGCCTGGGCGGCTATTATGAAGAGTGAAGCAGGGAAAGCCAATTCAGAATTAAACGATAAAAGGAGTCGAACATGCGGCGATTTGTCACCATCCTCGCGGTAGTGGCGGTGATGCTCCTCCCGCCGGCCTTTGCCGAGGAGCCCGAGGCGGTCCGGCAGGACCCCCTGGAGGCCGAGATCGCCCGGCAGGTGGTCGACGCCCCGGAGGGGCTGCGTCGTTTCTATGCGGCTCGGGAGTCTCGCCCCGCCTGGGGGGAGCGCCAGCAGGTGGCCGCTTTTGCCGAGGCCCTGGAGACCCTGGAGAGCGACGGGCTGGACCCGCGGGACTACCGGGCCGACCGCCTGGTGGCCGAGCATCGCCGCCTCCAGGAGGCCAATGCCGGCCCGGCCGAGCAGGCGCGCTTCGAGCTGGCGACCTCGACGCTGCTGCTGACCGCCCTGCGCCACCTTCAGCGCGGCCGCCTGGATCCGCGCACGGTGGACCCCCAGTGGGAGATCCCCGTGGAGCCGGCGCGACTCGACTTCGAGGCGATCTCCCGCGCCGTGGACGGCCAGCGCTTCGAACAGGCCTTCGGCGAGGCGCGCCCCGCCTATGCCCCCTACGAGCGCCTGCGCAGCGGCCTGGCCCGCTATCGCAACATCGAACGGGTCGGGGGGTGGGCGCCGCTTCCCGGAGAGCCGCGGGTGCTGCGGCGGGGCGATGTGGATGACGTCGTGGCGCTGCTGCGCAGCCGCCTGGCCATGGAGGGGGAGCTCGAGGTGATGGCCGCCGACCCGGGCGCCTTCCCGGGGGCCGAGCTCGACACCTCCGACCCGCGGCGCTTCGATGCCGCCCTGGAGGCGGCGGTCAGGCGCTTCCAGCGGCGCCACCTGCTGGAGGCGGATGGCATCGTCGGCCCCCAGACCCGGGCGGCGCTGAACGTGCCGGTGGCGGTGCGCATCGACCAGATCCGCCTCAACCTGGAGCGCGCCCGCTGGCTGCTGCACGGGCTGCCCGAGGCCTTCGTGCTGGTGGACATCGCCGGCTACCAGCTCAGCTATTTCCGGCCCAACGGGGAGCTCTGGCGCACCCGCATCGTGGTGGGGCGCCCCTACCGGCGCACGCCGTCGCTGCGCTCCGAGATCACCCACATGACGGTCAATCCCACCTGGACGATCCCGCCCACCATCCTGCGCGAGGACGTGCTGCCCCAGGTGCGCCGCGACCTCGGCTACCTCTGGCGCGAGCGGCTGCAGGTGCTGAGCCCCTCAGGTGCGCCGCTGGACCCCTGGCAGGTGGACTGGAACAACCCCGGCAATATCATGCTGCGCCAGGCGCCGGGGCCCCAGAACGCCCTGGGCCAGGTGGCGATCCGCTTCCCCAATGACCACCTGGTCTACCTCCACGACACCCCGGCCCAGGGGCTCTTCGCCCGCGAGCAGCGCGCCTTCAGCTCCGGCTGCATCCGCGTGCAGGGGGTGCTGGAGTTCGCCCAGCTGCTGTTCGACGACACCGGCTCGGGCCAGGACATTGGCGCCCTGATCGAGGCGGGCCAGACCCGCAACGTCTCGCTGGCCCGGCGCATGCCGGTGATCCTGCACTACTGGACGGTGCACCCGGGCGAGGAGGGCCAGCTGGTGTTCCGCCCGGACATCTACGAGCGCGATGACGCCCTGCTGCGGGCCCTCAACCGCCCGCTGGCGATCTAGCGGGCGGCGACGCGAGTCACTCGTAGCCCTTGGCCTGCAGCCGGAACAGCCTGGCGTAGCGGCCGTTGGCGGCCATCAGGCTCGCGTGGTCGCCCTGCTCGAGGATCTCGCCGCCGTCGATGACGAGGATCCGGTCGGCGGCGCGCACCGTGGAGAAGCGGTGGGAGATCAGGATGGTCATCTTGTCGTGGCTGTGCTCGCGGAAGTCGGCGAACACCGCCGCCTCGGCGGCGGCGTCCATGGCCGCGGTGGGTTCGTCGAGCACCAGGATATCGGCGCTCTCGCGCATGTAGGCTCGGGAGAGGGCGATCTTCTGCCACTGGCCGCCGGAGAGCTCCTGGCCCCCCTTGAACCAGCGCCCCAGCTGGGTGTGGTAGCCACCCGGCATGCCGGCGATGAAGTCGTCGGCCAGGCCGCGCCGCGCCGCTTCCTGCCAGCGCGCCTCGTCCTCGAAGGCTGCCACGTCGCCGGCGCCGAGGTTCTCGCCCACCTTGAGCTGGTAGCGCACGAAGTCCTGGAAGATCACCCCGATGCGCCGCCGCAGGGCCTGGATGTCCCACTCGGCAAGGTCGCTGCCGTCGAGCAGGATGCGTCCCTCGCCGGGCTCGTAGAGGCGGGTGAGCAGCTTGATCAGGGTGGTCTTGCCGGAACCGTTGGCCGCCACCAGGGCCAGGCTCGCGCCGGGGGGCAGGTGCAGCGAGATCCCCGAGAGGGCGGGCCTGTCGGCGCCGGGGTAGGTGAAGCCGACGTTCTCGAAGCGGATGCCGTCGCCGGGGTGGGCGCCTTCGGTGAGGGTGCCGGCCTGGGGCGCCACCGGCTGCTCCAGGTACTCGTAGAGGTTGGAGAGGTAGAGGTTGTCCTCGTACATGCCGCTCACCGAGGTAAGGCTCGCCGAGAGCGCCGCCTGGCCCTGCTTGAAGACCATCAGGTACATGGTCATCTCGCCCAGGGTCAGCTGCCCGCTCACCGTCTCCACCACCACCCAGGCGTAGGCGCCGTAGAAGGCCAGGGTGCCCAGCAGCCCGAGGGCGAAGCCCCAGCTCTCGCGGCGAATCGTCAGCCGACGATCCTCGCCGTAGAGGGTGTCGAAGATCCTGCGGTAGCGGTCGAGCAGCAGTGGCTCCAGGCCGAACAGCTTGACCTCCTTGATGCTGTCCTCCCGGGCCAGCACCGTCTCCAGGTACATCTGCATGCGGGTCTGGGGCGAGCGCCAGCGGAACAGCCGGAAGGCGTCACCTGAGAACTTGGCCTCGGAGAGAAACACCGGAAGCGCCCCTACGGCCAGGATCAGCAGCGCCCAGGGCGAGAACTGCACCAGCAGCACCCCGAAGCTGATCAGCGAGATGCCGTTCTGGGCGAGGCCGAAGGTCTTGTTGACCAGCCCCAGCGGGCGGATCGAGGCCTCGCGGCGGGCCCGGGTCAGCTTGTCGTAGAACTCCGAGTCCTCGAACTGGGCGAGCGACAGGGTGCCGGCCTTCTCGAGGATCATCACGTTGACCTTCTGGCCGAGCAGGGCGCGCAGCAGCGACTGCTGGGCCGAGAGGCCGCGCTGGGCCATGGCGATGGCGGCGATCACCCCGGCCTCGGCCAGCACGTAGCGCAGCACCGGCCAGGCGCTCTCGAGGGTGAGGGGCGCGCCGGACTCGCGATGGTAGGCCATGGCCTCCACCACCGAGTCGACGATCAGCTGGCCGATCCAGGCCGCCACCGCGGGCAGCACGCCGGCCACCAGGGTGCACAGCGCCAGGCCCACGGTGAGTGGCCGCGAGGTCTGCCAGACCAGCACCAGCGCACGGCGGCTGTAGCGGAAGACCCCGAAGAAGGCCGCCAGGCGGTTCGCGGGGGGAGGGGCGGGTTGGGTGCGGCGCATATGGGGCGAGGACAAGCGGTGTCTCCGTACCTGGAGAGGGCGGCAGGGGCGGTTCAGCCGGCGCGTGCCGCGGCCCCGGGGTCAGGCACTAACCACAGCGCCCCGCTGGGGAGCGGGGCGCTGTGGCATATCAGGCGAGGGGTCAGCCCTCGTCGTCGCCGCTGTCGCGACGGCTGGCCACCACCGCGCCGGTCTCGCCGCTCTGCAGGGCGGCCAGCAGGGGTTCGGCCTGGCGCTTGAAGGCCACCAGCTGCTCCCCGGAGAGGCTCTTGTTCTCCGGCAGCTCCACGGTCATCGCATTGACCTGGGTGTTGTTCACCAGCACCTCGTAGTGCAGGTGCGGGCCGGTGCTGCGGCCGGTGTTGCCGGAGAGCGCGATGCGCTCGCCCATGGTCACGCGGTCGCCGCGGCTGACCAGCGGGCGGGAGAGGTGCAGGTAGCGGGTCTGGTAGCCGTTGTCGTGGCGGATGACGACATAGCGCCCCGCCACCGGGTGGTTGGCGACCTTCTCCACGCGGCCGTCCGCGGGTGCGATGATCGGCGTGCCGATGGGCATGGCGAAGTCGGTGCCGCGGTGGGGGCTCACGCGGCCGGTGACCGGGTGGCGGCGATTCGGGTTGAAGCCGGAGCTGAGGCGGTAGCTGCCCTCGAAGGGATAGCGATTGAAGGCGGGGTCGAGGCTCTCGCCGTCCGGGGTGTAGAACTTGCTGTCGGCGCCGTTGCGCACCAGGGTCATGTCGAAGCGCTCGCCCTCGTACTGCACCGCCAGTACCCGCGGGTCGAAGCTCGAGCCGTCGATGACGTCAGACTCCACCAGCACCTGGAAACGATCGCCGCGACGGGTGTCGCGGCGGAAGTCGAGGCGCTGGCCCAGCACGCGGGTCAGCTCGCTGATCTCTGCGCTGGAGAGGCCGGTGGCCTGGGCCGAGCGGGCAAAGCTGCCGCTGACGGTGCCGGCGAACAGGCGCTGGGAGGCCTCGCCGGTGCGCTCGATGGTGGCGACCTCGAAGCCGGCATCATCGCGCTCCACCATGAAGCCGGTGCGGGCGTTGCGCATCATGCGCAGGGCGAGCAGCTTGCCCTCTTCGTCGAGCTGGTACTCGAAGGAGTTGCCGGCGCGCCAGCGGGTGAGGGCGTTCTTGTCGGGCAGCTCGTCGAGCAGGCGCAGCACCTTGCTGTAGCCGAGCCCCAACTGGTTCTGGGCCATCACCGCGAAGGTATCGCCCTGCTTGACGGTATAGGTCTGCCACTCCGGCACGAAGGGTTCGGTGGCGGCGATCTCCTTCTCGAGGATCACGGGGCCATCGTCGAACAGCCCGAGCTCCTCGTCCGACACCGGCTCATAGGAGGTGGCGTCGGCCATCAGGGCGCCATCGTGGTCGAGCATGCCGCTGCCGATGGTGCCCACTACCACTGCCATGTGCACCGCGCCCTGATCGAGCTTGGACTGTGCCTGGGAGGCGTCGGAAGCGCCGCTTTGGGCCGGGCGAGTGAGGGCCAGCGGCAGGCCGCCATCGGCGGAGGCGCTGGCGGTGTTGATCAGGTCGAGGTCGAGCGCCTCACCGTCGACGAGCTTGGCCAGGGGCAGTTGATGCCGGGTGGCGTCCAGCGCCTGGCTCGCCATCTCGATGGCGTCGCCGACGGGGCTGCGTTCGAAGCTGAGGGTGGGAAGGCCGGGTCTGGCGTCGACCTCGAGGGGAACGATCACGGTGTCGAGCGTACGGTGCTCGCGCTGGACATCCTGGTAGGTGGTGACAATCTTCTGTGCGCCCAGCACGGTGACCATGGTGGCGACCGGCAACAATAACAGCTTGTGCGTGCGGGGCAGCGAATGGAGGATTCGCAGCATGGGTAAAGGCCAGTGAATAATGAAAAAGAGAAAAAAGGCCTGAGAACCATAACCCATGACGTATGGTGTGCCTAGGCTGTACGTATGCACAGTGGGATAGACCGCGCTGCATTGCAGCGCGGCCAGCCGGTTCAGAAACGGCGTTTACTAACTATCCATTGGGCCCGGGGGAGAGTGAAAAATCAACCCCTGCGCCTCCGGAGCCATGCCAATCAGCCGGTGAGGGTGCCGTCGCGATAGTCGCGCAGCGCCTGCTGGAGCTCGGCCTGGCTGTTCATCACGAAGGGGCCGTAGTGGGCGACAGGCTCCCGGTGGGGGGTGCCCGCCAGCAGCAGGGCCTGGCCGCCCGTGGCGCTGGCCACTGCCAGGCGGTCGCCCTTGGAGAGCCGCGCCAGTTGGCCAGCCGGTACCCGGGTATCGCCCACCTGAAGCTCGCCCTCGAACACGTAGGCCAGCAGGGTAGGGGCGTCGGCCTGCAGGGTCAGCTCACCCCCCGCCGCCAGGCGCAGGTGGGCCACGCCGCCGTTACCGGCCAGGGCATTCAGGGGGCCCGTCACCGCCTCACCGTCATCTCTGGCCCAGCGGCCGCCCAGGGCGATCAGCTCGGCCTCGGTGCCGGCCAGTCGCGGCATCTCTTCACCGCGCACGTCGCGGTACTCCGCCGGGCTCATCTTCTCGCTGGCGGCCAGGTTCAACCACAGCTGGAAGGCGTGCAGGCCATGGTGGTCGGTGAGCGGCATCTCGGAGTGGACGATGCCGCGCCCGGTGTGCATCCACTGGGCGTCGCCGGCGCGAATGGTGCTGGAGTGACCCATGTGGTCCTCGTGGGTCAGGCCGCCGTGGATCACGTAGGTGAGGGTCTGGATGCCGCGGTGGGGGTGGGGCGGAAAGCCGCCGATATAGTCGTCGGGACGATCCGAGCCCAGTTCGTCGATCATCAGGAAGGGGTCCAGCCCGCCGCCGAAGTCGTGGATCCGCTTGATCTTGACGCCGTCACCGTCCTGGCTCGGCTGGCTCGGCTGGCTCGGCTGGCTGGGCTGGAGGCGATCGACCTGGCGAAGGAGGGGAGCTGTCATGATAGGGGGCCTCTGGCTGTCGTGAGGGCTTCTTTACGAAGCGATATCTGGCATTCTAGGCCGACTTTTTCGAAACTTAAGCGCATTGTTTCGCTTTGTTCATTCGAGGATATCGAAATGTCACGCGT
This sequence comes from Halomonas sp. PGE1, assembly GCF_013000985.1. NCBI lineage: Bacteria > Pseudomonadati > Pseudomonadota > Gammaproteobacteria > Oceanospirillales > Halomonadaceae > Halomonas > Halomonas sp. PGE1. The sequence goes on from NZ_CP053032.1 coordinate 1,344,528, forward strand.
CACCCTGGCCCAGTGGCAGATGCTGGCCGCGGTCGTCGACCACGGCGGCTTCGCCCGCGCCGCCGAGGCGATCCACAAGAGCCCCTCCACCCTCAACCACGCGGTGCACAAGCTCGAGGAACTGCTCGGCGTCCAGGTGCTGGAGCCGGTCGGCCGGCAGGTGCGCCTCACCGAGGCCGGCGAACTGCTGCTGCGCCGCGCCCGCCAGCTGATCGAGAGCGCCGCGGCCCTGGAGGACGTGGCCGGGCGCCTGGCGGAGGGGCTGGAGGCCGAGGTGGTGCTGGCCGTGGATCAGGTGTTCCCCTCTGATGCCCTGGCCCGCGCCCTGGATGACTTCTCCGAGGCCTACCCCTATGTGCGGGTCCAGCTGCACGAAACGGTGCTCAACGGCGGCATCGAGATGCTCTACGACGGCAGCGCGGATCTCGTGATCTCCGGCCTCTCGGCCCAGGGCTTCCTGGGCGAGCCGCTGGTCACCGTGCGCTTCCTGGCGGTGGCCCACCCCGACCACCCCCTGCACCATCTGGAGCGCTCGCTGGACCTGCGCGACCTGGTGCAGCACCGCCAGCTGGTGGTGCGCGACTCGGCGCAGCGCCAGTCCCTGGATTCGGGCTGGCTCAAGGCCGAGCAGCGCTGGACGGTGAGCCACCTGGAGACCTCTATCGACATGGTGCAGCGAGGCCTGGGCTTCGCCTGGCTGCCGGAGACGCGCATTCAGGGCGCCCTTGCGGCGGGGCGGCTGAAGCCGCTGCCGCTCTCCGTCGGCGGCGTGCGCGAGATCCCGGTGCAGCTGATTCACCGCGACCGCGACCGCGCCGGCCCCGCCACCCGGGCCCTGGCCGAGGCGCTGGCCCACGGGGCGAGCGGCTGCCTGGCCAAGAGTGGTTCAATTTTACCGAATGATTGAGCCCAGAATATGCGCTGAAGAGTCGATGAATTCGCAATAGGATGGTGGCATCACGATCCATCAGCGGCCAGGGGCCGCCCCCAGAGGAGACGCTTCATGGGCCTTCTGATCAACGGCAAGTGGCACGACCAGTGGTATGACACCGACAAGCACGGCGGCGAGTTCGTGCGCGAATCCGCCAAGCTGCGTGACTGGGTGACCCCCAGTGGCGAGAAGGGGCCTGACGGCCAGCCGGGCCTGCCCGCCGAGGCGGGGCGCTATCACCTCTATGTCTCGCTGGCCTGTCCCTGGGCGCACCGCGTCATGATCCTGCGCAAGCTCAAGGGCCTCGAGGAGCTGATCGGCCTCTCCCACGTCAGCCCGCTGATGCTCGACGAGGGGTGGACCTACAACGTGGCCGAAGGGGCCAGCGGCGATCCGGTCAACGGCGTCGACTTCCATCACCAGCTCTATACCCTGACCGATGCGGGCTATACCGGCCGCGTGACGGTGCCGGCGCTGTGGGACAAGCAGCAGCGGCGCATCGTCAACAACGAGTCCTCGGAGCTGCTGCGCATGTTCAACGGCGCCTTCGATGAGCTGACCGGCAACCGCCTCGACTTCTATCCCGAGGAGCTGCGCGCGACCATCGATGCGGTCAACGCCGACGTCTACGACCACATCAACAACGGCGTCTACAAGTCGGGCTTCGCCACCGAGCAGAAGGTCTACGAGAAGCACGTGGTGGCGTTATTCGGGGCGCTCGACCGCATGGAGGCGCGCCTGGCCGAGCACCGCTACCTGGCCGGCGAGTGGTTCACCGAGGCCGATGTCCGCCTCTTCACCACTCTGATCCGCTTCGATGCCGTCTACCACGGCCACTTCAAGTGCAACCTGCGCCGCATCGAGGATTACCCGAACCTCTCGAACTACGTGCGCGAGCTCTACCAGTGGCCGGGCATTCGGGAGACGGTCGACTTCGACCATATCAAGCGCCACTACTATTACAGCCACGACACCATCAACCCCACCCGTATCGTGCCCCACGGCCCGCTGCTGGAGCTCGACCGCCCCCACGACCGCGAGCGCCTGCCGGGCCAGGGCATCCGCGAGAAGGGTTAACGGTTCTTCGCCAGCCAGCGATGCCCCATCGCTTTGAAAGCAAGCGGAGGCCTCGGTCTCTGCTGGCATTGATCCTTGCTGGTGGGAGCTGGGCTTTGCCCGGCGAATGGCGCCGCAGGCGCCCAGCGGTGTTACCAGGCAATGCAGTGGCCTCGGCCTTTCGCCCCGCGGAGCGTGGCTCCCACCAGTAAAAACAGCGCCCAAGTAGGTATTGCGCGATGGTGATTCTTTACTGGTGAGAGCTGGGCCTTGGGTGGTAAATGATGGGTTTATCCGTTCTTCGCCAGCCATCGGTCCAGGGCATTGGCGAACTCGCGGCGATCCGCATCGCTGTAGCCCTTGGGGCCGCCGGTGTGCTCGCCGCTGGCTCTCATGGTTTCCATGAAGTCCCTCATCTGCACCCGAGCGCGGATATTGTTCTCGTTCAAGGCCTCGCCGCGAGTGGTCATCACCTTCGCGCCGCGCTCGATGGCCGCCAGGGCCAGCGGCAGGTCGGCGGTGATCAGCAGATCCCCCGCCTGAAGGCGCTCGACGATCTCGTCATCGGCGGCGTCGAAGCCCTGGCTCACCGCCAACGCCTTGACCCACTGCGAGCGCGGCAGCGGCACCGCGTGGTTGGCCACGAACCAGGCGGCGGTCGAGGTACGTTCGGCGGCGCGCACGATGATCTCGCGCGCCACCTTGGGGCAGGCGTCGGCGTCGACCCACAGCGTCGGCATGGCGTGTCTCCCGGAGCAGAAAGAGTGGCGTGCCCGGCGAAAAGGCTGGCCAGGTCAGAGTGGCGATGGTAGCATGCGGCCTTCCTCGCATGTGCTGACCCCACCATCATGTACGACGCCATCGCCGCCGGTCCTCGACCGAGCACAGGATGCGCGCCGCAACGCCAGGCCCAGTGACACTCGCTGGCCGCAAGCGTTCGAATTGTGTAGATGGAGCGCCACCGAGATCCCGCCACCCTGGCGAGATCGGCGCAAATGGTCGCCACAGGGTTCCTGATCGCCATCCTCGATGGCATGGGCCCGATGCCTGGTGCGACCGGCGTCCCCGACTCCGATGTCCCGTGCTGCTGCCCCTGAAGGGCGCTGCGCGCCTGACCGTATTGCTCGCGTCAGGGACGCCAATGAATTTTTGCCGGCAACCCCGGCCTACCAAGGTGTGATTGATGACCCCGACTTCTGTCGCCTCGCCGAGCTTCGGTGACCTCGCTCTGCTGCCCGCCGTTCTGTCTGCCGTCGAGACCCTGGGCTACGAGACTCCCTCTCCGATCCAGATCCAGACCATTCCGGCCCTGCTGGAAGGCCGTGACATGCTGGGCCAGGCCCAGACCGGCACCGGCAAGACCGCTGCCTTCGCCCTGCCGCTGCTCTCCCGGCTCGAGCTGACCCGCCGCGAGCCCCAGGTGCTGGTGATGGCGCCGACCCGCGAGCTGGCCCAGCAGGTGGCCGTCTCCTTCAGCCGCTATGGCCAGAACCTCCAGGGCCTGGAAGTGGCGGTCCTGTGCGGCGGCCAGGAGTATCGCGAGCAGCTGGGTGCCCTGAAGCGTGGCGCCCAGGTCGTGGTCGGCACCCCCGGCCGGATCATCGATCACCTCGATCGCGGCAGCCTCAAGCTCGACGGGCTCTCCGCCCTGGTGCTGGACGAGGCCGACGAGATGCTGCGCATGGGCTTCATCGACGACGTCAAGCGCGTGGTCGCCGACACCCCGAAGGAAGCCCAGCGGGTCTTCTTCTCCGCGACCCTGCCGACCGAGATCGAGCGCATCGTCAACCGTTACCTGGTGGACCCGGTGAAGGTGGCCATCGAGTCGCGCACCACCACCGGCGAGAACATCGAGCAGCGCCTGGTGCGCGTCGATGGCGGTGCCAAGCTGGAGGCGCTGTCGCGCATCCTGGAAGTCGAGCCGGTGGATGCCGCCATCGTCTTCGTGCGCACCCGGGCCGCCTGTACCACCCTGATGGAGCAGCTCTCCGCCCGCGGCGTCAACGTGGCCAGCCTCTCCGGTGACCTGGACCAGAGCCTGCGCGAGCGCACCATCCAGCGCCTCAAGCGCGGCAAGGTCGACGTGCTGATCGCCACCGACGTGGCCGCCCGCGGCCTCGACGTGCCGCGCATCACCCACGTCTTCAACTACGATCTGCCCCAGGACTCCGAGGCCTACACCCACCGCATCGGCCGCACCGGCCGTGCCGGGCGTACCGGCATCTCGATCACCTTCGTGGGCTTCCGCGAAGGCCGCAAGGCGGGCTGGATCGAGCAGGCCACCGGCCAGAAGATGACCGAGATGGAGGTGCCCGACGAGGCCGCCATCCGCGCCCATCGCGACGAGGTCTTCCACCAGAAGGTGATCGCCGCGCTGACCGCCGGTGCCGAGGAGCAGCGCGCCCTGGTGGGCCGCCTGGTCGAGGAGGGCTACGACCCCATCGAGCTGGCCTGCGCCTTCGCCCGCCTGGCCCGTGCCGACGAGGCCCCCATCGGCCGCATGCAGGCGCCGCGCAAGGAAGCCCGCAACGATCGCCCCACCCGCGACGGCAAGCCGCCGCGTCGTGAGAGCCGCGGCCCGAGCGAGGGCATGACCCGCTACCGCGTCTCCGTGGGCCACAAGGACGGCGTCAAGCCCGGCCAGCTGGTCGGGGCGCTGGCCAACGAGGGCGGCATCGAGGGCTCGCGTATCGGTCGCATCGATATCCGCACCTCCTTCTCCGTGGTGGAGCTGCCGAGCTCGCTGCCGGCCAGCATCCTGGCCAAGATGGCCCGCGCCCGCGTTGCCGGCCGCGCCCTGGAGATCAGCGAGGACAGCGGCGCCCCCGAGCGCGCCCCGCGCCGTCGTTGCGAGGATGGTGACGCGCCGATTCGTCGCCCGTCACGCGCCTGAGGTAACGGTTGCCGCCAGCGGGCGGCACCACACCCCCCGACAGGTCGGAGCTCAGCTCCGGCCTGTTGTCGTTGTGAGCCCTGAATCGTCTGCCAGCAAGGAGTAAGAGTCATGTGGAAGCGGCTGCCGTTTCGTCTGCGCGGCTACCTGATCACGGTCACCGGCGTGCTGCTGCTGTCGCCGGATGCGCTGCTGGTCAAGGACACCAGCGTGGACGTGGCCACCTTCATGTTCTGGCGCGGGCTGATGCTCGGCCTGGTGCTGCTGACGATCGCTACGCTGCGCTATCGGGAGCGCCTGCCCCAGGCCATTCGCGCCTGCGGCCCGGCGGCGCTGTGGTGCCCGCTGGCCTTCGCCGCCAGCGCCTGGGCCTTCGTCGGCGCCACGCGGCTGACCACGGCCGGCAATGTGCTGGTGATGCTCAACCTGGCGCCGCTGGCGGCGGGGCTGATCGGCATGCTGCTGTTCGGCCAGCGGCTGCGCCGCCAGACCTGGGTGGTGATCGGGGTGTGCGTGGTCGGGGCCAGCCTGATGGCTGCCGGCGAGGTGGGGCAGGGCAGCCTGCTGGGCCTGGCCGTGGCGCTGATCATTCCGGTGGCCATCGCCGTGAACACCACGGTGGCCAGCGCCCAGCGCGGCAGCGGCACCCGGGGGCTCGACACCACGGTGGTGTTGCCGCTGGGCTGCCTGGCCATGCTGGTGCCGGCCGCGCTGATGGGGGGCGCCCAGATGCCCGCCGCCGAGGACCTGCAGCGTCTGGCGCTGATGGGGCTGATCCTGCCGCTGGCCTACTTCCTGATCCAGACCGGCGCGCGCTACCTGCCCGGCGCCGAGGTCAGCCTGGTGATGCTGGTGGAGACCCTGGCCGGCACCCTTCTGGTGTGGTGGTGGGTCGGCGAGGTGCCGGCGGCACTGGCCTTCGTGGGCGGCGGCATGATCGTCGCCGCCATGCTGGCGAGCTCCCTGCGCGATCTCTACCGCCAGCGCCGCAAGGCCGCCGAGGGCGCCCTGGATGCCCGCCGCCTGCGCGATGAGGCGGCGGAGGCGAGCATCGAGCGCGGCGAGCCCGCTCCGCCGGTGGGCGAGCGCCACTGAGCCAGCGGGTTCTGATCCGACGAGTTCACTCTCGTCGCGACGGCTCCCTTGCCACCGCCTCGGCGAAGCGCGCCAGCAGCGAGCCGGCCTCGGGGGTGGCGCCGACGCCGGCCAGCAGCGCCTCCGGGTCCTGCCCCTGGTCGCGCAGCGCCGCGATCTGGCGGGCCAGATAGGCGCGCATCACCTCGGGCGTGAACTCCGGGTGGAACTGCACGCTCCACTGGCGCGGGCCGTAGCGCAGCGCCTGGTGGGCGTCGTGGGCGTTGCGGGCCAGCACCACGGCCTCTGCCGGCGCCTCGAGCACCGCCTGGGCATGGGTCAGCTGGGCCGGGAAGCGCTCCGGCAGCTGGCCGAGCAGGGCGTCCGCGCGGCCCGCCTCGGTGAGTGCGACCTCATGGGTGCCGGACTCGCGTCCCGCCGGATGGTAGTCGCTTACCCCGCCGAACGCCGCGGCCATCAGCTGGTGGCCGTAGCAGACGCCGAGCATGGCCGTGTTGCGCTCGCGCGCCTCCACCAGCCAGGGCTTCAGCGCCTCGCTCCAGGGCTCGGCGTCGCTGACCATGGCGTGGGAGCCGGTGATATAGAGGCCGTCGATCTCCTCGAGGGCGGGCAGCGGCTCGTGGCGGGCGTCGAACACCGCGGCGTCGAAGCCGGCGGCGGCCAGCACCCGCTGGAACAGCGCCTCGAAGTCGCCGTGGGCCTCCACCACCTCGGGGAAGGCATCACCGGTCTTGACGATCAGCAGTCGGGGCATAGGGGGTATCCTCTTCCTGGATCAGGGTTCCTGTGTCGGGATGCGCGTCTTCGTCGGCGAGAGTCAGGCGCGGCGCAGCCGCTCGCCCAGGGCGGTCATGAAGGCCGCGCCGGCCTCGAGCTGCTCGATGTCGATGTATTCGTCGGGCTGGTGGGCCTGGCCGATGCTGCCCGGGCCGCAGATCACCGTGGGCAGGCCCTTGCGCTGGAACTGGCCCGCCTCGGTGGCGTAGGCCACCGCGCCGGCGGGGCGCTCGCCGAGCAGCGCATGGCACAGCGCCAGCACCTCGGCGTTGTTGTCGTCGGCCAGCGCCGGCACCGTCTCGTTGAGCGCCTGGGTGACGATGCTCGTCTCCGGGGCGCGGCTGCGCATCTCGGCCTCGAGCTCGGCGGCCCGGGCGTTGACCCGGCCCAGCAGCTCCTCGAAGCGGTCCGACGGCAGGTGGCGGATCTCCCACTCGAAGGTGCACTCCCGGGCCATGATGTTGATCGCCGTGCCGCCGGCGATCTTGCCCACGTGCAGGCTCGAGTGCACCACGTTGAAGGCCTCGTCCACGCGCCCCTCGGCGCGCAGCTCGGCCATCACCTCCTCGATGTGGGTGACCAGCCGGGCCGCCACGTGGATCGCCGATACCCCTTGGTTGACCTGGCTGGAGTGGCTCGCGCGCCCGGTCACGGTGGTACGCAGATTGGTGGCGCCCTTGTGGGCCACCACCGGGTGCATCAGGGTCGGCTCGCCGACGATCACCGCGGCGGGCCGCGGGTGCTCGGCCATCAGCCGCTCGATCATGCGCGGCGCGCCGATGCAGCCCACCTCCTCGTCGTAGGAGAGTGCCAGCCAGATGGGCGTCTTGAGGTCGAGGGTCACCCAGCGAGGCACCTCGGCCAGGGCGCAGGCGATGAAGCCCTTCATGTCGCAGGTGCCGCGGCCGTAGAGGCGGCCGTCGCCCTTGTCGATCAGGGTGAAGGGGTCGGTGGACCAGGGCTGGCCGTCCACCGGCACCACGTCGGTATGGCCGGAGAGCACCACGCCGCCGGCCACCTCCGGGCCGATGCGCGCCAGCAGGTTGGCCTTCCTGCCATCGTCGCTCTCCACCCGCCAGTGGGGCACGCCGTGCTCGTCGAGGAAGGCCTCCACGAAGGCGATCAGGTCGAGGTTGGAATCCCGGGAGACGGTGGGGAAGCCCACCAGGCAGTCGAGCATCTCGGCGGCGGTCATGGCGCGCTCCTTGGTCAGGTTTCGGGAAATCCTATCACGCCCGCGGGGCCGGCCGGCGTCCTGGGCGTCATAGCCCCAGGCTATCCGGTCGATGTTGTCACTGTTTCTGACATCAGTCATTAACAGGCTTACGATGTCGGGCGACGACGGATACCCGTCCATTCACTCTTCATCTGGAGGCGTCTCGATGCCTGATACATCCTTCTCCAACCCCGGGCTCTTCACCCCGCTTCAGCTGGGCAGCCTCAGCCTGCCCAACCGCGTGATCATGGCGCCGCTGACCCGCTCGCGCACGCCGGACAGCGTTCCCGGCAGGTTGCAGCAGATCTACTATGGCCAGCGCGCCAGCGCCGGGCTGATCATCAGCGAGGCCACCAACATCTCGCCCACCGCCCGCGGCTATGCCTATACCCCGGGCATCTGGACCGACGAGCAGGAGGCTGGCTGGAAGGGCGTCGTCGAGGCCGTGCACGCCAAGGGCGGGCGCATCGCCCTGCAGCTGTGGCACGTGGGGCGCGTCTCTCACGAGATGGTGCAGCCCGACGGCCAGCCGCCCGTGGCACCGAGCGCCCTCAAGGGCGAGGGGGCCGAATGCTTCGTCGAGTTCGAGGACGGCACGGCGGGGCCGCACCCCACCAGCACGCCGCGGGCGCTCGAGACCGAGGAGATCCCCGGCATCGTCGAGGACTACCGCCAGGCCGCCCTGCGCGCGAGGCGAGCGGGCTTCGACATGGTCGAGGTGCACGCGGCCAACGCCTACCTGCTCAATCAGTTCCTCGCCACCGGCACCAACCTGCGCACCGACCGCTACGGCGGCTCGCTCGAGAACCGTGCACGTCTGGTGCTGGAAGTGGTCGATGCGGTCGCCGAGGTGTTCGGCCCCGCGCGGGTCGGCATCCGCCTGACTCCCTTCCTCGAGCTCTTCGGCCTCACCGATGACGAACCCGAGGCGATGGCCTTCTACCTGGCCGGCGAACTCGACCGCCGCGGCCTGGCCTACCTCCACTTCAACGAGCCCGACTTCGCGGGTGCCGACATTACCTACCCGGAAGGCTTCAGAGAGCAGATGCGCCAGCGCTTCAAGGGCCGTCTGATCTACTGCGGCAACTATGACGCCGAGCGCGCCCAGGCCCGCCTGGATGACAACACCGCCGATGCCGTGGCCTTCGGCCGCCCCTTCATCGCCAACCCCGACCTGCCCGAGCGCTTTCGCCTCAAGGTCGCACTCAACGAGCCCGACCATAGCACCTTCTACGGCGGCGCCGAGGTCGGCTACACCGACTACCCCTTCCTCGACAACGGCCACGACCGGCTCGGCTGAGTCGGCGTTCACCCCTGAAGGTAGCAAGCCCGGCCAGCGTGCCGGGCTTTTTGATGATGAAGCGGGTGGTCCGACCCATTACCTTCGCCTGCTGGCCCCTTCCCCGAATTAGTGGCAGGCTAAGGGAATGTCGGACCCACCCTGCCGGGAGAGCGGGGGAGTCACGCTCAGGCAAACCGGGAACGGGTACCACCTATGCAGGGACCACCAGGCCGCGGGGATGGCGGCAGCGCCGGGCAGGATGCCGGCGGCAACTTCGCCTTTCTGACCGGCCACGACCCGGTCTTTCTCGAGCTCGCCGCCAGCGCCGAGCGCGCCTTCAGTCACGATCCCAACACCACCCTGATCAAGCTGCGCCAGCTCGGCGAGGCCATGGCCCAGGACATCGCTGCCCGCCTTGGCATCGGAGTGGACGAGCGTACCGGCCAGCGCGACCTCCTTTACCGCATCGACAGCGCCCTGGGGCTCGACCCCACGGTGCGCGAGCTCTTCCACACCCTGCGCATCGAAGGCAACCGCGCCACCCACCAGTTCCGCACCCAGCACCGCGAGGCGATCCAGGGACTCAAGGTCGCCCGCAGCCTGGCGGTCTGGTTTCATCGCGCCTTCGCTGACCCCGACTTCAAGCCCGGCGCCTTTCGTCCACCGGAAGACCCCAGCCGCGAGCTGCGCGAGCTCCAGGCCCAGATGGCGCGCCTGCAGGGCGAGCTGGTCACTGCCACCGAGCAGGCCGATGCCCAGCGCCAGCTGGCCGAGCTGGAAGCCCGCGAGAAGCAGGAGTACGCCGAGCTTGCCGAGGCCATGGACGAGGAGGCCCGCGCCCTGGCCGAGCAGTCGCGGGCCCAGCAGGCGGAACTCGAACGCCGCGAGCGGGAGTTCCAGCGGCGCCTGGCCGAGCAGGCTCGCACGGGGGGCGAAGGCGAGCCGCCCCGGGCGCTGCGCCAGCGGGTCGGTCAGGCCGACCGCGCGCTCAACGCCCAACTGGGTCTGGATGAAGAGCTCACCCGCCTGCTGATCGACCAGCAGCTCCAGGAGGCCGGCTGGGAGGCCGATACCCTGGAGCTCACCTGGCAGAAGGGCGTGCGACCCGAGGCCGGCCGGACCCTCGCCATCGCCGAGTGGGAGCTGCCCAACGGCCAGCGCGCCGACTACGTGCTGTTCCATGGGCTGGTTCCCATCGGCGTGGTGGAGGCCAAGCGCCAGAATATCGACGTGGCCGGCAAGCTCGCCCAGGCGGAGCGTTACGCCCGCGGCTTCGATCGGCGCGGCTTTGCCGGCGGCATCACCCCGGCGTGGGAGGAGGAGGGGCGCACCGTCGCCTGGCCCGACGACGCCGAGGGCCATTTTCATGTGCCCTTCGTGTTCTCGTGCAACGGCCGGCCCTATCTGCCGCAGCTGGCCGAGAAGTCCGGCATCTGGTTCCGCGACGTGCGCGAGCCCGGCAACCTGGCCCGGGCGCTGCCGCACTTCCACAGTCCCGAGGGCCTGCTCGACCGCCTCAAGCGCAGCCGTGCCCTGGCGGAGCAGCGCCTGCGCGAGGAGGGCTTCGGCTACCTGCGCCTGCGCGACTATCAGGAGAACGCCATTCGCGCCGTGGAGGCCGCCCTGGAGGAGGGCGCGCCCCGTGCGCTGCTGGCCATGGCCACCGGCACCGGCAAGACCCGTACCATCATCGGCCTGATCTACCGCTTCCTGAAGACCGAGCGCTTCCGTCGCGTGCTCTTCCTGGTGGATCGCACCGCCCTGGGCCAGCAGGCCCAGGATGCCTTCGACGAGGCGCCGCTGGAGCAGAACCACACCCTCTCGCAGATCTACAACGTCGCCACCCTGGGCGACATGGCCGCCGAGGCCGAGACCCGGGTGCAGGTCGCCACAGTGCAGGCCATGGCGCGGCGGCTCTTCATGGCCGACGCCCCGCCGCCGGTGGACGCCTACGATTGCCTCATCGTCGACGAGGCCCACCGCGGCTACACTCTGGATCAGGAGATGACCGAGGGGGAGCTGGCCACCCGCGACGCCGGCCAGTATCTCTCCCGCTACCGCCGCGTGCTCGACCACTTCGACGCCGTGCGCATCGGGCTCACCGCCACACCGGCCAAGCACACCAGCGAGATCTTCGGTCGGCCGGTCTTCACCTACTCCTACCGGGAGGCGGTGGCCGACGACTGGCTGATCGACCACGAGCCGCCGATCCGCTACGAGACCCTGCTCAGCCAGAAGGGCATCCACTTCGCGAAGGGCGAGACGGTCAGCCTGATCGATTCCCGCACCGGCGAGGTGGAGAGCGCCGAGCTGGAGGACGAGCTCGACTTCGAGATCGAGGCCTTCAACCGGCGGGTGATCGCGCCGGAGTTCAACCGTGTGATCTGCGAACAGCTGGCCCGGGAGCTCGACCCCTTCGGCGAGGAGAAGACGCTGATCTTCTGCGCCACCGACCTGCACGCCGACATGGTCAAGCGCCTGCTCGACGAGGCCTTCCACGCCCACTACGGCGAGGCCTGCCGCCAGGCCGCGGTGGCCAAGATCACCGGCAAGTCGGACAAGGTCGACGACCTGATCCGCCGCTACAAGAGCGACAAGTACCCCAATATCGCCATCACGGTGGACCTGCTCACCACCGGCATCGACGTGCCGCGTATCTGCCACCTGGTGTTCCTGCGCCGGGTGAAGTCGCGCATCCTCTATGAGCAGATGATCGGCCGCGCCACCCGCCGCTGCGACGAGATCGGCAAGACGGTGTTCACCATCTACGATCCGGTGGACCTCTATGCGGCGCTCGCCGAGGTCAACACCATGCAGCCGCTGGTCAAGGACCCCGGCGTGACACTGGAGCAGCTGCACGAGGAGCTCAGCGACCCGGCGCAGCTGGCGCGGGCCCTGGAGGCCCCCGGCCAGGCGGCCGGGGAGAGCCACGCCGATGACGTCCTCGACCAGTACAGCCAGATGCTGATGCGGGTGATGCGCAAGGCCACCAAGCGCGCCGAAGGGCGCGACGACCTGCGCCAGCAGCTGGAGAGCCTCGAGCAGAGCTGGGGCGTGGCGCCGGAGAAGCTCCACCAGCACCTGCGCGAGCTGGGCCCCCGGGCCGCGGCCAGCTTCCTGTACCAGCATGCCGGCCTGCTTGGCCAGGTGGCCGAGGTGAAGACGCTGCTCGGCAGCGAGCGTCTGCCGCTGATCTATGAAGGCAGCGACGAGCTGCTGGGCCGCACCCAGAGCTACGGGGTGCACGAGAAGCCCGCCGACTACCTGGAGAGCTTCGAGGCCTTCATTCGTGAGCGGCTCAACGACTCGGTGGCGCTGGGCGTGGTGGTCAACCGCCCCCGGGACCTCACCCGCGAGACCTTGAAGGAGGTACGCCTGCTGCTCGACGGCGCCGGCTACAGCGAGGCCCGGCTGGAGAGCGCCTGGCGCAACGCCACCAATCAGGAGATCGCCGCCAGCATCGTCGGCCATATCCGCCGCGCCGCCCTGGGCGAGTCGCTGGTGCCCTTCGAGCAGCGGGTGCGCGACGCCATGCAGCGCATCTACGCCCTGCACGGCTGGACCCCCGCCCAGCGCAAGTGGCTCGACCGCCTGGCCAAGCAGCTCACCCACGAAGTGGTGCTCGACCGCGACTTCATTCACCAGCGCTTTGCCGAGCAGGGGGGCATCCAGCGCCTGGATGCCGTGCTCGACCATCACCTCGACGAGGTCCTCGAGGCCCTCAACGATGCCCTCTGGGAGGCGAGCTGACATGTTCAAGAAACGCGATTTTTTCGACACGTCCCGCGGACATGTCGATGGCGTCGACATGTCTCGAGCACATGTTCAAGAAAGCCGGTTTTTTCGACACGTTTCCTGGATATGTCGAGGGCATCACCATGACGGCCACCGCGCAGCGGCGCGAAGTTAAAATAGTGGCAGGCCTTATTTTAATTTCAGGCGTAACTTAAAATAAGGCGCGACGCTATTTTACCCAGGCCCGCTTTCGAGCGGTGAGAGGGATCCCCCATGGAGCGCGGACTCACAGGCCACTACGAGGAGAGTATCGCTGGCGGCGTGCGCTGCCAGGCGTTCATCCCCGACCCGCTGCCGCCACGGCCGGCGCTGGCGCTCGACGGCAAGCTGCAGGGGCGCATCAATCAGGCGATGCTGGCGCTGGGCCGTCTCGACGCCATCAGCACCCTGCTGCCCGACGCCTCACTCTTCCTCTACAGCTATGTACGCAAGGAAGCCGTCATGTCGTCGCAGATCGAGGGCACCCAGTCCTCGCTCAGCGACCTGATGCTCTACGAGATGGAGGGTATGCCGGGCGTTCCCATGGACGACGTGCAGGAAGTCTCCTGCTACGTGAATGCGCTGATGCTGGGCGTGCAGCGCATCCGAGAGGGCTTCCCCATCAGCCATCGCGTGGCGATGGAAATGCACACGACGCTGATGACGTCCGGACGTGGCATCAATCGGATGCCAGGGGAGTTTCGTAGCAACCAGGTGTGGCTCGGGGGGCACCGCCCCGATGAAGCGGTCTTCGTGCCGCCTCCGCCTCATCGGCTGGCCGAGTGCTGGGCGGCGCTGGAGCGCTTCATCAACGACATGCCCGAGGCCACCGACCCACTGATCAAGGCCGCCCTGACCCACGTGCAGTTCGAGACCATCCACCCCTTCATGGATGGCAACGGGCGCCTGGGTCGTCTGCTGATTCCGCTGATCCTGGTGGAAGCGGGCATCCTCAGCGAGCCCCTGCTCTACCTGTCGGTGTTCTTCAAGAAGCATCGCCAGGTCTACTACGAACGCCTGCAGCAGGTACGGGTCACCGGCGACTGGGAGGCCTGGCTGCTGTTCTTCGTGGACGCCGTGGCCGAGACTGCCAATCAGGCAGTGGCAACGGCTCGGCAGCTCAACCAGCTGCGCGAGCATGACAAGGCGCGCCTCGGCGAGCTGGGTCGCCAGGCCGGCTCGGCGGGGCTGCTGCTCGACGCGCTCTTCCAGCAGCCCATCGCCAATGTCGCCCACTTGAGTGAACGCACCGGGCTGACGCCGGCCACCGTAGGGCGTGTGCTGACTCCCCTCGAAGACACCCTCGGCATCGTCCATGAGCTGACCGGCCAGAAACGCAATCGGATCTTCGCCTACCGGGCCTACATCGACATACTCAATCAGGACCCCTCATGACCCAGAACGACATCGTCCAGAAGCTATGGAACCTCTGCGACGTGCTGCGCGACGACGGCATCAACTACTCCGACTACGTCACCGAGCTGGTGCTGCTGCTGTTCATCAAGATGGAGTACGAGAACACCCAGGCCGGGCTGCTCAACGCCCACGCCCTGCCCGAGGGCGCCCGCTGGCCGGACCTCACCGGCCGCTCGGGGCTTTCGCTGCTCAACTACTACAAGCAGATGCTGCTCGACCTCTCCAAGAGCAGCGACCGGCTGATCGCCGCCATCTACGCCGACGCCCAGACCCGCCTGCGCGAGCCGCGCCACCTGGAGCAGCTGATCCGCGACCTGGACCGCATCGACTGGTTCAGCGCCCAGAAGGATGGCCTGGGCGACCTCTACGAGGGGCTGCTGGAGAAGAACGCCAACGAGACCAAGTCCGGCGCCGGCCAGTACTTCACGCCCCGCGCGCTGATCAACGCCATGGTGCGCTGCCTGCGCCCCCGACCCGGCGAGGTGATCCAGGACCCCGCCGCCGGCACCGCGGGCTTTCTGATCGCCGCCGATGCCTACATCAAGCAGCAGACCGATGATCACTTCGATCTCGATGCCAGGGCCCAGGCCTTCCAGAAGCTCAAGGCCTTCGTCGGCATCGAGCTGGTGCCCGGCACCCGCCGCCTGGCGCTGATGAACTGCCTGCTGCACGGCATGGAGGGCGACGACGAGGGCGTGGTGCACCTGGGCAACGCCCTGGGCGAGGCCGGCAAGGCGCTGCCCCGCGCCGACGTGATCCTCGCCAATCCGCCCTTCGGTACCGCCAAGGGCGGCGAGGCCAGCATTACCCGCGATGATCTCACCTACCGCACCAGCAACAAGCAGCTCGCCTTCCTGCAGCATATCTACCGCGGGCTCAAGCCCGGCGGCCGCGCCGCCGTGGTGCTGCCCGACAACGTGCTGTTCGAGGCGGGGCAGGGCACCGAGATCCGCCGCGACCTGATGGAGAAGTGCCACCTGCACACCCTGCTGAGGTTGCCCACCGGCATCTTCTACGCCCAGGGCGTGAAGACCAACGTGCTCTTCTTCACCCGCGGCACCGCCGAGGACCCCCACCAGGACGAGGGCTGCACCGATAGCGTCTGGGTGTATGACCTGCGCACCAACATGCCGAGCTTCGGCAAGCGCACCCCCTTCACCGAGGCCCACCTCAAGCCCTTCGAACAGTGCTACAGCCCCACGGGCAGCGACGCCCTGGGCGAGCAGCTGGCCGCCCGCAAGGAGGGCGACTGGAGCTTCGGCGCCGAGGAGATCGAAACCGACCGCGCCGCCGCTGCCGATGACGCCAATGCGGGGGTGGACGATAAGCTGCAGACCTCCCGCTGGCGCCGCTTCAGCCGCGAGTGGATTCGCGACACCAAGGGCGATTCCCTGGACATCACCTGGCTCAAGGACGCCGACAGCCTCGCCGCCGAGAACCTGCCCGAACCCGACGTGCTCGCCGCCGAGGCGATGAGCGAGCTGACCGAAGCCCTGCGCGAACTCGATGGCCTGATGGTCGCCCTCGGCAGCCAGGACGAAGCCGCCGCCCAGAAGCGGCTGCTGGCCGATGCGTTGGGGCTTGGGGATGACGCCGCAAGCGGTGAGGTGAAGGCATGAGCGAGCGGGTATTGCCGGAAGGGTGGGTGGAAACCACGCTTGGTCAGATTGTGGAGTATGGCAAGGCGGAAAAGGCGACCCGTGAGCAGGTCGATGACAATACTTGGGTGCTCGAGCTGGAGGATATAGAGAAGTCCTCCTCAAGAGTTATCCAGCGCCTGAATTTCAAAGAGCGTCAGTTCAAGAGCACCAAGAACCGCTTCAAGAAAGGGGATGTACTCTACGGTAAGCTGCGTCCTTATCTCGATAAGGTCGTGATTGCCGAGCGGGATGGTGTCTGCACAACTGAAATTGTTCCCCTTGATGCGCGCCCGCATCTGGACAACCGTTACCTCTTCTACTGGCTGAAGTCACTGGATTTCCTCTCCTACGTCAATGAAGTAGGGTATGGCGTTAATATGCCTCGCCTTGGCACCAAGGATGGAAAAGCCGCCCCCTTCGTTCTCGCGCCGCAGGAAGAGCAAAAGGCCATCGCCGATAAGCTGAACGAGCTGCTGGCTCAGGTCAGTAATCTGAAAGCCCGCCTGGATGCCATTCCTGCTATCCTCAAGCAGTTTCGGCAGTCCGTGCTCCAGGCGGCGGTAAGTGGGGATCTTAGCAATGGCTCTGCCAATGTGTGGCCGAATGTAAAGCTGATAGACGTGGTTGTGGCGAAGCCACGAAATGGGCGCTCACCGAAAGGTGTTGATTTTGAAACTCCATACAAGAGCCTGACCCTTTCGTCGACTACTTCTGGAAAGTTTTTGGGTGAAAAGTATAAGTTTGTTGAGCTGGACATCAAAGAAGACTCTCACCTGTGGGTTAAGGATGGAGATATTCTAATTCAGCGCGCTAATACCATTGAATATGTAGGAGTCAGTGCGCTTTACCGCGGGCCTGATAATATTTATGTATATCCAGATTTAATGATGAAGTGTGCAGTCAATGATCGGGCTGTTCCGGAATTTTTGCATTTCATTCTTCTCTCAAGGTCGGTCAGAAAATATTTTAGAGATAATGCCACTGGTACTTCAGGTAACATGCCAAAGATAAACCAAAAAATAGTCTCTGAGGTTCAGTTCAAACTTCCAGAAATCCAAGAGCAAGCTGAAATCGTCCGCCGCGTCGACCAGCTCTTCGCCTTCGCCGATCAGATCGAGCAGCAGGTCGCTAACGCCCAGACCCGTGTCGACAAGCTGACCCAGTCCATTCTTGCCAAGGCCTTCCGCGGCGAGCTGACCGCCGAATGGCGTGCCGAAAACCCCGAGCTGATCAGCGGAGATAACTCCGCCGCTACGCTGCTGGAACGGATCAAGGCGGAGAAGGCGAAGCAGACGCCGACGAAGACACGGCGGGGCGGCAGAAAGGCAACGGTGACATCATGACCCTGCACAACGAGACGGCGCTGCTTGCCGACGAGCAGCTCGTGCGGCTCGCCGGCGAGGCCGCCTTCGAGCGCGGCGTGGCCTATTTCCGGCAGGGCCAGGTGCTGGGCTGGACCCGGCAGGGGAATACCCTCACCGCCCAGGTCGCGGGCAGCGAAAGCTATCAGGTGACCCTGCATCTCAATCCCCGTGGTCTGGAGGGGGGCTGTGACTGCCCGGCCTCCGAGGGCATCGATTTCTGCAAGCACTGCGTGGCCACTGCCCTGGCCTACCGGGCGGAGCAGGCGGAACAGGAGCGCTTGATGGCGGGGGGAGAGAGTGGCCGCCTGCTCGCCTACCTGCAGCAGTTGGACAAGGACTCGCTGGTGGAGGCGCTGGCCGAGTTGATCGAGGAGGACCCGGTGCGACGGCATCAGTGGTCGCTGCGTGCCGATGCGGTGCTCGGCGTGCTCGATCACAAGGCGCTGAAGAAGCGCATCACCGCGGCCTTTCCGCTAAAGCGCCACCTGCATCGCTATGGTCAGGTGCGGCCCTATTTCGCCAAGGCGGAGGCGGTGGTCGAGCAGATTGCCGAGCAGGCGCCGCAGATGCCGCCTGATACCTGCCTGACTCTGGTGGAGTACGCCCTGTCGCGCTTGTCACGAGCGCTGGAGACCGTCGACGATTCGGGCGGCTTTCGTTTCTCCTGCGAAGAGACGCTGCATAGGCTGCACGTGCAGACTGCCGAGCGGCTCGACTGGCCCGCCGAGACGCTCGCAGCGCATCTCTACGAGATCGCCTTCGGGGAAAGTTATGATTCATACCCCAAGATTCCCGATGCCTATACCGAGGCCCTGGGCAGCGAGGGGATGGACGCCTACCTGGCCCTGCTGCAGCAGGTCTGGGACGCCTTGCCGAGCTTGCCCGCCGACGCGCAGTGGTCGGAGCAGTTTCGCTACCGGCGGCTGCGCGAGCCCCTGCTGAAGCGCGCCGAAGCGCGCGGCGATGTCGCCACCATCCTGGCGCTGCATCAGAAGAGCGCTACTGGGGTGCAGGATTACCTGAAGATCGCCGAGCTGTGCATCACGCACGACGCCTGGGACCAGGTGGAGCTGTGGCTGGCCCGGGCGGCCCGGGCCGAGGACGAGCGCTACCCCCGCTGGCGGTGCGAGCGCGAGCGGCTATGGATCCGCCTGCTGCTGCATCGCGGCGAAGCCGAAAAGGCGGGGCAGCTCCAGTGGCAGATCTATCAGCAGACGCAGCAGCTGGAGGATTATCGGCATCTGCTCGAGCTGGCCGATGAGTATGGCCTGGCCACCGACTATCAGCGGCGCGTCCACGATTGGCTCAGGGAGGAGGTC
This sequence comes from Halomonas sp. PGE1, assembly GCF_013000985.1. Lineage (NCBI taxonomy): Bacteria > Pseudomonadati > Pseudomonadota > Gammaproteobacteria > Oceanospirillales > Halomonadaceae > Halomonas > Halomonas sp. PGE1. The sequence continues at coordinate 1,363,291 of NZ_CP053032.1, forward strand.
GACAAGGCGCCGGAGGCGCCCTGGGGCTATGCGCCCCAGGTGGTCAATAGCCTGCTGGAGATCTACCTCTACGAGAACCGTCTGGAGGAAGCGCTGGCATTCAGCTCGGACCGGCCGGTGGCGGCTGGCCTGCTGCTGAGGCTGGCCCAGCAGCTGGGCAACCCCGACCAGAGCCTGCCGCTCTATCTTCGCCTGGCCCGCAGCGAAGTGCGCAACGCCGACAACCGAAGCTACCGCAGCGCCATCGCGCAGCTTCGTGAGCTGCATGGCACGCTCGAAACGCTGGAACAGCACCGGGCATTTGCCGCGGCGCTGGAAGAGTTGCGTACCGAATTCAGGCAGAAGCGCAACTTCATCAAGTGGCTGAATGAGGCCTTTCCGCCATGAGAAAAATCGGGGGCGTACCCCTGTTTCCATCTGGTTCTATAAAATGGGAGGGACCCAGATTGTCGGATGACGTTGAGATTGAAATTTCGGGGAGAGAGGCGAACCTGATTCTGCGGTATGGGTATCCGTTCCCGGACCAGGCCCCCGCCTTTGAAGCGGTGGCAGGAAAGGCAGGTTTTCATCGGCTGATGATCGAAAGGTTTTGGCTCGAAGTGCTGGTCGGAGACCTGAGCAGGTCAATAAAAGAGGTCAGAGGTGCGGCATTGCAGGAGGAGCTGGACTCCCTGTGCGATACGCTGGAAACCGCCATGAGATATTCAGAATAGGCCGTGAGAGACAGGGTAGTGAGCCGAAAAATAAGGTTCATTTCGCTCGCTGGAATGAGCTTGGCATTGTGAGAATCAGGAGGTGGGATGCTGCATCCGGATCAGTTTCAAGTCAATGAGGCCTGGATCGCCTTCAGGCTGAACGAGTGGCCAGTGCATACGGAGCAGGATGGTGATTTCGATATCTTCGCGTTCATGGATGCCGCAAGCTGTTTTCTTCTGAGTTCCAGGCCGGTGCCGGCATCGGGTGAGGGGCCGGGAAAGCTGGAATCTCGGCGCTTGTTGAAGCAGGCCAAGGCGCACAAGAAGCGCTGGCCAAAAACCCTCTTCTTGCCCAGGGAGCAGCCGGCATTGTCCATTGTTGCCGAGGCGAAGAGGCAGGGTATTGCCGTGGTTCATGTTCCAGAAGATCAGCTGCTTTCTTTTATCAGTGATGCGAGAGAGGGGTTCAGGGAGAGTTTGATCGGGCCTCGGGTGGGGCCGCATGATTGACTACTTTCTGCTCGATGTCTTCACCGACCGAGCCTTTGCCGGCAACCCGCTGGCGGTATTCCCCCGGGCAAAGGGGCTGGATGACGGCATGATGCAGGCTATCGCCAACGAGCTGAACCTCTCCGAGACGGTGTTCGTCAGTGAGGCGACCGGCCAGCATCGCTATCCCATCCGCATCTTCACGCCGACGAGGGAGCTGCCCTTCGCGGGCCATCCGGTGATAGGCACCGCTCATCTTCTGCTTCATCATGGTATGGCCGAGCGAGAATGTCCGCTGATTCTCGAGGCCGGCGTTGGCTCATTGCTCGTAGAGTTCGATCAGGCGTTGGCTCGCCTGACCACGGCAGAATCCGTCAGCATCCTGGCGAGCACCTTGACCCAGGCCTCTGCCGCTGAACTGCTGGGGCTGGAGGCGCATCAGGTCCTTGGTGAGCCGGTTCTCGCTTCCTGTGGGCTGCCTTATCACCTGATCGAGCTCTCCTCACAGGGGGCCTTGGCGAAGGCACGGCCCTGGCCGACTGCCTGGGCGGAATGGGTATCACCCAGCGGCCACGATCAGGCCTATCTCTATGTGGTCGTCAAGGAGGCTGGTGCATCACGCGCCGTGAGAGCCCGAATGTTTTCCACCCCGGGCGGCATGCGTGAGGACCCGGCGACTGGCAGTGCGGCGGCGGCCCTGGCAGGGTATCTGGCCCAGAGCAAGGGAGTTGGCCGATGGCAATGGCAGATCGAGCAGGGCATCGAGATGGGTCGCCCTAGCCGCATCCTTGCCGAGGCCGATCGCATCGAAAACGATCTTTCGATCCGCATTGCAGGAGAGGCAGTGATAGTGGGAAGCGGGGCGCTGCACCTGCCAGGCGAACTGATGGTTTCCCGGGAGGCCCTATGAAACCCTTTTCCGTCCTGATGATCCGGCTGCTGGGTCTCTATCTCTTCCTGAAGACCTTGTTCTCGGTGCTGCCGGCGCTGCTGGGCCCCCATGTAGGAGAGTTCTGGTCAGCCGACCTGCTGCCGGTGCTGATCGCCACGGTGGCGGTACCCATGGTGGGCGGCGTATTGCTGTGGTGCTTCGCCGGCCGCCTGGCGGAGTGGCTGCATGGCGCTGGGGGAGTGAGTGATGGGGCGAGCGGCCGCATCCCGGACGACGACCTGGTGCGTGCCGGCACCTTCCTGATCGGTACCTATCTGGTGGTGCGGCATATCGGCATGCTGGTGGGGGCCTATTCGACTTCCGGCGCCGTGGCCTATGACGCCCTGGTCGTCGTGGTCGCGGGCCTCTGCATGATGCTGGGCGGCGGTGCTCTCGTTGCGTTCTACCGCGGGGCCAAGCATCTGGGGGTGGGCCGGTAGGCCGGCCATGGTGAAGCTCGCTGCCCGGGTCAGATACCTGTCACCAGGAAATCGACGGCGGCAATGATCCGGTCACGATAGAGGCCGAGATCATGTACCGCCTTACCGAGACGCTTCCTTTCCATCCCGGCGAGCTCCTGCGTCAAGGCGATATAGCGTTCGCCGTCGATCTCGATACTGGGGTTCAGGTGGGAGATTCGCAGGCTTTCGGCGATGCCGACAGGGCAGAGCGGCACGACGACGGTCGTGCGCAGCTCGCCGAGCAGGTTGCTCTGTATATCGAGAAGGTAGGGGTAGCGTTTGCGCGAGGCCGGGTTGCGGTTCTCGTAGGCGTGGAACTGAGCCATCAGAATGTCCGCTCGCCGTCACCGAAGGTGCCGTTTTCCTCCGCGAACTGGTTGTAGGCGCGGATGGCGTCGGTGTTCTCCCGTTGCCACCGTTCGCGCTGCTCCGCACGTACCTTATCCGACAGCGCGCTCTCGAAAGTGGCAGAAAGGTTGATGCCCAGGCGCCGCGCCTGCTGGAGCAGGTCGCTGTTGATGCTGACGTTGGTGGCCTTCTTGGGGGCTTGAGTGTCGTAGGGCTGGGTCATGTCAATGGCCTCGTAGCGGGCATGCGCATAGTGTGTGCGCGCCAGGCGTGTTCGACAAGTGTGGCGGGCCTCACGCCCCGCGCTGGTGCATCCGTCGGGTCAGACGCGCCCGAATGGAGACCTCGCCGCGCAGCCAGGGGCCGAGCAGGCGCATGGAGAGCGGGATGAACAGGAACACCATCACCGGGGTGAGCGCGAGGGTGCTGACCAGCACCTTGGGAAGCAGCGGTAGCCCCGCCAGCAGGCCCCCGAACAGCGCCTGAAAGAGCAGCGACACCGGAAAGAAGGCGAGCCAGATGGCAATGGCCTGCTTCCAGCGCGGCGGCGTCTGGCCGGTGGCGTCCTGGAACCAGCCGTCCAGCCCGGTGGCGCGATGCTCCTGGGGAGCGACGAAGAGCCCCTCGCCGCGGGCCAGCCAGGCGCGGCGCGAGGCGGAGTGTTCCCAGGCCGCCAGGGTGTCGGCATCGCGGAAGCGGAATATGATCTGGTACTCGTCGTCACCGGGCGGCGGGGCCAGCACGCCGGAGCCCAGGTAGCCGCTGAAGTCGGCGGCCAGCGCGCGGCCTTCCTCCAGCCAGGCGGTGAAATCGGTGTAGCGGCCGCGGGAGACGCGTCGGGCCACCATCAGGGTCAGGGGGGCAGGGGACATGGTGTATCTCCTTGATCGGGGTGCCGGGGTAGGGCGCCGAATCACACTCGGGCCGGGTAGGCCCTCGTGAGCGTTCATGCAGCAACTATTCAAAGCAAGAAGTATACCATGCCGTCCGTGCCTGGCGGGGAGATCAGCTTTTCAAGATTGGGGTTCTGGTCGTTTTTGCTGCTAAGTGCCGGGATGGCCGGCATGATCTTTCTGGTTGGTCGGGGCCTGGCAGCATCGGATTCGAGCAGCGGCATCATGGTGGTGTGCCGATCACTCGTTCCAGCTCACGATTGAAGGCCTCCGGCTTGGCCATGTGCAGGAAGTGATCGGCCTCTTCCATGATCACGGCGTCGAACTCCGGCAGCAGCTGCCGGTTGGCGTCGACGTCGGTTGGCCACAGGTCGGCATTGATCGCCACCAGCGGTATCGTCAGCTCCTCGAAATGCCTTGTCGCTTCACCATCGGCATGCCGCGATAGCATGTCTTCCATGGCGCTGATAGCCACCTCGGGCGGTGCGGCCGCCATGTCATGCATTACCCACTCGCGCAGCTTGGCATCGGTGCTATCGATGAACATCGACGCCACGAACTGGCGTGCGGCCGAGGCAAAGTCATCCTGAAGCGGTTCCAGCAGCTCGTCGCGCTGCTCCTGGCTGATCTCCGCGACCATGTCGTGGAAGGTGTCGACGCCGATGATGCCGATGACGCGTTCCGGCACCAGGCGTGCCGCTTCCACGCTGACCGGCCCGCCCATGGAGTGTCCGATAAGGATCGCTTGCGCTACGTCCAGGTCCTCCAACACCGCCTTCACGTCCTCTCCGAAGGCTGGCAGGGTGTAGGCGTCACGCCCCAGGCCAGAGTGGCCGTGCCCGGCAAGATCGACCGTCACCACGCGATGGCGCTGCGAAAAATGCGGCACTTGCCCGCGCCAGTAGCGGCCATCGCCGCTCCAGCCATGGATGAAGACCAGCGTCGGCTCGCCGCTGCCCTGCACCTCGTAGGCAATAGGTACGCCGTCCGCCGAGTCGGCCATGCGGGGCCAGTTGACCTCGGTGGCCAGCACCGGGCTGGCAAGTGCCAGCAGCAACAGGCCCAGGTAACGCACACCCCGCAACGCATATCCCTTCATGAGGCTCTCCGTCGAGTCTGACGTGACTGATGCAGCATAGACGAGACCGGCGTGTCGTTTCACCGAGTCCGGGCCCGGCCCAGAGAGACAGGGAAGCTCTCGCTGCTAGATGCTCTTTGCGGACATTCACCGTCTGCCGGTGGCGCTCTCGCCGGCGATGGTCATGTCCCTGGCGCGCTCCAGCGACTGCGCGCGTCGCGGCCGGGGGACTAAGCTGAAAGGGATTTCACACGGCGGAGTCCCCCCATGCTGGAGCTCTATCTGCTGCGTCATGCCAAGGCGAAACGCGGGGGCAGCGAGCTGCCCGACGCTGATCGGCCCCTGAGCCAGCGAGGCCGGCGCCAGGCGGCGGCCATGGCGCCGGCGCTGATGCGCTGGAGGGCGTTCGAGGGCAAGGTGTTCTCGAGCCCGGCCCGGCGCACCCGGGAGACCCTCGAGGAGATGGCGGCGGCGCTGCCCGAGGGCACCCTGGGCTCGGTGGCCCGCTTCGACGAGGCGCTCTACACCTTCGACGGTGAGGCGCTGCGCGACTGGCTGCAGACGTTACCCGAGGGCAACCGGCGGGTGCTGATGGTGGGGCACAACCCAGCGCTGCTGGAGCTGGCCCGCTGGCTCAGCCCCGTGGCGCCCGATTCCCTTCCCACCGGCGGACTGCTGCACCTCAGCCTGCCCGGCGAGACCTGGCAGGCGCTTGCGAGGCACACCGCCGAGCGGCTGGCGTGCCTGACCCCGGAGCAGGCCAGCCATGCGCTCTTCCAGCGCCGGGCGCCGGCGCCGCCGGACCTGCGCAAGGCCGACCTGGCCGGCCGCCTCCACGGGCAGCTCGGCCACCTCTATCGTCTGGTTCGGGCGCTGGAGCCCGGCGTGATGGCAGGCATCGATCCCGAGTTTCTGCACCAGTACCGCGTCAACCTGCGCCGCAGCCGGGCGATCGGCGAGGCCGTGCTGGCCACCGTCCGGCAAGCCGGGAGCGGGAAGGCGCCGGGGCTGAAGAAGCGGCTGAAGGAGCTCAAGCAGCGTGCCCAGGCCACCAGTGACCTGCGCGATCTCGATGTCTTCCTGGAGAGCCTGGAGCAGGCGCCGCCGCCGCTTCAGGCAAGCACTCGACGGGCGCTTCACGCCTGGCTGAACGAGCGGGCCCGGGAACAGCACGAGCGCCTCTGCCGGCAGCTGGGCCAGCCCGACTACGCCGCCGACATGCAGGCCTGGCAGGCGTTCCTCGACGGCGACGGCTTTCGGCAGGCGCTTGCCCGGCTCTCTGCGGCGCGGGTCGCGGCGGTGCTGGACGAGCGCATCGCAGGCCACGATAGCGACCTGGCCGCCCTCACGCCTGACGCCCCCGACGAGGCCTTCCACGACCTGCGCAAGGCGGTGAAGCGCATCCGCTACCTGGCCGAACTGGATCCGACGCGCCACCGCCGCTTCCTCGAGGGGCTGAAGCAGCGCCAGACCCTGCTCGGCGAGTTTCAGGACCTTTGCACCCGCCAGGCCTGGATCGTGGCCCTCTTCGCCAGCGCCCCTTCTCTCGCCAGCGATGAGGCACTGGAGAGCGAAAGGAGCGCCTGGCGTGAGGGACTCGCCAAAGAGAAACTGGCGCTGCGCACGCAGATCATGGCGCTGGCGCCGCTCGGCGAGTCGGGGCCTGCCGCGCGCTGACTCACGCCCTGGCGTCACCCGTGCGGGTGCGCCCCTCGGCTACTCCCGCTCGTCCCGGGTCGAGCGCAGCAGCACCCGGTCCATGCCCCGGGTGCTGAGCACCCGCTTCAGGGCGGCGAAGAGATGGGTGGGCAGGGTGACCGCATAGCGGGGCCTGGGGCGCGGGTGCTCCAGGGCGTGGATCAGCTTGGCCACCACCGCCTCCGGGCCCAGGGTGAAGGCGGCCTTGCCCTCGGTGCTGGCCAGCCGCGCCTCCACCTTGCGATAGGTCTCGGCATGGGCGCTACGCTCGGTATCGATATGGGCCCGGAAGGCGCGGTGGGCGTTCGCGCGAAAGCGGCTGGTGATGGGGCCGGGCTGGATCAGGCTGACGTGGATGCCGCTTCCCGAAAGCTCCTGGCGCAGGGTATCGGTGAGCCCCTCCAAGGCGAACTTGGAGCAGATGTAGGCGCCGCGGTAGGGCAGGGCGGCGAACCCCAGCACCGAGCTGTTCTGCACGATGCGCCCGTGTCCCTGGGCGCGCATCATCGGCAGCACCCGAGCGGTGAGCTCGTGGGTGCCGAGCAGGTTGGTCTCGAGCTGCTGCCTCAGCGTCTCCCGGGAGAGATCCTCCACCGCCCCGGGCTGGCCGTAGGCGCCGTTGTTGAAGAGCGCCGTCAGCCGCCCGCCGGTGCGCTCCGCGATATCGGCCACCGCCGCCTCGATGGAGGCGCTGCTGTCCAGGTCCAGCGCCAGTGCCTCCAGGCCCTCATCCTTCAGCCGGGCCACGTCCGCCTCCTTTCTGGCGGTGGCAAACACCCGCCAGCCGCGTGCCGCCATGGCGTGGGCCGCGGCGTGGCCGATCCCGCTGGAGCAGCCGGTGATCAGCAGGCTGCGCGTCTTATCCGGGCGTGCATCCGTCATTCGTCTCTCCTGTTCTGGTTCAGGCGCTCGATGGCCGGCCTCACGGGCCGCCCTGCAGCATCTCCCGGGTCGCCTCCATCACCCGGCCATCCACGGTGCGCTGGACCTTGTCCTCGATCTCGCCGAGCAGCGCCTCCACCTTGGGACCTTCGTTGGCCACCGCCACGAAGGTCCATTCGCTCGCCTCCAGCCGGTCGTGTTCGCCGCTCTCGCAAACCGCCACCGCCGGGTTGCGCCCGAAGCGCTCGTGCAGGCCGCCCATGCGCTGGCGCTTCTCCTTCAGCGAGCGGCAGCCGGGCAGCGAGATGTGCAGCGTGAGAATCCCCATATGCATGCTGACCCCTCCTTCGCCCTTTTCCTGACCTGGATCATTTCCCCGTCTCGCCCGGGTGTCTACCCTTCTCTGGCACAACATATGGTGTCTGATAGAAGAAATGGCACCATATATAGATAATCGGCCAGTGAGGGAACACCCATGCAACGCCAGCCGACCGGCGCCGTCAACGTCGCTTCGACGGTCAACGAATACCTGCAGCGCGCCGACTGGCGCGTCAACGCCAACGCCAACCAGGGCTACTCCCTGGGCGGGCTGATCCTCAACGCCTCGGGCAAGCTGATCGCCAACTACTGGCTGGACGAAGTCTATCCCGCCGCGGTAGGCGAGGCCCACCGGGAGGGCGACCTGCATATCCACGACCTGGACATGCTCAGCGGCTACTGCGCCGGCTGGTCGCTGCGCCAGCTGCTGATCGAGGGCTTCAACGGCGTGCCGGGCCGGGCGGAGAGCGCGCCGCCCCGGCACCTCACCAGCGCCCTGGGGCAGATGGTCAACTTCCTCGGCACCCTGCAGAACGAGTGGGCCGGCGCCCAGGCGTTCAGCTCCTTCGATACCTACCTGGCCCCCTTCGTGCGCCGCGACGCCCTCGACTACCCGGCGGTGAAGCAGGCGGTGCAGGAATTTATCTACAACCTCAACGTGCCGTCGCGCTGGGGCAGCCAGACCCCCTTCACCAACCTCACTTTCGACTGGACCTGCCCGGCGGACCTGCGCGACCAGGTGCCGATCATCGGCGGCGCGGAGCAGCCCTTCACCTACGGCGAGCTGCAGGCCGAGATGGACCTGCTCAACCGCGCCTACCTGGAGGTGATGGAGGAGGGCGACTGCCAGGGGCGGGTGTTCACCTTCCCAATCCCCACCTACAACATCACCCCGGACTTCCCCTGGGAGAGCGACAACGCCGAGCGGCTCTTCGCGCTCACTGCCAAGTACGGGCTGCCCTACTTCCAGAACTTCCTCAACTCGGACCTGGAGCCGCACATGGTGCGCTCCATGTGCTGTCGGCTGCAGCTCGACCTCACCGAGCTGCTCAAGCGCGGCAACGGCCTGTTCGGCAGCGCCGAGCAGACCGGCTCGCTCGGCGTGGTGACCATCAACTGCGCGCGCCTGGGCTATCGCTTCGCCGGCGACCGCACGGGGCTCTTCCAGGAGCTGGACCGGCTGCTCGGGCTCGGCCGCGACAGCCTGGAGATCAAGCGCGGCTGCATCCAGGGCTGGATGGACGACGGCCTCTACCCCTACAGTCGTCGCTACCTCGGCACCCTGCGCAACCACTTCTCCACCCTGGGGGTGAACGGCCTCAACGAGATGGTGCGCAACTTCTTCGAGGACCGTTTCGACATCGCCAACCCCGAGGGGCAGCAGCTGGCCATCGAGCTGCTGGAGCAGGTGCGCGAGCGGATGCGCGAGTTCCAGGCGGCCACCGGCCACCTCTACAACCTGGAGGCGACCCCGGCGGAGGGCACCACCTACCGCTTCGCCAAGGAGGACCAGAAGCGCTACCCCGGCATCCTCCAGGCGGGCACTCCGGATTCTCCCTACTACACCAACTCCAGCCAGCTGCCGGTGGGCTATACCGACGACCCCTTCGAGGCGCTGCTGCACCAGGACCCGCTGCAGACCCGCTACACCGGCGGCACCGTGCTGCACCTCTACATGGGGGAGCGGCTCTCCTCACCGGCGGCCTGCCGCAAGCTGGTGCAGAGCGCGCTCTCCCGCTTCCGCCTGCCCTATATCACCGTGACGCCGACCTTCTCGATCTGCCCGGTGCACGGCTACCTGGCCGGCGAACATGAGTTCTGCCCGAAGTGCGATGACGCCCTTCTGGCAAATCATGCTCGGGCCGGCGCCATGGCCTGAGGCCTTTCCCCGCAATACCACCAACCTGAAAAGGAGCATCCCATGCGTCATAGCGTCGAGAGCCTGCCCACCGAAGCGCGCCAGCGCTGCGAGGTCTGGACACGAGTGATGGGCTATCACCGCCCCGTCAGCCAGTTCAACCGCGGCAAGCAGTCCGAGCACCGCGAGCGGCGACACTTCAGCGAGCAGGCCGCCACCCCCTGACCCCACCGCCATGCCGGGCGCCTCGGGCCCGTGCCCGGGGCGCTCGGCCGGAACGCGCCCATGTCCCACGACGAATCTTGCCGGCCGCGGTTGCCCGTGGCCGGCCTAACCCCCATGACCACCCTGGACTACCCGGATCACCTGGCCTGCGTGGTCTTCCTGCAGGGCTGCCCGCTGCGCTGCGGCTACTGCCACAACCCCGGGATGCTCGCGCCCCGCCGTGCCGCGCCCGGCGAATGGGCCGAGGTGGAAGCCTTCCTGGCCAGGCGCCAGGGGCTGCTCGATGGCATCGTCTTCAGCGGCGGCGAGCCCACCCTGCATGCCGACCTGCCCGTCGCCGCCGCCCGGGCGCAAGCGCTCGGCTTCAAGGTGGGGCTCCACACCGCCGGGGTCTACCCGCGGCGCCTGGCCGAGACGCTGCCGCACCTGGCGTGGGTGGGGCTCGATGTGAAGGGCCCGGCGGCGTGCTTCGACGCCATCGTCGGCCGCCCCGGCCTGGCTGCCGCCCACGCCGAGAGCCTCGAGCTGCTCTCGAGAAGCGGCGTCGCCTTCGAGTGCCGCACCACCGTTCATTGGCGCGATCTCGACCTCGAGAGCCTGCGCCGCCTGGCCCTCGACCTCGCCGAACGGGGCGTAACCCGTTACGCCCTGCAGGTGGCCCGCCCCGGCCGCTGCCTCGATCCCGCCTACGCCCGCCCGGTGCCCAGCGCCCCGACCCTCGGCGAGCTCGAAGCGCTGGTGGAGACCCTGGCGCCGGCCTTCGAGCGTATTGAACTGAGGACGTAAGCCAAAGACGACACTGCCTTGTAAGCCATTGCCCACTGGTGCTCAGGCGGCTTAGGTGTCAGGCTGCTAGGTTACAGAATGTTGCCGGCACGCCGCCATCCCCGGCCTGCGCCTGGAAAAGCGTGAGAGTCTCGAAGGACGGCCCGATCTACACGGCCGCTTGCCGGAAATGCGAGCATCAGCATCTAGTCTATCGGTAGGGAGAGGGGAGGGCATGATGGCAGATAACGACCCAAAGCCGGCATGCCGGCAAAGACAGCAGGCACGTTCATCGGGGATATGCAGCATGCGCGATGGTCCGTGTTATGCTGCCAAGCTATACTTAATTTTTCGATTTTTCAACAAGATAAGAGGTGGGCAAGCGCGCGGCATAACATTATTGAACGCGCGTGCGCGTTCAAGTGGAATATGACGCGCGCGGTATAATACCTGTTATGGGCGCTCGGCCTTTTGCATTTGCCGGGGTTTTGCTCAAGCTTTCTGGTCTCGTGCCACAAGCCAAGTTAACCTGGCATTAGAGTTTTTCGGTTCATCTAAGGATGGCAGTTTCGTTCCTGGTGGACCTCGGAGAATAAGTGGTAATCGGCAACATTTCTGCTACTGGCGTGGTGTGCCACTAAGAAAAATTCGGGCGGCGGCAGGTGTCAGTTCTTGTCCCGTATTGTTCGGGCTGCGGCTCCGCTATCGCTTCGCAAAGTGCCATTAGAAAGCTGGCATTGTCGCCGCCATAACCAAGTGCAGCAGTTCGCGCCCTGTCGGGCGCCGGACGCTCGTAAACTCGCGCCGCTGTGCACGGCGTTATGCCTTGTGAGTTCTTCGGAGTATTGCTAGAGTGAGGGAGTCGAAAAAGACAGGGCGGTATGGTTAGTCCGTCCGTTTCCCGAAGGGGAAGCTCTGTTTGGTTCGCCAAACCCACGACCTTCGCCCAGCGTGCAAGTGCATGTTGGGAAGGGTTGTGGTGTATTCTTCCTTATCATGGCTTTCTTGCTGGGCAATGTTGAACGTCAACATCTGAAATGCGGAGAAAGCATCATGAAACCTAGAATCTCACTTGTAACGCTTGCTGTCGAAAGCCTCGATCGTTCCTTAAATTTTTACCGCGACGGCCTCGGTCTTGAAACTCAAGGTATTGTCGGTGAAGAGTTTGAACATGGGGCGGTAGCATTCTTTGATCTCGAATCGAATCTGAAGCTGGCTATTTATCCTCGCGAACACCTTGCTAAAGATTCTGGCTTACCACTGGGAAAACCGAATCCAACGGAATTCAGCATTGCTCACAATGTGTCCTCTAAATCTGAAGTAGATGAGGTCATGTTACAGGCTGGAAACAGTGGTGGTACAATTGTTAAACCTGCACAAGACACGTTCTGGGGTGGTTACGCTGGCTACTTTCAAGATCCCGATGGGCACCTTTGGGAAGTGGCTTATAATCCCGAGTGGATAGTGCCAGAGTAAGGCATAACAAAGCCGTGCACCGGATGCCAAAAGCGTCGCTCACGCGCCACTTTTGGCACCGGTGACGGCAGCGTTATGTGTACCCATCGGATTGGAGGAGCAGATGAAATCCATCACGACTTCGCTCATGTTTGTCGGAGAGCAGGCCGGGAAAGCCGAGGAGGCAATCAGGTTCTATACTTCTTTATTTCCTGATTCACAGATCACCGATATTCAGCGCTACGGAGCCGGTGAGTATGAACCAGAAGGTTCTACCAAAATGGCCCGGTTTACGATAAACGGAACCGAGTTAATGGCGCTGGACAGGTAACCGGTCATTCCAAGGCGTGCCGGTTTCCGCTTGCCTTATACGTCGCGTAGTGGCTGGATCAGGGCCACCGCGACCTTCCACTGCCGGTTATCTTCCGACTGCACGACGACCGTCTTGCGGTTGATCTTGATGACCCGGCCGAACACCTGACCCTCGCGGCTCTCGAAGGAAACGGCCTGCCCCAGGGTCAGGCGGCTCAACACCGCCATCTCCTGTCGGGCCTGGAGGTCGTCGATACGGCGGCAGATGAGGTCGTTGAGCGCCAGGAGCTGGTCGAGGCTCATGTCGTCGATACGCATGGGGAACCGGATCTCGTGCATCGGGAAAGGCGCCACCTTGCCCGATGCGCCGGCGGGTGTCGATTCAGCGCTCGATGTCGGAGCGCAGCGGCGTGTCGGCGAACTGGGCCTTCCAGCGGCGCGGTGTCAGCTCGTCGACCCGTGAGGCGAGATGAAGCGCCACGCGCTGGAGGACATCGACCAGATAGGTGTAGGGGTCGACGCCCTGCAGCCGGCAGGTGGTCAGCAGGCTCTGCACGATGCCGACGTGCTCGGCGCCGACCTCGCTCCAACAGAACAACCAGTTGCGCCTTCCCATGGGAATGCAGCGCAGGCCACGCTCCAGGTGGTTGGTGTCGATCGGCACGTCGGGATCGGACAGGAACACCTCCAGACTGCGCTGCCGCTTCAGCGCGTACTCGACGGCCTTGCGCAGCGGGTGGCGGGGCTCCAGATCGTCCCGATGAAGCTGGTGATCGCACCATTGCCAGAAGGCTCGCACCCGCGGTTCGCTGTAGTCGGTGCGCGCCTTGAGTTTCTCCGGTCCTTCGCGGCCCTTCTCACGGATCCAGGTCTCGGCCTTGTAGAGCCCGGCGATCCGCAGCAGGCCTTCCTCAACCGCGTCATCACTGCCCTGCGCCTTCTCGAAGTGCCTCCGTGCGTGGGCCCAGCATTCGGCGTGGGTCACCCCCGGGCGCTTCTCGGCATAGCGGGCATAAGAGGCGTTGCCGTCGGTCAGCAGCACGCCTTCGAAGTGGTCACCCAGCACCGTGTCGATGTGGGCCTTGGCGCGTGACGGGGAAAAGGTGAAGCTGATCTCGTCGTGGTCACCGTACAGCGGCCAGAACCATGCCTCCTGCATCTTGCCCTTGGTCTTGCGGCCCGCCTTGATCGGCGTCTCGTCCATGGCCAGCACCTGGCTTTGCAGCACGTGCTCCAGCTGGGCCAGGTGGATCGGCGACAGCAACGCCGCAGCTCGCGCCACCTGCTGAGTCAGTGTGGTGCGACTGAGCTGGATGCCGGCCTGCTGCAGGCGCTGATGCTGGCGATAGAGCGGCAGGTGGTAGCAGAACTTGTCGACCAGCAGGCCGGCGATGAAGCTGACGTCGGCCAGTGAGCCGTCGAACAGCGTGGCCGGCGCTGACGTTGCCTGGGGCGGCGCCGCCTTGCTGACCTTGAACACCGGGCAACGATACTCCAGCACCTCGAAGCTGGCCCGGCGCTGCGCCAGGCGGAAGGTGCTGCGCGTGGCGATCACCTCGACGTCGTCCAGGCTCATGCCCTCGGGCAGGTCCGGTGCCACCTCAATCACCTTGACCGGCACCGAGGCATCGAAGCGCAGCCCGGTGTCGTTGACGGCATCACGACGCGTCTTGCGTGACGGCGTCTTGGCGGGTGAGGCGTCTTCATCAGGCTCGGGCGGCGGCGGAGCCGGCAGATCCTGCATACTGCCGAGCAGGCTCTGTTGCACGGCCGGGTCGATCGCCAGCAGGCGCTCCGACTTGCGACCGAACAGCTGCCGCTTGAACCAGTCGAGCTGGCGTTGGAGCGACGCATTCTCTTCCCTGAGGACCGAGTTTTCGGCCAGAGATTGCTGGTATTTCTGCTCCAGAGACGGCGACGACACGAGGCGATATTTCCTGGTGAATCAGGCCGTTATTTTACCATGCCATCAGGCCGCTGACACCTTGGGATGCCAGCGTTTGCGGCGTTTCGTGACCACCAGATCGAGTCCCTCGATCAGGGCTTCGAACTCGGCAGGGCTGAGCGTGATCGCCTGGCCGGCGGTGGACGACGACAGGGTGGCGAAACGTCCGCGCTCCAGGCGCTTGCTCCACACGCAGTAGCCGCCGGCCTGGAAGTACAGGCACTTGAGCTGGGTGCGCCGCCGGTTGATGAAGATGAAACCGTGCCCGCTCAGCGGATTCTGACCCAGCTGTCGGCGAACCAGGGCGGCCAGCCCATCATACGAGCAACGCATGTCGGTGGGCTGGGTGCACAGCCAGAGCGTGATCGGCGGGCGCATCATGCCCCCCGGCGAAAGCGCAGACAGACACCATCCCCCAGGTCGAGCTCGATCTCCCAGCCGCGTGGCTCGTCACTAATGGCATCTTCCTCTGGCACTGACACGGGTGCGAAGAGCGCCGGCTCGGCAGCCCTGTGATAAGGCATTGGTGCGTCGCCGGCCAGTCGCCGCTTCCAGAGCTTGAAGGAACTGACGGGAAGCCCTACCTGCCGACAGAAGGCTTGCTGGGAGAGCCCGCTTTGGGCCTGTTCGTCGACCCAGGCCTGCCATTGCGAGGCGGGGTGGCGGGAGTGGCGTCGCTTCGACATGGGGACTGATGCTCCGTCGGTGAATGACGGGATCAGCGTAGGGGGTCAGGCCATTTCAAGAAACGACGCGCCAGGATGGCCGCTTACGCTGGACAGTCACCTTGATCACCAATTTAGTTTTACTCCCTCCATGTCATTGTATGTCGAGTGTGAGTCCTCGAACGAAATCGAGGAGGCTTTTCGGGCCTTAGCCGACGGCGGCTCGGAGCTGATGCCTTTGGATAACTATGGCTTTAGCCAGAAGTTTGGGTGGCTGAAGGATAGGTACGGAGTGTCTTGGCAACTCAACCTATCGGATTAACGTGGAACACATAACCAAGCGCAGCACTACGCAGCCTCCGGCTGCCGGACGCTCGCAAGCTCGCGCCGGTGTGCGCGGCGTTATGTGGTCGGGTAGGTGAGAGGGTCAAGACATGGAGGAGCTGTTTAACAGTCGTGAGATCTCCATTGGCATATGGGTTTCGGTCCTCCTGATATGGGCTTTGACGAAAAAAGAACGTAACTATTCAGGTGGCTGCGGATGGGATATCGCCAACCAGCTGATTTTTCTGGCATAGTGCACAGCATCATTCGGCACACCTATGCGGTGATATGACCATCAGCGATATCAACGTCGACGAGGCCCTGGAGCGGGTCCGGCAGCAGCTCAAGGAAGACCAGACGGTCTCGCCGTCGCTGCGTGCCGCCATCGATGTGCTGATGCTGCTGGTCAAGCTCATGGCCGATCGCCTGGCCACCAGTAGCCGCAACAGCAGCAAGCCACCGTCCCAGGATCCCAATCGCCAGCGCCGCTCGCGCGCCAAAGGCGAGCGGCGCCCCGGCGGACAGCCAGGGCATGAGGGTAAGACGTTGGCGCCGGTGACGGACCCCGACGAGGTGGTCAAGCTCCGTGTCGATCGTCGGCAACTCCCCAAGGGGCGTTCTTACCGCCCGGTCGGCGTCGAAACGCGCCAAGTGCAGGACATCGTAATCCAGGCCGTGGTCACCGAATATCAGGCTGAGGTCCTCGAAGATGATCAGGGGCAACGCTACGTGGCGCCATTCCCCGAGGGCGTGACTCGCCCCATCCAGTATGGCCCTCGCCTCAAGGCGCATGTCGTCTATCTCTCCCAGTATCAGCTGTTGCCCTATACGCGTATCCGCGAGTTGCTCACCTCGCAGTGCGGCCTGTCGCTGAGCACCGGCACCCTGTTCGCCTTCAACCAGGAGGCCTACCAGCGGGCCGAGGCGTTCGCCGAGTGGGTGATCCCGGCGCTACGTGAAGCAGCCACCGTCCATGCCGATGAAACCGGAATGCAGGTCGGTGGCAAACGCTACTGGCTACACAGCGCCTCCAACGAGGCCCTGACCTGGTTGGCCCCGCACCCCAAGCGCGGCCAGGAAGCGATGGACGCCATCGGCGTATTGCCCTTCGTGCGTGGCGTGCTGGTGCATGATCACTGGAAGCCCTACTACCGCTATCCGGATTGCCGGCACGCGCTCTGTAATGCGCACCACCTTCGGGAGCTGACAGCGGCCTGGGAGAACGATGGCCAGGCATGGGCCAAGGCCTTGCATGACCTGTTGTTGGAGATGCATCGCGCCGTGGAGGCGGCCGACGGCTGCCTCTCGGCCGATGAGACCCGAGCCTGGCGGCAGCGCTATCGAGATTGCCTGGCGAAAGGGGACGCCGAGTGCCCCCCGCCGGTGAAACCGCCACCTGGAACGCGAGGCCGGGCCAAGCGCACCAAGCCGCGCAACCTCCTGGAACGCCTCCAGGCGTACGAGGACGACGTGTTGCGCTTCCTCGACGACCCTGCCGCTCCCTTCACCAACAACCAGGGGGAGCGCGATCTGCGAATGACCAAGGTCCAGCAGAAAATCTCGGGCTGTTTCCGCTCCTGGGAGGGTGCTGAGATCTTCTGCCGCATGCGTAGCTTTCTCTCGACCGCCGTCAAGCAAGGGGTAGCGGCGCATACCGCACTGGAGCAACTGTTTGCGGGGGAGGTGCCAGCCTTCATGCAGCAAGAAGCCCCGACTCAGCCAACCGGTGCTGAATAGTTACAAAAGAACTTAGGAAGAGCCTGTTTCGCGTTGTTGCGGCAGCGCTCAACAAACGGCTAGTTCTATCGGTCTCAGTGTTCGCTGGGTACCTGTCTCTGGTTGTAGGGCTCTTAACGGCAATTGGCTTTTGGCATCTTGAAATGCTAAAAGCGACAATATATTGGTTTGTTCTGTCTGGTTTGGCTTTATTCGGGAAGGCGGTTACTTCTTCGAAGCCGATTGAGGATTGGCGGGGAACGGTTAGAGAGCAGGCTTCCATTATTGTCATTCTCGCCTTTATAGTGAATTCATACACGTTTTCATTGTATGCAGAAATAGCTTTAGTGCCGGTGGTGGCTTTTGTATCAATGCTTGTCGCGTATGCAGAGTTTCATCATAAGGGCGAGCCCGTTGCGAATTTATTTTTAGGCCTGCAGGCATTCATTGGCTTTGTCATACTCTTGCTCGCCGGCATGAATGCTTACAACGATTACGAGAGCCTAGCGTCCATAGCCACGGCTAAGGAGTTGTTCCTTCCGGTAGTTATGGCCACGATGGCAATTCCGTATATGTATTTTATAGCACTGTATTCCGCATACGACAGGATTCTTCGAATCTCTACCTTTAAACAGCCCTCAGAAATGGCGTCGTACATCAGAAGGCGGATCTTGTTGAGTGGCGGGCTACGACTGCGGAAAGCGCGTCGGATTGCGGCGATAAGACCCTATGAGTTCATGAGAGCTAATAATCGAGAGGATGTCGATCTGGTTATTGAGAGGCATCTGGCAGGTGATGTCGACACCTCAGAAACCGGTTGGGATTGAACGTAGTTATTTTCATGCAATCAGTAAAGCCACATAACCAAGCTATCCAGTTGACGCTCGTACCTCGCGCAACTGATGGCGAGCGTTCGGCCTCAAGGAGAGCGAAGTGAAAGTTCCATCAAGCAGAAATCCAAGGATCGCGTCGTCAATTAACCCGTTCGTGGCCTCATCGCTGAATCCACGTGTGGCTTCGTCATTGAATCCGCGCGTCGCAAGCAGTCGGAACCCGCTCGTGGCTTCCAGCCTAAACCCGCGGGTCGCAAGTAGCATCAATCCCAGAGTGGCGTCCAGCCTGAACTACAGGGTTGCCAGCAGCATTAATCCGCGCGTCGCAAGCAGTCTTAATCCTCGGGTTGCAACGTCGTTGAATCCGAACGTTGTTTCAACAATCAAGGGCCTTTATGTATGGTCGCTCGAGTTAGACGCTGTCGCGTTCACCGTTGAGGCAAATGATCGGGTGCGGCTCCTATTTGACACCAGCGCAGAGTTTTCCGGCGTCTTGGTGGTTGTCCGTGATGATTTCATAAATGAGTTTGACCTTGACAATGAGTGGGTTGGCTACTGGATCCATGCTCGCGACAACGTTTGGCTGAGGTTCGCGGTAGATGGAGAGTGGTGTGGGTTCACCACATGACGCCGAACAACACGTTGCACCCGACGTCCCTGTCTCCGCTCCGCTCCGGCAGGAACGGGGGTGAACGTGAGCGTACATCAGAATGTTCTCAATGGCCGCTTCTGGCCGGTAGCAGCCGTGAATCATATGGTCGTTTTCTTTACGCTCGCAGATCGCCCCTCCAGGAGGCCCTGGAGGGGCGGTTTTCTGTAAAGTAATTGCGTAAATCTTTCTATGCAAAGAAAAGGTATGTTTTCTTTCTGCTGTCAGCCACGAATGAGCCGTGCGCCGGGCGTTGTCTGGTAACCGAGCTCATCGCGGTCGCCGGGTTGTGCCCGGTATGGCGTTATTGCCCCCTATGTGATGCGCGATCTCGTCCTGAGTTGCCCAACATCAATTGTCCTCCTGAACCGCAGGCGCTAGGCTTCCTATATCCCCCTGGGGGGGATATGAATTGACATGCCTGGTGGACTCGGGTCACCCCGCATCAACAAGAGGAGCGGTATGGAGCTGTTTCGGGATCGCCGCTATCGCCACCTGTTCTCCGCACAGGTGATCGCCCTGATCGGCACCGGGCTGACCACGGTTGGCCTGGCGCTGCTGGCCAGCGAACTGGCCGGGGAGCGTGCCGGTGAGGTGCTGGGCACGGCACTGGCGATCAAGATGATCGCCTATGTGGGCATCGCCCCGGTGGTGGGCGCCTATGCCACCCGGCTGCCACGGCGTGCCTTGCTGGTCACCCTCGACCTGCTGCGCGCCGCGGTGGTGGTGAGCCTGCCGTTCGTGACAGAGGTGTGGCAGATCTACCTGCTGATCTTCCTGCTCAACGCCTGCTCGGCGGGCTTCACGCCGGTGTTCCAGGCCACGATTCCCGACATCTTCGAGGACGAGCGCCGCTATACCCGGGCGCTCTCCCTGTCGCGTCTGGCCTATGACTTGGAGAACCTGCTGAGCCCGCTGATCGCCGCCCTGCTGCTGGTGGTGATGTCCTTCAACCTGCTGTTCGTGCTGAATGCGGCGGCTTTCCTGCTCTCGGCGTTGCTGGTGGTCAGCGTGTCGCTGCCTTCGCCGCATCCTCAGACGACCGGCGGCGGGGTCTGGTCCAGGCTGACCCAGGGCATGAGGCGCTACCTGCACACCCCGCGGCTGCGCGGGCTGCTGGCTCTCAACATGGCGGTGGCCGCGGCCGGCGCCATGCAGATCGTCAATACCGTGGTCTATGTGCGTCATGCGCTGGGCATGGGGGAGATCCACGTGGCGATCGCCTTCGCGGCGGCGGGGGGCGGGTCGATGGTCGTCGCCCTCAGCCTGCCCAGGCTGCTGGTGCGCCTTGACCAGCGGCCGGTGATGCTGGCGGGCGGCCTGCTGATGAGTGCGAGTCTGGTGGCGGGGCTGACGGCGCCGGGCTTTGCGGTGCTGCTGCTGCTGTGGTTCGTGCTGGGCGCCGGGGCCTCGATGGTGATGACGCCCACCGGCCGGCTGCTCAAGCAGTCCTGCCGGGCCGAGGAGCGCCCGGCGCTGTTCGCCGCCCAGTTCTCGCTCTCCCATGCCTGCTGGCTGGTGGCCTATCCGCTGGCTGGCTGGCTGGGGAGCACCCTGGGCATGATGACCGCCTTCGCGGCCCTGGCCACCCTGGCCCTGGCCGCCACCCTGCTGGCCGCGCGTCTGTGGCCGGCGCAAGTGACCGAAGCGCACGCCTGATCACGCAAGGCATGCCTTGTCATCGATGGTGGAAAGGCGGGTGGAGCCGGTGGGGCCAGCCACGCCGCTACAGGTAGCGGACGATGGCCTTGAAGTCCTCGATTTGAGCCTGCTGGCCTTCCGTCCTGGCGCCGATGGCCTCGTCCAGGCAGTGATCGATGTGATCCTGCACCAGGGTTCGCTTGGCCTGCTGGATGGCCTTCTCCACGGCATGCAGCTGCTGGGCGATATCGAGGCAGGGGCGGCCTTCCTCGATCATCTGGGTGACGCTCTGCAGGTGGCCCCGGGCGCGGTTGAGCCGCTTGATGATGGCGGGGTGGCTCTCGTGGGCATGTGGTGGCATCTTGGGCTCCCTGTCGTTGTTCCTATCCCCATGGGGAGGATGGTAAGCTCCTGCCGGCAGCGTGCCAATGCCGCCCGTCGCGGCCTGGCACCTGCGTTCCCGGTTTCCGCCCTCATCCTGGTTGGCTTTCGATGCTCCACCGGCTGCGCCATCGCCTCGGCTACCTGATCCTGCTGCTGCTGTTCGTGCCCGGCCTGGGCTTGACCAGCGCCGGCGAGGCGCGGGCCCATGGGCCGCTGGGCGCGGCAGCGAGCGAGGCGGCGCTGCAGGAGGCGGAACAGGACAGCCATGGGCACTCCCACGTCCATGAGCATGACCACGGGGACGGCCGCCACCTCCACCACGACAGCGGCAGCCACTTCCACGAGACAGCGGATCGCCTCGGCACGGGTGTCAGCCTGGCGCCGGGGTTTCGTGATGCCCCGCGGACGGTCGCCCGGCACGGCGTCCCGCTGCGCCGCGTCTATCGCCTGGAGCGCCCCCCACGGCCGGCCATCGCTGGATGACCGGGGCCGTCCGCCGGATGGCCGATACCCAAGACAGACCCGTGGAGGTTTCATGTTCCCATCCCGAATGGGGGAGGCGTTCAGCGTGCCTGACAAGGCCCGACGCCATGCCCTGACCCTGCTCACGCTGCTGGTAATGCTCCTGGGAGCCAGCGGTGATGCCCTTGCCCACGCCGTTGCCGAGGGCGACAAGGGGTATATCCAGGAGATCTATGGCGTTCACCTGATCTCGTTCGTCTACCTCGGCGCCAAGCACATGGTGACCGGGTACGACCACATCCTGTTTCTGCTGGGGGTGATCTTCTTCCTCTACCGGATGCAGCACATCGCCATCTACGTCAGCCTCTTCGCCATCGGTCACTCCACGACCATGCTGCTGGGGGTCTACTACAACATCGGCATCAACAGCTACCTGATCGATGCCATCATCGGGCTCTCCGTCGTCTACAAGGCGCTGGACAACATCGGCGCCTACCAGCGCTGGTTCGGCGTTCAGCCCAACACCAAGGCGGCGACGCTGATCTTCGGGCTGTTTCACGGCTTTGGCCTGTCGAGCAAGATCATCGAGTACGAGATCTCGCCTGACGGCCTGGTGCCCAACCTGCTGGCGTTCAACGTCGGGGTGGAGGTCGGCCAGCTGCTGGCCCTGAGCGCCATTCTCATCGTCATGGGCTTCTGGCGGCGCACCGCCGGTTTCCTGCGCCACGCCTACACCGCCAACGTCGCCATGATGTGTGCCGGTTTCATGCTGGTCGGCTACCAGCTCACCGGCTATTTCGTCGCCTGATTCAGGGAGTCTCCGATGTACAACACCGATCTACCCACCCGGGCCGAGCTGCCCTCGACCGGCAAGCTGATCCGTTCCACCCTGGTGGCCGCCGTGGTGGCCGTCGCCCTGCTGGTGACCGTGGTGCTGCCGGCGGAGTACGCCATCGATCCCACCGGCGCGGGGCGCCTGCTGGGCCTGACCGAGATGGGGGAAATCAAGCAGCAGCTGGCCGAGGAGGCCGAGCTCGACCGGGCGGCGACCCAGGCCGCCGCGGACCAGGCGCCCCCGGCCGGAGCGGAGCAGCAGGCCCAGGCACCGGCGGAGAGCCAGGTCGCCGCCGATACCTCCCCCGAGGCCACTCCCGAGCCGCCGGCTATCGCCTCAAACGGCGAGACCGAGCCTGCCCAGGAAGTGGTGCAACCCGAGGCCGACCAGGCGGTGGCGGACGCCACCGCCACTCAGGAGCCGGCACCGGAGGCGAACGGGGCAGCCACCTGGCGTGACGAGGTGAGCTTCACCCTGACCCCGGGCGAAGGCACCGAGTACAAGCTGACCATGGAGGAGGGGGCCGTCGCGAGGTTTGCCTGGATCTCCGAGGGGGGACCGATCAACTTCGACACCCACGGCGACGGCAACGGCAACTCGATCAGCTACCAGAAGGGCCGCGGCGTGCCCGAGGACGAGGGCGAGCTGGAAGCAGCCTTCACCGGCAACCACGGCTGGTTCTTCCGCAACCGCAATGACAACGATGTGACCGTGGTGCTGCGCATCAACGGTGACTACGGGGAGCTGAAGCGTATGCTGTAAGCCGGCACTGCCCTCATCGCCCCGGCCAAGGAAGACGGCCGGGGCGATGATGTCGCTTTGGGCCTTTGGAATTATCGAAAAGCCAGCAACAGCTTATTCTCAAGTGCTGCCATCAACACTTACGAAGGCTTGGTACACGTCGTCTAGCAACACGCCCACATGAGCAAGCAGGGCATCATCATCCGCACACCGCTCCCGGGCGCCGCTCAACATCAGCCTCAGCCCCGCCGCCTCGGGTACGGGAGCACCACCGACGTCCAGGTAGTGCACCAGTTCCCCGAGCCTGACCAACGCGGGATCCGCCACCAGCCCGAAACTTGCCAGCAGCACTTCGAAGGTGACCTTGTCGTCGACATGGGTGAAGGCCGCACCGTCGAAATCGAACCCCAACGCTTCCGGCGGACACTGAGTCGGGCTTTCCAGCCAAACGAAGCGCGCCTCGGGGTCGATGAAGCGCTGAATCAACCAGGCCGAGGCCACACGATCCACCCACAGGTGACGACGGGTGGCCCATAGTCGGCCGCGAAATGCGCTTCGCTCCAGACAGGCAATCTCGGCCCGGGTGGGCTTGGGCTCATCGGGTACGAAACAGCGGTTATAGATGGCCTCGGCGTCTGCCAGGGCCGCGACGGCTTGCTCTCTGCCTGTTCCCGGAAAGAAGTCGATCTCAATAATGGCCTGAAAGCGCCGCTGCAGCTGAAGAAGTCCGCGCTGCGCCTCTCGCGCCTCTAGGCTGGGACACGCCTGCTGCCACTTGGCGACTGCCTCGAGTAACTCCTGATACTCCGCACCCCGGTCGAAGAGGGCGGGCAACATCTCCGTTGTCTCGATGCTCGTATCGTCTACCTCGAGTAGCAGGGACTTCCCCCCTAGTGCCTGGATATCGGCGGCCTGCTGTTGTAGTGCCTGGTATCGCGATGGACTTGCCGGCAACAGGTAGACACCGTCACGCAGTACGGCCGCGCCCATGCTGCGCAGGGCCCGCCAGATCCGCATGCGAGCGCTACTCGCATTCCCGCTGAGGCTCATGGCCAGTATCAGCCAGCGTCTTTCGTCGTCTACCATGCCATCCATCATCGTTGTATGCGTAACATGCGTGTTATACGCTCTACAATATTATGTAGCCACCGTCTTCGTGAGAGTGTACATGCCCCCCGTCAACGAAACGCCCCATCAGGTTCCCTTTCGCGAGGCCGTGATGGTCTGGCTACGCGTGGCCATGCTCAGCTTCGGCGGCCCCGCCGGCCAGATCGCCGTGATGCACCGCATCCTGGTCGAGGAAAAGAAATGGGTCGGCGAGCGGCGTTTTCTACATGCCCTCAACTACTGCATGATGCTGCCGGGGCCAGAGGCCCAGCAGTTGGCCATCTATATCGGCTGGCTGATGCACCGTACCAAGGGCGGCCTGGTCGCCGGCAGTCTCTTCGTCCTGCCCGGCTTCATTGCCATTCTGGCGTTGAGTTACCTCTATGCCGCGCTGGGCAACGTGGGGCTGGTGGAAGGGCTCTTCTTCGGCCTGAAGGCCGCTGTGCTGGCGGTGGTGCTCAATGCGGTGGTGAGGATCGGCAAACGGGCGCTCAAGAATCGGATCATGCTGGGCCTCGCGGCAGCGGCCTTCGTAGCGATCTTCTTCTTCGATATCGCCTTTCCGCTGATCATTCTGAGTGCGGCCCTGCTGGGTTACTGGGGCGGCAAGCGCGGCGTGACGGCGTTTCAGGTAGGCGGTGGTCATGGCGATGGCAGCGACCAGGGCCTCAGCGACCGAGATTCGCTGCTCGGTGAGGGGTTGCCGGCCCATGCGCGGCCCAACCGCCGTTGGTCACTGCGCATCTCGGCGACCTTCCTGCTGCTGTGGCTGACGCCGGTGGTGGTGCTGCTGATTACCCTGGGGGGTGAGAACGTCTTCAGCCAGATTGCCACCTTCTTCAGCAAGATGGCGGTGGTGACTTTCGGTGGTGCCTATGCCGTGCTCGGCTACGTGACCCAGGAGGCGGTCCAGAACTACGGTTGGCTGGCCCCCGGTGAGATGCTCGATGGCCTGGGGATGGCCGAGACCACCCCGGGTCCGCTGATTCAGGTGGTGCAGTTCGTCGGTTTCATGGGCGCCTTCCGCGAAGCTAGCGGGCTCGATCCCATGGTGGCAGCGACGCTCGCGGCAGTGCTTACCACCTGGGTGACCTTCGTGCCTTGCTTCCTGTGGATCTTCCTCGGCGCGCCCTACGTGGAGCGCTTGCGCGACAACCGGGCGCTGAGCGCGGCGCTATCCGCCATCACGGCGGCGGTGGTCGGTGTGATCCTCAATCTGGCGATCTGGTTCGGACTCCACGTGATCTTCGCCGAGGTCGAGGAACGGCATGCCCTGGGAGCCCGCCTGCTGCTCCCGAATCTGGCCTCGGTGGACCTGCTGGCTCTGCTGTTTGCCGCCGGGGCCATGGTCGCCATCTTCCACTTCAAGGTCGGCATGCTCAAGGTGCTGGGAAGCTGTGCGCTACTTGGCGTACTAGCGTCCCTGGTTGTCTTCTAGTCACGACGGCCTTCTCACATCATGGTCGTCGATCACGAAGATGTGCCGATGTCGGCCATCCGGAATGGTGGTGGGGATATGTGCGGGGGCCCGCGCCCATCCAGCCTGCTAGCGGTTAGGTGATAGCAGCCAGCAACCGCGCCCCTTCTGAGTTTCCTAGTTTCACTGGGTTTTCCCCTCTGGCCTTGCTGCCAACGTGACGTCATCATGTAAATAAAACCAAGGTTTGCTTAACAGCAGCCGTGCTGAGTTGGTGGTTCCGGCTGAAAGGCCGCTCTTGGCCGCAAGCGGCTGTCTATTGCCCTGGCTTCGTCACCCCTCGGCAACCTTCCTGGCGATATAGAACCCATAGCCGAAATACTCGCCATAGCGTTCGTACAGTTCGATCTCCTGCTGCTGCTCCTCGATGATGGCTTGGGCGGCGGGGCTGTTGCCATGGGCCTCGAGGAAGGTCGGGAAGCGCTCCTGCAGCGGGCGGTAGTAGTGCTCTCGCCAGCAGTGTGGCGGTAGCACGAAGTAGCCGAGCGGTGAATAGCCGTGGCGCTCCAGCACGGCGAGCTTGGCCGAGGCGGTGTCCACTTCGGGGTACTGGGCGCGCCAGAAGGCGTCGAGCTCGGCAGGGCGCTGCTCGGTGAGCCAGGTGAGTTCGGAGACCGCCAGGACGCCGTCGGGCTTGAGAAAGCGGCGCCACTCGCGCACGCCGCGGGTAAAGCCGATGTTGTAGATCGCCCCTTCAGACCAGATGGCATCCAGCGATTCCGGCGCGAAGTCGAGCGCCTCCATGGAGGCGTGGCGGGGAGTGATGCGCTCGGCCAGGCCAGCCTCGAGGGCGCGGGCCTTCAAGATGTCGAGAAATGGCTCGAGGAAATCCGCCGCCACGATCTGGGCATCGAGCGCCTCGGCGAGCACCAGGGTGGAGGCGCCGGTGCCGCAGCCCAGATCGGCGATGGCGAGGTCGCGCCGCCCGCAGAGCCCAGCGAGCTGGAGCGCGAGCCGGGTTTCAGCCTGGCCGCCGGGCCCCTGGCGTTCGTTGTGGCGGTGCAGGTCGGCCAGTAGCTCCAGTTCGTTCATGACGGGCTCGCTCCTCGGGTGGCGGCGCTACAGGGTCTCTTCCAGCAGCATGGCCAGCCGCCGGTGGTGCAGGGCGTCGGCGGCGGCGTCATAGGAGGGGGCGTCCTTGGCGGTGAAGCCGTGGGCGGCGCCCCGGTAGAGCTCGGTGATGAAGTGCACGCCGGCCGCAGCCAGGGCTTCGTCCATGCGGGCGATCTGCTCGGCCGGCAGCAGTTCGTCCTGGTCGGCGTGGCCGAGATAGACGCGCCCCTGGATGCGGCTGACCACGTTGACGGGGCTCGCCGGGTCGCCGGCCTCCGCCAGCCGGGCCGAGTGGAAGCCGGCCGCGGCGGCAACGCGGTCGGGGTAGTCGGCCGCCATGCGCAGGGCGAAGGCGCCGGTCATGCAGTAGCCCACCACGCCGAGCTTGCCCGCGGCGAATTCGGGTTCGCCATCGAGGCAGCCGAGCAGGGCGGCGAAGTCGCGGGACTGCGCCTCTGGCGTGAGGTGGGCGGCATAGCCGAACAGCGTCGGGCGCACGTCCGGGTCGCGGAAGGACTTGCCCTCCGGCACCACGACTCCGCGGGCATCGCGGTAATAGACGTTGGGCATCAGCACCGCATAGCCGCCGTCGGCGGCGGGGATGTCGATGGCGCGAGACATGGGCGGGCTCCGGATGGCAGTGGGGGAGGGCGGTGAGGGCCTCGTCAGAGTGTCATCTAACCAGAGCCTGGCCCCGCTGACGAGGCGGTGGCTGCTCGGTGCCGGCGTGTCGCCGGGGCGTGCCGACAAAGACGCCATCCGACCAGTGCCGACTGGGCAGGCGGACTCGCCGTCACCTATGGTGGATAGGACCGGCCGCATGAGGCGGGCGGCATCCCCGGCTTGCTCTGCCCAAGCCCTGATCAGGAGGTGAGTGTGATGACCAAGTTGCTGGTGCTCTACTACTCCATGTATGGCCATATCGAGACCCTGGCCAACAGCGTCGCCGAAGGCGCCCGCCAGGTGGAGGGGGTCGAGGTCACGGTGAAGCGCGTGCCGGAGACCATGAGCCCGGAGGGACTCAAGGCGGCGGGCGGCAAGACGGACCAGGCCGCCCCCGAGGCCTCGCCCAAGGAGCTGGCCGACTACGATGCGATCATCTTCGGCACCCCGACCCGCTTCGGCAACATGGCCGGCCAGATGCGCACCTTCCTCGACCAGACCGGCGGCCTCTGGGTCAGCGGCGGCCTGGTGGGCAAGGTGGCCAGCGTTTTCTCGTCCACCGGCACCGGCGGCGGCCAGGAGATGACCATTACCTCGACCTGGACCACCCTGGCGCACCACGGCATGATCATCGTGCCGATTGGCTACGCCGCCCCGGAGGTGGCCGATATTTCCCAGGTGGGCGGCGGCACGCCCTATGGCGCCACCACCATCGCCGGAGGCGATGGCTCCCGCCAGCCCGACGCCCGCGAGCTGGCCATCGCCCGCTACCAGGGAGAGACAGTGGCCCGGGTGGCGGCCCGCCTCAAGGCCGGGTCCTGAGCGTCGATCACTCGAGGGTGGCCCCGCCTCAGAAGCGATCCCAGTAGGGCGGGTCGCCGAAGTACCCCTCCAGGAAGTCCACGAAGTGGCGCACCTTGCTGGCCAGCAGCTGGCGGTGGGCGTACACCGCATAGAGCCCGAGCGATTCGGGCTCATGCTCGGGCAGCACGATCGCCAGGCGCCCCTGGCGGATGGCGTCGCCGCAGAGGAAGGTCGGCTGCAGGGCGATGCCGGCCCCGCCCACGGCGGCCTCCACCAGCACGTCGCCATTGTTGCTGGTCAGCTCGCCGCCCGCTCTTCCGCCGCCGCCGCTGCGCGGCAGCCACTTCAGCAGCGGCTCCTGGCTCTCCTCCATGTAGCGGTAGCGCAGGAAGCGGTGCCCGGCGAGCTCCCTCGGGTGCTCGGGCGTGCCGTGGGCCGCCAGGTAGCCGGGCGAGGCGCACAGCACCAGGCGCACGGGCGCGATGCGCCGGGCGATCAGCGAGGAGCTCTTCAGCCGCCCGATGCGCAGGGCGATGTCGAACCCCTCCTCGACGATATCCACCTTGCGGTCGTTGAGCTGCAGGTCGATATCCACGGCGGGGTGGGCCCGCTGGAAGTCGTTGATCAGCGGCGCCAGGTGGCGGATAGCGAAGGAGACCGGGGCACTGATGCGCAGCCGCCCGCGGGCCTGGCCCTGCAGCTCGCCGAGCTCGCTCTCCATGTCGTCGATCTCGGCAAGCACCTGCTCGGCGCGCTGCCGATAGGCGGCCCCCGCCTCGGTCAGGTGCAGCCGGCGGGTGGTGCGGTTGAGCAGGCGCACCCCCAGGTGCTCTTCCAGCTGCGAGACATACTTGCTGACCAGCTGCGGGGAGAGCGCCAGGCGCTCGGCGGCTCGGGTGAAGCTCCCCTCGGCTACCACTGTGACGAAGGTGCGCATGGCGTCGAGGCGGTCCATGGCGGGCTCCTGCGGAAGGGGGGATAATTATCAACATTACATTGATAGTCATGCAATATCTTCGTGCTTATTCCTCCT
Source organism: Halomonas sp. PGE1 (assembly GCF_013000985.1). Lineage (NCBI taxonomy): Bacteria > Pseudomonadati > Pseudomonadota > Gammaproteobacteria > Oceanospirillales > Halomonadaceae > Halomonas > Halomonas sp. PGE1. Next base: position 1,392,031 of record NZ_CP053032.1, read on the forward strand.
TATTGGCGAGAGTAGAGTGGCCTCATCGCTCGAGGCCACAGACGGCCTCGGCTCCCCGAGACACCCTGATGAGGAAGACCCCATGAAGACCCAGCTCGTGAAATCCCTGTTCGATACCGCCGGCGGCTACGGCGCCCTGGCCCTGCGCATCCCCGTTGGCCTGATACTGGCCGCCCACGGCGCCCAGAAGCTCTTCGGCTGGTTCGGCGGCCATGGCCTGGCGGGCACCGCCCAGTGGATGGAGAGCATCGGGCTGGCACCCGGCCTGCTGATGGCGCTGCTGGCCGGCGGTGCGGAATTCTTCGGCGGCCTGGCGCTGATGCTTGGCCTGCTGACCCGCCCCGCGGCGCTGGTCTCCGCCTTCACCATGCTGGTGGCGATCTTCAGCGTGCATATCAGCCACGGTCTGTTCATCGCCAACGGCGGCTACGAGTTCGCCCTGGCCCTGCTCGCCGCCACCGTGGCGCTCACCCTTCAGGGCGCCGGCCGGTTCTCGCTGGATGGCCTGGTCGCGAAGCGGTTCTGAGCCGACTAAGCGGCTGACCCGACCCGGCACCCGCCCATAACGGCGGGTGCCTCACCACCTGGAGGACGCAACATGCTGGTCAACGGCATCTGGCAGGAGAACTGGCAGCCGGTTCAGGCGAAGGACGACGAGGGGCGCTTCATTCGCCAGACCTCGACCTTCCGCCACTGGATCACCCCGGACGGCGCCCCTGGCCCCACCGGCAGGGGCGGCTTCAAGGCCGAGCCCGGGCGCTATCACCTCTATGTCGCCTATATCTGCCCCTGGGCCTCCCGGGTCCTGATGGCACGCCGGCTCAAGGGGCTCGAGGCGCTGATCGGCGTCACCGTGGTCAACCCGCGCCTCACCGACCAGGGCTGGCAGTTCGGTGGCTTTCCCGGCGCCGACGAGGACCCCCATCACGGCGCCCGCTACCTGCATGAGCTCTATACCCGCGCCGACCCCGAGGTCAGCGGCCGCGCCACGGTGCCGGTGCTGTGGGACACCCACACCGACACCCTCGTCAACAACGAGTCGGCCGATATCCTGCGCATGCTCAACGGCGCCTTCTCGCATCTGGTCGACCGGGGACCGGACCTCTATCCCGACCACCTGGCCGCGGAGATCGACGCCCTCAACAACGTCATCTACACCGAGCTGAACAACGGCGTCTACCAGGCCGGCTTCGCCTCCAGCCAGCCGGCCTATGAGGAGGCCTACGGCAAGGTCTTCGCCCGGCTCGATGCGCTGGAGGCGCGCCTCGGCGACGGGCGCTCCTATCTGTTCGGCGAGGCACTGACCGAAAGCGATATCCGCCTCTTCGTGACCCTGGTGCGCTTCGATGCGGCCTACCACGGGCTCTTCAAGTGCAACCGCAACACCCTGAGTGACATGCCGGCCCTGCACGCCTATCTGCACCGCCTCCTGGCGCTGGAGGGCATCGCCGAGACGGTCAACCTCGAGCACATCAAGGCGGGCTACTACTCCATCAAGGCGCTGAACCCGACCGGGATCGTGCCCGTGGGCCCTGCCGCCCTCTGAGCCCGGGAAATCCCGGCGGAAGGCAAGCCCACGGCGGGCTATGGTGAGGTCAGAAGGCCACGAACCCGAGGAGCGCCCCATGAGCAACCAGATCAAGGACGCCGCGGCGTCGTCATCGCTGGACTGCCCGGTGGTAGAGGGCCGGCGCCAGGTGCAGCATGTGCCGGCACGCAAGGCCGAGGTGGGCGGCATTCCCATCCACCGGGTGCTGCCCTCGCGGCAGCGGCGCCTGGTGGGGGCCTGGTGCTTCCTGGATCACGCCGGGCCTGCGGTCTTCAAGGGCGACAGCCGCGGCATGCAGGTGGGGCCGCACCCCCATATCGGCCTGCAGACCTTCACCTGGATGATCGCCGGCGAGGTGCTGCACCGCGACAGCCTGGGCAGCGAGCAGGTGATCCGCCCGGGCCAGGTCAACCTGATGACCGCCGGGCGCGGCATCAGCCACACCGAGCAGTCGCTGCCGGAGGACCCGCAGCTCCATGCGGCCCAGCTGTGGATCGCCCTGCCGCACGCCCATCGCGATACCGCGCCGCGCTTCGACCACTACCCCGAGCTGCCGACCTGGCAGGAGGAGGGCGTCACCCTGACGCTGCTGGTGGGTGAGCTGGCCGGCCGCGAGGCGCCCACGCTCACCTTTTCGCCCCTGGTGGGGGTGGACCTCGCCGCCGAGCGCGAGGCAACGCTGACCCTGCCGCTGCGGCCCGAGTTCGAGTACGCCCTGCTGCCCCTGGAGGGCGCGCCGAGCCTGGAAGGGGAGGCGCTCGCCGTGGACGAGCTGGCCTACCTGGGCCGCGGGCGCGATGCGATGACCCTGGCCCTGCCGGCAGGCGCCCGAGTGCTGCTGATCGGCGGCGAGCCGCTGGGCGAGGAGGTGCTGATCTGGTGGAACTTCGTCGGCCACAGCAAGGCGGAGATCGTCGAGGCTCAGCGCGAATGGGAAGCCGGCGGCGAGCGCTTCGGCCGCGTTGCCGGCTTCAGCGACGAGGAGCGGCTGATGCCGCCGCCGCTGCCCTGGAAGGGGTAGGCCGCTCATGCGGAGTGCTATGATAGGGTCTTGATATCGAGTGCTGGGCCGTCCGCGTCCGTGGAGGAAGTGATGGGTAATAGGCAGGAGACCATGCAGCTGCTACAGCGGCACTTCCCCGAGATGGTGCGAGAGTTCGGGGTTCATGACCTGGCTCTTTTCGGCTCCGTGGCGCGGGATGAGGCGGGGACGTCCAGCGATGTCGACATCCTGGTCTCTTTCGATGGCCCCGCGACGGCGGATCGCTATTTCGGCCTACAGTTCTTCCTGGAGGATCTGCTGGGGCGGCCGGTTGACCTGGTGACCGACAAGGCGCTTCGCCCGGAGCTTCGCCCCTACATCGAGCGCGAGGCCATGCATGTCTGAACGTCGACCTGAGCGCGAGTGGTGTTGTTACATCAATGACGACACCATCTGGAGCATCATCCAGACCCATATCCCCGAGCTTCTCGAAAGGCTGGAATCCCTCAGGCGCTGACGATGCGCGCGCGGCTGGTGCCGTTGCCCTGCGGTTCCACTCTTATCTGCACCGGGATGCGCTCGTGCATCTCCTGCACGTGGGAGATCACTCCCACCCGGCGGCCCAGCGCCTGCAGGCCGTCCAGCGCCTCCATGGCCAGGGCCAGCGACTGCGGGTCCAGGCTGCCGAACCCCTCGTCGATAAACAGCGACTCGATGGTGAGCTCGCCGGAGGCCATGGAGGCGAGCCCCAGGGCGAGCGCCAGGGAGACCAGGAAGGTCTCGCCGCCGGAGAGCGAGTGCACCGAGCGCGTCTCGTCGCCCATGTCCTGATCCACCACCAGCAGGCCCAAGGGCGATCCGCCCCGCGCCAGGCGGTAGCGGCGGGTCAGCCCGGCCAGGTGGGCGTTGGCGTGCTCCAGCAGCTGCTCCAGGTTGTAGGCCTGGGCGATGCGCCGGAACACCTTGCCGTCGGCGGAGCCGATCAGCTCGCTGATCCGACCCCAGCGGCGGTACTCGGCCCGGGCGGCTTCCAGCTCGCCTTGGCCGGCCCGCTGGCGCTCACGGCGGCGGTCGTCGTCGGCCAGCGCGAAGGCGGCGGCGTCACGCTCGCCCTGGGCGGCCGCCAGCCGCGGGGCGAGTTCGGCCTGGCGCGCCGCCAGTGCCTCCCGGCGCTGGGCGATCGCCTCGGCGGTGCGCGCGCTCAGCAGTGCCTCGTCGTCGGCCTCATCCTCTCCTGACGCCTGCTCGCCCAGCCCCCCGTCGCGGCGGTGGGCGAGCAGCGCCCGGCGCCGCTCGGCCAGGGCGGCGCCGGCCTGCTGGCGAGCCTGGTCGGCCGCCTCTATCTCGCGCTCCTCCTCCCGGGCCTCGGCGTCGTCCTGGGCCAGCAACCGCGCGAGGGTAGCGTCGTCCAGCGAGGGGTGCTGGGCCCGCCAGTCGGCGAGTTCGCGGGCGAGGTCGTCGCGCTCCTGCTGCAGGGCGTTGAGCCGCTCCGCCAGGTGCTCCTGTCGCTGGGCCAGGCGCTGCTGCGCCTGTTCGGCGGCGTGGCGGCGGGCCAGCGCGCCGTCCCGGGCCTGACGGGCCTCGGCCTCGGTGGCGTCGAGTCGCTGCTGCCACGCCTCCGCCGAGGCGTGCTCGCCGAGCAGGGCGCGCAGGGCACGCTGGGTGTCGTCATGCTGACGCTGCAGCTCGGGGAGGCGCCGTTCCAGTTCCGTCAGGTCGCGGTCGGCCCTGGCCTTATCGCCCTCCAGGCGAGTGAGGGCCAGCTCACCCTGGCGCAGCGACTCCTCCAGGGGGGCGAGCTCGGCTTCGGCTCGCGCCAGCGCCTCCAGGGTCTGCTGGGCCTGCCGGCGGCTCGCCTCGCTCTCGTGGCGCTGGGCCTGCAGCCAGGCCTCCCGGGCCGGCGCCTCCTCGGCGTCGAGCTCGTCGTGGAGCGGGTGCTCCCTCAGGCCCGTGCGGGCCTCCGCCAGGCGCGCTTCGGCGCCTGCCAGCGTCCGCTCGCCCTGGGCAAGGGCGGCCTCCAGGGCGCGGTACTCGCCCAGCAGGGTGTCGCGCCGGGCCTGGGCATCGTCGCGGGCCTGCCGGGCGGCCTCGAGCTGGCGCCCCTCCTCGGCCTCCTGGGCGGCGAGCTGAGCCGCCTCGGGGGTGGCCGGTGGCTGATGGCGCCAGGGGTGGTCCTGCCCACCGCAGACGGGACAGGGCTCGCCTTCCCGCAGGCCCTCGCGCAGCCGGGCCACGCTCTCGCTGCGTACGGCGCGGCTGCGCTCGATCAGGGCGGTGACGCTCTCCAGGTGGCCCTGGGCCCGGTCGAGGGCCTGGCGAGCCGTCTGCCCCTCGGCCAGCAGGCGCTCGCGCCGCTCGCGGTCGGTCGTTTGCTGGTGAGCCTGGTGGCGGCACGCCTCTTCGGCACGCTGGTATTCCTGCCAGCGGCTGGCCAGCGCCTCCAGGGCGAGGGTGCGAGCGGCGGCCCGATCGTGGGCCTGCTGGCCGGCCTGGCGGGCGGCCGCCAGGTGTGAGTGCTCACCCACCAGCTCGGCCAGGGCCGCCTGCCACTGACGCTGCTGCTCATGGCGCTTCTGCTGGGCGGCCTGCTCGCGCTGGTGGTCGTCACTCAGCTTGGCGGCCTGCGCCCGGGCTTGGGTGAGCTGGGTCTCGCACTCGGCCAGCTCGCGCTGGCGCTGGCTGAGGGCGTGCTGGTGCGCCCGGGCCTCATGAAGGGCCGGTTCGGCGCGCTGGCGTGCCTCGCCGGCGTGCGTGAGGGCCTGCTCGGCCTCGGCCAGGGCGCGCCCGGCGGCCTTGTGCTCGGCCTCGGCGGTGGCCAGTGCCTCGTCGGTCTCGCGCCGGGTCGCCGCCAGGGCGTCGAGCTCGGCGGGCAGGGCCGCCTGGCGGGCCAGGGCGTGCCGCCGGGGGGCGATCAGCCGGCGCCAGTCGCGGTCGCGGCGGGCCTCGGCGAGATCCTGCCAGGTTGCCTCGGCGGCCTGCTGCTGCGCCAGGCCCTCGGCATGGGCCGCGTGGCGCCGGTCGTCCTCCTCGTGCCAGCGGCGCGTCGCCTGGAGCGATTCCGCCTGGGTCTGCAGGTGAGTAAGGGCTTGCTGGGTGGCCTCGGCGACGCGCTCGAGCTCTGCACGGGCCTCGGGCTCGGCGGGCAGGTCGTCGGCGAGCTTCGCCTCCAGGGCCTCCACCGTCTTTCGCGCCTCGCTGGCGCGGCGGTAGGCGGCCATGGAGATCTCGGAGTACTCGGCGGTGCCGGTGAGGCGCTCGAGCAGGTCGCTTCGGGCGTTGTCGTCGGCCTGGAGGAAGGCGGCGAACTCGCTCTGGGCCAGCAGCACGGCGCGGGTGAACTGGTCGAAGGTGAGCCCCAGTCGCTCCGGCAGCAGGCGCTCGAACTCGCGCTTCTGGGCGGTCAGCAGGCGCTCGTCGTCGAGGTCGGTGAGCGATTGCTCCGCCGCCTGCAGGCGGCCGGTGGCCTTCTCCCGGGCGCGGCGCACTGCCCAGCGGGCGCGGTAGCGGCGTCCGTCGCGGCCCAGGAAATCCACCTCGGCGTAGCCGCTGGCGGTGCCGCGGCGCAGCAGGGTGCGGGCATCGCTGGTGGTGAGGCGGGAGTCCGGGGTGTCATCGATCTGGCTGTCGCGGGCCGGCGCCTGGCGCAGCCGCGGGGTGCTGCCGTAGAGCGCCAGGCACAGGGCGTCGAGAAGGGTGCTCTTGCCGGCGCCGGTGGGGCCGGTGATGGCGAACAGGCCGGCGTCGCTGAGCGGCGAGGCGGTGAAATCGAGCTCGAGGGGCCCCGGCAGCGAGGCCAGGTTCTCCAGGCGCAGGGCAAGGATCTTCATGGCCGCGCCTCCCGGCCACTCGCCTCGCTGTCGTCGGCGTCCAGCACCTCCTGGCGCAGGCGGTCGAAGTCGGCCAGCACGTCGTCGCCCGGCGGCTCGCCCCAGCGCGCCTCCCAGGTGCGCTCGAAGAGCCTGCGCGGGCCCAGGCTCTCCAGGTCGACCCGGGCCGCGGTGGCGTCTCCCTCGACGGTGGGCAGGCGGCGCTCCAGGCGCAGCAGGCGCACCGCCTTGTCCTTGAGTGCGGCCTCCACCCGGGCGCGCAGGTCGGGGAGGGGGGCCTCGAGCGCGACCCGCACCTCCAGCCAGGGCCAGTGCTCCTTCGGCAGCGCCGGGTCGTTCTCCAGGGCCTCGAGCTCGGCCAGCACGCTATCGATGGGGCCGGGGCCAATACGATGCATGGCCACGGGGCGCGGTACCGGGATCGCCATGGCCTCGGCCAGCGACTCGCCGTCCAGGGTCACCTCCACCACCTGGTGGGGGTAGGCCACCTCGCTGAAGTCCAGCGGCAGGGGGCTGCCGCTGTAGCGGAGGCGCGCCTCGCCAACCTGCTGGGCGCGGTGCAGGTGGCCCAGCGCCACGTAGGCGATGGCCGGGGGAAAGAGGGCGGCGGAGATCGACTCCTCGCCGCCGATCACGATGGGCCGCTCGCTGGCCTCGGAGACCGCCGCGCCGTGCAGGTGTGCGTGGCTCATGGCCACCAGTGCCTGGCCCGGTTCGCGGCGCGCCTCGGCGGCGGCGATCAGCTGGCGATGCACCCGGGTGATACCGGCCACGTAGTCATTCGCGTCGGCGGCGTCGCCGGGCCCGCTGTCGTCGTCGCGGCTTGCCAGCGCCGCGCCGGTCACTTCGGCGGGGCGCAGGAAGGGCAGCGCCAGGCACCAGGCGAGGGTCTCGCCGGCGGCGTCGGTGAGCGGCACCAGCAGGCGCTCGGCATCGAGGCGGCCGTCGTCGAGCCAGCTCACCCGCCCCAGGGCGTGGGTGCGCAGCCGGCGCATCAGCGGGGCGGGCAGCTCTATGCGGTTGCCGCTGTCGTGGTTGCCGGCGATCAGTACGATATCCAGCCGCGGCAGCCGCTCGTGGGCGGAGACGATGAAGTCGTAGAGCAGCTCCTGGGCGGCAAGCGAGGGGTTGACCACGTCGAAGATGTCGCCGGCCACCAGCAGGGCGTCGGCCTGGCGCGCGGCCAGGGTGTCGAGCAGCCAGGCGAGAAAGGCGCGGTGCTCGGCGTGGCGCTCCTGGCCGTGGAACGTCTGGCCAAGGTGCCAGTCGGCGGTATGAATCAGCGTCAACATGATCGGCGGGGCTCCCTTCCCTGGCGGGCATCGAAAGGCGATAGTCTACGCCACTGGAAGCGGCGGTTCAGGAGCCCGCTGAGACATCCCTCCGGAGCTGATCTGGCGACAAGCCTCTGAGGAGGCGCTGTGAACCCCTCCCTGGGCGCTATCGACGCCATCCCTGGCGTAGGACCTCCTCTACGGCTTGTCCCCAGCGCTCCTTACGCCGTGAAACAGGAGCCCTTATGCCACTCACTCCCCTCCACGACTGGAATCTCTCGCCCCGCGAGGCCATCGCCCTGCAGCGGCGCCTGGCCGGGCGGGTGGAGCGTGAGGATCGCCTGGGCGAGGTGCGGTGCATCGCCGGAGTGGATATCGGCTTCGAGCAGGGCGAGGCGATCACCCGGGCGGCAGTGGTGGTGCTGGCCTGGCCGCCGCGGGGGCCGGGGGTATTCGATGTGGTCGAGGAGGTGGTGCACCGCGGGCCCACGCGGATGCCCTATATCCCCGGGCTGCTCTCCTTTCGCGAGGTGCCGGCGGCGCTGGCGGCCTTCGAGCGGCTCGGCGTGATGCCCGATCTCATCATGGTGGACGGCCAGGGCATCGCCCATCCGCGCCGGCTCGGGGTGGCCTCCCACCTGGGGCTGTGGCTCGACCTGCCCACCATCGGCGTGGCCAAGTCGCGGCTCTGCGGGCGCCACGGCGAGCCGGGGCCCGCGCGGGGTGACTGGACGCCGCTGATCGACGGCCCCGACGACGAGGTGATCGGTGCGGTGCTGCGCTCGCGGGTGGGCGTGAAGCCGCTCTTCGTCTCGCCGGGGCATCGCCTCTCGCTGGCCGCGGCGCTCGACTGGGTGATCCGCTGCCTCGGGCGCACCAAGCTGCCGGAGCCGACCAGGATGGCCGATCGCCTGGCCTCCCGACGGGGAAACCGGTGATTTTCTACACGATATCCAGCGTCGTCTTGCGGGCCGGCGCGGGGAAGGCGGCGTCGAGGCGGGCGAGCGCTTCCTCGGTCAGCGAGATCTCGAGGGCCCTGGCGTTCTGCTCCACGTGCTCGAGGCGGGTGGCCTTGGGGATGGCGATCACGTCGCGGGGCGCGCCCTCGCCCCGTGGCCGGATCGCCCAGGCCAGCAGCAGCTGGGTGGGGGTGATGCCGAGCGACGAGGCGATCTCGAGCACCTCGGGGTGGGTGAGCAGCTCCCGGCGCAGCTCGCCGGCCTGGGCCAGCGGGCAGTAGGCCATGGTGGGGATGCCGCGGGCGCGCTGCCAGGGCAGCAGGGCGTGTTCGATGCCCCGGGAGCCGAGGTGGTAGAGCACCTGGTTGACTGCGCACGCCTTGCCGCCGGGCAGGGCATGTAGCGCGGCCATCTCGTCCACGTCGAAGTTGGAGACGCCGAAGCGGCGGATCTTGCCCGCCTGGCGCAGCCGCTCGAAGGCCTCCAGGGTCTCCTCCAGCGGCACGCTGCCCGGCCAGTGCAGCAGGTAGAGGTCCAGATGGTCGGTGCCCAGGCGTGTCAGGCTCGCCTCGCAGGCGGCGATGGCCGAGTCCCGCCCGGCGTTCCAGGGGTAGACCTTGGAGACCAGGAAGGCCTCGTCGCGCCGGCCCAGCAGCGCCTCGCCCACCACCGCCTCGGCCTCGCCGTCGGCATACATCTCGGCGGTGTCGATCAGGGTGAGGCCACGCTCCAGGCCGTGCTGCAGGGCGCGCACCTCGTCGCTGCGCGGGGCGAGCCCCTCGCCCATGTGCTAGGTGCCCTGGCCGATGGCGGGAAGCTCGACCGCAGGCGCATGGGCGGTGGCGGGCAGGGTGACGGTGGGTGACGAGATGGCGGACATCGTGGCTCCTCGTGGCGGTCGGGTTTCTGCCACAATAGCAGACCGCCTTCCCCAGACCGCCTTTCCTGTTGCCACGAGAGTCCCCATGTCCGCATCCATCGAGCCCACCCCGAACCAGGCCCAGGCCCTGGCCGCCACCCGCGCCTGGGTCGAGACCTTCGTGGTCGCCCGCAACGTCTGCCCCTTCGCCGGGCGCGAGGTGGCCCGCGACACCATCCGCTACCTGGCGGTGGAGGCCGGCGACTGGGAGCGCGCGCTGCTGACCCTTGTGGCCGAGTGCGAGCGCCTCGACGAGATGCCCGCCATCGAGACCACCCTGCTGGTGCTGACCCCGGGGCTCGAGGCCTTCGACGACTACCTCGACTTCCTCGCCGTGGCCGAGGCGCTGCTGGAGGACCAGGGGTATGAGGGCACCTACCAGCTGGCGAGCTTCCACCCCGACTACTGCTTCGAGGGAGCCGAGGAGGAGGACGCCGCCAACTTCACCAACCGCTCGCCCTGGCCGATGCTGCACCTGCTGCGCGAGGCGGGCCTCGAGCGGGCGCTTGAGCACTATCCCGACCCCGAGGCGATCCCCGAGCGCAACGTGGCGGCGATGCGGGCGCTGGGCGAGCCGGCCCTGGCCGCGGCCCTGGCCAGGCTGCGTGACGGCAAGCGTTGAGTCGTGGCTGGCCGTTCGCGGCCGGAGAGGCTAGGCTCGAGTCTTCCCCAGACGACAGAGGAGTAGTGCCATGAGCCAGGTGAAACTCGGCGGTGAGCCGGTGGACGTTGCGGGCAGCTTTCCCGCGGTGGGCGATACGGCGCCCGCGCTGACCCTGACCAATGCCGAGCTGGCGGATGTGACCCTTGCCGACCACGCCGGTAAGCGCAAGGTGCTCAATATTATTCCCAGCGTCGATACGCCGACCTGCGCTACCTCCACCCGCCGCTTCAACGAGCTGGCGTCGCAGCTGGATAACACCGTGGTGCTGGTGGTGTCCGCCGACCTGCCCTTTGCCGCCCAGCGCTTCTGCGGTGCCGAGGGGCTGGAGAAGGTGGCGACCCTTTCTACCTTCCGCCATCCGGAATTCCGGCGCGACTGGGGCGTCGATATCAGCAGCGGACCGCTGGCCGGCCTCTGCGCGAGGGGCGTGGTGGTGCTCGACGAGAACGATCGCGTGATCCACAGCCAACTGGTCGACGAGATCAAGGACGAGCCGGACTACGAGGCGGCGCTCGCGTCCCTCGGCTAGCGGGTGAGGGAACCGGATCGCCCGATCCATGCAGACGGCCACCCTCGGGTGGCCGTCTTCGTGCCGGGGGGGGCTCAGCCCGCCTGCCGCTGGCGGGCGGCCTCGACCAGGGCGCGGATCAGGCGCTGCTGGGGGCGGTTGAAGATCAGCCACTCCGGGTGCCACTGCACGCCGATCAGGAAGTCGTGGTCGCGGGATTCGATGCCCTGGACCAGGCCCTCGCGGTCGCGGGCGACGATCTCGATCCCCTCGCCGGTTTCCTGCACCGCCTGATGGTGCAGGCTGTTGATGCGGCACCAGCTCACCCCCAGCAGGCGGTGGAGCTTGCTGGCGCCGACGATATCCACCGTCTTGCGCGGCAGCACCGTGCGCCGGCGCTTGAGGCCCTCGTGGGTGGTGTAGATGTCCGGGTCCAGGGTGCCGCCACGGTAGACGTTGATCAGTTGGGCGCCGCGGCAGATGCCGAGCACCGGGGTGCCCTCGGGGATGAAGCGCTCGAGCAGCTCCAGCTCCAGCTCGTCGCGTTGGGGGTCGACCCGCACGTCGAGCTGCACCTCGGAGTCGTAGAGGTGGGCCTGGATGTCGTCGCCGCCGCCGATGATCAGGCCGTCGAGGCGCTCGGGCAGAGGGCGCGAGGGCGACAGCCGCCGCGGCCGACCGCCGTGGCGCCACACCGCGAACCAGTCGAAGAGCCAGGCGATCTGGCTCTTGTCGTCGGAGGTGGTGATGCCGATCAGGGGGCGGGGATCGCTCACGAGGTGCCCGCCCAGCCGCGCATGCGCAGCCACAGTCGGGCCAGCGGCGAGAGGGTGTGCTTGGCCACGTAGCCGGCGCTGCGCTTGGCCAGCAGCTCCTTGTCGGCGGCCAGCTTCTCCACCTCCAGCCAGCGGTTCCACTCCGTCACCGAACCCCAGCCGGGCTCCGAGAGCCGGGCGTCGGGCAGCCGGTAGTGGAAGGTGGGGCGTGCCTTGACCAGCTTGTTGCGAAACAGCGGGTGGGGGTAGCCGGGGCGCAGGTGGGCAAACAGCGGGGTCATGTCGAGCTCGCGGTTGCGGGTCGGGTTGTCCTCGAGATAGTCGCCGATCAGGGTGTCGAGATCCGGCGCATAGCGGGGGTCGAGCACCTTGAGGGCATATGGCTTGGGGAAGGGGTTGGCGTGGGGCAGCACCTCGCGGGTGATGTCCACGTCGATCTGCTCGCGCAGCCACTCGGCGGTGAGCAGGTAGGCACGCAGGTGGTCGAGGAGGCTCTCCACCGAGAGGCTCGCCGCTTCGGGATTGAGGTGCAGGCCGAAGCCGTAGAGCAGGCTGGCGTCGGTGCCCTTGGCGCCGTGCTGGCGCAGGGCGTCGAAGAGGGCGTCGAGCTCGTCGAGCTCGTCCCAGGGTACCGCTGGGCAGACGATCTCGGTGGGCACCAGGCCCGTGACCACGTCGCCGATCAGCTCCCGGGTGCGGGTGTGGAAGTCGACGCGCATCTGGTGGCGCTGGCGCTCCCACTCGGTATCGTCCTTCGGACGGGCGTCGAGCACCTCGCGGTCGGGATGGGCATACTGGGTATCGAGCTCGATGACGAAATCGCCCCAGCGGGTCTCCTGCACCTTGAGACGGTGGGGGCTGATGACCGTCAGTTCGCCGCCGAACAGCTCGCGCACCAGCTCGGCGGTGTCGCGGGGCGGCAGACCGGCGAACTCGATCTCGACCCCGACGCGGCGCGTCTCGCCGTCTGGATTGCGGGGCTCGGGTGGCGGGAGAGGCGTCATGGCGGCATCCTGTGCGTGACCGATGGGCTCGCGTGGAGCCTAACATATCAGCGGCCTGCGTCGCCGACCGAACACGGAGAAACGATGTCCCTACCACTGCGCCGAACCCTCTTCACCTGCCTGGCCTGGCTGCTGCTGCTCCTGCTGGCGCTGCCCGCCCAGGCCCAGCAGCTGGGCCTGACGGGGCTGGTCGGAGGCGGGGAGGCCACCGCCGAGCATGACCCCCAGGCGTTCCAGGAATCCCTCGAGCAGGTGATTGCCACCCTGGAGGACGCCGAGCGGCGCGGCCAGCTGCTGGAGGGCCTGCGCGAGCTGCAGGCGGTGCACGGCGAGGCGGCCGAGGAGGCGGCCCTGGCGCCGCGCCAGGGGCTGCTCGGGGCCCTGGCCGAGACCCTGAGCGACCTGGGCGAGCAGGCCGAGGCAGGGCACTCGCCCGTCGACCAGTGGCAGGACCAGCTGGAGCAGGGCTGGGAGGACCTCAGCGGCCTGGTGACCGGCACCGGCAATGCCGACCTGATGCGCTTCCTGGTGGAGGGGGCCGTGCTGCTGGGCATCTGGGTCGGCCTGCTGGTGATCCTGATCGCCCTGGGGCGCCTGCTGGCCCGTCGCCGCGGCTGGCCGCTCGACCTGCCCCGGGACCCGCGGGCCTGGTTGCTCACCGTGCATTTCCTGCGCCGCATGCTGCCCTGGGCGCTGGCCTTCTTCCTGGTGCTGGGCATGGCGCAGCTGATCCCGGAGAGCTCCGGTCGCACCATGGCCCTGGTGGTGGCCTATATCGCCCTGTGTGGTCGTACCCTCTCGGTGGTGGTGGAGACCTTCGTCTCGGTGTTTACCCGCGGGCATCGCTTCGTGGCGGTGCAGATCCTGCAGCAGCGCGCGCTGCGGCCGCTGTTCGTGATCGGCGCGCTGATCGCGCTGGGCGATGCCTTCAACTCCGGACGCCTGACCGACCTGATCGGCGACGAGCTGGCCGGCCTGCTCTCGGTGCTGGCCAACATGCTGGCCGCGCTGCTCAGCATTCGCTTCATCCTGCGCTTCCAGCGCCCCATCCAGCACATCATCAGGAACCGCCCCTGGCGCGAGCGCCGTGAGAGCAGCGGTAGTGCCAGCGTAGTGGCCGTGGTTGGCAGCCTCTGGCACGTGCCAGCGCTGCTGCTGGTGGGCGCTTCGCTGGTGGCGATCTTCGTCACCGGCGGTGACGTGGGCACGGCGCTGGCCCGCTCGATCATTTCGGCGTCGCTGCTGGTGCTGGCGCTGGTGGTCACCGGCCTGCTGCGCCGCCACGGGGAGCGGCGCAGCAAGCGCAACCAGCGGCGGCGCATCAGCCAGTATCGCCAGCGCCTGGAGCGCTTCGGCTATGTGCTGGCTCATGCCGCCACCTGGCTGGCCTTCGCCGAGCTCTCCACCCAGGTGTGGGGCGGGTCGCTGATCGGCATCGGCCAGCAGGGGGTGGCGAGCGCACGCATCGGCCAGGCGCTGCTGGCCGTGGCCTTTACCGTGCTGCTGGCCTGGCTGGCGTGGATCTTCGCCGATACCGCCATCCAGCGTGCCCTGACCAGTTCGGCGCGCACCCGCGGGCGGCGGGTCAACCAGGCCCGGGCCCAGACCATCACCCCGATGATCCGCAATGTCATCTTCACCACCATCGTGATCATCGCGGCGATCGTCGGCCTGGCCAATCTCGGGGTGAACGTCACCCCGCTGCTGGCCGGTGCCGGTGTGATCGGCCTGGCCATTGGCTTCGGCGCCCAGACTCTGGTGCAGGACCTGATCACCGGCATCTTCATCCTCATCGAGGACTCGCTGGCGGTGGACGACTTCGTCGAGATCAACGGCCACATGGGCACGGTGGAGGGGCTGACCCTGCGTACCGTGCGCCTGCGTGACCTGGACGGCATCGTGCACATCATCACCTTCAGCCGCATCGCCACCATCCACAACATGTCGCGGCAGTTCGGCATCGCCCTGATGCGCATCCGCATCCCCCACGAGATGAAGATCGACGATGCCATCAGCCTGATGCAGGAGACTGCCCAGGCGCTGCGCCAGGACCCGATGATGCGCCACTACATCTGGTCGCCGCTGGAGATGCAGGGCATCCAGGCCTTCGAGGAGGGCTGTCCGGTGCTGCGCATGCGCTTTCGCACCGCGCCCGAGATGCAGTGGGACGTGGCCCGCGCCTTCAACCTGCTGCTCAAGCAGCGCATGGAGGAGCAGGGCCTCGACCTGGCCATGCCGCGCCTCAACATCAGCATGCAGGGCCGCGGCGGCGGCCGTCTGGACGGCAGCGACGAGGGCATCGCCCGGGCCAGCGAGTCCCCTGATGCCCCCCCGCGACGCCGCCGGGCGCGAGCCCGGTGAGGCCCAGGTGGCCGACCCCGAGGGCGACACCAACCCCCGCGGTGCCTCACCGGATCCCGGCCAATGATCAGCGTGGATCGCGCGGATGCGCTCTCCCTGCGTATCTCCCGGGTGCTGCAGGAGGAGACCGCCCACCAGTTGGATCTCTACCTGTTCGTGCCCGGGGAGCTGGGGCTTGGCCCCCAGGTGCTCGCCGAGGAGGCCTTCTACCACGCGGCGATCCACGTCAAGCGCACCTACTACAGCGACCGCTACCGCCTGCCGCTGGTGCTCAGCCGGCTGGCCGAACGGGGGCGCCTCGACCCGGCGCAGTACCGCCTGGGGATGAGCCTCTACGCCTACCAGTACGTGGTGGCCCTCGAGGGCTCCAACCAGCCGCTGCTGGACGCCGCCCGTCGGGTGCGCCGGGCCGAGAAGGCCGCCGCCGGCAAGGAGAAGGGTGCTGTCGGCAAGGAGAAGGGGGCGAGCGGCAAGGAGAGCGCCCCGGCTGCCAGGGAGAGGCCCGCACCCGGCACGCCGAGCGCCCAGGCCGCCAACGACACGCACAAGCCCGCCGGCGGCCAGGCGAAGGAGCGCGAGGGGCAGAAGGAGGAGGCCTCCCTGGAGACGCGGCTGGAGGAGCACGCGGAGCTTGCCACCGGGATTCTCAAGCGGCTGCGTCGCCAGGAGCCCGCCGAGGAGAGCCTCAGCCGCTACTACGTCACCATCGACAACTATCTCTCCTGGTTCACCGAGCAGCGCCTGCTGGCGCTGGTGGCCAACCTGCCCAGGGGCGCGCGCTTTCGCGAGATTCGCAAGCGGCTCCTGGCCATCTGCCGGGAGGAGGGCGCCCATCGGGAGGCGCAGCAGTACAACTCCGAGCGGGTCACCCGGGACCCGACCCGCATGTCCAACAAGATGCGGCTGCTGCGCCGCTTGATCGAGTACCCGGTGACCCTCAAGCAGAAGACCCAGGAGCTCGGCGGGGGCGAGCAGAAGGCGGTCAAGGCGCTGGCCACCGCGGTGGTGATGGTGTTCGTCTCGCTGGGGCTCTTGCGGGTGCGTGACGCCCTGTCCGATATCACCGCGCTCTTCGTGCTGGCCATGGCGGTGCTCTATGCCCTGCGCGAGGTGTTCAAGGACGACCTGCGCAACACCCTGTGGCGCCTCCTGCGCCGGGGGCGGCCCAAGTGGCGACGCCAGTACCTGGACCCCACCCGCAACGTGACGGTGGGCCATCAGCTCGAGTGGTTCGACTATCAGCGCTTCCTCAAGCTGGACGAGGAGATCAAGCGGGTGCGCAAGCGCAACGTGGCACAGCGCGAGGAGGTGGTGCTGCACTATCGCTCCCGCTCGCGGATGTCACCGACGCGCTTCCTCAGCGGCTACGAGCACACCCGCGAGACCCTGACCCTGGACCTCTCGCCGCTGGCGCGGCTGATGGACAAGGGCAGCCACCGGGTCTACCGGCTGGAGGAGGGGCAGGTGGTGCGCGAGGAGGTGGAGAAGCGCCATCTGATCAATCTGGTGATTCGCGAGGTGCAGGGCGACCGGCCGCCGACCCTGCAGCGCTGGAAGGTAGTGATGAGCCGTTCGCGGATCGTCGACGTGGAGCGGGTCCATGCCGAGGGGGCGGGCCAGGCAGACTGAACCGGGGCAAGGGTTGAAACGGCGTCCAGCAAACCCGGCCCCGGTCAATGCGTCGCCGCCGGCAAGTTGCTATCTTCAGGGTGTATTCCCATAAATCCGTGGAGAACGCCCGATGCTAGCTGCAGATGTCATGACCCAGAACGTCATCACCGTATCGCCGGACAGCGAGGTGCGCGAGATCGCCAGCCTGCTGCTGGAACACGGCATCAGCGCGGTCCCCGTCGTGGATGATGGTGGCAAGGTGCTCGGCATCGTCAGCGAGGGTGACCTGATGCGCCGGGTGGAGAACGACACCGCGCGCCGCAAGTCCTGGTGGCTGAAGCTGTTCGCTGGCCACGATGCCGCCGACTACGTGAAGTCCCACGGTCGCCGTGCCCACGAGATCATGACCAAGGACCCGATCACCATCGCAGGCGACATGCCGCTGCACAAGATCTCGCGGCTGCTCGAGAAGCATCACATCAAGCGGGTGCCGGTGGTTCAGGAGGGCAAGCTGGTGGGCATCGTCAGCCGCTCCAACCTGCTGCGCGGCTTCTCCGTGGTGGCCACCGAGGCCAGCGTGACCGCGGATGACCGCGAGATCCGCGAGGCCATCCTCAAGGAGGTCGACGCCAACACCGGCGTGCTGGTCGACCGGATCAACGTCATGGTCTCCGACGGCAAGGTGCAGCTGTGGGGCCTGGTCGAGAACCAGCAGGAGAAGATGGCCGTGCAGGTGGCCGCCGAGAATACCGCGGGCGTCAAGGAGGTCGACAACAACCTCGGCTTCGTGCCGCGCGGCGTCGGCAGCCTCTGAGGCTCGGCGCGGCTCCGGCGCGCAACGCAAGCACGAGCTAAACAAGCACGAACTACGCAAATACGAGCTACGCAAACACGAGAGGGGCGGCCAGTTGGCCGCCCCTCTTCTTATGGTGGGCTTTGTCGTTGCAGGCTGGCCCTATCAGGCCTCGCCGGGGGGTACCGGTTGCGCCCGGGCGATGGTCTCGAGGGCACCGCGCAGGTGGGCCAGGCTGCGCTCGCGGTCGTGGAGCTTCTCCAGGCCGAACAGGCCGATGCGGAAGGTCAGGAAGCCCTCGCCCTCGTCGCACATCAGCTGCACGCCGCCGGCCACCTGCAGGCCCGCCTCGGCAAACTTGCCGACCAGGCCGGCGTCATCGGTGTAGCTGACCACCACGCCGGGGGCCTCGAAGCCGGGGGCCGCCACGCTCCGATAGCCGAACTCTGCCAGCAGCTCGCGGACGCCGTCGCCCAGCGCCTGCTGCTCGTCGCGCACCTTCTCCAGGCCATAGGCCTCTATCTCGACCATCACGTCGCGAAGCGTCACCAGCCCGTCGGTGGGCAGGGTGGCGTGGTAGGCGTGGCCGCCGCCCTCGTAGGTTTCCATGATGGTGAGCCACTTCTTGAGGTCGCAGGCGAAGCTCGAGCTGGTGGTGTCGTCGATGACCTCGCGGGCCTGGCGCGAGAGCATCACCATGGCGCAGCAGGGCGAGGCGCTCCAGCCCTTCTGGGGGGCGCTGACCAGCACATCGACGCCGAGGTCCTGCATGTCGACCCAGATGGCGCCGGAGGCGATGCAGTCGAGCACCAGCAGGCCACCCTCCTGATGGATGGCATCGGCCACCTGGCGGATGTAGTCGTCGGGCAGGATGATCCCCGCGGCGGTCTCCACGTGGGGCATGAAGATGATGTCCGGCTGCTGGTCGCGGATCGCCTCGATCACCTCCTCGATGGGCGCCGGGGCGAAGGGCGAGGCGGGGCTGCTCTCGTCGAGGCGGCGCGCCTTGAGCACGTTGATATCGGCCGGGATGCGGCCCATCTCGAGGATCTGGCTCCAGCGGTAGCTGAACCAGCCGTTGCGGATCACCAGGCAGCGCCGCTCCTTGGCGAACTGGCGGGCCACCGCCTCCATGCCGAAGGTGCCGCTGCCGGGCACGATCACCGCACTGTGGGCGTGGTAGACCCGCTTGAGCTGGCCGGAGATATCGCGCATCACCTCCTGGAAGCGGGAGGACATGTGGTTCAGGGCGCGGTCGGTATAGACCACCGAGTATTCGAGCAGACCATCGGGATCGACGTCGGGAAGCAGGCCGGGCATGTGAGTCTCCGTCATGAAGCGGGGAGCCTTCAGGTTAGCGAAGGCGGGTCCATGGACTGAGAATATGCCCATTCGCCACCCGGGGCCAGCGGCCCGCGCGGCGGGCTTGAGGCGGGTCAAGTGAGACGCGAGCGCCCCGTCGGTTACCCTGACGGGGCGCTGCTGTTTTCAGAGGGCCGCCGGCTCAGTCGCCCTGGGCGGCCTGGATGGCGGTCAGCGCGATGGTGTAGACGATGTCGTCGACCAGCGCCCCGCGGGAGAGGTCGTTCACCGGCTTGTTGAGGCCCTGCAGCATGGGGCCGACGCTGACCACCCGGGCGCTGCGCTGCACCGCCTTGTAGGTGGTATTGCCGGTGTTGAGGTCCGGGAAGACGAACACCGTGGCGCGCCCCGCCACCGGGGAGTCCGGCGCCTTCTGGCGGCCGACGCTCTCGATGGCGGCGGCGTCGTACTGCAGCGGGCCATCGATCGAGAGCTCGGGGGCCCGTTCCCGGGCCAGGCGGGTGGCCTGACGCACCTTCTCCACGTCGGCGCCTGAGCCGGACTCCCCCGTGGAGTAGCTGATCATTGCCACCCGCGGCTCGATGCCGAAGGCCTGGGCGGAGCGGGCGCTCTGCAGGGCGATCTCGGCCAGGGTCTCGGCGTCCGGGTCGGGGTTCACCGCGCAGTCGCCGTAGACCACCACCTGCTCGGGCAGCAGCATGAAGAAGATCGACGAGACCTGCTCATAGCCCGGGGCGGTCTTGATCAGCTGGAAGGCCGGACGCACGGTGTTGGCGGTGGTGTGGATGGCGCCGGAGACCAGGCCATCCACCTCGTCGAGGGCCAGCATCATGGTGCCGAGCACCACGTTGTCCTGGAGCTGGGCCTCGGCGGTCAGCTCGTTCACCTTGCCGGTGCGCCTCTCCACCATGGGCGCCACGTAGCGCGCCCGGATGCTGTCCGGGTCGATGATCTCGAGCCCCTCGGGCAGTTCGATGCCGCGCTGGCGGGCCACCTCCATGATCTCCTCGCGCTTGCCCAGCAGCACGCAGCGGGCGATGCCGCGACGCTGGCAGATGGCGGCGGCCTCCACGGTGCGCGGCTCGCTGCCCTCGGGCAGGATGATGCGCCGGTCGGCCTGCTGGGCCAGCTTGACCAGCTGGTGGCGGAAGGCGGAGGGGGAGAGACGGCGGGTATAGCCGCGGCTCAGGTGGTCCTTGAGCCACTGCAGATCGATATGGGCGGCCACGAAGTTGGCCACCCGCTCGGCGCGCTCGAAGTCGTCGATGGGGATGTCGTTGCCCATCTGGCCGAGGTTCTTGGCGGTGGTGAAGCTGTCGGTGTCGACGCTGATCACCGGCAGGCCGGTCTTCAGCGCCGGGCGGCACATCTCGATCATGTTGTCGCCCGGGATGAAGCCGTTGGTAAGCAGGACGCCGGCCAGGGGGACGCCGTTCATGGTGGCCAGGGCCGAGGCCAGCACCACGTCGTCGCGATCGCCGGAGGCCACCACCAGCCCGCCGGGTTTGAAGATGTGCAGGGCGTTGGAGGCGCTGCGCGCGCAGAGGCTGGTGGAGAGCACCCGCCGTTCGGGTTCCCCCTCGTTGAGGAAGCGGGCTCCCAGGGCGCGGGCCACGTCCAGCACCCGCGGGGCGGAGAGCGCCGGGGCGTAGGGCACCATGCCGATCAGGTGGAAGCGTTCGGTGGCGAGCGCGGGGGAGTGACGGCGCAGCTCGGCGAGCAGGGCCTCCTCCAGGGCCGGCGCGGCGGTACCGGGGGCCAATCCACTGGCGTCCTCGCCCCCGGGCATGTTGTGCATGCGCATCAGGATGCAGCCCAGGGTGCGGGCCGAGCCGACCCCGCCGAAGGCCCGGGCGTGCATGTCGAGCTGCTCGGCCAGCGCCTGGGGATCGGCCAGGTCGCCGCTGCCCACTAGGATGATCCGGGCGTTCAGCGCGTGGGCCAGCTGGGCATTGACCTGGGCGGCGTAGCTGGCGTGGCGCGTCGGCACCAGCCCCTCCATTACCAGCAGCTCCGGGGCGCCGTCCGGGAAGGCCTCGAGGGCGGCCTCCTGGAGCTCCACCACCTGCTCCATCAGCACGTCGAGGCGGTCCTGGCGCAGCAGGCGCTCCATCTCGGACTGGGGGATCGGCGCCGGCGGGCGCAGCCCCAGGGTACTGTTGACCAGGGCGCAGGAGCGGTCCGGCCCCGAGCCGTTGAGCTCGTCCTGGCGCAGCGGCTTGAGGAAGCCGGCCTTGAGGCCGATGGTGTCCAGCGCCTGGATCAGGCCCAGGCAGGCCGAGGTGAGGCCGGCGCCCTCGCCGGTGGGCACCAGCAGGATGGCCTGGGGAGCGGGGCGGGCGGGGCGGGGCGTCATCGGGCGGTCTCTCCCAGCAGCTGGCGGGTCTCGTCGGCGATGCGGCCCTCCTCGTCGGTGGGGATCACCCACAGGGCGGGGCGGTTCGGGGCCGGCGCGTCGATGCGGCCCTCGTGGCCGCGAATCGTCTCGCGGTTGGCCTCGGGGTCCAGGGCGAGGCCGAAGTGGGGCAGCAGCGCCACCACCTGCTCGCGCACCCGTGGCGAATTCTCGCCGATGCCGCCGGTGAAGACGATGCCGTCCAGGCGGGGCAGGGCGCAGGAGAGGGCGGCCAGGGACTTGGCGATGCGGTAGCAGAACACCTCCACGGCGAGTGCCGCGCCGGCGTGGCCCGCCTCGGCGGCGGCCTCCAGCTCGCGCATGTCGTTGGAGAGCCCGGAGAGCCCGAGCAGGCCGCTACCTCGGTTGAGGACATCGTTGATGCGCTCGAGGGACCAGCCCAGCTCGCGGGCCAGGTGGGCGTGCAGCCCGGGGTCGACGTCGCCGCTGCGGGTGCCCATGACGAGCCCCTCCAGCGGGGTGAGGCCCATGCTGGTGTCGAGGCTCTGCCCCTGCCACACCGCGGCGGTGGAGCAACCGTTGCCCAGGTGGGCGGTCAGCCAGCCGCCTTCGATGCCGGCGAGGGCATCGGCGCGCGCGCTCACGTAGGCATGGCTGGTGCCGTGGAAGCCGTAGCGGCGGATGCCGTGCTCGCGATAGAGCGCCTCGGGCAGGGCATAGCGGTAGGCGCGGGGCGGCAGGCTCTGGTGGAAGGCGGTATCGAAGACCGCCACCTGGGGCAGTTCGGCAAACAGCGCGCGGGTGGCGGCGACCCCCTGGAGGTTGGCCGGGTTGTGCAGCGGCGCGAGCGCGCTGGTGGCCTCGATGGCGGCCACGACGTCATCGTCGATCAGCGCGGCCCGGGTGAAGCGCTCGCCGCCGTGAACGACCCGGTGCCCCACGGCGCCGGGGCGGTGGTCCCCCAGTCCCTCGAGGATCGCCGCGAGGGCCTCGACGTGGCCGGCGTCACCCAGGGCGCGGGTGAAGGCCTCGCCGCGGCTGTCGACGCCCTTGAGGCGGGCATCGCCGCTGCCCAGCCGCTCGGCCAGGCCGGTCAGGCGCGGCTGGTCGGCAGCCGCCGGCACCAGCGCATACTTGATGGAGGAGGACCCGCAGTTGATCACCAGCACCGGCTCGTTCATCGACGCCTCTTGTGGGATGGAGGGTGAGAGAAGGCTTGGACTTTAGTCTAACATGAGGCCGCCGCCGGTGGTCGCCTCTCGGCTTGACGCCCATCATGATGTGCTGCCCTTGTCCCCTACACTCTGCATGGAAGCCGTGACATGTCGACCCCCTCTGGCGCTTCGGTGGCCCCCGCTCCTTTCCCGCGGCCCCTCGCCCTGGCCCTGATGTGCGGCCTCGCCACCCTGTTCGCCGCCAACCACGTGGCCGCCCGGGTCGCCTTCGATGCCGGTGCCGGCCTGCTGCTGGCCATCGTGCTGCGCTCCGGCGTGGCCGCCCTGGCACTGGCGGCGCTGGTGGTGTTCCAGCGCAAGTCGTGGCGACTGCCCGCAGGCTCCGGACGCTGGCAGCTGGCGGTGGGCCTGCTGGTGGCGGTGCAGAGCCTCTGCCTCTATTCGGCGGTGGCGCGCATTCCGGTGGTGGTGGCGCTGCTTTTGATGAACACCCTGCCGATCCAGCTGGCGCTGCTCTCCTGGGCGCTGGGGGGGCCGCGGCCGACGGCGCGGGCGACGCTGGTCATGGGTGTGATCCTCATCGGCCTGGTGGTGGTGCTGGACGTGCCGACCTGGTTCGCCGACCCCGGGGCCATGGGGCCGGACTGGCTCGCCGGGGTGGCCTTCGGCCTGGCCGCCGCCACCGCCTTCTCCTGCGCCCTGTGGATCACCGAGCACCGCCTGGCCGGCGTCGGCAGCACCCTGCGCAGCCTGCTGACCATGCTCACCGTGCTGGCGGCCATGGTCATCGCCGGGGGCCTGGGGCTCGTGCCGGGCGGCATGGCGCCGCCCCAGTCGCTGGCCGGCTGGACGGGGCTCGCGCTGCTGACGCTCTGCTATGCGCTGGCCTTCTCGGTGCTCTTCATCACGGTGCCCAGGCTCGACATGGCGCGCAACGCCCCGGCCATGAACATGGAGCCGGTGGCGGCCCTGCTGCTGGGCTACCTGGTGCTGGGGCAGGCGCTCACCCCGGTGCAGCTGGTGGGCGGCGGCATCGTGCTCGCGGGGATCCTGTTCCTGGGCCTGTCGAAGCGGGCGTGAGACCAGGCGGCGTCGCCGCCGGGCGACGCCGCTTGGCGCACATTTGCACATTCCCACCTTGAAGAGTGGCGTTCCCGGGACCACACTGTAGGCGTTATAGAACGGTGTTCATTAACGAGGAGAGCCCCATGAAACGCATCACGCTTGCCGCCGCAACCGCGGCCATCCTGGCCGCCGGCGCGGCTACCAGTGCCCAGGCCCAGCAGGCCTTCTATCCCCAGCCCTACATCGGCGGCGACGCCATGTTCTGGGACCTCAACCCCGATGGGCCCGCCTCCAGCCGCGATAGCGTCGGCCTGCGCCTCAACGGCGGCATGCAGTTCAACGAGTACTTCGCCGTGGAGGGCCACCTGGGTGGCGGCGGCTCCGATGGCCCCGTCGAGCTCGACTACCTGATCGGCGCCTATGCCAAGGGTATCCTGCCGGTGGCTCCGGAGTTCCGCCTCTATGGCCTGGCCGGCTTCACCGAGGTGGACTTCGATATCGACCGCGAAAGCGGCTTCTCCTACGGAGCCGGCGCCGAGTTCGACGTGGCCCCCAACCTGTCAGTGGGCGCGGACTACATGCGCTACCTGGACAAGTCCCGCTACAACTTCGATGCGGCAAGCGTGGGTCTTCGCTACCGCTTCTGATCCGCGACGGCTGCGGTTCCCGACGCCCCGAGGCTTTTTCGCCTCGGGGCGCTCTTTTTTGGTGCGTCATGATGCGCCGGGATGGTGCGCAAGGTTCGCCGCCGTCGCGCCAACACCCGCTGCAATGCGGCCTGGCACGCCCTGTGCAAGGTAAGGGCAACGACCCGATGTCACGCCAGGGAGCTGCCATGACCGACTCACGCCTCACGCCCCATTCCGGCCTCGATGCCGCCCTCACGCCGCGGCTGCTGTTTACCGACCTCGACGGCTCGCTGCTCGACCACCACAGCTACGACTGGCAACCCGCCAGGCCCTGGCTTGCACGGCTCAAGCAGCTGGGTGTGCCGGTGATTCCGGTGACCAGCAAGACCCGCAGCGAGATCGTGCCGCTGCGCCGGGAGCTGGGCCTGACCGATACCCCCTTCATCGCCGAGAACGGCGCCGTGGTGGGGCTGCCGCCGGCCTGGTGCCATGCGCGCGTCGACCGCCCGGGCCCCGATGGGCTCGGGATCCGCACCCTGGGGGTGGACATCGGCTTCGTTCGCAAGCGCCTGGCGGTATGGCGCGAGCGTCTCGGGGTGCGCTTCACCGCCATGAGCGAGATGACCCTCGATGAACTCACCGACTACACCGGTCTCCCCGAGCCCGAGGCGCGCCTGGCGCGGATGCGCGAGGGCAGCGAGCCGCTGATCTGGGAGGAGGATGAGGCGCGCCTCGAGGGCTTCCGCGTGGGGCTCGCCGGCGACGGCCTGCAGCTGGTGCGGGGCGGGCGCTTCTGGCACGCCACCGGTACCTCCCACAAGGGCAACGCGGTGAGCTGGCTGATCTCCCGCTTCGAGGCGCTGCGCGGCCGGCGGCCGATGACCCTGGCCCTGGGCGACGGCCCCAACGACATCCCCATGCTGGAAGCGGTGGATCAGGCGGTGGTGATCCGCGGCTGCCATGGCCTGGACGTATTGCCGGACCAGCCATCGCTCTACCGCAGCGAGGCGACGGGACCCGCCGGCTGGGCCGAGGGGGTGGCCTACTGGTGGGGGCGAGCCGACCGCCGGGTAATTCCGGCGGCACTGCGTGAGACCGTCGAGGCGGCCGAGGAGGCAGCGGCATGAGCGACTTCCATCAGAACGGCATCATCACCGACTTCCACAACCTGACCCGGCGGCCGGTGGCGGCGTTGGAGGCGGAGCTCTGCGAGTTCGGCCGTCGTCGGCCCATGAGCCTGATCCTGCCGTCGCTCTTCTCGGAGCTGGAGGGGCCCGCCCTCGAGGCGATCGTCGAGGAGCTACGTCGGGTGCCCTACCTGGCCGAGGTGGTGATCGGGCTCGACCGGGCCGACCGCGAGCAGTTCCTGCACGCCCGGAAGTTCTTCGCCCGGCTGCCCCAGCGCCATCGCATCCTCTGGAACGATGGCCCGCGACTGCGTGCCCTGGATGCCGAGCTGGAGGAGCATGGCCTCTCGCCCCGGGAACCCGGCAAGGGGCGCAACGTCTGGTTTTGCGCGGGCTACGTGCAGGCCTCGGCACGCGGTGCGGTGGTGGGGCTCCACGACTGCGATATCCTCACCTACGACCGGGGCCTGCTGGCACGGCTCTTCTACCCGGTGGCCCACCCCCACTTCAACTACGAGTTCTGCAAGGGTTACTACCCTCGCATCGCCGAGGGCAAGCTCAACGGCCGGGTGTCGCGGCTGATGGTCACGCCGCTGCTGCGGGCGCTCAAGCAGATGCATGGGCCGCTGCCCTACCTCCAGTATCTGGACAGCTACCGCTATCCGCTCTCCGGTGAGTTCGCCATGCGCGCCGAGGTGCTCGACGGCATCCGCATCCCCGCCGACTGGGGCCTGGAGATCGGCGTGCTCTCGGAGGTGCACCGCAACCACTCCACCAAGCGGCTCTGCCAGGTGGACCTGGCCGATGCCTACGACCACAAGCACCAGCCGGTCTCGGAGGAGGATGCCTCGGCGGGGCTCAACCGCATGAGCCTGGACATCGCCAAGGCGCTCTACCGCAAGCTGGCTACCCAGGGCGTGACCTTCAGCGCCGAGGGGTTCCGCACCCTCAAGGCCACCTACTACCGCCTCGCCCTGGACCTGATCGAGGCCTACCATCACGACGCGGTGATGAACGGCCTCGCCCTGGACCGTCACGCCGAGGAGCGCGCCGTGGAGCTGTTCGCCGCCAACCTGCTGGAGGCCGGCAACGCCTTCCTCGACAATCCCGGCGAGCGTCCCTTCATCCCCAGCTGGAACCGCGTGCGCTCCGCC
The DNA here is from genome assembly GCF_013000985.1 of Halomonas sp. PGE1. Taxonomy (NCBI): domain Bacteria; kingdom Pseudomonadati; phylum Pseudomonadota; class Gammaproteobacteria; order Oceanospirillales; family Halomonadaceae; genus Halomonas; species Halomonas sp. PGE1. The sequence goes on from NZ_CP053032.1 coordinate 1,418,087, forward strand.
ATCCCCGACCTGCTGAGCCGCCTCCACGATGCCGTGGAGGCCGATAACGCTGGGGAAGTGTAACCAGGTCGGATCACAGCGTAGTGCGAGGCGCCGGCATAGCCTCCAACGATGTTCCTGTCGTTCAGGACTGCTGGACCAGCCACAGGGTGCGATAGGGGGCGAGGCTCTCCTGACCCGCCCAGGGCACATTCTCCAGCAGGTCGAACCACTCCCCCTCGGCCAGCGCCGCCAGTGGCTGGCGCTGGTCGCTGACGTTATGGATCGCCAGCAGACGCCGGCCGCCCGCCAGCGGGCCACGCTGGAGCACCAGCAGCGCCGGCGGGGCTGGCAGCACTCGCTGGGGGGCATCGGGATGGAAGCAGGGCTCGGCGCGGCGGATGGCCAGGCGCCGCTTGAGCGCCAGGAAGACCTCCCGGGTGGGGGTATTGCGGCTGTCGAGCAGCTCGTCGAGCTCGTCCAGGTGCCAGCGGCGGCGGTTGATCGAACGCAGCCGGCCGCTGCGCTCCACGCCCTCCAGGTCGTTGAGGGTACCGGTCAGGCAGTGCAGGTAGAGCGCCGGGATGCCCTGCAGGGCCAGCATCAGGTGCTGGCTGCACAGGAAGCGCTCGATCTGCCAGGGATCACGGCCGCGCCGGGTGCCCTGCATGGCGTCGAACCAGGTGATGTTGATCTCGTAGGGTGCGTCCTCGCCGTCGGGGCGCTTGCGCATGCTGACGAAGCCGCCGAAGCGATGCATCAGCTCCAGCAGCGCCTCGATCTCATGGGGGGGGCAGCCAGCCCTCCAGGGGGCGCACGCCGATGCCGTCGTGGCTGGCGGTGAAGTTGAGATAGCTGCAGCCCGGGGGCAGTTCGGGCAGGCTCTCGAGCCAGCTGGCCAGCAGGCTGGCGTCGCCGCTGGTCAGGGTGTGCAGCAGCAGCGGCGGCAGCGAGAACTGGTAGACCAGATGCGCCTCGTCGGGCTCCCCGCCCTCTGCCAGCCGTTCTAGACCGAAGTAGCTGAGGTTCTCGTGGTGGGGCACGTTGGTCTCGGTGAGCAGCAGGGTGCTCGGAGCCACATGATCCACCACGGCGCGCAGCAGGCGCACCACCTCGTGGGTTTCGGGCAGGTGGATGCAGGGGGTGCCTACCCGCTTCCACAGGTAGGCGATGGCGTCGAGGCGGACGATGCGGGCGCCCTGGCCGAGGTAGAAAAGCAGGATGCCGATGAACTCCAGCAGCACGTCCGGGTTGGCGAAGTTCAGGTCGATCTGGTCCTCGGAGAAGGTCGCCCAGAGGTGGCGGGTGCCGCGGCGGGTGGGCACTGGTACCAGCAGCGGCGAGCTGCGCGGGCGCACCACCGCCGAGAGGTCGGTCTCCGGGTCCAGCTCGATGAAGTAGTCGCGGCCCGGCTGGCTGCCGGTCAGGTAGTCGACGAACCACAGCGACTCCCGCGACACATGGTTGAGCACCAGATCCACCGCCAGGTCGCGCCGCTCGGCCAGGGCACGCACCTGGGGCCAGTCGCCCAGCGCCGGGTCCACCTCCCGGTAGTGGATCACCGAGAAGCCGTCGTCGCTGCTCCAGGGGAAGAAGGGCAGCACATGCACGCCGCTGAAGGTGTCGGGCAGCCGGGTATCGAGGAAGTCTCCCAGCACCGCAAGGGGCGGGCGCTCGCCGTCGAGCAGGCTGTCGCCGTAGCTGATCAGCCACTGGTCGCGCTCGCTCCACAGCGGCACGCGGGTCTCGCCCGGGGAGGGGGCCGGCGGCGCCTGATGGGCCAGCAGCGTCGTAAGCCGGCGCAGCACCTCGTCGGCGCGGGGGCCGTACAGCATCGCCAGGTGCTCACGGGCGCGGCTCTGAAAGGCCGCGGCGTCGAGCGGCGTGGCCAGGGAGGGGGTGAAGGTCGGACGGTCGGGCATGGTCGGGCTCCTGTCGGATCGGGCATTGCCCGATCCATGCAGGGAGCGTGCCAGCGCTAACGATCCGGATCGAAGAGACTCATGCGTGCCATCACGCCGTCGCGACGGATCAGCCAGTGGTAGAGCGCACCGCTGATGTGCAGGGTGATCAGGCCGAGGATCACCCAGCCCAGCCAGCCGTGCCATTCGAACAGCCGCTCCGAGAGCGCCTCGTTCACCGGCACGATGCCGGGCAGGTGCCAGTGCAGGAACTGCACCGGAAAGTCGCCGCTGGCGGTGGCGGCCCAGCCCAGCATCGGCTGGGCCAGCAGCGCCAGGTAGAGGAGGTGGTGCACCGCGGTGCTTAGGATGCGCTGGAAGGGGTGCAGCGGCGGGTCATGGTCGGGCACCACATAGAGCAGCCGCGTCATCACCCGCAGGGTCATCAGCGCGAGCAGGGCCACGCCGAGGGACTTGTGGGAGGTGTAGAGAAAGTCGGTGCCGGCCCGGCCCAGGCGCTCCATGGCCCCTTCGAAGCCGAGAAACCCCAGGGTCAGGCCGCTGGCCAGCGACAGCAGCAGCACCGCGGCCACCAGCCAGTGCAGCACGCGGTGAGGGTAGGCGTAGCGGTCCGTCTCTGACAATTCCAACTCAGACATGGGGCGTCTCCCGGAATCGAGGTGGGGCACCGCTACAGCCTAGCCAAACTCAGCGTTGAGTGCGCTGCATGCGCCTGGCTTACACCACCTTCACACCTCCTGGTAGAGCTCACTGCCCTTCTGGCGGAACTTCTCCGCCTGTTCCTCCATGCCCTTCATCACCGCTTCCTGATCGCCATCGAGGCCGTTATCCCGAGCATAGTCTCGCACCTCCTGGCTGATCTTCATGGAGCAGAACTTCGGCCCGCACATGGAGCAGAAGTGGGCCACCTTGGCGGAGTCCTTGGGCAGGGTCTCGTCGTGGTACTCCCGGGCGGTGTCCGGGTCCAGCCCGAGGTTGAACTGGTCCTCCCAGCGGAACTCGAAGCGCGCCTTGGAGAGGGCGTTGTCGCGGCGCTGGGCGGCCGGGTGGCCCTTGGCGAGGTCCGCCGCATGGGCGGCGATCTTGTAGGTGATGATGCCGGTCTTGACGTCGTCCTTGTTGGGCAGGCCGAGGTGCTCCTTGGGCGTGACGTAGCAGAGCATGGCGCAGCCGAACCAGCCGATCATGGCCGCGCCGATACCGGAGGTGATGTGGTCGTAGCCCGGGGCGATGTCGGTGACCAGCGGGCCCAGGGTGTAGAAGGGCGCCTCGTCGCAGTACTCGAGCTGCTTGTCCATGTTCTCCTTCACGAGATGCATGGGCACGTGGCCGGGGCCTTCGATCATCACCTGGACGTCGTGCTTCCAGGCGATCCTGGTCAGCTCGCCCAGGGTCTTGAGCTCGGCCATCTGCGCCTCGTCGTTGGCGTCGGCCACCGAGCCGGGGCGCAGGCCGTCGCCCAGGGAGAAGGCCACGTCGTAACGCTTGCAGATCTCGCAGATCTCCTCGAAGTGCTCGTAGAGGAAGCTCTCACGGTGATGGTAGAGGCACCACTTGGCCATGATCGAGCCGCCCCGGGAGACGATGCCGGTGACCCGCTTGGCGGTGAGCGGCACGTAGCGCAGCAGCACGCCGGCGTGGATGGTGAAGTAGTCCACCCCCTGCTCGGCCTGCTCGATCAGGGTGTCGCGGAATACCTCCCAGGTGAGGTTCTCGGCCACGCCGTTGACCTTCTCCAGCGCCTGATAGATCGGCACGGTGCCGATGGGCACCGGCGAGTTGCGCAGGATCCACTCGCGGGTCTCATGGATGTTCTGCCCGGTTGAGAGGTCCATGATGGTGTCCGCGCCCCAGCGGATGCCCCAGGTCATCTTGTCTACCTCCTCCTCGATGGAGGAGGTCACCGCGGAGTTGCCGAGGTTGCCGTTGATCTTCACCAGGAAGTTGCGGCCGATGATCATCGGCTCCGATTCCGGATGGTTGATGTTGCAGGGAATGATCGCCCGGCCGGCAGCGACTTCTGCGCGCACGAACTCCGGGGTGATCTCCTCGGGCAGCCGGGCGCCGAAGCCCTGGCCCGGGTGCTGGTGGCCCAGGATGCGCTCCACCTCTTCGGTGCCTGAGTACTTCGCAGAGAGCGCCTGCCGCCTCTGGTTTTCCCGGATGGCGATGAACTCCATCTCCGGGGTAATGATGCCCTGGCGGGCGTAGTGCAGCTGGGTAACGTTCTTCCCTTCCTTCGCGCGCCGCGGCGTGCGGGTCAGGTCGAAGCGCAGCTGGGCGAGCGTCGGGTCGTTGGCGCGGCGCTTACCGTACTCGCTGGTGGGGCCGTCGAGCTGTTCCGTATCGCCGCGTGCCTCGATCCAGGCGCGGCGCAGCTCGGGCAGGCCGCGGCGCAGGTCGATCTCGGCATTCGGATCGGTATACGGGCCGGAAGTGTCGTAGACCAGCAGCGGCGGATTCTCCTCGTCGGCGCCGGAGGTCTTTGTCGGCGAGAGCGAGATCTCGCGGAAGGGCACGCGGATATCGGGGCGTGAGCCTTCCACATAGACCTTGCGCGAGCCGGGCAGGGGCTGGATGGCGGCCTCGTCGACCTTGGCGGTTTCGGCGAGGAAGTGGGCGGTCTTGCTCATGGCGTGAATCCTTGTCGTGGCTGTTGTTGTCGGGGGGAGTGGCCTTGGGTGTCAGGGGTGTGGTGGGGCGGCGGCGCTAGAGGGCGCGGTCCAGCCCCATCTGCCAGAAATCGATCTCGAGCCGGGTGGCGTCGCGGAACACCTGGGTGAGCTCGGCGAAGCGCGCCGGGGTGACGTCGGTCAGGCGGGCGTCGAGCCAGGCCTCCTCGGCGCGGCGGGCGGCCTGGAACTCCTCGCTCTCGTACATGGCGATCCAGGCGTCATAGGGGTTGGCATCGCCGCGGACCGTTTCGGCGCGGGCGTTGATCCAGTCGGCGATCTCGCCGTAGCCCACCAGGCAGGGGGCCAGGGCCACGTGCAGGTCGAGCAGGTCGCCGCGGTTGCCGGTATCCAGCACGTAGCGGGTATAGGCCATGGTGGCGCGGGCCTCGGGCAGCTCGGCCAGGGACGCTTCGGAGATGCCCCACTCGCGGCAGTAGCCCACGTGCAGCCCCAGCTCCAGGTCGACGATGGCCTTGAGCCCCTCATGGGCCTGACGCAGGTCGTCCAGGGTGCGGCTCTTGTAGGCGGCCAGGGCGTAGGCCCGGGCAAAGTGGATCAGAAACAGGTAGTCCTGCTTCAGGTAGTGGCGAAAGGCGCCCTCCTCGAGGGTGCCCTCGGCGAGACCGCGCACGAAGTCGTGTTCGATATAGGCGCGCCAGTCGTCCTGGCAGGCGGCGGTGAGGTCGCTGAAGCGGTAGCCCATCTTGCCTCCGATTGTCGGGTGACGATCCGGAGTGCGGGCGAGGGAGGGAGTGGGGCCTGGGGGGCGCGCTACACGGGGGTAGCCGGGGGAGGCCGCCGCTTGATTCCTACGCCGGTACTAACCGGATCAGGTTCAACGGGCCCCGCCGTGACGACCGCGCCGGTGTGGCGCACTGTCGTATAGCGATCTCAGCCGGTTCCACCGGCACCCCGTCAAGCGAAGGCCCACTCTAGCAGGCCCGGGGGCATTTGCCAGCCCCGAGGCTTATCGATGGTGGTAGAGCCAGCGCACGTCCACGGCGAAGGAGAGGGTGAGCCCCGCCAGGGCGGTGGCGGCCAGCCAGGTGGCGATCAGGCCGGGCGTGGCCGGCAGCAGAGCCAGCATCAGCGCCGCCACCTGCCACACGCAGACCGCCTTGCGGCGCAGGCTGTCCGGCAGCTCGCCGGCGAGCCAGGGCCAGCGCCAGCTCGCCGCCACGAAGGCGTAGCGCATGGCGCCAATGGCCAGCACCCAGGGGCCGACGCGCTCCAGCAGCAGCAGCGCCAGGCAGAGCATCAGGATGAAGAAGGCGTCGAGCTCCATGTCGAAGCGGGCCCCCACGGCGCTGGCGCTGCCGGTGCGTCGAGCCACCCAGCCATCCACGCCGTCCAGGGCCAGGGCGACCAGCGCCAGGGCGAAGAGCCACTCTCCGTGGGTGGCCAGCAGGGCCGGGTCGGCCAGGGTGCCGGCCAGCAGGGCCACCAGCACGCCTCGCGCCAGGGTGACCCGGTTGGCCGCGCCCAGCCCGCCCTGGCGCATGGGGCGGCGGCGCAGGGCGCGCCACAGCAGGGCCGCCATCCCCAGGTAGGTGGCGATGGCCAGCGGCGCTACCCATGACCCCACCAGCCCCAGCGAGGCCAGAAGCCCGAGCAGGGTGAGACCGCCCAGCGCCAGCTCCATGGCCAGGCGCCAAGGCCGCGTCGCCTCGGCGGGCCCTTGCGCAGGCGGGTGGGATGAGAGAGGAGAGGGCATCCGGGCTCCCTGATGGTTGTCGATCGCCGCTGTCGATGGCCGTTGTCGACGGCCATGGTGGCGAGGCATAGCCGCTATGCTGAACGCGATGGGCTCATGACCACCACACTAGCAGTCGGCACCGCCCTGGGCCGCCGGCAGCGATAAAATTGTTCATTTGCATGTTACTGTACCATTATTGTAGAAGTATTCGCCCGCCTCACCGCTGGAGCCGCCATGTCCGTCGACACCGCCACCGCCTTCTGGACCCTGGCCCCGGGTCACGGTGAACTGCGCGCGGAGCCGTTGCCCGCCGCCGGCGAGGGGGAGGTCCGGGTGAGGGCGCTGTTCGGCGGCATCAGCCGCGGCACCGAGGCGCTGGTCTTTCAGGGGCGGGTGCCCGAGAGCGAGCGGCAGCGCATGCGCGCCCCCTTCCAGGTCGGCGACTTCCCCTGGCCGGTGAAGTACGGCTATGTCAGCGTCGGGGTGGTCGAGGCAGGCCCCGCGGCGCTGCTGGGCCGGGAGGTGTTCTGCCTGCATCCCCACCAGGACCGCTACGTGGTGCCGGCCGCCGCCGTCACGCCGCTGCCGGCGGGTCTGCCCGCCGCCCGGGCGGTGCTCGCCGCCAACATGGAGACCGCGCTCAACGGCTGCTGGGACGCCGAGCCGCGCCTGGGCGACCGCATCGCGGTGATCGGTGCCGGCGTGGTGGGCGCCCTGGTGGCCTGGCTCTGCGCGGCGATTCCCGGCACCCGGGTATGTCTGGTGGACGTCTCGCCGGGGCGGGCCGAGCTCGCCCGCGCCCTGGGCGTCGATTTCTGCCTGGCCGGCGAGGCGCCGGGGGACAACGACCTGGTGATCCACGCCAGCGGCAACCCCGAGGGGCTGCGCCAGGCGCTGGCGCTGGCCGGCGATGAGGCGCGGGTGGTGGAGATGAGCTGGTACGGCGATCGCGAGGCGAGCCTGCCGCTGGGGGAGGCCTTCCATTCCCGGCGGCTCAAGCTGATCGGCAGCCAGGTGGGCCGCCTGCCCGCCGAGCGCATGCCGCGCTGGGGCCACGCCCGGCGCCTGGCGCTGGCGCTCGAGCTGCTGCGCGACCCTCGCCTCGACGCCCTGATCAGCGGCGAGAGCGATTTCTCCGAGCTGCCCGCCCTGATGCCTCGCCTGGCCGCCGGGGCCGGCGAGGTGCTCTGCCACCGGCTGCGCTATGCCTCGCCCGACCGATTCGACGCCGACGGATCCGAATCCGACCGACTGGAGCCCTGACATGTACCGACTCACCGTTCGCGACCACGTGATGATCGCCCACAGCTTTCGCGGCGAGGTCTTCGGGCCCGCCCAGCGGACCCACGGCGCCACCTACGTGGTGGACGTCACCTTCCAGCGCCGCGAGCTCGACGACCATGACCTGGTGGTGGACATCGGCCTGGCCAGCGAGGCGCTCAAGGCGGTGCTCGCCGAGTTCAACTTCCAGAACCTCGATGAACTGACGGAGTTCCAGGGCCGCAACACCACCACCGAGTTCATGGCCCGGGTGATCTTCGAGCGCCTGGCCACGGCGATCCAGCTGGGGCGGCTGGGGGAGGGCGCCGGCGGGCTCGAGGCGATGACCGTGACCCTCCACGAATCCCATATCGCCTGGGCCAGCTTCGAGGGCCCCCTGTGATGGCGAGCGCCACTCTGGCCCGGCCCGTGACGATGCCCGTCACGATGATCGTGGCCGGCGATCCCGGCCAGCTCACCGGTGGCTATCTCTATGACGCCCGCATCGCCGAAGCGCTCAGGGCCCGGGGCTGCCGCGTCGAGGTGGTGGGGCTCGAGGGGCGCTTTCCCGTGCCGGACGACCTGGCCCGGCGCAGCATGACCCGGGCGCTCGCGGCGCTGCCCGACGGTGCCCGGGTGGTCATCGACGGCCTCGCCATGGGCGGGCTTCCCGAGGTGATCGCCCGCCATGCGGATCGCCTGGCGATCATCGCCCTGGTCCACCATCCGCTGGCCGACGAGACCGGCCTGGACGAGGCGACCCGCCGCTCGCTGCTCGACAGCGAGACCCGCGCCCTGGCCCTGGCGCGTCGGGTGATCGTTACCAGCCGCTTCACCGCCCGGGGCCTTGGGCGTTTTGGCGTGGCGCCCGAGCGGCTCCGCGTGGTCGAGCCTGGCGTCGAGCCGGTGCCGCTGGCGGCCAGCGCCCTGGACCTCGAATCCCCCGGCCCCCGGCGCCTGCTCTGCGTGGCGACCCTGGTCCCGCGCAAGGGCCACGATGTCCTGCTCAAGGCGCTGGCCGGCCTCGGGGAACGCGACTGGACCCTGACGGCCATCGGCAGCGCCGAGCGCGATTCCGCTCATGCCGCCCGGCTTTACGAGGCCACTCGCCGATACGGCCTCGAGGGGCGCATCGACTGGGCCGGGGAGCGCAGCACCGCCGAGCTGGCCGCCGCCTACCACCGGGCGGAGCTCTTCGTGCTGCCCTCGCGCTACGAGGGCTACGGCATGGTGGTCACCGAGGCGCTCTCCCGCGGCCTGTCGGTGCTCACCACCACCGGCGGTGCCCTGGTCGACACCCTGCCACCGGGGGCCGGCCTGGCCGTGCCTCCGGATGATGCCGACGCCCTGGGTGCGGCCCTGGCCGCCTGGCTCGATGACGCCGCGCTGCGTTGCCGGCTGCGCCGCGGCGCCCGGGAGGCCCGCGGCCACCTGGGCGACTGGCAGCAGGCCGGCGACCGCTTCCTGGCGGCCCTGGAGGACGCTGCGGCTCCCACTCCCGCACCCACCCCCGACCCAACCGACGCCGGCCAGGCGCCCGAGGAGAGCCCGCCATGACGCTACCCGCCCCCGCCCGGTCCGACGCCGAGGCCACCCGCCCAGGCGAGCGCTTCAGCGCCGACTGGCTCTCCCGCCGCGAGGCGCTCGACGCCCGCTCGCGCAGCCGCTGCCTGACGGGCCTGGCCGCCGACTGGCTCGCCGGCCGGCCCGGAGCACACGACGGCGCGCATGGCATCCTCGATCTGGGATGCGGCAGCGGCAGCAACCTGCGCTTCCTCGCGCCGCGGCTGCCGGGGCCCCAGCGCTGGCGCCTGGTGGACCACGACCCGTCGCTGCTGGCGCTGGCCCGACGTCATGGCGCCACCCTGCGCGACCCCACCGGTGGCCGGCTGACCGTCGAGGCCAGCTGCCGCGACCTGGCGCCGGTGGAGGATGGCCTGCTCGAGGGCGGCGACCTGGTGGTGGCCTCGGCGCTCTTCGACTTGGTATCGCGCCCCTGGACCGAGGCGCTGGTGGCGGCCGCGGCCGTGCGCGGCCAGGCGCTGCTCTTCACGCTGAGCGTGGATGGCGACTGGGCCTTCCTGGATGCCGCTGGAGAGCGAATCGAGGATGAGGAGGACATAGCGGTACGGGCGCTCTTCCAGGCCCACCAGCGCCGCGACAAGGGGCTTGGCCCGGCGTTGGGCGGCGACGCCCCCGGCGTGCTGGCGGCGGCCATGACCGCGGCCGGCTACCGGGTGGAGAGCGCGGCCACCCCCTGGCACCTGGCCGCTGGGGAGGAGGCGCAGTGGCCCCTGGCCGAGCCGCTGGTACGGGGCTGGCATGACGCCGCCCTGGCCCAGGCCCCGGAAGAGCAGGCGCGTCTCGCTCGCTGGTGCGAGCGGCGGCTGGCCGGCCTCGCCGCCGGCGAGCTGGGGCTGGTCGTGGGGCATCGCGACCTGCTGGCGCTGCCGCCGCTGTCGGCCAGGGGCGCCTGAGCATGGCCCTTGCCCAACGAGCAGCCCGGCGAGCGCGACAACCCGCACGCCAGGGCCTGCTGCGCCCGCTGGTGGGGGTGGTACTGCTGGTCGGTCTCGTCGGGTGGCTGCAGCCGGGGGCGATCCTCGCCGAGGTGCAGCGGCTCTCGCCGGGCTGGGCCCTGCTGGCCCTGGCGCTGACCCTGCCGCCCCTCTTGCTGAGCGCCTGGCGCTGGCGGCTCACGGCTCGCCTGCTGGGGCTCTCGCTGGGGTTCCGCCGGGCTCTGCGGGAGTACTACCTGGCGCTCTTCCTCAACCAGGTGCTGCCGGGCGGGGTGGCCGGCGATGCCGCCCGGGCCTGGCGCCACTCCCGCGACAGCGGGCAGCGCGGCGGCGCCTGGCGGGCGGTGATCATCGAGCGCGCCTCCGGCCAGCTCGCCATGGCGCTGCTGACCCTGGCCGTGCTGGCCGCCTCGCCGCTCTGGCATGAGCTGCTGGGCCGCGCCTTCAGGAGTGCGGCCGCGTCGACCTGGCTGCCGGCCGGGGGCGCCGCCCTGCTGCTGATGGTTCTGGTGGTCTGGCAGCTGGCCAGGCGCCCGCCGGCGGCCCTGGTGGGCCTCGGCGGTGATCTCAGGCGCAGCCTGCTGGCGGCCTCGGTGTGGCCCAGGCAGCTCGCCGGGTCGCTGTTGGTGGTGGTGAGCTACGCCCTGGTGTTCGTCTGTGTCGCCCGGGCGATCGGCGTCCAGCTGCCGCTTGCCACCCTGCTGGCGCTGGTGCCGCCGGTGCTGCTGGCGATGCTGATCCCGATCACGCTCGCCGGCTGGGGGGTGCGCGAGGGAGCCGCCGCCCTGGTGTGGGGGCTTGCAGGGCTGCCGCCGGCCCAGGGGGTGGCGATCTCCATGGCCTACGGAATCATCGTGCTGCTGGCGAGTCTGCCCGGCGGCCTGGTGCTGCTGCATCGGGCGCTTCGCGTCGTGCCGGGGCACACCGGCAGCGAGCCGATGGCTCAGGGGGCCGGGGCGTCGAGCACGAGATCGAAGAGGGTGTCGTCACCGCAGCGGAAGGTCCGCGACGCGGGGCGGCGCGCCTCGTGGAGGGTGGCGATGGGCGTCATGACCAGCCCCGGTCGGCCGGAGCCGATCAGCAGCGGGGCCACCAGCAGGTGCAGGCGATGGAGCACGCCGGCCTCGAGGAAGCGCGACACCGTGATGCCTCCGCCTTCGATCAGCACCCTGGCGAGGCCCCGCTCGGCCAGGACGTCGAGCACCGCCCGCGGGGCGAAGCCGCCCTCGACCAGCGGCAGCGCCAGACGCTCCACATGCGCCCCCGACGGGCCTTCCGGAGGCGCCCCCTCGCCGTGCAGGTGCAGGGTCGGCGCCACGGGGTCGCGCAGCAGGCGGCGGTCCGGCGTTACCCGGCCGCGGGGGTCGAGGATCACCCGCACCGGGTGGGGCCCGGTCACATGGCGCACCGTGAGCAGGGGATCGTCCTCGCTGGCGGTGCCGGCGCCGACCACCACGGCGTCCACCAGGGCGCGCAGCCGGTGCAGGTGCACCAGGCTCTGCGGGCCGTTGACGTAGTGGGAGTGGCCGCTCTCGGTGGCGATGCGCCCGTCCAGGCTCTGCCCGAGCTGGGCGATGGCCAGCCGGCCGGGCCGGGCGGCCAGCGGGGCCAGGCAGTCGAGCAGTTCGCGGGCCTCTGGCGCGACGGGGCGCGCGGCCTGCCAGCCGGCCGCCGAGAGGCGCAGGTCGGATGCCTGCGCGGGCGGCTCGCGGTCGGGGTGAGCGGCATGCACGAGGGCCTGCCAGGCCTCCTCCAGGGAGAGCGTCGAATCGGTGGCGCCCATGGGGCCTCCTGCCGGGGAGCTGACCACCATCATGCGCAGATCTTGGGCGCGACGCCAAGCGCATCGAAACCACCAGGAGAGAGCGATGCATCAGGTTGAACGGGCCATCTTCGATTTACGACGGGGGCTGCCGGTGCTGCTGGTGGCCGGTGAGTCCAGGGTGCTGGTCCAGGCCCTCGAGGGGGCCGCCGAGGCGGCCGTCGCGCGGCTGGGCGAGCTTGCCGGCACTTCCCCGGCGCTGGTGCTCAGCCGGCATCGTCTGGCGACCCTCGGCGCGGGGAAGGGCGGCACGGCGGCGCGGCTGCCGCTGCCGGCCGGGCGGGTGCGTCGGCGCCTCGAGTGCCTGGCCTACGGGGCCACGCCGGCGGCGAGCCTCGGCGAGGCGGGGCTGGACGAGTGCCGTTCGGCCCTGGAGGCAGCGGAGCCGGCCGATCTGGCGGCCCTGGCGTTGATGCGCCGGGCGCTGCTGATCCCCTCGGCCCTGGTGGCGCGGGTCGCCGAATCCCAGAGCAAGGCGGTGAAAGCGGCGGTGGCCGACGGCACCCTGCTGACGGTGAAGGCCGAGCAGGCGGCGCGCTGCCTGGACGGGGCCGGCGGGCTGCTGCGCCGGGTCAGCGAGGCCAGGATCCCCCTGGCCGATGCCGACGAGTGCCGCTTCATCCTGTTTCGCGAGCCCGACGGGCTGCGCGAGCACGTGGCGGTGGTGATCGGCGACCCGCCCCTCGAGGCGCCGGAGGCGGCCGTGCCGCTGCGCCTGCACTCCGCCTGCCTTACCGGCGACCTGTTCGGCAGCCTGCGCTGCGACTGCGGCGAGCAGCTGCGCAACGCCGTGGCCGAGATCGAGGCCCTGGGCGGCGGGGTGCTGCTCTACCTGGCCCAGGAGGGGCGCGGGATCGGCCTGGCCAACAAGCTGCGCGCCTACACCCTCCAGGACAGTGGGCTCGACACCCTGGATGCCGACCAGGTGCTCGGCTTCGGCGAGGACGAGCGGCGCTACGGCGTGGCGGTGGACATGCTCGACGCCCTGGGCATCCGCCGCGTGCAGCTGATGACCAACAACCCCCTGAAGATGGCGGCCCTGGCCCAGGGCGGCATCGAGGTGGTGGAGCGCCAGGCGCTCTACGGCAGCCTCAACGACCACAACCACCGCTACCTGAGCGCCAAGGCCGACCGTGCCGGCCACCTGCTCGACGAGGTGTTCCGGGCGCGACGCTGAGGCGACGAACCGGCGCCGTCAGGGCCCGCCGTGGGATCGCTCGAGGCGCATCGTGCGGGTCTCCTCGAGGATCCGGGCGATGCGCGAGGCGTAGTGGTCGGTCAGGCGCGCGCCCAGTTCGGCGCTGCCGAGGTGGGCGTTGCCGACGACGCCCTCCGGATGCAGGTCCTCGGCCAGCCAGGCGAAGGCCGCTTCCCCCTCCGGGCCCAGCAGCTGGCCCTCCTCCGCCATGGCCTGGCCCCGGGAGATCGGGTGGTCCAGGTGCGCCAGGCGCACCTTGTGCGGCGCCAGGTGGCGCATCAGGGCGGTTTCCAGCGCACCGCCGTGCAGCCCGTGGCGTAGTTCCTCGGCGGGCAGCGTCGCGTCCGGGAGGTCATCCGGCAGCGGCATGCGCATGTAGTGAACCTTGACCACCAGCAGGCCGTGGCGGCGGCGCAGCCGCAGGGCGGCCAGGTCCATCACCGCCTTGTTGCCGCCGTGGCTGTTGAGCCATACCAGTCGCTGGAACCCGGCCCGGGCCACGGCATCGCCGTGGGCCTCCAGGGTGGCGATGGCGAGCTCCGGCGAGAGGCTCAGGGTGCCGCCAAAGCTCAGGTGCTCGTCGCTGGCGCCCACCGCCAGGGTCGGCAGCTGCACCAGCGGGAAGCCCGCCGGCAGCCGCGCGAGGGCGGCGGCCAGCAGCCCCTCGCCGATGTCGAGGTCGGTGGAGAGCGGCAGGTGGGCGCCGTGCTGCTCGATGGCACCGAGCACCATCACCGCCACGCTCGCCTCGGGCAGCTCGGCGAGTTCGGGGGGCGTCAGGTCCTGCCAGCGCGGAAAGTCCTTTGGGGCCTGGGCGGGGGAGGAGCTCATGGGGTCGTCTCCGCGGTCGAGGTATCCGGGGGCGTGGTGGCGTTCGGGGTGTCCAGCCGCGCGTAGAGGTCGCCTGAAGGGAGGCCGTCGGCGCCCTGCGCGAGCCACCCGAGGGTGGCGTCCGCCGTTCGCCACTCGGGCCAGCGGAACTGACGGCGCTCTCCCTCGATGGCGTTGAAGCGATAGTCGCCCAGCGCGGCCAGGCGTGTCACGCAGCGCTCGGCCACCTCCAGGGCGCCGGCCACGAACTCCACCGAGACCCCCTCGATGGGCCGGGAGAGCCCCGCCAGCACCTCGGCCTCGAAGCCCTCCACGTCGATCTTGCAGAAGCGCGGGGTGCCGTGCTCGGCGATCAGCGCGTCCAGGGTGGTCACCGCGACCCGCCGGCGGCTCTCCCAGCGCACGTTCTGGAAGCCGGGGTTGCGCGCCCCGATGGTGGTACGCCACTCATGAGCCAGGGTGGAGACCGTGGGGTTGGCTTCGCTCACCGCGAGCTCTGCCTCACCGGGTTCGGCCCCGGCGGCCTGGGGCAGCAGGATGACCCCGGCCCGACCGCCCACCAGCCGCGCCAGCCAGCGGAAGAGCCCGGGCTGGGGCTCCAGGGCCACCACCCGGGCACCCAGCGCCTGGAAGGCGGCGGTGCGATCGCCGAGATGGGCGCCCACGTCGAAGGCCAGGTCGCCGGGGCCGACGAAGTCGGCGTAGAGGCGACGCAGCGCGCGCTGTCGCCCGGGGCGCCAGTAGATCAGCAGCGAGCGGGCAATGCCGGCGCCCTGGCGCAGGCGGGCCGGCGAGAGTAGAGCCGTCATCGAGGTTCCCTATGCAGGAGTTGGGTGGGCATCTCTCCGGGACATTCGGGAGGCGGTGGCCGTAGGGCCGGCGTGTCGGCCTCGGCTGCGTCGTTGGCGGCGAGGTCGCGACGTTCTTCCAGCAGCTCGGCATGGGCCTGGGGCTCCGGGGTGCGCAGCAGGCCCCGTCTCGCCAGCCAGTCGGCCGCCCGGCGGCTGCCGCTCAAGCGCACCAGCAGCGGCGACAGGGCCAGCCCCACCCAGACCGGGGCCAGCCAGGCGACCAGCATCGGCACCTGCCAGTGGACAAGGGCGATCCACAGCCCCCCGAGCAGGGCGAAGGGCGCGGTGTGGCGCAGCGCCTCCCGCCAGAGCACACGGCGCCCCTCGCGGGCCTGGGCGCCCCACTCCACGCTGGTGCCGGTCAGCACGCCGATCACGAAGGCGCTGTGGAAGGCCATCATGATCGGCGCCAGCAGGATGGCGGCAAGGCTCTCCAGCAGGGCACTGGCGCAGAGGCGCGCTCGCCCGCCGTAGCCGGCGGCGCGTCGCCCCAGGGCCAGCAGCAGCCCGAGCCCCTTGGGCAGCAGCAGCAGGGTGGCGGTCATCGCCAGCAGGGCGGCGATCAGCTCGGGGCGCGCCCGGGGCCAGAAGGGGAAGAGCTGCTCGCCTGGGCCGAAGTAGGCGGGCTCGCTGCGGGCGATCAGCACCGCATCCAGGCTGCCGGCGAGCAGGATGGCGAGCCACAGCAGCGAGGAGACGAAGGCGGTGGCGCCGAGCAGGAAGTGCAGCCGGCTCAGGCCGTGCAGGCCCGGCGCCGCCAGCAGGCGCAGGTGCTGCAGGTTGCCCTGGGTCCAGCGCCGGTCGCGGCGGGCATAGTCGAGCAGGTTGCCGGGCATCTCCTCGAAGCTGCCCGTCAGCCGGGTCTCGAGCTGCACCTCCCAGCCGGCGCGACGCAGCAGGGCGGCCTCCACGAAGTCGTGGCTCAAGATCTCGCCGCCCAGCGGCGGGCGGCCGGGCAGGGGCGGCAGGCCGGCGTGGTCCATGAAGGCGCGCAGGCGCAGGATGGCGTTGTGCCCCCAGTAGTTGGCGGCGTCGCCCTGCCAGGCGCTCTGGCCGGCGGCCAGCATGGGGGCATAGAGGCTGGCGGCGAACTGGGCCAGGCGGCCGAACAGGGTGTGCTGGCGCACCGGCAGCGGCACCGTCTGGATCAGCGCCACCCCGGGGCGGGCCTGCATGGCCCGCACCAGCTCCAGCAGCGTCTCGCCGTCCATGCGGCTGTCTGCATCCAGCACCACCATGAAGTCGAAGGCCGCCCCCCCAGCGGCGGCAGAACTCGGCGAGGTTGCCCGCCTTGCGCCCGGCGTTGTCGGCGCGGCGCCGATAGTGCACGGCCAGGCGCCCTTCGAGGCGCCGCTGAAGGGCGGCCATGGCGCGGGCCTCCGCCACGGCGATGGCCGGGTCGGTGGTGTCGCTGAGCACGAAGAGCGTGAAGTGGTGCGCCTCGCCGGTGGCGATGAGCGATTCGGCGGTGGCCGAGAGGGCAGCGTCCACCTGCTCGGGCGACTCGTTGTGGATCGGCATGGCCAGCACGGTGCGCCGGGTGATCGGCAGCTGACGCTCGTCGGCGACCCGGGGCCGGCGGGCCAGGGTCAGGGGGTCGCGGTCGGCGAGCAGCAGCAGAAAACCGGCCACGGAGCTCCAGAAGCCCACGGCGACCCAGGCGAAGGTGAGGGTGAAGAGCGCAAGGATGCCCCCGCGCAGCGGCGTGATGCCGCCGGGCGAGAGGATGTGCCACATGAGCCCCGTGCCGACGAGGGTGGTGAGCAGCGCCAGGCCGCCCAGCAGTGCCCGGCGCAGTGCCAGCCCCGGGAGCCGGGCGCCGGCGTGGCGGCCGCGGCGGCCGCGGCGGGCGGCTAGGCTAGCGCCGCTCGTCGGGGTGCCAGACATGGTTCCAGGTCTCGCTGATCACCTCGTCGCGCAGGCGGAGCCGCAGGCGCAGGTCGCTGGACTGCTGGCCGTCGGGGTTGAGGCGGAAGGAGGCGCGCCAGCCGCGGCCGTCCGGCAGCGGGCGTGTCTGCAGGTGGTGGATCTCGCCGCGGCTCGCCGTGAGCTCGGCCTCCACCGGCTGGTCGGGGGAGAGGTTCTCGAGCTCGCCGCCGGCGAAGTCCACCATGAAGTGGCGTCGGCTGCGCGGCGGCGGGCTGGGATCGCCGGGCACGCCGCCCCAGCCCTGGCGGGTGCGGATGACCCGGGCCGGTGCCGCCGCGGCGGGCTCGGCGCCGAAGGTGTGGGTGCGGTAGCGCAGCTCGCGGCGCTCGCCGGCGCGCAGGGGCGTATCGCTGACCCAGAAGGCGACGATGTTGTCGTGGGTCTCGTCCGGCGCGGGGATCTCGATGAGCTGCACGCGCCCCGCCCCCCAGGGGACGAGCGGTTCCACCCACTGGCTGGGGCGGCGATCGTAGCGGGCCTCGAGGTCCAGGTAGCGGTCGAAGTTTCGCTCCCGCTGGGCCAGGCCGAAGCCACCGGGGTCGCGGTCGAGCAGCGAGGAGACGCGCAGCGAGCGCGGGTTGGTGAGCGGACGCCAGATCCATTCGCCGCTCCCGGTGTGTACCAGCAGGCCGTCGGAGTCGTGCACCGCCGGGCGGTGGTCGTCCACGGCCCGGGGGGTGGTGTCGCCGTGGGCGAACATGCTGGTCAGCGGCGCCACGCCGAGCCGCTCCACGTCGCGGCGGGCGAACAGCCGGGCGGTCACCTCCACCTGGATGTCACGCCCCGGGGCGATCTCGAAGCGGTAGGCGCCGGCCAGCGAGGGGCTGTCGAGCAGGGCGAGAACCGTCATGCGGGTGGCCTCCGGGGCCGGCCGCACCAGCCAGAACTCGCGGAAGGCCGGGAACTCCTCGCCCCGGGGCAGGGCGGTGTCGATGGCCAGGCCCCTGGCGGAGAGGCCATAGCCCTGGCCGCGGCCCACCAGGCGGAAGTAGGAGGCGCCGAGGAACACCGCGAACTCGTCCTGGTAGTCGGCCCGGTTGAGGGGGAAGTGCAGCCGGAAGCCGGCGTGGCCGGCGCCGGAGAGGTCCCGCTCCGGCAGGGCGGCGGCGGCGTCGTCGTAGCGGAAGCGGGCGGGGTCGAAGTTCAGCGCGGTCACCTCGCCATCCTCCACCGTATGCAGGTGGACCGGGGCCTCGAACAGGAAGCCGGTGTGGAAGAGCTGCACCGAGAAGAGGCCCTCGTCGGCCCAGAGGGCGGCCTCCGGGCGGAAGCGGATCTGTCGATAGGTGTCGTAGTCGAGATCGCGCAGCGCCTCGGGCAGCTCGCCCGTGCCGGGGTCGTGGGGTCGGCCGGCCAGCGCCTCGGCCTGTTCGGTGATGCTGTCGAACAGGGCATCGACCTCGCCGGGGGCGGTCTCGGCGGCGGCTGGCAAGGCTGATGAGAGTGTCAGCAGCAGCGCCATGGCCAGGCACGCCGTCAGGCGAGGGTTTCGTCTCAGGGGCATCGCGTCTCTCCCGGGCTTCCTGGCTCGTTCTCGCAGACTCGCTCCTGCACAACAGTGTCGTCGCGGAGGGGGGATACTGCACGTGTGGCGGAGTGGATCCTTGTGAGACAATCCTTGTACATGGTAAGTCATGCGTACACAATTTTCTCGTGCGCTACCCTATAACGATAACCCCACCCTCGAGGATCCCCCCGCGATGCTGCGACTGCTGGGCCTTGCCGTCCTGCTCAACCTGCTGCTGCTGCTGCCCCTGTGGCTGCGCTTCGGGGAGATCGCCACCCGCTGGGTCGCCCTGGAGGCGCTGCTGCTGGCGGCCCTGCTGGTGGTGCTGCCGGCCGGTCGACTGGGCTGGCTGCGCCCGCTCTTGACCGTCGTCGTGATGGTGGCGGTGCTCGCCGGCCTCGGCGATGCGGCCACCCACCTGGCCCTCGGCCGTTCGCTGAACCTCTATCTGGACCTGCCGCTGCTGCGTTCGGTGTTTCACCTGCTGGAGGGCAACCTGGGCACCGGGATGGCCTGGGCCACCACCCTGGCGGCCCTGCTGCTTGTCGGCCTGGTTGGCTGGGCGCTGAATCGAGCACTGCGTGCCGGACAGCGGCAGGCGACGGGCGGGGCGGTGTCGCTGATCGCGCTCCTGCTGCTTCTGGCCAGTACTACCCTGATGGCGGCCCAGTGGCATCATCAGCGCTGGCTGCCCGTGGCCCGGGCGCCGGCCATGGATACCCTGCGCTTCCAGGGCCAGCAGCTGGTGGAGACGCGCCGCGCCCATCGCGACTTCGCCGCGCGCATGGCGGCGTCGCCCACCCGGGCCACCGCGCTGCCGGGGCTTGCCGGGCGTGATGTGCTGCTGGTCTTCGTGGAGTCCTATGGCGAGTCTTCGGTGTTCGATCCACGCTTCAGCGAGGTGACCCTCCCGCGGCTGGCGGCCATGGAGGCGCGCCTGGCAGAGGCAGGGCTTGTGATGGCCACGGGGCTGCTGGACGCGCCGATCCGCGGCGGACAGTCCTGGCTCGCCCATGCCAGCACCCTGAGCGGCCTGAGGATCGACAACTCGCTCTGGTACCGGCTGATGCTGGCAAGCGAGCGGCCGACCCTGGTGGACGACTTCCGGGCCAGTGGGCATCGCACCCTGACGGTGATGCCCGCCATCACCCTGGCCTGGCCGGAGGGCGAGGCCTACGGCTTCGACGAGATCCACGCCGCCGCCGACATCGACTACTCCGGGCCGCCCCTCAACTGGGTGACCATGCCCGACCAGTTCACCCTGCACCACTTCGAGCAGCGCATCCGCGCCCCGGCCGAGGCGCCGCTGTTTGCCCAGGTCGCCCTGATCTCGAGCCACGCGCCCTGGACGCCGATCCTGCCGGTGCTCGACGACTGGGACGCGGTGGGGGACGGCAGCATCTTCTATCAGTGGGAGGACGCCGGCATCCCGCCGGACGAGCTGTGGCAGGATCTCGAGCGGGTGCGCGAGCACTATGCGCACTCGGTGGACTACGCCCTGGAGGTCAGCGCCCGCTGGGCGGCGGACGCGCTCGGCGACGAGGCCCTGCTGATCCTGCTGGGCGACCACCAGGCCGCCCCCCTGATCATCGGTGACGAGGCGGGCTTCGGGGTGCCGGTGCATGTGATCAGCGCAGACGCTTCCCTGCTTGCCCCCTTCCTGGCGCGGGGCTTCGAGCCCGGCATGATGCCGGCGCCGGGCCCTGCCGAGCACGGCCTGGAGGCCCTGCGCGGCTGGCTGCATGAGGACTTTGGCGAATGATGACTCCCGTGATCCTGGCCGGCGGCAACGGCGTGCGGCTCTGGCCGCTGTCGCGCCGGGCGCGGCCCAAGCAGTTCCTCGCCCTCGAGGAGGAGGGCAGCCTGCTGGCCCGCACCCTCGCTCGCCTGGAGGGGCTCGCGCTGGCGCCGCCCATCGTCATCTGCCACGAGGCGCATCGCTTCCTGGCCGCCGAGCAGCTGCGCCGGGCCGGCGTGGAGGGGGCGACCCTGCTGCTCGAACCCGAGGGGCGCGGCACCGCCCCGGCCATCGCCCTGGCGGCCCTGCTGGCCCATGGCGAGGGGCGCGAGGGGCCGCTGCTGGTGCTCCCCTCGGACCACCACCTGGGCGACGAGACCGCCTTCCACGAGGCGGTGGCCCGCGCCGTCGACCTGGCCGAGGCGGGCTACCTGACCACCTTCGGGGTGGTGCCGACCCGCGCCGAGACCGGCTTCGGCTACCTGCAGGCGGGTGACCCCCTGGGCGGGAAAGGCTTCGCGGTGGCGCGCTTCGTGGAGAAGCCCGACGCGGCGCGGGCCGAGCAATTCCTGGCCGCCGGCGACTACTACTGGAACAGCGGCATCTTCGTGATGCGCCCGACGGACGCCCTGGCGGCCCTGGCCACCCACGCCCCGATGATCCTCGCGGCGTGCCGCGAGGCCCTGGCGGGCGCCACCACCGACCTGGACTTCCTGCGTCCCGCCGAGGCGGCCTTCCTGGCCTGCCCGGCGGATTCCATCGACGTGGCGGTGATGGAGCGCACCGACCGGGCGGCCATGGTGCCGCTGGAGGCGGGCTGGAGCGACATCGGCTCCTGGCAGGCGCTGTGGGAGGTGCTGCCCCGCGATGGTGACGGCAACGCCCTGCATGGCGACGTCGTCTGCGAGGCGAGCCGGGGGCTTCTGGTTCACGCCGAGTCGCGGCTGGTGGCGACCCTGGGGGTGTCGGACCTGGTGGTCGTCGAGACCCGTGACGCCGTGCTGGTGGCCGATCGCGCCAGCAGCCAGGCCCTGCGCGGCCTGGTCGATCGCCTCGAGGCCGCGGGCCGCCCGGAGACCCGCCAGAGCGCCACGGTCTTCCGCCCCTGGGGGCACTACGAGACGCTGGACGCCGGCGAGCGCCACCAGGTCAAGCACATCACGGTGAAGCCCGGCGCCCGGCTGTCGCGCCAGCTCCACCACCATCGCGCCGAGCACTGGATCGTGGTCAGCGGCACCGCCCGGGTGACCCTGGACGACCAGACCTTCCTGGTGGGGGAGAACGAGTCGACCTTCATCCCCGTGGGCCGGGTGCACTGCCTGGAGAACCCCGGGCTGATTCCCCTGGAGCTGATCGAGGTGCAGTCCGGCAGCTACCTGGGCGAGGACGACATCGTGCGCCTGGACGACCGCTACGGGCGGGAGTGACGAGCGGGGGGAGGGACCAGACGCTCAGTAGAGCCGGAACTCCTGATGGCGGGGGTGGCCCTGCTGCTCCTCGACCACCTTGCGGTAGCGCTTGTACTCCCACTGGTACTGAGCCGGGTCCAGGGCGATGGCGGCTTCCACGCAGGCGTTGACGCCGGTGGCGGATTCGGCCTCGTCCGGGGAGTAGACCCGCGTGTCGGCGGGGAGGAAGTGGAGCTCGAAGCCGCGGCCGGGGATGCGCCGGGCGACCCCGGTCACCACCCGCGCCTCGGTGCGCGCCACCAGCTTGGGCAGCAGGGTGGCGGTGTAGGCGGGACGGCCGAAGAAGGGGGCGAAGACGCCGCTGCCCCAGTCGGGCTCCTGGTCCGGCAGGATGCCGATCGCCTCGGAGCGCTTGAGCGCCTTGAGCAGGGCGGCGACGCCCCTGGGGTTGGTGGGCACCAGGCTCGCCCCCATGCGCTCGCGCCCGGCGCGGGTCACGGCGTCTAGCTCGGCGATCTTCGGCGGCTCGTACATGGCGGTGAAGGGGAAGTGGCTGGAGAGCCAGAAGTTGAGCACCTCCCAGTTGCCGAAGTGCGGCGCCAGCACGATCACCCCGCGGCCCTCGGCGCGGGCCTCGTCGAGCAGCTCGCGGCCGTGCACGGCCTGGATCGAGGCCTCGACCCTCTCGGGGTCGCCCATCCAGGCGAAGCCGAGCTCCAGCATGGTGGCGGTGGAGTGGGTCAGGCTTTCCCGGGCCAGGCGGCGGCGCTCGGCGGTGCTGCGCGCCGGGTAGACCTCGCCCAGGTTGATCTCGGTGACCTCGCGCTCGCGGCGGCTGAAGCTGTGCACCAGGGGGCCTGCGAGGCGCGACAGGCACCACAGGGTGGCCAGCCTGCGGCCGGCCAGGCTCTTCCACAGCCCGGCGATGGCGCGGGCCTGACGGGGACTGGACTGGGAGCGGGAGTCGGCCATGGGTGCGTCGCCTAGAACAGCCAGGTGTCCACGTTGTCCGGCGCGCGCTTCTCCTGCAGGCCGCGGAAGCCCTTCACACAGCGTACGATCAGCCACACCGCCAGGGCGATCAGCAGCGGGATGCCGATGGCCACCAGCACCAGAATGGAGGCGATGGTGGCGTAGAGCAGGCCGATCCAGAAGGTGCGGATCTGGTAGCGGTAGTGCTCGTCGAGCCACCCCGGTCCCTTGCCGCGGTAGACGTAGGCGATCACCACGCCGATCACCGAGGTGAAGCCCACCACGAAGCTGACCAGGTAGAGGGCATAGACCACCATGGGCATGGTGGTGTCGGGGGGCTCGCGCCGTTCGATGATCACATTGTCGTTCTGGACTTGGTCTTGTCGGGGCCTGTCACTTTGGAAATTGTCGCTCATGGGGCGTCCCTGGCCGTGGAATCGAATCTCGGGGCGTCATGATACCGACCGGCAGACGCATTGCCAGCGCCGGCCGGGGAGCTCAGCCCTCGGCGGCCTCGGTGGCCGCCTGGCGCAGCGGGCGGCTGATCTCGATCAGGTTGCCGTCCGGGTCGCGCAGGTAGACCGACTCCAGCAGGCCGGTGGCGCCCTGGCGCTCGACCGGGCCGAGCTCCACCTCCACCTCCAGCGCCTCCAGGTGGCGGGCCACCTCGTCCAGAGGCAGCAGGCTGCGCAGGCAGATATCGATGCTGCCGGGGGTGGGGGTCGCTGCCCTGGGCTCGATATCGGTGGCGGTCCAGTGCAGGCGCAGGGCCAGGTCGCCGAGGATCAGGTCGACGCGCTCGCGGTCGCGATAGCGCACCTCCAGCCCCAGCACCCGGGAGTAGAAGTCCACGGCGCGGGAAATGTCGGTCACGGTGATGACCAGATGATCCAGACCTGACAGCATTCACATCTCCTTGGTCTTGTCCTGGAGTGGCAAGAACGTTCTGGCACAGAGGATACGACGATGCCGACCTGCCCGCTATGCGCATCTGGCGACGCGGCCTTCTACCATCGCGATGCGCGGCGCGAGTACCACCAGTGCCGGCGCTGCGCGCTGGTGTTCGTGCCGCCGGCCTTCCGGCTTGGCCCTGAGGAGGAACGGGCGGTCTATGACCAGCACGAGAATTCCCCGGAGGACCCCGGCTACCGGCGCTTCCTGTCGCGCCTCGCCGACCCGCTGCGCGAGCGCCTCGCCCCCGGCGCCCGGGGGCTCGACTTCGGCGCCGGCCCCGGGCCGACCCTCTCGGTGATGTTCGAGGAGGCGGGTCATCCCATGGCGGTCTACGACCCTTTCTACGCCCCCGACCCCCGGGTGTTCGAACAGGCCTACGACTTTATTACCGCCACCGAGGTGGTCGAGCACCTCTTCGCACCGGGGGAGGAGCTTGCGCGCCTGGCACAACGCCTGCGTCCCGGCGGCTGGCTGGGGCTGATGACCAAGCGGGCCACCGATCGCGAGGCGTTCGCCCGCTGGCACTACATCCTCGACCCGACTCACGTGGCCTTCTTCAGCGAGACGACCTTTCGGTGGCTTGCCGATGAGCTCGGCATGAGCGTGGAATTTCCCGCCGCCGACGTGGTGCTGCTGCAGAAGCCCTGAGGCGTGAGGTGGGGGAGGGGGTGTGGCGGATGATATTGCCAAACTGGGGGGAGCTGGCAGAAGAAAATTCCGCCTTGCTGATGCCGGGTCGGGAAAGCGATTGACTCGCCGCCAATCGGGCGTATGATTCGCGCGCTTCGATACCCTGCCGGCGCTTCAGGCGCCGCTTCCGGCCCGCCGGACAGGCGATATGTCCCGTTTTCTGCCACTCTTTCCGTCTTTCCTTTCGCTGTGAGGCATGCAATGTCGCGGCAACTGCTGACCATGGCCCTGGCGCCGCTGCTCGGTCTCTTCATCCTCGGCATCGGTAACGGCTTCCTGGCCACCGTGATCACCCTGCGCCTGGATGCCGCGGGCGAGTCGGCGGTGGTGATCGGCTGGGTCTCCTCGGCCTACTTCATCGGCCTGGCCCTGGGCGCCATGCTCAACGACCGCCTGCTGTTGCGCATCGGCCATATCCGCGCCTATGGAAGCTTCGCCTCCCTGGTGGCGGTCACGGTGCTGCTGCAGGGGCTGGTGGACCACCCCTGGGCCTGGTTCGTGCTGCGCTTCATCGGCGGCTGGGCCACGGTGGGGGTCTTCCTGGTGATCGAGAGCTGGCTCTTGACCGCCGGCGACCAGAAGGTGCGTGGACGACTGCTGGCGCTCTACATGATCTCGCTCTATGCCGCCGGGGTGCTCGGCCAGCTGCTGCTGGGCGTCACCGAGGCCATGGGCGGGGCGGCCTCCTTCATGGTGATCGGCATGCTGGCCTCGCTCTCGGTGCTGCCCATGGCGATGATCCCGCGGGTCACGCCGCTGATCGAGAAGGCCGAACCGCTGCCGCCCCATCGCCTGATCACCCTGACCCCCACCGGGGTGATGGGCAGCTTCGGGTCGGGGCTGGCGGTGGCCGCGGTCTATGCGCTGCTGCCGCTCTACCTGCAGCGCGTCGGCCTGTCGGTGGACCGGGTCGGTCAGATGATGGCGGTGGTGATCCTCGGGGCCCTGCTGCTGCAGTACCCGGTGGGGCGCTGGTCGGACCGCCATGATCGCCAGATCGTGCTGATCGCCATCGGTGGCTTCTGTGCGCTGATCTCGGCGGCGATCCTGTGGCTGCCGATGTCCACCTGGCTGCTGGCGGGGCTGCTGTTCCTGCTCGGCGGCGGGGTCTTCTCGCTCTATCCGGTGGCGGTGGGCCACGCCGCCGACCGGGCGCCCGCCGGTGCCCTGGTGCGCATGAGCCAGGGTCTGCTGCTGATCAACGCCATCGGCTCGGCGATCAGCCCGCCGCTGATCTCGCCGGTGATGGCCGCCCTGGGCGATGCCGGGCTGTTCTGGAGCTTCGGCGCCCTGGGCCTGTTCCTGGTGGCCTTCTTCGGCTGGCGGCGCAGCGTACGCCCGGCGCCGGTGCCGGTGGCGCCCTTCCATGCGACCACGCCGATGTCCGCCGCAGGGGCCGAGCTGGTGGTCACCGAGGAGCTGTTGCAGGGGGCCGCCGAGCACGAGCACATGGAGGACCTCTCCGGGGCGGTCCCCGAAGTGGACGTGGCCGAGCCTCTGGTCGGCCCGCCGCCGGCCGACGAGTCCCATGTGGCCTACTTCGACGAGGCCGAGGCCAGGCAGGGGAGCGAGCCCACCCAGGAGGAGCTGCCCGGCCTCGAGCCGCTGCCCTCCCGTAGCTGAGGCGCGGAGGGCGAGGCGGGGTAAGACCTTGGGATAATGGTCGGTGAAAAGTAGGGAATCTACTATCGCCGTTATCATTTTTCCCCGAGGTGCTTCGATGATCCCCTTTGCCGCCCCCGTTCGCGACATCCGCTTCGTCCTGGAGGAGCTGCTCGAGCATGGCTCGCTCTCGCTGCCCGGCTTCGAGGAGGCCAGCCCCGACCTGGTGGAGGCGGTGCTGGAGGAGGCCGCCAGGCTTGCCGGCGAGGTATGGGCGCCGCTCAACGCCAGCGGCGACCGCCAGGGCTGCACCCGCCGCGACGACGGCGGGGTGACCCTGCCCGACGGCTTTGCCGAGGCCTACCAGGCCTACGCCGAGGGCGGCTGGAACGGCATCGGCGTGGCCGAGGCGCTGGGCGGCCAGGGGCTGCCCGAGGTGGTGGCAAGCTCGGTCCAGGAGATGCTGCACGGCGCCAACATGGCCCTCGGGCTCTGCCCCATGCTCACCGCCGGCGCCATCGAGGCCCTGGCCCACCACGGCAGCGACGAGCTGAAGGAGCGCTACCTGCCCAGGCTCGTCGAGGGCACCTGGACCGGCACCATGAACCTCACCGAGCCCCAGGCCGGCTCGGATCTCTCCAAGGTGCGTACCCGCGCCGTGCCCCAGGAAGACGGCAGCTACCGGCTGTTCGGCCAGAAGATCTTCATCACCTGGGGCGAGCACGACGCCGCCGAGAACATCATCCACCTGGTGCTGGCCCGCAAGCCCGATGCTCCGGAGGGCAACAAGGGCATCTCGCTGTTCCTGGTGCCGAAGTTCCTGGTCAATGCGGACGGCTCGCTCGGCGAGCGCAACGACGTCATCTGCGCCTCCATCGAGCACAAGCTGGGTATCCACGGCTCCCCCACCTGCACCCTGAGCTTCGGCGAGGGGGAGGGCGCCATCGGCTACCTGGTGGGCGAGGAAGGCCGCGGCCTCAACCACATGTTCACCATGATGAACGAGGCGCGCCACAAGGTGGGGATCCAGGGCATCGGCGTGGCCGAGCGCGCCTGCCAGCACGCCTTCGCCTACGCCCTGGATCGCACCCAGGGCCGCAGCCCGCGCTCCGGACGCAGCGATTGCACCATCAGCGACCACCTCGACGTGCGCCGCATGCTGCTCTCCATGCGGGCGCGCACCGATGCCCTGCGCTCGCTGGCCCTCTACTGCGCCGCCCAGCTCGACCTGGCCCGCCACGCCGAGGATGACGCCGAGCGCGCCGCCGCCCAGGCCCGGGTCGAGGTGCTGATCCCGGTGGTCAAGAGCTTCTCCACCGACCAGGCCGTGGAGATCGCCTCCCTCGGCGTGCAGGTGCACGGCGGCATGGGCTTCATCGAGGAGACCGGCGCCGCCCAGCTGCTGCGCGACGCCCGCATTGCCCCCATCTACGAGGGCACCAATGGCATCCAGGCGCTGGACCTGGCCGGGCGCAAGCTGCAGCGCGACCGGGGTGCGGCCCTCGAGGGCCTGATCGACCAGGTGGAGGCCACCGCCGACGCCCTCAAGGCCAGCGACGAGCACGCCGCCCTGGGCGAGAGCCTGGCCGGCGGTGCCGCCGACCTGCGCGCCGCCATGGTCGCGGTGCTCGAGGCGGGCGCCGACCCGGAACAGGGCGCCGATGCCGTCCAGGCCTACGCCACCCCCTTCCTGAACCTGGCCGGCCACGTGCTCTGCGCCTGGCAGATGGGCCTGGCGGCGCTCAAGGCCAGCGCGGCCGTGGCCGCCGGCCGCGACGAGCCCTTCTACCAGGCCAAGCAGCAGAGCGCCGACTACGCCATCCGCCAGTGGCTGCCGGTGGGGCGCGCCCAGCGCGCGGTGATCGAGGCCGGCATGGCGAGCCTCGCCGCGTTCGACGCCGCCGCCCACTGATCTCGCATCGATCCGCCGCCGGCCCCGCGCCGGCGGCGGCCGTTCATGACATCGCATCACGACATTCCTCGGAGCCAAGCATGAGCCAGAGCATCTTCGAACAGGGCCTGCCCAAGACATCGGCCAATCATGTGGCCCTGTCACCGCTGACCTTCATCGAGCGCACCGCCTCGGTCTACCCGGACTATCCGGCGGTGGTCTACGGCGAGATTCGCCGCGACTGGGCGACCACCTGGGAGCGCTGCCGGCGGCTCGCCTCGGCGCTGTCGAAGCGTGGCGTCAAGCCCGGCGAGACGGTGGCCGCCATGCTGCCCAACGTGCCGGCCATGTTCGAGGCCCACTTCGGCGTGCCCCTGGCCGGCTTCGTGCTCAACACCCTGAACATCCGTCTGGACGCCGAGGCCATCGCCTACATGCTCGAGCACGGCGAGGCGAAGGCGATCCTGGTCGACCCCGAGTTTGCCGATGTCATCGAGGAGGCGGTGGCGACGCTCGACGACAAGCCGCTGATCATTGACGTGGCGGACCCCGAGTTCATGCCCCAGGGGCGGGCCATCGGCGCCCTGGAGTACGAGGCGCTGCTGGCCGAGGGCGATCCCGACTACGCCTACCGGCTGCCCGAGGACGAGTGGCAGGCGATCTCGCTCAACTACACCTCCGGCACCACCGGCAAGCCCAAGGGGGTGGTCTACCACCACCGCGGGGCCTACCTGAACGCCACCAGCAACATCCTGGTGTGGGCGATGCCCCACCACCCGGTCTATCTGTGGACCCTGCCGATGTTCCACTGCAACGGCTGGTGCTTCCCCTGGACCATCGCCGCCGCCGCCGGCACCAACGTCTGCCTGCGCAAGGTCGAGGCGAAGCGGGTCATGGACCTGATCGCCGACGAGGGGGTCACCCACTTCAGCGGCGCCCCCATCGTGCTCAACGGCCTGGTCAACCTGCCGGATGACCAGAAGCGCGACTTCGGCCATCCGGTGAAGGTCACCACCGCCGGCGCCGCGCCGCCCGCCTCGGTGATCGCCGGCGTGGAGCGCCTCGGCATCGACGTGACCCACGTCTACGGCCTCACCGAGGTCTACGGCCCGGTCACCTCCTGCGCCTGGCGCGAGGCCTGGAACGAGCTGCCCGCCGAGGAGCGGGCGAAGCTCAAGTCCCGCCAGGGGGTGCGCTACCACATGCTCGAGGCGCTCTGCGTGGCCGACCCCAACACCCTGGAGCCGGTGCCCAAGGATGGCCAGACCATCGGCGAGATCCTGATGCGCGGCAACACCATGATGAAGGGCTACCTGAAGAACCCGGCGGCCACCGAGCAGGCCATGGAGGGGGGCTGGTACCATACCGGCGACCTGGCCGTGTGGCATGCCGACGGCTACATCGAGATCAAGGACCGTTCCAAGGACATCATCATCTCCGGCGGCGAGAACATCTCCACCATCGAGGTGGAGGATGCCATCTACGCGCACCCGGCGGTGGAGGAGGCCGCGGTGGTGGCCAAGCCCGACGAGAAGTGGGGCGAGACCCCCTGCGCCTTCGTCAAGCTCAAGGTGGGCTACGGTGAGGTGACCGAGCAGGACATCATTGATCACTGCCGCGCGCGCCTGGCCCACTTCAAGGCGCCGAAGACGGTGGTCTTCACCGAGCTGCCCAAGACCTCCACCGGCAAGATCCAGAAGTTCGTGCTGCGCGACGAAGCCCGCAAGCAGTGATCGCCCCGGCCTGACAACAACCAAGGAGAGAGTGCAATGAGTGAGCAAGCGATCGGCGTGGTAGGCGCCGGCACCATGGGCCAGGGCATCGCCCAGGTGCTGGTCCAGAGCGGCTTTGCCGTGCAGCTCTACGACGTGGCCGACGAGCAGCTGGAACGCGCCCGAGGCGGTATCGACAAGGGGCTGGGCAAGCTGGTGGCCAAGGAGAAGCTCTCCGAGGCCGACAAGGCGGCCGCCATGGCGCGCCTGGCCACCTCCACTGCGCTGGACGCCCTGCGCGACTGCGAGGTGATCATCGAGGCGGCCCCCGAGCAGCCGGCCCTCAAGGAGAAGCTGTTCCGCGACCTGAGCCGCCTGACCCACGACGCGATTCTGGCCTCCAACACCTCGTCGCTGTCGCTGACCCGGCTCGCCGCGGTGTGCGAGCGCCCGGAGCGGGTGGTGGGCATGCACTTCTTCAATCCGGTGCCGGTGCTCAAGCTCGTCGAGGTGATCCGCGCCGAGCAGACCTCTGATGCCACCGTGGCGCGCATCGAGGCGCTGACCGAGTCGCTCGGCAAGACCGCCGTGGCCATCGCCGACTCCCCGGGCTTCGCGGTCAACCGCCTGCTGGTGCCGATGATCAACGAGGCGGCCTTCCTGCTCCAGGAGGGCGTGGCCAGCGCCGCGGACATCGACGAATCCATGAAGCTGGGCGCCGCCCACCCCATGGGCCCGCTGGCCCTGGCCGACCTGATCGGCCTGGATGTCTGCCTCTCCATCATGGAGGTGCTGCAGGAGGGCTTCGGCGACCCGAAATACCGCCCCTGCCCGCTGCTCAAGCGCATGGTGGCCGCGGGCTACCTGGGCCGCAAGACCGGCCGCGGCTTCCACGTCTACGAATAAACCCACCGAGATGACCATCGCGAGGTGAGCCATGTTCAAGGCGATAGTGATCGAGAAGCAGGACGACGCCCAGCGCGTCACCATCCAGTCCCTGGACGAGTCACGGCTCCCGGAGGGGGACGTCACCGTGCGGGTGGAATGCAGCACCCTCAACTACAAGGATGCCCTGGCCATCACCGGCAAGGGCCCCGTGGTCCGGCAGTTTCCCATGGTGCCGGGGATCGACCTGGCGGGGACGGTCGAGGCGTCGAGCGCCGATGAGTTCAAGCCGGGCGACAGCGTGCTGCTCAACGGCTGGGGCGTGGGGGAAGGCCACTGGGGCGGGCTTGCCGAGAAGGCACGCCTCAGGAGCGACTGGCTGATCCCGCTGCCCTCGGCCTTCACCGCCAGCCAGGCCATGGCCATCGGCACCGCGGGCTACACGGCGATGCTCGCCGTGATGGCGCTGGAGCGTCAGGGGCTCGAGCCGGACCACGGGGAGGTGCTGGTGACCGGTGCCAGCGGCGGCGTGGGCAGCTACGCCATCGCCTTGCTCGCGCGGCTGGGCTATCGGGTCATCGCCGCCACCGGGCGGCCCGAGGAGGAGGCCTACCTCAAGGGGCTGGGGGCCCAGGCGATCCTCGACCGCAGCGAGCTCGCCGAGCCGGGCCGGCCGCTGGCCAAGGAGCGCTGGGCCGGCGCCATCGATTCGGTGGGCAGCCACACCCTGGCCAACGTGCTGGCGGGCACCCGCTATGGCGGCTGCGTCGCGGCCTGCGGGCTCGCCCAGGGCATGGACCTGCCGGCCACGGTCGCGCCCTTCATCCTGCGTGGCGTGACGCTGGCGGGCATCGACAGCGTCATGCGGCCCCGGGCCGATCGCCTCGAGGCCTGGCGCCGGCTGGGCGAGCTGCTCGACCGCGCCCAGCTGGACACCATCACCCGCACCATCGGCCTCGACGAGGCTATCGACACGGCCGAGGCGCTGCTCGCCGGCCGCGTGCGCGGCCGGGTCGTCGTCAGCATGACCTGAATCGGCCCGACAGGCCGAGCCAGACAAAAGAGGGGATTGCCGCCCAACCAAGCGTTCGCTAGGGTTGGGCGTTATCGTCCTGAACACGTACTGCCCCATCCACTGAACAACAAGCCAAGGAGTCCCCCATGAGCGAGCAGCTGATCGAGGTGTTCGACAACGCCGGCATCGTGCGCCTGACCATCAATCGCCCCAAGGCGCTCAACGCCCTGAACAGCGCCGTGCTGAACGAGCTCGAGCGCGTCCTGGCCGAGCTGGAGGCCCGCGACGACCTGCGCGCGGTGCTGGTCACCGGCGCCGGCGAGAAGTCCTTCGTGGCCGGTGCCGACATCGCCGAGATGCGCACCAAGACGCCGGAGGAGGCCCGCGCCTTCGCCCGTCAGGCACTGGCCACCCTCAAGCGGCTGGAGACCCTGCCGGTGCCCACCGTGGCGCTGGTCAACGGCTTCTGCCTGGGCGGCGGCTGCGAGCTGGCCCTGGCCTGCGACTGGGCGGTGGCCAGCGACAACGCCATCTTCGGCCAGCCCGAGGTGCTGCTGGGCGTGATCCCCGGCTTCGGCGGCACCCAGCGCCTGCCGCGCCGGGTCGGCCCGGCCATGGCCCTGGACCTCTGCACCACCGGGCGCAAGATCGATGCCGCCGAGGCGCTGCGCATCGGCCTGGTCAACCGGGTGATGCCCCAGGCGGAACTCGAGGCCTACGCCGAGGAGCTCACCAAACAGCTGGGCGGCAACGGCCCGCAGTCGGTGCGCGCCTCCAAGCAGGCAATCCACGACGGCATGGACCAGGACCTCGACAGCGCCCTGGCGCTGGAGACCGCGCTGTTCGCCTTCTGCTTCGCCGGCGACGAGCAGACCGAGGGCATGAGCGCCTTCGTCGAGAAGCGCAAGCCGAACTTCTGATCCTGGCGTGTCCTTCTGGTGAGACTACCGCGGCCGTGGCAGAGATGCCACGGCCGCGCTGCGTCTGGCAGGCCTTGCGCCGCTGGTGCTACTTGGCGAACAGCTGGCTCATGTCCTTGAACGCCTTGAACTCCAGGGCGTTGCCGCAGGGATCGAGCAGGAACATGGTGGCCTGCTCGCCCACCTGGCCCTTGAAGCGCACGTAGGGCTCGATCACGAACTCGGTGCCTCGGGCGCGCAGCCGCTCGGCCAGGCTCTCCCACTCCTCCCAGCCCAGCACCACCCCGAAGTGGGGCACCGGCACGTCGTGGCCGTCCACCGCGTTGGTGTTGGCCTGCTCCTGGTAGGGCATCTTCGGGTGCTCGTGGATCACCAGCTGGTGGCCGAAGAAGTCGAAGTCGACCCACTGCTCGCTGGAGCGGCCCTCTTCCAGGCCGAACACCTCGCCGTAGAAGGCGCGGGCCGCGGGCAGGTCGTGGACGGGAATCGCCAGATGAAAGGGGGAAAGGCTCATGGGGTTCTCCTGGTGTTCTCTCGTGGATGATCAGTGTCGAGAGTGGTTGTTGTCGGGCGGGGTGTCATCGGGGGTGGCCCCGGGTGCTGCAGCCTGTGTTGCATCGAGGGTTGCCGCCATCGGCTGTGCCGCGGTCGCGGGGGATGGCGGGGCGCGCCGTCGCAGCCGCAGCAGGCCGGTGGCGACGGCGGTGCCGGCCAGGGTAATCGCCATGCCGGCCAGGATCTGCAGGCTCAGGCGCTCGCCCAGCAGCAGGTAGCCCCACAGCAGAGCGCTGACCGGCACCAGGAAGGTCACCGTGGAGGTGGCGGTGGCCCCGGCGCTGGCCAGCAGGGCGAAGTAGATCAAGAAGGCGGCGGTGGTGCTCAGCGCCGCCAGCGCCAGGGCGTTGGCCCAGGCCTGGCCGCTGATCGGCTCGCTGGGCCACAGCAGAAGGCCCGGCACCAGCAGCACCAGCGCCGACATGGCCGAGCTGCCCGCCGCCAGCACCCGTGCCGGGAGGTGGGACAGGTGGTTGCGAGAATAGTTGCCGGCGATGCCGTAGCAGAAGGTGGCGCCCAGCACGGCCAGGATGAACCAGCCGTCGCCGCCCAGGGCGAAATCCAGGCGGTCCGCCGAGAGCACGTAGACCCCGAAGAGGGCCAGGGCCAGGCCCAGGTACTGGCGGCGCTGGATCGGCACGGTAAAGAAGAGTGCGCCGAGCAGGGCGGTGAAGATCGGCGTGGTGGCGTTGATCAGCGAGGTGAAGCCGGCCTCCAGGCGGGTGGTGGCCAGGGCCAGCAGCGAGAAGGGCAGCACATGGTTGATCACGCCCAGCAGCAGCAGGCTGCCCTTGTGCTGCCAGACCAGGCGCAGGTAGTAGAGGCTGAGCAGCAGCGGCACCAGCAGCAGGGCACCCACGCCCATGCGCACCAGCACCAGCGAGACCGCGCCGAACTCGGGGGCGGCCACCCGCATGAAGATGAACGACAGCCCCCACAGCGAGGAAAGCAGCAGCAGGCGCAGGGTGTCGGCGGGTGACATACCGGTTCCTTGGATGGCGATATCGTTCGCGGGAAAACAATCAGATTACGGCGGCCGCGAGGCGTTGGGAAGGGCAGCCCCTTGTGCGGCATTGCGGCATGACCTTGACGTCCATCAAGGGCAGAGGTGGCAAACCCCTGCTATAGCTGTAGGGCACCCTTTCCGGAACCTGGAGCCTTGCCCATGCCCGCCATGATGAAAGCCGCCGTCTTCGTAGAGCCCGGCCGCATCGAGATCGACGACCGACCGATCCCCGACATCGGCCCCAACGACGCCCTGATCCGGGTCACCACCACCACCATCTGCGGTACCGACGTGCATATCCTCAAGGGCGAGTACCCGGTGGAGAAGGGACTGATCGTGGGCCACGAGCCGGTCGGGGTGATCGAGAAGCTCGGCGCGAACGTTCAGGGCTACCACGAGGGCCAGCGGGTGATCGCCGGGGCTATCTGCCCGAGCTTCACCTCCTACGCCTGCCAGGACGGCTGCAGCGCCCAGGATGGTGGCCACCACGCCCACGGCTACAAGCCCATGGGCGGCTGGCGCTTCGGCAACACCATCGACGGCGCCCAGGCCGAGTACCTGCGGGTGCCCGACGCCCAGGCCAACCTCTCGCCGGTGCCCGACGGCCTCACCGACGACCAGGTGCTGATGTGCCCGGACATCATGTCCACCGGCTTCGCCGGCGCCGAGTCGGCCAATATCAAGATCGGCGACAGCGTCGCGGTGTTCGCCCAGGGCCCCATCGGCCTGTGCGCCACCGCCGGTGCCCGGCTGCGCGGCGCGGGGCTGATCATCGCCGTGGACGGCGTCGACGAGCGCCTCGAGATGGCCAGGAAGATGGGCGCCGACGTGACCCTCAACTTCCGGAAAGTTGACGTGGTCGCCGAGATTCTCAAGCTCACCGGCGGCCGCGGCGTGGACGCCTCCATCGAGGCGCTGGGGCTGCAGCAGACCTTCGAGCAGGCGCTGCGGGTGATCAAGCCCGGCGGCACCCTGTCGAGCCTGGGGGTCTACTCCGAGAGCCTGACCATTCCGCTGGACGCCTTCTGCGCCGGCCTCGGTGACCACCGCATCGTCACCTCGCTCTGCCCCGGCGGCAAGGAGCGCATGCGCCGGCTGATGCAGATCATCGACAGCGGCCGCCTGGACCTCGGCCCGATGGTCACCCACCGCTACCCGCTGGAGAAGATCGTCGACGCCTATGACCTCTTCTCCCACCAGCGCGACGGGGTGCTGAAGATTGCCCTTGAAGTCTCCTGAGTCCTTGCGATGGCGGGAGTTCTGGTACACTCCCGCCATCATCGAGGTAGACGGAGACACGATGGAAACGGAACTGAGTGAGTTCGAGCGACAGATGCGTCGTGAGATCAACGCCTTCATGGACAACGCGCAGGAAACACGGCGCAAGGCGGTGACGTCACCCCCCGAATGGCCCAAGGAGGCCGACGAAGAGGCCAAGGCCAAGGCGCCGCGCAACAAGCCGGCCGGTTCGCCGAAGACCGGCCACCGCGTCAAGCTGGCGGTGCGTACCAAGCCCCTCGAGCTGGACACCGTCTTCGAGCATGTCTCCTCCAGCATCTCCAAGATCGAGGCGCAGCTCGAGGCCGAAAAGGCCGCCCGCAAGGCCGGCTACCCGATCATCGGCCATGTGATCGAGACCCAGCGACTGTAACGCCTTCCCGCCCGGGCCAGGCGTCGGGCAGACCCCACCGAGGAGCCGCCCGTGAGGATCACCCAGCTTGCCATCTATCCGGTCAAGTCGCTGGGCGGCATCGCCCTCGATGACGCACGCCTGACCGCCGAGGGCCTGGCCTGGGATCGCCGCTGGATGGTGGTCGACGATGTCGGCCGCTTCGTTACCCAGCGCCAGCTGCCGGCCATGGCGTCCATCCGCGTCACCCTGGAGCCCGATGCCCTGGTGCTTGCCCACCCCGGGGTCGCGCCGCTGCGCGTGGCGCTTGCCGCCCGCCAGCAGGAGCGTCTCTCGG
This sequence comes from Halomonas sp. PGE1, assembly GCF_013000985.1. Taxonomy (NCBI): domain Bacteria; kingdom Pseudomonadati; phylum Pseudomonadota; class Gammaproteobacteria; order Oceanospirillales; family Halomonadaceae; genus Halomonas; species Halomonas sp. PGE1. The sequence continues at coordinate 1,453,592 of NZ_CP053032.1, forward strand.
CCTACGTCTGGGAGGATCGCTGCGACGCCCTGGACGAAGGGGCTGAGGCCCGCGACTGGCTGGCCGCGGCGCTGGGGGATCTGCGCGGCAGCCGCCTGCGCCTGGTGCGCTTCGCCCCCGACCACCGTCGCCCGGTGGAACCCCACTACCTGGCGCCCGGCGAGTGGGCCCACACCGCCTTCGCCGACGGCTATCCGCTGCTGGTGGCCTCCATGGCGTCGCTTGCCGAGCTCAACCGTCGGCTTGCCGCCAAGGGACTGTCGCCGGTGCCCATGAGCCGCTTTCGCCCCAATATCGTGATCGAGGGTGTCGAGCCCTTCGCCGAGGATGGCTGGCAAGCGCTCGGCCCCACCGACGGCCGCTGGCGGCTGGGGCTGCGCAAGCCCTGCCAGCGCTGCAAGATCACCACCGTGGATCAGCACAGCGGCGAGATACCGGTGCCCGGCGAGCCGCTGCGTACCCTGGTGGAGATGAACCCACGCCTCGCCCCCGGCGGCTACTTCGGCCAGAACGCCATCCTGCTGGCGGGAGAGGGCGAGACGCTCAGCGTGGGCGATGTGGTGGCGGCGAGCCCCGCCTGACCGGTCCCTGCATTCCTGGAACGATTTTTCATTAAAATCGCCCTGGGCTATGATGGCGGGTCCGATTCGTCCATCCCCCACCAGGAGCCTGCCATGAGCTTTCATGTCTATCTGTCCGGCGAGATCCACACCGACTGGCGCGAGGAGATACAGCGCGGCGCCGAGGCCGCCGGGCTGGATGTGGTCTTCACCGCCCCGGTGACCGACCACGCCGCCAGCGATGCCGCCGGCGACCACCTGGGCGAGACGCCCAGCCAGTTCTGGCGCGACCACCAGTCCTCCAAGGTCAACGCCATCCGCACCCGCACCCTGATCGAGCAGAGCGACCTCGTGGTGGTGCGCTTCGGCGACCAGTACAAGCAGTGGAACGCGGCCTTCGATGCCGGCTACTGCGCGGCTCTGGGCAAGCCCTACGTGACGCTCCACGCCGCGGAGATCGTCCACCCCCTCAAGGAGGTCGACGCCGAGGCCCAGGCCTGGTGCACCACCACCGACCAGGTGGTGGAGATCCTGCGCTACGTGCTCAAGGCCTGACCCCACAGGCTCCGGCCGGGACTGGCCCGGCCGGAGCCTCCTCGCGGCAGGTGCCGGCCAACGATCGCCATTCCTGGGCTACGCTGATCAGGGAAGCCATCGAGGGCTCCAGGCAGGGCGGGATGCGCATGGGGTCCGCCAACTGCTTGCCCGGCGACTCCCGCGGCGACTGGGCCCACCCAGCGCGGGTCCTGCCGGCAGAGGAGCGTCAGCATGACCAGGGAGCGCTACCACCCGATCATCTACGTGCGCGGTTTCGCCATGCGTGACAGCGAGATCGAGGCGACCATCAACACGCCCTACATGGGTTTCAACCTGGGGGCGACCCGGGTACGCCAGGGGCCCAGCGGGGCGTTCGACTCCCTGATCTTCGAGTCGCCGGTGATCCGCCTGATGAAGGATCACGGCTACCGGGACGTCTACGCCGAGGGGGCGGAGCGCGAGGACCGGCTGCCCCGCCGGACCCTGCTGATCCACCGCTACTACGAGGGGGAGGGCGGTGAGGGGCAGCGCCCCTCGATCCCCGAGGCGGCCCGGGCGCTCTCCGAGCGGATCCTGTGGCTGCGCGAGCGGATCTGCGGCGACGATGAGGAGGCGCGGGAAGCCTTCAAGGTCTACCTGGTGGCCCACTCCATGGGCGGGCTGGTCTGCCGCTGCCTGCTGCAGAACCCCGAGGCGGGCAGCGCTGAGGCGCGCGCCTGCGTCGACAAGGTCTTCACCTACGGCACCCCCCACGATGGCATCGAGATGGCCGGGTTCAACGTGCCGCGCTTCCTGGGCCTCTGGGACATCAGCAACTTCAACCGCAAGAGCATTGCCGGCTACCTCAAGCTCTCCCCGCGCGGGGGCCGGGTCAACCGCCTGGGGGGACACTTCCCGCCGGAGCGCTTCTTCTGCCTGGTGGGCACCAACCACCGCGACTACAACGCCACCCGCCACGTGGTGGGCGCGCGCAGCGACGGCCTGGTGAAGATCGACTGCGCCTGGGTCGAGGACGCCCCTCGGGTGCACCTCTACCTGGCCCACAGCGGCCCCTTCGGCATGGTCAACTCCGAGGCCGGCTACCTCAACCTGACGCGCTTCCTGTTCGGCGATGCCCGCATGCAGGGGCAGCTGGTGGTCGACCACCTGCCGCTGCCGCCTTCGCTGCAGCAGGCCCGTGACGAGGGGAACGACATCGAGGGCAGCTACCACTTCGAGTGCACGGTGATGCCGAGGCTCTTTCCGCCGGTGGCGCTCTCGGAGCGGCGGGTGGAGCACGACTCGGCGATCTTCCGTCGCTATGACGAGATGTTCCATCCCGAGCGGGCCGGCCATGACCATGCCCGTCACCCGGTGCTCTTCTCCGTCTACCTGGACAGCACGAGGATCACCGTCACCCAGGGGCGCACCATGATGCTGACGGCCGACATCGCCGTGCGCAGCACCGAGTTCAAGGTGGGGGGGCGCTGGTTCGTCAGCCGCCGGGTGCCGGAGGAGAACCTCTTCCGCGAGAAGGTGGTGATCCTGGCCACCGCCGCTGCCGGGGGCTGGCGGCTGCGCTATATCCTCGGCGACGAGGACTGGGGCGAGGGGCGCGGGCGGCCGGTCAAGGAGGATGCGCGAGGGCACTACGTGCCGCTGACCAGCCGCAAGGGCTTCAAGGCGCGGCTCTACCTGCGCATCGATCCCTGGCAGTGAGGCGTCGCCCGGGCTGGCGGGCTGATGCCCGGGGCGTTCGGTGGTACTGTTCCCTCATTCGAATGAACTTAGGCTCGGGCGGCCTCATGCCGCCCGGGGCAACAGGGAACAGCAACGGAGCGGGCCTTGGCTCAACTGGAACATATCCAGGCGCTGGAAAAGCGCCTGTGGAGCGCCGCGGACAATCTGCGCGCCAACTCGAACTACGCCAGCAACGAATACTTCCTGCCGGTGATGGGCCTGGTCTTCCTGCGTCACGCCTATAGCCGCTACCTGGCGGTGAAGGACGACATCCAGGCCAGCCTGCCGTCGCGGGGTGGCAAGATCCGCGAGATCACCAAGGAAGACTTCTCCCAGCGCAGCGCCATCTACCTGCGTTCCAAGGCGCAGTTCGACCATCTGGTGAGCCTGCCGGACAGCGCCGATCGAGCCCGCGCCATCATCGACGCCATGGAGGCCATCGAGAGCGACTATGCCTCGCTCAAGGGCGTGCTCCCCAAGAGCGAATACCAGGAGCTCGACAACGAGGTGCTGGGCCAGTTGCTTCGGACCCTCAACCCCGACGAGCTCAAGCGGGTGAAGGGCGATGTCTTCGGGCGCATCTACGAATACTTCCTGACCCAGTTCGCCGACCAGGGGGCCCACGACGGCGGCGAGTTCTTCACCCCGGTGTCGCTGGTCTCACTGATCGCCCATGTGCTCGACCCAGAACGCGGCACCGTACTGGATCCGGCCTGCGGCTCCGGCGGCATGTTCGTGCAGAGTGCCCGCACCGTGGAGGAACACGGCGACAACCCCAGCGAGCGGTTGACGTTCCGGGGCCTGGAGAAGAACGCCACCACGGTGCGTCTGGCCAGGATGAACCTGGCGGTGCACGGCCTGGAGGGTGATATCCAGCGCGCCATCACCTACTACGAGGACCCCCACGCGCTGGTCGGCAAGGCCGACTATGTGATGGCTAACCCGCCGTTCAACGTCGACGAGATCGACGCTGAGAAGATCAAGGCCGACCCGCGCCTGCCCTTCGGCCTGCCCGGGGTGAACAAGAAGGGCAAGGTCTCCAACGGCAACTATGTCTGGATCAGCTACTTCTACAGCTACCTGAGCGAGCGCGGCAGAGCGGGCTTCGTGATGTCCTCCCAGGCCTCCAGCGCAGGTCGAGACGAGGCCCGGTTGCGCCAGGCGCTGGTGGAGACCGGTGACGTCGACGCCATGATCGGCATCCGCGGCAACTTCTTCTATACACGCAGCGTGCCCTGCGAGCTGTGGTTCCTGAACCGCGACAAGCCGGCAGAGCATCGCGACAAGGTGTTGATGATCGATGCGCGCCAGATCTATCGCCAGGTGACGCGCAAGATCTACGACTTTAGCCCCGAGCAGCAGCAGAACCTGCAGGCCATCGTCTGGCTCTACCGCGGCGAGACCGAACGCTACCTGGCACTGGTGGCAGCTTATGGCCGGCGCACCCTGTTTGATGCCGCCGCCTGCTTCGAGCGGCAGGATGAGGAGGGAAGCACCGACGCTCCCCTGGCTGACTTCGACACCGCCCTGGATGCCCTGGGCGAGCGCGCCGCGCCTTTCCTCGACAGCCTCAACGACGCCTCTCCCTCGCTGGCGCCGCTCGCGGAGGCCCGAGATGAGCTGGCCCAGGCGCGTCGCGCTTTTGCCACCGATGTGGCGGCCTTCCGCGAGACCCTGGCCGCCGAGCAAGCGGAATGGCGCGGGCAGTCATTGACTAACGGTGCCCTCAAGCAAGCCGTCGACCGCCTGGCGCCCCTGGCCGAGGCCAGTCGCGACCTGGTCAAGCAGACGGACCTGCTCTACAAGCTGGCCTGCCGGGTGCTCGACAGCTGCGAGCAGGAGTACGCGGCGAAGAAGAGCCGCCTGTGGCCCAGCCGCGAGATCAACCGCGCCCGCAAGGCCGCCGATGCAGGCCGCCATGCGGTAGTAGAGCAGCTCAAGGCCGTGCGCTATTTCTGGAAGCAGGCGCACTGGCTCACCGAGCGCTTCCCGGAGGCGAAGCTGCGCGACGTGGAGGGGCTGGTCAAGCTGGTCAGCATTGACGAGATCGCCGCCAACGACTGGAGCCTGACCCCCGGACGCTATGTGGGCGTCGCCCCGGAAGAGGAGGACGAGGACTTCGACTTCGAGGAGGCCCTGCGAGGGATCCATGTGGAGCTCGCCGACCTCGACGCCGAGGCGACCCGGCTGGCCGCGAAGATCCGCCGCAACTTCGAGGAGTTGGGGGTATGAGTTGGCCTCTCAAGCCATTGAATGAGCTTTGCCTTCTTGCAGTCGATTGCGTCAACAAGACTGCTCCTGTCGTCGACTACGACACCGGCTACAGGATGATTAGAACCACCAACATCAAAGGTGGCTTCATTGATCTGGATAACGTTCGATATGTGACCGAGGAAGTATTCGAGAAATGGACTCGTCGCTCCAGGCCGCAATATGGTGACGTAATCTTGACCCGGGAAGCTCCTGTAGGGGAGGTCGGTAGATTCACAGAAGACGTCAATAACGTCTTTCTTGGGCAAAGGCTATTTCACTATCGCCCAGACCCTGACTTGCTTGATTGGAACTATCTGGCCTATGCCTTGCTCTCTCGACAGATTCAGGGCCGGCTCAAAGGAATGGGCTTTGGCGCCACGGTTGATCATATTCGTGTTGGTGATGCCGAGACCCTAGCTATTCCTTGTCCACCGCTTCCAGTGCAGCGCAGCATCGGGAGCATCCTGGCTAGTTACGATGACCTGATCGAAAACAACCAGCGCCGCATCCAGCTCCTAGAGGAATCGGCCCGCCTGCTCTACAAGGAGTGGTTCGTCCATCTGCGTTTTCCCGGCCGTGAGCATGTCAAGGTCACCAATGGCGTGCCGGAAGGGTGGTCAAGAAGAAGGCTTGTTGATGTCACTTCGAAAATTGGCAGTGGTGCAACCCCGAAAGGAGGGGCTTCGGCCTACCAGCCGGAAGGCATTGCCTTGATCAGGAGTCAGAACGTCTATGACTATCGTTTTGACTCCAGTGGACTCGCCTTTATCAATGACGAGCAGGCAGATAGACTTTCCAACGTCGAGGTCAATGGATCCGATGTTCTGCTGAACATCACTGGGGCATCAGTAGGACGCTGCTGCCTGGCTCCCGATTATCATCTTCCTGCACGTGTCAATCAGCATGTGATGATCATTCGGTCCGATTCTGAAAAGTTCGGACCACACTACCTGTTGCATTTCATTAACAGCTATCGTGAGAAGCAGAGGATCCTTGCCGCGGCGGGTGCAGGTGGCTCCACACGCGAGGCCTTGACCAAGAGCTTTGTACAGAACCTTGAGGTAACGCTTCCTTCAAGAACTCTTATGGAGCAATTCGAGGATTTTGCTAAAGACTGTTTCGAGCAGAAGCAAAAGCTGGAAATGCAGAATATCCGCCTCGCCAAGGCCCGCGATCTGCTGCTGCCCAAGCTGATGAGCGGAGAGCTGGCCGCATGAACCGCCAGGCGCTGAACGACCTGCTCGCGCTCGGAGAGGGCTTTACCACCGAGTTCAAGAAGGCCGGTACCTCCGGCCTGGGGCGGGAGCTCTGCGCCTTCGCCAACGCCACCGGCGGGGTGATCCTGATCGGCGTCACCGATGCCGGCGAGGTGGTCGGCGTGGCCGACCACAACAAGCTGAAGTCCGATGTCCAGGCCACGGCGCGCTCCGCCGAGCCGCCTATCGCCGTGGAGGTGGAGAGCGCAGGCAATGTGCTGTGCGTGACCGTGCCGGCCCAGCACAGCAAGCCCTACTCCTTCGGCGGCAAGTTCTACCTGCGCGAGGGCGCCTCCTCCCAGCAGATGTCGCGCCAGGAGATCCGCGAGTTCTTCTACCGCGAGGGGCTGATCCACTTCGACGAGACACCCTGCGAGCGCTTCTCCCTGGAGGAGGACCTGAGCGACGAGGCCTGGGCCACCTTCCGTCGCCGGGCGCGCATCCCCGCCGAGATGCCGCCACTCACCGCGCTCAAGAATCTGCATCTGCTGACCGACGACGGCAGGATGACCCACGCGGGCGCCTGGCTGCTGGCACGCGACATCCAGAAATTCTCCATCAGCGCCGACGTGGGCTGCGCCCTGTTCATGGGCACCGACAAGGTGCATATCCTCGACCGTCGCGGCTTCCACGGCGACGTCTACTCGATGATCGACGAGGTGATGGCCTGGCTGCTCTCCAAGCTCAACGTCGCCTACATCATCAAGCACGTGAAGCGCGAGGAGCGCCCCGAGCTGCCCGAGGAGGCGCTGCGTGAGGCGGTGGTCAACGCCCTGGTGCATCGCGATTACCGCTCTACCGCCAACGTGCATGTCTACGTGTTCAAGGACCGGGTCGAGGTGGTCAGCCCCGGCGGCCTGCCCGCCGGCATGAGCGAGGCGGACCTGGGCATCAAGAGCATCCCGCGCAACCCGCTGCTGTTCGGCATGCTGCACCGCATGGAGGCCGTGGAGCATATCGGCTCCGGCATCCGGCGCATCCGCCGCCTGTGCGCCGAATACGGTGTGGCCGATCCCGAGATCGAGCTATCGCCTAACTGGTTCGTGCTGCGTTTCCCGCGGACGGTAGTGGGCGAGGAGGCAGGCCAAGAGCCACCTGCTTCCCATGACACGGAAGTCGGGGAGCAGGACGAGGCTAGGGCAGCACCAAGTCGGCACCAAGTTGGCACCAAGTCGGCACTAAGTCGGCACCAAGTTGCGATTCTGGTGAAATGCCTCGAAGATCAAGCCATAACGGAGCTGATGGCGGTCACCGGCCGTTTGGACCGCACCAAGTTTCGAAAGCAGGTGCTGGCACCGCTGCTGGAGGAGGCCCTGTTGGAAATGACCATCCCCGATAAGCCCCGCAGCAGCAAGCAGCGCTATCGGCTGACCGAGCGCGGTCGGCGCTACCTTCAGGAACACGCCCCGGAGCCGAACGACAAGGATGCGTGATGAGCCCGAGCCCCTACAGTGAAGACACCCTTGTTCAGCAGACCACCGCCGACTATCTGGAACAGCGGCTCGGCTGGCGCTCGGTCCTGGCCTGGAACCAGGAGGACTTCGGGCCGGATAGCCTGCTGGGGCGAGGCTCAGAGCGCGAGGTGGTGCTCACTCGAACGCTGCGCGAGCGGCTGACTCGGCTGAACCCCGGGCTGCCGGCCGATGCCTACGACGATGCCATGCGTCAGGTGGTGGCCTCACCGGTGGCCCAGTCCCTGGCGGCCACCAACCGCGACAAGTATGCCCAGCTGCGCGACGGCGTCTGGGTCACCTTCCGCGACGCCAAGGGCGAGCGCTGCCGCGAGCGCCTGCGGCTGATCGACTTCGACGAGCCGGACAACAATGACTTCCTCTGCGTGCGCGAGTTGTGGGTGCAGGGCGACCTCTACCGCCGCCGGGCCGATATCATCGGCTTCGTCAACGGCCTGCCGCTGCTGTTCATGGAGTGCAAGAACATCGGCAAGCACCTGCGCACCGCCTTCGAGCAGAACTTCTCCAGCTACAAGGGCGAGGTGCCGCACCTCTTCCACCACAATGCCCTGGTGGTGTTCGGCAATGGCGAGAAGGCCAAGCTGGGGTCGTTGACCAGCCGCTGGGAGCACTTCACCGACTGGAAGCGCCTGGCCGAGGAGGACCCGGGCTCGGTGGACATGGAGACCCTGCTCAAGGGCGTCTGCGAGCGGCGCAACTTCCTGGATATCGTCGAGAACTTCACCCTCTTCGATGATTCGGCAGGTGAACCGAAGAAGATCATCGCCCGCAACCATCAGTTCCTCGGCGTCAACCGGGCGGTGCAGGCGGTGCGCGAACGCCGCCAGCGGCAGGGCAAGCTGGGGGTGTTCTGGCATACCCAGGGCTCCGGCAAGAGCTACTCCATGGTGATGTTCACCCGCAAGGTGCACCGCAAGCTGGGCGGTAACTTCACCTTCGTGGTGCTCACCGACCGTGAGGATCTCGACACCCAGATCTACAAGACCTATGCCGGCTGCGGGCTGGTGGACAACGATCGGGACCCCTGCCGAGCCGGCAGCGGCGATCACCTGGAGGCGCTGCTGGGGCAGCACAAGGCTTACCTGTTCTCGCTGATCCAGAAGTTTCGGCCGGACATGCCGCCCAACCGGCGTGACGACATCATCGTCATCTCCGACGAGGCCCACCGCACCCAGTACGGCAGCCTGGCGCTGAATATGCGCAATGCCCTGCCGCGGGCGAGCGTGATCGGCTTCACCGGCACGCCGCTGTTCAAGGACGACGAGATCACCCGACGGATGTTCGGCGACTACGTTTCCACCTATGATTTCCAGCGCGCCGTGGAGGACCAGGCCACGGTACCGCTCTACTACGACGCCCGCGGTGACAGGCTGGGTGTGGCCATCGGCGATATGAACGAACGCATCGCCGAGCGCCTGGAGCAGTTCGAGACCGACGATGTGGACGTGGAGCAGCGCCTCGAACGGGATCTCAAGCGGGACTATCACATCATCACCGCCGGCAAGCGGCTCGACCGGGTGGCCCAGGACTTCGTCGAGCACTACGCCAACGCCTGGGAGACCGGCAAGGCGATGCTGGTGTGCATCGACAAGGTCACCTGCGTGCGCATGCACAAGCTGATCGGCTTCTACTGGGATGCGAAGATCCACGAGCTGGAGAGGTCGCTGGCCAAGAGTACCGATGAGCAGGAGGAGCTGTTCCGGTCGCGGCAACTGGCGTGGATGCGCGAGACGCGCTCGGCGGTGGTAGTGAGCGAGGAGCAGGGTGAGGAGGAGAAGTTTCGCCGCTGGGACCTGGATATCACGCCACATCGGCGGTTGATGAAGGAAGGCATGGCGCTGCCCGAATCGATGCGCGAGCTGCCCCAGTTCCGCCACATGCAGCGCATGGCGCTGGATGACGCCTTCAAGGCCGAACAGCACCCGTTTCGTATCGCAATCGTCTGCGCCATGTGGCTGACCGGCTTCGACGTGCCGAGCCTCGCCACCCTCTACCTCGACAAGCCGCTCAAGGCCCACACCCTGATGCAGACCATCGCCCGCGCCAACCGGGTCAGCGAGGGCAAGAACAACGGCCTGATCGTCGACTACTGCGGCATCCTGCGCCATCTGCGCAAGGCGTTGGCGACCTTCGCCGGCACCACCGGGGAGGGCGACCCGGGGGAGGGCCGCGATCCTGCACGCCCGGAAGAGGAGCTGCTGGCCGACCTGGACGAGGCCGTGGCAATGACCAGAGCCTTCCTTGAGGAGCGCGAGGCCTCGCTGGCGGCGGTGCAGACCACCAGCGGCTTTGCGCGCAACGCGGCCATCGTCGCCTGCAAGGAGGTGGCCAATGAGAGCGACGAGAGCCGCAAGCGCTTCGAGGTGATGTGCCGTGAGGTGTTCAAGAAGTTCAAGGCCTGCCTGAACGCCAAGGGCGTCAACGCCCGCCGTGCCGACCGGGACGCCATCGATATCGTCTACAAGAGTCTGCAGCAGGACCGCGAGCAGGCCGATATCTCGCATATCATTCGCGAGCTGCATGGCGTGGTGGATGAGGCCATCGCGGTGCAGCCAACCGATGACAGGGCCTATGGAAGCAAGCCCTACGATATCAGCGCCATCGACTTCGAGCGCCTCAAGAAGGAGTTCGAGAGGAGCAAGCAGCAGCGCACCCTGTTGCAGGAGCTGAGCCAGGTGGTTGAGCAGAAGCTGCAGCGCCTGCTGCTGCAGAACCCGCTGCGCACCGACTTCCAGAACCACTACGAGAAGCTGGTGGCCGACTACAACCGCGAGAAGAGCCGTGCAACCGTGGAGCAGACCTTCGAGGAACTGTTCAAGACGTTGGCAGCTCTGGATGACGAAGAGGCGAGGGCCAGGAGGGAAGGCCTTGATGAAGAATCGCTGGCGATCTTCGACCTGCTGCGCAAGCCGGAGCTCAGCGGCGCCGAGATTCGCCGTATCAAGCGGGTGTCGGTGGAGCTGCTGGAGAACCTGAAGGCGAGGATCACCGAGATCGACCACTGGCAGGAGCGCGAATCCAGCCGCGATACGGTTCAGATCATCATCCGCGACTTCCTGTGGGACGACCGCACCGGTTTGCCGGTGGACCACTACAGCGAGGAAGAGGTGCTGGAGAAGACAGGTGAGGTATTCCGGCACGTGATGCGCGCCTATCCCCGTGTACCGTCGCCGGTCTACTCAGGGCAGGCTTGGCACTGAGCGAAATTGGCATGTGCCAGAGACAGTAACGCCGCCCCCGGCCAGGGCCGGGGGCGGCGTCTCTTGCGGTGGCGCCCTGTGTCGAGCTCGCCGGCCGGGTTGGGTCGAGGCTCAGAGGGTCATGAAGGGCGTGGCCTCGCCGTCGCGGAACTGGTAGACGTCCCAGTCGCCCTGCTTGGGCCCGGGCATGCCGGGGGTGCCGATGGGCATCCCGGCCAGGCCGATGCCGCGGGTGTCGGGGCGCTCCTCGAAGAGCTTCTCCACCGCTTCGAACGGCACGTGCCCCTCGATGGCGTAGCCGCCCATCTGGAGGGTGTGGCAGGAGCCGAGGCCGAAGGGCAGGCCGACGCGCTGCTTGATCTTGCCCACCTCGATATCGTCGACGATCTTCACCTCGACCCCGCGGGCCTCGAGCTGGCGGGCGTACTCGTCGCAGCAGCCGCATTCCGGGTTCTTGAACATGGTCGCCTTGTCGGGCAGGGCGGCCTGGGCGGTGCCGGCGCCCAGCAGCAGGGCGGCGGAGAGCAGGAGGGTGGAGCCTAAGCGGTTCATGAGCGGACCTCCGGAAGATCACGGGATGTGCGGGGGGACGTGAACAGGTACTTGGCGAGGGCGGCGATGCCGAGGCCGAGCAGGGTGAGCATGGCGATGGGCATGACCCAGGCCAGCCAAGGCAGGTTGCCCATCAGGGCGGTACAATGCGCGATCATGGTCTTGGTTCCTCTCAGTGGTTGACCCAGGTCACGCCGTTGGGACCCTGGCCAGTGTCGTGGCGGCTGATGACGGCGCCGGCTTCCAGGTCGATGACCGAGAGGCTGTCGTCATACAGGCTGGTGATGAAGGCGAAGCGTCCGGTGTCGTCGACGCTGATGCCGTGGGCGCCGGCGCCAACCTCATGGGTGGCCACCACCGTCAGGCTGTCGAGGGCGATGACCGAGACCCGGTTGTCGGGTTCGGCTTCGCTGCCCTCGTTGGCCACCAGCATGAAGCGACCATCCGCGGTGGCATGTACCTGGATCGGTAGCCGGCCCACCTCGATGCGCTCGATGACCTCGCGGCTGGCGGTGTCGATGACGGCCACGCGGTTCTCGTCGCGCAGTGAGACGAAGACCCGATCGCCAGCGGGGGTGAAGCCCACCTGGACGGGCGCCTGGCCCACCGGCAGGCGAGCCACTTCTTCGCGCGCCGCGACATCGATCACCGAGACGCTGCCATCCAGCACGTTGGCCACATAGAGCTCCCGGCCGTCGGGGCTCAGGCGCAGACCGTGGGGATACTCGCCGGTGGCGATGGTGGCAACGCTCTCCCTGGCTTCGAGGTCGACGACCGAGACGCTGTCGTCTCCGGCATTGGTGACGAAGGCGAAGCGGCCTTCCAGGTCACTGACCACATGGGCCGGATGGCTGCCCACCTCGATGCTTGCCAGGGGAGCGCCGGTTGGATCGTTGGCCGGGTAGAGCTTGAGCGTGCCGGGGGCAGCGCCGTGAGCATGCGCGTGGCCGTGAGCGTGGTCGTCGGATACCGGTTCCCCCACCGCCATCAGGTAGCGGCCGGCAGCGCCGAGCTGGACGTTGTGGGGGGCTATGCCGATGGCATGGCGAGAGGCGGTGCCGTTGCCCAGGTCGATGTGGGTCAAAGAGGCGCCGCGCTCGTCGGCGGTGACCACGCTGCCGGCGGGACTCTCGCCGGCGAGTGCCGGGGGGCTGGAGAGGGCCAGCCCGGCGGCCACCAGCCAGCCGAGGAGCAGAGTCTTTCCGCCGAGGGAAAGGGGGGAAGGGAGGAATGCCTGGCGCGCCATGGCGGCCGATGGGACACGGATAGTCATGATGAACTCCTGATGAACGTAATGTTTGATGCGACGGGGAGTCGCGATCCGACGGCGATGCCGCCTGCGTTCGATCAGGCTCTGGGAGGGCGTCTGGGGGGCAGCGGGATCTGCGGGAACAGGGCCATGGCCGGCGAGTCGGCCTGGCGCTGCGGACCCACCACGGGGAGTCGCGCCTGGCCCGTGGCGGTGGAACAGGTGACGCAGGATGAGGCCTCATGGTCGTGCTCGGCACTGAGGCCGCTGCTCGCATGAGCATCATCGGCCACCCATTCGGCGGCGACGCTGCAGTCAGGGGATGACGCCATGGTGGCGCCGTGGCTCGACAGCGTGACCATCGCCAACAGCAGCGCGAGCAGGAGGGCCAGCAGGCGGCCTCCTGTGCGCTGTGTTGCTGATGTCGGAATGAGCCGGTGCATGAGGAATTCCCTTGAGTCAGGCCTTCAGCTTACCTCTTGGTGCCTTGAGCTGCATTGATCCAAGGCAACTTCCCGGGCGAATCGCGAAGTGGGAACGAGGACGCGGGTCATTCATCGTTTCGGTGGCTGTGGCGGTGCATGAACAGATGCAGGCCGAGACAGAGCCCCATCGGCAGCAGCAGCAGCCAGGTGCCGGTGCCGAAGGGGTTGCCGCGCCACAGCACGATCAGCATGGCCACCCCCATCAGCACCAGGCAGGCGGTCATCATTGCGTGGTGCAGGCGGTTCATGTCTTCTCTCCTTGCGGGTTGGCGCGGGTGAAGCCCCGCTTGAGCAGCAGCGAGTTGCCGATCACCGAGAGCGAGCTGGCGGTCATGGCGATCACGCCGATCATCGGGTGCAGCAGGCCCACGGCGGCGATGGGAATGGCGGCCACGTTGTAGGCACTGGCCCAGATCAGGTTCTGAACGATCTTGCCGAAGGTGGCGCGCGAGAGGTGCATGGCCTCCACCACCCCGGTCAGCTCGCCGCGCACCAGGGTCACGTCGGCGGCCTCGATGGCCACGTCCGCCCCGGCGCCGATGGCGATGCCCACGTTGGCCTGCTTCAGCGCCGCGGCGTCGTTGATGCCGTCTCCCACCATGGCCACGTGGTTGCCGTACCTTTCCTGCAGCTTGCGAATCGCATCGACCTTGCCCTCGGGCAGTACGCCGGCCTGGACTTCATCGATGCCGACCTCCTCGGCCACGGCCCGGGCGGCACGCTCGTTGTCGCCGGTGATCATCACCACGTGCAGGCCCAGCGCATGCATGCCGCGGATGGCCTCGACCGACTCCTCCTTGAGGGTATCGGCCACGGCCACCAGGCCCAGGGCCTGGCCGTCGGCGGCCACGATCACCACGGTGCGCCCCTTCGCTTCGAGCTTGCCCATGGCGTCATCCAGGGCCTCGAGGCCGGCCACGCCTTCCTCCTCGAGCAGCCGGCGATTGCCGATCAGCACGCTCGCGTCGCCCACCCGGCCCGAGACGCCGCGGGCACCGGTGGAGCGGAACTCGCTGACCTCGCCGGGCGTCACATCGCGTTCCTTGGCACCGTCGACAATGGCCCGGGCGATGGGGTGCTCCGAAGCGTTCTCCACGCTCGCCGCCAGGGTCAGCAGGCGCGTCTCCTCGACGCCCTCGGCGGCCACCACCTCGGTCAGCGTCGGTTCGCCGCGGGTGATGGTGCCGGTCTTGTCCAGCACCATCACCTTGACGTCCTTGAAGGTCTGGATCGCCTCGCCGGAGCGGATCAGGATGCCGCGCTCGGCACCGATGCCGGAGCCCACCATCAGCGCCGTGGGCGTTGCCAGGCCCAGCGCGCAGGGGCAGGCGATGACCAGCACCGCCACGGCGGCCAGGATCGCCAGCACCGGGGTGGCGGCCTCGGGGTTGACCCAGGGCAGGAAGGTCGCGCCCCAGTCGAGGATCGGGCGCAGGGCATCCGGAATGAGCAGCCACGCCGCCAGGCTGGCCAGGGCGATCAGGATCACCGCCGGCACGAAGCGGCCGGTCATGCGGTCGGCGAACTCCTGGATCGGCACCCGGGAACCCTGGGCCTGGTCGATCAGGCGCACCACCTGAGCGAGGAAGGTGTCGCCGCCGACCCGGGTCGCCTTGACCCGCAGGCGCCCCTCCTTGTTGATGGTGGCGCCGATCACGCTGTCGCCGGGGCTCTTGTAGACCGGGATCGATTCGCCGGTGGCGATGGACTCGTCGAGGTGGCTCTCGCCCTCGACCACCTCGCCGTCGGTGGGGACCTTGTCGCCGGGGCGCACGATCATGATGTCGCCGGGCGCCAGCTCCTTGACCGGCACCTCGACCTCCTCACCGTTGCGCTCCACCCGGGCCGTCTTGGCGCCCAGGGTCAGCAGGCGGCGGATGGCCTGTGAGGCGCGCCCCTTGGCCAGGGCCTCCAGGTAACGCCCCAGCAGGTGGAAGGTCATGATGGTGGCGCCCATCTCGATGAACGAGGTCATGGGGGTAATGAAGCCGACCAGGCCGATCAGGTAGGGCGGCAGGCTGCCCATGGAGATCAGCACGTCCATGTTGAAGGTGCCGTTCTTCAGCGAGCGCCAGCTCGAGCGGTGCGTGGCGGCGCCGCCATAGAGAAAGATCACCGGGAAGGCCAGCAGGGCGACGATGGCCAGGTAGCCCGGGATCGGCTGCCAGAACATGTGCGGCATCATCAACAGCATGATCAGGGTGGCGGGTATGCCGGCGATGATCAGGCGCTTGCGCGCCTGGGCGAGGTAGGCCTCCTCGATCTCGGCGTCGCCGTCGCCCGCCTCCTGCTCCTCGGTCTGCACGGCGGCCACGTCATAGCCGGCCCCCTCGACGGCGCGCTTCAGCGCCTCACCATCGGGGCCACCGGCCTCGATGGTCACACTGACGCGGTGGCTGGCGATATTGGTCTGGATCTCGCCCACGCCATCGAGGCGTTCGAGCGTCTTGCGCACGATGCCGGCGCAGTGGTCCGAGCCCATGCCGGGCACCGTCAGGCGAATCTGCTGCTGGCCACCACCGCTGACGGCGGCCACGTCATAGCCGGCACCCTCAACGGCTCCCTTCAGGGTGTTGCCGTCGGGTCCGCCTTCCTCGACCGTCACGCTGACATGATGGTTGGCGATATTGGTCTGGATCTCGCTCACGCCATCGAGGCGCTCGAGGGTCTTGCGCACGATGCCGGCGCAGTGGTCGCTGCCCATGCCGGGTACCGTCAGGATGATCGTTCTGGACCTGGTGTCACTCATCACGTGCCTCCTGCAGCTGTCGCCGAGTGGACGGCCAGGGTTGGCCGTCCTTGATGTTGCGTACTCAGTGACTCCGCCGATCAGTGATGGGCATCGTGGTCCTCGGGATCCACGTCGGCGGGCGCCGCCTGCTGAAGCTGCTCGCGCTGCTCATCGGTCATGAGGTCGTGCATGGCGTTACGCATGCGCACCATCTCGGCCATCATCTCGCCGTGCAGCTCGGCCAGGCGGCCGTGGAGTTCCTGCACCTGCTCAGGGTCCGGACGCTCGCCGTGCATCTCGGCCATCAGGTCGTCGCGCAGGTTCATCAGGCGCCCCTTGCGCTCGAACTGGGCCGGGCGGTGCTCCTGCATCAGTTCGCGCATCTGGCTGCGCTGGTCGGGCTCGAGCATCGACATCATGCCCATGCCCTCGCCCATCATCGGGCAGGGCATCATGCCGCCCATCATGCCGGGGCCCATGCCGCCCTGGCCGCCGCCGCCCATCATGCCCCCCATCATGCCGGGGCCCATGCCGCCCTGGCCGCCGCCGCCCATCATGCCCCCCATCATGCCGGGGCCCATACCGCCCTGGCCGCCACCGCCCATCATTCCTCCCATCATGGCGCTGCCCTGGCCGGGTTGAGAGTCCGGCATGCCCTGGGCGAGGGCGATCCCAGAACCACTGGCACCGATGGCCAGCGCGAGTCCGAGGGCGAGAGTCTGTTTGCGAAGTTTCATGATCGTTCTCCTTGCGGCTATTGGGGCCTTTCGAGGGCCTTCGAATCGAGTGTAGAAGGTATGTGTCACACAAAGGTCAATGCCGTGAGGGCATGTCTTATCCATCGGGCAAGATGAAAAGGTCTTGCGTGAAGGGCCCTGCTTGCAGGGGGCCTCGAGGCCGTGAAATACTCGCTCCCCCAACTGGCTCACAAGGCCGCTTTACTCCATGCGTCGACTCTCCTCCCACTGGCTTCTCAGCCTGCTGATGGCCCTGGTGCTGGTCATGGCGCCGCCCGTTGCCGCGGGCGGGCACCATGGGGATGCCGCCTGCCTGGAGAGTCAGCTCATGGAGCATTCGGCCATGCAGGGGGCGGCGGCCTGGGACCTCTCGGCAACCGCCGACCCCAGCGAGCCGGATGCCTCCCTGGCCTCTCCCTGCTGCATCCCCTGTGCCCAGTGCGGTGCCAGCATGGCCCGGCTGACCATCGAGGCGGTAGCATCCCCGCATCCCCTGTCCGGGCCCGGCCTGGGCCATCCTGCGGGGCCTCCCGCTCCCTTCGAGCGGCCTCCTCGCGCCTGAACCTCTCTTCCCCTGATGGCGCCGCGGGTGATCGAACCGCGGTGAGAGTGTTCATGTCACGAGGATCACTTGATGAAACATCGCGAATTTCTGGGCTACTCGGCGCTGGGCGCCCTGGTGCTGTCCACGGCCGGCACCATGGGCTATGCCCTCTCTCGCCAGCTTCCCCATTCGACGCCGCCCGTCGGGCTCGCCCCGACGCCGCTGGGCGGAGAGCCCCTCCAGCCGCTGCCGCGCATCGCCAACCTGAGCGAGACGGCCGGCCGCTTTCGCAGCGCGCTGACCCCGGCCCCCCATGCGGTGCCGCTCGGCGATGAGCTCGAGGCCCGACTGTGGCTCTACAACGGCAAGGTGGCGCCGCTGATCGAGGTGCGCGAGGGGGATGAGCTGAACATCACCCTGATCAACGAGCTGGAGCAGGAGACCACCCTGCACTGGCACGGCGTGCCGGTGCCCCAGGCCCAGGATGGTGCCCCCTGGGACGCGGTGGCGCCGGGCGAGTCCCGCCAGTACCGCTATACCTTCCCCGCCGGCAGCGCGGGCCTGCACTGGTTCCATCCCCATCCCCACGAGGGCACCGCCCGTCAGGTGGCCCACGGCCTGGCGGGGGCGCTGCTGGTGCGCCCGCCCCAGGATCTGCTGCCCCTGGAGGTGGAGGAGCACCTGCTGGTGGTCAGCGACCTGCGCCTGATGGCGAACGGTGAGGTGGCGCCGCATACCGCCGAGGACTGGATGAACGGCCGCGAGGGGGAGCTGCTGCTGGTCAACGGCCAGCGCGAGCCGCGCCTGGACGTGGCGCCGGGCACCACCCTGCGCCTGCGGCTGATCAATGCCTGCGCCGGGCGCTACCTGCGTCTGCGCCTGGACCAGCACGAACTCACCCTGATCGGTACCGATGGCGGCCTGATCGAGCGGCCGCAGCCGCTGGAGGAGCTGCTGCTCACCCCGGGCGAGCGCGCCGACCTGCTGGTGCGGGTGAGCGAGCAGGCCGAGGGGCGCTTCCAGCTGGCCAGCCATCCCTACGAGCGCGGCTGGATGGGCGAGAGGCCACCCCACCTGGAACAGGTCGCGCCGCTGCTGGCGATCCATACTCTCAATTCGGGCGTACACCCCGCCGTCGCACTGCCCGAGCGGCTGGGGCGCGTCGAGCCCCTGGGCGAGCCGGCGGTGCAGCGTCGGGTGGAGCTGACCGAGGTGATGCCGGGCCATGACGACCACGGCGCGGGCCACGGTGACCCCCATGCCGGCCATGGAGCAGGTCACGGTGCAGGCCACGGTGACCCCCATGCCGCCCACGGCGGCGGCAGCGGCAGCGGCAGCCATCATGGCACCCATGGTCCTGGCGCCGGTCACGGGGCCGGCCAGGCTGGCGACGCCCGCCCGGAGGTAGATTTCCTGATCAACGGCCGCGCCTTCGCCATGGACGAGATCCTCTTCGAGGGCAGGGCCGGCGAGGTGGAGGAGTGGGAGGTCTTCAACAACTCCCATATGGACCACCCCTTCCATGTGCATGGCACCCACTTCCAGGTGGTCGCCAGCCGCGATGGCGACGGCGAGTGGCGCGAGGCGCCCTGGCTGGCCTGGAAGGACACCGTCAACCTGGCGCCCTACCAGCGCCTGACACTCCGCATGGTGTTCCGCGAGCCCGGTGACTGGCTGTTCCACTGCCACATCATCGAGCACGAGGAGCTGGGCATGATGGCGACGATCCGCGTGAGCTGAGGCCACCCCTGTTGCCGAGGCGCCCCGGGGGGCCTTGCCACCCCGGGGACGCTTGAGAGGAGAACGAGATGCTGCAATACCCCAATATCGATCCGGTGGCCATCAGCCTCGGGCCGTTCGCGATTCACTGGTACGGCCTGATGTACGTGGTGGGCTTCGTTGCCGCCTGGTGGCTGGGGCGCCGCCGGGCCCACCGCCTGGGCCTGACCCACGATGATATCGGTGACCTGATCTTCTACGCCGCCGTCGGCGTGGTGCTCGGCGGACGGCTGGGCTATGCGCTCTTCTACGGCAGCGGGCAGTGGCTTGCCGACCCGCTCTGGCTGCTGCGACTCTGGGAGGGGGGCATGAGCTTCCACGGCGGCCTGGTCGGGGTGCTGGTGGCGGCCTGGCTGTTCGCGCGCAAGAAGCGGCTCGGCTTCCTGTCGCTGACCGACTTCATCGCACCGCTGGTGCCGATCGGACTGGGGGCGGGGCGGATCGGCAACTTCATCAATCACGAGCTGCCGGGCCGGGTCAGCGAGCTGCCCTGGGCGATGCCCTTCCCGCATATGGGGCCAGAGCCGCGCCACCCCACGGCGCTCTACGAGTTCGCCCTGGAGGGGGTGGTGCTGTTCGCGGTGCTCTGGTGGCTCTCCCGCGAGCCGCGCCGCACCGGGCTGATCTCCGGGCTCTTCCTGCTGCTCTACGGCGTCTTCCGCTTCGCCGTTGAGTTCGTGCGCCTGCCCGATCCGCATATCGGTTTCATCGCCTTCGGCTGGGTGACCATGGGCATGGCGCTGACCCTGCCGATGATCCTGGCAGGCATGGCGCTGATCGGCTGGTCGCGGCGTCAGCCGGCGGTGGAAGCCGCTTCCCGATGAGACATCAGTCACTCCAGTGACAAATCTCAACACTCTTGCTGCTCCGGGACGGGGTGCTCCCCGTTACACTACGGACACGATAATGATCCCGAGGCCTTGCGGCCGCGGATGCCTTGACGAGGTGATATAGATGGCAATATCGAGAGACAAGCCCGGCTGGCGGGGCGAGCCCCGGACGTGGTCGGCCCTGGCCATGAGCGTGCTTCTGGCCGGCATGCTGGCGTTGACCGGTGCCGTTCAGGCCGACGAGGAGCGCGAATGGCCCCGCGGCCACTACCCGCTGCCCGAGGAGGGCAACGTGATCGGCGAGGTCTACACCGTGACCGTGGACGACCACGAGGACACCCTGATCGACATCGCTCGCCGCCATAACGTCGGCTACGAGGAGATCGTGCGCGCCAATCCGGACGTCAGCATCTGGATTCCCGGCGAGGGCACCGAGGTGACCATTCCCGGCAAGTTCATCCTGCCCGATGCCGAGCGCACCGGGGTGGTGATCAACGTCGCCGAGCTGCGTCTCTACTACTTCCCCGAGGCGCGCAACGGCGAGACCCCGCGGGTCGAGAGCTATCCGATCGGCATCGGCCGCGAGGGGTATGACACCCCGCTGGGCATCACCAAGACCACCATGCGGCTGCAGGACCCGGCCTGGTATCCGCCGCGCTCCATGCGCGAGGAAGCCGCCGCCCGCGGCGAGCCGGCCCCGGCCGTGGTGCCGCCCGGCCCCGACAACCCCCTGGGGCGCCATGCCGTGCTGCTCGATATCCCTGGCTACCTGATCCACGGCACCAACGATCCCGACGGCATCGGCATGCGCGCCAGCCGCGGCTGCATCCGCATGTTCCCCGAGGACATCGAGTCGGTGTTCCACACCGTGCCGGTGGGCACCCAGGTCAACATCATCGACCAGCCGATCAAGGTCGGCTGGCAGGAGGGCCAGGCCCTGGTGCAGGTCTTCGAGCCCCTGGAGTCCCAGGAGCACGGCATGTCGGCCCTGATCGACACCATCTCCCGTCTCAACGCGGGCAATGCCAACGGCGCTGCCTTCGACTTCGAGCAGCTGCGTGGCCTGCTCGAAGCGCCCACCGGCCAGGTGGTGGCGTTGCAGGCGCCCCCCGAGCCCGAGCCCGACGAGGCGCCGGCGCTGAACGGCCTCTTCGAGGAGCTGGCGCTCAGCGACGACTGACGCGAGCCAGGCTCACGGAACGGGCGCCCTCGGGCGCCCGTTCTCGTCAGTGGCGGTGGCCGCCGGCCTCGCTGCCATTCGCGTCGGCCGCCAGGACGTGGCGGATATAGAGCACCACGGCCCAGGTCTCCTCCTCGCCGAGCTTGCCGGCAAAGCGTGGCATGGCGCTCTCGGGGTTGCCTGCCTTGACCAGCCAGGCATATTCGCCGGCCGCGTGGCCGGCGCCATGCTGGGCGAGGTCGGTCGGCACCGGCACGAAGCCGGCCACGCCGGCGGCGACACCGTCCCCGCGTCCTCTCTCACCATGACAGGCGGCACAGTAGCGCTGATACACCTGCTGCCCGACAGCCAGGTTGTCGGCGCTGAGTGGCAGGGGGCTCTCCCGCTCGAGCCACTCCTGCGGGGCCTGGCGGCCGTGATCGCCATGGGCGTGGTCGCCGTGGCCATGGGCATGGTCGCCATGGTCGTTGGCAGGGGCCGGCGCATGGGCGTGGTCGCCATGGTCGTTGACAGGGGCCGGTGCGTGGGCGTGATCGCCGTGGTCATGGGCTGGCGCATGGGCATGGTCGCCATGGTCGTTGGCAGGGGCCGGTGAGTGGGCGTGATCGCCGTGGTCATGGGCTGGCGGATGGGCGTGATCGCCGTGGTCGTCATGGGCATGAAGGGGGCCGGCGAGGGCCAGGGCGGCAAGCAGGACGAGGGGCAGGCGGCGCAGGGGGCGCCTGGGCGAGACGAAGGCTGACATGGAGAATCTCCTGATATCCGTGAGGGACGAGCCGTCATGGCGGCTCGAGCAAGGCAGCGGAATCAGGCGGTTCTGGGAGGGCGTTCGAGGCGGTCGCAGGGAGCCGGGAGGTGCCGCAGCCCGGGCGGCGGCGGGCAGGCGGCCTCGGCGGGGGCGTTTGCCAGGCTGAAGCGGCCGGCGGTGCCGCTCAGGCAGTGGCCGGCGGCCAGGCACTCGGCGCCGTGAGTCTCGTCCGGACAGTCGGCAAGCCGTTCGGCCGGTGCACTGGCCGAGGGGGCATGGGCCGCGTGCGCATGGCTGGAGGTCGCGACGGCCGACGGGTCGGGCGAAGCCTGGGTGGTCATCCCCGGGGGCCCGGCCAGCAGCTGCCCGCCTGCCGAGAAGGCAAGCAGCAGGCAGAAGCCAAGCAGCAGGGCGAGACGTCGCATGGGAAGACCGTGAGCCAGGGTGATGCCGGGATCATCGCCCGGCTCGGCGCCAGCGGCAAGGCGCCGGGACGCTTCGGCGGGCATCAATCGGCGTCGACTTGACCCCGGTCAGGCAGCGCCTCCACCAGCTCCAGCGCCACGCAGAGCCGCACCAGCTCGGCGAGGCTCGACGCTCCCAGCGCCTTCATGGCGCGCAGCCGGTAGACCTCCACGGTCTTGGCGCTGATCCCCAGATGCTCGGCGACCTCGCGGCTGGTCATCCCCTCCGCCACGTGCACCAGGATCTGCCGCTCCTTGGGGCGCAGCGCCGCGTAGCTCGCCTGCAGGTCGTCGTGGCGCTCCCGCTCCCGGCGCTGCCGCTGGTGGGCCTGCCGCGCCTGCTGCACGGTATCGATCAGCTGCTGGTGGTTGAAGGGCTTCTCGATGAAGTCCAGGGCACCGGCCTTGAGGGCCGCCACCGCCATGGGGACGTCGCCGTGGCCTGTCATGAAGATCACCGGGAGCTCGTCGCCGCGCTCGTTCAGGCGCTGCTGGACCTGCAGGCCGGAGAGGCCCGGCATGCGCACATCCAGCAGTAGGACGTCGAAGGCGTCAGGGTCGGCGGCCAGGAAGGCCTCGCCGTCGGCGAAGGCGCGGCTGGCCAGGCCCACGGAGTCGAGCAGCCAGGCCAGCGACTCGCGCAGGTCCTGGTCGTCGTCGACGACGGCGATGCAGGCGTCGGGTGTGTCGGTCACGGGTGTCTCGCGGCAGCCAGGGGAGCGGGTTCGGCCAGCAGTGTAGCGGCAAAGGTGGCGCCGCCGGAACCGTTGGCGGGCAGGAGGCGCAGGTCGCCCCCCATCGCCTCCATCAGCGAGTGGCTGATAGCGAGCCCCATGCCGAGCCCCTCCGGTCGCCCGGAGTGGAAGGGCGCGAAGATGCGCTCGGCGTCGCTGGCCGGCACTCCGGGCCCCTGGTCGCTGACCGTGAGGGTGACCTCACGGCGACCGCTCTGGCGGGCGCGCAGACTGACCCGTTCGGCGCCGGGGTGGTCGCGGCTCGCCTCCAGGGCGTTGAGCAGCAGGTTGACCAGCACCTGCTCCAGGGCCACCGGGTCGACGATGACCCGCGGCAGGGTCTCGGGCAGGTGGTGCTCCAGCGCGATGCCGGCCTGCTGGAACTGCCACTCGCAGAGCCGGCAGGCGGCGTCCACCACCTCCAGCAGGACAGCCGGCCGCGGCCGGGTCTGCCCCTTGCGCACGAAGGCGCGGATATGCCGCAGGCGCTCGGCCAGGCGGGTCACCTGGTCGCTGATCCGGGAGAGCGGCAGGCGCAGCGCCTCGGCCGGCAGGTCGGGGTCGGCGTCGAGCTTGAGCAGGGCGCCGCTGGCGTAGTTGGCGATGGCCCCCAGGGGCTGGTTGAGCTCGTGGGCGATGTTGGAGGCGAGCTCGCCGGTGGTGGCCAGGCGGTTGGCGTGGGCGATCTGCTCCTGGTGGCGGCGGGCCTGGGTCTCGGCGGCCTTGCGCAGCCCGATATCGCGGTTGAGCAGCGACACGTGGCCCGGCTCGCTGCCCAGGCCCCGATGGGCCATCACCACGCTGAGCACCGGCACCGGCCCGTCGGGGCCGCGCATGGCCAGCTCGCCGCTCCAGGAGCCATAGCGGGCCACCGCGGGGAGCACGATATCGCGCAGTTCGGCCAGCGACTCTTCGCCGTAGGCGTCCGCCAGGCGGGCCTCGCCGCCCTCCCGAGGCAGGCGCAGCAGGCGCCGGGCGGCCTCGTTGGCGTAGAAGAGCCGCTCGTGCTCATCCATGAACAGCACGTGGTCGGTGGTGGATTCCACGACCCGGGCGAGGCGTTCGCGGTTGGCCTCGGCGCGCAGGCGCCGGCCCACGTCGCGGGAGACGCTGAGGATGTCGAGCAGCTCGCCGGTGGCGGGGTCGCGGCGGGTGCGGCTGGTGGTCTCGAACCAGACGTAGCGGCCGTCCTTGGCGCGGAAGCGGTAGGTCTGCTGGTAGAACCCCTTGTGGTAGTAGACCCGCGGCGACTTGTTGAGCAGGTCGGCCAGGTCCGCTGGGTGGAAGAGGTCGTAGGCGGAGACGCCGATCAGCTCCTCGGGCTCATAGCCGAGCAGGTCCCGGGCGGCGCGGGAGGCGTAGAGGAAGGTGCCGTCCCGGGCGTGCCGGCTGATCAGGTCGGTGGTGCTCTCGGCCAGCCACTGGTAGTGGTCGCGCTCGTCCTGGAGCGGCTGCAGCTGGTCCCTGAGCCGCCGGTTCTCTGCCTCCAGCTCGGCGCAGCGCGCCGCCAGCCCTTCGGTCCTTTCGTTTTGCCCCGTCATCAGCGCGCCGGGTCCACCCGGCCGCCCAGGGAGGCGTTGCGCCGGAACCAGCCGGCGATGCTGGCCCGCGGCAGGCGGGTCGGCAGCACCTCGTGGGGCACGCTCTCGGCGAGGAAGCAGGCGAAGGTGCCGGCGCTGGGCCGCACCCGGGCCACCTCGCGCTCGGGCTCGTCGGGGGCGTAGAGCACCATCTCGCCGCCGCCGTCCTCGGGCCAGTCGGGGTTGAGGTAGCCCACGGTGGAGACCACCCGGTTGGCGCGGCCGCGGAAGCTGTCCAGGTGCCGGCGGTAGAAGGCGCCGGGCGGGTAGTGGGCGAAGTGGGCCTCGTACTCGAAGAGCCCCAGGAACAGTGCCCGGTTCAGCGCCTGCTGCACCTCGCCCATGGCCTCCAGATAGCGGCGCTGGGCGAGGCTCTCGCGGTCGAGCCAGTGGATGGCGTCGCCGCGGATATCGCGACGCAGCTGAAGCTCCTGGCCGCGGCCGATGCCGGCGGCCTCCAGGGCGTCGCGTTCGGCCAGGGCGGTGAGTTCGGCGTGAAGCTCCGCGCACAGGTCGGCGTCCAGCACCCCCTCGCCCAGGTACCAGCCCTGTTCCACCAAGGCATCGATCAGGCGGGGCAGGGCCTCGGGGGCCAGCGCGGGGGGCAGGGCGGAGGGCAGGCTCAGTGTCGTGGTCTCCTGGGTCGAACGGGTCAGCGGCTCGCCTGCTGCTGGATGCGCAGCAGGCGGTCGGGAAAGTAGCAGAGCCGGCCGGGGGGCTTCCTGTCCAGGCTCACCGGGCAGCCGAACCCCTCGGCCAGCAGCTCCACCAGCATCATCGCCGAGAGCCCCCAGATCACCTGGCCGTCTACGTGGTAGTTGGGCACATAGAGGGGCCGGCCGTCCATGGGGATGACGTCGGTATGGTGGCGGCGATCCTCCAGGAAGTGGGCGAGGGGCACCTCGAAGATGGCGTCGAGCTCCGTGGGGTCGGGGATCAGGGGCAGGTCCGGTGGAATGAGCCCCACGTAGGGAGTGACGCGCAGGCCGTGCAGCGAGACCACGTCCGACAGCCTGCCGAGCAGCTCCACCCGGTAGGGGGGCAGGGCGATCTCCTCATGGGACTCCCGAAGGGCGGTGGTCAGCAGGTCAGGGTCGCCCGCCTCGCGCTTGCCGCCGGGGAAGGCCACCTGGCCACTGTGGGTGTTGAGGTGGGCGGCGCGGCGGGTGAGCAGCAGGGTCGGCTCGGGGCGGTCGACGATGGGCATCAGCACCGCCGCCTCCGGCAGCTGCAGCAGTGACCGCCGGGGGCGGTGCGCTTGCAGGCGTTCGCGAAGATTCTCTAACATGGGGTTTCCATCGGGTTTGATTCCTTCTACCCGTCCCTCGAGAGCGGCGTCAAGCCCGCCAGCCTGCCCGGGAGCCCCATGAACTTCTGCAGCCACTGCGGCCACACCGTGCGCTTCGCGATTCCCGAGGGGGATGACCGCCCCCGCCACCTGTGCGACGAGTGCGGCACCGTCCACTACCAGAACCCGCGCATCGTGGCCGGCACCCTGCCGGTGAGCGGCACCCGGGTGCTGCTGTGCCGCCGCGCCATCGCCCCGCGCAAGGGGTACTGGACCCTGCCGGCGGGCTACATGGAGAACGCCGAGACCACCGTGGAGGCGGCCGCCCGGGAGACCCGTGAGGAGGCCTGCGCCGAGGTCGATATCCACGGGCTCTACACCCTGATCAATCTGCCCCACATCAACCAGGTCTACATGATCTTCCGGGCCGATCTCACCGGCGGCTTCGGCCCCGGCCCCGAGAGCCTGGAGGTGGCGCTGTTCGAGGAGCACGAGATCCCCTGGGAGGAGCTCGCCTTTCCCACCATCGAACGCACCCTGCGCCACTTCTACGCCGACCGCCGCGATCAGCGGTTTCCGCTGCACGTCAGCGACATCACCCCCGAGGATCGCGAGCGCTACTTTGGCTCAGCCTGACGGTGGCTCTGCCTGACATTGGTTCTGCCTGACGCTGGTTCCGCCTGAGCGTCAGTCGAAGGTCTCCAGCCGCCATACGTCATAGGCCGGCTCCTCGTAGGGGTGGGCCAGCCTGAGCGCGGCCACGGCGGCCTGGATGCGGTCGTCCTCGCACACCAGCTCCACCTTGAGCTCCTCGACGCGCTCCAGCTCGCCGACGCGGCCGATATGCGGGTTGGCGCCGGCCAGCGGGCGGAACTGCCCGGTGCCCGGCGTCTGGAAACAGCACGCCTCGTAGTCGCCGATGCGCCCCGCGCCGGTGGCGAACACGGCTTCCTTGACTGCCTCGGCATCCGCCACGGGCACGAAGAAGGCCAGCTTGTACATCGCGGTTCTCCCTGTTGGTCGGTATCGGGTCGGGGGCATCCCCTGCGCCCCCTTGTGCCACAGCCAGGGCGCCGCGTCAGCCCGACGGTGAGGGAGTGACGAAAAAATAGCGTGACGCGGTGAACTTCTTGTTCAGTAGGTGTACAAATAGTTCGTCATGTACAGGAATGTTCCTGCGGTTCGGGTCCCCTGTCAGACACCGATCACTGACGAACTGCCCGCTGGGCAATCCCTCAAGGAGTCACACCAATGACGAGCTTCAAGGCAGCAACCCGTTGGATGGGCGTCGGCGTGGCCGGCCTGATGATGGCCGGCGCCGTGCAGGCAGGTAGCCACGGTGGCGGCCACGACCATCCGGACATCGTCGATACCGCGGCCGCGGCCGGGCAGTTCGAGACCCTGGTGGCCGCCGTCGAGGCAGCGGGCCTGGTCGACACCCTGAAGGGCGAGGGTCCCTTCACCGTCTTCGCGCCCACCGACGAAGCCTTTGCCGCCCTGCCCGAGGGCACCCTGGAGGAGCTGCTGCTGCCCGAGAACCAGGAGACCCTGCAGGCGATCCTCACCTACCATGTGGTGGCCGGCAAAGTGATGGCCGAGGACGCCATGGGCCTCGAGAGCGCCGAGACCGTTCAGGGCCAGGAGATCACCATCACCACCATGGACGGCAGCGTGATGATCAACGAGGCCAACGTGATCCAGGCCGACATCGAGGCCAGCAATGGCGTCATCCACGTGATCGACGCGGTACTGCTGCCCGAGTGACCCCCCTTTCCGCGCTTCCTCCAGTCCCTTGCTCTTGCCGCCCCTCGGGGCGGCTTTTTTGTAGCGTGTTTCCGGCCGGTGACTCCGGCCCCCGGAGAGGTCTTCTTGGTCGCCTGCTGGCATGACAACGCCCCGGCCGATGGGCCGAGGCGCTGTGGTGGGTCAGATGCGTCTTACCAGGCCTTGTAGGGCAGGAACTTGCCGTTGAGGGTCAGCAGCACGCGGTCCCCCTTGGGGTCCTCGATCTTGTCGACCTCCATGGTGAAGTCGATGGCGCTCATGATGCCGTCGCCGAACCGCTCCTGGACCACGTCCTTGAGGGTCTCGCCGTAGACGCCCACGACCTCGTAGAGGCGGTAGATGAAGGGGTCCTGGGGGATCGCCTCGTCCCAGGCCTTGGTGGGGAAGTCGGTGAGCGCCTCGGCGACCTCGGTATCGACCTCCAGCACGTCGCAGAGCTTGTGGGCCACCTCGTGGCTCGCGCTGTTCATGCCGTAGCAGGCGGAGGCCACCCAGACGGGCGACATGTTCACGGCGGTGGCGATGTCGTCCCAGCTCAGCTTCTTGCGGGCCTTGGCGGCGAGCAGGGTGTGGCGCATCTCGAGCTTATCCATGGTGAGTCTCCTTGGGAGTGAACTTGACCAGTTTCTGGTTGGAGGAAGCGGACTCAGCATCCGCGCTATCGGTATCGCTCTGGGTATCACCCTGGGTATCTGACCCGGTGGCCTCGGCGGTCGGCTCGGTGACCGGGTTGACCGCGCGCGGGTAGGTGAGGCCGCGGCGGTCGAGGTCGGCGGTGCGCAGCTCGCCCGAGCGGTTCACCAGAAAATCGACCAGGTAGTTGCGGATGGTGTAGAAGTGCGGGTGCTTGACGATCTCGGCCCGGGCGCGTGGCCGCGGCAGGTCGATCTCCACCGCCTCGGCGATGCGCGCCTGGGGGCCGTTGGTCATCAGGAAGATGCGGTCGGCCAGCAGGATCGCCTCGTCGACGTCGTGGGTGATCATGAACACCGTCTGGCGGTCCTGGCTCCAGATCTTGATCAGCTCGTCCTGGATGACGCCGCGGGTCAGGGCGTCCAGGGCGCCGAAGGGCTCGTCGAGCAGCAGCAGCTCCGGCTTGGTGGCAAACGCTCGGGCGATGCTGACCCGCTGGCGCATGCCCCCGGAGAGCTGGGCGGGCTTGCGATCCTCGACCCCCTTCAGCCCCACCATCTCCAGGTACCTGAGGCTGTGCTCGGTGACCTGAGACTCGTCCCACTCCTTCCAGCGGGCGCGGACCCCGAAGCGAACGTTCTCCAGGGTGGTGAGCCACGGCAGCAGGCTGTAGTTCTGGAACACCACGCCGCGCTCGAGGCCCGGGCCGTTGATCTCCTTGCCCTCCATCACCATGGCGCCATCGCTGAACTGATCCAGCCCGGCCAGGGCGTTCATGATGGTGGACTTGCCGCAGCCGGAGTGGCCGATAATGCAGACGAACTCGCCCTTCTCGAGGCTGAAGCTGACGTTCTCGAAGACCGTCAGGCCCTCGCCCCCCTTGGCGCCGGGAAAGCGCTTGGCGGCTTGCTGAACTTCCACAAAGGCATGACTCATGGTTCTCTCCTGTGGGGGATGCGTGGGGTCGGTCATTCCTGGTAGGCGACCAGCCTGGCGACGGCGCCGAGGGCCAGGTCGAGCAGCATGCCGACCACGCCGATAAGCAGGATCGAGAAGATCACGCTGGTCAGGTCGAGGTTGTTCCACTCGTTCCACACGTAGTAGCCGATGCCGGTGCCGCCCACGAGCATCTCGGCGGCGACGATGACCAGCCAGGCGATGCCGATGGAGATGCGCATGCCGGTGAGGATGGTCGGGGCCGCGGCGGGCAGGATCACCTGGAAGGCGGTCTTCATCGGCGACAGCTCGTGGGTGCGGGCCACGTTGACCCAGTCCTGCCTCACGCCGGCCACGCCGAAGGCGGTGTTGAGCAGCATCGGCCAGATCGAGCAGATGAAGATCACGAAGATCGCCGAGGCCTGGGCATCGCGGATGATGAACAGCGCCAGCGGCATCCAGGCCAGCGGCGAGATGGGTCGCAGCACCTGGATGAAGGGGTTGAGCGCCTTGTAGGCGAGCGGCGACATGCCGATCAGAAAGCCGATGGGAATCGCCACCAGGGCCGCGGCGAAGTAGCCGGTGAGCACCCGGAACAGCGAGTAGCCGAGCTGGATACCGATGCCCTTGTCGTTAGGGCCCGCATCGTAGAAGGGGTTCGACAGCTCCTGCCAGCCGCGCTCGATGATCTGCGAGGGGGGCGGTACCCGGGCGGTCTCGTCGGCGCCACCCATCAACAGCTCGTATTCGCTGAGTTCGGCGCCGGCGCCGCCGAGGATCGGGGCGCGGTTGAGCCCCTCCCAGAGGCCGAGAAGCAGCGCCAGGATCACCGCGGCGAGCAGGCCGGCGCGAAAATTGAGACTGAACTTCCACTCGGTGGTCGTGCGGTCCATGGTTCAGCTCCTGCGGATGTCGAAGCTCTGCAGATAGGCTTCGGGATTGGTGTAGTCGAAGGTCTTGCCCATGATCTGGTAATGCCGCGAGGTCTCCTCCGGGGCGTCGTAGCCGAGCTCGCGCATCACCTCGGCGGCCTCGGTGGCCAGGAAGACGTCGCGGGCGACCCGCTGGTAGTCCACGTCGCCATCGATGTAGCCCCAGCGCTTCATCTGGGTGAGGATCCACACCGCCATGGAGTGCCAGGGGAAGGGGTCGAAATCGATGCGGTCGGGCACGTTCTGCACGTTGCCCAGGCCGTCGGCGAAGCGCCCGGTGAGCACCTGCTCGATCACCGTGACTGGCTGGTTGAGGTAGTTGGTGGGGGCGATGGCCTCGGCGATCTCCGAGCGGTTGGCGGGGTCGGAGGAGTACTGGGTGGCATCGATGATGGCCCGCAGCAGAGCGCCGTAGGTGTTGGGGTTTTCCCGGGCGAAGGTGGCGCTGGTGGCGAAGGCGCAGCAGGGGTGGCCGTCCCAGATCTCCTTGGTCAGCAGGTGGATGAAACCGATGCGCTCGAACACCGCCCGCTGGTTGAAGGGGTCCGGCGAGAGGAAACCGTCGATGTTGCCGGCGCGCAGGTTGGCGACCATCTCGGGCGGCGGAATGACGCGGATCTGGATGTCCTGGTCGGGGTCGAGGCCGTGTTCGGCGACGTAGTAGCGCAGCAGGAAGTTGTGCATCGAGTATTCGAAGGGCACGCCGAAGGTGAAGCCCTTCCACTGCGCCGGGTCGCGCTTGTCCTGGTGGTCGTTGTGCAGCACGATCGCCTGGCCGTTGATGTTCTCGATGGCCGGGGTGATGAAGGCGCGACGGCTGGAGCCCGCCCCCAGGCTCATGGCCAGCGGCATCGGCGAGAGCATGTGGGCGGCGTCGTAGTTGTCGTTGAGCGAGTTGTCGCGGATCAGCGCCCAGCCGGCGGTCTTGATCACGTTGACGTCGAGGCCGTAGCGCTCGTAGAAGCCCATGGGGTGGGCCATGATGATCGGCGTGGCGCAGGTGATGGGGATGAAGCCCACGTCCAGGCGGGTCTTCTCCAGCGGGCCGAGGTCCTCCTTGACGGCCGCCTTGATGGCGTCCATCGGGAACAGGGTGGCCAGGGCCGCGGCCACGGTGCCGCCCCCCACCAGTTTCATGAACTGGCGGCGGTGCATGTCGCTGTGGCCGAAGATGCCGCGCACCAGGGCGCTCTCCACCACCCGGTCCATCATCTCCTCGCTGTCGCGCGGCGCCCCGGTGGCAGCGGGGGCCTCGTCGGCGCGGCGACTGGCCGAGGGAGGCGTCGAGGGAGAGGAAGAAGCAGGGGAGTGCGCATCCGCGCAGGTCTTGCAGCCACAGTTGCGTCCATGGACCAGGGATTGCCGGTGATCGAAGGGGTTACCCAGACTGTTGTGGTCGTTGTTCATGGTCGTCTCGCTTCGCTAGTGCAGGGGAAGGCCTGTCATGCGCCAGCCTGGTGCAGAAATGCTGCTCGCTGGCCGTTCACCCTGAATACTGCGAGGCCCGTGCCATCTTGCGAGATTCCTGAGATACCCGTCGAATTTTCAAACGCTTGGAAATAAATGGCTGACTGGCGAGGGCGCTTCCTGACGGTGACGAGATCTCGTCAATGACGAGATCTCGTTGAAAGATTGGCGATTTCTCGTCATTGGCGCGGGCCTTGTATGGCAGGGATACCCATCGCTGCGAGGCCGTCGCCATGTCCCAGCCCGATCTCTCCCCGCCCTCCCTCGTCCAGGAGGCCTTCGCCCGGGCGCCCCAGGCGCTGCTGCTTATCGACCCCGTGGCCGACCGCCTGCTCGGCGCCAATGCCGCGGCCTGCCAGCTGCTGGGTGGCGACACCGAGGCGCTCGGCGCACACCCCTTCAGCCATCGCCTGGGGGCCTCGCTGCCGCTGTGGGTCAGCTTCACCGACGAGGCCCTGAACCGCTCCCCCGCCTGGTCCGACGACTTGGTGGTCCTCGATCTCAAGCGCCAGCCGCGCCATGTGGAGGTGCAGGCCCAGGCGCTGGCGGGGGGGCGGCTGTTATTGACCCTGGTCGATCGCCAGAAGGCCGAGCAGCGCCGCGCCCGGGCCGACCTGAGGCGACAGCATCGGCGCGGGCAGGTGGGCTGGGAGCGGGTCGAGCAGGTGTTCGAGCGCATCGAACGCCAGAACCAGCTGATCCTCGGCGCCGCGGGGGAGGGCATCTACGGCCTCGATGCCGAGGGGCGCACCACCTTCGCCAACCCCGCCGCCGAGCGAATCCTGGGCTGGAGCAACGAGGACATGGTGGGCCACGACGCTCACCTGCTGTTCCACCACACCCACGCCGACGGCAGCCACTTTCCGGTGCAGCAGTGCCCGATCCATGCCTCCTTCAGCGACGGCCAGGTGCATCGGGTCGATGACGAGGTGTTCTGGCACAAGAACGGCGAGGCGGTGCCGGTGGAGTACACCAGCACGCCGATCTTCGAGATGGGGCGCCTGGTGGGAGCCGTGGTGCTCTTCCGCGACATCTCCGAGCGCAAGCGCGCCGAGCAGCAGCTGCGCGACGCCCTGGCCGAGGTGGAGTCACTGAAGCAGCGCCTGGAACTCGAGAACCAGTACCTTCAGGAAGAGATCACGGCGGAGATCAACCACCGCGAGATCGTCGGCGAGAGCCAGGCCGTGGCCCACCTCGTGCGCCAGATCGCGCTGGTGGCGCCGACCGATGCCAACGTGCTGATCAGCGGCGAGTCGGGCACCGGCAAGGAGCTGATCGCCCGGGCCATCCACGCCGGGGGTGTCCGGGGGGGCGGCCGCTGATCCGGGTCAACTGCGCCGCCATTCCCCGCGACCTCTTCGAGAGCGAGTTCTTCGGCCACGTGAAGGGGGCCTTCACCGGGGCGGTCAACGACCGGCCGGGGCGCTTCGAGCTGGCCGATGGCGGTACCCTGTTCCTCGACGAGGTGGGCGAGATCCCCCTCGAGCTGCAGGGCAAGCTACTGCGGGTGCTGCAGGAGCAGCAGTTCGAGCGGGTGGGCGACAACCGTACGCGCCAGGTGGACGTGCGGGTGATCGCCGCCACCAACCGCGACCTGCGCGAGATGGTCGAGGCGGGCGAGTTTCGCGAGGACCTCTACTTCCGCCTCAATGTCTTCCCGATCGCCTCGGTGCCGCTGCGCCAGCGCATCGAGGACGTGCCCCTGCTGGCGCGACACTTCCTGCTGCGCGCCTGCCAGAAGTTCAACCGGCCGGGGGTGAGGATACCGCCGGCCCAGCTCGAGGTGCTCAAGCGCTACCCGTGGCCTGGCAATATCCGCGAGCTGGAGAACGTGATCGAACGCCAGGTGATCGTGGCCCAGGGGCGCCAGCTGGCCTTCGATGACCTGATCCCGGCGGCCGGCGACGAGGGGGTGGCATCGCCCGGCGAGCCCTTTCCGCCGCCCCGGGAGCCCACCGAGCCGGGACTCTTGACCGAGCACGAGCTGTCACGCCGGCAGCGCGAGAACGCCCTGGCGGCGCTGCGTGCCAGCGGTGGCAAGGTGTCGGGGGAGGGCGGGGCCGCCGAGCGGCTGGGGATCAAGCCGACCACCCTGCGCTCGCGCCTCAAGGCGTGGGGGATCGCACCCCGGGACTTCAAGGCGTCATGACGGTCTTGTTAACCCCTGAGCCGCGCGAGCAGCCGTTTCCACCAGGCCGTGGAGGGAGGCGACGGCGGTGCCGGCATCAGGGTCTCTCTCGGCCGCTCGAGGAAGCCCGCGATGGGGTCGACCTGGCTCGCCCGGTCGAGCATGGGGGCGTGGCCGCAGCCGGGCACCTCCAGCGTGACCAGGCCCGGCTGGGCCTCGGCCATCTTCGCCACGCTGTCCCGGCGCAGCAGCGGGGAGTCGGCGCCGCGCACCACCATCAGCGGACAGCGAATCGCGCGCCAGTCGGCCCAGGTATCGCGGGGAGTGTCGTGGATGAATTGCTCGCCGATGCGGGGATCGTAGTGGTAGGTCCAGCTGCCGTCTGGCAGCCGGCGTGCGCTGCCCAGGGCCAGCCGCCGCCAGGCGTCGTCAGTGTCGATGCCGAAGCCGGCATAGTGGCGACGCAGCTCGGCCTCCAGGTCGCCGAAGCGGGTGAAGCGATGGGGGGCGGCGAAGTAGCGGCCCAGGTCGGCGAGGCCCTGGAGGTCCAGCTCCGGGCCGACGTCGTTGAGCACCAGCCGTTCGAGGCGCGGGGCCGTCTCGGGGTCCGCCGCGAGCAGCATGCCGATCAGCCCGCCCATGGAGGTACCCACCCAGGGCACGCTGTCGAGCTCGAAGTGGTCGAGCAGGGCGATGGCCAGGGCCGTGTAGCGCGCATAGAGGTAGTCGTGGGCGGGGAAGAGCGGCCAGCCCGACAGGCCACGCCCCGGCGTGTCGGGGGCGATGACGCGCCAGCCGGGGCCCAGCGCCCGGGCGAAGTCCTCGAAATCGCCGCCGTGGCGGGCCAGGCCGTGCCAGGCCACGACCGTCCGGGGGACCTCGGGGTGCCAGATGCGCACCGCGACCTCCAGCTGTTCGACCCTCACCAGTTCCAGCGCATCCATGGCCTTGCTCTCCTGTTTGTCACGATGGTCTGCGTGGCTTGCCAAGCCACCCTCGCGGCAGCTTAGCGGCGAGCCGGGCCCGGGTCGAGGCGATAAAAATTGTACGAATATTGATTCGTGTCGATTTGTTGTCTAATATTTTCACGAGGGAACCTCAGCCCTCGGCTTGAAATGAACTGTTCCTTGTTTCAAGTCCGTCTGTACCAACCCTGCTTTACCGCCCCGCCCCGGGCGGTTTTTTTCTGTCCGGAAGGAGGGGGGCGGGAGAAAAGTCGCTAGTATACATACAAGGATGTAGCTATAATCCCTGCCTGTTTTCGACCCGCGCGCCGGCGTTTTCCCCCTGCTGGCGGGCCCCTGACGAGATCACCCAGAGTGGAGACTTCCATGCGATTGGCACCCCAGAAGGGGCACAGGCCCCTGAGAATCCTGGCCCTGGCGGGCCTGATGGCCGTCGGGCTGTCTGCCTGCGGTCAGGACAACGATCAGGCCGGAGCGCCCGGCGGCGGTGGCGGCGAGCGTCCTCCCCCTCCGGTGGTGGTGGTCGGCGTCGAGCCGCGCAGCGTGGAGGTGATCGAGGAGTATGCGGCCCGCGCCCGGGGTTCCCGGGAGGTGCAGGTGCGTGCCCGGGTCGACGGCATCCTCGAGGAGCGCCTCTACACCGAGGGCCAGATGGTCAGCGAGGGCGACGCGCTGTTTCGTATCGACCGCGAGCCCTACGAGATCGCCCTCAAGCGCGCCGAGGCCGAGCGCGCCAATGCCCAGGCCGAGCTGAACCAGGCCAATCGCGAGTGGCGGCGCATCTCGACCCTGTTCAACCAGAGCGCCGTCAGCGAGCGCGAGCGCGACAGTGCGCTCTCCGCTCGGGAGCTGGCGGAGGCGCGCCATGCGCTGGCCGAGACCGGCGTGGCCAACGCCGAGCTCAACCTCAGCTACACCGAAGTGCAGGCGCCCCTGGATGGCCTGACCGGCCTCGAGAGCTTCCCCGAAGGCAGCCTGATCGAGCGCGGCACGCTGCTGACCAGCGTGACCCAGCAGGACCCGATCCATGTGCGCTTCTCGCTGCCCGAGCGCGATGCCGCGCTGCAGCGCGCCGCGCGCCGCGCGATGAGCGATGCCCAGACCGAGGCGCCGCGGGAGGCGTGGCTGACCCTGCCCGACGGCAGCGAGTACGCCGAGCGCGGCCTGATCGACTTCACCGACAGCACCATCGACCCGCGCACCGGCAGCGTTTCGGCGCGCGCCGTCTTCCCCAATCCGGAGGGGCTGGTGGTGCCAGGGCAGTTCGTGCGCGTGCGCGTGCTGGTGCAGGAGCTCGACGACGTCTTCCTGGTACCCCAGGAGGCGGTGGGCCAGGGCCCCGGCGGCCCGCGTATCTTCGTGGTCGCCGAGGACCGGGCGCATGCCCGCGATGTGGCGCTGGGGCCCATCGTCGACAATCGCCAGGTGGTGCTGAGCGGCCTCGAAGCGGGTGATCGCATCATCGTCAGCGGCCTGGTGATGCTGCAGGATGGCATGCCGGTGCAGGCTCGCGAGGCCGAGTCGGCCGAGGAGGTCGAGGGCGACGAGACGGCCGCCGAGGTGTCGCTCGACGCCGCCGACGTCGACGACGAGGAGGCGTGATGCTCAGGTTCTTCATCGATCGGCCGATCTTTGCCTCGGTCATCTCCATCATCATCATGCTGGTCGGCCTGGCGGCGCTGCGGGCCCTGCCGGTGGAGCAGTACCCCGACGTGGTGCCGCCCCAGGTGGTGGTCCAGGCCGCGTATCCCGGCGCCAGCTCCACGGTGATCGCCGAGGCGGTGGCCGCACCGCTGGAGCAGGAGATCAACGGTGTCGACAACATGCTCTACATGGAGTCGACCTCGACCGATGCCGGCAGCCTGCAGATCACCATCTCCTTTGCCATGGGCACCGACCCCGACCAGGCGGCGATCAACGTCAACAACCGTGTGCAGGCAGCGCTTTCCAGGCTGCCCCAGCAGGTGCAGACCCTGGGGGTCAGGGTCGAGGCGCGTTCCAACAACATCCTGATGGTGCCGGTGCTGTTCTCGCCGGACGGCAGCCGCGACGTGCTGTTCATGTCCAACTATGCGCTGCTCAACGTGCTCGACGAGCTGGTCCGGATCCCCGGAGTGGGTGATGCCTCGCTGTTCGGCGCCCAGGACTACTCCATGCGCATCTGGCTCAGCCCCGACAAGCTGGCCCAGTTCGACCTGACGCCCAACGACGTGGCCGCGGCGATTCGCGAGCAGAACGCCCAGTTCGCCGCCGGCAGCCTGGGCGCCGAGCCTTCGCCCCAGGGCCAGGCCTTCACCTTCTCGGTGACCACCCGCGGCCAGCTCTCCGAGGCCGAGGAGTTCGAGGCCATCATCCTGCGCGCCGAGCAGGATGGCAGCACCCTGCGCCTGGGCGACGTGGCCCGCGCCGAACTGGGCGCGCAGAACTATGCCTTCTCGGCCACCTATAACGGCCAGAACGCCGTGCCCATGGGGGTCTACCTGCAGCCGGGGGCCAATGCCCTGGAGACCGCTACCGCCGTCCACGAGGCGCTGGACGAGATGGCGTCACGCTTCCCGGAAGGCCTGACCTATACGGTGCCGTACGACACCACCGAGTTCGTCGAGATCTCCATTCGAGAGGTGTTCATCACCCTGCTGATCGCCGTGGCGCTGGTGGTGGTGGTGACCTTCATGTTCCTCCAGCACTGGCGCGCCACCCTGATCCCGGTGGCGGCGATTCCGGTCTCGTTGGTCGGTACCTTCGCCGGCATGCTCGCCTTCGGCTTCTCGGTCAACCTGCTCACGCTGTTCGGGCTGGTTCTGGCCATCGGCATCGTGGTGGACAACGCCATCATCGTGCTGGAAAACGTCGACCGCCTGATCAAGGAACAGGGCATGAAGGCCCGCGAGGCCTCCATCGAGACCATGAAGCAGGTGGCCGGGGCCGTGGTGGCCTCGACCCTGGTGCTGGTGGCGGTGTTCGCCCCGGTGACCTTCCTGGGCGGCCTGACCGGCGAGCTCTACCGACAGTTCGCGGTGACCATCGCCGTCTCCGTGGTGGTCTCCGGCGTGGTGGCCCTGACCCTGACGCCGGCCATGTGCGCGCTGCTGCTCGACAGCCAGTCGCACAAGGTGGCCAAGCCGTTCCAGTGGTTCAACGCCGGCTTCGATCGCCTCACCCGCGGCTTTACCTGGCTGGTCGGCAAGCTGCTGCGCCATGCGCTGGTCGGCGTGGTGCTGTTTGCCGGCGTCCTCGCCGCCACGCTGTTCACCATGTCGCGCCTGCCGCCGGGGCTGGTGCCCCAGGAGGACCAGGGCGTGGCGCTGGTGATGTACCAGCTGCCGCAGGTATCGGCGCTGCCGCGTACCGAGGCGGTGCGCGACCAGGTCTCGGCGATGCTGCTGGAGATGGACGAGGTGGATGAGTTCACCTCCTTCGCCGGCTTCGACATCATTGCCGGCGCCCTGCGCAGCAATGTCGGCGTGGGCTTCGCCAACCTGGCCGACTGGAGCGAGCGCGAAGGCCCCGGCCAGGATGCCCAGTCGCTGACTGGCCGGATCATGGGCATGGGAGGCGGCATTCCCGAGGCCTTCGTGATCGCCTTCACGCCGCCGCCGATCATGGGGCTGTCGCTGACCGGCGGGGTAGAGGGCTATGTGCAGGTGCGCGGCGATGCCACCACCGAGGAGATCGCCGAGCTGGCCGGCCGGCTGGCGGCCGCGGCCAATGCGCGCCCGGAGCTGACCAACGCCCGCACCACCCTGGACACCTCCATCCCGCGCTATCGGGCCGAAGTGGACCGCGAGAAGGCCCGCGCCATGGACGTGCCGATCAACGAGGTCTTTGCCAGCATGCAGAGCACCTTCGGCTCCATGTACGTGAACGACTTCACCCTGGCCGGGCGCAACTGGCAGGTGAACCTGCAGTCGGAGGGCGAGTTCCGCAGCCAGCCCGAGGATCTCAATAAGGTCTTCGTGCGTTCCCAGGGTGGCGAGATGATTCCGCTGAGCTCCCTGGTGACCCTGACCCGGGAGGCCGGGGCGGACATCCTCAACCGCTACAACGTCTATTCGGCCGCCAAGTTCCTGGCCGATGCGGCGCCTGGCTATACCACCGGGCAGGCCAAGACAGCCATGGAGGAGGTGGCCGCCGAGGTGCTGCAGAGCGGCGATGTCCAGCTGGGCTGGACCGGCGAGGCCTATCAGCTCGACGCGGCCGCCGGTGCCGGCGGCCTGGCCTTCGGCCTGGGGCTGCTGATGGTGTTCCTTATCCTGGCGGCCCAGTACGAGCGCTGGACGCTGCCCTTGGCGGTGGCCACGGCGGTGCCCTTCGGTGTGCTGGGGGCGGCGCTGGCGGCCATGCTGCGCGGTTTTCCCAACGACATCTACTTCCAGGTGGGCCTGCTGGTGCTGATCGGCCTGGCGGCCAAGAACGCCATCCTGATCGTGGAGTTCGCCGCCCAGAACCGCCGCGAGGGGCACAGTTCCACCGAGGCGGCCCTGGCCGCGGCCCAGCAGCGTTTCCGGGCCATCCTGATGACGGCGCTGACCTTCATCATCGGCACCCTGCCGCTGGTGTTCGCGACCGGCGCCGGGGCTAACAGCCGCCAGGAGATCGGGACCGTGGTGGTGGGGGGCATGCTGATGGCGAGCTCGCTGGCGCTGATCTTCGTGCCGCTGGCCTACAAGCTGCTGGAGGACCTGGTGACCTGGCGCCGCGAGCGCAAGGTCGGCCGCCTGGAGAAGGAGACTCCCCATGCGTAAGGCACTGCCTGTCCTGCTGCTCTCCACCGCCCTGCTGGCCGGCTGTGCCGTGGGGCCCGGCTACCGGGCCCCCGCGCTGGACCTGCCCGAGCAGTGGCCCGAGCACGTGCTGCTCTCCGCCGAGGCGCGCGCCGACTGGCAGCAGTGGTGGCGCCAGTTCGAGGACCCGCACCTGGATGCCCTGGTGGCCCGGGCGGTGGACGACAACCTGGAGCTGCGTCTGCAGCTGGCGCGGATCCAGGAGGCCCGCGCACGGCTGGGGTTGGCCCGCGCCGAGCAACTGCCCTCGGTGAGTGCCCAGGCCGAGGCGGCCCGGGAACGCACGCCAGGGGCGGCTTCGCCGCTGGGGCAGAGCAGCACCGACAACCTCTTTTCCCTGGCGGGCGTGCTCGACTACGAGCTTGACCTCTGGGGCCGGCTGGCCCGGGAGCGGGAGGCCTCCGAGGCGCTCCTCGAGCAGAGCCTGTTCGCCCACGACGCGGTGCGCCTCAACGTGATCGCCGACGTGGTGGCCACCTATTTCGACCTGCGTAGCGCCCAGCGTCAGCTGCGCATCACCGAGGCCACGGCGGCGTCTCGCGAAGAGACCTTCCGCCTGGAGCAGCTGCGCTTCGACGTGGGCGAGAGCGACGAGTTGGCCCTGCGCCAGGCGCAGTCGGAGTTGGAGTCGACCCTGGCTCAACTGCCAGGCCAGCGTGAGCGGGTGCGCATGCTGGAGGGCGCCCTGGCGCTGTTGGTGGGCATGAGTCCCGCCGAGCTGATGGCCGAACTGGACTACGGCGACACCGACCTGGAGGCGATCTCCCTGCCCGACGGAGTGCCGTCGGTGCTGCCCTCGGAGCTGCTGGCACGGCGCCCCGATATCCGCTCGGCGGAGGCGGGGTTGATTGCCGCCAATGCCGGCATCGGAGTGGCCGAGGCGAGCCGCCTGCCGCGCTTCAACCTGGGCGGTCTGCTGGGCAGCGCCGCCGGGGACGCTGGGGACCTCTTCACCTCGGCGGCCGGCACCTGGGGGCTCTCCGCCACGGTGATGGGGCCGCTGTTCGACTTCGGGCGCAGCGCCTCTCGTATCGAGACCGCCGAGGCCCTGGCCGAGCAGGCCGAGGTACAGTACCGCGCCACCGTGGCCCAGGCCTTCAACGAGGTGCGCAACGCCTTGGTCACCTACGAGGCGAGCGGCGAGCGCGTCGAGGCGATTCGCCGCCAGGTGACCGCCTTCGAGCGCACCCTGGAGCTGGCCGAGGTGCGCTACCGGGAGGGCTTCGTGGGCTTCATCGAGCTGCTCGATGCCCAGCGCGCCCTGCTGGCCGCGGAGCTCGCGCTCTCCGAGGCGATGCGTGATCGCCTGACCGCCACCGCCACGCTGTTCAAGGCGCTGGGCGGCGGCTGGCAGCTCGACGGCTGAGGCGCCGCAAGGCTCAGGGAACGAGGGCCGGCCCGGAACCGGCCGGCCCCCACCAACTCAAGGGAGACATCTCATGGCGACCCGAATCACCGCTACCCGGCGCGACGACGGCATCATGGTGCTGAAGATCAGCTGCCCGGAGCGGCGCAACATCCTCGACGAGGCCAGCTACACCCA
Organism: Halomonas sp. PGE1; assembly: GCF_013000985.1. Classification (NCBI taxonomy): domain Bacteria; kingdom Pseudomonadati; phylum Pseudomonadota; class Gammaproteobacteria; order Oceanospirillales; family Halomonadaceae; genus Halomonas; species Halomonas sp. PGE1. The sequence goes on from NZ_CP053032.1 coordinate 1,494,663, forward strand.
GCTGATCGAGGGGCTTGCCGCGGCCGAGGCGGACGACAGCGTCAGGGTGCTGATCCTCACCGGCACCGAGAACTGCTTCACGGCGGGCAACGACCTGGCCAACTACAAGGCCCTGGCCGAGGCCGACAGCGTCACGGCGATCACCTTCCTGCGCCGCCTGCACGCCTTTCCCAAGCCGGCCATCGCGGCGGCGGAGGGGATCGCCATGGGGCTTGGGGTCTCGATGCTGCTGCACTGCGACTTCGCCTATGCGGGGCTCTCGACCCGCTTCCAGCTGCCCTTCACCCGCTTCGCGCTGAGCCCGCTGGGGGCCACCACCTGGCTGCTGCCGCAGCTGGCGGGCCACAAGGCGGCGGCACAGATGCTGCTGCTGGGACAGGCCTTCTCCGCCGGCGAGGCCCGGGAGATCGGCCTTCTGACCGATACCGCGCCGGATGGCCGAGCGCTGGAGCAGGCCTTCGACTGCGCCGCCCGGCTGCTGGCCAAGCCCGGCGAGGCCGTGCTGGCCACCAAGGCGCTGATGCGCGAGGGGCAGGCCGAGGCGGTCAAGGCGGCGCTGGATCGCGAGGAGCAGATGCTGCTGGCGCGCTGTCGCACGCCCGAGGCCCAGGGGGCCATCGATGCCTTCTACGCCAGAAGACGCCATCCGTGACCTGACCTGACCGGAAGGGCAGGGCGCCGGGCCGGATCAGGCCTGGCGTCTGAACAGCCCGAGCTGGGTCTCCACCAGCAGGTTGCCCTGTTCCAGGATGGAGAACTGCTCGTGATTGCGCAGCCAGTCGTGGAACAGCCCGCCGAGCATCGACTGCAGCAGCCTGGCGGCGAGCTCCGGCGAGAGGTCCTCGCGCAGCTGGCCCAGCCGGGCGGCGCTCTCCAGGTAGTCGCGCAGGGCGCCGCAGGACTCCTCGGCCATCTCGTTCTGCATGGCCAGCGGGTCGATATCGCCGAACACCTCGCAGTGGTGGATCAGGATGGCGTGGACACGGCGGTAGCGCGGCCGCTCGAGGCGCGCAAAGCCGCTGACGCAGGCCAGGCGGATCGCTTCCAGGGGGGCGTCGGCAAGGCTCGGGTCACCGATCTCTTCCACCAGCTCCTGGAAGGGCATGCGTACCCGGTTGAGCATGGCCTGGAAGAGGTCGGCCTTGTTCTTGAAGTGCCAATAGACGGCTCCCCGGGTCATGCCGGCATGGCGGGCGATCTGCTCCAGGGAGGTGCGGGCCACGCCCTTCTCGAGGAAGACCTCCTCGGCGGCGTCGAGCAGGGCCTCGCGGGTCGCGGCGGCCTCGGCCTTGGTCTTTCGCGCCATGTGGGGCGGACTCCATCAAGCGGTGGGGAAGTGATTCTAACCGATTGTCGCGACTTTTACATTCGTCAATGTATGGTTGGTGGGCGGCCGTCGCCGCCCTCGCCAACCCCCTGATGACACGGGTATAAAGGGAATCTCGCCCCGTCACAGGATGACTCGCCATGGCCCGCGCTCCCTTCGACCTCGCCGGCATACGGATTGCCCCCGGCAGTCGCACCCAGATCGATGTGCCGGTAGCCCGGCTCTACACCCATGCGCCGCTCTATATCCCGGTGGAGGTGGTGCATGGCCGCCAGGCGGGGCCGACGCTGCTGGTGTGCGGGGGCATCCACGGCGACGAGATCAACAGCGTGGAGATCGTGCGCCGGCTGCTGCGCTCGAAGCAGCTCCAGGGCCTGCGCGGCACCCTGGTCGCCGCACCCATCGTCAACGTCTTCGGCTTCGTGCAGCACAGCCGCTACCTGCCCGACCGGCGCGACCTCAACCGCTGCTTCCCGGGCAGCGAGTCGGGCTCCCTGGGCGGGCGGGTGGCGGCGCTGTTTCGGGAGCAGATCGTCGACCACGCCACCCATATCATCGACCTGCACACCGGCGCGATCCACCGCACCAACCTGCCCCAGATCCGCGCCCAGCTGGAGAGCGGCAGCGAGACCGAGCGCATGGCCAACGCCTTCGGCGCGCCGGTGATCCTCAACGCCGAGCTGCGCGAGGGCAGCCTGCGCCACTATGCCCAGACGCGCGGCATCCCGGTACTCACCTACGAGGCCGGCGAGGCGCTACGCTTCGATGAGTGGGCGATCACCCCCGGGGTGCGCGGCGTGCTGCGGGTGATGCGCCGGCTCGGCATGCTGACCGGCGAGCACCGCCGTCGCGCGCCGCCGGCGGCGGAGGTCGCCAACGGCTCCAGTTGGGCCCGGGCGCCCATCGACGGCATCCTGCGCCCCCAGGTGCGCCTGGGCGACCGGGTGGCCAGGGGCGAGCTGCTGGGCCGGGTCGCCGACCCCTTCGGCAACGCCGAAGGGGAGGTGCGCTCCATGGCCGACGGCATCGTCATCGGCATGAGCCGACTGCCGCTGGCCAACGAGGGCGAGGCGCTCTTTCATATCGCCCGCTTCGATGCCATCGAAGAGGCCGAGAGCGCCATCGAGGACTTCCACTCCAGCCTCACGCCGCCGCCTGACCCGCTCTATTGAGGAGGCACCACCATGTTCGATCCGAGCCCCCAGCAGATGGACGCCCAGCGCGCTTCCGGCGGCGCGCCGGGCGAGCTCAACCACCACTACTGGATGCCGTTCAGCGCCAACCGCGACTTCCATGCCCACCCGCGGGTGATCACCGGGGCGGAGGGGCGCTACTTCATCGATGACCGGGGCCGGCGGCTATTCGACTCGCTCTCGGGGCTGTGGACCTGCGGAGCGGGGCACAACCGCGCCGAGATCCAGCAGGCGGTGGCGGAGCAGCTCGGCATCCTCGACTATGCGCCGGGCTTCCAGGTGGCCCACCCGCTGGCCTTCCGCCTGGCCGAGAAGGTGGCGAGCCTCACCCCGGACGGCCTCGACCACGTCTTCTTCACCGATTCGGGCTCCGAGTCCGCCGACACCGCGGTGAAGATGGCCAAGGCCTACTGGCGGCTCAAGGGGCGGCCCGAGAAGACCCGGCTGATCGGCCGCGCCAAGGGCTACCACGGGGTCAATGTGGGCGGCACCAGCCTCGGCGGCATCGGCGGCAACCGCAAGCACTACGGCCAGCTGATGGAGGTCAGCCACCTGCCCCACACCCTGCAGCCGGGGCTCGCCTTCACCCGCGGCCAGGCCGAGAGCGGCGCCGAGCTGGCCGATGCGCTGCTCGACCACATCGCCCTGCATGACGCCTCCAATATCGCCGCGGTGATCGTCGAGCCGATGTCCGGCTCCGCGGGGGTGATCGTGCCGCCGAAGGGCTATCTGGAGCGGCTGCGGGCGATCTGCGATGCCCACGAGATCCTGCTGATCTTCGACGAGGTGATCACCGCCTTCGGGCGCAGCGGGGCGCGCACCGGCGCCGAGGCGTTCGGCGTGGTGCCGGACATGATGACCATCGCCAAGCAGCTCACCAACGGCGCCGTGCCCATGGGCGCAGTGGTGGCCTCGCGCGAGATCTTCGACACCTTCATGCACGCCGGCGGGCCCCGTCACGCCATCGAGTTTCCCCACGGCTACACCTACAGCGCCCACCCGGTGGCCTGCGCCGCGGCCCTGGCGGCCCTGGCGCTCTTCGAGCGCGAGGCGTTCCCCGCCCAGGTGCGCGCCATCGCCCCGGCCTTCGAGGCGAGGCTGCACGCGCTCAAGGGGCGGCCCCATGTGGTGGATATCCGCAACTACGGTCTGGCCGGCGCCATCCAGCTGGCGCCGCGGAATGGTGACCCCACCATCCGGCCCCGGGACGTCCATATGGCGCTGTGGGAAGCGGGCTTCTACGTGCGCTATGGCGGCGACACCCTGCAGTTCGGCCCCCCCTTCGGCAGCACCGAAGAGGAGCTGGAGCGTCTCTTCGATGCGGTGGCGGGAGTGCTGGACCGGCTTGAGTGAAACGGGCCTCGCCCCCAAGGCGGCAACACCCTCTCTACCAACCCTCGGCCCCCCCCTTCGGCAGCACCGAAGAGGAGCTGGAGCGTCTCTTCGATGCGGTGGCGGGGGTGCTGGACCGGCTTGAGTGAAACGGGCTTCGCCGCCAAGGCGGCGACACCCTCTCTACCAACCCTCGGCCCCCCCCTTCGGCAGCACCGAAGAGGAGCTGGAGCGTCTCTTCGATGCGGTGGCGGGGGTGCTGGACCGGCTTGAGTGAAACGGGCTTCGCCGACGAGACCCGTTGAATCCTGAAAAAAGCGACCGGGGCCATGATGGCCCCGGTCGTCGTTGTGGCGTGGCGTTGTCGCTCAGGCCGCGGCGCTCTCGCGCTCGGGCACCAGGCTCAGGGCGTCGTCGAAGACCCGCAGGCAGGCCCCGTCGAGGTGGCCGTTCTCGGAGAGGTGGCGGCGGAAGCGGCGCCCGCCGGGCTGGCCCTGGAAGAGGCCCAGCAGGTGGCGGGTGATGTGGTTGAGCTTGGCGCCCTCCTCGAGGCGCCGGGCGATGTAGGGGCGAAAGGCCCGTGCCGCCGCGTGTCGGCTGACCGCCGGGCCGGGCTCGCCGTAGAGCGCCTGGTCCACGCCGGCCAGCAGCCAGGGGTTCTGGTAGGCCTCGCGCCCCACCATCACGCTGTCCACCTGCTCGAGCTGCGCACGACACTCCTCGAGGGTCCTGATGCCGCCGTTGATGCCGATATGCAGCTCGGGTCGGCTCGCCTTGAGGCGGTGCACCCGGGGGTAGTTGAGCGGCGGGATATCGCGGTTCTCCTTCGGCGAGAGGCCCTGCAGCCAGGCCTTGCGAGCGTGCACGATGAAGGTGTCGCAGCCGGCGTCGGCCACCGTGGCGATGAAGCGCTCGAGATCCGCGTCCTCGTCCTGGTCGTCGATGCCGATGCGGCACTTGACCGTGACCGGGATCGAGACCGCCTCGCGCATGGCGCGCACCGCCGCGGCCACCTTCTCGGGATGGCCCATCAGACAGGCGCCGATCAGGTTGTTCTGCACCCGGTCGCTGGGGCAGCCCACGTTGAGGTTGACCTCGTCATAGCCCCAGGCCTCGGCGATGGCGGCGCACTCGGCCAGCTCGCCCGGGTCGCTGCCGCCCAGCTGCAGGGCCAGCGGATGCTCCACCGCATCGAAGCCCAGGAAGCGCTCCCGCGGGCTGCCGTGCAGGATGGCGCCGGTGGTGACCATCTCGGTATAGAGCAGGGCGTGGCGGGTCAGGGTCCGGGCGAAGGCGCGGTAGTCGCGGGTCGTCCAATCCATCATCGGCGCGACGGAGAAGGTGCGGTCGAGCTGGGGCATCGGGCATCACGGGGTTGTTCGGAGAGGCCAGCATTCTACCAGCCCCCGGCGCGGGTTGCCCATGGCGGACATGCTGCGGCCCGTCGGGCCGGTCTGGGAGAAGGCGGTCGGCGCTTCGCGGTTGCCGCACTGCCGGCAGATCAGGGTCAGGCCTTGTACCCTGTGGGTGAGGGCGATCCTTCAAGCGCGAGCGACGCTAACCCTGGAACCTTACTCTGCGAGATGACGGCCATGTCCCACGAACTGACCGACCACCAGCTGGAGCTGCTGGCCCGCGTGCTGCAGCATGGCGGGGTCCTCTCCTCGCCCTTCGGCTACTCAGACGAGGACGCCCTGCTGCCGGCGCTGCGTGAGGATATCGCCGCGCTCGAGGAGAAGGGGCTGATCACGGTGACGCCCCATGCCGGCCGGGAGGGGGAGACCCTGACGCTGACCGAGGAGGGCTATGCGGCCCTCGACATGACCTGACGGGCCCGCCTGGTCGGCACGCGCTCAGGCGGTGAACACCGTGTAGAGCATCTGCAGCGCCAGGAGCATCAGCATGACCGCGAATACCCGCTTGAGGAGCGCCACCGGCAGGCGGTGGGCGAGCCTCGCGCCGAGGGGGGCGGTGAGGATGCTGAAGGGCGCCATGAGCAGCAGGGCGGGCAGGTAGACATAGCCCCAGGCGGCATCCGGCAGGCCGGCGGTGCCCCAGCCGTTGATCAGGTAGCCCAGCGCCCCGGCCAGGGCGATGGGCAGGCCCACCGCGGCGGAGGTGCCGATCGCCTGGGGCAGCCGGACGTTGCACCAGGTGAGGAAGGGCACGGTGAGCGAGCCGCCGCCGATGGCCACCAGCGCGGAGATGCCGCCGATGCCGAACCCCGCTCCGGAGAGGCCGACGGCGCCCGGCAGGGTGCGCGATGGCCTGGGCTTGAGGTTGGCGAACATCTGCAGCGACATCAGTACCATGAAGCAGGCGAAGAACACCGCCAGGCCGCGGGTCGGTATCAGGGCCGCGATGAAGGTGGCCAGGAAGGTGCCGGCGAGGATCGCGGGGGTGATGAGGCGAACGACATGCCAGTTCACCGCGCCATGCCGATGGTGCGACCAGAGGCTGGCCGAGGCGGACGGCACGATGGCGGCCATGGCGGTGCCCAGGGCCAGGTGGGCGAGGTGCTCATGGGGGACGCCCTGGAGCACGAACAGGAAGGTCAGGATCGGCACCATGATGCCGCCGCCACCGATGCCGAGCATGCCGGCCATCAGGCCAACGAAGCTTCCCAGGGCCAGATAGGCCAGCCACCACAGGGGATCCACGGGCGTCTCCTCGATCGTCATGGGTTGTCGTGAAGAGGGCATTCTAGTGGAAAACCCGTGCCGACAGGCAATTGCCGGGTCGTGGGACGGTCGGCATGTGCTATGAAGAAGGACAGGCGGTGCCACTCCGGTACGCCTGGCGACGGGAGGCAGGAGCATGATGGAGCGCAAGCAGCGACTCGAGACCCTGCGTGACGAGCTGGTCGAGCGAATCGATCGCTATCGTGACCACAAGGAGCAGCGTGCAGGCCCGCTGGACAAGGACATGGAGGAGCAGGCCATCGAGTTGCAGAACGACGAGGTGGTCGATGCCCTGGAGCGGGAGGCCGAGGATGAGCTGCGTCAGGTGATGCATGCCCTGGCGCGCATCGACGGCGGCGAAGGGGAGCTCTGCGAGGTGTGCGAGGAGCCGATCGCGGGCGAGCGTCTCGAGGCCCTGCCGTTCGCTACCCTCTGCCGAGACTGCGCCGAGCCACGTTGAGTGGTTCACGGGACGGGCAGCCCGAGCCGATGATAGCCTTGGCCTGGGAGTCATCGCTTGGGAGGTCATGCATGAAGCTGTGGTATCGAGGATGCAGCCTGGGGCTGCTGCTGCTGCTGGCGGGCTGCGGCGGCGCCGATAATGGTGACGCGGCGCCCGAGGCGCCGGCAGAGGAGCCGGAAGCGGAGGTGGTCGTCGAGGCGCCGGCGCCCGAACCGGAACCCGAGGTGGCACCCTTCGACGAGCCGGTCGTCATCGAGTTCGCGGCCAGCCTGCGCACCGACCGGCGGCTGATGGTCGAGGGGGAGAGCAATCTGCCCGAGGGGGCGAGGCTGCAGATCGTGGTGGAGCGGGAACTGAGCGGCGTGCGCTGGCAGCAGCGCACCACCCTGCAGGAGGGGCGCTTCCATGCCGGTCCCTTCGGCCCGGGCAGTGGCCTGCCGGACGGCGGTTACACCATTACCGTGAACCTGCCCGAGGCCAGCGTGCAGCCGCTGGAGGTGCGGCGGAAGATCGGCCAGCAGGGCGAGCACCTGAGCGGTCCTCTGGTGAGTACCTCACGACACGGCCTGGGGCAGGTGGCCAGTGCCTCCCGGCGTTTCCTGGTGGGCAGCGAGCCCCGTCGCACCGATGATCGGGTCGAGGTGCTGGGCGTCGAGTAGGGGGAGGAAGAGGGCCGCCTCAGAGTGAGGCGGTCTGCCAGCGGGCCACCAGCTTGCCCAGCAGCCGGGTATCGGGGGTATAGCCTTCGACCCGGTCGCTCTCCTCGGCGCTGAACAGCAGCTTGCCGTCATCATCCTGGCTGACGCGACGAATGCAGTGACGCCCCTCTCGCTCGACCAGGTAGAGCCCGGTCTGATGGAAGATGTCGGTGGGGGCCACGGCGACCAGGTCACCTTCGCTCAGGAAGTCGAAATGCTCGCCAGGGGCCGGGGTCAGCAGGAAGCACTCTCCCTCCCACTGCTGGGCGGGCACCAGCTCGAAGGGCAGCTCGATGCGTCCGGCGGCGGGGTCCTGCCAGGGGGCGGGGGGCTGGCTGCGCAAGTAGAGAGGGGCGGCCCGGCCGCCGTTCTCGCCCTCCAGCAGCCGCGACAGGGGGCAGCCCAGGGCCTGGGACAGCGCCACCAGCCGCTCGTGGCCGATCTGGCGGATGGCGCCCGACTCCCAGTAGGAGATGGTCACGTCCGAAACGCCTACCCGTCGAGCCAGGGCCGCCTTGTTGAGGTTGGCCTCCAGACGGAGCTCCTTGATGCGCGGGCCTAGTGAATCCATCTCTTCATCCTGTCGTTGCATGTCTTGTGTTATCGGAACGTTAGGAAAAGCCGGCGACGATCATCCGGGATCCTGTGCGGCTGTGCAATAACGCGCATCAACGTTGATTAACCGCTTATGGCGCCATGGGTGGTGATCACCAGGCCACCGGATCCCCGGCCCAGTCGAAAAAGCTGGCGGCGCCGCCCAGCGCGCGCTCCCCCAGCACCGCGAGAAGCCGCTCGGCCACGAATGCCGGTGTGAACAGTTTGCCTTCCGGCACCCGGGCCTGGAAGGGGCGTGAGAGTCCGGTATCCGTGGTGCCGGGATGCAGGCAGACCACGGCGAGGGTTTTGTTGAGCCGTCGCAGCTCCACCGCGGCCGTCCTCATCAGCATGTTATGGGCTGCCTTGCTGGCGCGATAGGCGTACCAGCCGCCCAGACGATTGTCCTCGATGGAGCCGACCCGGGCCGAGAGACTGGCCACCAGGGCCGGGTGCCCTCCCTTCAGGCTGGGCTGCAGCGCCTGGAGCAGCAGGGCCGGGGTCGTGGCATTGACGTGGAACAGGTGTGCCATGGCCTCGGCGTCGAGGTCGTCGAGCTTCTTCTCTGGGTGAATGCCGAGCGCCTCGTCATGCAGCATGCCGAGGGTGTTGAAGGTCAGGTGAAGCGGTGTGCCGTCCAGGTGGGCGGCCAGTCGCTCTCGGCCCTCGGGCGTGGTGAGGTCGGCTTCCAGCGGCTCCAGGCGGGGATCCGCTTGGGGCATCGGGCGCCGGCTGGCGGCGATCACCCGGCCCGGCCTGGGGCTGGCCAGCAGGGTCTCCACCACCGCCCGGCCGATGCCGCCGCCGGCGCCGGTCACCAGCGTGGTGAAGCCCTCGGGAAGTTGCGCAAGCATGACGTGTCTCCTGGTCGGCCGGCGGGCCAGGTCGGGTAGCCTGACATTGACCGCGATCCACGCGGATGATTCCCGGTGACGGCTGCCGAGCGGGCGGCAGGTGCGTATAATGCGGCCATTCTTCCACCAGCATCGGGACACCGCAACGACATGACCGTACGCACGCGTATCGCGCCGTCACCGACCGGCGATCCCCACGTCGGCACCGCCTACATCGCCCTGTTCAACCTCTGCTTCGCCCGCCAGCACGGCGGCCAGTTCATCCTGCGCATCGAGGACACCGACCGGGTGCGCTCGACGGCCGAGTCCGAGCAGATGATCCTCGACTCCCTGCGCTGGCTGGGCCTGGAGTGGGACGAGGGCCCCGACGTGGGTGGCCCCCATGGGCCCTATCGCCAGAGCGAGCGCGGCGACATCTACGCCGAGTACGCCCGCCAGCTGATCGAGGCGGGGCACGCCTTCAAGTGCTACCGCACCAGCGAGGAGCTCGATGAGCTGCGCGAGGCGCGCAAGGCTGCCGGCATGCACCTGGCGCTCAAGCCCGCGGACCTCGCCCTGCCCGCCGAGGAGCAGGCGCGCCGCGAGAAGGAGGGCTGGCCCTACGTGGTGCGCATGGCGGTGCCTGCCAGCGGCACCTGCGTGATCCAGGACATGCTGCGCGGCACCATCGAGGTGGACTGGGCCCAGGTGGATGCCCAGATCCTGCTCAAGTCCGACGGCATGCCCACCTATCACCTGGCCAACGTGGTCGATGACCACCTGATGGGGATTACCCATGTGCTGCGCGGTGAGGAGTGGATCAACTCGGCGCCCAAGCACCAGCTGCTCTACGAGTACTTCGGCTGGGAGATGCCCGAGCTCTGCCATATGCCGCTGCTGCGCAATCCCGACAAGTCGAAGCTCTCCAAGCGCAAGAACCCGACCTCGATCAACTACTACCGGCGCATGGGCTACCTGCCCCAGGCGGTGATCAACTACCTGGGCCGGATGGGGTGGTCGATGCCCGACGAGCGCGAGAAGTTCAGCCTCGACGAGATGATGGCCCATTTCGATATCCAGCGGGTCTCGCTGGGCGGCCCGGTCTTCGACCTCGAGAAGCTGACCTGGCTCAATGGCCTCTATATCCGCGAGGAGCTCGACGACGACGCCTTCCTCAGGGCGCTGATGGAGTGGGCCTTCAACGAGCGCTACGTGAAGGAGATCCTGCCCCAGGTGCGCCCGCGGGTGGAGACCCTCTCCGAGGTGGTGCCCCTGGCCGGCCACTTCTTCTCGGGGCTGCCGCGGATCGGCGAGGAGAGCTTCGACGGCGTCAAGCTGGGTCGCGAGGACCTGCTCAGGCTGCTGCAGTTCCTGGTGTGGCGCCTGGAGACGCTGCCCGCCTGGCACAAGGAGGCGCTGCTTAGCGAGGTGAAGGCGCTGGCCGCCCACTTCGACCTCAAGATGAAGGAGTTCCTGGCGCCGGTCTTCATCGCCATCACCGGCTCCGCCGCCAGCACCTCGGTGATGGACGCCATGGCGATCCTCGGCTCCGACATGACCCGGGCGCGCCTGCGCCACGCCATCGAGGTGCTCGGCGGCGTCTCCAAGAAGCAGGCCAAGCGCTTCGAGAAGGAATTCCGCGAACTCGCGTGATTTCCTGTTGACGAAGGCGAGTCGAATCAGTACTATACGACTCGTCTTCAGGGCACGGGGCCTTAGCTCAGCTGGGAGAGCGCAACACTGGCAGTGTTGAGGTCAGCGGTTCGATCCCGCTAGGCTCCACCAACCCCTCGAACGACACCTGCGTCCCATTCGTCTAGTGGCCTAGGACACCGCCCTTTCACGGCGGGAACAGGGGTTCGAACCCCCTATGGGACGCCACTCTTCCTGAAAAGGGCACTCTCTCTGAGTGCCCTTTTTTCATCGCCCGGTGGCGGTCGCCAGCGTTGATGCCTCTCACGTTATCTCCCTCTTGGGGCCCCTCTTGCGGGGCGATTTCTGCTTGACTTGTCCACCAGGCGGGGTTCCGTCGGTACGCCTGTGCACAGCAGGTCTGCAATCGCCCGTGTCTACAGGCTTTTTCATAAAGCCTTTCAAAATCAATGGTTTATACAAGATCAAAAATTGATCAATCTGAGCTCAGCCCCCAGTTCATGGCGATCTGACGGCCTTTTCTTGCGGTTGTGAACAGGTTTATCCACAGAATGTGTGGACAACGGCGAGTAAGCCTCTGGCGCTGTGCAGTATGGCTTTTGTCAACCTGAAAAGAGGGGGAGACTAATACTGGCGGGGGAGGGGGGAAGGGCGGCGCCGGGGCGCCGCCCTGAGGCTCAGCGCTGGCCCACGGCGCGCAGTCGGCGCAGCAGCGAGGAGGTGTCCCAGCGGCCGCCGCCCATCACCTGGACATCGGCATAGAACTGGTCGACCAGAGCGGTGACCGGCAGTCGCGCCTGCAGCTGGCGGGCCTGCGCCAGGCAGATGCCGAGATCCTTGCGCATCCAGTCCACCGCGAAGCCGTGGTCGTACTCGTCGGCGATCATGGTGGCGTGGCGGTTCTCCATCTGCCAGGAGCCGGCCGCGCCCTTGGCGATGACGTCCACCACGCGCTGGCGATCGAGCCCCGCCTGCTCGGCGAAGTGCAGCCCCTCGGCCAGCCCCTGGACCAGGCCGGCGATACAGATCTGGTTGACCATCTTGGTGAGCTGGCCGCTGCCGGCGGCACCCATCAGGGTCACCGCACGGCCATAGTGGGCGAGCACGGCTTCGGCGCGTGCGAAGTCGTCCTCCTCGCCGCCGCACATGATGGTCAGAGCGCCGTTCTGGGCACCCTGCTGGCCGCCGGAGACCGGCGCGTCAAGAAAGCCGATGCCCTGCTCGCGGCAGGCGGCGTCGAGCTCCAGGGCGAGCTCCGCCGAGGCGGTGGTGTGGTCCACCAGCAGGCTGCCCTCTGCCATGCCGGAGAGCGCGCCCTGCTCGCCCGTGGTGACCTGGCGCACGTCATCATCGTTGCCCACGCAGACCAGCACCAGGTCGGCGCCTCTCGCGGCCTCCTGGGGATTGGGGTGGTGGCTGCCGCCATGTTCGGAGGCCCAGGCGGCGGCGCGGGCCTCGGTGCGGTTGTAGACGCGGACCTCGAGCCCGGCGCGGGCCAGGTGGCCGGCCATGGGATAGCCCATCACGCCCAGGCCGATAAAGGCGACTCTAGAGATGCTCTTGCTCATCCTGACTGCTCACTCTGGTTGGGAAGGTTGGGGGTCACGACGCAGAAAGCCGCCCGAAGGCGGCTTTCTGTAGGGTAGCGCATGCGGGTGTGGCCGCACCTGCCGTTGGCTTACTTGGCAGGATAGTCGCGCTGGGTGTGGCCGGTGTAGAGCTGACGCGGACGGCCGATCTTGTAGCTGTCGCTCAGCATCTCGTGCCAGTGGGAGATCCAGCCGATGGTGCGGGACACCGCGAAGATCACGGTGAACATGTTGGTCGGGATGCCCATGGCCTTGAGGATGATGCCGGAGTAGAAGTCGACGTTGGGGTAGAGCTGACGCTCGACGAAGTACTCGTCTTCCAGGGCGATCTGCTCCAGGCGCTTGGCGATCTTCAGCTGGGGATCGTCGATACCGAGCTCGGCCAGCACCTCGTCGCAGGTCTCCTTCATGACTTTGGCGCGCGGGTCGAAGTTGCGATAGACGCGGTGCCCGAAGCCCATCAGCTTGAAGGGGTCATCCTTGTCCTTGGCCTTGTCGATGAAGCGCTGGATGTTCTCCTCGGAGTCGTCGCCGATCTCGTCGAGCATCTTCAGCACCGCCTCGTTGGCGCCGCCATGGGCCGGGCCCCACAGGGCGGCGATGCCGGCGCTGATGCAGGCGAAGGGGTTGGCGCCGGTGGAGCCTGCCAGGCGCACCGTGGAGGTGGAGGCATTCTGCTCGTGATCGGCGTGCAGCATGAAGATGCGGTCCATGGCCCTGGCGTAGACCGGGTTGACCTTGTACTCCTCGCACGGGGTGCTGAACATCATGTAGAGGAAGTTCTCTGCATAGCTCAGGTCGTTGCGCGGATAGTTGAAGGGCTGGCCCACGTTGTACTTGTAGGACATCGCGGCGATGGTCGGCATCTTGGCGATCAGGCGGATCGCGCTGATGATGCGGTCCTCTTCCACGGTGATGTCCATATGGTCGTGGTAGAAGGCAGCCAGGCCGCCAACAACGCCACACATGATCGACATCGGGTGGGCGTCGCGGCGGAAGCCCTTGAAGAAGTTGTTGATCTGGTCGTGGACCATGGTGTGGTTGCGCACCCGCGACTCGAAGTCGGCGTACTGCTCGTCGGTCGGCAGTTCGCCGAACAGCAGCAGGTAGCACATCTCGACGAAGTCGGACTGCTTGGCCAGCTGGTCGATCGGGAAGCCGCGATGCAGCAGAACGCCCTTGCCGCCATCGATATAGGTGATGGCGGACTGGCAGGAGGAGGTGGCCATGAAGCCGGGGTCGTAGGTGAACAGGCCTTCGGCACCGAGCCCGCGTACGTCGATCACGTCGGGGCCCAGGGTGCCCGAATAGACAGGCAGTTCGATCGTCTTGTCCAGACCGTCTACCGTCAGCGTCGCTTTCCTGTCAGCCATGCAAGGCCTCCTCTCGAGTTCGTGATAGGGCGATAAGTCGTTATTTCACTGGCGGGTTCGCAGATGATGCCGGCGAAAAGGTTCGCCCACTATAGAAGCGTTCCAGCGATTGTCAATTAGCCCATGGCGACCCCGGCATTGTACGGAGTGTCAATATACATATAGCTACTGTATAATAATTGGTGCTTTGCACCACGCCCGCGCGGGCGCCGGGGCAGGTTGTGCCGGAGCAGGCATCTGCTGGCTGTCGACACCCTTTGCACCATGGTCTAGTTGGCCGCCGCTGCGTTTGTCATGGCTCGGCCATGTCCCTATAATCCACCCCGCGCGACTGGCAGGAACAGGCGGTCTTGCCTTCAACGGTGAGTGCCGCTCCTTCCCGAAACCACCGCCCGCTCGGACCTTGCCCGTCCCGTCCTCAAGTGGGCCATAGAGAGTGTGTAGAGAGCCGTGAATAGTAAACGACCCGTAAACCTGGATCTGTCCACGATACAGTTCCCCCTCCCCGCCCTGACCTCCATCACCCACCGCGTCACCGGTGTGATTCTGTTTGTCGGCCTGATCTTCGCCTTCTGGGCCCTGAGCAAGTCGCTCTCCTCTCCGGCCGGCTTCGCCGCGGTGAGTGATGCGCTGGCCAACAACTTCCTGGCCAAGCTGATCGCCTGGGGCCTGCTCTCGGCGCTGGCCTTTCATTTCGTGGCCGGCATCAAGCACCTGCTGATGGACGCAGATATCGGCGTGACCCTCGAGGGTGGCGTCAAGAAGGCGCAGATCACCGTGGTGGTGAGTGCGGTCCTGATCATTCTGGCGGGAGTCTGGGTATGGTAACCAACATCACGAATTTCGGCCGCAGTGGCCTCTCCGACTGGCTGATTCAGCGCGTGTCGGCGGTCATTCTGGCGCTCTACACCGTCTTCATCGTTCTCTATCTGCTGTTCAATCCCGGTCTCGACTACGTCACCTGGAGCGGCCTGTTCGCCCAGACCTGGATGCGCATCTTCTCGCTGCTGGCCTTCGTGTCGCTGGCCGCCCACGCCTGGGTCGGGCTGTGGACCGTGACCACCGACTACCTCAAGCCGACCGGCCTTCGCGTCGGCGCCCAGACCGCCATCATCCTGGCCATCTTCGTGTTCCTGGTCTGGGGCATTCAGATTCTGTGGGGAGCCTGATACATGTCCAACCTGCGTAGCCTTTCCTTCGACGCCATCATCATCGGCGGTGGCGGTGCCGGCCTGCGTGCCGCCCTCGAGCTGGCCAAGTCCGGCAAGAAGACCGCCGTGCTGTCCAAGGTCTTCCCGACCCGCTCCCATACCGTTTCCGCCCAGGGCGGCATCACCTGCGCCATCGCGTCTGCCGACCCCAACGACGACTGGCGCTGGCACATGTATGACACCGTCAAGGGCGGCGACTACATCGCCGACCAGGACGCGGCCGAGTACATGTGTTCCGAGGGCCCCAAGGCGGTCTTCGAGCTCGAGCACATGGGCCTGCCGTTCTCCCGCTTCGACAACGGCCGCATCTATCAGCGTCCGTTCGGTGGCCAGTCCAAGGAGTTCGGCGCCGGCGGCCAGGCGGCGCGTACCTGTGCCGCGGCCGACCGTACCGGCCATGCCCTGCTGCACACCCTTTATCAGAACAACCTGAAAAACAATACCACCTTCCTCAACGAGTGGTATGCGGTTGACCTGGTCAAGAACGCCAACGGCGACGTGGTAGGCTGCATCGCCATGGACATCGAGACCGGTGAAGTGGTCCACGTCAAGTCCAAGGCCACCGTGCTGGCCACCGGCGGCGCCGGTCGCATCTACGCCTCCACCACCAACGCCCTGATCAACACCGGCGACGGCATCGGCATGGCGCTGCGCGCCGGCTTCCCGATGCAGGACATGGAGATGTGGCAGTTCCACCCGACCGGCATCTACGGTGCGGGTACCCTGGTGACCGAAGGCTGCCGCGGTGAGGGTGGCTACCTGGTCAACAAGGATGGCGAGCGCTTCATGGAGCGTTACGCCCCCAACGCCAAGGACCTGGCCGGCCGCGACGTGGTCGCCCGCTCCATGGTGATGGAGATCCTCGAGGGCCGCGGCTGCGGCGAGCACGGCGACCACGTCTTCCTGAAGCTCGACCACCTGGGCGAGGAAGTGCTCGGCAAGCGTCTGCCCGGCATCGTCGAACTCTCCAAGACCTTCGCCCACGTGGACCCGGCCAAGGAGCCGATCCCGGTGGTGCCGACCTGCCACTACATGATGGGCGGCGTGCCGACCAACATCCACGGCCAGGCGATCATGCAGGACGCCGACGGCAACGACCAGATCATCAACGGTCTGTTCGCCTGCGGCGAGGCGGCCTGTGTGTCGGTGCACGGCGCCAACCGCCTGGGCGGCAACTCGCTGCTGGACCTGGTGGTCTTCGGCCGCGCGGCCGGCATGTTCATCGAGGGGGCGCTCAACGAGGGTATCGACTACCTCGACGCCTCCGAGTCCGACATCGAGTCGGCCATGAAGCGCATGAACCGCTGGAACGAGTCCACTGGCGGCGAGACCGTCCCGGAGCTCAAGCGCGAGCTGCAGAACATCATGCAGAACTCCTTCGGCGTGTTCCGCGAGGAGAAGAACATGGTCGAGGGCGTCAAGCAGCTGGCCGCACTGCGCGAGCGCATCGCCAATGCCTACCTGCCGGACAAGTCCAACGCCTTCAACACCGCGCGCGTCGAGGCCCTGGAGCTGGACAACCTGATGGAAGTCGCCGAAGCGACCGCCATCGCCGCTCTCGAGCGCAAGGAGAGCCGTGGCGCCCATTCCCGCTACGACTATCCGGATCGCGACGACGTCAACTGGCTGAAGCACTCGCTCTACTTCCCGGCAGAGAAGAAGCTCGGCAAGCGTGACGTCAACTTCACGCCGAAGACCGTCGATACGTTCGAGCCGAAAGTCCGCACCTACTGAGGGGAGTCACGATGCTTCAGGTATCCATCTACCGCTACAACCCGGAAACCGACTCCGCGCCCTACATGCAGGAGTTCCAGGTCGACACCCAGGGCCGTGATGTCATGGTGCTGGACGTCCTGCACCTGATGAAGGAGCAGGACAACGGCCTGGCCTATCGCCGCAGCTGCCGCGAGGGCGTGTGTGGCTCCGACGGCATGAACATGAACGGCAAGAACGGCCTGGCCTGCATCACCCCGCTCTCCGAGGTGGTGAAGAACGGCAAGCTGGTCCTGCGCCCGCTGCCGGGCCTGCCGGTCATCCGCGACCTGGTGGTCGACATGGGGCTGTTCTACAAGCAGTACGAGCGCATCCAGCCGTACCTGCAGAACAACACCCCGGCGCCGGCCATCGAGCGTCTGCAGTCGCCGGAAGACCGCGACAAGCTGGACGGGCTGTACGAGTGCATCCTGTGCGCCTGCTGCTCCACCTCCTGCCCGTCGTTCTGGTGGAACCCGGACAAGTTCGTGGGTCCGGCCGGCCTGCTGCAGTCCTACCGCTTCCTCGCCGACTCACGCGACGAGGCGACCCGCGAGCGTCTGGCAGATCTGGAGGATCCCTTCTCCGTGTTCCGCTGCCGCGGCATCATGAACTGCGTCGCGGTCTGCCCGAAGGGGCTCAACCCCACTCGCGCGATCGGCAAGATCCGCGAGATGCTGCTGGCCAACGCCACTTAAATCGTGGCGCCTAGCTTGCTATCATGGGCCCCCGTCTCCCGCTGCGACCAGGTGTCGCAGCCGGAGCCGGTCGGTTCAGCAGCATCAGGAGCCGGTGCCTTGGGCACCGGCTCCTGAGCATGGAATTCAAGGCTGTCGACCGCGTGTCGGCAGCGCCGGAACGAGAATGGCCCCGCCGGCAGGGCACCACCGATGTCGCCGCGCCCAGCGTGCGGGGACGCCGATACCACCCCATCAGTGCAGGGTGACCGAGAGATGCAACAAGGCATAATGGAGTTGATGTGGCGCTCTTCCCACGTCAGTGGCGGCAATGCCCACTATGTGGAAGCGCTCTACGAACAGTACCTCGACGATCCCGCCGCTGTCCCGGAAGAGTGGCGCAACTACTTCGACCAGTTGCCGGCCCCCGAAGGCAGTGCCCCCCAGGATGTCCCCCTCGCCCCGGTCCGCGACCAGTTCTACCAGCTGGGTCGTGCCCGCCGCACCGCCCTGGCTCCTGCCGCCGCCGACGGCGAAGAGAGCCGCAAGCAGGTCAAGGTTCTCCAGCTGATCAACGCCTACCGCTTCCGCGGTCACCAGAAGGCCAATATTGATCCGCTCGGCCTGCGCAGCCCGACACCGGTGCCCGACCTCGACCTCTCCTTCCATCAGCTCTCCAAGAGCGACATGGACACCGAGTTCCAGACCGGCTCCTTCTTCCTGGGCCTGGATCGCGCGCCGCTCAAGGATATCGTCGAGGCGCTGGAGCAGACCTACTGCCGCTCCATCGGCTGCGAGATCATGCACATCGTCGACACCGAGGAGAAGCGCTGGCTGCAGCAGCGCTTCGAGTCGGTGCGCAGCGCGCCCAAGTTCAGCAACGAGGTGCGTCAGCATGTGCTCGAGCGGCTGACCGCGGCCGAGGGCCTGGAGAACTACCTGGCCTCCAAGTACCCCGGCACCAAGCGCTTCGGTCTGGAGGGCGGCGAGTCCTTCATTCCGATGATGGACGAGCTGATCCAGCGCGGCGGCGGCTACGGCATCAAGGAGATGGTGATCGGCATGGCCCACCGCGGCCGTCTCAACCTGCTGGTCAACATCCTCGGCAAGAACCCCGGCGACCTGATCGACGAGTTCGACGGCAAGAAGGTCATCGAGCGCGGCTCCGGCGACGTCAAGTACCACCAGGGCTTCAGCTCCAACGTGATGAGCCCGGGCGGCGAGGTACACCTGGCGCTGGCCTTCAACCCCTCCCACCTGGAGATCGTCTCTCCGGTGGTCGAGGGCTCGGTGCGCGCCCGCCAGGACCGCCGCGACGACAGCGACCGCAGCAAGGTGCTGCCGATCAACGTCCACGGCGATGCGGCCTTCGCCGGTCAGGGCGTGGTCATGGAGACATTCCAGATGTCCCAGACCCGCGCCTACAAGACCGGCGGCACGATCCATATCGTGATCAACAACCAGGTCGGCTTCACCACCTCGAACCCGCTGGACACCCGCTCCACCGAGTACTGCACCGACATCGCCAAGATGGTCCAGGCGCCGATCTTCCACGTCAACGGCGACGACCCCGACGCGGTGCTGCACGCCACCCAGGTGGCGCTCGACTTCCGTCAGCAGTTCAAGAAGGACGTGGTGATCGACCTCGTCTGCTATCGTCGCCGCGGTCACAACGAGGCCGACGAGCCGAGTGGCACCCAGCCGCTGATGTACAAGAAGATCAAGGACCATCCCTCTTCCCGTGAGATCTACGCCAAGCGCCTGGTGGCAGAAGGCGTGCTCTCCGAGGAGGACGCCAAGGCGATGATCGAGACCTACCGCGAGGACCTGCTGGCCGGCAACCACGTGGCCAACGCCCTGGTGCAGGAGCCCAACACCTCGCTGTTCGTCGACTGGAAGCCCTACCTCGGCCACGAGTGGACCGGCTATGCCGACACCGCCGTGGAGATGAAGCGGCTGCAGCGCCTGGCCGCCCGCATGTGCGAGATTCCGGACGGGGTCGAGGTGCAGCGTCAGGTCGCCAAGATCTACGAGGACCGCCGCAAGATGCAGGCCGGCGGCATGGCGCTGAACTGGGGTTTCGCCGAGACCCTGGCCTACGCCACCCTGCTCGACGAGGGGCATCCGGTGCGCATCACCGGCCAGGACGTGGGCCGCGGCACCTTCTCCCACCGCCACGCGGTGGTGCACAACCAGAAGGATGGCACCAGCTACGTGCCGCTCCAGCACATGGCGGATGGCCAGCCGGCCTTCACCATCCACGACTCCTTCCTCTCCGAGGAGGCGGTGCTGGCGTTCGAGTATGGCTATGCCACCACGGCGCCCAACGACCTGGTGATCTGGGAAGCGCAGTTCGGCGACTTCTTCAACGGTGCCCAGGTGGTGGTGGACCAGTTCATCTCCTCCGGCGAGACCAAGTGGGGACGGCTGTGCGGCCTGACCATGCTGCTGCCCCATGGCTACGAGGGGCAGGGTCCCGAGCACTCCTCGGCCCGCCTCGAGCGCTTCCTGCAGCTGTGCGCCGAGTACAACATGCAGGTCTGCGTGCCCACCACCCCGGCGCAGATCTTCCACCTGCTGCGCCGCCAGGTAATCCGCCCGCTGCGCAAGCCGCTGGTGGTGATGTCGCCCAAGAGCCTGCTGCGCCACAAGGAGGCGATCTCCAGCCTCGACGAGCTGGCCACCGGCCAGTTCCAGATGGTGCTGCCCGACCAGGGCGAGCGCGATCCCAAGCAGGTCGAGCGCATCATCCTGTGCGCCGGCAAGGTCTACTACGACCTGGCCACCTGGCGCGAGGAGAATGACCGCCAGGATGTCGCCATCGTGCGGGTCGAGCAGCTCTACCCCTTCCCCAAGGAGGAGCTGTTCGAGGCGCTCAAGGCCTACGTCAACGTCAGGGACGTGGTGTGGTGTCAGGAGGAGCCGCTCAACCAGGGCGCCTGGTACTCGAGCCAGCACCACATGCGGGCCGTGGCCGACATGCTCAAGAGCAACCTGGGCGGCGCGCTCAAGTTCGCCGGGCGCCCGGCCTCTGCCGCACCCGCCGCGGGCTACATGTCCGTCCATATCGAACAGCAGCGCCAGCTGGTGGAAGACGCCTTCAATCTGTAAGGCACGCCACCGGGACGAGAGAACAGACAAGGGAAACGACATGGCTACCGATATCAAGGCCCCAACCTTTCCGGAATCCGTTGCCGAAGGCAGCGTGGCTGCCTGGCACAAGAAGGCCGGTGACAGCGTCGAGCGCGACGAGCTGATCGTCGAGATCGAGACCGACAAGGTGGTGCTCGAGGTGCTGGCTCCCGAGGCCGGCACCCTCACCGAGGTGCTCGCCGAGGAGGGCGACACCGTCGAGTCCGAGCAGGTGCTGGGCCGCATCGGCGAGGGCAAGGCCAAGCCGGCAGCGGCCAAGGCCGAGCCGAAGAGCGACGCCAAGGCCGACGCGCCTGCCGCCAGCGGTGGCAAGCAGCACCAGGTGAAGGCGCCGACCTTCCCCGAGTCCATCCAGGAAGGCACCGTCGCCCGCTGGAACAAGCAGGTCGGCGAGAGCGTCAAGCGCGACGAGGTGCTGGCCGAGATCGAGACCGACAAGGTGGTGCTCGAGGTGGTGGCGCCGGGCGACGGCGTACTCACCGAGATCAAGGCCGAGGAGGGCAGCCAGGTCGAGTCCGAGGCCGTGCTGGCGATCTTCACCGAGGGCGCCGGTGGCGCCGCGACCGCCGCCGACGAGACCCCGGCCGCTTCCGCCGATGACGGCGCCAGCGACGAGAAGGTGGGCGACAAGATCCTCGCCCCCGCCGCTCGCAAGCTCGTCGCCGAGCACGACCTCGACGTCAGCGCGATCCAGGGCACCGGCAAGGGTGGCCGGATCCTCAAGGAGGACGTGCAGAAGGCCGTGAAGGAGGGCACCGCGAAGAAGGCCGCCAAGCCGGCCGCGCCCAAGCCTGCCGCCGCCGCGGCCCCCGCCTTCGAGGGCGAGCGCCCCGAGAAGCGCGTGCCGATGAGCCGTCTGCGCCAGACCATCGCCAAGCGCCTGGTCCAGGCCCAGCAGACCGCCGCCATGCTCACCACCTACAACGAGGTGGACATGAGTGCGGTGATGGCGCTGCGTGCCCAGTACAAGGACAGCTTTGCCAAGACCCACGACGTCAAGCTCGGCTTCATGGGCTTCTTCGTCAAGGCGGCCTCCGAGGCGCTCAAGCGCTTCCCGGACGTCAACGCCTCCATCGACGGTACCGATATCGTCTACCACGGCTACCAGGACATCGGCGTGGCGGTCTCCACCGACCGCGGCCTGGTCGTTCCGGTGCTGCGTGACACCGACAGCATGAAGATCGCCGACGTCGAGAAGGGCATCGGCGACTTCGGCAAGCGTGCTCGTGACGGCAAGCTGGGCATCGACGAGATGCAGGGCGGGACCTTCACCATCACCAACGGCGGTACCTTCGGCTCGCTGATGTCCACGCCGATCCTCAACCCGCCGCAGACCGCCATCCTGGGCATGCACAAGATCCAGGATCGCCCCATGGCGGTGGACGGCAAGGTCGAGATTCGCCCGATGATGTACCTGGCGCTCTCCTACGATCACCGCATGATCGACGGCAAGGACGCGGTGCGGTTCCTGGTCACCATCAAGGAACTGCTGGAAGATCCGGCGCGCCTGCTGCTGGACATCTGAGCGGAACGTGCCGCCGGGCGATCCCCGGCGGCACTCCATCCCAAGACACGCAAGGGGAGCCAACATGGCTGACAAGTTTGATGTGATCGTGATCGGTGCGGGCCCCGGCGGCTACGTGGCCGCCATCCGCGCCGCCCAGATGGGCCTGAAGACCGCCTGCGTCGAGAAGTGGATCGGCAAGGAAGGCAAGGTGGTGTTCGGCGGGACCTGCCTCAACGTGGGCTGCATTCCCTCCAAGGCGCTGCTCGAGGCCTCCCACAAGTTCGTCGAGGCCAAGCACGACTTCGCCGGCATGGGGATCCAGACCGGTGACGTCCAGATGGACGTCAAGAAGATGATCGCCCGCAAGGACACCATCGTTAAGAACCTCACCGGTGGCATCGCCGGCCTGTTCAAGGCCAACGGCGTGACCGGCATCGAGGGCACCGGCAAGGTGGTGGGCGCGAAGCAGGTCGAGGTCACCGACCTCGACGGCAAGGCGACCACCTATGAGGCGGACAACATCGTGATCGCCGCGGGCTCCGTGCCGGTGGAGATCCCGCCGACCCCGCTGACCGAGGGCCTGATCGTCGATTCCACCGGCGCGCTCGAGTTCACCGAGACGCCCAAGCGCCTGGGCGTGATCGGCGCCGGCGTCATCGGCCTGGAGCTCGGCAGCGTGTGGAACCGCCTGGGCTCCGAGGTCACCGTGCTCGAGGCCATGGACAGCTTCCTGCCGATGGTGGACGCCGCCATCGCCAAGGAGACCCAGAAGCTGCTCAAGAAGCAGGGCTTGGACATCAAGCTGGGCGCGCGGGTCACCGGCTCCGAGGTCAAGGGCCAGGAAGTCATCGTCAAGTACACCGACGGCGATGGCGACCAGGAGATGACCTTCGACAAGCTGATCGTCTGCGTGGGCCGCAAGCCCTATACCCAGGGTGTCGTGGCCGATGGTGTCGGCGTCGACCTCGACGAGCGTGGCTTCATCCACGTCGACGACCAGTGCCGCACCAGCGTGCCGGGCGTCTACGCCATCGGCGACTGCGTGCGCGGCCCGATGCTGGCCCACAAGGCCTCCGAAGAGGGCGTGATGGTCGCGGACATCATCGCCGGCCACAAGGCCGAGATGAACTACGATGCCATCCCCAACGTCATCTACACCTTCCCCGAGGTGGCCTGGGTCGGCCTGACCGAGCAGGAGGCCAAGGCCAAGGGCATCGAGGTCAAGGTTGGCAGCTTCCCGTTTGCCGCCAGCGGCCGCGCCATGGCCAACAACGCCACCGAGGGGCAGGCCAAGATCGTCGCCGACGCCGAGACCGACCGCGTGCTGGGCATGCACATCGTCGGCCAGCACGCCGGCGAGATGATCGCCCAGGGCGTCATCGCGCTGGAGTTCGGCTCCAGCGCCGAGGACCTGGCGCTGACCTGCTACGCGCACCCGACCATGTCGGAAGCCGTGCACGAGGCCGCCCTGGCGGTGGATGGCCACGCCATCCACATGGCCAATCGCAAGAAGCGCAAGTAAGCCGCACAACGAGCGCCGCCCATCGGGCGGCGCGCCCCTTCCGACCATGTATCGGCAGGGACGGTGGTGGTCCGAGACGTCCGCCCGAGGCGAAGCCGGACCACCGTTCGAGTCACATGCAACCAATGGCATGAATCGATGAACCTTCACGAGTATCAGGGCAAACAGCTGTTTGCCGACTACGGTCTGCCGGTGTCCAAGGGCTTCGCCGTCGACACCCCCGAAGAAGCCGCAGAAGCCTGCAAGAAGATCGGTGGCGACATGTGGGTCGTCAAGGCCCAGGTCCACGCCGGTGGCCGCGGCAAGGCCGGCGGCGTCAAGCTGATCAAGAGCCCGGAGGAGGCCAAGGCCTTCGCCGAGCAGTGGCTGGGCAAGAACCTGGTGACCTACCAGACCGACGCCAACGGTCAGCCGGTCGCCAAGATCCTGGTCGAGAACTGCACCGACATCGCCGAGGAGCTTTACCTGGGCGCCGTCGTTGACCGTGCCACCCGCCGCGTGGTCTTCATGGCCTCCACCGAGGGCGGTGTCGAGATCGAGAAGGTCGCCGAGGAGACTCCCGAGAAGATCCTCAAGGCCGAGATCGATCCGCTGGTGGGCGCTCAGCCCTACCAGGCGCGCGAGCTGGCCTTCGCCCTGGGCCTCAAGGGGGACCAGGTGAAGCAGTTCACCAAGATCTTCCTGGGCCTCTCCAAGCTGTTCCACGACAAGGATCTGGCGCTGCTGGAGATCAACCCCCTGGTGATCACCGACGAAGGCAACCTCCACTGCCTCGACGCCAAGCTCAATCTGGACAGCAACGCCCTCTACCGTCATCCGGACCTGCAGGCGATGCGCGACCCCTCCCAGGAGGACGCTCGCGAGGCCGAGGCGGCCGCATGGGAACTCAACTATGTGGCGCTGGATGGCAACATCGGCTGCATGGTGAACGGCGCCGGCCTGGCCATGGGCACCATGGACATCGTCAACCTGCACGGCGGCTCCCCGGCCAACTTCCTGGACGTGGGCGGCGGTGCCACCAAGGAGCGCGTGGCCGAAGCGTTCAAGCTGATCCTCTCCGACGATAATGTGAAGGCCGTGCTGGTCAACATCTTCGGCGGTATCGTGCGCTGCGACATGATCGCCGAGGGCATCATCGGTGCCGTCGAGCAGGTCGGCGTCAACGTGCCGGTCGTGGTGCGCCTGGAAGGCACCAACGCCGAGCTGGGCGCCGAGAAGCTGGCCTCCAGTGGTCTGAACATCATCGCTGCTACCAGCCTGACCGATGCGGCAGAGCAGGTCGTCAAGGCAGCGGAGGGCAAGTAATGAGTATCCTGATCGACAAGAACACCAAGGTCATCTGCCAGGGCTTCACCGGCGGCCAGGGGACCTTCCACTCCGAGCAGGCGATTGCCTACGGTACCCAGATGGTCGGCGGCGTGACCCCGGGCAAGGGTGGCCAGGAGCACCTGGGCCTGCCGGTGTTCAACACCGTCAAGGAAGCCGTGGAGAAGACCGGCGCCGAGGCCAGCGTGATCTACGTGCCGGCCCCGTTCTGCAAGGACTCCATCCTCGAGGCCGCCAACGCCGGCATCAAGCTGATCGTCTGCATCACTGAGGGCATCCCCACCCTCGACATGCTCGACGTCAAGGTGAAGTGCGACGAGTTGGGCGTGCGCCTGATCGGCCCGAACTGCCCGGGCGTGATCACTCCCGGCGAGTCCAAGATCGGCATCATGCCGGGTCACATCCACAAGCCGGGCAAGGTCGGTATCGTGTCGCGCTCCGGCACCCTGACCTATGAAGCCGTCAAGCAGACCACCGACTACGGCTTCGGCCAGTCCACCTGCGTGGGCATCGGTGGCGACCCGATCCCGGGCTCCAACTTCATCGACATCCTCGAGATGTTCGAGAAGGATCCGGCCACCGAGGCGATCGTGATGATCGGCGAGATCGGCGGCACCGCCGAGGAAGAGGCGGCGGCCTACATCAAGGCCAACGTCACCAAGCCGGTGGTCTCCTACATCGCCGGTGTGACCGCCCCTCCGGGCAAGCGCATGGGCCACGCCGGTGCGATCATCTCCGGCGGCAAGGGCACCGCGGACGAGAAGTTCGCCGCCCTCGAGGACGCCGGCGTCAAGACCGTGCGCTCCCTGGCGCAGATCGGCGATGCCCTGAAGGAAGTGACCGGCTGGTAAGCCACGCTTTCCTCGGGAAGATCAAAAGGGCGCCTTCGGGCGCCCTTTTGTGTGGGAAGATGTGCGCTACCGGGTCCGGACAGCCACACGGCGGCCAGTTGGCCGCCGTGCTGTTCACTGCTGCTGGGCCGCGAGGGCCTGGGTCTCAGTCGGCGGGACGCGCCACCAGCGAGCGGGTCTCCTCGCGGGCCTCCAGCAGGGCCACGCGGATATGGTCGCCCAGCTTGAAGCGCTCCTCGCTCTCCACCTGGATACGCCCCTCCTTGTCGTCGATGGCCACCTTGTCGCGATCGCTGTGGATCATCGGTGCCGGCACGAAGGCGGTGGCGCCATTGGCGGTGAGGCGCACGCGCATGCCGCCGCGGTTGATGGCGATGATCTCGGCGTCGAAGCTCTCCTGGGCCTCGGCGGCCGGGGTCAGGTAGCGCACATAGAGCCAGTCCTTGACGTCGCGCTCGGCCATGCGGTTGAGCCGGCGGCGCTCGGTGAGCTGCTCGGTGAGCGCCAGGCTCGCCTCGGCGGGGGCCTGCTCGCCCTTGAGCACCCGCTTGATCAGGCGGTGGTTGACCATGTCGCCATACTTGCGGATCGGCGAGGTCCAGGTGGCGTAGGCGGCAAGCCCCAGGCCGAAGTGCGGACCCGGCTTCGCCGACATGCTGGTGAAGCCCTGGAAGCGGCGCAGGCGGGCGTCGAGCCAGGCGTCGTCGCGCCCCTCGAGCTCGCGCTTGAGCTCCTTGTAGCGGGGCAGTTCGGTCAGGGCCTCCAGTGCCACCTCGATCTCCTGGCTGGCCAGGAAGTCGCGGGCCGCCTCGGCCTTGTCGTCCTCGAAGGCGCGGTGCACGTTGAAGATGCCGTGGCCCACGTGCTCGGCCAGCAGGTCGGCACAGCAGGCGTTGGCCGCGATCATCGACTCCTCGATCATGCGGTTGGCGATGCGCCGCTCCTCGGTGCGCACGTCCAGCACGTTGCCGGCCTCGTCCAGGTCGAAGACGTAGTCGGGACGGTCCTTGAACACCAGGGCGTGGGCGGCGCGCCAGGCGCTGCGGGCCTCGGTGAGGTCGCGCAGGGCCTTGAGCTGCTCGGCGATCTCGTCGGCCGGGGCCCAGTCGCCCTGGCCCTCAAGCCAGTCGGAGACGCGGTCATAGGCCAGCTTGGCTCGGGAGGTCGCGGTGGCGGCGAAGAAGCGATAGTCGCCCAGGCTGCCGTCGGCCTCCACGTTCAGGGTGCAGGCCAGCACCGGGCGCTCCTTGCCTTCCCACAGCGAGCAGAGGTCGTCGGCCAGCTGCTCTGGCAGCATGGTGACGTTCTGGCCCGGCAGGTAGACGGTGAAGGCGCGGGTGCGTGCCTCCAGGTCCGCCGCGTGACCCTCTTCCACATAGGCGGTGGGGTCGGCGATGGCCACGGTCAGCGCCCAGCCGCCCTCCTCGCGGGGCACGATGCGCAGGGCATCGTCCATGTCGCGGGTCTTCTCGCCGTCGATGGTGAAGAAGGGCTCGGCGGTGAGGTCCTCGCGAGCCAGGCCCTCGTCGCGCAGCGGCCAGTCGTCACCGGCATCCGGGCACTCCTGCTCCAGGGCGTGGCGGGCCAGGGTGACGCGCCAGGGCACGGCGGGGTCGTCGGCCTTGGCCACCAGCTCGTCGATCTGGGCGAAGAAACCGCGGTCGTCGGCCTTGAGGGGGTGACGGACCAGACGGGCGACGACCCAGTCGGCGTCGCCGATGGTGGCTTCGTCCAGGCTGCGCTTGATGCGCGCCTTGAGGGCGTTGTTGATGGAGGGGTGGTCGGGCACCACGGCCAGGCGGCCCTCGGCCTTCTGGACCCGGGCGATGAAGCGGTCGAGTCCCTGTTCGATCAGGGTGTCGGGTTCGACGCGCTTCTTGTCGCCTTCCTCATGCAGCACGGCGCCGACCCGATCGCCGTGGAGGACCAGCTTCATGGCGGGGGGCGGCACGAAGTAGGACTCGCCCTCGTCGGTCTCGAGGAAGCCGAAGCCCTTCTGGGTGGCCTTGATCACTCCCTCGACCCGGGGGGTGCTGGAGCGAATCTGTTGCTTGAGCTGGGCAAGCAGGGCGTTGTTCTGCAGCATGATCACGAACGTGTGGCGGGGGTAGGGGGCCACTATACGGACTCCCGGGGCGCGCGCCAAACGCGGGACAGCCCGGACGAGGGGAATCAGTCACTTGAGCCGGCGCCCGCCTCCCGACCGGAACGCAGACGGCGCCCTCAGGCGCCGTCGTCGTTGCGGTTGGCCGCGGGCTCAGCGCACGGTGATGACGGTGCAGTCGGCGGTATGGGCCACCTTGTGGGAGACGCTGCCGACCACGAAGCCTTGCAGGTTGCTCAGGCCGCGGCTGCCCATGACGATGGCGTCGACGCCGCGACGGCGCGCTTCGCTGAGGATGGTACGGGCCGGGTCGCCCTGGCCGATCACGGTCTCGATGTTGGTGGCGCCCTGCTCGCGGGCGGCCTCGGCGGCGCGGTCCATTACCTGCTTGCCGGCCTCCTGGCGCTCCTCGCGGCTGGCCTCGATGGCGATGGCGCCGATGCCCCACACCAGGGTGGTCTCGTGGGCAAGCTCTTCCGGGATATGCACCAGGTGCAGGGTGCAGCCCTCTTCCTGGCGGGCGAGCTGGCAGGCCACGGAGAGGGCCTTCTTGGCGTGCTCGGAACCGTCGACGGGCACCAGGATGGACTTGAACATAGCGGACTTCCTTGCTCGGTTGGATGGACGATGCCTTGATCGTAGCGCTTCGGGGCCACGCTGTCATGATCCCGGTCAAGGTGGCCGAGGCTCAGCGCCGCTCGTCCGGTGACTCGCGGCTCTCCAGCCGGCGCAGCTGCTGCCACAGCTCGCGGCGCAGATCGCCCAGGCGAGGGGTCGCGTTCTCCGCGAAGGGCAGCGGTCGCGTGAGCCGCTGGGTGCGCAGCCCCAGCCGGGCGCCGAGCAGCCCCACGCCCATGCCCTGGGCGGCACGGGTGGAGAGTCGCCCGGCCAGGTTCATCGACAGCAGTTCCATGCCGGCGTCGCTGGCCATCTCGGTGGCGCCGGCGAAGGCCATCTGGTGGAGCACCGCGCGCAGCAGCCGGATCCGCCCCGCATAGCTAAGCTCCAGGCCATAGAGACGGCACAGGCGGTCGATCATCGCCAGGCTGCGCCAGGCCACCAGCGCCATGTCCACCAGGGTCAAGGGGCTGACCGCCACCATGATCGCCGTCTCGCCGGACATCCGTGATACGAGCCGGCTCGCCTCGCGGTCGCGGGGGGCCAGCAGATGGTGGTCGAGCAGCAGCTGGATGTCCCGGCCGTCGTGGTGGGCCTGGCGGGCCGCCAGGAAGCCCTGCCAGTGGGGGTGGTCGTCCTCCAGGGCCAGGGCATGACGCAGCGCCTCGGCGGTGGCCAGGGCCTCGCGGGGCGTCGACTCGGGCAGGGCGGTGAGACGGTCGCGCAGCCGGTCATGGCGGCGCAGCCGGCGCAGCCGCCACAGCTCGCGCCCCAGCGCAGAGCCTCCCAGGGCCAGGGCCAGCAGCAGCAGCCCGCTCCAGGCGCCGGCCAGCCAGTTGCCGCCGAGGCCGGCGGCGTAGAGGGTCGTGCCGGCCTCCACGGCGCCGAGCCCAAGCGTGCCGCCGAGCAGGGCGAGCAGGCCCCAGCGTCGCCTGCGTGGCCGGGCCAGGCTCGTCTCCAGGGCGCGCTCGCCGGCGTCCGCTGGCGCCTCGGCCAGCGGGCGGCTCTCCAGGTCGGTGGCGAAGGCCGTGGCGGGGCGCGGGTCGCGGGCCGTGGGGGCCTCGGCGGGGTCGTTGGGTTCGGGGGAGAAGCGCTGGCCC
Organism: Halomonas sp. PGE1; assembly: GCF_013000985.1. Classification (NCBI taxonomy): domain Bacteria; kingdom Pseudomonadati; phylum Pseudomonadota; class Gammaproteobacteria; order Oceanospirillales; family Halomonadaceae; genus Halomonas; species Halomonas sp. PGE1. Next base: position 1,524,220 of record NZ_CP053032.1, read on the forward strand.
GGTCGTGGGTCGCGGGGTTCGTTCATGTCGGCTCGCTCATGACAGCTTGTCTCCGATCAGCCAGTCCAGGGCGGCATCCATGCGGATATGGGGCAGGGCACCGCCCTCCAGGGGCAGCGGCCGAAAGGCCGGATAGGCGAACCCCTGGCGCGCCCAGAAGGCGTCATCGGGCAGGCGTTCCGGCACCTCGCCGGGATAGAGCAGCAGCGCTTCGCCGTCGAGCCCGGTGCCGCGCAGGGCGGGGGTGCGCTGGCCGCGATGCTCCACCTCGCGAGCCTCGCTGGCGCGGATGGCGGCAAGGGACAGGGCACGGACCGGCACGCTGGCGAAACGCAGGTCCTTCAGGGGCTCGGCCAGCAGCGCCTCGAGCAGCGCCACCAGGCGGGGGTGCTGCTCCGGGGTGACGTGGTCGGCCTTGGTGGCGGCGATGGCCAGGCGGTCGATGCGCGGCGCGAAGAGCCGCGAGAGCAGGCTGCGCTTGCCGTAATCGAAGCTCTGCATCAGGTTGGCGAGTGCCCGGGAGAGGTCCTGGAAGCGCTCCGGGCCGGCATTCAGCGCACCGAGCAGGTCCACCAGCACGATCTGGCGATCGAAGCGGCGAAAGTGGTCGCGGTAGAAGGGCTTCACGATGTGCTGCTGGTAGTACGCGAAGCGCCGCGCCAGGGTGGCGTAGTTGCTCTCGGGCGGCAGGGTGGCGAGCGCGGCGGGGTCCGCCTCGGCCACGCCGGGCAGCGGGAAGAACTGCAGCACCGGGGCGCCGGCGAGATCCCCCGGCAGCAGGAAGCGCCCCGGCTGCAGGTCGGCGAACCCCGCCTCCCGGGCGGCGCGCAGCCCCTCGGCATAGTGCTCGGCGATCTCGGCCAGGCGCGCCTCGTCGGCCTCGGCGGTGGGGTCGAGCGACTCCACGGCCGCGTGCCAGGCGGCGAAGTGGGCGCGGCGCTGCTCCCCCGCGAGGGCCTGCTGGCGGCGGCACCAGCTGGGGTAGTCATGGGCCAGCAGCGGCAGGTCGAGCAGCCATTCGCCGGGGTAGTCGAAGAGGTCCAGGGTGAGCTGGCGGGATTCGCCGCCGAGCCAGCCACGCTTCGCCGGGCGATAGCGCAGCACCAGGCGCAGCTCGCTGATGCCGCGGGTGGGCTCCGGCCAGCGCGGCGGCGTCTCGGCCAGTGCCGCCATGGCCTGGTCGTAGGGGAAGCGCGGGACGCCCAGGTCCTGCTGGTTGACCCGCCGGGCCCCCAGCAGCCGCCCCTGGCGGGCCGCCGGCAGCAGGTCGAGCCTGGCCTCCAGGCCGACATGGCGAAGCTGGTTGACCAGTGAGGTGAGGAAGGCGGTCTTGCCGGAGCGGGAGAGGCCGGTCACCGCCAGGCGCAGCTGGCGGTCGCGGCCGCGCTCGATCAGGTCATGGAGCTCGCGAGCCAGGGGCTGGCGCATGGGCAGGGCCTCCTCGGGGCTCAGCGGGGGCCGGCAAACATGGTGTAGAGCAGTGGGCTCGCGGCGATCACGAAGCCCGCGCCGGCCAGCAGGTAGCCGGGCACTCGATGTCGGGTGCGGTGGGCCAGGGTCAGGCCGCCGATGCAGACCAGCATGCCCACCAGGTTGAGGGTGAAGGAGGCCATCTCCATGAAATGCTGGGGCGACATGCGTGTTCCTCGGGTTGCCGTGCAGTGTGGGGAATGGTATCAGGTGTCGGGGTATCTCCGCAGGACCGACCAGGAGGACGCGCATGGCCAGGTTACCGGATACCGAGGCGGTGATTCGCTTCTGGTTCGACGAACTCACGCCGGCCCAGTGGTTTCGCAAGGATCCCGAGCTGGATGGCGAGATCGCGGCGCGCTTCGGCGAGCTGCTGGCGGCGGCGGGGCGCGGCGAGCTGTGGTCGTGGCGGCTCTCGGCCCGGGGGCGCCTGGCCGAGGTGATCGTGCTCGATCAGTTCTCGCGCAACATTCATCGGGACACCCCGCTGGCCTTCGCCCGGGACCCGGTGGCGCTGGTGCTGGCCCAGGAGGCCGTGGCCAGCGGCATCGATCACCGCCTGGAGGTGCCCTGGCGCGCCTTTCTCTATATGCCCTGGATGCACAGTGAGTCCCTGGCCATTCATGACGAGGCCCTGGGGCTCTTCGACCAGCCGGGCCTGGAGGAGCAGCTGCACTTCGAGCATCGCCATCGCGACATCATCCTGCGCTTCGGCCGCTACCCGCACCGCAACGCGATACTGGGTCGCCCCTCCACGCCGGAGGAGCTGGCCTTCCTCGACCAGCCCGGCTCGTCATTCTGAGCGCCGCTCGGGCTGTCCTGGATTCAACACGACACACTGCAAGGAGAGCGATATGGGACTGATTGCCTGGTTGATCATCGGCGGGCTGGCGGGGTGGATCGCCGGTCACATCATGCGCGGAGGCGGCTTCGGCATCCTCGGCAATATCGGCGTCGGCGTGGTGGGCGCGGTGATCGGCGGCTTCCTGTTCAGCCTGCTGGGGCTGCAGGCCGGGGGCTTCGTCGGCTCGCTGGTCACCGCCATCGTCGGGGCCGTGGTGCTGCTGTGGGTGATCTCGAAGGTCAGGAAGGCCTGACCCCCGCTGCCATGATGCCTGCCTGGCGCCCGGCTCCGGCCGGGCGTCGTCGTCTCTGGCGGCGGCTCAGCGTCCTGCGGGGCGGGGCAGGATGCGCCGATAGCGGTCCAGGGTGCGGTCGAGCCAGGCGCCGTTCAGCACCACCTCCTCGCGCCGGGCCGGCACGCTCAGCGCCAGCAGGAAGACCCCGTCGGCGGCGGGCTCCCCCGAGCCCAGGCGCCGGGCCAGGGCCGGGGGCAGGGCCTCCGGTCGCCGCCAGGCGAGGCGCAGGGCGCGCTGCTGGAGAAGGTACTGCAGGCGGGCGGCATCGGTGAGCACCGAGGCGGCACCCTCGGCCAGCCCCCGGGAGAGGCTCTCCAGGGTGCGATAGGCGGGGGCGCCCGCGGCCCGACAGGCGTGGGCCCCCTCCACGAAGCAGCGCTCGCGCTCCTCGGGAGTCTCGGGCCAGCGGCCGCCGGCCAGGCGCGCCCGGGTGGCAGGGTAGGCCAGGGTGATGGTGACCCCGGGGGTGCCGTCGGCCAGGGCGGTGGACGGCTCGGTGATGGCGCCGTGGTGAAGCTCCCCGCGCAGCCAGCGGTAGTCGCAGGCCTGCTGCACGGTGGCCTGGGCCTCCTGGGCGGTGTGGCTGGCACCCTGCAGGGAGCGTAGCAGGGAGAGGGTTCGCAGTATCACGGGATGGCCTCGCGGTGGACGCCGTCATCTTCCCGGCTGCGCCCGGCGATGACAAGGCCCCCCAACGCAAGCCCCCCAACACAAGCCCCCCAAGACAAGCCGCCCGGCGCAGAGCCGGGCGGTGAGCCGCTGGACGCGAGGCGGCGGGTCAGGCGGTGGTGGGCTGGCCCACCAGCTCCTTGAGGGAGGCCTCGACGATGGCCAGGCCCTCCTCCAGCACCTCGTCCTCGATGGTGACGGGCATCAGGAAGCGGATGGTATTGCCGTAGAGGCCGCAGGAGAGCAGCACCAGCCCCTTCTCGCGGGCGCGCTTGCACAGCGCCGCGGCCAGGTCGGCGTCCGGGGTGTGGTTGGCCCTGTCGGAAACGAGGTCGATGGCCGCCATGGCGCCCAGGTGGCGGCCGTTGTCCACGCAGTCGAAGGCCTGCTGCCACTTGGCGAAGCGCTTGCCCAGCTTCTCGCCCAAGGCCTGGCTCCTGGCGAGGATGTTCTCCTCCTCGAACACCTCGAGCACCGCCAGCACGGCCGCACAGGAGACCGGGCTGCCGGTGTAGGTGCCGCCCAGGGAGTTGGGGCCGGAGGCGTCCATGTGCACGTCGGTGCCTACCACGGCGGAGATCGGCATGCCGGCCGCCATGCTCTTGGCCATGGTGATCAGATCCGGCTCGACGCCGCTGTGCTCGATGGCGAACATCTTGCCGGTGCGGCCGAAGCCTGACTGCACCTCGTCGACGATCATCAGCATGCCGTGCTCGTCGCAGATCTCGCGCACCGCCTTGAGGAAGCTGGCCGGGGCGGGGTAGAAGCCGCCTTCGCCGAGCACCGGCTCCAGCACGATGGCTGCGGTATCGCGGGGGTTGGCGTCGGTCTTCAGCGCCATCTTGAGGCCGCGCAGGGCCTCGTCCTCGCTGACGCCGTGGTAGGGCACCGGGTAGGGGGCGCGGAAGACGTTGCCCGGCATGCTGCCGAAGTCGGCGGCGTAGGGGGCGACCTTGCCGTTCATGGCCATGGTCATGAAGGTGCGGCCGTGGTAGCCGCCGTCGAAGCAGATCACGTTGTTCTTGCCGGTGGCGGCGCGGGCGATCTTGACGGCGTTCTCGAGGGCCTCGGCCCCGGAGTTGGCCAGCATCACCTTGGCGTGGCCGCGCACCGGGGTGATCTGGCTGAGTTTCTCGGCCACCTTCACGTAGCCCTCGTAGGGCATCACGGTCTGGCAGGTGTGCATCACGCGGTCGAGCTGCGCCTTGACGGCCTCGACCACCTTGGGGTGGCGGTGACCGATGTTGAGTACGCCGATGCCGCCGGCGAAGTCGATGATGCGGTTGCCATCGGCATCCCAGATCACGGCGTTCTCGGTGCGATCGGCGAACTGGGTGGCGGGGCTGGCCGCGCCGTTGGCGACATAGCGCTTCTTCAGGTCGTTGAGTTCCGCGTTGGTCATGATGCCTCCGGTGGCAGAATAAGGGGGGCGAGAGCGGTCCGCGCTCCCACAGTCTAGTTCACTCTGCCAGGTTTGCCGGGGCGCGCAAGGGCAGGGCGCTCGGGGGCAGCAGCGGAACCGGAACCGGCAGAAGGCGCGCGTCGACCCATCGGCGCCGGCGGCGCTTTCCGCTACACTATGGCGCCGCAATACGCTGGCGGCCGCTGCCGTCCTTCTGACTGATGCCGAGGTGAGCCTTGATCGATCCGCTGAATGCCTGGTGGGCCCAGCAGCTGGTGCTGTGTGACTGGGCCTTCGACCCCGACCCGCTGAGCGTGGAACCTCAGGCCGCCCTGATGCGCCTGCACGGGCTGGGCGTGGCGGACCGCGGCGAGCTCGGCTGGCGCCTGGTGGAGTCCTTCGGCGTGGGCGGCAGCATGGCCGACCCGGCTCGCCTGCTGGCGGCCCTGGAGCTGGTCGCCCTGGCCGGTGCCGCGGGCTGGCTGGACGAGCGGGCCGGGCGCGCCTGGGCCCATCGTCTGGCCGCCGAGATCAGCGCCCATCACCGGGACCTGGATGCCTGGCTTTCTGCACTGCGTCGGGCGCGCAGCGCCGAGGGATGGGTGCGCGGCGATGACGGCTTCTTCGAGGCCTGCGAGGCGCTGGCTGCCCTCGAGCACGATGGCGATGGCATCACCTGGGAGCGTCTCGGCGAGTGGCTGGCGATCCACGATACGCTGCCGCCGCTGTGGCCCGTCGAGGAGGAGGCACAGGTGTGGCGTCTGCGCGCCGGCTTCGCGCCGGTGATAAGCGTGCCCGCCATCGAGGAGGACTGGTCGGGCCTGGCCGGCTGGCTGGGCGAGGCGTGGCAGATCCACCACCGTGACGACCTGATCCGTTCCCTGCTGTGGCTGGGCGGGCAGGGCGATCGTCAGGGCTGGGACCTGGACGCCACGCGGCTGCTGGAGAGCGATCCGGCGAGCCGCTATGCCTGGCTTCACAAGCTCGAGGAGGAGGATCAGCGCTATGGCCGGGTGCTGCTCGAGTTCATCGAGCACGGCGAGCCCCTGGAGTGGGCGGCCTGGGACTGGCTGCGGCTGATCGACCTGGCCTGGGCCGGGGCCTGCATGGGCTGGCTCAGCGGCCGGGAGGCCGCCGACTTCGCGCTTCACGGCGCCGACCTGGTGATGCATCGCTACAGCGACTGGGCGGCCCTGGCCCGGGCCTATCAGCGCGGCAGGAGCCTCTTCGAGGGGCGCAACCTGCTGAGCACCTTCGAGGCCGACTGGCGGCTGCTGCTGCAGTCGCCGGTCAGTCCCTGGCGCCCGGCCCTGCAGGGGCTCGTGGGCCAGGAGTCGCTGGAGCGCTCCCGGCAGGCCATTCGGGCCTGGCGGGCCGATCCCCGACACTGGGTGCTGGCCCTGGCCGCGGTGCGCGAGCCCGAGCTGGCGGCGCGCCAGGGGCCCGCCGGGCCGGTGTCGACGGCGCGCCGTGACGACGCCCTCCAGTACCTGGCCGAGACCCTCGACCTGCACCCCGACGAGGGCATCTCGGCGCTCTCCCGCTACTGGCTGCCGGCCCAGGCGCACCACCTCAACCAGCTGGCCGCCGATGCGGCCCATGGCGCCCTGCCGCCGGCGGAGACCTCCTTTGGCCACGCCGACCCGGCGGGGCTGGCAAGCCGCGATGCGCTGCGCCGCGGCAGCCGTCATGCGGCCACCATCCACATGGCCGAGAAGTACGCCTTCTATCTGCAGATGGCCATGGACTGCGAGGCCTTCGACGCCGAGGGGCTGGCGGCGCTGGCCGATGCCCTGCGCGCCTCGCTGTGCCGCTTCTATCCGGACCCCCGCCGCCTGCTGGAGGCCTGGGCGACCTGGGAGGGACTGCTGCCGGAGGAGGAGCAGCCTTCGTTGGTGGTCGAGATCCGCTGGCATGAGGAGGACCCCGGCAGCCTGTTTCACTGGCTCGACTGGCGTGCCGGCGAATGGCAGGAGCCGGGGCCGCGTCCCAGCCTGAACCTGTTCACCGCCATGGCACTGGTGGGGCCGCTCAACAGCCCGGCCTGGAGCCTGCCCCACCCGGAAAGCGAGCGTGAGCGCGTATCGATCCGCGAGTGGATCGATGGCCATTACGGGCTCCAGGGGGCCGAGGAGCTGGGCGAGTTCCTGGAGTTCCTGCTCGAGTCCGGCGACCGTCAGGAGTATCTGATCAACTACGCGCCCTACACCCTGAACGCCGCCCGGCTCGGCTCCGAGATCGCTACCCTGGAGTCCGGCGAGTGCAGCGACGAGGAGCGCACCCACCTGCTGCGCCTGCAGCGGGTGCGGGACAACGAGGACGGCTGCAACGAGACCGACATGGCCGCCTGGGACGTGGCTCAGGCGGTGGATCTGGCCATCGCCGCACGCCAGCTGGGCTGGCTGGAGGAGCGCGCCTTCGTGGCGGTGCTGGAGCGTGCCCATGGCCTGGCGGCAGCCCACTACTCGGGGTGGGAGGCCTATGCTCGCGGGCTCTACGCCGGCTTCTCCTTCTTCATGGGCGAGACCCCGGAGCGGGAGAGCTTCGTTGCCGGCTTTCGGCAGGCCCTGGTGGCCTGGCTGTCCGCGGCCCCGCCCCTGGCCGGGCCCTGGGCAAGCCTGGAGTTTCCCGGGGCACGCCCGCGCCACTGGGCGCCGATGCATATCGACACCCTGCCGGGTGATTCGCGCACCCTGCACTGAGAGCGCTTTCAGGGCTCGCCACCCGCTCGGGGCTGGTTTATAGTCGGCGAGTCTAAACAAGGCTCCACCTGTCGGGAGCCGTGTTCCACAGTGAGCCGCCGACAGGCCGCTCTGGCAGTGATACCGGTTGCCGGCACCACTGCCACAGCGATGACTCCCCCGAAGGCTGGCGCCCGCCGGCGCCGCCGGGGCGCGGCTCCGGTCAGAGGTCACCGCTGGAATGGACGTCACCTCGTCGTGCCGAGCCCTGTGTGTTGTCGTGTCGCTGGCCCTGCTGGCCGGCTGTGCCTCCGCTCCTCGCGATGTCGCCTCCCGCGACGCCGAGGAGCCCTACTTCGCCCGTCAGCTGCCCGGGATATCCGGCGACTGGGGGCTGGCCATGTCGCCGGTGGACAATCCGATTCTGGAGGCGCGCGCCCTCGGCAATCCCCCGCCCGCCCTGATCCAGCAGGCGCTGCTGGCCCAGCATGAACGCTGGGTCGGTACGCCCTACCGCATTGGCGGCACCTCCTCCAGCGGGATCGACTGCTCGGCGCTGGTGCAGAGCGTCTTCGAGGAGACCTTCCGCGTCTCCCTGCCGCGCACCACCGGCGAGCAGGTCCACCAGGGGGCGCCGGTCGAACGCAGCGAACTGGTACCCGGCGACCTGGTCTTCTTCCGCCCGCCGGGCCGCTATGACCACGTCGGCATCTACCTGGGCGAGGGGCGCTTTCTGCATGCCTCCACCTCCCGGGGGGTGATGATCTCCGAGCTCGACAACCGCTACTGGCAGCGCTACTACTGGCAGGCCCGTCGCACCCTGGAGCCCACCACCCTGGCCCAGCGTGTGATGGTCGGCGACCAGGGCTGAATCGCGCCGCGGTCGCGGCGAGCCGGCGACCGTCGCCGCCCGTGGGCCGGCCCGCCGGCCCGCTGCTCCCATGACCGCAGGCGTTCACGCCATGATCCAGATTCGAACCCGTGCCTGGTGGCGCGCTACCCTGGCTCTCAGCCTGGGTTCCTTCCTCGTCTTCATCAATCTCTACGCCCCTCAGCCGCTGCTGCCGGAGCTGCGCGAGGCCTATGGGGTCTCCACCCTGGCCGTGGGGCTGGTGATGTCGGTCGCGACCCTTGCCCTGGCGGCCTCGCTGCTGGTCTTCGGTCCGCTGTCGGACGCCATCGGTCGCGCGGCCATCATGCGCCTGACGCTGCTGGCGGCCGGCGCGCTGTCGCTGGGTCTGTCACTGGCACCCAGCTTCGAGGTGCTGCTGGTGCTGCGCGGGCTGCAGGGCTTCGTGCTGGGCGGGCTGCCGGCGGTGGCCATCGCCTGGATGGGGGACGAGTTCGAGCCTTCGGCGATGCTGCCGGCGATTGGCCTCTATATCGGTGCCAACTCCCTGGGCGGGATCAGCGGCCGCCTGGTGGGCGGGGCCGTGGGGGAGGTGGCCGGCAGTTCCGCCAGCTTCCTGGCGGTAGGCGTGATCACACTGGTGGGGCTGGTGGTGTTCTGGAAGCTGCTGCCGGCGGCCAGGGGCTTCGTGCCACGCCGTTTCGAGCTGCGCGGCGCAGCGCGAGATCTCGCCGGGCACCTGCGTAACCCGTTGCTGCTGGCCGCCTACCTGCTGGGCGGGCTCAACTTCCTGATCTTCATCAACCAGTACAGCTACCTGACCTTCCGCCTGGCCCAGGCGCCCTTCGAGCTGGGGCCGAGCGTGCTGGGGCTGGTCTTCCTGACCTATCTGGGGGGCACCCTGGGCTCATCGCTCTCCGGCCGGCTGGCGCGGCGCCTGACACCGCCAGCCTGCATGATGCTGGGCATCCTGATCCTCATGGGTGGGACCCTGGTGACCCTGGCGGGGTCGCTGGCGCTGATCGTGCTCGGCCTGACCATCAACGCCTTTGGTTTCTTCCTGGCCCACGCCATGGCCTCGAGCTGGGTGGGACGCCATGCCGGACAGGCCAGGGGCAGCGCCTCGGCGCTCTATCTGGTCTTCTACTACAGCGGCGCCAGTCTGGGGGCCTTCTGGCTGGAACCCTTCTGGCAGGTCGGGGCCTGGCCCGGGGTCGCGCTGGCCTCCTGGTTGGTGCTGGGCGTCACCCTGGCGATTGCCGCCTGGCTGTGGCGACGACAGCGCCCATGAAAAACCCCTGCCGATGGCAGGGGGCGAAGAGAGGGGAGCGGCCTGATGGGTGACGCCTTGTCACTCCTCGTGGGCGGTCTCCTCGCGGTTCTCGCCGGCGCGGACTTCGGCCCAGGCCTCTTCCAGGGTGCAGCTCAGGCGGGAGTCGAGGGTGTCGACCACTTCGAGAGCGTGCTGGAGGGACTGTCGGTCGCCCTTCAGGGCAACCACCAGCCTGGCCAGGTCCTGCTTGCTGAAGCTGTCGGCGATACGCTCGGCCTGTTCGCTCAGTTCGGTGGCGTTCATGGTGTCTTCCTCGTGTCAGGTCATCACGGCGCTGGTCAATGCTGTCTGCGGGGAGTCGGGATGGCGGCACACCCTCCTGATCCATGATGTCACTATGGTCCAGGCCCTTTTTTGCCGCAATGCATCATTGGGTGAACCCCCGGTTGTAGCTCGACTACATGGCCGCCCCGCCCGGGAGGCCGGGCAGGGGACTTTCACATTCCTTGAGCGATTTCGGGCTAGAATGAGCCGCACATAGATAGCCTGCGCTGGTCAAAGCGTTACAGACTGGCATAGAATCCCGTTAGCAAACACTGTTCACTAATCTGGCCATTCCTCTCCGGACGTCCCGGAGCCTGCTCCCACATGACGGGGACCGGCAGCCTTTCTTCAGGAGGTTTTTCATGAAGCGACTTCTTCCCATCCTTGCCATCGGTGCCCTGACCCTGGCTGGCTGCGCCAATACCTCGACGATGGGCGGCAACGTCTACCGTGGCAGCCAGGCCGGCACCGCCCAGACCGTGACCTTCGGCACCATCGAGGCCGTGCGCCAGGTGCAGATCCAGGCCGACAGCCGCGCCGGGGGCATCGTCGGCACCGGCGGTGGTGCCGTGGTCGGTGGCCTGCTGGGCCGCCAGGTAGGTGGCGGCAGCGGTCGCGACCTGGCGACTGCCGCCGGTGTGATCGGTGGCGCCGTGGCTGGCTCGCGCATCGAGGAGGCCACCAACCGCGTCAACGCCCTGGAGATGGAGATCCGTCGCGATGACGGCCAGCGCGTGGTGATCGTCCAGAAGGCCGACCAGCGTTTCCAGACCGGCCAGCGCGTGCGCCTGATCGGCAGCGGTGCCAACATGACCGTGGCTCCCTACTGAGCGCCGCGACGCCTGGCCCGGTTACGGGTTAACCGGGGCCGGGCATAGCGCAGCGCTGAAAGCAGAAGGCCCGCGGAGAGATCCGCGGGCCTTCTGCCATTCGGCGATCAAGCGCTGCCACTCCGGCAGCGCTGCTGGCTCAGTGCAGGTCGACCTTGTTCATCGCCCAGCTAGCAAGCTTCCAGCCGACGAGGCCGATGATCACGGCCAGCACCACGGTCAGCAGGATGTCCACCGGGCGCACCAGGACGGTGGCCCCCAGGATGGCAAGCGAAAGCCCCCAGAGGGTGCGATTGTCGCCGCGGCTCTTGAGCAGCGAGGGCAGCACGCGGTCCAGCGCCGGACTCACGCTGTCCCAGCGCTTGAAGGTGAGGAAGAGAATCGCTGCGAAAGCGATCAGCCAGAGCACTACTTGGATCATGGGCAGATCTCCAGACAAGGGGTGAAAGGCGGGTCATCAAAAAGGTGCGAGCTAGGTTAGCCGCGGCCGCACTCGGGCGCAACCGTCCATAGGTCAACCCTGAGGGCATGCCATTTACCGGCGGCTGACGGCTGCCGGCCGGGTGCGTGAACGCCTTTCAGGATGCCGTTTGCGATCCTGAAAATCCGCCATGCCCCTGACAGCCACCCCCGCGCCGCGTTACCATGCCGGGACATGCACTCACCGAAAGGTTCATTAATGCAGATTGCGCAGAACTCCGTTGTCGCGTTCCACTACACCCTGACCAACGACTCAGGTGAGGTGCTGGACAGTTCGGAAGGCCGCGAGCCGCTGACCTACCTCCATGGCGCCGGCAACATCATTCCGGGCCTCGAGAAGGAACTGGAAGGCCGCCAGGCGGGAGACTCCCTCAACGCCGTGGTATCACCGGCCGAAGGCTATGGCGAGAAGCAGGAGCAGCTGGTGCAGGAAGTGCCCCGCGATGCCTTCCAGGGCGTCGAGGGCATCGAGCCGGGCATGCAGTTCCAGGCCCAGACTCAGGGCGGCCCGCTGATGGTCACCGTGACCAAGGTCGAGGGTGACACCGTCACTGTCGACGGCAACCACCCGCTGGCCGGCCAGACCCTGAACTTCGCCGTCGAGATCGCCTCGGTGCGTGAGGCCAGCCAGGAAGAGATCGAGCACGGCCACGTGCACGGCGAGGGCGGTCACCAGCACTGAGCGGTGTCCGACAGCCGACGCGGCGCTCGCCGCACGTAACAGAAGGGGCAGCCTGGGGGCTGCCCCTTCTGTTTGCGCTAGCGACGGCGGCGAAAGCCTGGCGAGCAGGCACAAAAAAAGGGGAGGCAGCTGCCTCCCCCAAGTTCCAGTTTTACCGCAGTGCCATGATCAACCGATCCGGTATCAGCCGAACTGGTTCATGGTGTTGTCCTTGCCACCGGCCTTCAGTGCGGCCTCGCCGTGGAAGAACTCCTTGTGGTCGTCTCCGATGTTGGAGCCGGCCATGTCCTGGTGCTTGACGGTGGCGATACCCTGACGGATCTCGCGGCGCTGCACGCCCTCCACGTAGGCCAGCATGCCCTCGTCGCCGAAGTAGCCCTTGGCCAGGTTGTCGGTGGAGAGAGCCGCCGTGTGGTAGGTCGGCAGGGTGATCAGGTGGTGGAAGATGCCCGCCTCGCGAGAGGAGTCGCGCTGGAAGTTGCGGGTCCACTCGTCGGCCAGCTGGGCCAGCTCGGTGGCGTCGTACTCCGGGCTCATCAGCTTGGCGCGGTCGTAGGCGGAGACATCCTTGCCTTCCTTCTCCCAGGCGTCGAACACCTGCTGGCGGAAGTTGAGGGTCCAGTTGAAGGAGGGCGAGTTGTTGTAGACCAGCTTGGCGTCCGGCACCGCCTGGCGGATGCGGTTGACCATGCCGGCGATCTGGCCGACGTGGGGCTTCTCGGTCTCGATCCAGATCAGGTCGGCGCCGTTCTGCAGGCTGGTGATGCAGTCCAGCACCACGCGGTCCTCGCCGGTGCCCGGCTTGAACTGGAAGAGGCCGGAAGCGAGACGCTTGAGCTTCTTCAGCTTGCCTTCGGACTTGATGACCACGTCGCCGTTGTCGATCTGGTCGGCGCTGTCGATGTAGTCGCCGTCGAGGAAGCTGTTGTACTGGTCGCCCAGGTCGCCCGGCTCGTTGGTCACGGCGATCTTCTGGGTCAGGCCGGCGCCCAGGGAGTCGGTGCGGGCGACGATGACGCCATCGTCAACGCCAAGCTCCAGGAAGGCGTAGCGCACGGCGTTGATCTTGGCCAGGAAGTCCTCGTGGGGCACGGTGACCTTGCCGTCCTGGTGGCCGCACTGCTTCTCGTCGGAGACCTGGTTCTCGATCTGGATGCAGCAGGCACCCGCCTCGATCATCTGCTTGGCCAGCAGGTAGGTGGCCTCGGCGTTGCCGAAACCGGCATCGATGTCGGCGATGATCGGCACCACGTGGGTCTCGTGGTTGTCGATCTGCTTCACCAGCTCGGCGGCCTTGGCGCTGTCGCCGGCCTGGTTGGCCTCTTCCAGAGCGCGGAACAGGTGGTTCAGTTCCCAGGCGTCGGCCTGGCGCAGGAAGGTGTAGAGCTCACCGATCAGGCCGGAGACGGCGGTCTTCTCGTGCATGGACTGGTCGGGCAGCGGGCCGAACTCGGAGCGCAGGGCGGCGACCATCCAGCCGGAGAGGTAGAGGTAGCGACGCTTGGTGGTGCCGAAGTGCTTCTTGATGGAGATCAGCTTCTGCTGGCCGATGAAGCCGTGCCAGCAGCCCAGGGACTGGGTGTACTGGGCGGTGTCGGCGTCGTAGGCGGCCATGTCTTCCCGCATGATCTTGGCGGTGTACTTGGCGATGTCCAGGCCAGTCTTGAAGCGGTTCTGGGCACGCATGCGGGCGGCGCTCTCGGGGCTGATGTCCGCCCACTTGCCTTGCATGGCTTCACGCAGCTGGGACAGTGCCTTGATATCGTCCTGGTATGACATGGTGTCATCCTCTCCTGGTCTGGTCGTTGGCTTGCCGGTGTCGCTTATGCTGCACCTGCGAAGTGGAGTCAGGTTCGTTCATCGCCGGCGGCTTGTCTCTGCGGCCTTGGTCGAACCCGGGCGAATTTGAAACGAATGTATGAAGGCGCTCGCAAGGCCGGTGTCAAACAGTCGTTTCGTCGTCCGCCATGGCAAGCACTATGGCCCATGGCCATGGGCTTCAACAATGGGCTCTTTGGGGAAGAAGGCGTTGTAACTCGACTACAAACAGGGCCGAAATGGCCCTGCCCGTGTAGTCAATTTTCGTTTGAAAGGTGGTTAGCCGGCTCAGGAACAGGCCAGCGGAAGGCGCATATTGCGGTGCAAGATACCGGCGTCGAGGAATTCGTCACCGAAGGGAATGAAGCCCAGCCGTGCGTAGAAGGCGAGGGCGTGGGTCTGGGCGGCGAGCTCCACGGCGGGGTGGCCGTCGCGGCGGGCGGCCTCGATGGCCGCCGCCATCAGCGCCGCGCCGATCCCGGAGCCGCGGGCCCTGGCGAGCACCGCTACGCGGCCGATATGGGCGTCGGGCAGCAGGCGGGCGGTGCCCACCGGGAGCCCCTCCAGCAGGGCGAGGAAGTGGCGGCACTCGGGGTCGCGGCCGTCCCACTCCTCCTCGAGGGGGACGCGCTGCTCCTCGATGAAGACCATCCGGCGGATCTCGGTGGCCTCGGCGCCCAGCGCCTCCCAGCTCCCCTCGCGAATCTCCAGCTTGGCATTTTGCATGTTATCCCTTCCCATGCTCGGGGCTGATCCAGCGGCAGGCCTACGAGGAGGCGCTGTAAATACATCCCTGTAAGCTACTTTTGCCTTCCCTGGCAAAAGACCTCCTCTTTGGCCTGCCCCTGGCGCCCCTCGAGCCTATTCCCCTCACTCGTCATCCGCCCAGGCCAGGCTGCCGGCATCCAGCAGGGCGGTCATCAGCTCGGCGGCGCCGGGCAGGGCCAGCGCCTCGGCGTCCAGCGAGACCTCGGAGGCCACCAGCTGCGCCAGCGCCAGGGGGCACTCGACGCCGTCGCCGTCGGCGAACAGGGTGGCACGCTCGTCGTCCAGGGCCCGCCAGGCGAAGCGCGAGCCGGGGCTGCGCACGAGCATCTCGCCTTCCTGTAGTGCCGCAACAAGCGCGGCGGGGTCGGTGGGGGTGTCGCTGGCCACCAGCTGGTCGACGTACTTGGGCTGGGTCATTACCCGGCCGAACCACTGGGCCAGCTGGGCCGGGTCGTCGAGGGTCTCGAGGATCAGGGCGCGCATGCGCGCGATGGCGGCATCGTCCAGCTCGGCCGGGTCCCCGAGCGGGGCCATGCCGGCGTCGGAGTAGCGCTTTGATGCCGGCAGCTGCTCGCCCAGGAAGTCGGCGAAAGAGGTGATCGCCTCGTCGGCGGAGGGCGCGCGGAAGCCCACCGAGAGGGTCAGGCAGTCGTCGGACTGGCTGACGCCGTGGTGGGCCCAGCCGGGCGGCAGGTAGAGCATGTCGCCGGGCGCAAGCACCCAGTCGTCGTCGTCCTCCACCTCGAAGTGCTCGAGGATGCGCAGGTCGATGCCGGCGATGATCGGGGCGTCGTCACCCACCCGGCCGCCCAGCTGCCAGCGACGCTGCCCGCTGCCCTGGAGCAGGAAGACATCGTACTGGTCGACGTGGGGGCCGACGCTGCCGCCCGGGGGGGCGTAGCTGATCATGATGTCGTCGAGCCGCCAGCGGGGCAGGAAGTCGAAGGCCTCGAGCAGCTCGGCCACCTCGGGCACATAGTGATCCACGGCCTGCACCAGCAGGGTCCAGTCTCGCTCGGGCAGCCGGGCGAAGGTGCGCTCATCGAAGGGGCCGTGGCTCACCTGCCAGGGGCCGGCCTTGCCGTGCTCCTCCACCAGGCGGGCCTCGACGCCCTCCTCGCAGGCCAGGCCCGCCAGCTCGTCGGGGTCTAGCGGGCACTCGAAGTCGGGAAAGGCGCCGCGGATCAGCAGCGGCTTCTGCTGCCAGAAGTCGCCCAGGAACTCGGCGGCGGTCAGGCCGCCGAGCATGGCCAGCGGGGTGTCGGCAGAAGCGCTCACAGCCGGCGCGCCTGGGCCTCGGCGTTGCCGATGTAGGTCGCCGGGCTCAGCGCCTTGAGCTCGACCTTGACCTCGGCGGGCAGCGCCAGGGTGTCGATGAAGGCTTTGAGCCCGTCCTGGTCGATGCGCTTGCCGCGGGTCAGCTCCTTGAGCTTCTCGTAGGGCTTCTCGATGCCGTAGCGGCGCATCACCGTCTGGATCGGCTCGGCGAGCACCTCCCAGCTGGCGTCGAGGTCCTCGGCGATGCGCGCCGGGTTGGCCTCGAGCTTGCCGATGCCCTTGAGGGAGGCCTCATAGGCGATCAGGCCGTAGGCCAGGCCGACGCCCAGGTTGCGCAGCACCGTGGAGTCGGTGAGATCGCGCTGCCAGCGGGAGATCGGCAGCTTCTGGGCCAGGTGGCCGAGGATGGCGTTGGAAAGCCCCAGGTTGCCCTCGGAGTTCTCGAAGTCGATGGGATTGACCTTGTGGGGCATGGTCGAGGAGCCGATCTCGCCCTCGACGGTCTTCTGCTTGAAGTAGCCCAGCGAGATGTAGCCCCAGACGTCGCGATCGAAGTCGATCAGGATGGTGTTGAAGCGGCAGATAGCGTCGAACAGCTCGGCGATGTAGTCGTGGGGCTCGATCTGGGTGGTGTAGGGGTTGAAGGTCAGCCCCAGCCCCTCGACGAAGGTGCGGGCGTTGCCTTCCCAGTCCACCTCCGGGTAGGTGGCCAGGTGGGCGTTGTAGTTGCCCACCGCGCCGTTGATCTTGCCGAGGATCTCGACGCCTTCGATCAGCTTGAGCTGGCGGCGCAGGCGATAGGCGACGTTGGCCATCTCCTTGCCCAGGGTGGTGGGGCTCGCCGTCTGGCCGTGGGTGCGCGACAGCATCGGCAGCGCGGCATGCTCCTGGGCCAGCTTGGCGATCTCGTCGGCCACCCGCTGCATCACCGGCAGCAGGCTCTTGAGGCCGTCGGTGAGCATCACGCCGTGGGAGAGGTTGTTGATGTCCTCGCTGGTGCAGGCGAAGTGCACGAACTCGGTGATGGCGTGCAGCTCCGGCTGGCCGGCGATCTTCTCCTTGAGGAAGTACTCCACCGCCTTGACGTCATGGTTGGTGGTGCGCTCGATCTCCTTGATGCGCTCGGCGTCCTCCAGCGAGAAGTCGCGGATCAGCGCCTCCAGGAAAGCGGTGGCCTCCGCGGAGAGGGGCGGCACCTCGGTGACCCCGGCCAGTTCGGCGAGGCGCTGGAGCCAGCGAACCTCGACGATCACGCGGGCGCGGATCAGGCCGAACTCGCTGAAGTGTTCGCGCAGGCTTGAGGCCTTGCTGCCGTAGCGGCCGTCGACGGGGGAGAGGGCGGTAAGGGCGGACAGGGGAAGCGAAGAGTGCGACAGGGCTTGCATGGTTCGAGTTCCAGGTCGATGAGCGTTGGAGTGTCGGGCTGGGTAAGGGATCAGGAGAGCTGGTCCAGGGCCTTCTTCAGGGCGCCGCGCTGGAAGACCAGCTTCCAGCGTCGGCCACCCTGCTGGTGCCAGAGCAGTGCGAAGCGGATGCCGCCGAGCAGGCAGGCTCGCACCCGCTCGGGCATCATCCGGCTCTGCAGCAGCGAGGGGTCGCCCTGCACCACGATGCGGGTCTTGAGGGTAGAGAGCGTCTCCTGGTAAGCCTCGCCGAGGCTGGCGATGACGTTCTCGTGGGTCTCGCCGAAGTGCTCGGCCTGCCCCTGGATGCGCACCAGCCGGCTGCCCAGCTCGCCCAGCATGGCGTCGTTCTTGCGCACCTGGTTCATCAGCAGCAGCAGGGTGAAGCCGTAGCGCAGCACCACCGGGTTGGCCTGCTTGCGGCCCACCACGGCCTCGAGCACCTCGAGGCCGCAGCGCAGGTTGTTGGGATGGCCGCCGTAGATCGCCTCGAAGCTCTCGGGGTTGGTGTCGAGGGTGGCGCGGATCAGGGTGTCCCAGCTACGCGGGTCGACCTGGCCGGTGCGGGCCAGTTCGTCGACCAGGCTGGCCGACTGGAAGACCCCCGCCAGGGCCAGGGCCTGGCGGGTGACGGGGTCGTCGGGGATGCGGTGGATCGGGGTCGAGGCGGTCATGGGGCAGGCTCCTCGGCGTTCCAGGTGTCGCGGATCACCCCGCCGCCCAGGCAGATCTCGCCGTCGTAGAGGACCAGCGACTGGCCGGGGGTGACGGCGCGCTGGGGATCAATGAAGCGCACCTCGACGCCGCCATCCGCCAGGGTGCGCATGCGGCAGGGCACGTCGCTCTGGCGATAGCGGGTCTTGGCGGTGAAGCGCCCCTCGGCGGCGGGCGCCTCGCCGGCCACCCAGTCCATGGCCTCGGTGGCCAGGCTGTCGGTGTAGAGCAGCGGGTGGTGCTTGCCCTGCACGGCGATCAGCACGTTGCGCTCGAGATCCTTGGCGGCCACGTACCAGGGGGCCTCCGGGTGATTGGCGAGCCCGCCGATGCCCAGGCCCTGGCGCTGACCCAGGGTGTAGTACATCAGCCCCATGTGCTCACCGATCGCCTCGCCCTCGGGGGTCTCGATCACCCCGGGCTGGGCCGGCAGGTACTGCTTGAGGAAGTCGCGGAAGCGCCGCTCGCCGATGAAGCAGATGCCGGTCGAATCCTTCTTCCTGGCGGTCACCAGATCGTGGCGCTCGGCGATGGCGCGCACCTCGGGTTTCTCCAGTTCGCCCACCGGGAAGAGGGTGCGGGCGATGGCGGCCTCGGGCACGGCGTGCAGGAAGTAGCTCTGGTCTTTGTTGGCGTCGAGCCCCTTGAGCAGCCGCGGCCGCAGCAGGCCGTCCGTCGGGCCGCGGCGCTCGCCCTGGCGAACATAGTGGCCGGTGGCGATCTTCTCGGCGCCGAGCATCTCGGCATACTCCAGGAACACCTTGAACTTGATCTCGCGGTTGCAGAGGATGTCCGGGTTCGGCGTTCGCCCGGCCTTGTACTCGGCCAGGAAGTGCTCGAAGACGTTGTCCCAGTACTCGGCGGCGAAGTTGGCGGTGTGCAGCCGGATGCCGAGCCTGTCGCAGACGGCCTCGGCGTCCGCCAGGTCGGCCTTGGCGGTGCAGTATTCGGTGCCGTCGTCCTCGTCCCAGTTCTTCATGAACAGGCCTTCGACCTGATAGCCCTGCTCGAGCAGCAGCAGGGCAGAGACGGAGGAGTCGACGCCGCCGGACATGCCGACGATCACCTTGCCTGGGGTGGCGGTCATGGGCGCCCTCGGAATCGGTGTGACATAAATGGGGCAGGATTATACATGATCTGAGCGCCGGGCGCGGCGCGCTCAGCGTTCGTGGATGACGTCCATGGGGTAGAAGCGCCCGGCCTGGGCGTCGCGGATGCGGCGCAGCACCAGCGGGCTTCTCAGGCGACCCTCGCGATCCAGGGTCTCGACCTCCTCCAGGGTCAGCCAGTGCACGGCCAGGATCGCCGGGTCCAGTTCGCTGCCCAGGTGGGCCAGCGCCATGCCGAAGAAGGCGTGGCTGTGGAAGGTCTTGCCATCCGGGGCCCGGTAGACGTACATCCCCAGGTAGTCGCTGATGCCGACTCGCCAGGCGGTCTCCTCGGCCACCTCGCGCAGGGCGGCGTCGAGGATCTGCTCATCCGGTTCCAGGTGGCCGGCGGGCTGGTTGAAGAGGGTGGCGGGGCCGCCGCGGTCCTCCTCCACCATGAGGAAGGCGCCGGCGCGCTCCACCACGCAGGCCACGGTCACGTAGGGCTGCCAGCGACTCATCGCCTGCCGCCTCGCGTGGCGGGCTTGCGACGCGGGGTAGGGCCCTGGCCCGGCCGGCCACGACGCGACGGGGTCGGGGCATGCAGGGTCTCGCGGCGCCACTCTCCGGGGGCCAGGCCGTCGAGGCGCCAGGGGCCGATGGCCACGCGCACCAGGCGCAGGGTGGGGTGGCCGACGTGGGCGGTCATCCGCCGGACCTGACGGTTGCGTCCCTCGCTGATGGTGATCTCCAGCCAGGTGGTCACCGGATGGCGCCTGGGGTCCAGCGGCGGGTCGCGCTCGGGCAGGCCGCTCGCCTCCAGGCGACGCACCTTGGCCGGCTTCGTCATGCCGTCGCCGAGCGCGACGCCCTGGCGCAGCGCCTGCAGGGCGGCGTCATCGGGCTCGCCCTCCACCTGGACGCGGTAGGTCTTGGGCTGCTTGTGGCGCGGGTGGCTGATGCGGTGGATCAGCTCGCCGTCGTCACAGAGCAGCAGCAGCCCCTCGGAGTCGTGGTCGAGGCGCCCGGCCGGGTAGATGCCGGGCACGTCGATGACGTCGGCCAGCGTCGCGCGACGCTCGCCGTCCACGCCGGCCCGGTCGGTGAACTGGGACAGCATGCGGTAGGGCTTGTGCAACAGGTAGAGGGTGCTCATGGGGCAAGCTTACCGGCAAGCGGGGCAGGATGGCAGGGGGAGGGGCGTCAGCCTTATTGCTCATGCGCCGGCTCGGGCGGACTGATATAATGCGCCCGCTCGCCGGGAGCGCCCTCGTCGTTCAGGGATCTGCCGAGACTCCGCCACCGGGTCGATGCCAAGCGCATCCCCGCACGATCACAACAGTGGGCGGAGCACGCCGGTCCCCCGTTGCAGACATCGTGAGCGCGCGCTACCGATCCAGTTTCATGCCACCGCAGTGACCAGAGAGATCAACGCCAACATGTCCAAAACGCCGAAGATTATCTATACGCTGACCGACGAAGCGCCGGCCCTGGCCACCTTTTCCCTGCTGCCGATCATTGATGCCTATACCGACTCCGCGGGCGTCATCGTGGAGACCCGCGATATCTCCCTGGCCGGCCGCATTCTCTCCCAGTTTCCCGAATACCTGACCGAGGCCCAGCAGATCGGCGACCACCTGGCCGAGCTGGGCGAACTGGCCAAGACCCCCGAAGCGAACATCATCAAGCTGCCCAACATCAGCGCCTCGGTGCCCCAGCTCAAGGCGGCCATCCGCGAGCTGCAGGCCCAGGGCTACAAGCTTCCCGACTATCCCGACGAGCCCACCACCCAGGTGGAGCGTGACATCAAGGCGCGCTACGACCGCACCAAGGGTAGCGCGGTGAACCCGGTGCTGCGCGAGGGCAACAGCGACCGCCGCGCCCCCAAGTCCGTGAAGAACTATGCCCGCAAGTACCCCCATCGTATGGGCGAGTGGAGCGCCGACTCCCAGTCCCACGTAGCCTGCATGAGCGAGGGTGACTTCTACGGCAGCGAGAAGTCCGCCACCCTGGCCGCCGAGGGTTCAGTGAAGATCGAGCTGGTCGGCCAGGACGGCACCGCCACCGTGCTCAAGGAGACGACCCCGGTGCTGGCTGGCGAAGTGATCGACGGCTCGGTGATGAGCCACAAGGCGCTCTCCGCCTTCATCAAGGAGCAGGTCGCCGACGCGAAGGAGAAGGACGTGCTCTTCTCCCTGCACCTCAAGGCCACCATGATGAAGGTCTCCGACCCGATCATGTTCGGCATCGTGGTGGAGGAGTTCTATCGTGACGTGCTGGAGAAGCACGCCGACGCCCTGGCCAAGGTCGGCTTCGACGCCACCAACGGCATTGGCGACCTCTACGCCACCATCGAGCAGCTCCCCGCCGACCAGCAGGAGGCGATCAAGTCCGACATCGAGGCGCTCTACGCCGAGCGTCCGCGTCTGGCCATGGTCAACTCCCACAAGGGCATCACCAACCTGCATGTGCCCAGCGACGTGATCATCGACGCCTCCATGCCGGCCATGATCCGCGACTCCGGCAAGATGTGGGGCGCCGATGACGCCCTCCACGACGCCAAGGCGGTGATCCCGGATCGCTGCTACGCGACCATCTACCAGGCGGTGATCGAGGACTGCAAGGCCAACGGCGCCTTCGATCCGACCACCATGGGCAGCGTGCCCAATGTCGGCCTGATGGCCCAGAAGGCCGAGGAGTACGGCTCCCACGACAAGACCTTCCAGATCCCGGCGGATGGCACCGTGCGCGTCACCAACGACGCCGGCGAGGTGCTCTTCGAGCACGCCGTGGAGAAGGGCGACATCTGGCGCATGTGCCAGACCAAGGACGCGCCGATCAAGGACTGGGTCAAGCTCGCCGTGACCCGCGCCCGCGACAGCGAGACCCCGGCGGTGTTCTGGCTCGACGCCGAGCGCGCCCACGATGCCTCGCTGATCAAGAAGGTCGAGGCCTACCTCGCCGAGCACGACACCAGCGGCCTGGACATCCGCATCATGTCTCCGGTGGAGGCCATGAAGTTCTCCCTGGAGCGTATCCGTCGCGGCGAGGACACCATCTCCGTCACCGGCAACGTGCTGCGCGACTACCTCACCGACCTCTTCCCGATCATGGAGCTGGGCACCAGCGCCAAGATGCTCTCCATCGTCCCGCTGATGAACGGTGGCGGCCTGTTCGAGACCGGCGCCGGCGGCTCTGCGCCCAAGCACGTCCAGCAGTTCCTCGAGGAGAACCACCTGCGCTGGGACTCCCTCGGCGAGTTCCTGGCCCTGGCCGCCTCCCTGGAGCACCTGGGCAAGACCTTCGACAACCGCCGCGCGCTGGTGCTGGCGAAGGCGCTGGACGAGGCCAACGGCCAGTTCCTGGACAGCAACAAGTCGCCCTCGCGCAAGGTCGGCGAGCTGGACAACCGCGGCAGCCACTTCTACCTGGCGATGTACTGGGCCGAGGCCCTGGCGGCGCAGGACGAGGACGCCGAGCTCAAGGCGCTGTTCACCAGGCTGGCCGAGGAGTTCAAGGCCAAGGAGGAGGTGATCATCGAGGAGCTCAATTCGGTGCAGGGTCAGGCCATGGACATCAAGGGCTACTATCACCCTGACCGTGAGCTGACCGACGCGGCCATGCGCCCGAGCGCGACGCTCAACGCCGCCCTGGCCCTGGTTTCCAAGAGCTGAGCTGCCAAGGACTGAGCTGCCAAGGGCTGAGCGCTCTCTCGGCGCCGTTGATGCCGAGAGGTCGGTAGCGCTGTCAGCCGCGAGTGCATCGGCCCCTGCCTGGATGACGGGCGGGGGCCGTTGCGTTGAGGCCTGGCGCTGCGTTGAAGAGCAAGATGAACCCCGCCGGCCGGGCGACGTCAAAACGTCCTGACCCGCCCGCTAGCCGGCCCGTGAAACGAGTAGTCTCCCGCTATGTGGCAACGACAGATATGGTGCGGCATGACCCGCCCTCCGGGGACCGACGAGGAGGGCGACCTGGCGGTGCAGAGCGCCGAGCCTGCGCTGGCGCGCCCGCCGATGTACAAGGTGGTATTGCACAACGACGACTTCACCCCCATGGAGTTCGTGGTAGAGGTGTTGCAAACCTTCTTTCATATGGACAGCGAGACCGCGGTGCAGGTGATGCTGACGGTGCATACGCAGGGCAAGGCGACCTGCGGCATCTTCACTCGCGATATCGCGGAAACCAAAAGCCATCAGGTCAATCAATACGCTAGAGAGTGTCAACATCCGCTGCTCTCGGACATCGAGGCGGCGGACTGACTCCCCCCGGACATGGTCGCGACGGGTGGTCACCGCCTGCCGTTGGCAGCAAGGCTTGCAACGGCGGCGTTTGTGCCCGATGTTGATGATGCCGGATGACGAAAGATCCGACGCAATGCCCTGGGCGGCAAGAAGGGGACTGCCATGCTGAGCAAAGAACTTGAACTGACCCTGAACACGGCGTTCACCGTGGCGCGCTCCAAGCGGCACGAGTTCATGACCGTGGAGCACCTGCTGCTGGCGCTGCTGGACAACGCCTCGGCGGCCGATGTGCTGCGTGCCTGCGGGGCCAACCTCGACAAGCTGCGCTCCGACCTGCAGGACTTCATCAACTCCACCACGCCGCTGATTCCCGAGGATCAGTCAGACCGCGAGACCCAGCCGACCCTGGGCTTCCAGCGCGTGCTGCAGCGGGCGGTCTTCCACGTGCAGTCCTCCGGCAAGAGCGAGGTCACCGGGGCCAATGTGCTGGTGGCGATCTTCTCCGAGCAGGAGAGCCAGGCGGTCTACTTCCTGAAGCAGCAGAACGTTGCGCGTGTCGATGCCGTCAACTACATCGCCCACGGCATCTCCAAGGTGGCCGGGCACGGCCAGAGCCCCTCGTCGGCCCCCTCGGATTCCGAGGAGAGCGAGGAGGGGGGCAACGAGCACGGGGCCAACCCGCTCACCGGCTATGCCACCAACCTCAACGAGCAGGCCCGCATGGGCAAGATCGACCCGCTGATCGGCCGCGAGCAGGAGCTCGAGCGGGTGGTGCAGATCCTCGCCCGGCGGCGCAAGAACAACCCGCTGCTGGTGGGCGAGGCCGGCGTGGGCAAGACCGCCATCGCCGAGGGTCTGGCCAAGCGCATCGTCGAGGAGGACGTCCCCGAGGTGATCAGCGATGCCGTGGTCTACTCGCTGGACATGGGCGCCCTGCTCGCCGGCACCAAGTACCGCGGCGACTTCGAGAAGCGCCTCAAGGGGCTCTTGGCGGAGCTGCGCAAGCAGCCCAACGCCATCCTCTTCATTGACGAGATCCACACCGTGATCGGTGCCGGTGCCGCCTCGGGCGGGGTGATGGACGCGTCCAACCTGCTCAAGCCGCTGCTCTCTTCAGGCGAGCTGCGCTGCATCGGCTCCACCACCTTCCAGGAGTACCGCGGGATCTTCGAGAAGGATCGCGCCCTGGCTCGCCGCTTCCAGAAGGTCGACGTGCCGGCCCCCTCGGTGGAGGACACCATTCGCATCCTCAAGGGGCTGCGTTCACGCTTCGAGGAGCATCACCGGCTCAAGTACACCGATGCGGCCCTCGAGAGCGCCGCGAGGCTCGCGGATCGCTACATCAGCGACCGCCACCTGCCGGTCAAGGCCATCGACGTGATCGACGAGGCCGGCGCCCACCAGCGGCTGCTGCCGCCCGAGGTGCGCATCGACACCATCGATACCGCCCAGGTCGAGGCGGTGGTCGCCTCCATCGCGCGTATTCCGCCGAAGAGCGTCTCCAGCTCCGACCGCAAGCTGC
This sequence comes from Halomonas sp. PGE1, assembly GCF_013000985.1. Lineage (NCBI taxonomy): Bacteria > Pseudomonadati > Pseudomonadota > Gammaproteobacteria > Oceanospirillales > Halomonadaceae > Halomonas > Halomonas sp. PGE1. The sequence goes on from NZ_CP053032.1 coordinate 1,548,852, forward strand.
TCGAGAACCTCGATCGAGACCTCAAGATGCTGGTCTTCGGCCAGGACGAGGCGATCGACAGCCTCTCTGCCGCGATCAAGCTCTCCCGAGCCGGGCTCAAGGCGCCGGACAAGCCGGTGGGCAGCTTCCTGTTCGCCGGCCCCACCGGGGTGGGCAAGACCGAGGTGGCCCGCCAGCTGTCGAAGATCATGGGGATCGAGCTGGTGCGCTTCGACATGTCCGAGTACATGGAGCGTCACACGGTGTCGCGGCTGATCGGCGCCCCGCCGGGCTACGTGGGCTACGATCAGGGTGGCCTGCTGACCGAGGCGATCACCAAGCATCCGCACTGCGTGCTGCTGCTCGACGAGATCGAGAAGGCGCATCCCGAGGTCTTCAACCTGCTGCTGCAGGTGATGGACCACGGTCGTCTGACCGACAACAACGGCCGCGAGGCGGACTTCCGCCACGTGATCCTGATCATGACCTCCAACGCCGGGGTCGAGCAGGCCACGCGGCGCTCCATCGGCTTCCAGCATCAGGACCACTCCACCGATGCCATGGAGGTGATTCGCAAGACCTTCTCACCGGAGTTCCGCAACCGCCTGGACGGCATCATCCAGTTCCACGCCCTGCCCGCCTCGGTGGTGCGCAGCGTGGTGGACAAGTTCCTGGTGGAGCTGCAAGCGCAGCTCGACGAGAAGCGGGTGCAGCTGGATGTGGACCTGGCGGCCCGGGACTGGCTGGCCGAGAAGGGCTACGACCCGGACATGGGCGCTCGCCCCATGGCAAGGCTGATCCAGGAGAAGCTCAAGAAGCCGCTGGCGGAGATGATCCTGTTCGGCGAGCTCTCGGAGCACGGCGGCGTGGTGCACGTCACCGTGGAGGAGGGCGAACTCCATCTCTCCACCGAAGCGGAGCTGGCCGACGCGCCCTGACGGCCGACACCCGCACACGACGCAGCGCCCTGTCGATCGACGGGGCGTTGTCCTGTGCGGCTGGCGTCGGGCTTGGGGAGGCTCGACCGCGGCTCAGCGGGAGCGGTAGACGATGCGACCCTTGGTCAGGTCGTAGGGAGTCAGCTCCACCTTGACCTTGTCGCCGGTCAGGATGCGGATGTAGTTCTTGCGCATCTTGCCGGAGATGTGCGCGGTGACCACGTGGCCGTTTTCCAGCTCGACGCGGAAGGTGGTGTTGGGGAGGGTGTCGACGATGACGCCTTCCATTTCGATATGGTCTTCACGTGCCATATAGGCGGTTCCTCGCTGATGGATATGACGCTCGGCAGGGCGCTGCCGCCCTGAAAGAATAGCGCGATATTGTGCCGCATGCCGGCCGACATGGCAAAGCATCGCACTCGGCGGCGGGAGGTCAGGCGGGAATCAGGCGCCGCCAGTGGCGGCCCTCGAGCATCTCCAGAGGCTGGAACGCCTGCTTGTAGGCCATCTTGCGGCACTCGCGTATCCAGTAGCCCAGATAGACATGGGGCAGGCCGCGGCGACGCGCCTGTTCCACCAGGGTGAGCACCGCGAAGGTGCCCAGGGAGCGCCGCTCCAGTGCGGGGTCGGGGTCGAAGAAGGTGTAGATGGCCGACAGGCCGTGCTCGAGCTGGTCGAAGGCCGCGACGGCCACCAGCCGGCCCGCGAGGCGGAACTCCAGCAGCCGCGCATACTCCTGATCCAGGGTCAGGAAGGTGCGGTACTGCTCGTGGCTCGGCGGGTACATGTCGCCGTCGGCGTGCCGGGTGCGGATATAGTGGGCATAGAGGCCGTAGTGTTCCGGGTCGAAGATCGCCGGGCGCAGGTGCAGGGTCAGGTCGGCATTGCGCCGGACCAGCCGGCGCTGGCTGCGGTTCGGGGCAAACTCCGCCACCGGTAGGCGCACCGAGATGCAGGCGCTGCAGCCTTCGCAGTGGGGGCGGTAGAGATGGCGGCCGCTGCGCCGGAAGCCGAGCAGTGCCAGGGAGTCGTAGACGCCCTGCCCGGGCGACTCCTGGGGGTCGAGGAACAGGGTCGTTGCCTCGCGCCCGGCCAGATAGCTGCAGGCATGGGGCACGGTCAGGAAGAAGCGTAGATCCCGGACGGGCTGGCGGGGGGCGTTGCTGCTCACGACGACTCTCTCCGGCTCCTGGTGGCGTTCACTGGCGGCCCCCCGGGGGGCTCGCCGATGGCTTCGAAGGACCAGCAGGCCGGGGTGAAGGATAGGCCGTCGGGCTCCACATCCTGAGGCTTGCCCAGCCACTTCTCAAGATAGCCGATGAACTCGGCGCGGGCGATATCTCGGGCGCCGAGGCTTGCCAGGTGGGCGGTGTGCATCTGGCAGTCGATCAGCCGCCCGCCGCCCGACGACATGGCCCGGGCCAGGTGCACCAGGGCCACCTTGGAGGCGTCCGCCACCCGGGTGAACATCGACTCGCCGAAGAAGGCCGGTCCCAGCGCGACGCCGTAGAGGCCGCCCACCAGGCGCTCCCGTTGCCAGACCTCGACGGAGTGTGCCGCCCCCAGGGCGTGAAGCCGGACGTAGGCCGCACGCATCTCGTCGGTGATCCAGGTGCCTGGCTGCCCGGCACGCGGCTCGGCGCAGGCGGTCATCACGGCGTCGAAGGCGCGGTTGGCGGTGATCGTGAAGCCGGCGTGGCGCAGCCGCTTGGCGAGGCTGCGACGCACCCTGAGCTCCTCCGGGAAGAGCACCATGCGCGGGTCCGGGCTCCACCACAGGATCGGCTGATCGTCCCCGTACCAGGGAAAGATGCCGCGGCGGTAGGCGGCCAGCAGCCAGCCGGGATCGAGGGCGCCGCCGGCGGCCAGCAGACCGTCGGGGTCGCGCAGGGCCGCCGTGACGGGCGGGAAGCGGATCGGGCGCTCGAGCAGCCAGGGCACCATCGGCGGGCATCCAGCAGTAGGGGAGGCCAGTGTGCCGCCCGCGGCGCCTCGGCTCAAGGCGTTCGGGCCACTGTGATGGGCGGGCCTGGCTCGGTATGATTGGCGCCAATCAACTGGAAGACGCCAGCGGTGGCGCAAGGGGGATGACCACTTGAGTGTCAACAAGAAGTCCTCGCCGCGTCGAGTGAGCGCGGCCCAGGCCAGGGAGACGGCCAGGCGTTTCGGCGTGAAGCTGCAGGGCTCGGCGCGGGAGGGGGTGGCCATCGTGCTGCTGGCCGGCTGCGTCTTCCTGCTGCTGGCCCTGTTCAGCTTCGAACCCGGTGATCCCGGCTGGTCGCGCAGCGGGCCCGAGACCCACATCGACAACTGGATGGGGGCGGTGGGGGCCTGGCTCTCCGACGTGCTCTACTCGCTGTTCGGCGCCAGCGCCCTGTGGTGGCCTGCCATGCTGGGCTACGCCGCCTGGCGGCTGCTGCGAGCCCGCCAGGGGATCGTCCTGGAGTGGGACGCCACGGCGCTGGCGGTGCGCGGTGGTGGCCTGGTGCTGGTGCTGCTAGGCACCACCACCCTGGGCGCGCTGCACTTCTATCGGCCCCCGGCAGAAACGGTGCTTCCCTACTCCTCGGGGGGCATCCTCGGCGAGGGGCTGGTGGGCGCCCTGGTGCCCCTGGTGGGCTCCGGCGGCACCGGCCTGGCGGCGCTGGCGGCGCTGCTCTGCGGCCTGCCGCTGCTGACCGGCCTCTCCTGGCTCTCGGTGATGGACGAGCTGGGGCTGCGCGCCCTGCGCGTGTGGGGCTGGCTGGCGGAGCGCTTCGCCTTTTCCCGTGAGCCGGCCTATGAGCGCGTCGAACCGGATGCGGCAGGGTCGGCCGGGGAGGACACCGCCGAGCCGATGGCCGAGGCGGAATCGGCGGCGCCCACCGAGGAGGGGGCGAGCCGCCGCTCCCGCTGGTGGCAGCGGCTGCTGCCTGGCGGCCGCTCCCGGGAGCCCGAGATCGATCTCCAGGCCGCCGGCCGTCGCGAGCCTGGTTTCGGCAACGACGGTGACACCGAGATCCCCTGGGAAGTCCCCGAGAAGACCCCCTCGGCCAAGCAGCCGGGAGCGGCCTACAGCGAACGCTCTCCGGGCGGCGTGCCGGGGGCCGGGGCAGTGGCCGGTGCGGCCGCCGTGGCCGCCAGCGCGGCCAGTGCCGCGACCGAAGGCGCCTCGGCAGGTGGGGTGGCCCGCGCCGAGAGCCCAGCGCCGGCGGCACGGCCTGGCGCCGCCAGGCCCGACGACGAGGCGACGGCAGCAACGGCGGCGACATCCGCCGGCCAGGCCCCCGAGCCCCGAACGACGGCGGCGGCACCCGCCGGCCAGGCTTCCAAGCCCCTAACGCCGGCGGCGACTCCCGCCGGCGAGGCCAGCCCGCCTCGCAGGCCGGAAACGGTGCCCGAGCCGATGCTTCCCGACGATGATGAGCCCGCCGCCGCCTGGGAGGGCCCCTCGCTGCGGGCGAGCCGCCATGAAGCGCCGGCCTCCGCCGAGGCGTTCCGGGAGGAGGGCGCCACGGCCTCTCCCGAGCCTTCCCCCCGCGACGAACCCGTCGACCCGCTGCGCGCCGCCGAGCCGGAGATGCCGCCCGCCCGTGCCTCCTCTGCGGCCTCGCCGCACCCCCTGCGCGAGAGCGGCCGTCGCGAGCCTGGCCTGGTGGACTGGCAGGAGATCGACTGGGACGAGACGGATGACGATGAGCCGAGGCTCGCCTGGGACGAGCCCGAGCAGGTCGACAGTGCGGACCGTGCGGACAGCGCCGTGGAGCCCCCCCCGGCCACCCGCGCCGGAGGCCCCGGCCCAGCGCAGCGCAGCGCTGCAGCCGCCGGAGCCGGAGGAGTTCGAGGAGGCCTTCGATGGCGACGCGCAGGGCAGCGATGCTACGCCGCGCCTGGCCACCGCCGAGCAGGCCCGGGAGGCCGCCGACGAGTCCGGCATGCGGCTGTGGACCGTGGAGCACCTGCAGAGCCAGCGTCCGGTGCTGGACGAGCTGCCGGAGCCCGAGGGCGAACTGCCCAGCCTGCGCCTGCTGACGCCACCGGAACCCCAGCAGCAGAACTACACCGGTGACCAGCTGGCCGAGATGGCCGAGCTCCTAGAGGTGCGGCTGCGCGAGTATGGCGTCAAGGCCGAGGTGGTCGACACCTGGCCGGGGCCGGTCATCACGCGCTTCGAGATCAAGCCTGCCGCCGGGGTGAAGGTCTCCAAGATCAGCAACCTGGCCAAGGACCTGGCGCGCTCGCTGATGGTCAAGAGCGTGCGGGTGGTGGAGGTGATCCCGGGCCGCCCCACGGTGGGCATCGAGATTCCCAACCCACACCGCGCCATGATCCGCCTGCGCGAGGTGATCGACTCCGACCGCTACCAGCAGGCCGATTCCGCCCTGACCCTGGCGCTGGGCCAGGACATCGGCGGCGGCCCGGTGGTGGCCAACCTGGGCAAGATGCCCCACCTGCTGGTGGCCGGTACCACCGGCTCGGGCAAGTCGGTGGGCGTCAACGCCATGCTGATCTCCATGCTGCTCAAGGCCACGCCCGAACAGCTGCGGCTGATCATGGTCGACCCCAAGATGCTCGAGCTCTCCGTCTACGACGGCATCCCGCACCTGCTGGCGCCGGTGGTGACCGACATGAAGGAGGCGGCCAACGCCCTGCGCTGGTGCGTGGCCGAGATGGAGCGTCGCTACAAGCTGATGGCGACCATGGGGGTGCGCAACATCGCCGGCTTCAACGCCAAGCTCGACGAGGCGGAGCAGGCCGGCGCCCAGGTGGCCGATCCGCTGTGGGAGCCGCAGCCCTGGGAGATGCACCAGGCGCCGCCGGTGTTGGAGAAGCTGCCCTATATCGTGGTGGTGGTCGACGAGTTCGCCGACATGTTCATGATCGTCGGCAAGAAGGTCGAGGAGCTGATCGCCCGCCTGGCCCAGAAGGCGCGGGCCGCCGGCATCCACCTGATACTCGCCACCCAGCGCCCCTCGGTGGACGTGGTCACCGGCCTGATCAAGGCCAACATCCCCACGCGGATGGCCTTTCAGGTCTCCTCGCGGATCGACTCGCGCACCATCCTCGACCAGGGCGGCGCCGAGAACCTGCTGGGCCACGGCGACATGCTCTACCTGCCGGCGGGCTCCGGCCTGCCGACCCGGGTCCACGGCGCCTTCGTCGACGACGACGAGGTGCACCGGGTGGTGGAGGACTGGAAGCGCCGCGGCGAGCCCGAGTATATCGAGGAGATCCTCTCCGGCGGGGTCTCCGCCGAGGCGCTCACCGGCCTCGAGGCCGAGGGCGTCGGTGACGGCGACGATGCCGAGCAGGATGCCCTCTACGACGAGGCGGTGCAGTTCGTCATCGACTCGCGCCGAGCGTCGATCTCGGCCGTGCAGCGCCGCTTCAAGATCGGCTACAACCGCGCGGCGCGCCTGGTGGAGGCCATGGAGATGGCCGGTGTCGTCTCCACCATGGGGACCAACGGCTCCCGCGAGGTGCTGTCCCCGCGAGCGGGGGGCGACTAGCAGCGCGCCCGCCACCGACGCGGGCGTCTCCCCTGGGAGACGCCCCCCTTCAACCATGCAACCAGCATGAAAGCGCCGGCAGGCCTGCAACCCGCCGGCGTCCATACAGTCCGAGTGACAGGATTCCAGTTGGAACCGTCCAGGGAGACAGAGCACCATGATAGTGAAGAAGACCCTTGCCGTTATCACCATGACCCTGGCCATGCCGCTCGCGGCCCTGGCCAGCGAAGGGGCGGATCGCCTGACCCGCATGCTCGAGCCGCTGCAGACCTTCGAGGCGCGCTTCGAGCAGCAGATCCTCGACGCCAGCGGCGAGCGTCTCCAGGAAGCCCACGGCCAGATGTGGCTCGCGCGTCCCGGCAAGTTCCGCTGGGAGGTGGAGGCTCCCTACCAGCAGGAGGTGATCTCCGACGGCGAGGAGGTGATGCTGCACGACCCCGACCTGGAACAGGCCACCATCCAGGCCCTGGATCATCGCGTCACCCATACCCCGGCCCTGCTGCTCTCCGGCAGCGCCAGCGACCTGGTCGACAGCTACGACGTGACTCGCCAGCAGCAGGGGAGCGCCGAGACCTTCACCCTGCTGCCCAAATCCGCGGATACCCTCTTCGAGGAGCTGAAGATGACCTTCCGCGGTGAGCTGCTGACCACCCTGCAGATGACCGACAGCACCGGGCAGCGCACCGCCATCGAGTTCCGCGATGCCACCATGAACCAGGCCATCGACGACAGCCGCTTCGTCTTCGAGATCCCCGAGGGCACCGATGTGATCCGCGATACGCACTGAGGCCTTCGGCCAGCCGCTCGGTCACGGGCGGTCGGTGCCACATGCTCGGGAGCCCCCGTCGGAAGCCATCCGACGGGGGCTCCGGCGTTTCTGGTGGGATCCCGGCGGAGCCGGGCTCTCGCCATGTTCCCGACGCTCGCTCTGGCGCTAGGCGCCGCCGCCCTCGTCGGCCTCGGCGTCGAGCTGCTCGCGCCAGGCCATCAGCTGGCCGTAGCGCTTCTCCTGGCCCTGCTCGGTCGGCCGGTAGAAGCGCTCTCGGGGCGTCTCCTCCGGCCAGCAGTCGTGGCTGCTGCCGGCGGGGTAGGCATGGGGCTCATGGTGGGCGTAGCGGTAGCCATGGCCGTGGCCCAGGCTCTCCATCAGCTTCGTCGGCGCGTTGCGCAGGTAGCCGGGCACCTCCAGCCGTGGCTGGCTGGCCACGAAGGCCTGGGCACGCTTCCAGGCCTGGTCGATGGCATTGCTCTTGGGCGCCACCGCCAGGTGGATGGCGGCGTGGGCGATGGCCCGCTGGCCCTCGTGGTCGCCCAGGCGCAGGTAGGCGTCCCAGGCGGCCATCACCAGTGGCAGGGCGCGCGGGTCGGCGTTGCCCACGTCCTCGGAGGCGATGGCGGCTAGGCGCCGGACCACGTCCAGCGGGTCGCCGCCGCCCTGCACGAAACGGGCGATGTAGAGCAGGGCGGCATCGGGGCGCGAGGAGCGCACCGACTTGTGGATCGCCGAGAGCAGGTCGTAGTAGTGATCGCCCTGCTTGTCGAAGGCGCTGGCCTGGTGGCCGAGCACGTCGACCAGCGCCTCGCGGCGCACCACCTCGCCACCTTCGCCATCGGGCTCGGCGAAGTCGCAGGCGGTCTCCAGCAGGCCCAGCGCCCGGCGGGCGTCCCCGGCGGCGGCCCGGGCCAGCAGGGCCAGCACCTCATCATCGACCCGCAGGCGTCGCGCGCCCAGGCCGCGGGCCTCGTCGGCCAGCGCCCGGCGCAGCACCTCGCCCAGCTCCGCCTCGCCGAGTGAGGTCAGCACGTGCACCCGGGCCCGCGAGAGCAGCGCCGAGTTGACCTCGAAGGAGGGGTTCTCGGTGGTGGCGCCGATCAGGGTCAGCAGCCCCGACTCCACATGGGGCAGCAGGGCGTCCTGCTGGCTCTTGTTGAGACGGTGGATCTCGTCGAGAAACAGCAGCGTCGCCTGGCCGTGAGCCTGGCGCGCCCTGGCCCGCTCCACCGCGGCGCGGATCTCCTTGACGCCGGCCATCACCGCCGAAAGGTGCTCCAGTTCGGCGCCGGACTCGGCGGCCAGGATCTCCGCCAGGGTGGTCTTGCCGCTGCCCGGCGGCCCCCAGAGGATCATCGAGCGCACCACGCCGGTCTCGACCATACGGGCCAGGGGGCGGCCGGGGCCTACCAGCGCCTGCTGGCCCACATAGTCGGCCAGGGTGCGGGGCCGCATGCGCCAGGCCAGCGGGGCGCCGTGATCGCTCTCGTCGGCGAAGAGGTCCATGGCAGGTTCCTTACGTTGATCTCGACAGAGGCAGGTCGTGGGACTGGCTGCTAGAGTGGGGAGGTATCATCGCTGGCCAGGCAGTCGATGAACCTCGTCCCCGATGGCGCATCCAATGAAAGCGTGTGCCTACTCCCTACGTCCCTGCAATGATGTCACTACACAGGAGGGCCCGACATGCCCGTGCTGACCCAACTGCGTCTGGATCATGCCAACATGGCTCGCATGTTGCACGTTCTGCAGCTGAAGCATAAGACCCTCGCGGCAGGCGAGCGCCCCAACTTCCAACTGGTGCGCGAGGTGGTGGACTACATCCTGGACTACATGGAAGGCTTCACCCTGCCCCTGGAGCGGCTGTTCAGCGAGCGCCTGGCAGAGCTCGACCCCGGCAGCCGGCCGATGACCGAGCGTCTCGCCGCCGACTATCAGGCGCTGAAGGTCCAGCTGGGCCGCCTCTCCAGCGATATCGACATGATCCTGATGGATGCGGTGATCCCCATGGATCGCTTCGCGGACGACCTCAAGGCGTACCTGGATGCCCACCGCGCCTACCTGCGCGACGAGCGGGAGCTGCTCTTCCCGATGATTCGCGAGCACTTCAACGAACAGGATCTCGATCGCCTCGCCCAGGCGCTTCCCGAGGGTGCCGCGGCCGAGCTGGAGCGCCTCCAGGAGGCCTATCCGGAGCTCTACGCCGAGCTGCGCGAGACGCCCGAACCCGCCTGACCCGGGCTGCCAGCGCGCGCCGGCTGGGGTAGAATGTCGCCTCTCCCAGCCGGTGCCTCGTGATGCCAGACCCCCGACACTCGTCGACGCTCTCCCACCGCCCCGACCGTGATGCCGCCTGCGGCATGGCCGGGGTGTGCCCATGAGCGGCGGACCGATCCTGGTCTTCGACTCCGGGGTGGGGGGGCTCTCCGTGGTGACGGCCCTGCGTCACCAGCTGCCGGAGGCCGCGCTGGTCTACGCCTGCGACAATGCCATGCTCCCCTACGGCCTGCGCGAGGACGACTGGCTGGTGGCGCGCATCCTGCGCGTATGCGAGGCCGCCGTGTCGGCCAGCCGCTGCGTGACCCTGGTAGTGGCCTGCAACACCGCCAGCACCCTGGCGCTGGATGCCCTGCGCAGGCGGCTTGCGATCCCCGTGGTCGGCACCGTACCGGCCATCAAGCCCGCCGCGGCCTCCTCGCGCAGCGGCCACTTCGGCCTGCTGGCCACCTCCGCCACGGTGGCGCGTCCCTATACCCTGGGCCTGATCGAGGCCTTCGCCGCCCACTGCCGTGTGACCCGGGTGGCCGCCGATGAGCTGGTCCGCGAGGCCGAACGCTGGCTGGCCGGCGAGGCCCCGGACCCCGCGGTGATCCGCCGGGCCCTGGCGCCGCTGTGGGAGGATCCGCTGCTGGATACCGTGGTGCTCGGCTGCACCCACTTTCCCCTGCTGCGGGACTTCCTGGCCGCCGCTGCCCCCCGCGAGATTGCGTGGATCGACTCCAGCGAGGCCATCGCCCGGCGCACCGCCCAGGTGGCGCGCGGCGTGGCCCCCCGGTGCGGCCCGGGAGAGAGCCATGTCACCGCTCTGGACCCCCGGCTGACCGCGGGCCTTGCCCGCTTCGGCTTTGCCGAGCCGCGACTTCTGGTGCTGGACTGAGCGCAGTCCCCCATCCGTTTCCTGCCATTCCCCGAAGGAGGCTTCTTGGCCATTCCTGTTGTCGACCCCGCCCGCTATGACCAGCAGCTCGAGGCCAAGCGCGAGCGCATCACCCGCGACTTTGCGCGCTTCTCGCCGCCGACCCTCGAGGTCTATCCCTCGCCGCCCAGTCACTACCGCCAGCGCTGCGAGTTCCGGATCTGGCACGAGGGTGACGACCTCTTCTATGCCATGTTCGAGATACAGGAGTCCGAGGCGGGCCCCGAGGAGCCGAAGAAAAAGACGAAGAGGGTGATTCGCCTCGACGAGTACCCGGTGGCCAGCCGTCGCATCAATGAGCTGATGCCGGCCCTGCTCGACGCCATCCGTGGGGTGCCCCTGCTGCGCCGCAAGCTCTTCCAGGTGGAGTTCCTCACCACGCTCGCCGGCGAGGCGCTGGTGACCCTGGTCTACCACCGCCCGCTGGACGAGGCCTGGGAGGCCGAGGCGCGCCGCCTCCAGGAGACGCTCGGGGTGATGATCATCGGGCGCGCCCGCAAGCAGCGTCTGGTGCTCGAGCGCGACCACGTCTGGGAGCGCCTGACGGTGGAGGGGCGCGAGTTCGTCTACCAGCAGGTGGAGAACAGCTTCACCCAGCCCAATGCCGAGATCTGCCGCTCGATGCTCGCCTGGGCGCGGGAGGTGACCCGGGGCAGCCAGGCCGGCGACCTGGTGGAGCTCTACTGCGGCAACGGCAACTTCACCGTCGCGCTGGCCGAGAACTTCCGCCGCGTGCTGGCCACCGAGATCTCGCGCACCTCGGTGGCCAGCGCCCGCGAGAACCTCGCCGCCAACGGCCTCGACAACGTCACCGTGGGACGCATGTCGGCCGAGGAGTTCGCCGCGGCCCTCCAGGGCGAGAAGGGCGGCCGGCGGGTGGCCGAGTGGGCCCTGGACGACTACGACTTCACCACCGTGCTGGTGGATCCGCCCCGCGCCGGACTGGACGAGGCCAGCTGCCGCCAGCTCAGCGGCTATGAGCGCATCGTCTATATTTCATGTAATCCGGATACGCTGGCGGACAACCTGGAGCGACTGACCGAGACCCACGCCATCACCCGTTTCGCGCTGTTCGACCAGTTTCCCTGGACCCACCACTGCGAGTGCGGGGTGCTGCTGGAGCGGCGCGACTGACCGGGTCGCGGGGCGTGCCTGTCAAGTGGCGATGCCCAACCGTCATGCTCCATGAGCATGTTGGCATCCCGGTGGGGCCGGTGCGGAGAGTGGCGTAAGCTGGCGACAGGGCGCCCGGGGCGGGCGCCATGTCGAACACTTCCGGTCGCTGTCGCGGCCCAAGGCACGAGGTGAAGGATGCTGCATGTTGCGAACAATGACGCCAGACAGGGCTTTCTCAAGCAGCTTACCGAGCGGCTGAGCACCCGACTCGAGGAGCGCAAGGCGGCGGAGGTGGGCGCCTTCGCCCGCTACTTCTACGCCTCCGTGCCCTTCGATGACCTCGAGGATCGCCGCCTGGACGACCTCTACGGGGCCACCCTGTCGGTCTGGCACTTCCTCCAGCAGTTCGACGCCGCCTCCCCCAAGGTGCGGGTCTTCAACCCCGACTACGAGGAGCATGGCTGGCAGTCGTCCCACACCTTCGTGGCGGTGCTGCATGAGGACATGCCCTTCCTGGTGGACTCGGTGCGCATCGAGCTCAATCGTCGCGGCATCACCGTGCATGCCATTCACAATGCCGTGCTGGCCACCGAGCGCGGCACAGACACTCGCCTGACTCGGGTCGCCTCGCCCCGCGATGCCGATGCGCCGAGCGGCCGGGAGTCGCTGATCGTCATCGAGATCGACCGCCACTCCGACCCGGCCGCGCTGGCCGAGCTCCAGGCCAGCCTGCACGAGGTGCTGGTGGACGTGCGCACGGCGGTCACCGACTTCGAGCCGATGCGCGAGCAGGTCAAGGCCGCTCTGGAGGAGCTGCGCGCCGCCTGTCCGGCCCAGATCGATCCGGAGGACCACCGCGAGGCGATCGCCTTCGTCGAGTGGCTGCTGCACGACAACTTCACCTTTCTCGGCTACGACGCCTATCAGGTCACTGCGAAGGGCGGCCAGCAGCAGCTGGTCAAGGCCAAGGGCAGCGAGCTGGGGGTCTTCCGGCTCGACCAGCCGCGCTATCGCGAGCGCATCCGCACCGAGCTCGGCGTCGAGAATGGCGAGTTCGTGCTGGTGCCGGAGCTGCTGTCGTTTGCCAAGAGCGCCCACCACGCCCGGGTGCATCGCCCGACCTACCCTGACTACATCTCCATCGACCGCTACGATGAGCAGGGCAACCTGATCGGCGAACACCGCTTCCTGGGCCTGTTCACCGCCACCGTCTACAACGAGTCGCCGCGCAACGTGCCGATCCTGCGCCGCCGGCTCAAGGCGGTCATGGAGATCGCCGGCTTCAACCCCAAGGGGCACAACGGCAAGCAGTTGCTGCAGATCCTCGAGGTCTATCCCCGCGACGACCTCTTCCAGATCGACACCGACGAGCTGGCCGAGACCGCGCTGGGCATCCTCAGCATCCGCGAGCGGCGCCGGGTGCGCCTGTTCATCCGCGAGGACCGCCCCGGGCGCTTCTACTCCTGCCTGGCCTACATCCCGCGGGATGTTTTCTCCACCGAGCTGCGCGTGCGCATCCAGAACCTGCTCTGCGAGGAGCTCGATGCCACCTTCGGCGACTTCAACACCTACCTCTCGGAGTCGGTGCTGGCCCGCATCCAGTTCATCCTGCGCTTCCAGGGCGACCGGCCGGTGGAGTATGACGTCAGGCGGCTCGAGGCCAAGGTGGCCCAACTGGCCCGCAACTGGCGCGACGACCTGCAGGCCGCCAGCATCGAGGGCTTCGGCGAGGAGCAGGCCAACCGTCTGATGGACCGCTTCCGCGATGCCTTCCCGGCCAGCTATCGCGACGACTTCAGCGCCCGCACCGCCGTCTACGATCTGCAGCATATCAGCGAGCTGGACGATGGCGCACCGCTGTCGCTGTCGCTCTACCGGCTGGTGGAGGAGGAGGGTAGCGGGGTCAACCTCAAGCTGTTCCATCGCGACAAGCCGATTCCGCTCTCCGATGTGCTGCCGATGATGGAGAACCTCGGCCTGCGGGTGATCGGCGAGCGTCCCTACGAGATCGAGGCCAGCGATGCCGTCTACTGGATCCACGACTTCGACCTGGAGCACCACACCAGCGTCGAGGTGAACCTCCAGGAGATGCGCGAGCCCTTCATCGAGGCCTTCCAGCGCATCTGGACCGGCGAGGCGGACAACGACGCCTTCAACCGGCTGATCATCGGCGCCAACCTGACCTGGCGTGAGGTAGCCATGCTGCGCGCCTATGCGCGTTATATGAAGCAGATCCGCTTCGGCGTCTCCCAGGAGTACATGGCCAACACCCTCGCCAGCCACCCGGAGATCACCCGCGAGCTGGTGACCCTCTTCGAGCTGCGCTTCGACCCAGAGGAGCGTCCCGCCGAGGGCGAGGAGGCGGCCTGCGTGGAGCGTATCCAGCGTCTGCTGGATGATGTCGCCAGCCTCAACGACGACCAGCTGCTGCGCCGCTACATGGAACTGATCCGCGCCACCCTGCGCACCAACTACTACCAGCGGCGCGCCGACGGCGGGGTCAAGGACTACATCGCCGTCAAGCTGGAGCCGTCGAAGGTCACCGGCATGCCCAAGCCACGCCCGGCCTTCGAGATCTTCGTCTGCTCGCCGCGCCTCGAGGGCGTTCACCTGCGCTGCGGCAAGGTGGCCCGCGGCGGCCTGCGCTGGTCCGATCGCCACGAGGACTTCCGCACCGAGGTGCTCGGCCTGGTCAAGGCCCAGCAGGTCAAGAACTCGGTGATCGTACCGGTGGGCGCCAAGGGGGGGTTCGTCTGCAAGCGCCTGCCCGAGGGCGATCGCGAGGCCTATCAGCGCGAGGGGATCGAGTGCTACAAGACCTTCATCCGCGCGCTGCTCGACGTGACCGACAACCTCAAGGGGGGCGAGGTGGTGCCGCCCCAGGCGGTGGTGCGCCACGACGAGGATGACCCCTACCTGGTGGTGGCGGCGGACAAGGGCACCGCCACCTTCTCCGATATCGCCAACGAGATCTCCGCTGAGTATGGCCACTGGTTGGGCGACGCCTTCGCCTCCGGGGGCGCCAACGGCTACGACCACAAGAAGATGGGTATCACCGCCAAGGGGGCCTGGGAGTCGGTCAAGCGCCACTTCCGCAACCTCGGCGTGAACACCCAGCAGGACGAGTTCACCGTGGTGGGCATCGGCGACATGAGCGGCGACGTCTTCGGCAACGGCATGCTGCTTTCCGACCGCATCCGCCTGGTGGGGGCCTTCAACCACCTGCATATCTTCGTTGATCCCGACCCCGACGCCGCGGCGACCTTCGCCGAACGCCAGCGCTTGTTCGAGATGCCGCGCTCCAGCTGGGAGGACTTCGATGCCTCGCTGATCTCCGAGGGGGGCGGCGTCTTCAAGCGCAGCGCCAAGTCGATCCCGATCTCGCCCCAGATGAAGCGCCTCTTCGGCATCCGGGAGGAGCGGCTCTCGCCCAGCGAACTGATCCGCGCCATGCTCAAGTCCGAGGTCGACCTGATCTGGAACGGCGGCATCGGCACCTACGTCAAGGGCAGCGAGGAGAGCGACGCCCAGGTGGGCGACAAGGCCAACGACGCCCTGCGCATCGATGGTCGCGAGCTTAACTGCCGGGTGGTGGGCGAGGGCGGCAACCTCGGCTTCACCCAGCGCGGCCGCATGGAGGCCGCCGCCCGCGGCGTGCGCATCAACACCGACTTCATCGACAACGCCGGAGGGGTCAACTGCTCCGACCATGAGGTCAACATCAAGATCCTCATCGACGAGGTGGTCAAGCGCGGCGACATGACCGAGAAGCAGCGCAACCAGCTGCTCGCCGACATGACCGACGAGGTCGCCGAGCTGGTGCTGCGCGACAACTACCGCCAGACCCAGGCGCTGGACCTGGCCGAGATCATCTCCCGGGAAGGGATCGGCCCCTATCGCCGCTTCATCAGCGAGCTCGAGGCTCAGGGGCTGCTGGATCGCGAGCTGGAGTTCCTGCCCGCCGACGAGGTGCTCGAGGAGCGCGCCGCCAACCAGCAGGGCATGCTGCTGCCGGAGCTCTCGGTGCTGATCTCCTATGCCAAGCGCGTGCTCAAGGGCGACCTGATCGCCTCCGAGGTGCCCGATGATCCGGTCATGGAGCGCCACGTGGAGTGGATCTTCCCCGCGGTGCTGGTGGAGCGCTACCGCGACGAGATGTACGAGCATCGCCTCAAGCGCGAGATCGTGGCGACCCAGGTGGCCAACGACCTCGTCGACCATATGGGCATCGTCTTCGTGCGTCGGCTGATCGACTCCACCGGGGCCAGTCGCGCCGAGATCGCCCGCGCCTATGTGATCGCCCGGGAGGTGTTCCAGCTCGACAGCCTGTGGCAGCAGATCGAGGCCCTGGACAACCGGGTGCCGAGCGCAGTGCAGTACGGCATGATGATCGACCTGATGCGCCTGATCCGCCGCGCGACCCGCTGGTTCCTACGCGCCCGGCTGGGAATGGAGACCCGCGAGACCATCGAGTACTTCACCCCGCGCCTGGCCCAGCTCCAGGAGGGCATCGGTAAGCGGCTGCGCGGTGAGGAGCTCAAGGCCTGGGAGGCGCGCCGCGCCGAGCTCATCGAGGCCGGCGTGCCCGAGGCGTTGGCCGGCGCCTCGGCGGCGGCCGCCAGCCTCTATGCCGGGCTCGGTATCATCCAGGCGGCCCGCCAGGCCGGTGAGAAGCCTCAGCGGGTCTCCGAGGTGTTCTACGAGATCGGCGATCGCCTGAAGCTGCCGTGGCTGATCGGCCAGATTACCGACCTCAAGGTGCGCGACAGCTGGCAGGCCCAGGCCCGCGACACCTTCCGCGACGACGTCGACCGCCAGCAGCTGGCGCTCACCGTCAGCGTGCTGCGCATGGAGGGCGGCGCTCGGGAGGCCGGCGAGCGGGTCGATCAGTGGCTTGAGCTGCACGCCGGCATGCACAGCCGCTGGTGCAAGCTGCTCGAGCAGGTGGGCAGCGGTGGCCAGGGTGGCTTCCCGCTGTTTGCCGTGGTCGTGCGCGAGCTGGTGGACCTGGCGGAGAGCAGCCAGGAGAGCTGAGCTCGCCCTGCCTTCGGAGTCGACGCACCCCGCCGCCTGGCGGGGTGCGTCGTCATGGGGCGGGGGCGCTGCTATACTCCTGCGCCGACACGTCTAGCCCCTCGCCGCCTGGAGACGCCATGTATTCCCTCGCCCGCTCGATCCTCTTTCGCCTCGATGCCGAGACCGCCCACGGGGTGGCGCTGAAGGGGCTCGATCTGGCCGGGCGCCTGGGGCTGGCGGGCCGCCTCGGCGGCGAGCGCGTCGAGGACCCGGTTGAGCTGATGGGACTGCGCTTTCCCAACCGGGTAGGCCTGGCGGCCGGCCTCGACAAGAACGCCGACCACCTCGACGTCCTGGGGGCGCTGGGCTTCGGCTTCGTCGAGGTCGGCACCGTGACCCCGAAGCCCCAGGCGGGCAATCCGCGGCCGCGGCTCTTCCGGCTGCCCGAGGCCGGCGCCATCATCAACCGCATGGGCTTCAACAATGCCGGGGTCGACCACCTGGTCGAGAAGGTCAGGGCGAGCCGCTATGACGGCGTGATCGGCATCAACATCGGCAAGAACCTCACCACGCCGGTGGAGCAGGCGGTGGACGACTACCTCGCCTGCCTGCGCAAGGTGCATGCCCATGCCCACTACATCACCGTGAACATTTCCTCGCCCAACACCCCGGGGCTGCGCAACCTGCAGTTCGGCGAGCAGCTCGATGGCCTGCTCTCGGCGCTGCGCGAGGAGGGCAGCCGGCTCGACCGCGACGGCGGCCGTCGGGTGCCGCTGGCGGTGAAGATCGCCCCGGACATGGAGGCCGAGGAGGTCGGCCTGGTGGCGCGCTGCCTGGCCGGCAACGCCATCGATGCGGTGATCGCCACCAACACCACGATCTCCCGCGAGGCGGTGGCGGGGCTGCCCCACGCCGAGGAGGCCGGGGGGCTTTCCGGCCGCCCGGTGTTCGAGGCCTCCAATGCGGTGATCCGCGAACTGCGCCGGCAGCTGCCAGAGATGCCGATCATCGGCGTGGGGGGCATCGACAGCGGCGAGGCGGCCCTTGCCAAGCGCGAGGCCGGCGCCGACCTGGTGCAGCTCTACTCGGGCTTCATCTATCGCGGCCCGGCCCTGGTGGGCGAGTGCGCCCGGGCCCTGAAGGCCCAGGCCGGCGCGCGATGAGTTGGTGAGGCACGCAAAAAGCCCGTGGTGAGTGCCACGGGCTCCATCGAGTTGGGATCTCCAGTCTATCGAGATCGGTGGGTGTGAACCCGAAAGCGGGTTGGGGTCACATCACCATGGGGTTCTTGTGGATGCCGGAGACTCCCGTCATGCCGGACCATTGATCCCCACGACCTTCACGCCAACCGCTCATCCAGTATTCGCGAAGATTGATGTCCTGGCTCGGACAGTCATCGCGAGAGCGACCTGAAATACCTGCCTTGTAGCCATGAATGTAGGCACGCTGGAAGCGATCACGTTTCTGTCGTTTCATTGGACTACCTCTTGAAAAGGTATCTAACTGGCAGGCCCCGACCGAAGGCGCGAGCCATACCCTAACGTGCCACGGGCCGGCCCTTGAAGATCGAGCCCGTTGACAGCAAACGCATGCGTGTTTCAGTAGCTACTGGGGTATTGATAGCCCACTTCGATCGGGCTTGTCGACCCCCGATTTGTAACAACCCGTTCACCTGTCTGACACGGTGGACCCCGAGAATCTGCCAAGCGGTATCGACGCGATGACACCACCACCACACGACGCCACGCTGGATCTCCTGGCCACCTGCCCCCAGGGGCTCGAACTGCTGCTGGCCGAAGAGCTCGCCGCCCTGGGCGCCGAGCCCGGCAAGACCACGGTCGGCGGGGTGAACCTGCGCGCCGACCTCGCCGGCGCCTACCGCGCCTGTCTGTGGTCGCGGCTGGCCAACCGGGTAGTGCTCTGCCTGGCCAGGGAGGAGAGCATCGAGACCCCGGAGCAGCTGCGTGCCGCGGTGGCGGCCATCGACTGGTCACGCCACCTGGCGCCCGGCGCGACGCTGGCGGTGGATTTCCATGGGCGCAGTGAGGCCATTCGTCACACCCGCTTCGGCGCCCAGACGGTCAAGGACGGGGTGGTCGACCGGCTGCAGGCCGCGGGGCTGGCGCGCCCCGATGTCGACCTGAAGTCCCCCGACCTGCGCCTCTATGCCCACCTGCACCGCGGGCGGCTGATCATCGGCGTGGACCTCTCCGGCGACAGCCTGCACCGCCGTGGCTATCGCCGCGACGTGGGCCATGCCCCGCTCAAGGAGAACCTGGCCGCGGCGCTGCTGGTGCGCGCCGGCTGGCCGGCCCTGGCCCGGGAGGGGCGCGCGCTGGTGGACCCGCTGTGCGGCGCCGGGACCCTGCTGATCGAGGCGGCGATGATGGCCGCCGACATGGCTCCGAACCTCGCGCGGGAGCGCTTCGGCTTCCATGGCTGGGCCGGTCACGACGAGACCCTGTGGCGTGAGCTGAAGCGCGAGGCCGAGGCGCGGGCCAGCATTGGTCGCAAGCGCTGCCGCTCGCACTTCCATGGCTTCGACCAGAGCCCGGCGGCGCTCGCCGCGGCCCGGGCCAACGCCATGCGCGCCGGCATCCCGGCGCTGATCACCCTGACCGGGGCGGGGCTGGCCCAGCTGGCGCGTCCTGAGGGCCTGGGCGTTGAACCGCCTGGCCTGGTGATCACCAACCCGCCCTACGGCGAGCGGCTCGGCGAGCTGCCGGAACTGGTCGGCCTCTATGCGCAGCTGGGCGAGCGAGTGCGCGCGGCCTTTCCCGGGTGGCGGCTGGCGGTCTTCACCGCCAACCCTGACCTCGGCCACCGCATCGGCCTGCGTGCCCACAAGCAGTATGCCCTGCGCAACGGGCCGCTCGAGGCCAAGCTGCTGCTCATGGAGGTCACCGAGGCCGATGGCCCAGCGTCAGGGGAGGGCACCGCCCCGCGTCGCTCCGAAGGGGCGCAGATGTTCGCCAACCGGCTGGAGAAGAACCGCAAGCGCCTGAAGAAGTGGCTCAAGCAGAGCGGCGAGCGCTGCTATCGGCTCTATGATGCCGACATGCCGGAGTACGCCCTGGCCGTTGATCTCTATGGCGATCGGGTCCATGTGCAGGAGTATGCCGCGCCCCGCTCCATCGATGCCGCCCAGGCCCAGAAGCGCCTGTTCGAGGCGCTGGCGGTGATCCCCGAGGTGCTCGAGGTCGACCCGACGCGGGTGGTGGTCAAGCGCCGCGAACGCCAGAGCGGCCGCGCCCAGTACCAGAAGCAGGCGGCCAGCGGCGAGCGCTTCGAGGTGCGCGAGGGCCGCGCCCGGCTGTGGGTCAATCTGCGCGACTACCTCGACACCGGCCTGTTCCTGGACCACCGTCCGGTGCGCCGGATGCTGGGCGAGATGGCGCCGGGCAAGCGCTTCCTCAACCTCTTCTGCTACACGGCCACCGCCACCGTGCAGGCGGCGCTGGGGCCGCGTGGCGCCGAGGGGTGCGCCGGTGCCAGCGACAGCGTCAGCGTGGATCTCTCCAACACCTATCTGGAGTGGGCGCGGGACAACTTCGCCCTCAACGGCCTCGACCCGAGCCGCCACCGGGTGGTACGCGACGACTGCCTGCGCTGGCTCGAGACGGCGGGGGCCGAGTTCGACCTGATCTTCATGGACCCGCCCACCTTCTCCAACTCCAAGAAGATGGAGGGGACCCTCGACGTGCAGCGCGACCACGGGCGCCTGGTGCGCCTGGCCATGGCCCGCCTGGCGCCGGGTGGCACCCTGGTGTTCTCCAACAACCAGCGCCGCTTCACGCTGGACGCCGACCTGGCCGAGCACTACGCGGTGGACGACATCTCGGCGAAGACCTTCGACCCGGATTTCAAACGCAATCCCGACCTGCACCACGTCTTCCTGATTCGTCACCGGGAGGCGCGCGCATGATCCGGCTGACCCTTTACACCACCCTGGGGTGCCATCTGTGCAGCCAGCTCGAGGCGCTGCTGGGCCACCTCAGCCGCGAGCCGGTGGCCCTGGATCGGGTCGAGATCAGCGAGGATGATGCCCTGGTCGAGCGCTACGGGGTACGCATCCCGGTGCTGGCGGATGCCGAGGGGAAGGAGCTGGACCGCGGCTTCGAGGCGCCACGGCTGGCGGCCTGGCTGGCCGAGCGGGACTGGCTGGATGACGACGCCTGGGAGGTCCTGCACCGCCAGCTGGCGGGCGAGGAGCCGACCCGCGAGGTACACGGGGCCGAGATGCGCAACGGTCGGCGCTACCTGGGATAGCGTCCTACAGGGCGTCCAGCAGCGACAGCTGGCTGACCGCCTCGCGTCCCTCGGGGCTTTCGTCCTCGACCTCCAGCACCTTGCGAAAGCCCCGGGAGGCCTGGATGGTGGCCTCGTCGGCCAGCCACATCAGCGCCTGGTCATGATCGTCGGCCAGCTGGTGCTTGAGGCCCCCGAACTGGGTGCCGATCTGCCCCCAGGCGCGACTGAAGATCCAGTCGCCGAACATGTCCTGGTGGATATGCACCAGCACATAGTCGTGGTCGGTTTCCCAGCGGACGATCATCGAGGCTCCTGAGATGCAGAGGCTCCCCGTGGCGGCGGGGGAGTGGTAGGTTGGGGCGTATTGTAATCGCCTGAGAAGTGGGAACAAGAGACCATGCGAATCCTTGTCGATGCTAACGTCCCCGCCGCCGAGGCCTGCTTCGGTTCGCTGGGCGAGCTTGTCCGCCGGCCCGGGCGGGAGATCACCGCCGATGACCTGGTCAACGTGGACGCCCTGGTGGTGCGCTCCATCACCCGGGTAGACGAAGCGCTGCTGGCCCGAGCGAACCGGCTGCGCTTCGTGGGCACCTGCACCATCGGCACCGACCATATCGAGACCGCGGTGCTCGCCGAGCGCGGTATCGCCTTCGCCAGTGCCCCGGGCTGCAACGCCGAGGCGGTGGTGGATCATGTGCTCGGCAGCCTCGCCACCCTGGCCGAGCGCCAGGGGTGGCGGCTTGCCGAGCGGCGGGTGGGCGTTGTGGGCGCCGGCAACGTAGGCGGGCGGCTGCTGGGGCGCCTCGCCGCCATGGGCATCGACTGTCTGGCCTGTGATCCGCCCAGGGTCGCGGCAGAGAGTGCCGCGGGGCAATCTCTGTCCGGCTTCGTCGACCTCGAGACGCTGATCGATGAGTGCGACGTGCTCTGCCTGCATACCCCGCTGGTGCGCGAGGGGCCCCATGCCACCCATCACCTGCTCGACGCCGAGGCGATCGCCGAGCTGGCGCCGGGCACCGTGCTGCTCAATGCCGGCCGCGGCGACTGCGTCGACGGCGCGGCGCTGCGCCAGCGGCTGGCCGGGGAGGGCGATATCAGCGCGGTGCTCGACGTCTGGGAAAACGAGCCCGCCATCGACGCCGCCCTGTGCGACCTGGCCGAGATCGCCACGCCCCATATCGCCGGCCACAGCCTGGACGGCAAGCGGCGCGGCACCCATATGGTCTACCGAGCGCTCTGCCGTGAGCTCGGGCTCCCCGCTCGGGTCACCCTCGATGCGCTGCTGCCTTCCCCGCCCCTGCGCCGCCTGGCGCTGGGTCCGGGCCTCGAGCCCGAGGAAGCGCTGCGGCTCTGCCTCCGCGCCGTTCACGATGTGCGCCGGGACCACGACAGCCTGCGGCGTGAAAGCCGCCGTCAGGGCATGGCCAAGGGCTTCGACGCCTGCCGGGCGAACTACCCCCTGCGCCGGGAGTTTTCCACCCTGGAGGTGGAGCTGACCGAGCCCGACGCCGCCCTGGCGGCGCTATTGACGGGAGCGGGCTTTCGGCTGCTGTACGGCGATGATGGCAAGAGTCGATAGCTCATCCGAACTGCCCTTTGCATCCCTGGCGGCCCCGGCATACGCTGAAATACGGCAAGCCAGCCGAGGCGGCTGGCCAGCGAGATCAAAGAGGTGCATTACACCGCATGGATGGCAGGTGCCATGCCAGCATGCAGTGGGGCGGTAGCGTGCCTAAATGACCGAGCGAGCAAGCACGCGAATCCTTCTTATGTAGCCAAGCTATTCTTAATTTCAAAGGAAATCAGTTGGTTAGTGGAAAAGTTGCACGCTCGTTTATTGACTTGAACGAGCGCGCGCGTTCAAGTCAATAAACGAGCGTGCTGTCTAATACCTGTTAAGAGCTCAGGAGAGCATGTGAGCAAGATTGAAGAAATAAGAGCGTTACTTGATGAGCTAGAGGCAGAAACGGCCTCCGAAGACGATCAAGCATTCGCTGAAAATTTTGAGTTCCTAGAGCTGCCTGAAATTGTCTGCTCCGTTATTGATTATTTGCAGCCCGCACTGTACCCATACGAAGCTGCTGTCTACTGGCATCTGTTCAGGAAATCTGTATTGGGTGAAGGCACTCAGTACACGAGAGCTAGCGTTCGTGGGATGACTTCGGGTGTTATCACCTCATCGAGCGGCCAATCTGATGGGTTGAGCTATGGCGCTGTGCAGAAAGCGCTTAATGGGCTTGAAGAGAAAGGGGCAATATCAAAGGCAGGTGACACCACCAGAGAAGGCACCCTGTATAAAGTCCATCTTCCCGAAGAAATTGAGCTTTGCCAAGAAGCAAAGAAAGCTGCTGCGAATGAGACTCCAAGAACAGAAAGAGACTTGAAGAAAGAGCTCGATTTTTACAATGTCAGAGAAAATCGTCTGAAAGTCTTCGAGCGCGATGACTACAAGTGCCGTTATTGCTCCAAGCAACTGACCAGGTTTACCGCGACACTAGATCACGTGCAGCCAGTTTCAAAAGGTGGCGACAACTCGCTTGATAATCTTGTCACTGCCTGTCTGCACTGCAATTCCCAACGCGGAAATAGGCCGGTAATGGACATCATAGATGAAAAGCGCTCTTAACAATCGGCTGCACGGCGACCAGTTTTCCGCTGCTTCGCAGCTCCAAACCGGCGCGTGAGCCGGGCGTTAAGAGGCAAAGACTGTGGAAATCGTTCCTCTGGCTGACAAGAAAGATTTTATTGCGGAGTTGGCGGAGCTCCACCATTCAGAGTGGAAGCATTTGAACCCCTCGCTTACTCTGGAAGGTCGAACCGAAGCAATCTCCAAAGCTGCAGGACGAGAGGGTATTCCTTCAATCTTTGTTGCTGTGTCAGGGGGTCAGCTTGTTGGTTCGGCTGCTCTAGTACAGAATGACATGGACACTAAACCGGATTTGTCCCCTTGGCTGGCTGCCGTTTATGTCAAAGAGTCTTTCCGGCATCACGGAATAGCAACTGAATTGATTGCTCGGTGCGAAAAT
Source organism: Halomonas sp. PGE1 (assembly GCF_013000985.1). NCBI lineage: Bacteria > Pseudomonadati > Pseudomonadota > Gammaproteobacteria > Oceanospirillales > Halomonadaceae > Halomonas > Halomonas sp. PGE1. Next base: position 1,572,632 of record NZ_CP053032.1, read on the forward strand.
GAGGCAGTTCGTTCCAATGCTGATACCTGGTACCTCTACACTGAGTTCGCCTCAAAACTTTATGAGAAGCTCGGGTGGCGCTATCTGGAAAAATGCGAATATAAGGGAGTTACGGTCGATGTCATGTGCAAGCAAATTGCCTCTTAACCAGCGCAGGCACAGCGACGGCCTTTTCGTTGCGGCTGCGCCTCCACTACAAGGCCGCGCGTGCTGCGGGCGTTATGCGCAAAAGGAGGAGGTGTGCATCATTTAGCAGCCCAATGGATTGTGGGGTTACTGAGAGGTATGAATATCCCCTTTCTGATCTGTGGAGGACTCGCTGCAAAGGGCTATGGCTCTGAGCGTGATCTGAATGACATCGACCTATTCGTTTCTGGGGAACACTTTTCGTCAGTGGTCCAGGCCGGCCAGGAGTTTGTATCCAAAGCAGCCGCTCACCGCCAAGAGGAAGGCTGGGATCTAACCTACGTCCAGTTCAAGTATGAAGGTATTAAAGTGGAGGTAGGTAACGCTGACGGACCTCGAATCTTCGATGCATACAACAAGACTTGGGTTCCGCTCAACATAGAATTTTCTCGCTATGCGAGAGTGCATTTTCTGGGTCTTGAGCTTCCCCTTATGTTGAAGGAAGATCTGATCCGGTATAAATCTGCGCTTTCACGGCCGGTGGATATCGAGGATATCCGTGCCATCCGAGAGAGCGCATAACCAAGCCATGCACCGGATGCCAAAACCTCTGCTTCGCGCCGGTTTTATAACCAGTGATGGCGGGCGTTATATGATACAGAAAACGACTACTTGCGAAAAATAATGAACCAAGATGATTTCAAAGAGATTTCACCCAATCCTCAAAAAGGATTGTATAGCCCAGAACATGTGATTTCCGGTATTCCTATCCCGAAAGCGAAGCGCGTGCAGCTATTTGGTGCGGACGAGTGGGAGGAATTCACCGAGGAATGGGCTTCATCGCTTGAAAACTTCTATCATTGCGTCAAACGATTTGCTGGTGCAGGCGACAAAGGACTAGACGTCGTTGGTTTTATCGCCTCTAGCCAGTTTAGTGATGGCTGGGACAACTACCAGTGTAAGTTTTACGATAAGCCGTTAGCTCCTTCCGATGTCTGGGTTGAGTTAGGTAAGATTATTTACTTTACGCATTGCGGTGAATATACGTCACCGCGAAAGTATTACTTTGTTGCTCCGAAGCAAATCGGGACGAAGCTGGGCAAGCTACTCGCGAATGCTCCAAAATTAAAAGAAGAGCTCAAATATAACTGGGAAAAACATTGCGAAGATGGCATTACCTCTACAGCCAAAATAAAGCTCGAGGGCGAGCTCCTTACCCATTTAGAGAGATTTGATTTTACCATATTCGACTCCGTATCACTTGTTCGAATGATTGAACAACATGCCTCCACGCCTTTTCATTCCGTAAGATTTGGTGGAGGGCTAGCCACACGCCCCGAACCTGAAATACCGCCAGAAGATACTGTATCTATGGATCATCGTTACGTAAGACAGTTATTACGCGTATATGCACAGTCCATTGGCGATAACCTGAAACCACCCGATCTTTCCCTGCTAGAAAAAGATGATGGCATACGGAACAATTTTCGAAGACAGCGTGAGCGCTTTTATCATGCGGAGTCCTTGCGAAACTTTTCCCGAGACACAGTTCCTCCAGGTGTCTTCGAAGCTCTTCTAGATGATGTTTTTGATGGTGTTGTGGATATTTGCGAGTCCAAGCACGACTGCGGTATGGATCGTTTAAATGCAACAATGAGCCAGGCAGCCAATGTTGCCGTTGATGCAAGCCCGCTTGCCAGCGTCACACGCACGCGGGACAAACAAGGAATGTGCCACCAACTTGTGAATGACAGTCGGTTGAATTGGGGTGAGCACGATGAGTGAAGAGCGTCAACCAAATGTCACAGTATTTAACAGTGCACTTGAGACAGGTGTTCGCTCGTTAGTCATTCTTACAGCTAATTTTCCCGTTGCTTTGGATTTGCAGCGTCTTGTTGATTTTGACTATCTGGTCGTTCATTCAGGCGATGTTAACGGCCCCGAAAGCCTCCATCCACCTCTTCCGATGAGAGAAGGTGAGCTTCTGGTTAGGCGTAAAATTATTGAGTCGGGACTTTCTTTAATGATGAGCCGTGGGCTTGTCACCAGGATTGTGAGGGCGGAAGGGATCTTTTATCAAGCAAGTGACTATGCGAAGCCATTCGTCGATTCGATGGCTACCCCTTATATGCGCATATTGATGGATAGAGCACACTGGGTTGGGGAGACTTTCGGGAATATGGACACTGCCGAGCTTCAAGATTTGATCAGCAGGTTTTTTGATAAATGGACTACCCAATTTCAACCATCCCAAGGTATAGGTGATAGTTAATCAAATGGATGAAACAATTCAAATAAGGAACATAAGCTTTCTGGGTAGTAGAGTTGCACCCGCTTTGATTGGTTTCGATCAAAACCTGAGTGTTGTATGCGGTGCATCTGATACCGGAAAATCCTTTCTTGTCGAGGCCATTGACTTCCTCCTTGGTGGTAAGGAACTACGAGGAATTCCAGAGCTGGCCGGATACGAAAAGGCGCGCATTGCTATCGAATCCTCGGAAAAAGGCCTCTGGACATTCGAACGCAGTATAGAGGGCGGTAACTACCGGATATTTAAAGGGGATATTGAAGCTGCGACTGATGCCGAGGAAAACGGCACGATGAAGATGAAACACGCAGCAGGCAGGGAGGACAATATTTCCGGTTGGCTCCTTGGCGCTATAGATTTGCTAAGCAAATATGTGCGAAAGAATGCGAATGGAGATTGCCGGTCCCTAAGTTTTCGCGACATTGCTCGACTTATCATTGTTAATGAGCAGGAAATAATTCGCCAAGATTCTCCGTTCTTAACTGGCCAATATGTTTCTAAAACTGCTGAAAAGTCTACCCTGAAACTCATGCTTACGGGGTCGGATGATAGCGCAATAGTACCAGCAGATACTCGCAAACAATCGGAGGCAAATTACCAAGCAAAAGCCGAACTTCTCGAACAGTGGATAGCTGATGTAGAGGACGAGATTACTGAACACGGCTTTGGGCGTGAAGAACTGGAAGATCAACTCGAAAAGCTAGAGAAGTCTATTTCATCTAGCAGAGAAAAGCTTCAACTGGCTCAGGCTCAGCTCAATGAAATGACCACCCAAAGACGGGAGATTGTGAATAACCGCGAGGCGATTAAGGACAGGATAGATGACATTGCCAACATGTTGGAACGCTTTGCTTTGCTGAAGGCGCAATACGTAACAGACTTGCGTCGATTGATGGCCATCGAAGAATCCGGTTCGCTTTTTGTGCACCATGAACGAGTGCCTTGCCCGCTTTGCGGCGCATTGCCTGAATCTCAACATAGTACCGAAGAGTGCGATGGCGATGTTGAGTCAATAGTCGTTGCTGCAGCAGCAGAGATGGAAAAGATCAAGAGACTGGCTAGTGATCTTGATTCTACAATTACTTCGTTGCATGACGAGTCGGCCCGTCTATCCGAAGCTCTGATTGAGATCGAAAACAAATTCAATGGCATTGATGGTAAGATTAAAAATGCCATTGCTCCAGAATTGTCAGATGTTCAGTCTGACTACGCCGTGTTTGTTGATACCCGTAGCAAAGTTGTTTCGCACCTTTCGGTATTTACCAGATTAGACAAACTCCGTGAACAAAGAGAAGAATTATTCGGAGACGAGAACGAAGCGGAAACAGGTAATCACAAGATTGCCGCGAGGCTATCGACCCAAGTCCTACATGATTTCTCTAAAACGGTAGAACGAATACTTGTGGCTTGGGACTTTCCCGATACAGGCAGTGTTTATTTTGACGAAACTGCTATGGATTTTGTCATCAATGGTAAGCTTCGTGGCAACAGAGGCAAAGGCCTCAGAGCGATAACGCACGCCGCCGCCACTTTAGGGTTGCTCGAATTTTGTAAAGAGCGCTCGCTCCCTCACCCGGGGTTTGTTGTACTTGATTCACCTTTGCTCGCCTACTACAAGCCGGAGGGCGAGGGCGATAGCCTTCAGGGCACGACTCTTAAACAAAAATTTTATAAATATCTGATCGAAGAACATTCCGACAGCCAAGTCATTATCGTTGAAAACGAGCATCCGCCAGAGTCTTTTGAAGGCCAGCTTGGGCTGACGGTATTTACGAAGAATCCTCAGTATGGTCGTTTCGGCCTCTTTCCTTTAAAAGAAAGACAAGAGTAAATGTAAGTAAATGGGACGGCGCTAGCTTGTAAATGTTCATAGGTGTGCAAGTGTATATCATGCGTATAACAAAGTGCTGCACACGGACAAATTTCCCGCTGCGCTCTAAATTTGCCGGTGAGCACAGCGTTGAACTAAACCGCTTCGCGGTAGCTGTCGTCGAATCCTGTCTCTCGCTTTACCGAACCACACTGTTCATTGACCCCCGAGGGTCACTGAACAGGAGTGACGACGATGACTGCCTTACGACAGGCGATGATTGAGGCCATGCGTCAGCATGGCTTCGCACAACGCACCCAGCATACCTACCTGATGGTGATCACTGACCTGGCGCGCTATTTCCACCGACCGCCAGACACATTGAGCCCTGACGACCTGCAGCGCTTCTTCAACCACCTGGTTCAGGAGCGCGGTTTGTCAGCCGCCAGCTGCCGCGTCTATCTGCACGGCGTGCGATTCCTGTACCTCCACGTGTTGCACTGGCCGTCGGTTGAGGTATCGCCCGTGGTGCCGAAGACACCGCAACGGATTCCGGAATTGCTGACTCGCGACGACGTCCGGCGGATCTTGGCCGCGTGCCAAAACCCCAAGCATCGCATGATGCTCGAACTGTGCTATGGCTGCGGGTTGCGCGTGAGTGAGGTCTGCCACCTGCGGGTCCGGGACATCGACAGCCAGCGTGGCCAGCTACGTGTCACCCAGGGTAAGGGCGCGAAGGATCGCATGGTCTTGCTCTCGGTGACCCTGCTCGATCGCCTGCGTGATTACTGGCGTGCCTACCGGCCGCCGACTTGGCTGTTTCCGAGCACGCTGTTCCCGGATCGCGCGCTGCATCCGAGCGCGCCGCAGAAGGCCTTTACCCAGGCCAAGCGCCAGGCTGGTATAGAACGGGTCGGTGGCATTCACAGCCTGCGCCATGCCTACGCCACGCATGTCCTGGAGCAGGGTATGCCCGTCCATCAGCTTCAACGGTTGCTGGGCCACCGAAGCGTCCAGTCGACGATGCGCTACCTGCACTGGCTGCCGGGCCAGCAGGGGATGAGTCAGGGCCCCATCGACCTGGTGGCCGGCCTGGAGGTGGCCCATGACTGAGACAGCCACCCTCCAACAGGCCCTGGCTCGCTTTTTCAATCCGGCCGGCCTGGATCGTCAGCGCCAACGCGTATGCCGCCATCTACTCGCCTGTCGCACCGAGGCGATGGGCGGGACGGTCTTGCAGTGTACGGACTGCGACCACACCCCAGGGAAAATGCATGAAAAACCGCTCTACGACGGGCTTCGTAGCGCTTTACCAGTAGGAGCTAATGTGGTCACCTAACGCTTTTTGCTCATGGATGACCTCATGCTGACACCATCGCTTATGCACCATTTATCGATCGTTCCCGACTTCCGCCAGGCCTGGAAAGTGCAGCATCAGCTGTCGGATATTCTGTTTCTGACGGTCTGTGCGGTGATCTGTGGTGCCGAGGGGTGGGACGAAATCGAGGATTTTGGCCACGCTAAGCTCGATTTTCTGCGCCAGTACGGCGATTTTGAGGCTGGCGTGCCCAGCCACGACACGTTGGCGAGAGTCATGGCCCTGGTGAATGCCGAGCAGCTGCAAAGCGCATTCGCCGAGTGGATGAAGGCCTGCCACGATGTGACGGAGGGCGCGGTGGTGGCCATCGATGGCAAGACGCTGCGTGGGTCGTACTGCCGAGGGAAGGGCAAAGGGGCGATACACATGGTCAGTGCCTTCAGTGCGGCTAATGGCGTGGTGCTGGGCCAGGTCAAGACGGCGGAGAAATCCAACGAGAGTGTGCCGTGGGCACTGAAGCTGGCTTGTTAGGATGACAGTCAGTGAATGAGCATAAGCTCATGAAGAGATGGAGGAAGGCCCTCCAGAGTCTGCTGTCGGAAGCCGGCTCTAAACCACCTTCAAGCGGCTATTATTAAGAGTGATGGTCGGAAGCGTTGAAGGAAAATCAGAAGACAATTCTGGCGAGGTGGGGTGTAAGGAGATGAGTAAACCCGAACCTATGTGGACGCGTCGTAAACTTTCAAAGCAACATCAAAACCGAGATCGTTTCGTTATCTCGGGACAAGCACACTGGCGACTCCGAATGTTGAGTGTGCGGTGTTCGGCGTAAAGTAGGCATGACCTTACACCAGGCTCTTTATGGGAACCACGGGAACCAGTCATCATGATGTTAAGGGAGAAAGGCAAATCACTGAAATGATAAGCCTGAGAGTACCGATGCATGATACTGGGGCGGAGCAACTCGTAGTAGTGAGGAAGCGCTTGTAATGAGTGTGGAGCGAAGGGGTTGCGTCAAGCAGCCTGAACAGGCGTCTCAACTGTCATACAGTGATAGGAGGAGGATGCATGCGCAGGCAAAACCATTTGCAATCTCAAAATGGGAGGTGCAAGCCGCCTTCGAAAAAGTGAAAGAAAATCGAGGCGGTGCGGGTGTTGATGATGTAACTCTTGAGGATTTCGAGAAAGATCTCAAGAATAACCTGTACAAGATATGGAATAGACTGTCATCGGGTACCTATTTCCCTCCACCGGTGAAGGCGGTAAACATACCGAAGAAGTCAGGTGGCGTGAGGACACTGGGTATACCTACCGTCGGTGACCGTGTCGCACAAATGGTGATCAAAGAACGGCTTGAGAAAATGATAGAGCCGTATTTCCTTGAAGACTCCTATGGCTACAGACCGACTAAGTCTGCGATCCAAGCCATCGGTGTGACTCGAAAGCGTTGTTGGAAATATGACTGGGTTCTAGAGTTTGACATCAAGGGACTATTTGACAACATACGACATGACCTGCTGATGAAAGCCGTTGAGAAGCACGTCTCTATTGGTGAGCGTACTCATGGGCAAGGTTTCAGTTGGATCACCTTCTATATCAAGCGATGGTTAATTGCACCATTGCAGCAGGAGGATGGCAACATCATCAAGCGTAGTCAGGGAACGCCACAGGGTGGCATTGTCAGTCCACTGTTGGCGAATTTGTTCTTGCACTATGTATTTGATAAGTGGATGCAAAAGCAGTTTCCTGACAACCCGTGGTGTCGATATGCGGATGATGGTCTGGTGCATGCCAACACCAAAGGCGACGCTGAAGTGCTGCACAGAGAAATAAAGCAGAGGTTTGAGGGCTGTGGTCTTGAACTTCACCCAGAAAAGACAAAGTTGGTATATTGCAAGGATGGAAAACGTAAGGAATTACATCCTTGTATAAGCTTTGACTTTCTAGGGTACACCTTCAGGCAAAGGAGGTGTAAAAATAGTTCAGATAATAGCTTTTTTATTAGCTTTACTCCAGCAGTGAGCTTGCCAGCGATGAAGGCGATGAGACGGAAAATCAAAGAGCTGAAAGTAAGGCAGAAAAGGGTTCTTCGTCGTTTCATGTGGATTTGGCCTGATCGAACAGGCGGCCCACCGGGCTGCCAATCAGGTAGATCATGGCGATGAAGTTGGCCTCGTTCCGGTAGCCGCGTGCGCGTGACCGAGCCGCCTGGAACAAGCCGTTCATCCCTTCCAGTCGTGCGTTGGTCAGTCCCGAGATCCACCGCCTGACTACCGCGTCGGCGTGCCGCTCCAGCGTCGCCAGGGCCTTCCCCATCGGCTTCAGGAGAGGCTTCTCCGAGACCGCCGCCTTCATGACCTTGAGGTAGTTCGTGATACGCCACCGAGCCGCTCGCGGCGTCGGGGCCTTCTGGATCCAGCGCAGCTTCTCCTTGATCACCCAGGCATCGGACGTGGCGCTCTGGTCGGCCACCAGTTCCTGGAGCGCCGCCAGCTGCTTGGGCGTCAGGTTCTCGTTTTCCAAGCTCTTCAGCAGAGCCCAGCGCAGCGACTTGGGGTGCCCCTGCTCCCGGCGCTCCTTCTTGCGCACTTCGTCCAGCCGCTTAGTGAAGGTCTGCACGATATGGAACCAGTCGACCGTAACCTCGGCCTTGGGAAGGTGCTCGGCCACGCCGCTGAGGAAGGCTTGTGACATGTCGCAGACGACCTCGACCACGTTGTCCGGATCGCCGCCATGGGCCGCCAGGAAGGCGCTGAAGGCCTTGATGGTGTCCTTGCCGTGGCCTGGGACGGCGAAGATCACCGGCTCCTGCTTGCGCTGCATGTCGAGGAACACAGTGACGTAGCGCTGGCCGCGTCGGGATGCGGTTTCATCGACGCCGACGGTGGCCACATTGCTCAAATCCAGTTCCCCCAGCATGCGGCCGACGTAGTGGTGCACGATGCGCCACAGCCGCTTGTCGGAGATCTCCAGCTGCCGGGAGACGGCCAGTACCGGCATTTCCTTGACCAGCGACATGGCGGCTTGCTCGAACAACAGGGTGAAGTCGCTGCCTGGCCGGGCCCAGGGCACCTCGATGCGCTTGACGCCATGCTCCGGGCACTTGGTGCGGGGCACGCGGGCGTGCAGGTGGCAGTGATGCTGGAAGAAGTTCAGATGCCGCCAGGTCTTGTTGGAGAAGTCGTGAGCCGGACAGGCCTCACCGCACTCAGGGCAGGGGTAGAGGCTGCCGCGCTCGGCCTCGACGTAGAGGTCCAACCGGTGGGGCGATACGGAGGTATCCAGGTGCTGGTCCTTGAGGATCCAGGGCGCTTCCAGGCCCAGGCCGAGGGTCAGAATCTGGGTGCCGTCCATGCCATGCCTCCTGTCGTCGTGGAGGTCATATCCTGGCCCAGCTCAGGGGGCGAATTCCACACCCAACGACGAAGAGCCCAGAAAAGTCACTATAGCCTAGAAGAGTTGGCGCGATGGTTGAACCCTATTGTGCAAGGTTGGATAGGCTACTATGGATATTATCGCCGATCAGCACTTGATCCGGTATTCCGACACCTGAATAAAGCTCTAGTGCGTTGGGCAAGAAGGAAATTCAAGACGCTCAAGAGGCACAAACGTCGAACAGTAGAGTTGTTTGATAGACTCTCAGTGAGATGTCCCAGATTATTCGCCCATTGGCGATTTGGATCTGCAAGAGCGTTTGCTTGATGGGAGCGGAATGAATCGAGAGGTTCACGTTCCGTTCTGCGAGAGGCTGCAGGGGAGGTTCCTGCGGTCTACTCACCTTACGGCGATTCCCGAGCTACTCAAGCTTCTCAATCTGCAAGGTTGCCTGGTGACGATCGATGCCATGGGGTGCCAAAAGAAGATCGCCACTCAGGTGCTGCAGAAGGGCGCCGATTACCTGCTGTCGGTGAAGGAAAATCAGCCAGCCCTGGCGGATGCCTTCGAGGCGGCGTTTCCCATGGCCAAGGTGGTCAATTTCGAAGGGGATGCCTATGTCACGGACGAGAAGAACCGAGGCCGGCAAGAGACCAGATACCATATTGTCAGCAAGGTTGCTGAAGAATTTCAGGAGCTTAGCTATGAATGGCCAGGCCTGAAAACGGTGGGCGTGGTGATGAGTTTCCGCCAGGAAGGCGATGAGGTGCCAGAAGCCCCGATGATCCGCTACTACATCAGCTCTGCTGAGCTGAGCGCCAAGAAGCTCGCCGAAGCGGCCCGCCAGCATTGGTTTGTCGAGAATAAACTCCACTGGTCGCTGGATGTGGCGCTCCGCGAGGATGCCTGCAAAATCCATCGAGGCCAGGCGGCAGAAAACCTCGCCAGGGTCCGACATATCGCGCTGAATTACCTGAAAGGTGAGACGTGTTTCAAGGGCGGAATCCGACGGAAGCAGAAGAAAGCCGCGCTGGATGAGACCTATCTGGCCGACATTCTCGCGGTGTGACGGTTTTCATGCGTTTTCCCTGGACCACACCCAGCCGCACTACTTTGGCTGTCGCGATCGCCACTGCCCGCAGTGCCAAGGCCGCGCCATGCATCAGTGGGCCGAGCGTCAGCAGGCGAACATCCTGCCGGTGCGCTACTACCACGTCGTGTTCACCCTGCCGCACAGCCTCAACGGCTGGGTCCAGCTTCACCCCGAGGTGATTTACCGGCTGCTGTTCCAGAGTGCCTGGCACACCCTCAGATCCTTCGGTCGCGATCCCAAGCGTCTCGGCGGCGAGATGGGCATGAGCGCCGTGCTTCACACTTGGGGCCAGAACCTGAGCCAGCACGTGCACCTGCATTGCCTGGTCCCGGGCGGTGCGCTGGGCGACGATGGCGGCTGGCATGGGGCTCGCAGCCATTATCTGTTCCCGGTCCGAGCCCTGTCGCGCCACTTTCGCGGGCACTTGGTCAGTGGGTTGCGTCAGGCCGCCACGGCTGGCGAACTCCACCGAGTCACCCGGCCCGGTGACGTCGATGACCAGCTCAACGCCTTGATGGCCACCGAGTGGGTGGTTTACAGCAAGGACTGTCTCGAACACACCGACACGGTGGTGCGCTACCTGGCGCGCTACACGCGACGGATCGCTATCAGCAACGCCCGCATCCTCGCGGTGGACGACCGCCAGGTGACCCTGCGCTACAAGGACTACCGCGACTGTGATCGGCGGAAACAGCTCGTCCTCGATGGGGAGGAGTTCGTGCGCCGCTTCCTGCTCCACGTCCTACCCAAGGGGCTGATGCGGGTCCGTCACTACGGCTTTCTGGCCAATCGTTGCCGGCGACGACGCCTGGCACAGATCCGCCAAGCGCTGGCAGTCGCTGAGGTGACGCCGGATGCCGATTCTGCCGCCAGTGACCCGGAGCCGACCTACACCTGCCCGCACTGCCGGCAACCGACACTGCGGGTGATCGGGACCCTCGCCCCGCGCAGACCCACATGTGGCCGACCACCGAACCACAGGGAGCAACGTTATCGAGCATGAAGTAACGCCATAACCCACAACGGACTCGACTATCCGGCCCGCTCGCGGGTTGCGGCGGCGCTCGTCTCGGTGATGGATGTTGGCGAGCAGGCGCGCTACATTGGGGCAAATTGGCCTCAGAGGGAACGGTGATCATGGTCAACATCACGGCTCGAACGCGTCACCACAGGTCTGTATCTGCGCGACCGGATGCCCCAGGCCGCACTCCGAAGAATACAATACCCTATAGAAGCTGCAGAGCAGCCTGATGGGCGGCTTAGTCCAACAGGCATTTATACGCCATGCTCCGCACGGCGTATAAATGCTGAACAGTTATGCATAAGGAGTATTTACCATGGACTTGAGAGAGCTTCTGGGAGAGCTTGAGCAGCTAGGGGAAGAGAACGACGCGACGGTAAAGCAGAAGGAGCTCAAGTATCTCAACATTACGAGGGATACCGGGGAGTTTTTGGCAGTGCTCATTAAAGCCAGTGCAGTGCGACAGGCCCTAGAGGTCGGGACATCCAATGGCTACTCAACCTTGTGGTTAGCATCTGCGCTACCAGCGGATGGACATGTAACTACTCTGGAAGTCTCCCCACATAAAATTGAGCAGGCATCCCAAAATTTCAAGCGGGCAAAACTCGACCACAAGATAACAGTCGTGCAAGGTGACGCCTCTGACTATTTGAGCAAAGACGGCGTGCAGTTTGATTTGATTTTCCTTGACGCCGATCGTTCAAAGTACATTGAGTTTGCTCGTCATGTCATCGCGCGAGTTCGCCCAGGGGGGCTGCTTATCTGTGACAACGCTGTATCTCATGCCTCAGAAATGGAGGAGTTTATCCGCTTCCTAAAAAATACAGGCGAGTTTACTACTGTAACTGTGCCGATTGGCAAAGGAGAATTTGTTGCTTGCAAGAGTGCATAACAAGGCGCTGCACGCGACACGAATGCTAGTCCGTTTTTGTGTTTCGCTGCGCTCAATTTTACACAAAACCGGCCGTCGCTCTCGTTCGCGTGAGCTTGGCGTTTCTTCAGGAGGTAAATTGATTAATATTGTGGGAAAATGGCGAATCAAGTGGATGGAGATGTGGGATCAAGATTTTGTTGATCTTATCGAGCCCGGGTATTTTCAGTTCGATAAAGACGGCCTTGGTTTCTTCATGTTCGGCGCAGTCGAGGGGCAAATCGATTATCGCGTTACTGATGATGGAGCGCGCGTCGAATTCTCGTGGTCCGGCAATGACGATGGCCGCGAGAACTCTGGCCGTGGTTGGTTCCAGTTTCAATCTGCAGGCTCAGCTAAAGGCAAGATATTCATTCATTGTGGAGACGAGTCGGCTGTGAATATCGAGTTTCAAGCATAACCAGGGCATGCGCCGGATGCCAAAACTTACGCTTCGCTGCGGATTTGCCACCGGTGATGACAGACGCTGCAACGCAAGAGGGCCCGCCAATGGCGGGCCCTCTGCATTCTGGCCGTCGGAATGGCTGATCGCCGTTACTGACGGTAGGCGGATTCCTTCAGCGCGCGGATGCGGTCATCCAGTGGGGGGTGGCTGGCAAACATCCGCTCCATCAGCGAGCGGGTCTGGCCCTTGGTGATGGCCATGGCGCGCAGGGTGTCCGGCATCTGGTCGGGCATCTCGGTCTCCGCCTTGAGGCGGGCCAGGGCGTTGATCATGGCGCCGGAGCCGGCGAGCTTGGCGCCGGCGGCGTCGGCGCGGTACTCGCGGAAGCGCGAGAACCAGGCGACGATGGCCGAGGCGATGATGCCGAAGACGATCTCGGCGACGATCACCACCGCGAAGTAGCCCATGAAGCCGAGCCCCGCGCCGTCGCTGCGGCTCTTGAGGAACTGGTCCACCAGGTGGGCGACCACCCGGGCGAAGAACATCACGAAGGTGTTCACCACCCCCTGGATCAGCGCCAGGGTCACCATGTCACCGTTGGCCACGTGGCCGATCTCGTGGGCCAGCACCGCGCGCACCTCCTCGGGGCGCATGCGGTTGAGCAGGCCCGCGGAGACCGCCACCAGGGCGTCATTGCGGTTCCAGCCGGTGGCGAAGGCGTTGGACTGCTGGGCGGGGAAGATGCCCACCTCGGGCGTCTTGATGCCGGCCTCCCGGGAGAGCTCTTCCACGGTGTCGAGCAGCCACTTCTCGGTGGCGTTGCTTGGCGTCTCGATGATCACGGTGCCGGTGCTGCGCTTGGCCATCCACTTGGAGATGAACAGCGAGATCATCGAGCCTGCCATGCCGACGATGAAGCAGAAGATCAGCAGGCTGTTGAAGTTGATGCCCTGGCCGCGCAGATAGCCTTCCACCCCCAGCAGCCGCAGGGTGATGCTGGCGACGATGATGACGCCCAGGTTGGTGCCCAGAAAGAGCAGGATTCTCATCATGGTGCAGTCTCCAATGGTTATCGAGGGAAAGGGGATCCGAAGTGAGGTGCCGCGCGGGGGCGCGGCGTTCAGAAGCTTTGGCTTAGATACGTCCGGAGCCCGCGGGTTTCAAGCGCCGCGGGCGCCGGGCCTGCGCCACTACTGGCGATAGCGCGACAGGAAGCGCTCGAAGCGCTCCAGGGCGTCGCCGAGCTGGTCGGCCCAGGGCAGGGTGACGATGCGCACGTGGTCCGGCTCCGGCCAGTTGAAGGCGGTGCCCTGGACCAGCAGGATCTTCTCCTGCAGCAGCAGGTCGAGCACCAGCTGCTGGTCGTCGCGGATGTTGAAGACCTTGGGGTCGAGCCGGGGGAAGGCGTAGAGAGCTCCCTTGGGCTTGACGCAGCTCACCCCGGGGATGGCGTTGAGCCTCTCATGGGTGATGTCACGCTGGGCCAGCAGGCGCCCGCCGGGCAGGATCAGGTCGTTGATCGACTGGTAGCCGCCCAGCGCCGTCTGGATGGCGTGCTGGGCCGGCACGTTGGCACACAGGCGCATGGAGGCGAGCATGGTCAGCCCCTGGATGAAGTCGGCGGCTCGCTGCTTGGCGAGGTTGCCGGAGAGGATCATCCAGCCGGAGCGGAAGCCGGCGCAGCGATAGCTCTTGGAGAGGCCGTTCATGGTCACCACCAGCTGGTCCTCTTCGGCCAGGGCGCCGGTGGAGACGTGCTCGACGTCGTCGTAGAGGATCTTGTCGTAGATCTCGTCGGAGAAGACCACCAGGTCGTGCTGGCGGGCGATCTCCAGGAGCTCGCGCACCACCTCCGGCGGATAGACGGCGCCGGTGGGGTTGTTGGGGTTGATGATCACGATGGCCCGGGTGTGGCTGGCCACCTTGCTGCGGATATCGTCGAGATCCGGCGCCCAGTCGGCCTGCTCGTCGCACAGGTAGTGCACGGCGCGCCCTCCGGAGAGGTTGGCGGCGGCGGTCCACAGCGGGTAGTCCGGCGCCGGGATCAGCACCTCGTCACCGTCGTTGAGCAGCGCCTGCATGGCCATCACGATCAGCTCGGAGACGCCGTTGCCGACGTAGATGTCCTCGATGCCGACATTGGGTATGTTCTTGCGCTGGCACTCCTGCATGATCGCCTTGCGCGCCGAGTAGAGCCCCTTGGAGTCGCAGTAGCCCTGGGCGGTGGGCAGGTTGCGCATCACGTCCTGGAGGATCTCCTCCGGCGCCTCGAAGCCGAACGGGGCGGGGTTGCCGATATTGAGCTTGAGGATGCGCTGGCCTTCCTCTTCCAGCCGCTTGGCGTGGTCGAGCACCGGGCCGCGGATGTCGTAGCAGACGTTGTGCAGCTTGTGCGATTTCCGGATCGGGGTGGTGTCCATGTCGTTCGGTGTCCAGTGTCCAGGGCGGCGGGCGAAAGGGGATTATGCGGTGTGGTCGGGGCCGGCGTCATCCTCGGCGCAGGCCGGTTCTTCCACGGGCTCGGGGGGAATATCCGCCGGGGTCTCCAGGGTAAGGCGGCCGAGCTTGCCGTCGCGAAGCTCGTGGAGCAGCACCTCGGCGCCGCGGTGCAGGTCCACCTCGCCGCCGGGGCGCAGGCCGCCGCGGCGGCTGGCGATCTCGGCCAGGATGGCGTGGCCATCGAAGCCGGCCAGCGCCAGCAGGTCCACGCGCGCCGGGCCGTCGGCCTCGACCCGCTCGGCCTCGGGGTTGGCCGTGTAGGCCGGCAGCGCCTTGAGCCTGTAGCGCGCGGTGAGCGCCTCGGGGTAGCGGCGCGCCAGTTCGGCGGCGGTGACCACCGCCACGTCGACATAGTCGATGGCGGTATCGCGGATGGCGCCGCTGGCGGCCAGCCGATAGGCGCTGGCCTGGTCCTCGATCTTGGGCCACAGCACCCCGGGGGTGTCGATGATGGCGACGCGCCCGCCGATGCGCACCTTCTGCTGGCGCTTGGTGACCGCGGGCTCGTTGCCGGTCTTGGCGATGCTCCTGCCGGCCAGGCCGTTGATCAGGGTCGACTTGCCGACGTTGGGAATGCCCATCACCATCACCCGCACGTCGCGGTCGGCACGCACCTGTCCTGCCAGCTCGTGGCAGAGCCTGGGGATGCGCTTGAGCTCCCGGGCGTTGGTGGTGGTGACGGCGAGCGCGCGCATGTCGGGCTGGGCGTCGAAGTAGGCGACCCACTCCTTGGTGCGCGCCGGGTCGGCCAGGTCGGCCCGCGACAGCAGCTTCAGCACCGGCTTGTGACGGGTCAGCTGGGCGAGCATGGGGTTGGCGCTGGAGTAGGGCAGGCGGGCGTCGAGGACCTCGATCACCACGTCGATCTCCGGCAGCGCCTCGGTGATCTGGCGCCTTGCCTTGTGCATGTGTCCCGGGTACCAGCCGAGCATGGGGGCCTCACTTGGGTCAGCCAAAAGAACGGCCGCCCATCTTACCAGATGGGCGGCCGCGGCAGGATGAGGTGGACGGCGACTCGCCGGGGCGCTACTCCCCGGCGTGGAAGTCGATGGCCACCGAGTTGATGCAGTAGCGCAGGCCGGTGGTGTCCGGCGGGCCGTCGGGAAAGACGTGCCCCAGGTGGGCATCGCAGTGGGCGCAGGTCACCTCGGTGCGCAGCATGCCGTGGGAGGTGTCGTTGTGCTCCTCGACGCTGTGCCGGCCGAGCGGGCGATCGAAGCTCGGCCAGCCGCAGCCGGCGTCGAACTTGTGCTCGTTCTCGAACAGCGGGGCGTTACAGCAGACGCAGTGGTAGATGCCGTGCTCGTCGCTGACCCGGTAGTTGCCGCTGAAGGGGGGCTCGGTGCCCTGCTGGCGGGTGACCCGGTACTGCTCGGGGGTCAGCTGCTGGCGCCACTCGGCCTCGCTCTTCTCGATCTTGGTTCGCATAGCCTCTCTCCTCGTCGTCGGGGCCTGTGAGGTCCTCTCATTGTGGCACCCCGCGGCAGGAATGTGACCGGCAACGGCCGCTCGGGTATCACGCCGGCTCAACGCTGAGCGCTCGCCGGGGCGAGCGCTCAGGAGGAACCGCGGACCTAGACCGCGGGCCTATACATTGAAGCGGAAGTGGATCACGTCGCCGTCCTGGACGATGTACTCCTTGCCTTCCAGGCGCCACTTGCCGGCGTCCTTGGCGCCCTGCTCGCCGCCGAGGCTCACGAAGTCGTCGTAGGCGATGACCTCGGCGCGGATGAAGCCCTTCTGGAAGTCGGTGTGGATCACGCCGGCGGCCTCGGGGGCGGTGGCGCCCACCTTGACGGTCCAGGCGCGTACCTCCTTCACCCCGGCGGTGAAGTAGGTCTGCAGGCCGAGCAGGGCGTAGCCGGCGCGGATCACCCGGTCGAGGCCCGGCTCCTCCATGCCCATCTCGTCGAGGAACATGGCGCGCTCCTCGTCATCGAGCTCGGCGATCTCCGCCTCGAGCTGGTTGCACACCGGCACCACCACGGCGCCTTCGGCCTCGGCGATCTCGCGGACCACGTCCAGATAGGGGTTGGCCTCGAAGCCGTCCTCGTTGACGTTGGCGATGTACATGGTGGGCTTCAGGGTCAGGAAGCCGAAGCCCTTGAGCTGCTTCTTCTCGTCCTCGTCGAGGCCGAAGCTTCTCAGCGGCAGGCCCTCGGCCAGGTGGGGCTGGATGCGCTCGAGGATCGCCTTGGTGGCGATGGCCTCCTTGTCGCCGCCCTTGGCCACGCGCACCAGGCGCTGGATGGCGCGCTCCACGGTGTCGAGGTCGGCCAGCGCCAGCTCCATGTTGATGATCTCGATGTCCGCCCGCGGGTCCACCTGGTTGGCGACATGAATGACGTTGTCGTTGTCGAAGCAGCGCACCACGTGGGCGATGGCCTGGGTCTCGCGGATGTTGGCCAGGAACTTGTTGCCGAGCCCCTCGCCCTTGGAGGCCCCCGCCACCAGCCCGGCGATGTCGACGAACTCCATGGTGGTGGGCATCACCTTCTGCGGCTTGACGATCTCGGCGAGCCGGTCGAGGCGCGGGTCGGGCATCGGCACGATGCCGACGTTGGGCTCGATGGTGCAGAAGGGGAAGTTCTCGGCGTCGATGCCGGACTTGGTGAGGGCGTTGAAGAGGGTCGACTTGCCGACGTTGGGCAGGCCGACGATACCGCAGTTGAAACCCATGGGATCGTCCTGGAAAGCGTGTTCGCGATTGGAAGGTGGCGTCTATTCTACGCGGGCGAAGCGCGTTTGAAACGTTAGGCGCTCTTGAAACTGTGCAGCCGGTTCATGGCCTTGACCCAGTCCCCGGCCAGCGCCTGGGGCAGGGTGGCCAGGCACTCGTCGATGGCCGCCTCGATGGCGCCATGCTCGGCCTTGCCGGGGCGCCCCAGCACGAAGTGGGTCACCTGTTTCGCATCGCCCGGATGGCCGATGCCGATGCGCAGGCGGTGGAAGCCGCGCTCGTTGCCCAGGGCGCTGATGATGTCGCGCAGCCCGTTGTGGCCGCCGTGGCCGCCGCCGGTCTTGTAGCGGGCGGTGCCGGGGGGGATGTCCAGCTCGTCGTGGGCCACCAGCAGCTCGTCCGGGGCGATCTTGTAGAACTGGCAGAGGGCCGCCACGGCGCCACCGCTGCGGTTCATGAAGGTCGTCGGGTTGAGCAGGTGGAGGTCGTGGCCCTCGAACTGCACCCGGGCATGAAGCCCGAGGAACTTGCGGTCGGGGCGCAGCTCGGTCCCTGCGCGGCGGGCCACCGCCTCCACCAGCCAGGCGCCGGCATTGTGGCGGGTGGCCTCATAGTCGGCGCCGGGGTTGCCCAGCCCGATGATCGCTCTGACCTGACTCATGGCGGTTGTCTCCAAAAAAAATCAAGCGCCGGGGCGCTTGATCGTAACCGGAAGGGGCCGTGCCTGGCACGGCCCCGGGCGGTCGGATGGAGCGGTGAGGATTACTCCTCGCCCTGCTCGCCTTCCTCGCCTTCACCGGCTGCCTCGCCACCGCGGACCTTGGCCTTGGTGATGCTGAGGATCGCCTGGTTGTGGTCCTCGCCGTGGGTCAGCTCGACCAGGGTCACGCCGGCCGGCAGGACCAGGTCGGTCAGGTGCAGGGTGGAGCCCAGCTCGACGTCGGCGATGTCCACTTCCAGGAAGTCCGGCAGGTCCTTCGGCAGGCAGCTGATCTGGACTTCGTTGGCCAGCACGTGCAGCTCGCCGCCGTTGTCCTTGATGGCCTTGGACTTCTCTTCGCCCACCACGTGCAGCGGCACGTTGATGGTGATCTCGTGGGTGGCGTCCACGCGCAGGAAGTCGGCGTGGGTGATCAGCGGCTTGAAGGGGTGACGCTGCATGTCACGCACCACGACCTGCTCGCTCTTGCCGTCGATGACCAGGTTGATCACAGAGGAGAAGAAGGACTCGCTCTCGGCGGCCTTGTAGAAGGCGGACTTCTCGACGGAGATCGGCTGGGGCGCCTTCTCACCACCGTAGACGATGGCCGGCACCTGGAGGTTCGCACGACGCAGGCGGCGGCTCGCACCTTTCCCCAGGTCGTTACGAACGCTGGCGTTAAGGGTAAAATCAGACATGGTATTGCCTCTTCAGTGAAGTAAGGAAGGCGCCGCGGCCCGCGACCTGACCGTGACGCTTCCAGTTGCCCCGCAGGGCGCTTTCCGACGCGGTTCCCGAGGCGTGCCTCAGTGGAACATGGCGCTGACGGATTCCTCGTTGCTCACCCGACGGATCGCCTCGGCGATCAGCCCGGCCACGCTGAGCTGGCGGATATGGCCACAGCGGCGTGCGTTGTCGGAGAGCGGAATGGTATCGGTGACCACCACCTCATCGAGCACCGAGCCGACGATGTTGTCGACTGCAGGCCCCGAGAGGATGGGGTGAGTGGCGTAGGCCACCACGCGCTGGGCGCCGTGGTCCTTGAGGGCCTCGCCGGCCTTGCACAGGGTGCCGGCGGTGTCGATCATGTCGTCGACCACCACGCAGTTGCGCCCCTCGATCTCGCCGATGATGTGCATCACCTGGGCCTGGTTGGCGGAGGGGCGACGCTTGTCGATGATGGCGAGATCGGCGTTGAGCTGCTTGGCGATGGCGCGTGCGCGGACCACGCCGCCCACGTCGGGGGAGACCACCACCAGGTTCTCGTAGTTCTGGCGCTCGATATCGTCGAGCAGGATCGGCGAGCCGTAGACGTTGTCCACCGGCACGTCGAAAAAGCCCTGGATCTGGTCGGCGTGCAGGTCCATGGTCATCACCCGGTCGACGCCGGCCTTGACCAGCATGTCGGCGACGATCTTGGCGGAGATGGGCACGCGGGCGGAGCGCACGCGACGATCCTGACGGGCGTAGCCGAAGTAGGGCACGACCGCAGTGATGCGGTGGGCCGAGGCGCGACGCAGGGCGTCCACCATCAGCACCAGCTCCATCAGGTTGTCATTGGTCGGTGCACAGGTGGACTGGAGGACGAAGACGTCCTTGCCGCGCACGTTCTCGTTGATCTCGACCGCGATCTCGCCGTCGCTGAACTGACCGACCGTGGCGTTGCCCATGCGGGTGTCCAGACTCTCGGCGATCTTCCGGGCGAGTTCGGGATTGGCGTTCCCGGCGAAAACCATCAATTTTGACACGCGCAGCCACCTATGCAGGGTTGGGTCATCAGGAGTCGAGTTCCACGGCGTCATGGCCCAGGACGTCGTCGTCCAGAACATCGTGGTCCAGAACATCATGGAGAGGGGAGCGGTTCAGCCCGCGGGCCTTGAAGGCCGGCCAGCGTCCGGCGATCTCGGCCAGCAGCCGGTCGGCCTCGGCCTCGCTGGCCAGACGGGCGAAGATGCAGGCGCCGGTACCGGTCAGCAGTGCCGGTGCTCGTGCCGATAGCCAGTCGAGCGCCTCCGCCACGGGCGGATAGAGGGCCCTGACCGTGGCCTCGCAGTCGTTGCGCCAGCTCGACGCACCCCCCTGAAGTGCGCGCGCCATGGTAATCGGGGGGGTGTTGCGTGTCAATTCGGGGGCCCCGAACACCGCCGGGGTGGAGACCGCCACGCCGGGATGCACCACCACGAACCAGGGGGTGTCGAGCTCGACGGGGGTGAGGCGCTCGCCGACCCCCTCTCCCCAGGCGGCGTGGCCGCGCACGAACACCGGCACGTCGGCGCCCAGGGTGAGCCCCAGCTCGGCCAGGCGGTCCAGGGTCAGCCCCAGCTGCCACAGGGCATTGAGGCCGAGCAGGGCGGTGGCGGCATCGCTGCTGCCGCCGCCCAGCCCGCCGCCCAGGGGCAGGCGCTTCTCGAGGTGGATCTCGGCGCCCAGCCGGCAGCCGCTCTCGGCCTGCAGCGCTCGGGCGGCGCGCAGTATCAGGTTCTCCTCGGCGGGCACCCCGGGAATCTCCGGGGTCAGGCGGATCTCGCCATCCTCGCGAAGGTGGAAGCGCAGGGTGTCGCCGTGGTCGAGGAACTGGAACAGCGTCTGCAGCTCGTGGTAGCCGTCCGGGCGGCGTCCGACGATATGCAGCAGGCGGTTGAGCTTGGCCGGGGCCGGCAGGACAAGGGGCTTGTTCATCAACCTGCTCATCGACCTACTCATCGACGACCGGGCGCCAATCGGTGACCACCAGGGTCACGCGCAGGTCGCCGTAGGTCATCACTAGCCGGCGCGGCAGCCAGAGCTCCTCGGCCAGGGTCCAGTCGCGGTACTCGATCTCCCAGCCATCCTGCTCGAGCCGCTGGGGGAAGCCGAGGTCATCCTCTTCCAGGCGGTAGTCGCTCTGCGAGCCGGGCAGGCCACGGACCCAGTCCTGCAGGGCGCCCATCGGCAGCGACCAGCCGAGCTGCTCCTCCATCAGCGCCTCGGGGGTCTCGGCCTCGAAGCGGCCCTCGGAGGTGGTCAGCGAGAAACGCCCCTCGCGGCCCTCGAGGGTGCTGCGCCCGCTGCCGAAGGGGCCGCTGAGCAGCATCCTGTAGTAGTGGGGGTGCTGGCTCCAGTCGAGGTTGGCGCTGGTGCCGTCCTGGGAGGTGCGCAGTCCGACGCGTGCCACCAGGATCCAGGTGTCCAGGGCCTCGGTGCGCTCGGCCTGGGCCTGCCACTGGCCGGCGGCGCGCTCGCCATCCGGGGCGGGCGTGCGTCCGGCACAGCCGGCCAGCAGCAGCAGGGCGAGCAGGGGAATCAGCAGCGTCGTCAGGGAACGTGGCGTCATGGGTGTCTCGTGGCGGTAGTCGGTGAGAGTCGGGCTTTCAGCGGGCCAGCTCGGGGATGCGCCGCAGCAGGTCATCGACCAGCGGGCGCTCGTCGAAGCGCTCGAGGGCCTCGGCCAGGCGCTCGCGGGCCTCGGCGCGCCGCTCCAGGGCCCACAGCACCTCGATCAGGTGGGCGGCGATCTCCTGGTCCGGCATCTGGGCATAGGCGCGTTCGAGCCAGGGCAGGGCGCGCTCGAGGTCGCCCAGGCGATAGTAGACCCAGCCCAGGCTGTCCTTGATGGCGGGGTTGCCGGGGTCGAGCTCGTGGGCACGCTCGATCATCTCGCGCGCCTCGTCGAGACGCTCGGTCACGTTCATGTCGGCCAGGGTGTAGCCCAGGGCGTTGAGGGCCATGGCGTTGTCCGGGTTGCGCTCGATGATGCGCCCCAGGTCGCGCTCCATCCCCTCGGGGTCGCCGGCCTCCCAGGCGCGCATGGCGCGCAGATAGAGCAGCTGTTCGTCGTTGGGGGTGCGGTCGAGCTCGCGGTCGAGCAGGGCGGTGGCCTCGTCGGCGAGCCCCTCGCGCCCCAGCAGCTCCACCTCGAGGCTGACCAGGTCGGCGAAGTGGACCTCGTGGCGCAGCCGCTCGATGCGCAGGAAGGCGCGGGCGTCGAGCAGGCGATCATCCTCGATCAGCATCTCGGCGGCGCGCAGGCGTGCCGCCAGGAACTCGGGGCCCGGTGCCACCTGGCGGTAGTAGAGCAGGGCGTTGTCCACCTCGCCCTCCGCCTCGGCGGTGGTGCCGAGCAGGTAGAAGGCCATGGGCGGGGTGTCGGGTTCGTCCACCAGCGGCAGCAGCAGGCGGCGGGCGGCCTCGGTGGCGCGCTCCTCGAGGTAGAGGCGGGCCAGTGCCAGGCGCAGCTCCGCGTTGCCGGGGTGATCCTCCAGCAGGGCGTCGGTGCTCGCCTCGGCGGCGGCCACGTTGCCCAGGCGCAGCTCGCTCTGGGCCAGCAGCAGGATGAAGCGGGCATCGTCCGGTGAGATGGCCAGCCCGCGCCGCGCCGCCTCGCGGGCGCCGCGGTGGTCGCCGCGCTCCTGGGCCAGGCGCGCCCGGGTCAGCCACAGCGCCGGCAGCTCCGGCGCACTCTGGCCCAGCCGTTCCAGACGGCGCTCGGCGGCGGCGGTGTCGCCGCTGGAGACCTCCAGCAGCGCGGTGGCAAGCTCCGCGTCCTGGCGGGCTGCGCCCTGTGGCGCGCGGGGCAGCCAGGGGCGGAGCAGCGCCAGCAGCGGTGCCGGGTCGGCGTTCTCGCCAAGTGCCGCCTCGACGAAGGCGGTCAGGTCGCTCTCGCTGCCACGCTCGATCAGCGCCAGGCGCTGGCGCAGCGCATCGGGCCAGTCGCCGCGCTGCACCGCCAGCCCCGCGAGCAGCCGCGAGGGCGCCTCGGCCTCGGGGGCCAGCGCCTGCCAGCGGTCGGCGGCCCGGGCCAGCAGTTCGCGGTCGCTGCTGAAGCTGGCGGCCAGGGCGGCGCGCTCGGCCAGGGCCGGGGCGGCGTAGCGCTCGGTGGCCTCCAGATAGCCCAGGGCGGCGCGGCGGTAGTCGCCGCGCTGGCCGGCGAGCTCCGCGGTGAGCAGGCCGGCCAGCCCCTCGGCGTCCAGGCCGCGCTCGATGGGGGGGGCGTCGGCCAGCGGGTCGTCCAGCGGCTCGCCCGCCCCGCCCACGGCCGACAGCGTCTGGCAGCCGGCGAGCAGCATGGCCAGCGCCAGCGGGGCCAGGCGGGCGGAGAGCGGGCGAAGTGACGAGGGAAGAGCGGCAGGCATGGGGTTCTCGCTGGCAGGGCCGAGGGGTCAGCATAACGGCTTGACCGGCGTGGGCAAAGCGCACCACCGTAGGCGGCCAAGCGGGCGACGCTATGGTAGAATCCACGCCCAATGATCAGGACGCCGCCAAGGCCGGCCACCACTAGCAAAGATGCCCGACGGATGACGCTGCTTGCCCTAGGAATCAACCATCGAACCGCCACCGTCGAGGTGCGCGAGCAGGTGGCCTTTACCCCCGCCCAGCTGGAAACGGCGCTCGGCGAGCTGCGCGGTTTGCCCCAGGTCAAGGAAGCAGCGGTTCTCTCGACCTGCAATCGTACCGAGCTCTACTGCGTCACCGAGCCCCAGGGGGAGATGGCGATCCTCGATTGGCTGGGTCGCTTCCATGGCCTGCCGGTGGCGGATCTCTCGACCTGCGCCTATCACTATCTCGATAACGAGGCCGCCCGCCACCTGATGCGGGTGGCGGTGGGCCTCGACTCCATGGTGCTCGGCGAGCCGCAGATCCTCGGCCAGCTCAAGGATGCCTATCAGGCCAGCCGCGAGGCTCGCGGGCTCGGCAAGGAGCTCGAGTGCCTCTTCCAGCACACCTTCGCGGTGGCCAAGCAGGTGCGCACCGAGACCGGTATCGGTCGCAACCCCGTCTCCGTGGCCTATGCGGCGGTCAGCCTGGCCAGCCGCATCTTCGATGACTTCGGTCGCGCCCGGGCCCTGCTGATCGGCGCCGGCGAGACCATCGAGCTGGTGGCGCGCCACCTCTTCGAGGCCGGCGTGCGCCAGATCACCGTGGCCAACCGCACCCGGGAGCGCGCCGAGCTGCTGGCCGGCAGCCTGGGCGGGCGCGCCATCACCCTGGACGCCATTCCCGAGGCGCTGGTGGAGGCCGATATCGTCATCTCCTCCACGGCGGCGCCGCTGCCGATCATCGGCAAGGGCATGGTGGAGCGAGCGCTGAAGGCGCGCCGCCACCGCCCCATCTTCATGGTCGACATCGCCGTGCCCCGGGACATCGAGCCCGAGGTGGGCAGGCTCGCCGACATCTTCCTCTACTCCGTCGATGACCTTCAGGAGGTGATCGAGGAGAACCGCCGCCACCGCCAGGTGGCCGCCGACCAGGCCGAATCGCTGATCGAGCACGGGGTGGGCGCCTGGCTCCACGAGCGGCGCATCCGCGGCGGCGGCGAGCTGATCCACGACTTCCGCTCCCGGGGCGAGGCTCTGCGCGACCGCTCCCTGGAGCAGGCCCTGATGCGGCTTGGCCGCGGCGAGGACCCCGAGGCGGTGGTGCGCCGCCTGGCGCACCAGCTCACCAACCGGTTGCTGCACAGCCCCACCGTGGCGCTGCGCGAGGCCGCCTCCGCCGAACGCCACGACCTGCTCGAGGCCGCCGGCGCCCTGCTGCTCGGCGCCGTCCCCGACAAGACCCGATAGGACAACCCATGAAAGCTTCCCTGCGTCAGCGCCTCGACGCCTTCGGCGAGCGCTTCGAGGAGCTCGCCGCCCTGTTGGCGGAGCCCGAGGTGATCGGCGACCAACCCCGCTTCCGAGACTATTCCCGCGAGTACGCCGAGCTCGAGCCCCTGGTGGAGGCCTGGCGCGAGTTCCGCGGCGTGGAGGGCGATATCGCCGACGCCGAGCAGCTCGCCGGTGACAGCGACCCGGAGATGCGCGAGCTGGCCGAGCTGGAACTGGCCGAGGGGCGCGACAGGCTTGCGGCCATGGAGGTGCGCCTCAAGCAGCTGCTGGTGCCGAAGGATCCCGACGACGGTCGCAGCGTCTTCCTGGAGGTGCGCGCCGGCACCGGCGGCGACGAGGCGGCGCTGTTCGCCGGTGACCTCTTTCGCATGTACTCCCGCTACGCCGAGCAGCATGGCTGGAAGGTCGAAGTGGTGAGCGCCAGCCACGGCGAGCAGGGCGGCTACAAGGAGATCATCTCGCGCATCAAGGGCGAGGGGGTCTACGCGCGGCTCAAGTTCGAGTCCGGCGCCCACCGGGTGCAGCGGGTCCCGGCCACCGAGTCCCAGGGGCGCATCCATACCTCCGCCTGCACCGTGGCGGTGATGCCCGAGGCCGATGCGGTGGGCGATATCGACATCAACCCCGCCGACCTGCGGGTCGACACCTTCCGCTCCAGCGGCGCCGGCGGCCAGCACGTCAACACCACCGACTCCGCGATACGCATCACCCACCTGCCCAGCGGCGTGGTGGTGGAGTGCCAGGAGGAGCGCAGCCAGCACAAGAACCGCGCCAAGGCGATGTCGCTGCTCGCCGCGCGCCTCAAGCAGAGCGCCGTTGAGTCGCGCCGCCAGGCCCAGGCCGACGAGCGCAAGAGCCTGGTGGGCTCCGGCGATCGCAGCGAGCGCATCCGCACCTACAACTTCCCCCAGGGGCGGGTCACCGACCACCGCATCAACCTGACCCTCTACAAGCTGGCCGAGGTGATCGGCGGCGAGCAGCTCGACGAGGTGATCGAGCCGCTGATCCACGAGTACCAGGCGGAGCAGCTCGCCGCCCTGCAGCAGGAGAGCTGATGCGCCTCGATGCCCTGCTGGTGGCGTCGGCGGCGCGCCTGGCGGCGGCCGGCTCGCCCACCCCGCGCC
Organism: Halomonas sp. PGE1; assembly: GCF_013000985.1. Lineage (NCBI taxonomy): Bacteria > Pseudomonadati > Pseudomonadota > Gammaproteobacteria > Oceanospirillales > Halomonadaceae > Halomonas > Halomonas sp. PGE1. The sequence goes on from NZ_CP053032.1 coordinate 1,598,589, forward strand.
TCGACGCCGAGGTGCTGCTCTGCCACCTGCTCGAGGTCGATCGCACCTGGCTCTACACCTGGGGGGATCGCGAGGCGGACCCCGCCACGGCCGAGCGCTTCGCCGCCCTGCTGGCGCGCCGCGAGGCGGGCGAGCCGGTGGCCTATCTCACCGGCGAACGGGAGTTCTGGGGGCTGCGCCTGGCCACCGAGCCGAGCACCCTGATCCCGCGCCCCGATACCGAGACCCTGGTCGAGGCCGCCCTGGAGAAGGCGGGCGCTGCCACCGGGCGGCTGCTGGATCTCGGCACCGGCACCGGGGCCATCGCGCTCGCCTTCGCCAGCGAGCGGCCGGGCTGGGCTGTGCTGGGGGTGGATCTGCGTCCCGAGGCGGTGGCGCTCGCCCGCCGCAACGCCGAGCGGCTCGCCATCGCCAACGCCGTGTTTCGCCAGAGTGACTGGTTCTCCGCGCTGGAAGCCGCCGAGGGTGAGGCCGCCGAGCGCTTCGAGCTGATCGTCTCCAATCCCCCCTATCTGGCCGACGACGACCCGCACCTGGCTCGCGGCGACGTGCGTTTCGAGCCGGTGAGCGCCCTGGTGGCCGGCGACGGCGGCCTGGCCGACCTCCATCACCTGGTGCGCACGGCCCGGGAACACCTGGCCGCGGCGGGCTGGCTGCTGCTCGAGCACGGCGCCGAGCAGGGCAGTGCGGTGCGCCAGGCCCTGATCGGTGCCGGCTATGACGAGGTGGCGACCCGCTGCGACCTGGCCGGCCTCGAGCGGGTCAGCCTGGGGCGCTGGCCGGGGCGTTGAGGGTTCAACTGGCGGTGATCGGCGGCGGTGTGGTACACCTTGATCAGAAAATAACACCTAAAGCCGCCGTGATTTCATGCCTGAAGACCACAATGCCGCTCTCCTGGCGGTGGTTTTCAGTCCGATCGACTGTCGCGCCGGCACGTTCTGCCACTCCCGAGACCGAGCAGCCGCCACCGCCATGAAAGCCAAGTCCCGCGCCCTCGACCGCATCGACCTCAAGATCCTGCGCTGCCTGCAGGAGAACGCCCGCATCTCCTACGTCGACCTCGCCGCCCAGGTGGGGCTCTCCACCACGCCCTGTCTCGAACGGGTCAAGCGCCTTGAGCGCGCGGGCGTGATCCGCGGCTACAAGGCGGTGCTCGACCCCCGGGCGCTCAAGGCCAACCTGCTGGTGTTCGTGGAGATCAGCCTGGAGACCCAGTCGCCGGCGGTGTTCGACGAGTTCCGTCGCGCCGTGGCCAAGCTGCCGCAGATCCAGGAGTGCCACCTGGTCTCCGGGCAGTTCGACTATATCCTGAAGTGCCGCATCCCCGAGATGGCCGCCTACCGGCAGCTGCTCGGCGACGTGGTACTGACCCTGCCGGGGGTCAAGGAGTCCAAGAGCTATGTGGTGATGGAGGAGGTGAAGGAGGAGTTCTCCCTTCATGTGCCCGACATCGAGGAGTTCGAGGACAAGTGACCATGCACGACGCCGACCTGCTGCGCTACAGCCGCCAGATCATGCTGGCCCAGATCGACATCGAGGGGCAGGAGCGGCTGCTGGCCGGCCGGGCCCTGGTGGTGGGCGCCGGCGGGCTCGGCTCCCCGGTGGCCCTCTACCTGGCCGCCGCCGGGGTAGGGCGGCTGACGCTGGCCGATGCCGATGCGGTGGAGCTCTCCAACCTGCAGCGCCAGATCGCCCACGGCGAGGCGGACCTGGGCCGCAACAAGGCCGAGTCCGCCCGGGACTCGGCGCGGGCCCTGAACCCCGGCTGTACGATCGAGACATTGACCGCTCATCTGGAGGGCGAAGCCATGGCCGCGGCGGTGGCCAACGCCGACGTGGTGCTCGACTGCACCGATCGCTTCTCCAGCCGCTACGCCATCAATGCCGCCTGCCGCGCGGCCGGCGTGCCGCTGGTCTCCGGGGCGGCGATCCGCTTCTCGGGGCAGCTGGCGGTGTTCGACCCCCGCGATCCCGACGGCCCCTGCTACGCCTGCCTCTACCCCCCGGACGATCGCGGGGACGAGGCGCTCTCCTGCGCCGAGAGCGGCGTGGTGGCCCCCCTGGTGGGGCTGATCGGCAGCTTCCAGGCGCTGGAGGCGATCAAGCTGCTCAGCCGGGCCGGCACGCCCCATCGCGGGCTCTCCACCTTCGACGGCCTCACCGGCCAGTGGCGCCACTTCAAGGTGCCCCGGGATCCCGCCTGCCCGGTCTGCGGCGGCTGAGGCCTGGCGGGCTCTGGTCGTCATTTCTTGACGCCTGAGGCGTCGCAGATGGGATATGGCGGCCAGGATGGCGGACTTTCGGTGATTTTTGCCTGGCTGCCAGGCGTAGCGTTGTTATTGAATACTTGACAATCTCGCGGCGGCTGATGTCAAACTGTTCCGAGAGCAGGGCCGCACGGCCCTCCATCCCACAACAACGAGCGCACTGCGCATGACCGCATCGGCGACCCCCCCCTTCCAGCCTCGATCGGCGTCCGGCTTCCTGGTACCGCGACTCCATCGCCGTTGACCTTGGCCCCTGCCCCCCGCTGGCGGGGGAGGTGCGTGCCGACGTCTGCGTGATCGGCGGCGGGATCACCGGCTGCTCGGCGGCGCTGCACCTGGCCGAGCGGGGCTATTCGGTGGTGCTGCTGGAGGCCAGCGAGATCGGCTTCGGTGCCTCCGGGCGCAGCGGCGGCCAGATCCTGCCGGGGCTCGGCACCGACATCGCCACCGTGGAGCGTGCGCTGGGCCTCGGCGCCGCCCGTGACATCTGGGCCATGAGCCGCGAGGCGGTGGCCCTCACCGCCGAGCTCATCGAGCGCCACGCCATCCCCTGCGATCTCGCCTGGGGCTACCTGCACGCCGCGGTGAAGCCGCGCCACGTGCGCGAGCTCAAGGCCTTCCGCGACCGCCTGGCCCGAGACTACGGCTACGAGGCGCTGACCTGGCTCGAGGGCGAGGCCCTGCGCGAGCGCGTGGTCAGCGATGCCTATCCCGGGGCGCTCCACGAGAGCGAGGCGGGGCACCTGCATCCGCTCAACTACACCCTGGGGCTGGCCCGCGCCGCTCGCGACGCCGGCGCGGTGCTCCACGAGGGCAGTCCGGCGCTCGCGATCGAGCGCGGCACTCCCCACCGGGTGGTCACGCCCGGCGGCAGCGTCACCGCCGACTTCGTGGTGCTGGGTACCAACGCCTTCCAGCACCGCCTGGTGCCGGAGCTCACCGGCCGGGTGATGCGCGCCGCCAACTACCTCATCGCCACCGAGCCCCTCGGCGCCGCCCGCGCCGCCCGGGTGCTGCCGAAGAACGATGCCCTCTCGGACGCCAACTTCGTGCTCGACTACTATCGTCTCTCCGCCGACCGGCGGCTGATCTACGGCGGCGAGGTGAGCTATACCGGGCGTGAGCCCAGGGGGCTTCAGGCGCGCATGGACGCCAAGATCGCCCGGCTCTTCCCGGCGCTGCGTGGCGTCGCCATCGACTACCGCTGGGGCGGCGAGGTGGCCATCACCCTCAACCGGGCGCCGGACTTCGGCCGCATCGGCCAGACGCTCTACTATGCCCAGGGCTACTCCGGCCACGGCATGGCGCTGGCGGGGCTGGCCGGCAAGCTGATGGCGGAGGCGGTGGCCGGCCAGTGCGAGCGCTTTGACGCCTTCGCCGCCATGCCCCACCGGCGCTTTCCCGGCGGAGAGCGGCTGCGCACGCCGCTGCTGGTGCTGGCCACCGCCTTCTACAAGCTGCGCGATCGACTATGACGAGCGCCCGGGCCCCGGGCGACTGACGAGGTTCCCATGAAAGACCTGGAAAGCTGGCTGAAGGAGCGACGCATCACCGAGGTGGAGTGCCTGGTGACGGATATCACCGGCATCGCCCGCGGCAAGATCACCCCGGTGTCGAAGTTCGTGGCCGAGAAGGGCATGCGCCTGCCGGAGAGCGTGCTGCTGCAGTCGGTGACCGGCGACTACGTCGAGGACGACATCTACTATTCACTGCTCGACCCCGCCGATATCGACATGGTCTGCAAGCCCGATGCGGGGGCGGCCTACCCGGTGCCCTGGGCGCTGGAGCCCACCGCCCAGGTGATCCACGACTGCTTCGACAAGATGGGCAATCCCATCGAGCTCTCCGCCCGCAACCAGCTCAAGCGCGTGCTGGCGCTCTACGCCGAACAGGGCTGGCGCCCCATCGTGGCGCCGGAGATGGAGTTCTACCTCACCAAGCGCTGCGAGGACCCGGACCTGCCGCTGCAGCCGCCCATCGGCAGAAGCGGCCGCCAGGAGACCGGCCGGCAGTCCTTCTCCATCGACGCCGCCAACGAGTTCGACCCGCTCTTCGAGGACATGTACGACTGGTGCGAGGCCCAGGGGCTGGATATCGACACCCTGATCCACGAGGAGGGCACCGCCCAGATGGAGATCAACTTCCGTCACGGCGACCCGCTGACCCTGGCCGACCAGGTCTTCCTTTTCAAGCGCACCATGCGCGAGGCGGCGCTCAAGCACGACGTGGCGGCCACCTTCATGGCCAAGCCGGTGACCAACGAGCCGGGCAGCGCCATGCACATCCACCAGAGCGTGCTCGACGCGAAGAGCGGCAAGAGCGTCTTCTCCAACGCCGACGGCACCATGAGCCAGCTCTTCCTGCACCATATCGGCGGGCTGCAGAAATTCATTCCCGAGGCGCTGCCGCTGATGGCTCCCAACGTCAACTCATTCCGCCGCTTCCTGCCCGACACCTCGGCGCCGGTCAACGTCGAATGGGGGGAGGAGAACCGCACCTGCGGCCTGCGGGTACCCGACTCCAGCCCCCAGAACCGCCGGGTCGAGAACCGCCTGCCGGGAGCCGACGCCAACGCCTACCTGGCCATCGCGGCGTCCCTGCTGTGCGGCTACCTGGGGATGATCCAGAAGCTCAACCCCTCGGCCCCGGTGCAGGGGCGCGCCTTCGAGCGCCGCAACCTGCGCCTGCCCTTCACCCTGGAGCAGGCCCTGGAGCGCATGGAGCACTGCGCCGAGCTGGAGACCTACATGGGCAGCAAGTTCGTGACCGGCTTCGTGGCGGTCAAGCGGGTGGAGAACGAGAACTTCAAGCGCGTGATCAGCTCCTGGGAGCGGGAATTCCTGCTGCTGAGTGTCTGATGCGCACCCCAGCGTTGAGACCGCCCCCGAAGCGGGTCGCTACGCTGGCTTCATCGGGCCCGGCCCAGGGCAACCGATAACAACAAGCGACCGAAGAGGTGATCAGGATGATGCAAGCCAAGCGACTCTCACTGGCCGTGACCGCCGCCGGCCTGGCGCTGGGTGCCGCCGCCACCCAGGCGGCGGGCGAGGTACGGATCTACAACTGGTCGGACTACATCGCGCCGGACACCCTGGAGAAGTTCACCGAAGCCACCGGCATCGAGGTGATCTACGACGTCTACGACAGCAACGAGGTGCTGGACGCCGCGCTGCTCGCCGGCCGTTCCGGCTATGACGTGGTGGTGCCCTCCAACCACTACCTGACCCGCCACATCAGCGCCGGGGTCTATCGGGAGCTCGACCACGACAAGCTGCCCAACATGGCCAACCTCAACCCGGAGCTGATGGACGACCTGGAGTTCGTCGACCCGGGCAGCCGCTACTCGATTCCCTACATGTGGGGCACCAACGGCATCGGCTACATCGAGGAGCGGGTCCTCGAGATCCTCGGCGACGACGCCCCGGTGGACTCCTGGGCGCTGCTCTTCGATCCCGAGATCACCACCGCCCTGCGCGAGGGGGGCTGCGGCATCTCCATGCTCGACTCCGGCGACGAGATGCTCTCGCCGGCCATGGCCTACCTGGGGCTCTCGCCGCTCTCCGAGGAGACCGCCGACCTGGAGGCCGCCGGTGACCTGATCGCCGCGGTGCGCAACAACGTCACCTACTTCCACTCCTCGCGCTACATCACCGATCTCGCCAACGGCGACCTCTGCGTGGCGGCGGGCTACTCAGGCGACATCTTCCAGGCCGCCGACCGCGCCGAGGAGGCGGGCCGCGACTTCACCATCCGCTACAGCATCCCCAAGGAGGGCGCCGCGCTCTGGTTCGACATGATGGCGATCCCCGCCGATGCGCCGAATCCGGACAACGCCCATGCCTTCATCAACTTCATCCTGGAGCCCGAGATCGCCGCCGCGATCACCGAGTACGTGGTCTACGCCAACCCCAACCTGGCGGCCAACGCCTTCCTCGACCCGGCCATCCGCGACGATCCGGCGATCTATCCCGACCAGGAGGTGATGGACAACCTCTACGTGGCCGAGGAGAAGCCGCTGGCCGTGCAGCGCGTGCGCACCCGGGTCTGGAACCGCGTCAAGTCGGGGCGCTGAGCCCGTGATGCCCGCGGCGAGGGACGCCGCGGGCAGTTCGAGAGAGGAGATGCCGATGCCCCAGAACCAGACCGCGGCGCGTCCGCCCGGGCGACGCACCGGCGAGGCGCTGGTCGAGATCCGCCGCATCAGCAAGCGCTTCGACGGCGCCCTGGCGGTGGACGACGTCAACCTGACCATCCGCCAGGGCGAGATCTTCGCCCTGCTGGGCGGCTCGGGCTCCGGCAAGTCGACCCTGCTGCGCATGCTGGCAGGGTTCGAGAAGCCAAGCGAAGGCCAGATCCTGCTCGATGGTCAGGACATCACCGCCATGCCGCCCCATGAGCGGCCGATCAACATGATGTTTCAGTCCTACGCGCTCTTCCCCCACATGACGGTGGCGCAGAACATCGCTTTCGGGCTCAAGCAGGACCGCCTGCCCCGGGCCGAGATCGAGCAGCGAGTGGCCGAGATGCTCAAGCTCGTGCACATGGAGGGCTTCGCCAAGCGTCGCCCCCACCAGCTCTCCGGGGGCCAGCGCCAGCGGGTGGCCCTGGCCCGGTCGCTGGCCAAGCGGCCGAAGCTGCTGCTGCTCGACGAGCCCATGGGGGCGCTGGACAAGAAGCTGCGCACCGAGATGCAGCTCGAGGTGGTGGCGATCCTCGAGCGGGTGGGGGTGACCTGCATCATGGTCACCCACGACCAGGAGGAGGCGATGACCATGGCCGATCGCGTGGCGATCATGTCGGATGGCTGGATCGCCCAGGTGGGCAGCCCCATGGACGTCTACGAGAGCCCGGCGAGCCGCATGGTGGCGGAGTTCGTGGGCACCGTGAACCTCTTCGAGGGGGAGATCCGCGTCGACGAGGCCGACCACTGCATCATCGCAAGCCCGGCACTCGGGCGCGATATCCGCATCGGCCACGGGGTCTCGACCCAGGCCGACGAGCGCCGGGTGTGGGTGGCCATCCGCCCGGAGAAGACCACGCTCACCCGAACGCGGCCAGAGGGCGAGTACAACTGGACCGCCGGCACGGTGGAGGATATCGCCTACCTGGGCGGGCTCTCGGTCTACTACGTGCGCACCGAGTCCGGCGCTCTGGTCAAGGCGAGCCTGGCCAACGTGGAGCGTCGCGGCGACCGCCCCGACTGGGACGAGCCGGTCTACGTCAGCTGGGACGAGATGAGCGCCGTGGTGTTGCATGAGTGAGCGCTGCACGAACAGCCCTTCATGCGTGAGCCCGAACAAGCGAGGAGCCCCATGAAATCGACTGCCCTCGAGCGCCTCTCGCGCCGCCTGCGACCCGGGCGCGGCTGGGTCATCGCCGTGCCGCTGATCTGGCTGAGCCTCTTCTTCCTGGCGCCCTTCGCCATCGTGCTCAAGATCAGCCTCTCCGAGGCGGCGATCGCGGTGCCCCCCTACCAGCCGCTCCTCGACTTCAGCGCCGAGACCCTCAATATCGCCCTGAACCTCGGTAACTACCTCTTCCTGGCCAGCGATTCGCTCTACGTGGCGGCCTACTGGGGCTCGGTGAAGATCGCCTTCTTCTCGACGCTCTTCTGCCTGCTGATCGGCTACCCCATGGCCTACGCCATGGCCCGGGCCCCGGCGCGCTGGCAGCTGGTGCTGCTGCTGCTGGTGATGCTGCCCTCCTGGACCTCCTTCCTGATCCGGGTCTACGCCTGGATGGGGATCCTGAGCACCAACGGCCTGCTCAACAACCTGCTGCTGTGGGTCGGCCTCATCGACTCGCCGCTGCGCATGATGAACACCAACTTCGCGGTGATGCTGGGCATCGTCTACGCCTACCTGCCCTTCATGATCCTGCCGCTCTACGCCAACCTGACCCGGCTCGACGACTCTCTCCTGGAGGCCGCCGCGGACCTCGGCTCCCGGAAGTTCAACACCTTCCTCACCGTGACCCTGCCGCTCTCCAAGGGGGGCATCATCGCCGGCTCCATGCTGGTCTTCATCCCCGCGGTGGGGGAGTACGTGATCCCGGAGCTGCTCGGTGGACCCAACACGGTGATGATCGGCAAGGTGCTGTGGGAGGAGTTCTTCCTCAATCGCGACTGGCCGGTGGCCTCGGCGCTGGCCATGGTGATGCTGCTGCTGCTGTTGATCCCCATCGCGCTGTTCCATCGCTACCAGTCCCGCGAGCTGGAGGAGTGACCATGCGCCGATCCTTCACCCCCCCCTCGTTCACCACCCTGATGCTGATCCTGGGGCTGCTGTTCCTCTACCTGCCCATGGTGGTGCTGGTGGTCTACTCCTTCAATTCGTCGCGGCTGGTGACGGTCTGGGCGGGCTTCTCCGGGCGCTGGTACCTGGAGCTGCTGCGCGACCGGCAGATACTTGCCGCGGTGTGGACCAGCCTGCGCATCGCCTTCTTCTCCGCCACCATGGCGGTCTGCCTGGGCACCCTGGCCGCCTTCGTGATGACGCGCTTCGGCCGCTTTCGCGGCAAGACCGCGCTCTCCAGCATGATCACCGCGCCTCTGGTAATGCCGGAAGTGATCACCGGCCTGTCGCTGCTGCTGCTCTTCGTGCAGATGGCCCAGATCGTCGGCTGGCCGGCGGATCGCGGCATGGCCACCATCTGGATCGCCCACACCACCTTCTGCAGCGCCTACGTGGCGGTGGTGGTGTCGTCGCGGCTGCGCGAGGTGGACCGCTCCATCGAGGAGGCGGCCATGGACCTCGGCGCGCCGCCGGTGAAGACCTTCTTCCAGATCACCCTGCCGGTGATCGCCCCGGCCCTGGCTGCGGGCTGGCTGCTCGCCTTCACCCTGTCGCTGGATGACCTGGTGATCGCCAGCTTCGTCTCCGGCCCCGGTGCCACCACCCTGCCCATGGTGGTCTTCTCCTCGGTACGCATGGGCGTCTCGCCCAAGATCAACGCCCTGGCCACCCTGATCATCCTGGCGGTATCGCTGGCCACCTTCCTGGCCTGGTACTTCATGCGCCGCAGCGAGGCGCGCCGCCTGGCCGCCCTGCGCCAGCAGGAGACGCCCTGATGTCCCCTTCGCAGAGTCTGGAGCCCTCTCATGCCTGACTATCCCGCCGGCGAGCACGTCGCCTCCTGGTACGCCGCCACCGCCAACCCCGCCCCCGAGCGCCCGGCGCTCGCCGGGGAGGTCGAGTGCGACGTCTGCGTGGTGGGGGCCGGCTTCACCGGCATCTCCGCGGCGCTGCACCTGGCCGAGCGCGGCCTCTCGGTGGTGGTGCTGGAGGGGGCCAGGGTGGGCTTCGGCGCCAGCGGGCGCAACGGCGGCCAGATCGTCAACAGCTACAGCCGCGACATGGACGTGATCGAGGCGAAGTATGGCGCCCAGACCGCCCGCGCCCTGGGCGACATGGCCTTCGAGGGCAACCGCATCATCCGCGAGCGGGTGGCGACCTACGCCATCGACTGCGACCTGCGCGACGGCAACCTCTTCGCCGCCTGCAACCGCAAGCAGCTGGCCGGGCTGCGCGAGCACAAGGCGCTCTGGGAGCGCTACGGCTACCGGGAGCTGGAGCTGCTGGAGGGGGAGGGGGTGAAGCGCGAGGTCAACTCCGACCGCTACGTGGGCGCCCTGGTGGACCACGGCGGTGGCCACCTGCATCCCCTGAACCTGGTGCTGGGCCAGGCCGCCGCGCTCGAGTCGCTCGGCGGGCGCATCTTCGAGCAGTCGGCGGTGCGGGAGGTGATCCACGGCGAGCCGGTCACCCTGCGCACCGCCGGCGGGCGGGTGCGCGCCGAGCGGGTGGTGATGGCCGGCAACGCCTACCTGCGCGGGGTGCTGCCGGAGATCGAGGGCCGCTCGATGCCCTGCGGCACCCAGATCATCACCACCGAGCCCCTCGGCGAGGCCCGGGCCCGGGCGCTGATACCCAACGGCCTGGCGGTGGAGGACTGCAACTACCTGCTCGACTACTACCGGCTGACCCGCGACAATCGGCTGCTCTACGGCGGCGGAGTCAACTACGGCGGCGAGGACCCGGCCGACATCACCGCGGTGATCCGGCCCAAGATGCTGGCTACCTTCCCGGGCCTTGCCGACGTCAAGGTGGACCACGCCTGGAGCGGTACCTTTCTGATGACGCTCAACCGGCTGCCCCAGTTCGGGGTGGTCAACGGCAACGTCTACTACGCCCAGGGCTACTCCGGTCACGGCGTCACCTGCACCCACCTGGCCGGCAAGCTGATCGCCGAGGTGATCCATGGCCAGGGTGAGCGCTTCGACGCCTTCGCCGGCATTCCCCACCTGCCGTTCCCCGGCGGGCGGCTGCTGCGGGTGCCGCTCTCGGCGCTGGGCGCCTGGTACTACTCGACCCGGGACCGTCTGGGGCTCTGAGGGCCAACCGGGACCGCTTGGGGCACTGACCCCCGGGCGCCACCGGCCTGTCGCATCCCTGCGACAGCCGGTCAGATAATGGGGAAACCCTGTCCGCGCCCTCCACCGGGTGGCGCGGGCGCCTATAATGCCCCTATCGCGGTGGCGCAGGAGGCCCCGCCGCGGCTCTCATCGTCACCATCACCGAACTGAGTCATCCACGCCTGGAGCCATGCGAGTTTCAGCGACGGGCGCCCGTACGCCCGCGAGGAGGAGAACCATGAGCAAGTCGATCATCGTGGGGTCCAGCCTGGCCGTCCTGGGGCTGGGGGGGCTGGCCTTCGGCGCCTGGCAGGTCCAGGAGAACCGCGCGCCCGAACCGCAGTTTGCCGAGATCCTTGACGTCGCGGCGGCCACCCGCAGCGTGGAGCGCCCCCGTGAGGTGTGCGAAGACGTGGAGAAGGTGGTCAGCGTCGAGGTGCCGGTGGAGGTGCCCGTCCAGGTGCCCGTCACCCAGGCCGCGCCCTCAGGCCCCGGGGCGAGCCAGGACCCCCATCGCGTCGTCGGCACCGCGGCCGGGGCCATCGTCGGCGGCCTGCTGGGCAACCAGGTGGGCGGCGGCAGCGGCAAGAAGCTGGCCACCGTGGCCGGTGCCATCGGCGGCGGCCTGGCCGGGCGCGAGGTGCAGAACCGCGTCGAAGCCCGCCAGCACGCCCAGGCGGGTAGCCAGGTCCAGTACGAGACCCGCTACGAGACCCGTTACGAGACCCAGAACCAGACCGTGACCGAGCGGCAGTGCCAGACGGTGATGGAGAGCCACGAGGAGCACCTCGGCTACGACGTCACCTATCGCCTCAACGGCGAGGAGCTGACCCGGCGCATGGAGAGCGCCCCCCAGGCCGAGCGTCTCCCGGTCGTCGAGGGCGAGGTGCAGTGGCAGGCCGCCCTGCAGGAGGCCGAGCCCCAGCGCGAGGGCTGAGCGAGAGGGCTTGGCAAGAGGGTTGAGCAAGAGCGCTCTGCGCCCCACCGGCCCGGTTCATGCACGCCCCCGGATCCGCCAGGATCCGGGGGCGTATGCGTTTCGGGGGGCCGCACCAGGGGGCTCAGACGTGGCGCAGGTACCACTCGTACTCGAGCCGGCTCACCGCCTGCAGGGCCTGGGCACGCTCGGCGCGACGGTTGGCCAGGTAGACGTGGAGGAAGTCGCGCCCCAGGGCCTCGCCGAGGATCTCGTCGGCCTCCAGCAGGTCGAGGGCCTGCTGCCAGCTGTTGGTCAGGCTGGGGGGCGTCGTCTCGTAGGCGTTGCCGACGCTGGGCGGCGGCGGCTCGAGTCCCTCGGCGAGACCATGGTGGATGGCGGCCAGCAGGGCGGCCAGCAGCAGGTAGGGGTTGGCGTCGGCGCCGGCCACCCGGTGCTCGATGCGCCGGGCGGCCCGGGCCCCGGCGGGAATGCGCAGCGCCACCGAGCGGTTGTCGAAGCCCCAGGTGGGAGCCAAGGGCACGTAGAGCCCCGCCTGGAAGCGCCTGAAGGCGTTGAGGTTGGGCGCGCAGATCGCCATGGAGGCGGGCATCAGCGCCAGCAGGCCGGCCACCGCCTGGCGCAGCGCCGGGCTGCCCAGGGGGTCGTCACCCGGCTCGGTGAAGACGTTGCGGCCCGTCTCATCCAGCAGGCTGATATGCACGTGCATGCCGTTGCCCGCCTCCTGGCCGTAGGGCTTGGCCATGAAGGTGGCCTCGAAGCCGTGGCGCAGGGCGACCCCCTTGATCAGGCGCTTGAGCTGCACCGCGTGGTCGCAGGCCGCCAGCGCATCGTCGCAGTGGATCAGGTTGATCTCGAACTGCCCCGGGGCGCACTCCTTGAGGGCGGTGTCCAGGGGCAGGCCCTGAACCTGGGCCGCGATCTGCACCTCCTCGAGGAAGTCGGCGTACTCGTCGAGCTCCAGCATGGAGTAGAGCTGGCTCTGGCTGGCGCGTTCCCCGCTGACCGGCGAGCAGGGCGGCTGGATCAGCCCGGCGGCGGTGCGCTCGCGATCCACCAGGTAGAACTCCAGCTCCACGGCGATCACCGGGGTCAGCCCCAGGGCGGTCAGGCGACCCAGCACCCGGCCCAGCAGCTGGCGGGGGTCGGCGAAGAAGGGGGAGCCGTCGAACTCCTCCATGGTCATCAGCAGCTGGGCCTGATGGCCCCGGGCGACCCAGGGCACCGGCTTGAGGCTGCCGTCGATCGGTCGGCAGAGGCGGTCGCCGTCGCCGCTGTCGAGGCCGAGCCCGGTCTCCTCGATGGTGTGGCCGTTGATGTCCAGGGCGAAGACCGAGGCGGGCAGGGCGATGCCGCTGGTATAGGCCTTGGTGACGCTCTCCCGGGGGATGCGCTTGCCGCGCATCACCCCGTTGAGATCGCTGATCAGCAGGTCGACGCTGTTGATCTCCGGGTGGGCGTCGAGGAAGGCCCGGACATCGTCGGGAACAGGCATGGGCGCACCTCTGGCGTTGTGATCCTTGTGGCTCCTATCCTTGTAGGGGTGCCCGGTGTTGTCAAATAATTTACGTATCGAGGGGAGTTTCCGCCTTGGAAAGCGGGCGCCAGGTGGTTATGGTGAATAAAACATAACACCCGGTCCGCTTCCGACGAGGAGAGACGCGATGAAGAGCCGACCCCTGGTGGGGGTGATCGCCTGCCACCGTGAGGTGGAGGGCCATCCCGCCCAGATGGTGACCGACAAGTACCTGCGCGCCCTGTGGGACTACGGCCTGTCGCCGGTGATCCTGCCGGTGTGGGAGGAGCAGGAGGCCGACCCCGAGGCCGCTCGCGGCCTGCTGGCCCGCCTCGATGGCCTGCTGCTGACCGGCAGCTACACCAACGTCGAGCCGCGCCGCTACGGGGCCGAGCGGGTGCCGGAGAACACCCGGGATGACCGCCACCGCGATGCGGCCGCCCTGGTGTGGATTCCCGCGGCGCTGGACCTCGGCCTGCCGCTGTTCGGCATCTGCCGGGGCTTCCAGGAGCTCAACGTGGCCTTCGGCGGCACCCTGCATCAGGCGGTGCAGGGCGTGCCCGGCCTGCAGGACCACCGCGAGCCCCCGGGGGAACGCGAGGCGCAGTATGCCCCCGCCCACGAGATCACCCTGGTGCCCGGCGGGCGCCTGGCGGCGCTGCACCCCGAGCCCCGGTCGCGGGTCAACTCCCTGCACCAGCAGGGCATCGCCGAGCTGGGGGCGGGCCTTGTGGCCGAGGCCCATGCCCCGGACGGGCTGATCGAGGCGGTGTCGGTGGCCGATGCCGCCGGCTTCGCCCTGGCCGTGCAGTGGCATCCCGAGTGGCGTCCCCGTGAGCACCCCCTGAACGATGCCCTCTATCGCGCCTTCGCCGAGGCGTGCCGCGTCCGCCAGGCCGCCTCCCGCGCGCCCCGGGCGGACTGAACGCCCCGTTATCTGGAGATCCCCCATGCATACTCGTGACTACCAGGCCCTGGATCGCGCCCACTACCTGCACCCCTTCACCGACTTCAAGGCCCTGGGCGAGGAGGGCAGCCGCATCATCGAGCGCGCCGAGGGAGTCTACATCCACGACTCCGAGGGCAACCGCATCCTCGATGGCATGGCGGGGCTCTGGTGCGTCAACCTGGGCTATGGCCGCGAGGAGCTGGTGGCAGCGGCCACCGAGCAGATGCGCCAGCTGCCCTACTACAACAGCTTCTTCAAGACCGCCCACCCTCCGGCGGTCAAGTTGGCCGAGACCCTCTGCCGCCTGGCGCCCGCCCATGTCAACCACGTCTTCTTCACCGGTTCCGGCTCCGAGGCCAACGATACCGTGCTGCGCATGGTGCGCCGCTACTGGGCGCTCAAGGGCCAGCCCGACAAGCAGTGGGTGATCGGCCGCAAGAACGCCTACCACGGCTCCACCGTGGCGGGGGTGAGCCTCGGCGGCATGGCCCCCATGCACGCCCAGGGCGGCCCCCTGGTGCCGAAGATCGCCCATGTGCGCCAGCCCTACTGGTTTGGAGAGGGGCGGTCTGGCGAAGGGCGCACCGCCGGCCAGGACCCCGAGGCCTTCGGCCGGGAGTGCGCCGCGGCCCTGGAGGCGAAGATCCTGGAACTGGGTGAAGACCAGGTGGCGGCCTTTATCGCCGAGCCGGTGCAGGGCGCCGGCGGTGCCATCATTCCGCCGGAAAGCTACTGGCCGGCGGTGAAGGCGGTGCTGGCGAAGTACAACATCCTGCTGGTGGTGGACGAGGTGATCTGCGGCTTCGGGCGGCTGGGCGAGTGGTTCGGCAGCGTCCACTATGGCCTGGAGCCGGACCTGATGCCCATCGCCAAGGGACTCTCCTCGGGCTACCTGCCCATCGGCGGGGTGCTGGTGGGCGACCGGGTCGCCGAGACCCTCATCGAGGAGGGCGGCGAGTTCTTCCACGGCTTCACCTACTCGGGCCATCCGGTGTGCGCCGCGGTGGCGCAGCGCAACCTCGAACTGCTGGAGGCCGAGGGGCTGGTGGACCGGGTCCGCGACGAGATCGGCCCCTACCTGGCCAGCCGCTGGAAGGCCCTCGAGGCACACCCCCTGGTGGGCGAGGCGCGCTCCCTGGGGCTGATCGGCGCCCTGGAGCTGGTCGACCCCGCCACCGGCGAGCGCTTCGCCGAGTCCCGGGGGGTGGGCACCCTGTGCCGCGATCTCTGCTTCGCCGGCGGCCTGGTGATGCGCTCGGTGGGTGATACCATGATCATCTCGCCGCCGCTGGTGATCTCCCGTGACGAGATCGACGAGCTGATCGACAAGGCGCGCGCCGCCCTGGATGCCACCCTGGCGCGGCTGGCCGAGCCCCGGCCCGACCCCCGACCCGACCCCCAGGAGGAGTCCCCCGCATGAGTCGCCCCGAACCCCCCAAGACCCTGGCCGACTGGCAGGCCCTGGCCGCCTCCCAGTTCGAGACAGGGTTCGAGACCCGCGCCTTCGTCGACGACGCCTTCGTCGCTGCGCTGAGCGGCGAGACCTTCACCACGACGAACCCGGCCACCGGCGAGCCCCTGGCCGAGGTGGCGAGCTGCGACGCCGCCGACGCCAAGCTCGCCGTGGGCCATGCCCGGGCCGCCTTCGAGGGCGGCGAGTGGTCGCGCCTGGCCCCGGGCAGGCGCAAGAAGGTGCTGCTGCGCCTGGCCGACCTGATGGAGGCCCACCGGCACGAGCTGGCGCTGCTCGACACCCTGGACATGGGCAAGCCGGTGGCAAGTTCGCTGGGCGACATGGCCGGCGCCATCGCCTGCTTCCGCTACCAGGCCGAGTGCATCGACAAGCTCTACGGCGAGGTGGCGCCCACCGGCGAGGAGGCCCTGGCCCTGGTGCTGCGCGAGCCGCTCGGGGTGGTCGCCTCCATCGTGCCCTGGAACTTCCCGCTGATGATGACCGCCTGGAAGGTCGCCCCGGCGCTGGCCGCCGGCAACAGCGTGATCCTCAAGCCCTCGGAGAAGTCGCCGCTCTCGGCGCTGCGTCTGGCGGCGCTGGCCCATGAGGCGGGTATCCCCCGCGGCGTCTTCCAGGTGCTGCCGGGCTTCGGCCACACCGTGGGCAAGGCCCTGGCGCTCTCCATGGGGGTGGACTGCCTCGCCTTCACCGGCTCGACCCAGGTGGGCAAGCAGCTGATGCAGTACGCCGGCCAGTCCAACCTCAAGCGGGTCTATCTGGAGTGCGGCGGCAAGTCCCCCAATATCGTCTTCGCCGACTGCAAGGACCTCGCCCGGGTGGCGAAGCACGCCGCCTCGGCGATCTTCCACAACCAGGGGGAGGTGTGCATCGCCGGTTCCCGGCTGCTGGTGGAGAACGCGATCCGCGAGGCCTTCATCGACCAGGTGCTCGTGGCGGCTAAGCGGATGCAGCCCGGCGACCCCCTGGACCCCGACAGCTTCATGGGGGCCATCGTCGACGAGGCCCAGTATCGGCGCATCCTGGGCTACATCGAGAAGGGCCGCGAGGAGGGCGCCCGGCTGCGTGTGGGCGGTGAGGCCACCCAGGTCGATGGTAAGGGGCTCTTCATTCCACCTACGGTGTTCGATGGCGTGACCCCCGAGATGGCCATCGGCCGCGAGGAGATCTTCGGCCCGGTGCTCTCGGTGTTCGGCTTCGACAGCGAGGAGGAGGCGGTGGCCATGGCCAACGACAGCGTCTATGGCCTGGCCGCGGGGCTGTGGAGCCAGGACATCGACCGCATCATGCGTGTCACCCGGCGGCTCCACTCCGGCCAGGTGTTCGTCAACAACTGGGCCGGCGGCGACCAGACCATGCCCTTCGGCGGGGTGAAGCAGTCGGGCAACGGCCGCGACAAGTCCCATCACTCCCTGGAGGAGTACTCCGAGCTCAAGAGCGTCTGGATCTCGCTGTCGAGCTGAGCCCTTTCACCGTAGCCTGACGCGACGAGGCCGGCGCCATGGGCGCCGGCCTCGTCGTATCTATGCGGAATGATTAAAATGTACAGCTCTTGTATCGATTTTTTTTCGGCGAGGGGAGTAGCCTGTGGCTGACACTCCCCGGCCAGAGGTACTCCCATGTTCGGACTCTTCAAGAGCGACCCGACCAAGAAGCTGCAGAAGGCATATGAGCGCAAGCTCGAGCAGGCGATGCACGCCGCCCGCAACGGCGACATGCGCGCCAACGCCTCGCTCACCGAGGAGGCGGAGGCGATCCGCGCCGAGATCGAGGCGCTCAAGCAGGGGTAGGAATAGGAGCCCCCGGGTGGATCAGAAGGCCCGGGCGGGGGTGGCGCAGCTCACCAGGCGGCAGGGCTCGCTGCCCGGGTTGCGGAAGCGGTGGGGGACGTTGGTCTCGAAGTAGTAGGCCTCCCCCGCCTGGAGCACCCGGCTCTCGGCGCCGATGGTGATCTCGATCTCCCCCTCGAGCACCATGCCGGCCTCCTCGCCCAGGTGGGCGATCATCTCGCGGCCGGTGTCGGCCCCCGGCGGGTAGGTCTCCACCATGAAGGAGAGGGCGCGATCACGGCGATCGGCCCCCACCAGCTTGTAGATGACGTCGCCGGTGCCCACGTCGGCCAGGTCCTCGGCCGAGTAGAAGACCCGACGGCCGTTCTCCAGGTCCATGGTGAAGAAGTCCCCGACGCTCATCGGGATGGCGTCGAGGATCTTCTTCAGCGAGCTGACCGAGGGGCTCACCTTGCCCTGCTCGATCAGCGACAGGCTGGAGTGGGTCACCCCGCAGCGCTTGGCCAGCTCGCGCTGGGAGATGCCGCGCAGGGTGCGCAGGGCGCGCAGCCGCTCGCCCACGTCATCGGCCATGGTGGCTCCTCTTCAGCACAGGGCGTCCAGCTTCTCCTTGAGGAGCTGGTTGACCTGCTGCGGATTGGCGGTGCCGCGGGAGGCCTTCATCACCTGGCCCACGAAGTAGCCGATCATCTTGCCGCGCTTGTCCGGCTCGGCGTCGCGGTACTGGGCCACCTGGGCCGGGCTCTCGCCGATCACCCGGTCGATCATCGCCTCGATGGCGCCAGTGTCGGTGACCTGCTTGAGCCCCTTGGCCTCGATCACCTCATCGGCGGACTGCCCCTGGCCGTTCCAGAGCGCCTGGAACACCTGCTTGGCGGCCTTGCCGTTGATGGTGTCGTCCAGCACTCGGCCAATCAGCTCGCCGAGCTGGCGGGCCGAGACGGGGCTGTCGGTGATCGGCAGCCCCTCGCGGTTGAGCGCGCCGGCGAGCTCGCCCATCACCCAGTTGGCGGCGGACTTGGCGTCGCCGCAGGTCTCCTTGACCTCCTCGAAGAACTCGGCCATCTCGCGGGTGGCGGAGAGCACCCCGGCGTCATAGGCGGAGAGGCCCAGCGCCGACTGGAAGCGGGTGCGCTTCTCGTCGGGCAGCTCCGGCAGCGCCTCGCGCAGGTGGTCGAGGTAGGCTCGGTCGAGCACCACCGGCAGCAGGTCGGGGCAGGGGAAGTAGCGGTAGTCGTTGGCCTCCTCCTTGGTGCGCATGCTGCGGGTCTCGTCGCGCTCGGGGTCGAAGAGGCGGGTCTCCTGGACCACCTTGCCGCCGTCCTCCAGCAGCTCGATCTGGCGCTCCACCTCGAACTCGATGGCGCGCTCCACGAAGCGGAAGGAGTTGACGTTCTTGATCTCGGCGCGGGTGCCGTACTCGGCCTGGCCCACCGGGCGCACCGAGACGTTGACGTCGCAGCGCATGGAGCCCTCGGCCATATTGCCGTCACTGATGCCGAGATAGGTCACGATGGAGTGAATGGCTTTCAGATAAGCCGCCGCCTCCTTCGCCGAGCGCATGTCCGGCTCGGAGACGATCTCCAGCAGCGGGGTGCCGGCGCGGTTCAGGTCGATGCCGGTCATGCCGTGGCCCATGCCGTCAGAAAAGGATTCGTGGAGCGACTTGCCGGCGTCCTCCTCGAGGTGGGCATGGTGCACCCGGATGCGCTTGCTGCTGCCGTCTTCCAGGGTGATCTCCACCTCGCCGGCGCCGACGATGGGGTGGTACATCTGGCTGGTCTGGTAGCCCTTGGGCAGGTCCGGGTAGAAGTAGTTCTTGCGGTCGAAGACCGAGACCTCGGGGATCTCGGCGTGGATCGCCAGGCCGAACTGCACCGCCATGGCCACCGCCTGCTCGTTGAGCACCGGCAGCACCCCGGGCAGGCCCAGGTCCACGGCGCAGGCCTGGGTGTTGGGCTCGGCGCCGAAGGCGGTGGAGGCCCCGGAGAAGATCTTCGAGCGGGTGGCGAGCTGGACGTGCACCTCCAGCCCGATCACGGTTTCCCATTGCATCAGGTGGTCTCCTCGGCAAGCGCGGGACGACGCAGGTGCCAGTCGGTGGCCTGCTGGAAGCGGTGGGCGACGTTGAGCAGCCGCGCCTCGGCGAAGTGGGTGCCCAGGATCTGCAGGCCCACGGGGCGCTTGCCCACGAAGCCCGCCGGCACGCTGATGCCGGGGATCCCGGCCAGGTTCACCGCGATGGTGTAGATGTCCTGCAGGTACATGGAGACCGGGTCCTTCTTGGCGCCCAGGTCGAAGGCCGGGGTGGGGGAGGCCGGGCCCATCAGGACGTCGACCTCCTCGAAGGCGTCGAGGAAGTCCTGGCGGATCAGTCGGCGCACCTGCTGGGCCTTCTTGTAGTAGGCGTCGAAGAAGCCCTCGGAGAGGGTGTGGGTGCCGATCAGGATGCGCCGCTGCACCTCCTCGCCGAAGCCCTCGGCGCGGGAGCGCTTGTAGAGGTCGATCAGGTCGGACGGGGCCTTGCAGCGGTGGCCGAAGCGCACGCCGTCGTAGCGCGACAGGTTCGAGGAGGCCTCGGCCGGCGCGATGACGTAGTAGGCCGGGATCGCGTAGTGGGTGTGGGGCAGGCTCACCTCGCGCACCGTGGCGCCCAGCGACTCATAGACCCTGACCGCCTCGCGCACCGCGGCCTCCACCTCGGGGTCGAGGCCGTCGCCGAAGTACTCGACCGGCAGCCCGATCTTGAGGCCGGAGAGCGGAGCGCCGAGCTCCTCGGTGTAGTCGGGCACGCCGCGGGCCACGCTGGTGGAGTCCTTCGGGTCGGGGCCGGCAATGGCGTTCAGCAGCAGGGCGCAGTCCTCGGCGGTGCGCGCCATGGGGCCGGCCTGATCGAGGCTCGAGGCGTAGGCGATGATGCCCCAGCGCGAGACGCGGCCATAGGTGGGCTTCAGGCCTGTGATGCCGCAGAAGGCGGCCGGCTGACGGATCGAGCCGCCCGTGTCGGTGCCCATGGCGGCGGGCACCAGGCCCGCGGCCACCGCGGCAGCGCTGCCGCCGGAGGAGCCGCCGGGCACGGCGCTGGTATCCCAGGGATTCTTCACCGGGCCAAAGGCGCTGTTCTCGTTGGAGGAGCCCATGGCGAACTCGTCCAGGTTGACCTTGCCCAGGCTCACCGTGCCGGCGGCCTTGAGCTTCTCCACCACGGTGGCGTCGTAGGGGGAGACGAAGTTGGCCAGCATCTTCGAGCCGGCGGTGGTCAGCACCCCCTCGGTGCAGAACAGGTCCTTGATGGCCAGCGGCAGGCCGGTCAGGGGGCCGGCCTCGCCGCGAGCGCGGGCGGCGTCGGCGGCATCCGCCGCGGCGAGGGCCTGCTCGGCGGTCACGGTGATGAAGCTGTTGAGCTCGCCGTCGAGGCGCGCGATGCGCGCGAGCTGGTGTTCGGTCAGCTCGCGGCTGGTGAACTCGCCGGCCGTGAGGGCGGCGGCCAGTTCGCTCAGTGTCTTGTCATGCATGGGCCGGGGGCTCCGTCAGGCAGGAAGGCTTATTCGACCACGCGGGGGACCAGGTAGAGGCCCTGTTCCACCGCCGGGGCGCAGCGCTGGAAGCGGTCGCGCTGGTCGCTCTCGGTCACCTCGTCGGCGCGCAGCCGCTGGGTGGCGTCGAGGGGATGGGCCAGGGGGGCAACGCCCTCGGTGTCCAGCGCCTGGAGCTGGTCCACCATCTCCAGAATGCGGCCGAGGTCGTCCAGGTAGTGGGCGGCGTCCTCGTCGCTCAGGCCGAGCCGGGCGAGGTGCGCGGCCCTGAGCACGTCAGCGTGTTCAAGCGCCATGGTTCGGATGTCCTCGAAGGGAAAACAGGCCGCAAAAGGTACCACATACCGCGACCCGCGGGCAGGCCCGTGAGACGCGGGTCTCGCGGGCGCCGCGCTTGCTGCGCAGGGGCCGCGGTGATACCGTTTGCGTCCGCACAGGGTTCCCGGACTGCACTAGGTAACGACTTCCATGTTCAAACGCTTGAGGGGGCTGTTCTCCAGCGATCTGTCGATCGACCTGGGAACCGCCAATACGCTGATTTATGTGCGCGGTCGTGGCATCGTGCTCGATGAGCCGTCGGTTGTGGCCATCCGCCAGTCCGGCAACATGCGCAGCGTGGCCGCGGTTGGCTCCGATGCCAAGCGCATGCTGGGCCGCACGCCCGGCAACATCACTGCCATCCGCCCGATGAAGGACGGGGTCATCGCCGACTTCACCGTCACCGAGCAGATGCTCCAGCACTTCATCCGCAAGGTCCACCAGAGCACCTTCCTCACCCCGAGCCCGCGGGTGCTGGTCTGCGTGCCCTGCATGTCGACCCAGGTGGAGCGCCGCGCCATCAAGGAGTCCGCCGAGGGCGCCGGCGCCCGCGAGGTGTTCCTGATCGAGGAGCCCATGGCGGCCGCCATCGGCGCCGGCCTGCCGGTGGAGGAGGCTCAGGGCTCCATGGTGGTGGACATCGGCGGCGGCACCAGCGAGATCGCCATCATCTCTCTCAACGGCATCGTCTACTCCGAGTCGATCCGCGTCGGCGGCGACCGCTTCGACGAGGCGATCATCGCCTACGTGCGCCGCCACTACGGTAGCCTGATCGGCGAGGCCACCGCCGAGCGCATCAAGGAAGAGATCGGCTGTGCCTATCCCGGCGGCGAGCTGCGCGAGATCGACGTGCGCGGCCGCAACCTGGCAGAGGGGATCCCGCGCAGCTTCACGCTCAACTCCCACGAGATCCTCGATGCCCTGCAGGAGACCCTGGCCTCCATCGTCACCGCGGTGAAGAACGCCCTGGAGCAGTCCCCGCCGGAGCTCGCCTCGGACATCGCCGAGCGCGGCCTGGTGCTGACCGGTGGCGGGGCGCTGCTGCGCGACCTGGACAAGCTGATCGCCGAGGAGACCGGCCTGCCGGTGATCGTCGCCGAGGATCCGCTGACCTGCGTGGCCCGCGGCGGCGGCAAGGCCCTGGAGATGATCGACCAGCACACCTTCGAGCTGCTCTCCAGCGACTGACCCGGGGCTGACTTTAGGGGAAAACGCCTATCAAGCCGCTGTTCTCCGACGGATCGCTGCCCGGCTACCGCCTCCTCCTGTGCGTGCTGGTGGCGTCGGCGCTGATGTTCGCCGATACCCGCCTCACGCGCATGGAGGAGGTGCGCGCCCAGCTCTCCACCCTGGTGGCCCCCGTCCAGTGGGCGGTGAGCCTGCCCAGCGGTATCCTCACCTGGGGGTCGCTGGCGCTCTCCGACCAGCGCGCCCTGCTGGAGGAGAACCGCCGGTTGCGCGAGCAGATCCTGACCCTCTCCCACCGCGTGCAGCACATGGCCAGCCTCACCGCCGAGAACGTGCGCCTGCGCGAGCTGCTCTCCGCGGCCCAGCGGCACGACATGCCCTTCATCACCGCCGAGCTGCTCTCCCTGGACCCGGACCCCTTCGCCCACCAGATGGTGATCGATCGGGGGCGGCGCAACGGCGTCTACGTGGGCCAGCCGGTGATGGATGCCTCTGGCCTGGTGGGGCAGGTGACGGCGGTCTCCGCCTACTCCAGCCGGGTGCTGATGGTGGCCGATGCCAGCCATGCGCTGCCGGTGCAGGTGAACCGCAACGGGCTGCGCTTCATCCTCCAGGGCAGCGGCCGCTACGAGGCGCTCACGGTGCTGCACGTGCCCGACACCGCCGATATCCGCGAGGACGACCTGCTGGTCACCTCGGGGCTGGCGGGGCGCTTCCCGCCGGGCTACCCGGTGGCCAGGGTGGCCGAGGTGGTCCATGATCCGGGTCAGCCCTTCGCCCGGGTCACCGCCACGCCGGTGGCCCAGCTGCAGCGCTCCCGCCACTTCCTGCTGCTCTTTCCGCCGCCCGCCCCGGGGGTCGACGACGAGGTCTGGGAACTCGAGCTCTCCGCCGAGGCGATGGAGGCCGCGCGGGCGGTGATCGGCCTCGACGCCGATCAGGAGGCACGCTGATGGCCACTCCCTCTTCCGCCCACCTGGCCCTGCCGTGGATCTGGCTCTCGCTGCTGCTGGCGCTCTGCCTGCAGGTGATGCCGCTGGCGGACGGCTGGCAGATCTGGCGTCCCGACTGGCTGGGCCTGATGCTGATCTACTGGTGCATGAAAACGCCGAGCCGGGTGGGCGTCTTCCACGGCTTTGCGCTCGGTATCCTGCTCGACCTGATCGAGGGGGCCACCCTCGGGCAGAACGCCCTGATCCTGTCGCTGCTGGCCTTCCTCTGCGCGCTGGTCTATCCGCGTTTCCGGGCCTATTCCCTGGTCCAGCAGGCGGTGCTGATCTTCGTGCTGCTCGGCACCGTGCAGCTGGCCGAACAGTGGCTGCGCACCCTGCTCGGCCCCTTCTCCATCCATCTGGCCTTCCTGCTGCCCTCGCTGATCGGCGCCGTGCTGTGGCCCTGGCTCGCCACCCTCTTCGAGGCCCTGGGCCGGCGCCTGGCCCGCGACTGATCCGGAGCCCCGCATGTCCGATCCCCGTCAGCTCCTCTCCGATACCGCCCGCCCCGGGCTCTGCCTGGCCAGTGCCTCGCCGCGGCGCCGCGAGCTGCTCGCCTCCATCGGCGTGTCGGTGGCGGTGCGGCCGGTGGATATCGACGAGACTCCGCGCCCCGGCGAGGGGGCGGTCGACTACGTGACCCGGCTGGCCCGGGAGAAGGCCCTGGCCGGGGCCCGGCTCACGACGCTGCCGACCCTGGGCTCCGATACCGCCGTGGTCTGCGATGGCGAGATCCTCGGCAAGCCGGAGGGGCCCGAGCATGCCGCCGCCATGCTGCGTCGCCTTGCCGGCCGGACCCACGAGGTGCTCACCGCGGTGGCGGTGAGCGGGCCCGCCGGCGTGCTCGAGGCCTGTGTCGCCACCCGGGTCAGCATGCGCGCGATCGGCGAGGCGGAGATCGCCGCCTACTGGGCCAGTGGCGAGCCCGCCGACAAGGCCGGCGGCTACGCCATCCAGGGGCTGGCGGCGGTCTTCGTCGAGCGCACCGAGGGCAGCCACTCGGCGGTGGTGGGGCTGCCGCTTTACGAGACCGCCGAGCTGCTGCGCCGCCAGGGGGTGGCGCTGTGGGGCGGGACCTTCGGTTGACCCCTTGCCGGTCATCAACGCCTTGGGCGTATGACACTATGTCATAATGGACGCAAAGCATTCTGGATAAGGACTTCCGCATGAGCGGCGAAGTACTGATCAATCTGACGCCGATGGAGACCCGCGTCGCCGTGGTGGAGAACGGCGTGCTGCAGGAAGCCTTCATCGAGCGCAGCCGCCGGCGCGGTATCGTCGGCAATATCTACAAGGGCAAGGTGGTCCGGGTGCTGCCCGGCATGCAGGCGGCGTTCGTCGATATCGGCCTCGACCGCGCCGCCTTCATCCACGCCCATGAGGTGATGCCCCCCGGCACCCCGGCCGAGGAGCAGCTCTCCATCGGCCACCTGCTCCACGAGGGGCAGGCGCTGGTGGTGCAGGTCACCAAGGACCCCATCGGCTCCAAGGGGGCCCGGCTCACCACCCACCTATCGGTGCCGTCGCGCTACCTGGTCTACATGCCGGATGCCCCCCATCATGGGGTCTCCCAGCGCATCGAGGACGAGCGGGAGCGGGAGCGGCTGCGCGGGCTGATCGAGGAGGCCCAGGCCCAGCAGGGCCAGGAGGTGGTCGGCGGCTTCATCGTGCGCACCGCCGCCGAGGGTGTCGGCCTCGAGGAGCTCGCCACCGACATGCACTTCCTGCTGAGGCTGTGGCGCAAGGTGAGCGAGCGCAAGGTGACCGCCGGGGCCCCCAGCGTCATCTACGACGACCTGCCGCTGTTCATGCGCATCCTGCGCGACGTGATGCGCGACGACATCGAGAAGGTGCGCATCGACTCCCGCGAGAACCACGTCAAGCTGATCGAGTTTGCCGAGGAGTTCATGCCCGATGCGGTGGAGCGCATCGAGCACTATGCCGGCGAGCGGCCGATCTTCGACCTGTTCAGCGTCGAGGACGAGATCCAGAAGGCCCTGGGCCGCAAGGTGCAGCTCAAGTCCGGCGGCTACCTGGTGATCGATCCCACCGAGGCGATGACCACCATCGACGTCAACACCGGCGGCTATGTGGGGCACCGCAACCTCGAGGAGACCATCTTCAAGACCAACCTCGAGGCCGCCACCGCCATTGCCCGCCAGCTGCGCCTGCGCAACCTCGGCGGCATCATCATCATCGATTTCATCGACATGGAGGACCCGGAGCACCAGCGACAGGTGCTGCGCATGCTCGAGAAGTCGCTGGAGCGCGACCACGCCAAGACCAAGTGCACCGGCGTCACCGAGCTGGGCCTCGTCCAGCTGACCCGCAAGCGCACCCGCGAGAGCCTGGAACAGACCCTCTGCGAGGCCTGTCCCACCTGTGGGGGGCGCGGCACCCTCAAGACCCCGGAAACGGTCTGCTACGAGATCTTCCGCGAGATCCTGCGCGAAGAGCGCGCCTACAGCGCCGAGACCTACATGGTGCTGGCGGCCCAGGCCGTGGTGGACCGCCTGCTCGACGAGGAGTCCGCGGCGGTGGCCGACCTGGAGGAGTTCATCGGCAAGCCGATCCGCTTCCAGGTGGAGACCCACTACTCCCAGGAGCAGTACGACATCGTGCTGATGTGAGCCCATGTCTCCGATTCGCCTGGTGACGCGCTGGAGCCTGACGCTGGTGGCGCTGCTGCTGGCGTCGCTGGCGCTGCTGCTGCTGGCGCTGCGCCTGGCGCTGGCGCTGGCCGACGGGCTCACGCCGCATCTCGAGGCGCTGCTCTCGGCTCGCTTCGGCGCCGAGGTGCGCATCGCCGAGCTGGACACCCGCCTCGCCGGCCTCGACCCGGCGCTCTCCCTCGACGCCCTGAGCATCCGCACCCACGAGCGCGCGGTGCCGCTGCTGGAGGTGGAGAGCGGGCGACTGCGCCTGGACAGCCTGGCCTCCCTGCGCGCCGGGGTGCCGGTGGTGGAGGATGCGAGGCTCTCCGGGGTGACCCTGCACCTCTACCAGACCCCCGAGGGCGGCTGGCACTGGCCCGACCCCGCCGAACTGCCCCCCGAACTCCAGCCCCGCGGCGAGCTCGACCTGGAGCGCCTCGACTTCTGGGTCGGGGTGTTGCTGCGCCAGCGCGCCTGGGTCGAGGACCTGCGCCTGGTGCTGCATGGACGCGAACGGCGCGTGGTGCTCGAGGCGCCGCGGCTGCTGATGACCGGCGATGACCGACGCGCTCACCTCGAGGGCGAGGTGCGTCTCGAGGGGGACCCCGAGGCCGCCATGCAGGCCGCCCTGGAGGTGCTGCCCGGCCCCTCGGGCTTTCGCGACTTCAGCGCCGCCCTGCAGGCCGACATGCGGCTCGACAGCCTGATCAGCCTGGTGGAGGTACTGGGCCGCAACGAGCCGCTGCGCCTCGACGAGTCCAGCGGCCGGGCGCGGCTGTGGGGCCGCTGGCACCGCGGGGAGCTGGCCGATGCGCGGCTGGACCTGGGCATTGCCCGCCTGGCGGTGAGCCACGCCGATGGCAACGGCGAACGCCACGCCATCGAGCTGACCGAGGTGGAGGGGCGTGGTCAGTGGCTGCGCCGCGACGGCGGCTGGGAGGCCTGGTTCGAGGGCGATGCGGTGAGCCCCGAGCCGGCGGAACCCGACGATCTCGAGGCGCCCTGGGGGCCGGCGCTGCCGCACCGCTGGCAGCTCGCCGGCGATGGCGACGGCTGGTGGCTGGACACCAGCGGCTTCGACCTGGGGTCGCTGGCCGCCTGGCGTCACCGGGTGCCGCTGCCGGAGGCCCTGGCCCGGGTGGTGGACACCCTGGACCCCCGCGGACAGGTCAACGGCTTCCGCCTCGGCCATCGGGAGGGCCAGTGGCTGGCCCGCGCCGCGCTGAGCGGGGTGGAGGTCTCGCCCTGGGAGCAGGCCCCCGGCGGTGGCCCCCTGGACATGTGGGTCGAGGCCCGCGACCTGGCCGGCCGGGTGCGCTTCGCGGGCGGGCCGGGGGCCAGCCTGCACTTCCCCGCGCTGTTCCATGGACCGATGGCGCTGGAGCATGCCGCCGGCGAGGTGCTGTGGACCTATGACGGCCCGCGCAGCCTGGTCAGCGGCCGCGAACTGCGGGTGGGCTGGAACGGTGCCGAGGTGGAAGGCGGCTTCGGCCTCGCCGTGGGCGGCGGGCAGCGGGGCGGCTTTGGCCTCTCGCTGGGGTTCCGGGAGGTGGACGCCGTGGAGACGCCGCTGTCGGAGTGGCTGCCGGTGGGCATCCTCGGGGAAGAGCTGCGGACCTGGCTGGACGGCGTGGCCGGCCGGGTGCCCGAGGGCTCGCTGCGCCTGCATGTCCCCCTGGCCGGCGGTGCCGAGCGCATCGACCCCAGCTTCGGGCTGGAGCTCGCCATCGAGCAGGGGCGGCTGGCCTTCGATCCGGCCTGGCCGCCCCTCACCGACGTCGAGGGGCGGCTCTCTCTGCAGGACACCACCCTGGAGGCGAGCCTCGAACGGGCCGAGAGCCTGGGGGTAGCGGCCCGCAACGGCCGGGTGCGCCTGATCGACGAGCGCCTCGAGGTGGAGGGCGAGCTTGCCGCCTCGGCGCAGGCGCTGCGTCGCTACCTGCTGGCCATGCCGGTGGAGGGCATCGAGGCCGTCGACGACTGGCAGGCCGAGGGGGAGGCGGAGGGCCACCTGCGCCTGGCGCTGCCGCTGGGGCAGCCCGACGAGCCGAGCGGGCTCGAGCTCGATATCGAGACCGAGGTCGCCTTCCCACGGCTGGAATTCCGTCCGCTCGAGCTTACGTTCAGTGATCTCTCGGGTCCCCTGAGCTGGCGTCAGCGGGGCGAGGAGGGGGGCCTTGAGGGGCGCATCGAGGGACGGCTGCTGGGCGGTCCGGTGCGCGCCGACGTCGATACCCCCGGCGGCGGCCTGGGGCTCTCCGGCACCGCCGAGGCCCGGGCCCTGGCGCGCTGGGCAGGAGTGGCGGGCATCGATGACCTGGCGTCCGGCCGCTTCGCCTGGCAGGGGCGGCTGGCGATCGGCGAGAACCGGCTGCACCTGGGGCTCGACAGCGGCCTGGAGGGGCTCGGCATCGACCTGCCGGCGCCGCTCGGCAAGGGGAGCGGCGAGCGGCGCCCGCTGCGGCTCGACATGGACCTGACCGAGGGGCGCCTCGAGGGTCGCCTGGGTGATGAGGTGGCGCTGCGCTGGCGGGCCCTGCCCGGTGACGGTCCCGGCCAGGGCCAGGTCTGGGTGGGGCGGGCACCGACCGCGGGCTGGCCCGAGGGGGAGGGGTGGCGGGTCGACGCCTACCAGCCGCGCCTCGACCCGGCGCGCTGGGCCGAGGCGCTGGGCGGGCTCGGCGGCCTGGCCGGTGGCGGGGGAGCGACGGCCCTGCGCGAGCTGCGCCTGGCCACCGACTGCCTGGAGAGCGACGGCCGCTGCATCGGTTCGCTGGCGGCGGAGGGACGGCCCCAGGCGGGAGGCGGCTGGCGCGTGGCGCTGGAGGGCAGCCTGCTGGCGGGTCAGCTCGACTACCGCCCGAACCTTCCCCAGCCCCTGGACATCAGCCTGATGCGCCTCTCCCTGGATGGCCTGACCCCGGAGCCCGAGGCCATGGGGTCGCTGTTCGACGAGATCGCCACCCCGCCCGAGCCCGCGCCTTTCCCCGACTGGGTGGGGGAGCTGCCCGATGGCCGCCTGCGCATCGCCGACATCGAGCGCGGCGGTCAGCGGCTGGGCCCCTTCACGGCGCGCTGGCAGGCTACTCCGGAGCGCCTCACCGTCGCCCCGCTGGGCCTGACCCTGGGGCAGATCAGCGCCCGGGGCGAATTGGTCTGGGAGGCCGCCGGGGCCGCCGACACCCTGACCCGGGCGCGGCTCGATCTGGACGGCCGCGACCTGGGCACGGCCATGGAGCGGCTGGGTCAGGACGCGGTGATCCGCAGCGGCGAGACCCGCGTGCAGAGCCAGCTGGCCTGGCCCGGGGCGCCCTGGCAGTTCGCCCTGGAGCGCTCCCGGGGCAGCGTCGAGGTGGAGCTGCGCGACGGGCGCTTCGTCAACGTCGCCTCGACCTCCGCTCGCCTGGTCGGGCTGCTCAACGTCGACAACCTGGTCCGCCGGCTGCGCCTGGACTTCTCCGACGTGACCGGGCAGGGCACCGCCTTCGACCGTGTCAGCGGAGCGGCGACCCTGTATGGTGGCATACTGGAGACCCGGGGCCCGGTGACGGTCGACGGCCCGGCCACCCGCTTTACCCTCGAGGGGCGCGTCGACCTGGCGCGGCGGGAACTGGATCAGCGTCTGGGGGTCACGGTACCCATCAGCCGCAATCTGCCGCTGGCCGCGGTGCTGGCCGGGGCGCCGGTGGTGGGGGGCGCCCTGTTCATCGCCGACCGCCTGTTCGGTGACGCCCTCGACCGCGTGACCCGAATTCATTATCGCGTGCGGGGTCCCTGGACCGCGCCGCAGATCTCAGTGGAAAGTGCCGAATGACTGCTACCCGACGTTCCCTGCTCGACGAAGCCGAAGCCTTCCTGCTCACCCCAGGGGGACTGACCCTCGATGATCTGGACCTCGGCCTCGGCCATGCCCTGGGGCCGGGGATCGACTACGCCGACCTCTACTTCCAGCGCAGCTGGCACGAAGGCTGGGTGCTCGAGGACGGCGAGGTGAAGGAGGCGAGCTACAACATCGACGGCGGCGTCGGCGTACGCTCCCTTTCCGGCGAGAAGACCGGTTTCGCCTACTCCAACCAGATCACCGCCGACGCCCTGGCCGAGACCGGCCGCACCGCCTCCGGCATCGTGCGCAGCGGCTCGCGCCTGGCGCTGGCGCCGAGGGTGGTGGTGCAGAGCGACGCCCGCTACGGCGGCGTCGACCCCCTCACCGGCCTCTCCGCCGAGGAGAAGATCGCCCTGCTCAAGGAGGCGGACCGGGTGGCGCGGGCCGCGGACCCGGCGGTGAGCCAGGTCAGCGCGTCCCTCACCGGCGTCCATGAGGTGGTGCTGGTGCGTGCCAGCGATGGCACCCTGGCGGCGGACATCCGCCCCCTGGTGCGCCTCAACGTCAGCGTGATCGTGGTGCGCAACGGCCGCCGCGAGCGCGGTAGTGCCGGGGGCGGCGGCCGCTACCCCATGGCCCGGCTGCGCGACGAGGGGGTGGCCGAGCGCTTTGCCCGGGAGGCGGTACACCAGGCGCTGGTCAACCTGGAGGCCATCGACGCCCCGGCCGGCCAGCTGCCGGTGGTGCTGGGGCCGGGCTGGCCCGGCATCCTGCTCCATGAGGCGGTGGGCCACGGCCTGGAGGGCGACTTCAACCGCAAGGGCAGCTCCGCCTTCGCCGGGCGGATGGGCCAGCGGGTCGCGGCCCGGGGGGTGACCGTGGTCGACGACGCCACCCTGGTCGACCGCCGCGGCTCCATGACCATCGACGACGAGGGCACCCCGGGTCAGTGCACGACGCTGATCGAGGACGGCATCCTCACCGGCTACATGCAGGACAAGCTCAACGCCCGGCTGATGGGCATGGCGCCCACCGGCAACGCCCGACGCGAGTCCTTCGCCCACCTGCCGATGCCGCGCATGACCAACACCGTCATGCTGGCCGGCCAGGACGACCCTGCGGATATCCTGAAGAGCGTCAAGCGTGGCCTCTATGCGGTGAGCTTCGGCGGCGGCCAGGTGGACATCACCTCGGGCAAGTTCGTCTTCTCGGCAAGCGAAGCTTACCTGGTGGAAGACGGCAGGATCACCGCGCCGGTGAAGGGGGCGACCCTGATCGGCAACGGCCCCGAAGCCATGGGGCGGGTCTCGATGATCGGCCACGACATGGAGCTGGATACCGGCATCGGCGTGTGCGGCAAGGAGGGCCAGGGGGTGCCCGTCGGAGTGGGCCAGCCCACCCTGAAGCTTGACGAGCTGACGGTGGGCGGCACGGCGTCCTGAGTGAACGTGCCTGCGCTCGCCCATACGGCGTTGGCGTTCGGCGAGCCATGCTCATTTAGGGCCCCTAAACTCCGCTGGCTCGCCGAACGCCGCCTTGTCTGGCCTTCGCTCGGCGACGTTCCGCGAGGGGGGCTTAAAGCCCCGCGGTATCGCGGATCAGCTTGAAGAGCTTGCGGGCGCTGGCGGGGGGCTTGCCCCTCTCGCGCTCGCGCTGGGCGTTGCGGATCAGCTGGCGCAGCGCCTGGCGATCGACCTCGGGGAAGTCGGTGATGAAGGCTTCGACGGCGGCGTCGCCCTCGTCGAGCAGGCGGTCCCGCCAGGCCTCCAGGCGATGGAAGGCGTGGTCGCGGCGCAGCTTCTCCTGCTCGATCTCGTCGTAGACGGCCTTGATCGCCTCGAGGTTCTCGCGGCGCATGACCTTGCCCACGTACTGCATGTGGCGCCGGCGCCCCTCGTGGGAGCGCACGCGCGAGGTCTCCTCCACGGCGGCCAGCATGTCGTCGGAGAGGGGGAAGCGGGCGCGCTCGGCGGGGGTCATGGCGATGATCGCCTCGCCCAGCGCCTGCAGGGCATGCATCTCCCGCTTGAGCTGGGACTTGCTGGGGCGTTCGTCTTCGTCGGGCTGCTGCTGGATCAGCTGGTCGAGCAGTTCGAGGGGGGAATCCTGGGACATGCCGCATCCATGGTTGGGCTTGAGAATAGCCACAGTATACCAGCCCGCGGCGGCGGGCTTGAGCGCAACATCACGAAGAGTTGGCCCGCAGGGCCGGCAGACGAGGAGAGACCCATGACACAGGCATTCGATGCCGCCGCCCAGCAGGCCCTGCTGGAGACCCGCGCCCAGATGGCCCTGGAGCTGGCCCGTCGGCTCGGCGCCGACGCCTGCGAGGTGGGCGCCAGCGTCGACCAGGGCGTCGGCGTAAGCGTGCGTGAGGGCGAGGTGGAGACGGTGGAGCTCTCCCGCGATCAGGGCATCGCGGTGACGGTCTACGTGGGCAAGCGCAAGGGCAGTGCCTCCTCCACCGACGCCGGGGAGGCGTCGATCCGTGCGGTGGTGGAGAAGGCCCTGGCCATCGCTCGCCACACCGGCGAGGACCCCGCATCGGGGCTGGCCGATGCCGAGCTGATGGCGCGTGAGCTGCCCGACCTCGACGTCCACCACCCCTGGGCACTCTCCACCGAGGAGGCCATCGAGCTGGCACTGGCCTGCGAGTCCGCCGGCCGTCGCCGCCCGGGCATCATGAGCTCCGACGGCGCCTCGCTCTCCAGCGGCGAGGGCGTGCGGGTCTATGCCAACAGCCACGGCTTCCTGGGCAGCCAGCGCGGCAGCCGCCACTCGCTCTCCTGCATGCTGATCGCCCAGGACGAGAGCGGGATGCAGCGCGACTACGACTACACCAGTGCCCGCCATCCTCGCGACCTGCTGGCGCCCGAGCGGGTAGGCGAGAGCGCCGCCGAGCGCACCCTGCGTCGCCTGGGCGCCGGTCGCCCGGCGACGGGGCGAATGCCGGTGCTGTTCGATCCCACCCTGGCGTCGGGCCTGGTCGGCTCGCTGATGGGGGCCATCGCCGGCGGGGCCCTCTATCGCCAGGCCTCCTTCCTCTGCGACCGCCTCGGCGATGCGCTCTTCCCGGAGTGGTTCAGCCTTCAGGAGCGCCCCATGGAAATGGGCGCCATGGCCAGTTCGCCCTTCGACGGCGACGGCGTGCAGACCCGCGACAACGTCTTCATCGAGCAGGGGCGCCTGGCCAGCTACATGCTCTCCGCCTACAGCGCCCGGCGGCTGGGGATGCAGACCACCGGCAACGCCGGGGGCGCGCGCAACCTGCGCATCGAGGCGCCGCTGGCCTCGCGCGAGGAGCTGCTCTCGCGCATGGGGCGCGGGGTGCTGGTCACCGAGCTGATGGGGCAGGGGGTCAACGCCGTGACCGGGGACTACTCCCGCGGGGCGGCAGGCTTCTGGGTGGAGAACGGCGAGATCCAGCACCCGGTGGAGGAGTTCACCATCGCCGGCAACCTGGAGGCGATGTTCAAGGGCCTGGCCGGCATCGGCAGCGATACCGACACCCGCGGCAGCATCCATACCGGCAGCTGGCTGATCGACGAGATGACCGTGGCGGGTAGTTGAGGGTCACTCATCCTCGTCGAAGCGGGCCTCGAACAGCGCCTCGATGGCGTCGAGGGCCGCCTCGGCGTCCTCGCCCTCGGCGGTCACCGTGAGCTCGGTGCCACAAGGAGCGGCGAGCATCAGCAGCGACATGATGTTGGCGGCGTCGCCGCGCATGGGCCCGTTGGCCACGCTGATGGAGGCGGCGAAAGGCTGGCAGCACTGCACCAGCTTGGTGGCGGCGCGCGCATGCAGGCCGCGCTTGTTGCTCAGGGTCAGCTTGCGTTGCGGCACGCTCAACTTCCTTGATGAGGAGTGACGTCGGTCGCCGGGTCCGGCAACGGGAGCAGGGTGTCATGGATGCCCAGCTCGCGATGGCGGAGCCGGACCAGGGGGTGGGAGGCGGCCAGGCTCGCGGCCAGGCGCTCCGCCAGGTAGACCGAGCGGTGCTGGCCGCCGGTGCAGCCGATGGCCACCGTGAGGTAGCTGCGGTGGCTGGCCAGGTAGGCGGGCAGCCAGCGCTCCACCCAGGCCTGGATATCGGCGCGCATTGCCTCCACCAGGGGGTAGGTCTCGAGGAACTCGATGACCGGCGCGTCGCGGCCGGTGCTGGCGCGCAGCTGCGGGTCCCAGTAGGGGTTGGGCAGGCAGCGCGCATCGAACACCAGGTCGGCGTCCAGCGGCACGCCGCGCTTGAAGCCGAAGGACTCGAAGGTGAGGGTGAGCTGGTCGGGCTGGTGGAGTGCCACCTGGTCGGCGATACGGCGCCTCAGTTCGTGGACCGATAGCCGTGAGGTATCGATGACCAGGTCGGCCAGGTCGCGGATCTCGGCGAGGGCCAGCTCCTCGGAATCGATCGCCTCGGCCAGGGTCATCTGGCTGTCCCGCGTCAGCGGATGGCGGCGTCGGGTGGCGGAGTAGCGCTCGAGCAGGATGCGCGCATCGGCGGTGAGGTAGATCACCTGGCAGGCGATGCCGCGGGCCTGGAGCGCCTGCAGCTGGGCGGGAAAGCTCTGCAGGGCCTGCGGCAGGTTGCGGGCGTCGATGCTGACGGCGATGGAGGAGCGTGGCGACTCCGAACTACCCAGCTCATCGACCAGCGAGCCGAGCAGCATGGCCGGGAGGTTGTCGATGGCGTAGTAGCCGAGATCCTCCAGGGCCTGCAGCGCGATCGACTTGCCCGAGCCGGAGCGGCCGCTGATGATCACGAGCTGCATGGGGGATCTCCTGGTCGTCAATCTGGCCGGGTGCCCGTGGGCGCTATCCCTGCCGTCGAATCGCCTCGATGAGCCGTTCGTGGAGCTCGCGCTGGCTTTCGCTGCGGCGCAGCCCGCTGCGGGTGTCGGCGTCGTTCATCACCCCGGCCACCTGGGCCAGCAAGGCGAGGTGGGCGTCATCGGCCTCCTCGGGGACCAGCAGCACGAACACCAGGTCGACGGGTTCGCCGTCGATGGCGTCGAAGTCCACCGGCTCGGCCAGCTTCAGGAAGCCGGCGATGGGGGCCTTGCAGTGGGGGCTTCTGGCGTGGGGGATGGCCACCCCGTTGCCGATGCCGGTGCTGCCCAGGCGTTCGCGCCCGATCAGCCGGCTGAACACCTCCTGGCTGTCGAGGCTCGGCGTATTCTGGGCGATGAAGGTGCTGAAGAACTCCAGCACCCGTTTCTTGCTGCCCCCGGGCACGCCGAACAGGGTGCGCTCCGGGGGCAGGATGGCTTCCAGTGACATGATGGGCTCAACGAGCGCCGGCGCCCTGGGCGCGGGCCTGGGCCTTCTCCTTGTGCTTGACCAGCTGGCGATCCAGCTTGTCGGCCAGAGCGTCGATGGCGGCGTACATGTCAGCGTCCTGGGCTTCGGCATGCAGGTCGGCGCCGGCGGCATGCAGGGTGCAGGCGGCGTGCTGGCGCTCCTTCTCCACGGACAGGGTCACCTGCACGTTGGTGATGTTGTCGTAGTGGCGCTCCACGCGAGCCAGCTTTTCGTCCACATAGCCACGCAGGGCATCGGTCAGTTCCACATGATGGCCGGTGATATTGACTTGCATGACACGCTCCTTGCTCGTTGGTTGTGGGTCGATTGTAACCCTTTTTCCTGCCTTGCATACCCCCCGGCCTGCCGCCGCCGCGGCGGGC
This sequence comes from Halomonas sp. PGE1, assembly GCF_013000985.1. NCBI lineage: Bacteria > Pseudomonadati > Pseudomonadota > Gammaproteobacteria > Oceanospirillales > Halomonadaceae > Halomonas > Halomonas sp. PGE1. Next base: position 1,634,121 of record NZ_CP053032.1, read on the forward strand.
CTGATGCAGGTCAGCGAAGCGTCTGCCGGCGGCGGTTCGCTAATGACTCCCCAGGCGTCACGGAGCATGCTGGGGGGTAGGCCTACCGCAGCCGCTTGCGCTCGCTGGAGGAGGGGATGCTCATGGCCTCGCGGGTGACTGTGGTGAGCGCGACGGCCCGCCTGGGCTACCTCAGCCGCTTGCGTTCGCTGGAGGAGGGGATGCCCATGGCCTCGCGGTACTTGGCGACCGTCCGCCTGGCCACCTGGATGCCGGCCTCCTCGAGCAGGGTCACCAGCTTGCTGTCGGAGAGCGGCTTGCGCGGCGGCTCCTCCTGGATCAGCTTGCGGATCCGTGCGCGGATCGCGGTGCTGGAGTGGGCGTCGCCCTCGCCGTTGCCGCCCACCTGGCTGGAGAAGAAGAACTTCAGCTCGAACACCCCCCGGGGAGTGTGGATGTATTTCTGGGTGGTGACCCGGGAGATGGTCGATTCGTGCATCTCCACGGCCTGGGCGATGTCGGCCAGGATCAGCGGCTTCATCGCCTCCTCGCCCTGCTCCAGGAAGTCGAGCTGGCGGGCCATGATCTCGCGGCCCACCCGCAACAGGGTGTCGTTGCGGCTGGAGAGGCTCTTCATCAGCCAGCGCGCCTCCTGCAGGTGGTCCTTGAGGAACTGGTTGTCCTGGCTCTTGTCGGCGCGGCGGATCAGCGCCGCGTAGTCGGGCTGGATGCGCAGCCGGGGCAGCGCCTCCTGGTTGAGCTCCACGTGCCAGCCGCGGCTGTCCTGGCGTGCCACCAGGTCGGGGATCACGTAGTCGTTCTCGAGGCTGGAGTAAGCGCTTCCGGGGCGCGGGTCCAGGGAGCGGACCAGGGCGATGGCCGTTTCCAGGGCGTCGTCGTCGAGGCCGAGGCGGCGCTTGAGCAGGCGACGGTCGTCGCCGGCCAGGGCCTCGAGGAACTGGCGCACCAGGCGGCGCGCCTGGGGCAGCAACGGGGTGTCGTCGGGCAGGGCGGCGAGCTGCAGCATCAGGCACTCGCGCAGGTCCCGGGCGAAGACGCCGGTGGGCTCGAACTGCTGCAGGCGCAGCAGCACCTGCTCCACCTCGGCGCTGCGCAGCCCGCCGAGCCCCTGGGACTTGAGGCCGTCGCGGATCTCGTCGAGGGATTGCGCCAGGTAGCCCGCGCTGTCCACGGCATCGATCAGGCTCTCGGCGATCTGCTGCTCGCGGGGGTCGAGGTCGGTCATCGCCAGCTGCCAGGCCAGGTGGCCCTGCAGGCTCTGTGCGCTCGCCTCGCGCTCGAAATCGGGGCCCTCGCCGCCGGCCGGCGCCCCCAGGTCCTGGTAGGTGTCCGACCAGTCGCTGTCGGTGCTGAGCTCGTCGGGAATCTCGCTGGCCCAGTCGTCCTCGGGGGCCTCGCTCACCGCCTGCTCGCCGAAGCCCTCGTCGAGCTCCAGCATGGGATTTGACTCCAGGGCCTGCTGGATCTCCTGGCGCAGGTCGAGGGTGGAGAGCTGCAGCAGGGCAATCGCCTGCTGCAACTGGGGCGTCATGGTCAGCTGCGTGCCGACGCGGAGCTGAAGGGAGGCTTTCATGGCCATCGTGATCGTCTGCCCTCTTGTGCCGGGAAGTGGCCGGAAGGCCTCACCCTAGCGCGGGCGACGCGGGCATGCAAGCGCTTGTTAAGCAACTTCTGTGCCACCCGCAATCGGTATGCCGTCATCTAATAACGACAGGCATATCAGGGGATTGTGGTCAGAGCCGGAAGTCCTCGCCCAGGTAGACCTCGCGCACCCGCTGGTTGGCGAGGATCGCCTCGGCGTTGCCCTCGGCGATGATCTTGCCGTCACCGACGATGTAGGCGGTGTCGCAGATATCCAGGGTCTCGCGCACGTTGTGGTCGGTGATCAGCACGCCGATGCCGCGGGCCTTGAGCTGGCGGATGACCCCCTTGATCTCGCCCACCGAAATGGGGTCGACGCCGGCGAAGGGCTCGTCGAGCAGGATGAAGGCGGGCTCCGTGGCCAGGGCCCGGGCGATCTCCACCCGCCGTCGCTCGCCGCCGGAGAGGCTCATGCCGAGGTTGTCGCGGATATGGGTCACGTGAAACTCCTCGAGCAGCTGCTCGAGGCGGGCGCGGCGCCCCTCACGGTCGAGATCCTTGCGGGTCTCGAGGATCGCCATGATGTTGTCGGCCACCGACAGCTTGCGGAAGATCGACGCCTCCTGGGGCAGGTAGCCGATGCCGGCCCGGGCGCGCTGGTGCATGGCGGCCCGGGACAGGTCCAGGCCGTCGATGGCCACCTCGCCGGCGTCGGCGCGCACCAGTCCCACGATCATGTAGAAGGAGGTGGTCTTGCCGGCGCCGTTGGGGCCGAGCAGGCCGACGATGCTGCCCTGGCGGATGGCCAGGCTGATGTCCTGGACAACGCGGCGACGCTTGTAGCTCTTGGCCAGGTGGCGGGCATGGAGGGTCTTCATGGGCGGCCTTACTGCTCGGGCTGTAGGGTCATGCGGATGCGCTGGCGTCCTTCGACACCCTCGCCCTCGCTGCGGGCCTGGACCACGCGGCGGTCGAGGAAGTACTCCAGATAGCCGCCGTCGAAGGTATCGCCGCCCTGGTGCAGCTCGGCGCGGTCGATCAGCTCCATACGCCGCTCGGCCACGTGGTAGATGATGGTGCGGCCCCACCCGCGCACCATGGGCTCTGAGGGGTCGGGCTGCTGCTCCAGATAGGCGCGCTCGCCGGTGGCGATGGCGCGGGAGAGCTGGCCCTGGGCGTTGCGCTGGATCTCCACCCGATCGCCGGTCAGGCGCATGCTGCCCTGGCGGATATCCACCTCGCCGGTATAGACCGCGGTGCCGGCGCGGTCGTCCAGATCGAGCCGGTCGGCCTCCACCTCGATGGGGGCCTCGGCATCGCGGCCCTGGGCCAGGGTCGGCGCGGCGACCAGCGGCAGCAGCAGGCAGAGCAGCAGGGCGGAGGTTCGCTTCATGGCTGGGGGTCCTCTCGGGTCTCGGGCGGATGGTGGCCGCGCACATTGTCGGTCAGTCGGGCGCGGTTGTCATGGAGCCAGGCGTCGAAGCGCTCGCCGCTCATGCGCTGGGGGGGCTGCTGGAGCAGGGCCGGGGTGTCGCTCCAGGCGTGACCGCTCTCGGCGTCGTAGTGGAGCACCTCGGTGTCGAGCTGCCAGCGCTCCTCGGGGGCGTGGAGCCTGGCGCTGCCGGAGAGGGTGAGCGGGTTGCCGCCGGGACCCAGCACGCCGCTGTCGGCCTCGGCCAGCCATATCCGGCCGGCGTTGTCGTAGAGTCGGGCGTCGGGAGTCTCGAGGCGGGTGACGTCGTCGTGGGGCGTGTGCACCAGGCGTGGCGTCTCGATGCGCTGATGGGCGCGCCCCTCGCCGTCGAAGCGGGTCAGTCGTGCCCCCTCCAGGTAGAAGTCCGGCTCGCCGGCTTCGTCCCGGGGGACCGCGCCGGGCTCCCTGACGCTGCGCGAGTCGAGCAGCACCAGCATGCCACCCAGCGCCACCAGCAGCAGGAAGAGCCAGACCCGAAACGACGGCCGCGGCAGGGCCATGGGCTCAGCCGGCCCCGTGCAGGTAGGTGTCGATCACGGCGTCCCAGTGGCCCTGGGCCTTGAGCAGGGTGTCGGCGATCTCGCGGGCGGCGCCCTGGCCGCCGCCCTTCACGGTGACCCAGTCGGCGTGCTTCTGGATGTACTCCGGGGCGTTCGGCACGCTGATGCCCACGCCGGCGCGGCGAATGGCGCCCACGTCTGGCATGTCGTCGCCGCAGTAGGCGACCTGGTCGAATTCGAGGCCTAGGCGGGCGCAGAGGTCGCGCAGCACCGGCAGCTTCTTCTCCACCCCCTGGAAGACGTGTGGGATGCCCAGCGCCGCAGCGCGGCGGCTCACCGTCGGGGAGTCGCGGCCGGTGATCAGCGCCACCTCGATGCCGGCACGCTTGAGCAGCTTGAGGCCGTGGCCATCCTGCACATTGAACGCCTTGATCTCGATGCCGTCGGCCTGGAAGTAGAGCTGACCGTCGGTGAGCACGCCATCGACGTCCAGGGCCAGCAGGCGGATGCGGCGCAGGCGGTCCACCAGGCGGGGGTCTTGCAGCGGGAGGGTGTGGGGCATGGGAGCTCCGGTTCGGGGGGTGAGGGTCAGATCACGCCGCTGGCGAGCAGGTCGTGCATGTGCAGGGCGCCGACCGGCCGGTCGTCGTCGTCGACCACCGCCAGGGCGGAGATGCGGTGGTCCTCCATCAGCTTCACCGCCTCGGCGGCCAGCATCTCCGGTGCCACTCGCTTGCCGGGTCGGGTCATCACCGCGTCGACGGTCAGGCCGGAGAGGTCGCTGTGCTGGTCCAGGGTGCGTCGCAGGTCGCCGTCGGTGTAGACCCCGGCCAGCCGGCCCTGCTCGTCCACCACGCAGGTGAAGCCGAGCCCCTGGCGGGTGATCTCCAGCAGGGCGTCGCGCAGCGGGCTGCCCAGCGGCACGATGGGCAACCGGGGACCGTCGTGCATCAGGTCGGCCACGCGCAGCAGCAGCCGCTTGCCGAGGCTGCCGCCGGGGTGGGAGAGGGCGAACTCCTCGGCGGTGAAGCCGCGAGACTCCAGCAGCGCCACCGCCAGGGCATCGCCCAGCGCCAGGGCGGCGGTGGTGGAGGCGGTGGGCGCCAGGTCCAGCGGGCAGGCCTCGCGTTCCACGCCGGCGTCGAGGTGGGCCTCGGCGTGGCGGGCCAGGGTCGAGGCGGGGCGGCCGGTCATGCTGACCAGGGGCACGCCCATGCGCTTGAGCAGCGGCAGCAGGGCGGTCACCTCGGCGGTCTCGCCGGAGTTGGAGAGCGCCAGCACCACGTCCCCCGGGGTGATCATGCCGAGGTCCCCGTGGCTGGCCTCGCCGGGGTGCACGAAGAAGGCCGGGGTGCCGGTACTGGCCAGGGTAGCGGCTATCTTGCCGGCGATATGGCCGGACTTGCCCATGCCGGTGACCACCACCCGGCCGCGGCAGGCGAGAATCAGCTGGCAGGCGCGGTCGAAGTCGGCGTCGAGGCGGGCGATGAGCGCGCCGATGGCCTGCTGCTCGAGGCGCAGGGTGCGCCGGGCGCTGTCGCGCAGCGACGAGGCGTGCGGAGCCTGGGGAGTCTGTTGGGTCATGGCGGTGATTGTTGCCTGTTGCGCGGGTTCACTCAAGGGGCAGCGCCGAGGCTGGCCACGCCGACCCAGGCCAGGTAGCCCAGGTAGGTGGCCGCCAGCAGGGCCCCGGGGAGGCGACCGACCCGACCGCGGCGCTGCCACAGCAGCAGCATGCCGAGCGCCAGGGTCAGCGCCAGCATCACCGGGTAGTCGCGGCCCGCGGCGGCGGGATCGCTGGGGCCGGGGGCCAGCAGGCCGGGAATCGGCAGCACGAGGAGCAGGTTGAAGAGGTTGGAGCCGATCACGTTGCCGATGGCGATGTCGTGGTGACGCTTGAGGGCGCTGGCCACGCAGGCGGCGAGCTCCGGCAGGCTGGTGCCGATGGCCACCACGGTCAGTCCGATGGCCAGCTCGCTCACCCCCAAGCCGAGAGCCAGCTCGCTGGCCCCCCACACCACGGCGCGGGAGCCCGCGGCCAGCACCAGCAGGGTCGCTGCCAGCCAGGCCAGCGCCCGGGGCAGGGCCATGTCGGGGATCTCGCCGGCGTCGGGGTGGGGGGCGTCCGGGGAGTCGGCGCGAAACAGCCACCACAGGCTGAAGACCAGCAGCAGCAGCAGGAAGAGGGCGTCGAAGCGGCCGAGGATGCCGTTGGCCAGGGCGTAGCCGGCCAGGCCCGTGGCACCCAGCAGCAGCGGCAGCTCGCGGCGGACGATGGAGAAGCGCACCGGAATCGGCACGATCAGGGCGGTGATCCCCAGCACCAGGCCGATATTGGCGATGTTGGAGCCCAGGGCGTTGCCGGTGGCCAGGTCGGGGATGCCGTCCAGGGCGGCCATCGTGGAAACCACCATCTCCGGGGCCGAGGTGCCCAGCGCCACCACCGTCATGCCCACCAGCAGGGTGCTCATGCCGGCCCGGTGGGCGGTGGCCGCCGCCGCCCCCACGAAGCGGTCGGCGCTCCACAGCAGGGCGGCGAGGCCCAGCAGCACGACGATCAGCGGTACCAGCATGCGGTGTCCTTGGCGGAGAAGCGGGAAGGGCGCATTAAACGCGCTGGCCACGGGGAGTGCAAGGCGCTGGGGGAGGGGCGAAGAGCGTCTCGCTGGCGCCGGCCCGGGCAGTTAGGATACGATGTTCGATAATTATCCCCAGGGTTCCGAAAGAGTTGACGAGCCGATGAGTGACACTCCCTTCGTGGTGGTGGAGGGTCTGCATTTCTCGCGGGGTGACAAGGAGATCTTTCGCGGCGTCGATCTCGTTATCCCGCGGGGCAGGATTACCGCCATCATGGGTCCCAGCGGCACCGGCAAGACCACGCTGCTCAAGCTGATCGGCGGCCAGCTGGTCCCCGACGCCGGCCGCGTGCTGATCGACGGCGAGGACGTGCATCGCCAGTCGCGCCGGGCGCTGTTCGCCATGCGCCGGCGCATGGGCATGCTGTTCCAGAGCGGGGCGCTCTTCTCGGACCTCAGCGTGTTCGAGAACGTCGCCTTCCCGCTGCGCGTTCACACCGACCTGCCCCAGGCGATGATACGCGACCTGGTGCTGATGAAGCTCGAGGCGGTGGGGCTGCGCGGCGCCCGCGAGCTGATGCCGGCGGAGCTCTCCGGCGGCATGGCACGCCGGGTGGCGCTGGCCCGGGCGATGGCCCTGGACCCCGAGCTGATCCTCTACGACGAGCCCTTCGTCGGCCAGGATCCCATCTCCATGGGCGTGCTGGTGCAGCTGATCAAGCGCCTCAACGAGGCGCTGGGGCTCACCTCCATCGTGGTTTCCCACGATATCAAGGAGACCCTGACCATCGCCGACTACGTCTATGTGATCGCCGACGGCCAGGTGATGGCCCACGGCACCCCCGAGGGGCTCGACGTGGACCAGGACCCCCGGGTGAGCCAGTTCGTCCATGGCGAGCCCGACGGCCCGGTGCCTTTCCACTATCCGGCGGTGGACTTCTTTACCGATATCCTCAATGCGGGAGGGCGGCGATGATCGGGCGGATCACCAGCCTCGGCCGGCGCGGCTGCGAGCTTCTCGAGTCGCTGGGCCGGGCCGGCATCTTCGTGGCCCAGTCGGCGGTGGGCGTGCCCAGCCGGGAGGGCTGGCACCTGTGGCTGCGCCAGATGCACTTCGTGGGGGTGCTGTCGCTGGCCATCGTGCTGGTCTCGGGGCTCTTCATCGGCATGGTGCTGGCGCTGCAGGGCTACACCATCCTGGTGGACTTCGGCGCCGAACAGGCGCTGGGCCAGATGGTGGCGCTGTCGCTGCTGCGCGAGCTGGCGCCGGTGGTGGCCGCGCTACTGTTCGCCGGCCGCGCCGGCTCGGCGCTGACCGCCGAGATCGGCCTGATGAAGGCCACCGAGCAGCTCACCAGCATGGAGATGATCGGCGTCGACCCGCTGCGCCGGGTGGTGGCTCCGCGGCTGTGGGCGGGGTTCGTGGCCCTGCCGCTGCTCACCATCGGCTTCAGCGTGGTGGGGATCTACGGCGGCTACCTGGTGGGCGTGGAGTGGCTCGGCGTCTTCGAGGGCTCCTACTGGGGCAACATGCAGTCCAGCGTCGAGTTCATCGGCGACGTGGGCAACGGCATGGTCAAGAGCCTGGTGTTCGCGGTGGTGGTGACCTGGATCGCGGTGTTCCAGGGCTACGACCTGGTGCCCACCTCGGAGGGAATCTCCCGGGCCACCACCCGCACGGTGGTCTACTCGTCGCTGGCGGTCCTCGGCCTCGATTTCGTGCTGACCGCGGTGATGTTCGGTGGCCTCTCCTGAGCGGATGCCCGACAGGAAGAGACGCCCCGCAAGCCTGATGTTCGGAGAGAAACGATGAAACGCAGCAAGATGATGGAGCTGGGGGTGGGGCTGTTCATGCTCGCCGGCATCCTCGGCCTGGTATTCCTCGGCCTGCGGGTCAGCGGGCTGACCTTCCAGGCGCCCGGCGACACCTTCCGCCTGGAGGCCAACTTCGCCAATATCGGCGGCCTCAAGCCGCGGGCGCGGGTCACCATGGCCGGCGTCACCGTAGGAAGGGTCTCGGCCATCGAGCTCGACACCGACTGGTACGATGCCCGGGTGATTCTCGAGCTCAACGGCGACCTGGAGGACAGGCTCTCCCGGGATACCACCGCGGCGATCCTCACCGCGGGGCTGCTCGGCGAGCAGTACATCGGGCTCAGCGTGGGCGGGGACCCCGAGACCCTCTCCGACGGCGACACCATTCGCGACACCCAGTCGGCCGTGGTGCTGGAAGAACTCATCCAGCAGTTCCTGTCCAACATGATGAGCGACTGACCTGAGCGGTACCGCTTTGTGCCCCCTTCAAGGAGAGTTTCTGCATGAGCCGTCTTTTTCTTCCCGTGCGTGCCCTGCTGGCCGGCCTGGCGCTGGCCCTGTTCGCCCTGCCGGCCAGCGCCGCCCCCGAGCGCTCCCCCGAGCAGGTGATCCGTGACAGCGTCGAGACGCTCACCGCCGAGATCGAGGGGCGTCGCGACTACTTCGCCGACAACCTCGACGAGCTCAAGGCGCTGGTCGACGAGAGCCTGGATGACATCGCCGACTTCCGCTACATCGGCGCCAGCGTGATGGGGCGCTACTTCCAGAATGCCACGCCCCAGCAGCGCGCGCGGTTTGCCGACACCTTCCGCCAGACCCTGATCGACACCTACACCAAGGGCCTGGTCACCTTCGACTATCGTGAGCTGCGGGTGCTGAACAGCCAGCGCCCCCAGCGCCACGAGGACCAGGCCAGCGTCGACATGGAGGTGGTCGCGACCAATGGCCAGGTCTACCCGGTCAGCTATTCGCTGCGCCTCTCCGGCGACGAGTGGCGGGTGGTCAACGTGATCGTCAACGGCATCAACCTGGGGCTCACCTTCCGCAGCCAGTTCGACCAGGCCATGCGCGAACAGGGCCGCGACTATGACGCCGTGATCAACAACTGGGCGCCGGAGCTGGCCGTCGAGGAGCTCGAGGAGGGCGGCAGCGCATGACCCGGCTGCTCGAGGGCGCGGACGTCTGCCTGGAGGCCGACGGCAGCGCGCTCAAGGTCGAGGGGCGGGTGGGCTTCGAGGCCGCCGCGGCCCTGGCCGAGGCGGGGCGCGGCTGGCTCGCCAGCCAGCCCGCCGGTACCCGGGTCAGCTTCGACCTCACCGGCGTGGCCGACGTCAGCAGTGCGGCGCTCAGCGTGCTGCTGGAGTGGGCCCGGGCCGCGCGCACCGCCGGCCTCAAGCTGCAGGCGGTGCGCCTTTCGCCGGCCCTGCGCCGGCTCACCGACCTCGCCGGACTGGAGCGCCTGCTCCCGGTGGAGAGCGACGCTGCCTGAGGCGATGGCCTGCCGAGATCGCCAAGCGACGCGCTTTTCATTACCATGGGCCATCCCCGTTTCGTGCCATCGGCCGCGCCGCGCCCGGTGGCCTTCCCGTTTAATAGACAGGAGTGCCGCACCATGCACCCCAGCGACGTCAAGGCGCTGCTCGATGCGCGCATCGAAGGCTGCGAGTTCCATATTCAGGGCGAAGGCTGCAACTTCCAGGTGGTGGCCGTGGGCGAGGTCTTCTCGGGCCTGTCGCCGGTCAAGCGCCAGCAGCTCATCTACGGGGCGCTGGCCGACGAGATCGCCTCCGGCGCCCTGCACGCGGTGAGCATCAAGACCTATACCCCGGCGCAGTGGGAAAGCGCGCCGGAAAACGCCGGTGCCTGAGATCGAGCCCCCATGGACAAGTTGATCATCACCGGCAACGGGCCGGTCGACGGCGAGGTATGGGCCAGCGGCGCCAAGAACGCTGCCCTGCCGATCCTGTGCGCCACCCTGCTTGCCGAGGAGCCGGTGACCATCGGCAACCTGCCGCACCTGCAGGACATCACCACCACCCTGGAGCTGCTCGGCCACCTCGGTGTCGAGCCGGTGATGGGCGAGAAGATGACCATTCAGCTCGACGGCGCCCAGGTGAAGCACTGCGATGCGCCCTATGAGCTGGTCAAGAAGATGCGCGCCTCCATCCTGGTGCTGGGGCCGCTGCTGGCCCACTTCGGCCACGCCGACGTCTCCCTGCCCGGCGGCTGCGCCATCGGCTCGCGCCCGGTGGACCTCCACCTGCGTGGCCTCGAGGCCATGGGCGCCGAGATCCGCGTCGAGGGCGGCTACATTCGCGCCCGGGTCGATGGCCGTCTCAAGGGCGCCACCATCTTCTTCGATACCGTGACCGTGACCGGCACCGAGAACCTGCTGATGGCGGCCACCCTGGCCGACGGCACCACTGTGCTCGAGAACGCCGCCCGGGAGCCGGAGGTGGTCGATCTGGCCGAGTGCCTGATCAAGATGGGGGCGAGGATCCGCGGCCACGGCAGCGACACCATCGTCATCGAGGGGGTCGAGCGCCTGCACGGCGCCTACCACGACGTGATGCCCGACCGCATCGAGACCGGCACCTTCCTGGTGGCCGCCGCACTCTCCCGGGGGCGCGTCAAGGTGCGCCGCACCCGCGCCGATATGCTCGAGGCGGTGCTCGCCAAGCTGGAGGAGGCCGGTGCCGAGATCACCACTGGCGACGACTGGATCGCGCTGGACATGCACGGCAAGCGCCCGCGGCCGGTGAACATCCGCACCGCCCCCTATCCGGCCTTTCCCACCGACATGCAGGCGCAGTTCGTGGCCATGAATGCGGTGGCCGAGGGGACCTCCCGGGTGGTGGAGACCATCTTCGAGAACCGCTTCATGCACGTCCAGGAGCTCAACCGCATGGGCGCCAGGATCGCCCTGGAGGGCAATACCGCGGTGATCGAGGGGGTCGAGCGCCTCTCCGGTGCCCCGGTGATGGCCACCGACCTGCGCGCCTCGGCGTCGCTGGTGATCGCGGCGATGATGGCCGAGGGCGAGACCCTGGTCGACCGCATCTACCACATCGACCGCGGCTACGAGTGCATCGAGGAGAAGCTGCAGCTGCTGGGCGCGCAGATTCGTCGCGTGCCGGGCTAAGGACGACCAAGGCAAGAGCATGAGCAAACAACTGATCCTGGCCCTCTCGAAGGGCCGCATACTCGACGAGACCTTGCCGCTGCTGGCCGATGCCGGCATCACCCCGGCCGAGGACCTGGGCAGGAGCCGCAAGCTGCTGTTCGACACCAACCTGCCCGACGTCAAGCTGGTGGTGATCCGCGCCACCGACGTGCCCACTTATGTGCAGCTGGGCGCCGCCGACCTGGGGGTCGCCGGCAAGGATGTGCTGCTCGAGCACGGCGCCGAGGGGCTCTACGAGCCGCTGGACCTGGAGATCGCCCGCTGCAAGCTGATGACCGCCGGGATCGTCGGGGCCGAGCCGGCCCGCGCCAGGCGCCGGGTGGCCACCAAGTTCGTCGGGGTGGCGCGCCGCTGGTACGCCGAGCAGGGCATCCAGGCCGAGGTGATCAAGCTCTATGGCGCCATGGAGCTGGCCCCGCTGATGAACCTGGCCGACGAGATCGTCGACATCGTCGACACCGGCAACACCCTGCGGGCCAACGGCATGGAGCCCCGCGAGCTGATCGCGCAGGTCTCCACCCGGTTGGTGGTCAACAAGGCCGCCATGACCATGAAGCACGCGCGCATCAAGCCGCTGCTGGAGCGCCTCGGCCAGGCCGTGGCCGCGCGCCGGGAAACCCTGGCCTGAACCGGCGGGGTTGGAGGAATGATAGCCATGGCGTCTCGACGCCATAGCTCAAGCCCCCTTGCCCCCTGGCCCCCGGGCCCGAACAATAGAGTCCTCCCCGATTGATGACGGAAGCTGCCATGACCGAGACAACCGCCCCCTCCGGCATCGCCCGGCTTGCCACTGCCGAGGCGAGCTTCGAAGACCGCCTGTCGACCCTGCTGGCCTGGGAGGGGGTCTCCGACGCCGCGGTGCAGCACCGCGTCGACGAGATCATCGCGGCGGTGAAGGCCCGCGGTGACGAGGCCCTGGTGGAGGCCAGCAACCGCTTCGATCGCCTCTCGGCGACCGGCATGGCGGAGCTGACCCTGTCCGCCGAACGGCTGCGCCAGGCCTATGACGGCCTGCCCGCCGAGCAGCGCGAGGCGCTGGCCCAGGCCGCCGAGCGCATCCGCGTCTACCACGAGCGTCAGAAGCCCGAGTCCTGGCACTACACCGAGGCCGACGGCAGCGTGCTGGGCCAGCAGGTGATGCCGCTGGACCGCGCCGGCATCTACGTGCCGGGGGGCAAGGCGGCCTATCCCTCCTCGGTGCTGATGAACGCCATTCCCGCCCACGTGGCCGGGGTGCGCGAGATCATCATGGTGGTGCCGACCCCGGACGGCGTGCTCAACGAGCTGGTGCTGGCCGCCGCCCACCTGGCCGGCGTCGACCGGGTCTTCACCGTGGGCGGTGCCCAGGCGGTGGCGGCGCTGGCCTACGGCACCGAGACAGTGCCGCGGGTCGACAAGATCGTCGGGCCCGGCAACATCTACGTGGCCACGGCCAAGCGCGCGGTGTTCGGCCAGGTGGGGATCGACATGATCGCCGGCCCCTCGGAGATCCTGGTGGTCTCCGACGGTGGCACCGACCCGGAGTGGCTGGCCATGGACCTCTTCTCCCAGGCGGAGCACGACGAGGATGCCCAGTCGATCCTGGTGAGCTGGGACGCCGAGCACCTCGACGCCGTGGCGGCCGCCATCGATCGGCTGCTGCCGACCCTGGAGCGCGAGGAGATCGTGCGCGCGTCGCTCTCCCGTCGCGGCGCCCTGATCCGGTGCGCCAGCCGCGAGGAGGCGGTGGTGCTGATCAACCGCATCGCCCCCGAGCACCTGGAGCTCTCGGTGGCCAACCCCGAGGGCTGGCTGCCGGAGATTCGCCACGCCGGGGCCATCTTCATGGGCCGCTATACCGCGGAGGCGCTCGGCGACTACTGCGCCGGCCCCAACCACGTGCTGCCCACCTCGGGCACCGCGCGCTTCTCCTCGCCGCTCGGGGTCTACGACTTCCAGAAGCGCTCCTCGATCATCCATTGCTCCGCCGAGGGAGCGTCCCGACTCGGCCGGGTGGCCTCCGTGCTGGCCCGCGGCGAGTCGCTGACCGCCCACGCGCGCAGCGCCGAGTACCGCATCAAGGAGTGAGCCCGAGCCGGTCGGACGGTTCGGTCGAGACGCAGGAGGCCCCGCCATGGCGGGGCCTCCTGCGTTGGTGCGGGGCGCGACAGGCTACTCCGGGCGGCGCAGCTCCGGTGCCGGGCGCTCGCCCACCTCCAGGGTGACCTGCAGCGTCTCGCCGCCGCGCACCACGGTGAGCGGCAGCGTCTCGCCGGGGGCCACCGCGGCGATGTCGGACATGGTGACCCGCGCATCGAGGATCGGGCGGTTGTCGATGGCCAGCAGCACATCGCCGGGCTGGAGGCCGGCCCGGTCGGCGGGGCCGTCCGGCACCACGCCGGCGATCACCACCCCGCGGGGCGCCTGCAGGCCGAAGGAGGCGGCCAGCTCCGGGTTGAGCTCCTGGGCCTCGACGCCGAGCCAGCCGCGAATCACCCGCCCCTGGGTGACCAGCTCCTCGAGGATGTTGGCGGCGAGGTTGGCGGGGATGGCGAAGCCGATGCCCTGGGAGCCGCCGGAGCGCGAGAAGATGGCGGTATTGATCCCCACCAGCGCCCCCTCGGCGTTGATCAGGGCGCCGCCGGAGTTGCCGGGGTTGATGGCGGCGTCGGTCTGGATGAAGTCCTCGTAGGCGTTGAGGCCCAGGTGGCTGCGTCCGGTGGCGCTGATGATGCCCATGGTGACGGTCTGGCCCACACCGAAGGGGTTGCCGATGGCCAGCGAGACATCGCCGATGGCCACCTCGGTGGAGTCGGCCAGCTCGATCACCGGCAGGGAGTCGAGGTCGATGCGCAGCACGGCCAGGTCGCTCTCCGGGTCGGTGCCGATCACCTCGGCCAGGGTCTCGCGGCCGTCGCGCAGCGCTACCTGGATCTGATCGGCCCCGCCGATCACGTGGTGGTTGGTCAGCACATAGCCCTCCTCGCTGACGATCACCCCGGAGCCGAGGCTCGACAGCATGCGCTGGCGGGCGGGCACGTCGTCGCCGAAGAACTGACGGAAGAAGGGGTCCGACATCAGCGGGTGCTGGTCGCGCTCCACCACCCGCGAGGAGTAGATGTTGACCACCGCCGGCGCCGCCTTCTCCACGGCGGCGGCGTAGCTTACCGGCCCCTGCTCGCGGGAGAGCGGGGCGGCCTGGCGCAGCTCCGGGGCGGGGCGCGGTTCGCTCTCCTGCGGTGCCTCGACCCGGGGGGAGACGCTCAATGGCGCCGGGGGCGGCTGGACCGTGGGTTGCGGCGGCGGTGTGGGGTCCGCCTGGCGTCCGCTCAGCTGCGGGAAGGTGTTGAGCAGCACCACGGCCAGCAGCACCCCGATGGTGATCGGCAGCAGGTAGGGCGTGAGCGAGCGCAGAAGGCGAGGCATGCGGGTCGGCGTCCTTGTGGCGGGCGGTCGCGGGGAGGGTGGCCCCGCCGGTACAATGGGGCAATTGTAACATTGTCACCCCGCAGACGTAGGGAGCTCTCCATGATGAATCGCGATGCGCTGGTGGCCGCCTGTGACCGGGAACTGGCGGCGGAACGCTTCAAGGACTACACGATCAACGGCCTCCAGGTCGAGGGCCGCGAGACGGTGCGCCGGGTGCTGAGCGGCGTTACCGCCTGCCAGGCGCTGCTCGACGAGGCGGTGGCCTGGCAAGCGGACCTGGTGCTGGTGCACCACGGCTTCTTCTGGAAGAACGAGCCGGTGGCGATCACCGGCATGAAGCGCCGGCGCATCCGCACCCTGCTGGCCCACGACATCAGCCTGCTGGCCTATCACCTGCCGCTGGATGCCCATGTCAGTCTGGGCAATAACGCCGAGCTGGCTCGCCGGCTGGCGTTCCGGGTGCAGGGCTGCGCCGACGGCGAGCCGGGCGAGGGGCTGCTGTGGCTGGGCTCGCCGCCGACGGGGCTGGATGCCCGCGGCCTGGCCGCCCACGTGGGTCAGCGGCTCGAGCGCGAGCCGCTGCTGGTACAGGCGCCGGGCCAGGGCGAAATTCGCCGGGTGGCCTGGTGCACGGGGGGCGCCCAGGACATGATCACCGCGGCCTGGGAGGCGGGTGCCGACGCTTTCATCTCCGGCGAGATCTCCGAGCGCACCACCCACCTGGCCCGGGAGCTCGGCATCCACTACCTGGCGGCAGGGCACCATGCCACCGAGCGCTACGGGGTCCAGGCGCTGGGCGAGTGGCTGGCCGGCGAGTTCGGGCTCGAACACCGCTTCGTGGATATCGATAACCCGGCTTGAGGCACTGCCCAACAACCGCGCCCCGACGGGGTCGGGGCGCGGTAGCATCAGCCTGCGGCAGCCTCAGTAGCGGGGCGGTTGGGGCGCCTTGGCGTCCTCATCGTCTTTGAGGCCGAGACCTTGTCGAGAGCTCTGAGAGGGTGCCGCGGCGGCCTCAGTAGCGGGGCGGCTGAGGCGCCTTGGCGTCCTCGTCGTCCTTGAGGCCGAAATCCTCCGACAGGGTGCCGCCGGTGCCATCGGCATAGTCCCGGGGCATCGCCGGTTCCTCGCCGCCCGCGACCGCAGGAGGGCGGGCGGGGCTGGCCTCCAGGCCGGCGCGCGGGGCGCCCTTGCCGCCCAGGCGGCTGGCGTCCTGGGCCAGGCGGTTGGCCAGCGCCTCGCCGTCGCGCTGCAGGGCGCTCACCAGGCGGGAGATCTCCCCCAGGTGATCGTCCACGCCATCGCGCAGGGCCGCCAGTTCACGGTCGCGCTCGGCCAGGCGCCGGCGCAGCTTCTGCAGGCTGGCGGCGCTGGAGTTGAGCAGGTGGTAGCCCAGCGCGCCCAGCCCGATGCCGGCGAGCAGGCAGGCGATGGCCAGAATCCAGTTGATCTTGCTTGCGTCCACGTCTGTCTCCCTGCGGCGGTGGATCGGCCCGCCTCGGTGCGGGCCCGTCTGGGGCGAGGCCCCGGGCGCCCATTATAGGGCCGAGCCGCAGCGGCGGGTCAACGCGCCCCTCTGATGGGGTCATGGCGGTGTGTGCCTCGGCCTCATATGCGTATAATGCGCAGCCACCTACAGCCGAGATGGTCCGAACCCCGCATGAGTGCCACGCCGACCCCGCCCGAGTCCCGAGACGCTCGCCTGTCGCCCACCGAGCGCTATCGCGCCGACCTGAAGCGGGACGACTTCCAGTACGACCCCGCCCAGGAGCAGGCGGTCGCCCACCTGCAGCGTCTGCATGACGACCTGATGGCCGCTCCGCGGCGCCGGCCGCGGGCCGTGCCTCCCCAGGGGAAGATCGCCTCGCGCATGGCAGGCCTGTTCGGCAAGCGCAGCCGTCAGGCGTCGGCGCCCGAGCCGGTATTGCCCGAGGTCACCGGCCTCTACTTCTGGGGCGGGGTGGGGCGCGGCAAGACCTATCTGGTGGACGCCTTCTACGAGTCGCTGCCCTTCCCGGAGAAGATGCGGACCCACTTCCACCGCTTCATGCAGCGGGTCCACAACGAGCTGACCCACTACAAGGGCGAGAAGAACCCCCTGAAGCTGATCGCCGCCAAGTTCGCGAGCGAGGCGCGGGTGATCTGTTTCGACGAGTTCTTCGTCAAGGACATCACCGACGCGATGATCCTGGCCAACCTGCTCGAGGCGCTCTTCGAGCATGGCGTGGTGCTGGTGGCGACCTCCAACATCGTGCCCGACGACCTCTACAAGGAGGGCCTGCAGCGGGCGCGCTTCCTGCCGGCCATCGAGCTGCTCAAGCGTCACTGCGAGGTGGTCAACGTCGATTCGGGCATCGACTACCGGCTGCGCGCCCTGGAGCGCGCCGAGATCTTCCATGCGCCGCTGGATGCCGCCGCGGAGAGCGAGCTTGCACGCAGCTTCCGGGAGATCGCCGGCCATGAGGGCGAGGCGGATGCCCCCATCGAGATCAACCATCGCGTGCTGCGTGCCCGGCGGCTGCACGATGACGTGGTGTGGTTCGAGTTCCGGGAGCTGTGCGATGGCCCTCGCAGCCAGAACGACTACATCGAGCTGGCTCGCGAGTTTCACACCGTGCTGGTCGCCAATGTCACCCGCATGCGCGGGGCGACGGATGACCAGGCGCGGCGCTTCATCAACATGGTCGACGAGTTCTACGACCGCGGCGTCAAGCTGCTGATGTCCGCCGAGGTGCCCGCCGAGCGGCTCTACGCCGATGGCCGCCTCGAGTTCGAATTCCAGCGCACGCTGTCGCGGCTGCAGGAGATGCAGTCCCACGAGTACCTGGCGCTGCCCCACAAGCCGTGATCAGCATTGCGTCCCTGGCGTGATCTCGTGTAGAATTCGCGCGCTCTACTCGTTGTCCCCGTTTCTGTTCGCCACGCGGCGAGCCCCGGCGGGTGGCAACCAAGAAGAATAGGGATGGTTCCATGCCGGAGAGCCGGCTGAGAACCCAATACACTTGAACTGGTGATAGCTCCATGAAGACGTTCACTGCTAAGCCGCAGACCGTCCAGCGCGACTGGTATGTCGTCGACGCCACGGACAAGACGCTCGGCCGCCTGGCCACCGAAATCGCTCGTCGCCTGCGTGGCAAGCACAAGCCGGAATTCACCCCGCACGTCGACACCGGCGATTACATCGTCGTCGTCAACGCCGAGAAGGTGAAGGTCACCGGCAACAAGGCCAAGGCCAAGACCTACTACCGTCATACTGGCTACCCCGGTGGCCTGCGCTCCATGACCTTCGACAAGCTGCTCGACCATGCGCCCGAGCGCATCATCGAAGGCGCCGTCAAGGGCATGCTGCCCAAGGGTCCGCTGGGCCGCGCCATGTATTCCAAGCTCAAGGTCTATGCCGGTGCCAAGCATCCGCACGCCGCCCAGCAGCCGCAAGAACTGAACATCTGAGGGAGTCTTCGCCATGACACAGCAGTATTACGGTACCGGGCGCCGCAAGACCTCTACCGCCCGTGTCTTCATGAAGCCGGGCACCGGCAAGATCACCGTCAACAGCCTTGAGCTGGACCAGTACTTCGGCCGCGTTACCGGCCGCATGGTGGTCCGCCAGCCGCTCGAGCTGACCGACACCCTGAACCAGTTCGACGTCTTCGTGACCGTCAAGGGCGGCGGCGGCTCCTCCCAGGCCGGTGCCATCCGTCACGGCATTACCCGTGCCCTGATGGAGTACAACGAGGAATTCCGCAGCCAGCTGCGTGAGGCCGGCTACGTGACCCGCGACGCTCGTCAGGTCGAGCGTAAGAAAGTGGGTCTGCGCAAGGCGCGTCGTCGCCCGCAGTTCTCCAAGCGTTAAGCGCCGATTATCGCGCCAGAGACGCTCACGCCCGAGTCTACGACTCGGGCGTTTTTGTTTTAGGATCAATGATTTGACGGGCGTGTTACACCTTCGTCAAGGGTCATTGTCCTTGTATGGTGAGCCGCATTTTCTTACTATAGTGCGCATTTGGTATCCGTGGTCGCGGGATGCTTTTCCGCCCGTGATGGATCAACGGGTAAGCTGATGGGAGAAACCTTGAAATGGCAGATAACGGCGTAAACAAGGGTCGGCGCCGTTTCCTCGTAGGTGCCACCACCGTCGTGGGTGCGGTGGGTGCCGTCGGGGTAGCGGTCCCCTTTGTGGCTTCCTGGCAGCCCAGTGCCAGGGCGAGAGCGGCGGGTGCGCCGGTTCAGGCGGATATCTCCAAGCTTGAGCCGGGGCAGCGCATGACCGTCGAGTGGCGCGGTCGGCCGGTATGGATCATCAACCGCACGCCGGAGATGATCGAGCGCACCGAGAGCTTCGACGGCTCTCGCCTGTCCGATCCCGATTCGCAGGTGCAGCAGCAGCCCGCCTACATCAGTGGCCCGCTGCGCTCCATCCGCCCCGAGATTGGCGTGCTGATCGGCATCTGTACCCACCTGGGCTGCTCGCCGCTCTTCCGTCCCGAGCCCGATGCGGTCGACATGAGTGGCTGGCCGGGCGGTTTCTTCTGCCCCTGCCACGGCTCCTACTTCGACCTGGCGGGTCGCGTATTCCGCAACGTGCCGGCGCCCAGCAACCTGGAGGTGCCGCCGTATCGCTTCGAGACCGACGACATCATCATTGTCGGTGAAGACGAGGAGACTGCCTGATGGGTAACCCGAACAAGGCGAAGGCAGAAAAGGGCCTGATGCGCTGGGTCGATGATCGCTTCCCCGCCACCCAGATGGTTCAGGACCACCTGACCAAGTATTACGCGCCCAGGAACTTCAACTTCTGGTACTTCTTCGGCTCGCTGGCCCTGCTGGTGCTGGTCAACCAGATCCTCACCGGCGTCTGGCTGACCATGAGCTACAACCCCTCGGGAGAGGGTGCCTTCGCTTCCGTCGAGTACATCATGCGCGACGTGGAGTACGGCTGGCTGATTCGCTACATGCACTCCACCGGTGCGTCGGCCTTCTTCGTGGTGATCTACCTGCACATGTTCCGCGGCCTGCTCTACGGCTCCTACAAGGCGCCCCGCGAGCTGGTGTGGATCTTCGGCATGGCCATCTACCTGCTGCTCATGGCCGAGGCCTTCATGGGCTACCTGCTGCCCTGGGGGCAGATGTCCTACTGGGGTGCCCAGGTCATCATCTCGCTGTTTGCCACCATCCCGTTCATCGGTCCCGACCTGGCCCAGTGGATTCGCGGTGACTTCCTGATCTCCGGTATCACCCTGAACCGCTTCTTCGCCCTGCACGTGGTGGCCCTGCCCATCGTGATCCTGGCGCTGGTGGTGCTGCACCTGATCGCCCTGCATGAGGTGGGTTCCAACAACCCGGACGGCATCGAC
This sequence comes from Halomonas sp. PGE1, assembly GCF_013000985.1. Lineage (NCBI taxonomy): Bacteria > Pseudomonadati > Pseudomonadota > Gammaproteobacteria > Oceanospirillales > Halomonadaceae > Halomonas > Halomonas sp. PGE1. The sequence continues at coordinate 1,654,013 of NZ_CP053032.1, forward strand.
ATCAAGGAGAAGAAGGACGAGACCGGCAAGCCGCTGGACGGCATCCCCTTCCACCCCTACTACACGGTGAAGGACATCGTCGGCGTGGCCGTGTTCCTGTTCGTCTTCGCGGCGGTGATCTTCTACTTCCCCGAGGGCGGCGGCTACTTCCTCGAGCGTCCGAACTTCGAGCCCGCCAACCCGATGGTGACGCCTGACCATATCGCGCCGGTGTGGTACTTCACGCCCTTCTACGCGATCCTGCGTGCGATCACCTTCAATATTGGCCCGCTGCAGGCCGAGTTCCTCGGCGTGCTCTTCATGGGCGGTGCCATCGCGGTGCTCTTCGTGCTGCCCTGGCTCGATCGCAGCCCGGTGCGCTCCATGCGCTACAAGGGCTGGATGTCCAAGGTGATGCTGACCCTGTTCGCCATCAGCTTCGTGGTCCTGGGCGTCCTCGGCGCCATCCCGGCCACAGGGCTCCGCACTGCGGTGGCGCAGCTGTGCACCGCGATCTACTTCGCCTTCTTCCTGCTGATGCCGATCTACACCAGGCTGGAGAAGACCAAACCCGTTCCGGAGAGGGTGACTGGCTAATGAAAAAGCAACTCTTCGCACTGCTCTTCGCGCTGGTGCCGTTCGCGGCCATGGCGGCTCCGCTGCCGGACATGCCGCACTCGATGTCGCCGGACCTCAGCGACACGGCGTCCCTGCAGCGTGGCAAGCAGCTCTACGTCAACTACTGCATGGGCTGCCACTCTCTGGAGCACCATCGTTTCGCCCGCTCCGCTGCCGATCTGGGTATTCCCCAGGACCTGATCGAGGAGAATCTGATCTTCTCCAGCGAGCTGGCCTTCAACGACCAGATGCATGTTGCCATGCAGTCGGGTGACTCCGAGAACTGGTTCGGTGTGGCACCGCCCGATCTGACGCTGTTCAGTCGCCTGCGGGGAGCGGACTACATCTACTCCTATCTGCTGGGGTTCTATCGTGACCCGAGTCAGCCGCTCGGCGTCAACAACACCGTGCTCGAGGCGTCGGCCATGCCCAACGTGCTCGAGCCCCTGCAGGGCGTGCAGGAGATGGTGTGCAGCGAGAGCGACCGGCCGCTGCCGGGCGCCGAGCTGGACCCGCTGACCGGCAAGTACCAGTCCTGCGAGGTGCTGCAGATCACTCGCCCGGGCAGCATGGAGCCGGACGAGTTCGAGGAGGCCATGTACGACCTGACCAATTTCCTGGTCTACGTGGGCGAGCCTTCCAAGCTCCAGGCTCAGGCCCTGGCGCCCAAGGTGTTGATCTTCATCTTCATCTTCGGTGTCATCGCCTACCTGCTGAAGCGTGAGTACTGGCGCGATATCCACTGATCCACTGCGGTGGTGACGTTCGGGGGCGCATGGCCGAGGGTCATGCGCCCCCTGTGGTTTCTGCTGGCAGCCTGGGAGCACGGCCTCCCGCTGCCCGCTGTCGTGTTATCATTGCCGTTCGAACTGATGCGAGGATTCTTTCATGGGTGTAGTGGCCAAGCGGTCGTCGATGATCTTCTACTCGGGTGGTGCTGATCACCTCAGCCATCGCGTACGGATCGTGCTCGCCGAGAAGGGCGTGGCGGTGGACATCGTCGAGGTCACCGACGAGCAGCACCCCGAGGAGCTCGCCGACCTCAACCCCTACAACAGCGTGCCCACCCTGCTGGATCGCGAGCTGGTGCTCTACGAGTCCAAGGTGATGATGGAGTACCTGGACGAGCGCTTCCCCCATCCGCCGCTGCTGCCGGTCTACCCGGTGGCGCGTGCCCAGAGCCGGCTGTGGATGCATCGCGTCGAACGCGAGTGGTGCCCGCTGGTCGAGCAGATCGAGAAGGGGCCCAAGAAGGAGGCGGACAAGGCGCGCAAGGAGCTGCGCGAGAGCCTGATCGGCATCTCGCCGATCTTCGAGGACATGCCCTACTTCATGAGCGAGGAGTTCACCCTGGTGGACTGCTGCCTGGCGCCGCTGCTCTGGCGTCTCCCGGCACTCGGCATCGAGCTGCCCGAGAAGCAGGTCAAGCCGCTGCTCGGCTACATGGAGCGGGTCTTCGAGCGTGAGGGCTTCAAGGCCTCGCTGAGCGAAATCGAGCGCGAGATGCGCAGCTGAATACACCGCCCCCGGCCCGGCCGGGGGCCGCAATCCGGAGGGCCTGACGATGTCATCCAGTCGCCCCGAGTCGAGTCGCCCCTATCTGGCCAGAGCCCTGTATCAGTGGCTGCTGGACAACGACCTGACCCCCTATATCGTGGTCGATGCGGAGCAGCCCGGCGTGGAAGTGCCGCGGCAGTTCGTCCAGAACGGGCAGATCGTGCTCAACCTCTCGCCCGGCGCGGTGCGGGACCTCTTCATGGAGAACGAGGCGCTGGGTTTCTCCGCCCGTTTCGGCGGCCAGCCGATGCGGGTGATGGTGCCCACCTCGGCTCTGGTGGCCATCTACGCCCGCGAGAACGGCGTGGGCATGGTATTCGGCCATGAGCCGGTGCTGGCCAGCGCCGAGGCGCCCAGCGAGGAGGGGCCGAGCCTGACCAGCGTGGAGGGCGACGGCGAAGCTCCCGGCGCGCCCCGGAGCGAGGGGGGCGAGCAGGGCGGAGGCGAGAAGGTCGGCGAGACGCCGCGCAAGGGCAAGCCCTCGCTGCGAGTGATCAAGTAGCGCCTCGCCGACGTCTCGGCACGGCGGCAGCAACGCGAAACGGCAGGCCACTGGCCTGCCGTTTCGCGTTTGCGGCTTCCGCTCCTGGCGGGGAGGCCGCCCTCAGTCGGTGTAGTCGAACACCTTGACGATGCGCTGCATGCCGCCGACGTTGGAGACGGCGTCGACGATGCGGTCGCCTTCGGCACGGCTGACGATGCCCATCAGGTAGACGCTGGCATTCTCGGTGACCACGCGGATCCGCCCGGAGTCGATGCGCTCGTTGGCGGCGAGGCTGGTACGGATGCGGGTGTTGAGCCAGGAGTCCGAGAGGCGCTGGCTGGCCGGGAGGTTGGCGGCCACGGAGAGCTCGTTGTGCACCTCGCGCACGTTGCGCACCTCGCGGGCGACCTCGCTGGCCTTCTCCTTGAGCTCCTGGCTCGGCACCTGGCCGGTGAGCAGCACCACGCCGTTGTAGGCGTCGACGTTGATGCGGGCGTCGCCCAGGCGGGCATCGGTGCGGCGCAGGTTGTGGCTGATCTTGGTCTCGATGTTCTGATCCTCGACCTGAGTGCCGACGGTGCGCTTGCCGTAGTTCTCGTCGATGGTGCCCTGGTGGGTGACGCCGGTGACGGTGGTGCAGCCGGCGACGCCCAGGGCGGTGGCCAGCAGCAGGGAGGTGAGCAGGGGCTTGCGGGTCATGGGCTTTACTCGCTTGTACCGAAGAGTTGTTCGTCGATCAGGTCGCAGAGGCAGTGGATCACCAGCAGGTGCACTTCCTGGATGCGGGCCGTGGAGGTGGCCGGGACGCGGATCTCGCAGTCGTCCTGGCCAAGCAGCGAGGCCATGTTGCCGCCGTCGCGTCCGGTCAGGGCCACCACCGTCATGTCGCGGTCGTGGGCGGCCTGGATGGCCTGGATGACGTTGGCCGAGTTGCCGCTGGTGGAGATCGCCAGCAGGATGTCGCCGGGCTGTCCCAGGGCTCGGATCTGCTTGGAGAAGACCTCGTTGTAGCTGTAGTCGTTGGCGATGGAGGTCAGCGTCGATGTGTCGGTGGTCAGTGCCAGGGCCGGCAGGCTGGGACGCTCGCGCTCGAAGCGGTTGAGCAGCTCGGAGGAGAAGTGCTGGCTGTCCCCGGCGCTGCCGCCGTTGCCGCAGGCCAGGATCTTGCCCTCGTTGACCAGGCACTGGACCATCATCTGGCTGGCCACCTCGATGAAGGGCGGCAGGACCTCGCTGGCGTAGGTCTTGGTGTCGATGCTGGCGTTGAAATGGCCGAGAATGCGCTGCTGGAAATCCATGTGGCGTCCGGGTCCTTTGGCAGGGTGACGTGACCGGTCAGTACGCCTCGAAGGCGTTGGCGACCCAGTCGTACTCGAGGTGGGGCGGCAGGCCGGTGACGGCCAGCACATCGAAGCGGCAGGGACATGATAGCCGGTTGCGATGGAGATAAAAACGCGCGGCCCGGATCAGGCGGCGCTGCTTGGAGGGGGTGATGGTCTCCAGCGGGTGGCCGTGGCGGCTGTCGGCCCGGTGGCGCACCTCGACGAACACCAGGGTCTCGCCGTCGCGCATCACCAGGTCGAGTTCGCCTCCCTTGGCGTGCTGGTTCACCGCCTCCAGGGCCAGGCCGCGCTCGGCGAGCCAGGCCGCGGCGAGGCGCTCGATGGCCTCGCCGCGGGCGCGGGCATCACGGGGTCCGTTCATCGCCGAAGATCCCGGGGATCAGGATCGGCTGGGGGACGCCGTTGACGAAGCGAGCCCAGGGCAGCTGGCGCTCGATGCGCCCATCGCTGCCCGGGCGCAGGGTGCCGGTGGCGCCCTGCACTTCGCTGCCGGGGATGGCCTGCAGCTGGGGCAGGCGGCGGGCCAGTTCGAAGGCGTCCACGCCCATGGCCTGCAGGCGGAACACCGTGGGGTCCGGCTCCTCGCGCAGCGAACGGTAGCTGTCGAGGAAGGGCAGCACCTCGACGCCGCCCACGGCGGCCTCGGGGATCTGCCAGGGGATGTCGAGGAACTGGACGTCGTTCAGGTCGTTGTCCAGGCGCGGGTTGATGCGCCCCTCGAAGAGGTGTGAAGTGGCGTAGACCGGCAGCTGGCTGGCGTTGAAGTAGTCCAGGGTGGGCGGCACCTGGCGGGCGTAGTCCGGCAGGCCCAGCAGGAACAATGCGTCCGGGCGCGGGTTGCTGATGGCGCGGCGGGTGCTCTCGGTGGCCGGGGCGCCGGGGTTGTAGCGCACGGCATTGGTCACCTCACCGCCCAGGGCCTGCCACTCGTTCCAGAACGCCTCGCCGACGCGGCGCCCCCAGTCGTTGTCGGGCACCAGCAGGGCGGCGCGGCGATGGCCGTCCCGCCAGGTGCGGAGGGCGGCCTGGCGGGCCTCGTCCTCGGCGGAGAGGCCGTACTGGAAGAGCCCGTCGGCGCTGTTGCGCTCGGCGTGGCCGTAGTTGAGCGCCAGGGTGGGCAGCGGCACGCGGTCGCGCGCCTCGAGCTGGCTCACCTGGTCCTTGTCCAGGGGGCCGATCACCACCTGGGCGCCGCGGCTCTCGGCCTCGCGATAGAGCGATTCGAGGTCGCCGCTGGCGGCGTCGATGAAGCTCAGGCGGATGTCGCCGCCGCTATTGCGATGCTGGGTACGCATGCCTTCGGCGATGGCCGCGGCGGGGCGCGCCAGAGGGCCAGACTCCGGCAGCAGCACGGCGATATGGCGCACCTCAAGGCCGCGCAGTTCGCCCAGGGCGGCAAGGTCGGCGGGCAGCTGGCGGGCCGCCGGATGGCGGCCGTTGCGGCTGCGCCACTCCTCCAGGCGCTCAAGGAAGCGCTCGATATCGCCCCCGCTTGCGCGGTAGAGCTCGGTGAGTTCGAGCCAGCCCCGGGTCAGGGCGTCCTCGTCCTGGGCCAGGGCGCTGATGGCCTGGTGGTCCATGCGTATGAGGGCCTCCCAGATCGGATCGTTGAGCGCCACGTCATCGGTCTCGGCCTGGACGCGCAGCAGCGCCCGGGCGGCGCCGGCCGGCTCGTCCTCGGCCAGCAGCGCCAGGCCCATCCGCTCGCGCAGGGCCCTGGCCTGGGCGGGCTCCAGGGCGAGCTCATCCAGGTCGCGGGTGGCCTGGATCACCGCCTGCGGCTCGCCCAGCGCCTCGCCGAGGTCGGCCAGCAGCAGGGCCCAGCGGGCGCGCTGCGTACCCTCGAGCAGGCTGTCGTCGATGTCGGAGGCGACCCGAAGCGCCTGGGTGCGTTCCCCCTGGCGTGCTAGGATGTCGGCCGCCTCGAGCCGGCTCCTGGCCGCCTGGGCCGGTTCCTGCTGGCCGGCCTGTTCGAGCAGGCGTGCGGGGTCATCTTCCGTCACGCGATCGACGATGCCCGGTGCCGTGGCACAGCCCGCCAGCAGCAGCGCAAGGAGCGCGGTGGCCAGCAGGCCGCGAGTGGGTATCCGCATGAATCCATCCTTAGTCCGTTGTGTCGGTCATTGCGCCGAGGAGCCACAAGTGTCAGACGCTAACTCAGCCTCATTGTACGTGGTCGCCACGCCGATTGGGAATCTGGAGGACCTGAGCCCGCGCGCCGCGCGGCTGCTGGGAGAAGTGGCACTGATCGCCGCCGAGGATACCCGCCATACCGGCCGGCTGCTGCGCCACCTGGGGCTCTCGGTGCCGCTGCTCTCGCTGCATGAGCACAACGAGGCGGCGCGGGTCGAGCAGCTGGACGCCCGGCTGGTGGCCGGCGAGTCCATCGCCCTGGTCTCCGACGCCGGCACGCCGCTGATCAGCGACCCGGGCTTCGTGCTGGTGCGCGAGCTGCGCGCCCGGGGGCGGCGCATCGTGCCGGTGCCGGGCGCCTGCGCCCTGGTGGCCGCGCTCTCGGCGGCGGGCCTGCCCACCGACCGCTTCACCTTCCAGGGATTCCTGCCGGCCAAGGGGGGCGGACGCCGCGCGCGCCTCGAGGCGCTGGCCGCCCGGGAGGAGACCCTGGTCTTCTACGAGTCGCCCCACCGCATCCGCGACACCCTGGCCGACCTGGCGACGGTGGTTGGCAAGCGGCGCCTGGTGCTGGCCCGGGAGCTGACCAAGGCCTTCGAGACCTTCCTCGACGGCTCGGCGGACGAGCTGCTGGCGCGCATGGAGGCCGACCCCGACCAGGCCCGCGGCGAGTTCGTGGTGATGGTGGCTGGTGCCGCCCCCCGCGAGGAAGAGGAGGCCTCGGTGGTGGAGGGCGAGGCGCTGCTCGCGGCGCTGCTGGCCGAGGGCGTCGGCGTCAAGCAGGCGGCGGCGGTGGCGGCGCGGGTGCTGGGGGGCGGCAAGAAGGCCTGGTATGCCCGCGCCCAGGCTCTCAAGGATGCGGGTTGAGCCGCGATCAGGCATTGAGGGGCCTACGGGGCGCTGGTATGCTTGCCGCGGGAGTCGGCCAGACAGTCGCCGCCGGAGAGATCCGGGGGAGGAAAGTCCGGGCTCCACAGGGCAGAGTGCCAGGTAACGCCTGGGCGGCGTGAGCCGACGGAAAGTGCAGCAGAGAGCAGACCGCCTACGTCTCCTTCGGGAGGCCGGTAAGGGTGAAAGGGTGCGGTAAGAGCGCACCGCGCGCCTGGTAACAGTGCGTGGCACGGTAAACCCCACTCGGAGCAAGACCAAATAGGAACCCCATGACGTGGCCCGCGTCGGGTTCGGGTAGGTTGCTTGAGGGTCGCGGTGACGCGCCCCCTAGAGGAATGACTGTCCACGACAGAACCCGGCTTATCGGCCGGCTCCCCCCTGATTTCCACCCCTGAGCGTGCGGTCTGTGGCCGACCCGCCAGCCCATGATCGAGATACGCATGTCGTCATCCGCACCTGATACTGCCTCGCGCGGCTTCCGTCATGCCAGCGTCCTGCTCGACGGCGCCGTGGAGGCCCTGGTGCACGACACCGATGGGGTCTACCTGGACGGCACCTTCGGCCGCGGGGGCCACTCCCGCGCCATCCTTGACCGGCTCTCGCCGGCCGGGCGCCTGATCGCCATCGACCGCGACCCCGAGGCCATCGCCGAGGCCGCGGCCATCGACGACACCCGCTTCACCATCGAGCGCGCGGAGTTCGCCCGCCTGGGCGAGATCGCCGGGCAGCACGGCGTGCACGGCCAGCTGGCCGGCATCCTGCTCGACGTCGGCGTCTCCTCGCCGCAGCTCGACGACCCCGAGCGCGGCTTCAGCTTCCTGCGCGATGGTCCCCTGGACATGCGCATGGACCCCACCCAGGGGGAGAGCGCCGCGGCCTTCATCGCGCGCGCCAGCGAAGCCGAGCTGGCGCGGGTGTTCAAGGAGTACGGCGAGGAGCGCTATGCCCGCCGGCTGGCCAAGGCTATCGTCGCCCGTCGCGGCGAGCAGCCCTTCCTGCGCACCGCGGACCTGGCCGAGGTGGTCAAGACGGCCCACCCGGCCTGGGAGAAGCACAAGCACCCCGCGACGCGGGTCTTCCAGGCGCTGCGCATCCATGTCAACGGCGAGCTCGAGCAGCTCGATGCGGCCCTGGAAGCGGCCCTCGAGGCCCTGGCCCCCGGTGGCCACCTGGTGGTGATCAGCTTCCACTCGCTGGAGGATCGCCGGGTCAAGCGCTTCATTCGCCACCACGTGCGCGGTGATTCCCACCTGCCGCGGGGCATGCCGATTGCCGATACGGAGCTCGAGCGGCGCCTCGAGGCGCTTGGCAAGGCGCAGCGGGCCGGCCCCGAGGAGGTCGAGGAGAACCCCCGGGCACGCAGTGCGGTGATGCGGGCGGCTCGCAAGCGTTACTGAGGGAGGCGATATGACACAGGGACGAACGTCGACATCCGGATTCGGCTGGCCGCTGGCAGTGCGGCCCAGCCCCTCCCTGCTGCTGGTGGCCGCCCTGCTGGTGGCCAGCCTGGTCAGCGCCCTGGCGGTGATCACCACCACCCATCTGACCCGTGAACAGTATGGTCGCCTGCAGCAGCTCGAACGCGAGCAGAACCAGTTGCAGACCGAGTGGGGGCAGCTGCTGCTCGAGGAGAGCGCCTGGTCGTCGCCGGCGCGCATCGAGCGCCTGGCCATGGAGCGCCTGGAGATGCGCCTGCCCGATGTCGACGAGGTCGAGGTGATCCGGCCATGAGCACCGAGGTCCGCAGCGGCGTCTCGCCCCGTCGTCCGCCGCCCATGGCCCCCATGGGGGGGCTGCGCTACGGCCTGATGCTGGCCATCGTGCTACTGGGGCTGGGCCTGCTGGTGGGGCGCATCGTCATCCTCCACGTGGTGGACCGCCCCTTCCTGCAGGGGCAGGGCGACGCCCGCACCCTGCGCACCGACCCGATTCCCGCCCACCGTGGCATGATCAGCGACCGCAACGGCGAACCCCTGGCCATCTCCACGCCGGTGGTCACTCTGTGGGCCAATCCCCAGGATGTCCCGGAGGATCCCATCCAGCGTCTTCAGCTGGCCAGGGCGCTGGGCATGGAGCTCGACGACCTCGACGCGCGCCTGGAGCGCTTCGCCTCCCGGGAGTTCATGTTCCTGCGCCGCCAGCTGACCCCGGAAGCGGCCCAGCGGGTGCTGGACCTGCGCATCCCCGGGGTCTATCGCCAGGACGAGTACAAGCGCTACTACCCGGCAGGGGAGGTGACCGCCCAGCTGCTTGGCGTCACCAATGTCGACGACGTGGGCCAGGAGGGCCTCGAGCTCGCCTACCAGTTCTACCTGGCCGGCGAGCCGGGGCAGCGCCGCGTGCTGAAGGACCGTCGCGGGCGCCTGGTGCGCGACCTCGAGGTGCTGCGCGAAGCGCGCCCCGGCGGTGAGCTGACCCTTTCCATCGACCAGCGCCTGCAGTACATGGCCTACCGCGAGCTCAAGGCGGCGGTGGCCGAGCATGACGCCGACGGCGGTGTGGTGGTGATGATGGATGCCCGCACCGGCGAGGTGCTGGCCATGGCCAACCAGCCCTCCTACAACCCCAACAATCGCGCCGGCCTCGATCCCCGCGGCCTGCGCAACCAGGCCATCGTCGACGTCTTCGAGCCCGGCTCGGTGATGAAGCCGCTGGCCATGGCGGCGATCATGGAGAGCGGCCAGTTCCCCCGCGACGTGGTGGTGGACACCTCGCCGGGCTGGATGCGCATCGACCGCTTCACCATCCGCGATATCCGCAACTACGGCCGACTCGACCTGGCGGGCATCCTCGAGAAGTCCTCCAACATCGGCATGTCGAAGCTGGTGCTGGAGCTCGACGACCCCCTGGTGCCGGACCTCTACCGCCGGCTCGGCTTCGGCCAGAGCCCCGAGACCGGCTTTCCCGGCGAGTCCACCGGCACCCTGCCGGCGCCGGTGCGCTGGTCGCGCAGCCAGTGGGCCGCGCTCTCTTATGGCTACGGCCTGTCGACCTCCGCGCTGCAGCTGGCCGGCGCCTACACCGCCATCGCCAACCACGGCGAGCGCCTGCCGCCGTCGCTGCTCAAGCTCCCCGAACCGCCGCCGGGGGAGCCGGTCATCGACCGCGCCGTGGCCCACGACCTGCTGCGCATCATGGAGGAGTCCGTGCAGCCGACCACCGGGGCGCGGCGCGCCATGGTGCCGGGCTACCGGGTGGCCGGGAAGTCCGGCACGGTGCGCAAGACCGGTGCCGGCGGCTATGTGCAGAACGCCTATCGCAGCCTCTTCGCCGGTATCGCGCCGGTCTCCGACCCGCGCATCGTCACCGTGGTGATGATCGACCACCCTCGTGGTGACAGCTACTTCGGCGGCGCCGTGGCGGCGCCGGTCTTCTCCCGCGTCGTGGGCAGCGCCCTGCGCCTGCTCGACGTGCCGCCCGACCAGCGCAGCCGCTGAGGCCCCCATGACCCTGAGCCCACTCCCGACCCGACAGCTGCGAGGCGAAACATGCAGGTGACCCCCTCTCGCCTGACGGCGACCCTCCAGCGCCTCTGGCCCGAGGCGCGCCCCTTGCCTGAACTCGCCGTAGCGACCCTCGGGCTCGCGACCGACAGCCGCCGTGCCGGGCCGGGCACGCTGTTCGTGGCGGTGCCCGGGGTGGCCGCCGATGGCCGCGACTTCATCGCGGCGGCGCTGGCAGCCGGGGCCTGTGCGGTGCTCTGCCACTCGGGCGATGAGCGCGCCTGCCCCGACGACCCACGCGTGCTGCCGCTGCCCGGCCTGCGCGAGCGGCTGGGGGAGCTGGGGCGCGAGCTCTTCGCGGTGCCGGACAGCCTGGAGCTGATTGGCGTCACCGGCACCAACGGCAAGAGCTCGGTGACCCACTATATCGCCGAGCTGAGTGAGGCGCTGGGAGTGTCGGCGGGGCTCGTGGGTACCCTGGGGTGCGGGCGCCTGGGTGCGCTGCACGACGGCGGCCTGACCACGCCGGGGCCGCTGGCGCTGCAGGCGGCGCTGGCCGAGCTGGCCGATGCGGGTGTTCGCCGGGTGGCCATGGAGGTCTCCTCCCACGCCCTGGAGCAGGGGCGCCTCGACGGCTGCCGGCTGGCCGCGGCGGTCTTCACCAACCTGACCCGCGACCACCTCGACTATCACGGCAGCATGGCCGCCTACGCCGCGGCCAAGGCCAGGCTCTTTCGCCGTGAGGAGCTGCGCCTTGCCGTGGTCAACGCCGATGACTCCCTGGCCCGGCTGATGCTGGCCGGGCTCCCCGGTGGTCAGGAGGGGCGGGTGCGCGTGCTGGCCACCGGTACCGACGAGGCGGTGACCTTCCGGGTCATCGACTGGCACCCCCACGGCGCCGGCCAGCGGGCGCTGGTGGCGACCCCCGAGGGGGAGCGGGTGTTGGAGACCTCGCTGCTCGGCCGCTTCAACCTGGACAACGTGCTGCTGGCCATCGCCACCCTCTACGGGCTGGGCCACCCCATCGGCGCGCTGTTCGACGCCGCCGCGGGCCTCGCCCCGGTGCCGGGGCGCATGGAGGCGCTGGTGCGCCCCGGCGCTCCTACCGTGGTGATCGACTACGCCCACACCCCCGACGCCCTGGACAACGCCCTGGCCGCCCTGCGCGCCCACCGGCCGGCGGATGGCCGGCTGTGGTGTCTGTTCGGCTGCGGCGGCGACCGCGACCCCGGCAAGCGGGCGCTGATGGCGGCCGCCGCCGAGCGCCATGCCGACCGCCTGGTGGTCACCGACGACAACCCCCGCGGGGAGGATCCGGCCGCGATCCGCGCAGCGGTGCTGGCGGGGCTCTCCGCCGACGCGCGCCGGCAGGCGCTGGAGATCGCCGGGCGCGGTGAGGCGATCGCCCGGGTGCTGGCCGATGCCGATGCCGAGGACCTGGTGCTGATCGCCGGCAAGGGCCACGAGACCTACCAGGAGATCGCCGGCGTGCGTCACCCCTTCTCGGACCTGGTCGAGGCCGAACGCGCACTGGCCGCCCGGGCGCCTGCCGGCGGGGAGGCGACGCCATGAGCCGCTGCGGATTGACCACCCTGGCCGAGGTGGCCGAGGCGCTGGGCCTCGAGGCACCGGCGGCCGACCTGCCCATCGGCGCGATCGTCACCGATACCCGCCGGCTGAGCCCGGGCAGCCTGTTCGTCGCCCTGCGCGGCGAGCGCTTCGATGCCCACGACTTCCTCGACGAGGCCCGGGCGGCCGGCGCCGCGGCGGCGCTGGTCGAGGCCGGCGCCATGGCCGAGAGGGGCGACGTGGAGGGCATGGCGCTGCTCGAGGTGGCCGATACCCGCCTGGCCCTGGGGCTGCTCGGCCGCGCCCGGCGCCGCGCCTGGGGCGGCCCTCTGGTGGTGGTGACCGGCAACAGCGGCAAGACCACCGTCAAGGAGATGCTGGCCGTCATCCTGGCTCGGCGGGGGGCGACGCTGGCCACCCGGGGCAACCTCAACAACGACTTCGGTGCGCCGCTGACCCTGCTCGAGCTCGCCCCCGAGCACCGCCAGGCGGTGGTGGAGCTCGGCGCCAACCACCTCGGAGAGATCGCCTGGACCAGCGTGCTGGCCGAGCCCGGGGTGGCGGTGATCACCAACGTCACCGGCGCCCACGTCGGCGAGTTCGGCGGCATGGGGCGCATCGCCCAGGCCAAGGGCGAGATCCTCGCCGGCCTGCCGACCGACGGCGTGGCGGTGCTCAACCGCGACGACGCCTACTTCGCCACCTGGGCGCGCCTCGCCGCGCCGCGGGAGGTGCGCGACTTCGGCCTCGATCCCCGCGCCCGGGTCACCGCCCGGGCGCTGGCCTGCGATGCCCTGGGGCGCTATGCTTTCACGCTTGTCGCCGACGGGGTCGAGCTGGGCCGCGTGCAGCTGGGCCTGCTCGGGCGCCACAACGTGGCCAATGCCCTGGCCGCGGCGGCGGCGGCGCTGGCCATGGGCCTGGCCCCCGAGGAGGTGGTGGCAGGCCTTGGCGAGGTGGTGCCGATGCCGGGGCGGCTCTCCGTCGTCCCGGGCATCAACGGCTCACGCCTGCTGGATGATACCTATAATGCCAACCCCGGCGCGGTGAGGGCGGCACTCGACCTGCTGGTCACGCTGCCCGGCCCCCACTGGTGCCTGCTGGGCGCCATGGGGGAGCTGGGGGAGGCGTCCGAGCGGCTGCACGCCGAGATCGGAGATTACGCACGGAAACTGGGAATCGACTTCCTCGGCACCTGCGGCGAGGCGGCCCGCGCCGCCTCCCATGCCTTCGGCGCAGGCGGGTGCCACTTCCAGGAGCGCGAGGCGCTGGTGCGTCACGCCCTCCACCATCTTCCTCCCGGCGCCAGCGTGCTGGTCAAGGGATCGCGCAGTGCCGCCATGGAGCAGGTGGTGACGGCACTGCGTCAGGATCGATCAAGGTGAACGCGATACATGCTGCTCTATCTGGCTGAGTTCCTGGCGCAATACTTCAGCGCCTTCAACGTCTTCAACTACCTGACCCTGCGCATGATCCTGGGCACCATCACCGCCCTCGGGCTCTGCCTGTGGCTGGGGCCTGTGATGATCCGCCGCCTGGTCGAGCGCCAGATCGGGCAGGCGGTGCGCGACGACGGCCCCCAGTCACACCTCTCCAAGGCCGGCACGCCCACCATGGGCGGGGCCATGATCCTGATGGCCATCGCCGTCAGTACCCTGCTGTGGGGCGATCTCGGCAACCACTACGTCTGGATCGTGCTGGGGGTGACCCTGGGCTTCGGGGCCATCGGCTGGGTCGACGACTATCGCAAGGTGGTGGAGAAGAACCCCCGCGGCCTGCCCGCGCGCTGGAAGTACCTGTGGCAGTCGGTGGTCGGCCTGGCCGCCGCGGTGCTGCTCTACGCCACCGCGGCCTCGCCGGTGGAGACCAGCCTGATCGTGCCGCTGTTCAAGGACGTGGTGGTGCCGATGGGGGTGTTCTTCATCGTGCTGACCTACTTCGTGATCGTCGGCAGCTCCAACGCGGTGAACCTCACCGACGGCCTCGACGGCCTGGCGATCATGCCCACCGTGCTGGTGGCCATGGGGCTGGCGGTGTTCGCCTACGCCACCGGCAATGCGGTGTTCGCCAACTACCTGCAGATCCCCTTCATTCCCGGGGCCGGGGAGCTGGCCGTGTTCTGCGCCACCATCGCCGGCGCGGGGCTCGGCTTCCTGTGGTTCAACACCTACCCCGCCCAGGTCTTCATGGGCGACGTGGGGGCCCTGGCGCTGGGGGCGGCGCTGGGCGTGGTGGCGGTGATCGTGCGCCAGGAGATCGTGCTCTTCATCATGGGCGGCATCTTCGTGATGGAGACCATCTCGGTGATCCTGCAGGTGGGCTCCTACAAGCTCACCGGCCGGCGCATCTTCCGCATGGCCCCGCTGCACCATCACTATGAGCTCAAGGGCTGGCCCGAGCCGCGGGTCATCGTGCGTTTCTGGATCATCACCGTGGTGCTGGTGCTCATCGGCCTGGCCACCCTCAAGGTGCGCTGAGCGAGGCCCTCCACGCGGGCAAGGAGCAGGATATGGTCAAGGTGCCGACAGGCGTCACCCTGGTGGTCGGGCTCGGGATCTCGGGGCGCGCCATCTGTCGCCATCTGGAGCGCCAGCGGGTGCCCTACATGGTGGCCGACACCCGTGCCGTGCCGCCGGGCATCGACGACTTTCATGCCGCCCACCCCGGCGTGGCCATCCACTGCGGCCCGCTGACCGCCCTCGACCTCTCCGAGGTGGAGGAGGTGGTGGTGAGCCCCGGCATCGACCCGCGCACCCCGGGCCTCGACGTCCTGGACGGGCGCCTCCGCGAGGCCACCGGCGAGCCGCTGGTGATCGGCGAGATCGCGCTCTTCGTGCGCGCCGCCCGGGCGCCCATCGCGGCCATCACCGGCTCCAACGCCAAGTCCACCGTGACCACCCTGGTGGGGGAGATGGCCGTCGAGGCCGGTCGTCGCGTGGCGGTGGGGGGCAACCTGGGCACCCCGGCCCTGGACCTGCTCGCCGACGAGCCCGATGCCGATTTCTACGTGCTGGAGCTCTCCAGCTTCCAGCTCGAGACCACACCCAGGCTCGGTGCCGAGAGTGCGGCCTTTCTCAACCTCTCCGAGGATCACCTGGACCGCCACGGCGACATGGCCGGCTATCGGGCCGCCAAGCTCGGCATCTTCCGCGGGGCGCGTCACGGGGTGGTCAACGCCGAGGACCCCAACACCTGGCCGGAGCAGCGGCTGCCCTTTCAGGACAGCTTCACCACCCGCCCACCCGAGGCCGGCGAGTGGGGCATCGGCCGCCACCGGGATGCCGACTGGCTGATGCATGGCGACACGCCGCTGATGCCCGCCGCCGAGGTGCGCCTGGCCGGTCGCCACAACCAGGCCAATGCCCTGGCCGCGCTCGCCATGGGGCGCCGGCTGGGCCTGCCCATGGAGCCGATGTGCCGGGTGCTGCGGCGCTTTCCGGGGTTGCCCCATCGTGGCGAGGTGGTGGCCGAGGTGGGCGGCGTGCGCTGGATCAACGACTCCAAGGGCACCAACGTGGGGGCCACCCTGGCCGCCATCGCCGGGCTCGGCCCGACCCTGGCGGGCCGCCTGATCCTGCTGGCCGGCGGCGTCGGCAAGGGGGCCGACTTCGCCCCCCTGGCCGAGCCCTTGGCCCGCCATGGCCGCGAGGCGATCCTCTTCGGCCTGGATGCCGAGCGCCTGGCGCGCGCCCTGCGCGGGCGGCTGCCGCTGACCGAGGTGGAGGACCTGGCCGCGGCCATGGCCCGGGCTGCCGAGATCGCCGAGCCCGGTGACTGCGTGCTGCTCTCGCCGGCCTGTGCGAGCCTCGACCAGTTCGCCAACTACCAGGAGCGGGGCGAGGTGTTCCGGCGCTGGGTGCGCCGCCACCTGGCCGAGGAGGAGGCATGAAGCGCGCGCCCCGGTTCGCCCGGCTCTCCCGGCTCCGCGAGCGGCTCTCCACCCGCGACCAGCCCTTCGACGGCTGGCTGCTGATCGCGACCCTGTCGCTGATGCTGATCGGCTGGGTGATGGTGACCTCGGCGTCATCGGAGGTGGCGGCGAGCCTGACCGGCAATCCCTGGTACTTCAGCATCCGTCACGGCCTCTTCCTGGTGATGGCGCTGGCCGCGGCCGTCTTCGTGCTGCGCATTCCCCTGGGGTGGTGGAAGGTCAACGGTCCGCTGCTGCTGCTGGTGGGCATCGCCCTGCTGGTGCTGGTGCTGCTGGTGGGGCGCGAGATCAACGGCAGCAAGCGCTGGATCTCGATCCCCGGGGTGCCCTTCAACCTGCAGGCCTCCGAGGTCGCCAAGCTCTGCCTGATCGCCTACATGGCTGGCTACCTGGAGCGCTTCCTGCCCCAGGTGCGCCGGCAGTGGGGCGCCTTCCTGCGTCCGCTGCTGATCCTGGCCATCATCGGCGTGCTGCTGATCCTCGAGCCGGACTACGGTGCCGTGGTGGTGATGACCGGCTGCGTGATGGGCATGCTGCTGATGGCCGGGGCCCCCTGGGGGCGCTTCCTGCTGCTGGCGCTGCTGGTCGCGGCCGGCGGGGCCCTGCTCGCCATCGCCGAGCCCTATCGCCTGGCGCGCCTGGCCAGCTTCGCCGACCCCTGGGCGGACCAGTTTGCCAGCGGCTACCAGCTGACCCAGGCGCTGATCGCCTTCGGCCGCGGCAGCTGGCTGGGCATGGGGCTCGGCAACAGCGTCCAGAAACTCTTCTACCTGCCCGAGGCCCACACCGACTTCGTCTTCGCGGTGCTCGCCGAGGAGCTCGGCCTGTTCGGCGCCGTGGGGGTGGTGGGGCTCTTCGCGCTGCTGATCTGGCGGGCCATGGCGGTGGGCCGCCGTGCCGAGCTGGCCCAGCTGCCCTTCGCCGCCTACCTCAGCTACGGCATCGCCCTGGTGATCGGTGCCCAGGCCTTTATCAATATCGCCGTGAGCAGCGGCATGCTGCCCACCAAGGGATTGACCCTGCCGCTGCTCAGCTACGGTGGGTCGAGCCTGCTGGTCAGCACGGTGATGATGGCGCTGCTGCTGCGGGCCGACATCGAGACGCGCCTGGCCCAGCGGCGGGCGAGCCCCGCGGCGCCCAGGGGGGATGGGCGCCGGGAGCCCTCCCTGGCACCGTCGGGTTCCGCTTCCACGCCACTCTCTCAACGACAAGGAGTCGCCAAGTGAGCATGCGACCGGGACGCCGCGTCCTGATCATGGCCGGAGGCACCGGCGGCCACGTCATTCCCGCCCTCTCCCTGGCCCGGGGCCTGGACGCCGAGGGGGTAGAGGTGGCCTGGCTGGGCAGCCCCCGCGGCATCGAGAACCGCCTGGTGCCGGAGGCCGGCATTCCCCTGCATCGTATCGCGGTGTCGGGGTTGCGCGGCAACGGTGCCGCCGGCTGGCTGCTGGCGCCGTTCAACCTGACCCGCGCCGTGTGGCAGGCGTGGCGGGTGATCCGTGCCTTCGACCCCCAGCTGGTGGTAGGCCTTGGCGGCTTCGCCAGCGGCCCCGGCGGCCTGGCCGCCTGGCTGGCGCGCCGCCCCCTGGTGATCCACGAGCAGAACGCCGTGGCCGGACTTACCAACCGCGCGCTGTCACGCCTGGCGCGGCGCGTCTACGCCGCCTTTCCCCAGGCCTTCGGCGCCCGCGGCGAGGTGATCGGCAACCCGGTGCGCGAGGAGATCGCCGCCCTGGGCGAGTCACCCCGCCCGGCCGCGGCGATGCGTGGCCGGCGCCTGCGCCTGCTGGTGGTGGGCGGCTCGCTGGGGGCCCAGGCGCTCAACGAGTGCCTCCCCGAGGCCCTGGCTCGCCTGCCGGAAGGCGAGCGACCCGAGGTACGCCACCAGGCGGGGCGCGACAAGGACGCTGCCACCCGCGAGGCCTACGCCCGCGAGGGCGTGAGCGCCGAGGTGACGCCCTTCATCGATGACATGGCCGAGGCCTACGGCTGGGCCGACCTGGTGGTCTGCCGGGCGGGCGCCCTGACGGTGGCGGAGCTGGCCGCCGCGGCCCGGCCGGCGCTCTTCGTGCCCTTTCCCTTCGCGGTGGACGATCATCAGACCGCCAACGCCCGAGCGCTGGTGGAGGAGGGGGCCGCCGAGCTGCTGCCCCAGACCGACCTCACGGCGGCGACGCTGGCCGATCGGCTGGCGGCGCTGCTCGATCCCGATACCCTTGCCACCATGGCCTTGCGAGCGAGGGCCTGCGCGCACCTCGACGCCGTCGAGCGCCTGGTGGCCGGCTGCATGGAGACAGGTTTTGAGCGATAGCACGTCACGGCCGGTTCCCGGCCAGTCCGTCCCCCCCCGAGCGGGGCCTTGGCATGCGCCGGATCCGGCACATCCATTTCGTGGGCATCGGCGGCGCCGGCATGTGCGGCATCGCCGAGGTCCTGGCCAACCAGGGCTATACGGTCAGCGGCAGCGACCTGAAGGCGTCGACGGTGGTGGCGCGGCTGCGCCAGTGCGGCATCACGGTCGCCATCGGCCACGATGCCGACCATGTGGTCGGCGCCGATGTCGTGGTGGTCTCCACCGCGGTGGACGAAGCCAACCCCGAGATCGTCTGGGCCCGGGAGCACCGGGTGCCGGTGGTGCGCCGCGCCGAGATGCTCGCCGAGCTGATGCGTTTCCGCCACGGCATCGCCGTGGCCGGGACCCACGGCAAGACCACCACGACGAGCCTCACCGCGACCCTGCTCGGCGAGGGGGGGCTCGACCCCACCTTCGTGATCGGCGGGCGGCTGACCAGCGCCGGCACCAATGCCCGGCTGGGGGAGGGCGACTACCTGGTGGCCGAGGCGGACGAGTCCGACGCCTCCTTCCTGCACCTGCAGCCCATGGTCTCCATCGTCACCAACATCGATGCCGACCACATGGCCACCTACGGCGGCGACTTCGAGAAGCTCAAGACCACCTTCCTCGAGTTCCTGCACAATCTGCCGTTCTATGGCCTGGCGATCCTGTGCATCGACGATGACAACGTGCGCGGCCTGCTCGACCGGGTGCATCGCCAGTTCATCACCTACGGCTTCAGCGAGGACGCCGACTACCGCATCGCCGACTTCGCCCAGCAGGCCGGCGAGATCCGCTTCACCGCCCATCGCCCCGGCGGGCTGGCGCCGCTCGCCGTTCGGCTGGCCATGCCCGGCCGCCACAACGCCCTGAACGCCCTGGCGGCCATCGCCGTGGCCACCGATGCCGGGGTCGACGACGACGCCATCCTGCGCGGCCTGGCCGGCTTCCAGGGGGTGGGACGTCGCTTCCAGGTGCAGGGGCATTTCCCGGCGCCGGGCGGCGAGGGCGAGGTGATGCTGGTGGACGACTACGGCCACCACCCTCGCGAGGTGGAGATGGTGATCCGGGCGGTACGCGCCGGCTGGCCCGAGCGGCGCCTGGTGATGCTCTACCAGCCCCACCGCTACTCGCGCACCCGCGACCTCTATGAGGACTTCGTGCGGGTGCTCTCCGGCGTCGACACCCTGCTGCTGCTGGACGTCTACAGCGCCGGCGAGGCGCCGATTCCCGGCGCCGAGGGGCGCACCCTGGCCGGTTCCATCCGCCAGCGCGGTGAGGTGGACCCGATCTTCGTCCAGGAGAAGGGCGAACTGCCGGGCCTGCTGGCCCGGGTGCTGCGCCCGGACGACATCCTGATCACCCAGGGCGCCGGCGACGTGGGCGGCATCTCCCTGGCCCTGGCCGAGGCGGCCCTTGAGCTCGACGAGGTGACCCTATGAGCCTGGTGAACGACCTCGGCCGCGTGGCCGTGATCTACGGCGGCAGCTCCGCCGAGCGGGAGGTCTCGCTGAAGAGCGGGGCGGCGGTGCTGGCGGCGCTCACCCGTGCCGGCGTGAATGCCATCGGCTACGACCCCGCCGATGGCGGGCTGGTGGGGCTCGAGGCCCTGGCCCCGGACCGCGTCTTCATCGCCCTGCACGGCCGCGGCGGCGAGGACGGCACCCTGCAGGGGGCGCTGGAGCTGCTCGGTATTCCCTATACCGGCAGCGGCGTGCTCGCCTCGGCCCTGGGCATGGACAAGCAGCGCACCAAGCTGGTGTGGCAGGCACTCGGCCTGCCCACGCCGGAGTCGGTGATGCTGGAGACCGACGCCGACTGGTCGGCGGTGGTGGCGCGCCTCGGCCTGCCGCTGATCGTCAAGCCGGTGCATGAGGGCTCGACGCTGGGCATCAGCATCGTCGAGAGCGCCGAGGCCCTGGCGGCGGCCTACCACGAGGCGGCCCGCTTCGACGCCCGGGTGATGGCCGAGCGCTTCATCAAGGGCGACGAGTATACGGTGTCGCTGCTTGGCGACGAGGTGCTGCCGGCGATCCGCGTCGAGGTGCCCGGCGGCTTCTACGACTACGAGGCCAAGTACCTCTCCGACGAGACGCGCTACCACCTGCCCTGCGGGCTCGGCGATGCTGAGGAGGCCGAGCTCGGCGAGCTCTGCCGTCGCGCCTTCGAGGCGGTCGGCGCCGAGGGGTGGGGGCGCGTCGACGTGATGCGCGACGCCGAGGGGTGCTTCTGGCTGATCGAGGTCAACACCTCGCCGGGGATGACCGACCACAGCCTGGTGCCCCAGGCCGCGGCCCACGCCGGCATCGACTTCGAGGCCCTGGTGCTGCGCATCCTGGCCAGTACCCTGGAGGCGAAGCGGGCATGACGCGTCGCGGTGGCCTGCTCGGGGTGGTGCTGCTGCTGGTGCTGTTCGGCGCCGGCGGTCGGGCCCTGTGGCTGTGGCTCGACCGGCCCATCGAGCGGGTCTCCATCGCCGGCGAGTTCACCCACGTCAGCGCCGACTACCTGCGCGACGAGCTGGCGCCGCTGATCCGCGGCCGCACCTGGCTGTCGGTCAACGTGGCCGAGCTGCGCCAGGAGGCGCTGGCCATCGACTGGCTCTCCGAGGTGCGGGTCACTCGGGAGTGGCCCAATGCGCTGACCTTCGAGCTGGTCGAGCAGATTCCGGTGGCACGCTGGAACGACGACTACCTGCTCAATCCCGAGGGCGAGCCCTTCGCCTTCGGCCCGGTGTCGCCGCCCGGCGACCTGCCGGATCTCGCCGGTCCCGCCGGCAGCGGGGCGGAGGTGCTGGCCTACCACGAACGGCTGGCCACCCGCTTCGGCGCCATGGGCCTCGAGCTCTCCCAGCTGCGCCTGGAGCCCCGCGGCGCCTGGCGCTTCCAGCTGGACGATGGGGTCTGGGTGATGCTCGGTCGCAACGACCGCGAGGCGCGGCTGGGCAGGCTCTCCGCGGCCTGGCAGCGGCAGCTCGGCTCCCTGGCGTCGCATATCCGCTACATCGACCTGCGATACCCCAACGGCGTGGCCGTTGCCTGGCACGGTGAATCCGACCCCGCCGAGGATGATGAGTCGGCCGAGGGCTGAGACCATTTTCTCCGCAAAGGCGCATGTTCGAGGGACTGCGCCTGTTTCTTTTGGGGCAAAATCACCGTATCGTGAAAGGTGAATTTTTCTGTGGGGTGGAGGATCAACCCGAGTTGTTCCTATAATTGCCCCCAGGTTCATTTTCCGTGTTGCAGGCCCCGAAGCGGGCCAGGTTCTAGGAGAGTTCCCGACTCATGGCAGGTCCTTCCAATGCGTCCAATATGGTAGTCGGGCTGGATATCGGAACGTCCAAGGTCGTGGCGATCGTGGGTCAGCCCACCGACGATGGCGGCATCGAGATCGCCGGTATCGGCTCGCACCCCTCCCGCGGCATGAAGAAAGGGGTGGTGATCAACATCGAATCCACGGTGCTCTCCATCCAACGCGCCGTGGAGGAGGCCGAGCTGATGGCCGGCTGTGATATCCATTCGGTCTATGTCGGCGTCGCCGGCAGCCATATCAGCTCCATGAATTCCGATGGCGTGGTGGCGATCAAGGAGCGCGAGGTCACCCCCTCCGACATCGATCGCGTCATCGACTCCGCACGGGCCCGGGCCATCTCCGAGGGCCAGCGGGTCCTTCATGTGCTGCCTCAGGAGTTCTCCATTGACACCCAGGGCGGCATCCGCGAGCCGCTGGGCATGTCCGGGGTGCGCCTGGAGGCCCGGGTGCACCTGGTCACGGCGGCACTGAACGCCGTGCAGAACATCGAGAAGTGCGTGCGCCGCTGCGGCCTCGAGGTCGATGCCATCATCCTCGAGCAGCTCGCCTCGAGCATGGCGGTGCTCACCGAGGACGAGCGGGAGCTGGGCGTCTGCATGGTGGACATCGGCGGCGGCACCACCGATATCGCCGTGTTCACCGAGGGGGCGATTCGCCACACGGCGGTGATCCCCATCGCCGGGGACCAGGTCACCAACGACATCGCCATGGCCCTGCGCACCCCGACCCAGCACGCCGAGGAGATCAAGGTCAAGTACGCCTGCGCGCTGACCCAGCTGGCCGCCAGCGACGAGCTGATCAAGGTGCCCAGCGTCGGCGACCGCCCGGCCAGGGACCTCTCCCGCCAGGCGCTGGCCGAGGTGGTGGAGCCTCGCTACGAGGAACTCTTCACCCTGGTGCGCGACGAACTGCGCCGCAGCGGCTACGAGGACCTGGTGGCCGCCGGGGTGGTGCTGACCGGGGGCACCGCGCGCATGGAAGGGGTGGTGGAGCTCGCCGAGGAGATCTTCCACATGCCGGTGCGCATCGCCTGCCCGCAGAACGTGCGGGGCCTGGCCGATGTGGTCCGCAACCCGATTTATTCGACCGGAGTCGGTTTGCTACATTACGCCCTGCAGGAAAATCGGCAGGGGCATGGTCGACAGACACAGGGCAGCTTGGTGCCGGTTCAGGCGCGGCGTGAGGACGCCGGCCGGCGCGGCTTCAGGGAAAGCATACCGGCGCTGGCAAGGTTCAAGGGCTGGTTGAAAGGAAATTTCTGACAGGGTCGCCATGGCGACCCAGGAGACGGGGCAAATGTTTGAACTGGTAGATAGCGCACCCTCAAGCAGCGCGGTCATCAAGGTGATCGGTGTCGGCGGCGGCGGCGGCAATGCCGTCAATCACATGGTCGAGAGCAACATCGAGGGCGTGGAGTTCATCTGCGCCAACACCGATGCCCAGGCCCTCAAGCGGGTCTCCGCCAAGACCGTGCTCCAGCTCGGCACCGAGATCACCAAGGGGCTCGGCGCCGGCGCCAACCCCGAGGTGGGGCGTCAGGCGGCCATGGAAGACCGCGAGCGGATCGCCGAGCTGCTCAACGGTGCCGACATGGTCTTCATCACCGCCGGGATGGGTGGCGGTACCGGCACCGGCGGTGCCCCGGTGGTGGCCCAGGTGGCCAAGGAGCTGGGTATCCTCACCGTGGCGGTGGTGACGCGTCCCTTCCCCTTCGAGGGTCCCAAGCGCATGCGCGCCGCCGAGGAGGGCATGCGGGAGCTCTCCGAGCACGTCGACTCGCTGATCACCATCCCCAACGAGAAGCTGCTCTCGGTGCTGGGCAAGAGCGCCAGCCTGCTGACCGCCTTCAGCGCCGCCAACGATGTGCTGCTGGGCGCCGTTCAGGGCATCGCCGAGCTGATCACAAGCCCGGGCATCATCAACGTCGACTTCGCCGACGTGCGGACCGTGATGTCCGAGATGGGCATGGCGATGATGGGCTCCGGCAGCGCCATCGGCGAGAACCGCGCCAGGGAAGCCGCCGAGAAGGCCATTCGCAGCCCGCTGCTCGAGGACGTCGACCTCCACGGCGCCCGCGGCATCCTGGTCAACATCACCGCCGGCCCGGATCTCTCCATCGGCGAGTTCAACGATGTGGGCGCCACCGTTCAGGAGTTCGCCTCCCAGGACGCCACCATCGTGGTGGGCACCTCCATCGACATGGAGATGTCCGACGAGCTGCGTGTCACCGTGGTGGCCGCCGGGCTCGACGGCCGTCAGCAGGCCAAGGCCGCGACCCGCGAGCCGGCCAAGCGCGTCGAGGCAGGCAGCGACTACCGTCAGCGCCCGGCGCAGCCGGCCATGCGCCAGCAGGCCGCCCGCGCCGCCGCCGAGCCGGAGGAGGCCGCCAAGCCGCGTGCCGAGAAGCGCCGCTCCCAGGAGCTCGATGACTATCTCGATATCCCGGCCTTCCTGCGCCGCCAGGCGGATTGAGGGGCGCTATCGAGTCCATAGGGCGTGCCGGGCGAGGTTTCTTTGTCGAAACGCCCGTTCGGTGTTATAGTGAACAGTGTTTGATAACCCGACAACAGCCTGGCCACCTCTCATGATCAGACAACGCACCCTGAAGAACGTCATCCGCGCCACGGGCGTCGGCCTGCACTCCGGCAAGAAGGTCTACATGACCCTTCGCCCGGCGCCCGTGGATACCGGCATCGTCTTCGTGCGCACCGATCTGGATCCCGAGGTGCAGATTCCGGCGAAGGCGCACAACGTCACCGACACCACCCTGTGCACCGCGCTCTCCTCGGGCGGCGCCAAGGTGGCCACGGTGGAGCACCTGATGTCGGCCCTGGCCGGACTCGGCATCGACAACGCCTATGTCGACCTCAGCGCCCCCGAGGTGCCGATCATGGACGGCAGTGCCGGCCCCTTTGTGTTCCTGATCCAGTCCGCCGGCATCAGCGAGCAGAACGCGCCCAAGAAGTTCATCCGCATCAAGCGCGAGATCACGGTGACCGAGGGCGACAAGGAGGCCACCTTTCGCCCGCATCAGGGCTTCAAGGTCGCCTTCTCCATCGACTTCGACCATCCGGTGTTCGAGGAGCAGACCCAGACGGCCATGGTGGACTTCTCCACCACCTCCTTCGTCAAGGAGGTGTCGCGGGCCCGCACCTTCGGCTTCATGCGTGACCTGGAGTACCTGCGCTCCAACAACCTGGCGCTCGGTGGCAGCCTCGACAACGCCATCGTGGTGGACGACTACCGCATCGTGAACGAGGGCGGCCTTCGCTACGACGACGAGTTCGTCAAGCACAAGGTGCTGGATGCCATCGGCGACCTCTACCAGCTCGGCCACAGCCTGATCGGCGAGTTCCGCGGGGTGAAGTCGGGCCATGCGCTCAACAATCAGCTCTGCCGCGCCCTGCTGGCCCAGCCCGACTCCTACGAGATCGTCACCTTCGAGGAAGAGGCCGCCGCCGCGCCCATCTCCTACGCGGCCCCGGCCATGGCCTGACGCCAGTTCGTCCCGCCCCCATGACATGAAGAAGGCCCGCCAGCGTCTGGCGGGCCTTTCTTGCTATGGGGCTCGGGGCGTTGCCGTCATGGCTCGCGCTCGGCATGGGCGGCCAGTCGCTGGAGCGCTGCCTTGAGCCGCGGGTCGACCACGTCCTCGGCGCAGCTCGCGAGTTCATCGGCCGCTCGGGCCGGCAGATGGCGCACCTGGCGCAGCGGCGCCTTGACCGGTCGTACCGGGCGGACCTTGAGGGTGAAGCCGGTCACCGCCTCGAAGCCGGGCAGCTGGTGAAGCCGTTCGAGCAGTCGCGGCTGCTCGTAGCGCAGCCGGGTGAGCCAGGCGGCACGGTCGGTGATCAGCGTCAGGCGACCATCGCGAAAGCCGCCCACGTGCAGGTGCTCGGCCACTTCCGCGGGGAGCTGGTCACGCAGGTGCTGCTGAGCGCGCTCGATCAGTCGCGCCATGCGCATCAGCGAGCCGAGTTCGCCGTGGCCATCGAGCAGGCGGGTCATGGGCTGGGCGCGGAAGCGCTTTGCCTTTATACTCATGGGCTTGTTTCTCGGGGCCTTGTTCCGGTCGCCGGACAGGAAAGCCACACTCACTCTTCACTGTGCCGGGCGCTGATGCCCGCCAGCCTAGCACGCTCGGGAGTCCGTCGACAGCATGCCCGCCCGCACCCAGCATGACGATGCCAAGGCGCCCGCCGCCATGAGCCGGCGGCGCCCCGCGCGCTGGTGGCTGGCCGGGCTGCTGGTGGGGTGCCTGCTGCCGGCTGGCCTGGCCCAGGGTGAGACGCTGCGCCAGGCCGAGCGCCTGGTGCAGGTATGCATCCTGGCACCGGCGCTGATCCGGGCCAGCTCCCGGCTGCAGGCCCGCCGCCGCGCGCGGCGTGCCTGGCCGCTGCGTGTCCTCGGCCGTCCTGGCGCACGCGGGCGACTGCCCCTGCCGCCATCCCCCCGCCGCCGCCTGGCGACCGCGGCCCATGATGTCCTGACCCGTCGGGGTCCGCCCTGCGTTGGCACGCTGAATCCCTGATCCTGGCCGGCTGCCTCGGGCGGCTGGCACGCTGCCACACGTAAAGACTGGACCCCCCCAATGATCAATTCCCTGTTACGCAAGGTCGTCGGCTCCAAGAACGATCGTGAAGTGAAGCGCATGAGCCGCCAGGCCGACCGCATTACTGTTCTCGAACCGGAGCTGCAGGCGCTGGACGACGCCTCTCTGCAGGCGCGCACCGAAGCCTTCCGTGGTCGTCTCGACGCCGGCGAGGCACTCGATGACCTGCTCGTCGAGGCCTTCGCCACCGTGCGCGAGGCGGGCAAGCGGGTGATGGGCATGCGCCACTTCGATGTGCAGATGATTGGCGGCATGACCCTGAACAGCGGCCGCATCGCCGAGATGAAGACCGGTGAGGGCAAGACCCTGGTGGCGACCCTGGCCGTCTACCTCAATGCCCTGCCCGGCAAGGGCGTGCACGTGGTCACGGTGAACGACTACCTGGCACGCCGGGACGCCGAGTGGATGCGTCCGCTCTATGAGTTCCTCGGCCTCACCGTCGGCATCATCCATGCCGGCCAGACCAGCGAGGAGAAGCGCGCGGCCTACGCCTGCGACATCACCTACGGCACCAACAACGAGTTCGGCTTCGACTACCTGCGCGACAACATGGCCTTCTCGCTGGAGGACAAGGTACAGCGCGGGCTCCACTTCGCCATCGTCGACGAGGTGGACTCGATCCTGATCGACGAGGCGCGGACGCCGCTGATCATCTCCGGCGCCGTGGACGAGAATACCGAGCTCTACAAGGTCGTGGACCGCCTGGCGACCCACCTGGTGGCCTGCGAGGATCCCGAGGAGCCGGCCAGCGGCGATTTCCTGCTCGATGAGAAGCACAAGCAGGTGGAGATCACCGAGACCGGCCACAACAAGGTCGAGGAGCTGATGCGGGCGGAGGGGCTGCTGGGCGAAGACGACTCCCTCTACGCGGCCCAGAACCTCAATCTGCTGCACCACATGCATTCGGCGCTGCGCGCCCGTCACCTCTACCATCGTGACGTGGACTATATCGTCGCCGACGGCCAGGTGGTGATCGTCGACGAGCACACCGGGCGCACCATGCCGGGCCGCCGCTGGTCCGAGGGCCTGCACCAGGCGGTCGAGGCCAAGGAGGGCGTGGCGGTGCAGCGCGAGAGCCAGACGCTCGCCTCGACCACATTCCAGAACTACTTCCGCCTCTACGAGAAGCTGGCCGGCATGACCGGTACCGCCGACACCGAGGCCTTCGAGTTCCGCCAGATCTACGGCCTCGACGTGGTGGTGATTCCTACCAACAAGCCGCTGGTGCGGCGCGACCTCAACGACCTGGTCTACCTGACCGCCGAGGAGAAGTTCGAGGCGATCATCAAGGACGTCCAGGCCGAGACCGAGGCCGGACGCCCGGTGCTGGTGGGGACCGCCTCCATCGAGACCTCCGAGTACCTGGCCGGGCTGATGAAACAGGCCGGCCTCGCCTTCAGCGTGCTCAACGCCAAGCAGCACCAGAGCGAGGCGGAGATCATCGCCCAGGCGGGCCGCGCCGGCGCCATCACCATCGCCACCAACATGGCCGGCCGCGGCACCGACATCATGCTGGGCGGCAACTGGGAAGCCGAGGCGGCCAAGCTCGACAACCCGAGTCCCGAGCAGCTCGAGGCGCTCAAGGCCGCCTGGCAGGAGCGCCACGATGCGGTGCTGGCCGCCGGCGGCCTGCACGTGATCGGCTCCGAGCGCCACGAATCGCGGCGCATCGACAACCAGCTTCGTGGCCGTGCCGGTCGCCAGGGGGACCCGGGCTCGACCCGTTTCTTCCTGTCGCTGGAGGACAGCCTGATGCGGCTGTTCGGCTCCGACCGGGTGCAGCGCATGATGAAGGCCCTGGGCCTGGAGCGCGGCGAGGCGATCGAACACAAGATGGTCTCCAACGCCGTGGAGCGCGCCCAGAAGAAGGTCGAGAGCCGCAACTTCGATATCCGCAAGCAGCTGCTCGAGTATGATGACGTGGCCAACGACCAGCGCCGGGTGATCTACGAGCAGCGCAACGAGATCCTGGCCGCCGAACAGGTCTCCGAGGCCGTGGCGGGCATTCGCCAGGAGGTGCTGGACCTGGCCATCAGCGACTATGTGCCGCCCCAGAGCCTCGCCGAGCAGTGGGATCTCCCCGGGCTTCAGGACCACCTCAAGGCCGAGTTCAACCTGGACGTCCCGGTGGTGCAGTGGGCCGAGGAGGACGACCGCTTCCACGAGGAGCAGCTGCGCGAGCGGCTGCAGACCCTGCATCGCGAGACCTACGAGGCCAAGGTGGCCGAGGCCGGCGAGGCCCTGATGCGCCGCTTCGAGAAGCAGGTGATGCTGCAGGTGCTCGACACCCGCTGGAAGGAGCACCTGCAGTCCATGGACCACCTGCGCCGGGGCATCCACCTGCGCGGCTACGCCCAGAAGAACCCCAAGCAGGAGTACAAGCGCGAGTCCTTCGAGCTGTTCCAGAACCTGCTGGCCAATATCAAGGCCGACGTGACGCGCATCCTCAGCCATGTGCAGGTGCGGCGTCCCGAGGAGGTCGAGGAGCTCGAGCAGAAGCGTCGCGAGGCGCTGGAGCGCGAGAAGGCCATGGCCGACAGCCGTCACGAGGATCCCGATGCACTCGACCGCCCCGAGGAGTCGGGGGCGCCGCTGCCGGGAGCGGATGGACGCCCGGTGCGCCGCGAGGGGCCCAAGGTGGGCCGCAACGATCCCTGCCCCTGCGGGTCGGGCAAGAAGTACAAGCAGTGCTGCGGCAAGCTGGACTGAGCTGCCGCCCAGCAGACAGGAGACGAGACGATGGCAGTGGGTAATGCAAGCTTTCCCGAGATGCCGGCGATCCCCGGCGTGCGCCTGGGTACCGCCATGGCGGGCATCAAGAAGGCCAACCGCCGTGACCTGGTGGTGATCGAGGCGCCCGCCGGTGCCCGCGTGGCGGGGACCTTTACCCGCAACGCCTTCTGCGCGGCACCGGTCACCGTGGCCCGCGAGCACCTGGCCTCCGGCCAGCCGGCCCGCTACCTGGTGATCAATACCGGCAACGCCAATGCCGGTACCGGCGAGGTAGGGCTTGCCGATGCCCGCGCCACCTGCGCCGAGCTGGGACGCTTGGCCGGGGTGCCCGGCGAGGCCGTGCTGCCGTTCTCCACCGGGGTGATCGGCGAGCCGCTGCCCATGGAGCGGGTGCTGGCGGGACTGCCCGTGGCGCTGGCGAACCTGGGGGAGGAGGGGGCGTCCTGGCACCAGGCCGCCGAGGGCATCCTCACCACCGACACCCGCGCCAAGGGTGCCAGCGTGACCCTGGCGCTGGGGGAGGCCACGGTCACCATCAACGGCATCGCCAAGGGCTCGGGCATGATCCAGCCCAACATGGCGACCATGCTGGCCTTCGTGGCCACCGACGCCGCCCTCGACCAGGCGCTGCTCGAGGAGATGCTGCGCGAGACGGTGGATCGCTCCTTCAACTGCATCACCGTGGACGGCGACACCTCCACCAACGACGCCTGCATGCTGATCACTACCCAGCAGGGACCGCGGGTCGAGGGGGAGGAGGCCATCGCCATCTTCCGCAACGGTCTGCAGCGGGTCATGACTGAGCTGGCCCAGGCGATCATCCGCGACGGCGAGGGAGCCACCAAGTTCGTGACCCTGCAGGTGAACGGGGCCGCGAGCCGTCAGGAGGCTCTCGACGTGGCCTTCACCGTGGCCAACTCGCCGCTGGTCAAGACCGCGCTCTTTGCCTCGGATGCCAACTGGGGTCGGATACTGGCGGCGGTCGGCCGTGCGCCGGTCGAGGACTTCGATGTCTCCCGGGTGGCCATCGACCTGGGCGAGGTTCGCCTGGTGGAGGCCGGTGGCCGGGCGCCCTGCTACACGGAAGAGGCCGGCAGTGCGGTGATGGCCAGGGAGGAGATCCCCATTCGCATCGACCTGGGACGCGGGGAGGAGAGCGCCACGGTATGGACCACCGACCTCTCCCATGAGTATGTAACCATCAACGCCGACTATCGCAGCTGAGCGATCGGTCAGCCGCCGGACAGAGCATCCCGCCCCCGAGGGCGGGCCAGTTGGAAAGGTGAATGAACGCAATGGTGAAGAGAAGGGTGCATGTGGCGGCCGCCGCCATCATCAGTGCCGACGGCGGGCAGGTCCTGATCGCCCGCCGGCCCAGCAACGTCGACCATGGCGGGCTGTGGGAGTTTCCGGGAGGCAAGCTGGCGCCGTACGAGACGGGCCTCGGCGGGCTCAAGCGCGAACTCCATGAGGAGCT
This sequence comes from Halomonas sp. PGE1, assembly GCF_013000985.1. Lineage (NCBI taxonomy): Bacteria > Pseudomonadati > Pseudomonadota > Gammaproteobacteria > Oceanospirillales > Halomonadaceae > Halomonas > Halomonas sp. PGE1. The sequence goes on from NZ_CP053032.1 coordinate 1,684,430, forward strand.
CGGGGTGGAGATCCAGCGCGCGCAGCCGCTGATCCGCATCCACCACGAGTATCCCGACAAGCACATCCTGCTCGACGTCTGGCAGGTGCACGAGTTCTCCGGCGAGCCCTTCGGCCGCGAGGGGCAGGCGGTGCGCTGGGTGCCCATGGAGGAGCTGGTCAACTACCCCTTCCCGGCGGCCAACCTGCCGATCCTGCGTGCCGTCGCGCTGCCGACCGAGTACCTCATCACCGCCGAGGAGGAGGACGAGGCTCTCTACCTGCAGCGCCTCGAGCGTGCCCTGGTGGAGGATCGCGCCCGCCTGGTGCAGCTGCGCGCCAAGCAGCTCGACGAGACCGCCTACCTGGCCCGCGCCGAGGTCACCCTGGCGCTGTGTCGCCAGCATGGGGCTCGCCTGCTGCTCAACGCCGAGCCCGAGCTCCTCGAGCGGGTCGATGCCGACGGTATCCACCTCACCAGCGAACGGCTGATGCGCCTCGAGCGTCGCCCCATCGCCGAGGGGAAGTGGCTGGCGGCCTCTACCCACGATCGCGAGCAGCTGGTACAGGCCGGCAAGCTGGGTTGCGACTTCGTGACCCTCTCGCCGCTGCGCACTACCCCCTCCCACCCCGAGGTGCCCCCCATGGGCTGGCATGACTTCCAGCAGCTGGTGGAGCGTGCCGCCATGCCGGTCTTCGCCCTGGGTGGCATGACCCGCTTCGATGCCAACCATGCCCGCGCCGTGGGTGCCCAGGGCATCGCCTCGATCCGCGATTTCTGGAAGTAGCCGTCGGCGACGTCCGTCGCTGTAGTCAGGTTGCGCCCCGCCCCATGGCGGGGCGCACTGCGTCTGGGGTCTGGCCCGTCGTGGCGTGTCGGCACCGACAGTGGGGACGGGCTTCTGTCGTCCGGTGGAGACTCGACGGATGTCTATGAACAGGGGCAGGGACGCCGGGAGGCCGAATTCTGTCGGCCCGAGACGACAGTTCTACGGCCGATGGCGCGATGATGGCGATGGCTCCGAGAGTGGTTTATTTATTAATGCATTGAATATATTGATTTTAGTTTCTTTCTGGCATGAGTTTCGCGTTGTCTTGGCAGGAACCCGGCCCGAGTGGTCGTGCGACTCACGGACGAGTCACCCTTGAAGATGGAAGCCCGCCCCTGGCGGGGCACAAGGAGGCGCATCATGAAACTCAAGACCCTGGCCGCCAGTATGGCGCTGATCTTTTCCGGTATGACCGTCCAGGCTCACGCCATGAGCCTGGAGGATGAGATGCTGTCCACAGAGTTTTCTTCAACGGCCACCATGACCCACTCCAGTGACACCCTCCTGCTGGCGGCCGCCGACGGTGGTGCCGATGGTGGTGCCGACGGTGGTGACGCCGACGGCGGTGATGCCGACGGCGGCCTCGACGGTGGCGTCGAGGGCGATGCCGACGCTGGTATCGACGGCGGCGTAGAGGGCGACACCGAGACCGGCCTGGACGCCGATACCGACACCGAGACCGGTCTGGACGCCGACACCGATACTGGCCTGGACGCCGATACCGAGACCGGCCTGGATGCCGATACCGAGACCGGCCTGGACGCCGATACCGAGACCGGCCTGGATGCCGATACCGAGACCGGCCTGGACGTCGAGGGCGACACCGAAGCCGATACCGAGACCGGCCTTGAGGGCGACACCGAAGTTGACACCGAGGCAGAGGTGGATGTCGAAGCCGACGTCGAGGCGGATGCCAGGACCAAGGCCCCGGGCCTGGACCGTGCCGTGGAGAACGCCGCTCCCCCGGCCAAGGGTCGCCTCGAGGCCGTGCGGGATCGGCTGCGGGGGATGGTCGGCGGTGACGACGACACCGACGAGGTCAACTGAGGCCTGATGCACCCATCACCGGGCAGGAGGCCCGGAGACTCAACTTCAAGCGCGCCGGGGCAGGATGCCCCGGCGCCTGCGTGTGGTCAGCCTCGGCCCGCAGCCAGGCGCTGCTGCTGCCAGGCGAAGTAGAGGAACAGGCCCCCCATCACCAGGTAGCCCACCACATAGTCCGGGGCGGCGTTGAGGGCGAGGGCCGGGGCATGCATCAGGCCCACGAAGGAGAAGCCCGCGGCGACCGCGGCGAAGGCGGCGGCACGGCGGAACTGGTGGTCGATCACCGAGACCGTCATGGCGCCGATCAGGATCGCCATGAACATGGCGCCCTGGCCCAGCGGCACGATCCCGGTGGAGATGCCGGTCACCGTCTCCTCGGCGGCACGCCCGAAACGGGTCATCACGTAGTTGGCGAAGTAGGGCAGCATGGCCAGTGCCACCGCGGGGTAGTAGCGGGTGTCGTTGCTCTGGAAGGCGGTGGCGATCATCGACATGCCCACGAAGACCAGGATCGGCGCGACCACCGAGACCGGGATGATGGCGGCCAGGGCCGCGATCAGGCCGAACATGGTGGCCAGGCCGTAGACCGCGCCGTTGAGCAGGCTGTAGCCGCGCCCGGCGCCCATCCACTTGGCGCCCACGGTGGCGATGTAGACGGTGGTGGGGAAGACCCCGCCGAACAGGGCGCCGATCATGGTGCCGGCGCCGTCCACCGCCTGGCACTCGCGCACGTCGTACCTGTCGCCGGCGGCCTCCATGGCCTCGACGTTGTTCATGGTCTCGATGGCGTTGTAGAGGGTGATCGGCAGCACCACGGTGAGCACCGCCAGCATGCCGGTGAAGAGCAGCCCCAGCCCCTCGAGCCAGGCCAGGTTGGGCAGCAGCGGGTAGAAGCCCAGATGGGTGAAGGCGTCGCTGAAGCGCTCGCCGCCGGCATCCCCGATCAGGTAGGCCATGGCGGTCCCCACCACGATGGCGAACAGCGAGGTGGGCAGCCGGAAGGGCATGGCGACCCGGGCCACCAGGCCGACGATGATGATCGCCAGTACCAGCAGGCCGATCACCGGCATCTCCAGGGTCTTGAACAGCATCTCGCCGGCGATGAAGGTCAGTGCCACCCCGGCCACGGCGCCGAGCATCGCCGCCCGGGGCAGGTGATGCTGGACCCAGCGGCCGATCAGGCTGATCAGCGCCTCGATGGCGCCGCTGATGAAGCAGGCGGCCACCGCAACCTTCCAGGCCAGTTCGGCATCGCCGGTGAGCTGCTTGGCGGGCAGCAGCACCCCGAACAGGAAGACGAACATCACCGGGGTGGAGATGCCGTAGGAGAGGGCGGTGACGTCGGTGCGGTTCTCCTTCCTGGCCAGGCGCGCGGCGCTCCAGGCGTAGTAGAAGTTGCCCACCATCACGGCCACCGCGGCGCCGGGCAGCACCTGGCCGAAGACGATCGACGCCGGGAAGCCCATGCCGAGCATGGTGATGGCGATGATCACGAAGTTGGCGATGTTGTTCTGGAACAGGGCAAAGAAGGCGTCGGTGTCCTCCTTCTTGTACCAGGGATAGTGCACGGGGGAGCTGCCGGGGGTAGCCGCCATGGGGAGCCTCTTGCTGTTGGGGTGGTTGTGTACAAGGCAGGCATCAGTCTGTATGCGACCTGACTGATTGGTCAAGACTGTTGCCGCCGGGCGCGCCCCGAGGCCGCCCTGATCCCCGGTGCAGCGAAAAACAGGCGAGGAGTCTACCCGAATCGAGTAGGAGGGGGAGTCGCCTCCCCCGTCCTCTCACACCACCGGGCATACGGTTCCGTACCACGGCGGTTCACGAAGAACGACTAAGCCCTCTTGACCGTATCGAGTACCGAGATCAGGCCCTGCTGCTCGAACCATTTCCGTGGCAAGGCCTGATTCATGTGCGAGGCGCCGGCGTTCCACCAAGGGCCTCGCCCGTTTCCCGCTGACTTCCACGCCCGATGGTCGTCCAGACCCAGCGCCCGTAGCTTGCGGCGCCGGGTCCGCGGGCGTTTCCATTGCCGCCAGATCACGCAACGCAGTCGACGACGTATCCAACCCTCCAGCGCTTCCAGCGGGCGCTTTACGTCGACGAAGGAGAAGTAGTTGGCCCAGCCCCGCAGGACCGGGGTCAACTCTTCGATAACGCGCCGTATGTTGCGCCCCCTGCCACGCTTGAGGATCTCGCGGACACGCTGCATCAGGCGCTGCAGGCTGGCCTTGGCCAGCGTCAGCTTCGGCCGCTTGTGCCGGGTCAGCGTGTAGCCCAGATACCCCCGGTTCCAGGGTCGGTCCACCGCACTCTTGTCGCGATTGACCGTCAGCCTGAGTGAGCTCTCGAGAAAATCACTCAGACTGGCCATGACGCGCTCGCCCGCTCGCCGACTCCTGACATACACCTGCATGTCGTCGGCATAGCGGCAAAAGCGGTGGCCGCGGCGTTCCAGTTCCTTGTCCACGTCATCCAGCAGGATATTGGCCAGCAGCGGGCTGAGTGGTCCGCCCTGGGGCGTGCCCTGCCGGCGTGGCGCGACCAGGCCGTCCTGGAACATCCCGGCTTCCAGATAGCGGCGGATCAAGCGCAACGCTCGCTTGTCGCAGACGCGGCGCGCGACCCGCGCCATCAGCAGGTCGTGATTCACCCGGTCGAAGAAGGCTTCCAGGTCGAGGTCGACCACCCAGCGGTGGCCGGCAGTGACATGGGCCTTCATCGCCGAGACGGCCTGCTGGGCGCTGCGCCCGGGCCGATAGCCGTAACTCGATGCGGAGAACCCCGGATCGAAGATCGGCGTCAACACCTGAAGCAGCGCCTGCTGGATCAGCCGGTCGGTCACCGTGGGGATGCCGAGCTGTCGCGTCCCGCCCTTGGGCTTGGGAATCTCGACGGCTCGGATCGGGCTGGGGTGGTACTCACCGGCCAGCAGCCGTTCGCACAGCGTTGGCCAGCATTCCTTCAGGTGGTCGGCCAACTGGTGGACCGTCATGCCGTCGGCACCCGGCGCCCCCTTGTTGGCGACCACCCTTCGGTAAGCCCGCGCCATGTTGGCCTTCCCTACCACGGCCTCCATGAGCGGGGCGGGCTCCGCTTTCGTCCACGATGACGACGCCGGGATCGTCTCGACGCCCACCGGCCGGGACTCGGGGTTCCGCCCCTGCCCCTCTGGGTGGGTGGCGGTATCAGCGCCACTTTCTGCCTTCCTGATCGATCCTCGAGACATCATCGCCTACTCGCGGTTCTTCATGTTCGGCCCTTGGTGCCGCGGTGAACCGGCACTTACTATGGCCTCTGCTGACGTCTGGTGGCCCATCCCGTCGCCTCTCGGCGCCGGTAGCACCGTGGCAGACCACCAGACCTCCCAGGGTAAGACGCGCGACCTTCCTCCCATCTACCCGCCGCATTTACCTCCACATCTTCCGGATAGCTATTGGGCTTCGAGTGTCATTGCCCTCTCGCCCAGATGTGGCTGCCTCATATGCGATTCCTGTTCGTCAGGCCGGGAGTTTGCCTTCAGCTTCCTTCAGATTCCGCCTCGCGGCGGACACCCTTGCTGTTCGGCTAGCGGTTCCCGCTATCAGGGTCCGCAGGGGACTTTCACCCCCAAGTCATCCCGAGGCACCACCCTCGGGAACAGCACCTATCGGTGCTACGCGCCATGCCTGGCGCACAACGAAAACGCCCGGGCAGGGCCCGGGCGTCGGCATGGCTGGCGGCGCGGCGATCAGTTGACGGCGGCGACGGCCTTGGCCAGGTAGGGCAGGTTCTCGTGGGAGAAGCCTGCCACGTTGGCGCGGCCGGAGCGCACCATGTAGATGCCGAACTCGTCGCGCAGGCGATCGACCTGCTCAGGCGTCAGGCCGGTGTAGCTGAACATGCCGCGCTGCTCGGCGATGTGCGCATACTTCTGGTCGAGGCCGTAGGGCTTCAGGGCCTCGACGAAGTCGCGACGCAGGGTGTTGATGCGGTCGCGCATCTCGGTGAGCTCCTCGCGCCAGATGGCGGCGAGCTCCGCGGAGTGCAGGATCTCGCTGACGATGGCGCCGCCGTGGGCCGGCGGGTTGGAGTAGTTCTCGCGGGCCACGATGGCGATCTGCGAGCGGACGTTCTCCATCTGCTCGGCGTTCTTCGCCACCATGATCAGGGCGCCGGTACGCTCGCAGTAGATGCCGAAGTTCTTGGAGCAGGAGCTGGTGATGATCACCTCGTCGAGGTGCTCGGCCAGCAGGCGCACGGCGTAGGCGTCCTCCTCCAGGCCCTCGCCGAAGCCCTGATAGGCGAAGTCGACCAGCGGCAGCAGGTTGCGCTCGCGCAGCACCTCGAGCACGGTCTGCCACTGCTCCCGGGAGAGGTCGAAACCGGTGGGGTTGTGGCAGCAGGCGTGCAGCACCACCACGTCGCCCTCGGGAATCTGCTTCAGGGCGGCGAGCATGCCGTCGAAGTCGAGGCGGTTGTCGGCGTCCACATAGGGGTACTTGTGCAGCGCGATGCCGGCGGCGGTGAAGATGCCGTGGTGGTTCGGCCAGGTCGGGTCGGAGACCCAGATCCCCTTGCCGGGCAGCTCCTTGGCGATGAAGTCGGCCGCCAGGCGCAGGGCGCCGGTGCCGCCGGGTGACTGGGTGGCGCTGGCGCGGTTCGCCGCGAGGACCGGAGAGCCCTCGCCCAGCACCATCGGCAGCACCACCTCACCGTACGCGGGCGCCCCGTGGGAGCCGATGTAGGTCTTGGTGGTCTCGTTCTTGAGCAGCAGGGCCTCGGCTTCCTTGACCGCGCGCATCACCGGGGTGTTGCCCTGGGCATCCTTGTAGACGCCGACGCCGAGGTCGACCTTCTGGGGGTTGGTGTCCTTCTTGAAGGCCTCGATGAGACCGAGGATGGCGTCCCCGGGAACCCGCTCAATGTGTTCGAACATTTAATTCGCTACCTCGTCGGTTCTGGCGGCAAGAATGAAGTCGTTCCTGTGCAGGCCCCGTATCTTGTGTGACCACCAGGTCACGGTGACCTTGCCCCATTCGGTCAGCAGGGCCGGGTGGTGACCCGCCGCCTCGGCGATCTCGCCGACGCGGTTGGTGAAGGCCAGCGCCTGCTTGAAGTCGGGGAAGGTGAAGGCCCGCTCCAGCTGCATGATGCCATCGCGCTCGACGATCTTCCACTGGGGGATCTCCGGCTTGAACAGCGCGATCTCGGCTTCGCTGACGGTGGGGGCGCCCTTGCGGCAGGCCTCGCAGGGCTGCTGGGACAGCTGGCTCATGGTGTGGCTCCCGGGGTGATGGCATGACCCTGTCAAGGTCGTGCAGCCGGCCCCGGGCGTCAAGCACCCGCGGCGGTGGCGGCGGGATTGAGCCGCCGGGGGTGTCACGTTATCTTGACACTCCGTCATGCCGGCGTGACACCCCGTGGCCGGCCTGGCCTCCCTGATCCCCCTGAGGAGCGTTGCCACCATGCGTCTGAGGTTTCACTGCCAGAATCGGGTGGGCATCCTGCGCGATATCGTGGCCCACTTTGCCGACTATGGCCTCAACGTGGCCCGTGGCGAGGTGGGGGGCGAACAGGGCAACGCCATCTACCTGCATGTGCCCCACCTGCTCAATGCCCAGCTGGTGACCCTCAAGCCCGAGCTGGAGGCGGTGCCCGGGGTCTTCGCGGTGCGCCGGGTCGGCCTGATGCCCAGCGAGCGGCGCCACCTGGAGCTCGATGCGCTGCTCTCCTCGCTCACCGACCCGGTGATGTCCATCGACATGGAGGGGCAGGTGGTGGCCGCCAACCGCGCCGCCGGCCAGCTGCTCGGCGTGCGCATCGACGAGGTGCCGGGCCTCTCCCTGGACCGCTACCTGCCCGACCTGGACCTGCCCGAGCTGGTCCGGCGCAACAACGCCCGGGTCAACGGCCTGCGCGTCACCCTGCGTGATACCACCTTCCTGGCCGACATTGCGCCGCTGCACCGGGAGCATCTCGATGACGTGGCGTCGCTGGCCGGCGCCGTGGTGACCCTGCACCGTGCCGAGCGCATCGGCGAGCGCATCTATCAGGTGCAGCGCCAGGAGCTGCGCGGCTTCGAGGCGATCTTCCAGGCCAGCCCGCGCCTGGAGGCGCTGACCCGGGAGGCCCGGCGCATGGCGCCGCTGGATGCGCCGCTGCTGATCCAGGGCGAGACCGGCACCGGCAAGGAGCTGCTGGCGCGGGCCTGCCACCTGGCGAGCCCCCGCGGCCAGGCACCCTTCATGGCGCTCAACTGCGCGGGGTTGCCTGAGTCCATGGCCGAGACCGAGCTCTTCGGCTATGCCCCCGGCGCCTTCGAGGGGGCCCGGCCCGAGGGCAAGCTCGGCCTGCTCGAGCTCACCGCCGGCGGCACCATCTTCCTGGACGAGGTGGGGGAGATGAGCCCGCGCCTGCAGGCCAAGCTGCTGCGGTTCCTGCAGGACGGCGGCTTCCGGCGGGTGGGCAGCGACGAGGAGACCTGGCTCGACGTGCGGGTGATCTGCGCCACCCAGCAGGACCTGCCGCGGCTGTGCGCCGAGGGTCGTTTTCGCCACGACCTCTTCCATCGCCTCAACGTGCTGTCGCTCGTGGTGCCGCCGCTGCGCGATTGTCGCGACGGCATCCCTGCCCTGGCGGAGCATTTCATCGACCGTGCCGCCCGCCAGATCGGCTGCCCGCTGCCGGTGCTCTCGGCCGCGGCCCTGGCCCGCCTTGCGGCCTACCCTTGGCCCGGCAACGTGCGCCAGCTGGAGAACGTGCTCTTCCAGGCGGTCTCGCTGTGTGACGGTGCCCGCATCGAGCCCCTTCACCTGCGCCTGCCCGAGGTGGGGGAAGGCCCCCTGCTGGCCGGCCTGGACCTGTCGGGAAGCCTGGCCGAGATCATGGGCGCGGTGGAGCAGCGGGTGCTGGCCGCCCTCTATCCCCGCTTTCCCTCCAGCCGGCAGCTGGCCAGGCGGCTCGGGGTCTCCCACACTACCATCGCCAACAAGCTCCGGCGCCACGGCATCGGCGGGGAGGAGGGCGATGCCTGATGGAGCCGGCCGAACAGGAGGGCGTCATGCCGAACAACGCTGCACCGGGTCAGCTGCCGCTGTGGCTGAAGCTTGCCTTCACCGCCTGGATCATCGGCTGGGCGCCCACCTACTGGGTGCTGCTCGGGCCGCAGAACTACTTCTGGCTATGTAACCTGGCGAGCTTCCTGATCCTGGTTGGCCTGTGGCGGGAGAGCCGGCTGCTGCTCTCCATGCAGTGGCTGGCGGTGGCCCTGGTGGGCACCCTTTGGGCACTGGACGTGGGCACGGCCTGGCTGACGGGGGTGCATCCCATCGGTGGCACCGAGTACATGTTCGATGACGACCAGCCGCTGCTGACCCGGCTGATGTCGCTCTACCACCTGGTGCTGCCGGTGGTGGCGGGGCTCGCCATCTGGCGGCTCGGCTATGCGCCGCGGGCGCTGGCCTGGCAGTCCGTGCTGACCTGGCTGGTGGTGCCGGCGAGCTACCTGCTCACCGAGGCCGAGCGCAACATCAACTGGGTGCACGGCCCCTTCGGCACCCATCAGGAGTGGCTGCCGCCGCTGGTCTACCTGGCGGGGCTGATGGCGCTGTGGCCGCTGCTGATCTACCTGCCGGTGCACCTGGCGACGCGCTGGCTGCAGCGGCGTGGTCGCCTCCCAGGCGCGGGCTGAGCGGCGCCGTTCAGGCCCCTGTCGGGGCCGCGGTGCTCCTGTGCACCGCCTCGCGCACCTCGGCGTAGGGGTAGGCCTCGAGCGCCCCGAAGCCGGGCAGGCCGCGCGCCTTGAGCCGGGTGAGGCGGGGCGTGGTGATGCCGCACAGGAAGCGCGCCAGCAGGTCTGCCGTGGCGGGGCCGCCGGCGGCATCCTCGGCGAGCCGAGGGCCCAGCGCCGCGAGGTGTGCGGCGAGCTCTCGCTCCTCCAGCGGGGCCAGCGACGGCGGGGCCGGCAGCCGCGCGGGCTGGCCCCGGCAGGCGGAGCAGTGGCCGCAGTGCACCGGGGCCTGGGTATCGCCGAACCACTCGGCGAGCCGTCGACTCAGGCAGTCATCGGACTCGAACAGCGCCAGCATGGCGTGCAGGCGGGCGATCTCGGCCTGTTCCCTGTCGCGGAAGTAGGCGTGGAGCTCGGCGCCGAGGGCGGCGGGGTCCCGGGGGGGAGCGAGCACCCGGTAGACCTCGGTGAGCTGCTTGCTCTCGAGCGCCATCCACCCCTTCTCGACGAAATACTCGAGGGCCGTGAGCACCCGGCCGCGCTGGACGTCCAGCCCGCGCTCCGCGCCCAGCCGCTCCAGTACCGCGAAGTCCAGGGCGTGCCAGGTGCGCGCCCGGGGGGCGGCGTCGAGGATGGCCTGCACGAAGGCGCGGCGCTCGCCCGCAAAGCGCTCGACCAGAGCCTCGGGCTCCTCCTGCAGGCGGAAGCGGTAGTCGGCGAAGTAGCTGTGGCGCGGGGCGATGATGCCGCGCAGCTCCAGCTGCACCAGCAGCGTCTTGAGCGGCAGCGGGCGGATATCGCTGTCCCGGGAGAGGGCGTTCAGGGTGAGCTCCCAGTCGCCGCCATGGTGCTCGGCGGCCTCGACCAGGGCATCGATCACGCGAACGATGCCCTGGCGCTCCGGGGTGTCGCCGTAGACGAAGGTCTCCAGCACCCCGAGGGTGTCGCGCCCGGCCAGCATCAGGCACTCGGAGGTGGCGCCGTCGCGGCCCGCGCGGCCGATCTCCTGGCTGTAGTTCTCGATGGACTTGGGCAGGTCGAAGTGCACCACGGCGCGGATATCGGCCTTGTCGATGCCCATGCCGAAGGCGATGGTGGCGACGATGCAGTCACACCTGCCGGCCATGAAGTCGCGCTGGATCGCCTCGCGCCTGTCGGCCTCGAGCCCCGCATGGTAGGCGGTGGCGGGGATGCCGGCCTTGCCCAGGTAGGCGGCCAGGCGCTCGGCGGTCTGCTGCAGGGTGACGTAGACGATGGTGGGGAAGGGGGCCGCGCCGCGTCGCGCCTGGAGCCAGGCGGCCAGGGCGCGAGGGCGGGCGTCGGCGGCCACCGGGGCGACCGTCAGGTCGAGGTTCTTCCGGTAGAAGCCGGTGGCGGTGACATCGGCGGCCGCGATGGCGAAGCGTCCGCGCATGTCGTCGATCACCCGCGGGGTGGCGGTGGCGGTGAGCAGCAGCGCCTGGGGGATACCGAACTCGCGCTGGTAGTCGGGGAGCTTCAGGTAGTCGGGGCGGAAGTTATGGCCCCACTCGGAGATGCAGTGGGCCTCGTCCACCACCATCAGCGAGATCGGCACCCGGCGGATGAAGGCGCGGAAGCGCTCGTTCTTGAGACGCTCCACCGAGATCATCAGGATGCGGATCTCGCCGCGCTCGACCCCGGCCATCACCGCGGCGGTCTCCTCGCGACTCTGCCCGGAGTCGATGCTGCCCGCGGGGATGCCGTGGCGTGCGAGAAAGGCGAGCTGGTCCTGCATCAGCGCCAGCAGCGGCGAGATGACCAGGGTGAGGTGGGGCAGGTGCAGGGCGGGCAGCTGGTAGCAGAGCGACTTGCCGGAGCCGGTGGGGAAGATCGCCGCCGCCGAGCGGCCCGCCGCCACCGCCTCGATCACCGGGCGCTGGCCGGGGCGGAAGTCGGCATAGCCGAAGACGCGCTTCAGGGTCTCGTCGATCATGGTGGGGCGCTTGATATGGATGAATGTCCAGTATAGGCGCCCTGGTCGCCTGTGTCTTCCTTGTGCCGGCTCACCCTGGGGTCAGGCGTCCGCCAGGGCGCGGTTGCGGCCGTCGTTCTTGGCGGCGTAGAGCCGGTGGTCGGCGCGCGCGATCAGCTGGCGTGCCCCTTCGCCGATGCGATGCTCGGCGATGCCGATGCTTGCCGTGATGGGGTGCTCCACCCCGAAGTCGTGCCCGGCAATCGAGCCGCACAGCCGCTGTGCCAGGGTCAGAGCGCGACGCTTCGACGTCAGCGGCAGCAGCAGGGCGAACTCCTCGCCGCCCATGCGCGCCACCAGGTCCTCCTCGCGCAGCATCGCCTGGCAGAGTCGCGCCACCTCACGCAGCACCTCGTCCCCCTGCAGGTGGCCGTGGGTGTCGTTGATGACCTTGAAGTGGTCGATGTCGAGGATCATCAGCGACAGGGGGGTGGCGTGGCGATTGCTCAGGGAGACCGCCTCCTCCAGGCGCGCCATCAGGTGCCGGCGGTTGGCGACGCCGGTGAGGTCGTCGGTGTCGGAGAGGCGACGCAGGCGCGCCTCCTCGGCCACCTGCTCGGAGATATCCATCAGCATGCCATGCCACAGCACGCCGTCGTCGGCGGGGGTAGGCTGTGCGCGCAGGGCGACCCAGCGTACGCCACGCCCCTTGAGGGGCAGCCGGAAACGGGTGCTCACTGGAGTCTGTCCGCGCACCGAGCGCTCCAGCGCCGCCATCAGGCGTGGGTAATCCTCTTCGACCAGGCGGTCCAGGGCGGGGCGGGCATCCTCGGCGAGTCGCTCCGGGGCGATGCCGATCAGGCGGACGCCGCCGCCGGCCAGGTAGGGAAAATGTAGCCGCCCGTCATGGTGACGGTGCAGTTGGAAGATGACCCCGGGCAGCCGGTCGATGGCCGCGGCATCAGCCTCCCTCCCGCCCGGCATGACTGTCGTCGACGTCATGTGGGTTTCCTTGTTCTGTGTCCCGCTGCGTACGGGTGGTGTTCTGGTTATGGTGGACGCGGCTCTGTGGCCGGCCATATTCTTATTCTACCCTGATTCCCTTCCGCCGTTCGTTGACGGATCTCCGTCAGTGGATGTAGGCGATCGCCGACAATTTATCTTTTCCTGATCCATATCAAGGGAGGGGCAGCCCCGCGCAGCGCTCCCGGGCCAGCTCGTCGATGCGGTCGCAGTCCCACCGGCCGTCCATGTAACTTCAAGGCGCTCTTCGAATCCATCGAGGAAGACCAGATCCGTCGCGGCGTGCTCAAGGCCGAGTGAGCCGCGGCGCCCCCTGCCGGAGCGAAGAAGAATAACGCCATGGCAGGCTGCCAAATCACGGCAATATCCATCACAATGCCGGGCCAGAACGGCCTGGTATTGTGGTGTCCAACCATAAAAGCAACGTGATTCCCCTGGTGTAACATGACGACGAACGCACAACCTCGTGCCCAGTGGCTCGGCCGCTGGGGCTTCGTGCTGGCGGCCACCGGTTCCGCGGTGGGTCTCGGCAACATCTGGAAATTTCCCTACATCACCGGCGAGTACGGCGGCGGCGCCTTCGTACTGGTCTACCTGGCCTGCATCCTGGCAGTGGGCATCCCGGTGATGATGACCGAGATCGCCTTCGGGCGTCGCGGCCGCGGCAGCCCCATCGACGCCGTGCGGCGGGTCGTCAACGAGTCCGGCCGCGCCTCTGCCTGGTCGCTGCTGGGCTGGATGGCGATGCTCTGCGGCTTCATGATCCTCTCCTTCTATGCGGTAGTGGCAGGCTGGTCCTTCGCCTACCTGTGGAAGATGCTGACCGGTGTCTTCGCCGGGGCCGGCGCCGACGACATGGTGGGCATCTTCGTCGCCAACAACGAGCACCCGCTGAACCTCGGCTTCTGGAGCACCCTGGTGGTGGTGGCTACCATGCTGATCGTCGGCAAGGGGGTGCAGGCCGGCATCGAGCGCAGCGTCAGCTGGATGATGCCCGGCATGGTGGTGATGCTGGCGATTCTGATCGGCTACGGCGTGTTCTCCGGCGGCTTCGGCGAGGCGTGGCGCTTCCTGTTCTCCTTCAACGCCGGCAGCCTGTCGAGCGAGGGGATGCTGGCGGCCCTGGGCCATGCCTTCTTCACCCTGTCGCTGGCCTCCGGTGCCATCCTCACCTACGGCAGCTACCTGCCGGCCCGGGCCTCCATCGCTCGCACCACCCTGACCGTGGCCGCCGCCGATACCTTGGTTGCGCTGATGGCGGGGCTGGCGATCTTCCCGATCATCTTCGCCAACGGCATGAGCCCGGCGGAGGGGCCGGGGCTGATCTTCATGAGCCTGCCGCTGGCCTTCCAGGCAATGCCGCTGGGCACCCTGTTCGGCATCCTCTTCTTCGTGATGCTCTCCATGGCGGCGCTCACCTCGTCGATCTCCATGGTGGAGGCCACCGTCTCCTGGCTGACCGACAACAAGGGGATCTCGCGCGGCGCCGCGGCCTGGGGCACCGGCATCGTGCTGTGGGTGGTGAGCACCCTGGCGATGCTCTCCTTCAACCTGGGCGCCGACTGGACCCTGGCCGGGCGCAACGTCTTCGACTGGCTCGACTACCTGACCGCGCGCTGGATGATGCCGCTGGGTGGGCTCGGCCTGGTGCTGCTGGCCGGTTTCGTGCTCAAGAGCGAGATCCTGCGTGACGAACTCGGGCTCTCGCCGCGGGCCCATGCGCTGTGGCTCTTCGCCGTGCGCTACCTGGCCCCGCTGGGCATCCTGGTGATCTTCGCCGATGCCCTGGGCGTGGCCCGCATCGAGTTCGGCCTGCACTGGCCCTGGCTGCTGGCGACGCTGGTCGTGATCACCCTGATCGGTGAGCTGGCCTGCCCCAGGCTGCGTCGCACCCTCCAGGGCTGAGCCCCTCTCGTCACCCGCCCATCGCCCCCGCCTCGTCGGGGGCGATGACGTTTCGGGCGGTGGAAAAGGTTATAAGCTCGGTGCGGATGGAGAGTGGCAGGCGCGTGGCAAAATCATTACCTTTCGGAATATCAACAAATAGATTGTCCGAGGTAATGGAATATGCAGCAGAGCCCGTCTCCCCACGAGCCCCCAGGCACCGCCTTCGCGCCGGGCAGCGTCTGCCTGGTGGGGGCAGGCCCCGGCGACCCGGAGCTGCTGACGCTGAAGGCGCTGCGCCGCCTCCGGCAGGCCGAGGTGGTCCTGCACGATCGACTGGTCGGGGCGGAGATCCTGGCCCTGGCCAACCCGGCGGCCGAGCGCCTCTACGTGGGCAAGGCGCGCTCGAACCACAGCGTCCCCCAGGAGGGCATCAACCAGGCGCTGGTGGAGTGGGCGAGGGCGGGGAAACGTGTCCTGCGATTGAAGGGGGGCGATCCCTTCATCTTCGGGCGCGGCGGCGAGGAGCTCGAGACCCTGTCGGCGGCAGGCATCCCGGTGGAGGTCGTTCCCGGCATCACCGCCGCTTCGGGGTGTGCCGCCTATGCCGGCATCCCGCTGACCCACCGCGACCACGCCCAGTCGGTGCGCTTCATCACCGGCCACCTGAAGAACGGCAGCGCCGAGCTGGACTGGCCGGCCCTGGCCAGCCCCGGCCAGACCCTGGTCTTCTACATGGGCCTGCATGGCCTGCCCGAGATCTGCCGTCAGCTGGTGGCCCATGGCCTCCCCGAGACCACCCCGGCGGCCCTGATCGAGCAGGGCACCACGGCGCGCCAGCGGGTGCATCGCGCGACCCTCGCCGACCTGCCGGCGCGACTGGCCCAGGCGTCGCCCCGGCCACCCACCCTGATCATCGTCGGTGGAGTGGTCGGGCTGCACGGCACCCTGGCCTGGTTCGACCCCGCGCATGCCGGGGCCGGTGGCTGGGAGACCGGTAGCCGCGGCTGAGGCGGGGCGCTGCCGGCGACGGCGTGGTCGTCGCGTGCGACAATGAGGGCTCCACGATCGTCGGGAGCCCATCATGACGGCTCGTCCCAAGGATGCCCTCGCCGAGGTGAGGCGACTGCGCCACCAGCGCCCGCGGCGCCACCGCCTGATGCGCAGCTTCCGCCTGCAGGTGATGCTGCTGGTGGGGGTGCTGCTCGCCGCCATGCTGCTGGCCCAGGGCGCCTACCTCAATCACCGCAAGGCCGAGATCATCAGCGACCAGATGGGCCAGCGTGCCCTGGCGGTGGCCCAGAGCGTGGCCGCCATTCCCGAGCTGGTTGCGGCCTTCGACGAGCCCGACCCCAGTGTCACCATCCAGCCCATCGCCGAGCGTATCCGCCGCGACACCGGGGCCCGCTATGTGGTGGTGGGCAACGCCGAGGGCATCCGCTACTCCCACCCGCTGCCGGACCGCATCGGCCTGCCCATGGTCGGGGGCGACAACGACCGGGCGCTGATCGGCGGCGAGTCCTACGTCTCCGAGGCCGAGGGCTCGCTGGGCGAGGCGATGCGCGGCAAGACCCCTGTGTTCGACGCCGAGGGCAACATCATCGGCATCATTTCGGTGGGCTTCATGCTCGACCGGGTGGCCCTGGACGTGGGGCGACACACCAGCCTCGGCTGGTGGCTGGTGGCGGCCATGATCGCCCTGGGCTTCGCCGGCGCCTACGGGCTCTCCCACCACCTCAAGCGGGTGATCCTGGGCCTCGAGCCCCACGAGATCGCCCGGCTCGCCATGGAGAAGGAGGCGATCCTGCAGTCGATCCACGAGGGGATCCTCGCCGTCAACCGCGAGGGCGAGATCACCCTGGTCAACCAGCAGGCGCGGCGCTTCCTGGGGCTGCCCGAGGCCCGGGAGGTGCTGGGGCGGCCGATCCAGGAGCTGGTGCCCAACTCGCGGCTGCTGGAGGTGCTCGAGCGCGGCGAGCGGCAGTTCGACCAGCAGATGTGGCTCGGCGACCACCCGGTGGTGGTCAATCGGGTGCCGGTGCGCCACGCCGGCGAGATCGAGGGGGCCGTGGCCACCTTCCGCAGCCGCCGCGAGATCGTCGAGCTCTCCGATGCCCTGACCGCCGCCAGCCGCGACGTGGACATGCTGCGTGCCCAGGCCCACGAGTTCTCCAACAAGCTCTACACCCTCTCCGGGCTGCTGCAGCTCGATCGCATCCAGGAGGCCCTGGCGCTGATCCACCAGGAGAGCGAGCGGGCGCAGGCGCAGATGAGCTTCCTGATGGGCCACGTGGCCGACCCGGTGATCAGCGGCACCCTGCTCGGCAAGCTGACCCGGGCCCGCGAGATCGGCGTGGTGCTGGAGATCGACGACCAGAGCTCCTTCTCGCTGCCGATGACCGCCGCCGGCCAGGAGGTGCTGATGACGGTGCTGGGCAATCTCATCGACAACGCCTGCGATGCCGCCCGGCAGGGCGCCGGCCCGGATGGCGATGGAGACCGTGGCGAGCTGCCGCGGGTCAGGCTCTTCTTCACCGACCTGGGCGAGCAGCTGCTGATCGAGGTGGAGGACAACGGCCCCGGTGTGCCGTCCGCCCAGGTGGCGCGCATCTTCGAGGAGGGCTACTCCACCAAGCCCGGCCGCCACCGCGGCATCGGCCTGGCCCTGGTCGCTCGCCTGTGCGCCGAGCAGGGCGGCGCCATCACCCTGGAGGAGAGCGAGCTGGGCGGGGCCTGCTTCACGGTGGTGCTGGACCGTTCGCTGTGCCGCGACCCGGCCACGGCCTGAGCGAGCCCCGGCTCCCCAACCGCCACCACCGTCAGAGGAGGAGAGATGTCGAACGACCCCCAGTCGGCCCAGGGCCAGGACCTCGATCATCAGGGCCATGGCGTCCTGATCATCGAGGACGACTTTCGCATCGCCGAGATCCACCGCGCCTTCATCGAGCAGAGCGAGGGCTTCCGGGTGGTGGGGATGGCGCGCTCCGGGGCGGAGGCCCGCACTCTGCTCACCGACGTCGGGGAGGCGGTGGATCTGGTGCTGCTCGACGCCTATCTGCCCGATGTCGAGGGGCTCGAGCTGCTCTGGCTGCTGCGCCGCGACCACCGCCATGTCGACGTGGTCATGGTCACCGCCGCCCGGGAGGTGGAGACCATCGGCGAGGCGCTGCGCGGCGGCGTCTTCGACTACCTGATCAAGCCCGCCGAGGCCTCGCGCATGGCCCAGATGCTGGCGCGCTTTCGCCGCGAGCGGGCGGCCCTGGCGGCCCGTGGCGAGATGAACCAGGAGGAACTCGACCGGGTGCTGGCGCGGGTGCAGCCCGAGGCGGGCGGGTCGCGGCGGCAGTTGCCCAAGGGCATCGACCGGCTGACCCTGCGCGCGGTGGTGGCCGCCCTGGAGGAGGCGAGGGCGCCGCTGGCGGCCATGCAGGTGGCCAGGGCGATGGGCGCGAGCCGCTCCACGGCGCGGCGCTACCTGGAGTTTCTGGTATCGGTGCAGGTGATGGAGGCCGAGCTGGGCTATGGTGATGTGGGCAGGCCGGAGCGTCGCTATCGCCTGGTGGGGGACGCCACTCCCTGGTGCGAGGAGGGGTGAGGGGCTCGCCGCCGTGAGCAGAATGGACACAATGCCCACAACGCACTTTTTCTTCATTATGTTCACAAGGTTGTGATCCCTGGCGCCGCTCCTCTAACGTTCGCTCCGTAGTTCCATAATAACGAACCCGCCTAGAGGAAATCGCCATGACCGCCACGTTCACTGCCAGGGGTCTCACCGCCATCGTACTGCCGCTGGCCGCGCTCACCGGCCTGGCCGGCGCCGCCCAGGCCGACGACTGGACCCCGACACGCTCCATCGAATTCATCGCTCCGGCCAATCCCGGTGGCGGCTGGGATACCCTGGTGCGCACCACCTCCCGTGTCATCCAGGAAGAGGGCCTGGCCGGCCAGAACCTGGCCGCCATCAACGTGCCCGGCGGCGGTGGCGCGGTGGCCTGGGCCCAGATCGCCCGCGACAGCGGCAACCCCCATAAGCTGTTTGCCACCAGCCCGCCCATCATCCTGGTGCCCCTGGCCGGCGCCTCGCGCTATGACCACACGCATTTCACGCCGGTTGCGCGGCTGATCACCGACTACTCCATCGTGCTGGTGAGGGCCGACTCCGACTACGAGGATCTGGGGCAGCTGATCGAGGCCCTGGGAGAGAGGCCGAACCTGAGCGTCGGCGGCGGCAGCGCTCCGGGCTCCATGGACCACATCTCCATGGCAGGCCTGGCCTCGGCGGCCGGCCTGAGCGCCGCGGGGGTCAACTACATCCCGTTCTCCGGCGGCGGCGAGGCGATGACCAACCTGATGGGCGGGCACGTCGAGGCGGTGATCACCGGGGCCGGCGAGGCCTCGGGCCAGCTGGGGGAGGGCAGCGAGGTGAGGGCGCTGGGCGTCTCGTCGCCGGAGCGGCTCGGCGGCGTGCTGGCCGAGGTGCCCACCTACCAGGAGCAGGGCATCGACTACACCTTCGACATCTGGCGCGGGGTGATGGGAACGCCCGACATGCCGGTCGAGGCCGTCGCCTACTATGAGGAGCTCTTCGCGCAGATGCTCGAGACCGACGGCTGGGCCGCCGCCCGCGACCAGCTGGGCTGGATCGACGCCTATCAGGACAGCGAGGAGTTCGGCGCCTTCCTGGACGAGCAGCGCGAGCAGTTCAGCGAGGTGCTGACCGAGCTCGGCCTGATCGGCGGCTGATGCCGACCGGCGCTCGCCGCCGCTGACGCCCTCGAGCCCTGGTCTCCCCGGGGCTCGATTCCTTCGAAGGTGATTCCCGGGCTCGGGGCTGGCGCTGCCAGCCTCGGGCTCGAGGTGGATGCATCATGACACGACTCAATACCAACCAGATCCTGGCGCTGATCATCGCGCTCTTCTCGGTGGGCTATCTGGCGATGGCCTTCCAGATCCCCCAGTTCCCCCTGCCGCGGCCGATCGATTCCGACCTCTTTCCCAAGGTGCTGGGATTCACCCTGCTCGGCCTTGCCGGGCTGCTGTTCCTGGAGAAACCCAAGGCGCAGGACATTCCCGACGAACCGAGCCTGGAGGCGCTGAGCCAGCCCCTGCTGCTGCGCCCCTGGTCGCGGGTCGTCATCACCTCGCTGGCGATCACCGCCTACGCCCTGCTGCTGGTGCCGGTCGGCTTCGTGGTGGCCTCCACGCTGCTCTCCTTCGGCCTGGCCTGGTACTACGGCTATCGTCGACACGGGGTCAACCTGGCGACCTCGCTTGGGGTGGTGCTGGCGCTGTACCTGACCATGACGCGCCTCATGGAAGTCTACCTGCCCACCGGAATCCTGCCGATCTGATGTCCCATGACACGATCCGCCCGCGAGAGAGAGCCCGCTCATGGACGCCTTGAATAACCTGATGTACGGCTTCGGCATCGCGCTTGAGCCCATGAACATCGCCTATGTCTTCGCCGGCGTCTTCGCCGGCACCATCATCGGCATGCTGCCGGGCCTGGGCCCGATCAGCGCCCTGGCCCTGATGATCCCGATCACCTTCGCCATGGAGCCATCGTCTGGGCTGATCCTGATGGCCGGCGTCTATTACGGGGCCATCTTCGGTGGCTCGAGCTCGTCGATCCTGCTCAACGCGCCCGGCGTGGCCGGTACCGTGGCCACCTCCTTCGACGGCTACCCCATGGCCAAGCAGGGCATGGCCGGCAAGGCACTGGCCATCGCGGCCTATGCCTCCTTCGTGGGCGGTACCATCTCCATCGTCTTCCTGATGATGGTGGCGCCGATGCTGTCGAAGGTGGCGGTGGCGTTCGGCCCGGCCGAGTACTTCGCCCTGATGGTGCTGGGCCTGACCGCGGTGGTGTCGCTTTCCGACAAGTCGCTGGTCAAGGGGCTGATCGCCGCCGTGGTAGGGATCATGATCTCGATCATCGGCATCGACCTGCAGACCGGCACGGTGCGTTTCGCCTTCGGCAGCTCCCATCTGCTGGACGGTATCGACTTCCTGGTAGTGGCGCTGGGCATCTTCGCCCTGGCCGAGGTGTTCTACATGCTGCTGCGGGGTGGCGGGGGCAAGGAGCAGCCGCGCAACGCCATCGGCTCGCTCAAGCTCAGCCGCAGCGAGGTCGGGGAGATCGCGGGCCCCATCGGGCGCAGCTCGGTGCTGGGCTTCTTCACCGGGGTCCTGCCGGGGGCCGGTGCGACCATCGGCTCCTTCCTCGGCTACAGCATGGAGAAGCGCATCGCCAAGGATGGTGACACCTTCGGCAAGGGCAATATCAAGGGGGTGGCGGCACCCGAGGCGGCCAATAACGCCGCCTGCACCGGCTCCTTCGTGCCCCTGCTTACCCTCGGCGTGCCGGGCTCCGGTACCACGGCGGTGCTGCTCGGTGCCCTGCTGGTCATGGGGGTATCGCCCGGGCCTGCCATGCTGGTGGACCGGCCCGACGTCTTCTGGGGCGTCATCGCCAGCATGTACATCGGCAACATCATGCTGCTGGTTCTGAACCTGCCGCTGATTCCCTACATCGCCAAGATCCTCGAGATGCCGCGCCCGCTGCTGCTGTCGCTGATCCTGATCTTCTGCATGGTCGGCGTCTATGGCATGAGTTTCAGCATCATCGACCTGCTGTTCCTGCTCGGTTTCGGCCTGGTGGGGCTGGGCATGCGCCTGTTCGGCTTCCCGGCGGCACCGCTGATCCTGGCGCTGATCCTGGGGGCCATCATGGAGGAGTCCATGCGTCGTGCCCTGCAGATCTCCGGCGGCGACTGGATGGTCTTCATCGACAAGCCGATCTCCATGTGGCTGCTGATCATCGCGGCACTCTCGCTGCTGCTGCCGGTGGTCAAGCCGATGATGCACAAGCTGCGGACCCGCCGGGGCGCCTGATCCCTGCCGCGCAGTGCCCGACGGGGGCGCCGGCTATGCCGGCGCCCCCGCGTCGTTGTACCCGGGCTCTCGGCGCGCGGCACGTCCGCCGCGCACTGACCTGGCGCAAGGAGGCGGGCACGACGCACCGAACGGTGCATGGCGGCGCCCTCGGTTGCACCGAGGTGGTGCGTCAAGCGCTCTGCTGCGCCGCATTAATTAGAGACAACTGCTTGTATTTGCAAGCCTTTATCGGGAATGGCCCACTGTGGCGCACCCCTTGCAAAGTCTCCTTGTCCCACAACAACGACCCCCGAGCGGGGAGCAAGGAGATTCTCGTGACCCTATCCCATCGCAAGTCGCTGCCTCTTCGTCCCCTGACCGCCGCGCTGCTGACCGCCTCCCTGCTGGGGGCCGGCGGCCAGGCCCTGGCCGATGACGATCCCATCAAGGTGGGCATCCTGCATTCGCTCTCCGGCACCATGGCGATCAGCGAGACGGTGCTCAAGGACACCGTGGAGATGCTGATCGCCAAGCAGAACGAGCAGGGGGGGCTGCTCGGCCGCCAGCTCGAGGCGGTGGTGGTGGACCCGGCCTCCAACTGGCCGCTGTTCGCCGAGCGCGCCCGGGAGCTGCTCGCCCAGCATGAGGTGGACGTGGTCTTCGGTAACTGGACCTCGGTGTCGCGCAAGGCGGTGCTGCCGGTGTTCGAGGAGCTCAACGGCCTGCTCTTCTATCCGGTGCAGTACGAGGGGGAGGAGTCCTCCGAGAACGTCTTCTACACCGGCGCCGCGCCCAACCAGCAGGCCATCCCCGCGGTGGAGTACTTGATCAACGAGATGGGCATCGAGCGCTTCGCGCTGCTCGGCACCGACTACGTCTATCCGCGCACCACCAACCGCATCCTCGAAGCCTTCCTCAAGGAGGAGCACGGCATCGCCGACGAGGACATCATGGTCAACTACACCCCCTTCGGGCACAGCGACTGGCAGAACATCGTCGCCGAGGTGCGCCGTTTCGGCAGCGAGGGCAAGCCCACCGCGGTGGTCTCCACCATCAACGGCGATGCTAACGTGCCCTTCTACCGGGAGCTGGGCAACCAGGGGGTGGACGCTGGCGACATTCCGGTCATCGCCTTCTCGGTGGGAGAGCAGGAGCTCACCGGCATCGACACTGCCCCCCTGGTGGGCCACCTGGCCGCCTGGAACTACTTCATGAGCGTCGACACCGACGCCAACTACGACTTCATCGACGCCTGGATCGAGTGGACCGGCGACGAGGAGGCGGTCACCAACGACCCCATGGAAGCCCACTACATCGGCTTCAACATGTGGGCCGAGGCGGTGCGCAAGGCCGGCACCACCGACCCCGACGCCATCAAGGACGCCATCATCGGCGTGGTGGTGCCGAACCTCTCCGGCAGCTACGCGGCGATGATGCCCAACCACCACATCACCAAGCCGGTGCTGATCGGCGAGGTCCAGGACAACGGCCAGTTCGACATCGTCTGGCAGACCCCCTCCACCGTGGTCGGCGACGCCTGGTCCGACTTCCTGCCCGGCTCCCGTGACCTGATGGCCGACTGGCAGGCGCCCATGCGCTGCGGCAACTTCAACGTGGCCACCGGCCGCTGCGGCGGCAGCACCGCCGCCGAGGAAGCCGAGGCCGCCCTCGCCGAGTAACGCCCGCTCCCGGCGTCGCATCAAGCGCAAGGCGCCGGGGACAGGTCGAAGAGGGGGTCCTATGCCAGGGATGGCATCGGTAGCAATGGGATGGAGTCCTCCCCACCCTATATCGGCGTCATTGCGCCACACTGGTGGGCAGGAACACCAACCAGCCTGAGGGTGAGGAGAACTCGTCATGAACATTACCCGTGTCGGCGTCGATATCGCAAAGTCTGTTTTTCATGTCCACGGCGTCGATCGCCATGATCAGGTGCAGTGGCAAGGTAAGTACACCCGCGAAAAATGGCTGGATGAGGTCAGCAAGCGGGTGCCGGCGGGAGCCGAAATCGGCATGGAAGCCTGTGCCTCGTCTCACTACTGGGCGCGGGCCTTGCAGGAGCGAGGCTATCGCGTCAAGTTGATCGCCGCACAGTTCGTGACGCCCTACGTGAAGAGCAACAAGAATGACCGGGTCGACGCCGAAGCGATCTGTGAAGCCATGGGGCGGCCCAGCATGCGCTTCGTGGCCGTCAAGAGCGTCGCTCAGCAGGATACCCAGGCGGCACACCGCATTCGTGAAGAGCTGGTACGGCAGCGCACGGCCAAGGCCAATCAGATACGTGGGCTGGTGGGGGAGTATGGCCTGGTCGCTCCGGTGGGTATCGGTCAGTTGCGTGCCGCCCTGCCTCGCTGGCTGGAAGAGGCAGACAACGGGCTGACGGATGCCTTTCGTGTCCTGCTTGCCGGCCTTGCCGAGGATCTGCGACACCTGGATGAGCGCATCGCGACGGTCACGGCGAGCCTCGAGCGACAGGCCAAGGCAGACCCCGTGGCCAAGCGGCTGATGACGCTGCAGGGTATCGGTCCACTGACCGCCACCGCGCTGGCCGGCGCCCTCGGCGATGGCAAGAGCTTTCGGCGCGGGCGAGATTTTGCCGCCTCGCTCGGCTTGACGCCTCGACAACACAGCACCGGGGGGCGAGACCGCCTGCTGGGCATCAGCAAACGCGGCGACAGTTACCTGCGCAAGCTACTGGTGCATGGTGCGCGATCGGTGCTCCGGCATGTGGGTACCAAGGACGACGGCCTGAGCCAGTGGGTCAGGCACCTGGCCGAGCACAAACATGCCAATGTGGCGGTCGTCGCACTGGCCAACAAGACGGCACGTATCGCCTGGGCGGTAACCCGCCATGAGAGCGCCTATGATGCGTCGCTGGCGTCCCGGCTTTCGGCATGAAAAACCATTGGATTTAGCACGTTAATATAATATTGAGCACCGTCCACCACGATTGCTGAGCATGCTGCAGGATGGCGAACAGGTCGAACCGACGTCAGACAACCCCTTCTGGACGCTGAGCCTTTTGAGCTCGAGGTAGCGATTGGGAGCTGACGTGCGGATAGCCCATCAAGGTCCGATGTTCATGAGAGCATCATTACTGAGACCGGATATACGTGTGCAGTCGTACCTACCGACCATCGTGCCTCGTGCTTGCAAACGGGGAGGACTCCATATACGCCCAGGGATGGGTTTACAGCGCCCCCTCGCAGGCCTGTCGCCGGAACAGCCTTGAGTGATTCTGCCTGCTGTGATTTCGCGGGGCGCACGCCCGCTTTACCCCCTTAGTGACTCCCTAATCCAAAGGATGAACCCATGAGGCGTCTCCTTTTTCTCTGGCTGCTGGTGCTGCTGGCCGTGCCGCTGGGCGCCCAGGCCCAGCCCGCGGCCGACGATTCCGCCGCCATCGAGCTGCTCGACGCCCTCGACGTCGACAGCTTCCCCGCCAAGAGCCGCGCCATCGAGGCCATCGTGGCCAGCGACGACGAGCGCGCCCGGGACTGGCTCCAGGCCCTGCTCGACGGCCGCCTGCAGCGCGCCGACGACGGCCGCTTCGTGGTGGTGCTGGACAACCGCGGCCGCGACTGGCCGGTGGAGGATGCCCTCACCGGCGAGGCGCTGGGCGAGATGTCCCGGCGCGATCTCGACCGCATCGGCATCAACAACGCCCTGCGTAACCAGCTGCGCAGCGCCATCGCCGTGGTAGATCTCTACTCGGCGGACCTTGCGCTGCGCCGCGCCTCCGCCGAGCGGCTGCTCGGCGAGGTGGACGCCGACCTGGCCGGCCCCCTTGCCGAGGTGATCGAGGGCGAGGAGGACGCCCGGGTGCGCCGCCGCCTGACCCAGGCGCTCGCCATCTACCGCCTGGAGCAGGGCGAGGTGGCCGCCGTGGCCGACCTCGAGGGCAGCCTGCACTCCCGGGTGCGCGTCGCCCTCAACGGCGCTGCCAATGGCGACGACCCGGTGCTAGCCGATGCCGCACGCAACGCCTTGAACCAGATCGAGCAGATGCTCAAGGTCAACCGCGCCGCCGAGACCCTCTACTTCGGACTCTCCCTGGGCTCGGTGCTGGTGCTGGCGGCCATCGGCCTGGCCATCACCTTCGGGGTGATGGGGGTGATCAACATGGCCCACGGCGAGTTGATCATGCTCGGCGCCTACACCACCTGGATGATGCAGCAGCTGCTGCCCGGCCAGCCTGGGCTGGCGCTGGTGCTGTCGATTCCCGCCGGCTTCCTGGTGGCGGCGCTGGCCGGCATCGCCATCGAGCGCGGGGTGATCCAGTTCCTCAAGGGGCGGCCCCTGGAGACCCTGCTGGCCACCTTCGGCATCAGCCTGATCCTGCAGCAGCTGGTGCGTACCCTGATCTCGCCCCAGAACCGCACCGTGGTCTCCCCGGAGTGGATGAGCGGCTCCATCGCCATCAACGACGCCCTCTCGTTGACCCTGAACCGCATGGTGGTGATCGCCTTCGCTCTGGCGGTGTTCGCCGCCCTGGTGCTGATCATGCGCCGCACCCGGCTCGGGCTCGAGGTGCGGGCGGTGACCCAGAACCGCGCCATGGCGCGCTCCATGGGCATCCGCGCCACCCGGGTCGATATCCTCACCTTCGCCCTGGGCTCCGGGGTGGCGGGACTCGCCGGGGTGGCGCTCTCCCAGCTCACCAACGTGGGGCCCAACCTGGGCCAGAGCTACATCATCGACTCCTTCATGGTGGTGGTCTTCGGCGGCGTCGGAAACCTCTGGGGCACCCTGGTGGCGGGCCTGTCGCTGGGCGTGATCAACCAGGTGCTGGAGCCCTGGGCGGGCGCCGTGCTGGCCAAGATCATCGTGCTCGTCTTCATCATCCTGTTCATTCAGAAGCGCCCCCGCGGGCTCTTCCCGCAGAAGGGCCGGGCGGCGGAGGGCTAGCCGATGCATTCCACACACTTCTGGCTGACGCGCCCCTTCGCCGAGCGCTCGACGCAGCTCTTTCTCGGCGTGCTGCTGGCGGCCATGACCCTGGTGACGCTGCTGCACCTGGCCGTGCCCCAGGGCCATCCGCTTTACGTCAACGCCTATACCGTCAACCTCTTCGGCAAGTACCTCAGCTATGCGCTGCTCGCCGTCGCCGTGGACCTGGTGTGGGGCTATCTGGGCATCCTGAGCCTCGGCCACGGCGCCTTCTTCGCGCTGGGCGGCTACGCCATGGGCATGTACCTGATGCGCCAGATCGGTGACCGCGGGGTGTATGGCGATCCCGTGCTGCCGGACTTCATGGTGTTTCTGAGCTGGGAGAACCTGCCCTGGTACTGGCTCGGATTCGACATGGCTTGGTTCGCCTTCCTGATGGTGCTGCTGGTGCCCGGCGCCCTGGCGCTGGTGTTCGGCTTCCTCGCTTTCCGCTCCCGGGTCACGGGGGTCTATCTCTCCATCATCACCCAGGCGCTTACCTTCGCCCTGATGCTGGCCTTCTTCCGCAACGAGATGGGCTTCGGCGGCAGCGACGGCCTGACCGACTTCCGCGAGATCCTGGGCTTCAACCTGAGAAGCAATGAGACCCGCCTCGGGCTCTTCCTGGCCAGCGGCGTGGCCCTCGCCCTGGGCTACGTCGTGTGCCGGGCCATCGTGGGAAGCAAGCTCGGCCGGGTCTGCGTGGCCACCCGTGACGCCGAGGCGCGCACGCGCTTTCTCGGCTACCGGGTGGAGCGCTTCCAGCTCTTCGTCTTCGTGGTCTCGGCGATGCTGGCGGGGCTCGCCGGCGCCCTCTACGTGCCCCAGGTGGGGATCATCAACCCCAGCGAGTTCTCGCCGCTCTTCTCCATCGAGATCGTGCTCTGGGTGGCGCTCGGTGGCCGGGCGACCCTCTACGGGGCGGTGATCGGCGCAATACTGGTCAACTACGCCAAGACCTACTTCACCGGCGCCATGCCCGACGCCTGGCTCTTCGCCCTCGGCGGGCTCTTCGTGCTGGTCACGGTCTTCCTGCCCAAGGGCGTGGCGGGGCTCCTTGCCTATCGCCTGAAGCGTCGCCGACGGGGCGGTGACCACGGCGCGTCCGGCAATCAAGACGGAGCCACCGGCTCGGAGGTGACCCCATGAGTTTCCTGAGATCCCTGGCCGACCGCGATCGCGTCTTCGATTTCCTGGTGCCCGCCGCCTCGCCGGTAGACGTGCGCCACGGCCCGATCCTCTACCTGGAAGACGTCACGGTGAGCTTCGATGGCTTCAAGGCCATCGACAACCTCAACCTGACCATCGACGACGGCGAGCTGCGCTGCATCATCGGCCCCAACGGCGCCGGCAAGACGACCATGATGGACATCATCACCGGCAAGACCCGTCCCGACACCGGCTCGGTGTGGTTCGGCAGCCGCCACGACCTGCTGACGATGAACGAGCCGGAGATCGCCAGTCTCGGCATCGGCCGCAAGTTCCAGAAGCCTACGGTCTTCGAGGCGCTCAGCGTGTTCGAGAACCTGGAGCTGGCCATGGCCGCCGACAAGCGCATCCTGCCGACCCTGACCGCACGGATGAGCGGCGAGGTGCGCGACCGCATCGAGGAGGGGCTCGACACCATCGGCCTCACCGCGCTGCGTGACCGGCCGGCGGGCATCCTCTCCCACGGCCAGAAGCAGTGGCTGGAGATCGGCATGCTGCTGATGCAGCGGCCGCGCCTGCTGCTGGTGGACGAACCGGTGGCCGGCATGACCGAGCAGGAGATGGAGCGCACCGCGGAGCTGCTGACCGGGCTTGCCGGCAAGCAGTCGGTGGTGGTGGTGGAGCACGATATGGGCTTCGTGCGCTCCATCGCCCGCCAGGTGACGGTGCTCCACCAGGGCAGCGTGCTGGCCGAGGGGACCATGGACCAGGTGGCCAGCGACCCCAGGGTGATCGAGGTCTACCTGGGGGCCGAGGCCGACGAGGAGATGGCGTGATGCTCAGGATCGACAAGCTCAACCAGTACTACGGCGAGAGCCACACCCTCTGGGATCTCGACCTCGAGGTGCCGGCGGGGGAGTGCACCTGCGTGATGGGCCGCAACGGGGTGGGCAAGACCACCCTGATGAAGTCGATCATGGGCGAGGTAAGGGTGGCCTCCGGCAGCCTCCGCTACGCCGACGACGTGGAGCTGACCCGGCGGCGCGTCGAGGAGCGCTCGCGGCTCGGCATCGGCTACGTGCCCCAGGGCCGCCAGATCTTCCCGCTGCTCACCGTGGAAGAGAACCTGCGCACCGGGCTCGCCGCCCGGGGCGACGGCCGCAGGACGATTCCCGAGCGCATCTACGAGCTCTTCCCGGTGCTTCGGGAGATGAAGCACCGTCGCGGCGGCGACCTCTCCGGTGGCCAGCAGCAGCAGCTGGCCATCGGCCGGGCGCTGGTGCTCGAGCCGCGGCTGCTGATCCTCGACGAGCCGGGGGAGGGCATCCAGCCCAATATCGTCACCCTGATCGGCGAGGTGATCCGCAGGCTGATCGCGGAAGACGGCCTCACCGTGCTGCTGGTGGAGCAGAAGCTGCCCTTCGCCCGCAAGTACGCCGACCGCTTCGTGATCATGGACCGCGGCCGGCCGGTGGCCAAGGGGGCCATCGGCGAGCTCTCGGATGCGCTGATCAGGGAGCACCTCACCGTCTAAGGTCGGAAGCGACGACGGGCGGTTACAGCTGGCTTATATCACTCGGGGCTGACCTGTCGGCAAGCCTTCGAGCGGGGCCGGCCTTCCGGAGGCGCTCTGAATACATCCCTGTACGTATATGGAGTCCTCCCCGTTTGCAAGCACGAGGCACGATGGTCGGTAGGTACGACTGCACACGTATATCCGGTCTCAGTAATGATGCTCTCATGAACATCGGACCTTGATGGGCTATCCGCACGTCAGCTCCCAATCGCTACCTCGAGCTCAAAAGGCTCAGCGTCCAGAAGGGGTTGTCTGACGTCGGTTCGACCTGTTCGCCATCCTGCAGCATGCTCAGCAATCGTGGTGGACGGTGCTCAATATTATATTAACGTGCTAAATCCAATGGTTTTTCATGCCGAAAGCCGGGACGCCAGCGACGCATCATAGGCGCTCTCATGGCGGGTTACCGCCCAGGCGATACGTGCCGTCTTGTTGGCCAGTGCGACGACCGCCACATTGGCATGTTTGTGCTCGGCCAGGTGCCTGACCCACTGGCTCAGGCCGTCGTCCTTGGTACCCACATGCCGGAGCACCGATCGCGCACCATGCACCAGTAGCTTGCGCAGGTAACTGTCGCCGCGTTTGCTGATGCCCAGCAGGCGGTCTCGCCCCCCGGTGCTGTGTTGTCGAGGCGTCAAGCCGAGCGAGGCGGCAAAATCTCGCCCGCGCCGAAAGCTCTTGCCATCGCCGAGGGCGCCGGCCAGCGCGGTGGCGGTCAGTGGACCGATACCCTGCAGCGTCATCAGCCGCTTGGCCACGGGGTCTGCCTTGGCCTGTCGCTCGAGGCTCGCCGTGACCGTCGCGATGCGCTCATCCAGGTGTCGCAGATCCTCGGCAAGGCCGGCAAGCAGGACACGAAAGGCATCCGTCAGCCCGTTGTCTGCCTCTTCCAGCCAGCGAGGCAGGGCGGCACGCAACTGACCGATACCCACCGGAGCGACCAGGCCATACTCCCCCACCAGCCCACGTATCTGATTGGCCTTGGCCGTGCGCTGCCGTACCAGCTCTTCACGAATGCGGTGTGCCGCCTGGGTATCCTGCTGAGCGACGCTCTTGACGGCCACGAAGCGCATGCTGGGCCGCCCCATGGCTTCACAGATCGCTTCGGCGTCGACCCGGTCATTCTTGTTGCTCTTCACGTAGGGCGTCACGAACTGTGCGGCGATCAACTTGACGCGATAGCCTCGCTCCTGCAAGGCCCGCGCCCAGTAGTGAGACGAGGCACAGGCTTCCATGCCGATTTCGGCTCCCGCCGGCACCCGCTTGCTGACCTCATCCAGCCATTTTTCGCGGGTGTACTTACCTTGCCACTGCACCTGATCATGGCGATCGACGCCGTGGACATGAAAAACAGACTTTGCGATATCGACGCCGACACGGGTAATGTTCATGACGAGTTCTCCTCACCCTCAGGCTGGTTGGTGTTCCTGCCCACCAGTGTGGCGCAATGACGCCGATATAGGGTGGGGAGGACTCCATCCCATTGCTACCGATGCCATCCCTGGCATAGGACCTCCTCTTCGGCTTGCCCCCAGCGCCCCTCGTTATGCGTCACTGCGGCAGCCCGGCTGTCGAAATCGAGAGAGTCTTGCACCTTTTTGGCCTGCCCGCCCGTGCGCCTGCACCTGCAAGGTGCGCGGCGGCCTCCGTTGATGCACCGCGAGGGGGCGTGCATGCCGTCGGCCTGGCACCGGCATTCATCTCAACTTTATGAATGATAAGGGAAATAACTCCCCCTCCCCATTCTGGTACGCCCCTTGCTGAAGACTGGTCAGAGATGCCACCGCACGAGCCGCCCATGACTGCCTTCGAGCCTACCCTTGCCCCCCCGCCGCCGGCATCCGGCCACCGCTTCGATGCCGGGCGGCGCTGGGAGGCGACGCTTGAGTTGCGTTTCGCCGCGCGGGGCGGGGCGACGCGGCTGACCCGGGCGCGCCATTGCGGGCCGCTGCGGGTGCAGCGCCCCTTCTATCCGGAGGGGCCTGCGGGCGTCTGCCACCTCTACCTGCTGCACCCGCCGGGGGGGCTGGTCAGCGGCGATGCGCTGACGATCTCGGCGCGGGTCGAGGCGGGCGCCCAGGCGCTGCTCACCACGCCTGCGGCCAACAAGCTCTATCGCGCCGACAGCCACGGGGTGGCCTGGCGCCAGGCCACCCACCTCGCGGTCGACGACGGCGGCAGCCTGGAGTGGCTGCCCCAGGAAACCATCGCCTTCGACGGCTCCCGGGGGGAGCAGAGCACCCGGATCGACCTTTCCGGCACCGCCCGTTGCCTGGGATGGGAGGTGCTGGCCCTGGGGCGCCCGGCAAGCGCGCTGCCCTATCGCTCGGGGCGCCTCGAACAGCGCTTTCGCCTCACCCGCGACGGCAGGCCCCTGTGGCTGGAGCGCCAGCCGCTGGACCCCACCCACCCGCGCTTCACGGGGCGCTGGGGGCAGGGGGGCGCCAGCGTCCAGGCGACCCTCTGGGCGGTGGGCCTCGACGACGAACCCGAGGCCATCGAGGCGCTGCGCGACGCGCTTCCCGCCTCGCCGCGCTGGGCGGTGACCCTGCGCCACGGCGTGCTGCTGCTGCGCTACCTGGGCGATGAGCGCCGCGAGGCCTGGGCGCTCTGCGAGGCCGCCTGGCGCGTGCTGCGCCCGCGGCTGCTGGGCCTCGAGGCCCAGATTCCGCGCATCTGGCTGACCTGATTCCCTTCACCAACGAGACGACGCCATGGAACTGACTCCCCGCGACAAGGACAAGCTGATGCTCTTTCTGGCCGCTCAGCTGGCCGAGCGCCGCCGCGCCCGCGGCCTGAAGCTCAACTACCCCGAGGCGGTGGCGCTGATCAGCTTCGAGATCATGGAGGGCGCCCGGGATGGCCGCAGCGTGGCCGACCTGATGAGCGCCGGCCGCGAGATCCTCGGCCGCGACGACGTCATGGAGGGGGTGGCCGAGATGGTCCACGAGGTGCAGGTGGAGGCTACCTTCCCGGATGGCACGAAGTTGGTCACCGTCCACACCCCAATCGTCTAAAACTGGCTGCACTCGGCCATGCTGTGTTGGCTTCGCGACAAAAATTGCTCATTTACTAAAGTAAACTCCGCTTTTTTGCCGCTCGCCGCCTTGCCTGGCCTTCGTTCGCTCAGTTTTAGCTGTGCAGCAGCAGCCATTAACGAAAGGTAAGGCGCTTATGATTCCTGGCGAATATCAGCTGAAGGACGGCGAGATCGCGCTCTGCGAGGGGCGCGAACGGATCACCGTCGAGGTGGCCAACACCGGCGACCGGCCGATCCAGATCGGCTCCCACTACCACTTCGCCGAGGCCAACCCGGCGCTGGTCTTCGACCGCGACAAGACCCGCGGCCATCGCCTCGACGTGGCCGCCGGCACCGCGATTCGCTTCGAGCCGGGCCAGACCCGGGAGGTGACCCTGATTCCCTTTGCCGGCACGCGCCATATCTACGGCTTCCGCGGCGACGTAATGGGCGCGCTGGAAGGAGGCAAATCATGAAGATCTCGAGACAGGCCTACGCCGATATGTACGGCCCTACGGTGGGCGACCGGGTGCGCCTGGGCGACACCGAGCTGTGGATCGAGGTGGAGCGCGACGCCACCCACTACGGCGAGGAGGTGAAGTTCGGCGGCGGCAAGGTGATCCGCGACGGCATGGGCCAGAGCCAGCGCCATGACGACAGCGTGATGGACACCGTGATCACCAACGCCCTGATCCTCGACTGGTGGGGCATCGTCAAGGCGGATGTGGGGCTGCAAAATGGCCGCATCGCCGCCATCGGCAAGGCGGGCAATCCCGATACCCAGCCGGGCGTGGAGATCGTGATCGGCCCCGGCACCGAGGTGATTGCCGGCGAAGGCATGATCCTCACCGCCGGCGGCATCGACGCCCATATCCACTTTATCTGCCCCCAGCAGGTGGAGGAGGCGCTGGCCAGCGGCATCACCACCATGCTGGGCGGCGGCACCGGGCCCGCCACTGGCTCCAAGGCCACCACCTGCACCCCGGGGGAATGGCATATCGGCCGCATGCTCCAGGCGGTGGATGGACTGCCCATGAACATCGGCCTGTTGGGCAAGGGCAATGCCAGCCTGCCGGAGGGGCTGGCGGCGCAGCTCGAAGCCGGGGCCATGGGCCTCAAGCTCCACGAGGACTGGGGCACCACCCCGGCGTCGATCGATACCTGCCTCTCGGTGGCCGAGCGTTATGACGTCCAGATAGCCATCCACACCGACACCCTCAACGAGTCGGGCTTCGTGGAGGACACCCTGGCGGCGTTCAAGGAGCGCGGCATCCACACCTACCACACCGAGGGGGCCGGGGGCGGCCACGCGCCGGACATCCTCACCGCCTGCGCCAAGCCCTACGTGCTGCCGTCCTCCACCAACCCGACCCGGCCCTACACGGTCAACACCATCGACGAGCATCTCGACATGCTGATGGTGTGCCACCACCTGGACCCCAACATCCCCGAGGACGTGGCCTTCGCCGATTCGCGCATCCGCCGCGAGACCATCGCCGCCGAGGACATCCTCCAGGATCTCGGCGTGATCTCGATGATCTCCTCCGACTCCCAGGCCATGGGCCGGGTGGGGGAGGTGGTGTGCCGCACCTGGCAGACCGCCCACAAGATGAAGGTGCAGCGGGGCCTCTTGCCCGAGGACGAGGCGCTCGGCGCCGACAACTTCCGCGCCCGGCGCTATATCGCCAAGTACACCATCAACCCGGCGATCACCCACGGTATCGGCCACGAGGTGGGCTCCGTCGAGGTGGGCAAGCTGGCCGACCTGGTGCTCTGGAGCCCGGCATTCTTCGGCGTCAAGCCGGCGCTGATCCTCAAGGGCGGCATGATCGCCATGGCGCCCATGGGCGACCCCAACGCCTCAATCCCTACGCCCCAGCCGGTCCACTACCGGCCGATGTTCGGCGCCCTGGGGCGGGCGGCAAGCGAGACCCGGGTCAGCTTCGTCAGCCAGGCGGCCCTGGACGCGGGGATCCAGGAGCGGCTGGGCCTCGCCAGCCGGCTGGTGGCGTGCCGTAACGTGCGCGGCGTCAGGAAAGGGGATATGAAACTCAACGACGCCTGCCCCGAGCTGACAGTAGACCCCCAGACCTACGAGGTGCGCTGCGACGGGGAGCTTCTGACCTGCGAGCCCGCCACCGAGCTGCCGCTGGCCCAGCGCTACCACCTGTTCTAGGAGCCCGAGATGCTGAAAATGACCGAACGCCTGGGCCCCATCGGGGCGGACCAGGCCCGCGATACCCTGACGCTGCCCTATGAGCTGCGTATTCGCGGCCGCCTCAAGGCGACTAGCGACGCCGGCCGCGACCTCGGCCTCTTTCTCGACCGCGGGCCGGTGCTGCGCGACGGCGAGGGGCTGCGCGCCGAGGGCGGCGAGGTGGTGCGCATCCGCGCCGCCGACGAGCCGGTGGTCACCGCCCGCATCGCCGCCGGCCTGCCCCTGGCGCGGCTCGCCTACCACCTGGGCAACCGCCATGTGCAGCTGGCGCTGGGCGAGGACGAGAAGGGGGGATACGTACGCTTTCCGCCGGACCATGTGCTGGAGGAGCTGGCGGCGCTGCTCGGCGCCACGCTCGAGCACCACCGGGCCCCCTTCGACCCGGAGCCCGGCGCCTACCAGCAGCTGGGCGGGCACGGCCACTCACACAGCCACTCGCACGGGCACGACCACGACCATGAGCACGACCATGGCCACCCCCATGCTCACTGAGCCCGAGGCGCCGGTGGAGAGGGCGCCGGGCGACGACCTGGCCCTGCTCGGGCTGCTGCAGTGGGTCAGCCCGGCGCTGCCCATCGGCGCCTTCGCCTTCTCCCAGGGGCTCGAGAGTGCCTTCGAGCTGGGCTGGGTGACCGACGAGGCGAGCCTCGGCGACTGGCTCGAAGGGGTGCTCGAGGATGGCCTGACTCGCTGCGACCTGCCGGCACTTTCGCGCCTGCATGCCGCCTGGTCGGAAGGCGACGGCGAGGCGGTGGCCGAGTGGGACCAGTGGCTTGCCGCCAACCGCGAGACCGCGGAGCTCGCCGCCGAGGATGCGCGGCTCGGGGCCTCGCTCAAGCGGCTGCTGGGCAGCCTGGCGCTGCTGCCCCCTGATGTTTCAAGTCATGGGCCCGAGCTCCCGGAAGGAGCGGGCTATGTGACGCTGTTTGCCTGGGCGGCCCGGGTGCGCGGCATACCGGTGCGCCAGGCGCTGCTTGGCTTCGCCTGGGCCTGGCTGGAGAACCAGCTGGCGGTGGCCTGCAAGGCGCTGCCCCTGGGCCACACCGCCGCCCAGCGAATCGTGGAACGGCTGCGTCCGGCCCTGGTCGCCGCGGTGGACGAGGCCCTGGCGCTGCCCGATGACGAACTCGGCCCGGCGCTGCCCGGCCTCGCCCTGGCCAGCGCCCTGCACGAGACCCAGTATTCGCGACTGTTCAGAAGCTGATGTGACCAGAAGCTGACGATGCACAACCAGGAGAGACGACCATGACCCATTGTTTACGCGTTGGCGTCGGCGGCCCGGTGGGCTCCGGCAAGACGGCGCTGCTCAAGCAGCTCTGCCTGGCCCTGCGCGACCACTACGATATCGCCGTGGTCACCAACGACATCTACACCCGGGAGGACGCCGACTTCCTGCTGCGCCACGAGGCGCTCGCCGCGGATCGCATCCTCGGCGTGGAGACCGGCGGCTGCCCCCACACCGCCATCCGCGAGGACGCCTCCATGAACCTCGCCGCCATCGACGAGCTCCAGGGGCGCCACCCTGGCCTTGAGCTGGTGCTGGTGGAGTCCGGCGGCGACAACCTCTCGGCCACCTTCAGCCCCGAGCTCTCCGACCTCACCCTCTACGTGATCGACGTCTCCGCCGGCGACAAGATCCCCCGCAAGGGCGGCCCCGGCATCACCAAGTCTGACCTGTTGATCATCAACAAGATCGATATCGCCGAGCAGGTGCATGCATCGCTCGAGGTGATGGAGCGCGACTCGAAGATGATGCGTGGCGAGCGCCCCTTCGTTTTCACCAACCTCTACGACGGCGTGGGCCTCGAGACCATCATCCAGTTCATCCTCGAGCGCGGCATGCTGCCGGAACGACGGCCGTCGGCCGATGCCGGCGCTACCGCCTGATTCACTCCCCCATACCGACTCGACACCCTGGCAAGGAGATCGCCACCATGACCTTACTCTCGATGTCTCTCTCGAAACGGGCCGCCGCGGCCACCGGCCTGATGCTTGTGGCCGGCTCCGCCCTGGCCCACCCGGGCCACGGCGCCCCCGATGTCCATGCGCATACCGGCCATCCGCTGCTGCTGCTGGCGGGCGCCTTCGCCGTGCTGGGCGTGACCGGGCTGGCCCTGCTGCTGCGGCGTGTCCTTCGCCAGCGACGGCTGCAGCGTCAGCGCTGAATGTCGGCGTCGCCACAAGCAGAACGCCCGGCCAGTGGCCGGGCGTTCTGCATGGGGGGCAGGGTGGTGATCAGGGCAGCAGGATGGTGGAGCCAGTAGTCTGGCGGCCCTGCAGGGCATCCTGGGCCTTGCCGGCCTCGGCCAGCGGGTAGCGGTGGGAGATATCGACCTTGAGCTTGCCGCTTTCGAGCATGGCGAAGAGCTCGTCGGCCATCATCTGCAGACGCTCGGGGGTGTCGGCATAGCCGTTGAGGCTGGGACGGGTGACGAACTGCGACCCCTTCTGGTTGAGGATGCCCAGGTTGACCCCGTCGACCGCGCCGGAGGCGTTGCCGAAGCTGACCATCAGCGAGCGCGGCTTGAGGCAGTCGAGGGACGTTTCCCAGGTGTCCTTGCCCACCGAGTCGTAGACCACGTCGCACATGGCGCCGTCGGTGAGTTCGCGCACGCGCTCGACCACGTTCTCCCTGGTGTAGTCGATGGTGGCCCAGGCGCCGTTCTTCTCGGCCAGGGCCGCCTTCTCCGGCGAGCTGACGGTGCCGATCAGCTTCACGCCGAGCGCCCGTGCCCACTGACAGGCGATGGAGCCAACGCCGCCGGCCGCGGCGTGCCACAGGATGGTCTCGCCGCCCTTGAGCGCAAAGGTCTGGCGCATCAGGTACTGCACCGTCAGCCCCTTGAGCATGCTGGCCGCGGCGGTCTCGAAGTCGATGGTGTCGGGCAGCTTGACCACCTTGTCGGCGGGCAGGGTATGCAGCTCGGCGTAGGCGCCGAGCGGGCCCTGGGCGTAGGCGACGCGGTCGCCGGGCGCGAGGTGGCTGACCCCTTCACCCACCGCATCGACCACGCCGGCGCCCTCGGTGCCGAGCCCGGAGGGCAGCGACGGGGCGGGGTAGAGACCGGTGCGGAAGTAGATGTCGATGAAGTTGAGGCCGATGGCGCGGTTGGCGATTCGCACCTCGCCGGGGCCGGGCTCGGCGGGGGAGACATCGACGAGTTCGAGCACCTCGGAGCCGCCGGTGCGGGCAAACTGGATACGCTTGGCCATGTCGGTAAGTCCTTGTTTTGCAGAATGCTGTACGGGATGAGAGACCGTCGGGATAGGGACAATATCCAAACGCCGTTCACGTGTCCGGTCAAGTCGGCAGCGCCAACGGCAGGCTCAGGCGTCGGCGAGCCCCTCGACGAAGGCCTGTTTCTCCGCCTCGAAGAAGGTGCGCTCCTGCTTGAAGCGACGCAGCACCGCCGACTCGTCGAAGGCGAGCGGCGCACAGAGCCGGCCGGAGAGGGCGGCGGGGTGCTGGAAGGCGAGCCCGACCCGCTCCCCCTGGGCGTTCTTCACCCAGCGGGTGATGCCGCACGCCTCGAGGAAGGCCTCGTCCAGGGTCTCGCCGGGCGTGACCGAGAGAGGGGCGTTGAGGGCCAGGTCGCGAAGCAGGCGCCTCAGCGGCTCGCGGCTCTCCTCGAGGGTGGCGGCGAGGGTCACGGCCATGCCCTCGCCGCTCTCGTCCATGACCAGCAGGGCCAGCGCCAGGGGCCGACCCTTGTTGTCCAGCAGCGCCCAGAGCCGTGCCGCCTCGGCGGGAAACAGCAGGTGACGGGTGCCGCTGAAGGCCACCAGGGGCGCCAGGCCGGCCTGGGTGCCGTGGACCGCCGCGCACAGCCGCGCCAGGCAGGCATCGCGCCTGGCGCCGGGCTCGAGACTCACCACTTTCATCCGGATTCTCCACTCCATGACGGGTTGGCGCGAAGCCTACCATATCTGCCCGCCCATGCTCGGCCGCCATCCCTCCGCGCAGGGGCTGTGCCTGGCTCCTGCATCTCGCTATGCTGGCTTCCATTGCCGGTCGCCGCTGCCATCCGCTCGTGGTGGCCGGCCCCCTCAAGGACGCGAGAGGCCCCATGAACTATCCCACAACGCCCCATCCCCTCATGCCTCATTCCGCCACGTCCCATCCCGCGATCAGCCTGCCACGCCTGATCGCCCACCGCGGCCTGTCGGCTCGGGCCCCCGAGAATACCCTCTCCGCGGTGCGCGCCGCCCACCGGGCGGGCTGTACCTGGGTGGAGCTCGACGTCCAGCTGCTGGGCGACGGCACGCCGGTGGTCTGGCATGACGCCACGGTCAAGCGCTGCTCCGATGGCCGCGCCCGCCTGGCGGACCTGGACCTGCCCCGGGCTCGTCGGCTGGACGTGGGCGGCTGGTTCGGCGACGAGTTCCGCGGTGAGCGCATGGCGACCCTCTCGGAGATGCTCGCCCTCGTCGATGCCCTGGGGCTCGGCCTCAATCTGGAGCTCAAGGTGAACCGCGGCCGCAGCGCCGCGGCCCTGGTCGAGGAGGCGGTCCCCGCGGCCCTGGATGTCCTGCCGCCCGAGCGACTGATCGTCTCCTCCTTCAGTGGCGAGGCGCTGGCCTGCGCCCGGGACCTGGCCCCCGCTGCCCGGCTGGCCCTGGGCGTGCTGTTCGAGGGGATTCCCGACGACTGGCGGCAGCGCTGCGAGGCGCTGGACGCCTTCAGCGTGCATGCCGACTGGACGCGCCTGAGTGGGCGCGGTGCCAGGGCCGTGCGGGAGGCCGGCTACCCGCTGCTCTGCTACACCGCCAACGATCCGGCGGCCTTCGCCCACCAGTGGGCGTGGGGCGTGACCAGCGTGATCAGCGACGATCCCGCCCGCTTTGCGGGGCACCTGCCCGACCGGGAGTGACCGGCCAGCCCGCATGGCAACGCAAGGGGCCGCTCCGATGGAGCGGCCCCTTGCGGTTGGTCCGGATGTGGTCATCCGGTGGCACCTGGCTCAGCGGGTGGCCGGGGAGATCTCCTCGCGGCCATCATCCTGTTCCACCACCATGTCATCCTCGACGTGGATCGGCTCCTCGTCCTCGACGGCGCGCACGCTGCGGGCGCGGTGCTCGATCAGGAAGTAGAGGATCAGGCCGATGCCCAGGCCCCAGGCGGCGCCGTGGGTGGCCAGGACCACGCCCATGATGCCCGCCACGCCCATGGCGGTGGCGTTCTTGATCTGCTCCACGGCGACCGCGATGCACAGGTAGCCGGTGATCAGCAGGGTGATGGAGAGGGCGATCGGCAGCACCGGACGGAAGGCGGTGACCAGCGGCAGCAGGAAGAGGGCGAAGAAGCCGACGATCCAGAACACCGCGGTGCCGGAATAGATGGTCTCCATCGCCTTGCGGCCGTAGCGGTAGCGCTCGGTGACCGTCGCCATGGCGCCGGTGAAGAGCGGGCCGGCCAGGCCCGGATAGGGGGCCAGCAGGGAGTGCATCAGGTTGCGCAGTCCGGTGATCAGGTGCACGCGATCCACGTCCACCTCGATCTTCTCGTCGGGGCGCAGGTGGTCGACGCGCTTGATCAGGGTCTGGCCGACGATGATGTCACCGAAGGCGATGATGTAGGCGATGATGGCGGTGGGGATGGCGGCGATCATCAGCTCGATGCCCGGCGCGCCGATGGAGAAGGGCAGGTAGGCCCAGATGCCACCGAAGTCGGGGATGGCGATGCCCCACTCCACCGTCGGCAGCGGGTACTCGCCCACGCCCCAGCCGATGGCCATGGTGATCAGCATGCCCGGCACCATGCCGTAGGCGACGATGTTGCGGGCCCAGCGGTACTTCTCGGCCAGGTCGCGGAAGGAGAGCGAGAAGAGCACGTAGAGGGTGATCAGGCCGCCGATGCCGAGCGAGATCGGAGTATTGTAGAGACGCCCACCCACGCTGATCTCGCCGCTGATGGCGGCGATGCCGGCGCCCAGCAGGATGCCCGCCTTGATGGAGTCGGGGACATTGTTGACCAGCTTGGTGCCCAGACGGGTGACGGCCATGAACAGGAAGATGGCGGTGACCATCAGCTGCAGGGCGATCATCGCCTTGAGGGCGTCCGGGCCCGGCTCGTACTGGCCGATGAACAGGAGTACGACCGGAATGGCCGGGGTGATCCAGCCGGCGATAAAGGGAATCCCGAGCAGCGGCGGCAGGATGAAGCCGATGCCGCAGACCACCACGAAGGCCAGTGCCACCTCGTAGGGGATGCCGAGGTACTGTTCCAGCAGCGGGATCATGCCCAGGGAGATGACGAACATCACCAGCGCCTGGATGGTCTCCGGGATGGCCCAGGGGAAGTGGATGAAGGGGAGGCGAACCTTGAAGGGTCCCACCGGCCAGTAGGGTTGTTCCTCACCATACTTACGTTTCAGTAGCACGTCGTTAACCTCAGCGGTTCTGGTTGTTCATGGGCATTCCTCGCTTTGCTGTTGTTGTTCTTGGCTGAGGCGTTTGTACTCGGCGCCGCCGGGGGGGAACATTCGACCTTGTAACGAGGCGGCTCGTCCCCGGCAGGTCGGGAGTGTCGACAATCTTTGCGGCGAGCGGTGGAAGTATCGCGAAATGACGGGGAAATGCCGCCAAGGCGCCGGCATATGACGGCATTGTTGTCGACACGCGGAGGCTTACTTCAGTAGCTTACGTAAACGTAAACTTTGGTCCAATGGGCCCCGATACGTGAGCCGGGGAGCGCCCGAGGGGCTGTACGTGGACGAGACGAGGAGGGCGCATGTGGCCATGGATCGTGACGGCGGCGCTGGCGGCCTGGGTCGCCATGGGCCTCTGGCAGCGCGTCAAGCCGCTGCCGGCGGGCGTCGGCGTGGCCTGGCCGCAGCGCGCGGCCGATGAGGTGCGCTTCCTGGCCGACGAGTCCTGGTTCGATGCGGCGGGGGAGCGTCGCCTCGAGCAGGTCATCTTCGACGAGGTGCTGGCGCTGATCGGTCAGGCCCGGCGCCTGGTAGTGCTGGACATCTTCCTGTTCAACGACTTCGCCGGCGACGCCGACGGCCTGCGGCCGCTCAGTGCCGAGCTGACCGACGCCCTGGTCGAGCGCAAGCGCGATCATCCCGAGCTCCAGGTGGTGGTGATCAGCGATCCGCTCAATACGCTCTACGGCGGCATCGAGCCCGAGCACCTGGAGGTGCTGCGCCACGCCGGCATCGAGGTGGTGCTGACCGACCTCGATCGGCTGCGCGCCTCCAACCCACTGTGGTCGGGCCTCTGGTACCTGGGGGCGCGCTGGCTCGGCAACAGCGCCCGTGGCGGCTGGCTGCCCAATGCCCTGGGGCCCGGACGGGTCACCCTGCGCAGCTACCTGGCGCTGCTCAACTTCAACGCCAACCATCGCAAGACCCTGGTGGTGGATCGCGGCGAGGGCTGGGCGGGGCTGGTGACCTCCGCCAACCCCCACGACGCCAGCAGCCTCCACGGCAACGTGGCCCTGCGCTTCGCGGGGGCCGCCGCCCTGGACCTGCTGGCCTCCGAGCGCACGGTCGCCGCCTGGTCCGGCGTCCGCCTGCCGGGCCCGGGGCCACGGCCGGCCCCGCCCACCCCCGAGGGTGGAAGGCTACAGGTGCTCACCGAAGGGGCGATCCGCGATGCCCTGCTCGCCGCCATCGGGGCCAGCGGCGAGGGGGATCGCCTCGACCTGGCGGTCTTCTACCTCTCCCACCGCGAGGTGATCGAGGCGCTCAAGCGGGCCCGGCAGCGGGGCGCCGAGGTGCGCGCCCTGCTGGACCTCAATCGCGATGCCTTCGGCCTGGAGAAGGGCGGCATCCCCAACCGACCGGTGGCCCATGAGCTCGTCGAGGCGGGCATCGCGGTGCGCTGGTGCGCCACCCGGGGCGAGCAGTGCCACAGCAAGCTGCTGCTGCGCCGACCCGCCCGGGGGGGCGAGGCGGAGCTGATCCTCGGCTCGGCCAACTTCACCCGGCGCAACCTCGACAACCTCAACCTGGAGACCAGCGTCCGGCTGCTGGACGCCCCCGGCTCGCCGGCCCTCGAGCAGGCCGCGGCCTTCTTCGAGCGCCGCTGGCAGAGCTCCCCGGAGCGCACCACCAGCGAGCCCTTCGCGGCACACGATGACGCCACCGTCTGGCAGCGCTGGCGCTACCGGATCATGGAGGCCACCGGGCTCTCTACCTTCTGACGGCTGAAGGCTCTCTACCTTCTGACGGCGTCCCGGCCCTGCGGCGGGGGATGCCTTGACAGGGCGAGGCTCACCGACCAGCTTGGAAGGGCCGATTCGACAAGGAGAGCGGGCATGGACAAGCTGCTGCTGGCCGTGAAGCTGATCATCACGGCCCTGGTACTGATTCTCTTCGTGCAGAACATCGCCGTGGTGGAGGTGCGCTTCCTGACCTGGAGCCTGTCGCTGCCCCTGGCCCTGCTGCTGGTGGCGATCTACCTGCTGGGCATGATCAGTGGCAAGAGCCTGATGGGTCTGATCCGCCGGCTGCGCCAGGGCGGCTCGGAGACATCCCGTCGCTGAGGGCGCCTGCGGGCCTTCTCACCCCCGGCGCTGCCACCTTATTCCACATGGGTGACGGCCTGGCGGCGGGGGTCGATGTGCCACGCCAACCCCTGGCGGGCGTTGTGCTCCAGCTCGGCGATCACCTGGGCGCCCAGTAGCAGGATGATGGCCCCCACCTCCAGGCTCAGCAGCATCACGATCAGGGTGGCCAGGGAGCCGTAGACGGCGTTGACGAAGGAGATGTTGGCGAAGTAGTAGACCAGCAGCAGGCGCACCCCCTCCCACAGCAGGGCGGCCACCAGGCCGCCGATCACCGCCCGGCGCAGGGCGACCTTGACCACCGACAGCACCTTGTAGATGGCGCTGAAGAGCAGGAAGACCCCGAAGAAGCTGGCCAGGTTGAGCACCGGATCCGAGAGTCCGGCCAGCGGCAGTTCGCGGTCGAAGAGCGCCAGCCATAGCGCGTTGAGCGAGCTGAGCAGGCTGACCAGCAGGGTCAGCGCCATCAGCCCCGCCCCCAGCACCACCATGAAGGCATAGGGCAGCAGCACCGAGACCCAGGCGCTGCGGCCGTGATGGTGGGTGTCCGGGGCATGGAAGATGATCGCCAGGGCGTCCTCCAGCATGCGGAGGCGAAGGAGCTGAACA
This sequence comes from Halomonas sp. PGE1, assembly GCF_013000985.1. NCBI lineage: Bacteria > Pseudomonadati > Pseudomonadota > Gammaproteobacteria > Oceanospirillales > Halomonadaceae > Halomonas > Halomonas sp. PGE1. Next base: position 1,727,718 of record NZ_CP053032.1, read on the forward strand.
GCAGCAGGATCGGGAAGCCGAGGATGCCGATCACCTCGCGGGTGTCGAGCAGGGCGCGCACCGCCTCCAGCAGCACCTCGGCGTGGGCCGGGGCCAGGTGCTGGGCCTGGATGCTCAGCACTCCGAGCAGGTGCGCCTCGTCCACCACCCGGGCCAGCAGCACCACCAGCAGCGCAAACAGCGGCACGATGGAGAGCAGGATGTTGTAGCCCACCCCGCCGGCCAGCAGGATGCCGCGGTTGCGCAGGAAGGCGGTGAGCACCCGCCACAGGAAGCGGGCCACCCGCGGCAGCAGCGTGAGGAGGGGCAGGGGGCGCGAGGGGCGCCTGGGCGGCGATGCAGTCATGGCGGAGGCCATCCATGGGCGTACCTGCATCATACGCCCCGCCCAGCACTCGTTGCCAATGCCGCTGCCTGCCGGCGGGGCAACGGCCAAATAATGGTACGGCGGGACGACAGTCAGCATAATGTCACGCCTCGGCTTCACCCCATTCCCACGGCAGCGAGACACCATGGCCAAGTTCGAACTGATCGGCACCGCCAGCATTCCCGGCAAGGGCACCGAGCTGCGCCTGCTGCGGCGCAATGATGAATTCTCCATCCGCATCGCCGGCACCGCCGGCGAGCTGATGAACACGCGCCTGCACGGCTCCGAGGATGCCCTCGCCGAGCTCGCCTGCCAGCGCATCGCCGAGCGTCCCGCGGCCCGGGTGCTGGTGGGTGGCCTGGGCATGGGCTTCACCCTGGCCGCGGCGCTGGCCGCCCTGGGGGAGGACGCCGAGGTGGTGGTGGCCGAGCTGGTGCCGGGGGTGGTGGAGTGGAATCGGGGCCCGCTCGGCGCCGCCGCCGGCTACCCCCTCGACGATCCGCGCACCCGTGTCAGCGTGGGCGACGTGGGCGAGCTGCTGCGCCGCGAGCCCGGCGGCTTCGACGCCATCATGCTCGACGTGGACAACGGTCCCGAGGGGCTGACCCGGCGCGAGAACGACTGGCTCTACTCGCCCAAGGGGCTCGCCGCCGCCCAGGCGGCGCTGCGCCCCGACGGCATGCTGGCGGTGTGGTCGGCGGGCCAGGATCCGGCCTTCACCGAGCGCCTGCGCCGGGTCGGTCTGCTGGTCGAGACGGTCACGGTGCGCGCCCATCGCCCCGGCAAGGGGGCCAAGCACTGCATCTGGCTGGCCCATTGAGATGGGCACCTCGAGCGCGCTGATCCGGGGAGCGCTGCTGCTCGCCCTGCTGGGCCTGGTCGGCTGTGCCGGGCGGCTGACCCCGCCGGAGGCCAGCGTGGCGCCGGTGACGGTCTACCTGCTCGACCACGGCCGCCACGCCAGCCTGGTGCTGCCGCGCCGGGAGGGCGGCATGGTGCGCTACAGCTACGGCGAGTGGCGCTGGTACGTGGAGGGCGAGCGCCACCTGCTGGCCGGTGCCTCGGCCCTGCTCTGGCCCACCGCCAGCGGCCTGGGGCGCGGCGTGCACGAGACAATCACCACCCGGGGCGAGCTGTCGGGCCTCGCTCCGGAAGGGCTGGTGCGGGTCTATCCGCTGGTGGCCGAAGAGGCCCGGGTGGTAGCCCTCAAGCGCCGTCTGGATGCCCACTTCGAGGCGCCAGGGGTCGCTCCGGTCTACAGCGAGGAGTTCGATCTCGCCTTCGTGCCTTATCCCCGCGCCTACTGGCTGACCCACCAGTCCAACCTGGTCACCGCCCGCTGGCTGCGCAGCCTGGACGTGGAGGTGCGGGGCATCCCCTGGCTCTCCAACTGGCGCCTCGAGGCGCCACCCCACCCCATTGATCAGTCCCCTACCCCCATTGATCAGCAGAAGGATGAAACATGAGTGACACGGACGCCGGTGAGCGGCTCTCCAAGCGGCTGGCCCGCGAGCTGCCCTGTTCGCGCCGCGAGGCCGAGCTCTATATCGCCGGTGGCTGGGTGAGGGTCGATGGCCGCATCGTCGAGGAGCCCCAGTTCAAGGTCGCCGATGAGCGTATCGAGCTCGCCCCCGGCGCCACGCCCCGGGAGATCCCGCCGGCCACCCTGCTGTTCAATGCGCCCGCCGACATTGCTGCCGCCGAGGCCGGGGGCGAAGGCGAGGACCTGGCGAGGCGGCTGATCCGCAAGGCCACCCACTGGGCCGAGGACCCCGCCGGCCAGGCCCCCCTCAAGGCGCACTTTCGCGGCCTGACCACGCTGCTGCCGCTGGCCCCCGGCGAGGAGGGGCTGCTGGTGTTCACCCAGGATCGTGGGGTGGCGCGGCGTCTCGACGAGGGGCGGACGCGCCTGGAGGAAGAATGGCAGGTGGAGGTGATCGGCAGCCTGGACGAGCGTCAGCTCGCATCGCTGCGGGATGGCACGGCGGTGCCGGGACGACGGCTGGCGCCCGGCAAGGTCAGCTGGCAGAGCGAGACTCGCCTGCGCTTCGCGCTGAAGGGCATGGTGCCCGGCCAGCTGGAGCTGATGTGCCGGGCCGTGGGGCTGACCGTGGTCGCCACCCGCCGGCTGCGCATCGGCGGGGTGTCGCTGGGTCGGGTGCCGGTGGGCGAGTGGCGGTTTCTCAGGGCCGCGGAGCGCTTCTGAGCGTTGAGCCTCCCCCGGCGCCGTCCCTTTCCCCTGTGAGACCCCCTCTGTATGCTGGGCTTCAGTAGGTTGGAATCCTGATCGCCTGAACGCCACCCGGGCAGGATTCGAAGTGCTTGGCCGCTCGGCCTATGCCGGCCGGTCCCGATCCCTAGGTTGACTCACAGAGGATGCATCCATGTCGGAAACCTCCCAGACATCACCGTTCAAGGACAACCGTGTCAAGGGGCTGGCGGGTGTCGCCGCCGTCGCCGTCATCTGGGCCCTCGTCGCCCAGTCCAACTCCGGCTCTCATCGTGAGGCTCGCGAGGCCCTGGAGGCGGAGCTCGCCGCGCTGGAGTCGCGCAACCAGACGCTGGCCAGTCAGCTCGACGAGCGCGACGAGGCCGGCGAGGAGATCGAGGCGCTGCAGGCGCGCCTGGCCGAACTCCAGGACGAGCGCGATGCCGCCGAGGCCGCCATGGCCGAGGAGCAGGCCGAGGCGCGCGGCGAGCTCGAGCGTCTGAATGCCGAGATCGGCGAGGCCGAGGCGCAGCTCGAGTCGCTCACCGAGCAGCGCGATGGCCTCCAGGAGGAGCTCGAGGCCCTCGAGGCGCAGCAGGCCGAACTGCAGGCCGCGCTCGAGGCGCTGGGCGAGGAGGTCGAGGCCGTCGAACAGGCGCGCGACGACGCCGAGGCCGCCCGCCAGGATGCCGAGGAGTCACGCCAGGAGGCGGAGGCCGCCCGTCAGGAGGCCGAGGAGGAGCGCCAGCAGGCGGTCGACACTCGCGAGCAGGCCGAGGCGGCTCGCGATGAGGCCGATGCCGAGCTGGCGTCGCTGCAGGAGCGGGTCGAGGAGACCGAGGAGCGGCTGGCCGGCATCGAGGCCGAGCTCGAGGAGCGCCAGGCCCATCTCGAGGCCCTCGAGGAGGAGATCGAGGCGCTGGAGATCTGGCGCGACGAGGTCGCCGAGGAGGTCGGCGAGGCCCGCGACGAGCGTGACGCCGCTCGCGCCGAGGTGCAGGAGGCCCGCGCCGAGCGCGACGACCTGATGATCGCCATCGGCATCGGCCGCGACGAGGTGGCCACCATCGAGGCCGAAGCGGAGCGCCGCGAGCAGCAGCTCGAGCGCCTGGAGGCCCAGCTGGCCACCTGGCGCAGCGAGCTGGCCGATCTCGAGGCCAGCGTCACCGCCGAAGAGGCCGACGAGGAGTAGTCATCTCCCGGGATGGCGCCAGGGCAACGGCGGGCTTCGGCCCGCCGTTCGCCGTTGGGGGAGCCGGGACGGCGCCGGGCCCTATGGGTATACTGGTCCGACAGCGCGGGGCGGCGACGCAGGCCCCGGCAGATGACAAGCGAGAGGAGCAGTCCGTGATCGAAGGGGTCAAGCATATCGTCGCCGTGGCATCCGGCAAGGGCGGCGTGGGCAAGTCCACCGTCACCGTCAATCTGGCGCTGGCCATGGCGGCCGAAGGCTATCGGGTCGGCATCCTGGATGCCGATATCCACGGGCCCAGCCAGGCCCAGATGCTGGGGGTAGGCGAGGGCGTGCGGCCCCAGGCCGCGGGCGAGAACCGCATGCACCCGCTCGAGGCCCACGGCCTCCAGGCGATGTCCATGGCCTTCATGGTCGACACCCGGGAGCCCATGGTATGGCGCGGGCCCATGGTGGCCGGTGCCTTCCAGCAGCTGCTGACCCAGACCCAGTGGGATGACCTGGACTTCCTGTTCATCGACATGCCACCGGGCACCGGCGACATCCAGCTGACCCTGGCCCAGAAGGTGCCGGTGGACGGCGCGGTGATCGTCACCACCCCCCAGGACATCGCCCTGCTCGACGCCCGCAAGGGGATCGAGATGTTCCGCAAGGTGAAGGTGCCGGTGCTCGGCGTGGTGGAGAACATGAGTCTCCACGTCTGCTCGAACTGCGGCCACGCCGAGCCGATCTTCGGCGAGGGGGGCGGCGAGCGCATCGCCGCAGAGTACGAGACCCGGGTGCTCGGCCGGCTGCCCCTGGCGCTCTCCATTCGCGAGCAGGTCGACGGCGGGCGGCCCACGGTGGTCGCCGAACCCGACGGCGAGGTGACGGCCATCTTCCGCGACATGGCCCGCCAGGTGGCCGCGCAGGTGCAGGCGCAGGCCGATGAGGGGCCCAGCATCTCCTTCAGCGACTGAGCCCGCGGCGTCGAGGTGACGCCCGTGGCCGGGGCCGCTATCATGTGGCCCCGCGGCCTGGCGCCCAGGCCCAAGACTTCACTTCAGCAGGAAATGTCCCGATGAGCATCAAGTCCGACAGGTGGATCCGCCGCATGGCCGCGCAGGAGGGGATGATCGACCCCTTCGAGCCCGACCAGGTTCGCTACGTGAATGACCGTCGGGTGATCTCCTACGGCACCTCCAGCTACGGCTACGACGTGCGCTGTGCCGACGAGTTCAAGGTGTTCACCAACATCCACTCGGCGGTGGTGGACCCCAAGGCCTTCGACGAGAAGAGCTTCGTCGACATCAAGGGCGACGTCTGCGTGATTCCGCCCAACTCCTTCGCCCTGGCGCGCACCGTCGAGTACTTCCGTATCCCGCGCAGCGTGCTGACCATCTGCCTGGGCAAGTCCACCTACGCGCGCTGCGGCATCATCGTCAACGTGACGCCGCTGGAGCCGGAGTGGGAGGGTCACGTGACCCTGGAGTTCTCCAACACCACCAACCTGCCGGCCAAGATCTACGCCAACGAGGGCGTGGCGCAGATGCTCTTCCTGGAGTCCGACGAGGTGTGCGAGACCTCCTACAAGGACCGCGGCGGCAAGTACATGGGGCAGCGCGGGGTCACTCTCCCCCGTACGTAACCGCGGCGCGCCTGCTGCTGGAAACGACAAGGCCCGCCGGCGTCGGACGCCGGCGGGTCTTTCGTTGGGGCGGCATCATGCTGCCGCTACTGCTCGTCCAGCTCCTCGGCCGCGTCGGCGTGGGAGAGGCGCACGCCCTGTGCCGGCAGCGGCATGCCGTCCAGGGTGGCGCCGCCGGGCGCGAACTGCAGGCGCCCCTCCAGGAACCACTTCACCGCGATGGGATAGATCAGGTGCTCCCGGGCGTGCACCTTCTCCTTGAGGCTCGCCTCGGTCTCGCCCTCGGCCACGTCGACGGCCGCCTGGATCACCACGGGGCCGCAGTCGAGCTCCTCGGTCACGAAGTGCACGCTGCAGCCGTGCTCGGCGACGCCGTCGGCCAGGGCGCGGGCGTGGGTGTCGAGCCCCTGGTAGGCGGGCAGCAGGGAGGGGTGGATATTGAGCATCCGCCCCAGGAAGCGCTGCACGAAGCGCGGGGTGAGGATGCGCATGAAGCCGGCCAGCACGATCAGGTCCGGCTCGTGGCGCTCGATCACCTTGATCAGGGCGCCATCGTAGGCCTCGCGGCTGTCGTACTCGCGGTGGGGGAGCACCACGGCGTCGATCCCGGCCTCCCGGGCGCGGGTGAGGCCGTAGGCGTCGGGCTCGTTGGAGATCACGGCGACGATCTCGCCGCCCAGGCGGTCATGGGTCTGCTCGTCGATCAGTGCCTGCAGGTTGCTGCCGCTGCCGGAGATCAGCACCACCACCCGGCGCGCACCGACCGGCTCCGAGGCGAAGTCGTTCAGGGTGTCGCTGGCATAGTCGGTATCGCTCATGCCCGAAGGTTCTCCAGGCGAACCTGTTCCTCGTCGCCGTCCCGGGCGACGATCTCGCCGATGCGATGCACCGTCTCGCCCAGGGCCTGCAGGTGGGCGCGGGCCTGGTCGGCCTTCTCGGCCGGCACCACCACCACCATGCCGATGCCGCAGTTGAGCACCCGGTACATCTCCTCCTCGGCCACGTTGCCCTGCTGCTGTAGCCAGTCGAAGACCGCCGGACGGGCCCAACTGGTCACATCGACCTTGGCCGCGAGGCTGTCGGGCAGCACCCGGGGCAGGTTCTCGGTAAGGCCACCGCCGGTGATATGGGAGAGGGCGTGGACCGGCACGCCGCTCTCGCGAATCAGCGACAGCAGCGGCTTGACGTAGATGCGGGTGGGCGCCATCAGGGCATCGCCCAGTGCCATGCCGCCGATGTCGGCGTCGAGGCTGGCACCGGACACCTCGAGGATCTTGCGAATCAGCGAGTAGCCGTTGGAGTGGGGGCCCGAGGAGGCGATGCCCAGGAGCACGTCGCCCTCGGCCACCTTGCTGCCGTCGAGGATCTCGGACTTCTCGACGACGCCGACGCAGAAGCCGGCCAGGTCATAGTCGCTGCCCTCGTACATGCCGGGCATCTCGGCGGTCTCGCCGCCCACCAGGGCACAGCCGGCCTGCTCGCAGCCCTCGCCGATGCCGGAGACCACGTCCGTGGCGATGTCCACATCCAGCTTGCCCGTGGCATAGTAGTCGAGGAAGAGCAGCGGTTCGGCGCCGGCCACGATCAGGTCATTGACGCACATGGCCACCAGGTCGATGCCGATGGTGTCGTGGCGGCCAAGGTCCATGGCCAGGCGCAGCTTGGTGCCCACGCCGTCGGTGCCGGAGACCAGTACCGGCTCGCGGTAGCCGCTCGGCAGCTGGCACAGGGCGCCGAAGCCACCCAGCCCGCCCATCACCTCGGGTCGAGTGGTACGCTTGGCGACGCCCTTGATGCGGTCGACCAGGGCGTTGCCGGCATCGATGTCGACGCCGGCATCCTTGTAGCTGAGCGAGGGGCGGGAAGAGGGGGAGTCGGTCATCTCGGGTCCTGTCGATAGGTCGTCGGCGTGGGCCGCACCGGCTGTCAGCGCAGGCGTGGTCCAGGCGGATGGGCAAGAGCGGCTGCTGAATCAAGATCGGGTGCAGGATTGTAGCATCAAGACGCCGTGCAGGCAGCCGTGAGGGCATGCCCGCGCGGCAGCACAGGGAGAGCAGGATGCGCAGAGAGTGGTGGGTGCTGGCGGCGGCGGTGGCCCTGGTGTGGCTGATGCTGCGCCTCGAGGCGATGCTGATGCCCTTTATCGCCGGGATGATCCTGGCCTATCTGGTCGACCCCCTGGCCAACCGGCTGGAGCGCTGGGGAGCGTCGCGGCCGCTGGCGGTCAGTGCCGTCTTCCTGGTGCTGCTGGTACTGCTGGCGGTGGGGCTGCTGGTGCTGATTCCCCTGCTGGTCCAGCAGCTGCGCCAGTTCGGCCAGATGATCCCGGGGATCTTCGAGTGGCTGGAGTCGGTGCTGGCGCCGCAGATCCAGGCCTGGACCGGCTTCGACGTGGCGGCGGAGCTGGAAAACGTCCAGACGACCCTGGCCGAGCACTGGCAGGATGCCGGTGGCTACCTGGCTCAGGTGCTGGGGCAGGTGGGGCGCTCGGGCATGGCCTTCGTCACCTGGGTGACCTATGTGTCGCTGATCCCGGTGGTGACCTTCTACCTGCTGCTCGACTGGAATCGCCTGATGGGGAGCCTGCGAGACCTCCTTCCCCGGGGCTGGGAGGCCGATGCCGTGCGCCTGGCGGGGCGCTGCGACGATGTGCTTTCGGCCTTCCTGCGCGGCCAGCTGCTGGTGATGCTGAGCCTGGGGGTGATCTACGGCCTGGGGCTCACCCTGATGGGGGTGCGCTTCGGGGTGCTGATCGGGCTGATCTCGGGGCTGGCCAGCATCGTGCCCTTCCTGGGTTTCATCGTCGGCATCAGCATCGCGCTGATCGTCGCCTTCTTCCAGTTCGGCACCTGGCTGGCGCTGCTGGGCGTGGTGGCGGTGTTCAGCATCGGCCAGGCGATCGAGAGTACGGTGCTGCAGCCCAAGCTGCTGGGGGACCGCATCGGCCTGCACCCGGTGGCGGTGATCTTCGCCGTGCTGGCCGGCGGCAACCTGTTCGGCTTCACCGGGGTGCTGCTGGCGCTGCCTGCGGCGGCGGTGATCATGGTACTCTTGCGCGAGCTCAATGAACGCTACAAGAACAGTACCTTGTACGACGCCACGCTCGCTCGACGCGACGATGAGGAGGCGCCATGAGCAGGACCCCGGCGCAGCTGCCGCTGGGCGTCGGCCTGCGTGACGACGCCACCTTCGCCAACTACCATCCCGGGCCCAATGCCAGCCTGGTCGCTCGCCTGGTCCAGCAGCTGGACGAGAGCGGGGAACCCTTCCTCTACCTGTGGGGCGGGGAGGGCGTGGGTCGCAGCCACCTGCTCCAGGCCGCCTGCCATGCCGCCTCGGATCGGGGCCTGCGCGCCCTCTACCTGCCGCTGGCGGAGCTTGGGCACTTCCCGCCCTTGATGCTCGAGGAGATCGAACGCCTCGACCTCGTGGCCATCGACGACCTGGAGCGGGTGCTCGGGCGCAAGCGCTGGGAGGAGGCGCTGTTCCACGCCTTCAATCGCCTGCGTGATGCGGGCAAGCGGCTGCTGGTGGCGGCCGACGCCGCTCCCCGGCAGCTGCCGGTCAAGCTGCCCGATCTCGCCTCGCGGCTCACCTGGGGCGTCACCTTCCACGTCCAGGGGCTCGACGATGCCGGGCGGCTGGCCGCGCTGCAGCTGCGCGCCCGGGGGCGGGGCATGGCGCTGCCGGACGAGGTGGCCCGCTATATCCTGCATCGCGGGCCGCGACGGCTGGGCGAACTCTTCGAGGTGCTGGCCACCCTGGACCGCGCCTCGCTCTCCGCCCAGCGCAAGCTGACCATTCCCTTCGTCAAGCAGGCGCTGGGCTGGTAGGGCGGCTGGCCGCGCCGCCTTGGCCGCTCAGCGGCTGAGCTCGACCTCCACCTGCTGGCCACGGCTCAGCTGCACCTGGCGGATCACCACCCGCGCCTCGCCGGTGCGCGGGTCGGGACCGGCGCCGGAGAGGTAGAACGCGCCTGCGGGCAGGCCGGTGAGGCGGAAGCGGCCGCTGCCGTCGGTGCGCGTGCTGTGGGTGTACTCCCGCGCCCGCGGGTCGGCGGGCTCCACGGCGATGCCGGCCAGCGCCTTCTCCGCCGCCTCGGCGGAGTAGGTGGTCACCGGCGCGGCGGAGACGCCGGCGCCCGCCACCGGCTGGCCGCCCAGCATCAGTCGACCGCTGATCACGGCGCTGCCCGACTTCTCCAGGGCGGCATACTCGGCGGCGGGGAAGGCCACCTGGCGAGCCACACGCCCGGGAGCGACCTCGCGGACCTCCTCGGCCGGCTCGACCTCGCGGTCGACCACCTCGATGCGCTCGGTGGGCGTCGGGGCGGGGGGCATGATCTCGCAGCCGGCCAGCAGCAGCCCCGGCAGCAGCATCGGTATCCAGCGTTTCATGGTGTCACTCCCTGAGAGGTTCATCGGCGCCCTGTGCCAGCCCAAGAGCATAGCGCAAGCCGCTGCCCAGGCCACGCCGTGCGTGTCGAGCGCCCAGCAAAAAGCCGCCGCCCCGGAGGGCGGCGGCTTTTCTGAAGCGCGGCGGTTGCCGGCCTGGCCGGCAGCGGCGGCTTACTTCTGGGCGGTAGCCTTGGTGGCGGTCGCCTGGGCCTGCTTGACGTTCTCTTCGGTCAGCTTCTGGCTCTGCTGGACGAAGTCCTGCTGCAGGGCCACGACCTTCTCGGCGTCGCCCTTCAGGCGCTCGGCCAGGTCCTTGGCGACCTTCTGCTGGCCTTCCATGTAGCTCTTCAGGCCTTCGGCATCCTTGACGGCCATCAGGGTGCGCAACTGGGCCAGGCCGGTGTCGGTGTAGGCCTTGGTGGCGTCCAGCTGGGCGTGGGCCAGCTTCTCGGCGTAGTCCACGGACAGGGAGGCGTAGGCGCGGGCCGGGCCGAAGAAGAGGGCGTCGAACTGCTGGGTGTCGAACTGCTTGGAGTCGAAGTTGAAGGCGTTCATCATGGCGAACCTCCTGGTTCATCTGGTGTGAATGAGCAGGTTACCTGCCCTGTTGCATTGCACAATAGCAGAGCGGTTTGTGCACTGCAACATTGTCGAGCGATTTCGTTCTCCCTCCTCGGACTTGCAGGACGCCGTCGGCGGCGCCATGGTGAACCCAAACCCCAGCCAGCCTGGTTCCATCCCCCTTCGAGGAGCCCGCCATGAGCAAGATGCGCAAGGAACACGACAGCATGGGAGAGCTGGAGGTGCCGGCCGATGCCCTCTATGGCGCCCAGACCCAGCGCGCCGTGAACAACTTCCAGGTGTCGGGGCAGCCGATGCCCGCCGCCTTCATTCACGCCATCGCCCGTATCAAGCTGGCGGCGGCCCAGGTCAATGCGGAGCTTGGCCTGCTGGATCCGGCGCGCGCCGAGGCGATCTCCACCGCCGCTGAGGCGGTGATTCGCGGCGAGCACGACGAGCACTTTCCCGTGGAGGTGTTCCAGACCGGCTCCGGCACCTCCAGCAACATGAACGTCAACGAGGTGATCGCCACCCTGGCCAGCCGGGAGGGGCTCGAGGTGGGCCCCAACGACCACGTCAACATGGGGCAGTCCAGCAACGACGTTATCCCCACCGCCATTCACGTTGCGGCGGCGCTGGAGTTGACCGGCCGGCTGCGACCGGCGCTGGTGCACCTGCGCGAGACCATCGATGCCCGTGCCGCCGAGCTCGACGGCGTGGTCAAGACCGGCCGCACCCACCTGATGGACGCCATGCCGCTGCGCATGAGCCAGGAGCTGGGCGCCTGGTCGAGTCAGGTCGGCCAGGCCATCGAACGCTTCGATGCGGCCCAGGTGCGGCTCTGCCGACTCGCCCAGGGGGGCACGGCGGTGGGTACCGGCATCAATGCCCACCCGGAGCTCGCCGAGCGGGTAGCGGCCCATCTCTCGGCCCAGACCGGACTTACCTTTGCGCCCAACGACAGCTTCTTCGCCAGCCTGGCCGCCCAGGACGCCGCGGTGGAGCTCTCCGGCCAGCTCAAGGGGCTCGCCTGCGCGATCATGAAGATCGCCAACGACCTGCGCTGGATGAACTCCGGCCCCCTGGCCGGCCTCGGCGAGATCGAGCTCGAGGCGCTGCAGCCGGGCAGCTCCATCATGCCGGGCAAGGTCAACCCGGTGATTCCGGAGTCCGCGGCCCAGGCGGCCGCTCAGGTCATCGGCCTGGATGCGGCGGTGACGGTGGCTGGGCAGAGCGGCAGCTTCCAGCTCAACGTCATGCTGCCGCTGGTGGCTCACAACCTGCTGACCACCATCACCCTGATGAGCAACACCGCGCGGCTGCTGGCCGATCGCGCCATCGCCACCTTCAAGGTGCGCGAGGAGAACCTGGCCGGGCCTCTGGCGCGTAACCCCATCCTGGTCACGGCGCTCAACGCCGTGATCGGCTACAACGCCGCCGCGGCGATCGCCAAGCAGGCCTATCAGGCGGGACGGCCGATCCTCGACGTCGCCGAGGAGCAGACCGAGCTCTCCCGTGAGGAGCTCGAGCGGCTGCTGGACCCGGCGGCGCTGACCCGAGGCGGGATTCCGGAGTAGAGGAGGGCCGGCGGGGTCCCGGCCCGCTGGCTCAGATCGCCTTGCGGCGCAGCAGGCCGGTGATCGCCTCGCCGATCAGCACCAGCACCACGATGGCGATCAGGATGGTGGCCACGGTGGGCCAGGCGAAGGTGTCGATGGCGCCCTGCAGCAGCACCCCGATGCCGCCGGCCCCCACCAGCCCCAGCACCGTGGACTCGCGGATGTTGATGTCCCAGCGCAGGATGACGATGGCGAAGAACGCCGGCATCACCTGGGGCACCACGGCATAGGCGATCACCTTCAGTCGCGAGGCCCCGGTGGCCTCCATGGCCTCCACCGGGCGGCGGTCGATCTCCTCGATCGCCTCGCCCATCAGCTTGCCGATGAAGCCGATCGAGCGGAACATGATCGCGAGGATCCCCGCCAGCACCCCGGGGCCGAAGATCGCCACGAACAGCAGGGCCCAGATGATGGTGTTGACCGAGCGGCTCGACACCAGGATGAAGCGCCCCAGCCACAGGCAGAAGCGGTTGGGGGTGGTGTTCTGGGCGGCGATATACGAGACCGGCAGGGCGATGAAGATCGTCAGCAGCGTCGCCAGGGTGGCGATATGCACCGTCTCGAGCATGGCATCGAGGATCACCCCCAGCCGGCTCGGATCCGGCGGCCACATGCGGGCGCCGAGGCTGGAGATCTGGTTGGGGGCATCCCAAACCCAGGGCCAGAAGATGTCGATGTCGCGCACCGCCCAGACGACCCCCATCAGCGTCACCAGCAGCACGGCGTAGCGGATCAGGCGCCCCCTGCGGTCGTAGCGCCGCCAGACGCGGTCGGCCAGGGCATCGGTATGATCTACCATATCTTCTTCCTCACCCAGCCGCTGACGCCCTCGCTGACCAGGATCACCGCGATGATGATCAGCAGGATGGCGAAGGCGAAGTCATAGTCGTAGCGCCCGAAGGCGTTCATCAGGGTGCCGCCGATGCCGCCGGCACCGACGATGCCCACCACCGCCGAGGCGCGCAGGTTGCTGTCGAGCTGGTACATCGAGAGCCCCACCTGGCGAGGCAGGATCTGCGGGAAGACCGCATAGACGAGGGTCGCCAGGTAGCCGGCGCCGGCGGCGCGCATCGCCTCCACCTGACCCCAGTCGATCTCCTCGATCTCCTCGGCGAGCAGCTTGCCGACGAAGCCGATGGAGTAGAGGGTCAGGGTGAGGATCCCCGCCAGCGGGCCGAAGCCCACGGCGGCGACGAACAGGATGGCGACGATCACCGGATGGAAGCTGCGCGACACGATGATCACCGCGCGGCCCACCAGATAGATCGGCAGCGGTGCAATGTTGCGTGCCGCCATCACCGCGAAGGGGATCGACAGTGCCACCCCCAGCAGCGTGGCCAGGATGGCGATCTGGAAGCTCTCCTTGAACCCCGTGAGCAGCAGGGCGCCGCGCTCGAAGCTCGGCGGGAAGCCGCCGCCGAAGATGCGTGCCGCCCGCGGCAGGCCCTCGCTGATGCGCACCCAGTTGAATGGCAGGCTGCCGAAGGCCCAGACGAGATAGGCGATCACCGCGAGCCAGAGGCCATAGCGCAGCCAGGGGTTGGCGATGAACGGCGGCTTGCGCCAGGTTCGGTGCCCCGTCGCGGCGATGTCAGGGCGAGCCATCGGACACCCCCTGGGCGACAGAGCGGGCGGGCGGCGCGGGCGCCTCATCGTCATCCTCGTCCGGCGCCTCGATGCCGCCATAGATGGCGTCCAGGGCCTCCCTGTTGAAGTCGGCGGGGCTCCCGTCGAAGATCATCTTGCCGTGACGCAGCCCGACGATGCGCTCGGTATAGGTCTTGGCCTGCGCCACGTTGTGAATGTTGATGAGCACCGGCAGCGACAGCTCGCTCGCCAGGCTCTGCAGCAGCATCATGATCTGCTCGGAGGTGCGCGGGTCCAGCGAGGCAGTCGGCTCGTCGGCAAGCAGGATCTCGGGCTCCTGCATCAGCGCCCGTACCACGCCGACCCGCTGGCGTTCTCCGCCGGAGAGGGCATCGGCACGCTTGTTGGCATAGTGGGCGATGCCCACCCGCTCCATCAGGGTGAAGGCGCGCTCGATATCGGCCTGGGGGTAGCGGCGGGTCACCGCCTGGAAGAGATTGACATAGCCGAGCCGGCCGGCCAGCACGTTTTCCATCACCGTCAGGCGGTCGATCAGGTTGAAGCCCTGGAAGACCATGCCGATCTTGCGGCGAGCCCGCCGCAGCGCCGCCCCGCGCAGGGTGACAAGCTCGGTGCCATTGAGCCGGATCGAACCCGAGCTGGGCTCCACCAGGCGGTTGATACAGCGCAACATGGTGCTCTTGCCGGCCCCGGAGGCGCCGACGATGGAGACCACGCTGCTGCCCTCCACCACCAGGTCCAGCTCCTTGAGGACCGGCTCGTCACGGCCGTAGCGCTTGACCAGCTTCGAGATTTCCAGCATCGCGACACCTCGCTATAGGGGAGCCACCCCGGCCGCGGGTCGGGGTGGCTCGTTCCGGCTCGGACCGGGGTCCGGCCCTGAGAGACTGGCCAGGATCACTCCTGTTCCAGGCCCTCGCGGGTGTAGCGGACATCATTGGCCGCCTGAATGGTGCGAATGACCTGCCAATGCTCCTGGTAGTTGATGGGGATGAACTTCTCCACGCCCTCGAACTCGTCCCCGAGCGCGGTGCCGGCGAAGTCGAAGGTGAAGAAGGCCTCCTTGATCTTCTCCACCAGGTCGGGGTGCAGGTTGTGGGCGTAGTTGTAGGAGGTGGTGGGGAAGGCGTCGGTCTCGTAGATGATCTTGACCTCCTCCTCGTCATAGAGGCCGCGGGCCGCCATGCGTTCGACCACCTCAGAGGCGACCGGGGCCGCGTCGTAGTCGCGTGCCACCACGCCGAGCATGGACTGGTCGTGACTGCCGGAATAGACCACCTCGTAGTCCTCGTCGGGCACGATGCCGAGCTCGGGGAACAGCGCGCGGGGGGCCAGGTTGCCGGAGTTGGAGGTCGGCGAGGTGTGGGCCACCCGCTTGCCGGCGAGGTCGGTGAGCTCGTTGATGCCCGAATCCACGTGGGTATAGACCTGCAGGGTGTAGCCGAACTGGCCGTCGTCGGAGCCCATCAGTGCGAAGGGCACGGCGCCGGCGAGATTCACGGCAAACGGCGTCGGGCCGGTAGAGAAGCCGGCGATATGCAGGCGTCCGCTGCGCATCGCTTCCACCTGGGCCGAGTTGGACTGCACGGCGAAGAAGCGCACGTTGCGCTCGGTGACCGCTTCGAGATGGTCGATGAAGGGCTGCCAGATGTCGGAGTAGATTGCCGGGTCCTCCACCGGGGTGTAGGCGAAGATCAGGGTGTCCGGATTGGCCCACCGGGACTCGTCGGCGGGCAGGTCGGCGACCATGTCGCCATCCTCATCGCAGAAGAGCGTATCCAGGTCGCCTCGGGGGCAGTCGGCGAGGGCAGGAGCGGCCATCAGCAGGGAGAACGGCAGCAGGGTGGCCGCGGCAAGGGCAGCAAGGGAACTCCGGCTGGTAGCCGAGGCGGGAGCGGGCCGTGACGCGGGCCGGGTAAGCGATGCGGGTTGGGTAACCCTGGGGGCGATATGCATGGCGTGCCTCTCTATTATTGTTGTCGAGCCGGTATTGTTGTCGAGTCGGCATGGCGATGTTCGGAAACCGACATGCCGAGAATTAGCTTGGTTGCTTCCGAAAGATTGCTCCCTCAGCTTGGTTTTGCCGCCGGGCGATGTCAAACACTATACCTACACGGTCAATTGACGACGCCCATGGGCGTGTGCGTCTGGCGCGTCGTCAGGTAGCGGTCGAGCCGTTGACGGTCCCGTTCGCTCAGGCGCATGGCGAGCTTGGTCCGCCGCCACAGGACATCCTCGAGGCCGACCGCCCACTCCCGGTCGACCAGGTAGTCGACCTCCCGGGCGGTGAGGCCGGCGCCGAACGCTTCGCCGAGATCGGCCTCGGCCCGGGCGCCGGCGAGAAACTCGAGGCAGAGAGAGCCATAGGTGCGCGCGAACCGGCGCGCCCGCGCCTCGCCCAGCCAGGGAAACTCCGCGAGCAGCCGCGCCGTGAAATCGGCCTGGCTGCCGATGTCGCCTCCGGGGAGGGGAGCCTTCTCGGTCCAGGCGGGTCCCATCGTCGGTAGGTGCGGGGCCAGCTGCGCCAGGGCGGCCTCGGCGAGCCGGCGGTAGGTCGTCAGCTTGCCGCCGAAGACGCTGAGCAGCGGTGCCCCGCTGGTGTCCAGATGGAGGGTGTAGTCGCGGGTCATGGCGGAGGGGGCGGTCGACTCGTCATCGCACAGCGGCCGGACGCCGGAGAAGGTGCGCAGCACGTCCTTGCGGGCGAGCGGTCGCCGGAAGTGGGCGTTGACGACCCCCAGCAGGTAGTCGATCTCCTCGTCGGTGGCGGTGACCCGGGCCGGATCGCCGTCGTAGCGGCGATCGGTGGTCCCCACCAGGCTGAAGTCCTCCTCCCAGGGGAGCACGAAGACGATGCGCCCGTCCTGGTTCTGCAGGATGTAGGCGCGCTCGTCCTCGTTGAGGCGGGGCACCACCAGGTGGCTGCCCTGGATCATGCGGATGCCATAGCGCGGCTCGCGCGCGAGCCCCTGGCGTATCACCTGCTCCACCCAGGGGCCGGCGGCGTTGACCAGAGCCCGGGCGCGGCGCCGGAAGCGCTCGCCGCTGCCGGCATCCTCCAGCTCCAGCTCCCAGAGCCCCTCCACCTCGCGGGCAGCGATACAGCGGGTGCGGACCAGCACCTCGGCGCCGTGCTCCCGGGCCTGCAGGGCGTTGAGCACCACCAGGCGGGCATCGTCCACCCAGCAGTCGGAGTATTCGAAGCCGCGGGTGATGCTCGGTGCGAGCGGGCTTTGGGCGGTGAAGCGCACGCCGCGGGAGGCGGGAAGCGCTCGGCGTTTGCCCAGATGATCATAGAGGAAGAGGCCGGCGCGAATCATCCAGGCCGGCCGCAGATGGGAGCGGTGGGGGAGCAGGAAGCGCATTGGCCAGATGATATGGGGCGCCTTGGCCATCAGCACCTCGCGCTCGCGCAGCGCCTCGCTCACCAGTCGAAACTCGCGGTGTTCCAGGTAGCGCAGGCCGCCATGGATGAGCTTGCTGCTGGCGGAGGAGGTGGCGCTGGCGAGGTCGCCCTGTTCGCAGAGGCCGACGCGCAGCCCGCGGCCGGCGGCGTCGTTGGCGATGCCGGTGCCGTTGATGCCGCCGCCGATCACCATGAGGTCCAGGGGGGTCATTGTCTCCTCCGATCCATCGCTCGGCGGGGTGGGTGCCGCCTGCTCTTCTGTCGGTTTTTTTCATAAGTGAAAATACGCCACTCGGAAAAGAACATCAATGGGTGGGGATGAACTCTTTCGGGTTCGCTTTCGAGAGCGGGTCGGAGGGCTGGGCTCAGTCGGCGATATGCAGGGCCACGTCGTGGCTCTCCATCAGCTGGCAGATCGACTGGGGGGGGGCGCAGGTCGGTGAAGAGGGCGTGGATCTGGGTGATGTTGCCCTGGCGCACCGAGGGATTGCGGCGGAACTTGGAGTGGTCGGCGGCGAGGTAGACCTGGCGCGAGTTCTGGATGATGGCCTGGGCCACGCGCACCTCCTGGTAGTCGAACTCCAGCAGTGAGCCGTCCTCGTCGATGCCGCTGATACCGATGATGCCGTAGTCCACCTTGAACTGGTTGATGAAGTCGATGGTGGCCTCACCGATGATGCCGCCGTCCCGGGAGCGCACCTGGCCACCGGCGATGATCACGTTGAAGTCCTCCTTGTGCTGTAGGATGGCCGCCACGTTGAGGTTGTTGGTGATCACCTCCAGCTCGCGGTGGTGCTCCAGCAGCGCCTCGGCGATCACCTCA
The DNA here is from genome assembly GCF_013000985.1 of Halomonas sp. PGE1. Classification (NCBI taxonomy): domain Bacteria; kingdom Pseudomonadati; phylum Pseudomonadota; class Gammaproteobacteria; order Oceanospirillales; family Halomonadaceae; genus Halomonas; species Halomonas sp. PGE1. The sequence goes on from NZ_CP053032.1 coordinate 1,745,527, forward strand.
TTGCTGGTGCCGATATTGATGAACAGCGATGAGCTGTCGGGGATCTTGCTGGCCAACAGCGCGGCAATGCGGCGCTTGGCCTCGAGGTTGAGGGTCTTGCGAGTGGCATAGGCAGTGTTGACGGTGCTCGACTCGAGCCCCGCGCCGCCGTGGACCCGGCGCAGCAGGCCGTCATTGGCCAGCGCGTTGAGGTCGCGGCGAATGGTCTGAGGGGTGACGCTGAAGTGATCGGTCAGTTGCTCGATGCTGGCATAGCCTTCGCGGCGCACCAGCTCGACGATGGCTTCGTGTCGCTGCTGTTGGTTCATGTCGACTCCCTTTGGCTGGCGGCAGTTTAGGTGATCGGGGCGGCGTCGGCATCGCAGCTGGCGTCATGAGCGACCAAGGTTGTAGAGATTTCCGAACACGCTGCAGTACCCTTGGTGACTATAAGCGAACATTTCTCGACAGGAGCCACCATGGCTGACCTGATACTGGCGATCGATCAAGGCACCACCAGTTCCCGCGCGATCCTGTTCGATCGTGAAGGCGGCAACGTGGCATCGGCACAGCGCGAATTCACCCAGCACTTTCCCCATGATGGCTGGGTGGAGCACGACCCGGAGGAGATCTGGGAGAGCGTGCTCGCCACCTGCCGGGAGGTCATCGACCGGGCCGGCGTCGGCCCCGAGCGGCTGGCCGGGGTGGGCATCACCAACCAGCGCGAGACCGCCCTGCTCTGGGATCGGCAGAGCGGTGAGGTGCTCCACCGCGCCATCGTCTGGCAGGACCGGCGCACCGCCGACGCCTGCCAGGCGCTGCGGGAGGCGGGCCACCTGGAGGCGGTCCAGGCGCGCACCGGTCTCTTGATCGACCCCTATTTCTCGGCCACCAAGCTCGCCTGGCTTCTCGACAACGTGGCGGGGGGCCGGGAGCGGGCCCGGCGCGGCGAGCTCGCCTTCGGCACCGTGGACACCTTCCTGATCTGGCGCCTCACCGGGGGGCGGGTCCACGCCACCGATGCCACCAACGCCTCGCGCACGGCCCTGTTCAATATCCACGAGCAGCGCTGGGATCCGGTGCTGCTCGAGCTGTTCGGTATCCCCGAGGCGCTGCTGCCCGAGGTGAAGGACTCCAGCGACGACTTCGGCACCCTCGAGCGGGAGTGGCTGGGGGCGGAGCCGCCCATCGCCGGAGTGGCCGGGGACCAGCAGGCGGCGCTGGTGGGGCAGGCCTGCTTCCGTCCGGGCATGGGCAAGAGCACCTACGGCACCGGCTGCTTTATGATCGTCAATACCGGCGACACGGCGGCGCTGTCGCGCAACCGCCTGCTGACCACCGTGGCCTATCGCCTGGAAGGACGGCCCACCTACGCCATGGAGGGGAGCATCTTCGTGGCCGGTGCCACGGTGCAGTGGCTGCGGGATGGCCTGCGGCTCTTCGAGAATGCCGCCGAGACCGAGGCCCTGGCGCGCCAGACCCGGGCCGGCCACAGCGTCTACCTGGTGCCGGCCTTCACCGGGCTGGGGGCGCCCCACTGGGACCCCAAGGCCCGCGGCGCCATCTTCGGCCTGACCCGGGACACCGGCATCGCCGAGATCGTCGCCGCCGGCCTCCAGGCGGTCTGCTACCAGACCCGTGACCTGCAGGCCTGCATGAGCGACGACATGGACGCCGCGCCGGACACCCTGCGGGTGGACGGGGGCATGGTGGCCAACAATTGGGTGATGCAGTTTCTGGCCGACATGCTGGGCGTGGCGGTGGATCGCCCCACGGTGCTGGAGACCACGGCACTGGGGGCGGCCTACCTGGCCGGGCTGCGCCTGGGCTGGTACCGGGACCTCGACGAGATCGCCGAGCTCTGGCGCTGCGAGCGGCGATTCACGCCGCAGATGCCCGAGGCGGAGCGGGAGCGACTCTACCGCGGCTGGCAGGAGGCGGTGGAGCGGGTCAAAAGCGAGCGCTGAGTGCTTGCAAAATCTCTGAGGATCGGTAATATATGCATCCGTTGCCGGGGCGAGATGCCTCGGCAATATGCTGCTGAAACAGGACCATAGCTCAGTTGGTTAGAGCGCTACCTTGACATGGTAGAGGTCGGCGGTTCGAATCCGCCTGGTCCTACCAGCATGCATCCACACCAGGACCATAGCTCAGTTGGTTAGAGCGCTACCTTGACATGGTAGAGGTCGGCGGTTCGAATCCGCCTGGTCCTACCAGATTTCGGAACGCCCCCGCAGCCCTGCTGCGGGGGCGTTCTGCCTTTCGTGAGCTCTATTCCTGCCGGTGCGCCCAGGCCGGCGCCAGGTCCGTGTGTGCCACGAACACCGCCACCAGCGACTCGATGCCGGCCTGGTCCGCCGCGCTGAAGCGCCCGCCGCGGGGGCTGTCCAGATCCAGCACGCCCCAGAGGCGATCCGCGACCAGGATGGGGACCACCAGCTCGGCCCTGGAGGCGGCGTCGCAGGCGATATGGTCGGCCACGGCGTGGACGTCGTCGATGCGCTGGGTGGTGCGGGTGCGCGCCGCGGCGCCGCAGACCCCCTTGCTGAAGGGGATGGGGTGGCAGGCGGGCTTGCCCTGGAAGGGGCCGAGGCAGAGGGTCTCCGGCTCGCGCTGCAGGTAGAAGCCGGCCCAGTTGAGCTCGGGAATCTCCTGCATCAGGAAGGCGGCGGTCTGGGCGCTGTTGGTCAGCCAGTCGCGGGTATCGAGGAGTGCGGCGAGCTGGCGGGCGAGCAGGGGATAGTCGACGGTCATCATGGCTCCTGAAATAGAAGGGGCCGGCTAAGGCCGGCCCCTGTTCTTCTCCGTTTTTCTTATTCCCAGCCGGGCACCGCCGCCGGCCCGAACAGCTCGGCCGCCTTGGCCTTCACTTCTTCGGTCTGGTAGCTGCGCACCAGCTGCTGGATCGCCTCGCGCTCCACGTCATCGCCGCGCACCACGATCAGGTTGACGTAGGGGGACTCCGGGCCCTCCTTGATCAGGGCGTCGTCCAGGCTCAGGCCGGCGGGCTGGGCGAAGGTGTTGTTGATGAAGGCCATGTCCACGTCGGGCAGCACGCGGGGGAGCTGGGCGGCCTCGATCTCCCGGAAGCGAAAGCCGCGCGGGTTCTCCACCACGTTGAGCGGGGTGGCCTCGAGGTTTTCCGGGTCGTCCAGCTGGATCAGGCCCTCGTTGTGCATCAGGATCAGCGAGCGACCCTCGTTGGAGGGGTCGTTGGGCAGGGCGATCTGGGCGCGCTCGGGGAGCTCGTCGATGCTGGCGTACTTCTCGGAGTAGGCGCCGATCGGGTAGACGAAGGTGCGCCCGGCGATGGCGAAGTCATAGCCGCGATCGTTGACCATGGCCTGCATGTAGGGCTCGTGCTGGTAGGCGTTGGCGTCCAGGCTGCCGTCGGCGAGTGCCGCGTTGGGGGTCACGTAGTCGGTGAACTCGATGATCTCCACGGTCAGGCCGTACTCGCGCTGGGCGACCTCGGCGGCCACCTGCATCACGTCGGTCTCGGGGCCTGCCACGGTGCCGACCTTGATGCTGTGGTCGTCGGCCAGGGCGCTGCCGGCGCCCAGGGCCAGGCTGGAGGCGAGCAGAGTGCTGATCACTGTCTTGCGCATGGGAAGGGTCTCCTCGGGTGGTGTGACGATAGTATAGGAATAAAAACCCTGGTTTTAATACTTTTTTGCTATCACGCCTACTTGTGGTCGCTCTTGCGGACCAGATAGTCCCCCAGGCTCTGGAAGCCCTGCACCATCACCACGAGGATCGCCACGGTGATCAGCATGACGGTGGGGTTGAAGCGATTGTAGCCGTAGCGGATCCCCAGGTCGCCCAGGCCCCCGCCCCCCACGGCGCCGGCCATGGCCGAGTAGCTGACCAGGGTGACCACGGTGACGGTCATCGCCGTGAAGATGCCGCCGCGGGCCTCGGGCAGCAGCACCCGGGTGATGATCTGCCAGGGGGTGGCGCCCATGGACTGGGCGGCCTCCACCAGGCCCGGGTTGATCTCGTTCAGCGCGCCCTCCACCAGGCGGGCGATAAAGGGAATGGCGGCGATGGTCAGCGGCACGGCGGCGGCGTTGGTGCCGATGGAGGTGCCCACCAGCATGCGGGTGAAGGGGATGATCGCCACCATCAGGATAATGAAGGGGATCGAGCGGCCGATATTGGTGACGATGCCGAGCACGCCGTTGACCGCCGGCTGGGCCAGCACCTGGCCGGGACGCGTCACATAGAGCAGCACCCCGAGCGGGATGCCCACCAGGGCCGAGATCACCCCGGAGACGGCCACCATATAGAGGGTGTCCAGGGTAGCCCGGAGGATCAGGTCAATCATCGCGCTGGACATGGCCAAGCACCTCCACGTGCAGATCATGGGATTCGAGATAGTCGATGGCCGTGCGGGTCTGCTCCGCTGGGCCCATCAGCTCGGCGATCATCAGGCCGAGGGTGCGCTCCTGGATCGACTCCACCTTGGCCTGCAGGATGCTGACGTCGACGCCGCACTCCCGGGCAAGCCGCGAGATCAGCGGCGTGGAGACGGCGTCGCCGGAGAAGGCCAGGCGCACCACCGGATGGGTGTGCTCGCCGGGGCTCTCCTCGAGGCGTTCGATCAGCGCCCGGGGCGGCTCCAGCTTGAGGAAGTCGTTGAGGAACTCGCGGCCGAGCCGGGTGCGCGGGGCGGTGAAGAAGTCGCCCACCTCGGCCTCCTCCACCAGCTCGCCGCCGGAGATCAGGCTGACCCGGTGGCAGATCGACTTGACCACCTCCATCTCGTGGGTGATCAGCAGAATGGTCAGGCCGAGCTTCTGGTTGATGTCCCGCAGCAGCGCCAGGATCGAGGCGGTGGTCTGAGGGTCGAGGGCCGAGGTGGCCTCGTCGCAGAGCAGCACCTTGGGGCGGCTGGCCAGCGCCCGGGCGATGGCCACCCGCTGCTTCTGGCCGCCGGAGAGCTGGGCCGGATACTGGTTCGCCTTGTCGGCCAGGCCCACCAGCTCCAGCAGCGGCGTGATCCGCTCGCGGATCTCGGCGCGCCTCATGCCCATCAGCTCCAGGGGCAGGGCCACGTTGGCGAATACCGTGCGGTTGGTGAGCAGGTTGAAGTGCTGGAAGATCATGCCCATGCCGTGGCGCGCCTGGTTGAGCGCCTGGCGGGAGAGGCCGGTGAGCTCCTGGCCGTCCACGGTGACGGTGCCGGTGGTGGGGCGCTCGAGCAGGTTGACGCAGCGAATCAGGGTCGACTTGCCGGCGCCGGAGAGGCCGATCACGCCGTGAATCTGGCCGGCGGGCACGTGGAAGTCGATATTCTTGAGCGCCTCTATGGTCCGAGCGGGGCTGCCGCGTCGCCCTTTCAGCGCATAGGTCTTGGATACGTTATGGAGTCGAATCATCGGAAGCACCGCAAGCGGGGCGCCGGGGCGGGCGGTGCAGCCAGGGTAAAAAAAGGCCACCCTTGCGGGTGGCCATCAACGCTGGACACACCCTTTTAGCTGCACTTCACGCGGTGGCACGGCCCGGAAGGGCGTGTCGCCGCGCTGGCGCCCGCAAGCCGGGTACAAATCGGCGCCGTTCAATGTAGCGGGGAAGCTTAGGTGCGGCGGGCGTGGCTGTCAATCGCCCTGGGTGTTGTTGTGGTCGTCCCGCTCATTAGGCAGGACAATTTCCTGTTTTCTCGTGTTTGGTAGGTGAAAGCGCTGGTGTGCCGGGTGCCGGCGTGGACGCCTCGGGTGGGATTTCTCTACACTCTGTGCCCTTGCCCCTGCGGGGGTCCAGCTGCAGTCGAGGAGACGCCATGTTCACGGGTATCGTTCAGGGCACCGCCGAGGTGGTCGCCATCGAAGAGGCCGAGCAGTTTCGCACCCATATCCTGGTCCTGCCCGAGGCGCTGCGCCAGGGGCTCGAGATCGGGGCCTCGGTGGCCCACAACGGGGTCTGCCTCACGGTCACGGCCATCGACGGCGAGCGGGTCAGCTTCGACCTGATGCGCGAGACCCTGCGGGTGACCAACCTTGGTGCAGTCGAGGTGGGCAGCCGCGTCAATATCGAGCGGGCGGCCCGCTTCGGCGACGAGATCGGCGGCCATGCCATGTCGGGCCACGTGATGGCGGTGGCCGAGCTGGTCGAGCTCGACGAGGCGCCCAACAATCGCCGGCTGTGGTTCGAGCTGCCCCATGCGCTGGGGCGCTTCCTGTTTGACAAGGGCTACATCGGCGTCGACGGCATCAGCCTGACCATCGGCGAGGTGCGCCCGGCCACCGCGGCCCACGGGCCCCGCTTTTGCGTCAACCTGATCCCCGAGACCCTGGCGCGCACCACCCTGATCGACCGGGTGCCGGGGGACAGCGTCAACGTCGAGATCGACCCCCAGACCCAGGCCATCGTCGAGACCGTGGAGCGGGTGCTGGCCGCCCGGGGGATCTGAGCCTGGCGGTGGCTTGACCGCTCCGTCAGGTCTGCGTTGGTGGCACGGCTGGCGTCTGGCCCGGTCTTTGCTTATACAGTGTGAAGAGTAGTGTGAAGAGCACTGTGAACAGTGCGAGTCAGCGGCCTTCCGGTCTCTCGCATCCCGACGGGGATGCGGGTACCATAGGCCGCTTTTCTCGTGACCCTTCTCGCCCCCCAGGGACCGTCGCCACGTCCAAGCGCGCAGGAATGAGCCCCATGAAGAGCCTGATCGACAAGCAGTTCAAGCTGTCCGAGCACAACACCAGCATCAAGACCGAGGTCATCGCCGGGATCACCACCTTCCTGACCATGGCCTACATCATCTTCGTCAACCCCAGCATCCTCTCCGAGGCCGGCATGGACTATGGCGCGGTCTTCGTCGCCACCTGCCTGGCCGCCGCCATCGGCTGTCTGATCATGGGGCTCTGGGCCAACTACCCGATTGCCCAGGCGCCGGGCATGGGGCTCAACGCCTTCTTCACCTACGGGGTGGTGCTGGGCATGGGCTACACCTGGGAGGCGGCGCTCGGCGCGGTCTTCTTCTCCGGCTTCTGTTTCTTCCTGCTCAGCATCTTCAAGGTGCGCGAGTGGATCATCCACTCGATCCCGCTCTCCCTGCGCCTGGGCATCGCCGCGGGCATCGGCCTCTTCCTGGCCATGATCGCGCTGAAGAACGCCGGCATCGTGGTCTCCAATCCGGCCACCTATGTGGCGCTGGGGGATCTCTCCCAGCCCGCCGCCATCTACGCCCTGCTGGGCTTCTTCGTGATCACGGCCCTGGCCTACCTGAAGGTGACCGGAGCGGTGATGATCGGCATCCTCGGCATCACCGTGGCTGCCATGCTGTTTGGCCATAACGAATATGGCGGCATCATGTCCATGCCGCCCTCCATCGCGCCCACCTTCATGGCGCTGGACCTGTGGGGCGCGCTGGATATCGCCATGCTCAGCGTGATCTTCGCCTTTCTCTTCGTCGACCTCTTCGACACCTCCGGCACCCTGGTGGGCGTGGCCCATCGCGGCAAGCTGCTCGACAAGGACGGCAAGCTGCCGCGCCTCGGTCGCGCCATGATGGCCGACAGCGGCGCCTCCATGGCCGGTGCGGTGCTTGGCACCTCCACCACCACCAGCTACATCGAGTCCACCGCGGGCATCGCCTCCGGCGGGCGTACCGGCCTGACCGCCGTGGTGGTCGCCGCGCTGTTCCTGATCAGCCTCTTCTTCGCCCCGCTGGCGGGCTCCATTCCGGCCTACGCCACCGCCGGCGCGCTGCTCTACGTGGCGGTGCTGATGGCCGGCAGCCTGGCCCACGCCAACTGGGAGGATCCCACCGACGCCGCGCCGGTGCTGATCGCCGCCCTGGCCATGCCGCTGACCTTCTCGATCGCCGAGGGCATCGCCCTGGGCTTCATCAGCTATGCGGCGATCAAGGCGCTCTCCGGGCGCTTCAAGGACCTCAATCCGGCGGTAGTCGTGCTGGCGCTGCTGTTCGCGCTGAAGTTCCTGTTCCTCGACTGATCCTCGACCACCGATTGCACCCACTCACCGAGACCCGTATCGATGAGCATCTACGGCGACTACATCAAGTCCGTCATCCGCACCGTCCCCGACTGGCCGCAGCCGGGGGTCAACTTCCGCGACATCACGCCGCTGCTGCAGAACAGCGCGGCCTTTCGCAAGCTGGTCGACAGCTTCGTGCACCGCTACCAGGAGATGGAGATCGATGCCGTCGCCGCCATCGACGCCCGCGGCTTCATCGTCGGGGCGCCGTTGGCCTACGAGCTCGGCTGCAGCTTCGTGCCGGTGCGCAAGAAGGGCAAGCTGCCGTTCCGTACCATCAGTGAGACCTACACCCTGGAGTACGGCGAGGCCGAGGTGGAGCTCCACTCCGACGCCTTCAAGCAGGGCGATCGCATCCTGATCGTCGATGACCTCATCGCCACCGGCGGTACCATGCTGGCCGCCGCCAAGCTGATCACCCGCAGCGGCGGCCAGGTGGTGGAGACCGCCACCATCGTCGACCTGCCGGATCTCGGCGGCTCTGCGCGCATCCGCGAGGCGGGCTTCAACGTCTTCGCCGTCTGTTCCTTCACCGAGGACGAGTGACCTCATGAGCAGCAACCGCTACCACAAGCACTTCACCGTCTCCTGGGACCAGCTGCATCGCGATGTCCGCGAGCTCTGCCACCAACTGGTGGAGCGCGACTTCAAGGGCATCGTCGCCATCACCCGCGGCGGGCTGATCCCTGCGGCCCTGATCGCTCGTGAGCTCAACGTCCGCCTGATCGATACCGTCTGCATCAAGAGCTACGACCATATGGACCAGGGCGGCCTCGACGTCATGAAGGGCGTCGACCATGACGGCGACGGCTGGCTGCTGGTCGACGACCTGGTGGACACCGGCAAGACCGCCCGCAAGGTGCGCGAGCTGCTGCCGAAGGCGCACTTCGTCACCGTCTATGCCAAGCCGGAGGGGCGTCCGCTGGTGGACCAGTACCTCACCGAGGTGGCGCAGGACTGCTGGATCCAGTTTCCCTGGGACATGGGCGTGGCCTACGTCGAGCCCCTGGCCGACCAGGTCAAGCGCTGAGACGCGAGGAGGGCAGGGATGGCGGCACCGCTTCCCGATAGCTGGCAGCAGTGGCTGGGCGAGGAGTTCCAGGCGCCCTACATGCAGTCGCTTCGCGACTTCCTGGCCGCCGAGAAGGCGGCCAGGAAGGTGATCTATCCCCACTCCGTCGACTGGTTCCGGGCCTTCGAGCTCACGCCCCTGCCGTCCGTGAAGGTGGTGATCCTCGGCCAGGACCCCTACCACGGCCCCGGCCAGGCCCATGGCCTGTGCTTCTCGGTGAAGCCGGGGGTGCGCATTCCGCCGTCGCTGGCCAACATCTACAAGGAGCTGGCCACCGACGTCGGCTTCCGCCCGGTGGCCCACGGCCACCTGGAGCACTGGGCGCGCCAGGGGGTGCTGCTGCTCAACACCTCGCTGACCGTGGAGGAGGGCAATGCCGGCTCCCACCGCGGGCGCGGCTGGGAGACCTTCACCGACCGCGCCATCGCCACGGTCAGCGAGCACGGCGAGCCCACGGTGTTCCTGCTGTGGGGCAGCCACGCCCGCCAGAAGAGGACGCTGATCGATGCCAGCCGGCACCTGGTGCTGGAGTCGCCGCACCCCTCGCCGCTCTCCGCCCATCGCGGCTTCTTCGGCAACCACCACTTCTCCCGGGCCAACGCTTTCCTGGTCGAGCACGGGCGCACCCCCCATCGACTGGCAGCTGCCCGAGGTGCCCTGAGCCGCCTACACCTCGAGGCGGGATGCGGGTAGAATGGCCGTCAATTTACCGGCCGGGTCCATGCGACCAAGGTCGGTATCGTCTCCCGCCGCCCCGAAGAGTGAAGAGGTTCCGCCCATGAGCGTCCATGCCATCCAGCACCCCCTGGTCCAGCACAAGTTGGGTCTGATGCGTGAAGCCGGCATCAGCACCAAGAGTTTCCGTGAGCTGGCCGGCGAGCTGGCCAAGCTGCTCACCTACGAGGCGACCAAGGATCTCGAGCTCGAGGTTCAGGAGATCGACGGCTGGAGCGGCAACAAGATCCCCGTGAACCTGCTCAAGGGCAAGAAGGTCACCATCGTGCCGATCCTGCGCGCCGGCCTCGGCATGCTCGACGGCGTCACCGACCTGATCCCCAGCGCCAGGATCAGCGTGGTGGGACTCTACCGAGACGAGGAGACCCTCGAGCCGGTGCCCTATTTCGCCAAGTTCGCGAACGACCTCGACGAGCGCCTGGCCATCGTCATCGATCCCATGCTGGCCACCGGGGGCACCATGGTGGCGACCCTGGACATGCTGCGCGAGCGCGGCTGCAAGCAGATGAAGGTGATCGTGCTGGTGGCGGCGCCCGAAGGGATCAAGCGGGTCCAGGACGCCTACCCGGACATCGAGATCTACACCGCCGGCGTCGACGAGCGTCTCGATGAGCACGGCTATATCGTGCCCGGCCTGGGTGATGCCGGCGACAAGATCTTCGGTACCCGCTGAGTCCTTTCCCATCGCCATCGCGCCCCTGAGCCCTCGCGCCAGGGGCGTTTTTTCGGAGAACTGTCATGACTGACACCTCAGCGGCCGCCCACCCCGCGGCCGAATCGCTGCCCCGTACCCTGCTCACCGGGGCGCAGATGCTCTTCGTGGCCTTCGGCGCCCTGGTACTGGTGCCGCTGCTCACTGGGCTTGACCCCAGCGTGGCGCTCTTCACCGCCGGCGTGGGGACCCTGGTGTTCCACGGCGTGACCCGGGTCACCGTGCCGGTCTTCCTGGCCTCGTCGTTCGCCTTCATCGCCCCCATCCAGGGCTCGGTGGTCAACTTCGGCATCCCGGCCACCATGGGCGGCCTGATGGCCGCGGGCCTGGTCTACGTGGCGATCTCCCAGGCCGTGCGCCTCAAGGGCACCGCCTGGCTGCATCGGCTGCTGCCGGCCGTGGTGGTGGGACCGGTGATCATGGTGATCGGCCTGGCGCTGGCGCCGGTGGCGGTCAGCATGGCCACCGGCGAGACCAGCGACAACATCGGCTATGCCCCGGCGATCTTCCTCTCCATGACCAGCCTGCTGGTGACGCTGGTGCTAGCGGTGTTCGGCCGCGGCCTGATCCGCCTGATCCCGATCATGGGCGGCATCGTCACCGGCTATGTGCTGGCGCTTGCGATGGGCATGGTGGACTTCACGCCGGTGCGCGAGGCGGCCTGGCTATCGATCCCGGCGTTCACCGCGCCGAGCTTCCACTGGGCGGCGATCCTCTTCATGATCCCGGTGGCCATTGCGCCGGCGGTGGAGCATATCGGCGACATGGTGGCCATCGGCTCGGTGACGCGCAAGAACTACCTGGAGAAGCCCGGCCTGCACCGCACCCTGCTGGGCGATGGCCTGGCCACCACCACCGCGGCGCTGTTCGGCGGTCCGCCCAACACCACCTACTCCGAGGTGACCGGGGCGGTGACCCTGACCCGCGCCTTCAATCCGAAGTACATGGTGGTGGCGGCCTGTCTCGCCATCGGCCTGGCTTTCGTGGCCAAGCTCGGCGCCCTGCTGCAGACCATCCCGGGTCCGGTGATGGGCGGCATCATGACCCTGCTGTTCGGCTCCATCGCCGTGGTGGGCATGAACACCCTGGTGCGCGCCGGCCATTCGCTGACCGCGCCGCGCAACCTGGTGGTGATCTCGCTGATCCTGGTCTTCGGCATCGGCGGCATGCAGTTCGGCGGCGGCCAGTTCACCCTGCAGGGGGTGAGCCTCGCCGCCCTGGTGGGCATCGTGCTCAACTGGGTGCTGCCGCGCGCCGAAGAGGACGAGTAGGCGGCAAGTCCGCCGGTCTGTCGTCGGGCTTTACCGGCGGCAGGCCCCGGGGCGCCGGACCGTCGAGGAGGCGCTGTAAATACTTCCCTGTACGCTACCTCGGCCGTCCCTGGTCCTCGGACCTCCTCTTCGGCCTGCCCCCGGCGCCCTCTGGCTTGCTGACGGCACCAGTCTCAGTCGCGGTAGCGCCGGGTCAGATCTCCGTAGGCGTCGATGCGGCGGTCGCGGAGATACGGCCAGATCCGGCGCACGTCCTCGCCGCGCTCCATGTCCAGGGTCACCAGCAGGCGCTCGGCGTTGACGCCGCCGTGGGCCAGCAGCTCCCCCTGGGGGCCGGCGATGAAGCTGCCGCCCCAGAAGTCGATGCCGCGGCCGACCCCGGAGTGATCCGGCTCGTGGCCGACCCGGTTGGCGACGATCACCGGCACGCCGTTGGCCACCGCGTGGCTGCGCTGGATCAGCGTCCAGGCGTCCTTCTGGCGGGACTTCTCGGCGTCGTCATCGGCGGGGTCCCAGCCGATGGCGGTGGGGTAGAGCAAAAGCTCCGCCCCGGCCAACGCCATCAGGCGCGCCGCCTCCGGGTACCACTGGTCCCAGCACACCAGCAGGCCGAGCCGGCCCACCGAGGTGTCGATGGGGTGGAAGCCCTGGCCGCGGGCGTCGTCGGCGTCGCCCGGGGTGAAGTAGAACTTCTCATAGAAGCCCGGGTCGTCGGGGATATGCATCTTGCGGTAGTGGCCCACGGCACCGCGCTTGCGGTCGTAGACCACGGCGGTGTTGTGGTAGAGCCCCGGCGCGCGGCGCTCGAACAGCGAGCCCACCAGCACGATATCGAGCTCGGCGGCGAGCGCCGCCAGGCGGGTGCCGGTGGGGCCGTCCAGGGGCTCGGCCAGGTCGAAGAGCTCGGTGTCCTCGTACTGGCAGAAGTAGTGGGTGGCGTGCAGCTCCTGGAGCATCACCAGCTCGGCGCCGGCGGCGGCCAGCTCGCGGATGCCGGCCTCGCTCTCGGCGAGGCTCCTGGCCTTGTCGGGCCAGGCGGGCTGCTGGACCAGGCCGACCTTCAGTTGGCGGGGCATGATCGACTCTCCTCTTTATTCATTTTCTCGGGGCTTGTCTGGCGACAAGCCTGCGAGGAGGCGCTGTGAATACTTCCCTGTACGCTACCGACGCCCTGCGGCGCTCTCGCATCCTGCGCCGCTTGCAGGGCCGGTGCGGGCCATCCATGGCCCGCCCGTTCGGAGCAATGCTCCTCACCCCTGGCGTAGGACCTCCTCTTCGGCTTGTCCCCAGCGCCCCTAATCTCGTGGTTCCAATTTCCTTCAGGCCCGGCTGGCCAGGCTGCCCTGGGGCAGCTGCATGGTCAGGCAGTGCAGGCTGCCGTGCTGGCGGATCACGCTCAGGCAGTCGATGGGAATGATGTCGCGCCCCGGGAAGGCGCCGGCCAGGGCGGTCAGCGCCCGGGTGTCGGCGGCGTCGCCGTAGGTGGGCACCAGCACCGCACCGTTGATGATCAGGAAGTTGGCGTAGGTGGCCGGCAGGCGGTGGCCGTCGACCGGGTCGAAGCAGGGGCTCGGCCAGGGCAGCGGCACCAGCCGGTAGGGCTCGCCGTCCCGGCGGCGCAGGGCCTTGAGCTCCGCCTCCATGGCGGCCAGCGCCGGGTAGTGGGGGTCGCTCTCGTCGTCGCAGCGCACGTAGGCGATGGTGGCCGGGTCGCAGAAGCGCGCCAGGGTGTCCACGTGGCTGTCGGTGTCGTCCCCTTCCAGGTGGCCATGGGCCAGCCACAGCACCCGGGTCACCCCGAAGTCCTCGTGCAGCCAGGCCTCCACCGCCGCTCGATCGAGGCCGGGGTTGCGGTTGGGATTGAGCAGGCACGCCTCGGTGGTGAGCAGGGTGCCGGCACCGTCGCTCTCCAGCGCCCCACCCTCCAGCACCAGGCCGCGCTCGCTGACCGGGCAGGCGTAGACGCCGGCATCAAGCAGCCGCCGGGTCAGGGTATTGTCCCGGGCGGCGGGAAACTTGCCGCCCCAGCCGGTGAAGACGTAGTCGTGCAGGCGCAGTTCGCCGTTATCCTCCACGGCCAGCGGGCCATGGTCCCGGGCCCAGGTGTCGTCGGCGGGCGCCACCACCAGCGTCACTCGCTTCTCCGGCACGCCGAGGCTTGCGAAGCGGCCGGCCAGGTGGGTGCGGGTGGCGGTGTCGGGCACGCTGATCAGCACGGCCTGATAGCGGGCGATGGCGACCACCATGGCCTCCAGGGTGGCCTCGATGCGCTCGAGCAGCGGCGCCCAGTCGCTCTCGGGGCCGGGCCAGGTGAGCTGGACGGCATCCTGAGGGTGCCATTCGGGAAGCAGGCGTTTGGCCATGGTCAGAGAAAGCCCCGCTGGGTGGATCGGTGGGTCAGGTCGCGAATGTAGGCATCAATGCACGGCGATGCAAGTGGCGACCGTGAGAGGGTTGGTCTCGGTCGGTGGTGCGCATCGATGATATTCTTGGAGCATTGCAGATTGCCGGCCCGCCGAGGAGCCCCATGCGCCCGTTGACTCGCCCCCTCTTTCCCCTGGCCATGGCGCTGCTGCTCGGCGGCTGTGCCGCGCTGCCCTCGGGCGATGCCATCGTCACCTCCTCGGGTGAGTGGCTGTCACGTACCGGGGAGGCCATCGGCGCCCAGCGGGAGCGCCTGGCCGATCGCTTTTCCCGGGATGACGACGACCTGGCGGCGCAGGAGGCCGAGGTCGAGGCGCTGCTGGCGCAGCCCTGGATCGACCCGCTCACGGACTTCCTCGAGGCGAACGCCGGGGAGCCTCGGCTCGCCGAGAGCCTGGTGGTCCTGTCCCGTGAACGTGACCGCCGCTGTGCGGCCATCGCCGAGGAGTACGCCGAGCGTCCCGCAAATCGGGAGACCCTCGCGCGTTACCGCCGCGGCTATCTCCACTCCTGCCCCGCCGATGTGAACACCTTTCATGCTAGGGTCCGCGAGGAGGAAGCGCGCCTGGCCGCCGTCTCGACCCCCGCTCCTGAACCCCGCGAGGATGAGTCCGAGTCGCGCCGCGAGGCGCAGGCCATGGCCCGCCGCGACGCCAGCGACTGCTACCTCTACTTCACCATTCGCAACCTCCAGCAGGCCCGCGAGGCCTGTGCCGCGCCGGCGGAGCAGGGGGATGCCAGGGCCCAGCACCATATGGGCAGTCTGGCGGAGCTGGCGGGGGACCGCGAGGAGGCGCTGGGCTGGTTGCAGCGCGCCGCCGACGGTGGCGATGAAGCCGCGGCGGCCCGCCTGGAGCAGCTCTCCCGGGCCGGTGGTGACGAGACCGCCGAGGCCGCCCGATGAAGCCGCCCGCCCTCGGACTGGGCGGGCGCCACGTCATCATGCTGCTGCTGGCCCTGCTGGTGGCGCTCTTCCTCGGCGGCATGTGGCTGCTCTCGGGGCTGAACCTGCGCATGGCCGAATCCTCCCTGGCCGAACTGCGCGAGCGCCGGATTCACGAGAGCTTCGAGGCCAACCTGGGCCGCATCAACGCCCACCATCGGCGCATGGAGCAGAACACCCAGGACCTGGCGCGGGTCGGCCAGCTGTTGATCGAGCTGGACGGGGGGGCAGCAGCGGCCGAGGAGGCCCTGCGCCAGGCACTGACCGACTTTCCCGATGCCCAGGGGGTCACCCTGTGGCTCGCCGGCGTGACGCCGCCGCTGGGCATGCACGCCTGGCGCCGGGGAGGCGAGCTGCGGGTCGCTCCCCTGGAGCCGGGCTGGGAAGCGGTCGACTGGCTGGCCCGGCGGCTCGACGCCTGGCGCGAGGGGGCGACGCCCATGCACTGGACCGCCGCCTACTTCAAGGAACGCATCGACGACGTGGTGATCAGCGCCAGCGCCCCGGTGCGCGACGCCGAGGGGCGCGTGCTCGGCATGGCGGCCAGCGACTGGGTGGCCGGGGACATCATCGGCCTGATCAGCGAGGTGGAACTGACGCCGCGCGCCTTCACCTTCCTGGTCGACCGCGAGAACCGCAACCTCTCGAGCCTGGCCCGGGCCGAGGACCAGGCCCGCGCCCAGCCGCTGATCGAGGCGGTCATCGACCAGCAGCTGCACCGCGAGACCAGTCCCGAGATGACCCTGAGCCCCCTGGCCCTGCAGGGGGAGGCCTGGGTCCTGCTGCATGCCACCACCCGGGCCGGCATGGTGTTCGGTATCGGCGTGCCCCAGGCCGAGATCGACGCGGTGCTCACCCCGATGCGCCAGGCCAACCTTCGCATCATGGCCACGGTGGGGGCGGGGGTGCTGCTGCTGGCGCTGGTCATCCTGCTGCTGGTGGCCGGCATGCTGCGTCAGCTGCGCACCCTCTATACCGACCCCCTGACCGGCCTGCCCAACCGGGCCCGGCTGCTGGCCGACCTGGAAGGGCACAAGCCGGGTGCCCTGGTGCTGGTCAACGTCGACGGCTTCAAGCAGTTCAACGGCGTCTTCGGCCAGGCCTGCGGCGACCAGGTGATCCGCCACATGGTGTCATGCCTCGCCGCCGAGCTGCAGGGGGTGGAGTGGCGCGGCAGCCGGCTCTACCGCATGCCTGCCGACGAGCAGGCGATCTGGCTGCCAGGCCGCTTCTCGCACGAGGCGCTGGCGCGACGGCTCGCGGCCCTGCAGGTGGCGGTGGGCACCTCGCGCCTGACCTGGCGGGGGCAGGAGCTGGCGCTGCACGCCACCCTGGGGCTGGCCGCCACCTGGCAGCTCGCGGACGAGGGACGCGAGGCGCTGATCTCCGCCGCCGGGATGGCGCTGCGCCAGGCCCGCGAGCAGCAGACGGGCAGCGGCCTCTATGACCCCGCCAAGCGGGTGCGGGAGGGCTACGAGCAGAACCTGGCCTGGGCCAACCGCCTCTCCGCCGCCCTGGAGGAGGGGCGCATCGTCGCCTACTTCCAGCCGATCCTCGAGCTTGCCAGCGGCCGGATCATCAAGCACGAGTGTCTGATGCGCCTGATCGACGAGCAGGGCGAGGCGGTGAGCCCCGCCCAGTTCCTGGAGGTGGCGCGGCGCAGCCGGCTGCACCGGCGCCTGACCCTGACCATGCTCGAGTGCTGTCTCTCGGCCATGGCGCAGGGCGACCACTCCTTCTCGCTGAACCTCTCCGCCGAGGACCTGGTGGATCCCGAGGTGAGCGAGCCGCTGCTCGCTCGGGTAGCCGAGAGCGGCCTGGGCAGCCGGCTCATCCTCGAGATCCTCGAGTCGCACAGCATCGACAGCTATGTGGCGGTCAGCGACGCCATCGCCCGTGCCCGTGCGCTGGGGGTGCGCATCGCCATCGACGACTTCGGCACCGGCTACGCCAACTTCGAGCACCTGCTGCGCCTCGACGTGGACCTGCTCAAGATCGACGGCAGCCTGATCCGCCATCTGGACAGCGACCCCCAGGCGCTGACCCTGACCCGTGGCATCGTGCGCTTCGCCCGGGAGCTGGGCATCGAGACGGTGGCGGAGTTCGTGCATAGCCCCGAGGTGCTGGCGCGGGTGCGCGAGCTGGGCATCGACCATGCCCAGGGCGCCTGCATCGGCATGCCCGAGGCGCAGCCGATCACCGAGCCTCGTCTGGCCTGAGCGGGAGTCGTGCAAATCCGCGGCAAGGCGCCGCCGCCCCGGTGCAGCGGCGTCCAAAAAGCCGTACCATGGGTGCCCGCTGACAAGGAACGCCTCCATGCTTGACCGTCTGCCATTCCTGATCGGGCTGCGCTACGTGCGCGCCAAGCGCCGCAACCACTTCATCTCCTTCATCTCGCTGACCTCCATGCTGGGCCTGATGCTGGGCGTGGCGGTGCTGATCCTGGTGCTCTCGGTGATGAACGGCTTCGACCACGAGCTGCGCACCCGCATCCTCGGCATGGTGCCGCACACCAAGATCGAATCGCGTACCGGCATGGTGGAGTGGGAGTCCCTGGCCGCCCAACTGATGGAGCGCGAGCGGGTGATCGGCGCCGCCCCCTTCGTGGAGCAGCAGGGCATGTTCTCGGTGGGCGGCCGCAACGAGGGCGCCATGGTCAACGGCATCCACCCCGATTGGGAGGACCGCGTCTCGATCATCGGCCGGCACATGCAGCAGGGCGCGCTCGACGACCTGCAGCCCGGCGAGTGGAACATCGTGCTGGGCTCCATCCTGGCCCGGCGGCTGGGGGTTGGCGTGGGTGATACCGTGACCCTGCTGGTGCCCGAGGCCTCGATCACCCCGGCCGGGGTCTTCCCGCGCCTGAAGCGCTTCACGGTGAGCGGGGTGTTCAGCGTCGGTGCCGACCTGGACGCGGCCCTGGCCTACGCCAATATCGAGGACATGCAGACCCTGGCGCGCCTCGGTGACGCCGTGGGCGGCCTGCGCCTGGAGCTCGACGACCTCTTCCTGGCCGCCGCCGAGACCCGCAGCATCGTCAACGAGCTGGGGCCGGGCTACCGCGGCATCGACTGGACCTTCTCCCACGGCAACCTCTTCCAGGCGATCCAGATGGAGAAGCGCATGATCGCGCTGCTGCTGACGGTGATCATCGCCGTGGCGGCCTTCAACATCGTCTCCACCCTGGTGATGGTGGTCACCGACAAGCACGCCGACATCGCCATCCTGCGCACCATCGGCGCCACGCCGCGCTCGATCATGGGCATCTTCATCGTCCAGGGGCTGGCCATCGGGGTGATCGGCATCCTGGTCGGGGTGGCGCTCGGGGTGCTGCTGGCGCTGACCATCTCCGACATCATCGACGGGGTCGAGAGCCTGTTCGGCATCCAGTTCCTCGACGCGGGGGTCTACTTCATCAGCAACCTGCCGTCGCGCCTCGACTGGACGGACGTGCGCGACATCGTCGCCGCGGCCCTGGGCCTGACCTTCCTTTCCACCCTCTATCCGGCCTGGCGGGCGGCCAAGGTCCAGCCGGCCGAGGTGCTGCGCTATGAGTGAGACGACCATGCAAGCCACTGCCGAGCAGGGCGCCGCCACGGCGCCGGGGGCGCCGATGCTGGAGTGCCGCGACCTGACCCGCATCTACCACGAGGGTCCCCAGGACGTCACCGTGCTGGACGGCCTCGAGCTCACCGTGCACGCCGGCGAGCGGGTCGCCATCGTCGGCAGCTCCGGCTCCGGCAAGACCACCCTGCTCAACCTGCTGGGCGGCCTGGACCAGCCCACCCGCGGCGAGGTGCGCATCGCCGGCGAGTCGCTGCTGGCGCTGGGCGACGCGGCCCTCGGCCACTTCCGCAACCGCCATATCGGCTTCGTCTACCAGTTCCACCACCTGCTGGCCGAGTTCACCGCCCTGGAGAACGCCGCGCTGCCGCTGATCGTGCGCGGTCAGCGCAAGAAGGTCGCCGAGGCGCGCGCCCGCCAGCTGCTGGAGCGCGTCGGCATGGCCGCCCGCGCCGACCACAAGCCGGGTGAGCTCTCCGGCGGCGAGCGCCAGCGGGTGGCCATTGCCCGGGCCCTGGTCACCGACCCGAGCCTGGTGCTGATGGACGAGCCCACCGGCAACCTGGACCAGCACACCGCGGCGAGCATCCTGGCGCTGATGGATGAGCTGGCGCGCACCTCCGCCTGCGCCTTCGTGATCGTGACCCACGACCCGGGGCTGGCGGCCCATCAAGACCGGGTCATGCGCCTGGACGAGGGGCGCCTGAGCGAGCAGCCGCGGCCCACCCCGGTGGAGTGAGCCCGCAGGCGAGGCGCCGCCATCGTCCGGCAACCGCGAACGGCCGGCCCCAAGGGGGCCGGCCGTTCGCGTATGGGCAGTCGAGAGGGCAACGTCAGGAAGGGAGCAGCGGCGCCTCAGCGCAGGTCCTTGTCGCAGGGCGCCTGGCGCCGCCGGCGCCGCCGGGCCTTCCAGCTGCGCGAGACCTGCCAGCGCCAGATCAGCCGGATCACCAGGTTGCCGAGCAGCGCCAGGACGACGGCGGTGACCACCGAGCCCACCGCCAGGGCGGGCAGGATATCGGCCATCTGTTCGGCGATCCAGCGGGTGGAGAGGCGTTCGGGCACCTCCCGGGCCGGCGTGTTCATCAGCCAGGCGCCGAGGCGGTAGTTGGCGTAGAAGATCACCGGCATGGTCAGCGGGTTGGTGATCCACACCAGGCCCACGGAGAGGGGCAGGTTGGCGCGCGCCAGCCAGGCGCCGAAGGCGGCCACCACCATCTGGAAGGGAATCGGCAGCATGGCGCTGAACAGGCCCACCGAAAAGGCGTTGGCCACACTGCGACGACTCAGCACCCACAGGGCGGGGTTGCCGATCAGGTGACTCATGAAACGCAGCGAGCGCTGGCGCCTGAGTGTCTCGGGGTGGGGCATGTAGCGCTGGAGAAAGCGGCGCGGCATGTCGTCGGGCTCGCGGCATCGTGACGCGAGCTATTATCCATACAAGGGCCTGCCTTTGCCATGACTGCGCTTCCACGCAAGGCGCGGGGCACGGGCAGACATGCACCCATCCGGAGCAAGGGAATGCGACCTGGAATGGCCATCCTCCTGGCCCTGGCCGTGCTCGCCGGCCTGGGACTGGGCAGCCAGCCGCCGCCGGGGCTGCTCGAGGGGCTGGGACTCCTCGCCCTGGGGGCGCTGGCCAGGCGGCGACCGGCCGACTGGCTGCCTCTGGCGGCACTGTTCGCCGTGATGGCCGTCGTGCTGCTGGCGCGCGGGGCGGTGCTGCCCGATGGGCTGCTGCGCGAGGATCTCGCCATCCAGGGGCGGCTGGTGGAGGTGACGGAGGAGGAGCGGCTGACCCGCCTCACCCTGGCGGTGAGCGATTGCCGCCCGCTTGCCGCGGCGCGCCCCGCCTGCGAACGCCTGCGACGCGTGCGCCTGAGCGCCTTCGAGGCGCCCCCCATGCAGCCCGGCGAGCACTGGGCGCTCACCGTGCGGCTGCGTCCGCCGGCGGGATTCGCCAATCCCCACACCTTTGACTACGAGGCCTGGCTGTGGCGCGAGGGCATCCAGGCCACCGGCTATGTGCGCCATGAGCCGCCGCCGCAGCGGTTGGCCGAGTCCGCGCCCGGCCTGCGCGAACATGCCCTCACGCATCTGGAGGGCCGGGCGCTGCCGCCTCGCGCCGAGCGCTGGCTGGCGGCCCTGACCCTGGGCGCCGGCGATCGGTTGACGGCCGATGACTGGGCCCTGCTCAACGCCAGCGGCACCACCCACCTGATGGTGATCTCCGGGCTGCATGTGGGGCTGGTTGCGGGGTTTGCCCTGCTGCTGGGCCGGGGAGCCGCGCGGTTGGCGACCCCGGGGGGATGGCGCCTGGCGGTGTGGCCCTGGTGGATGGCCGGCGTCGCGGCGGCGGGCTATGCGACCCTCGCCGGTCTGGAGCCCCCGGCGCTGCGCGCTCTGGTGATGGCGCTGGTGGGGCTGTGGGTCGCCAGCGGGCGCCACGCCCCGGGGCCCTGGCAGGGGTGGTGGCTGGCGCTGGCCGTGGTGCTGGCCATCGACCCGCTGAGCGCCTGGCGCCCGGGGCTCTGGCTCTCCTTCCTGGCGGTGGCGCTGCTGATCCTGGCCTGGCAGGGCCGGCCGCGTCCCCGTGGCGTGCGCGGCTGGCTGTGGGCGCTGGTCAGGACCCAGCTGCTGCTGGCGCCGCTGATGGCGGCGGCGGTGCTGCTGGCCTTCGCGCGGCTGGCCCCGGCCGCACCGCTGGTCAACCTGGTGGCGGTGCCCGTGGTCAGCAGCCTGCTGGTGCCGCTGGGGCTGCTCGGCTGGCTGCTGGCGCCGCTGCCGCCGCTCTCCGCGCTCTGCTGGTGGCTCTTCGCGCACCTGAGCGAGGCCCTGGCCCGAGGCCTGGAGGCCGCCGTGGTCTGGTTGCCGCTATGGCTCCCCGAGCCGGCCCTGGTGACGCCCCTGGCGCTCTGCCTGGGGCTGATGGCGCTGCTCTGGGTGCTGCCCGGGCTTGCGGCCCCGCTGCGCGCCACGGGCAGCCTGGCGCTGGCCGCGGTGGCGCTGAGCCTTGCGCCCGCGGGCATTCCCCCCGGCCAGCTGGAGGTGCGCGTGCTGGACGTGGGCCAGGGGCAGCTGGTGGAGCTGCGCACCGCCGGCTATCGGGCGCTCTATGATGCGGGGCCACGCTTCGCCTCGGGGTTCGTCCCGGTCAGCGTGCTGTGGCCGCCGGGTCAGCGCTTCGACGAGGTGATCGTCAGCCACGATGACATCGATCATGCCGGCGGGGTGGCGCTGCTGGCGGAGCGCCATCGCGTGGGGCGCTTCCTGGCGCCGCCTGGCGAGGAGATCGGCGTTCCCTTCGCCGCCTGCCGGCGCGGCGACAGCTGGGAGCGGGACGGCGTGCGCTTCCGTTTCCTGTGGCCGCCGGAGGAGACCGCCGCGCTCTCCAGCAATGATCGCTCCTGCGTGCTGGAGGCGAGCGTGGGCGGAGAGCGGCTGCTGATCACCGGCGACGTGGGGCGCCGGGTGGAGCGCGCCTTCCTGCTCGAGGCCGAGGCGCCGGTGACCCTGCTGGTGGCCGGCCACCACGGCAGCCAGACCAGCTCCGGGCCTCAGCTGGTGCAGTGGCTCACCCCGCGTCAGGTGGTCTACAGCGCCGGGCGGCGCAACGCCTTCGGCCATCCCCACGACGAGGTGGTCAGGCGCTTCCGCGGCGCCGGCAGCTGCCAGTGGAGCACGGCGCTGGATGGCGCGCTAACGTTCCGGCTGGGGGGCGAGGCGGGGCGGGTCGTCGAGAGCACACGGCCACTGCCCTGGCGGCGGGGCGGTGTCGGAGCCGACTGCCTTGCGTTAGAATCGCCCTGAGTTCGGGATCAAGGTTCACGGGGCATCTTCGAGGGAAAGCGCATGGACATGATGGAGGCCCTGATCGCCGGGGGCTGGCTGATGCTGCCACTGCTCGGCTGTTCGCTGCTTGCCACGGTGATCATCATCGAACGCCTCTGGACCCTGCGTGCCGGGCGCATCGCGCCCCGGGGGCTCGGCCAGGAGGTCTGCACCCTGGTCTCTCGGGGCCAGGTCAACCTCTACTGGCTGGAGAGCCACTCGCCGCTGGGCGGCGTGCTGGCCGCGGGGCTGCGCAACGCGCGCCTCGGCCATGAACAGGTGCGGGCGCGTCTGCAGGAGGCGGGCACCGCGGTGATCCATGACATGGAGCGCTTCCTGAGCCCCCTCGGCACCATCGCCGCCATCGCCCCGCTGATCGGGCTGCTGGGCACCGTGGTGGGGATGATCGAGGTCTTCTCGGTGATCGTCGCCGGCGACGGCGCCAGCCGCACCGCCGATCTCGCCGGCGGCATCTCCCGCGCCCTGGTGACCACCGCGGCGGGCCTGACCGTGGCGATTCCCGCCCTGATGTTCCACCGCTACTTCCTGCGCCGGGTCGAGGACATCACCGTGCGCATGGAGGAGCAGTCGGGCCAGGTGGTGGAGTTCCTCGCCCACTACGGCGGCGAGCTGACCCTGGCCGAGCGCCACGAGGCCGCCGCCGAGGAGGAGCGCCTCGAGGCCGACGGGCGGATGGCGCCCCGGGTGAAGCGCTCGTGAGGTTTGCGCGTACCCGCCGCGACCCGGTGGAGGTCAACCTCACGCCGCTGATCGACGTGGTGTTCCTGCTGCTGATCTTCTTCATGGTCTCCACCACCTTCGAGACCCGTCAGGCGCTGGAGCTCGAACTGCCCGAGACGACCAGCGGGGCCGCCGCCGAGGTCTCGCCGGTCACCCTGGTGGTCACCGCGGCCGGCGTCTACCGCCTCGGCGAGCGCGAGCTGACGTCGGCCGAGCTGGCCTCGGCGCTGGCCGCCGAGGCCGAGCAGGCCCGCGAGCACGGCCTGGTGGTGGAGGCCGATGGCCGCGCCAGCCACGCCGATGTGGTCCGCGTGCTCGACCAGGCCGGCCTGCAGGGCATCGAGCGGGTGCGCATCGCCACCACCGAAAGCCGCACCGGCGAGACCATTTCCCCACAAGCGGAGACGCCGTGAATCAGGACGGGACCCCCCCAACACTCCGGCTGGACGCTCTACAAGCGCCTGCTGAGCTATGTGCGCCCCCACTGGCGCTCCTTCGGCCTGGCCATTGTCGGCTATGTCATCTATGCCGCCTCCAGCACGGCACTCGCCGAGATGATGAAGCGCCTGATCGATGGCATCCAGAACCCCGATGCCGCCTTCCGGCTCTTCCTGCCGCTGTTCGTGGTCGGCATGTTCGCCGCCCGGGGCCTCGGCACCTTCCTCGGCACCTACTTCATGAGCAACGTGGCGCGCAACGTGGTCCACGCCCTGCGCTGCAACGTCTTCAACCATATGCTCCACCTCCCGGGGCGCTTCTTCGACAGCCACTCCAGCGGCCACCTGATCTCGCGGGTCACCTACCACGTGGAGCAGGTCACCGGCGCGGCCACCAAGGCGCTGACCATCCTGCTGCGCGAGGGGCTCTTCGTCCTCGGCCTGGTGGGCTACCTGCTGTGGACCAACTGGATGCTGACGCTGCTCTTCCTGACCGTCACGCCGCTGATCGGCGGGGTGGTCAGCTACGCCAGCAAGCGCTTCCGGCGCATCTCGATGCGCATCCAGGCCTCCATGGGGGACGTCACCCACGTGGCCTCCGAGGCGCTCTCCGGCTACCGGGTGGTGCGCACCCACGGCGCCGAGGGCTTCGAGAAGGCTCGCTTCGCCGCCGCCAGCGAGTACAACCGCCAGCAGAGCATGAAGGAGGCGCTGACCAAGGCGATCAGCACTCCGGTGATTCAGCTGCTGGTGGCCCTGGCCCTGGCGGTGCTGGTGTGGCTGGCCATGTCGCCGGCGCTGATGGACAACATGACCGCCGGCGAGTTCGTCGCCTTCATCACCGCCGCCTCGTTGATGGCCAAGCCGGTGCGCCAGCTCACCGAGATCAACAGCGAGATCCAGAAGGGGCTGGCCGCCGCCGCCGAGCTGTTCGGCCTGCTGGAGGTGCCCGCCGAGCGGGACGAGGGGCACCACGAGCCGGGCCGGCTGGTCGGCAGGGTCCGCTTCGAGGGCGTGCGCTTCCGCTACGGCGAGGGTCAGCCCGAGGTGCTCAAGGGCATCGACCTCGAGGTGGCGCCGGGCGAGATGATCGCCATCGTGGGCCGCTCGGGCAGCGGCAAGTCGACCCTGGTGGGGCTGCTGCCGCGCTTCTATCGGCCCACCGAGGGGCGGGTGCTGGTCGATGACGTGCCCCTGGACGACTACCGCCTGACGCCGCTGCGCCGCCAGATCGCCCTGGTCTCCCAGCAGGTGACCCTGTTCAACGCCAGCATCGCCGACAACATCGCCTATGGCGTACCCGACGCCGACCCTGCGGCCATCGAGGCCGCCGCCCGGGCCGCCCATGCCCACGAGTTCATCGAGCGCCTGCCCGGCGGCTACGCCACCGTGGTGGGCGACAACGGCGTGATGCTCTCCGGCGGCCAGCGTCAGCGCCTGGCCATCGCCCGGGCGATCTTCAAGGACTCGCCGCTGCTGATCCTCGACGAGGCCACCTCGGCGCTGGACACCGAGTCCGAGCGCCATATCCAGGCGGCCCTGGAGGAGGTGTGCCGCGGGCGCACCACCCTGGTGATCGCCCACCGTCTCTCCACCATCGAGCGCGCCGACCGGATCCTGGTCATGGAGCAGGGCGAGGTGATCGAGCAGGGTAGCCATGCCGAGCTGCTGGCCCGCGACGGCGCCTACGCCGCGCTGCACCGCCTGCAGTTCCAGGAGGCCGACCCCGCATGAGAGGCCCGCAAGCGTGCCGGCCGGTGATGGCCACGGCAGTGTCGCTGCATCGCTTGCCGCACCGGGAGGCCGGCCCCGCATGAGCGGACTGGGCGATCGCTGGCTGGCGGCCGCCTATGGGGGGGCGCCCTGGCTGGCGCTGCTGCGTCCCCTGGAGGCTCTCTACCGAGCCGCGGTGGCGCGTCGCACCGCCGCCTATGCCGAGGGGCGCCGCACGGTGTGGCGGGCTCCGGTGCC
Organism: Halomonas sp. PGE1; assembly: GCF_013000985.1. Classification (NCBI taxonomy): domain Bacteria; kingdom Pseudomonadati; phylum Pseudomonadota; class Gammaproteobacteria; order Oceanospirillales; family Halomonadaceae; genus Halomonas; species Halomonas sp. PGE1. The sequence goes on from NZ_CP053032.1 coordinate 1,771,202, forward strand.
GGTGATCGTGGTGGGCAACCTGACGCTCGGCGGCACCGGCAAGTCGCCGCTGGTGGCCTGGCTGGTGCGCCACCTCGTCGAGCGCGGCCATCGTCCGGGCATCCTCTCCCGCGGCTATGGTGGGCAGAGCGACGCCTATCCGCTGTGGGTCGATGACCGGACCCCCGCGGCGCAGTGCGGCGACGAGCCGCGCATGCTGGCCGACCAGACCGGCGTGCCGGTGGTGGTGGACCCGGACCGTCCCCGCGGGGCAGGCAGGCTGCTGGCGGCGGGCTGTGACATCCTGGTCAGCGACGATGGCCTCCAGCACCTGGCCCTGGGGCGCGACCTCGAGCTGGTGGTGGCGGATGGGGCCCGGGGCTTCGGCAACGGCCGCTGCCTGCCGGCGGGGCCGCTGCGCGAGCCGCTCTCGCGACTGGCCAGCGTCGATGCGGTCGTGATCAATGGCGAGCCGGCCTTCACCCCGCCGCCGGGGGCCTTCGCGATGACGCTGGCCCCGGTCGCCTGGCGCCGGCTGGGTGACGGTGAGCGCTCTCCACCGCGACCGCTGCCGTTTACGGGGCCGGTCCATGCGGTGGCCGGCATCGGCCGTCCGGCGCGCTTCTTCGAGACCCTGGCCGAGCTCGGCGTCGAGGCGATGGCCCACCCCTTCGACGACCACCACGCCTATCGCGCCGAGGAGCTCGCCTTCGCCGACGGTCGCCCGCTGGTGATGACCGCCAAGGACGCCGTGAAGTGCCGTGACCTGGCGCCCCGCGACAGCTGGGTGCTGGAGGTGGCGGCCACGCCGGATCCCGCCTTCGTCCGCTGGCTCGAGGCGCGGCTGGACGCCCTGGACGCCGCGGCGCCCGACATGAATTCGCGAGCCGGCAGTGCGCCGGCTCACCACCAGGAGTGAGGTGAACATGATGGACAAGGAACTGCTGGCCATGCTGGTCTGCCCGCTGTGCAAGGGCAAGCTGAAGTACCAGCGCGAGGCCGAGGAGCTGCACTGTCTCTATGATGGCCTGGCCTATCCGGTGCGCGACGGCATCCCGGTGATGCTGCCCGAGGAGGCGCGTCAGCTCTCCGCCGACGAGAAGCTCCGCGCCTCCCCTGGACGCACGGGGGAGGCGTGATGGCCGAGCGCGACTTCATCGCCGTCATTCCGGCGCGCTTCGCCTCCTCGCGCCTGCCCGGCAAGCCCCTGGCCCAGATCGCCGGCCGGCCCATGGTGGCCCACGTCTGGCAGCGCGCCTGCGAGAGTCGCGCCGCCCGGGTGGTGGTAGCCACCGACGATGGCCGCATCGAGCAGGCCATGCGGGCCGAGGGCGCCGAGGTGGTGATGACCCGCGCCGACCACCCCTCCGGCACCGACCGCCTGGCCGAGGTGGCCGAGCGGCTGGGCCTGGCCGATGACGCCGTGCTGGTCAATGTCCAGGGCGACGAGCCGCTGATCCCGGCGACGCTGATCGACCAGGTGGCCGACCGGCTCTTCGACGACCCGGAGGCCTCCATCGCCACCCTCGCCGAGCCGATCAGCGACGTGGAGAGCCTCTTCAATCCCAACGTGGTGAAGGTGGTGCGCGCCCTCTCCGGGCGGGCGCTCTACTTCTCCCGGGCGCCCCTGCCCTGGGATAGAGAGGCCTGGGACCGTGACGCCTTCACCGCCCGCCCCGAGCTGCTCGAGACCGACGCCTGGCTGCGCCATATCGGTCTCTACGCCTATCGCGCCGGCTTCCTGGCCGAGTATCGCGACTGGGTGCCGTCGCCCCTGGAGCGGCTCGAGCACCTGGAGCAGCTGCGCGCGCTCCATCACGGCCACGCGATTCAGGTGGCCCTGGCCAGGGAGCCGCATCCCGCCGGGGTCGATACCGCCGAGGACCTGGCCCGGGTGAGGGCCCTGCTGGACGCCGCCGAACGCGGGGGAGGGGAGTGATGCGGGTACTCTTCGTCTGCCTGGGCAATATCTGCCGCTCGCCCACCGCCGAGGGGGTGTTCCGTCGCCTGCTCGACGAGCGCGGCCTGGCTCACCGGGTCGAGGTCGACTCCTGCGGCATCGCGGGCTGGCACGAGGGCAAGGCGCCGGATCCGCGCACCCGCGAGGCCGCCGCCCGCCGCGGCATAGACCTCTCGACGCTGCGTGCCCGCCAGCTGGATGATGCGGACTTCGACGCCTTCGACTACCTGCTGGCCATGGACCACGACAACCTGGCGGCCATGCGGGCCCGAGCCCCCGCGACCCTCGACGCCCATCTCGGGCTCTTCCTCGCCTTCGCCGGCATGCCGGATCGTGCGGTGCCCGACCCCTACTATGGCGGTGAGCAGGGCTTCGAGGAGGTGCTCGACCTGGTGGAGCAGGGGGCCCGCGGCCTGCTGGCCGAGATCGAGGCGCGGCTGGAGCGCCGCCCTTGAGTCCGTCGCCTTACCCGGGAACCGACCTGACGTCGGCGAACACCCTGGGCCTTCCCTGCACGGCGGAGCATTTCGCCGCGCCCGCGAGCCTGGCCGAGCTGCAGGCGGCCCTGGCCGAGGCGCGCGCCCGGGACTGGCCGCTGACCCTGCTCGGCGGCGGCAGCAACCTGATCCTGCCCGAGCGCCTGCCTGGGCTGGTCATCCGGCCGGCCATGGCGACCTGGTGGCTCGAGGAGGGCGAGAACGACAGGGTGCGGGTCCACGTCGAGGCCGGCGTGGTCTGGCACGAGCTGGTGATGGCCCTGGCCCGCCGCGGCCTGTGGGGCACCGAGAACCTGGCGCTGATTCCCGGCCACTGCGGGGCGGCACCGATCCAGAATATCGGTGCCTATGGGGTCGAGCTCTGCGAGGTGCTGGAGGCGCTGCAGGTGGTGGATCTGGCGGATGGCCGCGAGGCGTGGATGACGCCGCAGGAGTGCGCCTTCGGCTACCGTGACAGCATCTTCAAGGGGCGTCTGGCGGGGCGGGTGGTGATCACCCGGCTGGTGCTGTGTCTTTCGCGCACCGCACGGCCGCGCCTGGCATATGGCGATCTGGCCGGTCGGGTAGGGAAGGCCCCGACGCCGCTGGCGGTGGCCGAGGCGGTGTGTGCCATTCGTCGCGACAAGCTGCCCGACCCGGCGGTACTCGGCAACGCCGGCAGCTTCTTCAAGAACCCGGTGGTGGAGGCGGGGCTGGCCGAGCGGCTGCTGCTCGAGCATCCCGGGATGCCGCACTTTCCCCAGCTCGACGGGCGGGTCAAGCTGGCCGCCGGCTGGCTGATCGACCGCTGTGGCCTCAAGGGTCTGCGCGAGGGCCACTTCGGGGTGCATGAGCGCCAGGCGCTGGTGCTGGTCCACTTTGGTGGCGGCAGTGCGGCGGAGCTGCTCGGCTTCGCCGCGCGGGTGGCGAGTCGTGTGCAGGAGCGCTTTGGCGTGACCCTGGAGCGGGAGCCCCGGCTGGCCGGCGAGCGCTGATGGCCTGACGCGACGGCCACTCCTAAACGACCGCGCCCGCAGCCATGGCTGCGGGCGCGGTCGTATGGGGGAGGGGCCAAGCGGGGCCTCAGCCCTGCTTGCCCTCCTGGCCCTTCGCCTCGAGCTCGCGACGACGGATCTCGCGCGGGTCGTTATGGGCGCGGCGGCGACGGCGGTTGGCGCGGCGCTCCTCCGGCGTCTCCTCGGCCTTGGCGGGCTTCGGCTCTGCCTTGGGCGCTTCGGCGTTTACCTCGGCCTTGGGCTCGGCGGGCTTGGGCGCCTCGGCGGGCTTGGGCGCCTCGGCCTTCGGAGCCTCGGCCTTCGGCGCGTCGGCCTTCGGCTCGGCGGGCTTGGGCTCTGTGAGCTTCGGTGCCTCGGCCTTCGTCTCGGCGGGCTTCGGTGCCTCGGCCTTCGGCGCGTCGGCCTTCGGCTCGGCTGGCTTGGGCTCTGTGGACTTCGGTGCCTCGGCCTTCGGCTCGGCGGGCTTCGGCTCTGCCTTGGGCGCTTCGGCGTTTACCTCGGCCTTGGGCTCGGCGGGCTTGGGCGCCTCGGCGGGCTTGGGCGCCTCGGCCTTCGGAGCCTCGGCCTTCGGAGCCTCGGCCTTCGGCTCGGCGGGCTTGGGCTCTGTGGGCTTCGGTGCCTCGGCCTTCGGCGCGTCGGGCTTCGGTGCCTCGGCTTTCGGCGCGTCGGGCTTGGGCGCTTCGGCCTTCTGCTCGGTCGGCTTGGCTACCTCGGGCTTGGGCGCCTCGGCCTTCGGCTCGGCGGACTTGGGCGCTTCGGCCTTCGGTGCGTCGGGCTTGGCTACCTCGGGCTTGGGCGCTTCGGCCTTCGGCTCGGCGGGCTTCGGAGCCTCGGCCTTCGGCTCGGCGGCTTTCGGAGCCTCGGCCTTCGGCGCGTCGGGCTTCGGTGCCTCGGCCTCCGGCTCGGTGGGCTGCGGCGCTGCCTTGGGCGCTTCAGCCTTTACCTCGGCCTTGGGTGCCTCGGCTGCCGTTTCCGGCTGGGCCTCGGCCGCCTGGGCCTGGAGGCGCTGCTGCTCCTCCAGGGCCTTCGGGCTGATGGCGTGCTGACGGCTGCGGCTGCGCGGGTTGTTGCGGGTACGCTTGGGCTTGCCGTCGTCCACCGGCGCCTCGGCCCTGGGCGCGTTGCTCTTCGCCTCTACCGGCTTCTCGGCGGGGCGCTCGTCACGCCTGTCGCCGCCGCGTTGGCGACGCGCGTCGTCGCGGGGCTTCTCGTCGCGCGGCCTTTCATCGCGCTTGGGTGCCTCGGGCTGACGCGCCTGACGGGCATCGTCCTGGCGGCCGCGCCCACGGCCGCCACGGCCACCGCGGTTGTCTGCGGACTCGGCCCTGCCGTCGCCGCGCTCGCTCTCCTGGCGCGGCGCGCCGCGGCGCTCCTCGCTGCGCGGGCGGCGCTGACGCTGATTGCGCCCGCTGCGCTCGTCGTCGCGCTGCGCGGGCTTGCGGGCGCCCTGGTCAGCGCGTGACTCCTCGCCGCGGGCGGCGGGGGCCTTGCCGCTGTCGGCAGGCGCTTCGTCGCCGCCGAGCAGCTTGGCCAGGCCCTTGACCAGGCGGCCCAGCACGCCGGCCTGGGGCTCGGCGACCGGCTGCTGCACCGCGGGCGGGCGGGCCGGCGCCCTGGCTGCCGGGGCAGGGGGCTTGGCGGGGGCCTTGGGTGCCGGGGCCTCTTCCTGCTGCAGGGAGGCGGGGGCCGGCTCGTGGTGGATGACCGTCTTCACGGCGGCCTCGGCGCGCTGCACCGGCTTGCCGAAGGTGGGTTCCGGCTCGCGGCCGACCTCGGTGTCGGTGGAGAGCTCGAAGCTGGAGAGGGAGGCGGAGCCCTCCTCGTCCACGTGGTCGTCGCGCAGACGCTGGACATCGTAGTGGGGCGTATCCATGTCCGGGCTGGGCAGTAGTACCACCCGCACGCCCTGGCGACGCTCGATGTCGGCCAGCACGTTGCGCTTCTCGTTGAGCAGGTAGGTGGCTACCGGCACCGGGAGGATGGCGCGGATCTGGGCGCTGCGCTCCTTCATGGCCTCTTCCTCGATCAGGCGCATGATCGAGAGGGAGATGGAGCGGACGTCGCGGATGGTGCCCTGGCCGTCGCAGCGCGGGCAGACCACGCCGCTGGTCTCGCCGAGCGACGGGCGCAGGCGCTGGCGGGACATTTCCATCAGGCCGAAGCGCGAGATGCGGCCGATCTGCACCCGGGCGCGGTCCAGCTTCAGCGCATCCCGCACGCGGTTCTCGACCTCGCGCTGGTTGCGTGCCGGGCTCATGTCGATGAAGTCGATCACCACCAGGCCGCCGATATCGCGAAGACGCAGCTGGCGGGCGATCTCGTCGGCCGCCTCCAGGTTGGTCTGCAGGGCGGTCTCCTCGATATCGCTGCCGCGGGTGGCGCGCGCCGAGTTGATGTCGATGGAGACCAGCGCCTCGGTGTGATCGATGACGATGGAGCCGCCGGAGGGCAGCTTCACCTCACGCTCGTAGGCGGTCTCGATCTGCGACTCGATCTGGAAGCGCGAGAAAAGCGGCACCTCGTCGACGTAGAGCTTGATCTTCTGCTGGTAGGAGGGCATCACCTGGCGGATGAAGGCCAGCGCCTCCTGGTGCACCGCCTCGCTGTCGATCAGCACCTCGCCGATGTCCTGGCGCAGGTAGTCGCGCATGGCGCGGATGATGACGTTGGACTCGCGGTAGATCAGGAAGGGAGCGGAGCGCTTGCCGGCCTCGGCGGTGATCGATTCCCACACCTGGACCAGGTAGTCCAGGTCCCACTGCAGCTCCTCGGGGGAGCGGCCGATGCCGGCGGTGCGCACGATCAGGCCCATGCGGTCGGGGATGGTGAGCTGCCCCATGGCCTCCTTGAGCTGGCTGCGCTCCTCCCCCTCGATGCGGCGCGAGATGCCGCCGGCCTTGGGGTTGTTGGGCATCAGTACCAGGAAGCGACCGGCCAGACTGATGAAGGTGGTCAGCGCCGCGCCCTTGTTGCCGCGCTCCTCCTTGTCGACCTGGACGATGACCTCTTGCCCCTCCTTGAGCACCTCCTTGATGCTGGGGCGGCCGGAGGCGGGCTCCTTGACGAAGTACTCGCGCGAGATCTCCTTCAGCGGCAGGAAGCCGTGGCGATCCGCGCCGAAGTCGACGAAGGCGGCTTCCAGGGAGGGCTCGATGCGGGTGATCTTGCCGCGGTAGATATTGGCTTTCTTCTGTTCCCGGGCACCGGATTCGATGTCCAGGTCGTAGAGGCGTTGTCCATCGACCAGCGCGACGCGCAGCTCTTCGGGCTGGGTCGCATTGATGAGCATCCGTTTCATGTTGTCTCGCACTATGGGGTGCCGGCGAGTACGACGTGGCGAACCTCTGTGTGCTGCGTGCCTGTGCTCAGCGTATCGCAGGAATACGCATATCTACGGCCGTGGCGGTTCGATGACGACGCGTCACGGCACGAGTTGTTGAGTACGGGGCGGAGGCAGGACATGTCTCGGTGGGGGTCACCCATCCGGCCCTGCGGTCACCGCCAACACCTGGCATTCATCGATTCGCCGCCGCCGGTCTCCGGCACGCTGTTGAACGTGTCCCGTGGCCTGCCGAAGTTCCATGACGGGGGAAACATCGGGGGGATCCGGGCGTGGCGCTGTATCGCTGTGTTTCCGTTGCTGCGGGCGGCGGGACGTGTCGACGTCGTCGCGGCCTGATCTTTTCGCTCCGGCCTGCGTGTCTGTCGGGCAGGCGCCAGAGGGCCTGGTTTGGCCCATTGGAGCGAACTGGCAATATAACAGCAACCGGGCCGCGTCAGCAATTGGCGCGCCGGGGAGCCCACTGCGATAGAATGCGCCTTTTGGCAGTTTCCGGCAGTGGAGTCTCGGCATGGCCGAAGGGCGCGACGTACAGTGGGTCGAGGTGACGGAAGGTCAGGATGGCCAGCGGGTCGACAATTTCCTGATGACCCGGATCAAGGGGGCGCCGCGGGCGCTCATCTACCGCATCGTGCGCAAGGGCGAGGTGCGGGTGAACAAGAAGCGCGTCAAGCCGGACACCCGCCTGGCGGTCGGTGATCTGGTGCGCATACCGCCTCTCAAGCTCTCGCCCCGGGAGGCGGTGCGGGAGGTGAGTGACAACCTGCGCAACCTGCTGGCCGGCAGCGTGCTGGTCGAGGGGCGCGACTGGCTGGTGATCAACAAGCCGGCGGGGCTCGCCGTGCACGGCGGCAGCGGGGTCAAGATCGGCCTGATCGAGGCGCTGCGCCAGGTGCGCGAGGATCTCGACTTCCTGGAGCTGGTGCACCGCCTGGATCGCGACACCTCCGGCTGTCTGCTGCTGGCCAAGTCGCGCCCGGCGCTGCTGGCACTGAACGAGGCCCTCAAGCAGCAGCAAATGGACAAGCGTTACCTGGCCCTGGTGGCCGGTCGCTGGCCGGCGCGGCGCGACTACGTGGCGGCGCGGCTGGACCGCTACACCCTGGCCAACGGCGAGCGTCGGGTGCGGGTCGATCCGGCAGGGAAGGTCTCCCGCACCCGTTTCGCGGTGCGCGAGGCCTTTCCGAGGGTGACCCTGCTGGAGGCCGAACCGGTCACCGGGCGGACCCACCAGATCCGCGTGCACGCTGCCCATGCCGGTCATCCGCTGCTGGGCGACGACAAGTATGCCAGTCGCGACAGCCAGCGGCTCAGCGAGTCCCTCGGCGTGACGCGGCTCTTCCTGCACGCCGAATCGCTGAGCTTCCCCGAGCCCACCAGCGGCCGCCCGGTGCAGATCAAGGCGCCGCTGCCCGATGAGCTTCAGGCGGTGCTGGCCCGGGCCCGTCGCGACGCCTGAGCCCTGTTCGACTCGATTCAACGACCCGATTCATCGACCTCGGGCATCGACCACACGGAGAGGACAATGCGCTATCGACTGGTGATCTTCGACTGGGATGGCACCCTGATGGACTCGGCGGCGCGCATCGTCGACTGCATGCAGGCGGCGTCGCGGGACGCCGGCTGGGGCGAGCTCTCGCCCCAGAGCATCCGCAACATCATCGGCCTGGGGCTGCCCGAGGCGATCGCCACCCTGTGTCCCGGCATCGACGCGGAGCGCGCCGAGCTGCTGCGCAGCCGCTACTCCTGGCACTTCGTCGAGGGCAGCGACACGCCCATGCGCTTCTTCTCCGGGGTGGAGGCGGGGCTTGCCGACCTGCATGGCCGTGGCGGGCAGCGTCTGGCGGTGGCCACGGGCAAGAGCCGCCGCGGCCTCGATCGGGTGTTTCGCGACAGCGGCAGCGGGGGCTGGTTCCACGCCAGCCGCACCGCCGACGAGACCCGCTCCAAGCCGCACCCGCAGATGCTCGACGAGCTGCTGGCCGAGCTCGAGGTGGCGGTGGAGGAGGCGGTGATGGTGGGGGATACCGAGTATGACCTGGAGATGGCCCGGGCCATCGGCATGGACCGGGTGGCGGTGACCTGGGGGGTGCATGCGCCCGCGCGGTTGGCGGCCAGCCGGCCGACCTTCACCGCCGAGGCGGTGCCCGAGCTCTTCGACTGGCTGCAGGGAAGGTAAGGCATGAGTGACGACGACCAGAAGCATGGCACCACACAGGACCCCTGGACCCAGGGGGAGGAGCGCAGCCCCGAGCAGGCCCGCGAGGAGCGCGAGGCGCGCCGCACCCCGGCGGAGCCGGTCGCGGCGCAGGCCGAGAGCGCCGAGGCCCTGCGCGAGCGCCAGCGCCTCCAGCAGCTGGAGATGATGGACCGCTGGATCGGCGGGGTGCTGACGGAGCAGCGTCGCGCGCGACGCTGGAAGCTCTTCTTCCGCTTCCTGTTCGCGGCGCTGATCCTGGCCTCGCTCTCGGCGACCCTCTACAGCCTGGTGGCCGGCCCCCCCGGCAGCAGTGCCGCTTCCGGGCCGCACCTGGGCGTGGTCAAGGTGCGCGGCGTGATCGATTCGGAGTCGCCGGCCAGTGCCGAGCGCATCATCACCGGGCTCAATCGCGCCTGGGAGGCCGAGGAGAGTGTGGCGGTGGTGCTGCAGATCGACAGTCCCGGCGGCAGCCCGGTGCAGTCCCAGCGCATCTTCGACGAGATCATGCGGCTGCGCGGCGAGGGCGACAAGCCGATCATCGCGGTGATCGAGGATGTGGGGGCCAGCGGCGCCTACTATATAGCCGCGGCGGCCGACGAGATCCTGGTGGCTCCCGCTAGCCTGGTGGGGTCCATCGGGGTGATCTCGGCCAGCTTCGGCTTCGAGGAGGCGATCGAGCGCCTGGGCGTGGAGCGGCGTGTCTTTGCCGCCGGTGACAACAAGGCCTTCCTCGACCCCTTCTCGGAGCTGGCGCCCGAGCAGCGCGACTTCTGGCAATCGGTGCTGGCCACCACCCACCGCCAGTTCATCGAGGCCGTGCGCGAAGGGCGGGGCGATCGCCTGAGCGAGGATGAGCGACTGTTCAGCGGCCTGGTGTGGAGCGGCGAGCAGGCCGTGGCGCTCGGCCTGGTGGACGGCATCGGCAGCCTGGGCGGCCTGGCCCGGGAGCGGCTGGCCGAGCCCAGGGTGCGGGACTACACTCCGCGCCTGGATCCCTTCGAGCGCTTCTCCCGGCAGTTCGGCCGCGTCGCCATGGAACTGCTGGGCGTGCCCCGCGCCGATTCCCCGCTGCGCTACCAGCTACCCTAGCGGGTCGAGGCCTGCCTCGCGCAGCATGGCGCAGAGGCGGATCAGCGGCAGGCCGATCAGGGTGTTGGGGTCGTCGCCCTCGAGTTTCTCGAACAGGGTGATCCCCAGCCCCTCCATGCGGAAGCTGCCGGCGCACTCCAGCGGCAGCTCCTTCTCCACGTAGCGGGCGATCTCGCCCTCGCCGAGCCGGCGAAACACCACGTCATAGGTCTCGTGGGTCACCCGGTGGCGCCCACGGCGCGTGTCCAGCAGGGCCAAGCCGGTCAGGAAGCGCACCCGCTGTCCGGAGAAGCGCGCCAGCTGGCGTCTTGCGGCGGCGGCATCGGCTGGCTTGCCGAGGATCTCGCCGTCGAACAGGGCCACCTGGTCGGAGCCGATGATCAGGTGGTCGGGCCACGCCTCGGCCAGGGCCTGGGCCTTGCCCAGCGCCAGCCGGTGCACCAGGGTGGCCGGCGCCTCCCCCGGGTGCGGGGTCTCGTCGATGTCGGGGCTCTGCCAGGCGTAGGGGATTTCCAGGCGATCCAGGAGCTGGCGGCGCCAGCGAGAACCTGAGGCGAGGACGAGTCGTGGCATGGGGGCTTTTCCGGTGGCGGATGGATGAACGAGGGTAGCATGAGCCGAACGGTCAACGGCGGCTTTGACAGGGGAGGGGGGAGTGCCTATCATTGCGCGCCTATGTTGACCACACGACTTCCCAGCAGGGTCGAGCCCTACAAGCTTGCAGCCCGCGCCGAGCGACTCGAGGGCCTGATGGCCCTCGCCGATTTTGCACGTCTGGCCGAAGAGGTCGGTGCCCAGACCGGCGATATTCGCGTCACCCTCGATTTCGGCATCGACGCCCAGGGACGCCGAGTGATCCATGGCCGCCTGGAGGCCGACCTGCAGCTGCCGTGCCGGCGCTGCCTGTCGCCCCTGGCGCAGCATGTGGAGAGCGAGTTCCTGCTGGGGATGGTCACCAGCGACGATCTGGCAGCCGAGTTGCCGAGCACTCATGAGCCGGTGCTGGTGGAAGACGAACAGCTGAACCTGCTGACGGTGGTCGAGGACGAACTGATCCTCAGCCTGCCTCAGGTGGTTTACCACGATGAGGCCGACTGTGAGGTCTCTCGCGACCAGCTGACCAGCGGGGAGGATGCCGTGGCATCCCGGGAGCCCGCAGCGAGCCCCTTCGATGTGCTCAGGCACCTCAAGGGCAAATCCTGATTCATCATCGTTTTACTCTGGAGTGACATCCCATGGCAGTTCAACAGAACCGCAAGACCCGTTCCAAGCGCGGCATGCGTCGTAGCCACGACGCCCTGAGCGCTCCGGCCCTGTCCCAGGACAAGGAAACCGGTACCACTCACCTGCGCCACCACGTCTCTCCGGACGGCTTCTACCGTGGTCGCAAGGTCGTCGACGCCTGAAGCGACGACGCATCTCTCGGTGACGCCTGGCCGCTGACGCCCCGTGCGAATCGCCATCGATGCGATGGGCGGTGACCTCGGTCCCCGCGCCACCGTGCGAGGAGCGGCCAGTGCGGCCCTCCAGGACTCCCGTCTCTCGCTCCTGCTGTTCGGCCCGCGTCGACAGCTGGAGGGAGAGATCTCCTGCCTGCCGCGGCGTCTCGTCGCGGCTGGTTCGCGTCTGGAGGTCGTGGATTCCGCCGAGGTGATCGCCCCCGGTCAGCGCCCCGCCGACGCCCTGCGCCATGGCCAGGCCAGCAGCATGGCCAGGATGCTGGCCGCGGTAGCGGCCGGCGACGCCGCGGCGGGGGTCAGCGCCGGCAACACCGGTGCCCTGGTGGCGCTGGGGCGCCAGGCGCTGGGCACCGTGGCCGGCATTCCGCGTCCGGCGATCAGCACTGCCATTCCGACCCGCAGCCAGGGGCGCTGCTATCTGCTCGATCTGGGGGCCAACGTCGAGGCCTCCGCCGAGCGGCTGGTGGACTTTGCCCTGATGGGTGAGCTGATGGCTCGTCATGTGGACGGGATCGAGGCCCCCCGGGTGGCGCTGCTCAACGTCGGCGTCGAGGGCACCAAGGGCACGGCCAGCGTTCGCGAGGCCGATGCGCGGCTGCGTGCCCTCGGCGGACTCGACTATCGTGGCTACGTGGAAGGCGACGGCATCTTCGCCGGCCAGGTGGACGTGGTGGTGTGCGACGGCTTCGTCGGCAACGCCGTGCTCAAGGCCAGCGAAGGGTTGGCGCGCATGCTGGTGGCGCGGGTCCAGGCGACCTTCGAGGCCCACTGGAGCAGCCGCCTGGTCGGGGCCCTGGCGCGGCCGGCGCTGCGCCGCCTCAAGGGCGAGCTGGATCCGGTGCGCTACAATGGCGCCAGTCTGCTGGGCCTTGGCGGCATCGTGGTGAAGAGCCACGGCGGTGCCGATGCCGCTGGCTTCCACTATGCGGTGCTGCGGGCGGTTCAGGAGGTCCGGCATGACCTGCCGCGCTGCCTGGCGGCGGGTCTGGCCCCACGGCGGGGCGTTGGCGAGTCGATCGGCAGAGCCGGTCGAGTCGCCAGCGATCCCGACTTCCTCACGCCGGGGATTTCCGGTGGTGATGACAGCCAACAAGAGCAAAGGTGACCAAGATGACTCAATCCCTCGCCCTCGTGTTCCCCGGGCAGGGTTCCCAGCAGATCGGCATGCTGCGGGAGCTGGCGGAACGCTACAGCGTGGTGCGTACCTCCTTCGAGGAGGCCTCCGACGCGCTGGGCTATGACCTCTGGCAGGTGGTGCAGGAGGGGCCGGCAGACGCCCTCAATGCCACCGCCTGCACCCAGCCGGCCCTGCTCACCGCCAGCGTCGCCATCTGGCGGGTCTGGCAGGAGCTGGAGGGGCCGCGCCCCGGTGCCATGGCCGGTCACAGCCTCGGCGAGTACAGCGCCATGGTGTGCGCCGGCGTGATGAGCTTCGCCGAGGGCGTCAAGCTGGTGCGCCTGCGCGGCGAGGCGATGCAGGCGGCGGTGCCGGTGGGTCAGGGCGCTATGGCGGCGATCCTCGGTCTCGACGATGGCGTGGTGGAGCAGGCCTGCGCCGAGGCCGCCCAGGGCGAGGTGGTCTCCGCGGTCAACTACAATGCCCCCGGTCAGGTGGTGATCGCCGGCGGCAGTGCCGCCGTGGAGCGCGCCATCGCCGCCTGCCAGGCGGCCGGTGCCAAGCGTGCCATGGCGCTGCCTGTCTCGGTGCCTTCCCACTGTGCGCTGATGGAGCCCGCCGCCGAGCGCCTGGCCGAGGCGATGGCCGCCATCGAGCTGCGTGCCCCACGCTATACCGTCTTCCAGAACGTCGATGCCCAGGCCCACGCCGATACCGAGACCCTGCGTACCCGGCTGATCGAGCAGCTCTATCGCCCGGTGCGCTGGACCTCCTGCGTCGAGGCCATGGTCGAGGGCGGCGCCGAGGTGTTCATCGAGTGCGGGCCTGGCAAGGTCCTCACCGGGCTCGGCAAGCGCATCGCCCGGGGCAGCAAGGGGCTGGCCGTCAACGACCCGGACAGCCTCGAGGCGGCCCTGGAGCTGGCCCGCAGCGTCGCCAACGGCGGCTCGACCAACGGCTGAACCATTCCTCAGGACGAAGGCGAAAACACCATGACAACCGAAACGAGAGTTGCCCTGATCACCGGGGCCAGCCGCGGCATCGGCCGGGCCATCGCCCATGAGCTGGGCCGTCAGGGGCGCATCGTGATCGGCACCGCGACCAGCGATGCCGGCGCCGAGAAGATCGACGCCGATCTCAAGGCCCAGGGGATCCAGGGCGCCGGGCGCCGGCTCGACGTCACCGACGCGGCCAGCGTCGAGGCCCTGGTCAAGGCGGTCAGCGAGGAGTTCGGTGCGCCGACCATCCTGGTCAACAATGCCGGGATCACCCGCGACAACCTGCTGATGCGCATGAAGGAAGAGGAGTGGAGCGACGTCGTCGACACCAACCTCACCTCGATCTATCGCGTCAGCAAGGCCTGCCTGCGCGGCATGACGCGGGCGCGCTTCGGCCGCATCGTCAACATCAGCTCGGTGGTGGCCACCATGGGCAACCTTGGGCAGACCAACTATGCTGCCGCCAAGGCGGGCATGGAGGGGTTCACCCGGGCCCTGGCCCGCGAGGTCGCCTCTCGCGCCATCACCGTCAATGCGGTGGCCCCGGGCTTCATCGCCACCGACATGACCGAGGCGCTGCCCGAGGAGCAGCACAAGATGCTGCTGGGCCAGATTCCCCTGGCGCGGCTGGGCCAGCCGGAGGAAATTGCCGCGGCGGTGGGCTTCCTTACCGGCGACACGGCGAGCTACATCACCGGCGAGACGCTGCACGTCAACGGCGGGATGAACATGCGTTGAGACCCTTCCGGGGCGGCGGTTGCGCCGGCCCCGGGGCGTCTATAAACTACCCCGCAGCTTCCGTCTGCGGATCTGGAACCCCAACGGCTGGTCATCTGGACGGCCAATTTGAACGACTGGAGTACGTCATAATGAGCACCATCGAAGAGCGCGTGAAGAAGGTTGTGGCCGAGCGCCTGAACGTCAAGGAAGAGGACATCCAGAACAGCTCCTCCTTCACCGAGGACCTGGGCGCCGACTCCCTGGATACCGTCGAGCTGGTCATGGCGCTCGAAGAAGAGTTCGATACCGAGATCCCGGACGAAGAAGCCGAGAAGATCACCACCGTCCAGGAAGCCATCGACTACGTCAACGCCCACCAGTAAGCCTGGTGGCGGTCGATGCCGCCTGACGCGGGGAACCGCTTCCCCGGAGAAAAGCCGCCTCGCGAGGCGGCTTTTTCGTGGCAGGGTGATACGAGGCTTGTCAGGGCAGCGCATGGCGGGGAGACTCGGTATAATGCGCGCAAAGGACGGCTCCTCGCGGGGGAGCCCTGTCATACTGGATGTCTGGAGGAACACTGATGGCACGTAGAAGGGTAGTGGTGACCGGTCTGGGACTGGTCACGCCGGTGGGGAATAGCGTCGAGGAGAGCTGGTCCAACATCAAGGCCGGCAAGAGCGGTATCGCCCCCATCGAGCACTTCGATGCCAGCGGCTTCAATACCCGCTTCGGCGGCTCGGTGAAGGACTTCGACATCAGTCCCTACCTGAATCCCAAGGAGGCCCGCAAGATGGACCTCTTCATCCAGTACGGGGTGGCGGCAGGGGCCCAGGCGATTCAGGATTCCGGGATCGAGTGCACCGAGGAGAACGCCGCGCGCATCGGCGTGGCCATCGGCTCCGGCATCGGCGGCCTGCCGATGATCGAGCACAACCACAGCGCCATGCTCAAGAGCGGCCCGCGGCGCATCTCGCCCTTCTTCGTGCCCGGTTCGATCATCAACATGATCTCCGGCAACCTGGCCATCCAGCACGGCTTCCGCGGCCCCAACATCGCTATCACCACCGCCTGCACCACCGGCACCCACAATATCGGCTATAGCGCCCGCACCATCGCCTACGGTGACGCCGACGTGATGATCTGCGGCGGGGCCGAGATGGCCACCACGCCGCTGGGCCTGGGCGGTTTCTCCGCGGCGCGAGCGCTTTCGACCCGCAACGAGGCGCCCGAGGCGGCCAGCCGCCCCTGGGACCGCGACCGCGACGGCTTCGTGCTCTCCGATGGCGCCGGGGTGCTGGTGCTGGAGGAGTACGAGCACGCCAGGGCGCGCGGGGCGACCATCTACGCCGAGCTGACCGGCTTCGGCATGAGCGACGACGCCTATCACATGACCGCCCCGCCCGAGGACGGCAGCGGCGCGGCGCTCTCCATGGCCAATGCCGTGAGGGATGCCGGCATCGATGCCTCGGCCATCCACTACATCAATGCCCACGGCACCTCCACCCCGGCCGGCGACCTTGCCGAGAGCCGCGCCGTGGAGAAGGTGATGGGCGCGGCGGCGAAGTCCGTGGCGGTGAGCTCCACCAAGTCGATGATCGGCCACCTGCTGGGCGCCGCCGGCGCCGTGGAGGCGATCTTCTCGATCCTGGCCATCCGCGACCAGGTGGCGCCGCCCACCATCAACCTGGATAACCCCCAGGAGGGCTGCAACCTCGACTACGTGCCGCACACCGCTCGCGAGATGAAGATCGACGTGGCGCTGTCGAACTCCTTCGGCTTCGGCGGCACCAACGGCACCCTGATCTTCTCCCGGGTCTGACCCGGGGGTAGGCAAGCCGATGCGTGACGGGCAGGGTGGCTGGCCGCTGGACGACCGCGGGGCCGCCTACGGCGACGGCCTGTTCGAGACCGTGCTGCTGCGCGATGGCCGTCCGCTGCTGTGGGATGAGCACCTGGCGAGGCTGGTGCGCGGCTGCCATGCCCTGGGCATTCCGATGCCCGCCGAGCGTGAACTGGCCGCTCCCCTGGCCGAGGCGGGGCCGGGGCTAGTGATACTCAAGCTGATCCTGACCCGCGGCAGCGGTGGCCGCGGTTACCGGCCGCCGGCGTCCCCCGAGCCTCGCCTGCGCTGGCAGCTGGCGACCTTCGCCCCTGCGGAAAACCGCTGGCGGGAGGGCGTGCGAGTGCGACACTGCCGCCTGCGGCTGGGCATCCAGCCGGCGCTGGCCGGCCTCAAGCACCTCAATCGCCTGGAGAATGTGCTGGCCCGCTCGGAGTGGGACGACGAAGGAGTTGCCGAGGGGCTGCTCTGCGACAGCGATGGCCGGCTGGTGGAGGCGACCGCCATGAACCTCTTCTGGCAGCGTGACGGCCGCCTGGAGACGCCCCGCCTCGACCGCTGCGGCGTGGCGGGCACCCTGCGCGAGGCCCTGAGGGAGCGCCTCTCCATCGCCGAGGTGGAGGCCGGGCCCGAGGCGCTCATCGCGGCCGAGGCGGTGTGGCTCGGCAACTCGGTGCAGGGGGTCTGGCCGGTGGTGCGCCTCGATGATGCCGACGGCGTCGAGCGGCAGCGCTGGTTCCTTGCGCCGTTGCACCGGGGCTTCCAGGCCGAGGCCCATCGCCTGCTGGGCTATCCACTGCCCGATCCGACCTGACTTGAGACGACGAGGACGCCGATGCTGCGTGTGCTGAAGATCCTGCTGGTGCTGGCCATCCTGGCCGCTGGCGCCCTGTTCGGTGGTTACCGCTACTGGGAATCCCGGCTCGAGGCGCCCATCGCGGTGAGCGAGCCAACCCTCTACGAGGTGCCCCGCGGCGCCGGCTACAACCGGGTGGTGGCCGACCTGGCCCAGCGCGGAATGATCGAGGACGACTGGGCCTTCCGCCTGCTGACCCGTCTGGAGCCCGACAGCGTGCCGCGCCTGCGCGCCGGCGAGTACATGCTGGAGCCGGGCATGAGCGGGCGCGAGCTGGTGGCGCTGCTCGGCAGCGACCGGGTGGTCACCTACCCGCTGACCATCCCCGAGGGCTGGACCTTCCGTCAGATGCGCCAGCTGCTGGACAACGCCCCCAAGCTGGAGAACCGCACCGCCGGCCTCTCCGACGAGGAGGTGATGGCGCTGCTGGACCGCGAGGGCGTCCATCCCGAGGGCTGGTTCTTCCCCGACACCTACCGCTACCACAAGGGGGTGAGCGACGTGGAGATCCTGCGCCAGGCGCTCACCCGCATGGAGACGATCCTCGAGGAGGTGTGGGAGGGGCGCGCCGACGACCTCACCATCGAGTCGCCCTACGAGGCGCTGATCATGGCCTCGCTGATCGAGCGTGAGACCGGTGCGCCCGAGGAGCGCCGCGAGATCGCCGGCGTGTTCAAGCGGCGCATGCAGACCGGGATGCGCCTGCAGACCGACCCCACCGTGATCTACGGCATGGGCGAGCGCTATGACGGCCGCATCACCCGCGCCGACCTGCGCGAGGCGACCCCCTACAATACCTATGTGATCGACGGCATGCCGCCGACGCCCATCGCCATGCCCGGCCGGGCGTCGCTGGAGGCCGCGGTGGATCCGCTGCCCGGCGACACCCTCTACTTCGTCTCCCGGGGCGACGGCACCCATCACTTTTCGCGCACCCTGCGCGAGCACAACAACGCGGTGAATCGGTATATCCGCAACCGCCAGTAAGGAGGCTCGGATGGTCGCGCGCGGACGCTTTATCACCCTGGAGGGCAGCGAGGGGGTCGGCAAGTCGACCAACCTGGCCCGGGTGGTCGCCTGGCTCGAGGCTCGGGGGCTCGAGGTGGTGCAGACCCGCGAGCCCGGCGGTACCCTGCGGGCCGAGGCGATCCGCCGCCTGCTTCTCGACCCCGACGTCGAGGAACCGCTGGACGTCGATGCCGAGCTGCTGCTGGTCTTCGCCGCCCGGGCCCAGCATCTGGCGCGGGTGATTCGCCCCGCGCTGGAGCGCGGCGCCTGGGTGGTCTGCGACCGCTTCACCGATGCCACCTTCGCCTACCAGGGCGGCGGGCGGGGCATCGACCCCGCGCGCATCGCCGAGCTGGAGCGCTTCGTGCAGCGGGGCCTCGCCCCCGACCTGACCCTGCTGCTGGATATGCCCGTCGAGGCAGCCCGGGAGCGGGTGGCCCTGCGCGGCGAGACGCCGGACCGCTTCGAGCGCGAACGCGGCGAGTTCTTCTCGGCGGTGCGCCAGGCCTACCTGGCCCGCGCCGCCGCCGCCCCCGAGCGTATCGCCGTGGTGGACGCCTCGCGCCCCCTGGCGGCGGTCGGGGAGCAGATCGATGCGCTCCTGGCTCAGCGGGTGTCGGCATGGCGGTAGCGTCCGCGGTCGGACAGCCGCTGCCCTGGCTGGCGCCGCGCTTCGCCGAGCTGACGCGCCTGGCCGATGCGGGCCGGCTGCCCCATGCGCTGCTGATCTCGGGGCCGCGCGGGGTAGGCAAGCGTTCCCTGGCCGACGCCCTGGTCGCGCGCACCCTGTGCGCCGCCCCCGGTGAGAGCGCCTGCGGCAGCTGCCATGGCTGCCGCATGCTGGCCTCGGGCTATCACCCCGACCTGCTGCGCGTGGAGCCGGAGGAGGGCAAGCGCCAGATCCGCATCGATGTCATCCGCGAGGTCAACGCCTTCGTGGCCCAGACCCCCCAGCAGGGCGGCTACCGGGTGATCCTCATCGCCCCGGCCGAGGCCATGAACCTGGCCGCCGCCAACGCTTTGCTCAAGAGCCTCGAGGAGCCGGGGGAGCGCACCCTCTTCGTGCTGCTCGCCGACATTCCCTCGCGCCTGCTGCCCACCATCCGCTCACGCTGTCAGCACTGGAGCCTGGCGGTGCCCGGGGAGGCGGCCTGCCTGCCCTGGCTGGCCGAGCGACTCGGCGACGAGCAGGAGGCCCGCTTCTGGCTGGGGCTCGCCGGCGGGCTGCCCCTGGCCGCCCTGTCCCAGGCCGAGCCGGCCTCCCGGGCGCTGCGTCAGCAGCTGGTCGAGACCTTCGAGGCGCTGGTACGCGGCGCTGAACCGGTGGCCGAGGCCGCCCGGCTGGAGCGCCAGTCGACGGAGGCGATCCTGTGGTACGGTATCGCCTGGCTGGAGGACCTGATCCGGCTGGGGCTCTCGGGGCAATCCGGCGAGCTGCGCAATCCCGATCTGCTGCCGCTCTACCGCCAGGCGGTGAAGAACGCGCGACTGCGCGACTGGTTCCGCCTGCTCGACTACGCCCGGGAACAGCGTCGCCTGCTGGCCGCGGGCGGCAATCCCAATCCCCAACTGGTGCTCGAAGCCTGGCTGGTGCGCTGGTCCGCGCTGCTGCGCTCGTGAACGAGGAGAGGCCCATGGCTGCCCAGAAGGCCCTGTCGCTGAATATCCAGGATGTCCAGACCCTGCTCTCGGCCTACATGCCGATGCTCGAGCGGGGGGGCATCTTCGTGCCCACCCGGGAGCGCTACGAGCTGGGGCAGGAGATCTACCTGCTGCTCACCCTGCCCGGCGAGAGCGACCGGGTCCCGGTCACCGGCCAGGTGGTGTGGGTCTCCCCGGAAGGGGTCAGCGGGCGGCGCATGCCCGGCGTCGGCATCCACTTCAGTGCCGGTGACCAGTCGGTGCGCGATCGCATCGAGAACCTGTTGGCCGGCCACCTGGACAAGGGCGCGCCCACCTACACGCTGTAATCAAGGACCCCCATGTTTGTCGATTCCCACTGCCATCTCGATCGCCTCGACCCCGCGACTCATGGCGGCGACCTCGCCGCCACCCTGGACGCCGCCCGCGCCCGCGGGGTGAAGCAGTTCCTGGCCATCGGCGTGACCCTGGAGGAGCTGCCCGGCATCGCCGCCATCGCCCGGGGCCATGACGACGTGGTGATCTCCGCCGGGGTTCACCCGCTGCACAGCGTCGCCGAGGAACCGAGCCTCGAGGCGATCAAGGAGGCCGCCGAGCGCTTCGGCGCCGTGGCCATCGGCGAGTGTGGCCTGGACTACCATTATCTGGAGAAGGCGCCGGACAAGGTGCCCTCCCGCGAGGTGCAGCGCGAGCGCTTCCGCCGCCAGCTGATCGCCGCCACCGAACTCGAGCTGCCGGTGATCATCCACACCCGGGAGGCCCGCGAGGAGACCCTGGCGATGATCCGCGAGCACACCGACCCGGCCATCGGCGGCGTGCTGCACTGCTTTACCGAGGATCTCGAAATGGCCCGGGAGGCGGTGCGCCACGGCTTCTACATCTCGCTCTCCGGCATCGTCACCTTCCGCAACGCCGAGGCGCTGCGCGAGGTGGCGCGCAAGGTGCCGCTGGATCGGCTGCTGATCGAGACCGACAGCCCCTACCTGGCGCCAGTGCCCCATCGCGGCAAGCCCAACGAGCCGGCCTGGGTGGTGGAGGTCGCCGAGTGCATCGCCGCCGAGCGAGGCATCAGCGTGGAGGAGGTTGCCATGCAGACCACCGCCAACTTCTACCGCCTGTTCCGGGCCGCGGCCCCTGAGGCGCCCGCCGAGCTGCGCGAGACGCTGCGCGGCGCGGGCCTGCTGGGCTGATTCACTGCAAGGCTGGAGCCACCATGAACCTCGACCCGCTGCTGGCCCAACTCGATCCCGAGGGCGAGATCCCGCCGGTGGATCTCTGGCATCCCGAGCAGGTCGGCGAGATGGACCTGGTGATCGTCGCCGACGGACGCTGGCTCCATGAGGGGACGCCGATCGCACGTCCGCGACTGGTGCGGCTGCTCTCGACGATCCTGCGCCGCGAGGATGACGGCCGCCATGCCCTGGTGACCCCGGCCGAGAAGCAGTTCATCCGGGTGGAGGATCGTCCCTTCGTGGTGGTGGACGCCGACCCGGATGCACAGGGCACCTGGTGGCTCACCACCAACGTCGGCGACCGTCTGGCGTTGGGCGAGGACCTCCGCCTGTCGCTGAGCGAGACGCCTGCCGGCGAGACGGTGCCCGAGGTGCCGGTACGCTTCGGCCTCGCCGCGCGCCTCGGGCGCAACGTCTACTACCGGCTGGTGGAGGCCGCCGAGCACCGCCCGCTGCAAGGCGGCGGCGAGGAGCTGGGCCTGGTCAGCGCCGGCGTCTGGCAGCCCCTGGGGCGCCTGGACAGCGGCGACACGGCGTGAGGCTGACCCCCGAACAGCGTGCCGTCGTCGAGCACGCGGGCGGTCACGCACGGGTGGCGGCGGTGGCCGGCTCGGGCAAGACCACCACCATGGTGGCCCGGGTGCTGCAGCTGCTGGCCCGGGGCGTGGCGCCGGAGCGGATCCTGGTGCTGATGTTCAACCGCTCGGCCCGCGAGGATTTTCAGGCGCGCCTGGCCGCCATGGCGCCTGCCGGGCAGACGCTGCCCGACGTGCGTACCTTCCACTCCCTGGGTCACCGCCTCACCGCCAGCCTGACCCGCTGGGGGGCGCTCTCGCCGCGCACGCTGCTCACCGCCGACTGGCAGGCCGAGCGGCTGCTGCGCCAGGCCACCAAGCGCGCCCTGGTCGATAGCCCCGAGGCGGGGGAAGCGGCCCTGGACGCCGAACGCCTCGAGGCCCTGGCCCACTTCTGCGCCCTGGTGAAGGCCGAGATGCTGCCGCCGGCGGAGCTCTACGCGCGGCTCGATTTCGGCGAGGCCACCGAGCACTTCGTGGTGGCCTTCGACCACGCCGAGGCGCTGCTCGACGATCATGGCCTGATGGGCTATGCGGACCTGCTCTACCGCCCGCTGCGCGCCCTGGAGGCCGACGACAGGCTACGCGGTCGCGTGCAGGGCTTTCTCGACCACGTGATCATCGACGAGTACCAGGACATCAACGTCGCCCAGCAGCGCCTGCTGGCGGTGCTGGCCGGTGATCGCGCCGAGGTGATGGCGGTGGGCGACGCCAACCAGTGCATCTATGAGTGGCGCGGCGCCCATCCGGACACCATGCTGGAGCGCTTCACCGCCACCTTCGGCGCCGCGCTCGACTACCCGCTCTCCACTACCTTTCGCCATGGCCACGCCCTGGCCCTGGCCGCCAACCACGCCATCGAGGCCAATCGGCGCCGCCCCGACCAGCTCTGCCTGGCCGCACCGGGCAACCCGAAGACCCGCCTGGCCCAGGCCCAGGGCAGCCGCGCCCTGCTCGAGGCCCTGTCGGCCTGGGAGGCGGATGGCCGCCGGCTCAACGAGGCCTGCGTGCTGGTGCGCAGCTGGTCGCTCTCGGTGCCGCTGCAGCTGGCGCTGCTGCGCGAGGGAATACCCTTCCGGCTCTCGCGCCAGGATCGCTTCGTCTTCCGCCTGCCGCTGGTCCAGGCCCTGGCCGGCTACCTGCGCCTGGCGCGGGAACCGGCCCTGCTGGCAGATCCCGCCCACCTGGCGCTGCTGCTGAGCCAGCCGACCCCCTTCGTGGCCCGGGAGCGACTGGAGCGCCTCGCCGCCGTGCTGGCCGACACCCAGCGCTGGCCGGAGCGCCACGACCCGCTGCTGGCCGGCCTCAAGCCCCACCAGCAGCGCACCCTCAAGAAGCGCTGGGCGCTGCTCTGCGAGCTGCCCAAGCGCTCGGCCTGGCCGCCCGCGCGGCTGCTCGAGCACGTGGTGGAGGCGGTGGAGGCCGAGAAGGTGCTCAAGCGCGCCGCGGCCCGGCGTGACAAGGGCGAGGAGGACGTGCGGCTGCTCGACGTGCTGCTGGAGCAGGCCGCCGAGCTCGGCAACGACCCGGCGGCCTTCATCGAACTGCTGCAGCGGCCGGTGCAGAGCGATGCACAGGGCGTGCTGATCACCACGGTGCACGGCGCCAAGGGGCTGGAGTGGCCGCTGGTGGCGCTGGCCGGGGCCAACGAGCAGGACTTTCCCCACTACAGCCGCGACAACCCCTTGACCGCCCAGCGTCTGGAGGAGGAGCGCCGGCTCTTCTACGTGGCCATCACCCGGGCCCGGGAGCGGCTGCTGCTGCTCCACGACGGTGGCGACCACCGGCCGAGCCGCTTCCTCGCCGAGAGCGCCTGGGAGGAGTGCCAGCGGGTGGCCGAGCGGCTTGACGAGGAGCCGCCAGCGCCGGCCGCCAGGGCCGAGGCGCCGCTGGCAGTGTCGCGTCCCGTCCTGGTCGAGCGCTATCTGGCAAGGCTCGGCACCTCGCTGCCGCTGGCCTCGGCGGCCTCGCCGGGGGTGGCCGAGGGTACCGTCGACTATCGCGCCTTCGACGTGGGGCAGCGCCTGCGCCATGCTGTCTTTGGTGAGGGCGAGATCGACCTGGTGGAGGGCGACCCGGACAACCCGGTGATCGAGGTGCGCTTCCGCCATGCCGGCCGCCGGCGCCTGATCGCGCGCCGGGCGCCCATCGAACTGCTGGAAGGAGACCGCCCATGAGCCCCCCCTTGATCACCGCTTCCGAACTGGCCGAGGCCGTCGACAGTCGCCTGCCGCCGAGGCTGCTGGACTGCCGTGCCCGCCTGGGCGATCCCGATGCCGGCCACACCCTGTGGTGGGAGGCCCATCTGCCCGGCAGCTACCACCTCGACCTGGACCGCGATCTGGCGGGTCCGCCGGGGCAGGGCGGTCGCCACCCGCTGCCGAGCCGCGAGGCCTTCACCGCGACGCTGCAGCGCCTCGGCATCACGCCCGAGGTGCCGGTGGTGCTCTATGACGACATGGGGGGGCAGCTGGCTGCGGCGCGGGCCTGGTGGATGCTGGCCTGCTGGGCCGGCCATCCGGAGGTGCGGGTCTTCGACGGCGGCATCAAGGCCTGGCTGGGGGCCGGTGAGGAGCTCTCGGAAGGCGACCGTGCCGCGCCGCCTGCCAGCCGCTGGGTGCCGGAGTTCCGTGACGACCAGTGGGTGGACGCCGTCGGGCTTCAGGCGAGCGGGGCGCTGCTGGTGGATGCGCGCAGCCGCGAGCGCTTCCGCGGCGAGGTCGAGCCCATCGATCCGGTGGCGGGGCATATCCCCGCGGCGGTGTGTCGACCCAGCGCCGACAACCTGACCCCCTTCGGTCGCTTCAAGTCCGCCGCCGAGCTCGCCCGGGAGCTGCCGGAGGCCGAGGCGGTGATCGCCTACTGCGGCTCCGGCGTCACCGCCTGCCATAACATCCTGGCCTACGCCGTGGCCGGCCGCCCGCTGCCGCGGCTCTACCCCGGCTCCTGGAGCGAATGGATTCGCGACCCGTCACGGCCCTTGGCCACCGGCGAATAGCGTTCGTACCCACAAGCCTCGATGAGGCTCGAGGCTACTGGTGGGAGATCGTCTCTGCCGGCGGTTCGACGCTTCGACGAATGGCGCCGCAGGCGCCTCGGCGGTGTCGCTTGCGTTGGCTAACACCGCCTGGGAGCCCTTCGGTCTCCATTCGCTCCGCAAAGCGTTGCTCCCACCAGAATCAACAGCCTCAGTGGCCACTTTCCATCAGAAGCAACGACCTCGGCGAGGTTGCTGGATGCCTACATATTCGGGTAGTTCGGCCCACCGCCGCCTTCCGGCGCCACCCAGGTGATGTTCTGGGCCGGGTCCTTGATATCGCAGGTCTTGCAGTGCACGCAGTTCTGGAAGTTGATCTGGAACTGCGGCTTGCCGTCGTCCCCCTCGATCACCTCGTAGACCCCGGCCGGGCAGTAGCGCTGGGCAGGCTCGGCATAGGTCGGCAGGTTGTCGCGTATCGGCAGCTCCGGGTCCGCCAGGCGCAGGTGGCAGGGCTGATCCTCCTCGTGGTTGGTGTTCGACAGGAACACCGAAGAGAGCTTGTCGAAGGAGAGCTTGCCGTCGGGCTTGGGGTAGTCGATCTTCTCGAATTCGCCGGCCGGCTTGAGCGCTGCGTGATCCGGCGTGGTGTCGTGGACGTTGGGCAGCTTGCCGCCGAGCAGCTGGTTGACGAAGTTGTAGGCGCCGCCGCCCACGGTACCGTACTTGTGGATCGCCGGGCCGAAGCTCGCGCTCTCCTTGAGCTCGGCGTAGGCCCAGCTCGCCTCCCACTTCTCGGTAAAGGCGGTCAGCTCCTGTCCCCCTTCATCACCGCCGGCGATGGCCTCGAAGACCGCCTCGGCGGCCACCAGGCCCGACTTCATGGCGGTGTGCAGCCCCTTGATCTTGGCGAAGTTGAGGGTGCCGGCGTCGCAGCCGATCAAGAGGCCACCCGGGAAGGTCATCTTCGGCAGGCAGTTGAGGCCGCCCTTGGTGATGGCGCGGGCGCCGTAGGCGATGCGCTTGCCGCCCGCGAGGTGCTTGGCCAGCACCGGATGGTGCTTCATGCGCTGGAACTCGTCGAAGGGCGACAGCCAGGGGTTGCGGTAGGAGAGGTCCATGATCAGGCCCACCACCACCTGCTGGTTCTCGGCGTGGTAGAGGAACCAGCCGCCGTGGGTGGACGTGTCCAGCGGCCAGCCGGAGCCGTGCAGCACCAGGCCGGGCTCGTGCTGCTCGGCGGGGATATCCCACAGCTCCTTCAGGCCGATGCCGTAGTGCTGGGGGTCGCGGCCGGCCGCCAGGTCATACTGCTGGATCAGGCGCTTGCCGATATGGCCGCGGGCGCCCTCGGCGAAGAGGGTGTACTTGGCGCGCAGCTCCATGCCCGGCATGTAGCTGTCCTTGGGCTCGCCGTCGGCGCCCACGCCCATGTCGCCGATCAGGATGCCCTTGACCACCCCCTCCTCGACGATCGCCTCCTGGGCGGCGAAGCCCGGGAAGATTTCTACGCCCAGGCCCTCGGCCTGCTCGGCCAGCCATCGGCAGAGGTTGCCGGCGCTGATCACGTAGCGGGGCATGTCGCCGCCGGTGTTATGCATGGACTTGGGCACCAGGGCGTTGGGCAGCTTCTGGGCCTTCTCGGCATCCTTGAGCAGGTAGAGCTCGTCGCGGATCGCCGGGGTGGTCAGCGGGGCGCCGCGCTCCTCCCAGTCGGGGAAGAGTTCGGCCAGGGCGCGGGGCTCGAAGACGGCGCCGGAGAGGATATGGGCGCCCACCTCGGAGCCTTTCTCTACCACACACACGGTGAGCTCCTGCTCGGCGGCATTGGCCTGCTGCATCAGCCGGCACGCCGCGGCCAGGCCCGAGGGGCCGGCGCCGACGATGACCACATCGAAGTCCATCGAATCGCGTTCTACTTGTTCCACTTGCGTCTCCTCCCTCGCTTCGCTGCCGATGGTCTGCCACCAACGTCGAAGGCAATTAAAACGGTCGTTTGCTTCTGGCCTGACTCCATGATAGGCATAATAGCGGACTCAGGTCACCCCCTTCGATGCGTTAGGCCGAGGAGGTGGGCGTCCCAAGGTGGGATTGTTGCCATGGGCCCGGCTATGGCACATTGACAGGGTTTTTCGATGCGGCGCCTATCAAACGCTCGCATGAAACATATAAAGGCATGCCGCGCCGTTCTAAGCGGCCCGTTTCAGGAAGGTGTGCACGCCAGTGCCGCACCAGATACCAAGCGAGGACACCATGAAAGTACTCGTCGCGGTCAAACGCGTCATCGACTACAACGTCAAGATTCGGGTCAAGCCGGATCACTCCGACGTCGACCTCACCAACGTCAAGATGGCCATGAACCCCTTCTGCGAGATCGCCGTGGAAGAGGCGGTGCGCCTGAAGGAGCGCGGGGTCGCCACCGAGGTGGTCGCCGTCACCGTCGGCCCCAAGGCCGCCCAGGAGCAGCTGCGCACCGCGCTCGCGCTGGGCGCCGACCGCGCCATTCACGTCGAGACCGACGAGCGCGTCGAGTCGCTGGGCGCCGCCAAGGCGCTGGCCAAGCTGGTGGCAGAGGAGCAGCCGGGCCTGGTGATCCTCGGCAAGCAGGCCATCGACACCGACAACAACCAGACCGGCCAGATGCTGGCGGCCCTCACCGGCCTGCCCCAGGGCACTTTCGCCTCCGAGGTGAAGGTCGAGGGGGAGAAGCTCCAGGTGACCCGTGAGGTCGACGGCGGCCTGCAGACCGTCGAGCTGAGCCTGCCCGCCATCGTCACCACCGACCTGCGCCTGAACGAGCCGCGCTATGCCAAGCTGCCGGACATCATGAAGGCCAAGAAGAAGCCGCTGGACGTCAAGACCCCGGCGGATCTCGGCGTCGAGGTGGCCTCCAAGGTCAAGCTGCTCAAGGTCGAGCCGCCGGCCGAGCGCCAGGGCGGCGTCAAGGTGGGCTCCGTGGATGAGCTGATCGACAAACTCAAGAACGAAGCCAAAGTGCTTTGATAGGAGCGGATCTCATGAGCATTCTGGTACTCGCTGAACATCACGACGGCGCCCTGGCCGGCGCCACCGCCCATGTGGTCGCCGCTGCCAAGGCCATTGGCGGTGATATCGACGTGCTGGTGGCCGGCGAAGGCGTCGCCGCCATCGCCGAGGCCGCCGCCAGGCTGGACGGCGTCTCCCGCGTCCGCGTGGCCGACCACGCCGCCTACGCCCACCTGCTGGCCGAGCCCACCGCGGCGCTGCTCAACGAGCTGGCCGGCGACTACACCCACCTGCTGGCGGCCGCCTCCACCACCGGCAAGAACGTGCTGCCCCGCGTCGCGGCGCTGCGCGACGTCGCCCAGATCTCCGAGATCATCGCGGTGGCGTCCCCGGACACCTTCAAGCGCCCGATCTACGCCGGCAACGCCATCGCCACCGTGCAGAGCGAGGACGCCCTCAAGGTGATCACCGTGCGCACCACCGGCTTCGATGCCCGCCCTGATAGAGGGACCGAGGGTGGCAGCGCCGCCATCGAGGCGGTGGACTTCGTGGCCGACAACGCCCAGTCCACCTTCCTCAAGGAGGAGCTGGCCAAGTCCGACCGCCCCGAGCTCTCTGCCGCCCGGGTGGTGATCTCCGGCGGCCGCGGCATGGGCAACGGCGAGAACTTCAAGCTGCTCGACGGCATCGCCGACAAGCTGGGCGCGGCCATCGGTGCCTCCCGCGCCGCGGTGGACGCCGGCTTCGTGCCCAACGACATGCAGGTGGGCCAGACCGGCAAGATCGTCGCGCCTGAGCTCTACATCGCCGTGGGCATTTCCGGTGCCATCCAGCACCTGGCCGGCATGAAGGACTCCAAGGTGATCGTCGCCATCAACAAGGACGAGGAGGCCCCGATCTTCCAGGTGGCCGACTATGGCTTGGTGGCCGACCTCTTCCAGGCGCTGCCGGAGCTCGAGAGCAAGCTTTAAGAAGATCGGGATCTTCCAGGTCGAGCTCTCGATACTGGCGGTCTGGTGGGTGACCTGTTCGAGCTCCTGGCGGAGCTGGAAAGCAAGCTGTAAAGAACGGGAAGTTGCATACCGGATGAAGCCGATCCTCAAGCGAGGGTCGGCTTCTTTCGTGGCCGCACTGGTCATGGCGATACGATTTTATGAAGCTTGGCTATACAAGACAGTAACAATAGCTATTAGCATTAAGTGTCAGGCTTTGCCATGCTGTACCGATGAGTCGAGGGCTTCGGCCCCTATTTCGTTTGCTTCATGGAGGAGCTGACCTATGCCGCACACACTACCCGAACTTCCCTACGCCTATGATGCGCTGGAACCCTATATCGATGCGATGACCATGGAGATACACCACTCGCGTCACCACAAGACCTACGTGGACAAGCTCAATGCCGCTCTGGAAGGTACCGGCTTGGAAGATATGCCGGTGGACGAGCTGTTGGCCAATATCGACCGGGTACCCGAGCAGAAGCGGCAGGAGGTCATCAATAATGGTGGTGGCCACTCCAACCACTCCAAGTTCTGGCAGATGATGGCGCCCGGCGGCGGTGGCCAGCCCCAGGGCAAGGTGGCCCAGGCCATCGATAGCGAACTGGGTGGTTTTGACAGCTTCAAGGAAGCCTTCACCAAGGCGGCCCTTGGGCGCTTCGGCAGCGGCTGGGCCTGGCTCAGCGTGACCCCGGAGAAGAAGCTGGTGGTCGAGAACACCCTGAACCAGGACAGCCCGCACATGCATGGCAACACGCCGGTGCTGGGTCTGGACGTGTGGGAGCACGCCTACTACCTGAAGTACCAGAACAAGCGCCCGGATTATGTCGAGGCATTCTTCAACGTGGTCAACTGGGAGGACGTGGAGCGCCGCTACCAGCAGGCCACCTCCTGACCAGCGCGCGCACGCGCTTACCGACAATCGCCGCAGCCTCTTGGCTGCGGCGACTGCGTTAGGCCTGTGCGACAGCGAGGCCGATCAAACCGTAGACCTTGCCTTCCTCGGAGTAATGTTCGAGGGGCTTCAGCAGGGGGCCGTTGATTGCGAAGATGGCGCCCTTGACTTCGAGCATGATGAATCCTTGGTGATGCTACCAACCGAGCCAATGACGCAGCCGCTGGCCGGGCGAAGCAGGCTGGGTGGCCGTCATCCGGCGGATATCACCCGATAGCAGCAGCGAGGCCTCCTGCAGCGGCGCCATGATGGCCTTGAGATGGTGCTGGCAAAGCTGGCGGTTGAGGGCGGCAGGGCACTGTGCCATGAGCAGGCCGCAATGATAGATGGCAGTATCCAGTGACTCACGGACGTCCTTGAAGGGCGAGGCCTCCTACCGGCAACGCTGCAGCTCGTCGTACAGCATCCTCAGCATCTGGGCATCCAGCCAGCAGGGCGTATCGTCCCCCTTGGGTTTGCTTGCCACTGCATTGTGGACGGCCTGAAAAGAAACATGCAGAAAGATGCATGTGTAGTAAAGCTGAGAGCGTTCCGTTGTCATGGGACACCATATGAAATCTCAATGAGACTGATTTGCATTTTGTCGAAAAGGGGGCGTGACGTCAAATGCGGAGCAGAATCCTAATTCTGCTGATAATCATGCTGCTGATGGTACTGGCTGACTGGATCGGCCGGCAGGTGATCTTGCCCTATGAAATTCCCGCCGGCCTGGTCGCTTCGCTGATCGGCGGTGCCTACTTCATGTAAGGCCTGCGGCGCTTGTGAGAGCACGGATACGAAGTGACTCGAGCAGAGTTCATGGGTACAGCACGGTCTTCCCGGAGGCCATGACCTGCGTGGCCACCCACACTTGGCTTGCTGCGGGCGGGCCTGCGGCCAGGTCTGCACAGGTATCGTAGCGCTGGATCATCCTGGGCTCGCAGCGCACCGCGAGTCGGCCCGTGTCGCTTGCGCTGCGCCAATCCATCGCTATCCATCCTTGGCTCGATTCCTGTCCATCGCTTGGCTGGACCACCGACACGTCAGCATGAACGCTTCGAGAAGCCAGCCACTCCAGTGCCGCGACCTGGGCACACTGCTGCACTGGACTGAGCCGGGAATCGCCTCGATAGCAGGGCAGGTAGGGACGGTTCGCCATCTCGCTCTCTAGTAGCGGCACCACGTCCTCTTCGCCGATGCGGCCGTACTTGCGCAGGGCGGGAAAGACCACGGCGCTGGCTGCCAGGCGGCAGCCGCCCAGGTGGGTGCTTTCCCATACCTCGAAGGGCAGGTCACGTTCCGTTACTGCTGCATCCAGGGCCTTGTAGGCGGCATAGCCGAATTTTGCGCAGCACTTGTCCTTCCTGCCATGGGTGCAGCACAGCAGCAGCGCTCCGCCGGGCGGGGAGGCCTCCCAGTGCGCGAGCGGCTCGTTCCGCTCCAGTGCGGCCAGAAAAGCCGACAGTTCGTTGCGTGTCACTTCGAAACGGCGATTCTCCGGCATCAGGTAGAGGCAGTGGCGTGCATTGGGTTGGTCTCGCCGATGAATCAGGTTGACTCGCCGTCCCGCCTCGGCAATGGCCTCGAGCCGTGTCGACACTTCGTTGCACATGTCGCTGGCCTGGCGCAGGCTGCGTTGCCATTTCGGCCGTGGCCAGCTGAGCAGCAGATTGCGCTCGGCGTGGGCGGCGCTGCCCGCCAGTGGGTCGCCTAGCGCAAGGCTTTCCTGGGTACAGAAACGCTGGGTGGTGCTCATGCAGGCAACTCCTCCTTGCGTTTGACGGGAGAGACGGCACTGCCCAAGGCCGGGATGCAGACCGGTCGACCGGTACTGGGGGCGCTGATCACCTCGGCATCGAGATCGAATACCTGCTTGAGGTTCGCCGCGGTAAAGACCTTCTCCGGGGGACCGCTATGCTCGATGCGTCCGTTGCGCATCATCACCAGCACGTCGGCATGGGCGGCGGCCAGGTTGAGATCGTGTAGCACCACCAGCAGGGTGCGGCCACGCTCGTGGGCCAGCCGTACCAGCAGCTCCAGCAGATCGACCTGAACCTTGAGGTCGAGAAAGGTGGTCGGCTCGTCGAGCAGGATGAGATCGGTGTCCTGGGCCAGCACCATGGCGATCCAGCAGCGTTGGCGCTGGCCGCCGGAAAGGGCGTCCACCGGACGCTCGGCAAGGTCCACGATCCGCGCCACAGCCATGGCCTCCGCGACCGCCTCTTCGTCCTGTGTCGACCATTGCCGCCACAGCCGCTGATGGGGAAAACGCCCCATGCCGACCAGCTCGCGTACCGTCATGCCCTCTGGCGCTGTGGGGCTCTGGGGCAGGATACCCAGGCGGTGGGCCACGTCGCGGGTGCGGTAGCGGTGTATCTCCTGGCCGTCGAGCAACACACGGCCTTTTTGTGGCGTCAGCGTACGGGCCAGGGTCTTGAGCAGCGTGGACTTGCCGCTGCCGTTGGGGCCCAGCAGCACCGTGAGGCGCCCTTCGGCAACACGGAAATTGACGTTCTCGAGGACACGGCGGTCTTCGTAGCCGGCGGTCAGGTCTTCGCCCAACAGGCGGCAGGCTTGGGAGCGAGAAGTGTCCATTGGCGATGCCACAGCTAGGGTGCGTTAACAATTGCTGATGGAGATCGGGCTGATTTAGAATATCAGCATTTTTCGGTGATCTATGCCTCGGCTAATGCTACGTGATGACCAATGGGAGCGCATCGAGCACATGCTCCCCGGCAAAGCTTCAGATCGCGGGGTGACGGCCAAGGACAATCGCTTGTTCGTGGAAGCCGTCCTGTGGATCGCCCGGACAGGCGCTCCCTGGCGTGATCTGCCCGACGCCTTCGGTCGCTGGCACACTGTCTACATGCGCTATAACCGGTGGTCTAAGAAGGGGGTCTGGCAGCAGGTTATCGACACATTAGCCGATGATCCCGACATGGAGCAGCTGATGATAGATGGCAGTATCGTCAAAGTTCATCAGCATGGGGCGGCAAAAAAACGGCTCAGAGCACCGAAGCCATGGGGAAATCGCGTGGGGGATTGAGCACCAAGATCCACGCGGCGGTCGATGCCCTCGGCAACCCGGTACGGCTAATCCTCACACCGGGCCAAGCGTCTGAGTACGGAGCCGCCCCAGCGTTACTGGCGGGCTTTTCTCCAGCGGCGGTGCTTGGCGACAAGGGGTATGATTCCACCGCTTTGAGGGACATCATTCGAGCGGTGGGCGCCGAGCCGGTGATTCCGCCGAGAAAGAATCGCTTGGAATGCCCCGAGATAGATTGGCACTGTTACAAGGATCGCAACCTGGTAGAAAGGTTCTTCCAGAAAATCAAGCAGTTCAGGCGGCTGGCAACACGCTATGAGCGACTGGCGAGAAACTACCAGTCGCTACTCAACCTTGTATCCGCCGTCATATGGCTGGCCTAATTGTTAACGCTCCCTAGGGATGCAGGCGAGGAGTATAAACATTTCTCATTCCCGATGCGACGTATTACATATAATTACCAAATGCCTTTGATAACCATTTGTATTTAAGAATTGGCTGTGACAGCCTTGGGCATCGTCCAGATTCGCCCCCATGCAGCTCATGGGGCGTAGGGAAGAAAGGAATGCCATCCAAGGGAATGTCGTCCAAGGATAGTGCCGCGCGTCGAGTGCTTGTCAGCGTGCTGCTGGGAACCTTCACCGTCAGTCTCAACAACAGCGCCTTGAATCTGGCGATCCCCGAGTTGATGCGGGTGTTCGACGCCGCGGCCATCCAGGTGAGCTGGGTCATGACCCTGTTCCTGGTGGCCATGGGCATGACGATGCCGCTGACCGGTTTCCTGGCCAAGCGCTGGGGGGCGCGGCGCTTCTACCTGCTCGGGCTGTGGCTGTTCCTGTTCGCTTCCCTGCAGGGGGCGCTGGCGACGAGCCTGGTCGGGGTGCTGGTGGCACGCACTCTGCAGGGCGTCGCCGCCGGCCTGATGATACCGCTGTCGCTGCCGTTGATCTTTGCCGCCTGGCCCGCCGAGCGGCGGGGGCGGGTGGTAGGGGTCTGGGGTTTCGCCGTGATGATCGCGCCGGCCATAGGCCCCAGTGTCGGTGGGCTGCTGCTGGAAGTGAGTTCCTGGCATGCCCTGTTCCTGATGAACCTGCCCGTCGCCGTTCTGGCCTTGGTGGGCGCTCATTTTTGCCTCGAAGAGGGCGAACGCGACCGCGAGCGTCGCTTCGACCTGCCCGGCTTCGTGCTGGTGACTCTGGGAGTGGGAGGGGTGCTTGTCGCCCTGGCCGGCATGGCGTCGCCCGCCGATCTCCTCGAAGTCGCCCATTGGGGACCGCTGGGCCTCGGAGTGGCGTTGCTGGTCGCCTTCGTCAGGGTCGAACGCCGCACCGCGCAACCGCTGCTCGAACTCCGCCTGTTTGGCATCTCTCCTTTCCGCGCCAGCGTGCTCATCGCCTGCGCTCAAGCCGTCGCCACCTTCGGCTGTCTGCTGTTGATCCCCATCTGGATGCAGCGTGTCCAGGGCTACGACGCCCTGACGACCGGCCTGATGTTCCTGCCCACAGCACTGATGGCGGCCGTCTGCTCGCCCTGGGCCGGCCGCCTGGTCGATGGGCGCTGGGCGCGCCAGGTGGTAACGGGCGGCCTGGTGGTGTCGGCAGCGGCATTGGTAGGTCTTGCCGCGCTGGGCAATGCAGCGCCCCTCTGGCTGATCGGCATATTGATGGCTTCGCGCGGGGCCGGGCTCGGCTTCGGCTACCTACCGGCAACCACGATCGGCCTTAACGCCGTGGGGGACGCTCGTGTTGCCCAGGCGTCGGCAATGAACAATCTGGCCCGGCGGCTCGCTTCGGCGCTGGGCATCGCCATCCTGGCCCTGCATCACGACCTGCGCACCTTGCAGCTCGCCGCCGAGGGCGTCGCTCATGACGCGGCCGCCCTGGCGGCGTTGGGTGAGGCGTTTCTCGTCCTGGCTGCTCTGCTTCTCGTGGCGACGCCCCTGGCGTTGTCGCTTCCCTCCACCCGCCATGAGGTAACGCCAGCTCACGATCCATGTAGAGCTACCCAGATTTCCCGCAAGTGAGCGGGAGGCAAGCCAGGCCACGATGCCGACACCACATGCGACCTGTCCCTCCTATGCCAGTCATCTGCAGGCCAAGGAGAGCACCCTGCGTGCGCTGCTCAACAGCTACTTGCGTGAGACGGGATGCCACGATCCGCGTCATGACGAGACCGGACTGGCGGCATCGCTGCTCGACGTCGGCGAGCCCTTCTGCTTGCGGCTGCCCGCAGGCGAGCTGATCGGCACGCTGCGTGACTTCTCCCTGTCGGGACAGCATCGCTATGGAGCGGCCTTCTATCTGCGCGACGATCAGGGAGGCGTGGTGCCACTCGATATGCAGGACATCATCCAGCGGCTGCTGGAGTCGCTGAGTGAGCCGGCAATCGACAATACCCACGAGCTGCGGCTGTGGGACATGCGCGACAAGATCAACAACAGCTTCACCCGCATGGCGGTGCATCTCGACGACTTCCACCACTGCCATGCCAATGCGCCGGAAGCTGTAACGGACTTCATCAGCGCCGAACAGTCGCTCTACCTCGGGCATCCGTTCCATCCCTTCCCCAAATGCTCCCAGAGCGTGGAACGCCGCGCCTTCGACGACTACAGCCCCGAGCGTGGTGCCCGCTTCCAGCTGCACTACCTGGCCGTGCGCCGCGACCTGATGGTGGAGGCGTGGCTCGACGGCCCCGACGATGGGGTGGCGGACAGCGTGCTGGAGACGGCCCGGCATCGACTCGGCGAGCGCTACGCCGATTATG
This sequence comes from Halomonas sp. PGE1, assembly GCF_013000985.1. Taxonomy (NCBI): domain Bacteria; kingdom Pseudomonadati; phylum Pseudomonadota; class Gammaproteobacteria; order Oceanospirillales; family Halomonadaceae; genus Halomonas; species Halomonas sp. PGE1. Next base: position 1,806,409 of record NZ_CP053032.1, read on the forward strand.
TCCTGCTCCCCATGCATCCCTGGCAGGCGGGCTACCTGCTGCATCAGCCGGACATGCGTCTGTTGCTGGAGGAGGGGCTGCTCGTCGATTTCGGTGCTCTAGGGCCGCTGGCCTATCCCACTTCCTCGGTACGCTCGGTGTGGCTGCCGGAAACCGGTCAGGGCTACAAGCTGCCGCTACAGGTACGCATCACCAACCTGATTCGCGAGAATACCCTCGAGCAGTCGCGCCGCACCCTGGACGCCGCGCGGCTGATCCACCACCTGCGCGGTGAGCTGGAGAGCGATGCCTTCCGCGTCGTGATGGAGACCGGCTACCGCACCCTGGACCCCGCGCACCCGGCCCTGGCCGGCCACCGTGCGGCTGCCTTCGCGGTGATCTATCGGCCCATGCCGGTCGAGGCGCAGCATGCCTGCGTACTCGCCTCGCTGCTGGAACCCTACCCCGGCGAGGCGGAGCCCAAGCTGATCGCAGCGATTCGCCAGGGCGCAGACGGCGAGGTGGACCTGGATCGCTGGTTCGAAGCCTACCTGGAAGTCTCGCTGGTACCGATCCTGGAGATACTGGCGCGCACCGGCGTCAGCTTCGAGGCCCACCTGCAGAACAGCCTGCTGCGCCTGGAGCGGGGCTGGCCCTCCACGCTCTACGTGCGCGACCTGGAGGGTGTGAGCCTGGACCGTGAGCAGGTCACCCGCTTGGCGGCGTGGCCTTCGCTTGGCATCGCGGCAGACAGCCCGCTGCTCTACTCGCCGCAGGTCGCCTGGCGGCGCACGCAGTACTACTTCTTCGTCAACCACCTCGGGGGCGTGGTGAACGCCCTGGCGACTCATCTCGATGTCGACGAGGGGTGCTTCTGGCATCAGGTGGGCGCCTGCCTGGCGCGCCTGTGCGAAGCGAAGGACGCACGCCTTGCGGCTTACGCCGAAGATCTGTTGCAGGCTGAGCACTGGCCGGCCAAGGCCAATCTGCTCAGTTGCTTCCGGCAGCGCGGTGCAAGCCCGCTGTTCGTCGATGTCCCCAACCCCATCAAGCGAGCTGGATGATTCTCATGGAAGCGATCCTACGACCCACGCAAACGAGCGTCGACCTGGGGCAGTTACCATCGTCGCCGGAGTATGTGCGCGTACAGCAGCGGGTGCTGCGCCAACTCATCCAGGGGCTGCTGTTCGAAGCGGTCCTGCCGGTCGTCGAGGAGGCGGTCGGGCCGGGTGCGCTGCACGCGTTCGCGCTGACGGGGCGTGACGACCAGGGGCGTGAGGTGAGCTATACCGCCTGGGGCGTGCGCAAGGCCAGCTTCGGACGGGTGCGCCTGTCGATGCGGCCCGTTCAGCGCCGCGATGCGGACGGCCAGCGGCAGGAGGCGACCCTGGTCGGCTTCATGGTCGAGGTGATGGCTACGGTGGTTCCCGCAGAGCGATTACCCTACCTGCTGGAAGAGCTGCAACAGACCCTGCTCAAGGATACCCAGTCGCGGATCTTGAGCGGCATGCCGACCACCCCGGACCTGACCTGGGACCACGATGCCTGGGAAGGGTGGCTGCAGGAGGGCCATCCCTATCACCCGAGCTACAAGTCACGGCTTGGCTTTTCGCTCACCGACAACGCGGCCTATGGCCCCGAGTTCCGCCAGGACGTTCGGCCGGTTTGGCTGGCCGTGGACCGTGAGCATTGCCGGGTCTCGTCGTCGGCTTCGCTGAGCCTGGCTGCCTTCCTGCGCGATGAGCTGGGCGAGGCGACGCTGGCACGTTTCCGCCGCCGGCTCGTCGCAGCGGCACGGCGCCCCCAGGACTATGCCTTCCTGCCGGTGCATCCCTGGCAGTGGAGCCACATCATCCTGCCCACCTTCCAGGCCGAGCTGGCCGATGGGCGGCTCTGCTACCTGGGCACGGGCGAGGACGCCTACCTGGCCCAGCAGTCGATCCGCACCCTGGCCAATGCCAGCCGGCCGCGGCGGGCCAGCCTCAAGCTGGCGTTGAGCATCGTCAATACCTCCACCAGCCGCATCCTGGCGGCCCACACCGTGGAGAACAGCGCGCGGATCAGCGACTGGTTGCATGACCTGGCGATGCGTGACGATACGGCGTGCGAGTGCGGTGTGGTCATCCTGCGTGAGGTACTGGGCGTGGCCTATGACGCCTCGCGCCTGGCCGAGCCGCAGCGCAGCCTGGCCTACGGCACCCTGGGCGCCGTGTGGCGCGAGAGCCTGCACTGCTACCTGCAGCCGGGAGAGTGCGCACTGGCCTTCAACGGCCTGACCCAACTGGCCGCCACGGGGGTGCCGATGCTCGACGGCTGGGTGCGGCACCATGGAGTGGCGGCCTGGACCCGGCGGCTGCTCGAGGTCACGGTGACGCCGCTGATTCACCTGCTCTACGCCCATGGCATCGGCCTGGAGTCCCATGGCCAGAACATCCTGCTGATCCATCGCGACGGCTGGCCCGAGCGCATCGCGCTCAAGGACTTCCATGATGGGGTGCGCTACAGCCCGGCGTTGCTGGCCGAGCCCGAGCGCGCGCCCTGCCTGGTGCCGGAGCCGGCCAGCCACGCTGCCGTCAATCGCAACTCCTATATCCAGACAGAAAGTGCCGACGAGGTGCGCGACTTCACCTACGACGCCTTCGTCTTCATCGCCCTCACCGAGCTCTGCCTGTGCCTGGAGCAGCACTACGACCTGTCGGAGGCGAGCTTCTGGGCGATGACCGCGGACGTCATTCGGGGTTACCAGGCCGAGCACCCCACGCTGGAGCCGCGCTTCGCACTGTTCGATCTCTTCGCGCCGGCGGTGAGCATCGAGGAACTGACCAAGCGACGGCTGTTCGGTGACGCCGAGAAGCGCTTCGCCACCCGTGACAACCCGCTGCATCCCTATCGGCCAGGCGCCTGAGGAGAGTCGATGTTGACCCCCAATGAACTGAAGCGCCGGTTGGCGCGAGGCGAGACGGTGCTTGGCCTGTTCGCCTCGATTCCAACGGCGGTGACCGTCGAGATGATCGGCCAGGCCGGCTTCGACTTCGTCATCCTCGATACCGAGCATACCCTGGTGAACCCCGAGACCCTGGAGCATATGCTGCGTGCCGCGGAGCTTGCCGGGCTCACCGCCCTGGTGCGGGTGTCGCGCCCCGACCCGGCCATCGTGGTACCGCTGCTCGATGGTGGTGCCCGGGGCATCGTCCTTGCCGACGTGCGCGGCCCCGAGCCCCTGTTGGCGCTCAATGAATGCCTGCGCTTCCATCCACTGGGGCGACGTGGCATGAACAGCGGCCGCCCGGGGCGCTTCGGTGCCGGCGACCTGGTCGATTACCTGCAGCGGGCCAATGACGAGCTGATGCTGGTGCCGATGATCGAGAGCCGGGAAGGGGTGGAGAACCTCCAGGCCATCCTGGGCGTGCCCGGGATCGACATGGTGCTCGAGGGTGCGGCAGACCTGTCGCAGTCGCTGGGCCTGCCCTGGCAGACCGAGGCGCCGGAGGTGCGCGAGGCGCTGGAGCGTATCCATGCCGCCTGTCGCTGCGCCGAGGTGCCGTTCTGCGCCATTCCCCGCAGCGCCGCGCAACGCGACGACTGGCGCGAGCGGGGTGTGCACGCCTTCGTGTTGGGGGATGAGCGCGGCACCGCCTTTCGCGCCCTGCAAGCGAAGCTGGCCCCCTATCGCGAGGAGGCGAGACCATGACCAGCGCGGCCAAGTTCCTGGCTCAGGCGCCCTGGAACCCGCCTTCCGCAGCGGTCAGGCGTTGCCTGGCGGCTCTCGGCGAGCCGGCACCCGACGGTACCCGCGAGCCGGTTTGTGCCTTTCTCTACGACCTGGCGGCGCTGCGCGAGCACGTCAGTGCCATGCTGACGGGGCTGCCCGAGCGATGCCAGCTGTACTATGCCGTTAAGGCCAACCCCGACCGGCGGCTGATCGCGGCGCTGGTGCCGCTGGTGGCGGGCTTCGAGGCCGCCTCGATCGGAGAGATCCGGCGTATCCGCGAGGTGAGCGACACGGCTTCGATCATCTTCGGCGGCCCCGGCAAGAAGGATGCCGAACTCGAGGAGGCACTCACCCTCGGCGTGGAGCGCATTCACGTCGAGAGCCTGCACGAACTGCGCCGGCTCAACCTGATCGCCGAGCGCCGCGGCCAGGTGGTGCCGATCCTGCTGCGGGTGAACCTGCACGATGCGCTGCCCGAGGCCACCGTCACCATGGCCGGGCGGGCGACCCAGTTCGGCATCGACGAGCCGCAAGTGGAAGACGCCATTGAAGAAGCCCGGCGCAGCCCGGCGCTGCGGTTCGATGGCTTCCACCTGCACTCGATCTCCAACAACCTCGATGCACGCCTGCATGCTCGGCTGGTAGCCACCTACCTGGCGCGGGTGCGGGGCTGGGCCGAGCGCTTCGACCTTGAGATCCGCTGTGTCGATGCCGGCGGCGGCTTTGGCGTCTCCTACGACGAGCGCCCGGACTTCGACTGGTCGCTCTTCCTCGATACGCTGCGCCCGTTGCTCGACGACGAGCCGTTGCCCGGGGCGACGCTGCTGTTCGAACCCGGGCGCTATCTGGTGGCCTTCTGCGGCTATTACGCCGCCGAGGTCATCGATCTCAAGCAGAGTCATGGCCGTGACTTCGCCATCTTGCGCGGTGGCACCCATCACTTCCGTTTGCCCGCTTCCTGGCGCCACGATCATCCCTTCGAGGTGGTGCCGCGGCGCCACTGGCCCTATCCCTTCCCACGTCCCGCCCTTGAGGGTCGGCGCGTGACCCTGGTCGGCGAGCTGTGCACGCCCAAGGATGTGCTGGCCAGCGACGTGCCGGTGGCACGGCTGCGGATTGGCGACGTGGTGCTGTTCCATCGCGCCGGCGCCTACGGCTGGACCATCTCCCATCACGATTTCCTGGGCCATCCCCATCCCCGGCATCTCTATCTCGAAGATCTCTCTCGAAGATAGCCACGACGACAAGGAGCTTGTCCGATGATTGCGTTTCCTTCACCGACCGATGCGGATCTTGCCGAAGCAGGGCGCCTCGCCGAGGCGCGGCTGCTGGGCGATCTCGTCGACACGCTTCTGGCCGAAGGTTTTCTCGACGACCAGGGCGTCGACTGGCCGGCGCCGAATACGTTGCCTGCCGCCCTGGCCTGGCCGCGGGGAGTAGAGTGTCTGCGCTGGTGGACGGCGCGCGAGGCGGGGGAGGCGGTGCTGATTCCGCTACGCAGCGCGATATTGCCGTCGCACCGGCATGTCGCGGAAGGCGGCGTGTTCGCGGCGAGCTACCGCGACGATGGCACTCTCGCCACCTGGTCGCGCCTGGCGCCGGCCGAGCTGCTCGAGTTCGTGGTGAAGCACTGCCTGAATGAGGCTCAGCGCCAGCAGCCGGGCGTGGCCAATGTGCGTCGCCTGTTGACCACCACCCTGTGGCAGACCCGCCAGTCCATCGCCGAGGCAGCGCCGCTGGACGTGGCGCAGATACACTCAGCGGCAGCGAGCCTGCGTACCCTCGAGCGCCGTGCCGCCCTGCGCGACCGACCTTTCCATCCACTGGCCAAGGCCAAGGAAGGGCTCGACGAGGCGAGCCATCGGTGCCATGCGGCGGAGTTCGCACAAACCATCCGTATGCGCTGGCTGGCCGTGCGGCGAGACTGCCTGACGGCCGGCAGCGGAGCGGCGACCGGGGCGTCCGAGCCGGTGGATCTGCTACTGGATGATGCCGCGCGCAGCGAGCTCGAAGAGGAAATGGTGCGGCGCGGCCTGGACCCACGGTGCTACATGCCGCTGCCGGTGCATCCCTGGCAGCTCGAGCACGGGGTGCCGCGCTATCTCGCTACCATGCTGGCGGCAGAGGAGGGGATGGCACTGGAGACGGCTGCTGGCGACTTCGCGGCGACGTCCTCGCTGCGCTCGCTGGCACCGCTGAACGAGAACCGCTTCCACCTCAAGCTGCCGGTGGCGGTCTTCTCGCTGGGTGCCGCGCGCTACCTGCCGGCGGTCAAGCTGATCAACGGTGAGCGCGGCCAGACGCTGCTCGAGCAGGCCAAGGCGCGGGATCCGGAGCTCCAGGCGCGGCTGTACCTGTGCGACGAGCGGCGCTGGTGGTCCTACCTGCCGCAGGGTAGCGGGCTGTTCGACGACCCGCCCCGGCACATGGGGGCACTGGCACGGGAGTATCCGGCTTCACTGCTGGAGGACCCCTCGGTGCGCCTGGTGCCGATGGCGGCGCTGGGTGTATCGAGCGCCCAGATGGCGCGTGCCGGCGAGCACCCCTTCGACACCTGGCGGCAGCAGCGTGGCTGGAGCGACTCCGAAGCGGCAGCGATCGCACTGTTCGGCGAAGTGTGCGACACCTTCTTCGATATCGCGCTGCGCCTTTACCGCCTGGGGCTGATGCCGGAGATTCATGGCCAGAACGCCGTACTGGTATGCCGTGACGGTCGCCTCGACGGCCTGCTGCTGCGCGATCACGACTCGGTGCGCCTGCATCGGCCGTGGCTGGATCGTCACGGCATCGACGACCCCTGCTACCAGATTCGCCCGGGCTATTCGAACAGCCTCTACAACGACACCCCGCAGGACCTGCTCTTCTATCTCCAGACGCTGGGCATCCAGGTCAACCTGCTGGCCATCGTCGAGAGCCTGACACGGCATCATGCTCACCTTGGCTTGGCGGAAGCGCGACTATGGCATGAGATGCGTGCTCGCTTGGCAGCGCGAATTTCGGCCCTGCCGTTCGATGCCGAGCAGCGACGCACCTTGCACGCCGTGCTGTTCGAAGCGCCGCGCTGGCCATTGAAGTGTGTGCTGCGGCCGTTGTTCGAGCAGCAAGGAGTGCCAGGCAGCATGCCTTCGGGCAAGTCGAGCCTGCCCAACCCGTTCCACGTCTTGGAATTGCACAGGCAGGAGCGGGACGTCACGTGCGTTGTCGGTACCGAACCTGTATAAAGGTCGCCGGCTCAAAAAAGGACGAATGATTCTCATGCTCTTCTTGCGTGTCTATCGCCGACTCATCGCCCTGCTGTTCTCAGGGTGCCTGACCCTGGTGGCCCACGCCGAGGCGGCGCGCAGCGTCGAACACGCTCTGGGCGAGGTTCGCATCACGGGCCAACCGCAGCGCATCGTGACGCTCTACCAGGGCGCCACCGACACCGCGCTGGCGCTGGGGCTCGAGCCGGTGGGGATGGTCGAGTCGTGGCTCGAGCGTCCCATGTATCGCTACCTGCGCGACGAGCTGCCCGCGGAAGTGCGCTTCCTGGGGCTGGAGACCCAACCGGACCTGGAGGCGGTAGCGGGGCTCGCGCCCGAGCTGATCGTGGGAGCCCGCTATCGCCATGCCGCCGTGTATCCTCTGCTCTCGCGCATCGCGCCGACCGTGATTGCCGATACCGCCCACGACGTCGAGGCCATGCTCGAGCTGATGGGCGAGGCAACCGGTCGCGACGCCGAGGCCCAGGCGCTGCTCGCCGATTGGCGGGCACGCGTCGCCGACTTTCGCTGCCGCGCCGAGGCCCGGCTGGGTGATGCCTGGCCTCAGCGGGTTTCGGTGGTGAACTTCCGCGGTGACCACGCGCGCCTCTACTACGACGGCTTCGCCCGGCACACCCTCGACCAGTTGGGATTCTTGCGCCCGGAAGGGCAGCAGGGCAACGGCTGGGGCATCAAACTGGTGAGTCGCGAGACCCTGCCGGCCCTGGATGCCGACGCGATCTTCGTCTTCATGCGCGACGATGCGGCGGTGGCCGAGCTGCATCGTGAGTGGACGGCGCATCCGCTTTGGCGGCGCCTGGAGGCGGTCCAGCGGGAACGGGTCTATTACGTCGACCCGGTGATATGGAACATGGGCGCTGGCATCCTGGCCGCCCATCGGCTGCTGGACGAACTCTACGACCACTACGAACTGCACAATGCCGTGCCCCAAGAAGAGGACAGGGCATGCTGACTACCCCGTCGGCCAGGCTACTTGGGTTGATGGCAGGAGTGCTGTTGGCGCTTGCCGCTGGTCTGGCCAGCTTGGCCTTGGGTGCCACGACGATTGCGCCGACCACCCTGGTGGAGGCCTTTCTCGCGCCCGATCCGGGCTCGGTACAGCACCTGATCCTGCGTACCGAACGCCTGCCCCGCGCGCTGATCGCCGCCGTGGTGGGGGCCAGCCTGGCGGTGGCCGGCGCCCTGATGCAGACGTTGACACGTAACGCCCTGGCGGCGCCGAGCATCCTTGGTATCAATGCCGGCGCCATGTGCTTCGTGGTGGTGGCGAGCAGTCTCTTCGCCCTGCGCTCACCCTTGGTGCTGGCCTGGGTGGCCTTCCTCGGCGCCCTGGTGGCGGCATTGTTGGTCGCGCTGTTGGGGCGCGGGCGTGATGGCGGTTTCTCGCCGGTGCGGGTGGTGCTGGGCGGAGTCGCGGTCACCGCATTGTTCGTCTCGCTGGCCCAAGGACTCCTGATCGTCGACCAGGAGGGCTTCGAGAGCCTGCTGCTGTGGCTGGCGGGCTCGGTGGCGGGGCGCGGCCTGAACATGCTGCTGCCGCTGCTGCCGTTCTTCCTGGTCGCCGCCGCTATCTGCCTGCTGCTGGTGCGCCAGCTCAACCTGCTGGTGCTGGACGACGAGGTGGTCAAGGGCTTGGGCCAGCGCACCGGCCGGGTCAGATTACTGGCTGGGGCGGTCGTCATCGTGCTGGCGGGAAGCTCGGTGGCGCTGGCCGGGATGATCGGCTTCGTCGGGCTGATCGTGCCGCATATGGTGCGCGCGTTGTTCGGCCGCGATCATCGCTGGGTGCTGCCCGGCTGTGCCCTGCTCGGTGCTGGACTGTTATTGGCTGCCGATACCCTGGCGCGCTTCATCATGCCGCCCCAGGAGGTACCGGTTGGGGTGATGACGGCGCTGCTTGGCACGCCGTTCTTCCTTTATCTCGCTCGTCGCCGGAGCCTTGCTCCATGAGCCATCCCGTTCTCCTGCGTACGGCCGACGGCCGATTCTCCCTGCGTCTTGAGCGTCGCCCCCTGGTGGTGACGCTGCTGCTGAGCCTGGCGCTCGCGGCCAGTGCCCTGGCCTCGCTGAGCCTGGGCAGCCAGGCCACGTCCCTTGGGGCGGTGCTGGAAGCGCTGCTAGTTCCCGGGCGCAGCGACATTGCCCTGATCGTCCACGAGATCCGCCTGCCCCGGGTGGTGCTGGCGATACTCGTCGGAGCCTGCCTGGGGGTGGCTGGACTGCTGCTGCAGGGGCTGGTGGGCAACCCCCTGGCCTCGCCGGATGTGATCGGCATCACCGGTGGCGCCTCGCTGGCGGCGGTCGGCTTCCTGGCGCTGGGTGGGGCGGCGCTGGGGGACGCTTGGCTGCCGCTGGCGGCGTTGTGCGGCGCTCTGCTGGTGGCACTGGCCATCATCGCCCTGACCGGGCGAGGAGTGACTCCGACGCGCCTGGTATTGATCGGCATCGGGATGGCCGCCGCGCTGGGGGCGGGTACCACGCTGGTGCTGGTGCTCGCTGCCGATACGACGGCGATGCAGGCCTATGTCTGGCTGACCGGCAGCCTCTACGCCGCCCAGTGGAGGGAGGTGGCAGGGCTGGCACCCTGGGCGCTGGCGGGGCTGCCCCTGGCACTGGTGCTGGCGCGTCGCCTGGATGTCATGGCGCTCGGCGACGAGCTGGCCGTGGGGCTCGGCACGGCGCTGCAGGGCAGTCGCCTGGCCTTGCTGCTGCTGGCCGTGGCGCTGGCCGGTGCAGCGGTGGCGTTCGCCGGCGGGCTGAGCTTCGTCGGCCTGCTCGCCCCGCATATCGCCCGCCGGCTGGGGGTGCGCGGCCATGCCGGCCTAGTGCCGGTGACCGCCCTTATCGGTGCGCTGATCGTGCTGCATGCCGACCTGATAGGGCGAATCGCCTTTCTGCCTCGGGACCTGCCTGCTGGCATCTTTGTTGCCGGCATCGGCGCCCCGTTCTTCGTCTACCTGCTATATCGCTGGCGAAGCTGAGTGCCAGCCGGTGACAAGGAGTCTCGAGCATGTTCGATATTCGTCCTCGGGTGTCGGGCGCTTCGCCCGAGCTGCTGGACCGCTACCGCGAGGTGGGCACTTCCACCCTGGGTCACTTTACTGACTTGGGCGCCATCACCGACCTCATGCCGTTGTGCCATCCCATACGGCTGCTGGGCAGTGCCCTGACGGTGCGTATCCCGCACCTCGATGGCAGCGTGATCCGCCAGGCATTGGAGATGGCGGAGACAGGAGACGTGCTGGTGATCGATGTTGCCGGCGACGAGCGTCGCGCCTGCTGGGGTGAGCTGCGGACCTATGCGGCCCTGGGCAAGGGACTGGCAGGCGTGGTGACGTCTGGACGGGTGACCGACACAGCCGGGCTGATACGGCTGGGGCTGCCCATCTACTCACGCGGAGCGAGCCCGCTGACCACGCGATCTCTCAAGCTGGAAGGTGAGGTCAACCTGACGGTGGCCATTGATGGCGTGGCGATCTCGCCGGGCGACCTGATCGTCGGCGACGACGATGGCCTCTTCGCGCTCACACCGGCACGCGCCGAGGCGCTACTGGAACCCGTACTCGACAAGCAGGCGCGGGAAGCGACGCGTCGGCGGGAACTCATGGCTGCGCATCCCGAATGGTGGCGCTGAGGTTTAGGCAGGCCAACAACGAAAAAGGCGGCGCCCAAGGCGCCGCCAAACAGTAAGCCAGGTCCGTTTTAGACCGAGGAATCAGAAGTCCAGCTGGTAGCCGAGGGTAAAGGTGCGGCCGCGGCCGGCGAAGTACTGATCGTCACCGGGACGGGCGGTCTGTGAATAGTAGGTGATGTACTGCTCGTCGGTGAGGTTCTCGATGCCGAAGGAGATCTGGCCCACGGGCAGCTGGTAGCCGAGCGAGGCGTCGACCAGGGTATAGCCGTCGAAGCGCTGCAGGTCGGGGTTTTCCTGATCGTTGAAGTTTCGATCGAAGAAGTGGCTCGCCTGGAGGTGGGTCGAGAGATCGTCGCTCCAACTGGCGCTCCAGCCCAGGGTGAGACGCTCGGGGGCGATATTGAGACCGCTCAGCTCGGTATCGACCCGCCCGTCGCCGGTGGTGTCGGACTTGCCCCGGTTGCGCGCATAGGCAACACGCAGGCCATGAGCGTCGGTCACGTCGAGTTCACCTGCGAGCTCCACGCCACGAATCTCGGTCTTCTCCCGGCTGCCCACGAACACCCCGCTGTCGTCCTGGATGAGTCGTTCGCCAAGGTCGGAATCAGACTCGTAGTAGCTCAGCTCCAGTCGGGCACGCCCCCAGTCGAAGCGGGTACCGACCTCCCGGTTATCGGTGATGATAGGGCTCAGCTCCAACAGCGTATCGATGGATTGTCCTTCGCTATTGACGGCGCGTAGCACCCGGCCCACATCGGGCATGCCGAAGCCTTCGGAGTAGTTGGCGAATAGCTGAGCCCAATCGGTGGCCTGGTAGACAAGACCAAAATTGTAGAGTGTATCGTTGAAGCTAGGTTTGCCCCCCTCCACCGTTACCCCATCCTGCCTGACATCGCTGCGGGAGATGGTCTGATAGGTATCGACATCGAGCTGAGCGTGCTCATAGCGCACGCCGGCATGTAGCGTCAGTGGCTCGACCACTTGCAACGAACCCTGCAGGAAGGCTGCCGCGTTACGGAACTGGGTCTCGGGTACATAGCTGCGATCGGTCTGCACCAGCCGCTGCTGGGTATCGTCCTGCAGCAGGTCGATGCCGGTAGCCAGCGAAACGCGATCGTTGAATAGGTCGCTGCGGCTCAGGGTGAACTTGGCGCCTAGCTTGTTGGACTCGTTACGGCTCTGGTCGAGCCTGGCATTGCCCTGAGCATCCTGATAGGGGAAGGCGGTGGGATGAGGGCCGAACTGGGCGCGGAAGCGCTGATGATACACCTTGGCATCCAGCTCGTTGCCGAACCAGTCACCGTGCCGATAGGTCAGCTGGGCGGTGGTGGATTCATTATAGGGCGCCTCGCCCTCCGGCTTGCCGCGCTCGGCGCTGGTAGGGATGCGGTTGGCCCGGTTGCCCACGACCGGTACATAGTCGTTGTTGCCCTCCAGCTCGAAGCGGTTGAGGGAGAACTCCAGGCTCTGGTCGTCATCGACCCAGTATCCGAGCTTGGCGAAGAGGTCGTAGCTGGTCGAATCCTGAATCTCGCCCTGAATCGGGTCGATGCCGACATTGCGGCCGCTGCCATCACGGAAGATGCCTTGCTCCTGCCGGGTTACGCCGCCAAGGAAATCCCAATCGCCCTGCTGGGCGCTGATGCGATAGCCCAGCCGGTGGCCAAGGCCCTCGGAGTCGAGCTTGTCGTCGAAAGTGATCTGGCTCGAGACGTGGTGATTGACGCCGCCGCCCTCGGCACGCTTGGTCACGAAGTTGATGATACCGCCGGTGGCGCCCAGGCCGTGTTCGGCGCTGGCGCCGTGAATCACCTCGATGCGCTCGACCATGTCGAGATCAATGGTATAGCTCTCGCGGGAGCTGTCGCGTATGGGCGTGGACTGCGGCACGCCGTCGATCATGTAGAGCGGGGCACGGCCGCGAAATGTCTCGCCGGAGTTGGTCATCTTCTGGCGGCTGGGAGAATAGCCAGGGATTAGATTGCCGAGTATCTGGCCGCGGTCCCGGGTAACGGCAAGCTGTTGTTCGATCTGCTCGCGAGTGATGACGGTTACCTTCTGGGGCGTTTCGCCAGCGTGGCTGCGGTTGCGGGTCGCGGTCACCACCAGGGGTGAGAGATCGGATGAAGCGGCCGTTTCGTCATTGCTCTGGGCGAAGGCCAGTCCCGGCAGAGCGGAGCCGAGCATCACCGGTGCCAGCCAGGCGATAGGCGTCTTGTGGATCATGGAAGGTCACTCCCTTGCTTGGTGTTGGGCTATCGAGTCGTCTCAGTGGCGATCATGCAGAGCCAGGCTAAAGAATATTAACGATAATGGTTTGCATTTAAATTTTCAAACGCAAATGGGTGTCTATGCCGGTGATGCCAATGGGTATGGCGAACTCAAGAAGTCCGGTGGCATGGCGATGCGCCGATTCCATTGATAACGGTTATCATTTATGGCATCGTCTTTGCCCTGCCCGTGTGGCAGAGCATCGTTTGTTCATTGAGTCGTTTTTGCCGGGAGTCCACACGTGAGAACGTTTCGCCATCCATGCCTCTGGGGGGCAATTCTCTGGCTGGGTTTGGCCTCCTCGGCGTCCGCCGATCCCGCGCTACACCAGGAGGCGAGAGAGGCTCAGCGCAGCCAGGCCGAGCTGCAGTCGCACATCGACGCCGCCGATGATGAAGCGCGGGCCATGCTCGAGGAGCTACGCGAGCTGGAGCGCATCGAGCGCCGTCTGTCGCGCGAGAACGCCGAACTCGCACCGCGCAACGAGCGCCTGGCCGAGACCCTCGACCGCCGTGAGGTGGCGCTGGATACGCTAGAGGAAACCCGTGAGGCCCTGCCGGTCCTGCAAGAGCGCTTGATCGAGCGGCTCGAGCAGTGGGTCGAGCACGACATGCCGTTCCTGCGCGAGGAGCGCCAGGCACGGGTCGCCAGCCTGCGCTCCAGTACCGACGAGCTCTCTTCCGACGAGCGTTGGGAGCGGGTCGTCGAGGCCTGGCGTACCGAGCTGGAGTACGGGCGCGAAATCGATGCCTGGCGCGGCTATCTTGGCGAAGGTGACTCTCGCCGTGAAGTCGACTATCTGCGCCTGGGGCGCGTGGGCTTCTACTATCTCACTCCGGACGGAAGAGCCGGGCGCGTGTGGCAGGCCGATGCGGGCAGTTGGGCACCCCTCGACGAAGCCCAGCGTCGTGAGGTACGCAACGGCCTGCGTATCGCACGTGATCGCCGAGCCCCCGAACTGCTCACGCTGCCCATTTCGCAGCCGCTTGAACGCACCGGGGAGGGCGGCGCATGAGACTGTCGCGTTTTGTTCTAGGTATTCTTCTGGTGGGCCTCATGAGTGTCTCGGCGAGCCTCCAGGCCCAGTCGGAGCCGTTGACCACCCTGCGCGCCGAGCGCGAAGCCGCCGAGGCCCGCGATCGGGCGCGTCTGGCCGAACTGCTCGAGGACCGGGATGCCCTGGAAGCCGCTCTCGAGGAGGCCCGCACCGCTCATCGGCAGGCCGAGGCGCGTAACACCGAATTGCAGGCCGAGGCTCAGGCGTTGAACGAACGCCAGGCCGAGCTCGATGCCCGCCAGGAGGAGCAGGGCGGCGATCTCGAGGCGATACTGGCCTCGCTCGCCCGGCACAGCGGCGAACTGCGTGACGACCTGGCCGAAAGCTGGCTGACGCTGGGAGGTGCCGGTCTTCCCCCGCGGCTGGAGGATGCCGAGGTGCTCGAACTCGAACATCTCGAGGCCTTTGCCGAGAGCCTGGTGGCATTGACGATTGATACGGCTCGCGTGGTGCGCTTCGAGGCGCCGGTGGCGTCGGTCAGCGGTGAGCTTGCGCCAAGAGATGTGGTGCGACTGGGGGATTTTGCTGCCTTCACCGAGGGAGAGTTGTTGCGTCGTGGCGCCGATGGCCAGACGCTGTCGGTGATCGAGCGCACGCCGCGGGAAGTGGCTACCAGCCTGGCAGCTTTTCATGGCGGAGAGTCGCGCTTGCTGGCGCTCGATCCTACCCGTGGGCAGGTCATCTCGGCGCTGGCCCAACGTCCGAGTCTGATCGAGCGTTTCCACCAGGGTGGAGCAGTCGGCTACGTGGTGGTGGGGCTCGGCGCTCTCGGCCTGCTGGTCGCGCTGCTTCAGTACGCCTACCTGTTGCGGGTGACGCTGGCCATGCGTCGCCAGCTGCGTGACCTCACCACGCTGCGCGAGGACAACCCGCTCGGCCGCGTGCTGCAGCGCTTCCGTGCGCTGCACGACGATTCCGTGCCGGAAGCGCTGGAGGCTCGCCTCGACGAAGCGGTGCTCGCCGAGCTGCCGCGCCTGGAGCGTGGCCAGCCGTTGGTCAAATTGCTGGCGGCGGTGGCGCCGCTGCTGGGATTGCTTGGCACCGTCACCGGCATGATCGTCACCTTCCAAGCCATCACAGTGTTCGGCACCGGCGACCCGCAACTGATGGCGGGCGGTATCAGCCAGGCACTGGTGACGACAGTGCTGGGGCTGATCACCGCCGTGCCGCTGCTCTTCGCATACACCGCCCTTGCCGGTCGCAGCCGCCATCTGGCGGGTCTGGTCGAGGGGCAGGCCAGTGCCGCCCTGGCCGAGCAGCTCGAACATCGCCCGCAAGGGCCCGATGGCGTCACCGGGAGCGCGCGTCGCGATGCCGCCTTGGCTTGAGATAGGGGGCCTTGAACCGCTGGAGCGCCTGGTCGAGGCCGGCGGCTCGGTGCTGGTGGTGATTGCCCTGGTAGCGATGGTGCTGTTCAGCCTGGCGTTGGAGCGGGTGTGGTATTTCCGCCTCACCTATCGCCGGGCCAGGCGTGCCCTTATCGCACGCTGGGCGGCGCGTCAGGATCACCTGAGCTGGAGTGCCCTGACCCTGCGCGAGGCCTGGGCGCGAGAGCTGATCGGACGGCTGCGCCGCCCGCTGCCTTGGCTCAAGCTGCTGGTGGCGTTGTGCCCGCTGCTCGGTTTGCTGGGCACCGTGACCGGCATGATCGCCGTGTTCGACAGCCTGGCGATGACCGATACCAGCCAGGCCCGCGCCATGGCGGATGGCGTGGCACGTGCGACTCTGCCGACTTTGACCGGCATGGCCGTGGCGGTAGTGGGGCTGCTGTTCACCAGCCGCCTCGAGCAGATCATTCGACGCGAGGACCAGCGGCTGCACGACCGCCTGGCCCGTGCCGTGGAGGATACCGATGCGTAGACGCCGAGTTGGCGCCGATGACGGCGAGGCCAGCGAGGTCAACCTGACCCCGATGCTGGACGTCGTCTTCATCATGCTGATCTTCTTCATCGTCACCACCAGCTTCATCAAGGAGAGCGGCGTGGAGATCGAGCGGCCCGAATCCAGCGCCGCCACGCCGCGACCCGATGCACAGGTGATGGTAGCCATCACACCCGAAGGGGCGGTATGGGTCGATGGCCGTGCCGTCGACCTGCACCGCGTGGGTAACGAGGTGGCTGGATTGGTGAGCGAAGACGGCTCGGTGGTGATCCAGGCCGATCGCGACTCCACCACCGGGCTACTGATCGAGGTGATGGACCGCATTCGCGAGGCCGGCGTGGAGCAGGTGGCCGTCGCCGCCAGTCGGAGCCGGTCGTGACGCGTATCCCTTTTTCTTCGCTGGGCGGCGTGGCGCTGGCGCTGCTGCTGTTCTGGCTGCTGGCGCTGCTGGTGACGCCACCGGAGGAGGAGTTCGACGTCGTCGACGTCAGCATGACCATGAGCATGGTCGAGGCGCCGGAGCCGGTGCAGGAGGAGACGGTCGAGTCCAGTGCCGAGCCGCCCCCGCAGGTAGAGGCCACGCCACCGCCGCAGCCGGAGCCGCTGCCGCTACTGGAGAGCTCGATTGCCATGCCGGAGCCGGAGCTGCCGCCCGAGCCGATGGAGCCACTGGAATTCGATGCCAGTCTGCCGGAGCTCGCCGAGGTGCGGCCTGAACCGCCGCCTGAGCCAGCCCCGGAACCACAGCCCGAACCCGAGCCGGCCCCCGAATCGACTCCTGAGCCGGCACCGACTCCCGATCCGAGCCCGTCACCCACGCCTCCGAGTACCACACCGGCACCAGGTCCAGCGGCCGAAGAGGCCGCACCCGCCGAGCAGGGGCCGGTGGATGTGGGCGAGATCACCCCGACCAGCCGCGTGCCGCCGGAATATCCATCCCGCGCCCAGCGTCGAGGGCTGGAAGGGCATGTAGAGCTGCAGTTCCTGATCCGTCCCGACGGCAGCGTCGATCGTTCGTCCATTCGTGTGGTCGAGTCGCAGCCGCGTAACGTCTTCGATTCTGCCGCCGAGCAGGCCGTGGCGCGCTGGCAGTTCGAGCCGGCCAGCGGCGTGCGTCAGGCGCGGCAACGTCTCGAGTTCCAGTTGAGGTGATGCCATGACACTGCGTGCCGTGATTCGTCTGATAGCCTGTGTCGTTCTGCTGGCAAGCGCCTCGGTAGCGGCCGATCCGCCGGCACTCTCCGGTGACATCATTGCCGACCTGGAGCGGCTTCAGCGGCAGTTGCAACAGGGCGAGCATGACCGCGTGGGTGAGCGGGCCCGCACACAGGCGAGTCGTTTCGAAGGCGGCAATGCCGCCGATCGCTGGGCCAGCGCGCTCTACCGCCAGTTGGCGGCAGGCGCCGAGGCCGGGGCGGGGCGCCACGAAGCCGCCGCCGAACAGTTGCGCCAGGCGCGTCGGGTGCAGGAGACGCCGTTGCATCAGCGCGACCGCTGGCTGCGCGAGGAGGCGCGCCTGCGTTCGGCGGCAGGGCAGACCGAAGTGGCGGTGGCGCTATGGCTCGACTGGCACCAGCGGCATGATGGCAGCGTCGACGACCATTGGCGCCTGGCCCGTGCCCTGGCGGAGCTGGAGCGCTGGGATGAGGCGACGAGCTGGACCGAGCGCGCCCTGGCCGATGACCCAACCCCGGAGCAGCGCCGCCAGGCGCTGGCAGCCACCGTGTTCCAGCGTGCTGGGCGCGGCGAGGCAGCCCTGGCGAGCCTGGAAGCCGCACTGAACGCGCAGGTCGAGCCCGAAGCATGGCGGCGTGCCGCGGCCCTGGCTCAGAGCCTCGGAGAGGCCGAGCGGGCAGCGGCCATTTGGGAAGCCGGTTGGCAGGCTGGGGCGCTGGCGGGAGAGGAGGATTTGCGTCAGCGGGTCGAGCTGCATCTGGCCGCCGGCACGCCGGCCCGGGCGGCGGAATATCTGGAGGCCGCGCTGGCCGACGAGACGCTGCCTGATAACCTGGATAACCGGCGGCTACTGGCCCGCGCATGGGAAGAAGCCCGGGACCGCGGGCAGGCACTCAACGCCTGGCGTGAGGTCGCCGAGCGTAGCGACGCGGGCAGCGACTGGCGGCGCCTGGGCTTGCTGGCCCATGCCTGCGGGCAAGGTGAGATAGCGCAGGACGCCATGCTGCAGGCCCAGGCGCGGGGCGTCGAAGTCGACGAACGCTGGCTCTCTTCCCGCTAGCCGCCTGTGGCGCCGATCATAGGTCGAGCTCGGTCCAGACCGGTGCGTGATCCGAGGGCCTCTCCATGCCGCGCAGGTCATAGTCGATGCCGGCGTCCACGACCCGCTCGGCCAGCGGTGCGGTGACCAGGATATGATCGATGCGCAGCCCGCGCCTGGGCTCGCGGTCGAAGCCCTTCGAGCGATAGTCGAACCAGCTGTAGCGGTCGTCCACTGCCGGGTAGCGCACCCGGTA
Source organism: Halomonas sp. PGE1 (assembly GCF_013000985.1). NCBI lineage: Bacteria > Pseudomonadati > Pseudomonadota > Gammaproteobacteria > Oceanospirillales > Halomonadaceae > Halomonas > Halomonas sp. PGE1. Next base: position 1,824,677 of record NZ_CP053032.1, read on the forward strand.
GCTGTCGACGAGCCCCCAGGCCTTGATGCCGTCGAGCCACTCCCTCTCCACCGGCTGGAAGCTGGTCTTGCCCTCGCGCAGCCAGCGCTTGCGGTTGTCCTCGCCGATGCCGATGTCGATCTCCTCGGGGGAGATGTTGAAGTCGCCCATCACCGCGAGGCGCTCGTCGGGACGATGCTGCGTCTCCAGCAGCCGCCTGAGCTGGGCGTAGAAGTCGCGCTTGTGGGGAAACTTCACCGGATGGTCGAGGTTCTCGCCCTGGGGGAAGTAGCCGTTCCACACCGTCAGCGCCTCGCCGTCTGCCAGCACCAGGCGCGCGCCGATCATGCGCCGCTGGGCCTCCTCGCCGTCGTCGGGAAAGCCGTAGTGGACCGTCTCGGGCTCGCCGCACTGGCCGGCGTCGATCATCAGCGCCACCCCGTAGTGCCCCTTCTGGCCGTGAAAGAACACTCGGTAGCCCAGCGCCTCCACCGCCTCGCGGGGAAACTCGCTGTCCTGGACCTTGGTCTCCTGCAGGCCGATCACCACCGGGCGCTGGGTGGCCACCAGCGCCTCGAGCTGGTGGAGCCGGGCGCGAATGCCGTTGATGTTGAAGGACACCAGGCGCATCAGCTCTGCGGACCTCCCTGCTCGGGGGGCTCGGTCTGCGGTTCGGCGTGGATGGCGATGCTCTCGCCGCTCTCCTGTCGGGCCAGCTTGCGGGCGGCCTGGAGCTTGCGCTGCTGGCGCTTCTTCTGGGTGTAGCGGGTCGACGAGGTGACCTGGTCGGGGTTCTCGTGGCGCCACTTCTTGTAGTCCTTGCGCCGGCCGGTGCGGATGGTCACCTTGTCGGCGAGCGAACGGGTCTTCTTGCGACGGGTCATGGATCAACTCCTCTGGTCTGGCGCGCATTCTACCAGTCCCGCCGCGCCTACCACAGGCGAAGCGCTCACGAGACGCGCCCTTCGTCGCATTGGCTGTTACAATGCGCGTTTGTGTCATGCACTCAACCACCCAAACGGACAGACAGCAGCCTATGAGCGAGTCGGATCAGATCAACGCACCGGCCCAGGATCACAAGCCCAAGCGTCGTCGTCGCAAACCGCGGCGCCGCAACGCCTCCGGCTGGGACCTGCGCCAGTTCCAGGTGCCTGCCGTGGCAGGCAAGTGGCGCTTCCATGACTTCGATCTGCCGCTGCCGCTGATGCATGCCATCCATGCCCTGGGCTTCGAGTACTGCACCCCGATCCAGGCCGAGGCGCTGACCCACACCCTGCTGGGCGGCGACGTGGTCGGCAAGGCCCAGACCGGCACCGGCAAGACCGCCGCCTTCCTGATCTCGATCCTCGCCTACTTCCTCGAGGAGGAGGCGCCGAACGCCCAGAAGCCCGGCGCCCCGCGGGCCCTGATCGTTGCCCCGACCCGGGAGCTGGCCCTGCAGATCGAGAAGGACGCCAGGGCCCTGGCCCGCTTCACCGACCTCAAGGTGGCCAGCGTCGTCGGCGGCATGGACTACCAGAAGCAGCGCGAGGCCCTGGCCGACCGCCTCGACATCCTGGTGGCCACCCCGGGCCGGCTGCTCGATTTCCACCAGAAGCGCGATGTCGACCTGACCCAGGTCGAGGTGCTGGTGCTGGACGAGGCCGACCGGATGCTCTCCATGGGCTTCATCCCGGACGTCAAGCGCATCATCCGCCACACCCCGAAGAAGGAGGAGCGTCAGACCTTCCTCTTCTCGGCCACCTTCACCGAGGACATCCTCAACCTGGCCAGCCAGTGGACCCATGAGCCGACCCACGTCGAGATCGCGGTCACGGTGGAGAATGCCGCCGATATCGACCAGCGGGTCTACCTGGTCAGCGACGCCGACAAGCAGCGCCTGCTGGTCAACCTGCTCGGGCAGGAGAGCTTCGACCGGGTGATGGTGTTCGGCAACCGTCGCGACCTGGTGCGCAAGCTCGACGAGCTGCTGACCAAGGCCGGCATCAACGCCGCCATGCTCTCCGGCGATGTGCCCCAGAACCAGCGCATCTCCACCCTCGAGAAGTTCCGCGAGGGCGAGATCCAGGTGCTGGTGGCCACCGACGTGGCCGGCCGTGGCATCCATATCGAGGATGTCAGCCACGTGATCAACTACACCCTGCCGGAAGACCCGGAGGACTACGTCCACCGCATCGGTCGCACCGGCCGCGCCGGCGCCAAGGGTGTCTCGATCAGCTTCGTCGGTGAGGAGGACGCCTTCTCGCTGCCCGAGATCGAGCGCTTCATCGGCGACAAGCTGCCCTGCGAGCATCCGCCCGAAGGCCTGCTCTGAGCCCATGCTCGACGAGGCCCTGAAGGGCGAGATCCAGGCCGCCTACCGCCGCGTGCTCGAGGGTCTCGAGCTGACGCCTCGCTATGGGCAGCGGCTGATGATCGCCGAGATCGCCCGCACCCTGGGGGGCATCGAGGCCGACGAGGCCGGCAAGCGGGTCAGCGACGAGCACGTCTGCGTGCTCGAGGCGGGCACCGGCACCGGCAAGACCCTGGCCTATCTGCTGGCCTCACTGCCGGTGGCCAAGGCCCGCGGCAAGCGGCTGGTGGTGGCCACCGCCACCGTCGCGCTGCAGGAGCAGGTGCTGCACCAGGACCTGCCCGCCCTCAAGGCTCACAGCGGCATCGATTTCGGCTATGCCCTGGCCAAGGGGCGCGGGCGCTATGTCTGCGTGGCGCGCCTCGATCAGGTCCTCGAGGGCGTCGAGGAGAACCCCACCCTGTCGCTCTTCGAGCGCGAGATCGCCAGTGGCGGCGACGACTTCCAGGCCCTGGCCCAGTCGCTGGGCGAGGCCTACGGCAACGGCCGCTGGGCCGGCGACCGCGACAGCTGGCCCGAGGCCATCGAGGACACCCACTGGCGCCGGCTCACCGTCGACCACCGCCAGTGCACCAACCGCCGCTGCGGTCACTTCGGGGCTTGCGCCTTCTTCCGCGCCCGGCGCGACCTGGAGCAGGCCGACATCATCGTCGCCAACCACGACCTGGTGCTGGCCGACCTCTCCCTGGGCGGCGGGGTGGTGCTGCCCGACCCCGGCGACTGCATCCACGTCTTCGACGAGGGCCACCACCTGCCCGACAAGGCGCTCAACCACTTCACCCATCGCTTCGCCGTGGGCGGCGCCCTGGGCTGGCTGCGTACCCTGAAGAAGTCGCTGACCGAGCTCAACCAGGCGCTGGCCGTGCAGCCGACCCTGGCGCGGCTGCTGGCCACGCTGCCCCAGGCCATCGAGGCGCTGGAGCCGAAGCTCGGCGAGGCCTTCGCCCTGGGTCACCAGCTGGCCGGGCGCCCCGAGGGCCTCGCCGACGGCGAGGAGGCCCGCCAGCACCGCTTCGAGATGGGCCGCGCCCCGGAGGCGCTGCGCGAACTGGCCGGGGCCCTGCTGGTGATCTTCGCCGAGCTCTCGCGGACCCTGGAGAGCATGGCCGATATCCTGCGCGAGAGCCTCGACCCGGAGAAGCATACTGGGCTGCCTCGGGAGCAGGCCGAGGCGTGGCTGCCGCTGGTGGCGCTGCTCCACGGTCGCGCCCTGGAGGCCCACGCCCTGTGGCAGGCCTTCTGCGAGGCAGACCCCGAGGGCGAGCCGCCGCGGGCGCGCTGGCTGACCCTGGAGCGCTTCGGGGCCGACCCGGAGCTGAGCTTCTCGGCCAGCCCCGTCTCGGCGGCCCATACCCTGGCGAAGAGCCTGTGGGGCGCCACCTTCGGCGCCGTGGTCACCTCGGCCACGCTGACGGCGCTGGGGCGCTTCGAGCGGCTGCAGGAGCGCGCGGGGCTCGCCAACCGCTACCGTTACCAGCGCCTGCCGAGCCCCTTCGACTACTCCCGGGCGGTGCTCAGCGTACCCCGGGAGGCCGTGGACCCGGCCGACCGCGAGGGCCATGAGCGCGCCATCGTGGACTTCGTCCAGGCGCTGGGGGACAAAGAGGCGGTACTGATGCTGTTCTCGTCCCGGGCGCAGCTGCGCGCGGTGGAGAAGGCGCTGCCGAAGGCCCTGGGCGAGCGGGTGCTGGCCCAGGACCGCCTGCCCAAGCGCGAGCTGATCACCCGGCACCGGGCGCGGGTCGACGCGGGGGAGGGCAGCATCATCTTCGGCCTGGCCAGCTTCGCCGAGGGCATCGACCTGCCCGGCGACTACCTCACCCACGTGGTGATCACCCGGCTGCCCTTCGCGGTCCCCGACGACCCGGTGGGGGCGACGCTCGCCGAGTGGATCGAGAGTCGTGGCGGCAACCCCTTCATGCGCATCAGCGTGCCGGACGCCTCCATCAAGCTGGTGCAGGCCTGTGGCCGGCTGATCCGCAAGGAGGCCGACAGCGGGCGCATCACCCTGCTCGACCGGCGCGTGCTGACCCGCCGCTACGGCCGGGCCCTGCTCGACGCCCTGCCGCCCTTCGTGCGCGAGATCGACGGCGTCCGCCAGTAGGGCGGATGGCAAAACGAGAGCGGGCCCGCCAACTGGCGGGCCCGCGATCGTTCAGGGGGGCGATTACGCCGGTTGTGCCGCCTCGAGCCGCTTGGCCAGCGCCGGGGCGAGCTTCTCGTTCATCGCCTTGAAAGCGCGCTCGGTGGCATCCCAGTCGATGCAGGCATCGGTGATGGAGACGCCGTACTGCAGCTGGCTCAGGTCCTCGGGCACCTTCTGGGCGCCCCAGCCGATGTTCGACTCCACCATCAGGCCGATGATCGAGCGGTTGCCCTCGAGGATCTGATTGGTGACATTCTCCAGCACCAGGGGCTGCAGCGCCGGGTCCTTGTTGGAGTTGGCGTGGGAGCAGTCGATCATGATGTTGGGCTTGATGCCGGCCTTCTTGAGCTCCTGCTCGGCCAGGGCCACGCTGACGCTGTCGTAGTTGGGCTTGCCGTTGCCGCCGCGCAGCACCACGTGGCCGTAGGCATTGCCGCGGGTGCGGATGATCGCCACCCGGCCGGCATAGTCGATGCCCAGGAAATTGTGCGGGTGGGCCACCGACTGCAGGGCGTTGACCGCCACCTCCAGGCTGCCGTCGGTGCCGTTCTTGAAGCCGACCGGACAGGAGAGGCCGGAGGACATCTCGCGGTGAGTCTGGGACTCGGTGGTGCGCGCCCCGATGGCCGACCAGCTGATGCAGTCCTGGATGTACTGCGGCGAGATCGGATCCAGTGCCTCGGTGGCCAGCGGCAGGCCCATCTCGGCCAGCTCCACCAGCAGCCGGCGGGCAATGTGCAGGCCCTCCTCGATCTCGAAGGAGCCGTTGAGGTGCGGGTCGTTGATCAGGCCCTTCCAGCCCACGGTGGTGCGCGGCTTCTCGAAGTAGACCCGCATCACGATGTAGAGGCTCTCCTTCACCTCGTCGGCGAGGCGGCGCAGGCGGCGGGCGTAGTCGAGGGCGGCATCCACATCGTGGATGGAGCAGGGGCCCACCACCACCAGCAGGCGGGGATCCTCGCCGTCGAGGATGCGCTGGATGGTCTCGCGCCCTTCGATGACGGTGCGCTCGGCGGCCTCGGTGAGGGGGATCTCCTGCTTCAGGGCCTCGGGAGTGATAAGGACGTCCTGGGAGAGGACGTTGAGGTTGCTGACCTGCTGATCTGTCATTCGGCTACCTGTGTGTCGTGTCTGCGCTGATGGCCCGGGGGCGAGGGAGAGTTTTTCCCCCTACTATACACCGGTGGGGCCGCATCAGATCAATCACGGAACCCCCGCCGGGGCCTGGTGGTCACAGCGCGGTTCGTCCTGTCGATGTCGCGATGACCCGCCCCGGGTTGATGGATGGCCAGGAAAAGGGAACACTTGTGCGACTTTGGGCTACGGCCTTGGATCTTTTGCTGCCCCTTCAGGGCTTCGGGTTGATGCCATGCACGCACTCTTGAACATGACCGCCGCTCCCCGAGCGCACTCGTCACGCTCTCCTCGCCGTCTGTCGGGGAGGCCGTGAATGGGTGCCAGGGAGACCGACCAGCAGCTCGTCGAGCGCGCCCAGAAGGGCGACAACCAGGCCTTTGACCTGCTGGTGAGGAAGTACCAACACAAGATCATCGGGCTGATCGGGCGCTACGTCCACGACCATGCCGAGGTGCAGGACGTGGCCCAGGAGGCCTTCATCAAGGCCTACCGGGCACTGGGCAAGTTTCGCGCCGAGAGCGCCTTCTATACCTGGATGTATCGCATCGCCATCAACACCGCCAAGAACCACCTGGTCTCCCGAGGGCGCCGTCCGCCGGGCAGCGACCTGGATATCGTGGATGCCGAGATCGTCGACCGCAGCGGACGCCTGGCGGATTCCGAGACGCCGGAGGCGGCCATGGCCCGCGACCAGCTCGAGGCGGCGGTCTTCGAGGCGATCGACAATCTGCCCGATGACCTGCGCACGGCGATCACCCTGCGTGAGCTCGAGGGGCTCTCCTACGAGGATATCGCCAACATCATGCAGTGCCCGGTGGGCACGGTGCGTTCGCGGATCTTCCGCGCCCGGGAGGCGGTGGACCAGCACATCCAGCCGCTGGTCACCACCTCCCGCAACCGCGAGACCGTGGAGGAGTAGGGGCGACAGGGGCGGCTGCACACTTTTTGCCGATTGGCTGAACTGTCGGTCGCCTTTGACGTCAGAAGCTGTGTTCGATCCGCCTACCAGGCGGAGATCGCGTCGGCATTCCCGGCCCATTCCGGGAATGCCGATTCCAGGCTGAAATCGAGGGAGCAGGGCGGAGCGTCCTGCCACTGTAGAGGGTGTTGAGAATGAGTCAGAACGCACGGGAGTCGCTTTCTGCCCTGATGGATAACGAGGGGGACGAGCTGGAGCTGCGCCGAGTGCTCAAGGCGCTGGAGGCCTCCCCCGACGCCGCCGAGGCGTGGCGGCGTTATCACCTGATGCGCAGCCTGATGCGTCGGGAACCCGATATCGACGTCGCCACCGATCTCTCCGCCGGCATCATGGCGCGCCTCAAGGACGAGCAGCCGCCCCAGATGGATGCTCCTGCGCCCACCACCCGCCGCTCGTTGCCCTTCGCGCGCAGCGCCGGCATCGCCGCCGCGGTCTCGCTGATGGTCATCACCGGCGTGCAGTTCTACGGGGGCGGCGGCTCCGATGGTACTCAGCCGAGTGTCGCCGGCGGCGGTGCCGCCCAGCCGGCACCCGCCAGCCTGGCGGCCGGCGAGGGCGCCGCGCGTCCCTCGCTGGTCGACCTTCCGCTCTTCCAGCTGCCTCAGGGCGCCGGACAGGGGCTGATGACCGTGGGGGCCGGCGCTGACGCCCCCCCCATGTTCATGGCGCCGGGGCAGCGCCAGTCGCTGCTCATCGACGAGGAGCAGGCCCGCCTGCTGCAGTCCTACCTGGATCGCCACGCCGAGGGGGCCGCCTACCGCAGCGGCGATACCTGGATGCCGCTGCTGCGCGCCTCCGGCGCCGACGGCCTCGGTCAGCGCTGAGCGCAGCGGGGTGACGATGAGTGCGTCACGCCTGTGCCTCCTCGCCGCGAGCTGCCTGAGTGGCCTGCTGTTCAGCAGCGTCCTGATGGCCGCCCCGATGGCAGAGACCAACGGGCCCGACGAGGAGTCCTTCGACTGCCGCGTCCTGGCCGAGGCCGAGGCCCCCGAGACGGCCCGGCAGTGGCTCGAGCGCAGCCTGTGGGCGGGCCACTGCTACCTCTACGATGCTCATGCCGTGCGCATCGGCCACGATGGCGTGCGTACCCTGACCCTCAGTCACGATGTGCGTGATGGCATCGAGCGTGGCGTGGCCAGCTACCTCGATGGTCCGCCCATGGTATTCGAGCGTCGCGGGCGCGTCGGACGTCTGGGCGGGTCGGGGGAGGGCGGCAAGGCACTGCCGTCCCCGGCCGGCATCGCCGAGCGGGTCGACGGCCTCTACCGCCTGCAGCTCGGTGGCGAGGAGCGCATCGCCAACCGCCGCGTCCTGCGTCTGGACATCGCCCCCCTGGACAGTTTCCGCTTCGGGCATCGTCTGTGGCTCGACCAGGCCACCGGCCTGACGCTCAAGCAGTCGCTGCTCGACGAGACCGGGCGCCCCCTTGAGACCTTTCAGCTGACGGCGCTGGAGCGTCCCCGCCTCTATCAGGGCGAGGTGCGTCTCGACCGCCTGCGCGAAGCCCCGGCAGACCCCTGGCGGCTGGGCTGGCTGCCCGACGGCTTCGCCCCCCAGCCGGCGGATACCCGCAGTGCCCGCCACGGCGAAGGCGTGATCCACCGCCTCTACAGCGATGGGCTCGCCACCCTCAGCCTGTTCGTGGCGCCCATCGACGAGGTGGAGCTGCTGGCGCCGGGCCTGCATCGCCTGGGCGTCTCCAACGCCGCGGTGCGCCATCGCGACCTGGGTGGCGAGCCGCGCCAGCTGGTCGTGATGGGCGAGCTGCCGCCCCGGGTGCTGCTGCGGGTTGCCGACAGCCTGGTGTGGGAGGCCCCCTGATGAGGCTTGTGAAGGCCGCGCATCGTCCCTATCTGCCTGTTGTGTCATGACCCTCATCGCCAACCGATATCATGGATATCCGTCGTTCCGACCCATCGCAGGAGCCCTTCATGAAGCGCATGATCCGACCCCTTTCTCTGTGGATGCTGCTCGCCGCGACCCTGCTGGCCTGGCAGTCGGCCGCGGCCCGGGGGCTGCCCGACTTCACCGAGCTGGTGGAAGAGGCCGCTCCTGGCGTCGTCAACATTTCCACCACGCGCACGGTGCAGAGCCGCGACAACCCCTTGCAGGGCTTCGGTGGCCAGGAGCTGCCGGAGATCTTCCGCCACTTCTTCGGCGACCGCTTCCCGGAACCGCCCGGCGGTTCGGCGCCCGGGCGTCCCCAGGAGCGCCAGTCACTGGGCTCCGGCTTCATCATCAGCGATGACGGCTACATCCTCACCAATGCCCACGTGGTGGACGGCGCCGACGAGATCCTGGTGCGCCTCAGCGACCGCCGCGAGCTCGCCGCCCAGCTGGTGGGCAGTGACGAGCGCACCGATGTGGCGCTGCTCAAGGTGGACGCCGAGGACCTGCCGCCCCTCAAGCTGGGCAACTCCGATACCCTTCGGGTGGGCGAGTGGGTGGCCGCCATCGGCTCGCCCTTCGGCTTCGACCACTCGGTGACCGCCGGCATCATCAGCGCCATCGACCGCACCCTGCCCAGGGATGCCTATGTGCCCTTCATCCAGACCGATGTTGCTATCAACCCGGGCAACTCCGGCGGCCCGCTGTTCAACCTGGACGGTGAGGTGATCGGCATCAACTCCCAGATCTTCACCCGCAGCGGCGGCTTCATGGGGCTGTCGTTTGCCATCCCCATCAACGTCGCCATGGACGTGGCCGACCAGCTGCGCGACGACGGCCAGGTACGCCGCGGCTGGCTCGGGGTGATGATCCAGCCGGTCTCCCGGGACCTGGCCGAATCCTTCGGCATGGACAGCCCCAGCGGGGCGCTGATCGCCGACCTGGACCCCGAGGGCCCGGCCGCCCGCGGTGGCCTTCAGGCCGGCGATGTCATCCTCGAGGTGGACGGCAGCCGCGTGCACGACTCCAGCACCCTGCCGCGCCTGATCGGCCGCACCGCACCCGGCAGCGAGGTGGAGCTCGAACTGATGCGCGACGGCCAGCGTCGCCAGCTCACCATCACCGTGGGGGACTGGCCCGACGCCGAGCGCGCCACCGCCAGCCGCCCCCAGGAGAGCCGCCAGGCGCGCCTGGGGATCTCGGTGGGCGAGCTCGAGCGCGCCGAGCGCGAACAGATCGGCATCGAGGGCGGCGTGAGGGTGCGCGAGGTCGACCCCGACGGCGCCGCCGCCGCGGCCGGCATCCGCCCCGGCGACATCCTGGTCAGCATCGACCATCGGGCCGTCAGCGACGCCTCCCAGCTGGTCGAGCTGGTCGGCGAGCTGCCCGCCGACCGAGCCGTGCCGGTGCGGCTCTTCCGCGACGGCCGCTCGCTGTTCGTGGCCCTGCGCCTGGCCGGCGACTGAGTCCTTCTGCGGCGCAACCCTGACCCGGCGGCCATGGCCGCCGGGTTCGCTGTATCTGGCCATTGGTCAGCACCTGGCGCGTGGAGGGGCAGGGTGGGCTGGTGATGTTTTTTCTTTACTCAGCAGGGAGATAGTGTGGAGAGGGGCGGCTGGCGATAGCGCTTGACATATGGTGCTGTGGTAGCATTTACGGATCAGCTAACAGGAGGCATCATGGCTATAGAGCCAACAGGCTACCCAGCTATCGAGCCCAATACAGCATTGGGGCGTGCCCTTGTAGACTTCTTTGATGTTCTTGAGCCGGTATACGCGAGCGGTGAGCATGGCGTTTTCCAAGTGATTGTATTTGGCGGGTGTGCCGTCCATATTCATACGCAGTCACGTGGCAGTGCTGATATTGACGCTGAGGTCGCTTCTCACGGCCATGCTGATAAATCCGAGATTATTGCCCTCCTGGGTGAAGATGCCTATGTCTTCTCTGATGAGGAGGGTGTTTCGCAGATGCTGGAGCTCGATCTCAGCTTCAATACGACGCTATCCCCATTGCATGAGGATTACGAGGACCGAGTCGTTCGGCTAGTGACACAAAGCAGTGTTCCGAACGTGGAGGTATATGTAGCCAGCGCCATCGACGTGGCAATCTCCAAGCTTGGCCGATTTGGTGAGCGAGATCAGCATGATATTCAATCTTTACTTCGTCTTCCTCATGTCGATATCGTCGAATTCGAACGGTTGGCTCGTGAGGCCATCGGTTACTATGTCGGCGACCATACTCGAATACTGGGAAACCTAAGCATTGTGCTGGACGACTATCACCACAGTGAGGGTCAGTCATGATGGTCTCTTTCAAACGCAAACGGCTGTATCGCGTCGGCTCTCGTCCGCTAGAGGTGGCGGTCGATGACGTGAAGGCACTGGCTGAAGCCGTCTGGTACCGCGGCTATCGTCCGACGCGGGTGGAACTGGAGCAGCTGCGTGGCGTGATGTCACGAGAGGAGTTCCAGAGGGCGCTTTGTGTGCTGGAACTGCTCAGTCAGTATCCAGTGTGCCGCCGCGAGACCGCACGACATCTACAGCAGCTCGCCCGGTACTTTCATAGGGAGCTGCTTGGAAACGACGACACGCCGGTACAGGGGCGCTACTCCCCCAGCAAGCGTTGGGGCTTGAATGATGCCACTGGCCCCTTGCGCAAGGCACTGTTGCCGCTGCAGACCCGTACCTACGCTGACGCCACGGGCCACCAACACGGCCTCAGCGCCTGAGTGCTGGGGAAGTGTTCAGGCCTTGCCCATGACCCCGTCAAATGCATAAGGGCAGCCCTGGTGGCTGCCCTTAGCGTATCTGTCTGTTTTTTTGGTACCAGAGCAGAAAGCAGCCCGACCCGATGGATCGGGCTGTGTGTGCTCATTGTGCTGCCATCATCCCCGCATCTGCGGGGAAAACACTCGATTAGGGTGAAACCACCCTGTCCGTGCCGTTCATCCCCGCGTCTGCGGGAGTCCTGCTGCAGGGACGGTTCGATGATACCTCAGATTGCGCCCTGGGTCCGGCCTCATCAGGTCAGAAGAACGTCTCCCAAGCGGTATCAGGCATGGGCTTCTGATTGCCCCTGCCGCTCCTTGCCGCTTCACCCGGCCAGGTGGTCTGGGCTTCGCGGTAATCCTTCAGGAAGCGAGGCGGTATCGCGCCGAGTGACTGGGCGTGCTGTCGCAGCCCCTCGCCGGCGGGCGCTCCTCTGGGGGATGGGAAGCGTGGGTCGAGGATGACCACATGCACGTCATCATCGGGGTGGCGAATCCCGCGCCCGAGGCCCTGGCGAAGCTTGTGGGTCGACCGTATGCCCCCCTGCTTGAGCAGGATCTGCCGGGCCAGCTTGCTGGCCTCCTCCCGTGAACGACTGCCACGGCGCATGAACTGCTGTTCCAGCAGTGCCTGTAGCACGGGGTCCGGCGTGGGGTGGGGCAGGCGCAGGATGACCAGGTGATCCCAGAAGGCCCGGTCACCGCGAGTCGGCGACAGCCCCTCCCATCCTGAAGGGGTCACCAGCACGGCGTCCTCGTCCAGCGCCTCGGCGATCTGGTTGAGGTTCGCGCCGGGGGCGTGGGTCACCAGCCGTGCGTCTTCCTCTGGCCAGGCATGGCGGATCGCCTCCACGTCCGAGTAGGCGTTGGCCAGCACCAGGACGCGCCCCGCGAGCGAGCGGATGCGACGGGTGGCCATGGCACAGAAGGTCGGGGAAAGGGCGTACCGACCCGCCTCCGGCTGCCACAGCGGCGGGGGCATGTCGTCCGGCAGGGTGAAGCGCATCCTGCCGAAGCGCAGAGCGGGGTGGCTCGCCTTGAGGCCCAGGCGGGTGTCCGCCGTGCCCAACTGCAAGCGGCCCCGCAGGTAGTCGAAGCTGGGGGCTTCTCCCAGGGCGTGCTGCATATCGGAGAGCGTGGCTGAGGTCAGGATGGTGCAGCGGGAAGCGGCGCCTGACTTGAGGCACCGCCCAGCGGCGGGCTCCTGAGCCACGAGGCTGGGCAGCCCTATCACCGGGGAGTGCGATACCAGCAGGGGGCTGTCTGGGGAGTCCTTCAGGCGCATGGTCATCAGGTCGACCTGCGCCATGAACCGGTGCCACTCCGCTGCGAGGGTACTACTTACGGCGTCCAGGTTTGGCTTGGCACGGCGCAGCGTCTGGAAGGCCGCCACCAGCTGCTCACGTTGTGGAGCGGAGAGCGGCAGTGCCCGCCCGGCATGGGCCGGCGTCGTCCAGCCGTTCAGCAGCTCCTGCCAGGCGTGTGCTGCCCTTATCCCCAGCTGGTCCAGCAGTGCGTGGCTGGCCCGCAGCGACAGCTGTTCAGACAGAATTGACTCGGCGGCGTCCGGGAAGCGGTCGGCCTCATCCAGCAGCAGCGCATAGGGCGTCGCCGCACCGGTGATGCTCCCCTCGGTGACCAGATCCAGAGCCAGCAGGGCGTGGTTGATGATCAGGATGTCGTGGCCCTGGGCGGCCTGGAAGTGCTCCTCGAGGGCTCGGGGTAGCGGCTCCTGGGGCAGCAGGCAGATATCGGCCAGGGTGACACCTTCGGGTAGGGCGTCCGTCTCCAGGTCGAGCAGGCAGCCGGGCGTCTCCAGGGCCCACTGGGCCAGCGTGCGCTCCTCGTCACGCCGAGAGCGATCCTTGGCGACCGTGGCCAGCTCCGGCGCGCCCAGCGCTCTTGCCAGACGCTCTGGTGAGACGTAGTTGCCACGCCCCATGCGCAGGCCCACGCTCAGTGAAGGCAGGCCCTCCTGAGCCAGGTACTCCGCGATCAGGTCGAGATGTTCGGGGTCCAGCAACTGGCGCTGCAGCGCCCGGGTGTGGGTGGCGACGATGGCGCGTCGGCCGATGTCCGTGTTTCGGCCCTTGTCCTTGTGTTTTCTCTTGCCACGGGCCACCCAGTCCGCCAACGCCAGCGAGTAGGCCAGCGACTTGCCGATGCCGGTATCCCCCTCGATGAAGTGCAGCTTGCCGGGCTGGGCCAGGGCGCCGGTCATGGAGCCGGCATAGGCCATCTGCACCGGGTTGGCCTGGTAACCGGCCCGCTCGGGCAGGCGTTCGGCGAGAAACGCCTGAACGCGGTTTGCCGTCCGGGTGCTGATCATTCGTCACCGCCATGCTTCACCGGCATCAGGAGCCCCAGACCATAGCCTCGCTTGCGTGAGACTCCCTTGAGCCACGCCTCGGCGGCCAGCATCGGGTCGGTGACCCGCAGCCGCGCCTGGCAGTGGGCCACGCCGATCAGGCGCTCCCCCTTGCCCGGCAGGCGGAAGACGCCATGCCGATGCACTGCGATCTCTCCGCCTACCTCCCAGCCGTGGCGGTGGATCTTGTCGCGGCAGTTCTCTGGCCATTCCTCGGTAGCGGGCTGGTAGCGCTGCCCCCTGGGCTTGCCGGCGGCGCGGCCTTCTTGTGGCGAGGTTAGCAACCGGCTGCGGGAGGGCAGGTGCAACCAGGAGAGCGTCAGCTCCGTCCCCTCGCTCAGGTCGACGCTGCGTAGCGAAGATCTGGCCTTGGCCCCGTCGAACGCCATAGGGGAGCGAAGCAGGTAGACATCCATGGGCAGGCTGGGGTGGGGCTGTACGCGAAAGAGAAAGGGGCGTGGGTCGCCGTTCTGAAGCTCGGTGGCACCCTGGCTGAACAGCCGCCAGGCGGTCCTGTGGTGATCCTCCAGGCTCAGGTGGCCCCGGGTGGGCGTGGCCCGGGGCACCATGGCCATGGCCTCATGGTAATGAACGATCACGGGGCCTCCTCCAGAAACGCCGGATCAGCGCTGATTCTCGGGATGAGGGAGCGCATCATGGCGGGCAGTTCCAGGCGGTCGTGGGGGTTGATGGGCAGGGCGGCCAGCAGCGCCTGGGGTTCCGGCACCTTCCTGAGCCACGCTGCCATGTCATCGGAGAGCGATTCCAGCGGTGCCCCCTGGGCGGCCTGTCGGATCGGCGTCCAGAAGCTCGGCTTGAGGCCCTGGTCGGCGATGCCTTGCCGGCACAGCTCCCGGGCGGTGGCGGCATGGGCCAGCAGGTCACGGGGAAACGGCCCCTTCTCGCTGTTGCACCACAGCTCCGAGAGCGAGTGGGTCAGGCTGAGGCCCTGCATCAGGGCGTCGGGCTTGCGTCCCCACAGGTCGATGTAGAGAAAGCCTCGCTCGACCTCGATCTGATCGCCGTAGATCAGCTCCAGCAGGATATCCAGCGGCCTTACCCCGGGGCCGATTTCATGGATCTGCCCCCGCTGACCATAGATGCCAGGGCCGTATTTCGTCACGAACGCCTTGGGAAGCGCGAGGTGCAGCGTTCCCTCATGGGTCACGATGCCGCCCGAGCCTGCCAGCATGCCCAGCTTGCCGGGGGTGGGTATCCGGCTCTTGCCCCGGTAGGACTCGATGCCGAGGGCGTTGGGTGCCGAGATGCGCGGGGTGTAGCAGGTGCTGCACAGGTACTCGACGGCGGTAGGCGGGGAGTACCGGTAGGTAAAGGCCTGGCCGGGGTCCTCTACCTCCTCCCAGCCGCGCTGACAGTAGCCGCAGGCGAGGGAGGTGGGCGTTACCGGCTCGTTCTCGTTGTCCTCCCGCACGGCGTGGGTGGCGGCATGAAAGAGCGCATAGGGGCTCACCACATGGGTGCTGGGGGAATCGGCGCTCGGGTTAAGCGAAGTCTCAGGTGCTGGGTCATCGAAGAGAAGCGGAAGGGTGCCCTGCGCCGCGCTTTCGGCGCCCCTGGCGATGCGGCTGGGCTTGGGGTGAGAAGGCGGCTTAGCCATGGGGCAGCGCCTCCTTGAGCACGCGGGGCGGGCGAAGCACTGGCTGGTCATTACCGCCCGGCACCAGGGCGAGATGGTCGACCACGGGGCGGTAGGGCTGCTCGGCGTGGGCCTCCGGCCGGTCGATGGCCCAGGGGCGCTGACACCAGCGGGTATCGTCATCCGGCAGGGGTTCGATGCTCTCCACGGAGAACTCGCCACAGCCATGGGCGTGCTCGCGCCCGATGCCGGTCAGCAGCGTCAGCAGTTCCGCGCAGCGCATAGCGTCGCCGACGCCGTAGAGCAGGGCATAGGGGGCCAGCAGGGCAGGGTGCTCGCTCAGGCGCGGGGCGGTCGGCCCTCCGTCCACCGTGATGCGCTTGCGGATCGGCGGTGAGACCTCGGTGAAGGGCAGCCGTCTGATCGCCGTGGGGAATGCCACGCTTTCGGCCACTAGCCCTGATCGAGGCGTTGTGCCGAACACTAGCTGAGAGCCCCGCAGCCCGCCCAGTTCGGCATCCCACGTCAGCGGGATGTCGCTGGCCTGGATCGGGGTGTCCCAGTCCAGGCGCAGGTGTCGCAAGGCCTCGGCCAGCAGCACATCGAGCCTGGGTGCCACGCGGGGCAGGATCAGCGGCGTGTGCAGCTTGAGCCGTAGACAGAAGGCGTGGCTGGCCATGCTCACTGGTCCCGTTGGCTTTTCTTCTGGCTTGCCTGCTCCAGCAGGTAGCAGGAGAGATCCTGGGTCGGGATCGCCGCCCGGAATGCCTCCCGTGCCGCTTCCAGGGCATCGCCGGTCAGCTGGATGCCTAGCTCATCCAGTGCGACCTCGCCGATCTCCTCCGCCTGCAGGCTGCCCGCGTCGCGACGATAGACCGTCCAGCGGGCCTCGACGGTGCCGCCGGCCCCCTGGTGCCCGCCGATCACCGGGTGGCGGGAGAAGACGATCAGAGTCTCCAGCAGCAGGCCGAGCGACGCCTCAGAGACGTTGCGCAGCTTCAGGGTAGAGGAGAGGGTGCTGCCCGGGGCAATCGCTTCATACCCCTCGATGGGGTGCTTGATCGAGTTCTCGGCGCCCTTGCGATTCTCGCGCAGTTCCTTGATCTCGGCTTCGAGGCGTTCGACCTGCTTCCACAGCTGGCTCTTCTGCTCACGGTCGTCCGTCTTGCGGTACTGGGCCTTGAGCTGCTTGATCTCGGCCTGCAGGGGCGCGATATCCGCCATCGACGCCGAGGCGCTGGCCATCATCTCGCGGAGGGCCGCCTGGTCCTCCTCGGAGAGCCACTCCACCAGCGAGGGGTCACGCTCGAACTGGTCATGGCGGGTGCCCTGGCCCGCCTGGATGACGTTGCCGGCAGCGGTTCGCAGCGGGCTCACGCTGAGCTGCCCGGCCAGCCGCCAGCGGCCGAACATGTCGAGGATCAGGTTGGTTTCGCGCAGGCGCTGCTCGGCGGCGGGATCAAAGTATTTACCTACCTCGTTGTTGACCTCGCGGGTGGTGTCCACGCCTTCCCCGAGCATATAGAGCGTCTGGAGGCTCAGCGCCTCGTGCACCTGCTCCTTGGCGACCCGCAGCGCGGCCTTGCGCAGCGGGCCGCGCAGGGTGCCACTGTTGAGGAACACCTCCCCATGCGGGGTGCGGGGCAGCCTGCCATCCAGGCCCACATAGGTGACGGAGAGCGGAGCGGTGGCGGTAATCTCGCCGCGAAGGAGGTACTGGTGCTTTGGGGCTGGCATCGCGTTCGGGCGCTCCTGGGCTGTGGGGCTTGGCTGCCTGGGGTGGCTGCATGGCTTGGCTGCTGGCCCCGATGGTAGCGCATCTCGGCGCTCAACAAAGCCAACAAGGCCGGGGAGGGCAGCCAGCCCTGCAGAGGGCGGGCGGTGAGGCGGTGGCCGTGCCCGCGCTCTGGCGCCTCGTCGCCCGGTGACGGTCACGTGCCGAGCACCGCGGCACGCCGTGAGCGAAGACCGTGAAAATAGGTCACGCAATGTGAACTCGTCCTTGCAGAATTACAAACCGTAACTTAGAGTAACTGACAGGAGCCACAGCCGATGCGGCTCCGTGGAGAGCAGGCAGCGCGGCGGCGCTCGACTGCCTGGCTTGGGCACATCCGCAGGGGGCAGACCACTGCCGGGGCGGACATGAATTCAAGGGGCACAGCCATGAGCACGGTAACAGAGATGAACGAGTTGAGCGGAAAGGCGCGGCGCAACAGGGCGCAGGGCGGTTTTACCCTGATCGAGCTGATGATCGTGGTAGCGATCATCGGTATTCTGGCGGCAATTGCGATTCCTAGATATCAAGACTATGTAGCATGATCGCAACTGGCGTCAGCCCTGCAGGAAATATCCCCCCTCAGAACAGCTGCTGAAGAGTTTATTCAGCGTGGTCAGGGATCAGATATTGTCGATGCAGATTTTCTTGGGGCGCCCAGCTCCTCGAGTTTTGGAGCCATTTCTATAACTACTGCTTTTACAGATGCCGGGGCAGGGGCCATTTCTCATACATTAGGAGGCACTGATGGTGACGTTTCGCCCGCTTTGGAGGGTGTGCTGATAAACCTTACCCGCACGGCAGATACTGCATCTGAAAATCCAGGTCAGTGGGCGTGTACAATTACTAACAGGCCAGCCACTTATAAATCATCTTACACGCCTCAGGCTTGCACAGCCCCAGGTGCTAATAATTCATGAAAATCTTATGGTGGGCTATGGTGAGCTAATCGGAAACAGGCTCCCATTTCTTACCTAGCTGAAAGCAGCACCCAGCGGCCGACAGAAATGTCGGCCGTTGGCGTTATGGTTCGCCTCTGATTTCATTCCGGTCCTTTCTCGGCATGTGCTTCAGCGCCTCCTTCCCTACCCCCTCTACCAAGCCCACCTGGCAGCTCCGCCGGCTGATGTCAGTTGCTGGCGAGGCCACCTGCTCGCCGATTGCGCCTCGGACGACGGCTAAGCCGCCTCTGACGACAACCCGCCCTTTCTCGCTGTACAATACGCCCAACCTAGATTCTCGCGCTCGCTCGGGTCCCTGCCCAGCCTTGACCATGGGTGCGTACATGAACCGGATTCTGATGCATGTCTAACAGCGAAAACCGTAGCAAAATCAGTCATATACGGAATTT
Organism: Halomonas sp. PGE1; assembly: GCF_013000985.1. Classification (NCBI taxonomy): domain Bacteria; kingdom Pseudomonadati; phylum Pseudomonadota; class Gammaproteobacteria; order Oceanospirillales; family Halomonadaceae; genus Halomonas; species Halomonas sp. PGE1. Next base: position 1,843,015 of record NZ_CP053032.1, read on the forward strand.
TTCCATTATCGCCCACATCGATCACGGCAAGTCGACCCTTGCCGACCGTCTGATCCAGAGCTGTGGCGGGCTGTCCGAGCGCGAGCTGAAGGAGCAGGTGCTCGATTCCATGGACCTCGAGCGCGAGCGCGGCATCACCATCAAGGCCCAGTCGGTGACCCTGGACTACCACGCCCAGGACGGCAGCACCTACCAGCTCAACTTCATCGACACCCCGGGCCACGTGGACTTCTCCTATGAGGTCTCGCGCTCGCTCTACGCCTGTGAAGGGGCGCTGCTGGTGGTGGACGCGGCCCAGGGCGTCGAGGCGCAGTCGGTGGCCAACTGCTACACCGCCATCGAGCAGGGACTCGAGGTGCTGCCGGTGCTCAACAAGATGGACCTGCCCCAGGCCGACCCGGACAAGGTCGCCCATGAGATCGAGGAGATCATCGGGCTGGATGCCACCGACGCCTGCCAGGTTTCGGCCAAGAGCGGCCTGGGCATCGATGCCCTGCTGGAGCGCCTGGTGCGCGACATCCCGCCGCCCAAGGGCGACCCCGACGCGCCGCTGCAGGCGCTGATCATCGACTCCTGGTTCGACAACTACCTGGGGGTGGTCTCCCTGGTGCGGATCTTCGACGGCACCCTGAAGAAGGGTGAGAAGATCCGCATCAAGTCCACCGGTCGTGACTGGCAGGCCAACGAGGTGGGCATCTTCACCCCGCTGCGCAAGGAAACCGGGATCCTGCGTGCCGGCGAGGTGGGCTTCGTGGTGGCCGGCATCAAGGAGATCCAGGGCGCCCCGGTGGGGGATACCATCACCCACGCGAAGACCCCCGACGTCGAGCGCCTGCCCGGCTTCCAGAAGGTCAAGCCCCAGGTCTATGCCGGCATGTTCCCGGTCAGCGCCGACGACTACGAGGACTTCCGCGACGCCCTGGAGAAGCTGGCGCTCAACGACGCTTCCCTGGAGTACGAGCCCGAGAACTCCGACGCCCTGGGCTTCGGCTTCCGGGTCGGCTTCCTCGGCACCCTGCACATGGAGATCATCCAGGAGCGCCTCGAGCGCGAGTACAACCTGGACCTGCTGACCACGGCGCCCACGGTGGTCTACGAGCTGGCGCTCAAGAACGGCGATGTCATCTACGTTTCCAACCCCTCCAAGCTGCCCGACATGGCCGACGTGGAGGAGATGCGCGAGCCCATCGTGCGCGCCAGCATCCTGGTGCCCCAGGAGTTCGTCGGCAACGTCATCGCCGAGTGCGAGAACCGCCGTGGCACCCAGAAGGACATGCAGTTCCTCGGCAGCCAGATCCAGCTGGTCTACGAGCTGCCGATGTCCGAGGTGGTGATGGACTTCTTCGATCGCCTGAAATCGATCTCCCGGGGCTATGCCTCCCTCGACTACGGCTTCGAGCGCTTCCAGGCGGCCAAGCTGGTGCGCCTGGACGTGCTGATCAATGGCGACAAGGTCGACGCCCTGGCGGTGATCATCCACCGCGACCACGCCCACGGCCGTGGCCGGCTGCTGGTCGAGAAGATGAAGGAGCTGATTCCGCGCCAGATGTTCGACGTGGCGATCCAGGCCGCCATCGGTGGCCAGGTGGTGGCCCGCTCCACGGTCAAGGCGCTGCGCAAGAACGTCACCGCCAAGTGCTACGGTGGTGACGTCAGCCGCAAGAAGAAGCTGCTCGAGAAGCAGAAGGCGGGCAAGAAGCGCATGAAGCAGGTCGGCCGGGTGGAGATTCCCCAGGACGCCTTCCTCGCCGTGCTCAAGGTCAATGACTGATTTCAACCGCTAGGAACGCATACCCCCATGGATTTCTCCCTGCTGCTGGTGGTGGCCGTGGCCATCACCGGCCTGATCTGGCTGCTTGACCTCGTCTGGTGGCGTCCCGCCCGCCGCCGCGCTGCAGCCAACGCCGAGGCCGGCACCACCGAGGGGCTCGACCCCGTCGCCCGCGAGAAGGTGCTCAAGGAGCCCTGGCCGGTGGACTACTCGCGCTCCTTCTTCCCGGTGCTGCTGGTGGTGCTGGTGCTGCGCAGCTTCGTGGTGGAGCCCTTCCAGATCCCCTCCGGCTCCATGCGCCCGACCCTGGAGGTGGGGGATTTCATTCTGGTCAACAAGTTCACCTACGGCCTGCGCCTGCCGGTGGTGCACACCCGCATCGTCGAGTTCAACGAGCCGGAGCGCGGCGACGTCATGGTGTTCCGCTTCCCCAATGAGCCTGCGGTGAACTTCATAAAGCGGGTCGTGGGCCTGCCCGGCGATACCGTGCGCTACGAGGGCAAGCAGCTCTACGTGAACGGCGAGCCGGTGCCCAAGCGGCTGCTGGAGGATAGCCCCGCCGGCGCGCCGGGCGAGCTGCTGCTGGCCGAGCGGCTGGGCGGTGTCGAGCACCGGATCTACAATAATCCCCGAGACCCGGGCCCGCAGATGCGCGAACTGGTGGTGCCGGAAGGCCACTACTTCACCCTGGGCGACAATCGCGACCACTCCAACGACAGCCGCTACTGGGGCTTCGTGCCGGAGGAGAATATCGTCGGCCGCGCCTTCGCCGTGTGGATGCACTGGGACGGTGGCCTGCCCAGCTTCAGCAGCGTGCGACGCATCCAGTGAGCCTCCATGCCACCGGCGGCAGGAGCCGCCGTCCGCGGGCCGCACCGGCGCCGACAAGACATCAGACAACAGGATATCCGTGAGCAACTCCCTCAACGCCTTCAGCCGACGCCTCGGCCACGCCTTCCGGGATCCCGCCCTGCTGGAGCTGGCCATGACCCATCGCAGCGTCGGCGGGCAGAACAACGAACGCCTCGAGTTTCTCGGCGATTCCATTGTCAATTTCGTGATCGCCGAGGCGCTGTTCCGGCGCTTCCCCGACGCCCGCGAAGGGCAGCTCTCCCGCCTGCGTGCGCGCCTGGTCAAGGGCCAGACCCTGGCCGAGCTGGCCCGCGAGATGGACTTCGGCGAGCACCTTCGGCTCGGCTCCGGCGAGATGAAGAGCGGCGGGCATCGCCGCGAGTCGATCCTGGCCGACGCCGTGGAGGCGGTGATCGGTGCCATCTACCTGGACGCCGGCATGGAGGCGGTGCGCGGTCGCGTGCTCTCCTGGTATGCCGCGCGGCTGGAGAGCACCAGCCTGCAGGATACCCAGAAGGATCCCAAGACCCGCCTGCAGGAGTTCCTGCAGTCGCGCCAGGTGCCGCTGCCCCGCTACGAGGTGGTCAACGTGGACGGCGAGGCGCACGCCCAGACCTTCACCGTGGAGTGCCACGTGGAGATGCTCGATCAGCACACTACCGGCGAGGGGGCCAGTCGGCGCCACGCCGAGCAGCAGGCCGCCGAGAAGGCCCTGGCCCTGCTGGAACCCGTCAGGGCCAACGCACAGGGAGCACGACCATGACCCAGACCTGCGGCTTCGTGGCCATCGTCGGTCGCCCCAACGTCGGCAAGTCGACGCTGATGAACCGGATCCTCGGCCAGAAGATCTCCATCACCTCGCGGCGTCCCCAGACCACCCGCCACCAGGTGATGGGCATCAAGACCGAAGGGGAGGCGCAGTTCATCTACGTCGATACCCCCGGCATCCATATCATGGCCAAGGATCGCAACAAGGCGATCAACCGCTTCATGAACCAGGCGGCGACCCAGGCCCTGCGCGACGTGGACTGCGTGGTGTTCATCATCGACCGCACCCGCTGGAGCGACGAGGATCAGATCGTGCTGCAGCGCCTGGAGCACGTCACGGCGCCGGTGATCCTGGCGGTCAACAAGGTCGACCGGCTGCAGGACAAGGCGAGCCTGCTGCCCTGGCTGGAGGAGGTCGGCGCCCGGCGCGACTTCGCCGCCATCGTGCCGATCTCCGCCAAGCACGGCACCAACGTGCCGGAGCTTGAGGCCGAGGTGGCCAGGCATCTGCCCGAGAGCGTGCACTTCTTCCCCGAGGACCAGGTCACCGACAAGAGCCAGCGCTTCCTGGCCGCGGAGCTGGTGCGCGAGAAGGTGATGCGCCAGCTCGGCGACGAGCTGCCCTACCAGATGACCGTGGAGATCGAGGAGTTCCGCGACGAGGGGCGGGTGGTGCATATCAGCGCCCTGATCCTGGTGGAGCGCCAGGGGCAGAAGAAGATCCTCATCGGCGAGAACGGCGAGCGCATCAAGAGCATCGGCCGCGAGGCGCGCCTGGACATGGAGCGCGCCTTCGGTGCCAAGGTGATGCTCAACCTCTGGGTCAAGGTGAAGCGCGGCTGGTCTGACGACGAGCGGGCGCTGAAGAGCCTGGGCTACAACCTCGACTGAGGCGCCATGACGCCTGAACCGGCCTTCCTGCTGCACCGGCGCCCCTACCGGGAGACCAGCGCCCTGGTGGAGCTGCTGACCCTCCACCACGGGCGGGTGCGGGCGGTGGCCCAGGGGGTGCAGCGCCCCGGCTCCCGTTCCCGGGGGCGTCTGCAGCCCTTCGCGCCGCTGCACGTCACCTGGGCGGGCGAGGGCGAGCTCAAGCGCCTGCGCCTCATGGAGAGCCGCGGCTCCGCGGCGCTGCTGGCCGGGGAGGGGCTGCTCTGCGGGCTCTATGCCAACGAGTTGCTCACCCGCACCCTGCCGGTGGAGCTACCGGTGGCCGAGGTGTTCGCCTTCTACACGGCGCTGCTCGAGGCCCTGCCCAGGCCGGATGCTCGCGCCGCGGGCCTGCGTCGCCTCGAGGTGGCGCTGCTCGAGGCCCTCGACGCCCTGCCGCGTTTCACCACCCCGGACGGCGGCGAACTGGACCCCCAGTCGCGCTATGTGCTGGATGCGGCCAGCCGTGCCTTTCGCCCCGGCAAGCCGGGCCTGGATGGGCGTACCCTGCGCCTGCTGGCGGCCGGGGACTGGGACGCCCCGGGGCTCGCGGGCCCCGCCAAGGCGGTCACCCGGGCGGCGCTGGCGCCGCTGCTGGGCGCACGCCCCTTGCGCTCCCGGGAGCTGATGGCCCAGCTTGCCCAGCGCCGCCGGGCTGGGTCACACTGAACGCCCTTCACCTCGTGCACTGGCCCTGTCGCCTACTCCTGATTTCTCGACTCTCGGAGACCCTCATGCATCCCCCCCCGACTCCTGCTTGGCGTCAATATCGACCATATCGCCACCCTGCGTCAGGCCCGCGGTACCCGCTACCCCGACCCGGTCCAGGCGGCGCTGCTGGCCGAGGAGGCCGGCGCCGATGGCATCACCGTGCATCTGCGCGAGGATCGCCGGCACATCCAGGAGCGCGATGTGCGCCTGCTGGCCGAGGTGCTCAACACCCGCATGAATCTGGAGATGGCGGTCACCGAGGAGATGATCCGCCTGGCCGAGGAGGTCCGCCCGGCCCACGTCTGCCTGGTGCCCGAAAAGCGCGAGGAGCTGACCACCGAGGGCGGCCTGGACGTGGTGGGGGGCTTCGCGGCGATCCAGGCCGCCTGCCAGCGCCTGGCCGCGGCCGGCTGCGAGGTGTCGCTGTTCATCGACCCCGAACCGTCACAGATCGAGGCGGCGGCTCGCGCCGGCGCCCCGGTGATCGAGCTGCACACCGGCGCCTACGCCGAGGTGACCGGCGAGGCGGCGGTCAAGGAGCATGCGCGGCTCGCGGCGGCCGTGGAGATGGCGCTGGAGCTGGGGCTCACCGTCAATGCCGGCCACGGCCTCAACTACCACAACGTGGAGGCCATCGCCGCCATCCCCGGCCTGCACGAGCTCAATATCGGTCATGCGATCATCGCCCGTGCGCTCTTCGTGGGCCTCAAGGAGGCGGTGGCCGAGATGAAGCGCCTGGCCATCGCCGGCCAGGAGGCGGGCTTCGTGGCCTCGCTGGAGGAGCACGACCATCACCATGACCCTCACCACGATCATCAGCACTGAGCCATGATTCTCGGCATCGGCACCGATATCGCCAGGGTGGAGCGCTTCGAGCGCGCGCTGGCGCGGCACGGCGAGCGGCTGGCGCTGCGGCTGCTGGGCGAGCTGGAGCGTGAGCGCCTGGCGGGCCATCCGGCGCCGGCCGCCTTCCTGGCCAAGCGCTTCGCCGCCAAGGAGGCCTTCGTCAAGGCGCTGGGGACCGGCCTGCGGCTGGGCATGCGCTGGACCGAGATCCAGGTCACCAACGATGCCCTCGGCCGGCCCTCGCTGCTGCTGTCGGGCAAGGCCCATGAGATGGCGATGGCCGCCGGGGTGCGGGCGACCCACCTGTCGATCAGCGACGAGGAGGCCCTGGCCATCGCCTTCGTGGTCCTGGAAGGTTAGCTGTCGTCGGGTCTGGCCTGCGGCTTCGCCCAGGCGCGCAGGTCCGCCATGGCGGCGAAGAGGTCGTCCATCAGCGGTATCACCGCCTCCCGGCCACGGGTGCGCAGCCGGGTCTCCAGGGACTCGGCGATCAGCCCCAGCCGCGGGGCCCCGCAGTAGCGGCAGGCCCCGTTGAGGGCGTGGATGCCGTCCAGCAGCGCCTCGTCGTCGCCCTCGGCCAGGGCGCGGCGCAGGTCGGCTTCATTCTCGTCGAGTCCCGCCGCCAGCCGCTCCAGCAGCTCCCTGGCCAGTCCTGTTCGTCCCCCCGCCAGCCGTGCGCCGAGCTCCAGGTCCACCGTGGGCAGCTCGCCGTCATCGGCGATCAGCACGGGCGCCTCCTCCCGCGCTGGCGAGGCGGCCTCGTCGCCCTCCGGCAGTGTGACATCCAGATGCCGGCGCAGGGCGCTGCGCAGCTCGCCGGCGTCCACCGGCTTCACCAGCACATCATCCAGCCCGCTGGCCAGCAGCCGGCGGCGCTCCTCCTCCAGCACGTGGGCGGTGACCGCCACCACCGGGGTGGTGCGCCAGGGGCCGCCCAGGCGGCGCAGCGCCCGAGTGGCGGCCACGCCGTCCATGCCGGGCATGCGGATATCCATCAGCACCAGGTCGAAGGGGTGCTTTCGTGCCAGGGCCAGGGCCTCCTCGCCGCTGGCGGCCAGGCTGACCTCGATGCCGGGGCCTGCCACCAGCTCACGCAGCAGCAGACGATTCGACTCGGTGTCATCCACCGCCAGCAGGCGCAGCACAGAGGGGGGCGGCAGCCCCCGCGGGGCGGCCTGTGTCGAACCCTCGCCTGCGTCCAGGAAGCCCGCCACGGCGTTAGCCAGGGTAGCCCTGGCCACCGGCTTGGCAAGGATCTCGCCGCCGTGGGGCAGCGGCAGGCTGGGCAGGTCGAGGGGGCTGGCATTGGCCAGCAGCAGCGTCGGGCAGCCCAGCTCGGCCAGTCGGTGCTGCCAGGCCGACGCCTCATCCGGGGTCAGCGGCGTGTGGGGCAGGCTGGCGACCAGCAGGGCCGGGGACGCGTTCTGGGGTGGTGGGGTCGTGTCGTCCAGCGGTTGGGCGCCCCAGCGGGAAAAGAGATGGCGCAGGGCGCGGCGAGTGGCGGGGTGGGGCTCCTCGATCAGGACCCTCTGCCCGTCCAGCTGCAGCTCGGGTGGCCGCTCGCTGAGGTCGCTGCCTTCCAGCGGCAGGGTGAAGGAGAAGGTGGCGCCCTGGCCGGGCTCGCTCTCCACGCCGATCTCGCCGCCCATCTGCTCCACCAGCTGGCGGCAGATGGTCAGCCCCAGCCCGCTGCCGCCGAACTCCCGGGAGTGGCTGGGCTCGGCCTGGTGGAAGGCCTGGAAGAGACGACGCTGGCGCTCCGGGGAGAGGCCGATGCCGGTGTCGGTGACGCTGATCCTCAGGATGACCCGGCCGGGGTCGGCCTGCTCCACCATCACGCGTACCACCACCTCGCCCTGCCGGGTGAACTTCACCGCGTTGTGCACCAGATTGGTGAGCACCTGCTGGATGCGCATCGGGTCGCCGGTGAGCACGCTGGGCACATCGTCATAGACCAGGCCCAGCAGCTGCAGCTCCTTCTGATGGGCCAGCGGTGCCTGCAGGCCCAGCACCTCATCCACCAGGGCCACCATGTCCAGCGGTAGCCGCTCGAGTTCCAGGCGCCCGGCCTCGAGCTTGGAGAAGTCGAGCACGTCGTTGACCAGCATCAGCAGGTTGCTGGAGGCACGCTGGACGTGCTCCAGCCACTCGCGCTGACGCGGCTCCAGCCGCGAGCGGTCGAGCAGGCGGCAGAAGCCGATGATGCCGTTCAGCGGGGTGCGGATCTCGTGGCTCATGTTGGCCAGGAATTCCGACTTGATGCGGTTGGCCTCCACGGCGCGGCGGTGGGCGATGTCCAGTTCGATGCTCTGGACCTCGATGGTCTCCATGGACTCCTCGAGCTCGGCGGTGGCCTGCTCGATCTGGCGCTGCGTCTCCAGGCCCGCCCGGGCAAGGTGGCTGGCCAGGGCGTTGACCCGTTCGGTGAGGCCGGCCAGCTCGCCGGGCGAGGGGGCAAGCTCGGGGGGGCTCTCGCCCTGGGCCAGTCGGGAGAGGGCCTCATCCACGGCTTGCAGGGGAGGGGAGAGACGCCGGTGGGTGGCGAAGGTCAGCCCCCCCAGCAGCAGGGCGGCAATCCCCAGCAGCAGGGCCGTCAGGCCGATCTGGCGATAGTGGCCGAGCAGCAGTCGGCTGGCATCCACGTCGAGCACCAGCCAGGTCGGTTCGGTGCCGGACAGCGGCGCCTGCAGTCGCCATTCGGTGGCCTGCTGTTCGAGGTGCCGGTGGCCGTCGCGCGGCAGGCCGGGCGGCGAGCGCAGCCGGCCCAGCTGCAGCAGCGTCTCGCCTCGGGCATCGATGATGCCGAGTGCGCGAACCTCGTCGAGTTCCAGCAGCCGCGCCGCCGTGGCCTCCCGCTGGAGGGCGTCATCGCTGCTGCTCAGCTGGGGGGCGAGCAGGTCGACGGCGTGCTCGAGACGAGCCCGCAGCAGCTCGGCGTGGTGCGAGTGGTGCAGCGACAGGGTCGTGGCGGCAATCAGCAGCATCAGCAGCCAAGGGACGACCAGGCCGGTCATCAGCAGGCGGAACTTCAGGGACATCGACAGGCTCTCTGCAGGTGGCAGCCCTCAGTATGACACAGCCGGGGGGGATGCCTGTCCACCCCGGGGTGGCAGGGATATAATGGCTGAAAAACCCGTTTCCACAAGGAAGGTTGCATGCATTTTCCCACCATCGAGGAGGTCGTCGGCAACACGCCGCTGGTCCGTCTCAAGCGCATCACTGCCGGCCGTAACAACGTCCTGCTGGCCAAGCTGGAGGGCAACAACCCTGCGGGCTCGGTGAAGGATCGCCCGGCCCTCTCCATGCTCGAGCAGGCCGAGGCGCGCGGCGAGATCCGCCCCGGCGACACCCTGGTGGAAGCGACCTCGGGCAATACCGGCATCGCGCTGGCCATGGCGGCCGCCATCAAGGGCTATCGCATGGTGCTGATCATGCCCGAGAACGCCTCCGAGGAGCGCAAGCAGGCCATGGCGGCCTTCGGCGCCGAGCTGATCACCGTCAGCAAGGAGGGGGGCATGGAGGAGGCCCGCGACCTGGCCGAGGCGATGCTGGCCCGCGGTGAGGGCAAGCGCCTGGACCAGTTCGCCAACCCCGACAACCCGCTGGCCCACTACCGGGGCACCGGCCCCGAGATCTGGGAGCAGACCGCCGGCACGGTGACCCACTTCATCAGCTCCATGGGCACCACCGGCACCATCATGGGGGTCTCCCAGGCGCTCAAGGAGCGCAACCCCGAGGTGCAGATCATCGGCCTGCAGCCCGAGGACGGGGCCAGCATCGCCGGCATTCGCCGCTGGCCGGCGGAGTACCTGCCGAGCATCTTCAACGCCAGCCGGGTCGACCGGGTGCTGGACATCGGCCAGCACGAGGCGGAGGCGCACATGCGCCGCCTGGCCCGGGAGGAGGGCATCCTGGCCGGGGTCAGCTCCGGCGGTGCCCTGGCCGGCGCCCTGCGCGTCGCCGAGGAGGTGGAGAACGCGGTGATCGTGTTCATCGTCTGCGACCGCGGCGACCGCTACCTTTCCACCGGCCTGTTCGCCCCGGAGGCCTGAGATGGCGATGCTGGGCAAGCGGCGGCCGCGCCGTGAACGGTCGGGGGTCTCGGGCCTGCAGGGGCGCCAGGCGCCCCGGGGTATTCCCGGTGAGCACGCGGGCAGCGAGGAGCCGTCCCCGGGGGTGACCATCGAGCGCCTGGCCCACGACGGCCGCGGGCTGGCTCATGACGCCGCCGGCAAGGCGCTGTTCGTCGAGGGGGCGCTGCCCGGAGAGCGGGTCGAGGCGGCGGTGCACCGCACCCGCAAGCGCTTCGATGAGGCCCATGTGCGCAAGGTGCTCGAGGCCTCGTCCGACCGGGTCGCGCCTCCCTGTGCCCACTTCGGCCGCTGCGGCGGCTGTGACCTCCAGCACCTGGCCGTGCCTGCCCAGCGTCGCCACAAGCAGGCGGTGCTTCTCGACCTGCTGGCCCGCCAGGGCATCGAGGCGCCCGCCGCGCCGGAGCTGCTGGCCGGGGAGGCCAGCGGCTATCGCCGCCGCGCCCGTCTCGGGGTCAAGGTCGACGCCGAGGGGCAGGTGCACCTCGGCTTCCGCGCTCGCCACAGCCATCGCCTGGTGGACATCGACCACTGCACCATCCTGGTGCCTGTCCTTGACGCCCTGCTGGCGCCCCTGCACCAGCAGGTGGCGTCGCTCTCGGTGCCGCGCCAGGTGGGGCATCTGGAGCTGCTCGACAGCGACCAGGGGCCGGCGCTGGTGGTTCGCCAGCTCAAGGAGCATGCCCAGGACCGCGAGGCCTGGCAGGCCTTCGCCGCCGAGCACGGCCTGCACCTGGCCTGGCTGGCGGGGCGCGAGTCGCCGGCGCTGACCTGGCTGACCCCGGCGCCGGCGCTGAGCTGTCGCGTGCCAGCGGCCCCTGGCGCAGCGCGCGGCGCGGGAGAGCTGACCCTGGGCTTCGCCCCGGGGGATTTCCTGCAGGCCAACGCCGAGGTGAACCGGCAGATGGTGGCCACCGCCCTGGCCTGGCTCGAGGGGCTTGACGGCGTGTCGCTGCTGGACCTGTTCGCCGGCGTCGGCAACTTCAGCCTGCCGCTGGCCTCCGCCGGGGCCCGGGTGACGGCGGTGGAGGGCAGCCCGGCCATGGTCGAGCGGCTGGCCGACAACGTCCGCCTCAATGCGTCGGCGCGGGCCCTGTCGGTGACGGCCCGCCAGGCCGACCTCAACGATGCCGCTGCGGTGCAGACCCTGCTGGCCGAGGCCGCGCCGGACGCCCTGCTGCTGGACCCGCCGCGGGATGGCGCCGATGCCGTCTGCGGGGCGCTGGTAGCCGCCCCCGTGCCGCGAGTGCTCTATGTCTCCTGCGATCCGGCCACCCTGGCGCGGGATGCGGCACGCCTTGTGCATGGCGGTTATCGGCTGACGCGACTCGCGGTGGCCGACATGTTCGTGCATACCTCACACCTGGAATCGATGCTGCTGTTCGAGCACCCGTCTGCAGAACGGCAGCCGCAAGGAGCTACGCCCGATGGTTAAAGTCCGTGAGGACCAGCCGCTGACCGACACGGGGCGCGTCGACATCGAGCGCTGGATCGAGCGCCTGCAGGAAGACGTCAAGCTGCGCGACCCGGCCCAGCTGCGCGAGGCCTGCCTGCTGGCCGAGCGCCTGGAGCGCGAGTCCGACCGGCCCCACCGTCGCTGGCTGGCCGATGGCTCCAGCTTTCGCATGGGTCTGGAGATGGCCGACATCCTCGGTGAACTGAAGCTCGACCAGGCCACCCTGGTGGCCGCGGTGCTCTACCGGGCGGTGCGCGAGGGGCTGATCGACCTGCCGGCCATCACCCGGCAGTTCGATCGAGAGGTCGCTGGCCTGATCGACGGCGTGCTGCAGATGGCGGCGATCAGCGCCTCCCAGACGCCCAGCCACGAGATGGGCCAGCACGACCAGCAGGACAACCTGCGCAAGATGCTGGTGACCATGATCGACGACGTGCGGGTGGCGCTGATCAAGATCACCGAGCGCACCTGCGCCCTGCGCCAGGTCAAGGACGCCCCTCGCGAGAAGCAGTTGCGCGTGGCCCGGGAGGTGTTCGACATCTATGCGCCCCTGGCCCACCGGCTGGGCATCGGCCACCTCAAGTGGGAGCTGGAGGATCTCTCCTTCCGCTACCTCCACGAGGACGACTACAAGGCGATCGCCCGCCAGCTGGCCGAGAAGCGTGTCGATCGCGACCGCTACATCGCCGAGGTGGTCGAGGCCCTCAAGGGCATGCTGGAGACCCAGGGCATCACCCGCTACGACGTCGACGGCCGTGCCAAGCATATCTACTCCATCTGGCGGAAGATGAAGCGCAAGCGCATCGACTTCTCCCAGGTGCACGATATTCGCGCGGTGCGCATCCTGGTGCCCGAGGTGGCCGACTGCTACACCGTGCTGGGGCTGGTGCACTCGCGCTGGCATCACGTGCCCAACGAGTTCGACGACTACATCGCCAACCCCAAGAAGAACGGCTACCAGTCGCTGCATACCGCGGTGCTCGGCCCCGAGAGCAAGGTGCTGGAGATCCAGATCCGCACCTTCGCCATGCACGAGGAGGCCGAGCTCGGGGTCTGCGCCCACTGGCGCTACAAGGGCCACGACACCAAGGCCAAGAGCTCCAGCTACGAGGAGAAGATCGCCTGGCTGCGCCAGGTGCTCGAGTGGCAGGAGGAGGTCGGCGACATCGGCAACCTCAGCGAGGGGCTCAACAGCGACGTGGCCCCGGATCGCATCTACGTCTTCACCCCCGACGGCCACGTCATCGACCTGCCGCGCATCGCCACCCCCATCGACTTCGCCTACCGGGTGCATACCGAGGTGGGCCACCGCTGCCGCGGCGCCAAGGTCAACGGCCGCATCGTGCCGCTCACCTACCGGCTCAAGACCGGTCAGCAGGTGGAGATCCTCACCGCCAGCAAGGGCGGCCCCAGCCGCGACTGGCTCAACCCCAGCCTCGGCTACGTGCGCACCAGCCGCGCCCGGGCCAAGATCCAGGCCTGGTTCAAGCACCAGGCCCGCGACCAGAACCTGGAGGAGGGCCGCGCCCTCTTCGAGCGCGAGATGAAGCGCCTCGATCTCGAGGACATGGACCTCGAGACCCTGGCGCGCAAGGTCAACTACCAGACCCCCGATGACATGTACGCGGCGCTGGGCGCCGGCGACCTGCGCATCGGCCAGGTGCTGCACCAGGCCCAGCAGCTGTTCGGCGAGAACGACGACCAGGAGCAGCTCGACCGCCTGCTGGCCAAGCCCAAGCGCTCGCCGGGCAAGGCCGGCCAGAGCGACATCACCGTGCTCGGGGTGGGCAACCTCAAGACCAGCATGGCCAACTGCTGCCACCCGGTGCCCGGGGAGCCCATCGTCGGCTTCATCACCCAGGGGCGCGGGGTCACCGTGCACCGCCAGGAGTGCCCCAACATCCTGCAGCTGCGTCTCGACGAGCCCCAGCGCATCATCGAGGTGGAGTGGGGCGAGCGGGCCCGCACCCAGTACCCGGTGGACATCGAGATCCAGGCCTGGGACCGCTCCGGCCTGCTGCGCGACGTCACCGGCGTGCTCGGCAACGAGAAGGTCAACGTGCTGGCGGTCAACACCCTGACCGACACCGACGATGGCATCGCGCGCATGCAGATCACCGTGGAGGTGGATGGCCTGGAGACCCTGGGGCGGCTCTTCTCGCGCATCCAGCAGCTCTCCAACGTGATCGAGGTGCGCCGGCTGCGCAGCGGCGGCAAGGCGGGCAAGCGCAAGGGGAAGGGCGCATGAGTCGCCGCCATGACCTCGACGACCTGCTGACCCTCATGGCCGTGCTGCGCGACCCCGAGCAGGGCTGCCCCTGGGACCTCAGGCAGGACTGGGACTCCATCGTCCCCCACACCCTCGAGGAGGCCTACGAGGTCGCCGATGCCATCGAGCGGCGGGCCTGGCATGAGCTGCCCGGGGAGCTCGGCGACCTGCTCTTCCAGGTGGTCTACTACGCCCGGTTCGGTGACGAGCAGGGGCGCTTCGATTTCGGCGACGTGGTGCACGTTCTGACCGAGAAGATGCTGCGCCGCCACCCCCATGTCTTCCCCGACGGCACCCTGGCCTCGCGTCGCCCGCCGGGTGTGACCGCCGAGGAGATCGAGACGGCCCAGGTCCACTCCCGCTGGGAGAGCCTCAAGGCCGAGGAGCGCGCCGAACGCGTTCAGGCCGAGCCCGCCGCGAGGCGAGAACCCGCCGCGGCGTCGGTGCTGGACGACGTCCCGCGCAGCCTGCCGGCGCTCTCCCGGGCCGCCAAGCTCTCGAAGCGCGCCGCCCGGGTCGGCTTCGACTGGCCCGATGCGCGGGGCGTGATCGCCAAGATCCGCGAGGAGCTCGACGAGGTCGAGGAGGCGCTGGCCGCCGGCGACCGCGACCACGCCGCCGAGGAGGTGGGCGACCTGCTCTTCGCGGTGACCAACCTGGCGCGCACCCTCAAGGCCGACCCCGAGCAGTGCCTGCGCGCCACCAATGCCAAGTTCGAGCGCCGCTTCCGCCATCTGGAGGCGGCCCTGATCGCCGAGGGCGTGGCCCTCGAGGAGGCCGGCCTCGACCTCATGGAGCGCCACTGGCAGGCCGCCAAGGCCGCCGAGCGCTCCGCCGCCGACTCCACCACCCCCTTCTCATCTCCCGCGACGGCGGGAGCGACTCCGGGAGACTCTGGGCCATGAGCCACGACCTGCATGAATCCCTGCGCGACAACGTTCGTGTCCTGGGCGATAGCCTGGGGCGCACCATCGCCGATGACCTGGGTGCCGGTTTCGTCGACAAGATCGAGACCATCCGCGGCTTCGCCAAGCGCGGCCGCCAGGGCGACGAGACCAGCCAGCGCGAACTGATCGACTACCTGCGTCGCCTGCCCGACCGCGACCTGCTGCCGGTGACCCGCGCCTTCAACCAGTTTCTCAACCTGGCCAATATCGCCGAGCAGCACTATCGGGCGCGCTTTCGCCGCGTGGAGGACTACCGCCCCGGCAGCCAGCCGGTGCTCAGTGAACTGCTGGCCCGCGCCCGCGAGGCCGGCAACACGCCGCGCAAGCTGGTGGAGACCCTGGCCGCCATGCGCGTCGAGCTCGTGCTCACGGCCCATCCCACCGAGGTCATCCGCCGCACACTGATCCAGAAGTACGATGCCATCGACGACTGCCTCACCGCCATCGAGTCCTCCGGCGACTACCCCGAGCGGGGCGTCCGGGCCAAGGGGCGCCTGGAGGAGCTGATCAGCCAGGCCTGGCATACCGACGAGATCCGCCACGAGCGTCCCACCCCGGTGGACGAGGCGAAATGGGGCTTCGCGGTGATCGAGAACTCGCTGTGGCAGGCGGTGCCCGACTTCCATCGCGACCTCGACAACCTGCTGCTGGAGACCGCCGGCGAGCGGCTGCCGCTGGATTCGGCGCCGATCCGCTTCGCCTCCTGGATGGGGGGCGACCGTGACGGCAATCCCAACGTCACCTCCCGGGTCACCCGCGAGGTGCTGCTGCTGGGACGCTGGATGGCCGCCGACCTCTACCTGCGTGACCTGGAGCAGCTCAAGGCCGAGCTCTCCATGTGGAAGGCCAACAGCGCCCTGAAGGCCGAGGTGGGGGATGTCGCCGAACCCTATCGCGAGTTGCTGCGCCGGCTGCTCACCCGGGTCGAGGCGACCCGCGACTGGGCCAAGGCGTGCCTGGACGGCAAGCCCTTCGACGGTGGGCCGGTCATCGAGAGCCGCGACCAGCTCTTCGCGCCGCTGCTGACCTGCTACCGCTCGCTGTGCGATGTGGGCCTCGACACCATCGCCAACGGCGCCTTGCTCGATACCCTGCGTCGGGTGGCGGTGTTCGGGGTGACCCTGACCAAACTCGACATCCGCCAGGAGGCGGGGCGTCACGCCCAGGTGATGGAGGAGCTCACCGATGGCCTGGGCCTTGGCCACTACCGCGACTGGAGCGAGGAGCAGCGCCAGACCTTCCTGCTCGAGGAGCTCGCCTCGCGGCGTCCGCTGATTCCTCGCCGCTGGGAGTGCTCCTCGGAGTCCCGGGAGGTGATCGATACCTTCCGCGTCATCGCCAGCGAGCAGGCCGAGGCGCTGGGCACCTATATCATCTCCATGGCGGGGCAACCCTCCGACGTGCTGGCCGTGGCGTTGCTGATGAAGGAGGTGGGGGGCGAGGTCAAGCTGCCCATCGCGCCGCTGTTCGAGACCCTGGACGACCTCAACCATGCCGGCGACGTCATCGACCGGCTGCTGTCGCTGCCCGGCTACCACGCCCTCGTCGCCGACCGCCAGGAGGTGATGATCGGCTATTCCGACTCGGCCAAGGATGCCGGGCAGCTGGCCGCGGCCTGGGCCCAGTATCGCGCCCAGGAGACCCTGGTTGAGGTATGCCGCCAGCATGGCGTCGACCTGACCCTGTTCCACGGCCGCGGCGGCACCGTGGGGCGCGGCGGCGGCCCGGCTCACGCGGCGATTCTCTCCCAGCCGCCCGGGTCGGTGAACGGCAGCCTTCGCGTGACCGAGCAGGGCGAGATGATCCGCTTCAAGTTCGGCCAGCCGGAGATCGCCCTGCGCTCCATGGAGATCTACGCCTGTGCGGTGCTGGAGGCGACCCTTCTGCCGCCGCCGGCGCCGCAGCCCCGCTGGCGCGAGGAGATGGATCGCCTGGCCGAGGTGGCCCACCGTGCCTATGTCGGCGTGGTGCGCGAGGATCCAGACTTCGTGCCCTACTTCCGGGCGGTGACGCCGGAGGGGTCGCTGGGGCGGCTGCCGCTGGGCTCGCGTCCCACCAAGCGCCGCCAGGACGGTGGGGTCGAGACGCTGCGCGCGATCCCGTGGATCTTCGCCTGGACCCAGATCCGGCTGATGCTGCCCGCCTGGCTGGGCAGCGGCGAGGCCTTCGCCCGGCGCCTGGAGGAGGAGGGTGGCCTGGAGGTGCTCCAGGAGATGCGCGATAGCTGGCCCTTCTTCGGCACCTACCTGGACATGCTGGAGATGCTGCTGGCCAAGGCCGACGTGGGCATCGCGGCCTACTATGAGCATCGCCTTGTGGACGAGCCGGCGCTCAAGGCGCTGGGCGAGCGGCTGCGCGAGCGTTTCGGGCGGCTTCATCAGGTGGTGCTGCAGGTCCTTGAACAGCAGGAGCTGCTGGAGAAGACCCCGCTGATTCGCCAGGCCATCGCGGTACGCAACCCCTATATCGACCCGCTGCATGGCCTGCAGGCGGAGCTTCTGCAGCGCAACCGGGATGCCGACGGGGCGATCAGCGCCGACCTGTCCCGGGCGCTGATGGTCACCATGGCGGGCATCGCGGCGGGGCTGCGCAATACCGGCTAGGGTCTTCGGCCAGCATCAGGCGAGAAGGCACAGGCGGCAAGGAAACCCCTTGCGGCTTGTGCCTGCGCGGACACCTTATCTGTCTAGCTTCTTGCTTCTTGTTTTTTGCTTCTAGAAGGGGAAGTGCAGCGAGGCGGTCAACAGGTTGAGATGCGCCATGTCCGGGGCGTCGAACTCCTCGAACTCCAGGCGGCTGACCAGGTGGTTGAACTCCAGGCGGGCGCCGAGGCCAGTCACTCGGGTGGTGCCGGCGGTATTGAGGGCATCCCGGGGGATCACCGCGTCGCCCTCCCAGCCCGCCAGGCCGGACTTGGCGTAGAGGCCGAGCTGGCCGATGCGCACGCCGGCCATCAGGCTGCCGCCCAGGCTGACCGAGTTGACCAGCAGGCTGTTGTCACCCATCCGGGTGGGCACCTCGTCGCTTTCGCGATAGCTGAATTCGGCGGCCAGGTCGAGCCGGGGAAGGCGCAGCGGGGTGAAGCCGGCGATGAGCCGGAAGCCGGAGGTGTAGCCGTCTGGCGTCTCGATGTCGCGCCCCTCGATCACCATGCCGTTGTCCAGGCGCATCAGGTCGCTGTCCTTGCCGGCAAAGGAGGGGGCGCCATCGGCCAGCGCCACGGTCGTGGCGGTGGCGGCCAGGCAGGCCAGCAGGCAGGCGCAGAGGGAACGCGTTCTCATGATCCCTGTCCTTGCGCTGGGGCCCGGCCGACCTCGGCAAGAGCCTCAGGGCGAGTGATTGGTGTCAAGATAGCCTAGCAAGTGTCGCTCGAGCCCGCCACTTCCCGGGCCCTGAGCCAGTCCGCCAGTTCGGTCAGGCGCGGGGCCGGCAGCCAATGGGCATCGGCGGCGGCCAGCAGCGGACCGAGGATCGCCTCGTGTTCGGTGGGCCGTCCGGCCAGCACGTCCTGCAGCATGGAGGCGCGGTTGCCGGCGGTGCCCTCCACCACTCGCCATACCAGCCCTCGCCACGCCTCGAGGTCCCGGGCATGCTCCTCCCCTCGCGCCATCACGCCCCCCGCCCCGTCGGGCGGGGCGATGCCCTCGGCGGCCAGGATCGTCGCCACCTCGGCGATGACCGCCTCCACCATGGGGCGGAAGGGGCGGTCGCGCAGCTGGCCGTTGCGGATGCCGAAGCGTGCCACCAGCGGGTTGATGGCGGCGTTGACGGCGAGCTTGTGCCACAGTCGCTGGCGGATGTCGTTTACCGCCCGGGCGGCCAGGCCGGCGTCCGTGAGCGTGGTGGCAAGCTCGCCGGCCAGGGCCATGGCGAGCGTGGTCTGCCGGCCGGCAAGGGTCTCGTCGAGCGCCCCGATCAGGGTCTCGCCGCGGCCGGCATGGACCACCCGGCCGTCGCTAGACGGCCCGGCCTCGAGGTAGGCGCCTTCGGTGGTGGTGGCGCACAGCACCGGCCCGTCATGGCGCCGGCTCAGCCGCGGCTGGCAGCCGAAGCCGTTCTGCCACAGGACCAGCGGTGTGCCGGCGGGCAGGTGGGGCGCCAGGGCCGCATACGCCGCCTCGGCGCCGTAGGCCTTGGTGGTCAGGTGCACCACGCCGGGCGGGTCGGTCGGCAGCGACCCCAGGGTGGCGGTTGCCACGCTGACGCTCAGGGCCTCCCCCTGGGGGGTGACCAGCGTCTGCTCCATGGGGAGGCGACGGCGCCCGATCAGGGCCACCGCCACGGGCAGGCCCGGGCGGGTGGCCAGGCGCAGGCCGATCAGCCGGCCCAGGGCGCCGGGGCCGACGATCCAGTGGGTGTCCTGCCGGTTCATGAGCCGCTCCGCTTGCGGCTCGGGCGACGGGTGCCGCTACCGGTTCCGCTGCGGCGACGGGAGGCCGTGCCTCGGCGTCTGGCCGGGGCGCGCCCGCCGGGGGCGGGCTCCTCGCCGCGGGCGGTGGCCAGCGCCTGGCGCAGGCGGCCGGCGTCGGCGCTGGCCAGCAGGCCGTGCAGGTCGCGGATCAGGTCGCCGAGGAAGGGGGCGGGGTCGGCGCCCGCCTCGGCGATGGCCGAGAGGCGCTGCTCCCACAGGGCGGTGCGCTCCGGGCGGCTGGCCGCCTCGGGCAGCGAAGCGATCAGGGCGCTGCCGAGGCGCGTGGCACGCAGCGCCTTGGCGCGCCGCACCAGGTAGCCGCGCTCCACCAGGGTCTCGATGATGCCGGCGCGGGTGGCCTCGGTGCCCAGGCCGTCGTGCTCGCGCAGGGTGCGCCTCACCGCCGGGTCGTCCACGTAGCGGGCGATGTTCATCATCGCCTTGATCAGGCTGGCGTCGTTGAAGGGCTCCGGCGGGCGGGTCTCGCGATCCTCCACGGCGGCCTCGACGACCCGGCACGCTTCGCCCTCGCTGAGCGCCGGCAGCGGCGGCGCCTCGTCGCGGGTGGTGAAGAGCGGCTTCCAGCCCGCCTCGAGAATCTCCTGGCCGCGGGCGCGAAAGGCCTCGCCGAGAATCTGGAACTCCGCCTTCACCTCCCGGGTGGCGAGTGGGGGATAGAACTGGGCCAGCACGTTGCGGGCGATCAGCCGGAAGACGTTGGCCTCAGTGGCCGAGAGGCGGGTGGGGTCCATGGGCCGGCCGGTGGGGGCCAGGGCGTGGTGGGCGCCCACCTGCTTGTCGTTCCAGGCCCGCGAGCGCCGCGTGAAGTCGGCCCCGGCCAGCCACTGGCGCAGGGTGTCGTCCGCCCGGCAGGCGCCCTCCAGGGTGGTCCTGGCGGCGGCGAAGTGCTCCTGGGGCAGGTAGCGGCAGTCGGAGCGCGGGTAGGTGATCAGCTGGTGGCGCTCATAGAGGGCCTGGCAGGTATCCAGCACCGCCTTGGCAGAGAGCCCGTAGCGGCGTGCGGCGTCTACCTGCAGCGCGGAGAGGGAGTAGGGCAGCGGGGCGGCCTGGCGCTTCTCCTGGGTCTCGAGCGAGGTGAGCCGCCCCTCGGCGCCGGGCAGCCGTTCGGCCAGGGCAGCGGCGGGGGCACGCTCGAGCAGTCGCCCCTGGTCGTCCAGAGGCTGGCCCTCGCCGGGCGCCCACCAGGCGCGCAGCGTCCCGCGCGCCACGGCGAGGTCCGCCCACAGCACGTAGAAGGGGTGGGGGGTGAAGTCGCGGATCTCGGCGTCGCGGCGAACCACCAGCCCCAGCACCGGCGTCTGCACCCGGCCCACGGAGAGCACTCCGTCGTGGCCCGCCTGGCGCCCGGTGAGGGTCCAGGCTCGGGTGAGGTTGATGCCGTAGAGCCAGTCGGCCCGGGAGCGCGACTCGGCGGCGCGATAGAGCGGCTGATAGCGGGCGTTGTCCTCCAGCCGGGCCAGCGCGCGCTGCACCGCCGGCCGGTTGAGGTCGCTGACCAGCAGACGCAGGACCGTCCCCTTCCAGCCCAGGTGCTCGATCACCTCCTGCACCAGCAGCTGGCCCTCGCGGTCCGGGTCGCCGGCGTGGACCACCTCCCGGGCGGACTTGAGCAGGCCGCGGATCACCGCCAGCTGGCCACGCGCCTTCGGGCGCGGCGTCAGCTTCCAGCGGCTGGGCAGGATCGGCAGGCTATCGAGCCGCCACTGCTTGAGGGCCGGGTCATAGGCGTCCGGCGGCGCCTGCTCCAGCAGGTGGCCCAGGCACCAGGTCACCACGGTGTCGCCCACGGCAATGGCGCCCTCCTGCTTGCGGGGGACGCCGGGCAGGGCGTCGGCGATGGCGCGGGCGAGACTGGGCTTCTCGGCGATGATCAGGCGCATGGCAGGCTCTTCGGCGGTAGTCTGGATATTCTTCCAGCCGGCGGTGTCCCTGGCCAGGTGTCACGAGATGATTTTGATGTACAATCCTTGTATCGGTATTTCGGCCCAACGAGCGGAGCGACAGCATGCGCGAACGAGGCAGGACGAGACGACTGCTGGGACTGGGTGCCCGGACCGGCGGCGCGCTGATCCGCACCCGGCTGGGCGGCCAGGCGGACTGGCGGGCCCTGGGCGAGGCGCTGTTCGAGGGGCTCTCCGAGCTCAAGGGGCCGGCCATGAAGCTGGCCCAGATCATGTCCCAGTGGGATGACCTCCTGCCCCCCGACCTGGCCGAGGAGCTCGCTCGCCTGCAGCGCCAGGCCGAGCCCATGCCCTGGCCGCGCATCCGCGAGAGCCTGGTGGCTCAGTATGGCGATCTCGACGCGGTGTTCCGCGAGGTCGAGGAGCGTCCCTTCGCCAGCGCCTCCATGGGGCAGGTGCACCGTGCCGTGACCCGGGACGGCGAGATCCTGGTGCTCAAGGTGCAGTACCCGGGGCTCGCCGAGGTGCTGGAGAGTGACCTGGCCCAGGTGCGCCGGCTGATGCGGCTGGGCCGCTGGTTCAAGGTGCCCCAGGCGCGCCTCGATGCGCTCTTCGAGGAGCTCGCCGCCAGCCTGCGTGGCGAGTTGGACTACCGCGCCGAGGCCGAGGCGCTGGCCCGCTACCGGGCGCGCTATGCCCACCTCGAGAACCTGGTGATCCCCGAGCCGCTGCCCGCGCTCTGCGGCGAGCGCGTGCTGGCCATGCGCTATGCGCCGGGAACCCCGCTGCGCGAGCTGGAATCGGGCGACGATGCCCTGCGTCAGGGCGTGGCGGTGACCCTGGCCGACTGGCTCACCGAGGAGCTTTTCACCCACGGCGAGCTCCACGCCGACCCCCACGCCGGCAACTTCGCCGTCGACGCGCAGGGGCGCCTGGTGATCTACGACCTGGGGGCGGTGATCCCGGTCCCCGAGCCGCGCCTGCGCGCCATGATGCAGCTGCTCGAGGCGACCCTGGCGGGTGATCCCATGGCCATGGACGAGGCGCTGCTCAGGCTCGGTGGCCGCCAGGGGCAGGGTGCTCCGCTGGCGCTCTACCGGGAATCCGCCGAGGCCGTGTCGCCGCTGTTTGCGCCCGGCGAGCAGGACTTCGGCGATGTGCGGGTGCACCGCCGCCTGCGCGACCTCACCCCCAAGGTGTGGGCCGCCATGGACCGCCTGCAGCCGCCGGCGGAGACCCTGCTGCTGTCGCGCACCCTCAACGGCCACTACTGGAACCTGGTGCGCCTGGGCGCCCGGCTCGACATGCAGGCCCGTACCCGGCCGCTGCTGGAGTGGGCGCGGCGCTGAGCGGCTGCCCAGCCGCCAGGCGGACTGGTAGACTGTGCCGTTTTCCGGACGGTGGAGAGTGCCATGCTGGCAGTATGGGTCGAACAGCTGTTGGGGTTTGCCTCGGGAGCCCTCAAGGCGATTCGCCGCGACGAGCGCTATCCGGCGCTGATGACCTGGGCCCGCGAGCAAGGCCCGGCGCTGGTGGGTGGCAATCTGCCCATGGCCCAGGCGCTGGCACCGGAGCTGTGGTCCCAGACGCCGCTGGAACGCCTCGGCTTCGCCTGCGAACCCCTGGCGCGCCCGGGCCGCAACGAGCCCTGCTGGTGCGACTCCGGCCGCAAGACCAAGCAGTGCTGCGGGGCGGTGCGCCTGCCCGGTCCGGTGCCCGACCACCTGATGTGGATGCTGTCGCTGCGGGAGTGGAAGGGCGACTCCCTCAAGGCGGCTCTGGAGAGCGGTCGCGCCCCGGCCCAGGCGCTGCTCGAGGCGGGGCTGATTGCCGCCGAGACCGGCCAGCGCGGCCGCGCCCAGCAGATCCTCGAATCGCTGTTCGAGCGCGGCGACTGGTCGCGGTTGCCCGAGCAGGCCGAGCCCGCCTTCGAGATCCTCATCGACCTCTATCAGGAGCGCGGCTTCCGTCACAAGCGTGAGGCCCTCCTCGACGCCGTGCTCGAGCAGGGCCCGCTGTTCCTGAGGGGAGTGGCCCTGGAGCGCCTCTGCCTGATGCATCTCGACGCCGACGACCTCGACAGCGCCCGGGCCGCCTTCGTGCGTGCCCAGCAGGCGCTGCCGGACTCACCGACCCTGGCCTATATCGAGGCGATGCTGCTGCTCCACGAGGGGCACGAGGAGGAGGCCGCCGAGCGGGCTCGTTTCTGGTTCCGCCGCCTCGCCCGCCAGGGCGAGCTGGATCCCGACCAGCTGGAGTTCCTGGCCGACCTGGCCGACAACCCCGGGGCCACCCTGGCCGAGCAGCTGCTCAACGCCGAGGAGGACCTGGCCGGTCCGCTGGCGTCGCTGCAGGCCCTGCTGGAGGTGCTGCCCACCGCTCCTCGGCTGCGGATCACTCGCAGCGACGAGGGGCGTCTCGAATACCACCAGGGCGAGCGTGAGCGGGCCCTCACGGCGGCATGGCTCGCCTGCTTCCCGGCGGAGGCAGTCAGCGAGTCGCCGCTGGGGCTGGAGGATGACCCCTGGCCGGCGGCCGGCGAGTGGCTGCCCGAGCTCTGTGCCCACCCCGAGTGGCTCGATGCCCCGGCGGTGCTCCAGGGCCTGGCCCTGGCGCTCACCACCCGGTTCGGCAGCCTACCCTGGATGGCCCCGAGCCTCTTCGTGCCCCTGGCCGAGCGGCTGGAGCGCTGGCTCGACCAGGCGGCCGGGGAGGGGCCCGGCACCCTGGCCTGGGACGATGCCGACAACGCCCTGCTGCTGCGCACCGGCCTGGCGCTGGTGGTGGGCATGGAGCGCGGCGCACGCCAGCGTTCCCGGCGGCTCGCCGAGCGTCTGCTGGCGCTGGATGACCACGATAGCCTTGGGCTCCGGGAGCTGGTGCTCGACCAACTGCTGCGCGACGGGCGCGACGACGAGGCGCTCGCCGTCAGCCACCCGCCGGCGGGAGAGGAGCTGGGCGAGGCGGCGCTGGGCCTGCTGCTGGGCCGCGCGTTGGCGCTCTATCGTCTCGAGCGTCAGGCCGAGGCCGCCGAGGCGCTGGAGGAGGCCCGTCGACACAACGGCCATGCCCTGGCCCTGCTGTGCGCCGACAGCCCCCGCCCGCTGCCCGCCGTCGGCGGCGACGGGGTGGCCGAGCCGGGCTCCCGGGCAGAGGCGTGGCAGTATCGCACCCTGATGCGCGACCAGTGGCGAGCCACCCCCGGGGCGCTGGCCTGGCTGCAGGCCTGGCTCGACGAGGGGTAGTCTGTCAGGTCCCGCGGGCCAGCGGGGCCGGCACCAGGTCGCGGTCGCGGCTGATCCAGATCGCCAGCGCGATCGCCGGCAGGCCCAGGGCCGTGGCGATGACGAAGAAGGTGGCGTAGCCCTCGGCAGCCACCACCAGCCCGCCGAAGCCGCTGAGGAACTTGCCCGGCAGGGTCATCAGCGACGAGAAGAGCGCGTACTGGGTCGCGGTATATGCCCTTGAGGTGAGGCTGGAGAGGAAGGCGATGAACACCGCGCTGGCCAGGCCGTTGGCGAGGTTATCGCCGACGATCGCCATCACCAGCATCGGCAGGCTCTGGCCGGCCAGCGCCAGGGCGGCGAACAGCAGGTTGGTCAGGGTGGCAGACGCCGCCCCCAGCACCAGGATCGGCCCGATGCCGTAGCGCGCCACCAGAAGCCCCCCCAGGATCCCCCCGGTCACGCTCATGGCGATGCCGAAGACGTTGGTGACGTTGGCGATGGTGGCCAGGGAGAAGCCCATGTCGATATAGAGCGGGTTGGCCATGGAGGCCATGGCCAGGTCGCTGATCCGGAACACGGCGATAAACACCAGCAGCCACAGCGCCTTGAGGCGGTGGCGGCTGAAGAAGTCGGTGAAGGGGCAGACGATGGCGCCGATCACCCAGGCACCCAGGCGGCGCAGCTGGCGCGGCTTGCCGCGGCTTGCGCGCAGGAAGGCGCGCACCTTCGGCTCGTGGATCAGCTGGGTGGTGAGCGAAAGGCGCGCAGGCTCAGGCCGCAGCAGCACGGTGACCACCCCGATGCCCACCAGGGCGGCCATGGTCAGGTAGGCCGCCTCCCAGGAGAGCCAGGAGGCCACGTACATGGCGCCGGCACCGGCGGCCAGCAGCCCGCCGCGGTAGCCGATGATGTAGGTGGAGGCCATGGCCGCCTGGATATCGTCCGGGGCCGACTCGATGCGGAAGGCGTCGATGGCGATGTCCTGGGTGGCGCTGCCGAAGGCCACCAGCAGTGCGAAGCCCGCCACCATGGCCAGATTCCGGGTCGGGTCGAGGCTGGCCAGCCCCACCAGGCCGGCGGCGATCATGGCCTGGGCCAGCAGCATCCAGCCGCGCCGCTGGCCGAAGGTGCGGGTCAGCAGCGGCAGGGCCAGGCGATCCACCACCGGCGCCCAGAAGAACTTGATCGAATAGAGGATGCCGATCCAGGAGAAGAAGCCGATGGCGGCCACCTCGACCCCGTCGCTGCGCAGCCAGGCCGAGAGGGTCGAGAACACCAGCAGGAAGGGTAGGCCGGCCGAGAAGCCGAGGAACAGCATGGTGATCACCGGCGCACGCAGGTAGATCGCCAGGGCGTCGCGCCAGCTGCGATGGGGCGTTGGGCTGGGCATGGGGCTTGGCATCGGGCAGGGCACTCCTTGCGAGCCACCCGGACGGCGGGCCGTCACAGGCGGTCACCATCGATGGTAGAATCCGGCTGCCGGGCCGGGGGCCCGGACATCGCGCCGATTGTTGCAGAGCCCGGGCGGTGATACCAGCGTCCAGCCTTACCTGTCAGGAGTCCCATGAACGAGAACGATGCGACCCTTGAGTCCGGCGACGAGGCCGTCCCCCGCTGGTACGTGATCCAGTGCAAGGGCGGTGAGTCGTTCCGTGCCGCCGAGCACCTGGCCAACCAGGGCTACGAGGTGTTCCACCCGGTGCTCGAGGTGCAGAAGAAGCGCCGCGGCAAGCTCGAGTGGGTCAGCGAGCCGCTGTTCCCCTACTACCTGTTCATTCACCTCGATCGGCTGGTCAGCAACTGGCGCCCGATCCGCTCGACCCGCGGCGTGCTGAAGCTGGTCGGCTTCGGGGACATGCCGGTGGCGGTGAGCGATGCGCTGATCACCACCCTGCGCGAGCACGGCAGCGAGCGCGACGACGCCACCGTCAACCTCTACTTCCGCACCGGCGAGCCGGTCACCATCACCGAGGGGCCCTTCAAGGACCTGCAGGCGGTCTTTGCCAGCCACAAGGGGGAGGAGCGCGCCATCGTGCTGCTCAACCTGCTGCACCGCCAGCAGCGCCTGGAGGTGCCGGTGGCCCAGCTGCGCCGCAGCTGAGCCATAACGCCCCCCTGTTCCTGTCCGAGGAGACTGCCATGACGATCGCCCCCCAGCGGGTCGTGACCCTGCACTATGTCCTGACCGATACCGCCGACGGCGCGCTGCTGGATGACTCCCGTGCCCGCCAGCAGCCCCTGGAGTACCTCCACGGCCACCACAATATCGTCGAGGGGCTGGAGCGTGCCCTGGAGGGCCAGGCCGCGGGCGCCGACCTCAGCGTGACCCTGATGCCGGCGGAGGCCTACGGGCTGCGCAACGAGGCGCTGGTGCGCGAGGTCGGCCGCGGCGCCTTCCCGGTGAGCGATCTGGCGTCGGGCATGCGCTTCCAGACCCCCGGCGAAGCCGGCCCCCAGGTGGTCACGGTGCTGGAGGTGCGCGATGACAGCGTGCTGATCGACACCAACCATCCGCTGGCGGGCCGGACCCTGCGCTATCGGCTGGAGGTGCTCGGGGTGCGCGACGCCACTCGCGCGGAGCTTGCCAAGGGCCATCCGCTGCCGCCCGGCACCGATCACGCCAGCGTGGAAGACAAGAAGGTGCTGTGAAAACTGACCTGCATCAATATTCGTCCCGCCCCCGCGGGGCGGCGGAGTCGAATTTGATGCAGATCAGGTTTTTTCCCGCCTCCCCGGGCTAAAGTCCTCTCAACACATCGAGACGGGAGGACACGCACATGTATCTGGATGACGCCGTAATCTTCGGGTTGGTCACCGTCGCGATGATGATCGCTTTCATGGGTGGCTGGATTACCTTCATCGTGCGGGATCATCGCAAGAAGAAGCACTGAAGCCAGCTGCATCAAGAGTCGTCAGGGGAGGGGGGAGTCATCCCCCCTGTAGCCGACCCACTTGGGTCGGCTTTTTTTCGCCTGTCGTTTTTGACCGACGGCGCCGGGCAGAATGTGCAGGCTTCGCGGAACCCGGCCGCGATCATCGCCAGGTCTCCCTGGTCGGCTGGTGAAGCGGGTCTGGGCAGCGCTAGAATGAACGCTGTTCGATAATCCGGAGAGCCCGCCATGACCGCCCAGCGTGACACCGAGAGCCCGAACGAGCGCAAGCGCCAGAGCCGACGCCGGCTGCTGGCGACCCTGGGCATCGGGATCGCCGGCGCCTACGTCGCCCCGACCCTCTTCAGCCTCGGCCAGGCACAGGCCCAGCACTCCCGACGCTCCCGTCCCAGCTTCAGCCGTCCCGGCTACTCCCGCCCGAGCTTCAGCCGCCCAGGCTATTCCCGCCCGAGCTATTCACGACCCAGCGGCGGCTATCGTCGCGACCGCCGCGATGGCGTCTATCGCGATCGCGATTATCGCCGCGACGATGAGCGCAGCGGGATCCGACTGATCGTCTCCGTCCCCCCCCGATGGTGAGGGCCGCTGCGTCATGTGACCTGTGCCTGGCCAGCCTCGGCCGGGTGCTGCGTCTGAGCGACTGTCCCGAAGTGCTCGATGCCCTGCGGGCGGCGATGGCGGGATGGCCTGTCGAGGTGGTCGAGGCCGAGGGGGCGGCCCCGCCGATCCGGCTTGGTCGCGAGGGGCGGGGCTACCGCCAGCACTCGCCGGCCCTGCCGGAGGGTCTCTTTCTCTCCACCCCCACCGAGGCCGCCTGCAGCCTGATTGCCGACCTGGTCGGCGAATACTTCGACCGCCACCCCGACAGCATCGGGCTGCATGGCGGTTCGGTGGAGGTCGACGGGCGCCTGGTGATCTTTCCGGCCTCCCACCGAGCGGGCAAGAGCACCCTGACGGCCGCCTTCGCCGCCGCGGGCTTCCGGGTGTTCGGTGATGATGTGCTGGCCCTGACGCCAGAGGGCGAGGGCATGGCGCTGGGCATCGTTCCCCGCCTGCGCCTGCCGTTGCCGGAGAGCTTCGCCCCCGGCTTCCTCGACTACGCCGAGCGCCATGCCGGGCCTGCCGACAGGCGCTACCGCTACGTGGTGCCGCCGCGTGGTCGGTTGGCGTCCCACGGCGAGGTTCGCCCGCTGGGTGCCGTGGTGCTGCTGGCGCGGGACGAGGGGGCCGTGGCCCCGGCGCTCAGCCGGCTGGCGCCGGGAGAGGGGCTGCTGCAGCTGCTATGCGAGAACTTTGCCCCTGAGGTCGCGAGCGAGGCCCTGATGGAGCGCTTC
The DNA here is from genome assembly GCF_013000985.1 of Halomonas sp. PGE1. Classification (NCBI taxonomy): domain Bacteria; kingdom Pseudomonadati; phylum Pseudomonadota; class Gammaproteobacteria; order Oceanospirillales; family Halomonadaceae; genus Halomonas; species Halomonas sp. PGE1. The sequence continues at coordinate 1,871,441 of NZ_CP053032.1, forward strand.
CTGCCGCTGATGGGGCAGGTTCCCTGCCTGCTGCTGCGCTATTCGGAGCCGCTGGCGGCGGCCAGGGCCCTGGGTGAGGCCCTGAGCGGGCCACTGCCGGCAGCGCTGCCGGCAGCGCTGCCGGCGGCCAGTCTGGTGGCGCGCCCGACGCTGTCGACGGGGGCCCTGCCGGATGGCCCCTGGGCGCCCGAGCAGAGCGTCCTCGACTATCCGCTGGACGACGAACTCTTCCTGGTGGAGGTGGCCAGTGGGGCGATCCACCGGCTCAACCCCACCGGCCGGCTGATCTGGCAGCTGCTGCGCCATGAACCCCTGAGCCCCGAAGAGCTGGCGGAGCTGCTGGGCGGGCACTTCGGGCTGCCGTGGGCCGGGGTGCTCGAGGATGTCCAGGCCCTGCTGGCGGGGCTCGCCGCCGCCGGGCTGGTGAGCCCGGCCGGCGCGGTCAGCGACTGCCCTTGACCCTTGCCAGGAAGGCCTCCACCGGCTCCGGTCGGGCCAGCAGGTAGCCCTGCATCAGCGTCACCCCATGGCGACGCAGGAAATCGGCCTGGGCCTCGGTCTCCACCCCCTCGGCCACCAGCTGCAGCTCCAGGGCCTGGGCCATGGCGATGATCGAGCGCGCCAGGGGCGCGTCGTCGGCGTGCTTCAGCGGCTCGATGAAGGCGCGATCCAGCTTGATCTCATGGACGCGCAGCTGCTGGAGGTAGCGCAGCGAGGAGTAGCCAGTGCCGAAGTCGTCCAGCGCGATGGACACCCCCAGCGCCTGCAGCGACTCCAGGCGCCGGCGGATCTCCGGGGTGACCAGCATCGACTCCACCACCTCGAGCACCAGCCGGCACGCCGGTACAGCGCGGCTCGCGAGGGCCTCGGACAGCTGTTGCGTGAAGGCCTCGTCGCGCAGCTGCTGCACCGAGACGTTGACCGCCACCACCATGTCGCTGTCGCGCAGCGGGCCGGCCAATAGCCCAAGGGCCTCGTCGAGGACCCACTTGCCGATGGGACGAATCAGCCCGCTGTGCTCGGCCTCTGCGATGAACGCCCCCGGCGCCAGCAGCCCCCGCTCGGGGTGCTCCCAGCGCAGCAGCGCCTCGGCGCCGTGCAGCCGCCCGGCCGCGTCGAACTGCGGCTGCAGGTGGAGGCGGAATTCGCGACGCGTCAGTGCCTCGCGCAGCTCCCGCTCGAGTCGGCTGACACGGGCCTGCCACTCCCCCATGGCGGGCTCGTAACGGGCCAGGTGGTGTACCGGCATATCCCGGGCCGTGTCCAGGGCCAGCTCGGCCCGCTGCAGCAGCCGGTGGATGTCGTGGCCGTCCCGGGGGCAGCTGGCCAGGCCCAGGGTGAAGCGCAGGCTGGCCGCCTGCTGAGCGCCCAGCCACTCCCGTCCATCGAGCTCCTCGAGCAGGTCCTCCAGAGCCTGCTGGCGCAGCGAGGAGTCGGCGCCGGGCAGCAGCAGCAGGATGCGGTTGGCGGGCAGCCGAGCGGCGCTTCCGGCGAGGGCGGGGGCCGCCAGGCGACGGCTCAGTAGGCGCCCCACGGCGTGGAAGGCGGCATCGCCCATGGCGGTGCCCAGGGTGTCATTGATCTGGGTCAGCCCCTTGAGGTGCAGGATGCCAACCTGGCACTCACCCTGCTCCAGCAGGGGGGAGATCGTCTCGTCGAGGCCGCGCAGGGTCGGCAGGCCGCTGACCTCGTCATGGTTCAGCTGGCGGTCCAGGCTCAGCTCCACCTCGCGGCGCCGCAGGGACTCGGCGAACTGGGTGAGCAGTCCCGTCAGGCCCATCAGGGCGTTGACCTCGTCGTCGCGCCAGCGGCGTGAGCGGTGATCCTCGCAGCAGAGCACCCCGCGCAGTTCGCCGGCCAGAAAGAGACCGATATCGAGCAGCGAAGTGATCTTCTGCTGCCTCAGATAGGGTGCCAGGTCGACGAGGCGCGGGTCGTTCTGGGCGTCGTCGGTCACCAGCGCCGGATGGTGGCGCAGTTGCGCCAGGTACGTCTGCAGTCGGTGTCCCCCCTGGCTCTGGCCGACCAGTTCCGGCTTGCGAAGGCTGGCGGCGCAGACCAGCCGCTCTCCCTCCATCACCCAGAGGTTGACGTCATCCACATCGAGCAGCTCGGCACTGCGGGCCAGCAGGGCCTCGATGAAAGCCTCCTCGCTCACCTCTTCCAGCTGCATGTCGCGCAGGCCGTGCCAGGCACGCTGCTGGTCGGCGAGCCGGGCATGGGTCTGGCGCAACTCGGCGATGGTGGACAGGCTCGCCTCGGCCTGGCGGCCCAGGTGACGAAAGAGCCCGGTGCCGAGGATGCCGAGCCCCAGCAGGGTCATGATCAGCCAGGGGAGCGAGCGGCGCACCATCAGGGTGCCCGGGGTCGCCGGGGTCCAGGCCAGCCAGGCCTCGGGGGTCTCCCCGGGGCCGTGCAGCGCCAGCCCCCCGCCCTCGGCGGCGGGGGCGTCCAGCAGGCGGAGGTCCGCAAGCCCCGAGGTGGCGCGCAGCTGAGCCAGGGGGCCTTGCCCCAGGCGATAGGCAAACAGCAGCTGGTGGGGGGCGGAAGCGGCAGGGTGGTGCGGGCTCTCCGGCTGGATCGGGGCGGCAGCCATCATCAGCAGCTCGTCGTCCAGCCTCAGGAAGGTGGTCGCCGCCGCCTGGTCGGGCGGTATGACGGGCAGTCGCTGGCTGCGCCGACGCGGTGGGAGGATCTCGCCCTCGCGCACTTCCCACACCACCTCGCCGTCCGGAGCGACGATCAACGCCAGGTCGATGCCCAGGTTGTCATGGAGATTGGTGCCCATCTCGACCTCGAGCCAGTCGAGGTCCGGCCCCTCGGGCCGGTGGATCGCCAGGTGGTTGAGATCCCAGACGGCATAGTCCATCACCACGCCGGCCAGGCGCTGGTGAATCTGGGAAAGCTGGACGGCGATCTGCTGTTCGGTGTGGCGGGCCTGCTGGCGGTTCTGCTCGCCGGCCGCCAGCAGCAGGATGCCGACGATGAAGATCACCGCGAGGCTCAGCAGCAGCGCCAGGCCACGCCGCAGGCGGCGGTAGTCCTGCGCAATGACGCTGACCGGTGAGGGTGGGGTGGGGTCGCGTTCCTGCGGCGCCATGGTGACTCCTTCCTTGGTTCCTTGCTGCGGGGGCGTTGCAGCGTCAGCGCTGCACGGTGACCCGTCCGTTCTCCGCGGGCCCGCGCCAGTGGCGCTGCCAGGCGCGCATCACCCGCTCCGGGTACCAGGTCTGGCCCAGGCTGCCGTTGTAGCGGGCCAGCGCCCGGGTGAAGTCGCCGCGCTCCACCGCCAGGTAGTGGGCCAGGATGGTGGTGCCGTAGCGCAGGTTGCGCCATGGGTCCTTGAGGTCGTCGGCGGGCAGGCCCAGCTCGCGGATCCAGAAGGGCATGATCTGCATCAGGCCCACGGCCCCGGCGGAGGAGACCGCGTCGGCGCGAAAGGCGCTCTCCACCTGGATCACCGCCAGCACCAGCTCCGGCGGCAGGTTGGCCAGGCGCGCCTCCAGGTAGACCCGCTGCAGCAGCTCGCCGCGCAGCGCCTCGTCCTTGACGAAGCGTGCCAGCGAGGGCGCCATGGCGCTCTGCCACTGGCGAGCCGCCCAGATCTCGGTCGGGTCGCGGGGCGTGGCGAGGCTGGCGTCGAGGGTGGTGCGCAGGGAGGCGGGCGTGGGGGGCAGCGCCTGGACCACCAGGGGACGTCGGTCGGCGTCCAGGGCGGCCAGGAAACTGTCGTCGCTGGCCGCCGCCGTGGAGGCGGCGGCCAGGCAGAGCGCGGCGAGCGCGATGGCGCGCTTCACGCGGCGGCGCGCGTCAGGGGCTGATGCGCTCGCGCAGGAAGTCGAGGATCTGCTCGGCCGGTACCATGGTGGCATCGCTGTCACGGCGTCCCTTGTACTCCAGTTCACCCTTGTCCAGGCCACGATCGCCGACCACCAGGCGGTGGGGCAGGCCCATCAGCTCATGGTCGGCGAACTTGGCGCCCGGGCGCAGGTCGCGGTCATCCAGCAGCACCTCGAAGCCGGCGGCGGTAAGCGTCTCGTAGAGCTTCTCGGACTCCTCGCGGACTCGCTGCGACTTGTGGGCGTTCATCGGCACCAGCGCGATCTGGAAGGGCGCGATGGCGTCGGGCCAGATGATGCCGGCCTCGTCGTGGTTCTGCTCGATGGCGGCGGCCACGACCCGGGTCACACCGATACCATAGCAGCCCATCCAGGGATGCAGGGCGCGACCTTCGTCGCCGAGCACGTTGGCGTCCATCGCCTCGCTGTACTTGCGGCCCAGCTGGAAGACGTGGCCCACCTCGATGCCACGCTTGATGGAGAGGATACCGCGACCATCCGGGGAGGGGTCGCCCTCCACCACGTTGCGCAGGTCGGCGACCTGGGGCAGGGCGACATCGCGCTCCCAGTTGATGCCGAAGTAGTGCTTGCCGTCGACGTTGGCGCCGGCGCCGAAGTCGCTCATCAGCGCCACGCTGCGATCCACGATGATCGGCATCTCGAGGCCCACCGGGCCCAGCGAGCCGGGCCCGGCGCCCACCGCGGCGCGGATCTCCTCTTCGCTGGCCATGGTCAGCGGCTCGGCCACCTCCGGGAGGTTCTCGGCCTTGATGGCGTTGAGCTCATGGTCGCCGCGCACCAGCAGGGCGATCAGGCCGCCCTCGGCGGCGTGGACCATCAGCGTCTTGATGGTCTTATCGATGGGCAGGCCGTGTTGCTCCACCAGGGCGGCGATGGTGCGGGCATCGGGGGTGTCGACCAGGCGCAGCTCCTCGGTGGGGGCGGCGCGCTCGGGGGTGGTGCCCAGCGGCGCCGGCAGCGCCTCGGCCTTCTCGATGTTGGCGGCGTAGTCGGAGTCGCTGGAGAAGACGATGGCGTCCTCACCGGAGTCGGCCAGCACGTGGAACTCGTGGGAGCGGTCGCCGCCGATGGCGCCGGAGTCGGCCAGCACCGGGCGGAACTCGAGGCCCAGGCGGGTGAAGATGCGGGTGTAGGCATCGTACATCGCCTGGTAGGTCTCCTTCAGGGAGGCCTCGTCGACATGGAAGGAGTAGGCATCCTTCATGATGAACTCGCGGGAGCGCATCACCCCGAAGCGCGGACGAATCTCGTCGCGGAACTTGGTCTGGATCTGGTAGAAGTTGACCGGCAGCTGCTTGTAGCTGGCGATCTCGCGGCGCACGAGATCGGTGATCACCTCTTCATGGGTCGGGCCGACGCAGTAGTCGCGCTGGTGGCGGTCCTTGAGGCGCAGCAGCTCAGGCCCGTACTGCTCCCAGCGGCCGGACTCCTGCCACAGCTCGGCCGGCTGCACCGCCGGCATCAGCACCTCCTGGGCGCCGGCACGGTCCATCTCCTCGCGCACGATCTGTTCGACCTTGCGCAGGGTGCGCAGGCCCACCGGCAGCCAGGTATAGAGGCCGGAGGTGAGGCGACGGATCATTCCCGAACGCAGCATCAGCTGGTGGCTGATGACCTCGGCGTCGGCGGGGGTTTCCTTGAGGGTGGCGATCAGCAGTTGAGTGGCGCGCATGGGTCCCGGGGTTCCTCGGTCGGCAGATGGCGGGCCGCCGTCGTGGCGGCGAATGGGCGCATTGTACGGCCAAGCGCGGGAGGCGGCAAAAACGACCGTGAAAAGGGCGTCACCCGTCGGGTTTTCCCGCGACTGGGCCTGCGGGCGGGGTGTGGTAGACTCTCGCTGGTTTGTCAGGCGATGCCGAGCCACGCATGTCCTCGCTCGGCGCCACGGTTCCCTTCTTCCATGGAGAATTCCGCATGACTCCCGCTCTCCGTCGCGGCCTGACCGGCCTGGTCCTTGGTGTGTCCGTCACCGCCCTGGTGGGCTGCGGTACCGTCTTCCACCCCGAGCGCAAGGGCCAGGTGAGCGGTCGCATCGACCCGGTGGTGGCGATCGCCAACGGCGTCGGCCTGCTCTTCTTCATCGTCCCCGGCGTGGTCGCCTACGCGGTCGATTTCTCCAACGGCACCATCTACCTGCCCAGCGGGCACACCTCGGCCGGCGTGGATGCCATGCGGCTGGAGGAGGGCATGGACGTCGCCTCCCTGGAGCGGCTGCTCTCCGAGAAGACTGGCAAGGAGGTGAGCCTGGACAGCGAGCTGATGATGGTCGAGGAGGTCGCGAGCCTGGACGAGGCGCTGGCCCTGGTGCGCATGGCCGGCATCGACGACGAGGCGCGGCTCGGCACCGCCACCGACGGCGAGGCCTGATCGGACACCCCCGGCGGCGGCTTGCGTAGGGCTCAGCCGGTCGCTGCCTGCTCATCCTGGCTCACCCTCTCCTTCGTGTGAGCGCGCCCGGCGGGTCGCCGGGCGGCACCGAGCCACAGTACCGCCATCCCCGCCACCAGCCCCCAGAAAGCGGCCCCGATGCCGAGCAGGGTGACCCCCGAGGCGGTGAAGAGAAAGGTCACCAGGGCCGCATCGCGCTGGCGTTCGTCAGCCATCGCCGCGGCCAGGCCGTTGCCGATGGTGCCGAGCAGTGCGAGCCCGGCCAGGGCGGCGATCAGCGCGCCCGGCAGCGCCGCAAAGAGAACCGTCACCGTGGCACCGAACACTCCCAGCACCAAGTAGCCGACGCCGGCTGCCACGCCCGCCGTGTAGCGCCGCGACGGATCCTCGTGGGCTTCCCGCCCCATGCACACCGCGGCGCTGATCGCCGCCAGGTTGAGCGCGAAGCCGCCGAAGGGGGCGAGGCCCAGGGTGGCCGCCCCGGTCCAGCCGATCAGCGGTGAGGTGGGCGGCCGGTAGCCGGCGGCCCGCAGCACCGTGATGCCCGGCAGGTTCTGGGTGGCCATGGTGACCACGAAGAGCGGGATCCCGACACCGACCAGGGTGGCGAGCGAGAAGGCCGGGGCGGTGAAGACCGGCAGGGTCGGGGCGAGGCTCACTCCGGCAAGGCTTAGCTCCCCCTGCACGGCGGTGAGGCCGACCCCCACCAGCAGCACCAGCACGATGGCGTAGCGGGGTGCGAAGCGTCGCCCCAGCACGTAGCTGGCCAGCATGGCCAACGGCAGCAGCCAGGCGGTGGCCAGGGTGGCGAAGAGCTCGATACCGAAACGCAGCAGCACGCCGGCGAGCAGCGCGGCGGCCAGCGCCGGCGGGATGCGCTTCACCAGGGCGCCGAACAGGCCGGTCACCCCGCACAGGGTGATCAGCGCTGCCGAGAACAGGAAGGCCCCGATCGCCTGCTCCATGGGCACGCCCGGCAGGCTGGTGGCGAGCAGGGCGGCGCCCGGGGTCGACCAGGCGGTGAGAATCGGCATCCGGTAGCGCAGCGACAGCCCCAGAGAGGTGAGCCCCATACCGATGCCCAGCGCCCACAGCCAGGAGCCGATCTGGGCGTCGCTGGCGCCCGCGGCCTCGGCGGCCTGGAAGATGATCACCGCCGAGCTGCCGTAGCCCACCAGCACCGCCACCAGCCCGGTGACCAGCGTGGAGGCGCTGAAGTCCCGCCATACCGAGCGCGTCGGCGCGTCCCGCGTCACGGGGGTATCGCGGTATTCGATCATCTCGGGCTCCTCCCGGCTGTCGCCGGCCGTGCGTTATGACGTACAATAGGCGGCACCCTACCATCGTGCGTTATAGCGCACAAGTCGTTTCGGGAGGATTCTCCATGCAGGAGATCGCCACTCATATCGCGCAGCGGCTCAAGGCCCTGCGCCAGGCGCGGGGCTGGAGCCTGGAGGCGGCCGCTCGGGCCACCGGGGTCAGCAAGGCGATGCTCGGGCAGATCGAGCGGGGCGAGTCGAGCCCCACGGTGTCGACGCTGTGGAAGATCGCCAGCGGCTTCTCGGTCTCCTTCTCGTCGCTGTTCGGGGCGCCGGGCAGCGAGGCGGGACCCGCCGGCGAGACGCGCTGGGGGCGCGACGCCGTGGGCATGCAGGCGACGGTGATCTTTCCCTATGACCCCCTGCTGGGCTTCGAGATGTTCGAGATCGCGCTGGCCCCCGGCGCGGCGAGCGAGTCCTCGCCCCACGCCTCAGGGGTGGTGGAGCACATCGTGGTGCTGGAAGGGGAGCTGGGCCTGACCCTGGGCGAGGCGAAGGAGCAGCGGCTGCGGCCCGGCGAGGCGCTGCGCTTCCAGGCGGATTGCCACCACGTCATGCGCAGCCTCGGGGAGGTGCCGCTGCGCTTCCATGACGTGATCCACTACCTGCCCGGGGCCGCCGCGGGGGAGGCCCTCTAGTGGCCGCGGGCACCGATGGCCGCTAGCGGGCCAGGTCCCGCATGGCGTTCTCCAGCCCCTCGAGGGTCATGGGGTACATGCGGTCGTCGATCAGCTGGCGGATCAGCTGGGTGGAGTGGGTGAACTCCCAGGCGCGCCGTGGCATGGGGTTGAGCCAGGCCAGGCGGGGGAACTTGTCGACCAGGCGCCTGAGCCACACCGCGCCGGCCTCGTCGTTGAAGTGCTCGACGCTGCCGCCGGGGTGGGTGATTTCATAGGGCGACATGGCGGCATCGCCGACGATCACCACCTGGTAGTCCTCGCCGTAGGTGTGCAGCACGTCCATCGTCGGAATGCGCTCGGTGTGGCGCCGCGACTGGCTCTGTGAGTTGCTGCGCCACACTCCCTCGTAGAGGCAGTTGTGGAAGTAGTAGGCCTCCAGGTGCTTGAACTCCGAGCGTGCCGCGGAGAAGAGCTCCTCGCAGGTGCGGATGTGGTCGTCCATGGAGCCGCCCACGTCGAGCAGCAGTAGCACCTTTACCGCGTTGTGGCGCTCCGGGCGCATCTGCACGTTGAGCAGGCCGGCGTCGCGCGCGGTCTCGCGGATGGTGGCGTCGATGTCGAACTCCTCCGCCGCTCCCTGACGGGCGAACTTTCTGAGCCTGCGCAGCGCCATCTTGATGTTGCGCGTGCCAAGCTCCAGGGAGTCGTCGTAGTCGCGGAAGCGCCGCTCGTCCCACACCTTCACCGCCCGGCGGTGGCGGGAGCCCTCCTGGCCGATGCGGATGCCCTCGGGGTTGTAGCCGTAGGCGCCGAAGGGGCTGGTGCCCCCGGTGCCGATCCACTTGTTGCCGCCGGCGTGGCGCTCCTTCTGCTCCTCGAGGCGCTGCTTGAAGGTCTCGATCAGCTTCTCGAGCCCGCCCAGGGACTCGATCTGCGCCTTCTCCTCCTCGGAGAGCTGCTTCTCGAACTCCCGGCGCAGCCAGTCGTCCGGGATCAGCGCCTCGATAGCGGCATCCAGGTTCTCGAGCCCCTCGAACCAGGCGGCGAAGGCGCGATCGAAGCGGTCGAAGTGGCGCTCGTCCTTGACCATCACGGTGCGTGCCAGCTGGTAGAAGGCCTCCATGTCGGCGAACACCACGCCGCGCTCCACCGCGGCGTGGAGATCGAGCAGCTCGCGCAGCGACACCGGCACCCCGGCGCGCTTCAGGGTCTCGAACAGGCCGATAAACATGGGTCAGCGCCTCTGGTTGCCCTGGCGACGCAGCATGAAGGCGAGTCGCTCCAGCAGCTGGGTATCCTGCTCGTTCTTGACCAGCGCTCCGGCCAGCGGCGGGATCGCCTTCACCGGGTCGCGGTGGTAGAGCGCCTCTCGGGCCAGCTCGTCGGCCATCAGAAGCTTCAGCCAGTCCACCAGTTCCGAGGTGGAGGGCTTCTTCTTGAGGCCCGGGGCCTCCCTCAGCTCGAAGAACACCTCCAGCGCCTCGCCCACCAGCTTCGGGGCGATGTCGGGGAAGTGCACGTCGACGATGGCCTGCATGGTCGCCCGGTCGGGGAACTCGATGTAGTGGAAGAAGCAGCGGCGCAGGAAGGCGTCGGGCAGCTCCTTCTCGTTGTTGGAGGTGATCACGATGATCGGGCGGTGGCGCGCGGTCACGGTCTCGCCGGTCTCGTAGACGTGGAACGCCATGCGATCCAGCTCGTGGAGCAGGTCGTTGGGAAACTCGATGTCCGCCTTGTCGACCTCGTCGATTAGCAGAACCACCCGCTCGTCGGCGGTGAAGGCCTCCCACAGCTTGCCGGGCTTGATGTAGTTGGCGACGTTCTCCACGCCCTCGACGCCCAGCTGGGAGTCGCGCAGGCGGCTCACCGCGTCGTACTCGTAGAGCCCCTGGGCGGCCTTGGTGGAGGACTTGATATGCCAGGTGATCAGCCGCGTGCCGAGAGAGCGGGCCAGCTCCTCGGCCAGCAGGGTCTTGCCGGTGCCCGGCTCGCCCTTGATCAGCAGCGGGCGCTCCAGGGTCACGGCGGCGTTGACCGCCTGTTTCAGGGCCTCGGTGGCGACATAGGTCGCAGTGGAATCAAACGCCATGGAGTGTGTGCCTCGGCAGATCGTCAGGAGTGGGGATATTCGAACAAGTGTACGGAAGGGCGGCGATGGCGACAAATCACTCCCGCTGCTTCGGGCGGTAGGCCTCCACCAGGATCGCCGGGTCGTGCTCGGCGTGGCCGCGGGTGGCATGGGCGCGCATCAGCTGGGCGGCGAGGGCGCTCATGGGCGTGGCGCTGCCGCTGCGCTGGCTCTGGGCCACCGCCAGATCGAGGTCCTTGAGCAGGGTGCGCAGGTGCCAGGGCGGGTCGGCGAAGTCGCTCGTCGCCATGCGCGGGGTGAGGATCTGGAAGGGTCTGGAGTCCGCGAAGCCCCCGGAGAGCGCCTCGACGAGGCGGGTGGCCTCCACGCCGCTGGCCTCGGCCAGCGCCACCATCTCGGCGAGCACCGCGGCCTGGCAGCCCACCACCATCTGGTTGCATACCTTGGTGACCTGGCCGGCGCTCACCGGGCCCATATGGGTGACCCGAGCCGCCATGGGGGCGAGGGCCGGGCGGATGGCGTCGATGGCGTCCGCCTCGCCGCCGGCCATCATCACCAGGCTGCCGGCCTCGGCGCCGGCCACGCCGCCGGAGACCGGGCAGTCGATCCAGCGCATCCCGCACTGCGCCTCGAGCCGGGCGGCGAAGTCGCGGGTGGCCGCCGGGTCGCTGCTGGAAAGGTCGATCAGGGTCTGGCCCGGGCGCCCATGCGCCGCCACGCCGCCCTCGCCGAACACCACCTGCTCCACCACGGCGGTATTGGCCAGGCAGAGCATCACCACCTCCACGCTGGCCACCAGCTCGCCGACGCTGGCGGCCACCCGGGCGCCGGCCTGGCCCAGCGACTCGGCCTTGGCGGGGGTACGGTTCCAGACGGTCACATCGAAGCCGGCCTCCAGCAGCCGGCGGGTCATGGGGTCGCCCATCAGGCCAAGCCCGATAAAGCCGAGTTGGGAATTCGTCACGCGGTGCTCTCCGTAAAAGGAAAGCATGCAGAATGTGCGATCCGAGCCGACGGCATCAAGCGCATCGGCCGCGAACGGGGCTGGCTGCGGCCAGAAGAGCGCGCTAGTGTCAAACGGTAACCGCGTGGGCGCTAACCGGCCGCGCAGCGCCATGTTGAAGGAACCCGTCATGCCTCAGCCGCTTCAACCCACTCACCTCGCAGGGCTTCACGCCCACGCTCACGGGGCCTGCTGCTGCGGCTCGCCGCTGCTCCAGTGCTTCCACGAGCGCATGATGGCGGAGATCAGCCGCCGCCACTTCCTGGGCGGAACCGCCGCCGTCATGGCGCTGTTTGCCGGCCTGCACGCCCCCTCCGCGGTGGGGGAGGCGCCGAAGGAGCGCGAGGGTCCGCTGCTGCTGACCCGCCTGCGTCTGTTCGACGGCAGCGGGGCGCCGCTGCGCGACGATGTGGCGGTGCGGGTAGAGGCGGGGCGCATTGCGGCGCTGCTGCCCGGTGACGCCGACCCCGAGGGCGCCGAGGTGATCGACTGCGGCGGGCAGGTGCTGATGCCGGGGCTGATCGACGCCCACTGGCACACCACCCTGGCCGGCATCACCCAGGTGGCGGCGATGACCGCCGATGTGGGCTATGTGCACCTGGTGGCGGCCCGGGAGGCGGAGCGCACCCTGATGCGCGGGGTGACCAGCGTGCGCGACGTGGGCGGTCCCTCGTTTGCGCTCAAGCGCGCCATCGATGAGGGCATCGTGGCCGGGCCCCGGATCTATCCCGCCGGCGCCATGATCTCCCAGACGTCGGGCCATGGCGATTTCCGATTGCGCCACGAGGTGCCCCGCGGCACCGCCACGCCGCTCAGCGAGCAGGAGCGCCAGGGGGTGGCGGCGATCGCCGACGGCGAGGCCGAGGTGCTGCGCCGCGCCCGGGAGCAGCTGATGCTCGGCGCTTCCCAGATCAAGCTGATGGCCGGCGGCGGGGTGGCATCCACCTACGATCCCCTGGACAGCACCCAGTTCACCGAGCGCGAGCTGCGCGCCGCGGTGGAGGCCGCCGAGGACTGGGGCACCTACGTGATGGTGCACGTCTATACCCCGCGGGGGATCCAGCGCGCCCTGAGGGCCGGGGTGCGCTCCATCGAGCATGGCCAGCTGGCCGACGAGGAGAGCGTGCGCATGATGGCCGGGGAGGGCGCCTGGTGGAGCCTGCAGCCCTTCCTGCAGGACGAGGATGCCAACGTCTATCCCGATGCGGCGCGCCGCGAGTCCCAGCGCCAGGTGGCCGAGGGCACGGTGCGCGCTTACGAGATGGCCCAGCGGTTCGATGTCAGGACGGCCTGGGGCACCGATATCCTCTTCAGCCCGCAGAACACGCCGAACCAGCTGCGCCACCTGGCCAAGCTCACCCGCTTCTACGACCCGCTGACGGTGCTGGCCATGGCCACCGGGCGCAACGGCGAGCTGCTCGCCCTCTCGGGGCCGCGCAACCCCTATCCCGGCACTATCGGGCGTATTGAGCCCGGCGCCCTGGCCGACCTGCTGGTGGTCGACGGCGACCCGAGCCGCGACCTCGACTTCCTCAATGACCCGGAGCGCAACCTGCGCCTGATCATGAAGGGGGGGCGCATCTACAAGGATCGCCTGGGGGAGGGTTGAGGATGGCCGGCGCTTCTTACCCGGGGCCCCTGCCTCGCCATGGCGCATTTCGCGCCTGTGGGGCGCCCGGATGGTGCAGTGCGGCATGGCGTCTGAGGGTGCGTTTCCCCTCCCTGCCAGGGCGTTAATTCAATAACCTATTGATATATAATGAGTGATTAAGGATCTGGCCCGCCGTTCGCAATGTGTTAGGCATGATCGCTGAACCACCTGGCGATCGACGAGTGAGCTGGCGTGCTCCACCTGGCCCCCTTCGGGGGGCCTTTTTTATGCTTGGCAGGTGGGCGCTCGTAGTCTACATTTGTTGAAAATGTAGAAATTACCCATCGCCAACCCACGGAGCCCTCTCCATGAGCCAGATCACCCCCGTCACCTGGGAAGACCCCTTCCGCCTGATCGACCAGCTCAGCGAAGACGAGCGCATGGTCTACCAGACCGCCCACGATTACTGCCAGGAGAAGCTCCTGCCCCGGGTGCTGGAGGCCAACCGCCACGAGATCTTCCACCGCGAGATCATGAACGAGATGGGTGAGCTCGGCCTGCTGGGTTCCACCATCGACGGCTACGGCTGCGCCGGCCTCAACTACGTCAGCTATGGCCTGGTCGCCCGCGAGGTGGAGCGGGTCGACTCCGGCTACCGCAGCGCCATGAGCGTGCAGTCGAGCCTGGTGATGTACCCCATCCACGCCTTCGGCAGCGAGGCCCAGCGCGAGAAGTACTTGCCCAAGCTGGCCACCGGCGAGTGGGTGGGCTGCTTCGGCCTCACCGAGCCCGACCATGGCTCCGACCCGGGCGGCATGGTCACCCGTGCCACTCGCACCGACAGCGGCTGGCGCCTCAACGGCACCAAGACCTGGATCACCAACTCTCCCATCGCCGACGTCTTCGTGGTGTGGGCCAAGGATGACGAGGGCGTCATCAGCGGCTTCATCCTCGAGAAGGGCATGAAGGGCCTCACCGCGCCCAAGATCGAGGGCAAGTTCAGCCTGCGTGCCTCCATCACCGGCCAGATCGCCATGCAGGACGTGGAGGTCTCCGACGACCAGCGTCTGCCCAATGTGACCGGCCTCAAGGGCCCGTTCTCCTGCCTCAACCGCGCCCGCTACGGGATCGCCTGGGGCGCCATGGGCGCGGCCGAGGCGTGCTGGCATGCGGCACGCGACTACACCATGGACCGCAAGCAGTTCGGCCGCCCGCTGGCTGCCAACCAGCTGATCCAGAAGAAGCTCGCCGACATGCAGACCGAGATCACCCTGGGCCTGCAGGCGGCGCTTCGCGTGGGTCGCATGATCGACGACGGCCAGCTAGTGCCCGAGGCGATCTCGCTGATCAAGCGCAACAACTGCGGCAAGGCGCTGGACATCGCGCGGGTGGCCCGCGACATGCACGGCGGCAACGGCATCAGCGACGAGTACCACGTGATTCGCCATGTGATGAACCTCGAGGCCGTCAACACCTACGAGGGGACCCACGACGTCCACGCCCTAATCCTGGGGCGCGCCCAGACTGGCCTGCAGGCATTTACCGGCTGATCCGCGGCAGCTGCAACGTTGCCCATCACAAGGGGCGCCGGGGGCAAGCCGAAGAGGAGGTCCGATTCCAGGGAAGGAATCGGTAGCGTACAGGGAGGTATTCACAGCGCCTCCTCGCAGGCTTGTCGCCGGAACAGCCCCGTAGGCTACACGCTCTGTAAGGAGTCAAGATGAGCGGACCGCTGGAAGGCATTACGGTGCTCGACATGTCGCGGGTGCTGGCCGGTCCCTGGGCCGGCCAGCTGCTCGCCGACCTGGGCGCCCGGGTGATCAAGATCGAACATCCCGAGCGCGGCGACGACACCCGGGGCTGGGGGCCGCCGTGGCTGGCCGAGGGCGATGCCCTGGAGCAGGTGGCTGCCTACTACCTCTGCGCCAACCGTGGCAAGCAGTCGCTGGCCGTGGATATCGCCACCGAGGAGGGCCAGGCGCTGGTGCGCCGGCTGGCCGAGGGCGCCGATATCCTGCTGGAGAACTTCAAGGTGGGCGGGCTTGCCAAGTACGGCCTCGACTACCCGAGCCTCAGGGCCCTCAACCCGCGGCTGATCGGCTGCTCCATCACCGGCTTCGGTCAGGAGGGACCCTACGCCCACCGCGCCGGCTACGACTTCATGATCCAGGCCATGGGCGGACTGATGAGCCTCGGCGGCGAGCCCGACGGCATGCCGATGAAGACCGGCGTGGCGATCACCGACGTCACGACCGGGCTCTACGCCACCGTGGGGGTGCTGGCGGCGCTGCAGGAGCGTGAGCGCACCGGGGTCGGGCGCCATGTGGACGTGGCCCTGCTCGATGTCCAGGTGGCGACGCTCGCCAACCAGGCCCTCAACGCCCTGGTCTCGGGCCGCGACCCGGAACGCCACGGCAACGCCCACCCCAATATCGTCCCCTACCAGGCCTTCGCCTGCGCCGATGGTCACCTGGTGCTCACCGTGGGCAACGACGCCCAGTTCGCCCGCTTCGCCCGCCTGCTCGGCCACCCCGAGTGGGCCGATGACCCGGCCTACGCCACCAACGCGGCGAGGGTCGGCAACCGCGAGGTGCTGGTGCCGATGATCCAGGCGATCCTGATGACCCGCGGTCGGGACGAGTGGCTCTCCGAGCTGGAGGCGCGCGGCATTCCCGCCGGGCCCATCAACACCCTCACCGAGGTGTTCGACGACCCCCAGGTGCAGCACCGCGCCATGCGCCGCACCCTCAGGCGGGGCGAGCTTGAGGTCCCCCAGGTGGGTAACCCCCTGCGCTTCGATGGCGAATCCGCCACCAGCGAGGTGGCGCCGCCGCGCCTCGGCCAGGACAGCGATGCCATCCTGGCTGGGATGGGGCTGACGCCGGACGATATCGCCCGGCTGAGACGGGCAGGGGTGGTACGTTAGCGGGGAGAGAAACGGCGGGTCAGGCCCATTTCGGCGATCATGCGGGTGGAGATCTCCTCCACCGAGAAGCGGGTGGTGTCGATGAAGGGAATATGCAGCTGGCGATAGAGCCCCTCGGCCTGGCCGACCTCCTGCATGCACTGGTCCATGGAGCTGTAGCGGCTGTTGGGCCGGCGCTCGTGGCGGATCGCCGCCAGCCGGCGCGGGTCGATGGTCAGCCCGAACAGCTTGTGGCGGTGGGGCGCCAGGGCCTTCGGCAGCTTGAGGACGCCATCCTCGTCGAGGTCATCCTCGGTGAGCGGGTAGTTGGCGGCGCGGACGCCGAACTGCAGCGCCAGGTAGAGCGAGGTGGGGGTCTTGCCGCAGCGCGAGACCCCGACCAGGATCACGTCGGCCTTGTCGTACTGGTGGGTACGGGCGCCGTCGTCGTTGTCCAGGGCGAAGTGCACCGAGTGGATGCGGTCCATGTAGACCTCGTCCTGCCCGATGGCGTGGGTGCGCCCCACGCTGTAGCTGGAGCGGGTGGCGAGCTCCTGCTCGAGGGGCTCCAGGAAGGTCGAGAAGATGTCGACCTTGAAGCCCTCGGCCTGGCGGATCACGTCGCGGATGGCGCTGTCGACGATGGTGTCGATGATGATCGGCTTCTCGCCATCGTGCACCGCGGTGCCGTTGATCACCTCCACCAGGTTCATGGCCTTCTCGACCGAATCGATGTAGGGCTTGGTGACCATGCGGATCTCGACGTTCTCGAACTGTGCCAGCAGGCTGCGGCCCAGGCTCTCGGCGGTGATGCCGGTGCCATCGGAGATGAAGAAGGCGGTACGGGTCATGTCGGTGTCGTCGCAGCAAGTGAATGGAAAAGGTAGTAAAGGCAGCGGGCCCTATTGTCGGTGCCCGCGCCGCCTGCCACAAGCATCGGCCGTCCGGCCACTTGGTTAGTCGACTACAGGAATCCGTGAAAAGCGGCCGTTCTTGTAAAAATCCTCCAGTGTCTTCGCTGTTAGACCAATGGCGAATATGGCCCTCGCTTGGTAGAGTGCCGACCATCCCGTCATGCCTCCTGGCATGACCACCTGTCGTCGAAAGCCAAGGGGGTTCCGTGGACGATTACATTCTGTGGTTCGAAGAGCTGGGCATGGACGATGTAGAGCGCGTAGGGGGCAAGAACGCCTCCCTCGGCGAGATGATCTCCAACCTGGCCGGCGCCGGGGTCACCGTGCCCGGCGGCTTCGCCACCACTGCCCACGCCTACCGCGAATTCCTCTCCCACGAGGGGCTGAACGAGCGCATCAACGCCGCGCTTGCCACCCTGGACGTGGACGATGTCACCGCCCTGGCCCGCACCGGCGCCGAGATCCGCCAGTGGATCATCGACACGCCGCTGCCGCCCGCCTTCGAGCAGCACCTGCGCAGCGCCTACGACCAGCTTCTCACCCGGCACCCCAACCTCAAGGTGGCGGTGCGCTCCTCGGCCACCGCCGAGGACCTGCCGGACGCCTCCTTCGCCGGCCAGCAGGAGACCTTCCTCAACATCGAGGGCTTCGACAACATCAAGCGCGCCGTGCATGAGGTGTTCGCCTCGCTGTTCAACGACCGCGCCATCTCCTACCGGGTGCACCGCGGCTACGCCCATGAGAACGTGGCGCTCTCCGCCGGCGTCCAGAAGATGGTGCGCTCCGAGACCGGCGCGTCAGGCGTGATGTTCACCCTGGACACCGAGTCCGGCTATCGCGACGCTGTCTTCGTCACCGCCTCCTGGGGCCTCGGCGAGACCGTGGTGCAGGGCGCCGTGAACCCCGACGAGTTCTACGTCCACAAGCCCACCCTGGCCGCCGGCCGCCCCGCGGTGCTGCGCCGCAACCTGGGCTCCAAGCTGATCAAGATGGTCTACGGCAAGGAGGCCAGCGCCGGCAAGTCCGTCGAGACCGTCGAGGTGCCGCTCAAGGAGCGCGGCCGCTTCTGCATCGGCGACGAGCAGGTGATGGCCCTGGCCCGCCAGGCGGTGACCATCGAGCAGCACTACCAGCGCCCCATGGACATCGAGTGGGCCCTGGACGGCGACGACGGCGAGCTCTATATCGTCCAGGCCCGCCCGGAGACCGTGGTTTCCCAGCAGGAGGGGGGCAAGCTGGAGCGCTTCCAGCTCAAGGAGAAGGGGCGCAACCTGATCTCCGGCCGCGCCATCGGCCAGCGCATCGGCCAGGGCACCGTCAGGGTGGTGTTCTCCCCGGAGGACATGGAGAAGGTGCAGAGCGGTGACGTCCTGGTCACCGACATGACCGACCCCGACTGGGAGCCGATCATGAAGCGCGCCTCGGCCATCGTCACCAACCGCGGCGGGCGCACCTGCCACGCGGCGATCATCGCCCGCGAGCTCGGCATTCCCGCCGTGGTGGGCTGCGGCGATGCCACCGAGGTGCTCGCCGACGGCCGCGACGTCACCGTCTCCTGCGCCGAGGGCGACACCGGCCACGTCTACGAGGGGCTGCTGGCCTTCGACCGCAGCGTGACCAGCGTCGATGCCATGCCCGAGATCCCCTTCAAGATCATGATGAACGTCGGCAACCCCGACCGCGCCTTCGGCTTCGCCAGCCTGCCCAATGCCGGCGTCGGCCTGGCGCGCCTGGAGTTCATCATCAACCGCATGATCGGCGTGCACCCCAGGGCGCTGCTCGAGTACGACCGCCTCCCCGCCGACCTGCAGCAGACCATCGACCTGCGCATCGCCGGCTACGCGAGCCCGGTGGACTTCTACGTCGACAAGCTGGTCGAGGGTATCAGCACCCTGGCCGCCGCCTTCTACCCCCAGCGGGTCATCGTGCGCCTGTCGGACTTCAAGTCCAACGAGTACGAGAACCTGATCGGCGGCAAGCTCTACGAGCCCGGCGAAGAGAACCCCATGCTCGGCTTCCGCGGCGCCGCCCGCTACATCTCCGAGACCTTCCGTCCCTGCTTCGAGCTGGAGTGCCGGGCGCTGAAGCGGGTACGCGAGGAGATGGGCCTGACCAACGTCGAGGTCATGGTGCCCTTCGTGCGCACCCCCGACGAGGCCCGCCAGGTGGTCGAGCTGCTTGCCGCCAACGGCCTCAAGCGCGGCGAGCATGACCTCAAGGTCATCATGATGTGCGAGCTGCCGGCTAACGCCCTGCTGGCCGACGACTTCCTCGAGCACTTCGACGGCTTCTCCATCGGCTCCAACGACCTGACCCAGCTCACCCTGGGGCTGGATCGCGACTCCGGCATCGTCGCCCACCTCTTCGACGAGCGTAATCCGGCGGTCAAGAAGCTGCTGGCCATGGCCATCCAGGCCTGCAAGGCCCAGGGCAAGTACGTCGGCATCTGCGGCCAGGGCCCGTCGGATCACCCGGACCTCGCCAAGTGGCTGATGGAGCAGGGCATCGACTCCGTCTCCCTCAATCCCGATGCGGTGCTGGAGACCTGGTTCATGCTTGCCGGGGAAACCCTGGGCTAAGCCGCCAGCAACGCTGATTACGCCCGGTCGACCTCCAGTCGGCCGGGCGTCTTTCGTCTATGCTGACAGACTCCCGCTGACCCGATCGTGACAAGGAGCCTGTCCATGACCCTGCCCGCCGTTCCCTTCCGCCGCCGCCTGCTGTTGCCGGTGACTGCCGCCCTGATGCTTGGCCTGCCGCTCGCGGCCCAGGCCGAAGTGGCCTTTCAGTACGACCTGCCGGCCATCGCCCCCGAGGTCGCCTCCGAGACACAGGAGAAGCCCGGCTGGGCCACGGAGCGCTTCGCGGTGGCCGCCGCCAACCCGCTGGCCACCGACGCCGGCTACCAGGTGCTGAGGGCCGGCGGCAGCGCCATCGACGCCGCGGTGGCCGTGCAGATGGTGCTGACCCTGGTGGAGCCCCAGTCCAGCGGGATCGGCGGCGGCGCCTTTTTGATGCACCACGACGGTGACGAGGTGGCCGCCTATGACGGCCGCGAGACCGCGCCGGCCGCCGTCGACGGCGAGCTCTTCCTCGACGAGGAGGGCGAGCCGATGCCCTTCATGGAGGCCGCCGCCAGCGGTCTCTCGGTGGGGGTGCCCGGCACCGTGCGCATGCTGGAGCTGGCCCACGCCGAGCACGGCCGGCTGCCCTGGGCGGAGCTCTTCGGCCCGGCGATCCGGCTGGCCGAGGAGGGCTTCGCGGTGAGCCCGCGACTGGCCACCAGCCTCGAAAGCGAGCAGCCGCTGCGCGACGATCCCCTGGGCAGCGCCTTCTACTACCCGAACGGCGAGCCGCTCGAGGCGGGGGTGACGCTGAAGAACCCGGCCCTGGCCGCCATCCTGCGCGAGATCGCCGAGCACGGAAGCCGGGCCCTGCACGAGGGGCCGATCGCCGAGGACCTGGTGGCCCGGGTGCAGGGCCACCACAGTCGTGCTGGCGCCATCACCGCGGAGGACCTGGCCGGCTACGAGGCGAAGCGGCGCGACCCGATCTGCACCGCCTGGCAGGCCTACGAGATCTGCGGCTTCCCGCCGCCCTCCTCGGGCCACCTCACCGTGATGCAGATCCTCGGCATCCTGGAGCACCTGCCCGAGGTGGAGACTCCTCTGGAGGAGGGCGTGCCCGGCGAGCCCTGGCTGCACCAGTTCCTCGAGGCCTCGCGGCTGGCCTTCGCCGACCGCGGCCACTACATCGGCGACCCGGACTTCGTGGAGGCCCCCGGCGGCGACTGGTCGGTGATGCTCGCCCCCGACTACCTGGCGCTGCGTGCGGGGCTCATCGGCGAGGAGAGCCTCGGTAGCGGCGGCGCCGAGCCCGGCAATCCGGGCGAGCTCGCCACCGCCTGGGCCAGCCAGCCCGAGCAGCCGGAGTACGGCACCAGCCATATCAGCATCGTCGACGAGCACGGCAACGCCATCGCCATGACCACCACCATCGAGGCCGCCTTCGGCTCGCGCATCCTCGCCGACGGCGGTACGGGGCTTGCCGGCGGCTACCTGCTCAACAACGAGCTCACCGACTTCTCCTTCACCCCGCAGGACGAGGCGGGCCAGCCCATCGCCAACCGGGTGGAGGCGAACAAGCGGCCGCGCTCCAGCATGAGCCCGACCCTGGTCTTCGCACGCGACGGCGACAGCCGGGGCGAGCTGGTGGCGAGCCTCGGCTCGCCGGGCGGGGCGGCGATCATCCACTACACCGCCAAGGCGCTGGTGGCGATGCTCGACTGGGGGCTGGATGCCCAGGAGGCGCTGAACCTGCCCCACGCCATCACCCTGGGCGGGCCGGTGTTCCTGGAGGAGGGGCGCTTCCCGGCCGAGACCCTGGAGGCGCTCAACGCCCGCGGCCACGAGGCCAGCGAGCGTGAGCTGGTCAGCGGGCTGCAGGCGATCCAGCGCACCGAGACGGGCTTCTTCGGCGGCGCCGACCCGCGCCGGGAAGGGGTGGTGATGGGCGATTAACCCCTCAGCCAGTTGCGCAGCTTGACCAGCAGCAGGGCGCCGTCGCCGAGTTCGCGGCGGTCGTCCAGCAGCTCGGCGAGCAGCCCCGGGAAGGGGTGGTGATGGGCGATTAACCCCTCAGCCAGTTGCGCAGCTTGACCAGCAGCAGGGCGCCGTCGCCGAGTTCGCGGCGGTCGTCCAGCAGCTCGGCGAGCAGCTCCGGGCGGTCGGTGATGATGGCGTCGACGCCCAGGTCGATCAGCTGAGACATCCGGGCGCGGTCGTTGATGGTCCAGGCGTGCACCTCGTAACCGTAGTAGCGCGCCAGGCGGATCTCGTTGTCGGTGATGCGGTTGTGGCGCAGCCCCAGGGCATCGAAGCCGCGACGGTCCAGGGTGCCGGGCAGGATCAGCTGGGCCAGCAGGGTCACCCTGAGCTCGGGCTCCCGGGCGCGAATCTCCTCCACCAGAGCCGCCGACATGGTGGCCACGCGGGTTTCTCCGATCACGTCCACGCTGCCGCAGGCCGCGGCCGCCTCGGCGTCCGCGGCCTCGTCGTGGCAGGCCTGGCGTCGGGCCGACTCCTCGCGCAGGGCGGCGATCACTCCCTCCACCAGGGCCACCTCGCGGCCAGGGTCCGGCTTCATGTCGATCATCAGGGCGTTGCGAGCGCGCACCGCGGCCAGGGTCTCGTCGAGCCCCGGGATGCGCTCCCCCTGGAAGGCATCGCCGAACCAACTGCCCACGTCGAATACGGCCAGCTCCTCCCGGGTCAGCTCGCCGAGGTTGCGCGGATCGCCGGTCAGGCGGGTCAGGCTGCGGTCGTGGAACAGCACCACCTCGTCGTCGGCGGTGAGGCGCACGTCGATCTCCACGTAGTCGGCGCCGTCCTGTATCGCCTGCTCCACCGCAGCCAGGGTATTCTCCGGGGCGGCCATG
Source organism: Halomonas sp. PGE1 (assembly GCF_013000985.1). Classification (NCBI taxonomy): domain Bacteria; kingdom Pseudomonadati; phylum Pseudomonadota; class Gammaproteobacteria; order Oceanospirillales; family Halomonadaceae; genus Halomonas; species Halomonas sp. PGE1. The sequence goes on from NZ_CP053032.1 coordinate 1,893,567, forward strand.
GAGCTGCCGCGGTGGGCGATATTGGCGACCTCGTCGCGCAGCTCGAAGCTGTTGACGATCAGCCATGCCTGGGAGAGGGCGAAGACGATCACCCCAATCTCCAGCGCCCAGGCCAGGCGCCCGGGGTGGGCGCCCTTGGGCGGCGGCGCGGGGCGCGGCTCGCGGTGCGCCAGGCGCAGGGTGAGGCAGGCCGAGAGCAGGGCGTTGGCGGCGATACCGACGAAGGTGATAGCCAGGGTCACCAGCACGTAGGCGGTGAGGTAGGCCAGGGTGGCCGGCACCAGCACGGCGTTGCGCTCCGGCAGCCACCACAGCATCGGTGTGAAGAGCCGGTCGAAGAGCAGGGTAGCGACCAGCGGTAGGGCGATGATCAGCAGCAGCAGGGCGATCACCGCCAGGGCGATGGGGCCCTTGCGGCCATGGGTCAGCCGGTGGCTGCGCTTGAGGGCCTGGCGGGGCCAGAGGCCCTCCAGCGCCACCAGCGGCAGGGCGAGGATCCAGCGGAAGTAGAGGGTTGCGGCGATGGCCGCCCAGACCACCACCAGGGGCAGGCCGATGGCCAGGAACTGCCACAGTGCCGGCGGGCGCACCCGCTGCACGTAGTAGGGGTCCAGCCCGCCGAGGAAGGTGCCGTAGAGCCAGGCAATGGCAAAGGCCACCGGAATGACCAGCAGCAGGTGGCTGCCCACCTGGACCACCACCAGGGCCGCCAGCTGCGGCAGGCGGCGCAGGGTCCACCAGAGCGCCTCGAAGGCCAGACGCACGTGGTTGTCCCGGGGGCGCGCCGCCACCAGGATCATCCCGGCCTGCTGCAGGTAGAGCACCAGGAAGGTGAGGCCGATGGCGGCCAGCAGCCAGAGGGCGCCGCCGGCACTCATCAGGATATCGATGAGCTCGGCGTTGGTGATCACCGGGCGCCCGAACTGGCCGAGCAGCCGGGTCAGGCTCCAGGCCACCGCCGGCAGCAGCAGCAGCGAGGCCAGCAGGGTGAAGAAGAGGTAGTAGACGATCAGCGGCCGCAGGTGCTCGCGCAGGGTGCGCAGCACGTCCCGGCTCAGCTGAGAGAGGGCCAGCATGGGGCGTTCGGCGTCATGGTCATGCCCCTAGGGTGACACCCTCGGGCAGCGGGCGGCAAGGGGCCGCCCGCGCGGGGAAGGGCGAAGGCGGCTCTCAGCCCTCCAGCGGCAGGCGCGCATCGGCCACCAGGATGCCGTTGTTGTCGGCGTAGAGCCACTCGCCGGGCGATAGGGTCACACCGGCGAAGGTCACCGGGATGTCGCGCTGGCCCTCGCCGCGCTTCTCGCTCTTGCGCGGGTGGGCGCCCAGCGCCTGCACGCCGAGCTCGGTCTCGGCCAGCACGTCCACGTCACGCACGCAGCCGTACATGATGACGCCCGACCAGCCGTTGTCGGCGGCCTGCTCGGCCAGCATGTCGCCCAGCATCGCACAGCGCTGGGAGCCCCCGGCGTCCACCACCAGCACGGCGCCCTCGCCGGGCTCGGCCACCGCTTCCTTGACCAGAGAGTTGTCCTCGAAGCACTTCACGGTGCGGATCGGCCCGCAGAAGGCATCGCGACCGCCGAAATTGATGAAGATCGGGTCCAGCACGCGGACCTCGGGATGGGCGTCGCAGATGTCGGGGGTGATGATATGGCTCACGTCGGGGCTCCTTGCTCGGGTTGCGGGAAAGCGTGACGCCTCGATGATGCCACAGCCGGTTCGCCCTGACAGGACGGCTTTGGTGGGTGTTGGCAAGCCGCCATGGGGGGCCTCCAACGAAAAAAGCGCCCCCGGAGGGGCGCTTCTGTCATCGGCTCAGGCCGCCGCGCAGGCGGCCATTCGATGTTGCGAGCATCGGAGTCGAAGCTAAGGGTATCAGGCTTCCTGGGTGACGGGAATCACGTTGGAAGCGGCGTTCTGATACTCCTCGATCTCGTGGAAGTTCATGTAACGATAGATCTCGCCGGCCATGGCGTCGAACTCGCCCATGTAGCGGCGGTACTCGTCGACGGTGGGCAGGCGACCTTCCACGGCGGCCACGGCCGCCAGCTCCGCGGAGGCGAGGTACACGTTGGCACCGTCACCGAGGCGGTTCGGGAAGTTGCGGGTCGAGGTGGAGACCACGGTTGACTTGGCGGCCACGCGTGCCTGGTTGCCCATGCACAGCGAGCAGCCCGGCATCTCCATGCGCGCACCGGCGCGGCCGTAGATGCCGTAGTAGCCTTCCTCGGTCAGCTGATGCTGGTCCATCTTGGTGGGCGGGGCCAGCCACAGGCGGGTCTTCAGGCTGCCGGCCGGCTGCTTCTCGAGCAGCTTGCCCGCGGCGCGGAAGTGGCCGATGTTGGTCATGCACGAGCCGATGAAGACTTCGTCGATCTTCTCGCCGGCCACTTCGGAGAGCAGGCGGGCATCGTCCGGGTCGTTCGGGGCGCAGAGTACCGGCTCCTTGAGCTCCTCGAGGTCGATCTCGATGACCTCGGCGTACTCGGCGTCCTTGTCGGCGCGCATCAGGCTCGGGTTGGCCAGCCACTCCTCCATGCCCTGGATGCGGCGCTCGATGGTACGGCGGTCGCCGTAGCCGTTGGCGATCATCCACTTGAGCAGGGTGATGTTGGACTTCAGGTACTCGCTCACGCTCTCCTCGGAGAGGGTGATGGTGCAGCCCGCGGCGGAGCGCTCGGCAGAGGCGTCGGAGAGTTCGAAGGCCTGCTCGACGGTGAGGTCCTCGAGGCCCTCGATTTCCAGCACGCGACCGGAGAAGGCGTTCTTCTTGCCGGACTTCTCGACGGTCAAGAGCCCCTTCTGGATGGCGTAGTAGGGGATGGCGTGGACCAGGTCACGCAGGGTGACGCCGGGCTGACGCTTGCCCTTGAAGCGCACCAGCACGGACTCCGGCATGTCCAGCGGCATCACGCCGGTGGCGGCGGCGAAGGCCACCAGGCCCGAGCCTGCCGGGAAGGAGATGCCCAGCGGGAAGCGGGTGTGGGAGTCGCCGCCGGTGCCGACGGTGTCGGGCAGCAGCATGCGGTTCAGCCAGCTGTGGATGATGCCGTCGCCCGGACGCAGGGAGACGCCGCCGCGGTTCATGATGAAGTCGGGCAGGGTGTGGTGGGTGTCCACGTCGACCGGCTTCGGGTAGGCGGCGGTGTGACAGAAGGACTGCATCACCAGGTCGGCCTGGAAGCCGAGGCAGGCGAGGTCCTTGAGCTCGTCACGGGTCATCGGGCCGGTGGTGTCCTGGGAGCCCACGGTGGTCATCTTCGGCTCGCAGTACATGCCCGGGCGCACGCCCTCCATGCCGCAGGCCTTGCCGACCATCTTCTGGGCCAGGGTGTAGCCCTTGCCGGTATCGGCGGGCTGCTCCGGCAGGCGGAAGACGTCGGAGGCGGGCAGGCCAAGCGACTCGCGCGCCTTGGTGGTCAGGCCGCGGCCGATGATCAGCGGGATACGGCCACCGGCGCGCACCTCGTCGAGGATCACCTGGGTCTTGAGTTCGAAGGTGGTCAGCACCTCATCGGTGCCGTGCTTGCACACCTTGCCCTGGTAGGGGTAGACGTCGATGACGTCGCCCATCTCCATCTTGGAGACGTCCATCTCCACGGGCAGGGCACCGGAATCTTCCATGGTATTGAAGAAGATCGGGGCGATCTTGCCGCCGAAGCAGAAGCCGCCGGCGCGCTTGTTGGGCACGTAGGGGATGTCGTCGCCGAAGAACCACAGCACCGAGTTGGTGGCGGACTTGCGCGAGGAGCCGGTGCCGACCACGTCGCCGACGTAGGCGACCGGGAAGCCCTTGGCCTTCACTTCCTCGATCTGCTTCAGCGGGCCGGTGGTGCCGGGTACTTCGGGGCTGATGCCGTCACGCTCGTTCTTGAGCATGGCGTTGGCGTGCACCGGGATGTCGGGGCGCGACCAGGCGTCCGGGGCCGGGGAGAGGTCGTCGGTGTTGGTCTCGCCCGGCACCTTGAAGACGGTCAGGGTGATCTTCTCTTCCAGGGCGGGTTTGGAGAGGAACCACTCGGCGTCGGCCCAGGACTGGATGACGTCCTTGGCCACGGCGTTGCCGGCCTTGGCACGCTCTTCCACGTCGTGGAAGGCGTCGAACATCAGCAGGGTGTGCTTGAGCTGCTCGCCCACTTCCTTGGCAAGCTCGGCGTCGTCCAGCAGCTCGACCAGGGAGACGATGTTGTAGCCGCCCTGCATGGTGCCCAGCAGCTTCACCGCGTGGATCCGGTCGATCAGCGGCGACTCGGCCTCGCCCTTGGCGATGGCGGTGAGGAAACCTGCCTTCACGTAGGCGGCCTCGTCAACACCCGGCGGAACGCGGTTGGTGATCAGGTCGAGAACAAACTCCTCTTCGCCTGCCGGCGGAGCCTTCAGCAGCTCGACCAGGGCGGCGACCTGCTCGGCGTTCAGCGGCTTCGGCGGCACGCCCTCGGCGGCGCGTTCCTCGACATGTTGGCGATAGGCTTCAAGCACGGTGTGGCCCTCATTGCTAGTGGAGCCAGAGTGACGCGAATCGGCACCATCCTCGCCGAAACATGCCTCTGGCACGGGAATCGGGGGTGCAAATACCCCCATCCAGGATGGCCGCGATTCTACGCGAGACTGTCGACAATGTTAAGCAAGCCCCGTCCCATGGGGCCTAGCACTTTGGTCGGCGCCATGTGGGTCGGGTTACACAGGTGAGGAGCAAGAGGGCGCCGGCGATGGCCGGCGCCAGTTCATCAGCCGCGTTCGGCGACGAAGGTGTCGAAGGCCTCCAGGGCCTGGGCGGCGGTGGTATAGGCGGGGCCACCGCCCATGTAGATGCACACGCCGATCATCTCCATCACTTCCTCGCGGGTGGCACCCAACTCGGCCGCGGCCTTGGCGTGAAAGGCGATGCAACCGTCACAGCGCAGGCTGATCCCGATGGCGAGGGCCATCAGTTCCTTGTGCTTGTGGGAGAGGGCCGCGTCCTTGTTGGCCCCCTTGGCCATCTGGGTGAAGCCCTTGACGACGTCGGGGTTGCCCTTGCCGACTTCCTGCATCAGGGCAGACAGGTCCTGGGTGGTCTTCTTCCAATCCTTGTGCATGGGGGATCTCCTGGGTGAGTGGCGGAGTATATAACTAAACAATTTATCGATAGATTGAAATTACCACTCCCCGGGAGCCTCGATATTGTCACGGGTCAAGTCGCCGCCTCGACACCCAGACTTCGGGCGGCAAGACCGCCGTGCCTGCTAAGGTTCAATCAGGGCCTGGCTGGGAGGTGGAAATGATAGGCAACCTGTTCGAGGGGATTCCCGACCGCCTTCCCGAAGAGCGTTTCGAGGAACTCGTCAGAGGGGATTCAGTGATGGTGGAGCGCATCGTCTCCCGGGGGCATACCTCGCCCGAGACCGGCTGGTACGACCAGCCGCGCCACGAGTGGGTGCTGGTGCTCAAGGGCCGCGGCGTGGTCGCCTTCGAGGACGGCGAGAAGGTCTCGCTCGGTCCGGGGGACCACCTGCTGATTCCCGCCCACCGACGGCACCGGGTCGCCTGGACCGACCCGGACGAGGCGACTGTGTGGCTAGCGGTGCACTACGATTGATCCGGACTTAGGGAGGCCACCATGGAGACGGTCCCACGCACGCTTCGTCGCATCCTGCTGCTGCTCGCCCTGGCTCTGCCGGTGGCGGCCTGGCAGCTGTGGCTGGCGCCGGCCCGGGAGACGCGCCAGGCCTGGAGCGGTAACCTGATCGAGACGACCCGCAGCCCCAGGCTGCTGCGCCTCGACGCACCGGGCACGCACCGCCGCCCCAGGGACTACCACCATGTGTGGCATGTCGACCTGGACGGTGGCGGGGTCCGGGAGGTGGAGGTGCCCCACCGGCTCTGGCACCACGGCGAGCCGGGCCTGCCGGTGGTGAAGCGCCGCGGCGAGCGCTGGCCCGAGATCGACACCGACGAATATCGCGACCAGCAGCGGCGCAACCGGGAGGGGACCCGGCGAGTGCTCGAGGTGCTGACCGGGCAGTAGTGCCCGGACCCGGGGTATAGGACAATGGCGCCCGCAATGATCGACAGGGAGAATGGCGCCATGGGAAGTCCATCACGAACGGAGGCGCGTCGGGCCGAGGCTCCAGCACGGCAGCATCGTCTGCCTGCCGGTCACCCCGAGGCGACCTCGCCATGCTGCTGCTGATGGCGCTCTATGTGCCGGCGAGCCTGGCGGCGGCGCTCCTCTACGGCCTCGACAAGGCGGCGGCGCGGCGCGATCGCCGCCGCATTCGCGAGTCGACCCTGCACCTGGTGGCCCTGGCGGGAGGCTGGCCGGGGGCGCTGCTGGCGCGGCGCGCCTTCCGTCACAAGACCCGCAAGCAGCCCTTCGGCGCCATCCTGTGGGGCTGCGTGGCGGTGAATGTTGGCCTGGTGGCGTGGCTGGCCACGGCGGAGGCCTGCGCGGGCCTGCGTCGGCTGGCGGGCCTCGGGTAGTCGGCTTGTCGTCTTGCCACGGCTTTATCCTGACTCGCCACTGGGAGGAGACCCCCCGGGGCACCGAGGTCACCCTGTGGCTTGCCACCGACCAGGGGCCGCTGCTGGTGCGCCTGCCGGTTCAGACATCGGTGGCCTTCCTGCCCGCCGAGCAGCGAGCCCAGGCCGAGGCGCTGCTGGCCGGCGAGCCCGGCGTGACGCTGCGCGAGCTCGAGCTGCGCGACTTCCAACACCGCCCCGTGCTCGGCCTCTACTGCGAACAGTACCGCCAGCTGCTCCGGCTCGAGCGGCGCCTGGGGGAGGCCGGCCTTGCGCTCTACGAGGCCGATATCCGCCCGCCGGAGCGCTATCTGATGGAGCGCTTTATCACCGCCGCCGTCGAGGTCACGGGCAAGGTAGATGGACAGGGCGGCCTAGCCGAGGCGCGCCTGCGCCCGGCCCCGGCCTATCGCCCGCGGCTGCGCACGGTGTCGCTGGATATCGAGACCAGCGGCCGAGGCGAGCTCTATTCCATCGCTCTTGAGGGGTGCGGGCAGCGCCAGGTCTATATGCTGGGGCCGGCCAACGGCGGGGAGGGCGATCACGACTTTGCGCTCGAGTACTGCGCGAGTCGCGCCGAGCTGCTCAGGCGCCTCAACGCCTGGTTCGCCGAGCATGATCCCGACGCCATCATCGGCTGGAACCTGGTGCAGTTCGACCTGCGGGTGCTGCGCGACCATGCCGAGCGGCTCGGCGTGCCGCTCAGGCTCGGCCGCGGTGGCAGCGAGCTCGAATGGCGCGCCCACGGCCATCAGCCCAACCACTTCTTCGCCGCGGCCGCCGGGCGGCTGATCATCGACGGCATCGAGGCGCTGCGCTCGGCCACCTGGCACTTTCCCTCCTTCAGCCTGGAGAACGTGGCCCGGGAACTGCTCGGCGAGGGCAAGGCGATCGACAACCCCTACCAGCGCCTGGACGAGATCCTGCGCATGTTCGCCGAGGACAAGCCGGCGCTGGCCCGCTACAACCTCAAGGACTGCGAGCTGGTCACGCGGATCTTCGCCAGGGCCGAACTGCTGAACTTCCTGCTCGAGCGGGCCGCGGTGACCGGTCTGCCCGCCGACCGCAGCGGCGGCTCGGTGGCTGCCTTCACCCATCTCTACCTGCCGCGGCTGCACCGCCTGGGCCTGGTGGCGCCGAGTCTGGGCGAGGGAGAGGGTGCCGAGAGCCCCGGCGGCTTCGTCATGGATTCCCGCCCCGGCCTCTACGATTCGGTACTGGTGCTAGACTTCAAGAGCCTCTACCCCTCGATCATCCGCAGCTTCCTGATCGACCCGGCGGGGCTGGTGGAGGGGCTCGCCGACCCCTCGGACGCCGCCTCGGTGCCGGGCTTTCGCGGCGCGCGCTTCTCGCGCACCCGCCACGCCCTGCCGGCCATCGTCGAGGGGGTGTGGGCCGGGCGCGAGGCCGCCAAGCGTGCCGGCAATGCGCCGCTCTCCCAGGCGCTCAAGATCATCATGAACAGCTTCTACGGGGTGCTGGGCTCCAAGGGGTGCCGCTTCTTCGATGCGCGGCTGGCTTCCTCGATCACCATGCGCGGCCACGCCATTATGCACCGCACCCGGGAGCTGATCGAGGGCGAAGGGTATACCGTTATCTACGGCGACACCGACTCCACCTTCGTCTGGCTGGGGCGCCCCTGCGAGGAAGCGGAGGCGGCCGCGATCGGCCATCGGCTGGTGGAACAGGTCAACGCCTGGTGGCGCGAGCACCTGGCCGAGGCGTATGGCCTCGCGAGTGCCCTGGAGCTGCAGTTCGAGACCCACTACCGGCGCTTTCTGATGCCCACCATCCGCGGCGCCGAGGCGGGCAGCAAGAAGCGCTATGCGGGGCTGGTGCGGGACGCGGAGGGCCAGGAGCGGCTTGTGTTCAAGGGGCTCGAGACGGTGCGCACCGACTGGACGGAGCTTGCCAAGGCGTTCCAGCAGGAGCTCTACCGGCGGGTCTTCACCGGCGAGCCCTGGCGGGAGTACGTGCGCGACTACGTTCAGGCCTTCCTGGCGCGGGCCCGGTCGGGGGAGTTCGACGAGCGGCTGGTCTATCGCAAGCGGCTGCGCCGGCGCCTGGACGACTACCGCCGCAACGTGCCGCCCCACGTGCGGGCGGCCAGGCTCGCCGATGCCGAGAACGACCGCCTCGGGCGGCCGCGCCAGTACCAGCACGGCGGCTGGATCCGCTACGTGATGACCCTGGCCGGCCCCGAGCCCCTGGAGGCACACCACTCGCCGATCGACACCGACCACTACCTGACCCGCCAGCTCCAGCCGGTGGCCGATGCCATCCTGCCCTTCGTCGGCGACGACTTCGCCAGCCTGGTCGACCGCCAGCTGGGGCTGTTCTGAGATGGAATGGCCGTCAGGTTGGATGTCAGGGAACGATCAGGATGCCTCCGCCGGCGAGCAGCGCCACCACCGCCCAGGCGGGCAGCTTCCAGACGCTGAGCAGCAGGAAGCCGGTCAGCGCCAAGGCGAATTCCCGGGGGCCGATGATGGCGCTGGTCCACACCGGGTGGTAGAGGGCCGCGCCCAGGATGCCCACCACGGAGGCGTTGGCACCGCGCATCAGCGCCTGGGCGCTGTCCCAGCGGCGGAAGCGGTTCCAGTGAGGCAGTACCGCCACCAGCAGCAGCAGCCCCGGCAGGAAGATCATGACCAGCGCCAGGGCGGCGCCGAACAGGCTGCCGCCGAGCGGCCCCGTCACCGCGCCCCCCATGACTGAACCCAGGTAGGCGGCGAAGGTGAACAGCGGCCCGGGCACGGCCTGGGCGGCACCGTAGCCCGCCAGGAAGTCATCGGGGCTGACCCAGCCGGACTGCACCACCTCGGCCTCGAGCAGCGGCAGCACCACGTGACCGCCACCAAACACCAGGGCGCCGGCGCGATAGAAGGCGTCCATCATCGCCAGGGTGGCGGAAGGCGAGGCCCAGGCCAGCAGCGGCAGGCCGATCAGCAGGGCGACGAAGGCGATCCCCGCCAGCTGGCCGGCGCGGGCCGACACCGGCAGCGACAGCGGCTGCACCTCGGTCTCGGCGTGGGCGCGGCAGAGCGCCATGCCGGCCAGGGCGCCGATGGTGATGGCGGCCACCTGGCCCAGGGGGCCGCTCACCAGCACCACGGTGAAGACCGCGGCCAGGGCGATGCCGGCGCGCTGCCGGTCGGGGCAGAGGCTTTTCGCCATGCCCCACACCGCGTGGGCGACGATGGCCACCGCGGTCACCTTGAGGCCGTGGATGATCCCCTGGCTGACGGGGCCATCGAGCATGGCGGCGCCCAGGGCGAACAGCACCAGCACGATGGCCGAGGGGAGAGTGAAGGCCGCCCAGGCCGCCAGCGCCCCCCAGGGGCCGCCCCGCAGCAGCCCCAGGGCGAAGCCCACCTGGCTGCTGGCGGGCCCGGGCAGGAACTGGCAGAGCGCCACCAGGTCGGCATAGGCCCGCTCGGTGAGCCAGCGGCGACGCTCGACGAACTCGGTGCGAAAGTAACCGAGGTGGGCGATCGGGCCGCCGAAGGAGGTCAGGCCCAGCAGCAGGAAGGCGTGGAAGACTTCACGAATGCGCCCCGCCGGGCGCGGTTCCTGGTTCATCGGTCGGATTCCTTGTCGGCGTGTCGGGAGGGCGGGCCATGGTGCACCATGACAGTGACACTCCCGTGACCTATGGCAAATGTCGATTGCGGATGGCGTTTCAATGGCCAGAGCCCTGAGGCTGGAGGGCAGACCTCTCGGTGGGCGGCAGGGTGGCATGCCGCCCGAACTGCAACTCGGCCAGGTGGCGATAGAGCGGGCTCGACGCCATCAGCTCCGCGTGGCGGCCGGCGGCCACCAGCCGGCCCTCGTCCAGCACCAGCAGGCGGTCCGCGGCCACCACCGTGGCCAGGCGGTGGGCGATCACCAGGCTCGTGCGCCCCACCATCAGCCGGTCCAGGGCCTGCTGCACCAGCCGCTCGCTCTCGGCGTCCAGGGCGCTGGTGGCCTCGTCCAGCAGCAGCACCCGCGGGTCCTTGAGCAGCGCCCGGGCAATGGCCAGGCGCTGGCGCTGCCCGCCCGAGAGCTGCACCCCGCCCGGGCCGAGGGGGGTATCGAACCCCTGTGGCAGCGCCTCGATGAAGGCCAGGGCGTTGGCGTCCCGAGCCGCGCTGCGCAGGGTCTCCAGGTCCGCCTCGGGGTCGCCGTAGCGCAGGTTGTCGGCCACGCTGCCGGTGAACAGCACCGGCTCCTGGGCCACCAGGCCCAGGGCCGAGCGCAGCGCCCCGGGGTCGAGCTCGCGCAGGTCGATGCCGTCGAGGCGCAGGATGCCGGCGTCGGGGTCATGGAAGCGAAGCAGCAGGGCGAGCAGGGTGCTCTTGCCGGCCCCGGAGGGTCCCACCAGCGCTACCCGTTCACCCGGTTGGATGGTCAGGTCGAATCCCGCCAGCGCCGGGGTTTCCCGCCCCGGATAGGTGAAGCGCACGCCTTCGAAGCGCAGCTCCCCAGCGAGAGGCTCGGGCAGCGGCACCGGATGCGCCGGCGGCGCGATGGCCGGCCGGGTATCGAGCAGCTCCAGCAGGCGTTCCGCGGCGCCCGCGGCACGCTGGACGTCGCCGGCCACCTCGGCCAGGGTCGCCACGGCACCGGCTGCCAGCACCGCATAGAAGACGAAGGCCGAGAGCTCGCCGGCGGTCATGGTGCCGGCCAGCACCGCCTGGCCGCCCTGCCACAGCATGATGCCCACCGCTGCAAAGACCGCCAGCATGGCGATGCCGGTCAGCCAGGCGCGCTGGCGGGTGCGCTCGATGGCGCTTGCGAAGGCCTCCTCGACGCGCCCCGCATAGTCACGCCGGTCGAGCCCCTCGTGGGTGAAGGCCTGAACGGTGCGGATGCCGGAGAGCGCCTCGTCGGCATAGCGGCCCAGCTCCGCCACCCGGTCCTGGCTGGCGCGGGAGAGCCTCCGCACCCGCCGCCCGAACCACAGGATCGGCAGCACGGTGGCGGGAATGCCCAGCAGGACGATGGCCGAGAGCCAGGGCTGGGTCACCAGCATCAGCGCCACGGCGCCGATGAGCATCAGCAGGTTGCGCAGTGCCAGGGAGACCGAGGAGCCGAACAGGCTCTGCAGCACGCTGGTATCGGCGGTGAGCCGCGAGGTGATCTCGCCGGCGGCCTGGCCGGGTGCCTGGGCGCTCTCGAAGAAGCCGGGCTCGAGGGTCAGCAGGTGGTCGAAGACCCGGCGGCGCAGGTCGGCGGCCAGCCGCTCGCCGATCCAGGTCACCAGGTAGTAGCGCAGCGCCGAGGCCAGGGCCAGCACCGTCACCACGCCGAGCATCAGCCCGAGGGCCTGGCCCAGCGCCGCGCTGTCGGCGGCCATGAAGCCGCGGTCGACCACCAGGCGCAGCCCCTGGCCGAGCAGCAGCACGCTGCCTGAGGCCGCGAGCAGCGCCAGGGCCGCCAGGGCCAGTCGCCATCGATAGGGGGCCAGCAGGCCCAGCAGGCGCAGCAGCACGCGCGGGTCGGGGCGTGAACTCATTGCGGATCTCGGCAGGCGGAAGAGGGAGATAGCATGTGCCGAGGATGGCCGTCCGGCAAGGGCCTCGCAGGGCATGGCAGGCAGCGTGGCCGGCGGCGCGATGCGGTGACGCTTGAAGGGGGAGGGGGCAGGCGCCATAGTCGAACCCAGTGACCCCCGACCCGGAGCCCCCATGTCCGACTCCCTGACCCTCGGCTGCCCGCACTGTGGCGCCATCAACCGCGTCAGTCAGGCGCGCCTGCACGACGGTCCGAAGTGCGGCCGGTGCAAGCAGGCGCTGTTCACCGGCGAGCCGGTCGAATTGACGTCGGCCAACTTTCGCGCCCTGGTGGAGCGCAGCGAGCTGCCGGTGGTGGTGGACTTCTGGGCCGCCTGGTGCGGCCCCTGCAAGATGATGGCGCCGATCTTCGCCGAGGCGGCTCGCGAGCTGGAGCCGCGCATGCGCTTCGCCAAGCTCGATACCGAGGCCCAGCAGCCCCTGGCCGGGCGCTTCGGCATCCGCAGCATTCCCACCCTGATCGTGTTCAGGAACGGCCAGGAGGTGGCTCGTCAGCCGGGATTGCTACAGGGGCCTCAGCTTCGTCAGTGGCTATCTCCGCATCTGGCATAGCGGCTAGCTCCGGCAGCCACAGCGTGGTGGGGAAGTCAAAGTGCCTGCCCTTCGGGGGGGAGCCGGCCACCACCACGCGGTTGCGGCCGCGCGCCTTGCCGGCATAGAGGGCCCGGTCGGCGCGCAGCAGCACAGGGTCAAGGCGTGACTCTCCAGGCGCGATCTGGCTGATGCCCACGGTGACACTCAGCTGGGCCTGCTGGCCCAGCATCGGCAGCGCCAGGCCGCTGACCCTGCGGCGCAGCCGCTCGCCCACGGCCGCCGCGGTGGCGAGGTCGGCCAGCGGCAGCACGATCACGAACTCCTCGCCGCCGTAGCGGCCGAGAATGTCGCACTCCCTCAGCACCGACCGACAGCAGCCGGCCACGCTGGTGAGCACCATGTCGCCTACGGCATGGCCGTGGAGGTCGTTGAGCCGCTTGAACAGGTCCACATCGACCATGCAGATCGACAGCGGCGTGCCGTCGCGCCGGGCACGACGCAGCTCCTGGCCGGCCAGTTCGAAGACATGCCGCCGATTGGCCACGCCGGTCAGGCCATCGGTACAGGCCATGTAGCGCAGGCGTGCCTCCAGTTCCTTGCGTTCGCGGATCTCCTCCTTGAGGCGGCGATTGATATGCCGCTCTTCCAGCAGGAGTGCGAACTGCTCGCGCTTGAGGCGCTTGAGATGGAGGATCGTCAGCCAGCCCAGCAGATTGACGAACAGCAGCAGCAGCAGGCTGGTCATCACCAGCATCGGTGGCAGGCTGGAGCCCACCAGCGAAACGGTCAGGAAACCGACCAGCAGATAGGCGTTGCCGACCAGCATCCAGGGCAGCCGGTTGGGGAGGAAGAGGTAGAACGCCATGCTCGCCACCACCAGGGAGGCGACGTGGATGCCGGTATGGATGGGGCGCAGCAGGATGGTCATCAGTATGACGGAGAGGCACAGCAGGCTGACCAGGTTGATGGGCAGCACCCGGTGGGCCACCGCCGGCCTGCGCCACACCGCCAGCGCTACGGCCAGGCAGGCGGCCACGGTGGCCAGGCGAGCGATGAGCAGGGTGGCGAAGTCCCCCCCGAGCCCCAGCACGCTGTAGTCCGCCACGGCGAAGGCCAGGAAGAGCCCGGCGATCAGGCACAGTGCCAGGCGCAGCTGGCAGGCGTGGTGTGCCAGGATCGAGCGCTTGAACAGTGCCTCCAGTGCCGGGTCCCTGAACTCCGCCTGCCAGTTCAGCAGACCTGCTTCTCCGACCAGTTGCCGCATGCCAGATGCCTCGCGTACCGGGCTCGTCACGAGCACCGTGGCCTCATCGCTTGGTTATCTGGTGCAGCTTGGCCCTGAAAGCCCGGGGCTGCCAGCGGTGGACGGCAAGTGCCAGCAATTGCCTACATTGGCTGTAAGCCATCGCCTACAGAGGGAGGATGAGAGCGCTCAGCCCTGGCGCTTGAGCTGTTCCCTCAGCTGCTTGGGTACCTGCTTGATGATCAACCGGTCGGTGGCCTCGTCATACTCCACGCTGGAGCCCAGCAGGTGGGAATCGAAGCTGATCGAGACCCCCGCGGCGCGGCCGGTGAAGCGGCGAAACTGGTTGAGGGTCTTGCGGTCTGGCGGGATCTCCGGAGAGAGGCCGTAGTCGGCATGACGAATGTGGTTATAGAAGGCCCTGGGCTGCTGCTCATCGAGCACCTCCGAGAGCTCCTCCAGGGTGATGGGCTCGCCGCGGCTGGCCTGGTCGCTGGCATAGTCGATCAGCGCAGACGTCTTTTCGCGGCTCGCTTCCTCGGCCAGGTCCTCCTTCTCCACGTAGTCGCTGAACGCCTTGAGCAGGGTGCGCGTCTCGCCGGAGGCGTCCACGCCATCCACGGCGCCGAGCAGGGCGGCAAACCCTTCGGCCAGGGCCTTGCCTCCCCGGTCGCGGGTCCAGGAGAGGTACTGTCGCGAGTCTCCGGCCTGCCACTGGGCGAGGTCGATGCGGGCCGCCAGGCTCATCTGGGCCAGGTTGAGCTGGCGGGCCGGCACCAGGGCCAGCTGCGGGTCCACCGCGAAGCCTTCGCGGTGGTGGAGCAGGGCGAGGGTGAGGAAGTGCCCGTCACCGAATCGGGTCTCCAGCACGACCAGGTCACCGGATACCGAGAGGTGGGCATCGAGCAGGGTGGTCAGGCGCTCGCCGATGGCCCGGGTCAGGGCGACGAAGTCGCGGCCATCGGCCAGGTAGTCGGCCAGCTCCGCGGCCAGCGGCGACGCCTGTTCGGTGCCTTCAACGGCGAAGTGGCCCCACGCCTTGCCCTTGCCGTGGTAGGCCTTGTTGAGTCCCTCCAGCAGGGCGTCCAGGGTATCGGTGTGGGGCAGCGTCGCCTCGGCCGCGACCAGCCTGGCCGTGGCGTCACCGGGTTTCTCGATACGATGGACGATGGCGTTGAGGATCGGCATGGGGCCTCCTGCGAGAGTGGGCGAGGGCGGCGATGATACCCGGCCGGCTCGCGAGTCGATACCCGATCACGGCTTGAGCCGGTACCCCGTGCGGAAGATCCGCTCCACCACCGCGAGTGCCGCGGTCAGGAACAGCAGGATCATGGCGAGGCTGATCACCGGGCTGACGTCGCTGATGCCGTAGAAGCTCCAGCGGAAGCCGCTGACCAGGTAGACCACCGGGTTGGCCAGGGTCACCGCCTGCCAGAAGGGCGGCAGCATGTCGATGGAGTAGAAGGTGCCGCCGAGGAAGGTGAGTGGGGTGATCACCAGCAGCGGCACCAGCTGCAGCTTCTCGAAGCCGTCGGCCCAGATGCCGATGATGAAGCCCAGCAGGCTGAAGGTGACCGCGGTGAGCAGCAGGAAGAGCACCATCATCAGCGGATGCGCGATGGAGTAGGGCACGAACAGCCGCGCGGTGGCCAGCACGATCAGCCCCAGGACGATGGACTTGGTGGCCGCCGCCCCCACGTAGCCGAGCACGATCTCCCAGTAGGAGATGGGCGCCGAGAGGATTTCGTAGATCGATCCCGAGAAGCGCGGGAAGAAGATCCCGAAGGAGGCGTTGGAGACGCTCTGGGTCAGCAGCATCAGCATGATCAGCCCGGGCACGATGAAGGCGCCGTAGCTCACGCCGTTGACCTCGCTGATCCGCGTGCCGATGGCCGCGCCGAACACCACGAAGTAGAGCGAGGTGGAGATCACCGGCGAGACGATGCTCTGCAGTACGGTGCGCAGGCTGCGCGCCATCTCGGCGAGATAGAGGGTCTTCACGGACTGCAGGTTCATGCCGTCTCCTTGACCAGGCTGACGAAGATCTCCTCCAGGGAGCTCTGGCGGGTGTGCAGGTCCTTGAAGCCGATGCCGGCGGCCTCCAGGTCGGCGAGCAGCTCGGCGATGCCGGCCTGGTCCTCGTCGGGTTCGTTGGCATCGTAGGTGTAGACCAGGGCGTGGCCCTCCTCGGCCAGGGCCAGCCCGTGGCGGGCGAGGGCGTCGGGCAGCGTCGCCAGGGGCTCGCGCAGGTGCAGGGTCAGCTCCTTGCTGCCGAGCTTGCGCATCAGGGCGTGCTTCTCCTCCACCAGCACCAGTTCGCCGCGGCGGATCACGCCGATGCGGTCGGCCATCTCCTCGGCCTCCTCGATGTAGTGGGTGGTGAGGATGATGGTCACGCCGTTGTCGCGCAGCTGGCGCACCACCTCCCACATGTCGCGGCGCAGCTCCACGTCGACCCCGGCGGTGGGCTCGTCCAGGAACAGGATCTCCGGCTCGTGGGCCAGGGCCTTGGCGATCAGCACCCGGCGCTTCATGCCGCCGGAGAGGGTGATCAGGCGGTTGTGGCGCTTCTCCCACAGCGACAGCGAGCGCAGCACCGCCTCGATATGGGCCGGGTCCTTGCCCTTGCCGAAGAGCCCGCGGCTGAAGCTGACGGTGTCCCACACGGTGACGAAGGCCTCGTTGGTCAGCTCCTGGGGCACCAGGCCGATCCGCTGCCGGGCGGCGCGGAAGTCGCGGACGTTGTCGTGTCCGTCCACCAGCACCCGCCCCGAGGTGGCATTGACCAGGCCGCAGATCACGCTGATCAGGGTGGTCTTGCCCGCCCCGTTGGGGCCCAGCAGGGCGAAGATCTCGCCCCGCCGGATCTCGAGGTTGACCTCCCTGAGGGCCTCGAAGCCGCCGGCATAGGCCTTCGAGAGCCGCTCGACCGCGATGACCGGGGAATCACTCATGCCTGGCTCCTGTGGCGGGTTCGATGATGCCCTCCATCCTAGCGCGACTCTCCGTATGATACAGGGCTTGTACAAGAAAAAAGCCGCGCAGGGTGGCCCATGCGCGGCGTCATCCAGCACGGCAGGCGATCAGCTGCGGCTGGTGATCTCCAGCAGGTGGTAGCCGAATTGGGTCTTCACCGGGCCGTGCACCTTGTTCAGCTCGCCGGAGAAGACCACCTCGTCGAACTCGCGGACCATCTGGCCCGGGCCGAAGCTGCCGAGGTCGCCGCCCTGGCGGCTGGAGGGGCAGGTGGAGTTCTCGCGGGCCACCTCGGCGAAGTCGCGACCGCCCTCGATCTCGGCCTTGAGGGCCTCGCACTTCTCCTTGCTGTTCACCAGAATATGACGCGCGGTTGCCTTGGCCATGGAAGTCTCCTGAAGGTTGGCTCTCGGGGGCCGGCGGGGGCGCCGGCCGGTCACGGCGAGGATAGCATGACCCTGCCCCGGGGGCAGGCCGCAACCCCGGCTCAGCCCCCCAGCCCGATGCTGAGTCGCAGGGCCTGCAGGCCATCCAGTTCCAGGCGGACCTCGTCCGAGAAGAGCGGATGGCCGAGCACGCGAACGTCGAGGGTGGCCTCGGCGCCGCGATAGCGGATGCCGACGGCGACCTGTGCCGCCTGGCTCACCGGCGCGAGCAGCCCGTAGTCGAGGCTCTGCACCTCGATGGCCGTCAGCCCGCGGGCCTCCAGCTGCTCCTCGATGGCCTGCCGGGCGGCATGGCCGTAATAGACATAAAGGCCGGCGTAGGCCAGGCCGGCGAGCATGGCGAGAGTGAAGACGAAGCGGCCCATGGCATCCTCCCTGTGGGCAACGATGGAATCCCGATTGCGCGTTATATCACACCGCCGGGCACCATGCCGGGCGGCGGCCGTCGTGTCACAATCATGTCTCAATGGCGGGGCGTCACCCCCCGCAGCGATGATCGAGGGAGGCGAGCATGAGCGAGGCGGTGTCGAACGGGGCGGGCATTCCGGTGGGGATCAGTGCCTGCCTGATGGGCGAGCAGGTGCGTTACAACGGCGGCCACAAGCGGTCGCGCTACTGCCTGGAGGTGCTCGGTGAGCGCTTCGCCTTCGAGCCCTTCTGTCCGGAGCTGGCGGCGGGGCTCGGCGTGCCCCGGGAGCCCATCCGCCTGGTGGGCGCGCCCGGCGAGGCGCCCCGGGTGGTGGGCACCGTGGACCCCGGCCTCGACGTCACCGACAGGCTGGCGGCGGTGAGCGATGAGTTCATCGCGCGCCATCGTCACCTGCGAGGCTTCATCCTGATGAAGGGCTCCCCGAGCTGCGGGCTCGAGCGGGTCAAGGTCTATGGCGCCAACGGCATGCCCAGTCACTCCGACGCCGGCGCCTTCGTGCGGGCGCTGAAACGCCACTTCCCGACGCTGCCGCTGGAGGAGGAGGCGCGCATGAACGACGCCGTGCTGCGCGAGAACTTCATCACCCGGGTCTACGCCCTCGACGACTGGAAGCGCCACGTGGAGGCGCACCCCAGCTACCACCAGCTGCTGCAGTTCCACAGCCGCCAGAAATACCTGCTGATGGCCCATCACGTGGAGGCCTATCGCGAGCTCGGTCGCTACCTGGCCGAGGCCCACGCCCGCCCCCTGGCGGAGGCGATGGACCACTACCTGCAGCGCTTCATGGCGGCCCTGGCCCGCCCCGCCACCCGCAAGACCCACACCAACGCCCTGATGCACGTCTTCGGCTACCTCAAGGAGGCCCTGGACGGCGAGACACGCCAGGGCCTGCTCGCCGCCATCGAGGAGTATCGCCAGGGGCATGTGGCTCTGGCGGTGCCGATCCGCCTGCTGGCGCACTACCTGAAGCGCCACGGCTCGGAGTATATCCGCCGCCAGACCTACCTGGACCCGCACCCCTATGAGCTGGGGCTGCGCAATGCCATCTGACCCCTTGCCCATGACGCACCTCGAACGCTTCACCGGCCTGGCCGAACGGTTGGCCGAATGGCAGTCGCTGTGGCGCTGCCTGCCCTTCCAGCACCCGCGGCTGCCCTGGCAGGCGCGCTGGCCGGGGCTTGCCGAGGCGCTGCTGGCGCTCACTGACGCCGAGGTGGCGCGTCTGCAGGAGGACCCCTTCACGGACTCCCCCCTGGCCGCCTGGCTGCCCGTGGATGAGCTGGCTTGGCTGGTGGCCCTGCCGGCGATGGCGGAGCAGGGCGGGGTACTGGCCGAGGAACTGCCCGAGGCCTGGGGAGAACAGGTGGGGGGGCGCAAGTGGCGCCAGGTACAGGCCTTTCTGCCCCAGGTCGAGGTCGCTCAGGCCGAGTCGCTGGTGGAGTGGTGCGCCGGCAAGGGGCACCTGGCCCGGGCCCTGTCGCGGCATCATGGCATCGAGGTGACCGCCCTGGAGTGGCAGCCGGCGCTGTGCGAGGCGGGCCGCGCCCTGGCCCAGCGGCAGGGCGCTCGGGTGACGCTGCGGGAGCAGGACGTCATGGCCGAGAACGCCGCGGCGTGGCTGGACGACCGGACACGGGTGGCGGCGCTGCACGCCTGCGGCGACCTGCATCGTCGGCTGCTCACGCTCGCCGCGGCGGCGGGCAGTGCCGTGACCCTGGCGCCCTGCTGCTACCAGCGCACCGCGGACGACCGCTACCGGCCGCTTTCCACCAGGGGGCGCGCCCTCGCCGAGGCCCGGGGCCTGGTGCTCGAACGGGATGACCTGGCTCTGGCCGTGCAGGAGACGGTCACCGCCCCCCGTGGCGTGCAGCGCCACCGGGAGCGGGCCGGCGCCTGGCGCCTCGGCTTCGATCGGCTGCAGCGCGAGGTGCGCGGTGTCGATGCCTACCTGCCGGTGCCGAGCCTCGCCTACGGCCAGATGCCCGAGACCTTCGAGGGCTTCTGCCACTGGGCGGCGCAGCAGAAGGGCATCGCGCTGCCCGCGGGGGTCGACTGGCGCGCCCACGAGGACGCCGGCTGGCGGCGCCAGCGGGAGGTCGCCCGTCTGGAACTCGCCCGCCACCTCTTCCGCCGCCCCCTGGAGGTGTGGCTGGCGCTGGATCGTGCGGCCTTCCTGGAGGAGGCCGGCTATGCGGTGGAGCTCGGCACCTTCTGTCCCCGGGAGCTCACCCCTCGCAACCTGGTGCTGCGCGGGCGCAAGCGTTGAAACGCCGACCGCTGCGGCGCGGTTTCCTCGCTGCCCCGGCTCGGTCAAAGTGTAGCCCTGAGGCCTGGTCGGAAGCAGGGATGACATCATGAGAGGCGTGGGACTCGGCATCAGCGCGCTGCTGTTGGCCGCGGCAGTGGGGGTGGCGCTGTGGCCAGCGGGGGACAGGCCCGGGCGGGAGCCGCCGCGCCTGGACGTCGAGCTCGACCGCGAGGCCCTGGCCGGGCGGCGCGGGGCACTGCTCGACGAGATCGTCTTCCTGCGCGAGACCGATATCGGCCGGGTCACCGGGCTGATCGAGTCGGGCAGTCACCAGCTCTTCAGCCAGGGGATCTCGAGCCCCACGGTGGTCAACCGGCTGCGCGACTCCGTCCATGCCGATCATGACCTGGCCTTCGGCACCTCCAGCGAGCTGACCCTCAACCCCGCCGGGCCGGTCCTTGCCGACGGCAGCCTCAACCCCTTCGCCCTGCCCGAGATCCGCGAGGCGCTCAACTGGCTGATCGACCGTCGCCACGTGGCCGAGGAGCTCTATGGCGGCCTGGCCGTGCCGCGCACCTTGCCGCTCTCCACCGCCTTTCCCGACTACTCGCGGCTCGCCGAGGTGGCCCGGGCGCTGGAGCTCTACTATGCCCACGACCCCGAGCGGGCCCGCGCCGCCATCGATGCCGGCATGCTTGAGCTGGGCGCCGAGTGCGAGGGCGGGCGCTGGACCTGGCGCGGCGAACGGGTGCGCCTGCGCCTGCTGATCCGCACCGAGGACGAGCGCCGCCGGGTGGGGGACTATCTCGCCAACCTGCTGCAGGAACTCGGCTTCGAGGTGGAACGGCGCTACCGCACCGCCGAGGAGGCCTCGCGGCTGTGGATCGCCACGGATCCCGCCGCCGGCCACTGGCACCTCTATACCGGCGCCTGGATCTCCATCGTGATCCAGCGTGACCAGGCCGACAACTTCAGCTTCTACTACACCCCCCGCGGGCGCGCCGAGCCGCTGTGGCAGGCCTACCGCCCTGCGCCCGAGTTCGATGCGCTCGCCGATCGGCTGTCGCGGCGCGACTACCGAAGCTGGGAGGAGCGCCAGGCGATGATGACCGAGGCCCTGGCGCTGGCCCTGGCGGACTCCTCGCGGGTGTGGCTGGTGGACCAGCTCAACGCCTCGGCGCGGGCCGCCAACGTCGAGGTGGCCGCGGACCTTGCCGGCGGCGTCTCCGGCTCCGCGCTGTGGCCCTACACCCTGCGCTACACCGACCGCCTCGGCGGTCGCATGGTGGTGGGGCTGCCGGGGCTGCTGGGCGAGCCCTGGAATCCGGTGGCCGGCAGCAACTGGGCTTTCGACCGCATGATCACCCGCGCCACCCAGGACCCCGTGGTGCTGCCCGATCCCTACACCGGGCTCTACCACCCCCAGCGCATCGCCCGCGCCGAGGTGGCGGTGGAGCAGGGCGTGCCGGTGGAGCAGACCCTCGACTGGCTGACGGTGACCCGCGAGGCGCAGATCCCGGTGCCCGATGACGCCTGGGTCGACTGGGATGTGCTCTACGGACGCTTCATCACCGCCGAGGAGGCCCACCCCGAGGGGCTCACCGCCCGCACCCGGGTGCGGGTCCACTACGACGATGATCTGTTCGCACATCGCTGGCATGACGGCTCCTGGCTGACGCCCGCGGACTTCGTGCTGCCCTGGATTCTCGACTTCGAGCGCGCAAGCGAGACGAGCCCGCTCTTCGACCCGGCCCACCTGGCCACCTTCGAGGCCTTCCGCCGTCACTTCCGCGGCTGGCGGATCCTCTCCACCGAGCCCCTGGTGATCGAGGTCTACAGCGACCAGATCTTCCCCGATGCCGAGAGCATCGTCGCCGCCCGGGCGCCGAGCCCGCTGCCCTGGCACGTGCTGATGCTGGGCATTCTCGGCGAGCGCCGCGGCGAGCTGGCCTTCTCCTCCAACAAGGCTGATCGCCACCGGGTCGACTGGCTGAGCCTGGTGGCCGGCCCCAGCCTGCCGGCACTGGCACGGTTGCTGGAGCAGGCCAGGGAGGCCAGCGAGCTGCCCCACGAGGTGGCCATGGGCGAGTGGATCGCGCCGGGCGAGCGCGAGCGGCGCCTGGAGGCCCTCGCGGCCTGGCACGGGGCCTTCGGCCACTTCTGGGTGGGCAGCGGACCCTATCGGCTGCACTCGGTGCATCCCGTGGAGGGCAGCGTGGTGCTGCGCCGCTTCGAGGGGTATCGCGACCCCGCCGACCGCTGGCTCGGCCTGAGCACGGCGCCCATTCCTGAACTGGTGCTCGATGGCCCCCTGGTAGTGGAGGCGGGAGGCCCGAGGGCTCGCAATGGCCTGGCGGCCGGCGGCGCGGAGGGGCACGAGGCCGCCGAGTTTCGCCTCAGCCTGACCGTGGAGGGCGAGCCCTATCCCGAGGCCGACGTCCAGGAGGTGAGCTACCTGCTGTTCGACGGCCAGGGGGCGCTTGCTCATCGCGGCGAGGCCAGGCCGCTGGGCGACGGCGAGTGGCGGGTGCTGCTGGACGCCGAGGCCCTGGCGGCCCTCGGCAGCGGCGCCAATAGCCTGGAGCTGGCCGTGATCAGCCGGCGGGTGGCGCTGCCGGCCTTCGCCTCCCATGTGTTTGCCACCGTGCCATTCGGCGAGGAGGTGCCCCGATGACCCCCGAATCCTCGACCGAACCGCGGCGGCCCTCCCTGCGTCGCGCCCGCCTGCGCGACCTGCGTCATCTGCTGCTCTTCGCCCTGGGGCGTCTCGTCGCCCTGCTGGCCACGGTGCTGGTGGGGGTCTACCTGACCATCGTGGTGGCCAACATGGGCGGGCAGGTGGATGAGCTGCGCCTGGTGCAGATCAGGAGCGAGGTGGTCGAGACGGTGCGCGCCGACCCGGCCTTCTTCGACATGCCCGGCGAGGAGCGCAACGCCCTGGTGGCACGCCAGGTGGCCCTGGAGGTGGAGCGGCTGCGCCTCGACCAGCCCTTCGTGGTGCGCAGCCTCGACTACCTGAAGCGGGCCATGAGCCTGGACCTGGGGCGCGCCGAGCAGATGCACAGCGATCGCGGCTCCCGGGAGGTGCGCGACATCATCACCGAGCGGCTGCCGGCGACCCTGCTGCTGTTCGGCACCGCCAACCTGCTGGTCTTCTTCACCGCGGTGTTCGCTGCCCTCTCGCTGTCTCGGCGCTACGGCAGCGCCCTGGACCGTACGGTGATCGCGCTGGCGCCGAGCTCGGCGGCACCGGGCTGGTTCTACGGCATCTTCCTGATCCTGCTGCTGGCCTTCCTGTTCCCGTTGCTGCCCGCCGGGGGCATGGTCACCGCGCCGCCGCCGGAGGGCCGGCTCGCGTACGCGGCGAGCCTTGCGCGCCACATGCTGCTGCCGGTGGCCGCCATGTTCCTCTCCTCGATCTTCGTCTCCATCTACTCCTGGCGCACCTTCTTCCTGATCCACTCCAGCGAGGACTACGTGGAGATGGCCCGCGCCAAGGGGCTCTCGTCGCGGCGCATCGAGCGTCGCTACATATTGCGCCCGGCGCTGTCGCCCATCATCACCAGCTTCATGCTGATGCTGATCGGCCTGTGGAGCGGGGCGATCATCCTCGAGCAGGTGTTCAACTGGCCCGGGCTCGGCTCGCTGCTGTTCCAGGCCATCGGCCACCGCGATACGCCGGTGATCATCGGCGGGGTGGTGATCTTCGCCTACCTGCTGGCGGCGACCGTGTTCCTGCTCGATATCCTCTATGCGCTGCTCGACCCGCGGGTGCGGGTAAAGGGAGGCCGCCGATGAGTGCCGCGACAGAGCGCAGGGGCTGGCGGGAGCTGGCCCGCTACCCCTCGGCGCTGCTGGGCGTCCTGATCATTCTGCTGCTCGGCGCCGTGGCCCTCGCCACGCCGCTGGTGATTCCCTACGGCGAGGCCCTGGAGCGCTGGCGGGGCAGCGAGATGTGGCAGCGTCACCCGGTCAACGCCTCGCCGGCCTGGGTCGACCGCCTGCGCGGCGGCAACGCTGCCCGCACCCTGACGGTGGCCAGCCATGCCGCCGAGGTCGAGGAGGTGCCCTTTCCGGGCGGGCGGCGGCTGCAGATCCCGCTGGAATTCGACTACGCCTACGGGGGCTTTCCCAGCGAGATCAATCTCTTCCTCGCCGCAGAGGGGCACGCTCGCGCGCCCTTCGTGCGGCTCACCTGGGAGGCCCCGGACGGCCGCGAGGTGGCCCTGGGCGGCTATCGGGTCGGCCGCCAGGAGCGCGTCTCGATCTCCCAGGACCGCGGCCTCGAGCGGCGGCTGGGTGGCCTGGCGCCCCATATCGGCCTGCTGAGCGCCCCCCTGGTGGAGGGGGAGCCCGAGGTGCTGAAGGGCAGCTATCGGCTGCTGCTCGATGCGGTGGTGTTCGACGAGCAGGCCGGGCTCGAGGCCGAGTTGGTGCTCTACGGCCGGGTCCACGGCATCGCCGGCACCGACCACCAGCGCCGCGACCTCAGCCTGGCGCTGCTGTGGGGCACCCCGGTGGCGCTTGCCTTCGGGCTGATCGCCGCGGTGGGCACCACCCTGACCACCCTGGTGATCGCCGCCGTGGGGGTCTGGTACCGCGGCTGGGTGGACGCGGTGATCCAGCGCCTCACCGAGGTCAACATGATCCTGCCGGTGCTGCCGATCCTAGTGATGGTGGGCACCCTCTACTCCACCAGCATCTGGCTGATGCTCGGGGTGGTGGTGCTGCTCGGCATCTTCAGCGCCGGCATCAAGACCTACCGCGCCATGCTGCTGCCGATCCGCGAGGCGCCCTACATCGAGGCCGCACTCGCCTACGGGGCCTCGGACCTGCGCATCGTCATGCGCTACATGCTGCCGCGCATCCTGCCGGTGCTGATCCCCACCTTCGTGACCCTGATCCCCACCTTCGTCTTCCTGGAGGCGTCGCTGGCGGTGCTGGGGCTGGGCGACCCCGAGCTGCCCACCTGGGGCAAGGTGCTCAACGACGCCCAGTCCCAGAGCGCGCTCTACAACGGCTACGTCTACTGGGTGGTGGCCCCGGCGATCCTGCTGATGCTCACCGGCCTCGGCTTCGCCATGCTCGGCTTCGCCCTGGACCGGGTCTTCAATCCACGACTGAGGAGCCTGTGATGGCAGGGACGACGGCAGGCGAGACCCTGCTTCGCGTCGAGGAGCTGGCGCTGCACTACCGTACCCGCGGCGGCGCGGTGCGCGCCGTGGACGGGGTGAGCTTCGACGTGAAGCGCGGTGAGGCGCTGGTGATCCTCGGCGAGTCGGGCTGCGGCAAGAGCTCGCTGGCCAGGGCGCTGATGCGCCTGCTGCCGCGCAACCTGGCCCACCATAGCGGCCGGGTCAGCCTGGGCGATGCCCCGATCAGCGAGCTCTCCGACGAGCGCTTTCGCCGCGAGGTGCAGTGGTCGCGCATGGCGCTGGTGATGCAGGCCTCCATGAACGCCCTGAACCCGGTGGTGAAGGTGGGCGAGCAGGTGGCCGAGCCGCTGCGCGAGCTGAAGCGCTGGCCTCGGCGCCGGGCGCTCGAGCGTGCCGCCGAGGTGTTCCAGCGGGTGGGGCTGCCGCTGGACTTCATGGCCCGCTACCCCTTCGAGCTCTCCGGCGGCATGCGCCAGCGGGCGGTGCTCGCCATGGCGCTGGTGGCGGAGCCGGAGCTGGTGATCCTCGACGAGCCCACCTCGGCGCTGGACGTGCTGACCCAGGCGGCGATCATGAACGTGCTGAAGGAGATCAAGGCGCAGCAGGGCACCAGTTTCATCCTGATCACCCACGACGTGGCCACCTCCAGCGAGCTGGCCGATCGGGTGGCGCTGATGTATGCCGGCGAGCTGGTGGAGGCGTGCAGCGCGGCGCGCTTTTTCGCCGAGCCGGCCCACCCCTATTCGCGCCTGCTGATGAAAAGCGTGCCGCGGCTCCACGAGCGCGAGCGCCCGCGGGCCATTCCCGGCCAGCCGCCGAGCCTGCTCGACCCGCCAACCGGCTGCCGCTTCGCCGCGCGCTGCCCCGAGCGCTTCGCCCGCTGCGACGCGTCGCCCTCGGCGTTTGTTCCGGGAGGGGGCGCACGGGAGGCAGCGGGTGAAGGGGCGAGCGAAAGCCGCCATCGGGTGCGCTGCTGGCTGCATGCGCCGAGCGGGGGAGGTGAGCATGGCTGAGACGCCGCTGGTGGAGGCCCATGGCCTGCACACCTGGTTCGAGCTGCGTCAGTGGGGCTTCCTGCGGGTGGGGGCGGTGCGGGCGGTCGACGATGTCAGCTTCACCCTGGCCCGCGGCGAGGCGGTGGCCTTCGTCGGCGAGTCGGGCTGCGGCAAGAGCTCCCTGGTACGAACCCTGCTGGGCCTGCACCGGCCGACCCAGGGCGAGGTGCGCTTCGAGGGGGAATCGCTGGCCGGCCTCAAGGGGGCGGCGCTCAAGGCGTGGCGGGCCCGGGTGGGCTATGTGCAGCAGGACCCTTTCGGGGCGCTGCCGCCCTTCCTGGACGTGCGGCGCATCCTCGCCGAGCCGCTCAAGATCCACGGTGTGACGGATCGCGCCGAGCGCGAGCGGCGCATTCGCGCGGCGCTCGCAGAGGTGCGGCTGACGCCGGTGGAGGAGTTCCTCGGCAAGTTCCCGCATATGCTCAGCGGCGGCCAGCAGCAGCGGGTGGTGATCGCCCGGGCGCTGATCCTCGAGCCGGCGCTGGTGATCGCCGACGAGCCGGTGTCGATGCTCGACGCCTCGGTGCGGGTGGAGATCCTGGAGCTGCTGCGTGGCATCCAGCGCGAGCGGGGGCTGACGCTGGCCTTCGTCACCCACGACCTGGCCACGGTGCGTCACTATGCCGAGCGCATCTTCGTGCTCTATGCCGGCAAGGTAGTGGAGAGCGCCCCGGTGGACGACCTGCTCGACGCCCCCCAGCACCCCTATACTCGGGCCCTTTTGGCCGCACTCTCCGACCCGGACGCCGCCAATGCCACCCGCCTGCGCGAGGTGCCTGTCGGCGAACCGCCGAGCCTGATCGAACCGCCGGACGGGTGTCGCTTCCATCCGCGCTGCCCCCAGGCCATGGCGGGGCTATGCGACCGGGAGGTGCCCCCGGAGTTCATGCCGCGCCCGGACCACGGCGCCGCCTGCTGGCTGCATCAGCCGGGCGGCGAGGGAGAGGCGCAGGCGGCAGGGCCTGGACGATAGCGTCCAGGCGATGGTCATCAGATGGTGGTCATCAGGCGCTGGGGGCCGGCGACAGGGGTCAGGCGGCGCCGAAGCGCTGGTGCAGCCAGGCGTTGATGGCGTCGGACTCGTAGAGCCACTCCTCGCGGCCGTCGTCGTGGGCGATCTTCAGGCAGGGCACCTTGATGCGCCCGCCGCCCTCGGCCAGGGCCTTGCGGTGATCGGGGTCGAGCTGGGCGTCGCGCACCTCGATGGGCAGGCCCAGGCGGGCGATCTCCTTGCGCACCTTGACGCAGAAGGGGCAGGTGCGGAACTGGTAGAGCGCGAGGTTCTCGCAGGCGCTGTCGACCTCGGCCTGGGCCTCCGGGCTGCGCTCGATGGACTTCGGAGTGGAGAGCTTCTCGGCGATCAGCACGACCGGCGCCAGCACCAGGCGCAGGCCGCGGAAGAAGGTGCGGATGATGATACGCATCGGGGGAAGTGACCTCGGGAATGGTGAAGGAAACGGCGCCCATGATGCCTGTCTGGGCGGCGGCTGGCCATCCCCGACGGCTACTCCTCCCACTCGATGCGCAGCGGATTTTCCTCTGCCGGCCAGGTGTCGGCGTCACGGGTCTCGCCGTCCTCGCCCAGCACCAGGTGGCTGCGCTGGCCATGGTGGCGCAGTCGGGCGGCGAGCATGGCCAGGCCCTCGGCGTCGTCTCCGCTGAGCAGGCCGATGGGGTGCCCCGGATGCATCCAGACCCTTGCGCGACCGGCCTCTTCCAGCCCCTCCCGGGGCGGGGCGGCGAGGCCGCGCTCCCGGCGCCACGCGACGACCTCGTCGGTGGTGCCCACCACCAGCAGCGGCGCGAGGGTCTCCCACTCGCCATCCAGTGCCTCCTCGGCGGGCAGCGACGCGAGCCGGCGGCCCAGGGCCCGGCTGGCCAGCGCCTCCAGCTCCGCCGTGCGGCCGGGCGTCAGGGCCACCAGCCGGGTGTTGGGGTCGAGCAGCAGCCGGCGCAGCACGCTGGGCAGCACGCCGGGGTGGCGCAGCAGCTCGGCGTCGGGGTCTACCTCGAGCGCCCGCGGGGGCCCCGCCAGCGGCAGGGCGAAGGGCTGGCGCTCGCTCTCCATGCGCTGGGTCAGGGTCACCGGCCCCGCGTCCGTGTCCACCACCAGGGGCACGCTCATCGGCCAGGGGGCGTGCTCGCCCCGCTGGACCAGCACGCCATGCAGCCAGCCGCCGTCATGTTCGGCCTCGAAGCGCACCTCCTCCAGGGCCAGCGCCGGGCGGCCGGGGCGGTCGCGCCAGGCGGCGAAGAAGGGGGCGAGCTCCTCGCCCGCCGCCTCGCTGAAGGCGGCCTCCAGGGCCTGCCAGTCGGCGGTGCGGTGCATCCAGCGCCCGGCGAAGGCGACCAGGGCGGCGTCGAAGGCGGCGTTGCCCAGGCGCTTTCGCAGCATGTGGAAGAGCAGGGCGCCGTGCTGGTAGCCGATCAGTCGGCCGGCGGGGTCCGGGCCGCCGCGAAAGTCGCGCAGGGTCGGCTCGTGGACGGCGGGCAGGGCGGCTAGGTCGCGCAGCCAGCCCCGGCGCAGCTCGGCATCCTCGCCGGCCGCCTCGGCCACGGCGTGGTCGGCCAGGTAGGTGGTCAGCGCCTCGGCCCAGTTGCCCTCGGCGTAGTCCACCAGCACGCCGGCCCCCCACCAGGCGTGCATGATCTCGTGGGGCAGCGAGGTGTCGGGAATGAAGGGCAGCGGGATTACCCGCTCGCCGAGCAGCGTGAAGCCGGGAAAGGCGACCCCCACCGGCGCCGGCGAGGCGGCGATGCTGAAGCTCGCAAAGGGCAGGCGCCCCAGCCGGGCCTGGAAGGCGGCCAGGTGGTGCGCCGCCCGCTCCAGGTAGGTCGCACCGAAGGCGGCGTCCAGCGCCTCGGGGAAGAGCACCCGCAGGGTCACCCCGCCCACGTCGCGCTCGCGCAGGGCCCAGGGGCCGGCGGCGAGCTCCACCTCGCGGGTCCGCGGGTGGTGGAAGCGGGCGAGCCTGCCTTCTGGCGTGGTCCGCTCCTCCACCAGGGAGCCGCTGCCCAGCGCCCGCTGCCCGGCCGGGGTATACACCTCGAGGGAGAGCGGCCCGGCCGCCTCCACCAGGTGGGGATACCAGCCGCCCCGGGTGGGCAGGAAGGTGCCGGCCTCGGCGATGGTGTGGCGCGTCTCCCGCTCCGCCTCGGGCAGCGTCCCCTGCCAGCGCAGGGTGAGCGTCGGCGCGGAACAGGCCGGAACCAACCAGCGGCCCTCGTGGTCCCGCGCCAGCCGGAGCGTCCGCTCGCCGCAGTGGGCCTCGCGGACATCGAGCCCGTCGAGCAGCGCGAAGCGCCCGCCGTCGGGCAGCGGCTGCACCAGTTCGCCGGCGAGGCTTCGCTCGGCGGGATCGAGGTGCAGTGTCAGCCGGCGCTCGGGACCGAGCGCCTCCCCCCAGGCGGGACCGGCCAGCAGCGCGCCGAGCAGGGCCCAGGCCAGAGGCGAGCGGCAGCGGGGCAGGCCCGTTGTCGCCATGGATTCAGCGCACCCCGTCGCGAAGCGGGAAGCGGGCCAGCAGCTCCTCGGTGCTGCCATTGCGCGTCACGGTGAGGGGCAGCAGGGTGCCTGGCGTCTGGCGGCGTACCAGGTCGGTGAGTTCGCCGGGGCGGCGCACTGGCCGGCCGGCGACCTCGACGATCAGATCATCACGCTGCAGACCCAGCGTTTCGGCCAGGCTCTCCTCCATCACCCTGACCACCCGCACGCCGCCCTCGTCTGCCGCGATCAGGATCCCAAGGCGCTGGGGCTCGGGGGGCTCGAAGGCGGCCTCGTCGCCGAGGGTAAAGAGCGCATCGGCCAGCCCCGTCGGCGGCGTGCAGCCGTCGTTCCGCTGCCAGGCCAGCAGCCCGGCGGCGTCGATCCCTAGATCGGCCAGCTGGTGGGGCACGCCGTGGCCGTAGCTGACATGGCCCTGGCCCATCAGCCCCACCACCAGCGCCGCCTCTTCGGCGGCCTCGGCCAGGGCCTGGGCCATGGCGCGATCCCACACCAGCTGGGCATCGATGAAGCGCTCGAGGCCCGCCTCGGGGTCCACGGCGCTGGGGTGGTTGGCATAGACCTCGGCCAGCGCCTCGCGGTATCCCTCGGAGGCGGGGACGGGCGGGGTGATGGCGTGTCGCTCCTGCGGGGGAATGGCCTCCCACCCCTCTTCGGCGATGCGCTGGCGCAGCGCCGGGGTGACGTTGAGCGCCCGCAGCGGGATGCGCTGCATGCGCGCGAAGTGCAGGATCGGCAGGTAGGCGTCGGGGTCATAGCCCCAGGCACCCAGCCAGTCGCTCTCGGCCAGGAAGGCGGCCTCGTCGAGCTCGCCGGCCACCCAGGCGTCCAGCGCTGGCTGGGCCTCTCGGGGCAGCATCTCCAGGCCGATGACCATCCGCGGCTCGCGGGCGTGCAGGCCGGCCAGGGTGTGCAGCTGCCAGCGGTGGTGGGCCAGTCGCTCGTGCTGCTCGCCGAGCAGCAACACGCGGTGCTCGGCCAGGTCGGCCATCAGCGTGGCGGTATCCACGACCGCGCCCGCGCGCTGCCACTGGCCGGGGGCCGGGCAGTCGCTGGCCTGGGCGGCGGGGAGGCCGGCGAGGATCAGGGCGAAGGGGAGGGCGGCGATGCATGGGGCACGGAAAGGGGAACGCTGCTGCGGCATGGGAGCTCCTGACGGGCGAGTCGGCGGGCCTCAGGCCGCTACCATAGCGCAGTCGGCTCGCCAGCAGGAAAGGGCCGCGATCAACGCGGATCGCGGCCCGGCAGGTACCCACCCCGTGCACCGGGGTCAGTAGTGGCG
This sequence comes from Halomonas sp. PGE1, assembly GCF_013000985.1. Lineage (NCBI taxonomy): Bacteria > Pseudomonadati > Pseudomonadota > Gammaproteobacteria > Oceanospirillales > Halomonadaceae > Halomonas > Halomonas sp. PGE1. The sequence goes on from NZ_CP053032.1 coordinate 1,924,501, forward strand.
GCTGAAGCGCCCGTGGGGGCTGTCGTGCATCAGGCGGTCGAACTCCCGCCCGCTCATGTGCACCAGGGTCTCGTGGTCGCCGGCATCGAAGTAGACGTCGGGCTGGTGCCTGAGCATGTCGTCGACATAGACCTGCAGACCCCAGGCCTGGCCAACCGGGGAGGTGGCGCCGGGGTCGCAGTCGCGGAAGTGCTCCATGATCTGCTGCTCCGAGGCCAGGGAGACCTTCTCGTGGAGCATCCGCGAGAGCTGGTCGAGGTCGGCGTCGCAGCTGCTGGGGATCACCGCGAGGCGATACCCGGAGTCGCTGTGGAGCATCACCGCCTTGGCCATGCGATCGCCGGCAATCTTCGATGTCTCGGCGATGCGACTGGCGGTGATCTCCCGGGGATGGGGGAGTTCCTCGTAGTCGATGTCACAGGCCTCGAGATACTCCTTGAGGGTCATGGGCATGGTCATGGCGTGCTCTCTTCCGGACGCATGGGCCGGGGGGTTGACGGGGGCATCCTCACTCTCAGCATAGCCATCCCGCCTCTTCCTCGAGCATGATCCTCTTCATCGCGTGAGTGGGAATGGCATCGCACCGGGGGAATTGTCGATACACTCCTGAGAGGCAAGGTTGACGAGGAAGCGATGTGTCAAAGGCAATCACGAGAGGCGTTACGGTGAAGCGGTTCGGAAGCGGCATCCTGCTGGCGGCGCTTGCGATTGCGCTGGCCGGCTGCGGTGGCGATTCGGGGCCCAGAGAGACACCTCTGGCGGTGCTGGCCACCGACAGCGAGGCTCTCGACGGCAGCCGGGTGGTCACCGAAGGGGTGGTGCGCCACTTCGAGGAGCCGCTGCACTACTGGATCGAGGACGAGGACCTCAACCGGGTGGAGCTCTTCCCCCACGAGGCGATCGCGCCCCACCTGGGCGAGCGGGTTCGGGTGGAGGGGGCGTTCGCCTTCTCCCGGGAGGAGGGACGCCGCCTCACCCTGGAACGGGTCGAGGTGCTCGCCACAGCGGACTAGGCCGGTCGATTGACAGCCAATCGACTGACAGCAAGGAGAAGAGCGACTGATGCAAGGGAAGGCCATCCAACAGCGGCTCGTCGAGCGCCCGGTGCTACCGCGCCCCGAGGGGCGCATCGAGGCGATCGACCTGGCCCGGGGCATCGCCATCGCGCTGATGATCATAAGCCACGCGGTAAGCGGGCTCTTCGGCATTCGCCAGCTGCCCGACTGGGGCCTGGTGCCGGTCCACCTGATCACCAAGTTCTCCTCGTCGCTGTTCATCGTGGTGTTCGGCATCGCCTTGGCGGTGGCCTTCCTGCCGCGGATGGGCGAGGCGGACTGGCCGGCGCGTCGCCTGCGCCTGATGCTGCGCGGCCTGGAGGTGTTCTTCTGGTACAAGGTGCTCACCGTGGTGGAGATGATGGCCATCTTCCCGCGGGAGGACATCCTCGACGCGCTGCTCTACCAGCGCTTCCCGATCTGGGTCGAGATCCTCGGCTTCTACGCCATCGCCCTGCTCTGGCTGCCCTGGGTGCTGCCCCTCTGGAGCCGCCTGCCGCTCTGGTCGCGGCTGCTGCTGCCGGTGGCCATCGCCCTGGCCGCGGGCTGGCTGGAGCGTCACGCCAGCTTCTGGGGCATCGAGCCGCTCAAGGCGATCCTTGTTGAGGACGCCAACCACTACACCTGGGGCCAGCTCTCGCGGCTGCCGCTGGTGCTGCTGGGCCTGTTGATCGGCGAGGCGCTGCTGCGCGGCTACTGGACGCCCCGGCGCGCCCGGGTGCTGCTGACCATCGCCGGCGCCGGGGCGCTGATGCTGCTCGCCTTCTTCGCCCTGGCCCTGGGCAAGGCGGAGACCACGGTCGACGATGCCCTGATGGCGGTGGCACGCAACGTCGGCAAGCACCCGCCGGAGCTTGCCTTCATGCTCTTCAGCCTGGGCGGGGCCCTGGTGATCCTGGCGCTTTGCCTCCAGGGCGGCGCGGCGGCGGCGCGCTGGCTGCGCCCGCTGACCCTGATCGGCGGCGACGCCCTCAAGGCCTTCATCTTCCATATCGTGGTGATCTTCGGGGTCTTCCGCTACCTGCTGGAGGCCTGGCAGGTCTACTCCTACCCCCAGGTGCTGGGCATCGGGGTGGCCCTGGTGCTGGCCACCGCCGGCTGGATCGCCCTGACCGGCTGGTTGCGGGAGAAGCGCGGATGACGTGGCTCACCGCTGTTGCCATCTCGAGCCTGGTGATGGCCGCGCAGGCCCTGGCCGGCAGCGCCTGGGAGCCCGAGCTCGAGGCCCGGCTGGCCGCCCTGGAGGCCGAGGGGCAAGACGAGATCGGCCTTCACGTGCGCGAACTGGGGGCGAGGGACGGCTCGGTAGACCGAGGCGAGCGGTTCGGCTGGCGCGACGACGAGACCTGGTACCTGGCCTCGCTGGTCAAGGTGCCGGTGGCCGTGGAGCTGCTCGCCCGGCGCGAGGCCGGCGCGCTCTCCCTCGACGAGACGCTGGTGCTCAAGGAGCGCGACTACGTGGACGGCGCCGGGCCCATCAACTGGGCGGAGCCGGGCACGACCCTGGCGCTTGGCGAGCTGCTCGAGCCGATGCTCACCGAGAGCGACAATACCGCCAGCGACCTGCTGATCGGCCGGCTGGGCCTCGCCGCGGTGAACGACCGCGCCCAGGCGCTCTCCGGTGGCGGGCTCGGCCCCATCACCCCGCTGCTGGAGGTGCGCCGCGAGGCTTACGGGTATCTGCATCCCGGGGCCCGGGCGCTCACCGGGATGGACTTCATCCGGCTGCGCCAGGTCGAGGAGGATGACGCCCGCCTCGACGCCCTGGCCGAGCGCCTCGGCGTGCCGCGAGGCGAGTTTGCCCTGCCGAGCTTGGATGCCGCCTTCGACGCCTACTACGCGAGCGGGCTCAACGCCGGGCGCCTGGACGCCTTCGGCGCGCTGCTCGCGGCCATCGGCGAGGGGCGGGCGCTGGGGCCCGCGGCCACCGCCGAGCTGCTGGCGATCATGGCGCGCACCACCAGCGGCGAGGCGCGGCTCAAGGCGGGCCTGGGGGACGATATCCGTTTCGCCCACAAGACCGGCACCCAGCACCGGCGCAGCTGCGACGCCGGCATCGCCTTCCACGGCGAGGGCGCCGTCGAGCGGCGCTGGGTGGTGGTCGCCTGCACCCGGGGCGAGCGCGATATCGAGCACTCGGAGGCGACCCTGAGCGAGGTGGGCCGGGCGCTGCGCGAGTCGGGCCTCCTCGTGCCCTGAGGCGGGGCATGCATCCTGCCTATGAAGCGGCTAGCCCTGCTCGATTAGCATCGGGAGCGGTTCGCGGTACCCTATGGTCAATTTCCTTCCCTGCGCCTGGTGGCAAGGGGATGCCTCTGGCCTGAAGGAGCCTCTCGTGTCGAGACTGCGTCAATTGATCCCTGCCTGTTTCGCGCGGCCTCTCGCCGTTGCTGGTCTTGTCGCGGCGACGGCCGCCGCGGCACCGGCCGTCGCGGCCGATGAACGCCTGCAGCTGGTCGCTACCACCGGCATGATCGCCGATGTGCTGCGCGAGGTGGGGGGGGATCGCGTCGAGGTGCGCGGCCTGATGGGCCCCGGCGTCGACCCGCACCTCTATCGCCAGACCCGCACCGACGTGACCGCCATGACCCGTGCGGACGCGGTGTTCTGGAACGGCCTCTACCTGGAGGCCCAACTGGAGTCCTTCCTCGAACGCCTCGGCCAGCGCCAGCCGGTGATCGCCGTGGGGGAGGCGGTGCCCGCCGAGGCGCGCCTGGCCGACGAGGAGTACCCCGACCAGCCCGACCCCCACGTCTGGATGGACCCGAGCCGCTGGCGCTACGCCGTGGAGGCGATGCGCGATGCCCTGACCGAACTGGCCCCGGCGCACGCCGACGGCTTCGCCGAGCGCGCCGAGGCCTACCTCGAGGAGCTCGAGGCGCTGGACGCCTATGCTCGGGAGGTACTGGCCAGCGTGCCCGAGGAGGCGCGAGTGCTGGTCACCGCCCACGACGCCTTCGGCTACTTCGGCGATGCCTACGGCTTCGAGGTGCTCGGCATCCAGGGCTACTCCACCGAGAGCGAGGCGGGCCTGGCCCGCATCGAGTCGCTGGTGCGGATGCTGGTAGAGCGCGAGATCGGCGCGCTGTTCGTCGAGACCTCGGTGTCGGATCGCAACGTGCGCGCCCTGGTGGAAGGGGCGGCCGCCCGCGGCCATGAGGTGCGCATCGGCGGCGAACTCTACTCCGATGCCATGGGCCCCGAGGGCAGCTACGAGGGCACCTGGCTCGGCATGCTCGACCACAACGTCAGCCAGATCGCCCTGGCCCTGGGCGGCGAGGTGCCCGAGGGCGGGCGCCTGGGCCGGCTCGGCCACCTCGAGGAACGCCTCTGATGCCCGATGCGCGCCTCGGCAAGGAGGTGATCGCCAGCCCGCTCGCGATCCAGGGCCTGACCGTGAGCTATGACCATCGCCCGGTGGTGCACTCGGTGGACTTCGTCACGCCGCCGGGCAGCATGACCGCCATCATCGGCCCCAACGGGGCCGGCAAGTCGTCCCTGCTCAAGGCGGCGCTGGGCATTACCCGGCGCCTGACCGGCGAGGTGTGGGTGTTCGGCCGCCCCTTCGACCAGATGGCCCGCCATGTCGCCTATGTACCCCAACGCAACAGCGTCGACTGGGATTTCCCGGCCCGGGTGATCGACGTGGTGGCCATGGGGCTGTTCCGCGACCTGCGCTGGTGGCAGTTCGGCGGCCGCGGCCAGCGCCGCCGTGCCATGCAGGCCCTCGCCCGGGTGGGCATGGAGGCCTTCGCCGAGCGCCAGATCGGCCAGCTCTCCGGCGGCCAGCAGCAGCGGGTCTTCCTGGCCAGGGCGCTGGTCCAGGAGGCCGACCTGACCATCCTCGATGAGCCGTTCGCCGGGGTCGATGCGGCCACCGAGACCGCCATCGTCGAGGTGCTCAAGTCGCTGCGCGACGAGGGGCGCACCCTGCTCTGCGTGCACCACGACCTGGCCACGGTGCGCGGCTACTTCGACCATGTGCTGCTGCTCAACGTACGGCGCATCGCCGCGGGGCCGGTGGACGAGGTGTTCACCGAGGCCAACCTGCAGGCCACCTACGGCGGCCGGCTGAGCCCGGTGCAGCTGGCGCGGCTGGTGGAGCCGGCCCTGGCGGAGCGGGGGCGCTGATGGAGACCTGGTGGCGCGCGCTCACCTTCACCCTCGGCTACAACACCAGCGTGGTGACCCTGGGGGCCATGCTGCTGGCGGCGGGCGCCGGCATGGTCGGCACCTTCGTGCTGCTGCGCAAGCGGGCCCTGGTCAGCGATGCCATCAGCCACGCGACCCTGCCCGGCCTGGCACTGGCCTTCATCCTGGTGGGGCTCGCCACCGGCGACGGGCGCTACTTGCCGGCGCTGCTGCTCGGTGCCGCCGGCAGCGCGGCCATCGGGCTGTGGGCGGTGCAGGCGATCAGCGCGCGTACTCGGCTCGGCGAGGATGCCGCCATCGGCGCGGTGCTCTCCTCCTTCTTTGCGTTCGGCGTGGTGCTGATCACCGTGATCCAGTCCATGGCGGTGGCCGGCCAGGCCGGGCTCACCGGCTACCTGGTGGGCGCCACCGCCGGGATGCTCGCCTCCGAGGCCAAGCTGATCGCCGGCTCGGCCCTGGGCCTGCTGCTGGCGGTGCTGGTGCTGCGCCGGGACCTGCTGCTGATCTGTTTCGACACCGACTTCGCCCGCACCCAGGGGCTCGATACCGGCCGCCTGGACCTCGTGCTGCTGATGCTGCTGATGGCGGTGGTGGTGATCGGCCTCAAGGTCACCGGGCTGATCCTGATCGTGGCCCTGACCATCATTCCGCCGGTGGCGGCGCGCTTCTGGACCGACCAGCCCATGCGCATGGTGGCCCTGGCCGCGCTGCTCGGGGCCCTGGCCGGCTACCTGGGCGTGACCGTTTCCAGCGTGCGCGAGGGGTTGCCCACCGGCCCGCTGATCGTACTCTCTGCCTTCGCGCTGTTCATGGTCTCCTTTCTCTTCTCGCCGCGCCGCGGCGTGCTGGCCTCGCTGCTGGCCTATCGCCGCCTGCGCCGCCGGGTGCATCTGCGCCAGGGGCTGCTGGCGCTGGCCCGCGAGGAGCCGATCTTCGACGACCTGACCCTGACCCTGCTGCGCCGGCGCGGCCATATCCGCCGCGACGGCGTGGCGACCCCGGCGGGGCTCGCCGCCGCCCGCGACGCCGAGCATGAGGAGCGCCTCTGGGCGCTCTACCGGGCGCGCTACCCCGACGACGCCCTGCACCGCGAGCACGCGGGGCTGGTGCCGATCCACGAGGTGCTCTCTCCGGATGCGATCATGGCGCTGGAGACGCAGCTGCTGGGCCGCCGGGAGGCCGCGCGATGAGCGAGTTCATGATGTTCAGCCTGGTGCCGCTCAGCGTGGCGGTGATCATCTCCATGACCTGCGCGCTGCTCGGCAATTTCCTGGTGCTGCGCCGGCAGAGCCTGATCGGCGACGCCATCAGCCATGTGGCGCTGCCCGGCATCGTGGTCAGCTTCCTGCTTACCGGGGTGCTCGCCTCCTCGGCGATGATGCTGGGCGCCGGGGTCTCGGCGCTGGTCACCGTGGGGATGATCGAGCTGATCCGCCGCCTGGGGCGGGTGGAGGCGAGCGCCGCCATGGGGGTGGTGTTCACCAGCCTGTTCGCGTTCGGAGTGCTGCTGCTGGAGTGGCACGGCGCCAGCGGCGTGCACCTCGACGTGGAACACGCCCTCTACGGTAACCTGGAGAGCCTGATCTGGTTCGAGGGCACCGGCCCCGCCGCGCTGCTCGACCCGGTGGCCCTGGCGGACCTCCCCCCGCAGCTGGGCCGCGCCGCCTGGGTGGGGCTGCTGGTGGTCGCCATGCTGGTGGTGCTGCGCCGCCACCTGGTGCTGGGCAGCTTCGACCCGGAGTTCGCCGCCAGCGTCAACGCCCGCCCGGCGCTGGTCGACCTGCTGCTGGTGACCCTGGTGGCCATCGCCGCCATCGCCGCCTTCGAGGCGGTGGGCTCGATCATCGTCATCGCCATGTTCATCTGTCCGGCCGCCGCGGCGCGGCTGATGACCAATCGCCTGGGGCGCCAGATCGCCTGGAGCCAGCTCTTCGCGGTGCTCTCCGCGGTGCTCGGCTACCTGCTCGCCGGCCACGGTCCCGGCTGGCTGGGCCATGACCTTTCGGTCAGCGCCGCCGGCATGATCGCAAGCGTCGCGGGCCTGATCCTGCTGGCCGCCTGCCTGGCCGGTCCTCGGCGCCGACGCACCGGGGCGGCGGCGGCCTGAGGAGGCCGCCGTACCTTCCCGCTCCCTGCCTCTTCCGCGGCGACTCATCCACGAGTTTCTTGACAGCGCCTGGTAACGTCCTATGTTGAGAGTAGACCGGTCAGTCTAGTGGAGGTTGAATGGCGACGACCACGCGGGACCGCCTGCTCGAGGCGGGACTCTCCCTGCTGCTGACGCACGGCTATCACGACCTGGGCATCCAGGCGCTGCTGAAGCAGACGAACACCCCGAAGGGGTCGTTCTATCACCACTTCACCAGCAAGGAGGACTTCGCCCTGCAGGTCATCGACCGCTACATGGAGGAGGTGCAGCGAGGGCTCGACGTCGCACTGGGCGACCCCTCGCTGACACCACTGGGGCGAGCGCGACGCTTCTTCGAGCTGACCCGGGAGAAGTACCGCCAGGATGGCTACCTGGGCTGCATGCTGGGCGGCCTGGGGCAGGAGCTCTCCGGCGTGAATGCCACCTTCGCGGCCAGAATCGAAGCCTGTTTCGGCGAGATCAGCGGCCGTATCGCCAGCTGCCTGGAGGAAGCTCGCCATCGGGGCGAGATCCCCCAGGACGCTGACCCGCGAGAACTGGCCAATCTGCTGCTCAACTGCTGGGAAGGCGCTGCCCTGCGCAGCCGCCTGCTGCGAGATCCGGGCCCCCTCGATCGGATGCTGGATTTCACCTTCTCGGCGGCGACCCGGGCGTCATGACGAAGCGCCAGGAGGTTGCCAGGGACCCGGCCGCACCAGGCGGCCTGTGGAGCGCGACTGCCCCGGCGTGGCCGGTGCCGTGACCGCTCACGACATCTCACCACCCGGGGAAATCCAACCCTGACGCTGGTGGAGGTGCGCCATGAACATCACCACGACAAACACCGCAGCAACAGACACTGCAACGGCCGATGCGAGCTACCGTCTGGAAGGCACCATGCTGGAGCTCTGCTCCTGCGCGGTCTCCTGCCCCTGCTTCATCGGTGAGGACCCGGACCGGGGCGAATGCTTCGGCGTGATTACCTTTCATCTGGAGAAGGGCGAGGCCCGTGGGATCGATGTCTCGGGGCTGACCCTGGTCAATGTGGCCCATATCCCGGGTAATGCCCTGGCCGGCGGCTGGCGCTCGGTACTGCTGGTCGACAGCCGTGCCGACGATGCACAGGTCGAGGCCCTGATGGACGCCTTCGGCGGCAAGCTGGGCGGGCCGCTGGCCGACCTGGCGAGCCTGGTCGGGGAGGTGGTCGCCGTCGAGCGGGTGCCGATCCTCCACGAGGCCTCTGAGGCCAGCGGGCGCCTGGAGGTCGAGGGGATGGTGGAGGCGGCCTTCGCGCCCATCCAGTCCTCTCCAGATGGCAGCACCGCGACGCTTTACGGCAGCGCCTTCACCACGGTGAAGGGGGCCCCGGCCTATATCGGCAAGTCGCGACGCTACCGGGTGACCCTGCCCCAGCACGGCATGGAGTGGTCCTTCGACGGCCACAACACCATCCAGACCCGCTGGATGATGGAGCATGCGCCATGAGCGCCGCTTCTGGCGTGCGCCCCGCCTGGTGACATGCCTCCCTGCTGATGGGCATCATCGTGGTGGCCTGGGGCCTCGCCGTGGGTGCCGAGCTGAGCGGCCAGGCCCAGTGGGTGCACCACCACCGGCTGGTGGTCGATGGAGTGGCCCTCTGGGCCAGCCTGGCGCTCTTCCTGGTGGCCTGGCAGGTGCATATCGCGGCGATGATGCTGCCGACGGCCCTGCCCATGGTCGGGCTCTATCGACAGGTGGCGGCGGGGCAGCCCCACCCCCGGCTGGCTCGGGCCAGCTTCCTCTTCGGCTACCTGGTGGTCTGGACCGCCTTCGGCCTGGCGGCGCTTCTCGCCATGGCGCTGGTGGAGGGGCTCGGTGCCCAATGGCCCCGGTGGCATCAGCGGCCGGAGTGGCTGGCCGGTGGCGTGCTGGTGCTCGCCGGGGCCTTCCAGTTCTCCGCCCTCAAGGAAGCTTGCCTGGACAAGTGCCGAGCCCCCCGCGCCTTCCTGCTCAACCACTACCGGCGCGGCGTGGCCGGCGGCTTCGCCCTGGGGCTGCGCCACGGGGCCTTCTGCCTCGGCTGCTGCTGGGCGCTGATGCTGGTGATGTTCGTGGTCGGGATCGCCAACCTGGCCTGGATGGCCCCGCTCGCCGCCCTGATGCTCTACGAGAAGGTCGGGCGCCACGGCGCGCGCCTGGTGCGCCCGGTTGGCGTGGCGCTGATCCTGCTGGGGCTGCTGGTGATCGTGGAGCCGGCCTGGCTACCTGGCCTGACGCCTGACCCCGTGCCGCACGGCATCCCTCTCCATGGCGCCCACTGAGGCCGCTTCTTGGCCCGACGACAGGCGAGGCGGGGCCCGCGATGGCCTCGCCTCGCCACCCGGTGGCCAACGGCCAGGGTGATTCGGCTTGCCGTCTATGCTGAAGGGATGTCCAGGCAGCGGTGATTCCCCATGAGCATGGAGCAGCAGATCGAGCGGCTCTACCGGCAGCACTCTGCCAGGGTGCTGGCCACCCTGATCCGGCTGACCGGTGATTTCGACCTCGCCGAGGAGGCGATGCAGGAGGCCTTCGCCAGTGCGGTGCAGCAGTGGCCGGGGGAGGGCGTGCCCGAGCATCCCGTCGCCTGGCTGATTCGTGTCGGCCAGCGCCGCGGCGTCGACCAGATCCGGCGGCGCCAGGTGATCCGCCGCCATGCCCGGGAGCAGACCCCCCTGGAGGAGGCGTCCCTGCCGGCCGGGCTCGATGCCCTTGAGTCCCTCGATGCCGTGACGATCCAGGACGACATGCTGCGCCTGCTCTTCACCTGCTGCCACCCGGCACTGGCCATGGCGGACCGGGTGGCGCTCACCCTGCGCGAGATGTGCGGCCTGACCACCGAGCAGGTGGCTGCGGCCCTGCTGGCCAGGCCCGCTACCCTGGCCCAGCGCATCGTGCGGGCCAAGCGGCGCCTGCGCGAGCTGGGCCTGCCCTACGAGGTGCCTGAGGCCGCGGCCCTGCCGGAACGCCTGGCCGGGGTGCTGCGGGTGCTCTACCTGGTGTTCAACGAGGGCTACTCGCGCAGCGACGGAGAGGCGCTGCTCGACGTCAGCCTGGCCGAGGAGGCGATACGCACCGCCCGCGCGCTGGTCGAGCTGCTGCCCCGGGGCGAAGCCTTCGGCCTGCTGGCGCTGATGCTGCTGCATGATGCTCGCCGCGCCGCACGCCAGGGCGCCGATGGCGAGCTGGTCCCCCTGGAGGAGCAGGATCGAGGGCGCTGGGACCGGGAGCGTATCGAACAGGGCCTGGCCTGCCTGGCCCGGGCGCTGGAACTCACGCCCACCGGCCCCTACACCCTGCAGGCCTCCATCGCCGCGGTGCACGCCGAGGCGCCCCGGGCCGAGGCCACCGACTGGGCTCGCATCGTACGGCTCTACGCGGCGCTGCAGCGCCGCCAGCCCTCGCCGGTGGTGGCCCTCAACCAGGCGGTGGCGGTGGCCATGCGCGATACCCCGGAGGCGGGCCTGCACCAGCTGGCGACGCTGGGGGATGAGGCCGCCCTGGCCGACTATCACCTCTTCCATGCCGCCCGGGCCGACCTGCTGCGCCGCGCCGGCCGGTCCGACGAGGCGCTCCTCGCCTATCGGCAGGCCCTTGCGCTGTGCGGCCAGGGGGCCGAGCGGCGCTACCTCGAACGCCGGTTGGCCGAGCTCGAATGCTGAGCAGGCGGGGCGAAAAAAACCTGTCGGCTGTCGATCTGCGTCGAGCCGGTGCGGCTCAAGGAGGTAACCCACAGCTAAGGAGGATGTCATGCGTTACATGCTGATGCGCAAGGCCGATGCCCGGACGGAGTCGGATCCCCAGCCGGATGTGAAGGTGCTCGCCGCCATGGCCGACTATAACCAGCGGATGCTCAGGGCCGGGGTGATGGTCTCCGGGGATGGCCTGAGGCCGAGCCGCGAGGGCTGCCGCCTGATCTTCCGCGACGGCGAGCCTAGGGTGGTGGTCGGCCCCTTCGCGCCCAGCGAGGAGCTGCTGGCTGGCTACAGCGTGCTCGAGGTCGACTCTCTGGAGGAGGCGATCCGCTGGGCCAGTCAGTGGCCCCCCGAGGACAGCGACGGCAACGTCACCCTGGAGCTGCGCCGCTACTACACCCTCGAGGACTTCGCGCCGAGCGCCGGCCTCGAGCAGCATCGCGTCCAGGCCCGGCTGCCCGACGAGCTCAACCTGCATCTGACCTTCCCCGGCACCTGCCGGGAGGCGATGACCTACTACGTCGAGGTCACCGGCGGCCATCTGGAAGCGCTGATCACCTACGGCGAGACCCCGACCGCCGCGGAGGTCCCGGCGGACTGGCACGACCGCATCATCCACGCCTCGCTCAACCTGCGCGGCCGCCGGCTGATGGGGGCGGACATGCCGGGAGAGGACTACCGTGCTCCCCAGGGCGCCCGGGTGCACCTGGAGTATGACGACGAGGCCCAGGCCGCCGAGGTGTTCCGACGGCTTGCCGAGGGCGGGGAGGTCGCCATGCCCTTCGCCGAGACCTTCTGGGCGCGGCGCTTCGGCATGCTCACCGACCGCTTCGGGATGCCCTGGATGATCGCCTGCCGGACCGGCCACTGCCTGGATCAGGAAACGGGAGGTGCGTCATGAAGTATGCCGCCCTGGTCTACTACCAGGAGAGCCTGATCGCCGCCATGACCGACCAGGAGTGGCACGACCTCAATCAGGAGTGCGTGGCCGGGGTGGAACGGCTGACCGAGCAGGGGCACTTCCTCGGCGGCCAGGCACTGCAGCCGGTGGAGAGCGCGGTCAGCGTGCGCCTTCGCGACGGCGAGCCGCTGGTCTCCGATGGCCCCTTCGCCGAGACAAAGGAGCAGCTGGCGGGCTTCTACCTGCTCGAGGCCCGCGACCTCAACGAGGCGCTGCGCCTCGCCGGGCGCATTCCGCCGGCGCGCTTCGGCACCGTCGAAGTGCGGCCGATCCGCGAGCTGCCACCCCGTGACCCGGCACCCGAGACCGCCCCGTCGCGGCCCCCAATAGGAGGAGAGACCCCATGAACTATGTCGATGGCTTCGTCGCCGCGGTGCCCACCGCCAACCGCGAGCAGTACATCCAGCATGCTCGAGATGCCGCGGAGGTGTTCAAGGAGCACGGTGCGCTGCGCGTGGTGGAGTGCTGGGGGGATGACGTGCCCGAGGGCAAGGTCACCTCCTTCCCCCTGGCCGTGCAGTGCCGGCCGGACGAGACGGTGATCTTCTCCTGGCTGGTCTGGCCTTCCCGCGAGGTCCGCGACCAGGCGATGGCCAAGGTCATGGCAGACCCGCGCCTGCAGCCGGACGTCAACCCCATGCCCTTCGATGGCAAGCGGCTGATCTACGGCGGCTTCGAGGTGGTGGTGGACGAGTAGGGGTGGCGCTGCCCCCTGCCATGGGCCGATTGGCCGGGGGCGGCCGGCATGGTATTGCTGGGGATGCCCTCCTCACCACAAGGACCCCCGTGATGCCCCAGCTTGCTGACCTCCCGCCGGCCAACCCGGCCCCCGGCCGCCCATGACTGCGATACGTCCCGCCGCGACCCTGGCCCTGGTGCGCGACAGCGACCGGGGGCTCGAGGTGCTGCTGCTGCAGCGCACCTGGAAGGCCGCCTTCCTGCCCGGCTACTTTGTCTTTCCCGGCGGCGCCGTGGACACCCGCGATCCGCAGGTCCGGGCCTGTGCCTCGGGACGCGATGATGCCGCCGTCAGCCAGACCCTGAGCCTCGACGAGGGCGGCGCCGACTACATGATCGCCGCCCTGCGCGAGTGCCTGGAGGAGGCGGGCCTGCTGCTGGCTTTGGACGGGCAGGGGCAGCCGGTGCCGGGGGATCACCCGATCCTGACCGAAGGGCGCGAGGTGCTGCGCGGCGAGGAGGTCGGCTTCCGCGAGCTGTGCGAGCGCCACGGCCTCTCGCTGCCGCTGGACCGGCTGGCCTACGTGGGCCACTGGGTGACGCCGCCGGGGGCGCCGCGGCGCTTCGATACGCGCTTCTTCGTGGCCCTGGCGCCGCCGGGGCAGCAAGCGAGCCATGACGGCAGCGAGACCATCGCCCACGCCTGGCTGACCCCCGCCGAGGCTCTGGCCGATCACCGCCATGGCCGGCTGGCGCTGGGCTATCCCACCCTGCGCACGCTGCGCCTGCTCGCCGAGTTCCGCGATGCCGAGGCGCTGCTGCGCCATGCCCACGCCAACCCGCCGACGCCACGCCCGAGCCGCCCCTGGCCCGCCCGCAAGGGGGGCGCCGACTGGCAGGTGGAGCCGGACGCGCCGGCCTATGCGGAGGTGCGCCGCCTGGACCCGCACCGCCACGGCACGGCCCACGCCGAGATCATGCCCGGCCGGGCGGTGGCCCTGGTCCCCGGGGTGACCCGAGTGACCGCGCCCAACCCGGGGGTGATGACCGGCCCCGGCACCAACAGCTACCTGCTGGACGATGGCCGGGATCATGTGGTGATCGACCCCGGCCCGGCGGACCCCGAGCACCTGGAGCGGCTGCTGGCGCTGGCCGGCGGGCGCCTCTCCCGGGTGCTGGTGACCCACACCCATATCGACCACTCGCCGGGGGCGGCCTGGCTCAAGGCGCGCACCGGCGCCCGGCTGGTGGGCCTGCCGCCGCCGCCCGGCGCCAGCCAGGACGCCACCTTCGCCCCGGACCACCGGCCTCGCCACGGCGAGCGCCTCGACACGCCGGCGGGGCCCCTCAAGGTGCTGCACACTCCCGGGCACGCTTCCAACCACCTCTGCTACCTGCTGGAACCGGCGCGGCTGCTGTTTGCCGGCGACCAGGTGATGCAGGGCTCCACGGTGGTGATCAACCCGCCGGATGGCGACATGGCCGCGTACATCGCCGCCCTGCACGCCCTCGGGCAGGAGGCCTTCGACACCATCGCCCCCCGGCCACGGCTTCCTCATCGGCGAGGCCCACGCCGCCATCGACTTCCTGGTGACCCACCGCCTGGCGCGGGAGCACAAGGTGGCCCGTGCCCTGGCGTGCCACGGGCCGGCGAGCCTCGAGGCGCTGACCCGCTATGCCTATGACGACGTGCCGGAGGCGCGGCTCGGGGTGGCGGCGCGCTCGGCGCTGGCCCACCTGCTCAAGCTGGAGGGGGAGGGGCGCGCCGAGCAGCGGGCGGGGGAGTGGATGGCGCGCCAGCCCTGAGTAGGCGCGGTTTCGGGCGCCAGAGAACAGAGCAGGCGCGGCCTTGGACGCCAAGGCGTCGGGGGCGAGCGGGAGCTGCTGCGTTCACTCCGCTTCAGAGCGTTCGCCAGGGCGGGGGAGGCGGCGTCTGCAGGCTCTCCAGCAGCGTGGCGAGGGCCTGCGACAGCGCCTCCCGGGAGGCCGCCGCGCCGAGGCAGAGGCGCACCGCCTGGGGGGCGGGCTCGCTGCCCACGCAGAAGGGTTCGGGGCCGGTCAGGCGCAGGCCGCGGCGCTCCAGATCGGCCAGGAGCTCGGCGGCGCGCACCCCCTCGGGCAGCGGCAGCCAGAGGTTGCTGCCGTGGGGGCGCCCGCTGGGGGCATAGGCGGCCAGTTGTGCCCGCGCCAGGCGCTGGCGTTCGCCCAGCTCCGCGGTCTGCCACGCCAGCAGCGTGGCGGCATCCTCGCTCGCGACCCAGCGGCACACCGCTTCGACCATCAGCGGCGGCACCATCCAGCTCTGGGCACGCAGGGTCGCCCCCAGCCGCTCGCGCAGCGCCTCCGGTACCACCAGGGCGCCGATGCGCAGCCCGCCGGCCAGCACCTTGGCGGTACTGAAGGTGAACAGGGTGCGCTCCGGGGCGAGCTGGTAGAGGGGCGTGCCGCGCTCGCTCGCCGGCAGGTACTGCACCCCATCCTCCAGGATCCAGAAGTCGTGGCGTGCGGCGAGCTCGGCCAGCCGCTCGCGGCGCGCCTCACCCATGGGCGTGCCGGTGGGGTTGTTCTGGTCCGGCGTGACGTAGACCAGCCGCGGCGGCTGCTGGGCGCAGAGCCGCGCCAGGGCATCCATGTCCATCCCCGCGTCATCCAGCGGCACCGGTAGCGTCTTGAGGTGCGCCAGGCGCGCGGCGCCGATCAGCCCCGGGTAGGTGAGGGCATCGGCGGCGATACGCTCGCCGGGGCGGGTGAGGGCGCGCAGGGCCAGGTCGATGCCGTGCTGGCCGCCCTGGGTGACCATCAGCGCCTCCGGGGCAACCGGCATGCCGAGCCGGCCCATCCAGGCGGCGAGCTGCTCGCGGTGCCGCGGCAGGCCTCGCTCCGGCTGGTAGTTCACGCAGTGCCGCAGCACCGCCTCGTCCCGGGCGATCTCCGCCAGGGCGCGACCCAGGGCGGCCGCGCGCAGGGGGTGAGGCGGCGGCAGGCTGAGGCTCAGGTCGATCAGGCCGTCGTGCGCCTCGACCGGGGTAGCCAGGAAGGGGGAGGGCTCGGCGGCGTCGGTGCCGCGCACGTAGGTGCCGCTGCCGACCCGGGCCGTCACCCAGCCCTGGCGCTCCGCCTCGGCGTAGGCGCGGGTCACCGTGCCCACGGTGACGCCCAGGGCGTCGGCCAGCCGGCGCTGGGGGGGCAGACGCTCCCCCGCTGCCAGCTCGCCGCTGCGGATGGCCCCGGCGATGGCGTCGCTGATGGCCCGGTAGCGTGGGGCCTCGGGGTCGAGGGTGGGGGTCCAGATTGTCATGGTGGCAATAAAAGCCTTGCTGGGAAAATTGCACCGCTTATTCTGGTGATTGTAGGCATTGGATGCCGCATTCACCAGTGATAACGCTAAAATTGTATGGGTGCAATAAATGGACGCCTTGGCATTCCTCGGGCCCGCAGGGCTCTACATAATCTCCATGACCCTCACGCCGGGTCCCAACAACGTGATGTTGACCGCCTCGGGCGCCAACTACGGCTTCCGACGGACCCTGCCGCACATGTTCGGCATCCTGGGGGGCTGCTTCCTGCTGTTTGCCGGGATCGCGCTGGGGCTCGGCCTGCTCTTCGAACGCTACCCGCCGGTGCAACTGGCGCTGCGCCTGGCGGGCAGCGCCTACCTGCTCTACCTGGCCTGGCGCATCGCCACCGCGCCGCCGCCGGACCTGCGCCGGCGGGGCGAAGGCCGCCCGTTCACCTTCTGGCAGGCGGCGGCCTTCCAGTTCGCCAACCCCAAGGCCTGGGTGATGGGGCTGGCACTGATGGCGGGCTTCCTGCCGTCCGGCGGGGACACCCTGCGCAACGCCCTGCTGCTGGCGGCCTTCGCTGAGCTGGTCGCGCTGCCGTGCATTGCGCTCTGGGCCGGCTTCGGCGTGGCCATCGGCCGCTGGCTCAACACGCCGCGGGCCTGGCGTCTCTTCAACGGCCTGATGGGGGCGCTGACCGCGGCCTGTGTCTGGCTGATCCTCGCCTGAGGGCGGGGCGCTCCCGAGGCGCTATGCCCAGCGCTCGTCGGCGGTGAAGGCCACGGTGAACCAGCGCCGCTCCGGCGGGATGGAGAGCCCGGCGCTGATCTGCTCGCGGATCTCGTCCATCACCGCCACCCCCTGGCCGGCGCCGAACTCGGGCGCGGTGACGATGTGGATCTCGATGAAGTGCCCGCGCCCGGCCTTGGCCACGTGGCTGTAGTAGGTGAGCAGCCCCTCCCGGGCCATCACCGGCGTCATGGCGGCGTGCACCTCGCGGTCGACCGCGCTCGGGGCGATCAGGAAGATCTCGCGCACCGCCCGGCGCACGATACCCAGCGGCACCGGCATGAAGCAGGCGGTGAGCACCATCAGCAGCGCGGAGTCGACGTAGCGGGTCAGGTGCGCCCAGGCGGTGTCCTGCAGCAGCAGGGCGATGGCGAAGGCCACCAGCAGGGCGGTGGTGATCAGCGCGGCCATCAGCCAGCCCTGGATGTCGATGCGCACGAACTCGGAGTCGGCGCGACGGTTGAGGCGCTTCTGGTAGATCACCATGGTGAAACAGGCGATGGCCACCACCACCGCATAGGCGATGGCGAGGTCGAAGTCGAGCTCGCGGCCGCCCTCCATCAGCCCCTGAACGGCATTGAGAAAGGCGTAGAAGCAGAGCAGCATCAGGATGGCGCCGTTGAGCGCCGCCACCAGCGGCTCCAGATGCCAGTAGCCGTGCTGGAAGCGCTGGCTGGCCTCGCGGATGGCGAGCCGTGCCACCACCAGCGAGAGCCCCGACATGGCCGCGTCGATGGTGGAGAAGACGCCGTCGAAGAGGATCGACTGGGAGCCGGCCAGCAGGCCGAAGGTGACCCCGAGGCTCGAGACGACGAGGGTGACGACGATGGAGACCTTGAGGGCGCGCTGTTCCAGCGTGGCTTGCATGATGGTTCTCGGATAGGGAAAACCGTTCATTCTAGCCGAGCGCAAAACGCCGGGCGAGGGGGCTCGTCCGGCGTCCTTGAGGCATCTGCTGGGGCTCAGGCTCAGGGCCGGCAGACGAAGTAGTCGTTCTGGATGTCGTGCTCGAGCTGCTGCACCCGGATATCGCGGAAGCCCGCCTCCTTCAGGTAGGAGAGCGCCCGCTCGCGGCCCCACATGGTGCCGAGACCCTCGCCGCCCTGGGCCAGCGACACCGTCATGCAGTGGCTCACCGAGACGGCGTAGAGCAGGGCGCCCAGCGGGTGCTCCCGGTCCAGGTGGTGGTGGCTCGAGGCGTGGATGTCCTGCACCAGGTAGACGCCGTCCGGCGTCAGGCTGCGGTGGATGCCCTTGAGCAGCCGGCGCGGCTGGCCCTGGTCGTGGATGCCGTCGAAGGTGGTGACCAGCTCGAAGGCGCCGGGCTCGGCGGTGGCGTCGAAGTCGCTCAGGTCGCGGATCTCGAAGCTGAGGTTGTCGAGCCCCGCCGCCGCGGCCTGCTCGCGGCCCCACTCGATCGCCTCCGCCGAGAGATCGTAGCCGACGAAGCGGCTGGCCGGGTAGCGCTCGGCCATGGCCAGCAGGGCGCGGCCGCGCCCGCAGGCGCAGTCCAGCACGCGGATGCCGGCCTCGAGCCGCGCGGGCAGGCCCGGCGCCAGCGGCAGGATGGCGTCGAACAGCGCCGGCAGCACGGTCTGGCCGCTGTCGCTGGCCATTACCTCCTGGAAGCGCGGATAGCGGGAGTAGGGAACGCCGCCGCCCTCGCGGAAGCAGCGCACCACCTCGTCCTCCACGCCGCCCAGCATCGAGATGAACTGGGCATAGATGGCGAGGTTGGCGGGGCCGGCATCGGTGAGCAGCTCGGCGTGCTCGGCCGGCAGCCAGTAGGTGCCGCGCGCCGGGTCGGTCTCCACCACGCGGCCGGCCACCATGCCGCCGAGCCACTCGCGCACATAGCGCTCGTGTAGGCCGGCGCGCTCGGCCAGCGCCTCGGGCGTGACCGGCCCGGCGGCGGCCAGGGCCTCGAACAGGCCGGTGCGGTGGCCGAGGGAGGTGAGCAGCATCACGCCGCCCTCGTTGAGCGCCGAAACCAGGCGCGACTCGAAGTCGTCGGTGCTAGGGAGCGTTAACAATTAGGCCAGCCATATGACGGCGGATACAAGGTTGAGTAGCGACTGGTAGTTTCTCGCCAGTCGCTCATAGCGTGTTGCCAGCCGCCTGAACTGCTTGATTTTCTGGAAGAACCTTTCTACCAGGTTGCGATCCTTGTAACAGTGCCAATCTATCTCGGGGCATTCCAAGCGATTCTTTCTCGGCGGAATCACCGGCTCGGCGCCCACCGCTCGAATGATGTCCCTCAAAGCGGTGGAATCATACCCCTTGTCGCCAAGCACCGCCGCTGGAGAAAAGCCCGCCAGTAACGCTGGGGCGGCTCCGTACTCAGACGCTTGGCCCGGTGTGAGGATTAGCCGTACCGGGTTGCCGAGGGCATCGACCGCCGCGTGGATCTTGGTGCTCAATCCCCCACGCGATTTCCCCATGGCTTCGGTGCTCTGAGCCGTTTTTTTGCCGCCCCATGCTGATGAACTTTGACGATACTGCCATCTATCATCAGCTGCTCCATGTCGGGATCATCGGCTAATGTGTCGATAACCTGCTGCCAGACCCCCTTCTTAGACCACCGGTTATAGCGCATGTAGACAGTGTGCCAGCGACCGAAGGCGTCGGGCAGATCACGCCAGGGAGCGCCTGTCCGGGCGATCCACAGGACGGCTTCCACGAACAAGCGATTGTCCTTGGCCGTCACCCCGCGATCTGAAGCTTTGCCGGGGAGCATGTGCTCGATGCGCTCCCATTGGTCATCACGTAGCATTAGCCGAGGCATAGATCACCGAAAAATGCTGATATTCTAAATCAGCCCGATCTCCATCAGCAATTGTTAACGCACCCTAGCCTTGTGGGCATGGGGTATGGCGATGTCACACATGATCGGGCCCTCTTGTCGTTGTGGGGAGTGACGCGACCAGCTTAGGACCGTGGCATCGCCGACACGCAGGCGCTTCGTGCCGCAACCGGGGGTTTCCTGCCATGGGCGAGCCCGCCGCCACCATCGCACTTCTCGCGGTGCCCGAGACCACCGCCTCGACCCTCTATGGCATGTACGACCTGTTCGGCGCCACCGGCCGCGACTGGGAGCTCCTGGTGCACGGCCGCAGCGGTCCCTCGCTGCTCAATCCCTGCATCGTCTCCCGGGACGGGCAGGGCTTTCGCACCGCCAACGGCGCCTGGATCCAGCCCGACGGCGCCCTGGCGGACCTGCCGGCGCCCGTGGCGATCTGCATTCCCGACCTGCTGGTAGCGCCCGAGGAGCCCCTGACCGAGCGCTCCTTCAAGCGTCGCTTCAAGCAGGCCACCGGCATGACGCCCATGGACTACGTCCACACCCTGCGGCTGGAAGAGGCCAAGCAGATGCTGGAGAGCGGTGACGCCCCCATCGACGAGGTGGCCGAGCAGGTCGGCTACGCCGACCCGAGCTTCTTCCGCGCCCTGTTCCGCCGCCGCGTCGGCCTCACCCCCAGCCACTACCGGCGGCGCTTTCGCGGCATGCGGCTGCGCCTGCAGTGAGCCGCGCGGAAGGTCCGGCGCGGGCCCGGGAGGGCGAGGCCGGCCGGGCTCTGCGTTTACCCAGCGCCCGCGTCGCCACTGGCGGGGGCTGCCTGCCTCTTCCAGACTGACGACGATGCCCCCTTCCCATGCAATCAGGAGCCTGCCATGAGCCAGCCGGTCATCGCCGACAACAAGCCGAAGAAGGTCACCCTGGAGAAGGGCAAGGAGTACGCCTTCTGCCGCTGCGGCCGCTCCGGCGACCAGCCCTTCTGCGACGGTTCGCATAAGGGCACCGGCTTCACGCCGCAGATGTTCACCGCCGACAAGGATGGCGAGGCGTACCTCTGCCAGTGCAAGCAGACCGGCGATGCGCCCTACTGCGACGGCACCCACAAGCAGTTCAGCGGGGAGCAGGTGGGCCAGGAGGCCCCCGAGCCGAAGGGGGACGGTGATGGCGCGCGGGTGCCCAGGGCCGAGGCCACCGAGGAGGAGCCCACCGTCGAGTTCATCCACCAGCTGGCCCGGGAGGGGCTCGAGGGGGTGGGGCACCATGGGCCCATGGCCGCCATGGGGGTGCCGCGCCATCGCCTGCCCCAATGGGACGACCTGCAGCTGATGGTGGCGCAGCTGGCCACCCAGCCGCTGCTCGACGATGCCGAGGTGGCCACCCGCCTGGTGGTGGGCCCCGAGGCGAAGAGGCCGCTGACCCTGGAGATGCCGCTGCTGGTCTCCGACATGAGCTTCGGCGCCCTCTCCGAGGAGGCCAAGGTGGCGCTCGCCCGCGGGGCCGAGCGGGCCGGCACCGGCATCTGCTCCGGCGAGGGTGGCATGCTGCCCGAGGAGCAGGCCGAGAACTCCCGCTACTTCTATGAGCTGGCCAGCGCCCGCTTCGGGTATGACGAGCAGCTGCTCGAGAAGGTACAGGCCTTCCACTTCAAGGGCGGCCAGGGCGCCAAGACCGGCACCGGCGGCCACCTGCCGGGCAACAAGGTGACCGGCAAGATCGCCGAGGTGCGCGGGCTCGAGGAGGGCCAGCCCGCGGTGTCGCCGGCCACCTTCGAGGACCTGCACAGCGTGGCGGACTTCCGACGCTTCGCCGATCGCGTGCGCGAGATCACCGGCGGCGTTCCCGTGGGCTTCAAGCTCAGCGCCAACCATATCGAGCGCGACATCCAGTTCGCTCTGGACGCCGGGGCCGACTACCTGATCCTCGACGGCCGCGGGGGCGGCACCGGGGCGGCCCCCACCATGTTCCGCGACCATATCAGCGTGCCGACCATCCCGGCGCTGGCCCGGGCCCGGCGCTACCTGGACGCCGAGGGGGCCAGCGGCCGCGTGACCCTGATCATCACCGGTGGCCTGCGCCTGCCCATCGACTTCGTCAAGGCCCTGGCGCTGGGCGCCGATGGGGTGGCCATCGCCAACAGCGCCATGCAGTCCATCGGCTGTGTGGCAGCGCGCATCTGCAACACCAACAACTGCCCGGCGGGCATCGCCACCCAGCGTGCGGACCTGCGACAGCGGCTGGATGTCGACAAGTCCGCCGCCCAGCTTGAGCGCTTCCTGCGTGCATCCACGGCGCTGATCCAGGTGATGGCGCGGGCCTGTGGCCACGACAGCCTGGCCGGCTTCAACTCCGACGACCTGGCCACCTGGAAGCGCGAGATGGCGTTGCTCAGCGGGGTGCGCTACGTGGGGGTCATGGACCCCGGGCGCTGACGCCCCCTCGGTCAGGGCTTCCCCACCCCTGGCGTCGTCTTGCGACTGGCGAGTAGCTCCCGGCGGATTACGCTGAAGGGAAAGAGGGCCGCGGCACAAGGGGGCGTTCGGCCTGGCGCGCCTGGCAGCGCTGGTACTGGCCGGGCTGGTGCTGCTCTTTCTGGTATGGATGGCCGTCATGGTGCTGGGGGTGGGCTCGCATATGCGGGCGATGTAATGTTGAAACCGGTGTCGCCCCCTATTGCTCGGAGGGAGAGGTCATGCAGATCGACGTCCAGATAGTCAACGCCTTCATCGACGGCAACGCGGGCGGCAACCCGGCCGGTGTCGTGGTCGATGCCAATGCGCTCACCGCCGCACAGAAGCTCAAGGTGGCTCGGCAGATCGGCCTGTCCGAGACTGCCTTCGTTTCGGCGTCGGTCAGGGCCACCATCAGGCTGGAGTTTTTCACGCCAACCCGGCAGATCGCCCATTGCGGTCACGCCACGATCGCCACGTTCTCCCTGTTGCGACAGCTAGGAATCATCGGCGTTGGCCGCCACGCCAAGGAAACGGTGGATGGCAACCGGGATATCCTCGTCGAGGATGGCATGGCCTTCATGGAGCAGCGCGCCCCGGCCTACGCCCCCATCGAGATGGCGTCCGACCTGGGCGGCCGCATCATGGCGTCCCTTGGACTGGCGAATGCCGAATCGCTTGGCGTCGGAGCGCCCTGTGTCGTGAACACGGGCAACGCCTTCCTTCTCGTTCCCCTGCCCGACGAGAGGGCGGTCGCCGAGCTGAGTCCACGCCTTCCCCTGGTCGAGTCGATCAGCGATGAGCTGGATCTCATCGGCTACTACGTCTTCTCGACGGAAACCCAGGTGAAGGGCCGTCACGCCGGGGCACGCATGTTCGCCCCCCGGTTCGGCATAGCGGAGGAGGCGGCAACCGGCATGGCGGCTGGCCCCCTGGCCTGTTATCTCCACGACCATCTCGGGGTGGCGGAACGGGAGATGCTGATCGAGCAGGGCCGACTGATGCAGCCCCCGTCACCCAGCGTCATCAGGGTCGAGCTCGAGCTTGCCGACGGGAAGATCTCCCGCCTCATGGCCGGAGGCGCGGCCCGCGTCATGTCGACCTTGCGCGTCGAGGTCTAGCCGGGGGAGCCTCACAGCGCATCGAGCCAGGCCACCTCCAGCCGAAAGGGCCCTGCCTGCCTGTCGACGATCATCAGCCCCACTTGATCAATCCCTGTGGGATCGAGAGGCGGGATGCCCTCCAGCAGTCGGCCGCGAAACACCGCCTCGAAGTCGTGCCAGGAGACCTCAACGCGCTGCCACTCGCCGGCGGGCGGCTGGAAGCTCGCCCGGTAGGCGGCGCCCTCCGGCAGCTGGCCGGTGTAGAGGCGCAACTGGTAGGTGCGCCCGTCGCCGCGCACGTGGAGTGCCAGGCCCGGTGCGTCGCTCAGGTCGAAGGCCTCGGGGTCGCGGCGCACCGAGGCGAAGCCGCCGTTGTTTTCAAGCGACGTCTCGCCGCGGAAGACGCCGATGCCATCCTCCACCGCCAGGCCGCCGCGAGAGACGCCACCCATCACGCTGTCGTTGATGGCGCGCCAGCGGTTGGCCTCGCCGGGGTCCTGGAAGTCGATCAGGTAGGTCATGGGCTCACCCTGTGTCTGTGCGGTCACGGTAGCCGGAGGCTCGCTGGCCTGCACGTCCGAGAAGAAGATGAGAAACGCGAACATGGCAGCGACGGTGCTGACGACGACGATCATGGTGAGCATTAGAAAGCGCGGCATGACGGTTCCTCATCGTGGCGATCTGGGTGCCATTTTGTAACCCTGCCGAGACGTCCGGCGCCAAAACCGGGATAATGCCCGGTTTCGTTCGTTCACGCCCAACGCTCCCCCGGTGCCCCATGGAAATCAAGGTCAACTATCTCGACAACCTCCGCCTGGAGGCCAAGTTCGACGACTTCACGGTCATCTCCGACCAGCCCATTCGTTACAAGGGCGACGGCTCGGCGCCGGGGCCCTTCGACTACTTCCTGGCCTCCTCGGCGATGTGTGCGGCCTACTTCGTCAAGGTCTACTGCAACGCCCGGGACATCCCCACCGAGAACATCCGGCTGTCGCAGAACAACATCGTCGACCCGGAGAACCGCTACAAGCAGATCTTCCGCATCCAGATCGAGCTGCCCGAGGATATCTCGGAGAAGGACCGCCAGGGCATCCTGCGCTCCATCGACCGCTGTACGGTGAAGAAGGTGGTGCAGGAGGGCCCCGAGTTCCAGATCGAGGTGGTCGAGAACATCGACGAGGACGCCCAGGCGCTGCTGATGGGCCAGCCTGACGGCGACGACTTCACCTGGATCGAGGGCAAGGACCTGCCGCTGGAGCAGACCATCGCCAACATGACCGGCATCCTGGCCGAGCTCGGCATGAAGATCGAGATCGCCTCCTGGCGCAACATCGTGCCTCATGTGTGGTCGCTGCATATCCGCGATGCCGCCTCGCCGATGTGCTTCACCAACGGCAAGGGCGCCACCAAGGAGAGCGCGCTCTGCTCGGCGCTGGGCGAGTTCATCGAGCGCACCAACTTCAACTTCTTCTACAACGACCAGTTCTTCGGCGAGGAGATCGCCGACGCCGAGTTCGTCCACTACCCCGACGAGAAGTGGTTCCAGCCCGGGCCGGGCGACGCGCTGCCGGCGGAGATCCTCGACGATTACACCCGGGAGATCTACGACCCGGAGGGGGAGCTCTGCGGCTCGCACCTGATCGACACCAACTCCGGCCGGGCGGATCGCGGCATCGTTTCGCTGCCCTTCGTGCGCCACTCCGACGGCGAGACGGTCTACTTTCCCTCGAACCTGATCGAGAACCTCTACCTCAGCAACGGCATGAGCGCGGGGAACACCCTGGCCGAGGCCCAGGTGCAGTGTCTCTCGGAGATCTTCGAGCGGGCGGTGAAGCGCAAGATCATCGAGGAGGAGCTGGCGCTGCCCGACGTGCCGGCCGAGGTGCTGGCGCGCTATCCGGAGATCGTCGAGGGCATCGAGGCGCTGGAGGCCCAGGGCTTCCCGGTGCTGGTCAAGGATGCCTCGCTCGGCGGCCAGTTCCCGGTGATGTGCGTCACCCTGATGAACCCCAAGACCGGCGGCGTCTTCGCCTCTTTCGGCGCCCACCCGAGCTTCCACGTGGCCCTGGAGCGCACCTTCACCGAGCTGCTGCAGGGGCGCAGCATCGAGGGCTTCAACGACTTTCTGCCGCCCACCTTCAACTCCATGGCGGTGACCGAGCCCAACAACTACGTCGAGCACTTCATCGACTCCTCCGGGGTGATCTCCTGGCGCTTCTTCAGCGCCCGCTCGGACATCGACTTCTGCGACTGGGACTTCTCCGGCAGCGGCGCCAACAGCAACGAGCAGGAGGCGGCGACCCTGTTCGGCATCCTCGAGGAGCTGGAGCTCGAGGCCTACGTGGCCGTGCGCGACGAGCTCGGCGCGCCGACCTGCCGCATCCTGGTGCCCGGCTTCTCCGAGGTCTATCCGGTGGAGGATCTGGTGTGGGACAACACCAACGTGGCGCTGCAGTACCGCGAGGAGATCCTCAACCTGCACCGCCTGGAGGATGAGCGGCTTGCCGACCTGCTCGAGCGCCTGGAGGAGAGCCAGCTCGACGAGCACATGGATATCATCACCCTGATCGGCATCGAGTTCGACGAGAACACCGAGTGGGGCCAGCTGACCATCCTCGAGCTGAAGCTCTTGATCAACCTGGCGCTGGGCCAGCAGGAGGAGGCCCTGGAGCGGGTCGAGATGTTCCTGCAGTTCAATGACAACACCGTCGAGCGCAACCTCTTCTACCGCGCGGTGCAGGCGGTGCTGGAGATCGTGCTGGATGACGAGCTCGAACTCGACGACTTCCGCCACAACCTCGGCCGCATGTTCGGCGAGGCGACCATCGAGGCGGTGATCGGCTCGGTGCTGGGCAGGGTGCGCTTCCACGGCCTGACGCCCACCAGCATGGCGCTGGAGGGGCTGGAGAAGCACCAGCGCCTGATCGAGAGCTACAGGAAGCTCCACGCCGCCCGGGCCCGCCGGGCGGGGATGCGTGCCCCGGCCTGAGTGAGGGCGGCGTCGCGCCGCCCACGCCCGGCATGACAAAGCCCCCGAACCAGGCGACTGGTTCGGGGGCCTTGCGTTTTGGTTGAAGACATTGGCTGGAGAGGTGGCGGACGCTAGACGCCCTGCGCCCTCTCGGGTTCCGCCTGGTGCAGCACGAAGGCCAGCGCCTCGGCGAAGCCGTCCATCACCGGAAGGCCGTGGCGTGCGGCCAGCTCCTCACCGCGTCCGGCAAATCCCCCCGAGCCCAGCACGATGGCGCGAGCGCCCTCTGCCCGTGCCTGCTCGCAGAGCGTCGCCAGTCGCGCCTCGGCCTGGGGCGTGCGCGCCGCGGTATCGCTCACGCCGAACCCGGTGGCCACCACGCGGCAGCGCTCGTTGACGCCGTAGTCCTCGCAGAGCGACTCGATGATGGCCACGGCCCCCTCGAAGGTGGTGATCACCGTGAAGGGGCCGCCGGTGGCGTCGGCGCGGCGAATGCCGGCCTCCGCCAGGCTGACCACCGGGGCGCCGGTCAGGGTTCGGGCCTCGGCCACGGCGATGTCATCGAAACAGGCGAGGATATAGCCGGCGTAGCCCTGCGCCAGGCGGCGCTCGATCAGCGCCATCACGTGGCCGGCGGCGCGGGTCTTGTCCTGCCCGCTCTCTACCGCCCGGGGCCCCTGGGGCGGGCTGACCGCCTCGATCAGCACCCCGGGCGGCGCCTGGGCCTGCAGCACCGCCTGCACCCGCTGGGTAACGGTCGGGTTGGTGTTGGGATTGATGGCCAGCACGCGCACGCTGGCCGGCGGAGTGGCGTCTCCACGGGTGTGCGTCATGGCTCATCGCCCCGCCAGCAGGTCGGGGAGCCACATCACGATCTGCGGCCAGACCATGATGGCCAGCGTGAACAGCGCCATGATCACCACGAAGGGCAGCGAGCCCCAGATCACGTCGTTGAAGCTGCCGCCATCCTTGCGCACCCCCTGCACCACGAAGAGGTTCATGCCCACCGGCGGCGTGATCAGGGCGATCTCGCACATCAGCACGATGAAGATGCCGAACCAGATCGGGTCCACACCCACGGCCATGACCATCGGCACCGTGATCGGCACCGTCAGTACCAGCATCGACATGGCATCCATGAAGGTGCCGAGCACCACGTAGAAGAGCAGCAGCACCAGCAGCAGGCCCACCTGGGTCAGGCCGAAGCTCGCCACCCACTGGGTCAGCGCCTGGGTCACGCCCAGCATCGAGAGGGTCACGTTGAGCAGCAGGGCGCACATCAGCACGATGATCACCATGCCGGTGGTCTTGGCCGCGTGCAGCGAACAGTGGATCAAGAGATCGAGGCTCAGCTTGCCGCCGCCGACGATGAAGGCCAGGGCGATCATCACCCCGATGGCCGCGGACTCGGTGGGCGTGGCGATCCCGCCGTAGATGCTCCCCATCACCACCCCGAAGATCACGAAGGGCGGCACCAGGTGGCGCGAGAGGGCGAGCTTCTCGCGCAGCGGCAGGTTGACCTCCACCAGGGAGGCATTGCCCGCCTTGCCGTGGAAGATGAAGAGATAGACGGAGAAGAGCAGGGCGAGGGTGAGGCCCGGGATCAGGCCGGCGGCGAAGAGCTGGCTCACCGAGGTGTTGGCCAGCTGGCCGTAGACCAGCAGGTTGATGCTGGGGGGAATCAGGATACCCAGGGTGCCGCCGGCGGCCAGGGAGCCCAGCGACGGGCGCACCGGGTAGCGGTACTTCTGCAGCGCCGGCAGCGAGATGGTGCCCACGGTGGCGGCGGTGGCCACCGACGAGCCCGAGGTCGCCGAGAAGAGCGTGCAGGTGGCGATGTTGGTGTGCAGCAGCCCGCCCGGCAGTCGGTTGAACCACACCGAGAGCGCGGCGTACATGCGGTCGGCGATGCCGCCGCGCAGCAGCAGCTCGCCGAGCAGCATGAACAGCGGGATCGCCAGCATGGAGGGGCTGTTCAGGCTGCTCCAGACCACGCCGCCCATCATGTCCACCAGCGGGAAGCCGTGCATCAGGTAGCCGCCGATCACGCCGAC
Organism: Halomonas sp. PGE1; assembly: GCF_013000985.1. NCBI lineage: Bacteria > Pseudomonadati > Pseudomonadota > Gammaproteobacteria > Oceanospirillales > Halomonadaceae > Halomonas > Halomonas sp. PGE1. The sequence continues at coordinate 1,952,630 of NZ_CP053032.1, forward strand.
GAAGAGAATGGCCACGGCCACCGGGATGCTCAGCAGCATCAGGCCGAGCATGATGATGAACGCCGTGGCGATCAGGGGAATGCTCATGACTGGCCTCCTTCGCGCTGCTTCAGGTCCTCGAGTTCCGCCTCCAGCTCATCCTGGGTGGAGCTCGGTCCGAAGCGGCGGTTGAGCCCTTTCCAGTCGCCCTTCACCAGCAGCCCCAGGGCCTGGGCGGTCAGCACTCCGGCCGCCAGGGTGAAGGCGAGCATGGCGATCAGCCACACGGTCTGCGGGTAGATCAGCGGCGTGGCCCGGGGCGTCTGGGCGATGGAGCCGTAGAGCCGGGTGTCCTGGACGGTCTGGAGGGTGAAGTAGAGCAGGAAGGCCGCCAGCAGCCCGAGGGTGAGGGCGGCCAGGGCGTTGAGCACCGCCTGCACCCGGAAGGGCAGGCGCATGTGCACCAGGTTGATGCGGATATGGGACTGCTCGACCATGGCCACGCAGAACGCCAGCGGGGCGGCGATGGCGATGGCGTAGCCGCCCAGTTCATCGACCCCGCCAAGCGACATCGAGAACGCCTTGCGGATCACGGTCTCCACCGTGATCAGCAGGGCGAGCAGCAGCATCATGGCGCCGAACAGCATGCCGAGAATGCGAGCGTAGATGTTCATCGTCGCCTCCGCGGCTCAGAGGCCGAGCTTCTGGCCGACGGTGTCGCGCCACACGGCTTCGCAGTCCGCGGCGGCGGCGTTGCACTGGCGCGCCCAGATCGGCAGGGAGACCTCTTCCACCGCGGCGGCCACCTTGGCCAGGTCCTCGTCGGTGACCGGCACCTCGGTGAGGGAGTAGGGCTTGCCGTACTCGCAGGGGGTCTCGCCGGCGTTGCAGCGCATGGCGTCCTCGTAGAGCTCCTCGGAGTAGGCCCAGATCTCGTCGCTCAGCCCGGCGATGGCCGTTTCGAGCTTGCCCTGCTGCTCCTCGGTCATGCTGTTCCAGGTATCGAGGTTGATGGCGTAGCCGTTGATGGCCAGCTGCAGGGCGATGGGCAGCACCGTGGTGGTAGCTTCCGGCCAGCCGCCGGAGTTGGCCGAGGCGGGGCCGGTGATGGCGCAGTCGATCACCCCGCGGGAGAGCGACTGCTGGACGTCGCCGAAGGGCATCGAGATGCCGGTGGCGCCGAGCTGGCCGACGAAGTTGGCCGCGCTCTGGTCGCCCACGCGTACGCGCTTGCCGCGCAGGTCATCCAGGCCGCCGATCTCGCCGCGGCAGAAGATCACCTGGGGGCCGGCCGGCCAGGTGCCCAGCAGCTTGGCGTTGAAGCGCTCCTGCAGGCGGCTGTCCACGTAGTCGTAGAAGGCATCGACGTGCTCGCGGCCGGCCTCGAAGCTGGTGTTGAGCCCGATCAGGTCGAGCCCGAGGATGGAGGGCTCGTCGCGGCTCACCTGGGGGCCGCGCAGGGAGACGATGTCGAAGAGCCCCGAGCGCAGCACGCGCAGGCCGTCGGTGTCGGGCACGCCGGCCACGTCCACCGGCAGGTACTGCACGTTGATGTCCAGGCCGGTGTGCTCGGCCAGGTTGGTGAAGAAGGGCTGCTCCTTCTGCTGGGCGATCAGGCCGGAGCCGGCGGGCTGGCCCAGCACCTGGAGCGACAGCGAGCTGGCCTGGGCGGCGGAGGCCATCAGGGCGGCGGAGACGGCGGTTACCAGAGCGGTACGTGTCAGCATGGTCTTGGTCCTGTCATCGGTGGCACCTCGGGCGGGAGAGCGGCTCCGCTGGGCGCCAGGTGGCGGTATCGGCCCGCCGCATTCGCGGCGGCGGCAGTCGCCTTGAGTGATCCAAGTTTCATGCCATCAATTCCAAGAAACCTCAGTTTCACAACAAAAACAGCCTATTACCCCAGAATCGCCTGGGCGTCGCCCGCGCGACTGTTTCGTTTCTTGCCCGGAAAGTGTGCAGATTGGTAGCGCCATGCACCGGGAGGGTGCCGTCTTCCTACAGCTCTTCGAGCTTGTCGTTCAGCGTCTCGATGCGGCGCAGGCGGCGACGCGAGTCGTCACCGGCCAGCTCGATGGTGCGCATGGCCAGCAGGTGGCAGAGCGCCATCACGGCGGTGTGGTTGAACAGCGGCCCCGCGGCCAGGGTGCAGCAGCGGAAGTGCCAGGTGACGCTTCGGTCCGGGGTGAGCCCCTCGTCGGTGATGTAGAGCACCCGGGCGCCGCTCTCGCGGGCCTCGGCCAGCACCTGCTCGGTGATCGCCACCCGGCGGCGCAGGCCGATGACGACCACGCAGTCCTCCGGGCGCAGGCTGACCAGGTGCTCGCCCAGGGTCTCGCCGCCTCCGGGCAGGCTGACCACCTGCTCCACCACCTGGGTGAGCTGCCAGCGCAGGTAGTCGGCGAAGGGGTGGCTGGCGCGAAAGCCGATGACCCAGGTCTTGCGGGCCTCGAGGATGGCCCGGGCCACCTCATCCACCTGCGCCTGGGTGATCGCCGAGAAGGTGCGGTCCAGGTTGTCCTTGCCCTGCTCCAGGTTGAGCGCCAGGGAGCGCTCGCCCGGCTCCAGGGCTGCGCTCTGCAGGAAGAGCCGCGAGCCGGTGGCCTGCTCTTCCCGGGCGTGCTTGCGCGCCGCCTCGTAGTTCTCGTAGCCGAGCCGGCGCACGAAGCGCGACACCGTGGCCTTGGAGACCCCGGCAAACTTCGCCAGCTCCTGGGCATCGTAGCTGGCGATTTCACCTGGGAAATCGCACACGAACTCGCCGAGCCGGCGCTCGGCCGGGTGCAGGGAGGGCAGGGCGCTGCGCACCCTGGCGAGGAAGGAACGCGCCTGCGAGGATCTGGCCATGCCGGCTCCTGAAACTGTGGTTTCAGACATCATGTCCGGTGGCAATCGGGGTCGCAACTGCGGATGGCAAGAGTCGGGACGCAGTCAGGCGCTGCCTACCCCGCCAGGCGCATCGCCAGGGCGGCGGCCAGGCCGATCAGCAGCGACGCCAGCATCGGCCCGGCGACTCGCCACCCGATGTCTCGGGTGCCGAGGAGGCCGGCGAGGCCCGCCTTGACCAGGTTGTTGGTGGCCGCGGCCAGGATGATCCCCAGCACGGCCGTCTGGCCGGCGATGGTCTCCAGCGACATGCGGGTCAGGGAAAGGGTGATGGCATCCACGTCGGCGAGGCCCGAGGTGGTGGCCAGCAGGTAGATGCCGGCATCGCCCAGGGCGCTGCGCAGCCATTCGCCGAGCAGCATGATCAGCGCCAGCAGGGCGCCGAAGAGCAGCGCCAGCCGCAGCTCCAGCGGGTTCCTGATCAGGGCGGGGCTCTCCACCAGGCCTTGGCGGTGGTGGCGGCGCCAGATCAGCAGCGAGGGAAGATAGAGGGTCAGGGCCATCAGGCTGATCGGCAGCCACAGCGACGACAGCAGCCCTGGGCTGATCACCGCGGCGTAGAGCAGGATCCTCGGGAACATGGTGCCGCAGGCGAGCAGGATGCCTGCCGCCAGCAGCGGCCCATGGGCCGGCGCCAGGCGTGACTGACGGGCGAAGTGCAGGGTCAGGGCCGTGGAGGAGCTGAGCCCGGCGAACAGGCTGGTGAAGAGGATGCCCTTCTCGGTGCCGCCCACGCGGATCGCGAAGTAGCCGACGAAGGAGACCGAGGCGACCAGCACCACCATCCACCACAGCTGGTAGGGGTTGATCACGCCTCCCGGGCCCAGGGCCTGGTTGGGCAGCAGCGGCAGCATCACCACGCTGATCACCAGCAGCTTGAGGCCGGCGTCCAGCTCGTGGGCCTGGAGCCGGTTCAGCAGGCCGTGGATCTCGCGCTTGTTGTCCAGGATCAGCGCCGTGGCCACGGCGCAGGCGGTGGCCACGGCCAGGTCCACGCCTACCGCCACGGCGCCGAAGCAGAAGGTGAGCAGCAGGCCGATCAGGCCGGTGATGCTGAAGTCCGGCGGATCGCCGAGCCGTGCCTGCCAGGCCACCAGGGCGGTAACCGCCACCGCCACGAAGATCAGCGGGAAGGCCCAGGCGCTGACCGACGCCGAGAGCAGGGCGGCGATGCCGCCCAGAAGCCCCACCAGGGCGTGGGTACGCACGCCCGCGATGCGCAGGCCGGCGCGCTGCTCGCGTGCCACCCAGCCGCGTTCGATGCCGATCAGGGCGCCCAGCAGCAGGGCGACCGCCAGTCGGATCAATGGCTGGTTGGTATCGAGGAATTCGCGAGTCACGTCTTCCATTGGCGAGTCGCTCCCCCTGGTGTTTAGATCAGGGTGGCCCGCTCGCCGGGGCCTGGCCAGTATCGCGCGCCGGGTCGGGGGAGGCCTCGTATCTGAGGTACCGCCAACGGCGTGATGGAGGTTACCCTGGCGTGCCCGAGCCACCCCGTGTCAATGGACTGCCGCCATGCTTCACTCCCGTTTGCGCTTGGTTTCCCACCACGTCTTCCGTTACTTCGAGCACCTGGTGAACCCCTACCCGCAGGACCTCGGCGGCACGCCGCCCCGGGGGCTCTTCGCCTTCATCCTGCACTTCACGCGGCCGGTGCTGCCGCTGCTTGTGGTCATGTCGCTGCTCACCGCCCTGGTCTCCGCCGCGGAGGTGCTCTTCTTCCACTACATGGGGCAGCTGGTGGACTGGCTGGCCGGCGCCGAGCGGGCGGGCTTCTTCGCCGAGTACGGCTGGCGCCTGGCGGGCATGGCGGCGCTGGTGATGGTGCTGCTGCCGCTCTTGACCCTGCTGCAGGCGCTGGTGACCCACCAGAGCATCTTCGGCAACTACCCGATGATCGGCCGCTGGCTGGCGCACCGCCACATGCTGGGCCAGAGCCTCGCCTTCTATCAGGACGAGTTCGCCGGCCGGGTCTCCCAGAAGGTGATGCAGACGGCCCTGGCGATCCGCGAGACGGTGACCAAGCTGATGGACCTGATGGTCTACGTGGTCGTCTACTTTGTCGGCGCCATGGTGCTGCTGGGCAGCGCCGAGCCCTGGCTGATGCTGCCGCTGGTGGCGTGGCTGGCCGGCTATATCGCCATCATGCGGGTCTTCGTGCCGCGCCTGCGCCGGGTCTCCATGGAGCAGGCCGACGCCCGGGCGGTGATGACCGGGCGCATCGTCGACAGTTACAGCAACATCCAGACCATCAAGCTGTTCGCCGACACCCGCCGCGAGCAGGACTACGCCCGTGACGCCATGGAGGGCTTCATGGGCACGGTGCATCGCCAGATGCGCCTGGCCACCGGCCTCACCGTGACCCTGACCCTGCTCAACTCGCTGCTGCTGGCAAGCGTGGCGGCCATCGCCATCGGCGCCTGGTACCTGGAGGCGGTGTCGCTCGGCACCATCGCCGTGGCCATCGCGCTGGTGATGCGTATCCGCTTCATGTCCGACTGGATCCTCTGGGAGGTGGCGAGCCTGTTCGAGAACATCGGCACCGTGCAGGATGGCATCAACACCATCGCCCGGGAGCCCGCGGTGACCGACGCCCCCGACGCCGGCGAGCTCGCGGTGCCCCACGGCGAGATCCGCTTCGCGGCGCTGCGCTTCGGCTACGCACGGCCGGATGGGGAGGGCCGAAGGGTCTTCGACGGCCTGGATCTCACCATCGCCCCGGGCGAGAAGGTGGGACTGATCGGCCGCTCCGGGGCGGGCAAGTCGACCCTGGCCAACCTGCTGCTGCGCTTCTACGACCTGGAGGGCGGGCGCATCCTGATCGACGGCCAGGACATCGCCGCGGTGACCCAGGAATCGCTGCGCCGCCATATCGGCATGGTCACTCAGGACACCTCGCTGCTGCACCGCTCGCTGCGTGACAACATCCGCTACGGCAGCCCGGAGGCCAGCGAGGAGGCGATCCTCGAGGCGGTGCGCCGCGCCCACGCCGACACCTTCATCGACGAGCTGGTGGACCTGCAGGGCCGCCGCGGCCTGGATGCCCACGTGGGCGAGCGCGGCGTCAAGCTCTCCGGCGGGCAGCGCCAGCGCATCGCCATCGCCCGGGTGCTGCTCAAGAACGCCCCCATCCTGGTGCTGGACGAGGCCACCTCGGCGCTGGATTCCGAGGTTGAGGCGGCGATCCAGGAGCAGCTCTACACCCTGATGGAGGGCAAGACGGTGATCGCCATCGCCCACCGGCTCTCCACCATCGCCATGCTCGACCGCCTGGTGGTGATCGACGAGGGCCAGATCGTCGAGAGCGGCACCCACCAGGAGCTGCTGGCGCGAGACGGCCTCTACGCCGCCCTCTGGCGGCGCCAGTCCGGTGGTTTCATCGGGGTGGACGTGGAGGGTGAGGCCGAGTCGGTCTGATCAGGCGGGTCAAGACTCGTGCCGCTCGCGGCTGTCCGCGGGGGCTTGCTCGCGGTCGTGCATGCCGTAGTCGCGCAGCACCCCGGCCACGCGCAGGCGGTAGTCGGCGAAGATCTCGCGGCGCCCCTCGGCCTGGGCGGCGCGATGGCGCTCCAGCCGGCGCCATTCGGCCACGGCCTCCTCGTCGCGCCAGAAGGAGAGCGAGAGCAGCTTGCCCGGCTGGGTCAGGCTCTCGAAACGCTCGATGGAGATGAAGCCATCGGCCTCCTCCAGCAGCGGGCGTAGGCTCGCGGCGATATCGAGGTAGTGGTCGCGATGCTCGGCCTTCGGCATCACTTCGAAGATGACGGCGATCATGTAAGCTCCTGGTCAATAATGCGTGAAGCGGCAGGGCGCACTAGCTGCCCGGCCCCGCGGCCCTGGCGGGCACTCCCCCTGAACCTAAAGGGAAACGGCCCCCGAGTCACTCACCCGACCCGGGGCCGCAAGAGGAGGGAAGATGAAGACGATAGGGCTGATCGGCGGCATGAGCTGGGAATCGACCCAGACCTACTACCGGCTCATCAACCAGGGGGTGAAGGCGCGGCTGGGCGGGCTGCACTCCGCCCGGCTGGTGCTCTACAGCGTGGACTTCGCCGAGATTGAGGCGCTGCAGCGCCGCGGCGACTGGGCGGCCACGGCACAGATCCTCGGCGCAGCGGCCCGCTCCCTGGCGGTGGCCGGCGCCGACTTCCTGGTGCTGTGCACCAACACCATGCACAGGGTCGCCCCGCAGCTCGAGCAGGCCGTCGAGATTCCGCTGCTGCACATCGCCGATGCCACCGCCAGGGCGCTGCACAGGCGGGGAGTGACCCGGGTGGGGCTGCTCGGCACCCGCTTCACCATGGAGCAGGCTTTCTATCGCGAGCGCCTGGAGGCGCAGGGCATTCGGGTGTTGATTCCCGATGCCGCGCAGCGCGAGCGGGTGCATGCCGTCATCTACGACGAGCTCTGCCGTGGCGAGATACGGGCGGATTCCAAAGCTGAGTACCTTGAGATCGTGGCCTCGCTGGCCGGGCAGGGCGCCCAGGGTGTCATCCTCGGCTGCACGGAGATCGGGCTGCTGATCCAGGCCGACGAAACGGACGTTCCCCTCTTCGACACCACCGCCATCCATGCCGAACAGGCGGTGGAGGCCGCCCTTGCGACCCCGTAGTCATCGCGCATACCGGCGACGCCCCGTCGGATCGGCCTCTATCGAAAAAATCCTCGCCGGCTGTCGATCTGGCCTTTCCTCACGCGACTACGGGGTGAGATGCCCCGGTAGCGCACAAGGGTGAATCGGCAACGGCCACGTGGCCGTGGCCTTGTCCCTGGAGGGAAGCGACCGGGCAATACTCGACCTGCAACCATGATGGAGGCGCCTATGACGACGATTGCCAAGAACACGATTTGCCTGTGGTACGAGCGCGATGCCGAGGAGGCGGCGAGGTTCTACGCCAGCACCTTTCCCGACTCCGCCGTCGGTGCGGTCCATCGCGCACCGGGAGACTACCCGGCGGGCAAGCAGGGTGATGTCCTGACCGTCGAATTCACCGTGATGGGCATTCCCTGCCTAGGGCTTAACGGTGGGCCGGGTATCCAGCACAACGAGGCGTTCTCGTTCCAGGTGGCCACCGAGGACCAGGCCGAGACCGACCGCTACTGGAAGGCGATCGTCGGCAACGGCGGCCAGGAAATCGAGTGCGGCTGGTGCAGGGACAAGTGGGGCATCTCCTGGCAGATTACCCCCATCGCGCTGACCAGGGCCTACACCAGCCCCGACCGAGCCGCCGCCAAGCGGGCGTTCGATGCCATGATGACGATGAAGAAGATCGACATCGCCGTGATCGAAGCGGCGGTTCGTGGCGAGAAGCCGTCGGTCTGACAGCAGCATGCCGCAGACCGCGCTGCGCGCCGCCGCTGCCGCTGAGCGTTGCCCCCCCAAGCAAGGCCCCCGAGTCATTCACCTGGCTCGGGGGCCTTGCCACCTCTGCGACCAATCGGGTGTGGCATCCATCGGTTATGTCGCATACGCTGATTGGTTAAGGTCGCTTAGACGACCAGGCGAAATGCCACCACACGCAGCGCAGGGACTACCGCAGGGATGGCAGGGTGCCATCACGGCTTGCCGGGTAGGGGCGGTAGCGTGCCTGGTGCGCTTGGTACTTGAAACCCCGCTTACCCAAGAGGGCTTCGTACTCCCGCAAAGCCTTTGCCCAGTACATGAGTATAGATCTGGGTGGTTTCTACGCTTTTGTGGCCAAGCAACTCCTGTACCGTGCGGATGTCCGTGCCCTGGTTCAGAAGCTGAGTGGCGAAGCTGTGCCGGAGGGTATGGCAAGAGCCTGGACGGGTAAGTGAAGCAGCACGCATGGCCTGTCTCACCGCTCTTTGCACCGCTGACGGATGGATATGATGTAGCACGACCTTTCCGGTATCGTCGAAGCAAGGGCGGCTGGCGGGGAAGAGCCATTGCCAGGCCAGAGAGACACCGGCATTGGGGTACTTGCGATCGAGCGCGTGGGGCAGTGTCACCGGCACGCTCCCATGCTGCAGGCGATCGTCAAGCTGATGTTTGGCCGCCGTTATGCTGAGCTGTAGGGCGGGAATGCTGATCCCAGGGAGTAGGGTGGTTCTGTCCTTGTCGCCCTTGCCGGCTCTCACTGTGATGATCTGGCGGTCGAAGTCGATATCCCGGACACGTAATCGGCACGTCTCAAGGAGCCGCAGCCCTGAGCCATACATCAAGGTGGCCATCAGTTGCATGGGGCCGGACAGGTGGCCCAACACGCGCATGACATCCTCGTGAGAAAGCACCAGCGGAAGCCGGCGAGGGCGCTTGGCACGTGAGAACTCTCCGATATCTCCCAAGGGCTGGTCGAGTACGTGCCGATAGAGAAACACAAGGGCATTCAGCGCCTGATTCTGCGTAGCCGCCGCTACCCGGCGCTCCACCGCCAAATGTTCCAGGAAGGCGCGTACCTCCGCTTCGCCCATGCCGGCGGGATGCCGGACCCCGTGGAAGCGAATGAAGTAGCGTATCCAGTAGCAGTAGGTCTTTTCGGTACGCGGGCTGTAGCGTTTCACCCGCAGGGTGGCCCTGACCCGGTCCATCAGCTTCGGCGGTTTGCTGTGCGTATCCATACTCCCGTCCTCCCGATGCATGGATGTCCATACAGTATTATTGACGCTGGCAAAACGCGCAAGCGTGCGAATTTTGTATAGGTGGCCAAGTTTTTCTTTGGGAATAATGAAATCAAGGGGTTAGCTGGTAAAGCTTGCGATGATAAGATTGTTGAACACGCGTGCTCGTTCAAGTCAATAAACGAGCACGCTGTCTAATACCTGTTAGGCACACAAGGAATCCAGCGTGAAATTAGAGACTCAAGTAACTGGCAATATCGGCATGTACTATGCCTGTTATAAACTGTCGTGCATGGGCTGGAATGTTATGCCAACTGCCAGAAATGCAAGAGGCATTGACATAATTGCATACAATAAAGAAGGCACTGACTTTATCGGGGTTCAAGTAAAGGCGCTTTCAAAACGAAACCCAGTTCCGCTCGGAAACTCACTTGAAAAAGTTATGGGGGACTTCTGGCTCATCGTAAATAATGTCGCAAAAGAGCCAAATGTTTTTGTGCTTTTACCTGAAGAGATAAAATCATTGGCTCATCGCGGTGAAAAAGAGGGCCGCGTGTCTTACTGGTTGCAACCCACTTCTTATGATCAGCCACAATTCAAAGAGGCTTGGCATCGTATTGGGCTTGGTCATGAAATCGCCTAACAAGGCCATTAAATTCGCTCCCTACGGTCGCCGGACGCTCGCAAGCTCGCGCCGTTTATGGCGGCGTTATGTGGCTTAAGGAGTTCCGGTATGGCATTCAGTGAATCAGAAAAAACCGCTCTACTCGAAGTGAAGGGTGTGGGGCCTACGGTTGTTAAACGTTTTGAAGAAATAGGTATAGATTCTTTTTCTGAGTTAGCGAACTATGAGCCAAAAGAAATTGCTGAAAGAGTGGCGTCTATGCTCAGAACTACTTGCTGGAAGAATAGTCCTCAGGCCTTGTCGGCGGTCAAGTCTGCAATAGAAAGAGCAAGGCAAGGTCTATAGATGGCGGCGCGCTTACATAACAATCGGCTGTTGTCGCCCCTTCGGGGCTGGGACGGCCTTTCCGCCGCTTCGCGGCTACAAGTCCGCCCCAAAGCCGGGCGTTAGGCGTCCAATGGCAGATCCTCGCAAGCTGAAGTTCAGCACAGTTGGCTTGGCGCTAGGGGCGCTCGCACTTCTTGTTGCGATTGCACACTTCTGGCTGTCTGCCGCTGCTCCCCAGCCTGCGATTGAGGATCGAATCGCCGACAAAGTTGTAGCCATTCGCGATGCCACAGTCGATCGACTCACTGGGCGAGAGCGCGAAGCGCCCGCGCCCCAGTGGGACTCCTACAGACTGGTTGTTACAGCAACATCCATTCTGGGGAGCCTGGCCTTGGTGCTGGCTGTCGTTGGCTTCGTGCAGAAGGAGCCGAAGCGTGCGTGTGTTGGCGCAGCCGCCCTGGGCGGCGCGGCCGTGGCTTTCCCCTTTGTGGTCGGCGCGCTTGGCGCAATAATCATTCTGCTTGCAGTGGCGGCGTTCCTTGGCATGTTCTTCGGCTAGGTACGTCTAACTAATCATTCAAGCCGACGTGCCTCCGGCACGCGGCTTAACTCAGGTGTTATGCAATACCAAAGCCCCCGAGTCATTCATCTGGCTCGGGGGCTTTCGCTTGTTGGCGTTGCGATTACCTGGCGGCGAGCGCCACTCCCACCTTGGAGCGGTTGGGCCGGCCGATGGCCTGGGTGATCCAGGTGCCGGTGGCGGCCAGTGCCTCGAGCTCGATGCCGGTCTCGATGCCGAGGCCGTTGAGCAGGTAGACCACGTCTTCGCTTGCCACGTTACCGGAGGCGCCCTTGGCGTAGGGGCAGCCGCCGAGGCCGGCAACGGAGCTGTCCACCACCGCGATGCCTTCCTCCAGCACCGCGTAGAGGTTGGCCAGCGCCTGGCCGTAGGTGTCGTGGAAGTGGGCGGCGAGCTGGGCCATGGGCACTTCGCGGCTTACCGCCTCGAGCATGCGCTTGGCCTTGAGGGGGGTGCCCACGCCGATGGTGTCGCCCAGCGACACCTCGTAGCAGCCCATCTCATAGAGCGCCTTGCTCACTTCGGCCACCTTGGCGGGGGCGATCTCGCCCTCGTAGGGGCAGCCCAGCACGGTGGAAACGTAGCCGCGCACCCGCACGCCGGCGGCCTGGGCGCGCTCAAGCACCGGTTCGAAGCGCGCCAGGGACTCGGCCACGGAGCAGTTGATGTTCTTCTGGGAGAAGGCCTCGGAGGCGGCGCCGAACACCGCCACCTCCTCGACGCCGCACTCGAGTGCCGCTTCCAGCCCCTGGAGGTTGGGGGTCAGCGCCGCATAGGTGACGCCCTCCAGCCGGGCGAGGTTCTGCATCACCTCGCGGTGGTCGGCCATCTGCGGCACCCACTTGGGCGAGACGAAGCTGGCCGCCTCGATGTAGCTGAGGCCGGCCGCGCCCAGGCGGTCGATCAGCTCCAGCTTGGTGGCGGTGCTGATCGGCTCGGGCTCGTTCTGCAGGCCGTCGCGGGGGCCGACCTCGACCAGGCGAACCTGTTTCGGGAATGCCATTGGCTTACTCCTCCGGGGCGAATTCGAGCAGCACGTCGCCCTGGCCCACGGTGTCGCCGGCGGCGAAGTGGAAGCTCGCCACGTGGCCATCGGCGGGGGCGGACATGGTGTGCTCCATCTTCATGGCTTCCATGACCATCAGCGGCATGCCTTTCTCCACCTTCTGGCCCGGCTCCACCAGCAGCGCCACCACGGTGCCGTGCATGGGCGCGGTGAGGGTGGATTCCGCCTCGTGCTGGCCATGGTCGATGGCGTCGATGCGGCGCCAGAAGAGGCGGGTCTCGCCGCTCGGGTCGGCCATCACCACCACGCCGTTCTCGCCCAGGCGGGCCTGCAGGCGGCGGCGGTGGCCGTCGAGGGTCACCGCCACGGCGTCGCCTTCCAGATGCTGCAGGCGGGCGGTGAGGGTGGTGTCGCCGATGGTCAGGTGCCAGGGGTCGGCGTCGGTCTCGCGGGTGCCTTCCACGATCACCACGCCTTCGGCGTCCGGCGCCTGGGCATTGGTCAGGTTCTGGCCGGTGGCACACAGGGCCAGGCGGATGGTGTGCGGGGCATTGAGACGGAAGCCGTCGTGGCGATCCCAGGGGGAGTCGCTCTCGCACTCGCGGGCCAGCTGCTTGAGGCCGATCAGCGCCGCGGCGGCGTAGGCCTCGGTAGTGACCTCGCGCGGGGCGAAGAGACTCGCTTCGTTCTTCTCGATGAAGCGGGTGTCGAGCTCGCAGCCCTTGAAGGCGGGGTGGGTGGCCAGGCGCTGCAGGAAGGCGCGGTTGGTGACCACCCCCTGCACGTCCAGCGCCGCGAGGGCCCGATTGAGGGTGGCGAGTGCCTGGTCGCGGTCGTCGCCGTGGACGATCAGCTTGGCGAGCATCGGGTCGTAGTGCATGGAGACGACGTCGCCGCTCTCCACGCCGCTGTCCAGGCGCACCTTGTTGGAGCCCTTTTCTGAAGAGCTAAGGCCGGCGCCCACCAGGTCCAGGGCGAAGCGGTCCAGGCGGCCGGTGGCGGGCAGGAAGTCCTGCTCCGGGTCCTCGGCGTAGAGGCGCGCCTCGAAGCTGTGGCCGGTGATGGTCAGCTCATCCTGCGCGAGAGGCAGCCGCTCGCCCATGGCCACGCGCAGCTGCCACTCGACCAGGTCCTGGCCGGTGATCATCTCGGTGACCGGGTGCTCCACCTGCAGGCGGGTGTTCATCTCCATGAAATAGAAAGCGCCGTCCTGACCTTGTGAAGAGTCCAGCAGGAACTCCACGGTGCCGGCGCCCAAGTAGCCGATCTCGCGGGCGGCGCGCACGGCGGCCTCGCCCATCTCGCGGCGCAGTTCGGCGCTCATGCCCGGGGCCGGGGCTTCCTCGAGTACCTTCTGGTGGCGGCGCTGCACGGAGCAGTCGCGCTCGAAGAGGTAGACGCCGTTGCCGTGGCTGTCGCAGAACACCTGGACCTCCACGTGGCGCGGTTGGGTCAGGTACTTCTCGATCAGCATGCGCTGGTCGCCGAAGGCGGCCTGGGACTCGCGTCGGCAGCCGTCCAGGGCGGCCTGGAAGCCCGCGGCGGATTCCACCACGCGCATGCCCTTGCCGCCGCCGCCGGCGCTGGCCTTGAGCAGCACCGGGTAGCCGATCTTGTCCGCCTCGCTCTTGAGCAGGGCGTCATCCTGGTCGTCGCCGTGGTAGCCCGGCACCAGGGGCACGCCGGCGTGGGACATGCGCTCCTTGGCGGCGGACTTGTCGCCCATGGCGGCGATGGCCGAGGCGGGCGGGCCGACGAAGGTGATGCCGGCCTTCTCGAGGGCCTCCACGAAGGGGCCGTTCTCGGAGAGGAAGCCGTAGCCGGGGTGGATGGCGCCGGCGCCGGTGCGGCGTGCGGCCTCGATCACCGCCTCGACCTTCAGGTAGCTCTCGCGGGCGGCGGCGGGGCCCAGGCGCACAGCCTCGTCGGCCTCGCGCACGTGGCGGGCGTTGGCGTCGGCGTCGGAGTAGACGGCCACGGTGCGCAGGCCCATGGCGCGCGCGGTGCGCATCACCCGGCAGGCGATCTCGCCGCGGTTGGCGACCAGCAGGGTATCGAATTTCTTCACTTCAGAGGTCATGAGCGGGGCTCCGCGGCATTGTTGTCGGCGACACGGTTGTCGCTGTCGTTTGTCCAGGCGGGGCGGCGCTTCTCGAAGAAGCTGGCCAGGCCTTCCTGACCCTCGGCGCTGACGCGCAGCTCGGAGATCACCCGGCAGGTGTGCTCGCGGGTGGCCTTGCTGTCGGGCTCCCGGGCCACCTCGGCCAGCAGCGCCTTGGTGGCGCGCTGGGCCTGGGGCGAGCCGGCCAGCAGGATGTCGAGCATGGCATCCACGGCGGCGTCGAGCTCGTCGTGGGGGGCGAGGCGATGAACGAGGCCCAGCGCCAGGGCGGTGGTGGCGTCCATCACCTCGGCGGTGAGCGCGTAGCGGCGCATCTGGCGCTCGCCCAGGGCGCGCTGCACGTAGGGGCTGATCACCGCGGGCGAGAGGCCGATCTTCACCTCGGAGAGGCAGAACTTTGCCTTCTCGGAGGCGACGACGATGTCGCAGCAGGCGGCCAGGCCCACGGCGCCGCCGAAGGCGGCCCCCTGCACGCGGCAGAGGGTGGGGCAGGGCAGGGTGTCGAGCCCGTGCATCAGGGCGGCGAGCTTGCGCGAGTCCGCCAGGTTGCCCTCGAAGTCGTACTCCACCATGCGCTTCATCCAGCCGAGGTCGGCCCCGGCGGAGAAGCTCTTGCCCTCGGAGCCCAGCACCACGGCGCGCACCTCGCCGTGATGGGCGGCGTCGCGAAGACGCTCCAGGTGGGCGTTGAGCTCGGCGATCAGGCTGTCGTCGAAGGCGTTGTGGACCTCGGGGCGCTCCAGCGTCAGCCAGGCGATGCCGCGGTCGTCGAGCTCCAGCCGTGAAAAGGTTGTCTCAGACATAACGGGATCCCCTGCGGTCACATCCGGAACACGCCGAACTTGGTCTCTTCGACCTCGGCATTCATGGCCGCGGCCAGCGACAGCCCAAGCACGTCGCGGGTCTGGGCCGGGTCGATCACGCCGTCGTCCCAAAGCCGCGCACTGGCGTAGTAGGGGTGGCCCTGGTGCTCGTACTGCTCGCGGGTGGGCTGCTTGAAGGCCTCTTCCTCCTCCTTGCTCCACTCGCGGCCCTCGCGCTCGATCTGCTCGCGCTTGACCTGGGCCAGCACGCCGGCGGCTTGTTCACCCCCCATGACGGAAATTCTGGCATTCGGCCACATAAAGAGCAGGTTGGGGTCGTAGGCGCGGCCGCACATGCCGTAGTTGCCGGCGCCGAAGCTGCCGCCGATCAGCACGGTGAACTTGGGCACCTTGGCGCAGGCCACCGCGGTGACGAGCTTGGCGCCGTGCTTGGCGATGCCCTCGTGCTCGTACTTGGAGCCCACCATAAAGCCGGTAATATTTTGGAGGAAAATCAAAGGTATTTTCCTCTGCGCACACAGCTCGATAAAGTGCGCGCCCTTCACGGCGGATTCGGAGAAGAGCACGCCGTTGTTGGCGACGATGCCCACCGGGTGGCCGTGGATATGGGCGAAGCCGGTCACCAGGGTGTCGCCGTAGTAGCGCTTGAACTCGTCGAAGTCGGAGTCGTCGACGATGCGGGCGATCACCTCGCGCACGTCGTAGGGCTTCTTGAGGTCGGTGCCGACGATGCCGTAGAGCTCGGCCGGGTCCAGGCGCGGGGGCTTGGGCGCCTGCATCTTGAGCTGGCCGCGCTTCTGCCAGTTGAGCCGCGACACGCAGGCCCGGCAGAGCTGCAGGGCGTGGGCGTCGTTCTCGGCGTAGTGGTCGGCCACGCCGCTCTTCTTGGCGTGCACGTCGGCGCCGCCCAGGTCCTCGGCGCTGATGGTCTCGCCGGTGGCGGCCTTCACCAGGGGCGGGCCGCCCAGGAAGATGGTGCCCTGCTCGCGGACGATGATCGACTCGTCGGCCATGGCGGGCACGTAGGCGCCGCCGGCGGTGCAGGAGCCCATCACCACCGCGATCTGCGGGATGCCCTCGGCGGAGAGGGTGGCCTGGTTGTAGAAGATGCGGCCGAAGTGGTCGCGGTCCGGGAAGACCTCGTCCTGGCGGGGCAGGAAGGCGCCGCCGGAGTCGACCAGGTAGATGCAGGGCAGGCGGTGCTTGCGGGCGATCTCCTGGGCGCGGATGTGCTTGCGCACGGTGAGCGGGAAGTAGGTGCCGCCCTTGACGGTGGCGTCGTTGGCGACGATCACGCACTCGACGCCGGAGACGCGGCCGATGCCCGTCACCACGCCGGCGGCGGGCACCGCGGAGTCGTAGACCTCATGGGCGGCCAGCGCCGAGAACTCCAGAAAGGGGGAGCCCTCGTCGATCAGGTGGTCGATGCGGTCGCGCACGAAGAGCTTGCCGCGGGACTCGTGGCGCACGCGGGCCTTCTCGCCGCCGCCCTGAGCGATGGCGGCGGTGAGTTCGCGCAGCTTCATCACCTCGTGGCGCATCGACGCCTCGTTGGCCTGGAAGCCGTCGCTGCGCGGATTGATCTGGGTAGTCAGAATGGCCATCGGTAACCCCTTACTTGGACTCGTTGAAGAGTTCGCGGCCGATCAGCATGCGGCGGATCTCGCTGGTGCCGGCGCCGATCTCGTAGAGCTTGGCGTCGCGCAGCAGGCGGCCGGTGGGGTACTCGTTGATGTAGCCGTTGCCGCCCAGCAGCTGGATGGCGTCCAGGGCGACCTGGGTGGCCTTCTCGGCGCAGTAGAGGATCACGCCGGCGGCGTCCTTGCGGGAGGTCTGGCCACGGTCGCAGCCGGCGGCCACGGCGTAGAGGTAGGCGCGGCAGGCATTCAGGGTGGTGTACATGTCGGCCACCTTGCCCTGCACCAGCTGGAACTCGCCGATGGACTGGTTGAACTGCTTACGCTCGTGGATGTAGGGCACCACGATGTCCATGGCGGCCTGCATGATGCCGATGGGGCCGGCGGCCAGCACGGTGCGCTCGTAGTCGAGGCCGCTCATCAGCACGCGCACGCCCTTGCCCACCTCGCCCAGCACGTTCTCTTCCGGCACCTCGCAGTCCTGGAACACCAGCTCGCAGGTGTTGGAGCCGCGCATGCCGAGCTTGTCGAGCTTCTGGGCGGTGGAGAAGCCGGGCATGCCCTTCTCGATGATGAAGGCGGTGATGCCCTTGGAGCCGGCCGCAGGGCCGGTCTTGGCGTAGACCACCAGCACGTGGGCGTCGGGGCCGTTGGTGATCCACATCTTGTTGCCGTTGAGCACGTAGCGGTCGCCGCGCTTCTCGGCGCGCAGCTTCATGGAGACCACGTCGGAGCCGGCGCCCGGTTCGGACATGGCCAGCGCCCCGACGTGCTCGCCGCTGATCAGCTTGGGCAGGTACTTGGCCTTCTGCTCGGCATTGGCGTTGATCTTGAGCTGGTTGACGCAGAGGTTGGAGTGGGCGCCGTAGGAGAGGCCCACGGAGGCGCTGGCCCGGGAGATCTCCTCCATGGCGATGCAGTGCGCCAGGTAGCCCATGCCGGTGCCGCCATCCTCCTCGGAGACGGTGATGCCGAGCAGGCCCATGTCGCCGAACTTCTGCCAGAGGTCGTTGGGGAACTCGTTCTTCTCGTCGATCTCGGCGGCGCGCGGGGCGATCTCGTCGCGGGCGAAGGCGTTGACCTGGTCGCGCAGCATGTTCAGTTCGTCGTCGAGGCCGAAGTCGAGGGGCTTGAAGGGCGTATGCATGAGCGGGGCTCCGTTCTTGTCGGTGGTCGCGGTGCCCGGCTGATAGGGTGGTCATCCGGGCGCGCACGACGGGTCGTGTCGGGTGGTGAAACCGTGATGGCACAAGACTAGGTCAGGTTGACGTTAACGTAAAGTGCAGCTTTTCACGCTTTAGCAAAAATCCGCGTAAACCCTCGCCCACTCGGGCGGGGATACAAGCGGGCAGCGCGATAGCACTGCTGGGTTTGCAGCACTTGGCCAGTCGGCATAAGCTGTGTATACATCCAGCATCTGGCAGATGGCTATGCTGAAGGCAACGAAGATACGCATCTACCCGACGACCGAGCAGGCGGTGTTCCTGAACCGCCAGTTCGGCGCGGTGCGCTTCGTCTATAACACCGGCCTTCGCATCATGTCCCATCGCTACCAACGCCACGGCCAGTCGTTGAGCGCCAAGCACGACATCAAGAAGCTGCTGCCGGTCGCCAAGACATCGCGCAAGTACGGCTGGCTGAAAGAGGCTGACTCCATCGCCCTCCAGCAGGCGTGCATGAACCTCGATCATGCCTTCCAACGCTTCTTCGATCCCAAGCAGAAGTCCGGCTATCCGCGCTTCAAGAGCAAGCGGGGCAAACAGACCAGCTATCACTGCGTCGGCGTCAAGGCCGGCGACGACTGGATCAAGGTGCCCAAGCTCGGGCCGATCAAGGCCAGGATGCATCGCAAGGTCGAGGGCAGGCTGAAAAGCATCACCCTGACCCGTACCGTCACCGGCAAGCACTACGCCTCGTTGCTGTTTGACACTGAGCAGGCCGCCCCGGCACTGCTGAAGGACGTTGACACCACCAAGGTCGTGGGCCTCGATATGGGGCTGTCGCATCTGGCCATTGACTCCACCGGCCGCAAGATCGCCAATCCGCGCTTCCTCAAGCAGGCGCAGAAGAATCTCAAGCGCAAGCAGCAGGCGTTGTCCCGCACGAAGAAGGGCAGCGCGAATCGGGCCGAGGCACGGTTACTCGTCGCCAAGGCGCACGAGCGGGTCGCCAATGCCCGCCACGACTTCCAGCACAAGCTCTCTCGACAGATCGTTGACGACAACCAAGCGGTGATCGTCGAGACGCTGAAGGTCGGCAACATGATGAAGAACCGCAGACTCGCCAAGCACATCGGCGATGCGTCCTGGTATGCCTTGATCACCAAGCTGGACTACAAGGCCAAGGAGCAGGGCAAGCATCTCGTCAAGATCGACCCGTGGTTTGCCAGCTCCAAGACCTGCCATGTCTGCCAGCACAAGAGGGACGCCATGCCGTTGAACGTCCGGTCGTGGGAGTGCCCGGCCTGCCACACACAGCATGACCGGGACATCAACGCGGCGTTGAACATCAAGCAGCAAGGCATCATCCAGTTGAAGGCGGAAGGGCTGTCCGTCTCTGCCCATGGAGGCTTGCGTAAGTCCGGCACATCGCCGGCTGCTGCCTGAGAAGTGGGAAGCCTCGCCCGTGGCGCGTCAGCGCTTAGGGTGGGGAGCAGTCACACGAATGTCGGACGGTGGCACTGCCACGACGACCGTTTCGATACGGCAGCATTGAAACGATAGGATTGAAACGACAAGGGCAGCCCGGTGGGCTGCCCTTGTCGTTGTGCGCCAGGCATGGCGCGTAGCACCGATAGGTGCTGTTCCCGAGGGTGGTGCCTCGGGATGACTTGGGGGTGAAAGTCCCCTGCGGACCCTGATAGCGGGAACCGCTAGCCGAACAGCAAGGGTGTCCGCCGCGAGGCGGAATCTGAAGGAAGCTGAAGGCAAACTCCCGGCCTGACGAACAGGAATCGCATATGAGGCAGCCACATCTGGGCGAGAGGGCAATGACACTCGAAGCCCAATAGCTATCCGGAAGATGTGGAGGTAAATGCGGCGGGTAGATGGGAGGAAGGTCGCGCGTCTTACCCTGGGAGGTCTGGTGGTCTGCCACGGTGCTACCGGCGCCGAGAGGCGACGGGATGGGCCACCAGACGTCAGCAGAGGCCATAGTAAGTGCTGGTTCACCGCGGCACCAAGGGCCGAACATGAAGAACCGCGAGTAGGCGATGATGTCTCGAGGATCGATCATGAAGGCAGAAAGTGGCGCTGATACCGCCACCCACCCAGAGGGGCAGGGGCGGAACCCCGAGTCCCAGCCGGTGGGCGTCGAGACGATCCCGGCGTCGTCATCGTGGACGAAAGCGGAGCCCGCCCCGCTCATGGAGGCCGTGGTAGATAAGGCCAACATGGAGCGGGCTTACCGAAGGGTGGTCGCCAACAAGGGGGCGCCGGGTGCCGACGGCATGACGGTCCACCAGCTGGCCGACCACCTGAAGGAATGCTGGCCAACGCTGCGCGAGCGGTTGCTGGCCGGTGAGTACCACCCCAGTCCAGTCCGAGCCGTCGAGATCCCCAAGCCCAAGGGCGGGACGCGACAGCTCGGCATCCCCACGGTCACTGACCGGCTGATCCAGCAGGCGCTGCTGCAGGTGCTGACGCCGATCTTCGATCCGGGGTTCTCCGCATCGAGTTATGGCTATCGGCCCGGGCGCAGTGCCCAGCAGGCCGTCTCGGCGATGAAGGCCCATGTCACCGCCGGCCACCGCTGGGTGGTCGACCTCGACCTGAAAGCCTTCTTCGACCGGGTGAATCACGACCTGCTGATGGCGCGGGTCGCGCGCCGCGTCCGCGACAAGCGAGCGTTGCGCTTGATCCGGCGCTATCTGGAAGCCGGGATGTTCCAGGACGGCCTGGTCGCGCCACGCCGGCAGGGCACGCCCCAGGGCGGACCACTCAGCCCGCTGCTGGCCAATATCCTGCTGGATGACGTGGACAAGGAACTGGAACGCCGCGGCCACCGCTTTTGCCGCTATGCCGACGACCTGCAGGTGTATGTCAGGAGTCGGCGAGCGGGCGAGCGCGTCATGGCCAGTCTGAGTGATTTTCTCGAGAGCTCACTCAGGCTGACGGTCAATCGCAACAAGAGTGCGGTGGATCGACCCTGGCACCGGGGGTATCTGGGCTACACGCTGACCCGGCACAAGCGGCCGAAGCTGACGCTGGCCAAGACCAGCCTGCAGCGCCTGATGCAGCGTGTCCGCGAGATCCTCAAGCGTGGCAGGGGGCGCAACATACGGCGCGTTATCGAAGAGTTGACCCCGGTCCTGCGGGGCTGGGCCAACTACTTCTCCTTCGTCGACGTAAAGCGCCCGCTGGAAGTGCTGGAGGGTTGGATACGTCGCCGACTGCGTTGCGTGATCTGGCGGCAATGGAAACGCCCGCGGACACGGCGCCGCAAGCTACGGGCGCTGGGTCTGGACGACCATCGGGCGTGGAAGTCAGCGGGAAACGGGCGAGGCCCTTGGTGGAACGCCGGCGCCTCGCACATGAATCAGGCCTTGCCACGGAAATGGTTCGAGCAGCAGGGCCTGATCTCGGTACTCGATACGGTCAAGAGGGCTTAGTCGTTCTTCGTGAACCGCCGTGGTACGGAACCGTATGCCCGGTGGTGTGAGAGGACGGGGGAGGCGACTCCCCCTCCTACTCGATTTCTGTGGTTCGGCTCGCTCAGCCGGCCAGCCACTGGATCAGCTGGTGATAGAGCGGGATGCCGATGATCACGTTGAGCGGGAAGGTGAAGCCCAGGGCGGCGAGCATGGCCAGGCCGATGTTGGCCTGGGGGATGGCGGTGCGCATGGCGGCTGGGGCAGCGATATAGGAGGCGCTGGCCGCCAGGGCAGTGAGGATCAAGAGCGAGCCGGCGGGCAGGCCCAGTGCCAGGCCCACGGCCAGCCCGACCAGCGACAGCACCAGGGGGGCGACCAGGGCGAAGGTGAGCAGGCGCCAGTGGAACCAGGGGATGGGGCGCAGCGTCGCGGCGGCGGTGAGGCCCATCTGCAGAAGGAAGAGGGCGAGCACGGCGTGGAAGGCGCTGGTGAAAAGCTCCGTTACGTTGGCGCCCTCCTGGGGGCCGTACATGGCGCCGATCACCGCGCCGCCGGCCAGCAGGATCACCCCGCGGTTGGTCAGCGTCTCGTGCCAGATCCCCTGCATCGCTTCCCCGGCGGCCTTGCCCGCATGGCGGCGATAGAGGGCGATGGCCACCATGATCGCCGGCAGCTCCATCATCACGAGATACAGGGTGACCTCGGCGCCGATCGGCAGGTTGCGCCCCTCGGCGAAGGCCAGGGCCACGGCGAAGGTGCCGGCACTCACCGAGCCGTAGTGGGCGGCGATGCTGGCGCTATCGGCAGGCGAGAGCCGAATCAGCCGGCGCAGTATCGGCATCAGCGCCAGGGGGATCAGCGCGCCCAGCGCGGCCACGGCGAGCAGTTCCGGTACCAGCGACCAGCCGAGGTTGCCGTAGAGCGCCATGCCGCCCTTGAGGCCGATGGTCAGCATCAGCAGCAGGCTCAGGGTGTCGTAGGCGGCCTTGGGAATGGTCAGGTCGGACTTCACCACCCCGGCCAGCAGGCCGAGCAGGAAGAACATCACCACGATATCGGGCATCAGGAGCGTCTCTTGCAGCGGTCAGGGGAAACGGTCGGCATTGTCGGAAAGTCGCATCATTGATACCAATTAAGATTTCGCGAGTGCATCATGGATGATTATCTATGGATCGAGGCGAGGAGGGCGTCCCATGAACATTCGACACCTGACGTTTCGACTGCTGCAGGTGCATGTGGCGGTGGTGCAGGCGGGCTCCATCAGCGAGGCGGCGCGACGCCTGCACCTCACCCAGCCCACCGTCTCCCAGCAGCTCAAGCGGCTCGCCGAGGCGGTGGGAGAGCCGCTGCTCGAGAACCGCCAGGGCCGGCTGGCACCCACCGAGGCGGGCCTTGAGCTCTACCGCGCCAGCCGCGAGGTGCTCGGGCGCTTCGCCGACTTCGACGACTACCTGGCGGCGCTGCGCGGCGGCGAGCGGGGGCGCTTCTCCATTGCGCTCGTCAACACCGCCCAGTACGTGCTGCCGCGCCTGCTCGGCCCCTACAGCCGCGCCTTCCCCGAGGTGGACGTTACCGTGCACATCGGCAACCGCCGCCAGATGCTGACCCGCTTCGAGCGCCAGGAGGATGACCTCTACGTCTTCAGCCACCCGCCGTCGCTGGCCCACGCCCTGGCCGGGCGCTTCCTGCGCAACCCGCTGGTGGCGGTGGCGCCCCGGGGGCATCCCCTGGCGAGGCGCGAGCGTATCGCCATGGGGGAGCTTCTGGAGGAGCGCTTCCTGCTGCGCGAGCCGGGCTCGGCCACGCGGATGCTCTTCGAGAGCTGGTTGCAGGAGCAGGGGCTGACCCTGGGGCCGACCCTGCAGATGGCCAGCAACGAGGCGATCCGGGTCGGCGTGGCCGCCGGCATGGGCCTCGCCGTGCTCTCCGAGCACGTGCTGCCGCCGGAGCACCCTGACCTCGTGATCCTGCCGGTGGAGGGGCTGCCCATCGAGAGCCACTGGCAGTTCATCGTGCGCCGCGACCGGCGCCTCTCCCACGCGGCGCTGGGCTTCCTGCGCTTCGCCGAGGGCCACCTCGGCGAATGCGTGGAGCCGCGCTTCCTGAGCAATGAGCTCGAGGGGCTGCTGGGGCGGTTTGCGGAGTCAGGCCATAATAAGGGGCGTTGGCGTTGGGAAAGAAGAGCGGCTCGCCGTTGACGGTGAAGTCGGCGATGGCCTGCTGGCCCTGCTCGGAGAGCAGCCACTGGTGCCACTGCACGGCCAGGTCGTGCTTCAGGTGGGGGTGGCGCTCCGGGTCGATCAGGATGCTGCCGTACTGGTTGAAGAGCGCCTCGTCGCCCTCGAAGAGCAGCGCGAGCGACTGGCGGTTGTCGAAGGCGACCCAGGTGGCGCGGTCGCTCATCACGTAGGCGTCCATGGCGGCGGCGGTGTTCAGCGTCGGGCCCATGCCGCTGCCGAGTTCGCGGTACCACGCCCCCCCGGGCTCGACGCCCGCCGCTTCCCAGAGGCGCAGCTCGGCGCGGTGGGTGCCACTGTCGTCGCCGCGGGAGGCGAAGGGCGCCTCGGCCTCGGCGATCCGGCGCAGGGCCTCGGTCACGCTCTCGGCCTCGGTGATGCTGGCGGGATCGCCATCCGGCCCGATGATCACGAAATCGTTGTACATCACGTCGGCACGCTCGGTGCCGTACCCCTCCGCGACGAAGGTCTTTTCGCCAGCGGTGTCGTGGACCAGCAGGCTGTCGGCGTCGCCGCGCCGGGCGATCTCGAAGGCCTGGCCGGTGCCTACGGCCACCACTCGCACCTGGATGCCGGTGGCCTCGGAGAAGACCGGCAGCAGGTGGCCGAAGAGCCCGGATTGTTCGGTGGAGGTGGTCGAGGCCAGGGTGATGTAGCGCTCGCCGTCCTGGGCCTGGGCGGCCAGAGAGAGGCCCAGCAGGCCGATGGCGGTCAGAGCGATGCGTGCCTTGTGCTTCATGGTCGCTTCCTTGTCATTGTCGGGAGGTTTGCCGGGATGGCACGAAAAGCCAGGCTAGAGGACCAGCTCCCCGCGGATGAAGGCCCTCGCCTCGCGTGAGGAGGGAGCCGTGAAGAAGGTGGCGGCGTCGGTGTGTTCGATCAGTCGCCCGGCATTGAGCAATACCACGTCATCCGCCAGGCGCCTGGCCTGGTGGAGGTCATGACTGCTCATCACGATGCGCGTGCCGGCAGCGTGGAACTCCAGGACCGCATCCTCCACCGCCTTGATGGCCGCTGGGTCCAGTGCCGAGGTGGGCTCGTCGAGGAACAGCACCTCGGGGCGCGTCAGCCAGGCGCGGGCCAGGGCGAGGCGCTGCTGCTCGCCGCCAGAGAGTACCCGGGCCGGTCGCTTCTCGAGGGCGGCGAGGCCGAAGCGTTCCAGGGCCTCGCGAGCCAGTAGCCGACGCCGGGACCGGGGGGTGTCGTTGACCGCCAGCGCGTAGGTCAGGTTGGCAAGTGCCGAGCGCTTGAGCATCACCGGCCGCTGGAAGACCATCGCCTGGCGGGGCGTTGGCCCTTCCCACCGTAGCCGTCCCGAGCTGCTGGTCAGCAGGCCATGGGCCAGGCGCATGAGCAGGCTCTTGCCGGCGCCGTTGGGGCCCATCACCAGGGTGCGCCGACAGCCCCCCAGACGCAGGTCCAGCGGTCCGAGGAGGCGCTGGCCACGATGGGTGAAGCTCACTTCGTCGAACACCAGGGCCGGGACCTCGGTCACGAAGCATTTCGGCATGTCGTTCATCCCAGCCGCCTCCGCGCCGTCTCGCCGACCAGATAGGCGGCAGCATTGACCAGCAGCACCAGCCCGAGCAGCACCAGGCCAAGGCCCAGGGCCAGCGGCAGGTTCCCCTTGCTGGTCTCCAGCACGATGGCGGTGGTCATCACCCGGGTGACGCCGTCGATATTGCCGCCGACGATCATCACCGCCCCCACTTCGGCGCTGGCGCGGCCGAAGCCCGCCAGCACCACGGTGAGCAGCGAGAAGCGCGCGTCCCACAGCAGGGTGGGGATCATGCGTGGCCGCGAGACGCCGAGGGAGCGCAGCTGCTCGCGGTACTCGCTGTGGAGCTCTTCGATCTGCTGGCGGGTCAGGGCGGCGATGATCGGCAGGATCAGGATCACCTGGGCGATGACCATGGCGGTGGGGGTGAAGAGCAGGCCGAACTGGCCCAGGGGGCCCGCCCGGGAGAGCAGCAGGTAGACGGTGAGCCCCGCCACCACCGGCGGCAGGCCCATCAGCGCATTCAGCGCCACGATCACAGCGCCGCGCCCGGGGAAGCGCCACAGCGCCAGCGCCGCGCCCAGCGGTAGGGCGAGCAGGGCGGCGATCAGCACCGCGCTCAGCGAGACCTGCAGCGAGAGCGCCACGATGCCGAGCAGCACCGGGTCCATGCCCAGGATCAGGGCGAGGGCGGTCTGGAAGGCGTTGGCGTCGGCAGGCATCGTGTTCTCCTGTGGTCTCGTTGCATCATGTGCGTTGAGAGGGAGCTTCGCATCTCACGATGGAATTTATGCAGTCTTGCGCATGATAACGTCCAGGCTGGTGCCGAGACCGCCAGCCCGCCGAGAAGGGAGAGACCCATGGAGCGAGCGCCCCACGCCTACCTGACCACCGCCGAGGCCGCCGACTATCTGCGCCTCAAGGAGCGCAAGGTCTACGATCTGGTGCGTCAGGGTGAGATCCCCTGCGTGCGGGTCACCGGCAAGCTGCTCTTTCCCCGCCAGAGCCTCGACCTCTGGCTGATGAGCCACCTGGAGGGGGACCAGGCGAGTCGGCGTCTCGTGCCGAGTGTCCTGGCGGGGAGCCAGGACCCCCTGCTGGAGTGGGCCGTACGCGAGAGCGGCTCCCAGCTGGCGCTGCTCTGCCACGGCAGCGGCGACGGCGTGCGGCGGCTGCTGGCCGGCGATGCCATGCTGGCCGGCCTGCACCTGATCGACCCGGAGAGCGGGGGCTACAACGAGCCGGCGAGGCTGGGCCTGGGTGGCATGCGCGACCTGGTGATGGTGCGCTGGGCCTGGCGCCGCCAGGGGCTGCTGCTGGCGCCGGACAACCCCCTGGGAATTGTCGAACTCGCCGACCTGGCCCGGCCTGGGGTGCGGGTCGCCTATCGTCAGCCGGATGCCGGGGCGGAGCGACTGCTGAACGTGCTGCTGGCACGAGAGGGGATGGACCGTCAGCGCCTGACCCTGGCCGAGCACCCTTCGCTCAGCGAGGACGACCTCGCCCTGTCGGTGCGCCAGGGCGAGGCCGAAGTCGGGCTTGGAGTGGAAGCGGCCGCCCGCCGCCAGGGGCTCGCCTTCGTGTCGCTGCACGCGGAGGCCTTCGACCTGGCCCTGAGGCGGCGCAGCTACTTCGAGCCGCCGGTGCAGCGGCTGCTGGCCTTTGCCCGGGGGCCGCGTTTCGCCGAGCGTGCGGAGGCGCTGGGCGGCTACGACCTGAGCGAGCTCGGCCGTGTGGTCCACAACGCCTGAGCGCCGCCGAGTGCCACGGCGGCGCTGCACGCCAGAGCCGCCGTGGATCAGGCCGGAGCATTGGCACGGTCGGGGCACCGCCCGGGTCGCCGGCTGGTTTGACCCGCCAGCCAGGCGACGAGATGGTCGCTGAGCTCGCGGGCGTCGTCATCGGCGCCGTGGATGGCCCCCGACTTGCGCCGACGCATGAAGGGCAGGCCCATGGCGTAGAGCCCCGGCGCACCCTCGATCACCCCGCCGTGATGGCGAAGCCGACCCCTGGCATCGAGCACCGGGAGCCGCAGCCAGCTGAGGTCGGGACGAAACCCGGTGGCCCAGACCACCGTGCGGATCTCGCCGGCGGCCAGGTCGAGGCCGAGGCAGGGGCGCGTCGGCAGCCGGGTGGGCGCCGGGCGTTCGGGGGCGGGCAGGGCTTCGTGACAGCCGTGGGCCAGCGCCCAGGCGTCGAGGTTGTCGAGCAGCCGGGTGAGCTTGAGATCCGCCGCGGCGCAGTGCATGGCCAGGGAGCCGGCGAACTGCAGCCGGGTGCCCGACAGGCCCGCGAGGCGCCCCACCAGGCGCACGCCGCGCTCGCTCAGGGCGTTGAGGTCCAAGTCGCGGGGCGAGGGGCCGCCCACCAGCTGCGGCGAGGGGGCCCGCCGCGCCCGGGCGATCTCCTCCACCTCGTCGAAGCGCTGGTCGAGCAGGCCGGCCCGCTCCAGCCACCACTGGATGTCGCGTCCGCGGTAGCGCCGCGGCAGGCGCAGGTGCTCACCCACCGCCAGGGTCACCGGCCGGCCGCTGCGCTGGAGCTCGTCGGCCAGCTGCACGCCGGTGGCCGCGGCGCCCACCACCAGTACGCCGCCCGGCGGGAGTTGCGCCGGATGGCGGTAGGCCAGTGGGGTCAGGCTCTCGATCCAGGGCGGCAGGGCCGCGGCCAGGGTGGGCACCACCGGCAGCTGGGTGGCGCCGGTGGCGATCACCACCGCCCGGCAGCGCCAAGCCCCTCGATCGGTCTCCACCCGATAGCCGTCGTCCAGGGCCCGTACCGCTGTCACCCGGGTGCCGGTGTGGATCGGCGAGCCCAGCTGCCGGGCGTAGCCCTCCAGCAGCGCGATCAGCTCCGGCATGCCCATGAAGCCCTCCGGGTCGGGGCCGGTGTAGGGCTGGCCGGGCAGGCGACACTGCCAGTTGGGGGTGAGCAGGCGCAGCGAGTCCCAGCGCTCGTGGCGCCAGGCGTGGGCCACCTCGCCGCGCTCCAGGATCACATGGTCGATGCCGCGCCGCGCCAGGTGGTGGCCCATGGCGAGCCCGGCGTGTCCCGCGCCGATGACCAGGACGGTCACGGCGCGGGCCGGGCGTTGCAGCGGGCGATACGGGAGGTGTAAGCGCCCCGGGATCATTTCACGCTCACCATGACGTGGGTGGGATTGGTGAGCAGGTCGTAGACCGCCGAGCGCTTCTGGGACTGGGCGACCAGCGCCTCGATCTCCGCGCGGCTGGCGTCGGCGTCGATCTCGTAGACCACCTGGATGTCGTCGAAGCCGTTGCGCACCTCGGGGTCCATGCCCAGGATGCCCTGGATGTCCATGCGCCCCTCCACGCAGGCGCGGACCGAGCGCAGCTGGATACCGCGTTGATGGGCAACGGCGGCGATGCCGGCGGTGAGGCAGCCAGCCAGGCCCACCAGCACGAACTCCACCGGGGTGGGGCCCTGGTCCTCGGCGGCGAACACCTCGGCGCCGGTGGTGATGTTCGCCCTTGAGTGGTGCGAGTTCTGCTGGTCGGCCCGCAAGCTTTTCGCCCGGCTGGGCGTCGAGGTGCACAGCGTCGATCTCGATTCGGTGGCCTGCCAGGCCGGCGACATCGGCGGCCGGGTGCGGCCGGTGCTGGCCGCGCGCACCGGGGCCGCCACCATCCCGCAGATCTTCATTGGCGGGCGCCTGGTGGGCGGCTGCAGTGAGCTGTTCGAGGCGTGGCGGAACGGCTCGCTGACCGAGCGCCTGGCGGCCTGCGGCCTCCGCGTCGATCCCGAGGCCGCTTTCGACCCCGACGAGCTGCTGCCCCGCTGGCTGCACCCCCGTGCCGCGACGGCCTAGGTGCCGACCGCTACCGCGCCGGCCGCGAGAAGGCCTCGGGCCGGCTGTCCCTCTCCGACTGTCCTTCTTCAGGAGCGCGTGTCATGACCTTCATCCAGACCATCCCGCCCGAGCGGGCCGACGAGGCGGTAGGCGAGATGTACCGGCGCCAGGCGGCGCACTTCGGCTACCTGCCCAACTATGCAAGGGCCTTCAGCCATCGCCCTGAGGTGATGGCGGCCTGGGCGGCCCTGCTGGCGAGCATTCGTCGGCACGTCGCGCCGCGTCGCTTCGAGCTGGCCACCCTGGCTGCGGCCAGCGTGCTCGGCAGCAGCTACTGCGCCCTGGCTCACGGCAAGGCGCTGGGGCAGTGGCTCGACGACGAGACGGTGGCGGAGATTGCCGGCGGTCGCGAACCTTGCGGCCTCGATGCGGCGGAGCGGGAGCTGCTGGCGTTTGCGCGCCGGGTCGCGGGGGATGCCAGCCGGGTCACCGCCGATGACGTCGAGCGCCTGAGGCGCACGGGCCTGGCCGACGACGAGATCTTCGACCTCGTGGCGGTGGTGGCCGGGCGGGCCTTCTTCACCAAGGTGCTCGACGGCCTGGGGGTCGAGCCGGACGCCGCCTACCGCGAGCTGCCCGCTCCGCTGTGCGAGGCGCTGACCGTGGGGCGGCCCATCGCCACACCCGCCGCGGGATAGGCCCCGCGGCGGCGGCCGCCTCAGAACGAGCCGACCAGCGTACCCAGGGCGATCAGCAGCACCAGCGAGAGGATCGGGACCACCACGGCCACCACCGCGATATCCAGATAGGCCTGGCGATGGGTCAGGCCGCAGATGGAGAGCAGCGTGATCACCGCGCCGTTGTGGGGCAGGGCATCCAGCCCGCCGGTGGCGACGGCCGTGACCCGGTGCAGCAGCTCGGGGGCGATGCCGGCGGCCTGGCCCATGGCCAGGTAGGTGTCGCCCAGCGTGGCCAGGGCGATGCTCATGCCGCCGGAGGCCGAGCCGGTCATGCCCGCCAGCAGGTTGACCGCGATGGCGAGAGAGATCAGCGGGTTGTCGCCGCCCACCGAGGTCACCCAGAGGCTGATTGCCTCGAAGGCTGCGAGCGAGGCGATCACCGAACCGAAGCCGACCAGGCTGGCGGTGTTGAAGATCGGCAGCAGCGAGGCGTTGGCGCCGCTGTCCAGGGTGGTGGTGAGCGACTCGAGGCGCCTGAGGTTAGCGACGATGATCACCGCGATGGCGATCACCAGGGCGGCGATCACCGACCAGACCCCGCGCACCGACTCGATGCTGGTTGCGCCATAGGCCGGCTCGGCGAGATACCCCGTCTCCATGGCCGGGATCACCACCGCGGTGAACAGCAGGTTCAGGGCGATCACCAGCACGATGGGCAGCAGCGCCAGCGGCAGGGGGGGCAGGTCGCGTACCGCCGGCGGCGGGGTCATCTCGGCCAGGTCGAAGCCTTCGCCCGCCGCGCGCTCCCGCAGGTGGCCGGCGGTCGGCGCATTGTCCTGGTGCTCGCCGTAGCCTTCGCCGGCCAGCCGCGCCTGTCGCGCCCGACGGTTCAGCCAGGCCTGTCCCAGCACCAGCATGACCATGCCGGTGAGGATGCCGAGGCCCGGCGCGGCAAACGGCGAAGTGCCGAAGTAGGGCATGGGAATGGCGTTCTGGATCGCCGGCGTGCCCGGCAGCGCGGTCATGGTGAAGGTGAAGGCGCCTAGGGCGATGGTGCCGGGGATCAGCCGCTTGGGCAGGTTGGCCTGGCGAAACAGCGCCGCGGCGATCGGGTAGACCGCGAAGGCCACCACGAACAGCGAGACGCCGCCGTAGGTCATCACCGCACAGGCGAGCACCACCGCCAGGATGGCGCGGGCGTCGCCCAGGCGCTTCACGATGGCGCTGGCCAGTACCTCGGCGCTGCCCGAATCCTCCATCAGCTTGCCGAAGATCGCCCCCAGCAGGAACAGCGGGAAAAAGCGGAGGATGAAATCGCTGGCGGCCCCCATGAAGACCTGGGTGTAGCTGGCCAGCAGGGGCGTATCGACCGAGGCCAGCGCCACCAGGGCCGCCAGCAGCGGGGCGAGGATCAGCAGGCTTAGCCCGCGGTAGGCCAGGACCATCAGCAGCACCAGCGCCACGACAATCGCCATGATGCCGGTCATCGGGCGTCTCCCCGGTCGGGTGCCGTTTCGGTTCGTAAGGGGGAATAGCGTGCCATGCCTGCTCCTGCTCATCCGTGAATGCTGTAGTGCAGTATAGGCATCAAGGTGGCGGTTGTCTCCCGCCTGGAGGCAACCTGGGCTGTCAGCGCCGCCGGTCAGCCCTGCCGTTCAGAGGCGTCCCTCAGCAGAGCCGGCTGCCCAGCAGCAGCTGGGCGGCGTCGAGGTGGTGCCAGCCCCACCAGACCAGGGCGAGGGCCATGGCGGTCAGAAGGGCGGCGGCGATCGGCAACAGGAGTGAGCGACTCATGCCTCGGCCTCCGTGGGAGCGGGGCGGCTGACCGGCCGCTCGCTGATGAACCAGTGCAGGGCGGCGGCCACCACCGAGAGCAGGATGGCGATGTTCCATACCACAGCGTAGTCGCCCTGCAGGTCGTAGAGGAAGCCCCCCAGCCAGACCCCCATGAAGGAGCCGAGCTGGTGGAAGAGGAAGACGATGCCGCCCAGCATGGAGAGGTGCTGGACGCCGAATACCGAGGCGACGATGCCGTTGGTCAGCGGCACCGTGGAGAGCCACAGCAGGCCCATGGCGATGCCGAAGAGGTAGGCGCTGCCGGGGCTGAGCGGCGCGACCAGGAAGAGGGTGATGACCACGCCGCGGATCAGGTAGAGCCAGGTGAGCAGGCGCGGCTTGGAGTAGCGCCCGCCGAGCCAGCCCGCGGCGTAGGTGCCGAAGATATTGAACAGACCGACCAGGGCCAGCACGGTGCTGCCGACCTGCACGGCGATGCCGCTGTCGAACAGGTAGCCGGGCAGGTGCACGCCGATGAAGACCACCTGGAAGCCGCACACGAAGAAGCCCAGGCAGAGCAGCCAGAAGCCGCGATGGTTGGCGGCCTCGTTGAGCGCGGCGCCCAGGCTGATATCGCTGGCGGCCTTGGCCGAGGGGCGGTCGCGCAGCATGGCGCCCAGCGGCAGCATCAGCGCGGCGATGGCGCCCATCGCCAGCAGCGCCGCCGACCAGCCGAGCCACCCCATCAGGCCGAGGGTGCCGGGCAGCATTGCGAACTGGCCGAAGGAGCCGGCGGCGCTGACGATGCCCATGGCCATGCTGCGCTTCTCCGGGGCCACCGCGCGGCCCACGGCGCCGAGGATCACCGAGAAGGTGGTGCCGGAGAGCCCCAGGCCGATCAGGATGCCGGCGGAGAGGGTCATGCCCAGCGCCGATTCCGAGAGGCCCATGAACAGCAGGCCCAGGGCATAGAGGGCGCCGCCGACCACCACCACCCGGGCGGCGCCGAAGCGGTCGGCCAGGGCCCCGGCGAAGGGCTGGGAGAGCCCCCACAGCAGGTTCTGCAGGGCGAGGGCAAAGGCGAAGACGCCGCGGCCCCAGCCCAGCTCGGTGCTCATGGGCTCGAGGAACAGGCCGAAGCCATGGCGCAGACCCATGGCCAGGGTGACGACCAGGCTGCCCAGCACGATAAGCAGCAGGGAATGACGGCGCACGCTCTCCATGGGAGGTCCCGTTTGCAGACTAATGATAGGCCTACTATGCGACGGGCGTCGCCGCTTGGCTACTGTCGCTGACTGGCGACGCCGCTGTCGTCGACGCGCCACATGGGCGCGGGTCCGGCGCTTGGCTAGAATAGGTTTCCATGAAGTTCCCCTGAAGATAACAAGGAGGTCCTATGTCTCGGCGCCTGTATTTTCCCCTCATGTTGGTGGCGGCCAGCCTGGTCATGGCCGGCTGCAGCTATACCCCTGCCCGCATCAAGTCCGAACCGCTGATCGTCATCGATGACGACCGGGGCGGCCACTCACGCGGCGGTCGCTTCTGCCCGCCGGGGCAGGCCAAGAAGGGGCGCTGCTGAAGCCGCGGCCGCGAGGTTGCACGTTATTTCCCCGCTCCGGTCTGGCGATTGGCCGGCGGCGGGTTCAAGGTTATAGAACACTGTTTGCGTTTCGCCGGCCCGCCAGAGGCCACCGTCATCCGCGATGATGGGTAGCGACACCGAACCGGGAACGAAGGGAGCCCCTTTTCTCGACTGCCTTGCGAGGTAACCCCATGAGGACTCCCGTGCGCTTGCTGATGCTGGCCATGGTGGCATCTACCCTGACCCTGGCGGGCTGCAGCTATACCCCTGCCCGAGTCGAGACGCGTCCGCTGATCGAGGTGGACGGCTACAGCGGCCATCGCCACTACCGCGGGGATGATCGTCGCTACTATCGCGATCGCCACCGGCGGGTGGAGCGGCACTACTACTATGACGACCGTCGCCACGACCGCCGCGGCAGGGGCTTCTGTCCGCCCGGGCTGAGGATGCAGGGGCGCTGCTGAATGCCCCGGTGACCTCCCTTCGGGTCTTGATCCGGCACCGCCCTCGGGCGGTGCCGGCGTTTCTGTGCGCGGTCTCGCCCTGTCAGTGCGTCAGCGCTCGGAAAGTGCCGCCTCCAGGGTGGCGAGCCGCCCCGGCACCAGGGCGTCTTCCACGGCGGTGATGCGCAGCACATGGCCCAGTGCCGGGTCGGCCGGGCGGGCGATCAGCTTGCCCTCGTCGAGCAGGGCGCCGTGCAGCTGGCCGGCCAGCTCGGCGCTGGCCAGGCGGATGCCGACGAAGTTGGTGGCGCTGGGCAGCACCTCGGCCCCCAGTTCGCGCAGGTGGGCCGCCAGCCGCTCGCGTCGCTCCCGCACCGCCGCCACGTGGGCGCTCACCTCGGCGGGGGCGTCCAGCACCACCTCGGCGGCGGCCTGGCTCAGGGTCGACACCGCGTAGTGGATGCGCACCTTCATCATCATCGCCAGCGTCTCGGGCTCGGCGATGGCGTAGCCGACCCTGAGCCCGGCCAGGCCATGGGCCTTGGAAAGGGTGCGCAGCCGGATCACTCCGGGCAGCACTCGCCGCCCGAACTCGCCGTCGGCATCCTCGCGAAAGTCGTGATAGGCCTCGTCCAGCAGTAGCCAGCAGTCGTCGGGTAGCGCGTCACGCAGCGCCAGTACGTCGGCGTCGCGATGCAGGTGGCCGCCGGGGTTGTCGGGATTGGCCAGGTAGACCAGCCGGGCCCCCTGCTCGCGGGCGGCCGCGGCCAGGGCGTCGAGATCCGGTGCCAGGCGGCCGGGCCCCTCGTCGTAGGGCACCTCCGTCAGCCGGCAGCCGTGGCCCCGGGCGAAGTAGGCGAAGGTGGGGTAGGTGCCGGTGGTGCTCACCACCACGTCGCCCGCGGCCGTGGCGGCGCGCAGCGACAGCGCGATCAGGCTGTCGGCGCCGGCGTCCACCAGCATCGCCTCCAGGGGAATGCCCTTCTGCTCGGCCAGGCGCCGCCGGATGCCCAGCGCCTCGGCGTCGCCGTAGCTGTAGACGTGGGCCGCCATGGCATCGCCGAAGTGCTCGCGCAGGGCGCGGTGGGGCATGTCGAGCCCCTCGTTGGAGCCGAGCTGGTGGGGGATCTCGCGGCCCAGGCGGCGTTCCAGCACGCGCACCCCGGGGAAGGGGTTGTGGGGGCCGTCACCGGTCAGGTGGTCGGGAAAGCGGGGCATGCAGAACTCCCAGTCAGTCGTCGTGTATGGGTGTCAGGGTTCGAGCTGATAGGTCAGCCAATCGGTGCGGGTGGCGTGACGGTCATAGACGCCGCGGGCACGGTAGTTGTGCTCGCGGGTGATCCAGCGCACGAAGGGCCAGCCCTGGCGGCGAGCCTCCTCGCGCAGCTCGTCCAGCATCTCGTCCACGGCGCCGCTGCCGCGATGGGCGGGGGCCAGGAAGAGGTCGTCCAGGAAGCCGATGGTGGCACCGCGCAGCGGCGATGGCATGGCGCGAAAGTGCATTAGGCCGATGGCCTCGCCGTCGGCGGTGCGGGCCAGCAGGCCCTGCAGCGGCGAGTCCGGCGACTGGATCCATCCCCATACGGTATCAAGGATCGTGGCGTCCATGGGCATGCCGTAGTACTCGGCATAGCCGCGATACAGGCGCTCCCAGTCGGCGCGATCGGCGTCCTGCGGTACGGCGATGGTCAGGGTCATGGGCTTTTCCTCTTTTGCAGCATCACGATTGCCACGGCGGCCAGCGTCAGCTGCAGGGCAAGAAAGACCTTGGCGCTCAGCGGCTCGCCGAGCAGCAGGATGGCACTGGAGACGCCTACGGTCGGAATGATCAGGGTCGAGATGGTGGCCTGTGCCACGCTCAGCCGATTCACGTTCATGAACCACAGCATCTGGGCCAGGGTGATCGAGAACAGCAGGTGATAGCCCAGGGCCAGCCAGGTGCTGGCCTGCCAGGACGCCGGAGGCGGCGGTGACTCCGTTATCACCATCATCACGAACATGGGCAGTGCGCAGATCACGAACTGCCAGCCGGTGATCACCACCGCATGGCTCTGCCAGACGCCACGCTTCTTGATCAGCACCGTGCCGAGCGCCCACGAAAGCGCCGCACCCAGCATGATCAGGGGCCCCGTCAGCCCCCGGGTGCCGCCGGCCAGTGCGGTGGGGCCCAGCAGCACCAGCAGGCCTGCCTGGCCGCACGCCAGCCCCAGCCATTGGCGGCGCGTGATGCGCTGGCCAAGCAGCCACCATCCCATCAGCAGCGCCCAGCAGGGCATGCTGAAGGCGATGATCGCGGCCTGGGAGGTGGGCATTCTGAGCTGCGCGAAGGCCGTGGCCAGGTTGAAGCCGAGGATGGTGAAGAGCCCCGTGGCGATGAGCCAGGGCCACTCGTCGGCCGGAACCCGGAGCGGCAGCCGTCGCCACCTGGCCCAGCTCAGCAGCAGCAGTGCTCCCGTCGTGAAGCCGATCGTTCTCAGGGTGAAGGGCGGCACGTCCATCAGTATGAACCGTACCGCCGGCCAGTTGCCGCCCCAGAACAGTCCAATGGTGGCGATCAGCAGCAGCGCCGTGAGTCGCTCGCTATGGCGCAGCCGGGCCAACTGCGCGCGGGCAATGGTCAGGCTCATTCGGCGATGTCCGGCAGCACCTTGTGCCGGTTCAGCAGCCCCTTGGGATCCAGGGCCTGCTTCAGGGTGCGCATCAGGGTAATCTCTTCGGGGGACCGCGAGAGGTGCAGGTAATCGCGCTTCTCGATCCCGATACCGTGCTCGGCCGAGATGGAACCGCCCAGCGCGGCCAGCGGTTCGTAGACCAGCGCCTCAACGGCGCGGCGTGTCTCGGCGTCGTCGCGGCCGGTGCCCACGGTGACATGCAGGTTGCCATCACCCAGGTGGCCGAACACCACGATGCGTCCCTCGGGCCAGCGTGCGCTCACGGCCCGCTCCAGGGCTTGCACATAGTCCTCCATGTCGGCGATCGGCAGGCTGATATCGAAGGCGAACCGCGGCGCGATGTGGTGAAGCAGGCCCTCGATATCCTCGCGGATGGCCCACAGACGCTCGCGCTGCTGCTCGGAGCTTGCCACCGCGGCATCGCTCAGCAGCCCGGCCTCGAAGGCCGACTCGATCGCCATTTCGAAGCGCTGGGCGCTCTCTGTCGCCTCGCTGCCCAGGCTTTCGATCAGCGCAAAGAAGGGGTAGTCGGACGGCAGCGGCGGCGCATGGCGGCCGCTCTCCTCGGTGAGCAGGGCATAGTGGCTGCGCCACATCACCTCGAAGGCGCTGAGCTGCTCCCCGAGCGTTCGTCTTACATGCTGGAGCAGCCCGGTGAGCGCCGTAAAGTCTGCGCAGGCCACCAGGGCGGTCTGGGACACCGGCTGCAACGGCTGCAGCCGGAGCACCGCGCGGGTGATGATGCCGAGCGTTCCCTCGCTGCCGATGAACAGCTGCTTGAGGTCGAAGCCGGCGTTGTTCTTGAGCATCCGGTTCATGGAGCTGACCACACGGCCGTCGGCCAATACCGCCTCCAGCCCCAGCACCTGCTGGCGCATCATGCCGTAGCGGATCACCCGCACGCCGCCTGCATTGGTGGCGATGTTGCCGCCGATGGTGCAGGAGCCACGTGCCCCCAGGTCGAGGGGGAACTGCATGCCGGCTTCCATGGCCGCTTCCTGCACGGCCTGCAGCGGTGCTCCGGCCTGGACGGTCAGGGTGCCGCCGACCGGGTCCAGCGCCTCGATGGCCGTCATGCGCTCCAGCGAGATCACCAGCTCATCGGCATCCGCCTCGGCGCCATGCACCAGGCCGGTCAGCCCGCCGTGGGTGACCACGGGCTGGCCGGCGGCATGGCACTTCGTCATCACGGCCGCCAGCTCCTCGGTGGAGGCGGGACGCAGGATGGCTGCGGCGCGACAGGGCGCGCCGCTCATCCAGTCCACCCGCCTGGCGGCAACGTCATCGCCCCGCAGCACATTCGCGGGCCCCACGATCCCCTCGATCGCCCTCAGCAGTGATTCCATTCTCCCCTCCTGGCGGATCAGTCGGCTTGCCGTGCCGAGCTCATGCGGTCTCGAGGGCTTCCGGCCGGCCGGGAATGGCCTCGAGCAGCTGGCGGGTGTAGGCCTCCCGCGGCGCCAGGAAGACGTCCCGGGCCGGCCCCTGCTCGACGATCCGCCCATGCTGCATCACGATGATGCGGTCGCAGATCTGGGCGGCCACGCGCAGGTCGTGGGTGATGAACAGCAGGGACAGCGAGAGCTTCTGCTTGAGCTCCTCGAGCAGCTCGAGGATCTGCGCCTGGATCGACACGTCGAGCGCCGAGACCGCCTCGTCGGCCACGATCAGCTCCGGCTCGAGGGCCAGTGCCCGGGCGATGCCGATGCGCTGGCGCTGGCCGCCGGAGAACTCGTGGGGGAAGCGGTCGGCGGTACCGCCCAGCCCGACCAGTTCGAGCAGAGCGTCGGCCTGTGCCATCGCCTTGGCCCTGGGCACGCCATTGGCGAGCGGCCCCTGGGCGATGGCGTATCCCACCCGGTGGCGAGGGTTCAGCGAGGCGTAGGGGTCCTGGAAGATCATCTGCACCCGGTGGCGCTCGCGGCGCAGGGCCTCCCCCTTGAGGTTCATGAAGTCGGTGCCGGAGAGCTTCATGGTGCCGCTGTCCGGATGTTCGAGACGGACCACGCAGCGCCCCAGCGTCGACTTGCCGGAGCCCGATTCACCGACGATGCCGATGGTCTCGCCCTTCACCAGCGAGAAGGAGACATCGCGCAGGGCATGCACCTCCCGGGCCGGTTTGAAGAGCCCGCCGCGGGAGCGGAACACCTTGTTGAGGCTGTCCACCTCCAGCAGCGGCGTGTCGGTCTCGGCCCCGCGGGCCTCGGGAATCACGTCGCTGGGGATCGCCTCGATCAGCGCCCGGGTGTAGTCGTGCTGGGGGTTGTCGAGCACCGGCCTGGCATCGCCGAGCTCGACGATCTTGCCGTGGCGCATCACGCAGACCCGGTTGGCGATCTCGGCCACCACTCCGAAGTCGTGGGTGATGAACATCACCGCCATGCCGCGGCGGCGCTGGAGGTCGAGGATCAGCTCCAGGATCTGGGCCTGGGTGGTGACATCCAGGGCCGTGGTCGGCTCATCGGCGATCAGCAGCTCCGGCTCGAGTGCCAGGGCCATGGCGATCATCACGCGCTGTCGCTGTCCGCCGGAGAGCTGGAAGGGATAGGCGCGGATGGCTTTCTCGGGTTGCGGGATGCCGACCTCGATCAGCAGGGCCAGTGCCTTCTCCTGCCGCTCGCGGCCGCTCAGCATGCCGTGAGCCTCGAAGACCTCGCTGATCTGGGCTCCGACCCGCATCAGCGGGTTCAGCGCGGTCATCGGCTCCTGGAAGATCATGCCGATACGCAGGCCACGCAGTTGACGATGCTGCTTCTCGGTGAGGGTCAGGAGATCCTGGCCATCGAAGAGTGCCTCGCCGCCCACCGGGCGGACGCCCTTGGGCAGCAGGCCCATGATGGCGTTGGCGGCCATCGACTTGCCGGAACCTGACTCACCGACCACGCAGAGGATCTCGCCACGCTTCACGTCGTAGCTCACGTCCTCCACGGCATAGGCGCGGTCGGCGCCCTTGGGCAGGGCAATGGTCAGATTGCGCAGGCTCAGCAGGGGACTGGAGGATGTCTCGTTCATGGGATTCCCCTCGCTCAGGAGCGCTCGCGGCTCAGTTTCGGGTTCAGGGCGTCATCCAGCCCCTCGCCCACCAGGTTCAGGGCCAGCACGGTCAGCAGGATCGCCAGGCCCGGGAAGAAGCTCAGCCACCAGGCCTGGCGAATCACCGTGCGCGCCGCCCCGATCATGTAGCCCCAGGACATCACATTGGGGTCGCCCAGGCCGAGGAAGGAGAGCGACGATTCCAGCAGGATGGCCGTGGCGACCATCAGCGAGGCCAGCACGATGATCGGCGACAGGGTGTTGGGCAGGATCTGGCGAAGGATGATGGTGCGGTTGGACTGGCCGACGAGGCGTGCCGCCTCCACGTACTCGCGATGGCGCAGCGACATGAACTCGGCGCGCACCAGGCGGGCGACGGGCGGCCAGCTGACCAGGGCGATGGCCACCACGATGGAGGTGACGCTGGGCTGCATGATCGCCACCAGCACGATGGCCAGGGCAAAGTTGGGAATGGTCTGGAAGAACTCGGTGAAGCGCATCAGGGCGTCATCGATCAGGCCGCCGTAGTAGCCGGCCACGGCGCCGAGCGGAACGCCGATCATCAGTGCCACCAGGGTCGAGACCAGCCCGATCAGCAGTGACACCCAGGCGCCATGCATGAGCCCAGCGGCCACGTTGCGACCCATGGTGTCGGTACCGAGCGGAAAGCCGTCGACTTCCAGGGGCGGCAGGAAGGGCCGCTGGACCATGCGCCAGGGCGACTCGGGGAAGAACAGGGGGGCCGTGATGGCCATCAGGATGATCGTGACCAGGATGATCAGCCCGATCAGGGCTCCACGGTTCTGGGCAAAGCGGGCGAAGAAGCTCATGAGGCCTCCTTGATGCGCGGATCGGCCAGGCGATAGACGAGATCGGTAAGGATGTTGAACACGATCACCAGGGCGGCCGAGAAGAAGAAGATCCCGAGCAGCAGGTTGTAGTCACGCTGCATCAGCGCCTCGTACATCAGGCGGCCGATGCCGGGCCAGGCGAATACCGTCTCGGTGAGGATCGCCCCACCCACCATCTGCCCGGCCTGTAGGCCCGCCAGGGTGATGATCGGCAGCAGGGCATTGCGCAGAATATGTCGCCGCTGAATGATCCGTGGCGAGAGCCCCTTGGCGCGTGCCGTCTTGACGTAGTCCTGCTGGCTCGCTTCGAGCATCGAGGTGCGGGTCATGCGGGTGTAGATGGCCATGAAGAACAGGGCGAGGGTGGTGGCGGGCAGGATCAGGTGCTTGCCGACATCCAGTGCCAGGGCCAGGCCGGTGTAGCCGGCGCCAACGGTGTACATGCCATAGGCGGGCAGCCAGTCGAGATAGACCGA
Organism: Halomonas sp. PGE1; assembly: GCF_013000985.1. NCBI lineage: Bacteria > Pseudomonadati > Pseudomonadota > Gammaproteobacteria > Oceanospirillales > Halomonadaceae > Halomonas > Halomonas sp. PGE1. The sequence goes on from NZ_CP053032.1 coordinate 1,992,845, forward strand.
GAACAGCACCACGGCCATCAGGGCGACCCAGAACAGCGGGGTGGCATAGAAGAGCAGGGCGAGTGCCATGATCAGCGAGCCGGAGGGCTTCTTGGCCCGAGCGGCGGCCAGGGAGCCGGCCAGGATGCCCAGGGCCAGCGACAGCACGAAGGCGGTACCGGTCAGCAGCAAAGTGGCGGGCATGCGCGCCATGATCAGGTCGAAGACCGGCATCTGCTGGCGGTAGGAGTAGCCGAAATCGAGCATGGCGATCCCGGAAACGTAGCGCCAGAGCTGGACATACATCGGCTGGTCGAGACCGAACTGCTCGCGCAGCTGGCGAAGGAACTGCTCATCGGTGGCTCCCGCTTCCCCGGCCAGCACGGCCGCGGGATCCCCGGGAGCCATATGAATCAGGAAGAAGTTGAAGATGACGATGAGAAACAGGACGACGACGGCTTTCAGCAGCCGCATGACAATCAATCTGGCATAGAGCATGCCATTACCCCCGTGGCAACATGGTGCAGGTGTGGGGCGGCACGCGGCCGCCCCACCCGAGCTCAGCGGTGTAAGTCAGCCGAACTCAGCGATCAAGCCAGGCGTTCTTGAAGCCGTCGTTGAGGCCGATGCCGGTGGTCACCAGGTCCTGCACGTCACAGCGATAGATGGTCGGGAAGCCGAGCTCCAGCAGCCAGCCCACCGGGACGTCCTCGTGGAGCAGCTCCTGGACCTCCTGGTAGTAGATCTCGCGCTGCGAGTCCGGGTAGGCGGTGGCGGCCAGGTCGAACAGCTCATCGACGCGCTCATTCTCGTAGCCCTGGACATTGTTCCAGGGAGAGCCCTTGGCGATATTGCTGGAGATATAGGTGCGCGAGATGCCCAGCGCCGGGTCGCCGTACTGGAAGAGGTAGGTGAAGGCGAGGTCATAGTCCCAGTCGCCCAGGCGCTGGTTCCAGCCGCCCACGTCGGTGGACTGGGTGCGGACGTTGATGCCCACCTCACGCAGGTTCTGCTGCACGGCTTCGGCCCAGCGGACCCAGGTCTCGCCGTAGGGGATCGGCAGCAGGCGGACCTCCTCTCCGTCATAGCCCATCTCGGCGAGCAGCTCCCGAGCGCGCTCGGGGTTGTGGTCGTAGGGGGGCAGGCTGTCGTCCTGGAAGCGTGCGTTGGAGCCGAAAGCGGACAGCGGCACGTTGCCGAGGCCATTCCACAGCACGTCACGGGCGAACTCGCGATCCATGGCGTACATCACCGCCTGGCGGAAGCGCTTGTCGGCAGTGGGGCCCTCGCGATTGTTCATCCACAGCATGGCGAAGGGGCTGAAGTACTCGTGCCCGGCCTCGGTGCGGCAGGTGTTGTCCAGGGCGCTCAGGCGCGGGATGTCGAAGTTCTCGACGGAGTTGGCCGGCAGCACATCGACGCGACCGTTCTCATAGGCCACCGCCCGGGAGGAAGCATCGGGGATGATGTGCCAGTTGATGCCGTCGAGGTAGGGCAGGCCCTCCTCGTAGTAGTCGTCGTTGCGCACCAGCTGGATGACGCTGCCGCGATCCCAGCGCTCGAACTTGAAGGGACCGGTGCCGATCGGGTGGCTGTTGGCCGGGTTGTCGCGGAAATCGGTGCCCTCGTAGATATGCTTGGGCATCATCGGCATGGTGCCCGCCTCGAAGGAGAGCAGGAACGGCCCGAAGGGGTTCTTGAGGCTGAAGACCACGGTGTGGTCATCCGGCGCCTCGATGCTGTCGACGTGAGCCAGGATGGTGCGAGTCCGCGGGTTCATCTCACGCAGGTAGACATCCGTGGAGAAGACGACGTCGGCCGAGGTGAAGGGCTCGCCATCGTGCCAGGTCACGCCCTCGTTGAGGTGGAAGGTGTAGACGAGACCGTCATCGCTCACTTCCCAGCTGTGGGCGAGCTGAGGCATCGGCTCGAGGTCGGTGCTGTAGCGCAGCAGGCTCTCGTAGATGTTGCCGGAGACGGTCTGGGTCGGCGCATTCTGGTGGATGCCGGCGATGATCCCCGGGGGTTCCGGTTGCAGTACCGTGTTGATGACGCCGCCCGAGCGTGGCTCTGCCAGCGCCGCGGTGGAGGCCAGGGTGGCGGCCGCGATGGCAATGGTCAAAGGCTTCTTCATGGTCTTCCCCGTTGAGTTATGGCTTGTTGGTGGGTCAGGTCGACTCTTGCGAGCCTGGATGAAAACGAGCGATCAGCGCCGCCTCATGGCCGGCTCGCCGCCCGCAGCACTGCATCGCACAATACCTGGGTGGCGATGGCGCAGTGTTCGGGTTCTGCATACTCCCGCTCGTTGTGGCTGATGCCTTCACGGCAGGGAATGAACAGCATGGCGGTCGGCGTCACATAGCTCAGGTTGACGGCGTCATGGCCGGCACCGCTCATCATGGTGAAGGGGTCCAGGCCGTGGGCACGCGCGGCTGCCGACAGATCGTCTACCAGGGTGGTGTCGAAGCGCGTCACCGGCATGTGCCAGAGCTCCTCGACGCGGGCCGTGACCCCCTCGCGCTCGGCCGCGGCAGCTACATGGTCGCGCAGCAGGCCATCGAGCTCCGCCAGGCGGGCCTCGTCCGTATGGCGCACATCGACGTTCAGGAGCACCTTGCCGGGAATGACGTTGCGCGAGGGTTCGGCAACCTGGAAGTCCCCGACCGTCAGGCGGGACATGCCCTCGACGTCAGCCAGGACCGTCTCGCGCATGGCCTCGATGAAGGCGGTGGCGGCCAGCAGCGGGTCGTGTCGGTAGCTCATGGGCGTGGGGCCCGCATGGGCGGAGTCGCCCGTGAACTCGATGTCATACCAGCGCAGGCCCTGGACGCCGCTGACCACGCCGATGGGCAGCGCCTTGCGCTCCAGGACAGGGCCCTGTTCGATGTGCAGCTCCAGGTAGGCGCCCAGGGGCAGGTCGTCGCGGGTCAGGCTCCCCTTGAAGCCCGAGTGATCCAGCGCCTCGCCAAGGGACATGTCCGAGCGATCCCGGGCGTTGCGGAAGGCCTCCAGAGAGAGACGGCCACTGTAGACGCCGCTGCCGCCCATGGCAGGTGCGAACCGGCTGCCTTCCTCGTTGGTCCAGACGATGAGCTCCAGGGGGCGCTGCGTGGTGATGCCCGCCTCATCCAGGGTGCGAAAGATCTCGAGCCCCGCCAGCACCCCCAGGATGCCGTCGAATCGCCCGCCCAGCGGCTGGGTATCCAGGTGGCTGCCGATGCCGATGGGGGGCAGGGAGTCATCACGGCCCGCGCGGCGGATGAAGAGGTTGCCGGCCTGGTCGGTGCGCCATTCGCACTTCAGCGCATCGGTCCAGGTGAGAAGCTGCCGTCTGCCGGCGATGTCCTCATCGCTGAGGGCCAGGCGTCGACTGCCGCCATTGGGCGAGGGGCCGATCCGTGCCATGTCCATGAGAGAAGACCAGAGCCGCTGGCCGTCGATGTGTGGGGCAGGGGTGACGCTCATGCCGCTTGTCTCCATGGCAGGGGGGAAGAGATGAGATTGCGTTGAATGTCCAGCCCCGGGCGGCTGGCGTATTCTCGAAGCTTTTCAGTGGACTGCCACAGGAGATGCACCCGATGAGGTCCGTGCACGACACCCTCGACTGGAACCTGCTGCGAACCTTCGTGAGCATCGTTCAGGAGAAGAGCATCAGTCGCGCGGCTCAGCGCCTCAATCTGTCCCAGCCGGCGGTCAGCCTGGCCTTGAAGCGGCTGGAGTCGCACCTCGGGCAGAGTCTCATCGAGCGGGGCAGCCACCGATTTCGCGTCACCGAGGCGGGCGAGCTGGTCTACCGGGATGCACTCGAGATCTATGCCAACGTGGCGAGGCTTGGCATCACGGTGCGGGAGACCTCCCCGGAGGTGGCCGGTCAGGTCACCCTGCTGCTGGTCAGCGGCATCCAGTGCTCGTTTCTCGACAACGTCCTGCGTGATTTCCACGAGCAGCACCCGCGGATCACCTGTGAGGTGAGCGTCCTGTCGAGTCAGGACGTCGTGCAGGCGATGCTGCAGAAGATGGGTACCGTCGGGGTGTGCCTGCTGCCGCATCCGGTCGAGGGGCTCAACGGCCAGCTGCTTGTCCATCAGCGCTACCGGTTCTACTGCGGCCGCTCCCATCGCCTGTTCGGCCAACAGAACCTCTCGCTCCAGGCGCTGGCGCGAGAGCCTTTCGTCTCCTTCACCAGCGCCCAGCTGTCCGGGGCGCTTGCGGAAATCGCGGTCTACCGGGCGCATGCGGCCATGACCGGCGAGGTGGTGGTCACGTCCAGCAGCCTGGAAGAGATCCAGCGCTTCGTGCGTACCGGCTGGGGCATCGGCTGCTTGCCCGAGCACACGGTCCAGGCGGATGTCGACAAGGGTCTGCTCTGGCCACTTCCGCCCTACGAGGGGGTGCCGAATATCGACCTCCACCTGGTGTGGCACGAAGATTCGCGCTTTTCGCAGGCAGAGCGACTGTTCTTCGATTATCTGCATGGCGCCATGGCGTCGGTCAGCCTGGGGCAGCGACTGCCATGAGGTGGCCTGGGGTGGGTGCATCCGGGAGGGTCCCGTCTTGTTGTTTGTTCTAGGGGTACCGGTCCGGGTCCTATAAGGCAATTTTTCATTTTTTATTCTTTGTATTAGCCCCGCTTATGCACCAGCGGGGCGTTTTTTTGCTTGCAAACAGGCGATAAAGGTGCAAAGCATGAATAGGCCGATCGGGAAACTGGTGTCGATTCAACGCCCGGGTCTTGAGTCAACAGGGTGATCGAGCTTCCACAACGATAATGGAGCCAATTCATGCTTACCGAGCCGGAGAAGCGGGTCATGTCGACCTGCGATGAGCTCTTCGAGGAGACGCTTTGCCTGACGGAATCCCTGGTCAGAGCCTACAGTACGCTGGGCAATGAACAGGAAGCACTCGAGGTGATGGAGGCGTGGTATCGCCAGGAAGGATTTACGGTAAAGCGAGTGCCAATGGAGGCTTCTGTCCTTCAAATCGACCAGGTTGAGCCATCACCAATTCCGGCTCGATACAATGTGATGGGGATGCTCAATCCGGAGTCGAAAGGCCCGCATCTCGTCTACAATGGCCACCTCGATGTGGTGCCGGCTGAACCGGAATCTCTATGGACACGCCCGCCCTGGGAGCCCTGGCGAGATGGCGGCTGGCTCTATGGCCGGGGGGCGGGTGACATGAAGGCCGGTATCGCCGCCATGGCGATGGCTGTCAAGGCAGTTCGGCAGGCCGGCATCGCGATCGATCACCCTCTAACGCTGCAGACCGTCATCGAGGAGGAGTGCTCAGGCCACGGCGCCCTGTCCTGCGTCAAGGCTGGCCATGCCGGCGATTTCGTGCTGATTCCCGAGCCTTTCGGCGCCAAGCTGGTGTCCGGTCAGGTGGGCGTGCTGTGGTTTCGCATCCGCCTCGATGGCGTGCCGACGCATGTGCTGGATACCAGTGCCGGAAGCAACGCCATTGAGGCCATCACGTCACTCTTTGTTGCCTTGAAGGCCCTCGAGGCGGAGATCAATGCGCTGCCTCGGCACTCGCTCTATCAGGACATGGAAAAGCCGTTCAACCTGAACATCGGACGCATCGAAGGGGGTGACTGGGCCTCCAGCGTTCCCGCGCACGCCTGTGTGGAGGGCCGCCTGGGTTTCCCCTCCGAGATGGCCGTCGATGACGCCATGAAACTGGTGGAGGCGTGTGTCGAAAAGGCGAAGGCCGGCCTGGGGAAAGGCATCTCCAATCTCAGGGTGGAGTTTCACGGGTTTCGCTCCGAGGGTGTGGTGGTCGACATGGATAATTCTGGCATACGTCTTCTGGGAAAATGTCATCACGACCTGACAGGTAATGCGATCACCTCCCAGGCGCTGACATGCACGACAGACCTGCGCGCATTTCATGTGCATGGTGGCATCACCGGGACCTGCTACGGACCCGTTGCCGAGAACATTCACGGCGTCGATGAGCGGGTCGATATCGAGTCTATCCGGCATGTGCTGAAAGCCTATGCCCTGTTCTTGTGCAGGTGGGGGCGAGAGAGCCATCAGGAGCTTGTGGTTCGGTAAAACCATATTTCCGACTTGAGGAGCTGGTGCTGTGAAATTCTTCTATCACCCGGATCAGGAGCGGCATGCGCCGCCGAGCTTCCTGTTGAGAGGCCGGCAGGTGGCATCGCCGGAGGGGCCCCTGCGGGCTCAGATGTTGCTGGAAGGCCTGGCTAGCCTGGGCATCGAGGTCACGTCGCCGGAAACGCCGGACACCCCCCGCCTGCGTGAACGGCTGTCGCGGATCCACACCAGGCGCTACCTCGACTTCCTGGAAACCATCCACTCGCGCTGGTCGGCGCTTCCCGAGGCGACCGAGGTGGTATCCCCCAATGTGCACCCCTGCGGCGGCGGCCACCACTATCCCCGTCACCCGGTGGGCCAGGCGGGCTGGCACATGCACGACATGGCCTGCCCCCTGACGGCCGAGACGTTCAGCGGGGTCATGGCGAATGCTGCCAGCGCCGAGGCGGCGGCGGACGCGGTGCTGGCGGGTGATGCCAGCGCCTACGCACTGTGTCGCCCGCCGGGCCATCACGCAGGGCCCGATCGCGCCGGCGGCTTCTGCTTCCTCAACAACTCGGCCCTGGCCGCCGAGGTGCTGCGCGAGCACCATGCGCGCGTGGCAATCCTCGATGTGGACCTGCACCACGGCAATGGCACCCAGGACATCTTCTATGACCGTGGCGACGTCTGGACGGGATCCGTTCACGCGGACCCGGCCGACTTCTATCCCTTCTTCTGGGGCGGGGTCGACGAGATCGGCGAGGGGAAGGGCAGGGGCGCCAACCTCAACCGCCCCTTGCCGCTGGGCAGCGACGGGGTCGCCTTCATGGCGGCGCTGGATGAGCTCATCGAGGCCATGACGGCGTTTCGGCCCGAGGCCCTGGTGGTGCCGCTGGGGCTGGATGCCCATCGTGAGGACCCGCTGGCCGGTCTGGCCCTGGAGACCGAGGACTTCCAGGCCCTGGGGCAGCGTCTCGCCGCCATCGAGCTGCCCACGGTGATCGTGCAGGAAGGGGGCTATCCCACCGAGCACCTGGGTAACAACCTGGCCGCTTTCATCCGTGGCTATACCGGTTCTCGGTCCGCCAATGGCGGCAGCTGACCCTCGGCAGCCAAACCAGGCGCTGGGGCAGGGCTCCCCGGCGCCAGACTCTCTGGAGCGATCACATGAATGAGCAGCATGCCGGCCAGGCGATCATCGACACTCTGGTGCTGCACGGCGTCGAACGTGTCTTCGTGGTGCCGGGAGAGAGCTTCCTGGCGGTGCTCGATGGCTTGTACGAGTCTCCTGTCGAAACGGTGGTGTGTCGTCATGAGGGTGGGGCGGCCTACATGGCCGAGGCTCACGGCAAGTTTACCGGCAGGCCTGGCGTGGCCATGGTGACCCGCGGCCCCGGCGCTGCCAATGCCCTAGTGGCGCTGCATGCCGCCTGGCAGGATGCGGTGCCCATGGTGCTGTTCGTGGGGCTGGTGCCCGTAGCGGATCGCCTGCGCGAATCCTTCCAGGAGTTCGATCCGCATGCGTGGTTCGGTACTCAGTGCAAGCGGGTCATGGTGCTCGACGAGGCCGAGCGCGCCTCCGAGGTGGTGGCGGAGGCCTTTTTCGCCGCGGGCTCCGGCCGGCCGGGACCGGTGGTGGTGGGCCTGCCCGAGGACGTGATCACTCGGCCGGTATCCGGCGTGCTGCATCCGCCACTGCCCGTGGGCGAGGGGGCGCTCTCCCCCGAGGACCTGGAGGCGGTGTGTGCCGCGCTCAGCGAGGCTCGCCGACCGCTGCTGTTCGTCGGCGGCCAGCGGTGGACGCCGGAGGCCGCGACCAACCTGACGCGTTTCGCCGAGCAGAACGGTATCCCGGTGGTGCAGGATTGGCGCGCGGCCGATCGGGTGCCTTTCGACTCCCCGGTCAACTGCGGCTGGCTGGGCTATGGTCGCTCCGATGCCACGCTTGCGCTGTTCGAGGAGGCGGACGTGCTGATCGCCGTGGGCGCGCTGCCCACCGACGTGCCCAGCGAGGGGTTCACGGCTCGGCAGGGGCACGACCGCTGCAATATCCTGGTCAATATCGATACCGGCCTGCGCGGCCGCAGCGGTGCCGTGACTCGCCACCTGATCGCAAGTCCGGTCGCCTTTGCCGAAGCGGTGGCGGGTCTGCGGCTGGGGCGCGAGAAGGATTGGGACGCCTGGCGGAGCGGTGGTCGGGCGGCTCAACAGGCGTTCGCTGCGCTGCCGGCGCCGGAGGCCCTGCCTGGTACGCGTCCCGGCACCGCGCACATGGGGGCGGTCCTGGGTGAGCTGGTGAAGCGCCTCCCCGACGATGCGGTGTTCACCTTCGGGGCTGGCAACCACTGCATCTGGGCGCAGAGGTACCTGCCGACGCGAGTGTTTCCCAGCCAGCTCAGCACGCGCAACGGCTCCATGGGCTATAGCGTCCCGGCTGCCGTCAGCGCCTCGCTGGCCAGCCCAGAACGCCTGTGCGTGGTGGTCGCAGGCGATGGCGAGTTCATGATGAACGGCCAGGAGATCGCCACCGCCGTTCAGTACGGTGCCGCTATGCTGGTACTGGTCGTGGACAACGGGCGCTACGGGACCATCTGTCTCCATCAGGAGGCGCAGTTCCCGGGGCGGGCAAGTGGCACCCGGCTGGCCAACCCTGATTTTGCCGCCCTCTGTCGAGCCTATGGCGGGCACGGCGAAACCGTGGCTGCCAACGACGAGGCGGCTGGCGCCATCGAGAGGGCGCTGCGTGCCGTGACCGAGTGGCGCCGCCCCGCGCTGATTCACATCGTCACCGACCCTCGGCACGACCTGCCCTGAGGCGCCGGCTCACCATTGACTCCGAGGAGAGCATCCGATGACGCATTATGCCGTGATCAACCCGGCCACCGGTGAAGTGGAGAAGACTTACCCGACGGCCAGCGACGCAGAGGTTCGTGCCGCCATCGAGTGCGCCCACCGGGCATTCGGTGACTGGCGCAAGAGCGAGGTGGCGACCCGAGTGGCGCTGCTGAACCGCGTTGCCGACCTCTATGCGGAGCGTCGCGAGGCCCTGGCGGCCATCATCAGCCGCGAGATGGGCAAGCCCCTGGCCCAGGCTAGGGGCGAGATCGACATCGTGGTGTCGATCTACCGCTATTACGCAGACAACGGTCCGCGTTACCTGGAGGATGAGCCGATCGAGACGGCGGTCGGCAATGCGGTGGTCCGCAAGGAAGGCCTGGGGGTCCTGCTGGGCATCATGCCGTGGAACTTTCCCTACTATCAGGTGGCGCGGCTGGCCGCCCCCAACCTGATGAACGGCAACACCATCCTGCTCAAGCATGCGCCCCAGTGTCCCGAGTCGGCAGAGGCAATGGCGCAGATCTTCCGCGATGCCGGCGCTCCTGAAGGGACCTACCTCAACCTCTACGCCACCAACGAGCAGGCCGCCGACATCATCGCCGACTCCCGGGTACTGGGCGTCTCCCTGACGGGTTCCGAGAGGGCAGGGGCCGCGGTTGCGGAGATCGCCGGCCGTCATCTGAAGAAGGTAGTGCTGGAACTGGGCGGCTCCGATCCGTTTATCGTGCTGGACGATGCGGACCTGGACCAGGCGGTTCAACACGCGCTGGTGGGCCGCTTCGGCAATGCCGGCCAGGCCTGCAACGCGGCCAAGCGGATCATCGTCGATGACGCTCTGCACGACGATTTCCTGGCCGCCTTCAAGACGGCCATCGAGGGCATCAGGGTGGGCGACCCCATGGCCGCTGACACCTTCATGGGCCCCCTGTCCTCCGAAAGGGCGCTGCAGACGCTGGATGCCCAGGTGCAAGACGCCTTAGCACAGGGTGCCACCGTGCTGTTGGGCGGTCAGCGGCTCGATCGTTCCGGCGCCTGGTATGCGCCGACGCTGCTGAGCCGGGTGACCCCTGAGATGCGTATCTTCCGCGAGGAGCTGTTCGGCCCCGTGGCGGTAGTGTATCGGGTCGGCAACGAGCAGGAGGCCATCAGGCTGGCCAATGACACCGCCTATGGCCTGGGCGCCGTCATCCAGTCCACCGACCTGGCGCGTGCCCGCCGGGTGGCGGAAAGCCTGGAGACCGGCATGGTGACTATCAACGAGGCGCCAGGGTCGGCCGCCGAGCTGCCGTTTGGCGGCATCAAGCGTTCGGGCTTCGGTCGTGAGCTGGGGCGCGACGGCATGGACGAGTTCGTCAATCGCAAGGTGGTAAAGATCGGCGCCTGATTCTCCTCACAACCTCACGATAACAGTGCGTGCCTTTTCATGAACAAACTTGCCGTGCGGGCTAAAACCTTGGGCGGTGAGCATGTCGCTCACGCCCATGACCATCACCAGCTGATTCTGGTGACCACCGCTGCTTGATGCAGCCCCTTGATCGGTGCCGATCGGCACCCGCCCATGAGAGACGCGAAATGACCGTTACCTATCACGACAGCAATACCCGCATGAGCCAGGCCACCGTCCACAACGGTACCGTCTACCTGGCAGGCCAGGTGCCCGACGACACCAGCGCCGACATGCGCGGACAGACCGAGCAGGTGCTGGCCAAGATCGACCGCCTGCTGGCAGCGGTGGGGACCTCCAAGGAGCATGTGCTCAGCGCCCTGGTGTGGGTCACCGACATGGCGGAGTTCGCCGAGATGAACAGCGTGTGGGACGCCTGGGTCGTGGCCGGCCGCCCGCCGGCGCGGGCTGCCACCGAGGCCAAGCTGGCGCTGCCCGAGTTCAAGGTGGAAATCATGGTCACTGCGGCGATCCCGGAGGCCTGATATGCGAGTCGTCTCGGCCCTTGAGGTGGCCGAGGCGCTGCCCTGGGAACCCCTGGTGCAGCGCCTGGCACACACCTTCCGAGAAGGCGTGGAGTCACCGCCTCGTCATCACCATGCCATGCACCGGCCCGACGGCGAGGCCACCATGCTGCTGATGCCCGCCTGGGAGCGCGAGGGCTACATCGGCGTGAAGATGGTCAATGTCTTCCCGCAGAACGCCGAGCACGGGTTGCCTGCCATTGCCGGGGTCTATCTGCTGAGCGAGGGCGCCCACGGGCGACCCCTGGCCTGCCTCGACGGCAGCGAGCTGACCCGGCGGCGAACCGCCGCGGCCTCGGCGCTGGCGGCCCGCGAGCTGGCCCGCGAGGACGCCGAGACGCTGCTGGTGGTGGGCACCGGCAAGCTGGCGCCCATGGTGATCGAGGCCCACGCGGCAGTAAGACCCATTCGGCGGGTGCGCATCTGGGGACGCAGTCTCGCAAAGGCTGAGGCCCTCGCCGCCGAATATGCCGACCGCTTCGACACCTCGGCGGTGACCGACCTGGAAGCGGCCACGCGGGAGGCGGACATCATCTGCTGCGTGACGCTCTCCACCGAGCCGCTGATCCGCGGCGCCTGGCTCGCGCCCGGCACGCACCTCGACCTGATCGGCGCCTTCCGCCCGACCATGCGCGAGACCGATGCCGAGTGCCTGGTCAGAAGCGAGGTCTTCGTCGATACCTACGCCGGCGCCCGGGGCGAGGCGGGGGATATCCTCCAGGCCATCGACGAGGGGGCCTTCGCCTTCGCCGACATCCGTGGCGAGCTGGCCGAGCTGCTGCGCGGCGTGAAGCCCGGGCGCTCCTCTCCCGACGCGATCACCCTGTTCAAGTCGGTGGGGGCGTCGCTGGAGGATCTCGCCGCTGCCATCGAGGTGTGGGAACGGCTGGAGCCGCCCGCATGACGGGCGCTGCCACCGGGTTCTTCTGGCACGAGCGCTGCTTCTGGCACGATCCTGGTGCCATCGGCGTGTTCTCGGCACCTGGCGAGTTCCTTCAGCCCCAGCCCGCCTCGGAGAGCCCCGAGAGCAAGCGCCGGCTCAAGAACCTGCTGGAGGTCTCGGGCCTGATCGACGAGCTGGCGGTGCGCAAGCCGCCGCCGGCGAGCCGGGAGGATCTCGAGCGCTTCCATACGACCCGCTACCTGGATGCCCTGGCAGCGGGTGACGCCGGGCGGGGCGGTGACGGTGGCGACTGCGCGCCCTACCTGCCAGGGAGCCTGGCGGCGGCAAGCCAGTCCGCGGGGCTGGCCGTGGGCGCCGTGGAGGCGGTCGCCACCGGTGAGCTGAGTCAGGCCTACGCGCTGTGCCGGCCTCCGGGCCACCACGCCGAGGCCGATCGCGGCCGGGGCTTCTGCCTGCTCGGTAATATCCCCGTGGCGGTGATGCGCGCCCGCGCCCTGGGCCAGGTGGGGCGGGTGGCGATCCTCGACTGGGACGTGCACCACGGGAACGGTCAGCAGGGCGCCTTCTGGAATACCCCAGAGGTGTTGACGATCTCCCTCCACCAGGCGGGCAACTATCCGCTCGAAACCGGTGAGTTTGCGGAGCAGGGCGGGGCAGCGGCCCTCGGCACCGACCTCAACCTGCCGCTACCACCCGGCTGTGGCATCGGTGCCTATGAGTACGCCATGGACACCCTGGTGCTGCCGGCCATCGAGGCCTTCGCTCCGGAGTTGATCGTGGTGGCCTGCGGCTATGACGCCTGCGCCAAGGATCCGCTCGGCAAGATGCTGCTCAACAGCGCCGTCAAGGCGGGCTTCGACGAGACGATCATGCTCGACCCCGAGGGCTGCGTGGCCGAGGCCTCCGCGGCCAACGTCTTCCTGGTCCGCGACGGGGTGCTGCACACCCCCGAGGTAACCTCCTGCCTGCAGGGCATCACCCGCGACAGCGTCATCCGCCTGGCCCGGGAGGGGCTCGGCCTGGAGGTGGTGGAGCGGCGCATCACCCGTGATGAGCTCTACATCGCCGACGAGGCCTTCCTGACCGGGACCGCCGCCGAGATCCTGCCGCTGCGCGAGCTCGATGGGCGCCATATCGGCGCCCGCATCGGGGGGCCCGCCGTCGGTGCCCCCATCGCCGACGGCTCGGTGACCGCTCGCCTGCAGAGGCTCTATGGCCGCCTGGTGCGTGGGGAGCTGGAAGCTGACCTGGCGGCGTTCGGCGCTTGGCTGACCCCGGTGTAAGGGGCTGTGGCCTCAGCCATCACGCAGGATGGTGAAGGGCGACCACTGCTGGCAGATCGGCGCGACCTCCAGGCGGGTGATATTGACGTGGGGCGGCAGCTCGGCGATGTGCAGCGCCTGGCGGGCCACATCGTCCGGCTGCAGGGCGCGGGTGCCTCGGTAGTACTCCTCGGCGATGCCGGCATCGCCCTTCATGCGCACCAGGGTGAACTCGCTCTCGGTCATTCCCGGCGCCAGGTCGGTGACCCGGACCCCGTGGGGGGCCAGGTCGCAGCGCAGGTTGTAGCTGAACTGCTCCACGAAGGCCTTGGTGGCCCCGTAGACGTGGCCGCCGGGATAGGGGGTGTGGCCGGCGATGGAACCGAGGTTGATCACGGTGGCGCCCGGCCCCGTGGCGATCAGGTGCGGCAGCAGCAGGCGGGTCACCGTGACCAGCCCCTTGATGTTGGTATCGATCATGCGGTGCCAGTCGGCCAGCTCCGCCTGCTGGGCCGGCCCCTTGCCCAGTGCCAGCCCGGCGCTGTTGATCACGACGCGAATGCGCTGGAAGGCCTCGGGCAGCGTATCGATCGCGGCCTGCACGACCTCGCTGTCGGCGAGGTCCACGGCGAGGGCATGGACCGCCACCCGGTCGCTCTGGAGCTCCGCCTGGAGGGCCTCCAGCCGATCCTGGCGGCGTCCCGAGAGCACCAGCGACCAGCCGGCCTCGGCGAAGCGCCGGGCGCAGGCCGCGCCGATCCCGGAGGTGGCGCCGGTGATGAAGGCGATGGGGGTGGCTTCGTGCATGGTGAAATCTCCGTCTTGGGGTGGAGGGGGAAGGGCAGCGTCCCCTGGCATCAGAGTCCCGCAGCGGTTCGCATGCCTATGCTGCTTTGGTCGTATCCGGCGCGGTCGAGGCGTCGCCGCCAGGCCGGCCGGGCTATTCTTCGCTATCGTGATCGGCGAAGCCTGCCTTCATGAACGTCGATTTGAGCAAGCCCAGCGACTGTTACAAAATCGACATACTGCGCCGCGCGGCCTGCCAGCGGCAGCCGGCGAACCACCAGAACGACAAGAATCGCGGAGACACGCTGATGCGCAAGACACTCATCGCCACCCTGGCCAGCCTCGGGCTGGCCGTTGCCCCGCTGGCCCTGGCGAGCACCATCGAGATCCAGGTCAACAACACCATGAGCGAGGGGGGCTCGGAAAGCGCCGCCGTCGAACGCTTCGCCGAGTACCTCGAGGAGCAGGCGCCGGGCCGCTTCAACGTGCGCCCCTTCCTGGCCGGCTCGCTGGGCGGCGAGAACGCCGTGCTCGAGCTGCTCAACCTGGGCCAGACCCAGCTCTCCATCACCGGCGGCAACTGGCGTCAGCAGTATGCCCCGGAGTATGACGCCATCACCGTGCCCTTCGTCTTCGCCACCTGGGACGAGGTGGATGCCTTCATGGAGAGCCCCTCCGGCCAGACGCTGGTCGAGATCGCCGAGGAGAAGGGCGGCATCAAGTACTTCGGGACCCAGCATCGTGGCCCCCGCCACATGACCGCCAACAAGGCGATCCACTCGCCCGAGGACCTGCAGGGCTTCCGCATGCGCCTGCCCTCCCTGCCCGTGTGGCTCCAGGTGTGGGAGGAGATCGGTGCCACCGTGGTCAACGTGCCGGCGCCGGAGATCTACCTGGCCATGCAGACCCGCCAGGTGGACGGTCACGAGAACTCCCTCTCGTCGCCCTACACCCGCCGCCTGTGGGAGGTGCAGGACCACATCATCCTCACCAGCCACGTGCAGTTCCCCTGGAACTGGGTGGCCAGCAAGCGCTGGTGGGACAGGCTGGAGGCCGATGACCAGGCGCTGATCGCCGAGGCGATCGAGGTGGCCCGCCTGCACGGGACCGAGGTGGAGCGCGAGCTCGACGAGTACTACCTGGAGCAGCTCGAGGCCAACGGCATGACCATCATCGAGCCGGACGTGGAGGCGTTTCGCGCGGCGGCCATGCCGGCCATCGAGCGCATCCTGGCCGAGATGGCCGATGGCGTGATGGATGACGCGCTGGGCGGCAACGACTGAGCCCGCGTTAACCGTTGATGTGACGATGCCGGCGGCGCCCCCTGGGGCGCCGCCGTGCTGTCACCGGGAATCATCGAGGAGTCTTTCGTGGTGCAAGAAACCGGGATACCCCAAGGGCCCGTGGACCGCCTGGCCTACTGGCTGCTGCGCGGCCTGACCCTGGTCTGCGATGCGCTGGGCGTGCTGCTGCTGGCGGGCATCCTGCTGCTCATCGTGGCCGCCGTGGTGGCGCGGGACTTCATCGGGCTGGGCATGCCCTGGACCGAGGAGGTGGCCTCGTTGCTGGCCATCTACGCCGTCGGCATCGGGTCGCTCTCCGCCCTGGTGCGCGGCGAGCACCTGCTGGTGGACCTGTTCAGCCATCGCATGTCGCGGCTGGCGCTGGATCTGCAGTACCGCCTCAATGCGCTGCTTTCCTGCGGCTTCTTCGCGCTGGCCGCCTGGGGCGCCTGGATCATGTCGGAGATGAGCGCCAACAACCGCACCGTCTCGCTGGGGATCAGCTTCAGCTACCTCTACTACGGCATCTTCATCGGCTTTGCCGGGATGACGCTGATAGCCGCCTGGCAGGCGCTGCGCGGCCGCGTGGCCTGGCTGCCGGGTGGCGGCCGCGACGATGAGGAGCCGCGCTGATGCTGGAACTGGCAATCTTCGTGGGCGGCCTGCTGGCGCTGATGATCATCGGCCTGCCGGTGGTGGTGGCGATCGGCATCACCTCCTTCATCGCCCTGGCGGTCACCGGCAGCGGTGGCCTGCCGGTGGAGCTGATGTCGCTGCGCATGGTGCAGACCCTCAACAACTTCACGCTGCTGGCGATTCCGCTGTTCATCCTGGCCGCCAACATCATGAACACCGGCTCCACCACCACGCGGATCTTCGACTTCGCGACGGCCCTGGTCGGCTTCACCAAGGGGGGACTGGGCCATGCCAACGTGGTGGCCAGCTCCATCTTCGCCACCATGTCCGGCACCGCGGTGGCCGATGCGGCGGGGCTCGGTAGCCTCGAGATCAAGGCCATGAAGGAGCGCGGCTATGACCTTGGCTACTCCACCGGGATCACCGCGGCGTCGAGCGTGATCGGCCCGATCCTGCCCCCCAGCATTGCCCTGGTGGTCTACGGCTGGCTGGCCAACGTCAGCATCGGCGCCCTGTTCATGGCGGGGCTGTTGCCGGGCATTCTCATGGCGCTGCTGCTGATGGGCATGACCGTGGCCCTGGGCGCGACCCAGCGGGTGGTGATGCCGGCGCCGACCCCCTTCGACGGACGCGAGGTGCTGCGCACCGGGCGCCGGGCGATCCTGCCGCTGATGATGCCGGCGATCATCGTGGGGGGCATCTGGGGCGGCTTCTTCACGCCCACCGAGGCGGGCGCCGTGGCCTCCTTCTACGCGATCATCCTGGGGGCGGTGGTCTACCGCGACCTGACCCCGAAGGCCCTCTACCTGGCCTTCCGGCGCACCCTGATGTTCAGCGTGGCGATCCTGCTGATCATCGCGGTGTCCAGCTTCTACGGCTGGATCCTGGTGCGCATCGGCATTCCCCAGGCCCTGGCCGGCCAGGTGGCCAGCATCGACATGCCCACCGTCTTCCTGCTGCTGGCCTTCGCGCTCTTCTTCCTGCTGATCGGCTGCTTCATGTCGGTGGTGGAGAGCATCCTGATCTTCACGCCCATCGTGGTGCCGGCCGCGCTCGCCGCGGGCCTGGACCCCATCCATTTCGGCATCGTCATGGTGATCACCCTGTCGGTGGGGGTGATCACGCCCCCCTTCGGTAACGTGCTGTTCCTGATGGTGGGCATCACCCGGCTGCGCTACGGGCAGGTGGTGACGGCGGTGCTGCCCTTCCTGATCCCCATCATCCTCACGATCCTGATCCTGATCGCGGTGCCGCCGCTGGCCACCTGGCTGCCCGCTCGGCTGGGCTACTGAGGCCGAAATGCCTCCGGCCCTGCCTTCGGCACTCGCCTGGTGGGGCCGGGGGCGCTACCCTGTCGGCCTTCCCGGTGCCTGCCTGGCCGGGGAGGCCGACCCACTTCCGGGCCCCGCCCGACGAGACGAGAGAGAGCCACATGAGCGTTACCTATCACGACAGCAACACCCGCATGAGCCAGGCCGCCGTCCACAACGGCACCGTCTACCTGGCCGGCCAGGTGCCGGACGACGCCAGCGCCGACATGCGCGGTCAGACCGAGCAGGTGCTGGCCAAGATCGACCGCCTGCTGGCCGCCGCCGGCACTTCCAAGGAGCACCTGATCAGCGCCCAGGTCTGGGTGACCAGCATGGCCGAGTTCGACCAGATGAACGCGGCCTGGGATGCCTGGGTGGTGCCGGGCCGCCCGCCGGTGCGCGCTGCCACCGAGGCCAAGCTGGCCCGTCCGGACTGGAAGGTGGAGATCATGATCACCGCGGCCCTGCCGGACGCCTGATCCCCTCTGCGGCGGCGGCCTGCGCCGCCGCATCCTGGCAGAAGCGTTGAGGCCGCCCCGGGGCGGTCATGCTAGCCTCGCGCCATTCCGCTCTGGAGACTTTCGATGCTGCTGATCGTCGATCTCGGCCTGAGGTTGGCCATGGCGCTGTGTGCCCTGTGGGGTGGGCTGGCGCTCGGGCATCGCCTGCCGCTTGCGCGCCCCGGCCGGCTGCTGGCGGTGGCCCTGTGGCTGCTGGCGAGCGGGCTCTGGCTCTGGCTCTACGGCAAGGGCGCGAGGATAGGACCGATCGCCGGGCTTGCGGTGCAGATGCTGGCGCTGCTGGCCTGGTGGCGCCGCCTCGAGCCGGCGGCGGATCTCGACTGGGCCGATGATGTGGCCCACCTGGCCACCGGCCGCCAGGAAGGCGAGTGGCTGACCCTGGACCGGGTGCGCTGCTTCGACTGGCAGACCCGCGATCGGGCCCGGGTGGCCTGGGAGCCGCGGCGCTACCCGCTGAACCGACTCGCCTCGCTGGATCTGATCGTCTCCGGCTGGGGGCGTCCCGGCATCGCCCATGTGCTGCTGTCGTTCGGCTTCGCGGACGAGGAGGGCGAGATCGACGACTTCCTGGCCTTCTCGGTGGAGGTGCGTCGCGAGCGCCACGAAGTGTTCTCGGAGATCGGCGGCTTCTTCAAGCAGTATGAGCTGGCGATCATCGCCGCCGACGAGCGGGATGCCGTGCGCCTGCGCAGCAACGTGCGGGAGGAGTCCGTCACCCTCTATCGCGTCACGCTGGGCGAGAGCGCACGTCGCGACCTGCTGCTGGCCCTGGTGGCGGAGGCCAATCGCCTGCAGGGAGCGCCGCGCTTCTACCACACCATCACCGCGAACTGCACCACCCTGGTCTTCGCCATGATGCGGCGGATCATCGAGGGGTTGCCGCTGGACCATCGGCTGCTGCTCACCGGGCTGCTGCCCGGCTATGTCCACGACCACGGCGGCCTGGTGCCGGGCTATCGGCTCGCCGAGCTCAGAAGGCTTGGCGACATCACCGACCGTGCCCGCAAGGCCCACGACGCCCCCGACTTCTCGCGGCGCATACGCGAGGGCGTGCCGGGCTGGTCGTGACGCCCCCGCCTGCGACCCACAAGAACGCCACGGCAGATGCCGTGGCGTGATGCCATGCCTCCCTGGGCACCCTCCCGGTGCCTGACCGGCCCTCGGCCGCTCCTCCTGAGGTGCATCCTGCACCGGCGCATCCCTGCGGGGCGGGGCAGTCTCCCTTGCCGAGCCGTAGTGCATCGACCCACCGATATCCTCGCCCAGACAGATGACAGATCGATCACACCGGCATGACCGGAAGATGACAGGTGGAGGATTCGGCTGTGCGGGTGGTCTCTGGTAGAATCCGCCGCTTTGTCATTCAACCCCTTCCTCCTGTTCGGATACATGACATGAATGCAGTGATTCTTGCGGTGCTGGTGATGGTGGGCCTGTCGCTGGCGCGGGTCTCGGTGGTCTTCGCTCTGGTGGTCGGGGCCCTGGTCGGCGGCCTGGTGGGCGGGCTCTCCATTGAGGAGACCCTCTCCGCCTTCAACGACGGCGTCGGCGGCGGTGCCCAGGTCGCCCTGGCCTACGCCACCCTGGGGGCCTTCGCGGTGGCGATCTCGCGCTCGGGCCTGCCCGACCTGCTCGCGCGCAAGCTGATCGGTCTGCTGGGCCAGGAGGCCAGCGAGGCTCGCCAGGCCACGGTCAAGGCGCTGCTGCTGACCGCGGTGCTGCTGGTGTCGATCTCCTCCCAGAACCTGATCCCGGTGCATATCGCCTTCATTCCGATCCTGATCCCGCCGCTGCTCAAGGTGATGAACCAGCTGCGCCTGGATCGCCGGGCGGTGGCCTGTGCGCTGACCTTTGGCCTGACCGCTCCCTACATGCTGCTGCCGGTGGGCTTCGGGGCGATCTTCCTCAACGATATCCTGCTGGCCAACATCAACCGCGCCGGCGAGATGCTGGGGCTCGAGATCACCCGGGGCATGGTGCCCATGGCCATGGCGGTGCCGGTGGGCGGCATGGCGCTGGGGCTCGCGGTGGCGCTCTTCTTCAGCTACCGCCGCCCGCGGGAGTACCAGGCGCTGGAGGTGGCCACCACCAACGTGCCGCACCATCACCCCGAGCCGCGTGAGCCCCATGCCCTGGGGCTGGTGATGTCGGGGCTGGCCATCGTGGCGGCGCTGGGCATCCAGCTGTGGACCGGCTCCATGGTGCTGGGCGGCTTGATGGGCTTCGCGCTGCTCTCCCTGGGGGGCATCTTCAAGTGGCGTGAGGCCGACGACCTCTTCACCAGCGGCATGCGCATGATGGCGCTGATCGGCTTCATCATGATCTCCGCCTCGGGCTTCGCCGCGGTGATGAACGCCACCGGCGAGATCGACAGCCTGGTGCAGTCGAGCTTCGCGATCATCGGCGACAACCGCGGCCTGGCCGCGCTGATCATGCTGCTGGTGGGGCTCTTCATCACCCTGGGGATCGGCTCGTCCTTCTCCACCATCCCGATCATCGCGGCGATCTTCGTGCCCCTGGCGGTGCAGTTCGGCTTCTCGCCCCTGGCCACCGTGGCCCTGGTGGGCACCGCGGCGGCGCTGGGCGACGCCGGCTCCCCGGCCTCGGATTCGACGCTCGGCCCCACCTCCGGCCTCAACGTCGACCGCCAGCACGACCATATCTGGGACAGCGTGGTGCCCACCTTCCTGCACTACAACATCCCGCTGATCGCCTTCGGCTGGGCGGCGGCCATGCTGTTCTGAGTCCTGAAGTCTAGCCATCACCGTTCGGGGCTGATCCGGTGACAAGCCTGCAGGGAGGCGCTGTGAATACCTCCCTGTAAGCTACCGACGCCATCCCTGGCGTAGGACCTCCCTTTCGGCTTGCCCCCGGCGCCCCTCTGGAAGCCCCTTACTTTCCTTCCTCGGGCAAGTGGACTTCCAGGGAGGCAAGCAGCCCCCGCAGCAGCGAGAGCTCCTTCCGGCTGGGCTGGGCCCGGGCGAAGAGCGCCTGCAGCTGGGCCTCGGTCCGGGCGTGGGGCTGGGTGAGAAAGCCGCTCTCCCGCATCACCCGCGACAGATGGTGGTGGAAGTGGCCGAGCTGCTCGCGGCTGGGGGCGCGCTCCTCCTCCGGGCGCTGGGGCCGGTAGCCGCTCTCCGGGCGCTGGCGCCACGCCTTGAACACCTCGTAGGCCAGCACCTGCACCGCCTGGGAGAGGTTGAGGATGCCGTACTCGGGGTTGGCCGGGATGCTCACCTGGTGGCTGCATAGACGAATCTCGTCGTTGGTGAGGCCTGAGCGCTCGCGGCCGAACACCAGCGCCACCGGGTCGGTGGCGGCGTGCTCGACCAGCTCCCGGGCCATGGCGTCGGGCTCATCGAAGTGGGGCAGCGGCAGGCTGCGCAGCCGGGCGCTGGCCCCCACCACCTGCACGCAATCACTCAGCGCCTCGCCAAGCGAGCCCACCACCCGGGCGTTCTCCACCAGATCCTCGGCACCGGCGGCGAGCCGGGTCGCCTCGGGGTCGGGGAACTGGCGCGGGTTGACCAGCACCAGGTCGTCGAGCCCCATGGTCTTCATGGCCCGCGCCGAGGCACCGATATTGCCGGGGTGGTAGGTCTGGACGAGAACGATGCGGATATTCGAGAGCATGGGAGGCGGCTGTTGTCGGCTGATGGGGAGAGGGTAGAGGGCGGAGGGTGGCTATCTTAAAGCAAAAACCCCGCCGGCTCGCGCCGGCGGGGTCTGTCTCAGGCCTTGCGTGACGCAGCGCCTGGGGCAGGGGGCGTGGTCACATCATGCCGCCCATGCCACCCATGCCACCCATGCCGCCCATGTCCGGACCGGCGTCCTTTTCTTCCGGATCGTCGGCGATCATGCACTCGGTGGTGATCATCAGGCCAGCCACGGAGCCGGCAGACTGCAGCGCGGTGCGGGTCACCTTGGCGGGGTCCAGCACGCCCATCTCGAACAGGTCGCCGAACTCGCCGGTCTGGGCGTTGTAGCCGAAGTTGCCTTCACCGCTCTTCACCTCATTGAGGATGACGGAGGCTTCCTGGCCGGCGTTGGTGACGATCTGGCGCAGCGGGGACTCCATGGCGCGCAGGGCGATGGCGATGCCGTGGGTCTGGTCCTCGTTGTCACCCTTGAGGTCCTTGATCTTGGTCAGCACGCGCACCAGGGCGGTACCGCCGCCGGGCACCACGCCTTCCTCGACCGCGGCGCGGGTGGAGTGCAGGGCGTCCTCGACGCGGGCCTTCTTCTCCTTCATCTCGACTTCGGTGGCGGCACCGACGCGGATGACGGCTACGCCGCCGGCCAGCTTGGCAACGCGCTCCTGGAGCTTCTCGCGATCGTAGTCGGAGGAGGTCTCCTCGATCTGGGCGCGGATCTGGTTGACGCGGGCCTCGATGTCGCCCTCGTTACCGGCGCCGTCGATGATGGTGGTGTTCTCCTTGGACATGGTCACGCGCTTGGCGGTGCCCAGGTGGTCCAGGGTAGCCTGCTCGAGGGTCAGGCCCACTTCCTCGGAGATCACGGTGCCGTTGGTCAGGATGGCGATGTCCTGCAGCATGGCCTTGCGACGGTCGCCGAAGCCCGGGGCCTTGGCCGCCGCGACCTTGACGATGCCGCGCATGGTGTTGACCACCAGAGTGGCCAGCGCCTCGCCCTCGATGTCCTCGGCGATGATCGCCAGGGGCTTGCCCGCCTTGGCGACGGCTTCCAGCACCGGCAGCAGCTCGCGGATGTTGGAGATCTTCTTGTCGACCAGCAGGATGTAGGGGTCTTCCAGCTCGACCTGCATGGTGTCCTGGTTGGTCACGAAGTAGGGCGACAGGTAGCCGCGGTCGAACTGCATGCCTTCCACGACTTCCAGCTCGTCCTCGAAGCCACGGCCCTCGTCGACGGTGATGACGCCTTCCTTGCCGACCTTCTCCATCGCCTCGGCGATGATCTCGCCGATGCGCTTGTCACCGTTGGCGGAGATGGTACCGACCTGGGCGATCGCCTTGGTGTCGGTGCAGGGCACGGACAGGGCTTCGATCTCCTTGACGGCGGCGATCACGGCCTGGTCGATGCCGCGCTTGAGGTCCATCGGGTTCATGCCGGCAATGACGCCCTTCAGGCCTTCGTTGACGATGGACTGGGCCAGCACGGTGGCGGTGGTGGTGCCGTCACCGGCGACGTCGGAGGTCTTGGAAGCGACTTCCTTGACCATCTGGGCACCCATGTTCTCGAACTTGTCCTTCAGTTCGATCTCCTTGGCCACGGAGACGCCGTCCTTGGTGACGGTCGGGGCGCCGAAGGACTTCTCGATCACCACGTTGCGACCCTTCGGGCCCAGGGTGGTCTTGACGGCGTTGGCCAGCAGGTCGACACCACGGGCCATGCGCTTGCGGGCGTCGTCGGAGAACTTGACTTGTTTCGCTGCCATTTCGATCTCTTCCTATCAATTCGTGAACGTCTGAGGGATAGCGAGGGGCGTGGGCAATCAGCCCTCGACCACGGCCAGGATGTCGGATTCGCTCATGATCAGGACTTCTTCGCCGTCGATCTTCTGCTTCTCGACGCCGAAACCATCCTTGAAGATCACGGTGTCGCCTACCTTCACGTCCAGCGGGCGCACATCGCCGTTCTCGAGAATCCGGCCGTTACCGACGGCAAGCACTTCGCCGCGAGTCGGCTTTTCCTGGGCACTGCCCGGAAGCACGATGCCGCCAGCGGTCTTCTGTTCTTCTTCAACGCGACGGATGATGACGCGATCGTGCAAGGGACGGATGTTCATTGCTCACGTTCTCCTGATGTTTCACATGGCCGGGGTCTCCCGGCGGTTCTGGTCATCACCTCGCAGGCTCCGCCTGCGAGGGGGAGGCGCTGAACGCCTTCCGTGTCAATGGCGCGACAGCCGCGCCGAAACTTGTTGCTGAGCGATAAGTGGGGCTCGCCAAGGGGCTTTCAAGGCCCCCGGGGAAATTTTTTTGGCTCAGCGCCGTGCATCGTCGCGGGAGATGAACTCTCCCTCCAGCGGGCCTTCGCCGCTGTTGCCGTCGCTGGCCGAGGAGGACGCCCTTGAGTCTCCCGGCCGCTGCTCGCCCGAGGCCTGCCGCCAGTCATCGGCGGGGCCTTGGCGGGGGCCGGACCCGAAGCCGCCGCCCACGTGGATGCCCTGGGCGCGCACCCCGAGCCGGGCCAGCAGCTTGCCCAGCAGGCGGCGCGCGTCGGGAATCAGGCACAGGAACCCCAGGGCGTCGGAGACGAACCCGGGAGCCATCAGCAGGGCGCCGCCGAAGATCAGCGCGGCGCCGGTAAGCAGCTCGCCGGAGGGGGCCTCGCCGCGCTCCAGGCGCTCCCGGGCACGGGCGCAGGTGGCGGCCCCTTCATGGCGAATCAGGTGCAGGCCGATGAAACCGGTGGCCAGCACCATCAGCAGGGTGGTGAGCAGGCCGATCTGGCTGCCTACCGAGAAGAGGATGACGAAGTCGAGCAGGGCGAAGAGGGTAAAGGCAAGCAGAAAGGGCATGGGAACTCCGCGAGGGTCAATTGCGCAAATGATGGGGGCGCTTCGCGAGAACTCAAGCGTTGACGCGCATTGCTCGCCTTGGCGATGCCAGACCGCATAGATTGTCATATCGATAGCGCTATGGTGCGCTGCACAAACTCTGCTACCTTACTTGTACCCCAAAAGAGCGATGTCCAGGACTCTGCCGCCAGGTCGGCCCTGAATCGCCCCATCCCCCTGGAGGATTGACGATGAAACTCGATAGCTCCGTGATTGCCATTACCGGTGGCGCCCGCGGCCTCGGCCTGGCCATGGCCCAGCTGCTGGGCAGTCGAGGCGCCCGTCTGGCGCTGATCGATACCGATGCCGCCACCCTGGACGATGCCGTGTCCCGGCTGCACCAGGCGGGCATCGAGGCCCGTGGCTTCGTGGCCAACGTGGCCGACGAGACGTCGGTGAAGCAAGCCTTCGGGGATATCGCCGCCTCCCTGGGGCCGGTGAGCGGCCTGGTCAACAACGCCGGCATCCTGCGCGACGCCCTGCTGGTGAAGGCGAAGGAGGGCAGGGTCGAGAAGGTGATGTCGCTTGAGAGCTGGCAGGCCGTGATGGACGTCAACCTAACCGGTGTCTTCCTGTGCGGCCGCGAGGCGGCCAGCCAGATGATCGAGGCGGGCAACGAGGGGGTGATCGTCAATATCTCCAGCATCTCCCGGGCCGGCAACATGGGGCAGAGCAACTACGCGGCCTGCAAGGCGGCGGTCGTCGCGCTGACCACCACCTGGGCCAAGGAGCTGGCGCGTTACGGCATTCGCACCGGCTGTGTGGCCCCGGGCTTCATCGAGACCGACATGACCGCCTCCATGCGCCAGGACATGCTGGAGAAGCTGACCTCCGGTGTGCCCCTGGGCCGCCTGGGCCAGCCGGAGGACATCGCCCAGAGCGTGGCCTTCATCTTCGAGAATGCCTACTTCACCGGGCGGGTGATAGAGTGCGACGGCGGCCTGCGCCTCTAGGGAAACACTGATTTATTGCTGCGCTCGATATCCTGACCGCCGGCGGTACTCAAAATCCTCATTTACTGCCGTGTAAACTCCGGTTTTTTCCGTTCCGGCGGCGGTCAGCCTCTCATCGCTCGCGACATAAATCAGCGCTTCCCTTTAACGCCTGCTGTCGTAAAATCGAGCGGCCGCCGGGATCTTCCCGGCGGCCGCTGCGCTTCCGGCCGGTTCAGAAGCTGACCTGGTCCTCCAGGTTGGCGACGGTGCCGGCGCCGATGCCGCTGACCCGCGTCAGGTCCTCGGCACTCTCGAAGGGCCCGTTGGCCTCGCGCTCCTCGATGATGGCGGCCGCCTTGGCCGGCCCGATCCCCGGCAGTTCGCTGAGCAGCTCCGCGTCGGCGGTGTTGACGTTGATCGGCGCCATCTCCTGCGCCACGGCACCGAGCGGTGCCAGGCCGAGCAGCAGGGCGAGCAGTGCCCCGGCCAGTGCGTTGCGTGTCACTCCCTTCATGATCGTCTCCTCATGTTCTCACTGTTCTGGGTGATGCCTGTTGCTGGTTGTCGCCGTCGACGGTGTCTTCTTCCTGGACCTTGGGTCGTGCCGCTCACCCGGAGCCCTCTGCGTCGGGGCACTCTTCAAGCTAGCGGGCGCCCGGGGCCTCTGTCGTCAGCGGGTGCCGCCAGCCGACGTAGGCCAGGGCCGGCAGCGAGGGGTAGCCACGCGCTTCGCTGGAGGGCTCCCGGGGAGACGCACCGCGGGGCGATCTCCTACGCGAGTTGGTGGTTCGGGCTGATATAATGTCGCTCATCTGTCCCTTGCCTGGAGCCCGGCCCGTGTCTACCGATTCGCCCCTGATCATCGCTCTCGACTATGCATCCCTGGATGCCGCCCTGTGCATGGCCGATCGCCTCGATCCGGCCCGCTGCCGCCTGAAGGTGGGCAAGGAGCTGTTCACCCGCAGCGGCCCCGACGTGGTGGAGGCGCTGCATGGTCGCGGCTTCGAGGTGTTCCTGGATCTCAAGTTTCACGACATTCCCAACACCGTGGCCGGCGCCGTTCAGGCGGCGGCGGAGCAGGGCGTGTGGATGGTCAACGTCCATGCCGGCGGCGGTCGTCGCATGATGGAGGCGGCCAGGGAGCGGCTTCAGCGCCACGGGCTCTCCACCCACCTGATCGCGGTGACGGTGCTGACCAGCATGGAGGCCGAGGACCTGGCCGAGGTGGGGGTCGGCGTCACCCCGGCGGAGCAGGTGGAGCGCCTGGCGATGCTGGCCAGCCAGAGCGGCATGGACGGGGTGGTGTGCTCGGCCCAGGAGGCTGCGCGGCTGCGTGAGCTGTGTGGCGAGTCATTCCTCAAGGTCACCCCGGGCATCCGCCCGAGCTTCGCGGTGGCCGGCGACCAGCGTCGCGTCATGACCCCGCGTGACGCCATGGCGGCGGGCAGCACCCACCTGGTGGTGGGGCGCCCGGTGACCCAGGCCGATGATCCCATGGCGGCGCTGGCGGCCATCGAGGCCGAGCTGGCCGCCGGCTGAGGTCGGGCTACTCGCCCTCGATGCCGGTGATCGGCTTGGTGGTGCCCCAGCTGCGGCAGCGCGGGCACTGCCAGTGAAGCTGCTCGCCGGCGTGGCCACAGCGCCGGCAGCGGTGGCGGGGCAGGGCCTCCAGCAGCGTGTGGGTGTGACGCTGCAGCAGCTGGAGCTGCGCCAGGGGCTCGCCCACGCTGAGCTGGCGGTAGAGGTCGATCAGGTAGTCCAGCGCGCCCAGGCTGGGTTCGCGGTTGAGCTGTTCGCTGACCAGGTCGATGGCGGCCTGCAGGCCATCCCGGTGGCGCACCGTCTCGGCCAGCAGGATAATCACGCTGGTGTAGGGCGTGCGCTCCACCAGCTGCTGCAGGTGGCGAACCAGCCCGTCCTCGTCGTCGAGCAGCCGATAGGCGGCGGCCAGGGGAGGCAGCAGGGTGGGGGTGAAGGCGGCATCCTGGCCGGGGATGCGGTCGAGCAGGCGAATCTCCTGGCGGTAGTGGCCGGTGTCGTGCTCCATGGCGGCCAGCAGCAGGTTGGCGCGCACGCAGCGGGGGTCGATGGCCAGCGCCCGGCGCAGGTGCTTGCGGGCGAGGCCGGGGCTGGCCTCGAAGCGCTCCTGCTCGGCCAGCTGGCAGAGCCAGTGGGCGGCGGCGCGGCGGATGTCATCGCTCTGGCGTATCAGCTGGGGCTGGGCTACCTCGAGTGCCGCCTGCCACTCTCCCTCGCGCTCCAGCAGATCCGTGAGCAGGCGCTTGGCCGACAGGCGCCGCTCCTCGTCCTGGGAGTCGCGCACCAGGGTATGCAGCAGCCGCTCGGCGCGGTCCAGCAGCCCCAGCGCCAGGAAGTCGCGCGCCAGCTCCAGCTGCACACGCTCTCCCTGGGCGACGGAGAGAGTCGGCCGGGCGAGCAGGTTCTGATGGATCTTCACCGCCCGGTCCGCCTCGCCGCGGGCGCGAAACAGGTTGCCCAGGGTGATATGGGTGTCGATGGTCTCGCTGTTGACCTCGAGTGCCGCCACGAAGGTCTCGATGGCGCGATCCTGCTGGTCATTGAGCAGGTAGTTGAGCCCCACGAAATAATCCCGCGCCAGCCCGGATGATGGCGCGGGATCGGAGGGCTTGCTGCGTTCGCGGCGGCCGAGCCACCAGCCGATGGCGACCGCTGCCAACAACAGCGTCAGCAGCAGGGCGTCGGGCATTTAGGGGAGTTCCTTGAGCTCCTGAACGCGCAGTCGATCGAGCTCCTTGCGCTGCTGCTGGTTGTGGCGCTGGGCGCGGGTCAGCAGGGTGCGCAGGCGCAGGTAGACGCCGCTCATGGCCAGCATGCCGAGCAGCACCCCGACCGCCAGGGAGGCGAGCAGCCAGACGGACAGCGAGGCCGCGGGGAGCTCGAGCCAGATCAGGTTGAGCGGAAGGGCCTGCTGGTTGTTCACGGCGAAGAGAATGCCGACCAGCAGGACGACCAGCAGAATGACGGCCAGGATCAGGCCTTTTAGCCAACGCATGCGCTTGTGTCCCCTGTAATGGTGGTGCCGGTAATCATGGTGTGGGTGACCGGAGCCGATCAGTAGCCCAGGGCGCGGCTGGCGTCTACCTGCTCGCGCAGCTCCTTGCCTGGCTTGAAGTGTGGCACGAACTTGCCTTCCAGCGCGACCGGTTCGCCGGTCTTGGGGTTGCGGCCGACCCGGGGCTCCCGGTAGTGCAGCGAGAAGCTGCCGAAGCCGCGAATCTCGACGCGGCCCCCTTCGGCCAGGGTGTCGGTGATGTCGTCGAGGATGAGGCGCACGGCAGCCTCGACTTCCTTGATCGACAGCTCCGGCTGCCGTGCGGCGATCTGCTCGATCAACTCGGACTTGGTCATCGACGTTCTCCCTGTGCGGTGGGCGAAAGAGCCGGCCCGCCTGGCGCTGTTGTTTCTCCAAAGCATACTCGGCAAGTTGTGATAAAACAACGCACTACGACCATTGGCAGATGGCGCGGCTGGCGGCTGCCGTTCGCGGGGGGGTCGGGTATACTGTGGTGACACATCCCACCGGACAGGCGAGGTCGACGTTGAACGAGCAATCACCCCAGGAAGCGGCACTGCGCAAGCGGCTCTATTGGCACTCCCGTCGCGGCATGTGGGAGCTGGACCTGCTGCTGGTGCCCTTCCTCGAGCAGCGCTACGACAGCCTCGACGAGGCGGATCAGCTGGCCTTCCGGCAGCTGATCGACGAGGAGGACCAGGACCTGTTCATGTGGTTGATGCGCCGCGACTGGCCGGAGGACCCGGACCGCCGCCGCATCGTGCAGCTGATCGTCGAGCATGCCGAAAGCGCCGACAGCATTGGGCATCGTCCCGTCTAGGCTCTCCCTCCTCCTTCACGCCCTGCTGGCCGCTGCGGTGGTCGGCATGGCGTTTCTGCATGCCCCGGCCTGGCTGGCCGCCCTGGTCGCTGTCGCGATGCCGGGCGTCGTCCTCGACGCCGCACGGCGGCGGGTGCGTGGCGAGCTGCGTGCCCTGGTGCCCGGCGATGGCGGCCCGCAGGCCGGCAGTCTGCGCTGGGAGTGGCGTCAGCACGGCGAGGCGCCCTGGCGCCCGGCTTCCCTCGAGTGCGACTATCTCGGCCCCTGGCTGATCGGCCTGCGCCTCAACGGCCGACGGCTATGGCTGTGGCCGGACAGCAGTGACGCCGCCTCGCTATGGCGGCTGCGTCGCCTATTGATCCAGCAGCGCTAGGCAGGAGGCCGTCAGTCGAGGTCCGCGAGATGGACCCGCGAGGGCTGCGCGGTCCCCGGGGCGTGGCCGGGGCAGCCCGGGTTGTAGTGCAGGCCGCGAGATTCGCGGCGGGCACGGGCGCTGGCCACGGTCAGCCGCGCCAGGCGCAAGGCCTGCCACAGGCTGGCCAGGGTGACCGTGGGGGCGCAGGCAGCCACCAGCGGGGCGAGTTCCCGCTGCAGTGCCTCCAGGGTCTCGGCGGCCTCGTCCAGCCCGGCATCATGGCGCACGATCGCCACCCGCGCGCTCATCATCTGGCGCATCCGCTCGCGGATGCTGGACAGCACCTGGGGATCGGCCAGCCTGTCGCCGCTGTCCGGGAGCGGCACCAGGGGCGCGGCCTGAGCCGACGCGCCAGGGGGTGCGTCCCGAAGCAGTGCGGCGCCACAGCTGCGGGCGAACACCAGGCACTCCAGCAGCGAGTTGCTGGCCATGCGGTTGGCGCCGTGCAGCCCGGTGCAGGCCACCTCGCCGATGGCGTGGAGGTTCGGCACCGTGGTGGCCCCGGCCAGGTCGGTGGCCAGTCCCCCGCAGCTGTAGTGCGCGGCGGGGACCACCGGGATCGGCTCCCGGGCGATGTCCAGGCCGCGGCTGGCGCAGTGGGCATGGATGGTGGGGAAGTGGTGGCTGATCGCCGCCTCGCCCAGGTGGCGGATATCGAGCAGCACGTGGTCGCTGCCGGTGCGCTGCATCTCGGCATCGATGGCCCGGGCGACGATATCGCGCGGCGCCAGTTCGGCGCGCGGGTCCAGGGCGGGCATGAAGCGCTCGCCGTTGACGTTCAGCAGCCGTCCACCTTCGCCGCGCACCGCCTCGCTGATCAGGAAGGGGCTGCCGTCGGGATCATAGAGGCAGGTCGGGTGGAACTGCTGGAACTCCAGGTTCATCAGTTCCGCCCCCAGCTCTGCCGCCATCAGCATGCCTTCGCCGCTGGCCGGGTGGGGGCTGGTGGTATGGCGGTATAGCCCGCTGGCGCCGCCGGTGGCCAGCACTGTGTCCGCGGCCAGCAGTTCGTGCAGCCGGCCCTGGCCATCCAGGCAGCGCGCCCCGCGGCAGGCCCCGGCGGTGTCGCCGATCAGGCCGATGGCGGTGAGGTCGTCCAGCACCTGGATGGCAGGATGTGCGGTCACATGGGCCTTGAGGGTCTCCATCACCGCCAGACCTGTGGCATCGGCGGCGTGGATGATGCGCCGGGCGCCGTGGCCGCCCTCCCGGGTCAGGTGGTAGGGGTAGGTGGCCTCGGGGCTGGGGTCCGGGGTGAAGGGCACGCCGAGGGCCAGCAGTCGCGCGATGGCGGCAGGCCCCTGCTCGACGGTGAAGCGCACGGCGGCCTCGTCGCAGAGGCCGTCGCCGGCCACCAGGGTGTCGGCCACGTGGGCATCGAAGTCATCGCTTGGCGAGAGCACCGCGGCGATCCCGCCCTGGGCCCAGCGGCTGGCCCCCTGGTCGTCGCTGGCCGGGCGCAGCAGGGTGACCCGCCGCCGCTCGGCGACCTCCAGGGCCAGCACCAGGCCGGCAACGCCGCCACCGATGATCAGCACATCATGATTGCCGTGGGTCATCTTGCGTTCCTTTGTCGGTGGCGGCGGTGTCGCGGGGTGCCCACTTGCGCCCGGAGGCGCGATGCAGGCGGCGGCTGGGAAGCCGGGTCAGGCCGCCGAGGCAGGCGACCAGGTCGCCGGTGACGCGGGCCAGCTCGCGATTTAGCCACAGATAGCCGCTGGGGCTGAAGAGGGTGCGTCCCTCATCGCTCACCGCGGTGGTGGCCAGCTCGGCGTGTAGCTGCAGGTTGAAGGGGCTCACCGTGACCGCGATGGGCTGGCCAGTGCGTACCTGGAAGGCGAGGGTGCCGAGCTCCCGGGCCAGCCGGTGTTGCTCCTCGCGCAGTCCCGTCATGGCCTCGATGCGGTCGTGGCCCTCCCGGGTTGTCCAGTGGGTCTCCAGCAGCAGCTCGATGGTGGAGAGCATTCGGCGCTGCAGGGAGATGACGTCGTCGAGTTCGTCGCGGGTGAGCCGGCGCTCGCGATGGATGGCATCGACCAGGCCGCGCTGCTTGACCAGGGCGGAGCTGGTGGCCTTGAGCAGGGCGCGGGTATCCACGTCCAGGGCGGCCGCGGCGGTGGTGTGAGCATGGAACAGGCGCGCCATGCGGTCGAGGTTCTCGGCCAGCATGAAGCGCATCATGTCGGTGGCCTTCTGGGGCAGCACGAGTACGGTGACGGTGATGCCCACCAGGGTCCCGAGCAGCACGTCGAAGGCGCGCCACAGGCCGATGCCCAGGTCGTGGCTGCCGTCGCCGACCACCAGCAGCAGGCTGATGGCAAACATCAGGCCGCTGTAGCCGTGGCGATTGCCGAAGGTGAGCCAGGTGGCGACGCCGATGGCGACCAGGCTGCCGGCGGGAATCAGCAGGGGAGCGGCGGGCGGAAAGAGGATCAGCGCGAGCCCGCTGGCCGCGCCGAGCACGGTACCCAGCAGTCGCTGGCGGCCCTTGTCGAGCACGCCGCCGATATGCGGCAGGTTGCCCATCACCATCACGGTGCTGACCAGCGCCCAACTGGAGTGGGGGATCTCGAACAGGCGGATGATGACGAAGGTGATCGTCAGGGCCAACAGAACGCGCACCACATGCAGGCGGCGGCGAAAACGATAGGTAAAGAAGGGGTCGCGCAGGGGCGGCAGGTTCATGAGGCAAGGCCCCGCTGGTGCGCCGCTTGGGTGTCGGTCCAGGCGAAGGACGGAGAGACTGGTGCCCGGAGCCGGGCTCGAACCGGCACGGTGTCGCCACCGAGGGATTTTAAGTCCATACCGGACACTTTGAATCAGTCCTGTGCATCTTTGAACGCCTTGTAAATACATGAGGTTAGGTCTACCTTAGTCCCTAGGAAGCCCGCACAGCTTCGAACTGTCGTGATGCACCAGTGATGCACCGCGATGCACTGAGAGGACTAAGAGCATGGCCAACCCCGCGAAGGTGAAACTCACTAAGACGGCTGTCGAGAAGCTGACACCCGCCGACGGCAAGCGCGCTATCTATTGGGATAGCGAGATCACCGGCTATGGCATCCGCGTGATGCCCAGCGGTAGCAAGACGTTCTTCTATCAGGGGCGCGTCAACAAAGAGCTGATCCGCGTCACCATTGGAAAATTCCCCGCCAAGAACGCCGAGCAGGCGCGTAAGGAGGCAAAGAGGATACAGGGGCAGATAGCAGACGGACAAGATCCGCGCCCAGAGAAGGAGGAGGCAGGCGCCGCCACGTTCGGCGACCTGATGACCGCATACGGTGATGTACTCGAGGCCCAGGGCAAGCTATCCGCGAAAGCGGTCAAGAATCAGATCACCCGCGACATCAAGGACGCCTTCCCGAAGCTGTGGGCCAAGCCCGCCGCCAGTATCGACCTCGACGACTGCATGAAGATCGTGGGCCGGCTGAAGGATGCTGACAAGCCCCGTCAGGCTGACAAGATCCGCAGCTATATAAAGACGGCGTTCAGTGAGGCGATAGCCGCACGCGGCAACGTCAATATGCCGGCCGCTATGCGCCGCATGACGATCACCAGCAACCCGGCACGCGAGATGCGCAAGGTGGAGGGCTCAAGCAAGCCCCGAAGCCGCGCATTGTCGATTGCCGAGTTTCGCGCCTACTGGCGCCGCGTGAAGCTGCTACCCGAGCCGCACCGTTCGCTCGCCATGCTTCACGTTCTGACCGGCGGACAGCGCCAGCAGCAGCTCGCCCGCGTCACCCTGGAAGACCTCGACCGGGACGCCATGGCGATGACAGTCATGGACTACAAGGGACGTAGGAAACAACCCCGCGTCCATGTAATCCCGCTGCTACCCGAGGCGCTGGAGTGTATCGACCGGATTACAGGCGGTGGCCCCTACGTCTTTTCCCACAATGGCGGCGAGACGCCTATCTATGCCGACTTCCTGAATGAGATAGCGGCGAAGATCCGCGCTCAGATGGAAGAGGCCGGCGAGCTGGAGAACGGACACTTCACGGCCGGCACCATCCGCGCCACCATCGAGACGCGCCTGATGGGCAAGCCGTACCGCGTCAGTTCTGATGTTCTGGCCCAGTTGCTCAGTCACGGTACTGGCAGCATTCAGCGCCGGCACTATGTGCATGATGACTTCGAGGAAGAGAAGCTAGAGGCGCTCGAGAAGCTGCACCGCATGGTAGAGGGCAGGGACGAGCCCAGCGCCCAGGTCATCGAAATGAGGGCACGGGCATGATGACGGAAGAGCAGATAGAAAAAAAGGTTGATATACATTGGCGCGGAAAAGTTGACAACGACATTTTGCCAAAAATCGTTGAAGTTTGGCTGTACCTTCAAAGTAATCTTGCCGATTTAAGCCGTGATAGCGAGCTGGAAGGGTCAGTTGAATGGTGGTTTCAACATATTATGAGGGGGCCGATAATTAACATTGCCGGTCATGATGTTGACCTTACTGAGCAACTGATTGAGGAGAGCGCTAACGATGCAGCAGCTTTTGAAGCTGCTAAAAAAGTCTCAGCTTCAATGATTGAGAACGGGCAGCAGCTAACGCCCGCGCTGGCTGGATTTGTGGTCACTGTCCTAAGAGATAATCCCGAGCGCCCCAAGTCGGGGCATGGGACAAGAAGTCTTACTGATTTGAGAAATGAGCGATTGGCGTTTGCTGTCTGGATGCTTCGACGGGCAGGAGTATCGCCAACGAGAAAAGTGGGAAGTGAAGATGTTAGCGGGTGCGATATTGTTGCAGACGTCTTTTACTACATTGTTGCCAGTGACGATAAGGGATTGATAAGGCAACCGAAAGGGGGAAGTTTTAGTGAAAAGACTATGTATGACATTTGGGTAAAAAATTCTAGGGTCAAGGCTCAGAAAACGACTATGGGAGTGTATCTTGACCTGTAAAATCCCGTGTGGTGATAAGCGCCGTCCTTATCACCACGTAACAAGCGCCGCCGCGTGA
Source organism: Halomonas sp. PGE1 (assembly GCF_013000985.1). Lineage (NCBI taxonomy): Bacteria > Pseudomonadati > Pseudomonadota > Gammaproteobacteria > Oceanospirillales > Halomonadaceae > Halomonas > Halomonas sp. PGE1. Next base: position 2,027,096 of record NZ_CP053032.1, read on the forward strand.
TATTGAATAGGTAATACCTTAGAACGAGCCCGAGGTATTACAGATGACCACCACGGCAGCCAGCAATAGCACGCCTTCTACCGAAACAACCGTAGCACTTCCTAAATTGATGAATCAGCGCGACCTCGCCGCGTACCTTGGCAAGTCGACTGCATGGTGCGAGCGAGCCCGCTGGGCCGGCGAAGGCCCCAAGTTCATCAAACTAGGCCGGCATGTTAGATACCGCGCCGACGATGTTCTCGCCTGGATCGAAGAGAACGTTCGTACCTCTACCAGCGGGGAGGGCGCATAACATGACAGGCCAAAAGAAAACCCCCGCGCCGATGGCGGTCGGCGGCGAGGGCTCAGAGAAGACGTTTAGCAACGCCCATTCTAGCCGCTGCCCGACCTTTCCGCCAGACGAGAATCACGGCACCCATTGCCGCGCTGTGCTGGGCTGCATGTTGTTTTCGGAGAGTTTCAAGCAGGGAGGGCGAGGCAATGAGTAAAAGTCTTGCACTCTATAAGCGCCAGAAAATGGAAGCCTGGAAGGGCAACATTCCCGATTCTGTGGACGTCATCGGCGAAGACCATGCCGCTAATCGCAAGATGCGTCGAGTTGCTGCTAAGGCGAGGCGTCGTGCTGAGCGGGGGGCGAAGTAATGGGCAACTTGCATGACTACATTGAATCGGGCCGCCGAATCTTCCCGCTGTGGCCCATTGTCGGAAATAAGTGCGGCTGTGGCCGGCATGAATGCAAAGATGTGGGCAAACACCCGCGCATTACAGGCTGGCAAAACTCGCCGCATTGGTCAGACGAGCAGATAGACAACATGGAGACTGCCGGGCAATTCGAAACCGGCTTCGGCGTTGTCATTGATGACCAGCTAGTTATCGACGTAGATCCTCGCAACGGAGGGGAAGCATCCTATGCCAAGCTGGTGAAAGACACCGGGATAGACTTCAAAGCTGAATCCGGCCATGTGGTCGCCACTGGGGGTGGTGGCTGGCATATCGAGTTCACGCGGCCGTCAGGCAGCGACCTGAAAGGAATGCTCAAAGGTTATCCCGGCATCGACTTCAAGTCATCGGGCTTTGTGGTGGGCGCCAGCAGCATGCATAAGTCAGGCTTGGCCTATGAGAGCGAGAAGGGAAACCCATGTGACCTAACGCCCTGCCCGCCTGAATTGCTGGCGCTGTTGAAGGTAGAAGCGAAGCCGCCCAGTGGCAAAGGCGATTACCCGCCGGCCACGGCTGGGCGCATCCGCGAGGTGCTCAAGTGGATTCCTAATGAAGACCTCGAGTATGAAGACGGCGAAGGCCCGACCTATATGGGCATCATGATGGCCGTGCATGACGAGACGGAAGGCGAGGGCTACGAGCTGTTCAGCGAGTGGAGCGAGCACAGCGGAAAGCACGACTCGGCTACGGACTGGCGAAAGTGGCAGTCACTCGGCCGGAGATCCGGAATCACGTTCGGCAGTGTCATGAAGTGGGCGCGTGACAATGGGATGCCTGCTGATGCTGGTATTGAACGGGCATCCTATGATGACGTTCTGACCCAGGCCCAGGCTCTCGGCAAGGACACCGCACCGGAGGAGATCGAGGCGGTTGTCGAGGCAGCGGCAACACTGAAGCCGATTCAAAAGCGCCGCGTTCATGAGGTCATCAAACGCCAGACCGGGCTCCCCTTCAGCGCCATGGCCGCTGCTGAGAGGGCCACGGTTGAAGATGATGACGTTGACGACTTGGCATTGGCGCAAGGGCTGGCCGATGAAGTTGGCCGAGATAACGTGATCGCGGCCCATGCGTTTGTCTGGCGCTGGATGAATACCGGCGTCTGGCAAAAGCAGGAAGACCGGAGCATCAAGCAGTGGGCTCAGCACTACATGGCCGGCAAGGTCGAGAGCGTTCGGAAGAACACCGTCGATAGTGTGGTCGACCTGTTCAAGACGGAAGTCTTCAAGCCGCATCATGAGTTCGACGTCGGGCCGGTTGAATGCGTCAACACGCTGAATGGCGAGCTGGTGCTCGAGGTTGGCAATTGGCACCTAGTGCCGCACGACCGGGAGCATTACCGCACCACTCAGATACCCGTGGCGTATGACCCCGAGGCGAAGGCCCCGCAGTTCGAGAAGTTCATGATGGACGTCTTCAACGGCGACCCCGACGCCAAGGAGAAGCGCGAGGCGGTGCTCGAGATGATCGGCTATTCGCTGATGGCCCATTGTCGCCATGAACGCTTCATCATTCTGGTGGGCAGCGGTGCCAACGGAAAGAGCGTCCTGCTGTCCGTGCTGGAAGGGCTGCTGGGCTCGCCCAACGTGGCCGGCGTACAACCGTCACAGTTCGACCGTTCGTTTCAGCGAGCACACCTGTTCGGCAAGCTGGCCAACATCGTGACGGAGATCAAGCAAGGCGAGATGATCGACGACGCGAGCTTGAAGGGCATTGTCTCCGGCGAGCCGACTACGGTTGAACACAAGTTCAAAGACCCGTTCGATATGCGTCCTTTCTCGACGTGCTGGTTCGGCACCAACCATATGCCGCATACCCGTGACTTCTCCGACGCCTTGTTTCGTCGTGCCATGGTGGTGGAGTTCAATAACACGTTCAAGCCGGAGCTGGGCAACTGTGATCCGCAGTTGAAGGACAAGTTGCTCGAGGAGCTGCCCGGTATTCTGAACCTGGCACTCTGCGCATATGCCGAAGCGCTGTTGTTCGGTTTCACTATGCCCAGCAGTTGCCAAGCTGCCCGCGACCGCTGGCGCCTTGAAGCGGATCAAGTGGCCCAGTTCGTCGAGGCTGAATGCCAGCCGGAGGAGGGCGGCCGGATACCGCCACAGCGGCTGTTCAACGCCTATAAGAGTTGGGCAGACGACAACGGTATTCACAAGAAGCTGACCCAGCGGTCATTCTTGGATCGCCTGAAGGTGCTCGGCTATGAGAGCCGGAAGTCTAATGGCGTCCGCAATGTCCAGGGGCTCAAGTGTGAGCGGATCTTTAGCGAGTTCGTGGGGGCATGACATGAGAGTTATTGAGGCCACTGAAAGGGATCATCGTTACAACCTCATGATGCATATGGCGATGGACGAGTACGATGACTTAACCGCTGATGAGCGAGCCGAGCGGTTTGCGATGGCGTATGTGTATGCGCTGCCCGAAACGGGAGTCACGGTACTGGCTGCTGAATATCACGGCAGTCTGCTGGGCTACGCCATCCTGACCCCTAAGAAAAGGGGGGCTGCTGTCAGATTGCACTGGCTGTACGTCGGGAAGGCGGCCCGTGGGTGTGGGGTGGGCAGCGTGCTGGTGAAGGAGGCGGTAAAACGATACCGCTACCTGCAACTAGCCTGCCATCCAAGGTTGAAGCCGTACTATCAGCGATTCGGTTTCAGCGCATGGCGGAAGTCAATGAATGATACCGACGTCATCGGCAGTACCACGAAGAAAGGCGCCCGACTTCCCTTTGTTGCGCGGATCATTCCTGGTGAAGCCTTTGATGCTGGGCGATGGATGGCAGCGCAGGTAGAGCGAGAACGTCGAGCATCGTGAAGTGAGAGCCCCGCCATCGAGCGGGGCTTTTTAGTTTCTGGGGCAGGGCAGGGACGCAAAGGGACGCAAGGGACGGACGTTTCGACATTCCGCGTAGGCAGTGAGAACTATATAGGGACACATATAACCGTCCCTGAGCAGAGAAGAATGATTTTTGTGGAGTAGGGGTAATGTGAAATCAGGCGTCCCTATCGTCCCTTCCGTCCCTGGTGGCAAGGCTCACGATTCAAACGAGAGCCCATTCCCGCCCCAAACGGAAAAGGGGGAGTCGCGTATAAGGATGCCTCCACATTTATGAAAAACGTTTCCATATACGCCCCGACGCTGCCGGCCACCCAACCCCAGTACCCCCACCAACCAGCGCCAGAACGCCGCAAAGGGATATTTAGTCCCTAGTACAAGCTATTCAAGTTACTGTTATATTTAAACTTTATTGAATGACAGCTATGCTGTGTATCAATAGGTGCAACAAAGCACGCCGATACCCACGACATAGGCCGCCGATATGGCCAAGCTTCACGCCCCACCTGACAAGTTCGCCCCCGGTTGGCTGTCCGAGCTGGACGGCCGCACCGGCATTGCCCAGACCATGCGCAGCCGCTATGCCGAGATGACCAGCGACCTAGGCGGTGCCGATAGCCTGAGCCTGGCCCAACGGCTGCTGGTGGAGCGAGCGCTGTGGCTGACCTACTGGCTCGAGACTCAGGAGGTGGCACTGGCCCAGGGGCAGGAGTTCGACGTGGGCAAGTGGGTACAGGCCGCCAATGGGCTGCAAGGCATCCTCGCCAAGCTGGGCCTCGAGCGTAAGGCCCGCGACGTGCCGAACCTTCACGATTACCTGAAGGCTAGGCCATGACCGCGCCCGCCCTGGTGGACCCCATCACCGCCCTGACCGATGACAACCTGCTGGCTCCGATGCTGCCGGGAGTCCATGAAGGGAGCTGGGATGCCTGGCTGGCCATCGTCAAAGGCATGTACGCCTTGCCCATGACCGCCAAGGATGCCCAGGTGTGGCGAGAGCTGACCGGCCGGCCCATGCCCATGAAGCCCAGCCGCGCCGCTTACCTGCTGTGTGGCCGCCGTGGTGGCAAGACACAAATGGCCGCCGCCCTGACGTTGTACGAAACCGCCCTGCGCGACTGGAGCGGCATTGCATCGAAAGGTGAGCTGATCGTGGGCGCCCTGGTGGCTGCTGACCGCCGGCAGGCGTCCCAGGCGCTCCGGTACATTCGGGGCGGCATCGAGGCGTCGCCCATGCTGCGCGCCCTGGTGGTCAAAGATGGATCCGAGGGCATCGAGCTTTCCAACGGCTCAGAGCTTACGGTGATGACCGCTTCGCATCGCTCGATTCGCGGCCGTTCGTTCGCCTGCCTGGTGGCCGACGAGTTGTGCCATTGGCACCTCGAGGGCGCTTCCCCCGATGTGGAGATCCTGAGAGCTGCCGAGCCCGCGCTATCCCTGACCGATGGGCTAATGCTAGGCATATCGACGCCCCATGCGCGGCAAGGCGTCATGTACCAGAAATGGAAGCGCCATTTCAGCAAGGCCGACGCCCCGAGCCTTGTGGTGCAGGCTCCGAGCCGACGCCTTAATCCCCGCTTGCCCCAGGCGGTAGTAGATGAAGCACTTGCAGAGGATGAAGCCGCAGCGCGCGCCGAATATATGGCGACCTGGAGGGACGATGTAGCCAGCTACGTCTCCCGTGACGTTCTCGAGGCCCTGGTAACGCCCGGTATCACTGAGCGCCCGCCACACCATGCCCACCGCTACCGCGCCTTTGTGGACGTCAGCGGCGGCCGTTCTGACGCCTTCTGCTGGGCCGTGGCCCATACCGAGGATGGAATCGACATTCTCGACCGGCTAGGCGAGATCAAACCGCCATTTAGCCCCGCTGATGCGGTAGAGCGTTGCGCCGCTGACCTTCGCCGCTACGGCATCACCGAAGTTCGAGGCGACCAATACGGGGCGGCATGGGTAACGGAGCAATTCTCCGATGCCGGCCTGAAGTACCTTCCCAGCGAGATGAACCGCTCCGAGATATACCTCGACGCCCTGCCCCGGCTGACCGCCAAGCGTGCCGAGCTGCTGGACTCCGAGACCCTGCTAAACCAGCTCGCCAACCTGGAGCGCCGCTCGAGATCCGGCGGGCGCGATAGTGTCGACCACCCCCGAGGTGGCAATGATGATGCGGCCAACGCTGCGATGGGCGCCATTACCGGCGGGACCAAGGTCAAGCGTTCAACCGCCGGCATCCTATTGCCCAAACGCTGGAGATTCGCCCATGCGTGACGACCTAATCAACATGCCCAGCGAGGCGCCTGCCGCCGATGCCTGGATGGTCCTATGGTCGATGGGACTCGACTTTGAATACCCGCTGGCAGGACAGACGGCCGGCGAGTGGCTGCAATCGCTCAACCTGACAGCCAACCAACTGAAATTGATTCACTACCGCGCCCAGGAGGCGCAAGACCATGAGTAAAGAGTTCGTGACCGCCAACCAAGCCAAAGCCGACAAGGCCCTGGAGCGTATCGCCGCCCGTGTGGCTGAAATGATCGCACCGACCATTGGTGAGGCTGTGGCCAATGAGCTGAAGGCGAACGCCAGTTCAAACGGCCGCAAGCTGAACCCGGCAGACCTGACCAACCCGAGCCGGCACTTTGATGGGCTGCCCAAGGGTGACGAGTGGGACACCCTGCCGGACGGCGACGACACGCCCGCGCCTGGTGGTGACCACTACAGCAACCTGCCGACCGACTGAGGTGAAACATGATTGACCCGACCCGCATTCCCGAGCGCATCGAAGCCCCGGCCGCTATCGCCCTGGAGCGTCACACACTGACCCAGGCCAGCAACGGCGAGCTGGTGGCCCATACCGGCAACGCCTATGCCTACCTCGCCTTGAACGGCTACGACGCTGGGGAGATCGCACTGGCCCAGGCGCCGGCATCTGGCGATGTTCTCTATCTGCTGGCGGCTGCTGGGCAGACCCTGGAGCGCGATGCCCCGTTGGCATCCAATGGCGACGGCACCGTAAGGCTAGGCGACCCGGCGACCGATCCGGTTCTGGCTTATGCGGCCGAAGCCGTGGCAGGCACTACCGCCGGCCAGCGCATTACCGCCAATTGGAGGTGAGGCCATGAGCTGCCCCGACTGCAAAGACAACGCCACGGCTGAGGAGATCCTCGACCTGATCCAGCAACACCATGACCGGCTCGAGCGCGAATATACCGCCCGGCTCGAGGAGGCTGTGGTGGAGATCCGCCGGCTGACCGAAACGCTGGCATCCACCACCGAAAAACGCCCTGCCGGCACCCGACTTCACTGAGGTAAACGACATGACCCAAGACACCGACGGCATCATCAAGGCCAATGAGCTGCTGCAAGATCCTGAAACCACCGTGGAGGAGCTGAGGGCGGCTCAGGACGGTATCAGTAGCGAGATGCGCACCCTGAACGCACAGCAATTGCCCGATGTAGCCCAGGCCACCAGCATGGCCCAGCGCCGCGAGTTCGAGGCCCAGCGCCAAGAGGTGGGCGCGATGAATGAGATCCTTTCGAACCTGTTTCGTCGGCTGGGCGATGCCATCCAGCGCCGCCGAGCCCAGGACGCCATCGAGGGCGCTGAAGGTGACCGGGCTGCACTCGAGAAGGCCCTCGAGCTGGCAGAGACGGCCCGCGCCGCCTATCTGGCCGCTGCCAAGGATGCGCTCGACTGCGCCGATGTTATCGCCAAGGGGCGGCAGGCAGCGGGCCACACTGGCTTCGACAAGGTGGGCGCCACGGCTGCGCAGGTGGACAAGCTGCAAGACCTGGCAGAGCCGCTGCTAGAAGTCGCTGCGCTTCAGCGGCTGCGCCTGACGACTCAACTAGGTGACCCCCGCAAGGTGGCATGAGGCATGACCGCTGCCCTGGAGGCGGACGCCTGCTGGTGGGACGACCAGCAGCACCCTATCAACGCCGACGGCGAGGAGGGCCGGCAGGAGCTGGCCCGAGCTTGTGCTGAGATCTGGCTGGCGAGCATCCGCGTCTACTACTCCGACGCAAGCGCCGCCCTGCGCGGTAAGTCTGCCCACAATGATGGAGGTGAGGCACTAGCCGACCTGCGCGGTGATAGGCGGCTGCTGGGCCGCCTGTGCCGGCCGCTGGATGCCTGTCCGCAACGTGTGGGCGATGCGATGGAGCGTGGCCTCGAGCTGGGCCTGCGCTTCGATGCCAGCGCCATGAGTCGCCCTGTGCCCGAGGTGCACGACGATTACCGGCTGGGCGCGTGGCGAGAGAAGCAAAAGCGCCGCGGCAAGCCTGTGCCGATCACGCTGAAGTAGTCGTCTTGATGCTCAGGCGCGTCCGCGCCGGCCGTTACGCATTACGTTTTATGTAATTACGCCGAACCGTTACGGCACCCGCCGGCTGACGACCGTATTTTCGTGCCTGTCCGCCTGGAGGTCGCGCTGCTGCTGGGATTGAGTGGCGAGCGGCTGGGCAATGTGAGGAGTTCGGGCTGGTGCGAGCGGTGGGACTCGAACCCACACGACCAAAGGTCAGGAAATTTTAAGTCTCCGGCGTCTACCGATTCCGCCACGCTCGCAAATTTTTTATCTGCTGCACCAGTGATGCACCGCTTCGACTGTTGCCGGCAAATTACTGAAACGAAAGGGATTTTAGGAAGGGGGAGGGGATTTTAAGTCCCTTGCGTCTACCAATTTCGCCATCCGGGCGGCACGGTGTCGAGCAGAAAAAAGGGGGAAATGGAGGCTGGAGTCGGAATCGAACCGGCGTACACGGAGTTGCAGTCCGCTGCATGACCACTCTGCCATCCAGCCTCACTGAGTCAGATGTTCATCTCCCGAGGGGAGATGGAGCGGGAAACGAGATTCGAACTCGCGACCCCAACCTTGGCAAGGTTGTGCTCTACCACTGAGCTATTCCCGCCTGACTCGAGAGCGAATTATACGGATAAGTCGGTGACTGTCAAACGCTTTTGCACTCCCTCACATGGAATCGCTGAGGTGCGGCCAGGCGGCGCGCAGGTAGAGCACCATGGACCACAGGGTCAGCACGGCCGCCACGTAGAGGGTGGCCACGGCGAGATGGGCGATGGGAGTGCCCGGGGCGAAGGCCAGCAGCAGGAAGATGGCGACCATCTGCAGGGTGGTCTTCACCTTGCCGATCCAGGAGACCGCGACCTTGCCGCGCTTGCCCATCTCCGCCATCCACTCGCGCAACGCCGAGATGACGATTTCGCGGCCGATGATCACCAGCGCCGGCAGGGTGAGCCAGACCGCCTCGTAGCGTTCGATCATCAGCGCCAGGGCCACGGCCACCATCAGCTTGTCGGCCACCGGGTCGAGGAAGGCGCCGAAGGGGGTGGCCTGGTCCCAGCGCCGGGCCAGGTAGCCGTCGAGCCAGTCGGTGATCGAGGCCAGGGCAAACAGGCCGGCGGCCAGCGGCATGCTCCACGAGAAGGGCAGGTAGAAGAACACCACCAGCAGCGGAATGAAGCCGATACGGGCGAGGGTGAGGAGATTCGGGATGTTCATTGCGTGACGCTGTCCTTGCCGGTGGGTGGTGCCGAGCGCCCGCTCATTCTATCCCCCTTGGCGGACTTCATCCATGCAGGGCGCGATGAATCGCCTCGGCCAGGGTGGCGCTGATGCCTGGCGCCCGCGCCAGCTCCTCGCGGCTGGCCTGCTTGACCCCCTGCAGCCCGCCGAAGAAGCGCAGCAGCTCGCGGCGGCGCTTGGGCCCGACGCCGGGGATGCCTTCCAGGGTGGAGGTGCGGCGCGCCTTGTCGCGGCGTGTGCGATGGCCGGTGATGGCGAAACGGTGCGCCTCGTCGCGCACGTGCTGGATCAGGTGCAGGGCCGGCGAGGCCGGATCCATGTCCAGGCTCCGATCTGCGGTCTCGAGGAACAGGGTCTCCAGGCCCGCCTTGCGGGTGGTGCCCTTGGCGACGCCGACCAGGGCGATGCCGCTGACCCCGAGCTCGGCAAAGACCTCCCGGGCCAGGTTGAGCTGGCCCTTGCCGCCGTCCACCAGCAGCACGTCGGGGCGCTCCCCCTCGCCGTCCGTGAGTCGGCGGAAGCGTCGGGTCAGCGCCTGGCGCATGGCGGCGTAGTCGTCGCCGGCGGCCACTCCCTCGATATTGAAGCGGCGATAGTCGGACTTGCGCGGGCCGTTCTGGTCGAACACCACGCAGGAGGCCACGGTGGCCTCGCCGTGGCTGTGGCTGATGTCGAAGCACTCCAGGCGAGCAGGGGTCTCGGCCAGGCCCAGCACCTCGCGCAGCGACGCGAACCGCCGCGTGAGCTGGGCCTGGCTGGCCAGCTGGCTGGCGAGCTGCTGCTCGGCGTTGGTCACGGCCAGGGACTGCCACTGCGCGCGGTGGCCGCGCACCCGGTCGGTGAGCCGCACGCGCCGGCCGGCGCGCTCGCCGAGCGCCGCCTCGATCAGCGCACGATCCGCCAGGGGGTGGCTGGTGATCAGCTCGCGGGGAATCTCGTTGTCCTGGCCCAGGTAGTACTGGCTGAGAAATTCCGCGAGCAGCTCCTCGGCGGGCAGGTCGAGCCCGTTGGCGGGGGCATGGTGGCGCGCCCCCAGCAGCCGCCCGTGACGCACGCTGAGCACCGAGATGCACAGCGCGCCGGGGCGGGTGGCAAGGGCGAAGATGTCGGCATCGCCGTCGCCGGTATCGACGAACTGGCGCTGCTGGAGCTGGCGCAGCTGCTGGATCTGGTCGCGCAGCCGAGCGGCCTCCTCGAAGGCCAGCGCCTGGCTGGCCGCCTCCATGGCCGCGGTGAGCTCGCCGGTCACCTGCTCGCTTCTGCCCTCGAGGCACTGCACGGCGTGCTCCAGGTCGCGCCGGTACTCCGCCTCGCCGATCAGGCCCACGCAGGGGCCGCTGCAGCGCTCGATCTGATACTGCAGGCAGGGCCTCGTGCGGTGGGCGAAGACGCTGTCCTCGCAGTTGCGGATGCGGAAGATCTTCTGCATCAGCGAGAGGCTCTCGCGTACCGCCAGGCTGCTGGGGTAGGGGCCCAGGTAGCGGCCGTCGTCGCGGCGCGCCCGGGCACGCTTGTACTCCAGCGCCGGGAAGGGGTGGCGGTCGGTGACGAAGACGAAGGGATAGGACTTGTCGTCGCGCAGCAGGATGTTGTAGGGCGGGCGCAGCTCCTTGATCAGGGTCTGCTCCAGCAGCAGCGCCTCGGTTTCGCTGTTGGTCACCGTGACCTGGATGTCGGCGATGCGCGAGACCAGGGCCTGGGTCTTGGCGTTCAGGGCGCCACGGAAATAGCTGGCCAGGCGCGCCTTGAGGCGTCGGGCCTTGCCGACATAGAGGGTCTCGCCCCGGGCATCCAGCATGCGGTAGACGCCCGGGGATTCGCTGACGGTGCCGAGGAAGTGGCGATGATCGAAGCTCATGAAGGCGGTGCGGTCGCGGACGGGAGTGCCATCCTAGCAGATCAGGCCGGACGGCAGGTCGGGGCGGCTCACTCCACGCTGGCGAAGCCTTCCACCAGGCCATGGCGCAGCCCCAGGTGGGTGAGTTCGACGTCGGTCTGCACGCCCAGCTTGTCGAAGATGCGGTAGCGGTAGGTGTTCACCGTCTTGGGACTGAGGAAGAGCCGGTCGGAGATGTCGGCCACCTTCTGGCAGTTGACGATCATCATCGCCACCTGCATCTCGCGCTGGGAGAGCTGGTCGAAGGGGTTGTCGGCGGCATCGATGCGCGACAGCACCAGCCGCTGGGCGACCTCCGGGCTGACGTAGCGCTGGCCGTGGAAGACGCCGCGGATGGCCGCCACCATCTCCTCGTGCTGGCAGTCCTTGCTCAGGAAGCCGAAGGCGCCGGCGTCCAGCAGTCGCTGGGCGAAGGCCTCCTCGAGCCAGGCGGTCAGCACCAGCACGCGGGTGTCGGGCTGGGTGCGGTGGATCTTGCGGGTGGCCTCCAGGCCGCCGATCCCCGGCATGCGGATATCCATCAGCACCACGTCGGGGGAGAGGCGGCGGGTCTCGGCGATGGCGGTCTCGCCGTCGGAGGCCTCGCCGACCACGCTGAGGTCTTCCTCGGCGTTCAGCAGGTGGGCGATGCTCGTCCTCACCAGGTGATGGTCATCGGCAATCAGTACCCGGATCAAGGCGGCGGCTCCTGAGCGAATGGGCTGGTAGGGAAAAGGTGGGGAGAGACGAGGTGTCTCATCCCAAAGAGTGGCACAACTTCGGTGCAGGTGGAAAGCATCCTTCGGGGGAGAGATGGAGGGGGTTGACGAACCCGGTATCAGCGCGTAATATCTGCCTCGTTCTCGCAAGGCGAGACGGTGTGGGGCCTTAGCTCAGCTGGGAGAGCGCAACACTGGCAGTGTTGAGGTCAGCGGTTCGATCCCGCTAGGCTCCACCAACAAGACATCACGAAAAACCCCCTGGCGTCATGCGCCAGGGGGTTTTTCGTTGTCCGCGTGGGCGGGCAGGCGTTGCGGCCGTGGGCGTCGCCAGGCGGGGCGTTCTACGATGCGAAAGCCCCGCCGCGGCGATGCCGGGCGGGGCTTCTGGCGTCACTGGCGGTCAGGGCTCAGGCGCAGTCGGCGGCGCCTTCTCCGAACATGTCGAACAGAAGCTCGCGCCCGAGGGGGGTGAGCACCAATCGGTTGTGCTCGTTCCAGGAGGCCGCCTCGCTGTTGACCAGCACCTTCTCGCAGGTCTGCCATTCGCTGGAAGAGCGGGAGAGGTGTGCCACATCCTGGCGGTCGAGGCCGCGATGGGGGATGGAGACGGTTTCCAGCACGTGGCCATGGTGGTAGAGCAGAGCCGCCATGTGGGAGAGGCACTGGCGCAGGCTGCGCTGCATGCCGGCGAGAGGGGAAGCGTCGATCATCATGTGTCGCATTTCCTGTCACTCAGGGGGTGTGCTGCGACGCATTATACTACCAAGGTCGTGGTTATACAAAGGTATAAGGCAGGGCTTGGGCCGGGTCCCTGCGGTGGAGCGCCACAGGGACCCGGGGCCATCAGCCGTCGACGCGACCGAGCAGCAGGAACTCGATCAGAGCCTTCTGGGCATGCAGGCGGTTGCCCGCCTCCTGCCAGACCACGGCGCGCGGGTCGTCGAGCAGGGTCTCGCTGATCTCCTCGCCGCGGTGGGCGGGCAGGCAGTGCAGGAAGAGGGCGTCGGCCCTGGCGCGGTCGAGCAGCGCCTCGGTCACCTGGAAGCCGGCGAAGTCCGCCTCGCGCTTGGCCTGCTCCTCCTCCTGGCCCATGGAGGCCCAGACGTCGGTGGTGACCAGGTCAGCGTCGACCACGGCATCGCTGGGGTCGCGCAGGATCGTGATCCGGTCGCCGGCGGCCTCGAGGATATCCTGGCGCGGCTCGTAGCCCTCCGGACAGCAGACGCGCAGCTGGAAGTCGAACTGACGCGCGGCGTTGATCCAGGAGTGGCACATGTTGTTGCCGTCGCCGATCCAGACCGCCGTCTTGCCCTTGACGCTGCCGCGCAGCTCGGTCCAGGTCATCACGTCGGCCAGCAGCTGGCAGGGATGGTAGTCGTCGGTCAGCGCGTTGATCACCGGCACCGAGCTGGCCGCGGCATACGCCTCCAGCCCTTCATGGGAGAAGGTGCGGATCATCACGATGTCGACCATCTCCGAGAGCACCCGGGCGGTGTCGCCGATGGGCTCGCCGCGACCCAGCTGGGTGTCGCGGGGGGAGAGGAAGAGGGCGTGCCCGCCGAAGTGCGCCATGGCGGTCTCGAAGGAGACCCGGGTACGGGTCGAGGACTTCTCGAAGATCATCGCCATGGTGCGGTTGGGCAGGGGGGTGTAGCGGGGCCCCTGGGCCTTCAGCTCGTTCTTGATGGTGATGGCGCGCTGGATGAGGTAGTGCAGCTCATCCTGGCTCAGGTCCAGCAGGGTCAGGAAGTGGCGGGTGGCCATTGGGCGTGCTCCACGGGAAAAAACGACCATCCTAGCCAGGCGCCGGGGGATGCGCAACGCGCGTCGTATCAGTAGAATGGGCGATCACCAAGACCTACCGTCGAGCTCGGGTATTGCCCCGCGCCGCCATCCGCGACCTCTGTCATCCGTGACATCCATAGGGAGACGCCATGAGCACCACCCTCGAGAACATCCAGCGCCAGATCAGCGAAAACCCCATCCTGATCTACATGAAGGGCACGCCTCAGCTGCCCCAGTGTGGCTTCTCCGCCCAGACCGTCCAGGCGCTGATGGCCTGCGGCGAGCGCTTTGCCTTCGTCAATATCCTGGACAACCCGGATATCCGCGCCGAGCTGCCCAAGTTTGCCAACTGGCCCACCTTCCCCCAGCTGTGGGTCGAGGGCGAGCTGGTCGGCGGCTGTGACATCGTGGTGGAGATGCACCAGAACGGCGAGCTCGAGAAGCTGATCAAGGAAACCGCCGCCAAGCACCAGCACGACGCCTGAGCCCTCGAGGCAGCAGCGACAGCGTCGAGCCACCAGCTGGCTTCACGAGACCCCGTCGGTATGGCCGGCGGGGTTTCCTATTTATGCGTCTGATCGAATCATGCCGGCTGCCGCCTACGGCACCTCGTCCATCCCCTGCTCGCGCTGGGCCTGTGACCAGCCGCCCAGCTCCTTGTAGCGATTGACCATGGCGCAGAACAGCTCGGCGGTGCGTTCGGTATCGTAGCGCGCCGAGTGGGCCTCGCCGTTGTCGAAGGGGATGCCGGCGGCGCGGCAGGCCCTGGCCAGCACCGTCTGGCCGTAGATGAGGCCGGCAAGCGAGGCGGTATCGAAGCTGGAGAAGGGGTGGAAGGGGTTGCGCTTGATGCCGCAGCGATTCACGGCGGCATTCAGGAAGCCGTGGTCGAAGGCGGCATTGTGGCCCACCAGCACGGCGCGGGTGCAGCCGTGGGCCTTGATCGCCTTGCGCACCGGGCGGAAGATCTCGCCCAGGGCCTCGGCCTCGGAGAGCGCCACCTGCTGGCGCAGCGGGTCGTCGAGCCTGATCCCGGTGAAGTCCAGCGCCGACTGCTCGACGTCGGCACCCTCGAAGGGTTTCACGTGGAAGGCGTAGGTGGCTTCGGGCAGCAGGAAGCCCTGGGCGTCCATGGTCAGGGTCACCGCGGCGATCTCCAGGATCGCATTGCGCTCGGCGTTGAAGCCGCCGGTCTCCATGTCCACCACCACCGGCAGGAAGCTGCGGAATCGCTGTGCCAGCAGCTCGCGGGCGATCGCCTCGCTCATGCACCCTCTCCTTGCGTCTTTCGGTCTCGGTCGCCCCGCCCCGCGGGGACCCGGGGCGAATCCGCGCAAGTCTAGCAGGTTGGCTTCCGGGCGTCCCGGGGCCGGTATTCGCCGTGCCAATGGCGCGCTATACTGCCTCCCCTGATGCCAACCCCCTAGCTTTCATCGAGGAGCCCCGAATGTCCGATGTCAAGAAGGTCGTGCTCGCCTACTCCGGTGGCCTGGACACCTCCGTTATCGTCAAGTGGTTGCAGGAGACCTACAACTGCGAGGTGGTGACCTTTACCGCCGACATCGGCCAGGGCGAGGAAGTCGAGCCGGCGCGCGCCAAGGCCCAGGCCCTCGGCGTGAAGGAGATCTACATCGAGGACCTGCGCGAGGAGTTCGTGCGCGACTACGTCTACCCGATGTTCCGCGCCAACACCATCTATGAGGGCGAGTACCTGCTCGGCACCTCCATCGCGCGCCCGCTGATCGCCAAGCGCCTGATCGAGATCGCCAACCAGACCGGCGCCGACGCCATCTCCCACGGCGCCACCGGCAAGGGCAACGACCAGGTGCGCTTCGAGATGGGCGCCTATGCCCTCAAGCCCGGCGTCAAGGTGATCGCCCCCTGGCGCGAGTGGGACCTGACCTCCCGCGAGAAGCTGATGGCCTACTGCGACGAGCACAGCATCCCGGTGGACTTCTCCTCCAAGAAGAAGAAATCCCCCTACTCCATGGACGCCAACCTGCTGCACATCTCCTACGAGGGCGGCATCCTCGAGGATCCCTGGGCCGAGGCCGAGGAGGACATGTGGCGCTGGAGCGTCTCCCCGGAGACCGCCCCGGACGTGCCCACCTACGTGGAGCTGACCTATGAGAAGGGCGACATCGTGGCCGTCGACGGCACCCCGATGCGCCCCCATGAGGTGCTCGAGACCCTCAACAAGCTGGGCGGCGACAACGGCATCGGCCGTCTCGACATCGTCGAGAACCGCTACGTGGGCATGAAGTCCCGCGGCTGCTACGAGACGCCCGGCGGCACCATCATGCTCAAGGCCCACCGCGCCATCGAGTCCATCACCCTGGACCGCGAGGAGGCCCACCTCAAGGACGAGCTGATGCCCAAGTACGCCAAGGTGATCTACAACGGCTACTGGTGGAGCCCGGAGCGCCGCATGCTGCAGGCCGCCATCGACGAGACCCAGAAGAACGTCTCCGGCGTGGTGCGCATGAAGCTCTACAAGGGCAACGCCATCGTGGTGGGGCGCCAGTCCGAGCAGTCGCTGTTCGACGAGTCCATCGCCACCTTCGAGGACGACGCCGGCGCCTACGACCAGAAGGATGCCGAGGGCTTCATCAAGCTCAACGCCCTGCGCCTGCGTATTGCCGCCGGCAAGGGCCGCAAGCAGGACTGAGTCCCGCCTGCGCGACCTGCATGCGACGCCGGCTGATGCCGGCGTCGCTGTTCTTGGGTGAAGAGACGCCACAGGAGAATCACGATGCTGAAGAAACTGCTGTCCGGGCTGTTCGGCGGTGGCGAGAAGGCGCCGGGCAGTGCGCCGGCCGCCGAACCGGTGGCCTACAAGGGCTACCAGATCATCTCCGAGCCCGCCGACCAGGGCGGCCAGTACCGGGTCAGCGGCTGGATCCGCAAGCCCGGGGAGGACGGCGAGGTGCAGGAGCACCGCTTCGAACGCTCCGACATGGTGCCCGGCCGCGAGGCCTGCGACCAGCTGATGGTCAGCAAGGCGCAGCGCTTCATCGACGAGGTGGGCGAGGGGATGTTCCGGCCCCGCTGACCGATAACGCCGGCGTGGCGGGGCGCGCTCCCGCCATCCCCCTTTCGCCCAAGTGTGCCTCGGCGGGCGCGCCGCTACACTGGATCGATTTCCGCAGCCCGGAGTCGTCATGCGCCTGCTTCACCGTGCCTCCTCGTGGCGTTCGCTGTTCGCCCACGAGGAGCATCCCGACCCTGCGCGGCTGCCGCCGCTGCTGGCCCCGCTGCGCGACGCCCTTGCCGAGCTGGGCCCGGCGCCGACCCTGCCCGAGGCCCACGCCTGGCAGCCTCGCCTGGCGGAGGCGCTGATGCGCCTCGACCTGCCCGCCTGGCGCATCAGCCAGCTGATCAGCGACCACAATGACTGGCTCTACCGGCGCGCCATCCAGCTTGCCCTGAGCGAGATGGAGGGGCAGGGGTGGGGCACGCCGCCGGTGCCCTACTGCGTCATCGTGATGGGCTCCGGGGCTCGCCAGGAGAGCTTGCTCGGCCCCGACCAGGACAACGGCATGATCATTGCCGACTATCCGGACAGCCGCCACACCGAGGTCGACGGCTATTTCCAGGTGCTGGGCGAGCGCTTCACCGACCGGCTGGACCAGGCTGGTATCCCGCTGTGCAGCGGCCATGTGATGGCGCGCTGGCCCATGTGGCGCAAGCGGCTCTCGGAATGGAGCGAACAGCTGGCCATCTGGACCGCCGGGCGACGGGTCAAGCGGGTGCAGCAGGCCAACATCCTGCTCGACTTCCGGGCCGTGCATGGGGAGGGCACGCTGGCGGAGGCGCTGGCCGACCGCGTCGCGCGGCTGATGCCCCAGGCCGGGCTCTTCCTGGACGAGATGGGCGCGCTGCTCGACGAGCAGCCGGTGGCTCTGGACCGCTTTGGCCGACTCTCGGGGTCACTCGACGGGGCACCCCATGAGCGGGCGATCAACCTCAAGCAGCAGGCGGTGCTGCCGCTGGTGGCCGCCGTCCGGCTGCTCTCGCTGCGCCATGGGGTGCGCGAGGTCGATACCCGGGAGCGGCTGGCGGTCCTGGTGCTGAAGGAGGCGCTTCCCGCCGAGACCAGTCGTGCCCTGACCGCGGCGCTGGAGCGCCTGCAGGGGCTGCTGCTGGAGGAGCAGTGCCGTGGCGTCAGGTCGGGGCGGGGCGCCGATGGCTGGGTCGACCTGTCGCGCCTCGGCGAGGACCAGCGCCTGCTGCTGCGCCATGACCTGCAGCAGATCAGGGCCCTGAAGCGTCGCGCCAGGCGGGGTTAGGCCTTGGGCGCCTCGGGCAGCTCCATGATCAGGCAAGCGCCGCCCAGGGTGGGGGCGTCCTCGACCCACAGCCGGCCGCCCAGGTGGGCGACGATGCCGCGGCTGATGGGCAGCCCCAGGCCGCTGCCGCGCGGGCGCCCACGGCTCTTCTCGGGGCTTTCGCCGGGGCGCTGGATCTGGTGGAACTTCTCGAACACCCGCTCGCGCTCGTCGTCGGCGATGCCGGGGCCGTTGTCCTCCACCGCCAGGCGGTAATGGTTCTTGTGGCGGGCCAGGCGCAGCAGCACCCGCGGGTCGGCGTCGTCGGCGAACTTGCCGGCGTTGTCCAGCAGGTTGATGATCACCTGCTCCAGACGATCCGGGTCGCCCACCACCGCCGCCGTCTCGACCTCGATGCGCACCTCCAGCGCCACCCCCCGGTTCTCCTGCATATGGTGCACGGCATCGACGCTGTGGCGGGTCAGCTCCACCAGGTCCAGCTTCTGCGGGTTGAGGGTCAGCCGGCCGCTCTCCAGGCGCGCCAGGTCGAGGATCTCCTCGATCAGCCGCGACAGCCGCTGGCTCTCCTTGACCACCACGTTCAGGAAGTGGACCCGCTTCTCCTCGGGCAGGTCGCCGCTGTCGCGCAGGATCTCGGCGAAGGCGCGGATCGAGGTGAGCGGGGTGCGCAGCTCGTGGCTGACCATGGCGACGAACTCGTCCTTGAGGCGATCCAGCTCGCGCAGGCGCTCGTTGGCGGCGCGCAGCTCCTCGCTGGCGCGGGCCAGCTCCTCGGACTTCTGCTCCAGGCGGCGGTTGACCTCCAGGGTCTCCGAGGTGGTGTCGAGGATGCTCAGGATCGACTCCAGGTCCAGCGCCTCGCCGCGCACCACGGAGTTGATCAGCACCCGGGCCGAGGCATTGCCCAGCGCCCCGGAGAGCGCCTGCTCGGCCCGGGCGATCAGCTCCGGCGGGGCCGGCTGGTCGTTGGTGGGCTCCTCCCCCGGATAGCCGGTGAAGACCCGGGCGGTGGCGTTGGCGCCAAGGTAGCGGTCGAGCAGCGAGCGCAGCTCGCCCCGGGTGGTCTGGCCGTGCCACAGCGAGGTCTCCATCAGGCTCGGGTGCATCGCCTCGGTGAACAGCGCCGCCTGGGTCTGCTCCAGCGGGGTCTGCCGGGTGAACAGCGAGACGCCCACCAGCAGGCCGACGTTGGCGGTCAGGCTCCACAGCAGGGAGTGGGAGTAGATGTCCCAGCCCTCCAGGCCGAACAGGGCGTAGGGCCTCAGCCACGCGAGGCCGAAGGGGCCGGCGCTCAGGAAGGCGTCGTCCAGCCACCCCGACTGGGCGAAGCCCGGGATCAGCAGGGTCCAGGCCCAGATCAGGGTGCCGGCGATCAGCCCCAGGGCGGCACCGCGACCGGTGGCGCCGCGCCAGTACATGCCGATCAGCATCGCCGGGGCGAACTGGCAGGCGGCGGCGAAGGAGACCAGGCCGATGGTCACCAGGCTGTAGGAGTCGCCGATCAGGGCATGGTAGAGGTAGCCCAGCAGCAGGATCAGCACGATGGCCACCCGGCGAATGCCCAGCAGCCAGCCGGCCAACTCGCCTCGGCTGCTCAGGTGGAGTCGCCGGGTGCGCAGCAGCAGGGGCATGATCAGCTGGTTGCTGACCATGGTGGAGAGCGCGATGGTCTCGACGATCACCATGCTGGTGGCCGCCGACAGGCCGCCGATGAAGACCAGCAGCGGCAGTCCCTCGAAGCCCGCCGAGAGCGGCAGGGTCAGCACGTAGCTGTCCGGGTCGCCGGCAGAGAGCAGCATGCCGGCCAGGGCGATGGGGATCACGAACAGGTTGATGGCCAGCAGGTAGAGCGGAAAGAGCCAGGTGGCGCGCTTGATGTGGCGCTCGTCGACGTTCTCCACCACCAGCACCTGGAACTGGCGGGGCAGGGCGATGAAGGCCAGGAAGGCCAGCACCAGCATGCCCATCCAGCCGCTGGCGCCGCCGGGAATGGCGTCGAGCCCCATCGCCCCCACCAGGTCGGGGCTCGCCGCCACCTGGGCGAAGAGGTCGCCCGGGCCGTGGAACAGCCCGAAGACCACGAACAGGCCCACCGAGAGGAAGGCGAGCAGCTTGATCAGCGACTCGAAGGCGATGGCCGCCACCATGCCCTCGTGGCGTTCGCTGGCGTCCAGGTGGCGGGTGCCGAAGAGGATGATGAACACCGCCAGCACCAGGGCGACCCAGAAGGACTTGTCGACCCAGAACGCCTCCTCGGCGATGCTCAGCTCCGGCGCCTGGGGATAGTTGACCAGCACCGCATGGCTGACGGTGATCGCCTTGAGCTGCAGGGTGATGTAGGGGGTGATGCCGATCAGCGCGATCAGCGCCACCAGGGCGCCGAGGCTCGAGCTCTTGCCGTAGCGGGCGCTGATGAAGTCGGCGATGGAGGTGATGCGCTGGGCGCTGGCGATGCGCACCATCTTGCGGATCAGGAAGGGCGCCAGCAGCATCGCCAGGGTCGGGCCCAGGTAGATGAGCAGGAAGCTGGGACCATACTGGGCGGCCCGGCCGACGCTGCCGTAGAAGGTCCAGGCGGTGCAGTAGACCGCGATGGAGAGGGCATATACCGTCGGCGAGCCGATCAGTGAGCGGCCCTGCTCTGCGCGGCGGTCGCCCCAGGCGGCGATCACGAAGAGCAGCGCCAGGTAGCCGAAGGCGACGCTCAGCACCACGGCATCGGTCCTCATCGCCCGGTCTCCGTCATCGTCACTCTCCCGAAGGGTGCTCGAGCAGCCAGGCGGCCAGCGCGATCACCACGGCCCAGGCCACGAACAGGTAGAGCGGCAGCCAGGAGGGCCCCCCGGCGGGCCGGTCGAAGAGCAGCACCAGCGGGGGGGTGAACAGCAGCGTGGCCAGCAGCACCAGCGCGGTGAGCCGTTCGCCGAGGCGCGGGGTTTTCATGCCGACCGCCGCCGGGGCCAGGCCAATGGGGTCATGAGGCGCAGGCATCCTCCTTGGTCAGGGCGCTGTTCTGCAGGGCCAGCGCCTGCTCCAGGGTTTCGATGCCGCGGGCCTCCAGGCGTGGCAGCAGGGCCAGCCACAGCTCGGCGGTGACCCGGGCGTCGCCCAGGGCGGTATGCCGCGTGCCCGGCGGGAAACTCAGTCCGTAGCGCTCGGCCAGGCTGTCGAGGTCGTGGCCATCCAGGCTGGCATCCAGGGCCCGCGAGATCAGCAGGGTGTCGAGCACCGGCATGTCGAGGGTCACGCCGGCCCCCGGCGGCTGCAGGGCGAGCAGGTCGAAGGCGGCGTTGTGGGCGAGGATCACCGCGTCGCCCACGTAGTCGCGAAAGCGCGGCAGCACCACCGGCAGCGGCGGGGCGCCCGCCACGTCGGCGTCGGTGATGCCGTGGATCGCGGTGCTGGCCGGGGGGATCGGCTTGCCGGGATCGACCCGCATGTCGAACACCTCGCTGGCCAGCAGCCGGGCGTTGACGACCCGGCAGGCGCCGATGCTGATCACGGTGTCGCCGCGACGCAGCTCCAGGCCGGTGGTCTCGGTGTCGAAGGCGACGACTTCCAGGGCGCGCAGGGGGCGGGCCGCCAGCTCGGCATCCGGCGGGGGGAGCTCGGCGATGCCGAAGTCGTGGAACTCCGGGCGCGGCTCGGTGGCCGGTCGCGGCGCCCCGACCCGCTCTGTGGCGGGCAGCGGCAGGCGCAGGCGGGCATGCACGCCGTCGTCATCGGCCAGGCTCCAGGCGTCGCTGGCATGCTGGCGCAGCACGTCGGAAACCCGCGGCGAGAGCGGCAGGTCGTCGAGGCGCTGCTGCTGCCACTCGGTGAGCTGACGCTCGCTGAGCGCTGCCCCGCGCCAGATCAGGTCCAGGTAGACCCGCTTGTTGCCGAGGCACACCTCGCCTTCCAGGAACTCCGGGCTGCGCTGCTGCTGGAGGCCATCGATCAGGGAGCCAAGCAGCACCAGCAGCGCCGTGGCGTCGCCCTTGAACCAGGCGGGCATGCCGACCGGCACCACCGTCACCTGGCCGGCGCGACGCTCGTTGATGGCCTGCCACAGGTCGTTGGACCACAGCGGCACCAGCCGCTCCCCCTCGTGCTGCATCTGCTCCACCAGAGCGGCAAGCTGCTCGATGTCCTGGCCGAGGGACTGGCTCTCCTCGTCGATCACCCGCTCGAGGCGTCCGCGCATCTCCCCCGAGGCATTGCCCAGGGAGGTGAGGGCATCGGCCGCGCTGGTCAGGCTGGCGCTGTGGCGGCGCAGCCGGGGCAGGCTGTCGAGCAGCTCGGCCCGGGCGCCCATCTCGCTGGTCCAGGCGGCGGTGGTATCGCTCAGGGTGAGCAGGGTCTCGCCGTGGCTGCCGGGCACCCGGCGCAGCACGGCGCGCAGCCAGCGCTCGTCACAGGGCACCAGCACCTCCCGCGGCGAGCCGTCCCGGGGCAGCTGGCCCAGCGCATCCTGGAGGCTGGTGGCGGGCAGCAGGCTCTCGAGACGCTTGCCCAGCCCCAGCCCGTGGTGATCCTCGAAGAGGGTCTCGGCCGCCTGGTTGAAGAGCAGCACCCGGCGGTGCTGGTCGCAGAGCAGCAGCGGGGTGTCGAGCACCTGGAGCAGGGTCTCGAGCTCCTGGCGGATGCGGGCGGCGCTGCGTGCGCCTTCGGCGTGGGCGGTGGCCAGCCGGCCGCGGTCGGCGCGCCAGGCATCACGCACCCGCACCAGGTCGGGGCCCAGCGCCCGCAGCCAGCCCTCGGGGGGGTAGTCCTCCCGAGCATCGGGGTTGGCCACCAGGCGAGCGAGCTGCACCTGCAGGTGGCGCAGCGGGGTGAACAGCTGGCGCTCAAGCAGCAGGCCCACAAGGAAGATGGTGCCGCCTCCCGAGAAGCAGCCCAGCCACAGCACCAGGCGGGCCAGCCCTTGGGGCTGGAAGAGGGTGTCGAGCCACAGGGCGAAGGTGGCACCGCCGAAGATGCTGATGCCGCTGAGCAGCAGCCACAGGCCGATCAGCCGCTGGCGGCGGGGCAGTCCGGAGAGACGTCGAGCCATCAGGAGACCTCGGCGAGCAGCGCCTTGACCTTGTCGACCAGCGCCTGGGTGGAGAAGGGTTTGGTGATGTAATCGTCGGCGCCCAGCGCCAGGCCCTTCTCGCGCTCCACCTCGCGGCCGTGGGCGGTGAGCATGATGATCGGCAGGCGGGCGTGGTCGGGATCACCGCGCAGGCGCTCCAGCACGTCGAAGCCGCTGATGCCCGGCAGGCTGATATCCAGCAGGACCAGGTCCGGGGTGCCCTCGGCCACCCGCTCAAGGGCGCTCTCGCCATCCTCGGCGGTGACCACCTCGAAGCCTGCCTGCTGCATCAGGAACTCCAGCGACAGGACGATGTTGGGTTCATCGTCCACCACCAGGACCTTGGCCATGGCGTTCTCCATTCTCGTTGTCATCGTTGTTGTCTTGGGGACTCGTTGCTGGTCAGTCTAGTGCCCGGCCGAGGCGCAGCAAAGGCGACCTTGGCAGGAGATCGGCCGCGTTCGCCGTGCTAGGGTGCGGGGTGCAAACGCACGAGGAGGCGACATGATCGAAGTGCATCATCTGGAAAATTCCCGCTCCCAGCGGGTGGTCTGGCTGCTGGAGGAGCTGGGGGTGCCCTATGAGCTGGTCACCCATCGACGCGACTCGGCCACCCTGCTGGCGCCGGACTCGTTGCGGGCCGTCCATCCGCTGGGCAAGGCACCGGTGATCCTCGACCTGGCCCGAAATGGCCGGGTGATTGCCGAGTCCGGGGCCATCATCGACTACCTGATCGAGCACCATGATGCCGAGCGGCGGCTGGTCCCGCCTGTGGGCAGCGATGCCTGGGAGCGCTATCGCTTCTGGCTGCACCATGCCGAGGGGTCGGGAATGGGACCGCTGGTGATGCGCCTGGTGTTCTCGCGGCTCGGCCAGCCGCCGGTACCCGCCCTGGCGCGCCCCCTGGGGCGGCTGTTCGCCCGCGGGGTGGAGCAGCAGTACCTGGGGCCGGAGATCCGGCGGCTGGGGGATTACTGGGAGAGCGAACTGGCCGCGGGGCCCTGGTTTGCCGGCGAGGCGTTCAGCGCCGCGGATATCCAGATGAGCTTCCCGGTGCTGGCGCTGGCCGGTCGCGGCGGGCTTGCGGGCTATCCGCGTCTCGAGGCATTCCTCGCCGCCTGCCGCGAGCGCGAGGGCTGGCAGCGCACCGTGGCGCAGATCGGCGAGTTTCGCCTGGCCGGCGGTTGAGCCTCGCTCAGCGGCCGGGGTCGTCCTGGCCATCGGCCCGGGAGGCGGGGCCGAAGGGGCCGAGCCACAGCCACACCTGCAGCACCACCAGCAGCGGCAGCAGCCAGAGCGGCGCCCCGGTGGTGGCCACCAGCAGCCGGTAGATCACGAAGCCGATGATGCCGGCCGCCAGGCCCACCAGTGGAAAGAGCAGCGGGCGCTGGTACCCGGGGCGGCGCGAGAGACGATAGAGGGTGCCGATGAAGGCGCCGAAGGCACCGGTCATGGCCAGGGGGAGAAGCAGGTCCTGCATGGCGGTCTCGCTTTGGGTGGTGGTCAGAGAGGTAATACCATCCGGGGCGATCCAGCGCCAATGCCGCCTTCGGTGGGTTGCTGTGCCCCGGCAGAGCTGGTAGCGATCACGAAAAAGGGCAGGCCACTGGCCCGCCCCTTGTTCACGGTGGCGAGATGGCCCGTCAGGCCAGCCCCAGTTCGTGGGTCGCTTCCTCGCGCATCTTGAACTTCTGGATCTTGCCGGTGACGGTCATCGGGAACTCGTCTACGAACTTCACGTAGCGCGGTACCTTGTAGTGGGCGATCTTGCCCTTGCAGAATTCCTTGAGCCCGTCGGCGTCGAGCTGCTGGCCGTCGGCCAGCTTCACCCAGGCCATTACCTCCTCGCCGTACTTCTCGTCCGGCACGCCGATCACCTGGACGTCGGAGATGGCGGGGTGGGTGTAGAGGAAGTCCTCGATCTCGCGCGGGTAGATGTTCTCGCCGCCGCGGATGATCATGTCCTTGATGCGCCCCACGATCGCCACGTAGCCCTCGTCATCCATGGTGGCGAGGTCGCCGGTGTGCATCCAGCCTGCACTGTCGATCGCCTTGGCGGTGGCCTCCTCGTTGTTCCAGTAGCCCAGCATCACGCTGTAGCCGCGGGTGCAGAGCTCGCCGGTCTCGCCGCGGCCCACCACGGCGCCGGTCTCCGGACTGACCAGCTTCACCTCCAGATGGGGGTGGATGGTGCCCACGGTGGTGACGCGCTTCTCCAGCGGGGCGTCGGTCTGGGTCTGGAAGCTCACCGGGCTGGTCTCGGTCATGCCGTAGCAGATGGTGACGTCCTTCATGTTCATGCGATCGATCACCTTGCGCATCACCTCGATGGGGCAGATGGAGCCCGCCATGATGCCGGTGCGCAGGTGGGAGAGGTCGAAGCTCTCGAAGTTGGGCAGCTCCAGCTCGGCGATGAACATGGTGGGTACGCCGTAGAGGGTGGTGGCCTTCTCCTCGGAGACCGCGCGCAGGGTCGCCTCGGGGTCGAAGCCGTCGCCCGGGTAGATCATGGTGGCGCCGTGGGTCACGCAGCCCAGGTTGCCCATCACCATGCCGAAGCAGTGGTAGAGCGGCACCGGGATCACCATGCGGTCCTCCTCGGTGAGCGCCATGGTCCGCGCCACGAAGAAGCCGTTGTTGAGGATGTTGTGGTGCGACAGGGTCGCGCCCTTGGGGGCGCCGGTGGTGCCGGAGGTGTACTGGATGTTGATCGGGTCGTCGAACTGCAGGGTCCCCTGCACCTCGGCCAGGTGCTCGGCGGAGACCTCGTCGGCGTGCGCCAGCATCGACTGCCAGGTGAACATGCCGGTCAGGGCGCGGTCGGCGTCTAGGCAGACCACCCGCTTGAGCTCGGGCAGCTTGGCGCTCTTGAAGGTGCCGGGGCCGCCCTCGCGAAGCTCGGGCGCCAGCTCCGCCAGGGTCGCCACGTAGTCGGAGCTCTTGAACTTGCCCTGCAGGATCAGCGTCGAGGCACCGGACTGCTTGAGGGCGTACTCCAGCTCGTGGGTGCGATAGCTGGGGTTGATGTTGACCAGCACGGCGCCGATCCTCGCCGTGGCGAACTGGGTGATGGTCCACTCGGCGCAGTTGGGCGACCAGATGCCGACGCGGTCGCCCTTCTTCACGCCGAGGGCGAGCAGGGCGCGGGCGGCCTGGTCGACGGCGGCCTGCAGCTCGGCCCAGGTGTAGCGCAGCTCCTGGTGGAGGCTGATCAGGGCATCGCGATCCGGGAAGCGGGCCACGGTCTCATCGAAGCAGTCGCCGATGGTCTGCCCCTTGAGGGGGGTGTCGCTGATGCCGCTGACGTAGCTGATCGGAGTATGTTGGCGTGTCATCGTCTACCGTCTCTTTGTTGTTGCTGGGTGTGCAGTGGTGCAACACGGTCATGACCCTGGTCGCGGGCGGCCTCAGTGCTTCGGGGGTTCGACGCCGAGGCCGGAGAGCACCTCACGGGCGCGGCTCTCGACGTCGTCGAGCTCCCTGTGCATCAGCCGGATATCCTCCAGCTGGCGCTCCAGGTTGGCGCGCTTGTCGGCCAGGATCTCCAGAAGACGCTGAAGCTGGCGGGCGTTACCGTCGGGCATGGCGTCATACATCATCACCACCTCGCGGATCTCGGCCAGCGAGAAGCCGAGGCGCTTGCCGCGCAGGGTCAGCTTGAGACGTACCCGATCCTTCTCGCGATAGACGCGCGTCTGTCCGCGGCGCTCGGGGGCCAGCAGCCCCTCCTGCTCGTAGAAGCGGATGGTGCGCGGCGTCACCTCGAACATCTTGGCCAGCTCGCCGATGGTGTAGGTGCGTCGCTGGATGGGCAGGCCGCCGGGCTGGGCCGCGGCGCTCGCTGTGCGCTGAGTCATGAGCGTCTTCCTTTATTGTAGGGGCGGGGCGGGGCGCAGGCCGCCCGCCTGACGGCAACACTAGCCGAGGTTTACGTTAACGTAAAGTGCTTGTTCGACCATGGAGTGATGTGGGATAAACCTAGCAAGTGCTAGGTTGGTAGCAGCCGGCAGCAAGGCGTCAACGACACGACAGCCAACAACAAGACAATCGACACGTGAAACGAGGATAGCACCATGGATTTCTCCCTGAGTGACGACCAGAAGGCGCTGGTCCAGGCCGCCGCCGACTTCGCGAAGGCCGAACTGGCCGATCACGCCGCCGAGTGGGATGCCCGCTCCCACTTCCCCCTCGATGTCATTCGCCGCGCCGGTGAGACCGGCTTCCTGGGGATCTACACGCCCGAAGAACACGGTGGACTGGGGCTGTCGCGCCTCGACGCCTCGCTGATCTTCGAGCAGCTTGCCCAGGGCTGCGTGGCCACCACCGCCTACCTCACCATCCACAACATGGTGACCTGGATGATCGCCAGCTGGGGCGACGACGCCCTGCGCGAGGCCTGGGTGCCGCAGATGATCAGCGGTGAGGTGCTGGGCTCCTACTGCCTGACCGAGCCGGGTGCCGGCTCCGACGCCGCCAACCTCAGGACCAAGGCCGTGCGCGAGGGCGATGAGTATGTGATCAGCGGCAGCAAGATGTTCATCTCCGGCGCCGGCAGCACCGAGGTGCTGGTGGTGATGGCGCGTACCGGCGCGCCCGACAGCGGCGCCGGTGGGGTCTCGGCCATCGTGGTGCCGGCCGACGCCGCGGGCATCGAGTACGGGAAGAACGAGGAGAAGATGGGCTGGAAGAGCCAGCCGACCCGGCTGGTGAGCTTCGACGGCGTGCGAGTACCGGTCACCAATCGCCTGGGAGCGGAGGGCGAGGGCTTCAAGTTCGCCATGAAGGGGCTCGACGGCGGGCGCCTAAATATCGCCAGCTGCTCCCTGGGTGCCGCCCAGCATGCCCTGACCCTGGCCCGCAACTACATGAGCGAGCGCAAGCAGTTCGGCCGCGAGCTCAACCAGTTCCAGGCGCTGCAGTTCAAGCTCGCCGACATGGCCACCGAGCTCACCGCCGCCCGGCTGATGGTCCGCCAGGCCGCCTGGCGCCTCGACCAGAACGACCCCGAGGCGCCGGCCCACTGCGCCATGGCCAAGCGCTTCGCCACCGATGTAGGCTTCCAGGTCTGCAACGAGGCCCTGCAGCTCCACGGTGGCTATGGTTATATCCGCGAATACCCCCTGGAGCGGCTGGTGCGCGATACCCGCGTGCACCAGATCCTCGAAGGCACCAACGAGATCATGCGCCTGATCGCCGCGCGTCGCCTGCTGGCGGATGGCGTGATCGAATCCCTGCAGCTTACTTAAAAAATAGGGAGACCAGGATGTCGGACCTTCCCGTGACCTTCGACGAGCTGCCTACCGCCTGCGGCGGGCGCATCGGCGTGGCCACCCTCAACGCCCCCAGGTCGCTCAACGCCCTCTCGCTTGAGATGGTGCACCAGCTCGAGGCCAAGCTCGACGCCTGGGCGGTGGATCGCAGCATCGTCGCCGTGTGGCTCGAGGGCAGCGGCGACAAGGCCTTCTGCGCCGGTGGCGACGTGGTGGCCCTCTACCGCTCGCTGACCGAGGCGGGCGAGAACCGCGGCGCCGGCCGCGACAGCCTGCTGGCCGAGACCTACTTCACCGCCGAATACCACCTCGACTTCCGTATCCACACCTACCCCAAGCCGCTGATGGTGTGGGGCGACGGCATCGTCATGGGCGGCGGTCTCGGGCTGATGGCCGGGGGCTACCAGCGCATCGTCACCGAGACCACCCGCATCGCCATGCCGGAGATCACCATCGGCCTCTACCCGGACATCGGCGCCAGCTGGTTCCTCAACCGCATGCCGCCCGGGGTGGGCGCCTACCTGGGCCTGACCGGCGCCCAGCTCAACGCCCGGGACGCCCTCGACCTCGGCATGGCCGACCGCTTCATTCCGCGCGAGCGCCGCGGCCTGGTGCTCGCCGCCCTGACCGAGGCCGACTACGGCGACCGCAGCGGCGTGGCCCTGCGCGCCGGCGTCCAGGCCGCCCTGGACCGCCATGAAGATCGCGCCACGGCCCCGACGGGGCAGGTGATGCCGCGTATCGATCATCTCCAGGCCCTGGTAGGGGCCGTGGATGCCGCCACCGCGGTGTCGCGCATCCTGGCCGACGAAGCCGACGACAAGTGGCTCGCCGCCAATCGCCAGCGCCTGGCCGACGGCTGCCCGCTCAGCGCCCAGCTGGTCTGGCGCATGCTTGATCGTCACGCCCACACCAGCCTGGCCGATGCCTTCCGCGATGAGCTCGTGCTGTCGGTGCAGTGCTGCCGCCACGGCGACTTCGTCGAGGGCGTGCGGGCGCTGCTGATCGACAAGGACAAGGCCCCGCGCTGGAGTCATGCCGACGCGGGCAGCGTGCCGGAGGAGGCGATCCAGGCGCTGTTCGTCTCGCCCTGGAGCAGCGAGGACCACCCCCTGCGCGACCTGGGCCTCGGCCACCGCGTCGGCTGACGGCATCAATTCCCCAACAACAACGTCATAATCTCAAGGAGCCATCCATGAATATCGCCTTTATCGGCCTCGGCAACATGGGCGCGCCCATGGCCAGCAACCTGGTCAAGGCCGGCCACAGCGTCACCGTCTTCGACCTGATGGAGAGCGCCATGCAGGCGCTGGAGAGCGAGGGTGCCAGCCGCGGTGCCAGCGCCGAGGAGGCTGCCCGCGGCGCCGAGGTGATCATCTCCATGCTGCCCGCCGGGGCCCACGTGAAGGGGCTCTACCTGGGCAGGGGCGGCGCGCCGGGCCTGCTGGATGTCGTGGAGGGCAAGCCGCTGGTGATCGATGCCTCCACCATCTCCCCGGACGACGCCCGCGCCGTGGCCGCCGCCGCCGCCGAGCGCGGCATCACCTGGCTGGATGCCCCGGTCTCCGGCGGCGTCGGCGGCGCCAAGGCCGGCACCCTGACCTTTATCGTCGGCGGACCCCAGGCGGGCTTCGACAAGGCCAGGCCCGTGCTC
This sequence comes from Halomonas sp. PGE1, assembly GCF_013000985.1. Lineage (NCBI taxonomy): Bacteria > Pseudomonadati > Pseudomonadota > Gammaproteobacteria > Oceanospirillales > Halomonadaceae > Halomonas > Halomonas sp. PGE1. The sequence continues at coordinate 2,056,844 of NZ_CP053032.1, forward strand.
GAGGCCATGGGCAAGAACATCTTCCACGCCGGCGACCACGGCGCGGGGCAGGTGGCCAAGATCTGCAACAACATGCTGCTCGGCATCCTGATGAGTGGCACCGCCGAAGCCCTGGCGCTGGGGGTCAAGAACGGTATGGACCCGGCGGTGCTCTCCGAGATAATGAAGCAGAGCAGCGGCGGCAACTGGGCACTGAACGTCTACAACCCCTGGCCCGGCGTGATGGAGGGCTCCGCCGCCTCCCGCGACTACCAGGGCGGCTTCCTCACCGACCTGATGGCCAAGGATCTGGGCCTGGCCTGGGAGTTGGCGCTGGGCTCGAAGTCCTCGGTGCCCATGGGCTCCCAGGCCCGCAACCTGTTCGCCCTGCACAGCGCCCAGGGCCATGGGGGCCTGGACTTCTCCAGCATCCAGAGCCTCTACCGCGCCGGCGAATAACGTCTCGGTGCTGCCCGGGGGGAGCTCCCGCAGGGGGCTCCCCCTGCTGCGTCTGTTCCCTGGCACCGACAGGCCCAGCCCCTCGCTCCTTGCTGTCGGTGTGGCACAATGTCCGCCCGGTATCGCAATGAAGGGTTCGCCCGATGGCATATGTTCTGGTAATGGGCGGTCTGGCGCTGTCGGTGAGCTTCACCCTGGGCTGGATACTCTGGCGCGCCGCACGCTGGGCCTGGGGGCTGGTGGCCGCGCCTCCCGCACGGCGGGGCGTAAAACCCAAAGCGCGCGCCCGCAAGGCACCGGCGGCGCGCAAGGCGCCCGCCAGGCCGAGTGCAAAGCCGGCCCCGCGTGAGCCCTGGGGGCTCACGCGCTGGCTGTCTCGCCGCCACTCCGCTCCCCCCCCTGGCAAGCCTTGCTCTCATCCTCTACGGCCTGACCCGGGTGGCGGAGTTCGGCATGACCCAGCGCCCCCTGTCACCTCCCGCCGGCTATCACCGCCTGGTGGATGGCCTGGGCTGGCTGGCCGCTGGGCTGCTCGCCCTGGCACTGATGAACCTGCTGGCGCGCTGGCGCTGCCGCGAGGAGTGAGCGAACCAAGTGAAACCCCCGTGGCGAGGCGACTGGGCGAGACCAGCCTGATGTTCCTGGTGGACCATACGCCGTCTGTCGAACAGATGGGCCGCCTGGCCGACACGGTCGCCGAGGTGATGGCCATGGCGACGCTGGTGGAGCGCAAGTGGCCCGCATTCGAACGTCGGCGCCGGCCTCGTGTCATAGCGGGTGACAGGCAACCGGAGATCGACCGTGCTCGCAGATATCCAACGATTCTTCCAGCAGGTGCTGGCCGATCCCGAGGCGCGGGATGACAAGGCGCCGACCCTGGAGCTGGCCACCGCCGCCCTGCTGTGCGAGGTGATGCGCGCCGACTATCAGGAGGACCCGGCGCAGCTGGTGGCGCTGCGCGAGATGCTGCGAGGCCGCTTTGCGCTCGAGGACGAGGCGGTGGATGAGCTGGTCGACCTCGCCCGGGAGGAGGTGGAGAGCTCGGTGGACCATTACCAGTTCGTCAGCCTGATTAAGCAGCACTATGACTACCCGAAACGCTGTGAGCTGGTGCGCATGATGTGGGACCTGGCGCTGGCCGACGGCGAGCACCATCACCTGGAGGAGCACCGCATTCGTCAGCTCGCCGACCTGCTGCACGTGGGCCACGGCGACTTCATCCGCGCCAAGCTCCAGTCCCGGGGTGAGCGCGCTTGAAAGAATTCTCTGCAGGCGGTGTTTCTGTCAGAGAAAAATATCGATCATGGGTTTCTTGGTAGATGTAGCATCTTAATTTTCCGCCACTTGCCGATGTTCCGCCGAGGCCTGCTAGACTTCACGCCATGATTGCCCTGCCGCGAGGCGGGGTTTTCTCTTTGGCTGAGCAGGGAGACTTCCATGTCCCGCAACATCATCGTTCTCGGCGCCGGGATGGTCGGCGTCTCGGTGGCCTGGCACCTGGCGCGCCGCGGCCACGACGTTACCCTGGTGGATCGTCGCGCCCCGGGCCTCGAGACCTCCTTCGGCAATGCCGGCATCATCCAGCGCGAGGCGGTGCGCCCCTACCCCTTCCCCCGGGATCTCGGCACCCTGCTGCGCGTGCTGCCCAACCGCGAGGTGGACATCCGCTATCGTCCGACCGGCATGGTCGGCGCGGCGGGGCCGCTGCTGCAGTACTGGATCAACTCCGGCGGGGCGCGCTACGAGCGCATCGTCAACGAGTGGGCTTCGCTGATCATGCGCTGCCAGGATGCCCACGCGCCGATGATCGAGGCCTCCGGCGCCGAGGCGCTGGTGCGCAAGGGGGGCTGGCTGGAGCTCTACCGGACCCGAAAGGCGCTGGACGAGCGCCTGGTGGAGGCCAAGGAGAACCACGAGCGCTTCGGCGTGGAGTACGAGGTGCTGGATGCCCAGGCGCTCTATGCCAAGGAGCCGCACCTGGCCGAGGGGCTGGTCGGTGCCATCCACTGGACCCAGCCGTGGATGGTGGCGGACCCGGGCGGCCTGGTGCAGGCCTACGCCGCGAACTTCGAGGCGCTGGGTGGCCATGTGATGCAGGCCAGCGTCGAGGAGGTGCATCAGGTGGGCACCGGCTGGCGCGTCACCACCAGCGAGGGGGCCCTGGAGGCGCAGCAGGTGGTGGTGGCCATGGGCCCCTGGAGCGGCGAGCTGCTGTCACGGCTGGGCCTCGAGGCGCCGCTGTTCGTGAAGCGTGGCTATCACATGCATTACTCGGCGGAGGGAGAGGCCAGGCTCAACCACTGGGTGATGGATGCCGAGCGGGGCTTCCTGCTCGAGCCGATGCGGGCCGGCATTCGCCTGACCACCGGCGCGGAGCTGGCCGACCTGGACGCGCCGCCCCAGTACAAGCAGCTGGCGGCGGCGGAAAAGGTGGCGCGCAAGCTGTTCCCCCTGGGCAAGCGACGCGATGCCCAGCCGTGGAAGGGCGCGCGTCCCTGCATGCCCGACATGAAGCCGGTGATCGGCGCTGCGCCCGGCAAGGAGGGCCTGTGGCTGGCCTTCGGCCATGGCCACCAGGGCTTCACCCTGGGGCCCGCCACCGGTGAGCTGCTGGCCCAGATGATGGATGGAGAGACCCCGGCGGTCGACATGACGCCGTTCCGGCTCGACCGTTTCTGACGGTGCCTCGCGGCGCGAGGCCCTCAATGACAGCGGGCGCCTGGTTGCCAGGCGCCCGCTGTCGCGTCGGGGGAGGCTAGCCCTCGGCTTTGCCGTTGCCGCTATTCCGGCGGCGCAGCTGGTGGATGGCCAGCTTGATCAGCACCGTGACCACGAAGACCAGCCAGCCGGCGGTGGCGAAGACGTTGAACAGCAGCATCTTCTGAGGGCCGTTCAGCGGGGCCAGCATGCTCTCGATGACGATGCCGAAGAAGAAGGCCAGGGTCAGTGGCAGCGCCAGGATATGCATCCACATCTCGGTGCGCCGCTTGCGCACGTGGTAGCGGCGCAGCAGCACGCGAATGGGGCGATGCACGAAGCTGACCAGCACCAGCGCCCCCAGCATCAGCAGCGCGGCCAGGGTGGGCTCGATGCTGCCGACCTGCGCCGTCAGGCTGATCGACCAGTACACCACCAGCCAGGACAGCCCGGACAGCACGGTGACCAGATCGGCATAGTGGCGCACCTTCGGCATGTTCACTCCCCTCGTTGGATCTGCGGGCATGATACGGGAAATCAGCGCCGCGTGAAGAGCCGGCGAACCCAGTACCAGCGGTTGATCAGCAGCGCGGCGAAGATCAGCGCACAGCCCGCGAGCTGCAGCGGCGTCATGGTCTCGCGGTACCAGGCGGCGGCCAGCAGCGCGGTCCAGACCGCCTCCAGCATCAGGATCACCGCGGCATGGCTGGGGGTGGTGAGCCCCTGGGCATGCACCTGGAGGAAGAAGCGCAGGGTGCTGGCCAGCAGCACGCTGGCGGCCAGCCAGCCGAGGGTCTCCCCGCCGATGTGCCCAGGCCAGGGCTCGATCACAAGCGAAGCCAGGCCGAGCAGCAGGCCCACCACGCTGAGCTGGATCACCGTGAGCGGGAGGGCCGGGACCCGGTGCACCACTCGCGAATTGACGTTGATCAGGATCGAGAAGAGCACCGCCGAGGCGGTGATCAGGCCCTGGCTGGCCTCGATGCGTAGCCCGGCGTTGAGCGACAGCAGGGCGAAGCCGACCAGCGCCACCGGCAGGGCGATCCAGGTGGTGCGCGGCGGGCGGTCGCCGAACAGCAGGCGGGCCATCACCGGCACCAGCAGGATGCCGAGGCTGTTGATGAAGGCGCTCTCGCCGAGGTGGCGGGAGTGGTAGAGGCCGAGGATCCACAGTGCCAGGGCGGCGCTGAACAGCACCCCGACGCCGGAGGCGGCCAGGATGTCCCTGCGGGAAAGCCGACGCAGGGCGGGCAGGGCGAAGGCCCCGAGCAGCATCCCGGCCAGCAGGAAGCGGGTGCCGATGAACAGCAGCGGCGGCATGCCGTTCAGGGCCTCCTTGGAGAAGATCCAGCCGGCCGCGGCCAGCAGGGTGACCAGCAGCAGCAGCAGGTCGGCGCGCAGCGGCGCCCGGGCGGTGGTGTTGGGCATAGGGTCCTGAGGGGCGAAGAGTGGGCCCGAGACGGGCAGCATGGATGTTAGCAGACAAAGCAACTTGCCGTGTGCCGATCGGCATGCTCGCCCGGCGGCTTCCGGTATCTTTGGGCATCTTTCCGTATAATGGGGCGCATGTTCCCTTGACCCGCCGACACAGGACCCGCCGTGACTTCATTGACCCTGACCCGCCCCGATGACTGGCACCTGCACCTGCGTGACAACGAGGCGCTGGCCGCCGTGGTCGGTGCCACTGCCCGCCAGATGGGCCGTGCCATCATCATGCCCAACCTCACGCCGCCGGTCACCACCACCGAGCAGGCCCTGGCCTACCGCGAGCGCATCCTGGCCGCGCTGCCGGCGGGCAGTGCCTTCGAGCCGCTGATGACGCTCTACCTCACCGATAGGACACCGGCCGAGGAGATCGAGCGCGCCCACGCCAGCGGCCTGGTGCATGCGGTCAAGCTCTACCCGGCCGGTGCCACCACCAACTCCGATTCCGGCGTCACCGACCTCGCCCACTGCGACGCCGCCATCGCCGCCATGGCGAGGCTCGGCCTGCCGCTGCTGGTGCACGGCGAGGTGACCGACGCCGAGATCGATATCTTCGATCGCGAGGCGGTGTTCATCGAACGGGTGATGAAGCCACTGCTCGAGCGCCATCCCACCCTGAGGGTGGTCTTCGAGCACATCACCACCGCGGATGCCGCCGAATTCGTGACCAGCGCGCCGGCCAACGTGGCCGCGACGATCACCGCTCACCACCTGCTCTATAACCGCAACCACATGCTGGTGGGCGGCATTCGTCCCCACTACTACTGCCTGCCGATCCTCAAGCGCGAGCGTCACCGCCAGGCGCTGCTGGCGGCGGCGACCTCCGGCAGTCCCAAGTTCTTCCTGGGCACCGACAGTGCCCCCCCATGCCCAGGGTGACAAGGAGAGCGCCTGCGGCTGTGCCGGCGCCTACACCGCCCCGGCGGCCATCGAGCTCTATGCCGAGGCCTTCGAGGCGGCGGGTGCCCTGGCGCGCCTGGAGGGCTTCGCCAGCCACTTCGGGCCGGACTTCTACGGCCTGCCTCGCAATGCCGACACCGTCACCCTGGTGCGCGAGCCATGGCAGCTGCCGGCCTCGCTGCCCTACGCCGCGGGTCAGCGCATCGTGCCGCTGCGTGCCGGCGAGACGCTGGCCTGGAAGCTGCAGGCGTAACGCCTCTGCACCCGCCGGGGCCTTGCGAGGCCCCGGCGGGTGCCGCCAGTTTTCGGGCAGGGCCTCGCCCGGATCTGTTATCGTGCCGTTGAATTCATCGGACCTGAATGGAGAATCCCATGCCACTCCTGGACAGTTTTCGCGTTGATCATACCCGGATGGAGGCGCCCGCCGTGCGGGTCGCCAAGGCCATGCAGACCCCCTCCGGCGACAAGATCACCGTCTTCGACCTGCGCTTCTGTCTGCCCAACCGGGAGATCCTCTCGGAGAAGGGCATCCATACCCTGGAGCACCTCTTCGCCGGTTTCATGCGGGACCATCTCAACGGCCCCGAGGTGGAGATCATCGATCTCTCGCCCATGGGCTGCCGTACCGGCTTCTACATGAGCGTGATCGGTACGCCCAGCGAAGCGGACGTGAGCCGCGCGTGGCTGGCCGCCATGGAGGATGTCACCCGGGTGCCGAGCGCGGACCAGATCCCCGAGCTCAACGAGTACCAGTGCGGCACCTACACCCTGCACTCCCTGGAGGAGGCGCAGGCGATCGCCCGGGACATCATCGCCCGCGGGATTGGCGTCAACAGCAACGAGGCGCTCTACCTGAGCGAGGCCTTCCTGAAGGAGGCGGAGGGCAAGAGCGCCTGAGCGCCTCGCAGCCAGGGCCTTCGGGCCTGCCATCACGCGACACTGCCGGCCCAAGGGCCGGCAGTGTCGTATGTGGGGGCGTCATGGCGGCGTTGAGGGCGCGCTGGGCGCCTCGGTCGGCGAGACCTGGCGCGTCAGGAAGTCGATGCCCGCCTCGATGGCGCTGCCCCGGGTCAGGAAGCTCAGGAAGTGACCGCGCCCATGCTGCAGACAGAGCTCGGCCTCGCCACCGCGGGCCACCAGCGCCTGCTGGAAGTCGGTGCTGTGGTCCAGCGGCACCAGGCGGTCGCGGGTGCCGTGGAACAGGAAGAAGGGCGGCGGTTGGCCGTTGATCTGGCGGGCCGGTGAGGCGAGGGCATACTGTTCCGGCACCTCGGCGCGGGTGCCGCCCAGGAACTCCACCACCAGCCGACCATCGGGAAACTTGAACAGGTCGCTCGGGATGCCGCCGGCGAGCACGGCGGCGAGCCGGGTGTGGTCGCCACCATGGGGTTCGGCCAGGGGCCCCTCCGCCCCGGCCAGGGCCAGCAGGCTGACCAGGTGGGCGCCGGAGGAGAAGCCCACGCCGACGATCCGCGCGGTGTCCACTCGCCACGCTTCGGCGTTGGCGTGGATCCAGGCCATGGCCTGCTGGAGGTCGTGCAGCTGGGCGGGGAAGCGATGCTCCGGGGCGAAGCGGTGTTCGATGTTGATGGTGACGTAGCCGCGGGCGGCCAGCTGTTCGGCGATGCCGGCCATGTCCCGCGGGGTGCGGTTCTGCCAGCCGCCGCCGTGGACCAGCAGAGCGGCGGGGCGTAGTGCATCATCCGCCGAGCGCGGCAGCAGCACCTCGGCTCGCAGGGGCCTGGGCCAGTCCGGTGGGGTATAGGTCCGCGCCGGCAGCGCATCGAAGGCAAGGCTTGGCGCTTCGGTCGGGGTCGCCGCCACCGGCGCGAAGCTGTCGTCGAGGTGGGTGGAGCCGCAGCCGGTCAGCAGGGCGCCGGCCAGCAGCAGCGCCGGCATCCACCGCCTGGGATCAGGCCCGCTCCGCCAGGGCATCGCTGGGCTGCTCGACGGGGAGGCTCGCCAGGCGCTTCACCATGGCCTCCACCATGTGGGCGGAGTGGGTGGCGGCCTTCTCCAGGAACTCTTCGAAGGAGAGGTGGTTGTCGCCACCGCCGGCGATATCGGAGAGGGCGCGGATCACCACGAAGGGGCAACCGTAGAGCAGGCAGGTCTGGGCGATGGCGGCGGCCTCCATCTCGGCGGCGAGCATGGTGGGGAAGCGTCGGCGGGTCTGCTCCACCAGGTTGGGGCAGGCCATGAAGACATCGCCGGTGGCGATCAGCCCTTCGACGACGCGGACCTCGCCCAGGGATTCCACGCACTCCCGCGCGATGGCCACCAGGCGCGGGTCGGGCAGATAGGCGGCGGGCATCTGCGGTACCTGGCCATGCTCGTAGCCGAACACCACGGCGTCCACGTCATGGTGGCGCACCTCGCTGGAGATCACCACGTCGCCGATCGCCAGGTCCTTGCCGAAGCCGCCGGCGGAGCCGGTGTTGATCACGGCATCGGGCTTGTAGATGTCCAGCAGCAGGGTGGTGCCCACCGCCGCGTTCACCTTGCCGATGCCGGATTGCAGGATCACCACCTCGACCCCGTGCAGCCGTCCGCTGTGGAAGGTGGAGCCCACGTGAGAGCGGGTCTCGCGCCCCTCCAGCAGGGAAGCCAGGTGCTCTACCTCCTGGGCCATGGCGCCAATGATTCCGATGCGTTGCATAGCAGGTCCTGGTGGTGGGGGCCCGCCGCGGCGGGCCCCGAAGTGAGTCTCGGGTGCTGATGGGTATCGGGGTCAGCGTGCGTCGTGCATGTCGGCGGCCTGCAGGGTGTTCTCGAGCAGGGTGGCGACCGTCATGGGGCCGACGCCGCCGGGCACCGGGGTGATCCAGCTGGCGCGCTCGGCGGCGGCGGCGAAGTCGACGTCCCCCGCCAGGCTGCCGTCCTCCAGCCGGTTGATGCCCACGTCGATGACGATGGCGCCCTCCTTGACCCACTCGCCCTTGACCAGCCCCGGCTTGCCCACGGCCACCACCAGCAGGTCGGCGCGACGCACGTGCTCCTCGAGGTTCTGGGTGAAGCGGTGGCAGACGGTGGTGGTGCAGCCGGCCAGCATCAGCTCCAGCGCCATGGGGCGCCCCACGATATTGGAGGCGCCGACCACGGTGGCGTCCAGTCCGCGCACCCGGAGATCGGACTGCTCGAGCAGCGTCATCACCCCCTTGGGGGTGCAGGGGCGCAGCATGGGCAGGCGCTGGGCCAGACGGCCCAGGTTGTAGGGGTGGAAGCCGTCCACGTCCTTGTCGGGTCGGATGCGCTCGAGGATCGGGCGGGCATCGAGATGGGCGGGCAGGGGCAGCTGCACCAGGATGCCGTCCACCGCCGGGTCGGCGTTGAGCTGATCCACCAGGGCCTCGAGCTCGAGCTGGGTGGTCTCGCTCGGCAGCTGGTGCTGGAAGGATTCGATCCCCGCTTCCACGCAGGCGTTGTGCTTGTTGCGCACATAGACCGCCGAGGCGGGGTCCTGGCCCACCAGCACCACGGCGAGCCCCGGCACGCGGGCCCCGGCGTCGCGACGTGCCTGAACCTGGCGTGCGACCTGCTGGCGGACTCGGGCGGCTATGGACTTGCCATCGATCAGTTGGGCGGACATCGCGCTTCCTCTGGCGGCTGGGTGGGCGGTGCGGGCTGGCAGCCGGCCCGCGGAAGAAGGCGTGATTTTCGCATGCCGCGGCGTCGAAACAAAGCGCCAGGCCCCAATGTCGATGATCCAAGCGCTTGACCGCAGGGGAAAGTCACGTAGAATACGCAGCGCTCGACGAGGCCCCTGCGGCGGCGTCAGGCCGGCATGAATCGCGGCGGAGTGTAGCGCAGTCTGGTAGCGCGCCTGCTTTGGGAGCAGGATGTCGGGGGTTCGAATCCCTCCACTCCGACCACAACCTGTTGAATGGTCTGCAGAAAACGAGATCTACGGGTTGCGGTTCGGCAGTCTGAAGAGTAGAATGCGCCCATAGCTCAACCGGATAGAGCAACGGCCTTCTAAGCCGTAGGTTGCAGGTTCGAGTCCTGCTGGGCGTGCCAGCTCTGGCAGGATGCGGTTCGAGTTGTTGTCGATTATGGTGGATGTAGCTCAGTGGTAGAGCCCCGGATTGTGGCTCCGGTGGTCGTGGGTTCGATCCCCATCATCCACCCCATTTCGACAGGCGTTGGTTTCGGCTGGCGTTAGTTTCGACAGTTGTTTCAAGGCAGTGGTGGATGTAGCTCAGTGGTAGAGCCCCGGATTGTGGCTCCGGTGGTCGTGGGTTCGATCCCCATCATCCACCCCACTCCTTGACTCCCTCCGTTCGATCCTCGTTTCTGTTCTTTTGTTGCGTTGTATCCTCACGCGGGCTCCACGAGTCGGCGATCTTGGCGTTTCCGGCGTTTGCGCCCCGGCGTGGCCGATATCGTCGCCGCTGGCCGAACTGCCCTTGTAAAAGCGACCGAAGCCCCCATGTTCTGCGGCATGGCGCTTGCCAGTGCCGGGCGGGATTCATAAAATCCCCCCTTTGATCTTTCCACTCTTCAACACAACGCCCCCAGTCGGTAGAGGACATTTCATGCAAGTTTCCGTCGATACGACCTCCCAGATCGAACGCCGCATCACCGTCCAGGTGCCGGCCGCCGAGATCGACGAGGCCGTCAATGCCCGTCTCAAGGATGCCGCCAAGAACGTTCGCATGGACGGCTTCCGCAAGGGCAAGGTGCCGATGTCGGTGATCCGTCAGCGCTACGGCCGCGACGTGCGTAACGAAGTGGTGGGCGAAGTGATGCGCGAGCGCTACGTGCGCGCCATTTCCGAGAACGAGCTCAACCCGGCCGGCTTCCCGCGCATCGAGGCGACCGTCGACGAGGCGGGCAAGGACCTCGAGTTCGTGGCGACCCTCGAGGTCTATCCGGAGTTTGAGCTGGCCTCCATCGAGGGCACCGAGGTCGAGCGCCCGGTGGTCGAGGTGGTCGAGTCCGACGTCGACGAGATGATCGAGACCCTGCGCAAGCAGAATGCCGGCTGGGAAGAGGTTGAGCGTGCCGCCGCCGAGGGTGACCAGGTGACCATCGATTTCCAGGGCTTCCTGGGCGACGAGCCCTTCGAGGGCGGCAGCGCCGAGGGCCACAGCCTGGTGCTGGGCTCCGGCAGCTTCATCCCCGGCTTCGAGGAGCAGCTGGCGGGTGTCGCGGCCGGCGAGGAGAAGGAGATCAAGGTCACCTTCCCCGAGGACTACCAGGCCGCGCACCTGGCCGGTCAGGAAGCCACCTTCAAGGTCAAACTGCACGCCGTGAAGGGCCAGGCCCTGCCCGAGGTGGATGCCGAGTTCGTCAAGAAGTTTGGCGTCGATGACGGCGACCTCGACAAGTTCCGCGCCGAGGTCAAGAAGAACATGACCCGCGAGGCCGCCCAGGCCGTCGACAACCGCGTCAAGCAGCAGGTGCTCGAGGCGCTCAAGAAGGCCAACGAGATTCCGGTGCCGCAGTCGCTGATCCAGCAGGAGACCGACGGCCTCAAGCGCCAGGCGGCCCAGCAGTTCGGCCTGGGCGAGGACTTCGATGTCTCCCAGCTGCCCAACGAGCTGTTCTCCGAGCAGGCCAAGAGTCGCGTCCAGGTCGGCCTGCTGCTGGCCGAGGTGATCAAGTCCGGTGAGCTCGACGCCACCGACGACGAGATCAAGGCCAAGGTCGAGGAACTCGCCGAGCAGTACCAGGAGCCCGCCCAGGTGGTCGAGTACTACATGGGCAACGAGCAGATGAAGACTCAGCTGAAGTCTGCCATTCTCGAAGAGAAGGCCGTTGACAAGCTGCTCGAGCAGGCCAGCGTCAAGGATGTCACCATGACCTACCAGGAGGTCCTGGCCGCTGCCCAGCAGCAGGCCGAGGCCGACGAGGAGGAGAGCGAGGAAGAGGGTCAGGAAGAGAGCAAGGCCTGATCTCCTTCACCGCCTCCGGGCAGGCGCGCCGACGATCGGCGCGCCTGCCCAGCCGCTTCCATTCTTCGGATGCAAGGACGTCACACTGATGAGCAACGAGTTCGAGATCCACAACGCCGGTGGCCTGGTGCCGATGGTGGTCGAGCAGAGCGCGCGCGGCGAGCGGGCCTACGACATCTATTCCCGCCTGCTCAAGGAGCGTGTGATCTTCCTGGTGGGGCCCGTGGAAGACTACATGGCCAACCTGGTGGTGGCTCAGCTGCTGTTCCTTGAGTCCGAGAACCCGGACAAGGACATCCACCTCTACATCAACTCCCCGGGCGGGGCGGTGACCGCGGGGATGTCGATCTACGACACCATGCAGTTCATCAAGCCCGACGTCTCTACCGTCTGCATCGGCCAGGCGGCGAGCATGGGGGCCCTGCTGCTGGCCGGCGGTGCGGCCGGCAAGCGCTTCTGCCTGCCCAACTCGCGGATGATGATCCACCAGCCGCTGGGCGGCTACCAGGGCCAGGCCTCGGATATCGAGATCCACACCCGTGAGATCCTCGGCATCCGTGACAAGCTCAACCAGATCCTGGCGCACCATACGGGCCAGGACATCGATACCATCGCGCGGGACACCGACCGCGACAACTTCATGAACGGCGTCCAGGCGGCCGAGTATGGCCTGATCGATGCGGTGCTGGATAAGCGGCCGACATCCTGATAGCGTGAATTTCATCACGCCCTGACACCGTTCTCCGGCAGCTCGTGCTGCCGATGTGAGCCCGGCCGGGCGCCATGTGCGCCCGGCCAACTGAGATGAGGTAAGCGAATGGCCGACGGCAAAGGCAAGGACGAAGGCGGCAAGCTGCTCTACTGCTCGTTCTGCGGCAAGAATCAGAACGAGGTGCGCAAGCTGATTGCCGGCCCGTCCGTCTATATCTGCGATGAGTGTGTCGACCTCTGCAATGACATCATTCGCGAGGAGGTGCTCGATGCCGATGCCGAGACCGACGAGGAGCGGCTGCCGACTCCCCGCGAGATTCGTCACACCCTCGATGACTATGTGATCGGCCAGGACCGCGCCAAGATGGTGCTGTCGGTAGCCGTCTACAACCACTACAAGCGCCTGCGCTCCGAGGTCAGGAAGGACGACGTCGAACTCGGCAAGTCCAATATCCTGCTGATCGGCCCCACCGGCAGCGGCAAGACCCTGCTGGCCGAGACCCTGGCGCGCCTGCTCAACGTGCCCTTCACCATCGCCGACGCGACCACGCTGACCGAGGCGGGCTACGTGGGCGAGGATGTCGAGAACATCATCCAGAAGCTGCTGCAGAAGTGCGACTACGACGTCGAGAAGGCCGAGCGCGGCATCGTCTACATCGACGAGATCGACAAGATCTCGCGCAAGTCGGACAACCCCTCCATCACCCGTGATGTCTCGGGGGAGGGCGTGCAGCAGGCGTTGCTCAAGCTGATCGAGGGCACCACCGCCTCGGTGCCGCCCCAGGGCGGGCGCAAGCATCCGCAGCAGGAGTTCCTGCAGGTCAACACCGGCAACATCCTGTTCATCGTCGGCGGTGCCTTCGCCGGCCTGGATCGGGTGATCCGCGACCGTGCCGAGAAGGGTGGCATCGGCTTCAGCGCCGAGGTCAAGAGCAAGGACGAGTCGCGCGGCGTGGGCGAGCTGCTGGCCGACGTCGAGCCCGAGGATCTGGTCAAGTTCGGCCTGATCCCCGAGTTCGTGGGGCGCCTGCCGGTGATCGCCACGCTGACCGAGCTCACCGAGGATGCGCTGATCCAGATCCTCACCGAGCCGAAGAACTCGCTGGTCAAGCAGTACGCCAAGCTGTTCGAGATGGAGGGCGTGGAGCTCGAGTTCCGCGAGGACGCCCTGCGCGCCGTGGCGGTCAAGGCGATGGCGCGCAAGACCGGCGCCCGTGGTCTGCGCTCGATCCTCGAGTCGGTACTGCTCGACACCATGTACGAGATTCCTTCCCTGGAGGGGGTCAGTAAGGTGGTGATCGACGCCTCCGTGATCAGCGGCGAGAGCGAGCCGCTGCTGATCTACTCCCAGCAGCAGGAGGCGGCCGGCGACGGCACCGACGGCTGAGCGGTTCGGTCCCGGCGCCAGCGCCGGGACCCGATGCGGGAGCGAGCCTCGCCACAGCCGGTGACCCGCCGGCCAGGCGAGGCCGCTCCCGCGTTCTTTTGTGCGGGCGCTGCCTTTTTTCGTCATCCATCGTCAGGCCTTCCCTTGCAAAGCGGCCGGCGCGCCCCCACCCCTGTCACATTCACCCGTTTTGTTTGAGGAACGTCTGCGATGCAGCAGAACGCCGATCAGACCCTGAGTCTGCCCCTTTTGCCGCTGCGGGACGTGGTCGTCTACCCGCAGATGGTCATTCCGCTGTTCGTCGGCCGGGAGAAGTCGATCCAGGCCCTCGAGGCGGCCATGAGTGCCGACAAGCGGGTGCTGCTGGTGGCCCAGCGCGAGGCCAGCAAGGACGATCCCGACCGCGATGACCTCTTCGCCATCGGTACCGTGGCCGAGATCATGCAGCTGCTCAAGCTTCCCGACGGCACCGTCAAGGTGCTGATCGAGGGGGTCTCCCGCGCCGACGTGGGGGCCATCCATGCCGGCGAGGCCTTCACCTCGGCCGAGGCGGTGCTGCGCGAGAGCGAGCCCCTGACCGAGCGCGAGCAGGAGGCCCTGGTGCGCGTGCTGCTCAACCAGTTCGAGCAGTACGTCAAGATGTCCAAGAAGGTGCCCAACGAGGTGCTCAACTCCCTCTCCGGCATCGAGGACCCGAGCCGCCTGGTGGACACCATCTGCGCCCACCTGTCGCTGAAGATCGACGACAAGCAGCGTCTGCTGGAGATGGATCGCGTGCGCGATCGCATCGAGCACCTGATGGCGCTGATCGAGGCCGAGATCGACCTGCTGCAGGTCGAGAAGCGCATCCGCTCCCGGGTCAAGGACCAGATGGAGAAGTCCCAGCGCGAGTACTATCTCAACGAGCAGATGAAGGCCATCCAGAAGGAGATGGGCGAGCTCGAGAACGTGCCCAACGAGGCCGAGAAGTACGAGCAGGCCATCGAGGCCTCCGGGATGCCCAAGGAGGCCCGCGACAAGGCCACCCAGGAGCTCGGCAAGCTCAAGATGATGTCGCCCAACTCCGCCGAGGCGACGGTGGTGCGCTCCTACCTCGACTGGCTGGTCTCGGTGCCGTGGAAGAAGCGCACCCGGGTCAAGCACGACCTGGTGCACGCCCAGCAGGTGCTGGACGAGGATCACTACGGCCTCGAGGAGGTCAAGGCGCGCATCCTGGAGTACCTGGCCGTGCACAAGCGGGTCAAGAAGCTCAAGGGTCCGGTGCTCTGCCTAGTGGGGCCGCCCGGGGTGGGCAAGACCTCGCTGGGCAAGTCCATCGCCCGGGCCACCAACCGCAAGTACGTGCGCCTGGCGCTCGGCGGGGTGCGTGACGAGTCCGAGATCCGCGGCCATCGTCGCACCTACATCGGCTCGCTGCCGGGCAAGGTGATCCAGCGCATGTCCCGGGCCGGGGTCAGGAACCCGCTGTTCCTGCTCGACGAGATCGACAAGATCGGCATGGACCACCGTGGCGATCCCGCCTCGGCACTCCTCGAGGTACTCGACCCGGAGCAGAACGACACCTTCAGCGACCACTACCTGGAGCTGGACTACGATCTCTCCGAGACCCTGTTCATCTGCACCGCCAACTCCATGAACATCCCGGGGCCGCTGCTGGACCGCATGGAGGTGATTCGTCTGCCGGGGTACACCGAGGACGAGAAGCTGGCCATCGCCAAGCGCTACCTGGCGCCCAAGCA
This sequence comes from Halomonas sp. PGE1, assembly GCF_013000985.1. NCBI lineage: Bacteria > Pseudomonadati > Pseudomonadota > Gammaproteobacteria > Oceanospirillales > Halomonadaceae > Halomonas > Halomonas sp. PGE1. Next base: position 2,072,098 of record NZ_CP053032.1, read on the forward strand.
GCTCAAGGCCAACGGCTTCCAGGAAGGGGAGCTGGCCTTCGCTGACGAGGCGATCCTGGAGCTGATCCGCTACTACAGCCGCGAGGCGGGCGTGCGCGAGCTCGAGCGCCAGATCGCCAAGGTGTGCCGCAAGGTGCTGCGCGAGCGCCTCGAGAAGGAGAGCCAGGAGGGCGCGCTGGCGCCGCAGACCCTGGCCGCTGCCGACATCGAGGCCTACGCCGGCGTGCGCCGCTACAGCTACGGCCTGGCCGACCAGGATGACCAGGTCGGACGCGTGACGGGCCTGGCCTGGACCTCGGTGGGCGGCGAGCTGCTCAATATCGAGTCGGTGGTGACGCCGGGCAAGGGGCGCATCAACAAGACCGGCTCGCTCGGTGAGGTGATGAAGGAGTCGGTGAGCGCGGCCCAGACCGTGGTGCGGGCCCGGGCGCTCAAGTTCGGCATCGACCCGGAGCGCTTCGAGAAGGAGGACCTTCACATCCACGTGCCCGAGGGCGCCACGCCCAAGGACGGTCCCAGCGCCGGCATCGCCATGGTCACCGCCATGGTCTCCGCCTACACCGGTCGCCCGGTGCGCTGCGACGTGGCGATGACCGGCGAGGTCAACCTGCGCGGCGAAGTGCTGCCCATCGGCGGCTTGAAGGAGAAATTGCTGGCCGCCCGGCGCGGTGGTATAAAGACCGTGCTGGTGCCCGAGGAGAATCGCCGCGACCTCAAGGAGGTTCCGGATAATATCAAGGAGGCTCTCGACATCAGGCCGGTTCGCTGGATCGACGAGGTGCTTGAAGTTGCGCTGGCCAAAAGGCCGGAGGCTTCCGGAGAGGAATCTCGATCCGAGGATGCCGCCTCATCCCCGTCGATGATCAGCACGCATTGACAATAATTTCCCCACCATGTTTCGTCGAAAAGCCTGATATGGTGGGGTCCGGCGCGGTAGTATGCTTGACAGTCCTTTCATCGCATTGCTATAAAATGCGCCATGCCGTGATCGTGACCTTCCGGTTGAGTTGTTGCGCCGATTAGAGCCAAATTCCGAAAAATCAAGGGGTGAAGTGTGAACAAGTCCGAGCTGATCGAAGCCATTGCCGCGTCTGCCGACATTCCCAAGGCAGCCGCTGCCCGGGCCCTGGACGCCATGGTCGAGACCGTGACCGATAGCCTGAAGAAGGGCGACAGCGTCTCCCTGGTGGGCTTCGGCACCTTCCAGGTCAAGGAGCGCGCCGCGCGTACCGGCCGCAACCCCCAGACCGGCCAGCCGATCGAGATCAGCGCCGCCAAGGTGCCGAGCTTCAAGGCCGGCAAGGCGCTCAAGGATTCCGTCAACTGAGGCGTCCCGCACGCCGCGCCGCTGATGGTTGACTCTCCTACAGGCGCATCGCCCACGGCGGTGCGCCTGTCTTGGTTTAAAGACCGCACTTTCCACACAATACGTTGCCGAGGCCTGCATGCTGCAAAGTATTCGTGACCGCTCCCGAAGCTGGGGCGCCAAGATCATCGTCGGGGCCGTGGTCGTGACCATGGCCCTGTTCGGCGTCGAGTCCCTGGTGGGCCTGTTCGGCGGCGGAGGCGACGAGATCGCCAAGGTCAACGGTGAGCCGATCACCCGCCAGCAGCTGGAACTCGAGGTCCAGCGGGCGATCCGCAGCGGTCAGGTGCCTCCCGAGCAGGAGCGCGCCCTGCGCGCCCAGATGCTCGACCAGCTGATCACCGACCGCCTGCTGACCCAGTATGCCGAGGAGGGCGGCCTGTACCTCTCCGAGGAGCAGCTCGACCAGATCATCGTGTCGCTGCCGGAGTTCCAGGATCAGGAGGGCCGCTTCGACAGCGAGCTGTTCCGCAACCGCCTGGCCAGCGCCGGCTATACCCCGGTGGCCTTCCGCGAGGAGCTGCGCGTGGACATGAAGCGCCAGCAGCTGCAGCAGGGCCTGGCCTTCAGCGACTTCACCCTGCCAAGCGAGCAGGAGACCCTGGCGACCCTGCAGCGCCAGACCCGCAGCTTCCGCTATGCAGCGCTGTCCGCCGAGCAGGTGGAGGGCGACGTGGAGGTGACCCAGGCCGCCCTGGAAGAGTACTACGCCGCCAACGCCGACAACTACCGCCGCCCCGAGCAGGTGCGCCTGGAGTATGTGCTCATCGACCGCCAGGAGATGGCCGAGGCGATCGAGGTGGAGGAGTCCGAGCTGCGCGATGCCTGGCAGGAGCGCACCGCCGACGCCGATCGCCGTCTCGCCCACATCATGCTGACCGTCGGAGGCGAACGCAGTCGCGACGAGGCGCGTGCCGAGCTCGAGGCGGTGCGTGAGCGCCTGGCCCAGGGCGAGTCCTTCGCCGACCTGGCCCTCGAGGTCTCCGACGATACCGTCTCGGCGGAGCAGGGCGGCGACCTGGGCGTGATCAGCCGCGGCTTCTTCGGCGACAGCTTCGACGAGGCGGCCTTCAGCCTCGATGAGGGGGAGGTCTCCGGTATCGTCGAGACCGACAACGGCCTGCACCTGCTGACCGTGACCGGCCTCGAGCGACAGTCCTTCGAAGAGCTGCGCGACGAGCTTCGTCGCGAGGTCGCGCTCTCCCGGGTCGCCGGCGAGTTCAACGAGCGGGTCCAGCGCCTGATCGACGAGAGCTTCGCCGCCGATGACCTGCAGAGTGTGGCCGATGACATCGGGCTCGAGCTGCTGGAGAGCGACTGGGTCTCCCGCGACGGCGCCGAGGGCGTGCTCTCCGAGCCGGGCGTGATGAGCGAGGCCTTCAGCTCCGACGTGCTGGAGGAGCGCTTCAACAGCGAGGTGATCGAGCTGGACAACGATCGCCGCCTGGTGGTGCGCGTGGCCGAGCATCGCGAGGCCACCACCCTGCCCCTGGAGGAGGTGCGCGACCAGGTGGAGGCCAGCGTGGCCGCCAACCTGCGCCGCGAGGCGCTGATGGCGCTGGGCGAGGAGCGCCTCGCGGCGCTGCGCGACGGCGATGAGCAGGGCCTCGACTGGCAGCGGGTCGACGGCGTGGGCCGCCAGGAGTCCCAGGGCCTCTCCCGCGCGCTGGTGGATGCGGTTTTCCGTCTGCCGGCCCCCGAGGGCGATGACCCGGTCTATGGCCGCGCTGCCGACGGTGACCGGGTGGTGCTGATCGCCCTGGAGCGGGTCGAGGAGGGCGAGCTCGATGCCCAGGTCGAGCAGTTCGTGGCCAGCATGGCCGAACGGCTGCGTGCCCAGGCCGCCATCCAGGGCCTGCTGGATGACCTGCGCGACAGGGCGGAGATCCGCCGCTAGGGTCCTCGTCCAGCCGCTAGGCCAGCGAAAAGGAGCAAGCTTCAAGGCAACCCCTTGGCTTGCTCCTTTTTCATGGGGGCCCTGTCGTTGCTGATCCCCGCGTCGCTGGCCCTGGCCTGAATCTGGTCCCTCAGGCTCGTGATCGACATGTTATGATGTAACACTTTCTTCGTCCGAGGACTCCCCATGCCTGCGCCCCTGGCCAATATCCCCGTGCACCTGATCACCGGTTTCCTGGGCAGCGGCAAGAGCACCCTGATCCATCGGCTGATCGAGCAGAAACCCGCGGATGAGCGCTGGGCGGTGCTGGTCAACGAGTTCGGCCAGGTGGGCATCGATCAGACCATGTTCGAGGAGCGCGACGACCTGGTGGTGAAGGGACTGCCGGGTGGCTGCCTCTGCTGCCAGCTGGCCTTCGTGATGCAGGCGACCCTGGTCAACCTGCTGCATCGCCATCGCCCGGACCGGCTGATCATCGAGCCCTCCGGGCTCGGCCATCCCGCGGGGCTGCTGGAGGTGCTGAGGGGCGAGGCCTTCGAGGGGGTGCTGGCGCTCGGGGAGATGGTCGCCGTCTTGGACCCCCGCCGCCTGGATGACCCGCGTGCCATTGAGCACGAGACCTTCCGCGACCAGCTGACCCTGGCCGATGGGGTGGCGCTGACCATGGTCGACCTGGCAAGCCCCGAGCAGGTGGCGAGGGCGAAGGCGTGGCTCGCCGAGCTGTGGCCCGCCAAGCGCTGGATCGTGGAGGCGCCCCTCGGCCGCCTGCCGCTGGCGCGACTGCTCGAGGCCGAAGCGCCCGCCTCGCCGCTCGCGGCGCCCGACAGCGAGACCCACCGGCGGCTTCGCGACGCGGCGGGCGGGGCGCTCGGCTCGCAGGGCGTGGTGCTGGAGGCGTTCGCGGCGCCGCTGCCCGCGCCGGGGCGGCCGCATCGGGAGGCGGGCGAGGCGCTGGGGCATGCCACCCTGGGGTGGCGCTGGCACCCCGGCGACCGGTTCGAGCTCGACCGGTTGGCCATGGTGCTGGGGGAGCTGCCGGCCACCCTGCGGGTCAAGGGGGTGTTCCACTGTGACGCCGGCTGGCGGCTCTACAATCGCGCCGAGGGGGCGGTCAGCCTCACCGCCAGCGCCTGGCGGCGCGACTCGCGCCTCGAGGTCATCGGCACGGCGGGGAGCCTGCCCGACGCCGAAGCGCTGGAGGCGCGCCTAGAGGCCTGCCGGCTGGGCGCGGCGTCACCCGCCTAGGGCGAAGTGCTCGAGCCTGGGGGCCTGCCCCTCCTCGATGACGATCTCCCACCCCTGGCCGGGCTGCCAGTCGCCCAGCACGAGGCGCGTCGCGGCCTGGCCGTCGATGCTCAGGTCGTGCACCGCGGGGCGGTGGGTGTGGCCGTGAATCAGGGTGGTGACGTCCTGTTCGGCCATTACCCTGACCACCTCCTCCGGCGTCACGTCCATGATGTCCTCGGCCTTGTTGGAGTTGGCCTCCCCGGACTGCTCGCGTAGCTGTTTCGCCAGGGCGATGCGCTGCGCCAGGGGCATGGAGAGCACCTGGGCCTGCCATAGCGGGTTGCGAGCCTGGGCGCGGAATGCCTGGTACTCGGCGTCCAGGGTGCAGAGGCTGTCGCCATGCATCAGCAGGATCCGCTGGCCGCCGAGCATCACCACGCTGGGGTCGGGGAGCAGGGTAGCGCCGGCCGCCTCGGCGAAGCGCTCCCCGAGCAGGAAGTCGCGGTTGCCGTGCATCAGGTAGAGCTCGCTGCCGTCGTCGGCCAGGCGCCGCAGCGCCCGGGCGACGCGCAGGGCCAGGTCGGCGTTGCCGCTGGGATCCTGGCCGGCCAGGTCGAGCAGGTCGTCGCCGATCCACGCCTCGAAGAAGTCGCCCAGGATGTAGAGCGCGTCACAGCCGCAGGCGCGCTCCTCCAGCCAGTGCAGGAAGCCTTCGGTGACCTCGGGGGCGCCCGGGTGCAGGTGCAGGTCGGAAATCAGCAGGGTGGCCATCAGGCCTCCTTGACGAAGGCCTTCTGGATCACCACGTCCTCGGCGGGCACATCGGCATGCATGCCGCGGCGGGTGGTGGCCACGCCCTTGATCTTCTCGACCACGTCCATGCCCTCGACCACGCGACCGAACACGCAGTAGCCCCAGCCCTGGATGGACTTGCCGCTGTGGTTCAGGAAGGCATTGTCGGCCACGTTGATGAAGAACTGTGCGGTGGCGGAGTGCGGGTCCTGGGTGCGTGCCATGGCGAGGGTGCCGGCCTCGTTCTGCAGGCCGTTGTCGGCCTCGTTCTCGATGGGATCACGAGTGGGCTTCTGGTTGAAGTCCTCGTCGAAGCCGCCGCCCTGGACCATGAAGCCGTCGATCACGCGGTGAAAGAGGGTGCCGTCATAGAAGCCATCGCGCACGTACTGCTCGAAGTTGGCAGCGGTCTTCGGCGCCTTCTCGTGGTCCAGCTCGATGCCGATGTCGCCGTAGGTAGTCTGCAGAGTGATCATGCGTAAGTTCCTGTGCGGTAAAGGGGCGTTGCCTTGGCGTTGCCCATGGACGTGGCGCTATAATACCGGTTTTGCCTCGCTGCGCGAAACAAGCCCGAGCGTCTCATGTCAGCGGCTTGACCCAGCGGCGAGGGCGCCGGGGATAAGCGGAAGAGGAGGTCCTATGCCAGGGATGGCATCGGTAGCGCCCAGGGATGGGTTCACAGCGCCTCCTCGAACGCTTGTCGCCGGAATAGCCCCGAGCAGTGGAGGCCATCGGCAAGGCTCCAGACCGCACCCTAACCAGAGGTTGTTTTCCCAACCATGACCACCGACACCACCAGCGCGCCGAATTTCATTCGCAACCAGATTCGCGACGAGATCGAGGCCGGTCGCACCGGCAAGATCGTGACCCGCTTCCCGCCGGAGCCCAACGGCTTCCTGCATATCGGCCACGCCAAGTCGATCTGTCTCAACTTCGGCCTCGCCGAGCAGTTCGGTGGTGACTGTCACCTGCGCTTCGATGACACCAACCCGGCCAAGGAAGAGCAGGCCTACATCGACGCCATCCAGGAGGACGTCAGCTGGCTGGGCTTCGAGTGGGCCGGGGCGGTGCGCTTCGCCTCGGACTACTTCGATCAGCTCTATGCCTGGGCCCAGCACCTGATCCGCGAGGGCAAGGCCTACGTGGACGACCTCTCGGCCGACGAGATCCGCGAGTACCGCGGCACACTGACCGAGCCGGGCCGCCCGAGCCCCTACCGCGAGCGCAGCGCGGAGGAGAACCTCGACCTGCTCGAGCGCATGCGCGTCGGCGAGTTCGCCGAGGGCGAGAAGGTGCTGCGGGCGAAGATCGACATGGCCTCGCCCAACATCAACCTGCGCGACCCGATCCTCTACCGCATTCGCCACGCCCATCATCACCAGACCGGCGACAAGTGGAAGATCTACCCCTCCTACGACTTCACCCACGGCCAGTCGGACGCCATCGAGGGGATCACCCACTCCATCTGCACCCTGGAGTTCGAGGACCATCGCCCGCTCTACGAGTGGTTCCTGGAGAACCTGCCGGTGCCGGCGAGGCCCCGCCAGATCGAGTTCGCCCGGCTCAACCTCAACTACACCCTGACCTCCAAGCGCAAGCTCAAGCTGCTGGTGGACGAGGGCATCGTCGACGGCTGGGACGATCCGCGCCTGCCGACCATCTCCGGGATGCGCCGTCGCGGCTACACGCCGGCCTCGATACGCAGGTTCTGCGACATGATCGGCGTGACCCGCGCCGACGGCGGCCTGGTGGACATCGCCATGCTCTACCACGCCATCCGCGCCGACCTCGAGGACAACGCGCCCCGGGCCATGGCGGTGCTCAAGCCGCTGAAGGTGGTGCTGACCAACGTGCCGGAGGGGCATGAGGAGGTCTATGAGGTGCCCGGCCACCCGGCCCGGGACGATCTCGGCCTGCGCAAGCTGCCGTTCACCCGGGAGCTCTATATCGATCAGGACGACTTCATGGAGGAGCCGCCCAAGAAGTTCTTCCGCCTGGCGCCGGGCCAGGAGGTGCGCCTGCGCAACAGCTATGTGATTCGCTGCGATGAGGTGGTCAAGGACGCCAACGGCGAGATCGAGGCGCTCCACTGCTCCGTGGACTTCGATACCCTGGGCAAGAACCCCGAGGGTCGCAAGGTCAAGGGCGTGATTCACTGGGTCAGCGCCGAGCACGGCGTGCCCATGGAGGTGCGGCTCTACGACAACCTCTTCACCGTGGAGCAGCCGGACCGCGACAAGGATGCCGACTTCCTCGACCACCTCAACCCGGAGTCGCTGGTGGTCTGCCAGGCCATCGGCGAGCCGAGCCTCGCCGAGGCCGCCGCCGAGAGCCGCTTCCAGTTCGAGCGGGTGGGCTACTTCTGCGCCGATCGCCACGCCTGCCGCGACGGCAAGCTGGTGTTCAACCGCACCGTGGGCCTCAAGGACAGCTGGGCCAAAGTCATGAAGAAAGACGCGCAGACGAAGGGGTGATCGTGAGCAACGAGCTGCAGATCTACAACACGCTGACCCGCCGCAAGGAAGCCTTTACCCCCATCGAGCCGGGCCGTGTGCGCATGTACGTGTGCGGCATGACCGTCTACGACTACTGCCATCTGGGCCATGCCCGGGTGATGGTGGCCTTCGACGTCATCACCCGCTACCTGCGCCATCGCGGCTATGACGTCACCTATGTGCGCAACGTCACCGACATCGACGACAAGATCCTGCGCCGCGCCGACGAGAACGGCGAGAGCATCGCCTCGCTCACCGAGCGCATGATCGAGGCGATGCACGAGGACGAGGCGCGCCTCTTCGTGCTGCCCCCGGACCAGGAGCCCCGGGCGACCCGCCATGTCGGCGACATCATCGCGATGGTCGAGACCCTGATCACCAAGGGCTACGCCTATGCCGCCGACAACGGCGACGTCTACTACCGGGTGCGCAGGTTCGAGGGCTACGGCAAGCTCAACAACCGCGACCTCGACGAGATGCGCGCCGGGGCGCGCATCGAGGTGGACGAGCACAAGGAGGATCCGCTGGACTTCGTGCTCTGGAAGGCCGCCAAGCCCGGCGAGGCGAGCTGGACCTCCCCCTGGGGCGAGGGGCGCCCCGGCTGGCATATCGAGTGCTCGGCCATGTCCAAGTGCTGCCTGGGCGACACCTTCGACATTCACGGCGGCGGGCCGGATCTCACCTTCCCCCACCACGAGAACGAGATCGCCCAGTCCGAGGCCGCCAACGGCAAGCCCTTCGTCAACACCTGGATGCACGCCGGGGCGGTGAGGGTGAACCAGGAGAAGATGTCCAAGTCCCTGGGCAACTTCTTCACCATCCGCGAGGTGCTCGAGCACCACGACCCGGAGGTGGTGCGCTACCTGCTGGTGGCCAGCCACTATCGCAGCGCGATCAACTACTCTCCGGACTCCCTGGCCGACGCCCGCAAGTCCCTGGAGCGCTTCTACCACTCTCTTGAAGGGCTCGCGCTTGAAGGGCTCGCTCTCGAGGGGCTGGCGCTGGAAGGGCTGGCTCAGGAAGAGGGCGAGCCGGCAGCAGGGGCGGTGGCGCCCGAGTTCGACGAGCGCTTCACCGCCGCCATGGACGACGACTTCAACACGCCCGGGGCGCTCTCGGTGCTCTTCGACCTGGCCCGCGAGCTTAACCGGGCCAGGAAGGAGGCCCCCGAGCAGGCGCCGGCCCTGGCCCTCGAGCTCAAGCGCCTGGGTGGCATCCTGGGCCTGCTGCAGCAGGACGCGGCGACCTTCCTCAAGGCGGGCGCCTCCGGCCTGCCGCTCACGGAAGCCGAGATCCAGGCGAAGATCGACGCGCGCGCCGCGGCCAAGGGAGCGAAGGACTTCGCCGCCGCCGACGCCATCCGCAATGAGCTCGCGGTGCTGGGCATCATCCTCAAGGACTCCCGCGAAGGCACCACCTGGGTCTTCGAGAAGCCGGAAGGCTGAGACACCTTCGCGATCGACAGCGCCCGGACGCCCGGCCCGCCGCAAGGAGGGGCGGGCGTCTTGCTATGGGGGGGAAGTAAGACATGAGTAGTATCATGCTCAAAAAATCTGAAATCTTTAAATAATGTGCGCTACAATGCTCATAACGCGTGTCGAATTGACATTTATGAGCATTATGGTGCGCAAGGGGGTGTCATGGACCTGACGCTGCAGATCCATTTCGACCAGGCCTGGCACGATGCGGCCATGCTGACACTTCCCGGACCCGATCGCGGGGTGCGGGGGGAGTCTCGACTGCGCTATACCACCGAGTATGCCGTCGATTGGATGTTCCATGACGACCTGCATGCCTGCAGTCTGCTACTGCCGGTCGAGCTGATGCTCACCCATGAATCCCCACGCTGGTTCGGCTTCCTGGAAGACATCATGCCGGCTGGCGCGAGTCGCCGCTTCTGGGTGGACTATCTCGGTATACAGGGCCTGCCGGCAGGGCGTCAGGATGCGGAGCTGCTGGCTCGAGGCACCATCGCACCGGTGGGCAACCTGCGCATCAAGGAGGCAGTGCCCGACGATGGCCTGAGGGATAGCCTGGGGGAGCGACGCTTTCCTGTGCAGAGCGTCGTGGAGCGCGATGTGGATTTCCTGGAGTATGCCCAGCAGATGGGGGCGGCCAGCGGAGGTGCGACCGGTGCCGGAGGCGAAGCGCCCAAGCTGCTCCTGAGACTCACCGATGATGAGCGGGTCTGGATCGATACCTGGCAGGAAGAGGCTCATCGACCGGATCTGCCAATGCTGGTGAAGTTTCCCCGCGGAAGCCGCTCTGCCGACGACTGCGACATCCTGCGTGCCGAGTACCACTTCTATCAGGAGCTCGCAGCTCTCGGCATCGACACCATCGAGACAGGCGCCATGCGCCTGATCGAGGGTGAGCGCTATCCCTCGCTGTGGCTTCCGCGCTTCGATATGCAGTACCTTGACGGAGCCTGGACTCGCTACGGCCTGGAATCCGTCTACTCCCTGATGGGGGCGGCGCCTGGCACCTTCCTTCGCCACAGTGAGACCCTGCGTCGCTTGGTGGCGCTGCTCCAGGCGCAGTACCGTGTCCGTGAGCTCGGCGATGCCTTCGACATCCAGGCCTTCGTGATCGAATGGGTGCGGCGGGACCTGCTCAACATTGCCTTTGGCAACTCCGACAACCACGGTCGTAATACAGCCTTGATCAAGCGTCCCGAGGGTATCGGGCTTGCTCCCGTCTACGATTTCGCCCCCATGAGGGCCGACCCCGAAGGGGTGACACGAACCACCCAGTGGGCCCCACCGCTCGAGGCAGGAGGTGAGTATGACTGGCCAGCCATCGCCGCGTCCCTGTCGGACCTCGTGGACCCTGATCGGTTGATGGAAGCGCTCCAGCGGCTTGCGGCCGACTTGGAAGGTCTGGATGAGCGCCTGGCCAGGCGCGGCGTGCCTCCACGAATTCTGGAGCTGCCGACGGTAGGCCTGCGCTCTCTGGGGTGGCGACTCAAGCGCTGGGGGCTGCTGTGAAACCTCGCGATCCCATCGATCGAGAAGCGGCGCTGGTGGCGCTCCTTGAGCGTTTCTACTCCGGAGAGCTCAGCGACGGACAGCTGCTGCGTGCGCTGCGGCGCGATGTGCTGGGCCTGTCCCAGACCCGCTACGCCAGCCTGGTTGGCATCAGTCGGCGTACCCTGTCAGATCTGGAAGGCGACAAGGGTAACGTCACCCTGGAGGTGAAGAACCGCGTCTTTCGGCCCCTGGGCCTGGAGGTGAGTCTGATGCCGCGCAAGAGACGTCTTCTTGCTCAGGTGCGAGGTCTTGTCGAAGACGCTTGACAGTCGAGCGAAGAGGCAGGCGGCAGCGGGATCTGTCGCGGCCAGTCGTCGGCCACCACGAAGAGGCGTCGCCAGCCCGCCTCGGCATGCCAGAGGGCGAGCTGCACCGGCGAGGCGGGCTCCCGGAAGTGCTCGGCCAGCCGGGCCTCGACCTCGCCCAGGGGCTGCAGACACTCATGGCGGGGCAGCGCCAGCCAGTGGGGCTTGGTCAGCCTGGCCGCCCGGGTGCCGGTCGGCAGCCCATCCCGGAAGTCTCTCCACGCTCCCCAGAACAGCCAGGTCCCGCGCAGGTGCGCCGGGTTCGCTTCCCGGGGCACCGGCAGGGGGTGGCGCCAGGGATAGAAGAGCACCCCCGGTATGGCCAACTGGCGATGGATCTCGAGGGGACGAGCGGCGCCGACGGCATCGCCGTCGATCAGCTCGCGCAGGGCCTGGCGGGTCTCGGGCTGCTCGGTCAGGCGAAGCTGGTGTCGATGGAGGTGCTCGCGCTTGCCACCCAGGCTGTCGGCGCCGCCGGGGCCGATCCAGCGCGCCTGGTCCTCGGCGCTTCCCGGTCCCTCGATCAGCCCCAGGTAGTACTTGATGGCGACCTCGAGATGGATCAGCGCCGTCTCGCCGCGGCGGCGGTAGAGCAGGTCGAGCTCGCCCAGGGTCTGCTTGCCGCGATGGATGCGCAGGTTGTGGGCGAGCAGCTCGGTGCCCGGGGCCGCGTCGAGCAGGAACTGCCAGAGCCGCTCGTGGTAGAGCCCCATGCGACCGACGAGGGTCTCGCCGACGCAGGCCTCCAGTGATGTGGGGTCGGCCTCGAGATCATCCAGCCAGGCGGCGAGCAGGGCGTCGTCACCCAGCCCCAGCGCCTCGCGGCTGGGCCGGCCCGGCCAGGGCATGTCGAGCAGATCGGGTGCCAGCAGCAGCCACGCCAGGTCGCGGACCAGCGGATGGTGGCAGCGGTCGAGCAGGGGCGGGGTGGCGTGCGGCATCCGGGGCATCCTTTGCGTTGGCGGCAAGTGTCTGACAGGCAAGGGCTGTGATCCCTATACTGCAGCATACCTTCACACTTCCCGAGTGGTCACTCGCCATGCGTATCCCGTTTTCTCGCCCCCTGGCCATCGCGGCCGGCACCCTGCTGACCCTCTCCCTCGCCCAGGCAGAGGGGCCCGTGGTGGTCTCTTCCAAGATCGATACCGAAGGCTCGGTGCTTGGCCAACTGATCGTCCAGCGCCTGGAGGCCGGCGGCATCGAGGTGCGGGAGCGGCTGCAGCTGGGCGGCACCAGCATCGTGCGCGAGGCCCTGCTGGCCGGGGAGGTCGACCTCTATCCGGAGTACACCGGCAACGGCGCCTTCTTCTTCGACATGACCGACAGCGACGTCTGGCACGACGCCGAGGCCGCCTACGCGACCGTGCGTGAGCGCGACGCCGAACGCGGCCTGGCGTGGCTGACGCCGGCACCGGCCAACAACACCTGGGCGATGAGCGTGCGCGGCGACCTGGCCCGGGAGGAGGGACTCGCGACCCTGGAGGACCTGGCCGCCTGGCTGGGCGACGGCGGCGATTTCAGGTTCGCCGCCAGCGCCGAGTTCGTCGAGTCCGAGCAGGCGCTGCCGGCCTTCCAGGCGGCCTATGGCTTCGCGCTCTCCGATGACCAGCTGCTGGTGCTCTCCGGCGGCAATACCGCCTCCACCATGCGCGCCGCCGCCCAGCGGACCAGCGGGGTCAACGGCGCCATGACCTATGGGACCGACGGTGGTCTCAACGCCCTGGACCTGGTGGTGCTGGAGGACACCCTCGGCGTGCAGCCCGTCTACCAGCCGGCGCCGGTGGTGCGCGCCGAGGTGCTTGAGCGTCATCCCGAGATCGAGTCGCTGCTGGCGCCGGTGTTCCAGGCCCTCGATCTCGAGGTGCTCCAGCGCCTCAACGGCGACGTGGCGGTGAACGGGCTCGACCCTCGCCAGGTGGCGGCCGACTTCCTCGCCACCCTGGAGGAGTGACCCGTGACGCGCAGGGACGCGCCGCCCACCAATCGGGTGATCGGGCTGCTGGCGCTGGTGGCGGCCCTCGGCGTCGGCTGGCTGGCCACGGTGAGCGTGGCGCCCAACCGCATCGTGCCGGGTTCGCCCCTTCGGGCCCATGAGGCCGCCGGCTGGCTGGGCGCCCTGGCGCTGCTGCTGCCGCTGCTGGGGCTGGCGGCGTTGGCCTGGCGGCCCACCCGGCGCCGGCTCTGGCTGGCCCTCGCCCTGGCCATCGGCGTGCTGATGGCGCTGCCGGCCTGGCTTGTCGTGGCGGCCTTCCTGAACCTCGACCCCGGCGAGCCCCAGGCGCGGCTGGGGCTCGGCGCGGGTTTCTGGCTGCTGCTCTTCTGCCTCTCGCTGATGGTGATCGAGCTGCGCACCCGCCTCGTGCTCGGGGCCGCCGCGGGCTGGCTGCTGGTCGCGGCGGTGCTGGCCGCCTGGTGGCTGGCCGCTCCCTGGCTGGAACCGCTGGCGCTCGTGCGGGAATACCGGGGACGCAGCGGCCAGTTCGCCGGCGCCGTGGTCGACCACCTGCTGCTGGTCGGCGCCGCCGTGGGAGCGAGCCTGGTGCTGGGGGCGCTGATCGCGCTGGCGATGCGCCGACACCCGGCCGTGGAGCGGGTCGGGTTCGCCCTGCTCAATTTCCTGCAGACCATCCCGAGCCTCGCCCTGTTCGGCCTGCTGCTGGCCCCCCTGGCCTGGCTCTCGGCGAACCTGGCCTGGGTCAACGCCCTGGGGGTGCGCGGCATCGGCTGGGCGCCGGCCTTCCTGGCCCTGCTCGGCTACAGCCTGCTGCCCATGGTGCGTAACACCTTCGTGGGGCTCTCCGCGGTGGATGCCGGGGTGCTGGAGGCGGCGCGGGGGATGGGCATGAGCCGTTCCCAGGTCTTCCTGCAGGTGCGCCTGCCGCTGGCGCTGCCGGTGGTGCTGGAGGGGGTGCGCATCACCACGGTGCAGGCCATCGGCCTTGCCGCCGTGGCGGCGCTGATCGGGGCCGGCGGGCTCGGCACCTTCATCTTCCAGGGGCTGGGCCAGGCGGCCATGGATCTGGTGCTGCTGGGCGCGCTGCCGATCCTGGCCATGGCGCTGGCCGTCGACTCCCTGCTGGGCGCCCTCACGCGTCGCCTGGACACCCGCATCGCCGCAGGAGCCACCCCATGATCGAGCTTAGCGAGGTGACGAAGCGTTTCGGCACCGAAACGGCGGTGGAACGCCTCTCGCTGCGGGTGGAGAGGGGCGAGCTGTGTGCCCTGGTGGGCACCTCCGGCTGCGGCAAGTCGACCACCCTGCGCATGATCAATCGCCTCATCGAGCATGACGAGGGGCGCATCCTCATCGAGGGGCGGCCGGTACGGGAGTTCGACGAGCGGCAGCTGCGCCGTCGCATCGGCTACGTCATCCAGAGCACCGGGCTGTTTCCCCACTGGACGGTGGCACGAAACATCGGCCTGGTGCCGCGCCTGCAGAAGTGGCCGACACCGCAGATCCGCGAGCGCGTCGAGGCGCTGATGGCCCTGCTGGGGCTGCCGCCGGCCCAGTTCGCGGACAAGTACCCTCATCAGCTCTCCGGCGGCCAGGCCCAGCGGGTCGGGGTCGCCCGGGCGCTGGCGGCGGACCCCGACATCCTGCTGATGGACGAACCCTTCGGCGCCCTGGATCCCATCACCCGCGAGACGCTCCAGGTCGAGCTGCGCCAGCTGCAGGCGCGGCTCAACAAGACCATCGTGTTCGTGACCCACGACATGGACGAGGCGTTGGCCCTGGCCGACCGGCTGGTGGTGATGCGGGCCGGGCGCATCGTGCAGCAGGGCGCGCCGCTGGCCCTGCTGCGCGAGCCGGCCGACGACTTCGTGGCCTCGCTGCTGGGCGGCGATGACCGCGGCCTCAAGGAGGCCGGCATCATCCGGGTCGCCGAGCGGATGCAGCCGCTGTCGCCGCGGTTGCTGCCCCGGGCGCGGGTGCATCGCGATGCCACCCTGCGCCAGGCGCTGGCGGTGATGTTCCGGGAGCACGCCGACCGCCTCGCCGTGGTGGACGACGAGGACATGGCGGTGGGGGAGCTCTCCCTGCGGCGCCTGGTGGAGAGCCGCCGTGAGGCATGAGCCAACCGCGGCCGGCGGGGCTGCTGCCCGGCTGGCGGCCTGGCGCGCGCCGCTGGCCTGGCTCGCCTGCCTGCTGCTGCTGGCCGCCGGCATGGCCTGGCTGGAGCCGCTGTTTCGCTGGCTCGAGCCCGACACCCGCCAGGTGATCTACCCCCATGCCGACTTCGTGATGCTGCTGGGTCGCCACCTGCTGGTGGTCACGGTGGCTTCGCTGCTGGCCATCCTGCTGGGCGTGACCGCGGCCGTGCTGGTGACGCGGGAGGGCTGGCGCGACTTCCTGCCGCTGGTGGCGCAGTTCGCCGCCATGGGGCAGACCCTGCCGCCGGTGGCGGTACTCGCCCTGGCCGTCCCCGTGCTGGGCTTCGGCACCTGGCCGATCATCGTGGCGCTGCTGCTCTATGGCCTGCTGCCCATCGTGCGCAACACCCTGGCGGGGCTGGAGGGGATTGACCCCGCGGTGCACGAGGCGGCGCGCGGCATGGGCATGAGCCGCGGGCAGGTCCTGCGCCAGGTGGAGCTGCCCCTGGCCGCGCCGGTGATCCTGGCCGGCATCCGCACCTCGGTCACCATCAACATCGCCACCGCGGCGCTCGGCGCCACCGTGGGCGCGAGCAACCTCGGCGCGCCGATCATCTCCGGCATCGTCAACGGCAACAGCGCCTACGTGCTCCAGGGGGCGGTGCTGATCGGCCTGCTGGCGCTGGCCGTGGACAGCGCCTTCGAGCGCTGCCAACGGCGGCTCACGCGGCCCGGGGCCGGCCCCTGAGCCAGTGCCTCACTCGCCCGCCAGCAGTGTCTCGATGGCCTCGCGCATCGCCGGTGACTCCGGCCGCACGCGGGAGGGGAAGTGGGCCACCACCTGGCCGCTTTCATCGACGAGATACTTGGTGAAGTTCCAGCCCGGCGCCTCGCTCTGCCGGGCCAGCTCGGCGAACAGCGGGTGGGCCTCAGGGCCCCTGACCGGGATCGGCGCGAACATGTCGAAGGTCACGCCGAAGTTGATGAAGCAGACCTCGGCGGCCCCCTCCTCATCGATCTCCTGGTTGAAGTCGTTGGAGGAGAAGCCCGCCACCTTGAGCCCGCGTTCGGCGTAGCGCTGGTGCAGCGCCTCTAGCCCCTCGAACTGACCGGTGAAGCCGCAGCGGCTGGCGGTATTGACCAGCAGCAGCGGGGAGCCGCCAAGTTGCTCCTTGAGGTTGACCACCTCGCTTGAGTGCAGGCGTCGCAGGTCGTGGTCGAGCAGGGCGTCCGGGTCGGCCTGGGCGGGGCCAGCCACCAGGGCCGCGGCGAGGGTCAGGCAGTAAAAGGTCATGGCGGGCAGGGTCGGGGTCCACATGACGGATCGGCTTCCAGGGTGAGGGCCCGCGAGGGCCGGGATACGGTTGACCGCGGCCACCGCCAGGGGTTCTGGGCAGTGGAATCCACCAGCGTTGGTCGCTTGCCTGGCAAGATGGATGCACGCGGTCGCATTTTACGTTAACGTCAACTCGGGTTGCGTTGACCCGCCGGGGGCAATCCTCCTGGCAAAGGGCGAGGCAAGCAACAACACTGCCCTCAAAAGGGGTAGAGGAAACCGAGATGACAACGACACAAGATATCCATACGCCGGACTTCCTGCGCGGCGACGAGTTTTCCATTCCCACCTTTCGCCTGCTCCGGCAGGACGGCACCCTCCATGAGGGGGCCGAGGCGCCCGCGCTCGAGCGCGACCAGGCGCTGAAGATCTACCGCGCCATGGTGGCGACCCGGGTGCTGGACGAGCGCATGATGGCCGCCCAGCGCCAGGGACGGCTCTCCTTCTACATGCAGTGCACCGGCGAGGAGGCCGCGGTGATCGGCTCGGCGGCGGCGCTCGACGACGCTGACATGATCATGGCCCAGTACCGCGAGCAGGGGGCGCTGGTCTATCGCGGCTTCAGCTACGACGAGTTCATGAACCAGCTGTTCGGCAACGAGCTCGACTACGGCAAGGGCCGCCAGATGCCGATCCACTATGGCTCGCGCAAGCTGCACTACATGACCATCTCGTCGCCCCTGGCCACCCAGATCCCCCAGGCCGCCGGCTACGCCTACGGCCAGAAGCTGGCGGGCGAGGGGCACTGCACCATCGTCTTCTTCGGCGAGGGGGCCGCCTCCGAGGGGGACTTCCATGCCGCGCTGAACATGGCCGCCGTCCACGAGGTGCCGGTGATCTTCTTCTGCCGCAACAACGGCTATGCGATCTCCACCCCCTCCATCGAGCAGTTCGCCGCCGACGGCGTGGCGCCCCGGGCCTTCGGCTACCGCATGCACGTGATCCGCGTCGACGGCAATGACGTGCTGGCGGTGCTGGCGGCGACCCGCAAGGCCCGTCGCATCGCCGTGGAGGAGAACAAGCCGGTGCTGATCGAGGCGATGACCTACCGCCTGGCGGCCCACTCCTCCTCGGATGACCCCTCCGGCTACCGCTCCAAGAAGGAGGAGGAGGCCTGGCGCGACAAGGATCCCATCCAGCGCATGCAGAACTGGCTGCTGGCCAGGGAGTGGTGGGACGAAGAGGAGGAGAAGACGCTCCAGGAGACGCTGCGCCGCGAGGTGCTGGAGACCATGAAGCGTGCCGAGAAGCGCCCGCCGCCGCCGCTCGACAGCCTGGTCACCGACGTCTATGCGGACGTGACCCCGGCGCTGCAGCGCCAGCTCGATGGGCTCAAGGCCCATATCCGCAAGTACCCGGAGGCCTACCCGAAGGGGGCGCGCTCCCTGGACCCGGACGTGAGTGCCAGCCTCGATACCCAGGGAGGGGAGTGAGATGCCTAACATGAACATGCTGCAGGCGATCAATAACGCCCTGGACATCGCCATGGCCGAGGACGAGAAGGTCATCTGTTTCGGCGAGGACGTGGGCTTCTTCGGCGGGGTCTTCCGCGCCACCAGCCACCTGCAGGAGAAGTACGGGAAGGCGCGCTGCTTCAACACGCCGCTGGTGGAGCAGGGCATCATCGGCTTTGCCAACGGCCTGGCCGCCCAGGGCTCGGTGCCGGTGGCCGAGATCCAGTTCGCCGACTACATCTTTCCGGCCTTCGACCAGATCGTCAACGAGACCGCCAAGTTCCGCTACCGCTCGGGGGATCTCTTCAACGTCGGTGGGCTGACCATCCGCACCCCCTACGGCGGCGGCATCTCCGGCGGCCACTACCACTCCCAGTCGCCGGAGGCCTACTTCGCGCATACCCCGGGCCTCAAGGTGGTGGTGCCGCGCAACCCCTACCAGGCCAAGGGGCTGCTGCTCTCGGCCATCCGTGACCCCGACCCGGTGCTCTTCTTCGAGCCCAAGCGGCTCTACCGGGCCTCCACCGGCGAGGTGCCCGAGGCGGACTACCAGCTGCCCATCGGTGAGGCCGAGGTGACCCGCGAGGGAAGCGACATCACCGTGCTCGGCTGGGGGGCGCAGATGGAGGTGATCGAGCGCGCCGTGGCGCTGGCCGAGAAGGAGGGCATCTCCTGCGAGGTGATCGACCTGCGCTCCATCCTGCCCTGGGACGAGGACACCGTGGTCGAATCGGTGCTCAAGACCGGGCGCCTGGTGATTACCCACGAGGCGCCGCTGACCGGCGGCTTCGCCGGCGAGATCGCCGCCACCGTCCAGGAGCGCTGCTTCCTGTACCTGGAATCCCCCATCGCACGGGTGACCGGCCTGGATACCCCCTTCCCGCTGACCCTGGAGAAGGAGTATCTGCCGGATCACCTGAAGATCTTCGAGGCGATCAAGGCCAGCGTGGCCTTCTGATCCGATATCGGACGCGACCCAGTACAGGAGCAAGACAATGAGTGATTTCATGCTGCCCGATATCGGCGAAGGTATCGTGGAGTGCGAGGTGGTGGAGTGGCACGTGGCCGAGGGCGACGTGATCGAGGAGGACCAGCCGGTGGTCGAGGTGATGACCGACAAGGCGCTGGTGGAGATCACCGCCCCCGAGGCGGGGCGGGTGACGCGGCTCTACGTGCAGAAGGGCGAGATCGCCAAGGTGCACGCGCCGCTGTTCGGCTATGTGGCCGAGGGGGAGGGGGCCGAGCAGACGCCGGCGGCGGTGTCGGCACCGACGCCCGAGGACGGTGGCGCCAGCTCCGCCGCACAGGCGCCGCTGCCGCCCGTCGACGAGGGTGCCGCCCCGGCCCGGGAACGCCGGGCGCCCGACGCCGGCGAGGAGATCGCGAGTGAACCGGGGCGTGGCCCCTACGGACGTATCCCGGTTGCCCCGGCGGTGCGTCGCCTGCTGCGTGAGCACGACCTCGACCTGGAAGCGGTACCGGGCTCCGGCCGCCAGGGGCGGGTGCTCAAGGAGGACGTGCTGCGCTATCTGGAGGAGGGCGGGCCAACCGACCGGGCCGGCGAGGGCACAGTGGCGGCCGACGCCGGCGGCCGGCAGGAGATTCGCGTGGAGCCCCTGCGCGGCGTTCGCGCCGTGATGGCCCGGCGCATGGTGGAAGCGGCCAGCACCATTCCCCATTTCCAGTACGGGGAGGAGATCGACGTCACCGAGCTGCTGGCGCTGCGCGAGCGGTTGAAGCCCCTGGCCGAGGCCGAGGGTGCGCGTCTCACGCTGATGCCCTTCTTCATGAAGGCGATGGCGCTGGCGGTGCGCGAGGCGCCGATCCTCAATGCCCGGCTCAGCGATGACGAAAGCGAGATCCACTACCTGGCCTCGGTCAACGTGGGGATGGCGGTGGACAGCCGCGCCGGCCTGCTGGTCCCCAACGTCAAGGGGGTGGAGCACAGGAGCCTGCTGTCGGTGGCCGAGGAGGTGGCGCGCCTCACCGAGGCGGCCCGGGCCGGCAAGGTGAGCCAGGCGGACCTGAAGGGCGGCACCATCAGCATCTCCAACATCGGGGCCCTCGGGGGGACCTATGCCGCGCCGATCATCAACGCCCCGGAGGTGGCGATCGTGGCCATCGGCAAGACCCAGTGGCTGCCGCGCTTCGACGCCGAGGAGCGGGTGGTCAAGCGGGCGATCATGACCGTCACCTGGGCCGGCGATCATCGCCTCATCGACGGCGGCACCATCGCCCGCTTCTGCAATGCCTGGAAGGGCTATCTGGAGGATCCGGAGACCATGCTCCTCCATCTGGCATAAAACCCTGATTCCCTGCTGCGCTTGATATCCTGGCCGCCGGCGGTACTCGCAATCCTCATTGAGCAGCCAGTCAACTCCGGTTGCTCCATTCCGGCGGCGGCCAGCCTCTCATCGCTCGCGACGTGAATCAGCGCTTTAAGGGATAGTGCAATGACCCAGGCGCCCCTGCAGCAGTTCTATATCCCGGAAGAGCAGTCGATCTACCTGCTCAGCCACGACGACGCCCGCAAGCTCAAGGCGTGGGTGGCGCTGTGCCAGGAGCAGCTCGAGCAGCTGGGCTACCGGGAGATTGCGCTGATCGGCAAGGGCGCCTACGGCTTCGTCTTCGCCGGCGTGACCGCGCTCGGCGACGAGTATGTCTTCAAGTTCACCCGGATCAACCTGCCCCAGCATCTCCAGGACCGCCTCGAGGAGGAGGCCTTCATGCTGGAGCAGGTGGATCATCCCCGGGTGCCGAAGCTGATCGCCTACCAGCGGGTGCGCCACCAGTCGATTCTCGTCATGCAGCGCGCCCCCGGGCTCAACCTCGAGGAGGTCTCCCTGCGTGAGGGGCGGCTCTCGCCGCGCCTGGTGGTACATATCGCCGGCCAGCTGGCGGACATCCTGGGCGCCCTGCGCCGTGAGGCCGGCCCGGCAGGCCGGCCCATCGTGCATGGCGACATCAAGCCCTCCAACCTGGTGTTCGACGCCGCCACCGAGAACATCGCCCTGATCGACTGGGGCTCCTCGGTGTTCGCCCAGCTCGATGCCAACCAGCAGTTCGTGGTGGCCAACGTCATGGAACTGATGTCCGACAACCTCCAGCAGACCAACGCCCGCCTGGGCGACGTCTACTTCATCGGCGAGGAGCAGCTCAATGGGGCGCTCTCCTCGCCGCGCTTCGACGAGCAGGGGGCCGCCGGCACCCTCTACGCGCTGGCCTCGGCGCAGTCCTGCCGCTTCGGCCACCGCGCCATTCCCGCAACCTCCCTGGGGCTGCCGGTGGAGTTCGCGCGCATGCTCGACGGCATGCTCGACCCCGATCCGCGCCAGCGCCACCGGGCCGGCGACCACTTCATCCGCGAGATGCCCAGGCTCTCCCGGCTGGTGATGATCGACCTACCGGTCACGCCGCCCCAGGCGCTGGTGCCGGTCTGGGTGCGCCCGGCCGAGCGCGAGATCGACACCGTGGTCTACAGCTCGCGCAAGGCCTTCCTGCGCGAGGAGGGGGCGCCGGAGACCCTGAGCGACGTCAACGACGTGCAGCTCGATCGCTACTACAAGAACTTCATGCAGGGCATGGGCGAGACCGAGAAGGCCTTCCTGGCCGCGGTGAGCCGGCTGGGGCGCTACCCGGTGGTGGGGGGGCTGGCGGTGCGCTGGGAGGCCGACGGGGTCTATATCGACACCTCGCTGAACCTGCACGACGCCGCCCGGCGACCGGCCTTCATCGCCGCGGTCAACAACATGGTGCACCTGGCCCGGGCCATCTACCGCCAGGGCATCTTCAAGAGCTGCCTGTTCAACGCCCGGGACACCCTGCACCTGGATCGCGAGGGGCCGGAGCAGCCCTTCCGGCTGGAGCCCGGGATGCGTCTGGCCTACGAGGTCAGCGCGATGCCGGAGCTGGAGGACCGCAGCCGCCTGCACAGCTATTTCGAGGATGGCCCCGACCCCGAGGAGTTCCTGATACTGCCGGAGCAGATCATCACCTCGCTCGAGGCGCTCAACGAGATCCACCACACCGGCATGATCATCTTCGAGGCGCTGCCGGCACACCTCAAGATCCACAGCTACTACCGCCTGCTCGACCCCTCCCGGGAGGCGGAATTCCGCCGACGGCTGGAGGAGATCCTCGATGCGGTAGGGCAGATCGAGGGGCTCGGCGTCTCGGGGTTCATGAAGATGCCCTACAAGGACACCCGCTTCTTTCCCCACGTGGAGCGCCAGCCCGAGCGGTTCTATCCGCGCAACCCCCGCCAGGCCCTCGACTCGAGCCAAGCCGGCGGCGCGATGTGATAAATTGCCGTGATCGAGACGGCACCGGGAGGATGACGTGCACACTCTGCTGCTCAACGCCGACATGGGGGAGAGCTACGGCCCCTGGGTCATGGGGCTCGACCACGAGGTGATGCCCCACGTGGACCTGGCCAACGTGGCCTGCGGCTTCCACGCCTCGGACCCCGACGTGATCCGCATGACGGTGCGCCTGGCGAAGAAGCACGGGGTGCGCATCGGCGCTCACCCGGCCTACCCGGACCTGGTGGGCTTCGGGCGCCGCTCCCTGGCCTGCTCGGCCGAGGAGGTCGAGAACCTGGTGCTCTACCAGCTGGGGGCGCTTCACGGCATGTGCCGGGCGGAGGGGGTCGAGGTGAGCTACGTGAAGCCCCACGGCGCTCTCTACAACGACATGGCCCGTGACCCGGAGATCATGACCGCGGTGATGCGGGCGATCCTGGCCTTCGACCCCGCGCTGCCCTTGATGACCATGGCCACCCGCGACACCTCGGCGGCCCGGGCTCTGGCCGAGGCCGAGGGGGTGGCGCTGTGGTTCGAGGCCTTCGCCGACCGCGCCTACGACGGGGAAGGGCGCCTGGTCTCCCGGCGCGAGGCGGGCGCGGTGCATCATGACCAGGCGGTGATCGTGGACCAGGCGCGGCGCATCGCCAGCGGCCAGCCGCTCACCGCCAGGGACGGCAGCGAACTGGTGCTTGCCGCCGACACCCTCTGCGTGCACGGCGATAACCCCGAGTCCATCGCCGCAGTGAGGGCGATCCGCCAGGCCCTCGGCGAGATCGAGGCCGGATCATGAGGGGGGAGGGCGCACGCCTGCCGCGGCTGGAGTCCGCCGGCCTGGACGGCTGGATGGTGCGGCTCTTCGAGCGCATCGAGGAGTCCAACCTGGCCTGGATCACCCCGCTGACGCGGCGCTGCGAGGCGGCCTTCGGCGAGGCCCTGGTCGACCTGGTGCCCTCCTATACCACCCTGCTGGTGGTCTTCGACCCGCTCAGGCTCTCCCCCGAGGAGGCGCGCCGTCGCCTGCTCGGGCTGCTGGGGGATCTCGTGCCGGACGCGCAGGCCGATGCCGGCGAGGTCCGCGAGCTGCCCACCTGGTACGACCCGAGCGTGGGGCCCGACCTTCCCCGGGTGGCCGAGCGGGTCGGGATGACGGTGGAGGAGGTGATCGCCTGCCATGCCGGCAGCGACTATCGGGTCTTCGCGCTGGGCTTCGCGCCCGGCTTCGCCTTCATGGGGCTGCTGGACGAGCGCCTCGAGGTGCCCAGGCTCGATACCCCGCGAAAGCGCGTGCCGGTCAACAGCGTGGCCATCGCCGGGCGCCAGACCGCCGCCTACCCGACTGTCACCCCGGGGGGATGGCACCTGCTGGGGCGCACCTCGGCACGGCTCTTCGATCGCGACCGCGAGGGCTTCAGCCTGCTCGGCGTCGGCGACCGGGTGCGCTTCGTGCCGGTGGACCGGGAGACCTTCGAGGCCGAGGGGGGCGATACCACGCCCATGGAGGCGGGTCGATGAGTCGCGACAAAGGAAGGTATACCGTTATCGGCTTTCGCGTCGAGCGTGCCGGCCCCCTGGCGCTGCTGCAGGATGCCGGACGCTTCGGGGTGCGCCGCCTGGGCGTTACCCAGGGCGGGCCGGCCGATCTCCACGGCTGGGCCTGGGCCAACCGGCTGGCGGGCAATCCCTGGGGGGCGGCAGCGCTGGAAGTCACCTTCGGCGGGCTGACCCTGGTGGCCGAGCGCGACCTGACGCTTGCCGTGGCCGGCGCCGACCTGGGCGCCACCCTGGACGGCGAGCCGTTGCCGATCTGGGAGCGGGTTGCGTGCCGGGAGGGCCAGCGGCTGGTCTTCACCGCCCCCGTCAATGGCCTGCGGGCCTACCTGGCGGTGGCCGGTGGCTTCGTCGCCGAGCCGGTGCTGGGCAGTGTCGCCTGCGTGGTGCGCGAGGGACTGGGCGGCTTCGACGGGCGCGGCAGCAAGCTGGCCGAGGGGGATCGCCTGGGCGTGGGCGAGGCCGCGGCGAGCGTGGGTAAAGGGAAGGCCCCCGACGAGGTGCGGATCGACTATCGCGCCCCCGCCCGGCTTGCGCTGCTGCCCGGCGCCCAGGTGGGCGACTTCAGCGGGCAGAGCCTCTACCAGGCCTTCAACGCCGCCTGGCGAGTGGACGACCGCGCCGATCGCATGGGGGTCCGCCTGACCGGGCCGCGGCTCGCGTGCCGGATCGGCTCGCTGGTCTCGGAGGGGATCGGCCTGGGCGCGGTGCAGGTGCCGCCGGATGGCCAGCCCATTGCGCTGCTCAACGACCGCCAGACCATCGGCGGCTATCCGCGGCTGGGGGCGCTCACCCCCCTGGCTGCCTCGCGGCTGGCCCAGTGCCTGCCGGGCCAGGAGGTGCGTCTCGTCGCCACCTCCGGGGAGCGGGCGCTGGCGGCGTATCGGCGCTTCTGCGCCGGCTTCATCGACTGAGCGTAGATGCCGCTCGGGTCAGGCGCCCAGGCCGCTCTCGCGCAGCACCTGGTCGATGCTGCGCTCGGCCAGGGGGGCGGCGCCGCTCTCGGCCAGCAGCTGGTGTTCGAGGGCCAGGATGCCGCCTTCCACGCAGCGGGTGATCAGCTCGGCCTTGCCCAGGCCGCTGGCCTCGGCGAGGACATCGAGGCGGGCTTCCAGGTCGCGGGAAAATCTCAGCAGGTGAGGCATTGTCTCGTCTCCGGCGTGCCCATCCTCGGGCGGGGTGTCACTCCAGCATAAGCGGGAAGCGATATTCTGTCACCCACCAGCCTGCCAGCGGTCGGTGACGTCGGTGTGACAGCCCGGGAAAACTTGAATAGCCTCACCGGGGTGCTAGCATGCCCGGCTCGACCAGATCATTGAACTACGCGCCCGGGACGACCCGGTGCGCGCCTGCGCTGCGGGGACGGCCTCGCCTGGAAAGGACATCATCGAGATGGCGTGGATTCTTGTGGCCGTGGCCGGCCTGCTGGAAGTCGCCTGGGCGCTGGGGCTGAAGGCCTCCGCCGGCTTCACCCGGCCGCTGCCGAGCGTGCTTACCGTGCTGGCCATGGTGGCCAGCTTCTACCTGCTGGCCCAGGCGATGAAGGTGCTGCCGGTGGGCACCGCCTATGCGGTGTGGGTCGGCATCGGCGCGGTGGGCACCGTGCTGCTGGGCATCCTGATCTACGGGGACAGCGCCTCGCCGCTGCGCCTGCTCAGCCTGGTGCTGATCCTGGCCGGCCTGGTCGGTCTCAAGCTGGCCGGCTGAGGGCGGGGCAGGGGCTGACCTAGGCCTGGCGCGTCATGACCTGGGTGATGATCGGCACCGGGGTCATCAGGTGCTCGCGCATCATCTCGCTGGCGCGCTCCACGTCCCTGGCCAGGATCACCTCCACCAGGGCGGCATGTTCCTGGCGCTTGCGCTCGAGCGCCTGCTCCGAGAAGACCGTCTCGCGCAGCCACAGGTGGCGGTAGCGCTCCACCTGGTCGAACAGGCTCTCGCGCACCTGCAGCAGGTGGGGCGAGCGACAACCGCTGGCGATGGCGGTATGGAAGGCCTTGTGGCGGGCGTCCCAGACGTCGAGCAGCTCGTCGGGGGAATTGACCTCCATCACCTTGGCGAGGGTGTGAGCGGTGGCCAGGATCTCGGCCTCCCAGGCATCGTCGCCGCGCTCGATGGCCAGCCGCAGCACCAGCCCCTCGAGCTGGGCGCGGGCGTCGTAGAGGTCCTCGAGCTCGGCCAGGGACATGGGGGCCACCCGGTAGCCGCGCTGGCTGATCGCCACCACCAGGCGCTCAGCCACCAGCTGGGAGAGTGCCTCGCGCAGTGGGCCGACGCCGAGGTCATAGCGCTCCTTGAGCCGGCTCATCAGCAGCTTCTCGCCAGGCCGGAAGACCCCGCGGATGATGTCCTGCTTGAGCCAGCGGTAGGCGCTGATGCCGAGGTTCTGCCGAGGGGGAGTCGTGTCCATGCCGCCTGCGTCCTTGTACTTATTTGGGTCGTACTTATTCGAGCCGTACGTGTCCAAGCCGTTCTTATCCAAGCCATCGTTTGCCGACATCATAGCCGAACATCGCCGATCTGAATAATCGGCGGCATCCTGCCGTAATGGCGCCATTTGGCCGGCGGGCGTCAGCGTGCGGCCATGGCCTCCTCGCTCCACTCGGCGATGGCCCGGGCCAGCTCGTCGGCGGCGCGGCCGAAGGCCTCCACCACCTGTGCCACGGCGGTCCCCTCGCTGGGCTCGCGCACCTCGAAGCGCCGCTCGGCCAGCAGCCGTCGCTGGCTCTCGTCCACCAGGCTGGCGTCGAGGCGGATCACCGCCACCGGCGAGCCCTGCGCCGCTGCCGGCGGGTAGACGCTGTGAAAGGCGCGCAGGTCGCTGACCAGCGCCACATCGGCGCCCAGCGGGCTGTTGTCATCCTGGACGTGCAGGCGGCCGCGGTCGCGCAGCCCCTCCACCAGGCGGTCGCGCAGCAGCAGCGGGGTGCGGTCGCTCCAGCGGGCGCCGGCGTAGGCCTGCAGGCGGTTGGGCTCCGGCATCACCAGGATGCGCGCCCCGGAGAGCAGCGCCGGTGCCTGGGGGGTTTCCACCCGCAGGCGCGCCTCCAGGGGGGCGCTCTGCGCGGGGGCAAGCGGGGTGGCGGGCAGCAGGTGAAGGCTGGGCGGCTCGCTCTCCGGTAGCAGGGTGCAGGCGGTGAGGGTGCTTGCCAGCAGCAGCAGGGCCAGGCGTCTCACGGTGAAAACTCCTCGATCGGTTCACGGCCCAGCAGGAAGTCGGCCGGGTTCTCCTCCAGGCGGCGGGTGATGCGCCCCAGGGTGTCCAGGGTGCCGCGCAGCTCGCGGATGGTCGGGCCCAGATCGCCCAGCCCCTGCATGCCGCGGCCCAGGGCCTCCTCATTGCTGCCGAGCAGCTCCTCCAGGCGGCGGGCCATGCCCTGCAGGCTGCCCATGGCCTGGCCGGCGCTCTCCAGGGCCTGGCGGCCATCCTCGTCGACCAGGGTCTCGGCGCTCTGGCTCAGGCCGGCCAGCGACCGCAGCAGGGCGGTAGCTTCTTGCCCCAGGCGGTCGGCGATGTCGACTACCGCGCCGAGCTCGCCGCTGCGCGCGGCCAGCTCCTCGCTGAGCTGCTCCAGGTTGATCAGGATCTGCTCGACCCGGGCAGTGTTCTCCTCGTCGAGCAGGCGGTTGGCGTTGGTGATCAGCTGGTTCAGGCCGCCGATCAGGGTCTCGCCGTCGGCGAGCAGCGAGCCCAGAGCGGAGGGCTCGGCGAGGATCAGTGGAGGATTCTCTCGGCTTCCCTGCAGGCGGGGCCGCTCCGGGCTGCCACCCCGCAGTTGGATGTTCATGCTGCCGGTGACGTTGGCCAGGGCGAGGCTGGCGCGGGTGTCCTCGCGCACCGGAATATCGGCATCGATGCGGATGAGGGCGCGCACCAGGCGCGGATCGTCCGGGTCCAGGCGAAGATCGGCCACGTCGCCGACGCGGATGCCGCTGAACAGCACCGCATTGCCGGTGGCAAGGCCTCCGACGGGGCTCTCGAAGCCGACCTCGTAGAAGGTCACCTCGCGGTCCGTGGCGGACTTGCCGAGCCACAGGGCGAAGCCCAGGGCGGCGACGAGGGCGATGACGGTGAACAGGCCGATCACCAGGTGGTGGGCGCGGGTTTCCATCAGGTGTTCTCCCCGGAGGTTGGCGGCGGGTGGGAGGCGGCGGCCCGGGCGGCGGCACGGCCTCGGGGGCCGTGGAAGTAGTCGCGGATCCAGGCGTCGTCGCTGGCCTCCACCACCGCCAGGCGGTCGGCCACCAGCACGCGGCGCTGGGAGAGCACGGCGACCCGGTCGCAGGCGGTATAGAGGGTATCCAGGTCGTGGGTGACCAGGAAGACGCTGAGCCCCAGGGCGTCGCGCAGGGTCATGATCAGGCGATCGAAGTCGGCCGCGCCGATGGGGTCCAGGCCGGCGGTGGGTTCGTCGAGGAAGAGTACCTCCGGGTCCAGGGCCAGGGCTCGGGCCAGCGCCGCGCGCTTGATCATGCCGCCGGAGAGCTCCGAGGGCATCTTCAGGGCCGCCTCCGGCGGCAGGCCGGCCAGGGCCAGCTTCATGCGCGCCAGGGCCTCGGCGTCGCGGCGGCTCAGGCCGGCGTGTTCGATCAGCGGCAGGGCGACGTTCTCCTGGAGGGTCAGCGAGGAGAAGAGGGCTCCACGCTGGAAGAGCACCCCGAAGCGCCGCTCCATCTCGGAGCGCTGGCGGGCGGGCAGGGCGGAGAGATCCTCGCCGAACAGCTCGACGCGCCCGGCGTCGGGGCGCTTGAGCCCCACGATGCTCCTGAGCAGCACCGACTTGCCGGTACCGGAGCCGCCTACCACGCCTAGGATCTCGCCGCGGCGGATGTCGAGGTCCAGCGCCTCGTGGACCACGTGGCTGCCGAAGCGGTTGGCCAGCCCCCGCACCCGGATGACCGTGTCGTTGGCGCCGCTCACCAGCCCATCTCCATGAAGAAGAGCGCGGCCACGGCATCGAGCAGGATCACCATGAAGATCGACTGCACCACGCTGGAGGTGGTGTGCTCGCCTACCGACTGGGCGCTGCCGCTGACCTTGAAGCCCTCCAGGCAGCCGATCACTGCGATCAGGAAGGCGAACAGCGGCGCCTTGCCCAGGCCCACCAGGAAGTGGTTGAGGGGAATATCGCGCTGCAGGATCAGCAGGAACTGGGTGGCCGAGATGTCGAGCATGAAGATGCACACCAGGGCGCCGCCGAGGATCCCGCTCAGCATGCCGATGAAGGTGAGGATCGGCAGGATCACCATCATCGCCAGCAGCCGCGGCAGCACCAGGAGCTCCATCGGGTCGAGGCCGATGGCGCGGATGGCGTCAATCTCCTCGTTGGCCTTCATGGCGCCGATCTGGGCGGTGAAGGCGCTGGCGGTGCGGCCGGCCAGCAGGATGGCGGCCAGCAACACCCCGAACTCGCGCAGGAAGGCGAAGGCCACCAGGTTGACGGTGAAGATGGTGGCGCCGAAGTTGCGCAGCACGGTGGCGCCCAGGAAGGCCACCACGGCCCCCACCAGGAAGGTGAGCAGGGCGACGATGGGCACGGCGTTGAGGCCGGTCTGATGGACATGGGCCACCAGCGCGGTGACCCGCCAGCGCCAGGGGCGCACCAGGCAGGCCAGCAGGGTGGTGAGGGTCAGGCCGATGAAGCCGAGCAGCAGGCGCTGCTGGTGCCACAGGGCGGCGATGCGCTCGCCGACGTCGACCAGCCAGTCGGCCAGCGGCGCGCGGCGCGCGGCCTCCGGCTCCAGCGGTTCGCGCAGCACCCGGGCCACGGTCTCGAGCAGCGCCTGGCGCGCCCTGGGCAGGTCGGGTGCCCAGCGCGACACCTCGGCCACGCGATCGGCACCGACCAGCTCCACCAGCAGGCGGGCGCCGGCGGTGTCGAGGCCGGCAAGGCCGGAGAGGTCGACCTCCTCCCAGTCCAGTGAAGTGTGGCGGCGCAGCTGGGCCTTCAGCGCATCATGATGCGCCAGGGTCCAGCTGCCGGTGATCCGCAGCCGGCCATCGTCGAGCTCGAGGCGGCCGGGGGTGGCGTCGGTCGAGGCCATGGTGCGGAGACTCCTTCTCGAGCATGGGGTGTTCTTCCGTGAGTATTACCGGGTTGGCTCCAAAAGGTTGATGATATCTTGTGCAACCGCCTTGAGTCTTGGCCCCAGGTTCTTCACAAGCTTGTCGTGGGTCAGCTTCAGGCTGTGTCCACCACAGTTTAGTGCCATCACCTCTGCGCCACCTTCCAGTACAAGCGGAAGTGCCACGGCGCTGATTTCCGGTTGCCAATCTTCCTCGGAGAGGCAAAAGCCATACTCCCTGTAATCGGCCAGGCTCTTTTCAATGCCGGCTTCGATTCTGGCCCAGTCACCTTTATGGATCGCTCTGAGCTCCCCCATGAGCTGCTGGCGTCGCTCGTCAGAAACACCACAGAGCCAGGCACGACCGATTGCCGAAGTCGCCATGGGAAGCCGCGACCCGACTCCCAGCCGGATGATCAGCGGCCCGGTACCGTGACAGCTTTCAAGGTACATCATTGAGGTGCGGTCGGCGGTGCCCAGACTGACGCTGCAGTCGGTGGCGTCGGCGAGACGCTGCAGGTGTGGTCGGGCCAGGTCGCGTATGCCCATGTTAGCGAGGTAGCGATAGCCGAGCGCCAGAACTCCAGCTCCGAGCCGATACTTCTCAATGTCGGGGTTGTGCTGCAGGTAGCCAAGCTGCGTCAAAGTGTAGGTAAGCCGAGATACTGAGGGGCGCGGGATTCCGGTTCGGTTGGAGAGCTCGGCGTTTCCCAGGTACTCCTCTCCGGCGCCGAAGGCGCGAAGCAGCTCCAGGCCTCGGGCCAGAGCCGTCACGAAGTTGCGGTCCTTGCCGGCTTGCTCATGCTCGCCTTCATGGGAGGGCGTCTGTCTCATTGGTTGCCGTCCAGAGTTGAGTAGGCTATTTCGGAATCTAGTATCGCATAACAGCCCCTTGCGACCACGAACTCCTTGATGACATCGATTAAAAGCCCGTGCTTCGAAGCGTTGGGTCTTTGTGAGTTCCATTGTTGCCATCTCGCCAAGACGCCGCCGAGCTTGAGAGTCGGGGGTGTCTTGGTGGGGATGGGGCTGCCAGACATCTTCGGGCCTCAGCCCTCCAGGCGCTCGATCACGCAGGCGATGCCCTGACCGACGCCGATGCACATGGTGACCAGGGCGTAGCGGCCACCCGAGACTTCCAGCTGGCGCAGGGCGGTCAGTGCCAGACGGGCCCCGGAGGCGCCCAGGGGATGGCCGATGGCGATGGCGCCGCCGTTGATGTTCAGGCGACTGTCGTCGGCCGAGAGCCCGAGCTGCTTGACGCAGCCCAGCACCTGCACCGCGAAGGCCTCGTTGATCTCGATCACGTCCATCTGATCCAGGCTCAGCCCGGCCCGCTCCAGGGCCTTCCGGGAGGCAGGCACCGGCCCCAGGCCCATGACGCGGGGCGCCACGCCGGCCACGGCACCGGCCAGGATGCGCGCCCGCGGCCTGACGCCGGCTGCGTCGCCGGCCTGGCGGCTGCCGACGATCAGGGCGGCGGCGCCGTCGTTGAGACCCGAGGCGTTGCCGGCGGTGACCACGCCGCCCTCGAACAGCGGCGACAGCCGACCGAGCTTGTCGGCATCGGTGCCGGGCCGCGGATGCTCGTCCCGGTCGACCAGCAGCGGGGGCAGCTTGCGACCCTGGGATACCTCGATGCCGAGGATCTCCTCGTCATAGAAGCCGCTGGCCAGGGCGTCGCCGTAGCGTGCCTGGGAGCGCGCCGCGAAGGCGTCGCTCTCGGCGCGCCCCAGTCCCAGGTCGTGGGCCACGTTGTCGGCGGTCTCCGGCATGCTGTGGCTGCCATAAGTCTGGGCGATCCAGGAGTTGGGAAAGCGCGAGCCGATCACGGTGTCGTAGAGTGGCTGGTTGCGGGCGAAGGGGGAATCCGCCTTGCCCAGCACATAGGGAGCACGGGACATGGACTCCACGCCGCCGGCCAGGAACAGCTGCCCCTCACCGCTGCGGATCGCCCGGGCGGCATCCATCACCGCGGCCAGGCCGCTGCCGCAGAGGCGGTTGACGGTCTGGCCGGCGACCTCGACGGGCAGGCCGGCCAGCAGGGCACCGTGGCGGGCCACGTTGCGCGAATCCTCGCCGGCCTGGTTGGTGCAGCCGGCCAGCACCTCCTCGTAGTCTTCGGGGGCGAAACCGTTGCGCTCGACGAGGGCCCTCAGGGCCCTGCCCAGCAGGTCATCGGGGCGCACACCGGAGAGGCTGCCGCCGTGGCGGCCGAAAGGCGTACGGACTCCGTCGTAGATGAAGGCGTCGTGCATGGGAAAGCTCCTGTCAGGTCGGTTGGGTGGTGGTCAGCGGCAGGCCCAGGGCGGCGCGTCGGCGCAGCCAGGGGCTGGGGCGGTAGCGGGGGTCGCGGGTGGCGGCGAAGAGGTTATCGAGGATCGTGAGGATGCGCCGGCCGCCGTAGTGGTCGCCCATGGCCAGCGGGCCACGGGGATAGCCCAGCCCCAGTTCCACGGCGCGGTCGAGGGTGGTGGGCTCTGCCACGCCCTGCTGGGCGATCTCGGCGCCGACGTTGACGATGCAGGCGATCACGCGCTGGAGCACGAAGCCGTTGCTGTCGTGGAGAGGACTTACCGGCGTGCCATCGTCGCCGAGCAGGGCCCAGGCGGCATCCCGATAGCGGGTCTCGGTGGCCGGGGTGGTCATCAGGCTGCGGCGCCGGTCGAGGCCGGCCAGCATGTCGACGGCCACGCAGCGGTGGGCCTCGAGTCCCTGGCGGAGGGCGGCCGTGGTGGTGTCCTCGCCCAGCGGGGTGAGCAGGCACAGCGACTCGCCACCGGGCCGCTCGCCCCGGTCCAGCGGCCAGCCGGCGGCGGAGACGAGCGCCGAGAGTACCTGGGCGGCCTCGGGGTCTTCGGGGCTGACCCACACGGGCAGGGGAGTGGCCGCCGGTGGAGCCGGTTCCGCCGCCACCACCGCCTGGCCATCCTCGTAGCGATAGAAGCCCTCGCCGCTCTTGCGGCCGAGCAGGCCCGCGGTGAGGCGCTGACGGGTTATCGGTGATGGGCGGAAGCGCGGCTCCTCGTAGTACTGGTGATAGATGGACTCCATCACCGCGTGGGAGACATCTAGGCCGGTCAGGTCGAGCAGGCTGAAGGGGCCCATGCGAAAGCCGCCCTGATCGACAAGCAGGCGGTCGATGGTGGTGTGGTCGGCGACACCTTCGCTGAGCAGTCTTAGCGCTTCGGTCCCATAGGCGCGACCGGCGTGATTGACCAGGAAGCCTGGTGTATCGGTGGCGCGAGCGGTGAAGTGGCCCATGGCCTGTCCCAGCGCCTCGACACGATCGGCGACATCGGCCGTGGTGCGCAGGCCAGGAATGACCTCCACAATCTTCATCAGCGGCACGGGGTTGAAAAAGTGAAAGCCGATGACTCGTTGCGGCAGACGGCAGGCGGAGGCGATGGCCGTCACCGATAGCGACGAGGTGTTGGTGGCGAGAATGGCCTGGTCATCCAGAATGGCTTCCAGGTGCGTGAAGAGTTCCTGCTTGACCTCGAGGTTCTCGACGATGGCTTCCACCACGATGTCGCAGCCCGCCAGGTCTCTCAGATCGGCGGCTTCGTGCAGTCGGTCTCGGTACCAGGCCAGGTCCTTCTCGTTCAGGCGCCCCTTCGTCACCCCGCGTGTCCAGACGCCGGTGATGAAGCTCCTTGCCTCTTCCACCGCGCCTGCGCGGGCATCATGGAGGCTTACCTCGAGCCCGGCCTGGGCGGCCAGTTGGGCGATGCCGCGGCCCATGGCGCCGGTGCCGACGATGCCCAGGCGACGGAAGGGGAGGGCTGAAGTGGCTTCCAGGGGCGGAGCGTTCGACATGGCGGGGTTCTCCTCTCGAATCTGTGTCGGGCCAGGGTGCTGACTTTATTCCGCAAGGCGGAACTGCATTCCGATTATTGACTCCCATCCTAAGCTATGCAAAAGTGCCTGACAACAGATGCGAACGACAATTCCACAATGCAGAACCAGTGCTCCTGACGCTGCCGCCCCCTGGGGACCTGCCTGCCACTCGACCTGTGAGGACACGCCATGATTCGCGATCCGGAACTCCTGAATCAGCTTCTCGATACCATTTCTCGTTTCGTGCGCGAACGACTGATTCCCAACGAGGCACGCCTGGCCGAGGACGATGCCGTCCCCCCCCCGAATTGCTCGCGGAGATGAAGGAGATGGGGCTGTTCGGTCTGTCAATCCCCGAAGAGTACGGCGGCCTCGGCTTGACCATGGAGGAAGAGGCGCTGGTGGCCATGGAGATCGGCAAGACCTCTCCGGCGTTTCGCTCGGTGTTCGGCACCAACAACGGCATCGGCGCCCAGGGCATCCTGATCGATGGCACGCCGGAGCAGAAAGAGCGCTATGTGCCGCCGCTGGCCACCGGCGAGATCCTGAGCTCATTCTGCCTCACCGAGCCTGACGTCGGTTCCGACGCGGCCAGCCTGCGCACCACGGCGGTACGCGACGGCGATCACTACATCCTCAACGGCACCAAGCGCTACATCACCAACGGTCCCGAGGCGGACCTGTTCACCGTGATGGCAAGAACGGATCCCGATAACAAAGGTGCCGGTGGCATTTCGGCCTTTATCGTCGAGGGCGACACTCCCGGTCTCGAGCGTGGGCCTGCCGACAACAAGATGGGGCAGAAAGGCGCCCATACCTGCGACATCATCTTCAACAACTGCCGGGTGCCGGCCGAGAACATCATCGGCGGGCGCGAGGGACAGGGCTTCAAGACAGCGATGAAGGTGCTCGACCGAGGTCGCCTGCATATTTCCGCTGTCTGTGTCGGTGTCGCCGAGCGGCTGGTCGAAGAATCGCTCCGCTATGCCATGGACCGCCAGCAGTTCGGGACGCCTCTATCCGGGCATCAACTGATCCAGGCGATGCTCGCCGACAGCAAGACCGAAGCCTATGCCGGCCGCACCATGGTCCTCGATGCCGCGCGCCGCAAGGATGACGGCGAGGACGTGTCGACCCTGGCCTCGTGCGCCAAGCTGTTCTGTGCCGAGATGGTTGGCCGTGTTGCCGATCGTGCGGTTCAGATCCACGGCGGGGCAGGTTACATGGCGGAGTACGCCGTCGAGCGTTTCTACCGCGACGTGCGGCTGTTCCGCATCTACGAGGGCACCACCCAGATCCAGCAGATCGTGATCGCCCGCAATATGGTACGGGAGGCGTCCTGATGGCCCTCTCAGTGACACACCGGGCGCCCGACGAATCTATCTTCGGACGCCTGGCCAGTGAGCTGGTGGCGGAGCTTCCAGAACGCCTGAGTACCCGGGTGCTCGACAATGCCAGGCGCATTCCCAACCAGCCGGCACTGGTAGATGGCGAGGTCCGCTGGCGCTATGCCGATCTTGGGCGCGAGATCCTCGAGGCCCGGGAGTGGCTGGCCTCGCTGGGGATTCGTCCGGGCGACCGTCTGATGACGGTCGGAGAGAACAGTCGTGCCCTCGTGGTACTGCTGCTGGCCGCCAGCGAACTCGATGCCTGGGTGGCGATCGTCAACTCGCGCCTGACGGCCAAGGAAATCGACCTGATCCGCGATAATTGTCTGCCGCGGCGCATCTTCTACACCAGCGAGGCGTCCCCCGATGCGGAAGCGCACGGCTGTCGACATGGTGCCGAGCCCCTGGTGCATCCCAGCCTGGGCGCGCTGCGGGTAGGGAGGCTGGCCGACAGCGATCCGGAACCGGTCGCGGCCAGTGGTGCCGAGCAGGTCGCGGCGATGATCTACACCTCAGGGACCACCGGCCCCCCCAAGGGCGTCATGCTGACCCATCGTGGCATCCTCTATATCGCCTCGATCTCGGGTGGCATGCGGCATCTCAGTGAGGGCCAGCGCGTCTACGGGGTATTGCCGATGTCCCATGTCTTCGGTCTCTCCTCGGTGTGCATGGGATCGCTCTACAACGGTGCCTGCCTCTATGCGGTGCCGCGCTTCGATGCGGCGATGCTGCTCGACGCCCTTAAGCGGGAACGCATCACCGTCCTGCAGGGGGTCCCGGCCATGTATGCGCGAACCCTGGAGTTTCTGCGCCAGCGTGGGCAGGCCCTGGAGGCACCCGCGCTGATCTATATCTCCGCGGGGGGATCGCCCCTGGATGCCGACATCAAGGGGAGAGTCGAGACCGCTTTCGGCTTGACCCTGCACAACGGCTACGGGTTGACCGAGGCCAGTCCGACCATCAGCCAGACCCGGATCGACGATCGCCACGTCAGCAATACCGTGGGACGTGTGCTGCCGCTGCTGGAGTATCGCCTGGAGCCCCTGGGTGCCAGCGGCGATAAAGCCGATGATTGTGACGAGGTGGGTGAGCTCTGGGTGCGGGGCCCCAATGTGATGAAAGGTTATTATCGTCAGCCCGAGGCAACGCAAGCCTGCCTAAACCAGGATGGCTGGCTCAACACCGGCGACATTGCACGCGTCGACGAAGATGACCAGCTCTATATCGTGGGGCGCAGCAAGGAGCTCATCATTCGCTCCGGGTTCAACATCTACCCACCCGATGTGGAGGCGGTGATCAACGAACATCCCGATGTGACGCTGTCGGCCGTGGTGGGGCGTCAGGTATCGGGCAACGAGGAGGTGGTGGCCTTTGTACAGTGCGAACCTGGTGCAAACCTCGAGGAGACGGCGCTGCGGGCATTCATTTCCGAACGGCTGGCGCCCTACAAGCGGCCTACGCGGATCGTACTGATGGATAGCCTGCCTGCGACGGCCAGCGGCAAGATCCTCAAGGGGCGTCTTCGTGACATGGCGCAGGGAAAGGATCTGTCATGAGTGATTCCTTGCCCTTGTCATGGCGGATGGTGGGTTTCCAGGACTATCTGGGCATTCACGTCGTCGACTGGCTGCCTGATCAGGTGACGCTCGCGCTGGTGGTCGAGCCGCATCACCTCAACCGCAGCGGGATCGTCCACGGTGGCGTCCTCAGTACCTTGCTGGATGTGGCCTTGAGCTTTTCGGGCCTGCACTGCGAGGCTCCGGACCAGCTGCGCAAGGCAATGACGCTGTCGCTCTCCACCACCTTCGTTGCGCCGGCCAAGGGAGAGGCGCTGCGCGCTGTCGGTCGTCTGGAAGGAGGAGGGCGCAGTACCTTCATGGCCAGTGGCAAGGTGTTCGACAGCCAGGGCAACCTCGTGGCGATGGGGGAAGGATCCTTTCGTCGGC
The DNA here is from genome assembly GCF_013000985.1 of Halomonas sp. PGE1. Taxonomy (NCBI): domain Bacteria; kingdom Pseudomonadati; phylum Pseudomonadota; class Gammaproteobacteria; order Oceanospirillales; family Halomonadaceae; genus Halomonas; species Halomonas sp. PGE1. The sequence continues at coordinate 2,109,183 of NZ_CP053032.1, forward strand.
GTCGGGGAAGCGAGGCCGAGGAGGGAGTGAACCAGTGAGCCGGGATCGCCTGAGGGCCTCCCTGCTGTTGGTTGTTATTCTGGCGACCCTGGCAGACCTTGTGTTCGTCAGCGCCCAGGCCCAGTGGTTGGCCATGGTCGCCCTGGGGGGGTATCTGCTCACCCTGCGTGGGCTCTCATCCATGGCCCTTGTCCTGTTGGGCGCTGCGGCCCTGCTGAGCCTGGTAGCGCTGTGGCATCACACCGCCCCCCTGGCGCTGCTGCGCGAGGGGGCGGGACGCTTCGCCTTCTTCGCGACCTTTCTGGTCGTACTGGGCCTGCTTCGGCTACCCGCCTACCGGTCGAGGCTGGTGAAGCGCTGCGGGCATGCCATGCTGCTTCAACCGCCCAGCCGACGCTATCCGATCCTGTCTCTGGGCTCGGCCCTGTTTGGCATCATTCTCAATATCGGCGTGCTCAATCTCTTTGCCGCCATGATAGAGAAGAGCAATACCCTGGCGGCGGCCCAAGGTCGTCTGTGGGTCCAGCAGGCACGACAGCGGCGCATGATGCTGGCACTGCTGCGCGGTTTTGCACTGGCGCCACTGGTGTCGCCCATGGGCATCGGCATGGCGGTGGTGCTCTCGAGCATGGAGGGCCTGCGCTGGATCGAGCTGGCTCCCTACGCCCTGGGTGCGGCGTTGGTGTTGTTTCTGGTTGGCTGGGGCGTCGACCGGGTGACCGGACCGCGCATGCAGCAGACCAGTGAGCATGCGGTTCCCTCGCTGAGGCCCTTGGGGCGTTTCTCCCTGCTGCTGCTCTCGCTGGTGGCGTTGATCTTCTCTCTCGCCTGGGGGTTCGGTCTGCAGTTGCCCACCGCCGTGCTGCTGGGGGCGCCCCTGGGGGCTTTCCTGTGGCTCTGCTGGCAGTTCCGCCGCCATGGCATGGCGGGGGTGCCGGCTGCCGCCGTTACCCTGCATCGCGGGTTGCCCAGGCTGGTTTCACCGGCGTCCAACGAGATCGTGGTGCTGGGGGCGGCAGGCTATCTGGGGCACCTCTGCGTGGGATTGGTGGATGGTTCGGCCCTGGCCGGAAGCCTCGGCTTCCTGTCATCGCTGGGGGCAGGCACGGCGGTGATCGCGATGTTGCTGGTGGCGGTGCTGGCCCAGGTTGGCATCAACCCCATCGTCAGCGTCACCCTTCTGGCAGGTATCCTGCCGACGTTGGGCATCGAGGGACTGTCGCCGCCCATTCTTGCGGTCTCCCTGCTGGTGGGATGGACGCTGGCGCTCATGTCATCCCCCATGACCGTCTCGATGCTGATTCTGTCCAGGTTCACTGGGGTTTCGTCGCTGCGCATCGGTTATCGCTGGAACGGCCTTTTTCTCTGTCTCTCCATGCCGCTATTGGCGGCGTGGTTCCTGGTGGCACGCTTTTAAGCATGGCAATTGCCGCTTGACTGTGGCGAGGTCGTTCAGCACCATATTATAAATGGAATCAAGTTTCGCATTGCAGAATAAGGCAGTCTGTCGCGCCAGGCCCTAATGAAACATAGAGGAAATTTCGACATGTCCCAGATGCCCGCCTTCCACTGGCAAGACCCGCTGCTCCTCGACCAGCAGCTCACCGACGAGGAGCGCATGGTGCAGCAGAGCGCTGCCCAGTTCGCCGCCGACAAGCTCGCGCCCCGCGTGCTGGAGGCCTTCCGCCACGAGCAGACCGACCCGGCCATCTTCCGCGAGATGGGCGAGACCGGCCTGCTGGGGGCCACCATCCCCGAGCAGTATGGCGGCAGCGGCCTCAACTACGTCTGCTACGGGCTGATCGCCCGGGAGGTCGAGCGCGTCGACTCCGGCTACCGCTCCATGATGAGCGTGCAGTCCTCCCTGGTGATGGTGCCGATCAACGAATTCGGCAACGAGGCCACCAAGCAGAAGTACCTGCCGAAGCTGGCCAGCGGTGAGTGGATCGGCTGCTTCGGCCTCACCGAGCCCAACCACGGCTCCGACCCCGGTGGCATGGTGACCCGCGCCCGCAGGGTCGACGGCGGCTATCGCCTCACCGGCAGCAAGATGTGGATCACCAACAGCCCCATCGCCGACGTCTTCGTGGTGTGGGCCAAGGACGACGAGGGCGATATCCGCGGCTTCGTGCTGGAGAAGGGCTGGGAGGGGCTCTCCGCCCCGGCGATCCACGGCAAGGTGGGCCTGCGCGCCTCGATCACCGGCGAGATCGTCATGGACAGCGTCTTCGTGCCCGAGGAGAACATGTTCCCCGAGGTGCGCGGCCTCAAGGGGCCCTTCACCTGCCTCAACTCGGCGCGCTACGGCATCAGTTGGGGCGCCCTGGGCGCCGCCGAGGACTGCTGGCACACCGCCCGCCAGTACACCCTGGACCGTCAGCAGTTCGGTCGGCCGCTGGCCGCCAACCAGCTGATCCAGAAGAAGCTGGCCGACATGCAGACCGATATCTGCCTGGCCCTGCAGGGCTGCCTGCGGCTGGGGCGCATGAAGGACGAGGGCACCGCCGCGGTGGAGATCACCTCGATCATGAAGCGCAACAGCTGTGGCAAGGCGCTGGATATCGCCCGCCTGGCCCGCGACATGCTGGGCGGCAACGGCATCAGCGACGAGTTCGGGGTGGCGCGCCACCTGGTCAACCTCGAGGTGGTGAACACCTACGAGGGCACCCACGACGTCCATGCGCTGATCCTGGGGCGTGCCCAGACCGGCCTCCAGGCCTTCTGCTGAGCCCCGGCTCGGCGCACCCAACAACAATTCACCGGAGATACGCCATGAAAGTCCTCGTCGCGGTCAAGCGCGTGCTGGATTACAACGTCAAGATTCGGGTCAAGCCGGATCACTCCGACGTCGACCTCACCAACGTCAAGATGGCCATGAACCCCTTCTGCGAGATCGCCGTGGAAGAGGCGGTGCGCCTGAAGGAAAAGGGCATTTCCACCGAGGTGGTCGTCGCGACCATCGGCCCCAAGGCCGCCCAGGAGCAGCTGCGCACCGCGCTGGCGCTGGGCGCCGACCGCGCGATTCATGTGGATACGTCAGCCGAGACCGACGAGCGCGTCGAGTCGCTGGGCGCCGCCAAGGCGCTGGCCAGGCTGGTGGAAGAGGAGCAGCCGGGTCTTACGATCCTCGGCAAGCAGGCCATCGACACCGACAACAACCAGACCGGCCAGATGCTGGCGGCCCTCACCGGCCTGCCCCAGGGCACCTTCGCCTCCGAGGTGAAGGTCGAGGGCGAGAAGCTTCAGGTGACCCGCGAGGTCGACGGCGGCCTGCAGACCGTCGAGCTGACCCTGCCCGCCATCGTCACCACCGACCTGCGCCTGAACGAGCCGCGTTACGCCAAGCTGCCGGACATCATGAAGGCCAAGAAGAAGCCGCTTTCCGTCACCACCCCGGCGGAGCTGGGCATCTCGATCGCCAGCCGCGTGAAGCTGCTCAAGGTCGAGCCGCCGGCCGAGCGCCAGGGCGGCGTCAAGGTGGGCTCCGTGGATGAGCTGGTCGACAAACTCAAGAACGAAGCCAAAGTGCTTTGATAGGAGCTGATCTCATGAGCATTCTGGTACTCGCTGAACATCACGACGGCGCCCTGGCCGGCGCCACCGCCCATGTGGTTGCCGCTGCCAAGCAGATTGTCATAGAGAGTGGTGGCGATATCGACGTGCTGGTGGCCGGCGAAGGCGTCGCCGCCATCGCCGAGGCCGCCGCCAGGCTGGACGGCGTCTCCCGCGTGCGCGTGGCCGACCACGCCGCCTACGCCCATCTGCTGGCCGAGCCCACCGCGGCGCTGCTCGCGGAGCTCGCCGGCGATTACACCCACCTGCTGGCGGCCGCCTCCACCACCGGCAAGAACGTGCTGCCCCGGGTCGCCGCCCTCAAGGACGTCGCCCAGATCTCCGAGATCATCGCGGTGGAGTCCCCGGACACCTTCAAGCGCCCGATCTACGCCGGCAACGCCATCGCCACCGTGCAGAGCGAGGACGCCCTCAAGGTGATCACCGTGCGCACCACCGGCTTCGATGCCGTTGCCGAGGGGGGCAGTGCCGCCGTCGAGGCGGTGGGCCTGTCCTTCACGAAAGGGGCCGACAACGCCCAGTCCACCTTCCTCAAGGAGGAGCTGGCCAAGTCCGACCGCCCCGAGCTGGGTGCCGCCCGGGTGGTGATCTCCGGTGGCCGCGGCATGGGCAACGGCGAGAACTTCAAGCTGCTCGACGGCATCGCCGACAAGCTGGGCGCGGCCATCGGTGCCTCGCGCGCCGCGGTGGACGCCGGCTTCGTGCCCAACGACATGCAGGTGGGCCAGACCGGCAAGATCGTCGCGCCTGAGCTCTACATCGCCGTGGGCATCTCCGGTGCCATCCAGCACCTGGCCGGCATGAAGGACTCCAAGGTGATCGTCGCCATCAACAAGGACGAGGAGGCACCGATCTTCCAGGTGGCCGACTATGGCTTGGTGGCCGACCTCTTCCAGGCGCTGCCGGAGCTCGAGAGCAAGCTGTAACGATGATCGGGATCTTCCCTGAATGGGCCTATTTCGGTGGGCCTTTCGTCTATCAGGAGACACTATGCTGGACTGGTTTGAGGACTCCCTGCGACTGCCGGTGATTGGCTCACCGATGTTCATCCTTTCCGGTCCCGAACTGGTGCTGGCTCAGTGTCGGGCCGGTATCGTGGGCGCCTTTCCCGCACTCAATGCTCGCCCCGCGGAAGCACTGGCAGATTGGCTCTCACGCATCACCGAGGGGCTTGCCGATAGCCCAGAGGCCGACTCCGGACGCAGGACTGCTCCCTTTGCGGTCAATCTCATCGTGCATCCCACCAACGATCGCCTCGAGCACGATCTGGCGCTGTGTGCCGAGTTCCGCGTGCCTCTGGTGATCACCAGCTTGCACGCCCCGGACCGCGTCGTGGCGCGAGTGCACGAATATGGCGGGAAGGTCTTCCATGATGTGACGACCCTGCGCCATGCGCAAAAGGCCATCGAGTGCGGCGTGGACGGACTGATCCTGGTCAGCCACGGTGCGGGTGGGCACGGTGGGCGCCTAAACCCTTTCGCCTTCGTGGCTGAGGTAAGACAGAGGTTCGATGGCCCTCTGGTCCTGGCCGGCGGTATCGGGCGCGGTGAGCAGATCCTGGCGGCTCAGGCGCTGGGTGCCGATCTGGTTTACATGGGAACACGCTTTATCGCCAGTCATGAAGCCAATGCGGTGGAGGCCTACAAGCGTATGGTGGTCGACTCCCGGGCGGCCGACATTGTCTACAGCGACCTCTTTACCGGGGTACATGGCAATTACCTGCGAGCCAGCATCGAGCGAGCAGGACTGGATCCCGATGATCTCCCGACGGGCGACAAGCGCCAGATGCGCTACGGGTCTGACGGCGGCAGCAAGCCCAAGGCGTGGCGGGATATCTGGGGGGCCGGCCAAGGTGTCGGCGCAATTCAGTTCCGCCAGAGCGTGGCCGAGATCGTGGATGAGCTGGAGCGAGACTATCTGGCGGCCCGGCGGCGACTTGCCGTTTAGTTGCCGACCTCCCTTCTCGGGACATATCCCACCGAACTCGGTGGGATATGTCGTTGTGCGCCAGGCATGGCGCGTAGCACCGATAGGTGCTGTTCCCGAGGGTGGTGCCTCGGGATGACTTGGGGGTGAAAGTCCCCTGCGGACCCTGATAGCGGGAACCGCTAGCCGAACAGCAAGGGTGTCCGCCGCGAGGCGGAATCTGAAGGAAGCTGAAGGCAAACTCCCGGCCTGACGAACAGGAATCGCATATGAGGCAGCCACATCTGGGCGAGAGGGCAATGACACTCGAAGCCCAATAGCTATCCGGAAGATGTGGAGGTAAATGCGGCGGGTAGATGGGAGGAAGGTCGCGCGTCTTACCCTGGGAGGTCTGGTGGTCTGCCACGGTGCTACCGGCGCCGAGAGGCGACGGGATGGGCCACCAGACGTCAGCAGAGGCCATAGTAAGTGCTGGTTCACCGCGGCACCAAGGGCCGAACATGAAGAACCGCGAGTAGGCGATGATGTCTCGAGGATCGATCATGAAGGCAGAAAGTGGCGCTGATACCGCCACCCACCCAGAGGGGCAGGGGCGGAACCCCGAGTCCCAGCCGGTGGGCGTCGAGACGATCCCGGCGTCGTCATCGTGGACGAAAGCGGAGCCCGCCCCGCTCATGGAGGCCGTGGTAGATAAGGCCAACATGGAGCGGGCTTACCGAAGGGTGGTCGCCAACAAGGGGGCGCCGGGTGCCGACGGCATGACGGTCCACCAGCTGGCCGACCACCTGAAGGAATGCTGGCCAACGCTGCGCGAGCGGTTGCTGGCCGGTGAGTACCACCCCAGTCCAGTCCGAGCCGTCGAGATCCCCAAGCCCAAGGGCGGGACGCGACAGCTCGGCATCCCCACGGTCACTGACCGGCTGATCCAGCAGGCGCTGCTGCAGGTGCTGACGCCGATCTTCGATCCGGGGTTCTCCGCATCGAGTTATGGCTATCGGCCCGGGCGCAGTGCCCAGCAGGCCGTCTCGGCGATGAAGGCCCATGTCACCGCCGGCCACCGCTGGGTGGTCGACCTCGACCTGAAAGCCTTCTTCGACCGGGTGAATCACGACCTGCTGATGGCGCGGGTCGCGCGCCGCGTCCGCGACAAGCGAGCGTTGCGCTTGATCCGGCGCTATCTGGAAGCCGGGATGTTCCAGGACGGCCTGGTCGCGCCACGCCGGCAGGGCACGCCCCAGGGCGGACCACTCAGCCCGCTGCTGGCCAATATCCTGCTGGATGACGTGGACAAGGAACTGGAACGCCGCGGCCACCGCTTTTGCCGCTATGCCGACGACCTGCAGGTGTATGTCAGGAGTCGGCGAGCGGGCGAGCGCGTCATGGCCAGTCTGAGTGATTTTCTCGAGAGCTCACTCAGGCTGACGGTCAATCGCAACAAGAGTGCGGTGGATCGACCCTGGCACCGGGGGTATCTGGGCTACACGCTGACCCGGCACAAGCGGCCGAAGCTGACGCTGGCCAAGACCAGCCTGCAGCGCCTGATGCAGCGTGTCCGCGAGATCCTCAAGCGTGGCAGGGGGCGCAACATACGGCGCGTTATCGAAGAGTTGACCCCGGTCCTGCGGGGCTGGGCCAACTACTTCTCCTTCGTCGACGTAAAGCGCCCGCTGGAAGCGCTGGAGGGTTGGATACGTCGCCGACTGCGTTGCGTGATCTGGCGGCAATGGAAACGCCCGCGGACACGGCGCCGCAAGCTACGGGCGCTGGGTCTGGACGACCATCGGGCGTGGAAGTCAGCGGGAAACGGGCGAGGCCCTTGGTGGAACGCCGGCGCCTCGCACATGAATCAGGCCTTGCCACGGAAATGGTTCGAGCAGCAGGGCCTGATCTCGGTACTCGATACGGTCAAGAGGGCTTAGTCGTTCTTCGTGAACCGCCGTGGTACGGAACCGTATGCCCGGTGGTGTGAGAGGACGGGGGAGGCGACTCCCCCTCCTACTCGATTTCTTGATACTCCGTCCTGCTAGGGTGCGTTAACAATTGCTGATGGAGATCGGGCTGATTTAGAATATCAGCATTTTTCGGTGATCTATGCCTCGGCTAATGCTACGTGATGACCAATGGGAGCGCATCGAGCACATGCTCCCCGGCAAAGCTTCAGATCGCGGGGTGACGGCCAAGGACAATCGCTTGTTCGTGGAAGCCGTCCTGTGGATCGCCCGGACAGGCGCTCCCTGGCGTGATCTGCCCGACGCCTTCGGTCGCTGGCACACTGTCTACATGCGCTATAACCGGTGGTCTAAGAAGGGGGTCTGGCAGCAGGTTATCGACACATTAGCCGATGATCCCGACATGGAGCAGCTGATGATAGATGGCAGTATCGTCAAAGTTCATCAGCATGGGGCGGCAAAAAAACGGCTCAGAGCACCGAAGCCATGGGGAAATCGCGTGGGGGATTGAGCACCAAGATCCACGCGGCGGTCGATGCCCTCGGCAACCCGGTACGGCTAATCCTCACACCGGGCCAAGCGTCTGAGTACGGAGCCGCCCCAGCGTTACTGGCGGGCTTTTCTCCAGCGGCGGTGCTTGGCGACAAGGGGTATGATTCCACCGCTTTGAGGGACATCATTCGAGCGGTGGGCGCCGAGCCGGTGATTCCGCCGAGAAAGAATCGCTTGGAATGCCCCGAGATAGATTGGCACTGTTACAAGGATCGCAACCTGGTAGAAAGGTTCTTCCAGAAAATCAAGCAGTTCAGGCGGCTGGCAACACGCTATGAGCGACTGGCGAGAAACTACCAGTCGCTACTCAACCTTGTATCCGCCGTCATATGGCTGGCCTAATTGTTAACGCTCCCTAGGTGCGCGCCTACATACTCGGGTAGTTGGGTCCGCCGCCGCCCTCGGGCGCCACCCAGGTGATGTTCTGGGCCGGGTCCTTGATGTCGCAGGTCTTGCAGTGCACGCAGTTCTGGAAGTTGATCTGGAACTGCGGCTTGCCGTCGTCCCCCTCGATCACCTCGTAGACCCCGGCCGGGCAGTAGCGCTGGGCAGGCTCGGCATAGGTCGGCAGGTTGTCGCGGATCGGCAGCTCCGGGTCCGCCAGGCGCAGGTGGCAGGGCTGATCCTCCTCGTGGTTGGTGTTCGACAGGAACACCGAGGAGAGCTTGTCGAAGGAGAGCTTGCCGTCGGGCTTGGGGTAGTCGATCTTCTCGAATTCGGCGGCCGGCTTGAGCGCTGCGTGATCCGGCGTGGTGTCGTGGACGTTGGGCAGCTTGCCGCCGAGCAGCTGGTTGACGAAGTTGTAGGCGCCGCCGCCCACGGTACCGTACTTGTGGATCGCCGGGCCGAAGCTCGCGCTCTCCTTGAGCTCGGCATAGGCCCAGCTCGCCTCCCACTTCTCGGTAAAGGCGGTCAGCTCCTGTCCCCCTTCATCACCGCCGGCGATGGCCTCGAAGACCGCCTCGGCGGCCACCAGGCCCGACTTCATGGCGGTGTGCAGCCCCTTGATCTTGGCGAAGTTCAGGGTGCCGGCGTCGCAGCCGATCAAGAGGCCGCCCGGGAAGGTCATCTTCGGCAGGCAGTTGAGGCCGCCCTTGGTGATGGCGCGGGCGCCGTAGGCGATGCGCTTGCCGCCCGCGAGATGCTTGGCCAGCACCGGGTGGTGCTTCATGCGCTGGAACTCGTCGAAGGGCGACAGCCAGGGGTTCTGGTAGGAGAGGTCCATGATCAGGCCCACCACCACCTGCTGGTTCTCGGCGTGGTAGAGGAACCAGCCGCCGTGGGTGGACTTGTCGAGCGGCCAGCCCGAGCCGTGGAGGACCAGGCCGGGCTCGTGCTGCTCGGCGGGGATGTCCCACAGCTCCTTCAGGCCGATGCCGTAGTGCTGGGGGTCGCGGCCGGCCGCCAGGTCATACTGCTGGATCAGGCGCTTGCCGATATGGCCGCGGGCGCCCTCGGCGAAGAGGGTGTACTTGGCGCGCAGCTCCATGCCCGGCATGTAGCTGTCCTTGGGCTCGCCGTCGGCGCCCACGCCCATGTCGCCGATCAGGATGCCCTTGACCACCCCCTCCTCGACGATCGCCTCCTGGGCGGCGAAGCCCGGGAAGATTTCTACGCCCAGGCCCTCGGCCTGCTCGGCCAGCCATCGGCAGAGGTTGCCGGCGCTGATCACGTAGCGGGGCATGTCGCCGCCGGTGTTATGCATGGACTTGGGCACCAGGGCGTTGGGCAGCTTCTGGGCCTTCTCGGCATCCTTGAGCAGGTAGAGCTCGTCGCGGATCGCCGGGGTGGTCAGCGGGGCGCCGCGCTCCTCCCAGTCGGGGAAGAGTTCGGCCAGGGCGCGGGGCTCGAAGACGGCGCCGGAGAGGATATGGGCGCCCACCTCGGAGCCTTTCTCTACCACACACACGGTGAGCTCCTGCTCGGCGGCATTGGCCTGCTGCATCAGCCGGCACGCCGCGGCCAGGCCCGAGGGGCCGGCGCCGACGATGACCACATCGAAGTCCATTGAGTCACGTTCGATCGTTGCCATGGAGTTCTCCTGTGTTTCCATCAGCGGTCAGGCCGCGTCGACAAGGTGGTCGCTGACATAGTCGAGGTGGTGGTCGACATCGCCCAGGTAGTGATCGAACATCACCAGGTGCTTGGCGTAGTGGGAGACGTAGCACTCTTCGGTCATGCCCATGCCCCCATGCAGCTGGATGGCCTGCTCGGCGACGAAGCGTGCGGCCTCGCCGCAGTAGGCCTTGGCCGCGGCGAGGCGATAGTCGCGCTCGGCATCGGGAAGGGCCAGGCTGGTGGCGGCGAGAATCGCCATGGAACGGGCCTGCTCGAGGTGCAGGTGCATGTCGACCATGCGGTGCTGCAGGCTCTGGAACGCCGACAGGGGGGTGCCGAACTGTTTGCGCTCCTTGAGATAGTCGAGGGTCTGCTCGCAGGCAACCTCCATGGCACCGACCGCCTCGGCACACAGCGCCGCGCGGCCGAGCGCGAGGGTGGCATCGAGGGCCTGGGCGACGTCGAGGCCGAGACAGCAGTCGTCGCTCAACGAGACGGCCTTCAGGGTCAGGTCGCTCGCCGACTGGTCGTCGATCGTGCGGTAGTCGCGGCGTGACAGGCCGTCGGCGTCGGCGGGGACCACGAACAGGCCCAGGCGCCCGTCATCGAGACGGGCGGTGACCAGCAGGGCAGCGGCCGAGGCGGCATTGAGCACCAGCTGCTTGTTGCCATCGAGACGCCAGCCATCGCCATCCCGGCGCGCCGCGGTGGCGATGCCGTGGGCATCGTAGCGGGCGTGGCTCTCCTGCCAGGCGAGTGCCAACTGATGGTCACCTTCCAGCAGCGGGGTCAGCCAGCGCTCCCGCTGCTCGGCATCGCCGAGTCGGGCCAGCAGATCGCCGGGCAGCACCAGTCCGGCCAGGTAGGCGTCGGGTACCAGGCCGCGACCCAGGGCCTGCATGATGAGCATCAGGTCAATGCCGTTACCGCCGAGGCCGCCGACCTCCTCGGCGAAGGGCATGTGCAGTAATCCGAGGTCGGCGAAGGTCTGCCACAGCGCCGAGGGTTCGTCGGCAGCTGCCTCGAGCATGGCGCGGCGCTGCTCGGGGGCGACCCGGTCGGCAATCAGGCGATCGAGGGTATCGGCGAGCATGCGCTGCTCGTCGGTCAGGGAAAAGTCCATGGGCGGCTCCTTGGGTGCCGAGGGTCGGCGACTCACATGCCGAGAATTGTCTTGGCGACGATGCTCTTCTGGATCTCGTTGGCACCGCCATAGATTGAAAGCTTGCGGCGGTTGAAGTACTGGGCGGCCCCAGCGGCACTCTCCGCCAGGGTCGGGTCGTCGAGCTCGCCGTCGCCGTGAAGGAAGTCGGGGAAGAAGGGCAGCGCGGCTGGCCCCAGGGCGCGGCGGGTCAGGTCGCTGAGCTCCTGGCGAAGCTCCGAGCCGCGCACCTTGAGCAGCGAACTCTCCGCCCCCGGTACGCCGCCATCCCGGGCCGCGGCGATGACCCTCAGGTTGGTCACCTCCAGTGCCATCAGCTCGAGATCGGCCTTCACCACCCGCTGGCGGAAACTCGCCAGCTCGAGGAGCGGCCGCCCGCGATGCTGAATCCGGGTGGCCAACGACTTGAGATGGCGCAGTGCCTGCTTGGCGTGGCCGAGCCCGGCAATGCCGGTGCGTTCATGGGTCAGCAGGAACTTGGCGCAGGTCCAGCCCTGGCCCTCCTCGCCGATGCGGTTGGCCACCGGTACGCGGACCTCGTCGAGGAAGACCTCGTTGACCTCGTGGGCGCCATCCAGGGTGATGATCGGGCGTACCGAGATGCCCGGGCTCGCCATGTCGATCAGCAGAAAGCTGATGCCGGCCTGCTTCCTGGCGTCCGGGTCGGTACGCACGAGGCAGAACATCATGTTGGCGTGCTGCCCCAGGGTGGTCCATGTCTTCTGTCCGGTGACGACATAGTGCTCACCGTCGCGCACGGCGCGGGTCTTGAGGCTGGCCAGATCGGAGCCGGCCCCGGGTTCGGAGTAGCCCTGACACCACCAGTCCCGGTTGGCGAGGATACGCGGCAAGTAGTGGCGCTGCTGCGCCTCGCTACCGAATTTCATGATCACCGGCGCGACCATGTTGATGCCAAACGGCACCACGGTCGGCGCGTGGGCGGCGGCACACTCCTCGTCGAAGATATGTCGCTGCACCGGGCCCCAGCCGGGCCCCCCCGTGTGCCTCGGGCCAGTTGGCGGCCAGCCAACCGCGCTCGCTGAGAATCGTCTGCCAGCGCAGGTGATCGTCGGCGGTGAGCCGCCGGCCGAGCCGCACGCGTTCGCGGATGTCGTCGGGGAGTGACGTGGCGAGAAAGTCGCGTACGTCCTGGCGGAACGCCTGCTCCTCGGCACTGTAGGTCAGGTTCATGGGGATGTCTCCGAGGTAGAAAGAGTGGCCTGGTAGTGGGGGCCACCGAGGTGACGCGGGTAGCCCAGGACCTCGACGGCCAGCAGGTCGATATCGCTTGAGCGGTAGCAGAAGCCCTGCTCGGCGAGGAGCAGGCTGGCCGCCTCCATGGCGGCCCACCGGTCATCAGGCGCGATGTTCGCTGTCCGGTACAGCGCGGCGAGCAGGCTGTGGCCGCGGCTTACCACGACGGCTTGACGCAGTGCCTTGATGGCAGAGGCCGCGGCCTGTTGCTGTTCGCCACTGGCGCGAGTGGCGACCAGTTCCACCAGAGCGCCCTGTGTCGGCGTGACCAGCACCAGGTCTGCGTCCAGCCCATCCAGCCGGCCGATGCCCTCGGCCGGCTGAAGGACGATGGACAGGCACCTCGCCGGACAACGGGGAGCCGTGTTTTCGGGGGCGATGAGACAGGCCTGTGTCGAGGCGTCCGGCCGGTCGGTCAACGCGATGCCAGTCCGCCCGGCATTGGCCTTGAGACGCTCGAAGAGCGGGTGCGCGCCGAGCAGGGCGATGCGGGTCAGCATCTGGGGGGCACCGGTGTCTGGCACCCTGTGCGGGGCACGGGCGGCGAAGAAGGCATGGATCAATCCGGCCCGCTGGGGGGAGTCCATGCAGGCGAGGAATAGCTCGCGCTCGCGGCGCAGCCCCTCGGCCAGACTGAGATCGGTGCTGGCCTCGATGGCTTCGAGGCAACGAAATGGCGAGAACAGCTCGGGCGCCTCGGTCTCGAGCCGAGCCCGATGGCGTGCCATGGCCCCGGGGTCCGCGGCGGGCGCGGGTAGCTCGCCGGTCCGACGGGCGGTGCGCTGGCCTGCCAGGATGGCGCGAGCGGCATCGAGGCCGGCATCGAGCGGGACAGCAGTCTCGTCAATGGCATCGATGATGCCCAGCGTCAATGCCTCCTCGGCAGGCACGAAACGCCCGCTGGTAATCAGTGCCAGGGCGCTGTCCACGCCGACCAGGCGGGGCAGCCGCTGGGTACCGCCGGCACCGGGCAGCAGGCCGAGCTTGACCTCGGGCAGGCCGACCCGGGTACCCGGCAGGGCCACACGGTAGTGGCAGCCCAGTGCCACCTCGAGGCCGCCGCCAAGGGCGGTGCCGTGCAGTGCCGCCACCAGGGGCTTGGTGCTGGCCTCGAGGCGTGCGACGACCTCCGGCAGTATCGGCTGCCGGGGAGGCTGGCCGAACTCGCGGATATCGGCACCGGCGATAAAAGTGCGGCCGTCTGCCATCAGCACCAGGGCGCGTGCGCCGTTATCGGCCAGGCCCCGGTCGAGCGCCTCGAGCAGGCCGCTGCGCACGGCATGGCCGAGGGCATTAACGGGCGGGTTGTCGATGCGGATCACACCGATCTCGTCATGGCGCTGGTAGTGGACACAGGCTGGCATGCAATGATCTCCGGGTTGTGGGCGTGGTGTGTGGCCGGCTCGGGTCACAGGCTCGGCTCGTGTGAGCCGTCACGGCGGTGGCGTCCACTCCAGCGGGCCAGCAGGATGGCAGGCACCAGGGCGGCCAGCGAGATGCCGAGCAGTTCGACCTGGCTGAGCGGCACCATGCCGCCCCCGGGCAGAGCCAGGGTGAGCCCCGAGATCAGCACCAGGGCGCGGATCGCCGTCTCCTGGATCGCGCCATGACCCAGTCGACCGACCCCGATCAGGTAGCCCTGCATGGCCGAGGCGAACAGCACGATGCCGGCCAGTGCCTGGACGAACACCAGCACGATCTGCAGCGGTTCGCCCTGCATGATCAGCGCCGGGTTGAGCACGAACAGGAAGGGAATGAAGTAGATCACGCTGCCCAGCCGCATGGCCTGCAGACCGGTCGACATCGGTCGGGCTCCGGCGACGGTAGCGGCAGCGAAGGCGCCAAGCGCCACCGGCGGCGTGATGAAGCTGAGCATGCCCCAGTAGAGGATGAACAGGTGCACCGCCATCGGGTCGAGGCCGCCGCCCTGGATCAGGGCCGGTGCCAGGGCCACCGCCAGGAAGATGTAGGCGGCGGTGACGGTCATGCCGATACCCAGCACGAAGCTGGTCAGGGCACCCATGAGCAGCAGTAACGGAACGCTGCCACCGGCGAGATGGATGAAGTCGTTGGCGATGGTGCCGGAGAGCCCCGTCATGGAGAGCGCGCCCACCAGCATCCCAACGCCCGCCAGGATGGCGATCAGCTCGGCGAACAGCTTGGCTGCACCCGACAGCGCCTCACCAAGCTCCTTCCAGCCCCAGCGGTTGTGCCGGGAGAGCTGGTTGAGGACCAGCAGAAGCGCGGTGGCGTAGAAGGGGGCCACGGCCTCGCGCTGCATCACCAGCAGCATCCAGACCAGCAGCGCGAAGACGAAGATGAAGTACCAGCCCTCCTTCAGCGTCTGCCAGAGTGACGGCAATTCTACGGTGGGCAGCCCCTTGATGTCGTTGCGTGCCGCGTAGGCATCGATCTGGATGAACAGGCCGAGGAAATAGAGGATCGACGGGATGATTGCGGCCAGAACAACGGCGGAGTAGGGCACGTCGAGAAACATCGCCATGACGAAGGCGGTGGCGCCCATCACCGGCGGCATCAGTACCCCGCCGGTAGAGGCGCAGGCCTCGACCCCGCCGGAGAAGGAGCGGCTCATGCCGATGCGCCGCATGGCGGGAATCGACAGCACGCCGGTGGTCAGCACGTTGCTGATCACGCTGCCGCTCATCGAGCCCATCAGACCGCTGGAGAAGATCGATACCTTGGCCGGGCCGCCCCGTACATGGCCGAGCAGGGCAAAGGCCAGGTTGATGAAGAACTTGCCACCGCCGCTCTTCTGCAGCACCACCCCGAACACCAGAAAGCCGATCACCAGGCCGGCGAAGGCCTGCAGCGGGATGCCCATGATGCTCTCGGTGCTCATGGTGTGGTACATGGCCGTTTCCGAGAGCGATGAGGGAAAGGCCTGAATGGGGCCCGGCATCACGTCGGCTGCCAGGGGGTAGAGTGAGAAGAGGGTGACGATCACGGCGATGGGCCAGCCGCCGGCGCGGCGCGCCGCCTCGATGATCAGCAGCCACCAGGCATAGCTGACCCACAGGGCGGTATCCGGAGCTGCGAATGCCCAGCCCCGCTCGAGGATCGAGTCGGCGTTGATCACGAAGTAGCCGCTGACGGCCAGAGTCACGGCGCTGAGGAGATAGTCGTACCAGGGAATGGGGCGGTGCTGGCCCGCCGGCGTCAGCGGCCAGAGCAGGAAGATCAGCGGCAGTAGAAGGGCCACCACCGAATAGTAGAACTGGGTCTCCAGGCCGGTGACGAAGGTCAAGTAGCCGAAATTAAAGAGGTAGTCCAGGGTCATCAGCAGCAGGATCACCGTCACGGCGCCGGGTATCCAGCGCAGTGGCAGCGGCAGGGTCCGCATCTGGCGGATCTTTTCCTTGGCCTGCTGGGTGCCGTCGTTGTCAGCAGTGTGGGTCATGGCAGGGTCCAGAAAGCTGGGGGCGGCCCGAGCCGCCCCCCGGGGGGATCACTCGAAGACGGGGTCGAAACCGGCGTCGCGCAGTGCGGTGGCACGTGCCTCCATCCAGGCGCTGCCGAAGGCCTCTTCATCGTCGGGTGCGTCGTTGACGAAGTCTTCCCATGCCGCCAGCAGCAGGTTCTGACGCTCGACCAGTTGCTCCTGATGGGCCTTCATCTCGTCGGTCCAGACGCCGATCTCCTCGTAGTAGTCCACGACGGCGTCGTGGAAGGGGATCACCCACTGCAGATCCTGATACTCCAGGGCGTAGCCCACGGCACCGGGCGCGTTGTCCTTGTAGTCGTCATAGTTGTCCTGCAGGGCACGGATCAGGCCATAGGCAACATCGTCGTCGAGGTCGGCGTTACCGACCACGATGGGATAGGGGTAGCTGGCGCTGTCGACGGGGTTGTCGGCACTGACGCCGCCGGCGCCCGACGTGATCCGGTGGGGCTGGAAGTAGGGTGCGACGGCGGCCATGCGTTCCCAGCCCTCGGCGTCATTGGGATCGAGCACCGGCCAGCTGATGCCGCGGGGGCTGCTGGCGAGCTGCTGGGCGGGAGGGGTAACGGTGGTCGTGAAGGAGGCATCGACGTTACCGGCGATGATGCCGTCGAAGGAGCGGCCATAGCCAGGATAGTCGACGCGTTCCACGTCGTCCCAGGTCAGGCCGCCGAAGGCCAGATAGGCCTCGGTTCCCTTGTTGAGGGCGTCGTCCCCGCGGATGTAGGCGATCCGTTTGCCGCGCAGGTCCGCCGGAGTTTCAACTCCCAGGTCACCGGCCACGGCAAGGGAGAGGCCGAACGAGGCGGTAGAGGTGGTGATCAGGCGAATGGGCTGAGGGCCCCAGTCGGGATGGGCGAACATCATCACCCCCTCGACGCCATAGTAGCTGGCAATGCCGCAGGCGCAGAGATCGACTCGCCCCTGCTTCAGCGGCGTCATGCGCGAGACGTCGTTGTCTCCGGGCAGCACCCTGACCGAGGTGCCGTAGTTGGACTGCAGCATGTTGCCGATCGCCACGGCCTGGGCATAGCCGCTGGAGTTGGTGCCGTAGGCGGTCCACGCCATGGTGCGAGGGAGATTGACCTCGTTGGCTAGTGCGATGCTGCTGCCCAGCATGGCGAAGGGCAGGCTGGCGAGAGCAAGTTGGCGAGTGATTGATCGCATGGAGGGCTCCTCAAATATTAATATTGTTTTGCTGTGCGGTATTAAGTTTCAAATACGTCATCGATAGTAGGGAAATGGCAACGACGATGTCAACGACATCGCGATGGGACCTGGGCCGCATCATATGGTGATGCAGCGGGAAAAGAGGCGCTGGCCGGGGCACTTGAGGAAGCGAGAGGAGGTAAGGCCTAGACCAATGTCTAGGCCAAAGAGCGGTGGGGTGTCAGCTGATCAGCTGCCGGTGGTAGAGGAAGCCCCCAGCGCCTGCCAGGCCGCATAGGTGCTCAGGAAGACTCGCCCGGTGAGGTCGTCCAGGAAGTCGCTGCGCTTGAGGCGGTCCATCACCGGGCCCTTGACCTCTGCCAGGTGCAGGGTGACGTCTGACTCCTTGAGGCGCGCGTTGATGGCATCGAGGCTCTCCAGCGCCGAGGCGTCGATCAGGTTGACCGCTGAGCAGATCAGCACCACGTGCTCGAGCCCGGGGTGGCGCACCACCAGGGCGTGGACGGTGTCCTCCAGGTAGCGGGCGTTGGCGAAGTAGAGGCTCTCGTCGATGCGCAGGAAGGCGACGTGGCTCAGGGTCTCCACCTCGTGGCGGGTCACGCTGCGGAAGTGCTCGGTGTCGGGGATACGCCCCACGATGGCGCTGTGGGGACGGCTTGTGCGGTAGAGGAACAGGCCCACCGAGAGCGCTACGCCACCGATGATGCCGGCCTCGACCCCCTCCACTAGGGTCAGCAGGATGGTCACCGCCATGGCCGAGAAGTCGGCGCGGGAGTAGCGCCAGGTCTGGCGGATCATCGGGATGTCCACCAGGGTGAGCACCGCCACGGTGATGGTGGCGGCCAGGGTGGCGATCGGCAGGTGGTGCAGCAGCGGGGTGAAGGCCAGGGTGACCAGGCCGATGCCGAGCGCCGCGAAGAGACCCGCCATGGGGGTCTGGGCGCCGGCCTCGTCGCTGATCACGGTGCGCGACAGCCCGCCGGTGACCGGCATGCCCGCCGAGAAGGCCGCGGCTAGGTTGGCACCGCCTAGGCCAATCAGCTCCTGGTTGGGCGAGATGCGCTGGCGGCGCCGCGCGGCCAGCATCTGGGCCATGGAGATCGACTCCACGAAGCCCACCACGCTGATCAAGAGCGCCGGGACGAGCAGGGCCCGCCACAGCGAGGCATCGAAGCCGGGCAGGGTGAGGGGCGGCAGTCCCCCGGGAATGGCGCCGACCACCGCCACCCCGGCCTCGGCCAGGGCGAAGTGCCAGCTGAGCCAGGTGGTGGCCAGCACCGCCAGCACCGGGCCCGAGCGTGCCAGCAGGGCGGCGATGGGCTCGGCCAGGCCCAGGCGGCGCAGCAGCGTCCTGGCGTGGCGCCGGCACAGCAGCAGGAAGAGCAGGGTGCCACCGCCCAGCGCCAGGGTCGGCCAGTACACGGCATCGAGGCTGGCGGCCAGGCTGCCCAGCAGGGCGATGACGGTATAGCCGTTGGCCTCGATGCCGAGCAGGTGGGCGGCCTGGCTGGCGGCGATCAAGAGCCCCGAGGCGGAGAGGAAGCCGGCGATCACCGGGTGGCTCAGGAAGTTGGTGAAGAAGCCCAGGCGGGCCGCGCCCATGGCCGCGAGCATCAGCCCGGAGAGCAGCGACAGCACCAGGGCCGCCTGCAGGTACTCCGGCGTCCCCGGGGTGGCCACCCCGGAGAGGGCCGCACCGGTCATCAGCGCGATGATCGCCACCGGCCCCACCGCCAGGGTGCGGCTGGTGCCGAGGAGCGCGTAGAGCACTGCCGGCAGGATGCTGGCGTAGAGCCCCACCACGGCGGGCAGGCCGGCAAGCAGGGCATAGGCCAGCGACTGGGGAATCACCATCACGGTGACGATCAGGCCGGCCAGCAGGTCGGCGCCGCCCAGCCGGCGGTTGTAGTGGGGCAGCCAGGTGAGGACCGGCAGGTAGCGCTTGAGCATCCGTTCTTCGTTCGACAGGGGGATTGAGCCTAGAGACTAAACGATATTAGTGGTGGCGTTCAGAGTTGGTTAGCATCTGGTGAAATGCCCGGGTCTGCCCGATCACCCACACCGGATCACCCACAACCATCGCAAGGACACCTCATGAAGCGCGAAACCATCGCCCTGCACCACGGCTATGCCCCCGACGACCAGCACTCGGTGGCGGTGCCGATCCACCAGACCACCTCGTTCTCCTTCGATAGCGCCCAGCACGCCGCCGACCTCTTCGACCTCAAGGTCGAGGGCAACATCTACTCGCGGATCATGAACCCCACCTGCGCGGTGCTGGAGCAGCGTATCGCCGCCCTGGAAGGCGGCATCGCCGGCCTCGCCGTGGCCTCGGGCATGGCTGCCATCACCTACACCATCCAGACCATCGCCGAGGCGGGCGACAACATCGTCTCCATCAGCGAGCTCTACGGCGGCACCTACAACCTCTTCGCCCACACCCTGCCGCGCCAGGGCATCGAGGTGCGCTTCGCCGACAAGGACGACCTGGCCGGTCTCGAGGCGCTGATCGATGCGCGCACCAAGGCGGTCTTCTGCGAGAGCGTCGGCAATCCCTCGGGCAGCGTGGTGGACATGAAGGCCCTGGCCGAGGTGGCCCATCGCCATGGCGTGCCGGTGATCGTTGACAACACTGTGCCCACTCCCTTCCTGTGGCGCCCCATCGAGCACGGCGCCGATATCGTCATCCACTCGGCCACCAAGTACATCGGCGGCCACGGCACCACCGTGGGCGGGGTGATTGTCGACTCCGGCAAGTTCCCCTGGGCCGAGCGCGCCGAGCGCTTCCCGCTGCTCAACCAGCCGGACGTCTCCTACCACGGGGTCTGCTATACGCGGGATCTCGGCGAGGCCGCCTTCATCGGCCGCGCCCGGGTGGTGCCGCTGCGCAACATGGGCGCGGCGCTCTCCGCCCAGGCCGCCTGGAACCTGCTGCAGGGGCTCGAGACCCTGGCGCTGCGCATCGAGCGCATCTGTGACAATGCCCAGCGGGTGGCCGAGTACCTGGAGGGCCACGACGCGGTGACCTGGGTGAAGTACGCGGGACTGCCGAGCCACAAGGACCACGGCCTGGCCCAGGAGTACATGGGCGGGCGCGCCTCGGGCATCCTGAGCTTCGGCATCCAGGGCGGCCGCGAGGCCGGCGCGCGTTTCTACGACGCCCTGGGCATGATCCTGCGCCTGGTCAATATCGGCGATGCTAAGACCTGCTCGTCGATACCCGCCGCCACCACCCACCGCCAGCTCAACGACGAGGAGCTGGTCAAGGCGGGGGTGACGCCGGACATGGTGCGCCTCTCCATCGGCATCGAGCATATCGACGACATCCTCGCCGACCTCGATCAGGCCCTGGCCGCAAGCCAGCGCTGATTACCTCGTCATCCAGGAGCGGCGCCGTCCCCTTGTCCTGGCAGGGGGACGGCGCCGCTTTGTTGATGCAGGGCAAGTGTGTTCGGCCATTGTCGTCCAACGCTGTCAGAACTTGAGTCCAACCATGGTGTGTCAGGCCAAAGTGCAGGTCTCACCCGGCGCCGAAGGGACTAAGCTGCGGTCCGGAAATAACATCAACGTATGGGGCGCATGGCTATGCAGCTTTTCATCCATCTTCTGGCCGCGCTGGTGGCCGTTGCGGCCGGCGTGGTCACCCAGTACGGGGTGTCTCCCTGGACTCCCTGGCTTGCCCTGCCGCTCGCCGCCGTGGCCGGCGCCCTGGCCCTCTATGCCAGGATGCTGAGGGTCTACGCCTTGCCTGCCGCGGAGCTGAAGGCCCGGCGGCGAGCCTGGCTGCCTCCGGTGCAGGACTATCTGGCCCTGCGCCGCCTGGGCCATGACCTGGTAGGGCGCACCGGCGTGGCGGCCATCGCCTCCGCCGAGGTCTCCCACCACGCCGATCGCCTCGATCAGCGGCTGACGCGCCAGGAGCGCGTTGTCCATGACGCCTCCACCAGCATGACGGCCATCAGCAGTGCCATCGAGCAGGTGGCCAGCGGGGCGAGTCAGGTCGCCCGGCTGGCGACCAGCTCCCGGGAGGGGAGCGAGGTGAGTCGAGAGCAACTCGATGCGGTGGTCACCGAGATGCAGGCGCTGGCCGAGCGCTCCACCGAGGCGCTGGCGCAGCTCGGTTCCCTGGAGGAGAAGGCCGGCAGCGTGAAGCGGGTCACCGCCATGATCGAGGAGATCGCCGAGCAGACCAACCTGCTCTCCCTGAATGCCTCGATAGAGGCGGCGCGGGCCGGGGAGCACGGGCGCGGCTTTGCCGTGGTGGCAGGCGAGGTCAGGGCGCTGGCCGGGCGGACGGCCGATGCGACCCGCCACGTCGAATCCCTGGTAAGCGATATCGGCGTGAGCATTCACCAGGTGGTCGAGAACATCGGTCCGCTGATGGGGCGCGTGGGGCACCAGGCGGCCGAGATGACGACGGTGGGGGAGCGCCTCACCGCCATGAACCACAGCGTGCAGGGCGTGGAGCGCGAGATTGCCGAGATCGCCACCGCCATGGAGGACACGAGGCACCATAGCCAGCGGATTGCCGGCACCCTGCAGTCGTTGTCCCGGGAGGTCGATGAGGGCAACCGCGACATGCACAGCCTGGCGTGCCAGGCCCGTGCCCTGATGCAGAGCGCCGAAGGGGTCGAGGCGGCCCTGGCCCAGCAGCGTCTCGATGGCCGCCATCAGCAGGTCTATCGCGTGGCACGTCAGGCGGCGGATCAGCTACAGGGACTGCTGGAGAAGGCGCTGCGCCGCGGGGAGCTGAGTATCGATCAGCTCTTCGACGGCCGCTATGAGCCGGTGCCGGACACCCAGCCCACCAAGTATCGGACTCGCTATGACGAGTGCTGCGACCGTCTCTTTCCTGGCGTGCAGGAGCCGCTGCTCAAGGCATATGGCCTGGCCTACGCCATCAGCTGCGATCGTAACGGCTATGTGCCGACCCACAACCTGGCCGTCAGCCATTCTCCCACCGGGGATCTCGCGCACGATCTCAAGTTCAGCCGCAGCAAGCGGATCTTCGATGACCCGACCGGCAAGCGCTGCGGCAGTCACCGCCAACCGCTGTTGCTGCAGACCTACAAGCGTGACACCGGTGAAATCATGCACGACCTG
This sequence comes from Halomonas sp. PGE1, assembly GCF_013000985.1. Taxonomy (NCBI): domain Bacteria; kingdom Pseudomonadati; phylum Pseudomonadota; class Gammaproteobacteria; order Oceanospirillales; family Halomonadaceae; genus Halomonas; species Halomonas sp. PGE1. Next base: position 2,131,390 of record NZ_CP053032.1, read on the forward strand.
TCGGTGCCACTCATGGTGGCGGGCAAGCACTGGGGCGGCTTTCGGGTCGGCTACTCCCCGGTGCTCGAGAGTCACGACACGAAGCAGGTGCCGTCCTCCCTCGAGGGCGAGCTGCTGGCGGCGGATCCAGAGGTGCGAGCTTCGCCGGATCCGGCGCGGCGGCAGCAAGAAGCCCTTTCGTGATCACTCCCCGGCCATCTCGCGCCGCGCGCGCCCCTGCCAGGCGGACCAGGTGTAGAGCGCCAGCGCCGTCCAGATCAGCGAGAAGGTGGCCAGCTGCACCGCCGTGAGAGGCTCGCCGAACACGAGCAGGGCGATGCCGAACTGGATGGTGGGGTTGATGTACATCAGAAAACCCAGGGTGGCCAGGCGCAGCCGCCTGGCCGCGCCGGCGAAGGCCAGCAGGGGCAGGGCGGTGATCACCCCACTGGCGATCAGCAGCAGGGTGGTGCGGGGCTCTCCCAGGAAGTGGGAGAGGTCGACCTGGACCAGCCAGGCCAGCGTCAGCAGCGCCAGCGGCAGCAGCAGCAAGGTCTCCACGAAGAGCCCCGAGAGGCCGTCCAGCGGAACCTGCTTGCGCAGCAGCCCGTAGGTACCGAAGGAGAAGGCGAGCCCCAGGCTGATCCACGGCAGCTCTCCGAGCAGCAGCAGCTGGATCAGGATTGCCACGGCGGCGAGCCCCACGGCCGCCGCCTGCAGTCGGTGCATGGTCTCGCGCAGCACCAGCATGCCCAGCGCCACGTTGACCAGCGGCGTCATGAAGTAGCCCAGGCTCGCCTGCAGCACCTGGCGGGTCTCCACCGCATAGATGTAGAGCCCCCAGTTGATCGCGATCAGCAGAGCGCAGCCCAGCACACTGCCCAGGCGGCGCGGCTCGCTCAGGGCCTTGCGGATCGGTGCCCAGCGCTTGAGCAGGGTGACCAGGCCCACCAGGAACAGGCAGGACCAGAGGATCCGGTGGATCAGGATCTCGAAGGCCGGCACCCCCTGGAACAGGGCGAAGAAGAGCGGAAAGCAGCCCCACAGGATATAGGCGGAGAGGCCGAAGGCGACCCCCTTGGCGGGTTCGCGATCGGGGGCAGGGCTCGGCGATGGGCGCATCGGGGTCTCGTGGCCAGGGCGGCGTATAAGGTGACGGGAAAAGCTGTACGTTAGCAGGCTATAGGCCTTGCCGCCACGGGGGCGGCTGACGTGGCACCGGGCCTGAGTTACGCTTGCTGTCACTATCACCTATCGAGCAGGAGCGCCCCATGAGCGAGCTGAGAGTGACCCTGGTGCAGTGCGACCTGCGCTGGGAAGACCCGGAGGCCAACTGCCGGATGCTGGAGGAGACCCTGGGCGACCTCGGCCAGGCCGATACCGACCTGGTCGTGCTGCCCGAGATGTTTGCCACCGGCTTCACCATGAACTCCCGCGAGATGGCCGAGCCCATGGCGGAGAGCCGCACCGTGGCCTGGCTCAAGGACCAGGCCCACCGGCGCGGCTGCGTGGTCACCGGCAGCGTGGCGGTGGTGGAGAACGGCGACTATTTCAACCGCCTGGTGTGGGCGCGCCCCGACGGGTCGCTGGCCACCTATGACAAGCGCCACCTGTTCCGCATGGCCGGCGAGCACGAGCGCTACGCCATGGGCCACGAGCGGGTGATCGTCGAGCTCAAGGGCTTCCGACTCCTGCTCAGCGTCTGCTACGACCTGCGCTTCCCGGTCTGGCTGCGCCAGCAGCCGGCGCCAGACGAGCACTTCGAGTACGACGCCCTGCTCTGCGTCGCCAACTGGCCGGCCCCGCGGCGCCACCCCTGGCGCACCCTGCTGCAGGCACGGGCCATCGAGAACCTCTGCCCGGTGATCGGAGTGAATCGCGTCGGCGAGGACGCCAACGGGCTGCCCTACGCCGGGGACTCCATGCTGATCGACGCCAAGGGCGAGGCGCTGATCGACGCGCCCGAAGGCAGCATCTTCGTGAAGACCGGCAGCCTGTCGCTCAAAGAGCTCAAGGACTTCCGCGAGAAATTTCCCGCCTGGCGCGACGCCGACCACTTCACCCTCTCCGACGGAGTCGGCTTCTGATGCGCCTGGATCGTTTTCTTTCCGAGACCACCGAACTCACCCGCAGCCTGGCCAAGAAGGCCCTGCATCGCGGAGAAGTCAGCGTCGACGGCGAGATCGTCAAGAACCCCGCCACTCAGGTCGGCGAGGCCAGTCGCGTGACCTGGAACGACGCGCCTCTGGCGCTGGTGGGGTTGCGCTACGTGATGCTGCACAAGCCTGCCGGGGTGGAGTGCACCGCCCGGCGCACCCTCTATCCCCGGGCCATCGATCTGATCGGCCTGCCCAAGGTCGAGCGCCTGCAGCCGGTGGGGCGGCTCGACGTCGATACCACCGGCCTGGTGCTCTTGACCGACGACGGCCAGTGGTCCCACCGGGTCACCTCCCCGAAGCACCGCTGCGGCAAGGTCTACCGGGTCACCCTGGCCGAGCCGCTGGAAGGCGAGGCCCTCGAGGCGGCCATCGCCGCCTTCGCCGAGGGCGTGCTGCTCGACGGTGAGGAAAAGCCCACCCGCCCGGCGGAGCTTGCCATGCGTGCGCCCACGGTGGCCGAGCTCACCCTCTATGAGGGCAAGTACCACCAGGTGAAGCGCATGTTCGCCGCCATCGGCAACCATGTGGTCGCCCTGCACCGGGAGTCCATAGGCCCGCTGGCGCTGGGCGCGCTGCCCGAAGGGGAATGGCGCGAACTCACCGCCGACGAAATTGCCGCCTTCTAGTCTCGAGAACCAGGAGCGTACGCCATGAACATTGCCATTGCCGGTACCGGCTACGTTGGCCTCTCCAACGCCATCCTGCTGGCCCAGCACAACCGGGTCGTGGCGCTGGATATCCTGCCCGAGCGGGTCGCGATGCTGAACGAGGGGCGCTCGCCCATCGAGGATGCCGAGATCAGCGAGTACCTGGCCCATCGCGAGCTGGACTTCACAGCGACCCTGGACAAGGAGGCGGCCTACCGCGATGCCGACTTCGTGGTGATCGCGACCCCCACCGACTACGACCCGAAGACCAACACCTTCGATACCTCGAGCGTCGAGGCGGTGATCCAGGACGTGATGGCGATCAACCCAGGCGCGGTGATGGTGATCAAGTCCACCGTGCCGGTGGGCTACACCTTTGATGCCAGCCGGCGCTTCGGTACCGAGAACCTGATCTTCTCGCCGGAATTCCTGCGCGAGGGCAGGGCGCTCTACGACAACCTGCACCCGTCGCGGATCATCGTCGGCGAGCACTCCCCCCGCGGCGAGGCCTTCGCCGGCCTGCTCAGGCAGGGGGCGCTTGACGACGAGATCCCGGTGCTCTTCACCAACAGCACCGAGGCGGAGGCGATCAAGCTCTTCGCCAACACCTATCTCGCCATGCGGGTGGCCTACTTCAACGAACTGGACAGCTACGCCGAGACCCACGGCCTGGATACCCGCCAGATCATCGAGGGGGTGGGGCTCGACCCGCGCATCGGCAAGCACTACAACAACCCCTCCTTCGGCTACGGCGGCTACTGCCTGCCCAAGGACACCAAGCAGCTGCTGGCCAACTACCAGAACGTGCCGAGCAACATCATCGCGGCCATTGTCGATGCCAACCGCACCCGCAAGGACTTCATCGCCGAGCAGATCCTCAAGCGCTATCCGCGGGTGGTGGGTGTCTACCGGCTGATCATGAAGACCGGCTCCGACAACTTCCGCGCCAGCGCCATGCAGGGCGTGATGAAGCGCATCAAGGCCAAGGGTATCGAGGTGGTGGTCTATGAGCCGGTGCTCGCCGAGGAGACCTTCTTCGGCTCCCGGGTGATCCGCGACCTCGATGCCTTCAAGGCCGAGGCCGATGTGATCCTTTCGAACCGCATGGCGACCGAGCTCGACGACGTTGCCGAGAAGGTCTACACCCGGGACCTTTTCGGCAGCGATTGAACCTAGCCCTGTCGAAGCAGTTTCGGCCCAGGCAGGTCGCTGAGAAACTCGCCGAGGCTATGGCAATGCTCGTCAGTTTTGGCTCCTGAGGGTTGTACATCGGCGACCATTGGCGTACCTCTACCCTGCGTACTGCCTTGAAATCAAGTCTCATATCCTCGCAGCAACTCAGGCGACGTGCCTGGCCAAGGCGGCAGCAAGCAACTCAGCAATGCTCTAACGTGAAGAGACCTTTGCCGCGTCTGGCCAAGAGCTACGCTGCCAGAGTGGTGTGCCGTCCGACAGTTCTAGGCGGTTGGATCTGAGATGCATGCCTGGCGAAGGATCCTGCTCTATCGAGCTGTCGTTTCTGCGGGGCGAAAAAAGTATATGTATATTCCATGGATCGACGGTGAGGCCTGGACTGGCTCCAGTCTGTGACGCGCCCGAGACATGTGAATCAGCACCATGAGTGCATACGTAACCCTTTTATAGTACTAAAGTATATTTCTATTAATTTCAGTGGTTTGCTTCAGCGATCTAGTGGCGGCCAATAGAATAATGTTGCATACGTAGTCGAGCTTGCCTAGAACAGGGTTGTGACCGTTGGGCCGCCGTGTTCAACACGCACTCCACCATGACAACAGACCCCAGCTCCCGGGCTGGACATAAATCAGGAGTTCAGCATGAAGTGTCCATCTAGCCAGACATTCACACTGTCAGCCATCGTCTCGGCAATTGCATTGGCCGCATCTACAACGGTTTATGCTCAGCCGGAACGCGTGATCGATGTCAGCCTGCCCCTCGGCCCGGACTCTCAGCAGGGGGTCGGCGTGCTGAAATTTGGCGAGGAGCTGGAGCGCCTCTCCGAAGGACGGCTGGTTATCGAGCCCCACTATGACAACGCCTTAGGTGCTGAGCGCGAGGTTGTCGAAGGCATGGGGTTCGGGATTATTGACGCCGGTATCTCATCTACAGGCCCCATGGGAGGGTTCGTAGACGAGTTCATGCTCTTCGATTTGCCCTATGTCTTTGGCAATCATCAGCATGCCTACGCTTTTCTGGATAGTGAGCACGGTGAGCGGCTCGCTCAGCTCGCGGAGGAGGGCATGAATGTCAAGTTCCTGGCATGGATGGAGAATGGCTTCCGCCATAACACGAATTCGGTGCGCCCCATTGCTCACCCCAGCGACTTGTCAGGCATCAACCACCGGACCCAGGAGAGTCGTGTTCAAGTAGATACCTGGGAAGCTCTGGGCGCCAATGCCACTCCCATGGCGTGGACCGAAGTCTACACCGCATTGCAACAAGGAGTCATGGACAGCCAGGAGAACCCGCTGCCCACTATTTACGACGTCAATTTCTATGAAGTGCAAGATTACCTGAACATCACTCAGCATGTTTACTCTCCGGCACCTCTGATGATGGGGCTTGACCTGTTCAATTCATTCAGTGAGGAAGACCAGGCGATTATCCTTGAAGCTGCTCAGATCGCACTGCCGGTACAGCGAGAGGCCAGTCAGGATCTTGAGCATCGCTATCTGGTGCAGCTGGAAGAGTTGGGGATGACGGTCACACACCCGGATCTTGAACCCTTCCGAGAGGCTGTTCGCCCCGTGATCGAAAAATGGGCTCCTACTGTGGGTGAAGATCTCGTAGAAGCCGCTATCAACTTCGATTACTGATGAGTCTCTTGCCCCGCGGATGCTTGAGCAGCCGCGGGGCCAGCGGGGGTGTCGAGTCAGCTATGAAGAAATTTCTACAACTTGCCAATGGCGCAATCGATCAGTTCAACAGGATGGTCGGTTGGGGGCTCGCCGGACTTCTTCTGATCATGACAGTGCTTATCTTCTGGCAGGTATTTGCTAGGTTTGTGGTGGGTAAGCCGCTCTATTTTTCAGACGAAATTGCACGCTTCGCGATGATTTGGCTCACCTTCATTGGCGCCGGATATGCTTTTCGACAAGGGCTTCTCATCTCGGTAGATATTGTCCTGGAATATTCCGGGCCGCTTTTGTCTAGAATTCTACGCCTATTGATCATCACGTTTTCCGCTATATTTGCCATCATCCTGGTCGTATACGGTTTCGTACTGGTGGGGCGTGTCGCCAACCAAACGGCGCCCAGCACACGGGTGTCGATGATGTGGCCATACTTGGCGGTGCCACTGGGCGGTGTCGTAGTGCTGATAAATTCATTCGGGCTTCTCATTGATGAGCTGCTTGGAAACCCGGCAAGGGGGAGGCACTGACCATGGCGCTGATGCTTTTCTTGGTACTGATGGCGCTCTTCGCTATTGGCGTGCCGATCTTCTTTTCGCTGGGCCTGGCTTCTGCAATTACCGTCTGGCAAGGCGATCGCATGCCTATGCTGATGGTTACGCAGCAGCTCATTGCTTCTGTTAACTCTTTCCCTCTGATGGCGATTCCGTTCTTCATTTTAGCCGGATATTTGATGCAGAGCGGTGGTATCTCGAAGCGCCTGGTGGATTTCTCCAACACGCTTGTAGGAAGTATGACCGGTGGCCTGGCGATGGTGGCCATCATTACCTCTCTGTTCTTCGCGGCCATTTCCGGTTCGGGAACCGCGACGACGGCAGCAATCGGTGCCATTCTTATTCCGGCGATGCTGGCTAAGGGGTATCCAGGAAACTATGCTGCCTCGAATCAGGCTGCTGCTGGTGCACTTGGTGTAATTATCCCGCCCAGCATTCCATTGATATTGTATGGGATAGCGGCCAACGTTTCGGTAGGCGATATGTTCTTGGCGGGCATCATTCCTGGCCTGATGATTACCCTCTCGCTTCTTCTCTTTGCCTATGCATTTGCCCGAGTTAATGGGCTGGGAGGAGGAGAGAAGAGCTCGCTCAAGGAGGTGGTGACGGCAGGGAGAAAAGCGCTTTTGGCAATCCTGATGCCGGTGATAATTCTCGGAGGAATATATGGAGGCATATTTACCCCTACAGAAGCCGCAGTAATAGCCGTGGCCTACTCCTTTCTCGTTGGCTTCGTTATCTATCGTGAAATCAAGATTTCAGAGATCGTGGGCATCTTGAGAGACGCAGCGATTACTACTTCAGTAGTCCTTAGCATTATAGCCGCTGCAGGCCTCTATGGGCGTATGCTGCAAAGCTTGCGGGTGCCTGCCACTGTTTCCCAATATGTGGTTGGCACCATAGATAGTCCGCTTACCTTCATTATTCTCGCAAACCTCTTGCTGCTCATGGCGGGGATGTTCATCGAGGCGGCGGCGGCGATTCTGATCTTCGTTCCCATCCTTCTCCCCATTGCGGTGAGCTTTGGTTTCGATCCCGTGCATTTTGGCATCATCATGGTGGTGAACTTGGCCATGGGTATGTTTACTCCTCCGGTGGGCCTTAACCTTTTCGTTGCATCACAGATCTCAAGGATCGGAGTGGCACGACTAACGTGGTCGATACTACCCTTCGTCGGTATCGTGCTGGTCAATATCTTCATCATCAGCATCGTTCCGGCTCTTTCCACGTGGCTGCCTTCACTGCGATGAATCACAATTTACAGCCCAAACACAAGGAGAATAATAGATGAGAGTTGTCGATAGTTTGATTCCCCGAAAGGGCCTGAAAGTACTGGTGACGGCAGGTGCAAGCGGTATCGGCCTGTGCATTGCCCGCGCCTTTCAGGAAGCCGGTGCCCGTGTCCATGTTTGCGACGTGGATGGCCAGGCCTTGGATGCACTTCCTCAGGGCATGGGACGGACCCTGGCTGACGTCAGCCGTGAGGCCGACGTATCCAGGGTATTCGAGGAGGCCGCCGAGATGGGAGGTCTCGATGTGGTGGTCAACAATGCCGGTATTGCCGGTCCCACGGCGGGCATCGATGAGATCGAGGCCGATAAGTGGCGGCGCACCATAGAGGTCAATCTCAACGGCCAGTACCTGGTCGCACACCACGCGGTGCGTCAGCTTCGCGAGAGCCAGGGGCTACTGATCAATATGGCGTCGGTGGCCGGGCGGCTGGGTTTTGCCTACCGCACTCCTTACGCGGCCAGCAAGTGGGGGGTGGTGGGACTCACCAAGAGCCTGGCGTGCGAGTTGGGTCCCGATGGTGTGAGGGTCAACGCGATTCTGCCCGGTATCGTGCGTGGCCCTCGTATTGAGAAGGTCATCGAGGATCGCGCGACAAAACGTGGCATCAGTTATGCCGAGATGGAAAAGGAGAACCTGTCCAAGGTCTCGATGCGGCGCATGGTAGAACCCACCGATATAGCGGCCATGGCGCTCTTCCTTGCCACTCCCGGTGGCGCAAATATCTCCGGCCAGGCGTTGAGTGTTTGTGCCAATGTCGAATCGTTGTAAACGACAAGGGAATCTTGAATGTCTGCTCAAATAGGTATTGTGGGTGCTGGCTTGATTGGACGGGCCTGGGCCATCGTCTTCGCCCGAAGTGGTATGTCAGTATCTCTCTATGACGTCGATGATGGAGCGCTCGAGCGTGCCCGCGCAGCGATCCGGCAGTCGCTTGTTGATCTTCGTGGGGCCGGCCTGTTGGATGAGGTGGAAGTGCCCATGGGCCTCATCAGGACACAGAGTGATCTGGCGCTTGCCATGAAAGGCGTGGAGTACGTACAGGAATGTGGCCCGGAAGACGTCGAAGCTAAACGTCAGATTTACGCCGAGCTGGAAGAAGTAGTGGGTGAGGCGACGGTGCTGGCCAGCTCGACGTCGGGTATTTCCGCCTCGAATTTTACTCAGCACCTAAGGCATCCCGAACGTTGCCTTGTGGCACATCCAGTGAATCCCCCTTACTTGATTCCCTTGGTCGAGGTGTCCCCGTCACCCGCTACGGGTGAAGCGGCCGTGAGCCGGACGATGACGCTGATGGAACAGGCTCAGCAAGTCCCGATTCTGGTTCGAAAGGAGATCCAGGGCTTCATTCTTAATCGCTTGCAGGGGGCGTTGCTTAACGAGGCGCTACGCCTCTTTCGTGATGGCTATGTCTCTGCCGAGGACCTCGACAAGACCGTCAAGCACGGCCTGGGGTTACGCTGGTCCTTCATGGGGCCGTTCGAGACAATCGATCTCAACGCCCCTTTAGGGGTGGTCGACTATGGCCGTCGCTACGGCCCCTTGTATCACGATGTTGACCGTCAACGCGGCGATGATGACCCTTGGGACCCTGCGACACTGGAGGAGCTGGATCGCTCGCGCCGAGAGCAGCTGCCATCTTCCAGCCTCAGCGAAAGACAGGCCTGGCGTGACAGAACCCTGATGGCGCTGACGGCCCATCAACGAAACACATCATCAGCTGAATGATAAAGCCTACAAGAGAGTTTGTTTATGGCTACTAAACGTAAAGTTATCATTACTTGTGCAGTGACCGGTGCAATTCACACGCCATCTATGTCACCTTATTTGCCTGTTACGCCGGAAGAGATTGCGGAGGCCGGAATCGCAGCGGCCGAGGCGGGTGCTGCTATTCTTCATCTTCATGCCCGGGATCCGGATAATAGCAAACCCACCCAGGATCCTTCCGTCTTTGAAAGGTTTCTTCCGAGGATCAAGGGTTCTACCGATGCAGTGATTAATCTCACGACCGGTGGTAGTCCGCATATGACAGTCGAGGAGCGGATGCGGCCTGCCATGGAGTTCAAGCCTGAGCTTGCTTCCATGAATATGGGGTCGATTAATTTTGGCCTATTTCCAATGCTCAATCGGTACGATACTTTCCAGCACGAATGGGAGCGCGCGCATCTGGAGAACAGTCGTGATCTGGTATTCAAGAATACCTTTTCGGATATCGAGAGGGCGATGACCCTGGGGGCCGAGAATGGCACTCGCTTCGAATGTGAGTGCTATGACATAGGCCATCTCTACAACCTCAGGAACATGATGGATCGCGGCATCATCGGTGGACGTGTTTTCGTGCAGAGCGTATTCGGTATTCTCGGAGGAATCGGCCCCCACCCGGAGGATGTGATGCACATGCGACGCACTGCCGACCGGCTGTTTGGCGACGCTTATGAGTGGTCGGTTCTCGGCGCGGGCAGCAACCAGATGCGGATCGCCGCTCAGTCCGCCGCCATGGGGGGGCACGTGCGTGTCGGGCTCGAGGACTCGCTGTGGTTGTCCCCCGGCAGGCTCGCGGAGAATAACGCTAGCCAGGTGACGAAGGTCCGTGAAATTCTCGAAGGACTGTCCCTTGAAGTGGCAACCCCCGATGAGGCGCGTGAAATGCTTCAACTCAAGGGTGCCGACAAGGTAGGTTTCTGACGATACTCAGCCTTCCCTGACCGGTTGCCTCGATTCGTTCAGCAATGCGGTGAGGCCGTGGCGTCGGAGTGGAATGGTGCTGGACAATTGTCGCCGCTGAGTGAAGAATATAATTGCCTATCTGGATCTTGTATCTGCTGGTATGGATTGTTCTTTGCCCCAGCGGCGCCTTTTGTGCCAATGATGAAGTGACTTGATGAAGAGAAAATCCGTTACCTCGCGTGATGTCGCCAAGCTGGCAGGTGTGTCACAGTCTGCGGTAAGCCGCACATTCTCTCCCAATGCCAAGGTGTCGGAGAGTACGCGAAAGAAGGTGATGGATGCTTCCCGCGAGCTGGGCTATCGGCCTAACACGATCGCCCGCTCGCTAATCACTCGTTCCAGCCGCACCATCGCGGTGGTCACCTATAGCCTTGACAATCCTTTTTATAGTTTCATGCTGGAAAAGGCCTCGCGTTTTTTTCAGGAGCAGGGGTATCACCTGCTCATGTTTTTCGCTCCGCCGAGTGGCGACTTCGATCCCGTTCTCGATGACATCATTCGTAGCCAGGTCGAAGGGGTTCTGATGTTGGCCATTACCATGACCCAGCATCAGGCCAAGCTGGTAGATGATTTTGGTATCCCGGTTGTGGTCATAAACCGTACGGTGGATTATGCTGGCATCAGTCAGGTAAGTAGTGATAACTACCAGGGAGGGCACTGGGCCGGGCGCTATTTGTTGTCATTGGGCCATTCCCGGATTGGCTTTATCGGAGGGTTACCGGACTCTTCAACGCACCAGCAGCGGCAAGCGGGTTTCCTGGAGGGCCTTGCTTCCTCGGGACAGGCCTGCCAGGCAATTGAAATCGGTAACTATCGGTATGAGGACGCCTGCGAGGCCACTCGGCGCCTGTTCAGTTCACCCAAGCCCCCGGATGCGCTCTTCGCGGCCAATGACCTCATGGCGCTTGCCGCCATGGATATTTTGCGTCACGAGTTCGGCCTTCGTGTGCCAAGCGACGTTTCCATTATCGGGTTCGATGACGTGCCCATGGCGAGCTGGCCCAGCCACTCCCTGACCACCGTCAGACAACCTGTCGATACGATGATCAAGAAAGCCACCGAGTTGCTGCTCAGACAGATCACCCAGGATGATCCCCAGACTGAGCACCATGTCCTCCCGATCACCCCCATGCTGCGCGGCAGTACCCGACGTCCTGCCGGATAGTGCGATCCTGCCCAGGAGTCGAGGAGGCGAGGCCTTTGCAACCCGCCTGTCTCGGTGATACCTGCGGTGGGTGGCGATGATCGAGGTCTCTGGCGTTGATGATGGCGTGGAAGCCCGTATCTCTCGCCTTGCTGGCGACAAGCGGTGACCATCACGCCGACGTCCAGGAGGCCACCAGCTTGTCTGCCTGGTCGAGTACCCGGTCGGGCGGCTGACCGGGACGATAGAGGGCGCCGCCCAGCCCGGCGCCATCGATCCCGGCGGTTCGCCAGGCCGAGAAGTTCGAGATGTCAATGCCGCCCACGGCGTAGAGCTTGGTGCCCCTTGGCAGCACGGCGCGCAGCGCCTGCATGCCGTCGATGCCAACCTGGACCGCGGGGAACAGCTTGAGTCCTGTGGCGCCCGCGTCCAGGGCGTCGAAGGCCTCGGTGGGGGTGACGATTCCCGGCCAGCTCTGCATGCCAAGGCGACGGGTGGCCTCGATCACCGGCTGGCGGCAGTTGGGCGAGACGATAAGCCGGCCGCCGGCGGCGTGAACCTCGCACACCTGGCTTACCGTCAGCACGGTACCGGCCCCGACCAGGGCACGCTCGCCCAGCGCCTCTACCAGGCGGCGGATGCTCTCCAGGGGCTCCGGTGAGTTGAGCGGCACCTCCAGGGTCGTGATACCGGCGGCCACCACCGCCTCGCCCACTGCCACCGCCTCCTCGGGGGTGATGCCTCGCAGGATGCCGATCAGGGGCAGGGGCTCAAGCAGGGGCATGGGGAAGTCTCCCGTGTCGTATCTCACTCGGCCAGGGGCTGGTGGGCCAAGGTTCGGTGGGCCAGGGCGAGGCCGTCCAGTACGGCGTGTTCCCCGTCTAGGCAGTGACTGGCGTAACCGACGGCCTCCAACGCTAGGGCATAGCGTTCACAGAGCGCTGCATCGCCAATCAGGGTAACGGGTCCAACTGGCACGGCGTCCGGGTCGGGTAGTCTCATGCCGGCCAGCTCCAGGCCGATGACGAGTCCCGAGAGGCGCGCGGCCAGATGCGCGTGTCGGCCTTCCCCGACCGGCAGGTTGGCGTCCAGCAGGTCGGCAGCGCGCAAGCCAAACAGGCTTGCGGAGAATCGCCCGGGCGATGCCAGGCTTTCACGGACGGCGGTGATGAAAGCCTGACGACAGCCGGGGTCGGCCAGACCCTCACTGGCCGGTCCGTGATTCAGGGAGTGTCTCAGAACCGACCGATGGGCGAGCAGGGCGAAGAGCTCGCCGGTCAGAAAGGTGGTGAAATGAATCACAGCGCCTTTCTCGAGACGGGCCCACTTGGCGTGGGTGCCGGGCAGGCAGACGAAGCCCGAGACGTCAGGATCATCTGCGATCAGGCCCGCGAGCTGGGTTTCTTCGCCGCGCATCACATCGAAGTGGCCGGGAGTGGTCTGGCAGAGACCCGGGAGGAGCCGGACCCGCAGTCGCGGATCCTGGCACGGTGGAATCACGGCGCTTCGTGCCAGGGCGTCCAGGTGGGTCGGCACCGGCAGATAGGCGGCCTCTCTCCAGCCCTGCCGCGCGCCGGCCATGCCGCAGACCAGCACCTCCCGGCGGCCGGTATCGGGAAGCCAGCCGTCGATCACGTTCAGCAGGGCATTCTCGTATTCATCCGGGGTCAGCGAGAGCATGCCGCGTTCGCTGCCTCCACGTGCCAGGACCTTGCCTCTGACGTCCAGCGCCCAGGCGCGCAGATGGCTGGAGCCCCAGTCGACGCCAATCCAGCAGAGATTTTCGGCCACCATACCGCTCACCATTCGGCCACCGAGCCGTCCTCATGGGTCCAGAGAGGATTGCGCCAGCGATGGCCGACCCGGGCGCGCTCCTCGACGAAGGCCTCGTCGATCTCCACGCCGAGGCCGGGGCCCTTGGGGATAGCACAGAAACCCTCCTCGATGGCTAATGCCGATTTGTCGACCAGGTAGTCGAGGACGTCGTTATCCCGGTTGTAGTGAATGCCCATGCTCTGCTCCTGAATGAAGGCGCTGTGGCATACCGCATCCAGCTGCAGTGAGGCGGCCAGTGTCAGCGGGCCGAGCGGGCAGTGGGGCGCCAGCGCCACGTCATGGGCCGACGCCAGGGCGGCGATCTTGAGGCCTTCGCTGATGCCGCCGCAGTGGGAGAGGTCGGGTTGGATGATGTCGATCATGCCCTCTGCCAGCAGGTCGCGGAACGCAAAGCGAGTATGCAGTCGCTCCCCGGTGGCCAGGGGGTAGCCGAGCCCGCCGGCGATCTGCCTGAGACAGGGCAGATGCTCCGGGGCCACCGGCTCCTCGACGAACATCGGGTGGAAGGGCTCCAGCTCGCGCAGCAGCGCCTTGGCCATGGGGCGGTGCACCCGGCCGTGAAAATCGATACCGATACAGACATCGGGACCCACGGCATCACGAGCCTCAGCGACCCGGGCTACGGCTTCGTCGATCTTGCGGTGTGAATCGACGATTGCAAGTTCCGCGGTACCGTTCATCTTGAAGGCGGTGAAGCCCTTGGCAATCAGCGCCCGGGCGCCGTTACTGACGTCGCTGGGGCGGTCGCCTCCGGTCCAGGCATACATGCGCATCCGGTCGCGTACCGCGCCACCCAGCAGCTGGTGAACCGGTACCCCGAGGTCACGTCCCTTGAGGTCCCAGAGCGCCTGGTCGATGCCGGCAATGGCGCTCATCAGGATGGGCCCGCCGCGGTAGAAGCCTCCGCGGTACATCACATTCCAGAGGTGCTCGATGCGGTGGGGGTCCTGGCCGACCAGGAGGTCGGCCAGTTCATGGACGGCTGCCTCAACGGTGGCGGCGCGTCCCTCGACGACCGGCTCACCCCAGCCGTAGCAGCCGTCGTCGGTCTCTATCTTGAGAAACAGCCAGCGCGGCGGCACCTGCCAGGTCTTGAGTCGGGTGATCTTCATCGCTGTCCCTCGCGGGTGACTGATGTCATCGAGTGTCGGTCGATGTGAGGTGTGCAATGCAGGTCTCGACCAGCGCTGCGGGCGACTGATCGATATCCAGGGGGATCGCCTCGTCTGTTCCGGGGGGTTCCAGAGCGGCGAGCTGGCTGTCGAGCATGGCGTCGCCCTTGAAGAAGTGGGACTCACGCTGCCCGAGCCGCTGTCGTAACCGCTCGCGGCTACCGTCCAAGAAGAAGATCAGCAGCTCAGGGTCTCCGCGACGCAGGATGTCCCGGTAGCGTCGCCTGAGAGCCGAGCAGCCGATCACCAGAGGAACCTGTCGCTCCCGGTGATCGGCCAGGAAGCCTGCCAGTGTCTCGAGCCACTCGCGTCGATCCTCATCATCGAGGGGGATTCCACGTGCCATCTTGTCGATGCTGGACGGTGAATGGTGGTCGTCACCGTCGATGAACTCAGCCCCTACACGTGCCGCCAGCAGGCGGCCGACCACGGTCTTGCCCGAGCCGGACACCCCCATCACCAGGATACGGCGTGTCGTCGTCACATCTCTCTCCTCGGTCAGTTGCCGCGCACGGCGGCCAGGTCGGGCAGCCAGGTGACGATGCCCGGAAAGGCGATCAGGATCACCAGTACCACCAGCAGCGTCGCGTAGTAGGGCAGCATCGCCCTGACCAGCGCCTCCATGGAGACCTTGCCGACGCCGCAACCCACGTAAAGGCAGGTGCCCACTGGCGGCGTCAGCAGCCCGATCCCTAGGATGAAGGCCATCAGCACGCCGAAGTAGACCGGGTCGACGCCCACCGATGTCACGATCGGCGTCAGCATCGGCGCCATGATCACCATGGCCGGGGTCAGGTCCATCACGAATCCCACCAGCAGCAGCAGGCCGGCGACGATCAGCAGCAGCAGGAAGGGCTCCTGGGTGATGGCCTGCACCTGACGCACCAGTGTCTGGGGCACCATGTTGATGGTCAGGAACCAGGCAATCACCGTGGCGAAGGCGAGGAGCAGCAGCACCATGCCGGTCAGGCGCGCGGTGCGGATCAGCATCCCCCAAAGGGCACGCAGCGGAAACTCGCGATAGACCACCAGCGAGATGAACAGCGAGTAGAGCAGCGCGGCCACGGCCGCCTCGGTGGCGGTAAAGATGCCGCCGATGATGCCGCCGATGATGATCACCGGCAGTACCAGGGCCAGCCAGGCGGCCTTGAAGGCCTGCCAGAGCACATCGAGGCGGAACTTGCGGGTCTGACCGGAGTGCTGGACGGTGGCGATGATAAACGTGGTGAGCATCAGGCCGGCGCCGATCAGCAGGCCCGGCACGATGCCGGCGATGAACAGGCGGCTGATCGAGGTCTCGGTGACGATGCCGTAGAGGATCAGCGGGATCGAGGGCGGGATGATGATGCCGATTACCGACGAGACGGTGTTGATGGCGGTGGCATGGGGCGCCGAGTACCCCTGCTGCTTCATCGAGGGAATCATCATGGCGCCGGTGGCGGCGGTGTCGGCCACCGCGGAGCCGCTGATGCCACCGAAGAACATGGAGCCGGTAATCGCCACCTGGCCGAGCCCCCCGCGCACGAAGCCCACCAGGGCGCCAGCCAGATCCATCAGCCGCCGGGCGATGCCGCCGTTGCTCATCACCTCGCCAACCAGAATGAAGAACGGAATGGCCAGCAGGGGGAAGCTGTTGACCCCGCGAATCGACTGCTCGATGAGGATCGACAGCGGAATGTCGGAGAGCAGGGCCATGACCACGGCGGCCACGCCCAGTCCGAAGGCGATCGGCAGGCCGAGAGCCAGCGACGTGAAAAGAATGCCCAGGAAGATCCACAGCATGGTCTAACGACCTCCTTGGTGATGCGGCGAGGCCGGGCGACGTATCTGGACGACGCTTTGCCAGGCGCGCCAGAGCGACACGGCCAGAATGAAGGCGGAGCAGAGCACCAGCGAGAAGTTGATCAGATTCCATGGCACGCCGAGCAACGCGGTACGACCGGTAGAGCGAGACATCACGACATAGCCGCCCCAGAGCATCACGGCCATCAGGCCGGTGATAACCAGGTGCTGCAGCAGGTAGAGGGCATGGGCGGCGCGCGGTCGCAGGCGGCGCACCAGAAAGTCCACGGCGATGTGCTCATAGCGGGCGAACGCCGCCGCGGCACCCACGAAGATCAGCCAGATGAAGAGCATACGTGCCAGTTCATCGGCCCAGGGCAGTGAGCGGTTAAGCAACGAGCGGCCGATGACATTGGCGGATACCGAGACGATCAGCGCCACCAGCAGCGTGGCGATCAAGTGCTCCATCGCCAGGGTGATCCAGCGAAAGATCGCCGGCCCCTTTCGAATCTCGGTGTCGATCTCCAGCGGTGCACGGTTGGGGTCATCGAGGTAGGCCTCTGCCTGGTCGATGGCCGCCTGGATATCGAGGGCCTCGACGGGACGAGGCGTCGGAGGGGGAGAGGCAGGCATGGGGCTACTCCATTGGCCGGACATGGTCCGGCCGTCAGTTCGCCTCCGGCCCACCGCGGGTGGGCCGGAGGAATCGACAGGGATCAGTCGTTCATCGACGCCTCGACGATGGCCTGGATCTCGGCGATCAGGTCCTCGCCGATGCGCGGTGCCCACTCGTCGTAGACGGGCTGTACGGCCTCCTGGAAGGCCGCGATCTGCTCGTCATCGAGACGGGTGATCTGCATGCCGCGAGCCTCGAGCTGATCGCGTGACCAGTCGTCATACTCGGTGGCCAGTTGGATCTCGTATTCCGCCGACTGGCGGGCCGCTTCCTGGATCAGTTCCTGATATTCGGGTGCCAGACGGTTCCAGGTGCGCTCCGACATCATCATGATAAACGGGGTATAGACATGGCGGCTCTCGGTGCCATAGTCCTGCACCTCATGGAAGTTGGAGGTGAGGATGGTGCTCCAGGGGTTCTCCTGGCCGTCGACCACACCTTGTTCCATGGCCGAGAACAGTTCACCGAAGGCCATCGGCGTGGGGTTGGCGCCCAGCGCCTGCCAGATCGCCAGGTGCACGGGGTTCTCCATGGTGCGCACACTCAGGCCGCGCACGTCCAGACCGGCGACATCCTCGGGAGAGGTCACCGGGCGGGCGCTGTTGGTGAGCTGGCGGTAGCCATTCTCCGAGAAGGTCAGCGCCTTGATGCCGGTGCCCTCGAAGGCATCCAGCATGGATTGCGCCACGTCGCTCTGCATCACCGCGATGGCGGCCTCGCGGGTGGGAAGCAGGAAGGGCAGGTCGAAGGCTGCCAGCTCGGATACATAGGTCACCGCCGGCGAACTGGACGGGTAACTAAGGTCCAGGGTGCCGGTCTGCAGCATCTCCATCATCTGCACATCATCCCCCAACTGGCTGTTGGGGAAGATATTGAGAGAGATGCGGCCCTCGGTGCGCTGGCTGAGGATCTCGCCGAAATACTGGCTGGACAGATATTGCGGCGAGGTCTCCGCCAGGCCGAGACCCATGCGCAGGGTGTGGTTGCCATGATCGCCGAGCACCTCGCCCTCGATGGCGGGGGGATCCGAGAGGTCAGGCATCTGCGCGTGAGCGACCAGGCTGGCGCCGAGAGTCAGTGAGGCGACGCCGGCCAGGGTGAGGGTGCTGCTCCAGAGCGTTTTCATTGTAAGACTCCTGTTACATGTCTCTCAGCTGCGAGGCTGCGAGAGCAATCGCGGTTGTTGTTATGCAGTGAGAACTATGACGTGGTGTATGCTTGTATGACAAGTATGTTTGATGAAAGCTTGCTCAACGATTGATGCCCTCTTCAGGGTAGACGCTAGACGGCAGGAGTTCCGGAGCCCTATGAACAAGAATGCATTCAAGCAGCGCCTGCTTGGCGGTGAGCCCATGACGGGTATCTGGCTGGGCCTGGCCAGCCCCTATGTGGCAGAGATTGCCGCCACCGCCGGCTTCGACTGGCTGCTGCTGGACGGCGAGCATTCGCCCAACGACCTGGCCACCCTGCTGGGGCAGCTGCAGGCCATCGCCCCTTATGCCAGTGCGCCGGTGGTGCGTCCGCCCGAAGGCGATACCGTGTTGATCAAGCAGTACCTGGACATCGGCGTGCAGAACCTGCTGATTCCCATGGTGGAGACTCCGGAGCAGGCCGCCGAGGTGGTGGCCGCCACCCGCTATCCTCCCGAGGGCGTGCGCGGCATGGGCAGCTTCCTGGCCAGGGCCTCGCGATGGGGCCAGGTTGAGAACTATCTCGACCGCGCTGGCGAGGAGATCTGCCTGATCCTGCAGCTGGAGAGCCCCATTGCGCTGGCGAACCTGGAGGCCATCGCGGAAGTGGAGGGGGTGGATGGGCTTTTCATCGGGCCATCGGACCTCTCCGCGGCCATGGGCCACCGAGGCAATCCCGGTCATCCAGAGGTCCGTGCGGCCATCGACGACGCCATCGTGCGGATCCGCGCTGCCGGCAAGGCGGCCGGGATCATCACCCTCGACGAGACCGAGGCCCGTGGCTATCTGGCAGCGGGATGCGGCTTCGTCGGTGTAGGGGTCGATGCCCTGGTGCTGGTCGAGGGGCTGCGTGGGCTGGCCATGCGATTCCGTCCGGCCTGACCGGCATGTCCTCCGCGCCCGATATCCTGATTCAGGCGCTCAGGTGCTCTCGCCCTCGAGAAGGGTGAAGCCGACGTCGTGCTGGCGTCTGCGCACCGGCTTGCCGGCCAGGCGCCGAAGCACCTCCTCGGCGGCCACCCGTCCGATGGTGGCACGGGGGGAGAGGATGGTGGTCAGTCGCGGAGTGACATGCCGGCCCAGTGGTAGGCCATTGAAGCCAGCGATGGCGATCTGGCCGGGCACGTCCAGGCCCAGGCGCTGGGCATGGAGGAGGGCGCCGACGGCTAGGTCGTCATTGGCGAAGTGGATGGCAGTGATGCCGGGGTGGTGCTCCAGGACGAGATCGAGCCCCCGGGCCCCGCCGTCCAGGCCGCCTGGCCGGCCGATGTCCAGGCAGGGGGCGGTGAGCTCCTGACCCTCGAGCACTTCGCGGTGGCCCTCGAAGCGCAGCCCGGCCCGGTAGTCGTCGACCATGCCGGCGCCGACATAGGCGATGGCGCGATGACCGCGTTCCAGCAGGTGGCGAGCCATGCAGCGGCCGGCCTCCTGGTGATCAAGGCCGACGTTGAGATCCAGGGCTTCGCCCAGCTCCATCACCTCCATGATTGGCTGGCTCCAGCCCTTGAGCAGGGTGCGGCAGGCGGGGTTGTGGCGCAGACCTGCGGTCACCAGCGCCGAGCATGACCAGCCGAAGAAGGTGCGGATCATCTGGTATTCCCGCTGCAGGTCGTAGTCAGTGTTGCCCAGCAGGATCTGGTAACCCTGGGCCTCGAAGGTATCTTGCAGCTCTTGGATCACCTCGATGAACACCGCATTGGCCAGCGACGGCACGATCACCGCGATGAAGCGTGAGCGGGCCGACGCCAGGCTGCCGGCTACCAGGTTGGGCACATAGCCGATCTGCTCCACGGCCTGCAGCACCCGGGCTCGGGTGGCTGTACTGACAAGGTCCGGGGTGTTGAGGGCGCGCGAGGCGGTGATCGTGGAGACGCCGGCTGCCTCGGCGACTTCCTTGAGCGTGGGCTGGGTGGAGCCACGGCGCTTGCGCGGTTCCATTGGTGTACGGCTAGACATTGGTCGCATCTCCCCGTTCGGTGCTTGCCGCCTGCTGGGCGATCATCTAGAACAGTTGTGGGGCAAATGATAGCGCTAACAGGCTAGCGCTACCAATGTGGAGTTGGATGTGGCGTTCGGTGCCCCGAGCACTTCGATGCACGTGAAAGTTCAATGCAACCAGCGGAGGCGGGCGAGTGAACAATTCGACGGGGAGCAAGCCCAGGGTAGGGGTGATCGGCCTGGGTGCCATGGGACTGGGTACCGCCACTGCCCTGCGGGAGGCCGGACTGGACGTAGTCGGTTGTGATATTTCGTCGGAAGCGCGACGGGCGTTCGAGGCCCGTGGCGGTCGTTGTGTCGCTGTACCAGAGGCGCTCGCCGAGCTGTGCGAAGTGGTGCTGTTGGTGGTAGTGAGTGCTGATCAGGTGGAAGCGGTGCTGTTCGGTGAGCAGGGCCTGATTGACAGGATGCCTCCCGGAGGGCTGGTGATGCAGTGCGCCACGGTGGCACCGAGCTTCGCCAGGCGGCTCGGGGAGCGTCTGGCAAACAGCAATCTGCTGATGCTCGATGCGCCGGTCAGCGGTGGCGCGGCCAAGGCCCGCAGCGGTGAGCTTTCGGTGATGGTCTCTGGTACCAGTGCGGCGTTCGCAAAAGCGGCGCCGGTGCTCGATGCCATGGCCGCTACCGTCTACCGCCTGGGGGATGAACCGGGCATAGGCTCCAGCATGAAACTGGTCAACCAGCTGCTCGCCGGCGTGCATATCGCCACCGCCGCCGAGGCCATGGCGCTGGGGATCCGCATGGGATTCGACCCTGCGACGGTCTACGAGGTAATCACCCACTCGGCAGGCAACTCCTGGATGTTCGAAAACCGCGTGCCGCATATCCTCGCCGGCGACTATACCCCTCTCTCCGCCGTGGACATCTTCGTCAAGGATCTGAACCTCGTGCATGAGACCGGGCGCGAGCTTGCCCTGCCGACGCCGGTTGCGGCCAGCGCCCTGCAGCAGTTCACGGCGGCCCGGGGCGCCGGCTTCGGCCGTGAGGACGACGCTGCGGTGATCAAGGTCTACCAGTGTCTCTCCGGCATCGAGCTGCCCGAGGCGGCCAACGACGACGGGGAGGCATGACATGACCATCGTGCTTGGGGCCATCGCCGACGACTTTACCGGCGCCACCGACCTGGCCAACAACCTGGTGCGCGGGGGGATGCGCTGTGTGCAGACGATCGGCATAGCCGATGCCCCGCTGTCACCTCAGGAGATCGAGGCGCTGGAGAATGTCGATGCCATCGTGGTGGCGCTGAAGTCTCGCTCCTGTCCGGCCGGAGAGGCGGTGGCCGATTCCATGGCGGCCCTCGACTGGCTGCAGGCCCGCGGCGCCCGGCAAATCTTCTTCAAGTACTGCTCGACATTCGACTCCACCGACGCCGGCAATATCGGCCCGGTCAGCGATGCCTTGCTGGATCGCCTGGGGGGATCCCGGACGGTGATGGTGCCGGCCTTTCCGGTCAACGGTCGCACCGTCTACCAGGGGCACCTGTTCGTCGGCGACCGCCTGCTCAACGACAGTGGCATGCAGGACCACCCCCTCAACCCCATGCGCGATGCCGACCTGGTGTGGGTGCTGTCTCGGCAGACGCCACATCGGGTGGGGCTGGCGGCACGTCCGGTGCTGGATCGTGGTGCCGAGTCCGTGCACCGTCATCTCGATGCCCTAGCGGAACAGGGGGTGCGCCACGTGATCTGCGACACCCTTGATGAGCATGACCTCGAGGTACTGGCGGAGGCGGTGGTGGACTTCCCGCTGGTCACCGGTGGCTCCGGCCTGGGCCAGGCGCTGCCCGGGCAGTATCGACGGCGCGGGTGGCTGGCCGATGTGGCCCAGCCGGGCCGTCTCGAACCGGCCGTCGGCGGTGCCCTGGTGCTGTCGGGCAGCTGCTCCCGGGCCACTCTCGGGCAGGTAGCGCACTTTCTCAGGCGTCACCCGGGCTTTGCCCTGGATCCGCTGGCCCTGGCCGAGACCGACGACCATCTGGGAAAGGCGCTGGCCTTCGCCCGCTGTCACCTGGCCGATGGTGGACCGGTGCTGGTGTACGCCTCCGCCGACCCCGAGCGGGTGAGGGCGGCGCAGGCCGCGCTGGGCGTCGAGCGCGCCGGGCGGTTGGTCGAGGAGGCCCTGGGGCAACTGGCGAGGATACTGGTCGATGAGGGCGTGGGGCGGCTGGTGGTAGCCGGTGGCGAGAGCTCGGGGGCTGTGGTCTCGGCGCTCGGCGTCCGTCAGCTGCGCATCGGCGAGCAGATCGACCCCGGTGTGCCCTGGACCCAGGCGCCGCTGCCGGGCCGGGCATCACCGCTGTCACTGGCACTCAAGTCCGGCAACTTCGGTGGCGAGGACTTCTTTACCCGGGCCTTCGAGGTGCTGCCGATGGAGGCGTCATCATGATCACACATGATGAAAACGGCCTGCGCGAGCAGATTGCCACCTTGGGCAAGTCGCTGTTCGACCGGGGGCTGACCATGGGCTCGAGCGGCAACATCAGCGTGCGGCTGGATGACGGCGGCTGGCTTATGACGCCGACCAATGCCTGCCTGGGGCGGCTGGATCCGGCACGGATCTCGCGGCTCGATCGCGACGGGCGGCTGCTCGACGGCGACACGCCGACCAAGGAGAGCTTCCTGCACATGGCGATGTATGGCGAGCGGCCGCAGTCCGCAGCGATCGTCCACCTGCACTCGACCCACTCCGTTGCCGTCTCCTGCCTGCCCGAAGTGGATCCCTGCGACTGCATTCCGCCGCTGACCGCCTACTACGTCATGCGGGTCGGCCGGCTCCCGCTGGTGCCCTATCACGTGCCCGGTGACCCGAGTCTGGGCGATGCGGTACGCGGTCTGGCGGGCCGGCACAGTGCTGTGCTGCTGGCCAATCATGGTCCGGTGGTGGCCGGCAAGTCGCTCGAGGCGGCGGTCTATGCGACTGAAGAACTCGAGGAGACCGCACGGTTGTATCTGCTGCTGCGCGGCCAGAATCCGCGCTGCCTGACACCCGAACAGGTCGCCGAGCTTGAAGCGCGATTCCCGCGCGACTGACGACACTCGAACAGGACACGATCATGATCCGACTGGCCGCCAACCTCAGCATGCTGTTCACCGAACATGATTTCCTGGACCGGTTCGCGGCCGCCGCCGATGCCGGCTTCCGCGGAGTCGAGTACCTCTTCCCCTATGCACATTCGCCCGAAGCCGTCAGTGCCGCCCTGCGCGATGCCGGGCTGAAGCAGGTGCTGTTCAACCTGCCTCCGGGCGACTGGGAGGCGGGCGAGCGTGGTCTTGCCAGCCTGCCGGGTCGCGAGGCCGAGTTTCGCGACTCGGTGATCGAGGCGATGCGCTATGCCGAGGCGCTCGACTGCCCGCGCATCCACGCCATGGCGGGCCTGCTGCCGGCGGATGCCGATGCCGAGACCCGGGCGGCGCACCAGGCGACCTACCTGAATAACCTGCGCTTCGCCGCCGGCGAGGCTGCCAAGGCGGGGCGTGAGGTACTGATCGAGCCGATCAACACCCGCGACATGCCGCGCTACTTCCTCTCCCGCCAGCCTCATGCACTCGCCGTGCTTGAGACGGTGGGCGCCGAGAACCTCAGGCTGCAGTTCGACCTCTATCACTGCCAGATCATGGAGGGGGACCTGATCCGACACCTCGAGCGGCAGTTCGCGCGGATCGGCCATGTGCAGATTGCCGGGGTCCCGGAACGCCACGAACCCGACGTCGGCGAAGTGCACTACCCGGCGGTGTTCGAACGGCTCGAAGCCTTGGGCTACCGCGGCTGGGTGGGCTGCGAGTATCGCCCAGCCGGCGGCACCCGCGAGGGGCTGGGGTGGGGAAGGGCGTACGGGCTGAGCGATTCCCCCTCGGAAGCCTGATCCATGGGCCTGAACGGCAGGCCAGGCAAACGACTACACAGAAATGAAGCAACGCAACAAGGACAACAGGAGCGAGACATAATGCATATCGCCATCACCGGTGCTGCTGGCTTCCTTGGACAGCGCCTGGTCAAGCAGCTGGTAAGTCTGGGAGAGCTCGATGGTAGGGCGATTCGTCGCCTGACGCTGATCGATCAGGTGGAGCCGCCCGCTGTCGATGCCGGCGAGATCGAGGTCGTCTCGCGGGCTATGGATATCACCACGTCCGGTGAACTCGATAGCGTGCTGGCCGAACGCCCCGATGTCATCCATCACCTGGCGGCTGTGGTCAGCTCGGCGGCCGAAGCGGATCTGGACCTGGGCATGAAGGTCAACTTCGATGCCACTCGCTCCCTGCTCGAGGGGTGCCGCCACCACGGGCTCGCCGAGACACGGCTGGTGATGGCCAGCTCGGTGGCGGCCTACGGCGGCGACTTCCCCGACGTGCTCGATGATATGACAGCCCTGCAGCCGCAGACCTCCTACGGGACCCAGAAGGCGATGTGCGAGCTGCTGATCAACGACTACAGCCGCCGCGGTCTGATAGACGGCCGTGTGCTGCGCCTGCCAACCATCGTCATCCGTCCCGGACGGCCCAATGCCGCGGCGTCGAGCTTCGCCTCGAGCATCCTGCGCGAGCCTCTTAACGGTGAGGAGGCGATCTGCCCGGTGCCGCTCGACCAGGAGCTGTTCGTGATGTCGCCGACACGGGTGGTCGAAGCGCTCATCCTCTCAGCCGAGCTGCCCGGCGAGGCAATGGGCGCCTTCCGGGCCCTGATGCTGCCCGGTATCACGGTCAGCGTGGCGCAGATGCTCGACACCCTTCGAGACGTCGCCGGCGAAGAGGCGGTGTCCAGGGTTCGCCATGAGCCGGACGAACGGATCCGCCCTCTGGTTGCCAGCTGGCCGACGCGTTTCGAGACCGGAAGGGCCAACCGTCTGGGGTTCCAGCCCGATACCGACTTCCGCGAGATCGTCGAGGCCTACCTCGCCGAACGCGCATGAACTTGCCTCCCGGCCTGGCCGGTGGGCTTGTCACCGGGCCGTTGCTCCCACAATGGATGCTCGGTCCATGAGCTACGCACCACAACGTTCATCGTAATAATGACCGTCAGAACAGCGATCGTCACAACAATAATCGAGGACATTGCCATGACCACGCGTTTCGCACGCCGCGCCCTCACTGCCGCCATCGGCGGCATCGTCGCCGCCGCGCTGATCCTCCCGGCTCAGGCCGCCACCGAGGTCAACGTTGGCTACGCCATTCCCAGCGAATCCCACTACGGCGAAGGCTATCGCGCCTTCAAGGAGACCCTCGAACAGCTCTCCGGCGGCGAGTTCATCGCCGCCGAGCACCCCAGCGGCTCGCTGGGCGGCGAGCGGGCCATGATCGAGGGCCTGCAGATCGGTACCGTGGACGTGGTCATCACCTCCACCGGCCCGCTGGGCAACTTCGTGCCCGACACCTATGTGCTCGACCTGCCCTTCCTGTTCACCAGCTACGACCAGGCCCGCTGTGTGCTCGACGGTGAGATTGGCCAGGAGCTGCTCGGGCAGGTGGGCGAGCATGATCTGGTCGGGCTGGCCTGGGCCGAGAACGGCTTTCGCCACATCACCAACAGCCGCCGTGAGATCACCCAGCCTGGCGACGTCCGTGGCCTGAAGATCCGCACCATGGAGAACCGCATTCATCAGGACGCCTTCGAGACCCTGGGCGCCAGCCCCACCCCGATGGCCATGCCGGAGCTGTTCACCGCCCTGCAGCAGGGCACCGTGGACGGCCAGGAGAACCCGCTGACGGTGATCACGGCGGCCAAGCTCTACGAGGTGCAGGACCAGCTGTCGCTGACCGGGCATGTCTACTCGCCGGCGGTGATCCTCGGCTCACCGGTGCTGCTCGACGGCCTCAGCGACGAGCAGCGCGGCTGGTTCATCGAAGCCGCCCGCGCCGGTGCCGAAGCGACCCGTGCCGAGGTCTCGCGGCTTGAAGACGAGGGTGTGGAGTACCTGCGCGGCCAGGGCATGACCGTCAACACCGAGGTCGATGCGACGCCCTTCCAGGACGCCGTGGACGCGGTGCATGCGCGCTTCGTCGAGCAGTATGGCGACGCCATGCTGACCCGTATCCGCAACAGCGACTGCTGAGCCACCTGCCTATGGGCCGGTCATGCGTGACCGGCCCCGACTGACTTGGGGACTCACACTATGGTGTCCTGGTTTCTCCGCTTCGAGTACTGGTTGACCCGGCTGGCGATGGCGATGGCGATACTGATGTTGATCGTCTCGGTGTCGCTGGGCTTCTACCAGGTGCTGACCCGCTTCATCTTCAATGCTCCCTCGACCTGGTCGGAGGTGTTGTCCCGCGCGACCATGATCTGGTGCGTGTTTCTGGGCGCCGCGGCGACCTTCCGCGGTGGCTACATGATGGCGGTGGAGGTGATCTACAAGCTGGTACCGCGGCGCATGATGCTTGGGCTTGAGCTGGTCATCGGTATCTGCTGCCTGCTGGTGCTCGGCGTGCTCTTCTATCAGGGAATCCTGATGACTGACCGCGTCAGCCGTCAGACTCTCTCGGCGCTGGAGGTGTCGATCTCCTGGGCCTATGCGGCGATTCCCGCGGGTAGCGCGGTGGCCATTGTGGCTGTGGTGGGCCGCCTGCTGGCGCAGATCACGGGCCGCGAGGGGCTGGGGCCCCAGCACGACGAGGCCGCCGAGCAGGAGGCGCTGACCGGTGCTGGCCCCTCCCTTTCTCCAGCGATGCCTGGTGGAGATGCCAACAAAGCCGCCGCAGACGTTCAGCATCACACCCAGGGAGGGCCTCGCTCATGAACCTCGCTATCGGCCTCTCGCTGGTCATCCTGTTTGCAGTCGGCGTTCCGATTGCCGTTTCCATTCTGCTCGCCTCGATCATCGGTATCGAATACTTCTCGAGGTTGCCACTGCTGATGGTGCCGCAGCAGATGTTCGTTGGTCTCGACCATTTTCCTTTGATGGCCATTCCGTTCTTCATCCTGGCCGGCAATCTCATGGCAGGGGGCGGTATCTCCAGCCGCCTGGTCGACCTTGCCAAGTCCATCGTCGGCGGTGTGCAGGGCGGCCTGGCCATGTCCTGCGTCTTGACCTGCATGATGTTTGCCGCGGTGTCTGGCTCTAGTGTGGCTACCACCTTCGCCATTGGTGCCATCCTGATTCCGGCCATGGTACGGCACGGCTACCCGAAACCACTTGCCGCTTCCATCCAGGCCTCGTCGGCAGAGCTGGGAGTTCTGATCCCGCCGTCGATCCCGTTGATCCTGTTTGGTGTCAGCACCAATACCTCAATCGGCCAGCTATTCATCGCAGGTATCGGCCCGGGGTTGCTGATCGGTGCCGCTCTTCTGGTGTTTCTCTATGTGTTCTGCAAGCTGCGTGGGTATGGCTTGCAGGATCGTGAGGACCGTACCGAGTTTCTCGTCGCCTTCCGTCGTGCCTGGGCCGCCATCCTGATGCCGGTGGTCGTGATCGGCGGGATCTACGGAGGTGTCTTCACCCCCACCGAGGCCGCAGCGGTGGCGGTGTTCTATGCCCTGGTAGTGGGCGGACTGGTCTATCGCGAGCTGACGCTGGCTGATCTGGGGCCGATCCTGCGTCAGAGCGTGCTTTCCACCGCCGCGGTAATGCTGATCATCGCTGCCGCGGCACTCTTCAGCTTCCTGATCAGCCGTTCAGGGCTACCTCGCGAGGTGGCCGGCTGGGTGACCTCGGTGTTCGACAGCCCCTGGACCTTCCTGCTGGCCGTCAACATATTGCTGCTTGTGGTAGGGATGTTCATCGAGACAGGGGCAGCGATCCTGGTATTGGCGCCGATCCTGACGCCGATCGCCATTCAGTTCGGGATCCATCCGGTGCACTTCGGGCTGGTCATGGTGGTCAATCTAGCGCTGGGAATGATCACCCCGCCGTTGGGAGTCAACCTCTTTGCTGCCTGTGCGGTGGCGAAAATCTCGATCGATCAGATGCTGCCTCACCTGGTGCGTTTCGTGCTGGTGGTGCTCACCTGCCTGATGGCGATCACCTACATGCCCTGGATCTCGTTGGGGCTGGTCAACTTGCTCTATTGATTTACCTCACGACAACGACAAGGAGAGCGATGATGCCACTACGACTCGAAATGCCACCTCGAAGCGCCCTGATTGGTGGCGTCTGGGTCGATACCCGGGATTGCTTGGAGGTAGAGTCCCCTGCCCGTGGCGAGGTCATCGCCCGTATCGCCCGCAGCGGCCCGGATGAGGTCGATGCGGCCGTCTCTGCTGCCGATCGTGCTTTCTGTGGGCGGTTGGGCGACTGGTCGTCATGGAGCGCGCGGCGGCGTAGCGAGTGGCTGCTGGCTTTTGCAACGGTCATCGAGGCAGATCACGACCGCCTGGCCGCGTTGGAGTGCGCGGACACCGGTAAGCCGATGACTCAGGCCCGCGCTGATATTGCTGCCTGTGCCCGCTACTTTCGCTTCTATGGTGGGGCAGCGGATAAGCTGCATGGCGAGACAATCCCCTTCGAGAATGATTTCGCAGTAATGACACTGCGCGAGCCGTACGGCGTCTGCGCGCAGATCATTCCGTGGAACTATCCGGCGCAGATCTTCGGCCGCTGCGTGGCGGCAGCACTTGCAGCCGGCAACACCGTGGTGCTCAAGCCCGCCGAGGATGCCTGCCTGAGCGTGCTTCGCCTGGCCGAGCTGGCCGTCGAGAACGGCCTGCCGCCTGGTGCCCTCAATGTGGTGCCGGGGTTGGGCAGCGAGGCGGGCGCGGCGCTGGCAGCCCACCCCGGCATCCAGCATCTCTCGTTCACCGGTTCGCCCGAGACCGGTACTCGGGTGGCTCAAGCGGCGGCGGAGCATCATGTGCCGGTGACCATGGAGCTTGGTGGCAAGTCGCCCCAGTTGCTGTTTGCCGATGCCGACATGGAGGCCGCACTTGAGGCGGTGGTGCGCGGCATCATCCAGAATGCCGGCCAGACCTGCTCTGCCGGCAGCCGCCTGCTGGTGCAGCAGGAGTGCGCTGAGGCGGTACTGGCAAGGCTCGCCGAGCGCTTCTCGGCGTTGCGCTGTGATGCCGGCGAGGCGGATGCGGATTGCGGCCCCCTGATCAATGCCCGCCAGCGTGACAAGCTCGAGGCACGGCTTGAGCAGGCCATGGCCGACGGCATCCGGGTCGTGGCCCGGGGGCAACTGGCCGGGTGCGCGCCGGCGGCGGGACACTTCGTGGTGCCGCAGGTGCTTGCCGATATTCCCGCCGGCCATGAGGTGCTGCGCGAAGAGCTGTTCGGTCCGGTGCTGGCGGTGCAGTGCTTCGCCGACGAAGCCGAGGCGCTGGCGTTGGCCAATGCCACCGACTTCGGCCTGTGTGCCGGGGTCTGGACCCGGGATGGCGGGCGTCAGCTGCGCCTGGCCAAGGGCATCCGCAGCGGCCAGGTGTTCGTCAACAACTATGGCGCCGCCGGGGGAATCGAGCTGCCCTTCGGGGGGATCGGTCGCTCGGGCCATGGTCGCGAGAAGGGGTTCGAGGGCCTGAGAAGCTATACCCGTATCAAGACGGTGGCGATACGCCACGGGTAAGCTTTATATACCGTTATCTTGATGCCTGCCCATTGGCTGGCATCCTCACGTACCGTCTTCAACCTGATAGTGGAGTTTTCCAATGAGTCACCCCCTGCGTGTCGGCATGGTCGGCGTGGGCCTGATGGGCCACGGGATCGCCAGCAACATCCTGAAGGCCGGTCACCGGCTCTGTTTCCTCGACCACCCCGGCAACCAACCGGTGGAAGACCTGCTGGCCGCCGGCGCGCAGGCCCGGGCCTCGGGGCGCGAGGTGGCCGAGGCCGCCGAGGTGATCATCCTCTGCGTCACTGGCTCACCCCAGGTCGAGGCGGTGCTGTTCGAGCCCGGCGGCGTGCTGGAGGGACTGCGCGAAGGCAGCGTGGTGGTCGACTGTTCCACGGCACTGCCGAGCTCCACCGAGCGGGTCGCCGCCCGCGTGCAGGCTGCGGGAGGACGCTTCATGGACGCGGCCATGACGCGAACCCCCAAGGAGGCGGCAGAAGGGCGATTGAACCTGATCGTGGGCGCCCCTAAGGCCCTGTTCTCCGAGCTCCATCCGCTGCTCGAGAGCTTCGCCGAGAACATCACCCATGCCGGGCCCGTGGGCGCCGGGCATACTCTCAAGCTGGTCCACAACTTCGTCTCCCTGGGGTTCTCGGCGGTACTGGCTGAGGCGACAGTGGCCTCGCGCAAGGCAGGTATCGACGATGCGGCCTTCCTGGAGGTGCTGGGCAAGGGCGGCGGTGGGGGGGTGATCCTCGAGCGACTGCGGCCCTACATCGAGGCCGGTGACGCTTCCGGCTTTCGCTTCAGCGTGGCCAATGCCAGCAAGGATATCGGCTACTACCACGCCATGACCGACGAACTTGGCGTAGTTCGTGGCGTGGCTGTCGCGGTTCGCGACCTCTATAGCACGATAGATGATCAGGGATTGGCGGTGCCGGAGGTCATACGGGTGCTGGGAGAGTAGAAGGGTGCTGATGAGAGCTGACAAGGGCGATGCTGGGGGCCCGCTGCGGGTCGGGAGGATGATCTGAACGCCTTTCAGTCACTTTCCCACCGGCAGCAGGGGCTGCTGCTTACCGGGGCCGGGGCGCTGATCATGGCGCCCGACGCTCTGCTGATCAAGCTGGCGGCCCTGCCCGATGCCGAGATCCTGATGTGGCGCGGCTTCCTGTCGGCGCTCGGCTTCCTGATGATCGTGCTTGCTCGCCATGGCCGCGACACCCTGGCCGCCTATCGCCGCTGCGGCGGAGTCGGGATCGCCGTGGCACTGCTGTTCAGCCTTACTACCTGCGGCTTCGTGCTTGGTAACCAGTACACCAGGGCAGGCAACGTGCTCCTGATCCTGGCCACCTCACCCCTGATCGCCGCGGCCCTCTCCTGGTTGATCCTCAGGGAGCGCCTGCCCCGGCGTACCTGGGTCGCGATCTGGATCTGCCTGGGTGGCATTGCCCTGATCGTCATCGACGATATCGATGCCGGTTCCTGGGTGGGCAATGCCTTTGCCCTGCTGGCCGCCACGACCCTCGCACTCAACTTCACCCTGTGTCGCACCCGACCGGGGGTGGATATGAGTCCGATGCTCACCTTCAACGGGCTGATCGTCGGGAGCGGCGCTGCCCTGGTGTTGATGCTGGGCGGTGGGGCTTCGCTGCCGGCACCGAGTCAGCTGGCGGTGGTGGGAGTGCTCTGTCTGGTCATCGTGCCGTGCGGGGTGACCCTGCTGCAGCGTGGTCCTCTCTACCTTCCTGCCGCCGAAGTCGGGCTGCTGCTGCTGCTCGAGGTGGTAGTGGGGACCTTTCTGGCCTGGTGGATCATCGCCGAGCAACCGACGCCCCTGGCCATGGTCGGGGGCTGTGTGGTGCTGGTGACCCTGGTTGCCAAGGGGCTTTACGAGCGGCGGATGGAGCGCCGCGTAGTGCCGGCGATGGAGACCGATTAGCCGCTGTGTCCGGTCTTCATGCCATCGTCAGCTGCTTGCCCAGTGTGCTGTCGCCGGTTTCTATGCCCAGCGCCTTGGCGGTGCCGTCGAGGATCGCCTGAGCGGCGTGGAAGGCCTCATGGGGCTGGCGGGCCCGGATATGCTCCATCAGCAGCCTGTGCCGCTCCAGGCTCTCTTCGGGTGCTTCGGTGCTGACGTTGGACATCGAAATCAGCAGATAGATGGAGGGGCGCAGGATATGCGAGAGCTGTGACCAGACGATATTGTGTGTCGCCTTGAAGATGGCAGCGTGGAAGGCGACGTCGTAGTCGCTATGCAGGCGCCGTTCTTCCTCGCTGTCGCCATGCTGGAGATGACGCTTCATGCCTTCCAGGGCTTCCTCCATGGCGACCAGATCGCGGGCCGTGGCGCGAACGGCAGCGGTCATCGCCACATAGGGCTCCACGTCCAGACGGAATGAGAGGATCTCTCGTTGGATCATGGGGTTAGGCGCTGCATAGCGGGTCATCCACTCGGTGACGGTGGGATCGAGAATCCGCCAGTCGGTAAACTCCCGGACCTTGGAACCGTGGCCCGAGATCCGTTCGATGATGCCGGCATCCACCAGCTGTCGCAGGTCGCTGCGTACCGCCGATCGGTTGAGACGGAACTGCTCGCAGAGGTCGAGTTCCCTGGGCACGAAGTCCCCGGGCCGATAGTGCCCGGAGAAGATGGCTTCGGCCAGGTGCTCGCTGATGCTGGGACGGGGAACGTGCTTGGCAGTTGCTTTCACGTGTGGCTCTCGAGAGGAATCCGGGCAAGCTGCCACGGACGGGAGGGTGGGTCAACCGGGCAGGGGGTTGCGGCGCCGGAGCTCGAGAATCAGCGCGCTGTGATCCAGTTCGCCGTCGCCGTGTGCGACCATGTCCTCGAACAGCTGGTTGACCAGTGTCGCCACGGGCAGATCCAGGTCGAGCGAATCGGCCATCGACAGGGCGGTGCGGGTGTCCTTGAGTTGCCACTTGGCAGGACCGCCGGGGGCGAAGTCCTGCTCGATCATCCGTTGCCCATGGGCGCGCAGGATCGTCGAGTCGGCAAAGCCGCCGAGCAGAGCCTCACGTACTCGGGCCGGATCGGCACCGCCGCGCTCGGCCAGCAGCATGGCTTCAGAGACGGTGGCGATGGTGCTGGCCACCACCAGCTGGTTGACCAGCTTGGCGAGCTGCCCGCTTCCTGCCGGACCGATCCGAACCGGCCGCCCGAGGGGCTCGAGGAAGGGCAGGGCCCGCGCGAAGGTTGTCTCGTCCCCTCCGGCCATGATCGCCAGCGTTCCGTCGATGGCACCCCGTTCGCCGCCGGAGACCGGGGCGTCCAGGTAGTGGACGTGACGCTCGCCGGCGGCACGGGCCTGGTGGCGAGCGGTCTCCACCGGAATGGAGCTCATCACGATCAGCAGGCTGTCCGGGGGCATGGCGTCGAGCACGCCCTGCTCGCCCAGGATCACTTCATCACAGACCGGTCCCGAGCTCAGCATCACGATAACGACCTCGGCGCCAGCGGCCGCCGCCGCCGGGGTTTCCGCCGGCGTGGCGCCCAGGGCGGCCGCCTTGGCGGCGGTTCGGTTCCACGCGCGGACCTCATGCCCCGCGTCGATCAGGCGCCGCGCCATGGGTCCTCCCATGATGCCGGTGCCGATGAAGCCGATGGTCCGGGGTGTGTGCATGTAGCCTCCAGGTATCATGTGCTTCTGGGTCAGAGAGTTGCGTCAGAGCGCTTTGACCCGGGTGTCCGGCACCGACGTCTCGAAGCGGAGCGGGTTGCGCAGTGGGCGGCCAAAGGCGGGCAGGGAGATCTCGAAGCGGTCGCCGTCGCGGGTGCGAATGTCGTCGGCGAAGCTAAGCGTGGCCGTGCCGAAAAAGTGCACGTGGACGTCTCCCGGACGGCGGAAGTTGGGATACTTGAAGTGGTGATGCTCCAGGTTGGCGAGGCTGTGCGCCATGTTGGCCTCGCCGGTGAGAAAGGGTTTCTCCCACAGTGTTGCGCCATCGCGCACGATGCGGCTCACCCCCTCCAGGTGCTCGGGGAGTGCGCCGACCAGCAGCTCCGGGCCGAAACTGCAGGCGCGCAGCTTGGAGTGGGCCAGCCAGAGGTAGTTGAAGCGCTCGGTGACATGGTCGGAGAACTCGTTGCCGATGGCGTGACCGACCCGCCAGGGGGTGCCGTCGTCGGCAATCACGTAGAGCCCGGCCAGCTCCGGCTCCTCGCCGGCATCCGCCGCGAAGGCAGGTACCGGAATATCAGCCTCCGGGGCTGCCACGCTGCTGCCGTCGCCCTTGTAGAACCACTCCGGCTGGGCGCCTTCCTGGCCCTTTTCCGGCTTGCCGTCCTCGAGTCCCAGCCGAAACATGCGCATGGAGTCAGTGAGCTGGCTCTCATCGAGTTGGGTCTGGGCGTGCATGGCATCGCGGGTGTCGGCGCTGCCCAGATGAGTGAGGCCGGTCCCGGTCACCAGGCAATGGGCAGGGTCCGGATGGGTGAGCGGTGGCAGCAAGCGTCGCTCGTTGATCAGTGCCTGGTAGTCAAGGCGAGTGTCGGTGAGTGCCGTCTCGACGACGGCTGCCAGCGGCTGGCCGGTGGCAAGGGCGCGTCGGGCCAGCTCGTAGGTGCTGTCATCGAGCAGCCTGACCTGCTCGTTAGTTTCGACCAGGGCGGCACGCACCTGGCCTTGGTAGTCACACTGGATCAGTCGCATGTCGGGTCTCATTCGATGCTGGGGCCGGTCACGCATGACCGGCCCATGGGCAGGCGGCTCAGCAGTCGCTGTTGCGGATACGGGTCAGCATGGCGTCGCCATACTGCTCGACGAAGCGCGCATGCACCGCGTCCACGGCGTCCTGGAAGGGCGTCGCATCGACCTCGGTGTTGACGGTCATGCCCTGGCCGCGCAGGTACTCCACACCCTCGTCTTCAAGCCGCGAGACCTCGGCACGGGTCGCTTCGGCACCGGCGCGGGCGGCTTCGGTGAACCAGCCGCGCTGCTCGTCGCTGAGGCCGTCGAGCAGCACCGGTGAGCCGAGGATCACCGCCGGCGAGTAGACATGCCCGGTCAGCGACAGCTGGTCCTGCACCTCGTAGAGCTTGGCCGCCGTGATCACCGTCAGCGGGTTCTCCTGGCCGTCCACGGTGCCCTGCTGCAGGGCGGTGAACAGCTCCGGCATGGCCATCGGGGTGGGGCTGGCGCCCAGGGTCTCGAAGGCGTCCTGATGAATGCGGTTCTCCATGGTGCGGATCTTCAGGCCACGGACGTCGCCAGGCTGGGTGATCTCACGGCGGCTGTTGGTGATGTGGCGAAAGCCGTTCTCGGCCCAGGCCAGCCCGACCAGATCATGCTCGCCCACCTGCCCGAGCAGCTCCTGGCCAATCTCACCGTCGAGCACACAGCGGGCCTGGTCGTAGCTGGTGAACAGGAAGGGCAGGTCGAGCACATAGGTGTCGGGCACGAAGTTGCCCAGCGGGCCGGTGGAGGTGATGACCACGTCCACGGTACCGATCTGCAGGCCCTCGATCATGGCCCGCTCGCCGCCCAGCGAGCCGCTGGGGTGCTCGGCGGCGATGAACTCGCCGCCGGAGAGCTGTTCGAGGGTCTCCTTGAAGGCGCGATAGCCTTCGCCGTAGTGGGATTCGCTGGGAATGGCGTAGCCGACGTTGACCTCGGTGGCGGCCTGGGCCGGGAGGATCAGCGCGGTGGCGACGATGCCGCCGATGGCGGCAGTGAGGGCGCGGCGTGCGAAGCGCGTGGTCATGGCAATGTCCTCGATTGTTGTTGTGGCGGTCGTTGTGATGCTTGGGTGGTGCGACGTTCAGCGGTGATATGGCTTGGGCCTCAGTTGACCTGCTGTCGTCCGGGGGACGGCAGTCAGGAGGGATTTTTCGGTATGTCATGCCCGGGTCATCTCCAGGGCAACGTCACAGATCATGTCCTCCTGGTCGCCGACTATCCTGCACCGTCCGGCCCCCACCAGGATTGTGTCATGGGGCTGTCTCGTGACCGGGACGGGGGTCTCAGGGAAATGTCGAACATAGGATGTATTTGTTCAACATAAACTTTCGTATGTATCGACTCGGCCCCTTCCCTGGCCTTAATGTCAATCGGGTCAGAAACCCGAGGCCGCCTCCTGAGACTCCCTCGGCGGCATGAACAGGAGCACTTCCCATGTCACCCAACAACAAGAAGGATCGGCGCCCGCTGCGCTCGGCCCAGTGGTTCGGCACCAACGACAAGAACGGCTTCATGTACCGCAGTTGGATGCGCAACCAGGGCATTCCCGATCACGAATTCCAGGGCAAGCCGATCATCGGCATCTGCAATACCTGGTCGGAGCTGACCCCCTGCAACGCCCATTTCCGCAAGCTGGCGGAGCACGTCAAGAAGGGGGTGCTGGAGGCGGGAGGCTTTCCCGTGGAGTTTCCGGTGTTCTCCAACGGTGAGTCCAACCTGAGGCCGACGGCGATGTTCACCCGCAACCTCGCGAGCATGGATGTGGAGGAGGCGATTCGCGGTAATCCCGTGGATGCGGTTGTGCTGCTGGTGGGGTGCGACAAGACCACCCCGGCGCTGCTGATGGGGGCGGCATCCTGCGACATTCCCACCATCGTGGTCAGCGGCGGACCGATGCTCAACGGCAAGCATCAGGGCAAGGACATCGGTTCCGGCACCGTGGTCTGGCAGCTCTCCGAGGACGTCAAGGCCGGTCGGATCTCGCTGCACGATTTCATGGCGGCCGAGGCCGGCATGTCCCGCTCCGCGGGAACCTGCAATACCATGGGAACGGCCTCCACCATGGCCTCCATGGCCGAGGCACTGGGGACCTCCCTGCCGCACAATGCGGCAATTCCGGCGGTCGACTCCCGTCGCTACGTGCTGGCCCATCTCTCGGGCATGCGTATCGTCGAGATGGTGGAGGAGGGGCTCGACCTGTCGCGGGTGCTGACGCGCGAGGCGTTCGAGAATGCCATCCGCGTCAATGCCGCCATCGGCGGTTCCACCAATGCGGTGATCCACCTCAAGGCGATCGCCGGGCGCATCGGGGTCGAGCTGGACCTCGAGGACTGGACGCGCATCGGCCGCGGTACACCGACTATCGTTGACCTCCAGCCCTCCGGGCGCTTCCTGATGGAGGACTTCTACTATGCGGGCGGGCTGCCGGCCGTGCTGCGACGACTCGGCGAGGCGGGGCGCCTGCCGCATCCCGGGGCTCTGACCGTCAACGGACAGTCGCTCTGGGACAACGTCCGGGAGGCACCGATCTACAATGATGAGGTGGTGCGTCCTCTCGACAATCCGCTCTGCGCCGACGGCAGCATGAGTATCCTGCGTGGCAACCTGGCGCCCAATGGCGCGGTACTCAAGCCGTCGGCGGCGACCCCCGAATTGATGACACACCGTGGCCAGGCGGTGGTCTTCCAGGACTTCGATGACTACAAGGCCCGTATCGACGACCCTGACCTGGCGGTGACGGCCGACAGCATTCTGGTGCTGCGCAACTGTGGCCCGCGGGGCTATCAGGGGATGGCCGAAGTGGGCAACATGGGGTTGCCGTCCAAGCTGCTCGAGCAGGGGATCACCGACATGGTGCGCATCTCGGATGCGCGCATGAGCGGCACGGCCTACGGTACCGTGGTGCTTCACGTGGCCCCGGAGGCTGCTGCCGGTGGCCCCCTGGCGGCGGTTCGTGACGGTGACTGGATCGAGCTGGACTGCGAGACGGGACGGTTGCACCTGGAGGTGAGCGACGATGAGATCGCCGCACGCCTGGCCGAGCGCGACCCGACCGAGGAATCTCGGCTGATCGCCCGTCAGGGCGGCTACCGACAGCTCTATATCGAGCGCGTGCTGCAGGCCGACGAGGGCTGCGATTTCGACTTCCTGGTGGGCAAGCGGGGAGCGGAAGTGCCGCGGCACTCCCACTGAGACGGGGTCGCGGAAGCAGATGCCGCCAGGTCAGCCCCGAGCGATGTGGCGACCTGGGTGGCAGTACTTTCAGCCGATCATCGCCGGTCGGGCAATATTCGCCCCGGATTCATCAGCCCGGCCGGGTCGAACAGGGCCTTGATGCCCTCCACCAGTTCCCGCTCTACCGGCGAGAGGCTCGCCAGATAGGCGGCCTGCTTGGTGCGGCCGATGCCATGCTCGGCGCTGAGGCTGCCGCCGAACTCATCGAGGATCTCGAACAGCCGGGTCTCCAGGTCATGGAGGTGGGCCTTCTTCTGCGCCTCGGCCAGCCCCGGCGGCGGCAGGATGTTGAAGTGCAGGTTACCGTCGCCGACGTGGCCGTAGGCGATGATCTCGCAGTCGGGGGAGCGTTCATGGATCGCCCGGCTGGCCCGTGCCACGAAGTCGGGGATCGCCGAGATGGGCACTGAGATATCGGTGCGCAAGTGCTCGCCGCGCCGCCGCTGCCCCTCCAGCATGCTCTCCCGGAACTGCCATAGCCTTGCCGCCTGGGTGTCGCTTGAGGCCAGGGCGCCGTCCCTGACCAGGTCGGCCTCCATGCCGTGAGCCAGCAGCCCTTCGAGCATGGTGTCCAGGTCCAGGGTGCCGCTTGCACTGACTTCCATCAGCACGTACCAGGGGTGCGGCGCGTCCAGCGGGTCGGTGAGCTCGGGGGTGGCCTCCATGGCGAGCTCCAGGCAGCGCCGGGGAATCAACTCGAAGGCGCTGAGAAGATCGCTGCAGTCACGCCGCGCCTGACCGTAGAGGGCGATCACCGCCTCCACCGAGGGCAGTCCGAGCAGCGCCGTGCGGCTCTGAATGGCGCGCGGCGAGAGCTTGAGCACCGCACCGGTAACGATGCCCAGCGTCCCCTCGCTGCCGAGGAACAGTTGGGTGAGGGCATAGCCGCGGTTGTCCTTGTGCAGGGCGGTCAGGCCTTCCCAGATCCGGCCGTCGGGGAGCACCACCTCAAGCCCCAGCACCAGCTGACGCATCATGCCGTGGCGCAGCACGTTGAGGCCGCCGGCGTTGGTGGCGATGTTGCCGCCGATCTGGCAGCTGCCTTGGGCGCCCAGCGAGAGCGGGAAGTCGCAGTCATGCTCGGCGGCCGCCTGCTTGACGGTCTCCAGAATGCAGCCGGCGTCCACCGTCATGGTGAAGTTGACCGGGTCGATGCCGCGGATCCGGTCCAGGCGCTCCAGGCTGATCACCAACTCGCCGCCGTCGGCGGCGGGCAGGGCGCCGGCCACCAGGCCACTGTGGCCACCCTGGGGCGTCATGGGCACTCCATGGGCCCGGCAGAGGCGCACCGTCTCGGCCACTTCCGCGGTGGAGGCGGGGCGTGCCACCGCCAGGGGCAGGCCCAGGCGCTCTCCCGCCCAGTCGCTCAGGTAGCGGGCCATGGCCGCGGGGTCGCGCAGCAGGCCGCGCTCCCCCAGGCACTGCTGCAGGGCGTCGAGCAGGGCGGCGTGCGGGTTCCGGTGGTCCATGTCAGGCCTCCTCTTGCCAGGCGGCACCGTCGGGAAAGCGGTGTCGGGCCAGGGCGTCGGGGCGCATGGTGATGCTGTAGCCCGGTGCCTCGGGGACCCGGTAGCGACCGCGCTCGATCACTACCGGATCGAGGAAGTGCTCGTGGAGGTGGTCGACATACTCCAGCACGCGCCCCTCGAGTCTGCCGGAGACGGCGATGTAGTCGAACAGCGAGAGGTGCTGGGTGTATTCGCACAGGCCCACGCCGCCGCCGTGGGGGCAGACCGGCACACCAAACTTGGCGGCCATCAGCATCACCAGGATCACCTCGTTAAGACCGCCGAGGCGGGCAGCATCGAGCTGGCAGTAGTCCAGCGCCTCGGCCTGGAAGAACTGCTTGAACATCACCTTGTTGTGGCAGTGCTCGCCGCTGGCCACGCCGATGGGGGCCACGCGGTGGCGGATCTCGGCGTGGCCGAGGATGTCATCGGGGCTGGTGGGCTCCTCGATCCACAGCGGGTCGAACTCGGCCAGACGGCGTATTTTCGCCACCGTCTCGTCGACCTCCCACACCTGGTTGGCATCCATCATCAGCACGTTGTCCCAGCCGATCTCCTCGCGCAGCAGCGCGGCACGGCTAGCATCTTCCTCGAGGTTGCCACCGATCTTCTGCTTGAAGTGGGTCCAGCCCTGGGCCAGGGCCTCACGGGCGAGGCGCCGCACCTTGTCGTCGTCGTAGCCGAGCCAGCCCGCCGAGGTGGTGTAGCCGGGGTAGCCGTCGCGGCGCATCTCGGCCTCGCGGTCGGCCTTGCCGGCCTGCCGCTGGCGAAGCAGCGCGATCGCCTCCTCCGGGGTCAGGGCGTCGGTGACGAAGCGGAAGTCCAGGCAGCGCACCAGCTGCTCCGGGGTCATGTCGGCCA
Organism: Halomonas sp. PGE1; assembly: GCF_013000985.1. Taxonomy (NCBI): domain Bacteria; kingdom Pseudomonadati; phylum Pseudomonadota; class Gammaproteobacteria; order Oceanospirillales; family Halomonadaceae; genus Halomonas; species Halomonas sp. PGE1. The sequence continues at coordinate 2,171,196 of NZ_CP053032.1, forward strand.
GCAGCTTCCACACCGGCTTGCCCTCGCGCTTGGCCCACAGGTCCCAGAGGGCGTTGACGATGGCCGCGGTGGCCAGGTGGATGGCGCCCTTGTCGGGGCCGATCCAGCGCAGCTGGCTGTCCCCGGTGAACTCCCGCCAGAAGGCGCCCATGTTCTCGGTGATGGCGGCCAGGGAACGCCCCTCGATCAGCGGCGCCAGCGAGCGCACCGCGGTGACGACGATCTCGTTGCCACGGCCGATGGTGAAGGTCAGCCCGTGCCCTTCGGCCCCACCATCGTCGACGTGCAGGATGACGTAGGTAGCAGAGTAGTCAGGCGCGGCGTTCATGGCGTCCGAGCCATCCAGCGAGCGGGAGGTCGGGAAGCGGATGTCCTGGACCTCGACTTGGGTGATGGTGGTCATGGGGGGGCTCCGAAGTGGGGTGATCGTGCCAGAAATGCTGGATGGACTGGCGCAGCTGGCCTTGGTGCTCGTGGCTGTTCCGTCGACAAGCCTGCGGGGAGGCGCTGTGAATACGTCCTTGTACGCTACCGACGCCTTCCCTGGCGTAGGACCTCCCCTTCGGCTTGTCCCCGGCGCCACTCGCGGGGATTCACCGTTGCGCCAGGTGACGCATCAGCTCGCGGATGCCGAAGGTCCAGGGCGGCAGCCGGTCGCTGCGACCGACCGGGTTGACCAGGGCGCCCAGTGCCGGGGTGGCGATGGTGACCCGGTCGCCGAGGTGGTGGGTGAAGCCCTGGCCCGGGCCATCCCGGTCCTGGATGGGCGAGAACATGGTGCCGAGGAACAGCATGAAGCCGTCCGGGTACTGGTGGTGGTCGCCGATGGTCTGGCGGACCAGGTCGAGCGGGTCGCGGCTGATCTCGCGCATGTCGCTGGCCCCCTCGAGCCGGAAGCCGTCGTCCTCGCCCTCGATGCGCAGCGAGACCTGGCACTGGCGCACGCTGTCGAGGGAGAAGCGCTCATCGAACAGGCGGATGAACGGGCCCAGGGCGCAGGAGGCGTTGTTGTCCTTGGCCTTGCCCAGCAGCAGGGCGCTGCGCCCTTCGATGTCGCGCAGGTTGACGTCGTTGCCCAGGGTGGCGCCCTTGACCCGGCCGCGGCTGTCCACGGCGAGCACGATCTCCGGCTCGGGGTTGTTCCAGCGCGAGGCGGGATGCAGGCCCACGGCGGTACCGAAGCCCACCGAGGAGAGCGGCTGGGCCTTGGTGAACACCTCGGCGTCCGGCCCGATGCCGACCTCCATGTACTGGGACCAGGCGCCCCGCGCCTGCAGGGCCTGCTTGAGGGCCATCGCCTCGTCGGACCCCGGGGTGATGCGCGACAGGTCGGTGCCGATCATCGCCTGAAGCTCGTTGCGCAGCTCGGTGGCGCGGGCCGGATCGCCGCCCGCCTGCTCCTCGATGACCCGCTCGAGCAGGCTGACCGCGAAGGTTACGCCGCAGGCCTTCACGGCCTGGAGGTCGCTGGGCGCCAGCAGGTAGGGCGCCCGGGCCGGGCTCGCCTGGGAGTTGGCGATCAGCTCCTCGAGCCGGCCCAGCGACGGGCCCTCGGCGTTGCGTACCACCGCCAGCGGGTCGTCGTGCTCCAGCAGGTCGGCCATGGTCGGCCCATGGGCCGTGATGTCGATCACCTCGCCCTGGCGTACCGTGACCAGCGCCGGGCCGGGGCGGGCGCCATCACACCAGACGCGGCCGACCAGTCGTGCCTCGGTCAGGTCATCGGGAAGAGAATCTGCAACGGACAGGGGATTCATCGGCGCCTCCGGGTCGGCGAACTGGCGGTTGGTCCGCCAGCGCCTATCATGTTATTGATGTCGTGCTGTATGACAGGTATGCCATCTGTGACTCACTCTAGCGCACCCTCCGGTTTCGGGTCGATAGGCAATCGCCACAGGGCGAGCAGGGCGCCAGGGCAGTGGGTCGTTCATCACGCCAGCCTTCAGGAGAGTGGCATGTTCGACGAGTGGAAGGGCAAGCGGGTATTGATCACCGGCGCCAGCCGGGGGATCGGCGCGGCGGTCGCCAGGCAGTTGGGAGCCCTCGGGGCCAGGGTGGCGGTGCACTATCACGCCAGCGAAGCGCCGGCAGAAGCGGTGGTGACGGCGATCCGTGAGGCCGGCGGCGAGGCCTTCACGGTCAAGGGCGATGTCAGTCGCGCCGGCGAGGCGGCGCGGATCGTCGACGAGGCCGCCAGCGGGCTCGGCGGGCTGGACGTGCTGATCAACAACGCCGGCGACATGCTGGGCCGTGTCTCGCTGGACGAGATGGACGATGTCCAGTACGACCGGGTGATGGACCTCAACGCCCGTTCCGTGGTCATGGCAAGCCGGGCGGCACTGCCCCATTTCCGCCGCCAGGGGGGCGGCAACATCATCCATACCACCTCCATCGCCGCGCGCAACGGCGGGGGACTCGGCGCCGGCCTCTACGCCTCGGCCAAGGGCTTCGTCAGCACCCTGACCCGCAACATGGCCAAGGAACTGGCCGGCGACAACATCCGTGTCAATGGCGTGGCACCCGGTACCATCGCCACCGATTTCCATGGCCGCCACTCCAACGAGGACCACCTGGCGGCAGCCCGCGCCTCAATCCCCATGGGCCGGCTGGGCACCTCGGAGGAGTGCGTGGGGGCCTATCTGTTCCTGGCCACCGATGCGTTGAGCGGCTATGTCACCGGGCAGGTGATCGAGGTCAACGGCGGGCAGTTGATGCCATGAGCACCGCGACCCGATTCGATATCGCCATCACCATGGGCGACCCGGCCGGGATCGGCCCCGAGATCATCTGCCGGGCGCTGGCGTCGATGACGCCCGCCGAGCGCGACACCACCCTGGTGGTCGGCGACCCCGCCATCTATCGCCGCGCCGCCGACATGCTCGGTGCCGAGCTGACTTTCGCCCCCCTCGATGCCCCGGCTTCGCCGGCAGACAGCGTTGCGGTGGCGGTGGTCGAGCACCCCTCGGGCGAGGCGATGCCGGATGGACAGATCAGCGCCGCCGCCGGCGACATGGCCTTTCGCTGCGTGAAGGCGGCAGTGGACCTGGTGCAGGCGGGGCGTGCCGGGGTGATCGTCACCGCACCGCTCAACAAGGCGGCGCTGCACGCCGCCGGTCACCACTACGATGGCCATACCGGCATGCTGGCGGCGCTGACCGGGGCGCCCTCGTCGTTCATGCTGCTGGCCTCCGAGACGCTCTCGACCCTGCATGTCTCCACCCATGTGTCGCTGCGCGAGGCGATCGAACGGGTCACCCCCGAGCGCATCACTGCGACGGTCAAGGCGGGGCACACGCACCTGGTCAAGCTCGGCATGGCGTCGCCGCGCATCGCGGTGGCCGGGCTCAACCCCCACTGCGGCGAGGGCGGCATCTTCGGCGACGAGGACGACCGGATCATCGCCCCGACGGTGCGGGCGCTGCGCGAGGCCGGGCTGGACGTGCAAGGGCCGATCTCGGCGGACACCGTCTTCTATCGGGCGAGCCGCGGCGAGTTCGACCTGGTGGTGGCTCAGTACCACGACCAGGGCCATATCCCGGTGAAGCTGATCGCCTTCGACACCACGGTCAACGTCAGCCTCGGCCTGCCGATCCAGCGCACCTCGGTGGACCACGGCACGGCCTTCGATATCGCCTGGCAGGGGCGGGCGGATGCCACCAACCTGGGGTCGGCCATCGCCTATGCCCGCCGGCTGGTGGCAGGAAGCCGAGCATGAGTCGCTGTCGGGTGGCAATCATTGCCGACGACCTGACCGGGGCGCTGGATGCGGCTGCGCCTTTCGCCGCGCGCGGTGCCACGACCCGGGTGGTGATTGCGCTGGAGCAGCTCGAGGCGGCGCTGGAGGCCTGGACGGACGCGCTGCCCGAGGTGATCGCGGTCAACACCGAGTCGCGCCACCTGGCGCCGGGGCCCGCCGCTGCCAGAGTGGCATGGGCGGCTCGCTGCCTGGCGCGCGCGGCGCCCGAGCGGTGGTTCAAGAAGATCGATTCGACCCTGCGGGGGCAGGTGGTGGCCGAAACCCTGGCGCTCAGGATGGCCACCGGTCGGCGCCTACTGGTAGCCCCGGCAGTGCCGGCGCAGGGGCGCATCGTGTGCAATGCCGAAGTGCATGTGGAGGGGGTTCCCCTGGCCGCGACGGCCTATGGCCAGGATGCGCGGTCGGCACCGCCGCTGGGGCCGCTGGACACCTTGTATGCGGTCGAGGGGGTGTCCCTGAGCCGCCATCGACCGTTGTCCGAGGGACCTTTGCCGACCGACGACTGCGTCTGCGATGCCGTCAACCAGACCGATCTGAGTTACGCCTACCGGATCATGGTCGGCGAGCCTTCGCGCTGGCTGGCGGTGGGTGCCGCCGGGCTGGCGACGGTCATGGCACAGCATCTGTTCGGCCGCCTCAGGGGGCTCAAGGTGTCGCTGTCTCGCTGTCAGCACCGCCTCTACGCGGTGGGGTCGAGAAGTCCCCGCGCCGCCGCGCAGCTTGCCCTGCTGCGAGCCTCTGCCCCGGAACTACCGGTCTGCCAGGCCTTGTCACCCCAAGCTACCGCGCCTGACCGCATGGAAGCGGGGATCCTGGTGCCCGGTCCGGGCACCGGCGAGGAGACAGCCGAGGCCGTAGCCGCGGCGATGGGAGCGCAAGTCGCTCGTCTGGTGGCCCGCTGGCCGGAGGGGGCAGGACTGCTGTTGCTGACCGGCGGCGATATCGCCATGGCGGCGCTGCAGCGGCTTGGGGTGGTGTCGATCGAGGTCGTGGCCGAATGGGCGCCCGGGGTGCCCCTGGGGCGCCTGGATGGCGACCCGAATCGGCTGGTCATCACCAAGGCCGGCGGGTTCGGTGAACCGGAGTTTTTGGTGGCGCTCGAGCGAGTGCTGCCGGCCCCGGGGAAAGCCCCGGGGCGCTATGACCAAAGTTGACGATCGCGGAAGTTGCGCTGCCATCCGTGAGCGTCTAATTTGGACACTGGTGGTATGATACGTATACAGCAAGACACTTGTCTTCAGGAGAACAACAAGATGACTCATTCACGCCAACGCAAGCTCGTCCACCTGGTATCCCTGACGCTGCTGGCCTCCAGCATCGGCATGGCCGGGATGGCTCAGGCGCAGCAGAGCCTTCGCTTTGCCCACGTCTACGAGACCTCCGAACCCTTCCACAAGTGGGCCGAGTGGGCTGCAGAGCAGATCGAGGAGCGCACCGAAGGGCGCTACACCATGCAGGTCCATCCGGCCTCGTCGCTGGGCAAGGAAGAGGACATCAACGAGGGCCTCGAGCTCGGCACCGTGGATGTGATCTATACGGGGACCCAGTTCGCCGGCCGCTCCTATGGGCCGATCGGGATTGCCGGTGCTGCCTACATGTTCCGCGATTTCGATCACTGGCAGGCCTATGCCGACAGCGATCTCTTCCAGGAGATTGCCGAGGGTTACCAGAACGCGACTGGCAATGTACCTCTCGCGCTCAACTACTACGGCGAGCGTCATGTGACGGCCAACAAGGCCATCAACACGCCGGAGGACATGCAGAACCTGCGAATCCGCGTACCGAATGCGCCGCTCTACATGATGTTCCCGCGGGCAGCCGGCGCCAACCCGACGCCGATCGCCTTCGACGAGGTCTACCTGGCCCTGCAGCAGGGCGTGGTGGATGCCCAGGAGAACCCGCTGCCGACCATCCGGGCCAAGGCCTTCCACGAGGTCCAGGACTACATCAACCTGACCGGGCACATCACCGATTCGCTGATCACCATCGTGGGCGGGCCGCGCTGGAACCGTCTCTCCGAAGAGGATCGCGAGATCTTCCGCGACGTGTTCGAGGAAGCGGCACGCAACAACACCGCCGAGATCGTCCAGGCCGAGCAGGATCTGGTCGCCTGGTTCGAGGAGCAGGGCAATACCGTGCTCCAGGTGGATCGTACCCCCTTCCGTGACGTGGTGATCCCGCACCACCTCGGTGACGCGGCCACCTGGGACGAGGAGACCTACAACCGCCTGCAGGCCATCGGTCAGTAACCTTTCTCTTCATCCCGCGTCCTGCGCCGCCCGGTACGTCGGGCGGCGCAGGCAAGGAGGCCAGCCATGTCCGAACAACCCGAAGGTCAGGGGCCCGTCATCGATTTCGAGGCGGCCTTCGAGGACGATGACGACTTCCGTTTCGCCGATCACGCCGTCGAGGACTACATCACCCTCGTGGTCTTCTGGGCGCTGATCTTCGTCGTCTTCCTGCAGTTCTTCACCCGCTACGTGATGGGCGACTCCACCACCTGGACGGAGGAGATCGCCCGCTACCTGCTGATCCTGGTGGGCTTCATCGGCAGCGTGATGGCCGTGCGCAAGGGCAGCCACATCATGGTGGAGTTCTTCTACCACTACATGCCGCCTTGGCTGGTCAGGATCCTCAATATCCTAGTCGACCTGACCTGCGTGCTCTTCTACAGCATGCTGGCCTGGATCACCTTCCAGCTGGCCGGCCGCACAGGGGGCATGATGATCTCGGTGGACGTGCCCAAGAGCGTGCTCTACTACGCCGTCTGTGCCGCCTTCGTGATGATGGCCCTGCGTGGGGTCCAGCGCATGGTGAAGCACTACTTTTCCGAGCCGGGTCGCGCCTAGCCGGGCAACACCTCCCTCAATAACGACAACGCTGCAAGAGGCCCTGCATGTCCCGACTCTCCGTGATGCGTTGGCAGAAGCCCCTCGTCACTCCGCTGCTATCGACGCTGGCCGTACTCGGCTGCGTGATCCTGGCGGTGATGGGCTACCATCTCGCCTTCCTGTTCTTCTCGCTGTTTACCATGCTGGTGCTTGGCGTGCCCATCGCGGTCAGCCTGGCCGGCTCCTGCCTGATGTTCGTGCTGATCACCGGGCAGGTGCCCAACGTGGTCATCGCCCACCGCATGATCAACGGGATCGACAGCTTTCCCCTGCTGGCGATTCCCTGCTTCATCTTCGCCGGCAGTCTGATGAACAACGCCGGGATCACCGAACGCATCTTCAACTTCGCCAAGGCCCTGATGGGCTGGATGCGCGGAGGGCTGGGGCACGTCAACGTGGGGGCGAGCATCGTCTTCTCGGGGATGTCCGGCGCCGCGGTGGCCGACGCCGGTGGCCTCGGCATGATCGAGGTGAAGGCGATGAAGGATGCCGGCTATGACGAGGAGTTCGCCGTGGGCATCACCGCGGCCTCCTCGACCATCGGGCCGATCATTCCCCCCAGCCTGCCGATGGTCATCTACGGCGTGATGGCCTCGGCCTCGGTGGGGCAGCTGTTCGCCGCCGGCCTGATTCCTGGCCTGCTGATGGGTGCCATGCTGATGGGAATGATCTTCCTGATCTCCCGTCGCCGTGGCTACCAGCGTGATGCCGACTTCTCGTTTCGGGTACTGGGGTACACGTTCTCCCGGGCGTTTCTCTCGCTGATGACGCCGGTGATCATTGTCGGCGGCATCATCACCGGCGCCTTCACGCCCACCGAGGCCGCCGTGGCCGCGGTCTTCTACGCCCTGATCCTCGGCGTGGTGGTCTATCGCACCCTGACCTGGCGCAAGCTGCTGCGGGTCAGCATGGAGACCATCGAGACCACTGCGGTGATCCTGTTCATCGTCTCGGCGGCGTCGATCTTCGCCTGGATCCTGACCAGCAACCAGGTCACCCAAAGCGTCATCGCTCTGCTCGGTCCCTTCGCCGACAGCAAGGTGGCGGTGCTGATGATGAGCAACATCGTGCTGATCATCGTCGGCTGCTTCATGGAGACCATTGCCGCCATCACCATTCTGGTGCCGGTGCTGCTGCCGCTGGCCGTCGCGGTGGGGGTCGATCCGGTGCATTTCGGGGTGATCATGGTGCTCAACCTGATGATCGGCCTGCTGACGCCGCCGGTGGGCATGGTGCTCTACGTGCTCTCCCGCGTGGCCAACGTCAGCTTCGAGCGCTGCATGCGTGGCACCATCCCCTTCCTGATCCCGCTGGTGATCTGCCTGCTGCTGGTGACCTTCATCCCGTCGCTGTCCATGTGGCTGCCCACCCTGGTCTACCGCTGATACCCCGAGAGGAGCCGATTGACGATGAACGATACCCGGCATGACCCGCCACAGCAGGAGGTCCGCGTCGCGGTCGAGGACCTGGAGCGCTTCATGGGCGAGGCGCTGACGCGGGCCGGTGCGGACACGGCCTCCTCGGCCGCGGTCACCCGCGCCCTGGTCACGGCCTCGCGCATGGGCACCGACAGCCACGGCCTGCGGCTGCTGCCGCACTACATTAGGGCCCTCAAGGGAGGGCGGGTCACGGGGGCGCCGGAGATGCGTTTCGCGCGGCGACTGCCGGCCACCGGCGTCCTCGACGCCGGGGATGGCTTCGGCCACCTGGCCGGCTACACCGCCATGACCCACGCGGTGGAGATGGCCTTCGAGGTCGGGCTTGGCGCAGTGGCGGTGGGGCACTCCTCCCACTTCGGCGCCGCCGGCTGCTATGCGCTGGCCGCCGCCGAACGCGGCATGATCGGCCTGGCCGTCTGCAACTCCGACCCCTTCGTGCTGCTCCACCAGGGGCTGTCGCCCTTCCATGGCACCAATCCGATCGCCTTCGCCGCGCCGGTAGAGGGGCAGTCGCCCTACCTGCTGGACATGGCCACCAGTTCGGTGCCCTGGAACCGCGTGCAGCAGTATGGGGCCATCGGGCGCGAGCTGCCGGACCAGGTTGCTGCCGACGCCGAGGGCCGGGTGACCCGGGTGCCGGCCGAGGTGGCGGCCCTGCTGCCCCTGGGCGGTAGCGACTTCGGCTTCAAGGGGGCGGGGCTCGGCGGCATGGTGGAGGTGCTGAGCTCGACCCTCTCCGGCATGCTCAACGGCTTCAGGCTGCTGCCCATGGGCGGGCCGGACATGGCGACGCCGCGCGGGGTCGGGCACTTCTTTCTGGCCCTGAACCCGGCGGCCTTCGTCGACCGGGAGACCTTCGCGGCCCGCCTGGCCGAGTACCTGGCCGACCTGCGCGCCCAGCCGGCGGTCGACGGGGCCGAGGTGCTGGCCCCCGGAGATCGCGAGTGGCGCTGCCTGGCGCGACGCGACGCCGAGGGCATCCCTCTCGACAGCGCCAACCAGGTCGCCTACGCGACCCTGGCCGAGACCCTGGACGTACGGCCGCTGCGGCATCTGGCCTGAGCGGGGCAGGGCCGGAATGCGGTAAGATGGACACTCTGAACACCGGGTCACCAGGAGAATCAGCCCATGTCTCGATATCGGATCGAGCGCAAGACGCTTTCCGAGCAGGTCGCCGAGCAGCTCGAGGCGGACATCCTCGACGGGCGGCTTGGCGAGAACGACCAGCTGCCCTCCGAGCGCGAGCTGATGGAGCAGTTCGGCGTCGGGCGCCCGGCAGTGCGCGAGGCGCTGTTCCACCTGCAGCAGCTCGGGCTGATCGCCATCAACAGCGGGACCCGCGCCCGGGTGATTCGGCCCACCGCAGAGGCGGTGATGGCGCGGCTCTCCGGGGTGACTCGCCAGCTGCTCTCCAAGCCCGACGGCCAGCAGTACTTCCAGGAGGCCCGGGCGCTGTTCGAGATCTCGCTGGCCCGCTATGCGGCCCGCCATGCCGGCGACGAGGACCTGGCGCGCCTGCGCGAGGCGCTCCAGGAGAACCGTGACGCGGTGGGCGACGAGGCGCGCTTCAAGCGCTCCGACAACGACTTCCACGGCGTGCTGGCGAGCATCGCCCGCAACCCCATCTTCGACGCCATCCACGTGGCGCTCTCCGAGTGGCTCGATGACCGCCGCGCCCAGGTGCTGCAGCAGAAGGACGAGGATAAGGCGGCGCTGGCGGCGCACACCGAGATCGTCGAGGCCATCGAGTCCCGCGACCCCGACGCCGCCGAGGCGGCCATGCGCCGCCACCTGGATCGCCACTACGGCACCTACATGCAGCTCAAGAAGCGCCTTTCCGACGCGGGATAGTCCGCCCGTTCGCCATGAGGAACGAGAAGGCCCGCCCCTCAGGGGGCGGGCCTTTGCCTAGGAGCCTGTCGGACTTAACGCTGATCTACTGCGAAATCCGGTTTTTCGGCCAATTTCATTCGATCTGCTTCGTTAAATAGCGCGCTATTCGCCTCAACAGATCGATAAACTTGTCTCGAAACCCGAATCTCTCGCTACGATCGGTCAAGCCCGACAGACTCCTAGGGGAGCGGCTACAACGAGACGCCGCGCTTCCAGGGGATGAAGTCGTACTGGGCGAGTTCCACCGCGCGGGGGGCGTAGCGCCCCGAGGCGGCGTCGATGCACAGCCGCAGCAGGCGGTCGGCCAGCTCATCCATGCTCGCCTCGCCGCGGATGATGGGGCCGGCATCGAAGTCGATCACGTCCTGCATGCGCGTGGCCAGTTCGCTGTTGCTCGAGATCTTGATCACCGGGGTGATGGGGTTGCCGGTGGGCGTGCCCAGTCCGGTGGTGAAGAGGATCAGGTTGGCGCCGGAGCCGGCCAGGGCGGTGGTGGACTCCACGTCGTTGCCCGGTGAGCAGAGCAGGTTGAGGCCGGCTCGGGAATGCGGCTCGGTGTAGTCGAGCACATCCACCACCGGGCTGTCGCCGCCCTTCTTGGCCGCACCGGCCGACTTCATGGCGTCGGTGATCAGGCCGTCGCGGATGTTGCCCGGGGAGGGGTTCATGGAGAAGTCCGCCCCCACCCGAGCGGCGTGGCGCTGGTAGGCCTCCATCAGTGCCCGGAAGCGCTCGGCCACGGCGTCGTCGCGGCAGCGGGCGATCAGCTCGTGCTCCACCCCGCACAGCTCGGGAAACTCGCTGAGGATGCCGCTGCCCCCGAGCGCTACCAGCCGATCCACCACGGCACCCACCAGCGGGTTGGCGGAGAGGCCGGAGAAGCCGTCGGAGCCGCCGCACTCCACGCCCAGGGTCAGCGCCGAGAGCGGCGCCGGGGCGCGCTCGACCCGGTTGGCCTCGGCCAGGCCATCGAAGATGGTGGTCAGCGCCTCGCGGATCAGCGCCGACTCGCTCGTGCTCGCCTGCTGCTCCAGGTAGTGGACCGGGCGCAGGCCGTCGGGGTCGCGCGCTGCCACCGACTCCTTGAGCATGTCGATCTGCGCCTTCTGGCAGCCCAGGCTCAGCACCGTGGCGCCGGCCACGTTGGGGTGGCAGATGTAGCCGGCCAGCAGCCGGCACAGCGCCAGGGCGTCGTCGTCGGTGCCGCCGCAGCCCAGGGTGTGGGTCAGGAAACGCACCCCGTCGACGTTGGGAAAGAGCCGCTCGCCGGCAGGCGCGGGCGGGGCCGTGCCGGCGGCACCGTGGAGCAGCTCGCGGGCCATGCGCTTGTAGTCGCGGTAGGGGTCCTCGCCCAGGGCGTCGGCCACGCACTGGCGCAGCACCTCGATATTGCGGTTCTCGCAGAACACTAGCGGCACCACCAGCCAGACGTTGGCGGTGCCGACGCCGCCGTCGGGGCGGTGATAGCCATCGAAGGTCATGCCCTCGAATGCCGTCACCTCGGGGGCGCGCCATTCGCCGCGCCGGGCCTGGGGCTCGGTGGTGGCGGTGCTGTGCTCGGTGTTGTCGGTGGTGATGGCCGCCCCCGCGGCGATGGGCCGCGTGGCGCGGCCCACCGTGACGCCGTACATGATCACGGTGTCACCCTCGGCTATGTCGTGCAGGGCAAACTTGTGCTTGTGGCGGATCGGCTCGGCCAGGCGCAGCCGGCGCCCGTCGTCGTCGATCTCGCTGCCGCCGGGCAGGTCCTTGAGGGCGACGCGCACGTTGTCGTCGGCGTGTACGCGCAGGCTGGCCAGCTGGCCGTGTTCACTGGCGATGGTCTGGGGCATGGACGGCCTCCGCTTCGGCGTGTTCCGGAAATTCGAGTTCGATCATCGCCTTGACGACGCCGCTGCCGGGGACGCACCAGGCGGGTAGGCGGTCGGTCAGGGCGTCGAGTTCGGCGCGGTGGGTGATCATGGCGCTGGCCTCAAGGCGACCCGCTGCCATCAGCCGGCACACCGTGTCGAAGTCCTCGCGGGTGGCGTTGCGGCTGGCGAGCAGAGTCATCTCGCGCCCGTGGAAGTCGGGGTCATGGAAGGCGATGTCCGCCTTGACGATGCTGACCAGCACATAGCGGCCGGCATGGGCGACCAGGTCGAAGCCGCGGCACATGGCGGCAGGGCTGCCGGTGGCGTCGAACACCACGTCGGCCAGTTCGCCGTCGCCGAGGGCCGCCAGGGCGGCGGGGACGTCCTGTTCGGCAGGGTTGAGTGTCTCCGTGATGCCCAGCCGCTCGCGGCAGAAGGCCAGCCGCTCGGCGTTGGTGTCAACCATGACCACCCGGGCCCCGCGTTCCCGGGCCAGCTGGGCCACGCCCATGCCGATGGGGCCGGCGCCGACGACCACGGCGAGCTCGCCCTCGTCCAGTTCGCTGCGGCGGACCGCGTGGGCGCCGATGGCCAGGCATTCGACCAGGGCGAGCTGGTCGAGCGACAGGGAGGTGTCGCTCACCAGGTGATCGGCGGGAACCGCCAGGGTGTCGCACATGCCGCCGTCACGGTGCACGCCGATCACCTGCATCCGGCGGCAGCAGTTGGTGCGGCCCCGGCGACAGGCCCGGCACTCTCCGCAGTGCAGGTAGGGGATGACATAGGCCTGCTGGCCCACCCGCGCCGGGTGGACCCCGTCACCCACCGCGACGATCTCGCCGGCCAGTTCGTGGCCGAGCACCCGGGGATAGGTGAAGTAGGGCTGGTTGCCACCATAGGCGTGGATATCGGTGCCGCACACCCCGACCCGGCGGATGCGCAGCAGTGCCTCGCCGGGCCCGCATGAGGGGGCGGCGCGCTGCTCGAGGGTCAGGCGGCCAGGGGCCTGGCAGACGACGGTACGCATGGCGATCTCCGATCAGCGGTCGGGTTCGGCGACGACGGCCTGGCGCTGCTCGCCGAGCCCGGCGATGCCCAGACGCATGCGCTGGCCGGGCCGGAGGTAGGTCGGCGGCTGCTGGCCCATCCCCACCCCGGGCGGGGTGCCGGTGGAGATCACATCGCCCGGCTGCAGGCTCATGAAGCGGCTCAGGTAGCTGATCAGGAAGGGGATGCGGTAGACCATGGTGCGGGTGTTGCCGTCCTGGTAACGGTGGCCGTCCACCTCCAGCCACATGTCCAGTTCATGGGGGTCGGCGATCTCGTCCGGGGTGACCAGCCACGGGCCCAGGGGACCGAAGGTGTCGCAGCCCTTGCCCTTGTCCCAGGTGCCGCTGCGCTCGAGCTGGAACTCGCGCTCGGAGACGTCGTTGACCACGCAGTAGCCGGCCACATGGTCCATGGCGTCGGCCTCGCTCACGTAGCGGGCTTCCTTGCCGATTACCACGCCGAGTTCCACTTCCCAGTCCGTCTTGGTGGAGCCCCGCGGGATGATGACGTCGTCGTCGGGCCCGCAGATGGCGCTGGTCCACTTGTTGAAGACCACCGGCTCGGGCGGGACCTCGGCGCCGGTCTCGGCGGCGTGGTCGGAGTAGTTGAGGCCGATGCAGATGAACTTGCCGACCCGGCCGACACAGGGGCCGAGGCGGGTATCGGTGGGGACCTTGGGCAGGCGAGAGGCGTCGAGCTCGGCCAGTCGGGCCATCAGGTCGCGGTCGAGGTGGCGCCCATCCAGGTCCGGCAGGTGGGCCGAGAGGTCGCGGATCACTCCGTCGGCGTCGAGCAGGCCGGGTTTCTCGCGGCCCGGGGGGCCGAAGCGCAGCAGTTTCATGGGTTCTCCTTAGTTGTTGTGTGATTCGCCGTTCGTGATTCGCTGCTGGTGAATCGGTGTACGTGACGCGTTGCTACTTGTTCCGTTCGGTCGCTTCAGATCAGCCAGCCGCCGTCGATCACCTGGGCGGTGCCGGTGGTGTAGGCGGACTCGTCCGCGGCCAGGTAGGTGGCCAGGGCGGCGATCTCCTCTGACGTGCCCAGACGACCCAGCGGCTGGCGGGCGAGGAACTCGGCCTGAACCTCGGCCTCCGGGCGACCCTGCTGGTGTGCCTGCGCCTGGATGCGTTGGCGCAGCGAGGGGGAGTCCACGGTGCCGGGGCAGATGGCGTTGCAGCGAATGCCCCGGTCGATGAAGTCGGCGGCGATCGACTTGGTCAGCCCGATCACCGCGGCCTTGGTGGTGCCGTAGGCGCAGCGGTTGGGCACGCCCTTGAGGCTCGAAGCCACCGAGGCCATGTTGATGATGCTGCCGCCGCCGTGGTCGATCATGGCCGGTAGCAGGACGCGGGTCAGCCGCGCCATGGCGGTGACGTTGAGCGCCAGCGACAGTTCCCAGTCGTCGTCGGTGCCGGTCAGCAGCGAGCCGCTGGCCACGAAGCCGGCACAGTTGAAGAGCACGTCCAGGGGCGGCACCTCGGCCGCCAGCGCCGTCACGGCCGCGGCATCCAGCACGTCCAGGCGGCGGGTCTCGATCCCTTCCCGTCCTTCCAGTGCCTTGAGCTTATCACCGTCGATGTCGGTGGCGATGACCCAGGCGCCCTCCGCCGCGAAACGCAGCGCGGTGGCGTGGCCGATGCCCTGTCCTGCGGCGGTGATCAGGGCCGTCTTGTCCTTCAATCGCATGTCTCGGGCGTCCTCGGCAGGTATCGGATGGCGCGGGCCGTCCATGGGTTGTCTGGTATGACAGGATGCTAGGATGATGGTCGGTCAGAGTATGGCCCAGTTCCCGGCGGCTTGCCAACCCGAAGAAGACCCGCCGGTGACCACCGGCCCAACAAAAAGGCGGCCCGCAGGCCGCCTATGATCACCAGCGTGGAATCACCGTCTCGATCATTCCCGCTTGCCGTCCACCAGGCGGCTCACGCCGAGCGGGTTGCCCTCCTGAAGGGCCTCGGGCAGCAGGCCGGCCGGCAGGTTCTGGTAGCACACCGGGCGCAGGAAGCGGTGGATGGCCGCGCTGCCCACCGAGGTGGTGCGGGTGTCCGAGGTGGCGGGGAAGGGGCCGCCGTGGACCATGGCGTGGCACACCTCGACCCCGGTGGGCCAGCCGTTGGCCAGCACTCGGCCGGCCTTGCGCTCCAGCACCGGGAGCAGGGTTCGGGCGGCCTCGAGGTCGCCGTCGTCCATCTGCAGGGTGGCGGTGAGCTGGCCCTCCAGGTGCTCGGCCACGGCCCTGACCTGGTCGAGGTCGTCACACTCGACCACCAGCGACGCCGCGCCGAAGACCTCGGCCTGCAGTGCATCGCTCTTGAGGAAATCATTCGCCGAGGCGGCAAACAGCGCCGGCTGACAGGCGCAGGGGCCGTCGCCGAGCCGGCCTCGGGCGATCTCGCGGGCTTCGCCCACCAGGGCGCCCACGCCATCCTGATAGGCGGCGTGGATCCCCGGCGTGAGCATGGTCTGGGCCGAACTGTCCTTGATGGCTTCAGCGGCGGCCTCGATGAAGGCGTCCAGCGCCTTGCCTCGGACGGCGATTACCAGGCCCGGGTTGGTACAGAACTGTCCGGCGCCCATGTTCAGCGAGCCGATGAAGCCCTCGGCGATCTCCTGTCCGCGCGCCGCCAGTGCCTCCGGGAACAGGAACACCGGGTTGATGGAACTCATCTCGGCGTAGACCGGGATCGGCTGCGGCCGCGTCTGGGCGGTGGCCAGCAGCGCCAGGCCCCCGGCGCGGGAGCCGGTGAAGCCCACCGCCTGGATGCGCGGGTCGGCGACCAGCGCCTGGCCGATCTCCTTGCCGGCGCCGAACAGCAGCGAGAAGACCCCCTCGGGGAGCTGGCAGCGGGTCACGGCCGCCTGCACGGCACGGCCCACCAGCTCGGAGGTGCCGGGATGGGCGGAGTGGGCCTTGACCACCACGGGGCAGCCGGCGGCCAGTGCCGAGGCGGTGTCGCCCCCGGCTACGCTGAAGGCCAGCGGGAAATTGGAGGCGCCGAACACCGCTACGGGGCCCAGGGCCACGTGGCGTTGGCGCAGGTCGACCCGCGGCAGCGGCTGGCGATCGGGAAGCGCGGGGTCGATGCGCACATCAAGCCACTCGCCGGCACGTACCACGTCGGCAAACAGGCGCAGCTGGCCGCAGGTGCGGCCACGCTCGCCCTCGAGCCGCGCCCGGGGCAGGCCGGTCTCGGCCATGGCCCGGGTGATCAGCTCATCGCCGATGGCTTCGATCTCGGCGGCAATGGTCTCGAGAAAGGCCGCCCGCACCTCCGGCGAGGTCTCGCGGTACGCGGCGAAGGCCTCCTCGGCAAGCTGGCAGGCCCGGGCGACCGCGTGGCGGTCCAGGCCCGGATAGCCGGGGGCGAGGGCCGCGCCGCTGGCCGGGTCGATGGCGTGGATCACGGCCTGATCGCCGGTAACGGCCTCGCGGCCGATCAGGGAAGTGCCTTGCAGTGTCATGGGGACTCCTTCTGGGAAGTTCGGCTTCTCGAGAATTCGGCTTCTCGGGGATACGGCTTGTGGTACCAGGGCAGGCGTGCTACCTATCATGTCATCATACAGCCCTACACTAGGGCAATTCTCGCCGTGACGCCATTGCCCGGCCCCGCGGTCAAATCAGTCGGAGTTCTCATGTCACCCACTCGCCCTCGAGTCCGCCCCGACCAGCTACGGTCGCGCTGGTGGTTCGACAATCCCGACCATCCCGGCACCACCGCCCTGTGCATCGAGCGCTACATGAACCAGGGCATCACCCTGGAGGAGCTCACCGGGGGCCGGCCGATCATCGGCATCTGCCAGTCGGGCTCCGACCTGACGCCCTGCAACCGACACCACATGGAACTCGCCAAGCGGGTCAAGGATGGCATCCGCGCCGCCGGCGGCGTGCCCTTCGAGTTCCCCATGCACCCTATCCACGAGAACGTGCGCCGGCCCACGGCGGCGCTGGATCGCAATCTGGCCTATCTGGGGCTGGTGGAGGTGCTGCATGGCTATCCGCTGGACGGCGTGGTGCTGACCACCGGCTGTGACAAGACCACTCCGGCGGCGCTGATGGCCGCGGCGACGGTGAACATCCCGGCCATCGTGCTCTCCGGCGGCCCCATGCTCAACGGCTGGCATGGCGCCGAGCGCGTCGGCTCCGGGACCATCGTCTGGGAGATGCGCCGCCGGCTGGCCGCCGGCGATATCGACTACGCCGAGTTCCTGTCGCGCATCACCGAGTCCGCCCCTTCGGTGGGTCACTGCAACACCATGGGCACTGCCTCGACCATGAACTCCCTGGCCGAGGCGCTGGGCATGAGCCTGCCCGGTTCGGCGATGATCCCGGGCCCCTACAAGGAGCGCGCCATGGTCGCCTACCAGACCGGCGAGCGGATCACCGCGATGGTCTGGGAGGATCTTAGGCCCGGCGACATCCTCACCCGGGAAGCCTTCGAGAATGCCATCGTCACCTGCTCGGCGCTGGGGGGCTCCTCTAACGCGCCCATCCATGTCAATGCCATCGCCCGCCATGCCGGGGTCGAGCTGGACAACGACGACTGGCAGCGGCTGGGCCATTCGATTCCGCTGCTGGCCAATGTCATGCCCGCGGGGGCCTACCTCGGCGAGGAGTTCCACCGCGCCGGGGGCGTGCCGGCAGTGATGCATGAACTGCTCCAGGCCGGCCGGCTCCATGGCGAGGCGCTCACGGTCAACGGCCAGCCGCTTTCCGCCAACTTGGCGGGGCGCGAGACCCGGGACCCCGAGGTGATCCGCCGCTACGCCAATCCGCTGGTGGAACATGCCGGATTCCTCAACCTCAAGGGCAACCTCTTCGACTCGGCGCTGATGAAGACCAGCGTCATCTCGCCGGACTTCCGCGAGCGCTTCCTCAGTGACCCGGACGACCCCGAGGCCTTCGAGGGCCGGGTGGCGGTGTTCGATGGCTCGGAGGATTACCATGCGCGTATCGATGACCCGAGCCTGGGCATCGACGAGCGCACCATCCTGGTGATGCGCGGTGCCGGCCCGGTGGGCCATCCCGGCGGCGCCGAGGTGGTGAACATGCAGCCGCCTGAGGCGCTGATCCGCCGCGGCATCGAATCGCTACCCTGCCTGGGGGACGGCCGCCAGTCGGGCACTTCGGGGTCGCCGTCGATCCTCAACGCCTCGCCGGAGGCGGCGACCGGCGGTGGCCTGGCCTTGCTGGAGAGCGGCGACCGGCTGCGCATCGACCTGCGCCAGGGAGAGGTGATGCTGCTGATCGACGAGACCGAGCTCGCGGCGCGGCGGCAGCGGCTGGAGGCACAGGGGGGCTATCGCTACCCCGAGCACCAGACACCCTGGCAGGAGATCCAGCGTTCGATGGTGGAGCCGCTGGACCGCGGCATGACCCTGGCGCCGGCCACCAAGTACCGCGACGTGGCGCGCCGCAGCCCGCCTCGCGACAATCACTGAACGGGGCGGTGCCGATCGAGCACCGCGCCGGGAGCATTACCCATGCCGCATCCCGTCTTTTTGCCTGCGGGGCCCCGGGCGGGCAGCCTGAGCATCGTCCATCTCGGCCTCGGGGCCTTTCACCGCGCCCACCAGGCGGTCTACCTGGAGCGCTACCGCCAACGCAGCGGCGATACCTCCTGGGGCATCTGCAGCGCCAATCTGCGCTCGAGCATCGCCCTGGTGGATGGACTGCGTGAGGCGGATCATCGCTATCACGTGGCCCAGTTCACCGACAGCGAGACCGTTACCCTGCGCGAGATCGGGGTGATCGAGGAGGCCCTGTTTACCGGAAAGGACAAGCTCACCGGCCGAGACGCCAACGAGCGCTGGGGTCGCGACCTCGAGGTCCTGCTGGCGCGGCTGGCCGCCCCCGAGACCCGCCTGGTCACCCTGACCGTCACCGAGAAGGGCTACTTCCTCAACCCGGCCAGCGGCATGCTGCTCGCCGACGACCCCATGATCGCCGCCGACATCGCCGATCCCGCACGGCCGCGCACCGCGCCGGGGATTCTGGTGGCGGCGCTGGCGCGACGCCGCGCCCGGGGGATTGCGCCCTTCACGGTGCTCTCATGTGACAACATGCCGGACAACGGCCGGTGCGCCCGCCATGCCGTGGTCCAGCTCGCCGAGCGCCAGGACGCCACCCTGGCGGACTGGATCGAGCGCGAGGGGGCCTTCCCCAGCAGCATGGTCGACGGCATCGTGCCGGCCATGACCGAGGCCGATTTCACCAGGCTCTCGGCGCTGGGGATCGAGGACCCCAACGCCGTAGTGGCCGAGGCCTATCTCCAGTGGGTGGTGGAGGATGACTTCCCTCTGGGACGGCCGGACTGGACGGCCGACGGCGTGGAGATGGTCGCCGACGTCGCTCCCTTCGAGGCCATGAAGCTGCGTCTGCTCAATGCCAGCCACTCGCTGCTGGCCTACCTGGGGGCTCCTGAGGGCATCGAGACCGTCTACGAGGCAGTGAGCCGGGACGATCTGAGGGCCCTGCTGCGTCGCTACATGCTGGAGGAGGCGGCGCCGACCCTGGTCATGCCCGAGGGCACCGACCTTGCGACCTATGCCGAATCGCTGCTGGCGCGCTTCGCTAACGACAGCCTGCGCCACCGCCTGCACCAGATCGCCATGGACGGTAGCCAGAAGCTGCCTCAGCGCTGGCTGATCGGTACCTCGGCACGCCGTGAGAAAGGCTGGGAATCGCCTTGTATTGCCCTGGGCCTGGCGGGCTGGATCCGCTATACCGCCGGGCGGGACACCCGCGGCAACGCCTACGTGGTGGACGATCCCCTGGCGGCGCGGTTTGCCGACCTGCACGCCCGTCACGGGCAGGCGCCCGAGGCGCTGGTCGGTGTCTTCCTGGCCATGGACGATGTCGTCCCGTCGGCGCTGGCGGCGGATGCCGACTTCGCCGAGGCGGTGCTCGCCGCCTACCACCGACTGACCGAGCAGGGGCTCGACGCAGCGCTTGCCCACCTGACGTAGGGGCCAGGCGCCTCTACGCCAGTCCGGCGAGCGTCACCGTCGGTCAGCGAGCCAGCCAGCCGCCGTCCACCGCCAGCGCATGGCCGTTGACGTAGGCGGCGGCGTCGGAGCAGAGGAATATCGCTGCGCCGGCCAGGTCCTCGGGGGTCCCCCAGCGCCCGGCGGGGATCCGCGCCAGGATCTCGGCGCTGCGGTCGGGGTCCTCGCGCAGCGCCTGGGTGTTGTCGGTGGCCATGTACCCGGGGGCGATGGCGTTGACGGTGATGCCGTGGGCCGCCCACTCGTTGGCCAGCAGCCGGGTCAGGCCGAGCAGGCCGCTCTTGCTGGCAGTGTAGGAGGGCACGCGGATCCCGCCCTGGAAGGAGAGCACCGAGGCGACGTTGACGATGCGGCCAGGGGCCCGGCGCGCCACCAGGTGGCGGGCCACCGCCTGGGCCAGGAAGAAGGCCGCCTTCAGGTTCACGTCGATCACCGCGTCCCAGTCCGCCTCGCTGAACTCCAAGGCGGGGGCGCGGCGGATGGTGCCGGCGTTGTTGATCAGGATATCGATCCGCCCGGCCTGGCTCAGCGCCTGGTCGACGATGTCCGACGGGGCGTCGCGTCCCAGTTCCGCCGCAATGCCGGTATAGCGACGCCCCAAGGCCTCGATGCGCTCCCGGGTTTCGTCGGCCTCGCGGCGATTGACGCCGACGATGTCGGCGCCGGCCTCGGCCAGCGCGATGGCCAGGCCCTGGCCGAGCCCCTTGTTGCAGCCGGTGACCATGGCCACCCGGCCGGCCAGCGAGAAGCGGTTCATGACGCCCTCCAGGCGGCCTCGTTGACCAGGCTGATCGGACGGTCGCCGTTGAGTGCCAGGATGAGGTTGTCCACGGCGTGCTGGGCCATGGCGGTGCGCGTTTCGTGGGTGGCCGAGCCGATATGGGGCAGGGCCACCACGTTGGTCATGTGGGGCAGCGGCGATTCCGTCGACAGCGGCTCCTGCTCGAAGACATCCAGACCGGCGGCGCGGATGCGCCCCATCTCGAGCGCCTCGATGAGCGCCGCCTCGTGTACCACCTTGCCGCGGGCAATGTTGACGAAGATGGCCGAGGGCTTCATCAGGGTAAACTCGCGTTCGCCGATCAGGTGCTCGGTCTCGGGGGTAAGGGGGACAGTGACGCAGACGAAGTCCGACTCGGCGAGCAGCGCGTCCAGCTCGCGGTGCTCGGCGCCCAGCTCCGCTTCCAGCGCTGGCTTGGGTGAGGCGTTGGAATAGAGCACGCGCATGCCGAAGCCCAGTGCGCCGCGACGGGCGATGGCGGCACCGATGCGGCCGAAGCCGATCATGCCGAGGGTCTTGCCGTGGACGTCGCTGCCGAAGTGCTCGGGTCCCACGCCGGCCTGCCAGTCGCCGCGCTTGACCCACTCGGCCAGCTCCACGGCGCGCCGTGCCGCGGCCATCACCAGCAGGAAACCGGTATCGGCAGTGGTCTCGGTAAGCACGTCCGGCGTGTTGCAGAGCAGGATGCCGCGTCGGGTCAGCTCGTCAACTGGGTAGTTGTCGTAGCCCACCGAGATGGTGGCGATGGCCTCCAGGTTTGGGGCCGCATCCAGCAACTCGGGGGTGACGGTCAGGCTGGCACCGATCAGGCCATGGGCACCCGGCAGCGCGGCGCGGAAGTCGGGATCGTCGGCGGATGCGAGACCGTTGAAGGTCCGGACCTCGAACTGCTCGTCGAGTTGGGCAAGCTGGCTCTCGTTCAGTCGGCCGTAGGCCAGGACACGCTTCTTCATGAGTCAGGCTCCTTGTTGTTTGTGTTCCAGTCACGCGGTTTCCAGGGCGGCGAGACGCTCACGATTCGGCAGCCCCTCCATGTCGCCTACCACCTGCACGGCCAGCGAGCCGATCAGGTTGCCGCGTCGGACGGCCTCCCGGGCTGAACGGCCATCGAGAAGGGCGCTGATCACGCCCACGGCGAAGGCATCCCCGGCCCCCACGGTATCCACTACCTCGACCACCGCGAAGCCCGGCAGGGTAAAGCTCTCCAGCTGGCCATCCAGGATGCCGCGATAGTAGCTGCCTTCGGGCCCTAGCTTGATGATCACGGCCTGGGCGCCGCGTTCGAGATAGAAGTCGGCGATCGCCTCGGGGCTGTCACACCCGGTGAGCAGGCGCCCCTCGGCGAGGCCCGGCAGCACCCAGTCGGCACTGGCGGCCAGCCCGTTCAAGGTGGCGCGCATGTCGGCCTCGCTCGACCACAGGCTGGGCCGCAGGTTGGGGTCGAAGGAGACGCTGGCGCCCTTGGCGCGGGCCTGTTCCACCAGGTGTCGGGACAGCTCACGGGCGCTGGGTGAGAGGGCGGGAGGAATGCCGGTGGCATGGAGGTGGCGAAGGGTGGTGAAGTCGACGCCGTCGGTATCCCCTGGCGCGAGGTGGCTGGCGGCGCTGCCGCGGCGAAAGTAGGTGACGCGAGGGTCGGCACCGTCCTCGGCACGCTCCTTGAAGAGCAGGCCGGTGGGATGATCGGGGTCTACCCGCAGGTGGCGACAGTCCAGCCCTTCGGCCTCCAGCGTGCGGCGGATGAACGTGCCGAAGCCGTCGCTGCCGACCCGGCTCAGCCAGCCGACATGGAAGCCCAGCCGGGCCAGGCCGATTGCAACGTTGGTGTCGGCGCCGGCGATACGGCGCTGGAAGCGCTCCACATCGGCAAGCTCTCCGGGCCTTTCGGCGACGAACATCGCCATGGCTTCGCCGAAGGCGAGGATCTCTGGGCTGGGCGTCTGTGGCTGAGTCATGCTGTGCCTCATGTGAGCGGAAAGGTTGCCGTGTCGTCGCTGGCAGGGAAGGGGAGCCTTGCCGCCGTCCTGCCTCAGGCCGGACAGCGGGTGGAGCCTCTGGCGATCAGGATCGGCGCGTGGCGTCGTGCTGCGCCCTCGGGAGTGTCGAGATTAGCGGGCCCGGCCAGCAGGCGCTGCACGGCATCGCGCCCGATGGCGTCGGTGGGCTGGGCCAGCGTGGTGATGCCGGGGCCCACCAGGGCGCACCAGTCGAGCTCGTCGATGCCGATCAGGCCCGTGTCGCCGAGCCGGGCGCCCAGGGCCTGCAGGATGCGCGTCACGGCGAGGGTGATCTTGCCGTTGGCACAGAGCAGCGCCTTCGGCGAGTCGGTCGGTACAGCCAGGAAGTCGGCGATTGCCTGGCGCAGCGCAGCGTCGTCCTCCAGCGGCTGGCAGCGCACCTTGCCGCGCAGTTGGCGGGCCTCACAGCCGGATTGGTACCGCTTCAGCCGGGCCTTCCGAGAGCTGGCCCGGTCAGGAGGCTCGCTGATGTATAGCAGTTCTCGGTAGCCCCGGGCCTGGAGGTGATTCAGCGCCATGTCGATAGCCAGGGCATTGTCGAGACCCACTACCTTGGCGTTCAGGTCGGTCAGCTCCCGGTCGAGCAGCACCAGGGGAATGCCCTGGTCGATCAGTCGCTTCAGTTCGTGGTCAGGACTGCCGGTGATGTTTACCACCAGGCCCTCGACCCGGTAGGCGGTGAGGAGGGCCAGGTGCTCGCGTTCCTGGGCCGGGTCGTTGTCGGTATTGCAGACCAGCAGTGACAGCCCATGCTCTCGACAGGCCTGCTCCACGCCATGCATCACCGCGATGGAGAAGGGATTGCGAATGTCAGCGACCAGCATGCCGATCAACCGCGAGCCCGCGCCCTTGAGGCTCCGGGCCAGCTGGTTGGGCTGGTACCCCAACTGATCGGCTGCGTCGGCGATGCGCTGCTGAAGTTCACCGGAGAGTCGCTGACGTTCACTGCCGAAGTAGCGAGAGACGCTGGTCTTGGAGGCACCTGCAGCGCGAGCGACATCGAGAATGGTGGTGCGATGTGATGGATTCATTGGCTCAATGACCTGATGGAACCGTTACCATAGTAGTCAACACCGTGTTTTTCGCCAGTCATGCACCGCCCAAGAGGTAGCGTTGATGACCACGAGGCCTTAGACAGCGAGGAGAAGTCGGATTCTAATGTAGCGCTCGGCCTCAACTGTGCCTCGGATACCTAGAGGTTGATCAAAACCTTTATCTGTACGATGCGGTCTTGGGATTCACTATTTTCGAACTGCGAGGGACAAGCCGCCGATGGAAGAAGGAAGACGATCACGCCATGAGCTCCTTATAGGGAGAGGTCGCGACATCGCCGTTGCCGGGATGCTGGCCTTCACAGCCTCGAAACCTCCCGCTTTCGATGCAGGGGGTTCCAGCCGGTAGGGTGGCCGCGCCCGCCCGGGCGACGCATTATCCGCCGGAGGGGATAACGCACCAATAACCCCTCCAGAGGGTAATTTCCAAGTCATTCCACCCGCGGCGCCAGACCCGCCGCGGCCACCAGCGCCCGGGTGTAGTCGCTGCTCGGGTTCTCCAGCACCGCGAGGCAGTCGCCGCTCTCCACCACTTCCCCCTCCTTGAGCACCATGATGCGGTGTGCCATGGCGCGCACTACGGCGAGGTCGTGGCTGATGAAGAGGTAGCTCAGGCCGCGGCGGGCCTGGAGGTCGCGCAGGAGCGCCACCAGCTGCTTCTGCACGGTGCGGTCCAGCGCCGAGGTGGGCTCGTCGAGCACCAGCAGCTCGGGTTCGAGGATGATCGCCCGGGCCACGGCGATGCGCTGGCGCTGGCCACCGGAGAATTCGTGGGGGTAGCGGTCGGCGCAGTCCGCGGGCAGCCCCACTTCGGTGAGTGTGGCGGCCACGCGGCGGGCGACCTCGTCGGCGGAGAGCTCGGGGCGGTGGAAGCGCAGCCCCTCGCTGACGATCTCGGAGACCGGCAGGCGAGGGGAGAGCGAGCCGAAGGGGTCCTGGAAGACGATCTGGAAGCGCTGGCGCAGGCGGCGCAGGGCGCCGCCGGTGAGGGTATCCAGGCGGGTGTCACCGAAGGTGATCTCGCCGCGGCTCTGGGTCAGGCGCAGCAGCGCCAGCGCCAGGGTGGTCTTGCCGGAGCCCGACTCGCCAACGATGCCGAGGGTCTCCCCCGGCGCCAGGGTGAGCTCAAGCGGCCTGACCGCCTCGAACGCCGGCGGGCGCTTCATGAAGAGCTTCTTGGGACGCTGGAAGCTTACCCCGAGACCGGTGGCCTGCAGCAGCGGCGCCCCGCGGGGCACCGCCACCGGGCGCCCCACCGGCTCGGCATCGAGCAGGGTGCGGGTGTAGGTGCTGGAAGGCGCGTCGAAGACCCGGGCCACCGGCCCGGTCTCCTGCTCGCGCCCCTGATAGAGCACGCAGACCTGGTCGGCGTGGCGGCGTACCAGGTTGAGGTCGTGGGTGATGAAGAGCATGCCCATGCCGTGGTGGTCGCGCAGTTCGGCCAGCAGCGCCAGGATCTCCTGCTGCACGGTGACGTCGAGCGCCGTGGTGGGCTCGTCGGCGATGAGAAGCTCCGGGTCGTTGGCGATGGCCATCGCGATCATCACCCGCTGGCGCTGGCCGCCGGAAAGCTGGTGGGGCCAGGCGTCGATCAGCTCCTCGGGACGCGGCAGCTTCACCTGGCCGAGCAATTCGATGATGCGAGCGCGGGCGGCCCGCCCCGAGAGCCCCTGGTGCAGGCGCAGGGTCTCGCCGATCTGCTTGCCCACGGTATGCAGCGGATTCAGCGAGGTCATCGGCTCCTGGAAGATGAAGCCCACCCGGCCGCCGCGCAGCCCCTGCCAGTCGCGGCGTTTCAGGCGGCCAAGGTCGGTGTCACCCAGCCGCCGCTCGCCGCTGACCGCGGCATTGCCCGGCAGCAGGTCCATGGCGCCCAGCGCCGAGACCGACTTGCCGGAGCCGGACTCGCCCACTAGAGCCAGGGTCTCGCCGCGGTTCACGGTGAGCGTGAGGCGGTCCAGCACGGTGACGCCGTCGAAGGCGACGGAGAACTCCTCGAGGCGCAGCAGCGGGGAGCGGGGCGAGGGATCAGGCATCGGTCTGGCTCCGGGCGTTTGCAGTGGGCGCGCTCGCGGCCGGCACCGGGGTGGCGGCGTGGCGGACGTGACGGGGGTCGAAGGCGTCGCGCAGCCCCTCGCCGATGAAGACCAGCAGCGAGAGCATCAGCGACAGGCTGACGAAGGCGGTGATGCCGAGCCAGGGGGCATGCAGGTTGTTCTTGCCCTGGGCCACCAGCTCGCCAAGAGACGGCGAGCCCGGGGGCAGGCCGAAGCCCAGGAAGTCCAGCGCCGTGAGGGTGGTGATGGCGCCGGTGAAGAGGAAGGGCACGAAGGTGAGGGTGGCCACCATGGCGTTGGGCAGCACGTGGCGCCACATGATCAGCCGCGGCGGCAGCCCCATGGCCTTGGCGGCGCGCACGTACTCCAGGTTGCGGGCGCGCAGGAACTCGGCGCGCACCACGTCCACGAGCCCCAGCCAGGAGAAGAGCAGCATGATGCCGAGCAGCCACCAGAAGCCGGGCTGCACGAAGCTCGCCAGGATGATCAGCAGGAAGAGCACCGGCAGCCCCGACCAGATCTCGGTGAAGCGCTGGCCGATCAGGTCGGTCCTGCCGCCGAAGTAGCCCTGGATGCCGCCCACCAGCACCCCCATCACCAGGGAGCCGGCGGTGAGCACCAGGGCGAAGGCCACCGAGAGCCTGAAGCCGTAGATTACCCGGGCGATCACGTCGCGCCCCTGGTCGTCGGTGCCGAGCCAGTGGCGCCCATCCGGCGGCGCCGGCGACGGGCGCATCATCTGCATGTCCAGGGTCTGGTAGGAGAAGGGGATCGGCGGCCACAGCGCCCAGCCGTGCTCGGCGATCTGCGCCTGGACGAAGGGGTCGTGATAGTCGGCGGTGGTGGGCAGGAAACCGCCGAACTCGGTCTCCGGGTAGTCGACCAGCAGCGGCACATACCACTGGCCGTCGTAGCGCATCACCAGCGGCTTGTCGTTGGCGATCAGCTCGGCGCCGAGGCTCACCACGAAGAGCGCCAGGAACACCCAGAGCGAGACCCGGGCGCGGCGGTTGGCCTTGAACACCGCCAGGCGGCGGCGGGTGATCGGTGACACCTTGAACTTGGTGGCCATCGGCTCAGGACTCCCTCGTCTCGAAGTCGATGCGCGGGTCCACCCACACATAGGTCAGGTCGGAGATCAGCTTGAGGAGCAGGCCGATCAGCGTGTAGAGGTACAGGGTGCCGAAGATCACCGGGTAGTCGCGCTGCATCACCGCCTCGAAGCCGAGCAGCCCGAGTCCCTCCAGGGAGAAGATCACCTCGATCAACAGCGACCCGGTGAAGAAGATGGCGATCAGGGCGCCGGGCAGGCCGGCGATGATGATCAGCATGGCGTTGCGGAAGACGTGGCCGTAGAGCACGCCGCCGTCGCTTGCCCCCTTGGCCCGGGCGGTGAGCACGTACTGCTTGTGGATCTCGTCGAGGAAGCTGTTCTTGGTCAGCATGGTGAGGGTGGCGAAGCTGCCGATGGTCATGGCCACCACCGGCAGGGTGATGTGCCAGAGGTAGTCCTTCACCTTGCCCCAGGTCGAGAGCTCGTGGAAGTCCGGCGAGGTGAGCCCGCGCAGGGGGAAGAGGTCCCAGTAGCTGCCCCCGGCGAAGAGCACGATCAGCAGTATCGCGAAGAGAAAGCCCGGGATGGCGTAGCCGACGATCACCAGCCCCGAGGTCCAGACGTCGAAGCGCGAGCCGTGGTGGAGCGCCTTGCGGATGCCGAGCGGGATCGAGATCAGGTAGACCAGCAGGGTGGTCCAGAGCCCCAGTGAGATCGACACCGGCAGCCGCTCGATCATCAGCTCCACCACCGGCCGGTCCCGAAAGAAGCTGTTGCCGAAGTCGAAGGTGGCGTAGTCGCGCATCATGCCGAGGAAGCGCACGTGGGCGGGCTGGTCGAAGCCGAACTGCGCCTCGAGCTGCTCGATGAAGCGCGGGTCGATGCCCCGCGCCCCGCGGGACTCGTCGCGCACCATCACCTCGCCGCCGGCCTCGAGCCGCGTGCTGGCCATGGCATCGGCCCCCTCGAAGCGGGCCAGCATCTGGTCGATGGGCCCGCCCGGAGCGGCCTGGACGATGATGAAGTTGAGCAGCATGATCCCGATCAGGGTCGGGATCATCAGCAGCAGGCGGCGCAGGATATAGCGGCTCACGATGGGGCGTCCTTTTGCATATCAGGCTCTGGCATACCGGGTTCCGGCATCTCGGGCTTGTTGGCGACATCGCCAGCCGCGTCAGCGGCGACGCAGGCGCTGGTTGATCTCGGCTTCGCGCTCGGCGTTCACCCACCAGGCGGCCAGGTCCATGCCGTAGGCCGGGAAGGGCTCGGGCCAGCCGAACTTGTCCCAGATGGCGATGCGGGTCTCGCCGGAGTGGTAGTGGGGGATCATCGGGAAGCGCCACAGCAGCACCCGGTCCAGGGCGCGGGCGGTGACGTTGAGCGCCTCGCGGCTGTCGGCGCGGATCAGCCGCTCCACCAGGTCGTCCACCACCGGGTCGGCCAGGCCCATCAGGTTGCGGCTCTGGGGCGTCTCGGCGGCGGCGCTGGTCCAGAAGTCGCGCTGCTCGTTGCCGGGGTTGTTCGACTGCGGGAACTGCCCCACGGTGATGTCGAAGTCGAAGCGGCGCAACCGGTTGAGGTACTGGTTGATGTCGACGATGCGGATGCTGCCCTGGATGCCCAGGCGCGCCATGTTGCGCAGCATCGGCTGGGTGACCCGCTCCATGCCGGTATCGAAGAGCAGCACCTCCACGCTCAGCGGCTGGCCGGTCTCGCCGTGGACCAGGCGATTGCCCTGGACCTCGTAGCCCGCCTCGCGCAGCAGGTCCAGCGCCAGGCGTAGCCGTTCGCGCAAGTCCAGCGGGTGCTCGTGGGGCACCGGCTCCTGGAAGAGCCGCTCGGGCAGCTGGTCCCGCCAGGGCTCCAGCAGGGCCAGCTCCTCGCCCTCCGGCAGGCCCTCGGCGGCCATCTCGGAGTTCTGGAAGTAGCTCTCGGTGCGCCGATAGGCGTCGTAGAAGAGGTTGGCGTTGAGCCAGGGAAAGTCGAAGGTGAGCGAGAGCGCCTCGCGCACCCGGGGGTCCGCGAACTTGTCGCGGCGCAGGTTGAAGACGAAGGCCTGCATGCGGGCCGGCTGACCGTCCGGCACCGCCAGGCGGCGCACCAGGCCGTCGCGGTAGGCGGGGAAGTCGTAGCCGATGGCCCAGGTGGCGGCGCGGGCGTCGATTCGGTAGTCCAGCACCCCGGCCTTGAAGGCCTCCCAGGCGATGTCGCGGTCGCGGTAGTAGTCGTAGACCAGCCGGTCGATGTTGTGGCGCCCGCGCTTCACCGCAAGGTCCCGGCCCCAGTAGTCCGGGTCGCGCTGATAGACGATGCGTCGACCCGGGTCCACCTCCGCGATGCGGTAGGGGCCGGAGCCCGGGTGGGCGGCGAGGCTCGGCGCGGTGAAATCGCGCTCCTCCCAGTAGTGCTTCGGCAGCACCGGCAGCTGGCCGACGATCAGCGGCAGCTCCCGGGAGTGCACCTCGGCGAAGTCGAAGCGCACGGTGCGCTCGTCCAGGGCCGTGACGCTCTCCACGTCGGCGTAGTAGGCGCCATAGAAGGGGTTGCCCTGCTCGGTGAGCAGCTCGAAGCTGTAGACGACGTCGTCGGCGGTGACCGGTTCGCCGTCGTGGAAGCGCGCCTCGGGGCGCAGGTCGAACTCGATCCAGTTGCGCTCGGGGTCGAGGCGCATGCCCTCGGCCAGCAGGCCGTAGACCGAGAAGGGCTCGTCGGGGTTGCCCTCCACCAGGGTGTCATAGATCTCGAAGAGCCCCGCCGCCGGGGTGCCGCGGATGATGAAGGGGTTGGTGGAGTCGAAACTGCCGCCCACCGCGGCCTGGGTCAGGGTGCCGCCCCTGGGAGCCTCGGGATTGACGTGAGGGAAGTGGGGGAAGTCCGCCGGCAGCGCCGGCTCGTCATAGAGCGCCAGGCCATGGACGGTGGGCGTCCGATCCGTCGCCATCGGGTCCGGCGAGGCCGCCACCGCCGTGGCGGTCGTCAGCAGCCAGACGAGGGCAAGGCAGGCGGCCAGGGGCAGGCGGCACAGGGCTACGGGCATCGGCGACATCCTTGGTCGGTGGCAGCCGGCCCGCGGGGCCGGCATCGGTCGGCCAATAAGGTGTCAGGCCCCGGGCGGCTTGGCAAGCCTGCCGCCGCTCGGGGCGCCCTGCCTATCGGGAGGCGAGGCTCTGGCGGGGCAGGTCGAGGACCTGGCCAGGCTGGAGGATGTCGCCGTTGAGCCCGTTGGCCTGGCGGATCTGGGCGACGCTCACGCCCTCGCGAGAGGCGATGGCCGAGAGGCTGTCACCCTGCTGCACCACGTAGCGGGCTTCGCCGCTGCCGACCGGAGAGGCGGGCGTCTCCAGGCGGGCCATCAGGGTGTCGGCGCGGTCGGCGGGCACCAGCAGGACCCGGGCCTGGCCGGGGTTGGCGGTGCCGTTGCGCAGCGCCGGATTGAGCTCGGCCAGCTCGCCACGGCTGGCGCCCGAGAGGCGGGCGGCCTCGTCCAGGGCCAGGGGGCGATCCACGGGGATCTTGGCAAATGCCGGCGCGTCCTCGATCTCGGGGAGGGCGACCTGGTATTGGTCAGGATCGTTGATGATGGCGGCGATGGCCTTGAGCTTGGGTACGTAGTTCATGGTCTCCCGAGGCAGGGAGAGGCTCCAGTAGTCGCCGGCGTGGCCCTGGGCGATGGCGTTGCGGCGCGACCGGTTCACGGTGCCGGCGCCGGCGTTGTAGGCGGCCAGCGACAGCTCAAGGTCGCCGTCGTACCACTGGTCGGCCTGCAGCTCCAGGTAGTCCAGGGCGGCGCGGGTGGAGGCGACCACGTCCAGGCGGCCATCGTAGCCGTTGCCACGGCGCAGGCCCAGGGCGTCACCGGTGCCGGGCATGAACTGCCACAGGCCGGCGGCGCCGCGGTGGCTGCGGGCGGTGGGGTCGAAGGAGCTCTCGACGAAGGGGATCAGGGCGATCTCGCCGGGCAGACCGCGCTCCTCCACCTGCTCGACGATCCAGGCCAGCCACGGGCGGGCGCGCTCGGTGATCTCGACGATGTTATGGGGGCTCTGGCGATAATACTCGATCCACTCCTGGACCCGGGGCTCATCGAGGCTCTCCTGCCACTGGAAGCTGGCACGCAGCCGACTCCAGGCGTCGCGGGGCTCGAGGGCCAGGGCATCCCAGAAGTGCTGCTCTGTGGGCAGTCGATGGGCCTCGGCGGTCTGGGGGGGCGAGGCGGTGCCCTTGAGGGCGTTCTGGCGCTGTTCGGGGCTGAGGGTGGCGGCCTGGCTGTAGACGCCGCTGGCCAGCAGCGAGCCG
This sequence comes from Halomonas sp. PGE1, assembly GCF_013000985.1. Taxonomy (NCBI): domain Bacteria; kingdom Pseudomonadati; phylum Pseudomonadota; class Gammaproteobacteria; order Oceanospirillales; family Halomonadaceae; genus Halomonas; species Halomonas sp. PGE1. Next base: position 2,202,342 of record NZ_CP053032.1, read on the forward strand.
ATCAGGGCCGTGGTGCTGGCGAAGCCGATCAACTTGCGTCGCTTGGTGTGGTAGGTCATCCGGAAGGGTTCCTCCTGGTCGTGAGCGGTCCCGCCGACAGCGGGGCAATCCGCATGACGTCCAATCGGGGCTGTATCAAAAGTTGTCTTTCCAGCTGCGCAGCGTGGCGAAGGTGGCCGATTCGCTGTCGGTGTCACCATGGGCCGAGGCCGCCTGGCGTACGCCGGCGTCCTGGCAGCGCAGGAAAGGATTGATGCGCTTCTCGCGGGCCAGGGGGCTCGGCAGCGTGGGGCGATCGAGCTCCCGGGCGCGCTGGCACTCCTCCATGGCCTTGGCCACATCCGGATTGTGAGGATCCGCGGCCAACGCGAAGCGCAGGTTGGCCAGGGTGTATTCGTGGGCGGCGAATACCAGGGTATCGTCGGGCAGCGCCGCGAGCTTGCCGAGGGAGGCGTGCATCTGCTCGGGGGTGCCCTCGAAGAGCCGGCCGCAGCCGGCGCTGAACAGGGCATCGCCACAGAACAGCAGCGGCGGGATGCCGGCGGTGAAGAAGGCGATATGATCGAGGGTGTGCCCGGGTACCTCGTGCACCTCGAACAGCCTGCCCAGGGCACGGAACTCGTCACCCTGTCCGACCCGCTCGTCGATGCCGGCAATCTTCGGATTGTTGGGGCCGATGACCCGCGGCGCATAGCGTTCGATCAGCTCGGGCAGGCCGCCGGTGTGATCCTGGTGGTGGTGGGTGATCAGCACCGTGGAGAGGGTGAGTCCCTCCCGCTCGATCAGCTCGATTACCGGGGCGGCATCGCCCGGGTCGACCACGCAGATTTCGGAGTTCGTGTCCTGGCGCAGCAGCCAGATATAGTTGTCGCCAAACGCGGGAATCGGTGTCACGCTCAACATGGGCATGGCGTCCTGAATGGGCATGAACGGGTCGCAAAATCCGCCCAGAATGGAGGAACCTGCTGCCAATGTCAATTTCTCCCACGCTTTCGTCCCTGGCCGCGCTGGTGCGGGACGGGCGCCGCTTCTGGGCCACGCCCGGTGGTCAGGCGGTGCGTCAGGCCGAGCGCGCCTGCCTGGGGCCGGTGTGCGAGCGGCTGTTCGGCGGGCACAGCCTCGAGCTTGGCATGAGCGGGGCGCTGGCGGACATGTGCCCGGTGCGCCATCCCATGGCCTGGGCGCCGACCCGGGAGCTGGCCGAGCATCCCGCCACCCTGATCTGTCCTCTCGACGCCCTGCCGCTGCCCGACAGCTGCCTGAGCCTGGTGGTGATTCACCACCTGCTCGAGGTCGCGCCCGACCCCCACCGCACGCTACAGGAGGCCGCCCGGGTAACCCGCAATGACGGCCGGCTGATCATCTTCGGCTGGATGCCCCTCTCGCCGGGGGCCCTGCCGCGGGTGTGGCCCGGCCGGCGGCGGCGGCTGCCCTGGCGCGGCCACTGGCGCACGCCGGCTCGCCTGCGCGACTGGCTGGCATTTGTCGACTTCGAGATCGAGCGGGTAGACTACTGCGGCTTTCATCTGCCCGGCGGCATGCCCCGCAACGCCTCCCTCGAGACCCTCGGGCGGCGGCACAACCTGCCGCTCGGCGACAGCTATATGATCCAGGCGAGCCGACGCCCCCAGCTGGCCCAGCGCCAGGGGAGCTCGCTCGGTTTTGCCAGGCCCTTCGGGGGCTCGGCCCTGGGCGCGACCCGCCTGGGCCAGCCGCGAATGCTGCCCGAGCCATGCCCTCCCCACGACCAGGAAAGGATGACAGAGGTTGACTGAGACGCTGACCGAGAAGGTTGCCGAGACGGGCGCCGACGCCCTGCCCGAGGTGATCATCTATACCGACGGCGCCTGCCGCGGCAATCCCGGCCCCGGCGGCTGGGGCGCCCTGCTCAGGAGCGGTCAGCACGAGAAGGCGCTGAACGGCTTCGAGTCCCGCACCACCAACAACCGCATGGAGCTGATGGCCGCGATCATGTCGCTGCGCGAGCTCAAGCGGCCCTGTCGCGTGCAGCTGTGGACCGACTCCGAGTACCTGCGCCGCGGCATCACCGAGTGGATCCACAACTGGGTCAAGCGCGGTTGGAAGACGGCCGGCAAGCAGCCGGTGAAGAATGCCGAGCTGTGGCGAGAGCTGCTCGAGGAGACCCATCGCCACGCCATCGAGTGGCACTGGGTCAAGGGCCACAGCGGCCACCCGGGCAATGAGCGCGCCGATGCGCTTGCCAACGAGGCCATCGATGCGGCGCACTCCCGGGCCTGAGCCGGTCGTCGTCCTCCCCATCCTTCCTGAGCCAGAGAGTTTCCCATGCGCCAGATCATCCTCGACACCGAGACCACCGGCATCGACCCCCGGGAAGGCCACCGCCTGATCGAGATCGGGGCGGTGGAGATGGTCAATCGCCGGCTCACCGGCAACACCTACCACCAGTACATCAACCCCGAGCGGCAGATCGAGGCGGAGGCGGTGGGCGTGCACGGCATCACCGACGAGCGGGTGGCCAACGAGCCGCGGTTTGCCGAGATTGCCGATGCGTTCTGGGCCTTCATCGAGGGCGCCGAGTTGGTCATCCATAACGCTCCCTTCGACGTCGGCTTCATCGACCACGAGTTCGAGAGGCTCAATCGGGCGCGCGGCGAACCTCGCCTGGGCCCGGTGGCGGCGCACTGCGGGATCCTCGATACCCTGGTGATGGCCCGCGAGAAGCATCCGGGGCAACGCAATAACCTCGACGCCCTGTGCAAGCGCTACGAGATCGACAACGGCCACCGGGTGCTCCACGGCGCCCTGCTGGACGCCGAGATCCTCGCCGACGTCTACCTGGCGATGACCGGCGGCCAGACCGCGCTCTCCCTGGACGCCTCGGCCGGCGGTGACAGCGGCGTGGCCGGCAGCGGCGGGATGGCAATTCGCCGCCTCGCCCTGGAGCCGGGCCGCCTGGCGGTGCTTTCGCCCAGCGAGCAGGAGCTGGCCGCCCACCGCGCCAAGCTGACGGCGATCCGCAAGGCGTCCGGGGAGTGTCGCTGGGACCGCATGGGCGAGGGGGTGCCGCACTGATGCTGCGGCGTGAGCTGCCCCTCGAGGCGGCGGCGGGGCGCGTCATTCGCCTGGCCGAGGGGCGCATCGCTCCGGGGCCCGATGGCGACCTGCTGCAGCCGCCCCAGCCCTGGACGCCGGCCATGCAGCCGCTCTGCTACTGGCATGACGAGCCGGTGGCGCTGTCGTTGGAGGAGGCGCCGGAAGAGACCTGGCCGGATGGGCGGGGCTGGCTCGCCAGGTTGCCGGAGTCGCGCTTCGCGCTGCTCTCCACTGCCCTGCAGGTCGGCGCCTGGCTGCGCGACCATCGCTTCTGTGGCCGCTGCGGCACCCCCGCCGAGCGGCTCGACGCCGAATTCGCCATGCACTGCCGCACCTGCGGCCACCGCAACTACCCGCGCATCTCGCCCTGCATCATCACCCTGGTGACCCATGGCGATGCGCTGCTGCTGGCGCGCAGCCCGCGCTTCCCGCCGGGGCGCTACTCCACCCTGGCCGGCTTCATCGAGCCCGGCGAGTCCGCCGAGGAGGCGGTGCGTCGTGAGGTCTTCGAGGAGGTGGGGCTGCAGGTGGGGCGCATCCGTTACTTCCGCAGCCAGGCCTGGCCCTTCCCGCACTCGCTCATGCTGGGCTTCTTCGCCGAGGCGGCCAGTCGGCGCATCCGCATCGACGGCGTGGAGATCGCCGATGCGGCCTGGTACTCGCCGCGCCGGCTGCCGCAGCTTCCGCCGCTCTACTCCATCTCGCGGGCGCTGATCGAGACCCACCTGACCGAGGTGGCGGCCCGCTAGAACGACATCGGGCCGCCCAGGGCGGCCCGATGGTGGCGGGGCGTGCTGCCTCAGCCCTTGGGGAAGAGGCTGGTCAGCTTCGTGGCCAGCATCACGTTGCCGGTGGCCTTGAGCTTGCCGGTCATGAAGGCGGTCATGCCGTTGACCTCACCGTTCATGAGGCCCTTGAGGGTGTCGGTGGACATGCTCAGGCTGACGGAGGGATCGTCGTGCTCGCCCTCCTGGATGTCGAGGGCGCCGTCCTTGACCACCAGGTAGTGGCTGCCGGCATCGCTGAAGTGGAACTGGAAGACGTCATCCATGCCCTGGGCGGACTGGGCGTCGAAGCGGGACTGCAGCTTGTCGAGGGTGGAGAGGCTCATCGGGACTCCTGGGGGTGGGTGGGCATCGGTCATCAGGTTATTTCAAACGATTGTTTCATTCAAGCGCCTTGACGCTGCCCGGCACGCCTGGCGTGCTAGGGGGCATGGGCAGGCGCTCGGACACGGACAGGAGAGCATCATGAACGATTGGCTGGCCGATTTTGGCATGTTCCTGGCTCAGCTGGTGAGCCTGGTGGTGATCATCGCCCTGGCGGTGGCGCTGGTAGCCCGGGTGCGCGGCGAGGTGGGTGATCGCAGCCGGCTGCGCCTGGATGAGCTCAACGATGCCAGGGACTACCGTCGCCGCCGGCTGACCCTGGCCGCCAGCGAGCCCGGGGCCCGCAAGCGTCTCATCAAGGCCTTTCGCCGCGAGGACAAGGCCCGCGACAAGACCGGGCGCAAGGGGGAGAAGGCCCGGCAGTCCATCGCCTGGGTGATCGACTTCCATGGCGACCTGCGTGCCAGCGCCACGGGCAGGCTGGCCGAGGAGGTCTCGGCGCTGATCGATGCCGCCGACCAGGGGGATGAGGTGATCGTGCGGCTGGAGTCGGCCGGAGGGCTGGTGCATGCCTACGGGCTGGCGGCCGCCGAGCTCGACCGTCTGCGCGAGGCGGGCCTCAGGACCACGGTGTGCGTGGACAAGGTGGCGGCCAGCGGCGGCTACCTGATGGCCTGCGGGGCGGACCAGCTGCGCGCCGCGCCGCTGGCGGTGGTGGGCTCCATCGGCGTGGTGGCCCAGGTGCCCAACGTGCACCGGCTGCTCAAGCGGCACGACATCGACGTGGAGGTGCTGACCGCCGGGCGCTACAAGCGCACCCTGACCGTGTTCGGCGAGAACAGCGAGGAGGGGCGCGAGAAGTTCATCGACGAGCTGGAAGGGGTCCACGCGCTGTTCAAGCGTCACGTGGCCGAGCGTCGCCCGTCGCTGGATATCGAGGCGGTGGCCACCGGGGAGACCTGGTACGGGCGCGAGGCCCTCGAGCGCGGCCTGGTGGACGCCCTGGGCACCAGCGAGGCCTACCTGGTGGAGCGCATGAAGGAGGCTCGGGTGATCCACCTGCGCCTGGAGCCGCGCCGCCGCCTGGCGGATCGGCTCGGGGCGGCGGTCTCCGTCGGTGTGGAGCGGGCGCTGGAGAAGGGGCTCGAGGTGCTGGAGCAGAGCCCCCTGCGCCGCCGCTAGTCGGCCATGCCGAGCTGGCCCAGTGCCTCGATGATGGTCCGGGCGCTGTCGCCCTGCCAGGAGTAGTAGATGGTCTGGGAGGCCCGCCTGGTGGAGACCAGGTTCTCCCGGCGCAGGATCGCCAGATGCTGGGAGAGGGCCGACTGGCTGAGGGTGAGCCGGCTGTTGAGCTCGGTCACCGAGAGCTCCTGCCCGTCCAGCAGGCAGAGAATGCGCAGCCGGTTGTCGTTGGCCATGGCCTTGAGCAGCGCCGTGGCCCGATCGATGGTGGCGTCGCCTCCCGCGAGGAGGCGCGCTGCCGTGCTGTTGGAATTGCCCATGTGAATTCCCCGCGCTGGCAGGTGCAGAAGTGGTATGCCGTGCTGGCCCCGTGCCCTCAGGGGCCAGCGGCTCCGATCAGGCCGTTGTGATCGCTCCTTGGCGAGCGTCCTTTCCTCATTTAGGACTTGATTAAAGCATAGACCACCCGTCGGGGAGTGGAAGAGTGTCCCTGCGCGTTGAGAGAGGGTTGGCGCGCACCTCTGTTGTTGACAATGTTTCCCCTGATATCTCCTCCTTTTGTCGAAAGTTAGCCTATCGTATGAGGGCGTCGGCGGCCTGGTGCATTACAGTGTCAACAATCCTTCGATGTCACTGACCTGCCACAGGACGATCATGAGCACCTACGCCAACGAATTTCGCCGCTCCATCGAGCAGCCGGAGAGCTTCTGGGCCGAGCAGGCCCGTCGTATCCCCTGGTTCAAGGCGCCGACCCAGATCCTTCACTATGACGAGGCCAACCACGCCCGCTGGTTCGCCGACGGCGAGCTGAACATCTGCCACGCGGCGCTGGACCACCACGTGGAGCAGGGCCGCGGCGACCAGCCGGCGATCTTCTGGGACTCGCCGGTCACCGACAGCAAGCGCACCCTGACCTATCGCGAGATGCGCGACCAGGTGGCGACCTTCGCCGGCGCCCTCAGGGGGCTCGGCGTGGAGAAGGGCGATCGCGTGGTGATCTACATGCCCATGGTCCCCGAGGCGCTGGTGGCCATGTATGCCTGTGCGCGCCTGGGCGCCGTCCACTCGGTGGTGTTCGGCGGCTTCGCGCCCCACGAGCTCGCCGTGCGCATCGAGGACGCCACCCCCAAGGTGGTGGTGGCCGCCTCCTGCGGGGTCGAGGTCAACAAGGTCCTGCCCTACAAGGGGGTCATCGATTCGGCCGTCGAGCAGAGCAGCCACAAGCCGGATGCCTGCGTGATCTTCCAGCGCGAGCAGCACACCGCCGAACTGAGCGAGCGCGACCATGACTGGGCCGCCCTGATGGCCTCGGCCGAGCCCGCCGACTGCGTGCCGGTGAAGGGCACCGATCCGCTCTACGTGCTCTACACCTCCGGCACCACCGGCAAGCCCAAGGGCGTGGTGCGCGATACCGGCGGCTACGCGGTGGCGCTGGCCTACTCCATGGAGGCCATCTACGACATCGCCCCCGGCGAGGTCTTCTTCTCCGCCTCGGACGTGGGCTGGGTGGTGGGTCACTCCTACATCGTCTATGCGCCGCTGCTGCGCGGGGCCACCAGCGTGGTCTACGAGGGCAAGCCGGTGAAGACTCCGGACGCCGGCGCCTTCTGGCGGCTGATCAGCGAGTACCAGGTGAAGAGCTTCTTCACCGCGCCGACGGCGTTCCGCGCCATCAAGAAGGAGGACCCGGACGGCAAGCTGCTGGCCCAATACGACATCTCCTGCATGAAGGCGCTGTTCCTGGCCGGCGAGCGGCTCGATCCGCCCACCTTCCACTGGCTCGACGACCTGCTCGAGGTGCCGGTGATCGATCACTGGTGGCAGACCGAGACCGGCTGGCCCATCGCCGCCAACCTGCATGGCCTGGAGCCGATGCCCACCAAGGCGGGCAGTGCCACCGTGCCGGTGCCGGGCTTCGACGTGCAGATCCTCGACCGTGAGGGCGAGCGCATGGGCCCGATGGAGCAGGGCAGCGTGGTGATCAAGCAGCCGATGCCGCCGGGCTGCCTGGTGGGGGTGTGGGGCGACCCGCAGCGCTTCCACTCGGCCTACATGGCGGCCTTCCCGGGCTACTACCTGACCGGCGACGGCGGCTATGTGGACGAGGACGGCTACCTGTTCATCATGGGTCGCACCGATGACGTCATCAACGTGGCTGGCCACCGTCTCTCCACCGGCGAGATGGAGGAGGTCGTCGGCGCCCATTCCGCCGTGGCGGAGTGCGCGGTGATCGGCATCCACGATGCCCTCAAGGGGCAGCTGCCCATCGGCCTGGTGATTCCGAAGGACGGCTTCGAGGGGCGCGAGGACGACCTCGAGCAGGAGCTGATCGCCCTGGTGCGCGAGAAGATCGGCCCCATCGCCTGCTTCAAGCAGGTGCTGGTGGTGGACCGCCTGCCCAAGACCCGCTCCGGCAAGATCCTGCGCAAGCTGCTGCGCAGCATCGCCGACGGCAAGGAGTTCGGCATCCCCTCCACCATCGACGACCCGGCCAGCCTGCAGGATGTGCACGAGGCCATGAAGGCCCGCGAGGTGGGCGCCGCCCACGAGGCGCGCCAGGTCTGATGCCCTGACGGCATTCGCCAGACCGCCTCCATGACGCCGCCCCTCGGGGCGGCGTTCTTGCTGCTGGCATGGCAAGCGCCAGGCGAGGTCCGTATAATGCGCGACCGCACGCTGCCGCGGCAGCCCGTTCCACGAGGGTTCCCTCACCCCTCCCGTAAAAAAGGATGCTCCATGTTCGCGCTTTCCGATGCCCAGCAGCGCCGCCTGCTGGCAATGCTGGTCGGCTTCCATATCCTGGTGATCGCCGCCAGCAACTACCTGGTGCAGCTTCCCTTCACCCTGTTCGGCTTCCATACCACCTGGGGCGCCTTCAGCTTTCCGTTCATCTTCCTGGCCACCGACCTCACCGTGCGGCTGTTCGGCAAGGAGCCGGCCCGGGCCATCGTGATGCGGGTGATGCTGCCGGCCCTGGTGATCTCCTATGTGGTCTCGGTGGTCTTCCCGCGGGGCGGCTATGCGGGCCTGGGGGCGCTTGGGGAGTGGAACCTGTTCGTGGCCCGCATCGCCGTGGCGAGCTTCATGGCCTACCTGCTGGGCCAGCTCCTCGACGTGCACGTCTTCGACCGCCTGCGAGGCCTCAGGGCCTGGTGGGTGGCGCCGGCGATCTCCACCGTGCTCGGCAATCTGGCCGACACCTTCGCCTTCTTTTCGATCGCCTTCTACAACAGCCCCGACCCCTTCATGGCGGCCAACTGGCTGGAGATCGCCTGGGTCGACTATGTCATCAAGCTGGGCATCAGCCTGCTGTTCTTCGTGCCGCTGTATGGCGTGCTGCTGGCGACCCTGAGCCGCCGCCTGGTGGCGGCCACCGAGGCCGAGCCTGCCGCCGCGGCGGCGAGGTCCCGCCCCTGACACAGGCCGGGGAGCCGGCCAAGGAGAAAGTGCCATGACCGTAGAGCTCAACTATCTGGATACCGGTGGCGATGGCGTGCCGCTGGTGGTGATCCATGGCCTGTTCGGCAGCGCCGACAACTGGCGCTCCCACGTCAAGGCGTGGGAGGCGACGCGGCGGGTGATCACCGTGGACCTGCGCAACCACGGCCGCTCTCCCCACGTCGAGGGGATGGGCTACGACGCCATGGCCGATGATGTGACCCGCCTGCTCGACCGCCTCGAGGTCCCCAGCGCCCACCTGCTCGGCCACTCCATGGGCGGCAAGGTGGTGATCTCGCTGGCGCGCCTGGCGCCCGAGCGGGTGGCCTCGCTGATCGTTGGCGATATCGCGCCTGTGGCCTATGGCCACGACCACGACACGGTGTTCGCCGGCCTGCGCCGCCTCGAGGAGGGGAAGCCGGCCAATCGCCGCGAGGCGGACGACCTGCTGGGCGAGCACGTCAAGGAGCGGGCGGTGAGGTTGTTCCTTGCCACCAACCTGGAGCGTGGCGAGGAGGGCGGGCTCAGGCTGCGCCTGGGGCTCGACGAGATCCAGGAAGACTACGAGACCATCATGGGGCCGACGGCGGGCGAGGGTGCCTTCAGCGGTCCGACCCTGGTACTGCGCGGCGCAAACTCCCACTACGTCACCGATGAAATGCTGCCGGCCCTGCGGGAGGTGCTCCCCGAGGCCGAGGTGGTGACCCTGGAGGCCGGCCACTGGCTGCATGCCGAGCAGCCCGAGGCGTTTCGGCAGGCAGTGGAGACCTTTCTGGACCGGCTCGCGCCCCAGTGACGGTAGGTGCGCTGACGCTTGCGCCTAGGCGTCTGCCTGGCGCGCCGCGTGTTCCGTCAGCGGTTCGTCGCCCCGGCAGGCGCCGCGACAGCGCCCGAGCTGGCTCGCGAAGCAGGCGCCTCGTCCCTTTTCCAGCCCCAGTAGGCGCAGGCAGAGCCCCTGGTCGGCGGCGATCTGATGCAGCGCCTGGCGGGCATCACGGGCGCTGCGAAACAGGCCCATCATCGACTCGGCCTCTCGGCCGGTCAGGGTGTCGGCTTGACACAGTTCAGGACGGCTTGCCGCCATCGGCCAGGACCAGCCTACCAGTCGCCCAGAGCGGCGCAGGCGCCGGTTCATGATCGGCTGGCGCTCCTTGATCAGTCTCGCCTCCAGTAGCTGGGCGCCCAGGTCGCCGGCCGTTTCCCTCCAGTCGATGTGGCGCACCTGCTGGGCCAGGCGCATCTCGCGGTCGTCCCGGTGGTCGGCCTGGAAATGGCTCATGACCCGAGAGCGGATGTTGACGCTCTTGTCGATGTAAAGGGGCAGATCGTTCTCCCCGTGCATCAGGTAGACCCCGGGGGTGGCAGGAAGCGCCTGGATCATGCCCGGATCGAGGTGCGCCGGCAGGCTGGGGAGGCGGCGCTGGCGCTGGAGTTCGTCGGCCAGGCGTGTGGGGGGATGCGCTACCTGCCATTGTAGCCATAGGGCGAGCAGGGCCTCGGCGTCGGCCATGGCGCGATGGCGGGTCGCCGTGATGATGCCGTGGCGCTCCAGCAGGGCGGCCAGGTTGTGCTCACGCTCCTGCGGTGCCAGGCGCCGTGACAGGCGCAGGGTACAGATCACTTCGGCGCTGTATTCCACTCCGGCGAGCCGGAAGGCGTTGCGCAGGAAGCCGTAATCGAAGCGTGCATTGTGAGCGACCAGGACGGCGGGTCCGAGCCACTCCCGGAGCTCTTCGGCGACCTCGGCAAAGGTCGGGGCGTCCTCGACCATGGCGTCATCAATGCCGGTCAGTGCGCTGATAGGGGCGGGGATGCGTACCCTGGGGTTGATCAGCCGGTGCCAGCGGGAGGTCACTTCGCCGTGCTCCACGCGCAGGGCCGCAATCTCGGTGATGCGGTCCCGGGTGGTGCGGATGCCGGTGGTCTCGAGATCGAGGAAGATCAGCGGTTCGTCCATCACGGAGCGCCCAGGTCGACCCCGAGCCTGCCGACCGGGGTCAGGGTCTCGGTCAGGCCGCGCTCGTGGAGGAACGCCTCGAAGCGCGCATAGCCGCCCCGATCCAGGGCGGCGGGGCGGGCGCTCAGGCGCAGCAGCATGGGCAGCCAGGCGTCCCGGTTCGCCGGGGTGTCCATGGCGGGTTCCCGCTCCGCCAGGAGCGCCCAGGCCGCCTCGGGATGCTCCAGGCTCCAGGCGGTGGCTTCGGCGAGCGCCTCCAGCAGGCGCCGCAGTCTCTCTCGCTGCCCACCCACGCGGTCGCGGTTAGCCACCAGGATCAGCCCCTCGTGGCGTGGGATCCCGTGCTCCTCGAGTCGCAGCAGGTGGGTGGAGAGGCCTTCGTCGCCCAGTCGCCGGGGCAGGCCGAGGCGCTGTGGCGTCATCACGCCGTCCAGTCCCTGGTCGACCATCTCGTTCACGGCGCTGAAGTTGACGTCCACCAGTTCGAGTTCCTCGATGGCAATACCGTGGGGCTTGAGCAGCAGCGGCAGCAGCAGCTCGCGGCTCTCCTCCACCGAGTAGCCGATGCGCCTGCCCGCCAGCTGGGCCGGTGACGCCAGGTCGCCGTCGTCGCGCAGCAGGAGGCCCGCCAGGGGCAGCTCGACCAGGGTGCCGATCCGCACCAGCGGCAGGCCGCGATCCACCTGCAGATGCAGCAGCGGCTGACGGCTCACGGCGAGATCGATGCGACCGGCGGCCAGCAGTCGCGTCGGCAGGGTGGGGTCGGCGGGGGTGGTCAGGGTCACCTGCAGGCCCCGGCGCTCCAGCATGCCCCTGTGCAGGGCGATGAACAGGGCAGCGTGCTGAGGGCCCGGGTACCAGTCCAGCATGATCTCCAGGGGCTTGAGGGGCGGCGGCTCGAGGGGCTCGGGAGGCGTGAGTGCCACCCTGGGTCCCTCGTCGACCAGATCGCTCGTCGCATCGGCCTCCGGTGAGTCCGAGCTGTCCTGGGGAGCCGGGGCGGCGCCGATGGCGTCCTCTCCATCCGTGTGGCCGGTGGCATCGCCGGCCGGGGGCGGCGGTGCCGGCCTCACAACAGCGGACTCACTGCCTGCCTCCCGAGCCTTCTCGGTCGTCTTCTTGGTCGTCTCCTCGGCTGTCTCTTCTGACGGGGCCTCTGATGGCTCCTCGAGGGCCTGCTCCCGCGCCGGGATCTCGGGCACCAGGACGGTCGTCGCAAGCTTGGCGGGCGCCGGTGCGTCCCGGGGGAGGTCGGGCACCACCAGGGGCGGGGGCTCCTCGGCCGCTACGCTCGTCATCGGCGCCAGGCTCGAGAGTGCCGCCATCAGCAGGGTGAGGGCGGACGCCACGGCGGTCAGTCGCCTGGGCTGGGCGGGGTCGGGCATGCACGGGCTCCGGCAGTGGTGCCGGCATCTGGCCGGCTGGCGGCAGCAGAGTGTAGCCGCTCTCGGGAAGGGCTGACCAGCCCGGGCCGGCGGCGTCGCGCCGCTGCAAGCCGCATGCGATAATGGCCCTTCACCGCCTCGAGGATGCCATGGACGCCATCAATACCCTCTTCATGCTCAGCGGCCTGCTGATCGCGCTCAGCGTGCTGGCCAGTCGCCTCTCCAGTCTGGTGGGGCTGCCTTTGCTGTTGATCTTCCTCGGCCTCGGCATGCTGGCGGGGGAGGAGGGCCTGCTCGGCATCCAGTTCGACGACTATACCCTGGCCTTCACCATCGGCCACCTGGCGCTGGCGATGATCCTGCTCGATGGCGGGCTGCGCACCCGCCTCAAGACCTTCCGGGTCGGCTTCCGGCCGGCGCTCTCGCTGGCGACTCTCGGCGTCTTCATCACCAGCGGGCTGATCGGGCTGCTGGCCATGTGGATCTTCGACCTCTCGCTGCTGCAGGGGCTGCTGGTGGGGGCGATCGTGGGCTCCACCGACGCCGCCGCGGTGTTCTCGATGCTCAGCGGACGAGGCGTCAACCTCAACGAGCGGGTGGGGGCGACCCTCGAGATCGAGTCCGGCACCAACGACCCCATGGCGATCTTTCTGACCCTGGTGCTGGTGGAGATGCTGGTGGGGCAGGTGAGCGGCACCGCCGACACCCTGCTGCTGCTGGTCCAGCAGTTCGGGCTGGGCCTCTCCATCGGCGTGGGTGCTGGCTGGCTCAGCGGCAAGCTGCTGCGCTGGGTGGATCTGGCCCCCGGGCTCTACTCGCTGCTGGCGCTGGCACTGGGCTTCTGCGTCTTCGGCCTGACCAGCTTCCTCGGCGGCAGCGGCTTCCTGGCGATCTACCTGGCGGGGCTGATGATCGGCAACCAGCCCGGGCGCCACCTCAATTTCATCCTGCCGGTACACGATGGCCTGGCCTGGCTCAGCCAGATCGGCCTCTTCCTGGTGCTGGGGCTGCTGGTGACCCCCAGCGAGATGATCGAGTATGCACTACCGGCCAGCCTGGTGGCGCTGGCGCTGATCTTCGTGGCCAGGCCCCTGGCGGTGCTGATCAGCATCAAGCCCTTCTTCAAGTTCCGCTGGCGGGAGACCGGCTTCATCGCCTGGGTGGGCCTGCGCGGCGCGGTGCCCATCGTGCTGGCGATCTTCCCGGTGATCGGCGGGGTGGAGAACGCCTCGCTCTACTTCAACGTGGCCTTTGCGGTGGTGCTGCTCTCGCTGCTGGTCCAGGGGGGGGCCCTGGGCTGGATGGCGCGGCTGATGAAGGTCGAGGTGCCGTCATCGGTGACCCCCAACCAGCGCGGCCCGCTGGGCATCCTGCCGGAAAACGACTTCGAGATGTTCGTCTACCGGGTGGAGAACTCCGACCTCGAGGACGTGCCCATCCGGCTGCTGCGCTTCCCCTCGGGGGCGCTGATCTCGGCGCTGTTCCGCGACCATGTGATGTTGCACCCCAAGGGCAGCACCCGCCTGCAGCTTAATGACGTGATCTGCGTGATCGGCCGCAGCGAGGATCTGCCGGCGCTGAACCGGCTCTTCAACGGCGATGCCAAGCTCAAGCAGGAGCGCGCCTTCTTCGGTACCTTTACCTTCGCCGGTGAGGCGCGCATGCAGGATATCGCCGATGCCTACGGGCTGACGCTCAGCCAGGCGGAGAAGGAGATGACCCTGGCGGACTTCATCTCCCTGCGGGTGGGCGGGCATCCGGTGGTGGGGGACGACGTGGACTGGCACGGCATCCACTGGGTGGTCAGCGAGATGGAGGGCAACACCGTGACCAAGGTGGGGCTGAGGCTCTACTGAGCCGCGCTGGCCTGCTGGCGGATCTCGACGCCGACCTCCACGGAGGCCTCCGGCGTGGCCAGCCACATCATGCCGTCCTGTAGGGTCGCATTGAGGTCCATTCCCCGAGCGGCCAGCCTGCCGAGTTCGGCAACGGTCTCGGGCGCGACATCGATGACCGTGAGGTTGGCCAGGGTTCTCAGCTTGCCGGCGAGCTGCTCCCACCAGAGCCGGGAGCCGTGGCCGCCATAGGTGTAGATCACCACCTGCCGCGAACGGCCGCAGGCCCGGCGAATCTCCCGCTCGTCCGGCTGACCGAGCTGGATCCACAGCTCGATCTCGCCGGTGAGGCTCCTGAGCCACAGGTCCGGCTCGTCATCGGTGCTGACGCCGCGCCCGAAGGCCAGGTCCGGATGGGCGTGGCGCGCGAAGGCCAGCAGGCGCAGCATCATGCGCTCGTCGGTCTCCGACGGGTGGCGGGCAACGGTCAGCACGTGCTCGCCGTAGTAGTGCCGATCCATGTCGGCAACCTGCAGGCGCGCCTTGCAGATGGTGGCCTTCAGCGCCATGGCGCCCTCCTGGGAATGGTGGGGTTGGATGGCCAGAAACGAAAAAGGCACCCGCAGGTGCCTGATTCTCTTGATACGATGGCGGAGGGACAGGGATTCGAACCCTGGAAAGGCTTTCACCTTTGCCGGTTTTCAAGACCGGTGCATTCAACCGCTCTGCCATCCCTCCGGCTTACGGCGGTGAATATTACCAGCTTTCGGTGCCGGGTCAAGAGGGCCTTGGGATCAAGGCGTTAGCCAGGATGCCGTCAGGGTGCCAGACGTCATTCCGCGACCAGGGAGCCTGCCATGACCAGGAATGAATCCAACGCCTTTCCGGCCGCCGCCGTCTCCTGCGCGGTGGTAAGAGGAGGGCGGCTGTTGATGGTGCGGCGGCGCCACCCGCCCAACGCCGGACGGCTGGCGCTGCCGGGCGGCAAGGTGGAGGCGGGGGAGCCCCTCGCCGTGGCGGCGGAGCGCGAGCTGCTCGAGGAGACCAGCGTGCGGGCCAGGGCCGATGAGCCGCTCACCGCCTTCGATGTCATCGAGCGGGAGAGCGATGGCCGGCTGCGCTTCCACTACGTGGTGGTGGTGATGCGCATGGCGTGGGAAGCGGGCGAGCCGGTCGCTGGCGATGACGCCAGCGAGGCCCGCTGGATGGAGCTCGAAGCCCTGACGGCGGCCGCCGATGGGGTCTGCGCGACGGCCGCCGAGCTGGCTGCCCGGCTGCTGGGCGCAGGGAAACAGCGTTGAGCGATGCCCCATCAAGGGCTTGCGCGGGGAACCTCGAGTCGGCATTCTAGGTCCACTGCCACGACCAACCAAACACAGGGAGCACTGGATCCATGGCATACCAAGACACCCAGCTTACCCGTCAGCAGAGCCAGGCGCTCAGCACCAACAAGGTGCTGCGCAATACCTATGGCCTGCTCGCCATGACGTTGATGTTCTCGGCGGTGACCGCTGGCGCCGCCATGGCCATGGGCGTCGAACGGCTCAACATCTTCGTGTTCTTCATCGGCGCCTACGGCCTGATGTTCCTGGTGCACAAGACCGCCAATTCGGCCGCCGGCCTGCTGGCGACCTTCGCCTTCACCGGCTTCATGGGCTTCACCCTGGGGCCGATCCTCAACGCCTACCTGGCGCTGCCCAACGGTGCCGCCCTGGTCATGAACGCCCTGGCCATGACCGGCCTGACCTTCATCGGTCTCTCCGCCGTGGCGCTGGTCTCCAAGAAGGACTTCAGCTTCCTGGGCAACTTCCTGATGGCCGGTGCCATCGTGCTGATCCTGGCCATGGTCGCCGGGCTGATCTTCCAGATTCCGACCCTGATGCTGATGGTCTCCGCCGGCTTCGTGCTGTTCGCCTCGGCGGCGATCCTCTACCAGACCAGCGAGATCGTGCACCGGGCCGGCGAGACCAACTATATCCTCGCCACCATCACCCTCTATGTGTCGATCTACAACCTCTTCATCAGCCTGCTGTCGCTGCTCGGCATCATGAGCAACGACTGATCCTGGCGGGTCACGAGGACCTCGGCTGGCCCCGCCTCGGCGGGGCCAGCCTGTTTGTGGAGTGTCGAGTGCGATGATGCGCTACGCGATTCTGTTGATGGGGGCGCCCTACAGCAGCCAGGCCGCCCATTCCGCCCTGCGCTTTGCCCGGGCGCTGGTGGGGCGTGGCCACCGCCTGGAGGGGGTATTCTTCTACCATGACGGTGTGCACAATGCCGCGCGCCTGGCCACGCCGCCGCAGGACGAGCCGCACCTGGTGGACGGTTGGGCTGCGCTGGCCGCCGAGCACGGCGTGCCGCTGCAGGTCTGCATCGCCGCGGCGCTGCGCCGCGGCCTGCTCGATGAGCGCGAGGCGGCCCGCCACGGCAAGCAGGGCCACAGCATCGAGCCCCCCTTCGAGCTGACCGGGCTGGGGCAGCTGGTGGATCTTGGCCTGCACTGCGATCGCCTGGTCACCTTCGGACCCTGAGGAGTGCCCATGCCAAACGAAAAGGTACAAGGCGTCGACGGGGATCTGCTGGTCATCCTGCGTCACGCCCCCCCACGGCAGCAGCTGGCTGCGCGAGGGCCTGGATGCCGCCCTGGTGGCCGCCGCCTTCGGGCGCCGGGTGACGCTGCTCTTCATGGGCGAGGGCGTCACCG
Source organism: Halomonas sp. PGE1 (assembly GCF_013000985.1). Lineage (NCBI taxonomy): Bacteria > Pseudomonadati > Pseudomonadota > Gammaproteobacteria > Oceanospirillales > Halomonadaceae > Halomonas > Halomonas sp. PGE1. Next base: position 2,219,027 of record NZ_CP053032.1, read on the forward strand.
CTCTGGTGCCCGGCCAGGCGAACGGCCCCCTGGGGCAGAAGGGCACCGCGCCCACCCTCGAGATGCTCGAGATGTACGATATCGATACCCTGCTGGTGGAAGCGGAGGCGCTGGTGCGCTTTGGCCTGGCGGTCGAGGGGCTGATGCTTCCCGCCAGGGCGGTCGCGGCCGCGGAGCTGCCTGCGCTGACCGCCGACCATTCGCTGGTACTGACCTTCTGAGGGCGGCGGGGCCGCCTGGAGAGACCCTGATGCTGCTGCATATTCTCAATCGCTCGCCGGCCACCAGCGAGGTCTACCGCCAGGCGCTGGCCGCCATGGGGCCGGCCGATCGGCTCCTGATGATCGAGGACGGGGTGCAGGGCGCCCTGGAAAGCCTGGCGGGCCGCTTCGGTGACCTGCAGGGGCGCCTCTACGTGCTGGAGGAGGACCTCGCCGCCCGCGGGCTGGTGCCGCTCAGCGCCGACTCGGTGATCCGGGTCGATATGGAGGGCTTCGTCACGCTCACCGAAGAGGCGCAGCGCACGGTGAGCTGGTACTGATGGCGACCACAGAAATATACCGTTATCTAGCTGTTAACGAGCAACAGGTGGCTCTGGATCCGGAGGGATACCTGGTCGTCCTCGGTGACTGGACGCCCGAAGTCGCCAGGTGCCTGGCCGAGGAGGAGGGCATCACGCTGACCGACGAGCACTGGGAGGTGATCCAGGTGCTGCGCGACTTCTATCAGCGCTTCGAGCAGGCGCCGGCGATGCGGCCCCTGGTAAAGGCCGTGGCCAGGGCCCTGGGCGAGGAGAAGGGCCGTTCGATCCACCTGATGCGGCTCTTCCCCGGCAGCCCGGCCAAGCTCGCCGCGCGCATCGCCGGGCTGCCCAAGCCCACTCACTGCCTGTGAGCTACCCGTGAACTTCCTGGCGCATGCCTGGCTGGCCCGTGGCGGAAGTGATGACTTCCTGTGGGGCAACCTGATCGCCGACGGGGTGAAGGGGAGCGACCTCTCCGCCTGGCCGGAGGGGGTCGCCGCCGGCATTCGCCACCACCGTCAAGTCGACGCCTTCGTGGATGCGCATCCCGTCGTGGCGCGGATCCGTCGCCGGGCGCCCGATCGCCAGCGTCGCTATGCCGGGATCGCCCTGGACCTGGTGTGGGATCACTTCGTGGCGCGGGAGCTGGGCCTTCAGGCCGGGCACTCACCCCTGGTGGCCCGCACCTACCGGGTGCTGCGGGCCCGGCCGGCGCCGGCCCGCCTGGCCACGCTGGTGCCGGTGCTGGTGGAGCAGGATTGGCTGCATCGCTATGCGGATTTCGCCTTCACCTGTCGGGCGATTGCCGGTATCGGCCGTCGCCTCTCCGGCCCCAATCGGCTGGCCGAGCTGGTGCCCTGGCTCGAGGAGGAACAGCGGCGTCTGGAAGAGGAGTTCCAGCGCCTGTGGCCGGAAGTGCGCCAGGCGCTGGAGGTGCCGGCACATCCCTAGCCGGCGAGACGCTCAGGCCCCGCCGATCCAGAGGCAGTCGACCCTATCGCCCACCTCGAGGCGCGTCTCCGGCGGGACCACCGCCAGGGCATCCGCCGCGATGCAGGAGGAGAGCACCCCGGAGTTCTGGTCGCGGAAGGCGTGGGCACTGATGCCCTCCGTGCCGAATTCGAGGCGAACGCGCATGTAGTGCGCGCGGGGGCCGGTCTGGGTAGCAAAGGCGGCGCGCGCCGCCAGGCGCGGCAGCTCGAGCAGAGCCGGTGCGCCGAGCAGGGCGCCCATCAGTGGGCGCAGGAACAGCCAGGCCCCCACGAAGCTCGATACCGGATTTCCCGGCAGGCCCACGAAGCGGGCCTCGTGACCCTCGGCGGGGAGCCGCCCCAGGGCCAGCGGCTTGCCGGGCCGGATAGCCAGGCGCCACAGGTCCAGCTGCCCCAGCGCCTCCACCGCCGCCTTGACGTGATCCTCCTCGCCGACGCTGACGCCTCCCGTGGTGATCACCACGTCGGCCTCCCGGGCCGCCGCGGCCAGGGCCTGGCGGGTGCCCTCGGCATCGTCGGGAATCGCGGCGACCCGCACCACCTCGGCGCCGAACCGCTCGAGCAAGCGCCTGAGCATGGGGCGGTTGGAGTTGTAGATCTGACCCGGGCCGAGGGGGCGGCCGGGGTCGACGATCTCGTCCCCGGTGGAGAGCAGCGCCACCCGGGGGCGGCGGCGCACCGTCACCTCGGTGATGCCCTGGCCGGCGAGATGGCCGAGCGCCGCTGCCTCGAGGGGCTCGCCGGCCGGCAGCAGCTCGTCACCCGTGCTGACGTCGCGGCCGCGGCGGCGGACATTGTCGCCGGCCGGGACCTCCGGCGGGATGTGCACGCGCTCTCCATCGCGCTCGCAGCGCTCCTGCATCACCACGCAGTCGGCCCCCGGGGGGATGGCGCCGCCGGTGAAGATGCGTGCGCAGGTGCCGCGCTCCAGGGGGCCACCGGTAGCGCCCGCGGCGATGCGCTGGCTCACCCTGAGCCAGCCGCCGGCATCGCCGTGGTAAAGCGCGTAGCCGTCCATGGCGCTGTTGTCGAAGGGGGGCACGTCGAGGCGTGCCGGCACCGACTCGGCGAGGATGCGCCCGGAGGCCTCTTCGCAGGCGAGCCGCTCCCCGGGAAGGGGCATGACCCCTTCCAGCAGCGCCGTGAGCGCCGCCTCGACGGGCTTGAGATCAGCCATGTTGGCCTCGCTCGGGGATGACGAGATTCGCGAAGTTACACGGTTTGTGCCGACTGTCGAGCTGCTCGGCGAGGATGCCGTCCCACCCGGTGCGACAGGCGCCAGTGGAGCCGGGCAGGCAGAACACCACGGTGGCGTTGGCCAGCCCGCCCAGACAGCGGCTCTGCACCGTGGAACTGCCGATCTCCTCCCAACTGAGCTGGCGGAAGAGCTCGCCGAAGCCCTCGATCTCCTTGTCGAGCAGGACCCTGACGGCCTCGGGGGTGGAGTCCCTGCCGGTAAAGCCGGTGCCGCCGGTGGTCAGCACCACCTGGACGTCGGGGTCGGCGATCCATGCCGAGACCACCGCACGGATCCGGTAGATGTCGTCGGGGACGATCTGCCGATCGGCCAGGCGGTGGCCGGCCTCGGTCAGGCGATCCACCAGCGACTGGCCGCTGCGGTCGGTGGCCTCGGTGCGGGTATCGGAGATGGTCAGCACGGCGATGGCGAGGGGGAGCATCGGTTCGCTCATCGCGCCTTCTCCTGCTTCTGGGCCTCGCGCGCCGCGAAGGCGGCCTGCTGCTCTGGGGTCGCCTCCTGCTGGTAGTGCGCCTTCCACTCCGAGTAGGGCATGCCGTAGACATACTCGCGGGCTGCCTCGTAGTCGAGCGCCTCCCCGCGCTCCTCGGCGGCGCTGACCAGCCACTTGGAGAGGCAGTTGCGGCAGAAATCGGCCAGGATCATCAGGTCGATGTTCTGCACCTCCTTGTGCTCGTCGAGGTGCTTGAGCAGGCGGCGGAAGGCGGCGGCCTCGAGTTCGGTGCGGGTGGCGTCGTCGAGATGGTCCATGGCGCTCTCGTTCTCCCTGGGTGAGTTGGGTCAGGATGGAGCCAGCATAACAAAAGACACCGCCCGTAGGCGGTGTCGTGTGGGGGGTGGTTCAACGCCATTCATCCGGGGCGGGAGGCCGTCTCACTGCCGTCGCCATCGCTGGCACTGGCCTCGTCAAGGCGTTCCTCGGGCACCGCCTGGTCCTTGACCTCCTCGTACCAGAGGTTGTGGTGGTCCTTGGCCCAGGTCTCGTCCACGTAGCCGGTGGTCATGCCCTCCAGCGACCCCTCCGAGCCGATGGTGCCGATGTAGATGTGGCCCAGCGCCACAGCGGTAAGCCCCAGGGCGCCGACCCCGTGGATCAGGTTGGCCCACTGCATGGTGTCGCGGCTCTGGCCATAGTTGGGGAAATCCAGCACGAAGCCGCTGGCCACGACGGCAAGGCCGGCGGTGGCCAGCAGCCAGAACCACAGCTTCTCGCCGCCGTTGGCGAAGCCGGCATCGGGATGGCCCTTGCCCACCAGGCCGCCGCCCTGACGGAACCACTCGAGGTCGTGGCGCTTCGGCCAGTTGTGCTTGAGCACCCTGGCCAGCAGCACGATCAGCAGCACGCCGAACAGCGGGCCCAGGTAGTTATGGGCCAGCTTCGAGGCCGAGATCATCGCGCCCCAGACCGCATCGCCGAACAGCGAGCGAAACACGAACTTGCCGTAGAGCAGGTTCAGGCCACTGAGCGCCAGGACGATGAACAGCGTGGCCACCGTCCAGTGCAGCGAGCGCACGAACAGCGGCCAGCGCAACAGCTTGCGGCCGGTACGCGGCTCGCTGAGGTCCTTGCGACCGATGATCACGTAGAAGAGCGCAATCGCCGCGATCATCCCGCCCACGGCGATCAGGCCGAAGGGGGAGACCCAGCGGTTGCGCAGCTGCCGCCAGCGCTCGCCGCTTGAATTGACCAGGTTGTAGGTGGAGTCGAAGCGGGTGTCGCGGAAGTTGGCATCCACCTCGCCGCTGCGCACCTGGCGCCAGATATCGGGGCTGACGCCGCCCACCGCGGTAGCCGCTTCGCGTTCGGTCTCCGCCTGGGCCATGGCGGGAGTGGCGAGCAGTGCGGTCAGCGCCAGCAGCACCGCCAGCAGCAGCCCCCTCAGGGGCCCATTTCGGCACAGGCTCATGACATCACCTCCTAGCCCTGACGGGTCGCGTCATAGGCCAGCGCATCGGCCTGGGAGAGATCGCCGCCGCCGCGGGTGCGCTCCTGCTCGCGGCGCTGGTTGCCCGACCAGCCACCGTCGGGATGCCCGCGATGGATGACCCGTTGACGGAAGATATCGGCCACCGTCTGAGCGTCGCCGGCGAGCAGCGCCTTGGTGGAACACATCTCGGCACACAGCGGCAGCTTGCCCTCGGCAATGCGGTTGGCCCCGTACTTCTCGTACTCCTCCTCCCTGCTGTCCGCCGGTCCGCCGGCGCAGAAGGTGCACTTGTCCATCTTGCCGCGCTCGCCGAAGGCGTTCTGCTTGGGGAACTGCGGGGCGCCGAAGGGGCAGGCATAGAGGCAATAGCCGCAGCCGATGCAGAGGTCCTTGTCGTGCAGGACGATGCCGTCGTCGGTCTTGTAGAAGCAGTCCGTGGGGCAGACCGCCATGCAGGGGGGCGTCGTCGCAGTGCATGCAGGCCACCGAGATCGAGACCTCGTCGGCCTGGCCGTCGTTGAGGGTCACCACCCGCCGGCGCTGGATGCCCCAGGGGACATCGTTGGCGTTCTTGCAGGCGGTGACGCAGCCGTTGCAGTCGATGCAGCGCTCGGCGTCGCACATGAATTTCATCTGTGCCATGTCTTGTTCTCCTGGTCGCTGTCGATCGCTCAGGCGCGCTCGATCCTACAGATGGTGCATTTGGTTTCCTGCATCAGGGTCACAGGGTCATAGCCGTAGGTGGTCGCCGTGTTGGCTGCCTCGCCCAGCACATAGGGCGCCGCCCCCTCCGGGTAGCGGTCGTGGAGGTTCTCGCCCTGGAAGATGCCGCCAAAGTGGAAGGGCATGAAGGCCACCCCGCGGCCGACCCGCGGCGTGACCAGCGCCTTGACCCGCACGCGGCCGCCCTCGGCGCCCTCGACCCAGACGGTGTCGCCGTCGCGGATGCCGATGTCGTTGGCATCCGCCGGATTGACCTCGACGAACATCTCCTGCTGAAGCTCGGCGAGCCACGACATGGAGCGGGTCTCCTCGCCGCCGCCCTCGTACTCCACCAGGCGACCCGAGGTGAGGATGATCGGGTAGCGGTCGGAGTTGTCGTTCTCCTGGATGCTGCGATAGAGGGTGGGCAGCCGGAACAGCGAGCGGAAGTCGTCCCAGGTGGGGAACTGCTCGACCAGGTCGCGACGGGTGGTGTAGAGCGGCTCGCGGTGCTTGGGCACCTGGTCCGGGAAGGTCCATACCACGGCGCGTGCCTTGGCGTTGCCGTAGGGGGCGCAGCCGTGCTCGATGGCCACCCGCTGGATGCCCCCGGAGAGGTCCGTCTTCCAGTTCTCGCCCTCGGCGGCGGCCTTCTCCTCGTCGGTGAGGTCGTCCCACCAGCCCAGGTCCTTGAGCATCTGGTCGGTGAACTCGGGATAGCCATCGTCGAGCTCGCCGGCGACCGGGGCCGAGCCCTCGGCCAGCAGGTTCACGCCGTTGCGCTCGATGCCGAAGCGCGCCCGGAAGCCCATGCCGCCCTCCTTGACCGGCACGCTGGGGTCGTAGAGGTTGGGCGAGCCGGGGTGGGCGAACTCCGGCGTGCCCCAGCAGGGCCAGGGCAGGCCGTAGTAGTCGCCGTCGGCGGGACCGCCCTCGGCGCGCAGGTCCTCGAAGCTGAAGGTGTGCCAGTGCTTCTGGTGCTCCTTGAGGCGCTCCGGGCTCTGGCCGGTGTAGCCGATGGTCCAGGTGCCGCGGTTGATCTCGCGCAGGATGTCCTCGATCAGCGGCTCCTTGCCGTTGACCTGGATATGGCGGGTCAGCTCCTCGGCGAAGCCGAACTTCTCGGCCAGCAGGTACATGATCTCGTGGTCGGGCTTGGACTCGAACAGCGGCTCGATCACCTTGTCGCGCCACTGCAGCGAGCGGTTGGTGGCGGTCACGCTGCCGGTGGTCTCGAACTGGGTGCAGGCAGGCAGCAGATAGACGCCGTCGGTGCGGTCATGCATGACCGCGGCCACCGTGGGGTAGGGGTCGACGATCACCATCATCTCGAGCTTCTGCATGGCGCGGCGCATCTCGGGGCCGCGGGTCTGGGAGTTGACCGCATGGCCCCAGTAGAACATCGCCTTGAGTGCGGTGCGCTGGGAGATCGCCTCGTCCTCCTCGAGCACCCCGTCGACCCAGCGCGAGACCGTGATGCCGCTGCTGTTCATGGGCAGGCCGTCGTGGTACTCGGTCTGGTCGAAGCGGCCCTTGAGCCACTCGTAGTCGACGTCCCAGACCCGCGCCCAGTGCTGCCAGGCCCCCTCGGCCAGGCCGTAGTAGGCCGGCAGGGAGCTGGAGTCGAGGCCGAGGTCGGTGGCGCCCTGGACGTTGTCGTGGCCGCGCAGGATATTCGCCCCGCCGCCGGACTTGCCGATGTTGCCAAGGGCCAGCTCGAGGATGCAGTAGGCGCGGGTGTTGTTGTTGCCGGTGGTGTGCTGGGTGCCGCCCATGCACCAGACGATGCAGCCCGGCTTCTGGGTGGCCAGGCGCTGCGCCACGTCCCGCATGGTGGCCTCGGGCACGCCGGTGACGTCCTCCACCACCCTCGGGGTAAAGGTGGCGACCTCGGCGCGCACCTCGTCCATGCCGTAGACCCGCTGCTGGATGTACTGGCGATCCTCCCAGCCGTTCTCGAAGATGTGCCACAAGAGGCCCCAGATGAAGGCGACATCGGAGCCGGGGCGAATGCGCACATGGGTATCGGCCTTGGCCGCGGTGCGGGTGAAGCGGGGATCGGCGACGATGATGTCGCAGCTGTTGCGCTCCTTGGCGATCAGGAAGTGCTGCATCGCCACCGGGTGGGCCTCGGCGGGGTTGGAGCCGATGAACAGCATCGAGCGGCTGTTGTGCATGTCGTTGAGCGAGTTGGTCATCGCCCCGTAGCCCCAGGTGTTGGCCACCCCGGCGACCGTGGTGGAGTGGCAGATGCGCGCCTGGTGGTCGGTATTGTTGGTGCCCCACAGGGAGGCAAACTTGCGCAGCAGGTAGGCCTGCTCGTTGTTGAACTTGGCCGAGCCGAGCCAATAGATGCTGTCGGGGCCGTGGGCCTCGCGCAGCGCCAGGACCTTGTCGCCGATCTCATCGATGGCCTCGTCCCAGCTCATGCGCTGCCACTGGCCGCCGACCAGCTTCATGGGGTACTTGAGGCGCCGGCTGGAGTGACCATGCTGCCGCAGCGAGGCCCCCTTGGCGCAGTGGGCGCCGCGGTTGATGGGGTGGTCGAAGGCGGGCTCCTGGCGCGTCCAGATCCCCTCCTGCACCTCGGCGTAGGTGCCACAGCCCACCGAGCAGTGGGAGCAGATGGTGCGCTTGACCTCGACCGGCGAGTCGAGGACCGGCGTCTTGCCGCTTGCCTCGACGGGACGCATCATCCCGTGGCCCATGAAGCCGGCAGCCGCCAGACCCCCGGTGGCCGCGCCGCTGCGCTTGAGGAACTGCCGGCGGGAGATGCCGAGCCCCGCCGGGCGTGGGGTGTCTTGCTTGCGTGTCAGACGCATGGTGTCTTACCTCCTGACCTGGGCGGGGCGCTCAGTCGCGCAGGGTGGCGTAGTAGGTGCGGATATGCTCGGTTTCCCGGTAGTTCCTCTCCGCCGGTTCGCGCTCAGGGGAAGGTGGGGCGTCTGCCTGGCTGAGGCTGACATGGCCGATGACAGCGGTGGTACCGGCCAGGGCGCCGCCGGCCCCCAGGGTACGAAGGAAGCGGCGACGTTGGGTGTCGTGGGGTCGGTTCATGGCGTGGTTCCTCGAGTCAGGCGTTGGGACGTCTTGTTGATTGTTGTCGGTCGGGCCAGTCGAGTGGCCAGGGCGGCTAGCCGGCAGCCGGGTCGATCATGCGTACCGGTGACTCCTCGGCCATGGCCTCGAAGTGCGGCCGCTCCTGCGCCAGAAAGGCAAGGCCCAGGCGCCCAATAGCAGCGTAGATAGGGGGGGGCACCCTCGCCAGGTCGGCCAGGCAACGCTGCGCCCACGCAGTCAGGTGCCGATGGAAGAAGACCGCCTGGTCCGGGGTGCCGCCCTCGACCAGCAGCGCCATCACTTCGAACAGGGCGCCCAGATGGTCCTCGGGGTCCCGGCTCTCCTCGGCCCGGGCGATGCCCAGCCGGCGCAGGTCGCGCCGCAGGGCCACCAGGGGCTCGTCCATCAGGGTGCCGTGCAGGTACCAGGAGGCGTAGGGCGTGATATCCCCCTGAATCACCCCGACCAGCAGCTCGAAATGCGCCCGGGCGGCCGCCTCGGGGGAGGTCGTCCGGGCGGCATCGGTCAGCTCCTGCCAGGCGGCGGTCATCTCGCCCCCGTCCTCGTCGGGTTCGAGGTAGGCAAGGAAATCGAGCAGCTCGGCATCCGGCGGAGCGAGCAGCAGCCGGGCAAGCAGGCGGTAGATATCGGCGCGCAGGGCTTGCGTCTCCTCCACCTCGGCCACGGTCTGGCGGTTGTCATGCATGGCTACACCTTCAGCTGGCGTTCGGGGTCGCGGGCGAGCTCCTGCCAGACGTCCTGGACGCGGCAGTCCTCGCACATCTCGAGGCGTGCGCGGGCCTCGCCGGCGAAATAGGGGTGGTCGGCCAGCTTGCGCTGGATGCTGGCGATCGTGCTGGCGGTGGCGAAGGGCTTGCCGCAGCGGATGCAGGCGAAGGCTGGCTCCTCCTTGATCAGGCGGGTCTCGCGCCGCTCGGGCGCGGCGAGGAACCCCGGCGCGAGACGGATCGCCTGCTCCGGACAGCCGGCCGCACAGAGGCCGCACTGGATGCAGTCGGCCTCTCGGAAGGCCAGGCGCGGGGTGGTGTCGTCACCGCCGGAGAGTGCCGGGGTGGGACAGAGCGCCACGCAGCCCTGGCACAGCGTGCAGCGCTCGGTGTCCACCTCGATGGCGCCGAAGGGCGCACCGGCGGGCAGGGAGTGGCACTCGCCGCTGGGGGCCCCCTGGGCGGCCAGCCAGTCGAGGGTGGCATTGAGGCGCTCGCGCTTGCCACCCGCAGCCTCGGCCTGGGGGCGCGCGATCAGCGCCGCCTCCCGGGGCAGGGCGTCGCGTGCGCTGCCGTCGTCCTCGATGGGGAGCCATGCCAGACGCTCGGGGCGGTGCCCCAGGGCCGAGAGCAGCTCCCTGGCCTGGACAGCCTGGGCCTCGAGCTGCTGCTGCAGGGTCGGAGGGGTCTCGGCATCGCGCTGCAGGCGCACCTCGGCGGCGCCGGCCGCCAGGGCGGCGAGCCAGTGATCGAGCCCGGCGGCGCCGAGCTCCTCCAGCTCGATGTCGAGCACATGGCCGGCCGGCTCGGTGGCTTCACAGCGGCGGCGCGCCTCGCTGACGAAGCGCACCACCGGGTGCTCCCCCCCGGCCTCGCCATAGGCGCCGAGCAGCCCCGCGAGGTAGCCCTCCAGGGGGGCGGGGTGCGGCAGGCGATACTCGATGGCCCCGGTGGGGCAGGCGCTGGCACAGCTGCCCGCTCCGTGGCAGCGGTGCGGGTCGACCTCGATCCAGGCCTCGACCCGGCCCTGGCGGCTGGCCAGGGCGTCGGCCGGGCAGGTCTCCAGGCAGCGGGTGCAGCCGGGCAGGCCGCTGCGCTGGTGGGCGCAGAGATCGGCGTTGATCTGCACGTGACGAGGGGCTTCGAAGACGCCGACGGAGGCGGCCAGCGTCTCCAGCGCCTGGTCGGCCTCGGCGCTGCCCCAGCGCACGGCCAGGTAGCCCGGCGGGGGCAGCTCCAGGGTCAGGTGCGGCCGGGCGCCGAGGTCGAGGACCTGGTCGAAGCGGGGCCGCCCCAAGGTTGCCTGGGCCAGGTTCACACTCTCCCCGTCCAGCGCCAGGGTGGCCAGGAAGCGTCCCAGGTAGCCCTCGAGGCGCAGGGCGTCGGCGTTGGCGGCGGTATGGCAGGGCAGGGCGGCGGTAGCCTGCCAGATCTGCTCCAGCGCCGGGTCATCCTCGGCGCTGGAGCGCTCGGTCACCAGCAGGGCGATGCCCGGCAGCCGGTCGATCAGCGTGGCGGCGGCGCGCCGCGCGTCGAGTTCGCTGCCCAGGATCAGCAGATGGCCCTGGCTCTCGAACTCCACAGTCTCGGGAGCCAGGTTGGCCGGCCAGGAGATGCGGCGCCTGGCGGCGTCGCGGGCGGCACGGTTGCGCCGGTCATCCAGCGACGTCAGGGCGATGGGGGGGGGCATGAACACCTCTTGTTGTTGGGGGGTAGGGCTCCTCTCAGTCTTGTCGAGAATCGCTAATATGACCTATGCCACCTTGGTCGCGTCCGTCCGATGCCACATCCGGGGCGGGCGCGCCCGGGGGGTGAGCCTCGTCGTCGGCGCCCCGCGCTGGCTCCTCGTCAGGGGCGGCCTCCTCGATGGCTTCTTCGGGCTCGAGGGCCTCGTTGACCCGCCGGCTCCAGTGTCGCAGGCGTTCGGCGACCTCCCTGGTCATGGGCTCGAGCTGGCTGTAGTCGCCGTCGTAGTCGTCGAGGCCGTCGCGGACCTGGTAGTGGTCGGCCTGCCAGAGGCGGCGAAGGGCACGGCGGCGCAGCGCCTGGCTGACCCCCTCCTGCAGATAGCGGCTGACCTCGCTGCCGGGCGGCAGGCTCTCGGGGTCGGGGAGGGTATCGTCCAGCAGGGGGGGCGGGGCGTCCGGCTCGTCGCTGGCGGCCGCTGCCTCGTGCGGAGGTGGCACCGCCTCCGCCGAGGCGGCGGGCTCGGCCTCCAGGCCGCGCTTGCGGCGCGACCAACGCTCCAGGCGGTTCATGGCTGAGCCTCCCGGGCGCGTCCGGCGCCCTTGCGCTTCTTCTTGCGCTCCTCCACGGGCGCCTCGCCGTGGCGGGCCAGATAGGCCTCGATCCACACCTGGATGGCCAGGGGCATGGGGGCTTCGAGCACCTGCTGCTCGCCGTCCATCCAGGCGGCGGCCACGTCCTGGCTGGCGGTGATGGCGGCGGCGCTGGCGGGGCCGCCGGTAAAGCCGGCGCGCACGAAGAGGCGAGGGTTGCCCGAGGAGAGATTGAAGCGGTAGGCGGCGCGCTCGGTCATGGTGAGCTGCAGCCACAGGGTGGCATCGCCGCCCCGCTCCGGGGTCAGGTCCGCGATGTGCCACTGGGTAGCCCGGAAGCCGTTGATGGTGTGCTCACGGGCCGCCAGGGTGATGCCGACGGGGCGCAGATGGTGGGCGTCTGTCACGGCACGCTCCTGTTGTTGTGGATGGGGGGAGCCGAGGGCGGTGATGGCGGCGGTACTGGAGACAGTAAGGCGCCAGGGTGCCATGATGGTCAAGTCGCCGTCGGCACCCACCCACCACAGACGAGACGCCTCATGCCGTTCACCCGCAGCCATGCCCGCCTGCCCGCCACCCTGGAGATCGAGGTCCTCGACGAGTTCGGCGAGTCCCGTCGCCAGGCCATCGCCGCCGAGCGCGCGCTGACCCTCTATCTCAACAGGCGCGAGATTGTCACCCTGATGACCCTGGGCGATGACCCCGAGGCGCTGGTGGTGGGCTACCTGCGCAACCAGGGGCTGCTGACCAGCGGCGACGATCTCGTGGCGGTGCACGTGGACTGGGAGGTAGAGGCCGCGGCGGTGGTGACCCGACACCTGCCGGAGGATCTCGAGGAGCGTCTGGGGCATCGCACCGTGACCACCGGCTGCGGCCAGGGCACGGTGTTCGGCCGGCTGCTCGATGCGGTGCCTCGCCGCCCGCTGGCCGAGACGCCGCTGCGCCAGTCGACCCTCTATGCGCTGCTGGAGAACCTCGGCGAGCACAACCAGACCTACCGCAGCGCCGGAGCGGTGCACGGCTGTGCGCTGTGCCATCAGGCCCGGGTGCTGGACTTCGTGGAGGACGTGGGCCGCCACAACGCCGTGGATACCCTGGCGGGGCGGCAGTGGCTGGCAGAGGCGGATTCGGGGCAGGCGGATATCTTCTACACCACCGGGCGGCTCACCTCGGAGATGGTGCTCAAGGTGGCCCAGATGGGCATCGGGGTGCTGGTGTCGCGCTCCGGGGTGACCCAGAAGGGGGTCGAGCTCGCCAGCCGTTTCGGGGTGATGCTGATCGCCCGCGCCAAGGGGCGCCACTTCCAGGCGATCCACGCCGGCGAGCGCCTGGTGCTGGATGCCATCCCTCAGCGCCGCCCGGGAGACCGGGCGGCTGGCGCCAGGGGCTGACTCAGGCGGCGTCGACCCGGGTGCAGACCGACAGCACCACGGCATCCTCATCGCTCACCGAGATCAGGGCGTGGCCCATGTCGCTGTCGAAGTAGATGCTGTCGCCCTGTTCGAGCCGCAGCGGCTCGTAGAACTCGGTATAGAGCAGGATCTCGCCGTCGAGCACCATCAGGAACTCCTCGCCGTCGTGGCGCACCCACTCGCCGAACTCATCGAAGCTGCGCGCCCGGACGATGGTCTTGAAGGGAATCATGCGCTTCTGGGCCAGCTCGCAGCTGAGCAGCTCGTGCTCATAGGTGGGGGTGGGGTGCTGCTGCCCGTGGCCGCGGCGGGTCAGGTCGCGGCGGCCCATGGTACGGCTCTGCTGGCGAGGCGGCGTGAGCAGCTGGGGCAGGTCGATGCCGAGCCCGCCGATCAGCTTCTGCACGGCGGTGAAGGTAGGCGAGATCTGGTCGTTCTCGATCTTGGAGAGGGTGGAGCGGGCGAGCCCGGTGCGCTGGCTGACGTCTTCCAGGGTCCACTGGTTGGCCAGGCGGATCTCGCGCAGGCGCTCGCCGAGGCGCAGCGGTTCGACGAGCGGCTTGCGGCCCGAGGCGATGCGCAGGGCGGCGTCCTGATCGGTGGTGGCGGTCATCGGCAGAAATTCACTATCGGAAACAGGTTTCCTCAAGCTTATCACAGCCCGTCGGCGATAACGCCGTTCTCAGGCCGACCCGGCGCTGCCGTCGGCGGGGAACGTTTCCCGCCGACAGGAAACCTCAGGCCGAGGGTGCGGGGGCGTCGCCGAAGGGCTGGCCGAGCAGCGCCTTGAGGTGGGCCTCGACGCTGCGCCCCAGGGAGTCCAGGTGATAGCCGCCCTCGAGCACCGAGACCAGCCGGTTATCCGCGTAGAGGGCGGCGATCTCCATGGCCATATGGGTGATCCAGTAGAAGTCCTCCTCCTCCAGGCACAGCTCGGCCATCTCGTCCTCGCGGTGGGCATCGAAGCCCGAGGAGAGCAGCACAAGCTCCGGCTTGAAGCGGTGCAGGGCGGGCAGCCAGTCATCCTCTATGGCGCGGCGGAAGGCGGCGCCGTCGGTGCCGGCCTCCAGCGGGGTATTGACCACGTTCTGCCACTCGCTGCGCAGGTAGCGCCAGGGGTAGAAGGGGTACTGAAAGCTGGTACAGACCAGCACATCGGGGTCATCCTTGAAGATGTCGATGGTGCCGTTGCACTGGTGCACGTCGAAGTCGAGGATGGCGATGCGCCGCGCCCCGTACTTGGCGCGGGCGTGGGCGGCCCCCACCGCCACGTTGTTGTAGAAGCAGAAGCCCATGGCATCGGTGGCCTCGGCATGGTGGCCGGGGGGGCGCACCGCACAGAAGACGTTGTCGGCCTGCTGGCGAAAGACCTGGTCGACGCCGCGGATCACCGCCCCCGCGGCCACCCGGGCGGCGTTGAGGCTGTCCGGGTTCATCATGGTGTCGCTGTCCAGGGTGACGATACCCTCTTCGGGCACGCATTTGTCCAGGGCGCGCAGGTGGCGCAGGGGGTGGACCCGCGCCAGCTCCTCCTCGGTGGCCTCGCGGGTCTCGGACTGCATGGTCTGCTGCAGCAGCCCGGAAAGGGACAGCCTGGCGCGGATCGCCTCCAGCCGCAGCGGGCTCTCGGGGTGCTCGGGGCCCATGTGGTGGAGCTGGCAGTGGGGATGGGTGATGTAACCGGTGATCATCGGTGCCTCCAGGCTGACTGGCGTCACTTTACTTTGCCTAATCCCTTGCCAGACAGTGTCAATAGGTCGTACACAGTAGGCAGCCAATCCAGCCACCAGCCGTCGGGAGAGCGTCTTGAGCACCCGTTTCCTGCGTCACTTCTTCGAACCTCGCACCATCGCCGTGATCGGCGCCTCGGAAAAGGCCAGTTCCCTGGGCGGGTTGGTGATCCGTAACCTGCAGGAGGCTGGCTTTCCGGGCACCATCTGGGCGGTGAACCCCAAGGGGTACGAGAGCGTCTTCGGCCAGCCCGCCTTCGCGCGCATCGGCCAGCTTCCCGAGGCCCCGGACCTCGCTGTCATCTGCTCGCCGGTGGCCACGGTGCCGGGGCGCATCGCGCGGCTGGGCAGCATCGGGGTGCGCGCCGCCCTGGTGCTCTCCGGTGGCTCCCATCTGGACGAGGCCCGCGACGGCAAGGCCTCGATCCGCCAGCGCATGCTCGATGCCGCTCGCCAGTCGGGGATCCGCGTGCTGGGGCCCGAGTGCATGGGGCTGATCGTGCCGGGCCGCAAGCTCAACGCCTCCTATGCCAACCGGCCGATCAAGGCCGGCAAGGTGGCCTACCTGGGCCAGTCGGGCATGCTCGGCACGGCGATGATCGACTGGGCGGCGGGGCGCGGTGTCGGCTTCTCGCACCTGATCACCCTCGGCGACAGCGTCGACGTGATGCTTCCCGACCTGCTCGACTACATCAACCAGTTCTCGCCGACCCAGGCGATCCTGCTCCATCTGGAGAAGATCCTCGACGCCCAGCACTTCATGACCGCGCTGCGCGACGCCTCGCGCAACCGCCTGGTGCTGGCCATCAAGAGCGGCCGCACGCCCCAGTCGGACCTCACCGGCCTGCCGCCCACGCCGGGGGTCGCCAACCGCGACCAGATCTTCGATGCGGCCTTCTCCCGGGCCGGGGTGGTGCGCGTCCACGACTCCGACGAGCTCTTCGATGCGCTGATGACCCTGTCGCGCATGAAGCCGCTGCGCGGCGACCGCCTGGCGATCGTCTCCAACGGCCTGGGCCCCGCCATGCTGGCGATCGACAAGCTGATCCACGCCGGGGGCAAGCTGGCCTTGTTCACCGAGGAGACGCGCCGCGCCCTCAGGCAGGGCGACTTCGACATGAGCAAGCCAGGGGAGAACCCGGTGGACCTGGGCGGCAACGCCACCCCCGAGAAGTTCGTCGATGCCATCGAGATCGTGGCCGCCGACCCCGGCGTCGATGCCGTGCTGGTGGTGCATGCGCCGACCCGCCTGGCGCCCTCCAGGACCACCGCCGAGGCGGTGGTGGCCAACCGCAAGCGCTTTCGCCGCAACCTGCTGACCAGCTTCATGGGGCTCGAGGAGGCGCTCTCGGCGCGCCACGAGTGCAACCTGGCGGGGATTCCCACCTATGTCTCCCCCGAGAAGGCGATCAACGCCTTCATGCACATGGTGGACTACCAGCGGGTGCAGGCGCTGCTGCAGGAGACTCCACCCAGCCTGCCGTTTGCCACCACGCCGGACATCCGCGCCCGCTGCCGCACCCTGATCCGGGAGGCCAAGGCCGAGGGGCGCGAGACGCTCTCCCACTCGGAGACCGCCCAGGTGCTGGAGGCCTACGGCATTCCGGTGGCCCAGAGCCGCTACGTGGCGACCCCCGAGGAGGGCGCCGAGGCGGCGGAGGCGTTCGATGGCGCCATGGCGCTCAAGGTGGTGCACGAGGGGAACTGCCGGCCGTTTCGCTATCGCAAGCATCCCCACCGGGTCTCGGCGGGGCTGCTGCAGGACCTGAAGAGCCCCGAGCAGGTGGCCGAGGGGGTCGCGCTGCTCGGCGAACAGGTGAGTGAGAAGTATCCCGCCTTCAGGGTTCGCGAGTACTGCCTGCAGCCCATGCAGCGCGGCAAGCACTCGCTGCAGGTGTGCGCCGGGGTCACCCGGGACCCGGTGTTCGGCCCGGTGATCGTCTTCGGCATCGGCGGCTACAAGGTCAATATCCTGGCCGACCGCCAGGTGGCGCTGCCGCCGCTGAACATGACCCTGGCCGAGGACATGGTGGATCGCACCCACGTGGCACGCCTGATCCACGAGCACTCCAGCGACCCGCAGCGCGATATCGGCCGGCTATGCCAGCTGCTGGTCAAGCTGTCGCAGATGGCCAGCGACCTGCTGGAGCTGCGCGGCATGGAGATCAACCCGCTGCTGCTCAACCGTGACGAGATGGTGGCGGTGGACTTCGCCATGGACCTCGGCACCCCTGCCCGCTTCGCGATCATGCCCTACCCGGAGGAGCTGCGAGAGTGGGTGACCCTCAAGAACGGCTGGGAGGTGGAGGTGCGCCCGATCCGGGCCGAGGACGCCCCGCTGATCACCAGCTTCCACCGCCAGCTCTCCGAGGAGAGCATCCGCTTCCGCTACTTCCACAACAAGTCGGACCTCACCCAGCGCGACCTGTCGATGCTCTCGCACATCAACTACGACCGGCAGATGGCGTTCATCGCCGAACACCTGCAGGAGGATGGCAGCAAGGAGATGCTCGGCGTGGTGCGAGTGTGGAACGACCCGGACAACATCCGCACCGAGTTCTCGGTGATCATCCGCGATGACCTCCAGGGGCTCGGCATCGGCAGCCTGCTCATGAACAAGATGATCGACTACTGTCGCAGTGTCGGCACCCTGGAGATGATCGGCAAGATCATGGTGGACAACCACCCGATGCGCGCCCTGATGAAGCACCTGGGGTTCAGCCAGCGCTACAACATGGAGGAGCAGGTGGTGGATGCGGTGCTGCGCCTCAACGAGCCCCAGAGCGAATGGCAGCGCCATCGCCTGGAGAGCCTGCCCGACTGAGTGCGAACGCCACGCGGCCCCCAACGCGAGACCCCCGCCGGTGGCGGGGGTCTCGCGTTGTCGATCTGCGGTTTGTGTCGGGCCGCAGGGTCGCTCAGGGGGCCATGCGGAAGTGCTGCCACTGGCCGTCGCGGGCCTCGTAGCGGATGCGGTCGTGGAGGCGGCTGGGCTGGCCCTGCCAGAACTCGATCATGGTGGGCACCACGCGGTAGCCGCCCCAGTGCACGGGGCGCGGGATCTCCTGTCCCTCGTAGGCCTGCTCGAAACGGCTCTGGCGCTCCTCGATCCAGGTGCGCCCGGGAATCACCACGCTCTGGGTGGCCACCCAGGCGCCCAGCTGACTGGCCCGCGGACGGCTGGCGAAATAGGCGTCGGACTCCTCGGCGCTGACCTGTTCGACGCTGCCCTCGACCCGCACCTGGCGCGCCAGGCTGGGCCACCAGAATACCAGAGCGGCATTCGGGACATTGGTGAGCTCGCTGCCCTTGTGGCTGTGGTAGTTGGTGTAGAAGACCAGGCCCTGGTCGTCGATGTCCTTGAGCAGGACGATGCGCGCGTGCGGCAGCCCCTGGCTGTCCACGGTGGCAAGGGTCATGGCGTTGCCGTCATCGCCCTCGCTCTCGAGCGCGAGTGCCAGCCACTCCTCGAACAGCTCCATGGGGTTCTCGGTGGCCTGGGCCTCGTCGAGCTGTCCCCCTTCATAGTCGCGGCGGATATCGGCGATGTTGCGTGTCATGGAAATCTCCTCGAAGTTTCTTGCATGGTCGCCTCTGCGCGCCTTCAGCTCAACACCCTTTACCTTTATCGGGCGGGTTTTGTGACCCTAAGCATATGACGATGCGCGCTCAAGGTGTCCAGCCCAGCTGCACCATGGCCATGTAGGCCGCGGTGCCGCCGATGATGGAGAGCAGGGCGTTGCGCCGCCACAGGTGCAGCGTGACCACCGCCAGGGAGGCCAGGATCATCGGCCAGCCATTGGCCGCGGCGTTGAGCTGGCCCTCGGCCAGCGGGCGGAAGTCGCGCAGCGCATAGATCACCAGGATCATCATCACCGTGGGGGGCAGATAGCGGCCCAGGTGCAGGATCAGCGGGTGCTCGGCCTGACGGGCCAGGGCCACGAAGGGGATCACCCGGGTGGCGAAGGTGGCCAGGGCGCACACCGCGATGAACAGCAGCAGGGTGGTGTGGCTCATGGGCGACTCTCCTGGGGCCGGGCCGGGCGCTGGAACCGGTAGTGGGCCAGCAGTACCAGGCTCGCCGCGCCGATCGCGCCAAGCAGCAGGTGGCGGTCGGGCACCAGCAGCAGGGCTCCGATGCCCGTTGCCAGGGCAATCACGAAGGGCAGCGCCTGGCGCAGCCGGCGCGCCTGCTCCAGGGTGAGCACGATGAAGAGCGCGGTGAGGGCGAACTCGATGCCGCGGCTGTCGAATGCCAGGGTGCTGCCGATCAGCGCCCCGGCCAGGGAGCCGAGCACCCACCAGGCCTGGTTCAGCAGGCCGATGCGAAAGGCCAGGGCATGGTCCCGGGCGCGCTCCGGCGGCAGGGTGGTCAACAGCGAGTAGGTCTCATCGGTGAGCGAGAAGATCAGGTAGGGCTTGCGCCAGCCGGCGCCCTTGAAGCGCCTGAGCAGCGAGAGCCCGTAGAACAGGTGCCGCGAGTTGAGCATCAGGGTGGCCACCGCCACCTCGACCAGGCCGGCACCGGCGGCAAGAAGCGCCACCGCCAGGAACTGGCCGGCCCCGGCGTAGATGGCCAGCGACATCAGCAGGGCGGCCCAGACCGGGATGCCCACCTCGATGGCCAGGATGCCGAAGGCGGCCCCCAGCGGCAGGTAGCCGAACATCACCGGCACGGTCAGCGTGCCGGCCTCGCGCCAGGCGTTGGGCGATGACAAGAGGTACACTCCTTCTGCGGGCCACCGGCATGGGGGTGGTGTCGATGGAATCGCTCATGGTAAGCCAAAAAACTGGCTTTGGCAGCCCGGGGCCGGAGAATCCACTGCAATCAGCAAGGAGGCAAGATGACGCGACTGAAAGTCTGGGATGTGCCGACACGGCTCTTTCACTGGGGGCTGGTCGGCTGCGTGGCGCTGGCGTTCTACACCATGAAGACTGACGGGGCGCCCTTCATCTTCCCGATCGATATCCACGCCCGGGGCGGCTACGTGCTGATTGGCCTGCTGCTGTTCCGCTGGCTGTGGGGCCTGGTGGGCAGCCATCACGCCCGCTTCGGCAGCTTCCTCTATTCGCCGGCCACCCTGTGGGGCTATGCCCGGCGCCTGATGAGCGGGCGTCTGCCCCTCTTCGCCGGCCACAATCCCCTGGGCGGCCTCATGGTGATGGTGATGCTGCTGTCGCTGACCTTCCAGGCCGTCAGCGGCCTCTTCCTGACCGACGACATCTTCTTCAATGCCCCCCTGCATGGCCTGGTGGACCGCAGCACCGCCCGCACCCTGGCCGGGCTGCACCACCTCAACGCCAACCTGCTGATGGGGCTGATCGCGGCGCACCTGCTGGCCCTGGTGGTGCATCGCCTGAAGGGGGAGCGTCTGGTGGGGGCGATGATCACCGGCCGCAAGTCCCTGGCGGGCGAGCC
Organism: Halomonas sp. PGE1; assembly: GCF_013000985.1. Taxonomy (NCBI): domain Bacteria; kingdom Pseudomonadati; phylum Pseudomonadota; class Gammaproteobacteria; order Oceanospirillales; family Halomonadaceae; genus Halomonas; species Halomonas sp. PGE1. Next base: position 2,239,058 of record NZ_CP053032.1, read on the forward strand.
CGAAGACGCCCCCTCGACCGGCGCCCAGGCCCGCCATCCCGCCCGTTCCTGGCTGGCCCTGGTGGTGATCACCATCGCCGCACTGCCGGTGATCTGGCTCTGGAACGCCTAATCGCCATCCGTGCGGCAATGTCATGCCAGATGCACAAAGAAAGCGGGGCGGCCTTTAGGCCGCCCCGCGCGATGTTGACGCTGCAACCGCAGCCGGGACCGTGCCTCAGTCCGCGCGGTAGTTGTCGTGGCAGCCGCGACAGCTGTTGACCACGGCCCCCATCTGGCGACGCAGGTCGCTGAACTCCGCCTGGTCATCGACCATCTCGGCCAGGGTCGCCGCCTCCCGGCGGAAGGTGGCCTGGCGCTCCTCGAAGACCGCCCAGTCGTCGCCGATGACCGCCAGCGCCCGCGTCTCGATGCCGTGACCATCCCCCTGCAGCGAGCCCTCGATGAAGGCCTCCCAGGGCAGGTGCGCGAGGGCCGCCAGGTTGCCCGCGCGCAGCGCGAACTCCTCGGCGTCATAGTCGATGTTGCCCTGGACCATGTCGCCCAGCGGGCCGGTCTGGAAGGCCATCACGCGCAGTGCGTCCTGGCGATACTCGATCGCCTTGTCGACCTCCAGCGCCTGGGCAGAGGCGGCGGCGAGCAGGGCGGCAGAGAAGCCGAGGGGGGCGAGCAGGGAGCGTCGGGTTGCGGTCATCACGATCTCCTTTCGTGTGGCGGGTCATGAATTGTATGGCTTGAGTCAGCCGTCTTGAGGTGAATCAAGCCTTTCAAGCGTAGCACGTGCGCCTAGTTCCCGCGGGCCGCGCGCTGCTGGCGGCTGCGAAAGCGGGCATAGAAGGTGCAGCCGCCGAACAGCGCCAGCGCCGCCAGGGCGATCAGCCAGCCCAGCCAGCCGAGCCCGGGCAGGATCGCGACGTTCACCCCGATCATGAAGTAGAGCAGGCTGACGAAGGCCAGCCAGGCGTGCCCGCGGGGTCGCTTCGCCAGCAGGGAGGGCAGGAACAGCGCCAGTGGCAGCAGGAAGGCCAGCAGCGGACGCAGGTTGCCATCGTCGCGAGCCAGCAGAAGACCCCAGGCCAGCAGGGCCAGGACCAGGATCCCGTAGCTGCCCAGCACCCAGCGGCGCGACCGGTCGGTCAGGTGATCCAGCCCCTTCTCGGCCTCCAGGGCCTCGAGCCAGCGCCTCATCAGCGCTCCTCCCTGGGCATCGCCGACAGCGCCAGGGCGATCCTGGCCAGGCGGCGGCCCTGGGCGTGGGCCAGGTGGCGCTCCCGCTCGTCCAGGGGGCGGTCGCTGCGCTTGCCGGCCAGGTGGCTGGCCCCGTAGGGAGTGCCACCGCTGGTGGTCTCCATCAGCTCGGTCTCGCTGTAGGGCAGGCCTGCATAGAGCATGCCGTGATGCAGCAGGGGCACCAGCATGGTCAGCAGGGTGCTCTCCTGGCCGCCGTGCAGGCTGGAGGTGGAGGTAAAGGCGGTGGCCGGCTTGTCGATCAGTGCCCCGCCGAGCCACAGCTCGCTGGTGCCGTCGAGGAAGTGCTTGAGGGGGGCGGCCATGTTGCCGAAGCGGGTCGGGCTGCCGATCGCCAGCCCCGCGCAGTGGCGCAGGTCGTCGAGGCTGGCGTAGATGGCCCCCTCGGCGGGAATCTCCGGGTCTACCGCCTCGCAGGTCGGCGAGACTGGCGGCACGCTGCGCAGCCGCGCCTCGATGCCGCGAACGGACTCGACGCCGGCAGCCAGCCGTTCGGCCATGGCGCGGGTGGCGCCGTGGCGGGAGTAGTAGAGGATCAGCACATAGGGCAGGGAGGCGCTCATCGGGGCTCCTGGGGCAGGGAGGGGTGGGAAGGGGTCACTCAAGCAGGCGGAGAACGTCTTCGGGCGGGCGGCCGATCACGGCGCGCCGGCCGTCGTCGGCGATGGGGCGCTCCATGAGCCGAGGATGGGCGACGATCGCCGAGATCACCTGCTCGACGTCGCTGGCATCGGCATCCAGCGACTTCCACTCGGGTTCCTTGGTGCGGATCAGGGCCGAGTGGTCGCCGTCGAGGCGGGCGATCAGCGCGCGCAGCTCGTCGGCGCCGAGCGGCGCCTCCAGGTAGCGGCGTACCTCCACCGGCACGCCGCGCTCCTCGAGTAGGGCCAGCGCCTGGCGGGACTTCGAGCAGCGCGGATTGTGGAGGAGGGTGATGGCGGTCATGTCGACTCCTTGTCGAGGGCGGATCGCCGCCGGGACCGGCCCGGGGCGTGGCAGCGGCCATTGTATTCGGCGGCGTGGGGCGCTCACAACCGAGCCCCGTTGAGGGCCTCCTCGGGCAGGCGCCGGTAGACCCAGGCGTCGCTGCCGTCGGCCAGGGTGAGGCGCACCCGTTCGTAGCGCAGGCCGAGGCGCTCGTAGCGATCGAGCCGGGCGAGCTCCTCGGCGCTCACCGTGATCACCTCGCCCTCGACGCGCTCGCCGGGGGCCTCCTCCAGGTCGAGGGCGCTGCGGCGGAAGTCCTCGAGCGTGGCCGGTCGTGACTCGCCGGCGCGGCCGGTGACGATCCAGCGCACCAGCCCCGAGCGCAGAGTGCCGTAGACGAAGACCTCGTGGGGGCCCGCTTCAATGGGGGGCAGATGGTCGGGGCGATCATAGGTGAAGGGGCTGAGCATGGTCAGCCAGAGCCAGCCGGCGAGGGCAAGGGGCAGGCCGAGCAGGGTGGCGAGCAGCAGGTGTAGGCGTCGCATGGGGCTCCTTCCGGGAGGGGAGCGTCCCATCCTGCCATGCCGCGAGGGCGTTGTCCGGTGTTCGTCATCGGGCGGCTTAAGCCGGGTCGAGCGCTCTGCTAGGATGGAGCCTCCCCATGACGAACGTGAGGTGCCCCATGACCCGGCAGGCGTGTTATGACCTCGACTTCCAGGCCCTGATGGGTGACGTACGCCCGCTCTCCCGGGACCTCAATCGCGCCGACCCCGGCCGCACGCGTCGCGCGCCCAGCGAGGCACAGCTGGCCAGGCGGGAAAGCGCCGCCGCTGCGCCAGCAGGCCATGGCTTTCTCTCCGATGATTTCGTCGACCTGGTGCCTCCCTTCGATCCCCTCGAGTACCGGCGCGACGGCATCCAGCAGGGGGTGGTGGACCGCCTGCGCCATGGCGGCTACGCGGACCAGGCGCGCCTGCACCTGCTGCGTCGCCCGCTGGAAGAGTGCCGGCGAGCGCTGCCGCCCTTCATCCACGAGGCCTTCGCCCACGACCTGCGCTCGGTGCTGATCGTCCACGGCCGCGGCCGGGCGATCGACAGCCCGGCCAACGTGCTGCGCTCCTACCTGGCCAAGTGGCTGCTGCAGTTTCCGGAGGTGCAGGCCTACGTCTCCGCCCAGCCATCGGACGGCGGCCTCGGCGCCACCTGGGTGATGCTGCGCAAGAGCGAGCGGGCCAAGGCGGCCAACCGCGAGCGGCAGCAGAAGCGAAGGGGGTAAGCGGGTAATGTAGGTGAGGTTGGTGATTGCGGGGCTTTCCCGGCGACAGGCCTGTACGGGGGCGCTGTGAATACCTCCCTGTACGCTACTTTTTCCCTGCGGCGCTCTCGCATCCTGCTCCGCTTGCAGGGCCGGTGCTGGCCATCCTTGGCCAGCCCGTTCGGAGCAATGCTCCTCACCCCTGGAAAAAGGGTTCATCGCATTTTGCCGGGAAACGCGGCACGGATCTTCAGGAAGAAGTATTCCGTGTCGCGGTACCCATAGGCCATCCGTTTGATGACCTTGATCCGGTTGTTCATGCCCTCCAGCACGCTGGTGTTTAGCCGGTGGCGAGCACTGGACACGATGCCATCCAGGTAAGGCTCCAGCTTCTTGGTGAAACGCACCAAGGCGTCGATGCCGCTGCTCAACGCCATGCCGGCCCACTCTCGCCAGCCATGGCGGGCGGTTGCCTCGTCATCGGCAAACCACAGCGTCTTAAGCTGGTCCTTGAGCAGGTAGACCTTGGTCAGTGAGGCATTGGCAGCCAGCAGCTCCTCCAGCTTCACCGCCTGCTCAGGCTTGAGATTGTCCTGATTGCGCAGTAACAGCCAGCGGCTGCCTTTGATCACCTTGCGGGCCGCCTTATCATCGCGCAGCTGGTTGGCCTGATCGACACGCACCCGGTCCATCACTTCACGCCCGTACTTGGCCACGACATGGAAGCGGTCGTAGACCACCTCGGCGTTGGGGCACTGGTCCTTCACTTCGAGATCGAAAGACGCGTTCATGTCCATGGCGACGGCCTCGATCTGCTGTCGCGCATCACCCAACCATTCGAAGAACGGGCGGATCGCCTCCCGGGAGCGACCTTCGCCGATCCACACCACCTGCTGGGTGTCGGCACACGCAATCACCGTGGCGTAGCGGTGCCCCTTGTGGAGGGCGAACTCGTCCATCATCAGGCGACGTAGCCGTGTCGGGTCCGGAGCCGGCAGGTCACGCTGAAGGCGCTGCTTATCGATGGTCTTGACGGTATGCCAGTGCAGGCCGACCAAGTCGGCGACATGCCGGATCGGCAACAACTCGACCAGACGCTCCACCCACTGGCGCAGCGTAGTGGTCACCGGTGAACGACCCGGCAACCAGTCAATGCGCTCGCGTGTCGGGCCGCAGACGGGGCAGCGCAGGCGACGTACCGGCACCTCCAGCTCCACCCGGTAGGTCAGCAACGGCGCCTCTCGGACGCGACGGTGATGCACGTCATGGACGAGAAAGCAGGCATGGTCACAGCCGCTGCAGACCGGCGGGACTCGGTCATCAGGCGCCAACTGGAGCCGTAGTGTTTGCTCATCCAGGAATTCGTGATGGGCGACGGTGAAACCTTTCCAGAACAGGCAGAGCGGGGTAGCATCCATGGCAACGGCGGTATCCGTAGGCTGGGGTTTGTGGTGAACATCAGCTTACTCGGATTTACCGCCGTTTCTCTATCCCGCCTCTGCCTAAGGTTGCTTCGCTTTCACGCCAGTCTGCGAAGAACCGGAAAAAGACCCCCTTCAGGCCTGCCCCCGGCGCCCCGCCTCAAGCGTGAGCAAGCCCTTGCTGGCGACAGGCCCTGATGATGGTCAGGCGTAGGCAGCGGCCTCTTCGCGGGCCCGCGCCCACTCGCGCTCGCGGCGGCGGAACAGCGGCTCGGGCTGGTCCACGGCCGGCTGGTAGGCGCGGCTGAAGGCCCCCAGCGCCCGCTGGGCGTCTTCCAGCCACTGGTCCTCGCGCAGCGAGAGGCCGTCGAACCCGCAGCGGGTCATGAAATAGAGCTGATCCACCAGCACGTCGCCCACCGCACGGATCTCGCCGCCAAAGCCGTGGCGCTCTCGCAGCAGCCGCGCCAGGCTGTAGCCGCGCCCGTCGGTGAACTTCGGGAAGTCCACGGCGATCAGCGGCGCCTCGGCCAGCCGCTCGGCCAGGGCGTCGGTCAACTCGGTGTCGGCCGGGAGCCAGGGGGCCAGGGTGGCGCTCGGTGCGGCCTCGAGCCAGTCGGCGAGGGGCACGATGGCGGCGGCACCGGCCGGCGCCTCGCCCTCGCGAACCAGGGTCCAGGCGTCCGCGGCGGGCTGGCCGCGGAACAGGTAGGGGCGTGACTCGGGGCGTGCGTTGGGGGCTTGATCAGGCATAGACCCGCTCCTTGAAGGGTTTGAGGCCGATACGGCGGTAGGTGTCGAGGAAGGTCTCGCCGTCACTGCGCTCGCCGACGTAGACCTTGAGCAGCTTGTCGATCACCTCGGGCACGCTTTCGCGGCTGAAGGAGGGACCGAGGATCTTGCCCAGCGAGGTGGCGTTGCCCTGGGCGCCGCCGAGCGAGATCTGGTACCACTCCTCGCCCTTCTTGTCGACGCCGAGGATGCCGATGTGCCCCACATGGTGGTGGCCACAGGCGTTCATGCAGCCCGAGATGTTCAGCTCCAGCGGGCCCAGGTCATAGAGGAAGTCGAGGTCATCGAAGCGTTCCTGGATCGCCTGAGCCACCGGGATGGACTTGGCATTGGCCAGGGCGCAGTAGTCGCCCCCCGGGCAGCAGATCAGGTCGGCCAGGGTGCCCACGGTGGGGTTGGCCAGGCCCAGGGCATCCAGGCGCTGCCACAGCTCGTGGAGGCGATCCACCGGCACGTCGGAGAGCACCAGGTTCTGCTCGTGGGTGACCCGCAGCTCGCCGAAGCTGTACTCGTCGGCGAGATCGGCGATCTGGTGCATCTGCTCGGCGGTCACGTCGCCGGGGGACTGACCGGCTCGCTTGAGCGACAGGGTCACCGCCTTGTAGCCGGGCACCTTGTGGCCGGTGACGTTGTTGGTCACGAAGCGGGCGAAGGCGCGATTCTCGCCGCGCAGCCGCTGGAAGGCCTCGATGGCCTCGGCGCTGACCGGGCGGCGTTCGGGGTCGACGAAGTGGCCGGCGACCGCCTCGACGGTTTCGTGGGTGAGGGTCTGGGGGCCATCCTTGAGGTGGGCCCACTCGGCGTCGACCCGGCGGCGGAACTCCTCGATGCCTAGCGCCTTGACCAGGATCTTGATGCGCGCCTTGAACTTGTTGTCGCGGCGACCGAACTGGTTGTAGACCCGCACCAGCGCCTCGAGGTAGGTCAGCAGGTGGCGCCAGGGGAGGTCCTCGCGTACCACGTCGCCGATCATCGGCGTGCGGCCCAGGCCCCCACCGGCCAGCACCCGAACGCGCACCTCGCCGCTGTCGTCGCGCCACAGGCGCAGGCCCACGTCATGGACCTGGATGGCCGCGCGATCCTCGGCGGCACCGGTGACGGCGATCTTGAACTTGCGCGGCAGGTAGGCGAACTCCGGGTGGAAGGTCGACCACTGGCGGATCAGCTCGCACCAGGGGCGCGGATCGACCTCCTCATCCTCGGCCACCCCGGCGAACTGGTCGGTGGTGGTGTTGCGGATGTCGTTGCCGCTGGTCTGGATCGCATGCATCTCCACGCTGGCCAGCTCCGCCAGCATGTCCGGCACCGTCTCGAGCTTCGGCCAGTTCAGCTGCAGGTTGGTGCGGGTGGTGAAGTGGCCATAGCCGCGATCATAGTCGCGGGCCAGGTCGCCGAGCTTGCGCAGCTGGTAGGAGGCCAGCATCCCATAGGGGATGGCGATGCGCAGCATGGGGGCGTGACGCTGGACATAGAGCCCATTCTGCACGCGCAGCGGAAGGAACTCCTCCTCGCTGAGGCGGCCGGCCAGATAGCGCTCCATCTGGTCGCGGAACTGGGCGACGCGTTCATTGACGAGGGTCTGGTCGTGGGTGTCGTAGCGGTACATTCAGCCGTTCCTGCTGCAGTGAAGGGTGGCGGAGCCTGAAGGTGCACCATACGCGCCCCGCGTTATACTTGGAAAGAATAAATACTTATAGTTTTTATGCGAAAAGTAATTACCGGACCGCGGCAGGGGCGGCCCGTCACACCCTGAGGCGCTGCCAGCGACGGCGCTGCCAGATCACCGCGAACCAGGCGGAGTTGAGGCAGCGATAGCCGAGCTGCGCCCACCAGATGCCGAGCAGGCCCTGCTCGAGGCCCACGCCGATCCACCACGCCAGCGGCAGGAACACCAGCCACTGCAGGCCGAGGGTGGTGGTCATCACGGTGCGATTGGCGCCGGCGCCGAGCAGCGCCTGGGCCAGCACCAGGGCGGCGGCATCCAGCACGATCATCAGCGCGGTGAGCTGCAGGGGCAGCCGGCCCAGCTCGATCAGCGCCGGGTCATGCAGGAAGAGCCCCAGCACCGCCTCGGGAAACAGGGCCATGGGCAGCGCCAGGGCCGCGAGGCACAGCCAGGCCAGGTGCACCACCTCCCAGCCCCAGCGATGGGCATCGCCATGGGCCTCGCGGCCCAGCGCCTGGCCTACCAGGCTCATGGCGGCCATGCCGAGCCCCACCCCGGGCAGGATCAGCAGCAGCGAGAGGTTCACCAGTACGTGGCCCACGGCGACGCTGCGGGTATCGATCTGGCCGAGGATCCAGAACAGCACCGCGTAGCCGGCGGCGAACCACAGCTGCTGGAAGGAGTGGGGGGTCGCCAGGCGCAGGGTGGTCGCGAAGGTGAAGCGCCGTGGCAGGCCGGCGAGGAAGCCGCTGCCCCTGGCATGGCGCGCGCTGAGAAGCGCCCAGATGGCCAGCCCCATGAACAGCGACAGGCTGGTGCCGGCCCCGGCGCCGGCGGCTCCCATGGCCGGCAGGCCCAGGTAGCCGAAGATCAGCGCCAGGCTCGCCGCCACGTTGACGGCGTGCATCACGAGGATGATGCGCAGGTAGATGCCGGTCTGCTGGATACCGTTCCAGTAGCCGCGAAAGCAGAAGATCATCGCCACGGCGGTAAGCGACACCACCCGCCAGCGGAAGTACTCCACCGCCACGGCGTTGACCGCCGGGTCCTGATTGATCAGCGCCAGCAGCCGCGGCGCCTGCCACAAGCAGAGCAGCGTGATGGGCAGCGATGCGATGACCGCGATCACCAGCCCCGCGTTGAGCGGCACCGCGCGCCGCTCCCAGGCCTCCTCGCCGTGGCGCCGGGCAGTCTGGGCCTGAACCCCGGAGGAGAGGCCGAACACCAGGGCGGTGATCAGGAACATGGCATAGCCGCCGATGCCGACGCCGGCCAGGGGCACCTCGCCCAGCGACCCCACCATGGCGGCGTCGATCAGGTTGATCAGGCTCTGGGAGAGCATGCCGGCGATGATCGGCAGGGCGAGGCGCAGGATCGTCTGGCGGCGAGTGGGCTCGGGCAGCATGGGGGTCCGTCGAGTCAGGGCCCGCAAAGCGGGCCCCTGGGCGGCTGGCGACCGATCAGGCCGGGTCGTAGGAGAGCACCGGCGAGAGCCAGCGCTCCATCTCGTCCAGGGCCATGCCCTTGCGGCTGGCCAGCGCCTCGACCTGATCGCGGGTGATCTTGCCGGTGGAGAAGTACTTCGACTGGGGGTGCGAGAAGTACCAGCCGGCCACCGCGGCGGCGGGCCACATGGCGAAGCTCTCGGTGAGCGTAAGGCCGCTGTTGGCCTCGGCGTCGAGCAGTCGGAAGAGGGTCGCCTTCTCGGTGTGGTCCGGGCAGGCCGGGTAGCCGGGGGCGGGGCGGATGCCCTGGTACTTCTCGGCGATCAGCGCCTCGTTGTCCAGCGTCTCCTCCGGCACGTAGCCCCAGATCTCCTTGCGCACCCGCTCGTGCAGGCGCTCGGCGAAGGCCTCGGCCAGGCGGTCGGTGAGCGCCTGGACCATGATGGCGTTGTAGTCGTCACCGGCGGCCTTGTAGCGCTCGGCCAGCTCCTCCACGCCATGCCCGGCGGTGACCGCGAAGCCGCCGATCCAGTCGGGCTTGCCGCTCTCTTTCGGGGCGATGAAATCGGCCAGGCTGTAGCAGACCCCGTCGCGATTCTTGGTGGTCTGCTGGCGGATATGGTGGAGCCGCTCGATCACCACCTGGCGCGACTCGTCGGCGTAGACCTCGATGACGTCGTCGTCGACGCTGTTGGCCGGCCAGAGGCCGATCACCCCGCGGGCCTGCACCAGCTTCTCGTCGATCAGCCGGGCGAGCATCGCCTGGGCATCGCGGAACAGGTTGCGCGCGGCCTCGCCCACCACCGCGTCGTCGAGGATCTTCGGGTACTTGCCGGCCAGCTGCCAGCTCATGAAGAAGGGGGTCCAGTCGATGCGCTCGACCAGCTCCGTGAGATCGTACTCCTCGAACACCGTGAGGCCGGTGACGGCAGGCCGGGGCGGGGTGTAGCTGGTCCAGTCGATGACGAACTTGCGCGCGCGGGCCTCGGCATAGCCGAGATCGGCGGCCTTGGGGCGACGCTTGGCGTTGCGCTCGCGGACCTGCTCGTATTCGCTGCGGATCTCGGCCACATAGGCCTCCTTGAGGCCGGGCGAGAGCAGCTTGCCGGCCACGCCCACGGCGCGGGAGGCATCGGGCACATAGACCACCGGGTGCTCGTAGCCGGGCTCGATCTTGACCGCGGTGTGGGCCTTGGAGGTGGTGGCGCCGCCGATCAGCAGCGGGAGGCTGAAGCCCTGGCGCTGCATCTCCTTGGCGACGTGCACCATCTCGTCGAGCGACGGGGTGATCAGCCCGGAGAGGCCGATGATGTCGGCGTTCTCGGCCCTGGCGGTCTGCAGGATCTTCTCCGCGGGCACCATCACGCCGAGATCGACCACCTCGTAGTTGTTGCACTGGAGCACCACGCCGACAATGTTCTTGCCGATGTCGTGGACGTCGCCCTTGACCGTGGCCATGACGATCTTGCCCTTGGCCTGGGTCTCCCCGCTCTTCTCGGCCTCGATGAAGGGAATCAGGTAGGCCACCGCCTGCTTCATGACCCGCGCCGACTTGACCACCTGGGGCAGGAACATCTTGCCGGCGCCGAACAGGTCGCCGACCACGTTCATGCCGTCCATCAGCGGCCCCTCGATCACCTCGATGGGGCGCGCCGCCTCCTGGCGAGCCTGCTCGGTGTCCTCCTCGATGTAGACCGTCACGCCCTTGACCAGGGCATGCTCGATACGCTTGTTCACCGGCCAGGAGCGCCACTCGAGGTCCTCCTTCTTGGCCGGGCCGGCGCCATCGCCCTTGTACTTGTCGGCGAGATCCACCAGGCGCTCGGTGCCGTCGGGGCGGCGGTTGAGCACCACGTCCTCGACCGCCTCGCGCAGCTCCTCCGGCAGGTCGTCGTAGACCGCCAGCTGGCCGGCGTTGACGATGCCCATGGTGAGACCCGCGCGGATGGCGTGGTAGAGGAACACCGAGTGGATCGCCTCGCGCACCGGGTTGTTGCCGCGGAAGGAGAAGGAGACGTTGGAGACGCCGCCGGAGACCATGGCGTGGGGCAGGTGCTCGCGGATCCAGCGGGTGGCGTCGATGAAGTCCACGGCGTAGTTGTCGTGCTCCTCGATGCCGGTGGCGATGGCGAAGATGTTGGGGTCGAAGATGATGTCTTCCGGCGGGAAGTCGAGCTCATCCACCAGGATGCGGTAGGCCCGCTCGCAGATCTCGGTCTTGCGCGCGAAGGTGTCGGCCTGGCCGGTCTCGTCGAAGGCCATCACCACCACGGCGGCGCCGTGGCGGCGACAGATGGTGGCCTGCTCGCGGAAGGCCGCCTCGCCCTCCTTCATGGAGATCGAGTTGACCACCGCCTTGCCCTGCACACACTTCAGGCCCGCCTCGATGATTTCCCACTTGGAGGAGTCGATCATGATCGGCACCCGGGCGATGTCGGGCTCGCCTGCGATCAGGTTCAGGAAGCGCACCATCGCCTCCTGGGACTCGAGCATGCCCTCGTCCATGTTGATGTCGATCACCTGGGCGCCGTTCTCGACCTGCTCGAGGGCTACCTCCAGGGCGGTGGTGAAGTCCTCCTCCACGATCAGCCGCTTGAAGCGCGCCGAGCCGGTGACGTTGGTGCGCTCTCCGACGTTGACGAACAGGGAGTCGGCGGCGATGTTGAAGGGCTCGAGGCCCGACAGGCGGCAGGCCCTGGCGATCTCTGGCACCCGGCGCGGCGCCACGCCGTGGATGGCCCGGTGGATGGCCGCGATATGCTCGGGCGTCGAGCCGCAGCAGCCGCCGATGATATTGACCAGGCCGCTCTGGGCGAATTCGGCGACGATGGTCGCCATCTCCTCGGGGGTCTGGTCGTACTCACCGAACTCGTTGGGCAGGCCGGCATTGGGGTGGGCGGAGACGAAGGTGTCCGCCTTGGTGGAGAGCTCCTCCACATAGGGGCGCAGCTCCTCGGCCCCCAGCGCGCAGTTGAGGCCCACCGAGAGGGGGCGCGCATGGCGCACCGAGTTCCAGAAGGCCTCGGTGGTCTGGCCGGAGAGGGTGCGGCCGGACGCATCGGTGATGGTGCCGGAGATCATCACCGGCAGGCGCTCCCCGCGATCCTCGAACAGCTCCTCCAGGGCGTAGATCGCCGCCTTGGCGTTGAGCGTGTCGAAGATGGTCTCGATCATGATCAGGTCGCTGCCGCCCTCGATCAGCGCCTCGGCCGCCTCGTAATAATTCTCGCGCAGGGCGTCGAAGGTGACGTTGCGCTTGGCCGGGTCGTTGACGTCCGGCGAGAGCGAGGCGGTGCGCGAGGTGGGGCCCAGCACCCCGGCCACGTAGCGGGGCACGCCGGTCTCGGCGGCCACGGCGTCACACGCCTGACGCGCCAGGCGGGCCGCCTCGCGGTTGAGCTCGACTACCAGCGCTTCCATGCCGTAGTCCGCCTGGGAGAGCCGGGTGCTGTTGAAGGTGTTGGTCTCGACGATGTCGGCACCGGCTTCGAGGTACTCGCGATGGATGCGCGCGACCAGCTCCGGGCAGGTGAGCACCAGCAGGTCGTTGTTGCCCTTGAGGTCGGAGGGCCAGTCGATGAAGCGCTCGCCGCGGAAATCGGCTTCGGACAGGCCGGCATTCTGCAGCATGGTGCCCATGCCGCCATCGAGCATGAGGATGCGCTCGTTGAGGCTGTCGATGAGGGAAGCGGTCTGAGCGGTGGGAAGGGCGGCCATGGGCAGGTCTTGTCTCCAGCGAAAGTCGCATCCAGGGGCAGGGCCGCACGGACGCCTCGGGGCGTCTTCTGCCTGCTGCAGCGCTCCGGTAGAGCTGGCGGTGTCAGTCAGGGGCGGCCAGGGATGGCGGCCCATGTTACCAAAAGGCGCGCCCAAAGGCAGGCCGTTGCGCAAAGACCCACCAATTCACTCGGGATTGTCAGTTCCGGCCCGCTGTCTTACCATGGGAGGCAGTCAATCCCCGACGCGCGGCCTGCCGAGGGAACGCACCAGGCCGCAGCCCGACCAGCGAGAACACCATGAGCAACCCGATCCAGATCACCGACAGTGCCCAGGACTACCTTGCCGAGCTGCTCGAGAAGCAGAACGTCGAGGGCATCGCCGTGCGCATCTTCATCACGCAGCCCGGCACCCCCTATGCCGAGACCTGCCTGGCCTACTGCCGCCCCGGTGAGGAGGAGCCGACGGACGAGCGTCTCGAGCTGCCGAAACTCGCGGTCTACCTGGACAAGAACAGCCTGCCGTTTCTCGAGGAGGCGGTGGTCGACTTCAACAAGGATCGCATGGGCGGCCAGCTGACCATCAAGGCGCCCAACGCCAAGATGCCCAAGGTCAACGCCGACAGTCCGCTGGAGGATCGCATCAACTACATCCTCTACAGCGAGATCAACCCCGGCCTTGCCGCCCACGGCGGCGAGATCAAGCTGATCGAGCTCACCGAGGAGCAGGTGGCGGTGCTGGCCTTCGGCGGCGGCTGCCAGGGCTGCGCCGCGGTGGACCTGACCCTCAAGGAGGGCGTCGAGAAGACCCTCATGGAGCGCATTCCGGAGCTGGCCGGCATCCGCGACGTGACCGACCATACCGACACCACCAACGCCTACTACCGCTAGGCTCTGCCCGAAAACTGGCTGCGCTCGACCATACGGCGTTAAAAATCAGCTCAAAGTACTCATTTACACCCCGTAAACTCCGTCTTTTCGCTGATTTTTGCCTTGTCTGACCTTCGCTCGCCGACGTTTCAGGCAAAGCCTAGGCAGGCCGGGCGGGCAGGCGCCCGCCCTCGGCTATTTCTCTGAAGGCTCCGCCATGGCGGGGCCTTCGTCGTTGTCGGCCTCCTCCTCGCCGTCGGGTGTCGGCGGGGTCTGCCACAGGCAGCGGTGGAGCTGCTGCTCCAGGTCGCGCAGGCGGCGGGCCTGCTCCTCCAGCAGACGCTTCTGCTCGTCGATGCGCGCCTGCAGCAAGGCCTGCTCGTGCTGGCGGGTGTCGGCCAGGGTCTCGGCCTGGCGGCGCGCCCAGTCGGTTTCCCGGTGCTGCTTCTCCTCCTCGGCCAGGCGCCCGCGGGCCTCCTGCAGCTGCTGCTCCAGGCGCTCCAGGCGGGCCGCGACCTGCTTCTCCCGATCCGCGGCGGCCTTCTCGCCGGCCAGGCGTTCCTGGCGCGCCTCGTCCAGCAGCCCCATCAGCCGCGCCTCGGCGCTCTCGTGGCGCTGCTCCTCTCTGGTCAGGCGCTCGCGCTGCGCCGCCTCCAGGGCCTCCATGGCCTGCTGGTGCTCCCGGCCCTGCTGGGCCATCTCGCCGCGGATCCGCTCGAGCAGCCCCTCAAGCTCGGCGTGGCGGGTCTCCAGGCGGTGACCCTTCTCGGTGAGCTGTTCCCGCTGCGCCTCGCTGCGTGCCAGGGCCGTGCTGCGCTCCTCCAGACGCTGCTCGGTGCTGGCCAGGTGGGCCGCCAGGGCCGATTCGCGCTGCTCGGCGTCCTCGGCCTGGCGGCGCGCCTCGGCCACCGCCTCATCGGCCGCCGCGATGCGACGGTCTGCCTCCTCCCGGTAGTGGGCGAGGGCCTCGTTGGCACTCTCCTGGGCCCTATGCCACAGCACCTCTGCCAGCTCCTGCAGGGCCGCCGGCATGCCGCGGGGCGGCGGCACGTCGCGGTTCTCCTCGCGCCGCTGGCGCCACTCGCGCAGATGATCACTGATGGTGGTGAAGCTGCCGGTGCCCAGCACCTCGCGCACCTTCTGCACGCTGGGCGCCTCGCCCCGTGCCAGCAGGTCATCGATCGCCCGCTGCACGTCCTCGTACTGCACGCCGGTGCGCGCCATATCGCCTCTCCTTGCTCTGCTCTCGCCTGTGGGCCACCTCGAGATGGGGCGCGGCCGCAGGCGCCGATGGGGCGCAGCATATCCCGTGGAGGGGTGAAAGGGAAATTAATTACATAATACGTTATACGTAATTTATGATATGAAATAGGCAGTAAAAGCAAGATTACGCGGCTTATCTTGATTTTATGAGCATGGAGTCGGGATACTGGGGCGCAAGGACTAGCAGAAGGGGAAAGGGGTGGATCGCCAGACCCGTGACGAGACGAGCAGCGAGCTTCTGCCCGCGCCGGCAGGAGAGCTGCTTCCCGCCTTACCCGCCGGGCACAGCGCCCATATCAGTGCGCGCAGCGACGCGGAGGCGGTGGGGCTGTGGCTGGCCGAATATCGGGCCAGCCCGCAGACCCGGCGCGCCTACCGCCGCGAGGCCGAGCGGCTGCTGCTGTGGCTGGCGGAGCAGGGGCTCGCGCTCGGCGAGGTGCGGCGCGACCATCTGGATGCCTTTGAGGCCTTCCTGGCCGACCCGCGCCCGCGGGAGCGCTGGGTCGGGCCGCCCAGGCCGCGCCACGCCGATGACTGGCGGCCCTTTCGCGGGCCGCTGGCCCCCGCCAGCCGGCGCCAGTCCCTGGTGATCCTGCAGGGCATGTTTGCCTGGCTGGCCGAGGCCGGCTGGGTGGCCCACAACCCCTTCCGGCTGATGCGCGACAAGCGCCGGCGGCTCGACAACCGCCAGGGAGGCATCGAGCGCTACCTGGAGCGCCCGCTGTGGGCGTGGTTCTGGTCCTGGCTGGGCCGGCCGGTGGGGGAGGGCGCTTCGCCCAGGCAGCACTACGAGTGGCAGCGTCGCCGCCTGGTATTCGGCTTCGCCTACCTGCTGGCCCCCCGGATCGGCGAGATGAGCGCGGCGCGCATGGGGGACTTCCATCGCCGCGAGGGACGCTGGTGGTGGCGGGTGACGGGCAAGGGCGACAAGACGGCGACCATTCCGGTGCCGCCCGACATGGTCACGCTGCTCACGGCGTGGCGCCGCACGCTGGGGCTCGCCGCCGAACCGCTACCGGACGACGCCACGCCGGTGCTGCGCTCCCTGGACGGCCGGCGCGGCCTTGGTGACAACCGGCTTTATCGGGTTATCCGCGAGGCGTTCGGCGAGGCCGCCGAGGCGCTGGAGGCTGAGCAGGGAGAGGAGGGCAGGCCATGGGCCATGCGGCTGCGCGCCGCCACCCCCCACTGGCTGCGCCACACCGCGCTGACCCATCAGGCCCAGGCCGGGGTGGAGCTGCGCTACCTGGCCGCCACCGCACGCCATTCGAGGCTCGACACCACGGCACGCTACCTGCATGCCGAGGATGAGGCCTGGCACCGCCAGCAGTCGGCCCATCGCCTGGCCACAGGGGCGGACGAGGGCAGCAACCAGCCGGTATAATCAGCGCGAAAATGACCAAGGAGCCCCCATGACGACCGAAGCCACCACCGAGCAGGCACAGCAGGCACTGCTGGAAGAGTTCGAGATGTTCGACAACTGGATGGATCGCTACCAGTACATCATCGACATGGGCAAGGCGCTGCCGGACTTTCCCGAGGCGTGGAAGACCGACGAACTGAAGATCCAGGGGTGCCAGTCCAACGTCTGGATGCGCCATGAGCGCGACGGCGAGCGGATCCACTTCGACGCCATCTCCGATGCGGCCATCGTCTCCGGGCTGATCGCCGTGCTGATGCGCATCTACAGCGACCGGCCCGCCGCCGAGATCCGTGACACCAGCCCGCACTTCCTTGCGGACCTGGGCCTCGACAAGCACCTCTCGCCGACCCGCAGCAACGGCCTGCACGCCATGCTCAAGCGCATCTACGAGGTGGCCGAGCAGGAGACGGCCTGACACCGGGCTGGCTTGTCGGCAGGGACTCACTCCGCCTTCTTCTGCTCCCGTGCCGGAGCCGCGGAGTCCCGGGGCCGGAAGTGCTCGTCCAGTTCCGGGTCCTCGCGGCACAGTCGTTCGCTGGGCCCGCCCGGCACCGGGTCGATGCCGCCCTCGCAGCCGGGGTGGCAGCGCACGATACGCCGCGCCGCCATGACGCCCCCCCCTGAGGGGGCCGTGCACCTGAATCGCCTCCACCGTGTAATGGGAGCAGCTCGGCCAGTAGCGACAGCGAGGCCCCAGCAGCGGGCTCAGGGTGACCTGGTAGACCCTCACCAGCGCAATCATCAGCCAGGCCATGCCCCGGCGCAGGGCGCGCAGCAGACGGGCCAGCCAGGCGGCGAGGCAAGGCATCGCTATCCCTTGCCGCTGCCGTAGAGGGTGTCGGGATCGATCAGCGGTTCCGCGGTGATGCGCGCTTCGTCGTTCTCCAGGGCCACATAAAAGCAGCTGCGCCGGCCGGTGTGGCAGGCCGGACCGGTCTGCTCCACCTGCAGCAGCAGGGTGTCGCCGTCGCAGTCCAGGGCAGCGCTCTTCAGGTGCTGCTGCTGACCGGAACTCTCTCCCTTACGCCACAGTTTCCCCCGCGAGCGGGACCAGTAGCAGACCCGGCCGGTGTGCAGGGTCTCCTCCAGCGCCTCGTGATTCATCCAGGCCATCATCAGCACCTCGCCGGAGTCATGCTGCTGGGCGATGGCGGGAATCAGGCCGCTCTCATTGAAGCCCACGGCATCGAGGATCTCGGCCAGGGGGTGGCGGCTGTCGCGGGGGGCCCGTTCGAGGGTCTTGAAGGGTTCGCTCATGGTCGGTCCGGCAGGCAGTGGTGGAAAGGGGCAGGGTGGCTGGCTCAGGGCGCGGTATGGCACGCCTCGCAGTGGCCGAGCAGTTCGATGGTCTGGCGCTCCACGCGGAAGCCCAGGTCACGGGCCCGCTGCGAGAGCTGGGCATTGACGTCATCAAGGTGCAGCTCCTCGACCCGCCCGCAGAGCCGACAGATCAGCAGCTGGAAGCCATGGGTATGCTCCGGGCAGGGGCAGGCCACATAGGCGTTGAGCGATTCGATGCGGTGCACCAGGCCCTGGTCGATCAGGAATTCCAGGGCGCGGTAGACGGTGGGCGGGCGGGCGGCGGCATGCTCCTCGGCCAGGCGGTCGAGGAGATCATAGGCCTTGAGGCCGCCGGGGGCCTCGGCGATCATCTCCAGCACCCGTCGCCGGATCGGAGTGAAGCGCACGCCGCGCACTTGGCACTGCTGGGCGGCCTGGTCGAGCAGGGCGCGTGAGTCTGACATGACGACCGTCGAGTGGCGAAATGAAAGGCCTATTCTACGCGTCGCACCGCGGCCCGGCCAGCCGCCGTCAGACGGCCTCGGCCGTCGCCTCGACGATGGGTTCGAGCTCGCTGCGTCTGGCGAAATGGTGCTGGGCGAAGGCCACCCGCGCCTCGGGGGAGGCGCCAGGCGCCTGACGCTCGATCAGGTCGAGCCGGCGGCGCAGCCCCTCGCCGTTGGCCATCTGGATGGCCAGCCCCGGACGGGCGTTGAGCTCCAGCAGCATGGGTCCCTGGTCGCGGTCCAGCACCATGTCGGTGCCGAGGTAGCCAAGCCCGGTCATTTCATAGCAGCCGGCGGCCAGCAGCAGCAGGGTACGCCAGTCCGGGATATGCAGGCTGGCCAGTTCGTGGCCGGTATCCGGGTGGTCGACGCGGGTGCGATCGAACTGCACGCCGCGGATGGCGGTGCCGGTGGCGATGTCCAGCCCCACCCCCACGGCCCCCTGGTGGAGGTTGGCCTTGCCGTCCGAGGCCGCGGTGGAAAGCCGCATCATCGCCATCACCGGGTAGCCGAGGAAGATGATGACGCGGATGTCGGGCACCCCTTCATAGGTGTACTCGGAGAGCCGTTCGTCGAAGTTGATCAGCGCCTCGACCACCGCCACGTCGGGCGAGCCGCCCAGGGAGTAGAGCCCCGAGAGGATATTGGAGGTGTGGCGCTCGATATCCTCCAGGGTGAGCCGGGCGCCGCTGGGCTTGACGAAGGCGCCGCCGTCGACGTGGTCGATCACCAGGATCCCCTTGCCGCCGCTGCCCTTGGCCGGCTTGATCACGAAGCCGTTGTGGCCGCGCAGCATCTCGTCGAGGTGCTTGACCCCGAACTGGGTCGTCACCGTGCCGATCAGCGCCGGCGTGGTGATGCCGTACTCCTGAGCCAGCAGCTTGGTCTTGAGCTTGTCGTCCACCAGCGGGTAGAGGCGCCGATCGTTGTAGCGGCCGATGTAGCGGATGTTGCGCCGGTTCATGCCGATGATGCCCTTCAGGCGCAGCTTGTCCGGGGAGGTCCAGTTCCACATGTCGCTCAATCCTCGGTCACGGGCTTGAAGCGGCGCAGCTCGAGCAGCCGGTAGCCGGTGTAGTTGCCGAGCAGCAGGATCAGCGCCATCAGGATCAGCTGCACCCCCAGGAAGTTGAAGGTGATGTGGCGCACCCAGGGGTTGTTCATGGCCAGGTAGGCGAGTACCGCGGTGAGCAGGCTGCCGCCGCCCTGGATCAGCACCTCCTTGGGTCCTTCCTCCTCCCAGAGGATCGACATGCGCTCGATGGTCCAGGAGAGGATGATCATCGGGAAGAAGGTGATGGTCAGGCCCGCGTTGAGGCCGAAGCGGTAGGAGAGCACCGAGAAGAGCGAGATGATCGCGATCACCGTGATGATCACCGCCGAGACCCTCGCCACCAGCAGCAGGTTGAGGTAGGAGAGGTAGTTGCGGATCACCAGGCCCACCGCCACCACCAGCAGGAAGCCCACCAGGCCGGTGATCAGGGTGGTCTGGATGAAGGCCAGCGCGATCAGCACCGGCATGAAGGTGCCGGAGGTCTTGATGCCCACCAGGATCCGCAGCAGCACCACCACCAGGGCGCCGATTGGGATCAGCAGGATGGTCTGGAACAGCGCCTGCTCCTCCAGCGGAAGGCTGTGGATGGAGAAGTTGAGCAGGGTGTCCTCGGCCATCTGGCTGCGCACCGCGGCCGCCGCCGGCTGGTTGCGGTTGAGCATCGAGAAGGTGACCCGGGAGTTGGTGCCGCCCTGGACCTCCAGCACCGCCTGACCCGAGGACTCCCACAGCAGCAGGTTGTCCGGGCGGCCCTGTTCGCCGGTGACGGGATTGAACAGGGTCCAGCGGTCGCCGTCGAACACCTGGACCCACTGGCTGAGGGACTGGCGGCGACGGCCATCCTCCAGCAGCAGGCCGCTGACCTCCCGGGCCGGCACGCCGGCCTGGTTGAGCAGGCGCACCAGCAGCGGGCCGCGCTCGAACTGGGTCAGCAGCAGGCGCGAGTTCTCGCCCTGGCGCTCGTCGCCGAAGTCGCGGATCAGCTCCCGGGCGAAGGTGAAGGCATCGGCGCTGCGGTTCCAGGCGCGTTCGATCACCTGGGTCGCCGCGGTGTCGTAGGGGCGCTCCCAGACGATGTCGCGGCGCAGCTCAGGCGGCTCGACTTCCGGGGAGCTGGCGTTCGGGGTCGCCAGCATCTGGGTGGTGTAGTAGAGCTGCTGGCTGCCGGAGGCCTCGCGAATCGACCACTGGGCGCGACGCCCGCCGTTCTCCTCCAGGAAGGCCAGGCCGTAGCCGGGCGAGGCGGTGTGCTCGGTGAGCAGCCGATACGCCTGTTGATGGGACGGCAGCGCCATGTTGACCAGCACCGGCCCTCCCTGGGCGGTGAAGTTGACCAGCGCCTCGACCTCCCAGACCTCGCGCTGTTCGCCGGGGGTCCAGGGGACTTCGAGGGTAATGTGACGGTGCACGCTGAGGCCGATGCCGGTCACCAGCAGCAGGCCGACCAGCAGATAGAAGGGGAGTCGTGACATGGGGCTTCCTTGGCGAGATCAGTACGAGACGGGGCCGGGCAGGGCGCCTCAGCGCTCCTCGTCTTCCCGATCGTTCTCGTCGGCTTCGGCCTCGTCGGCCGGGCGGCCGCCGGGGAACTCGGGGCGCTCGTGCAGGTAGGTCTCCGCGACATCGATCATCGCGATGTCCATCAGGAATCGCCGGCCGAGCAGCACCGGGTAGTTGAGGTGAGTACGGTCGTTGAGGGTGAACTCCACGGACTCGCGGATCGGCCCCAAGGTCATCATCAGGCTGACCACCGGCCGAGTTCCCTCGCCGAAGGCCTGCACGATCCGCACCCGGCGCTCCACCGGCGCCTCGATCCACTCGTCGCGCACGCCGTCGACCACCACGTCATCGTCGGTGAGCCCCAGCTTGAAGCGCACCCAGTTGGCGCCGTCGCGCTCGAACCGGGTGATCTCGCTGGCCGAGAGCGACGAGGTGTTGGCGCCGGAATCGACGCGCGCCTTCAGGTAGGTGCCCACATCGGGCAGGCCGATCCACTCGCTGCGACCGACCACGGTCTTGCCGCCCATGGCAGGCTCGACGGTGGCGCACTCCTGGGGAATCAGGGTCGGCTCGCCATCGGTGCGCTCCAGGCGCTCGATATCGGCGCGCAGGTGGCGCACCAGGCTGCCGACCTCGCGCACGTCGTCCACCAGGGTGTCCTGGCGGCGGGCCTGTTCACCGAGCTGCGCCTGCTGCAGCTCGCACTGGGTGGCGAGGTTGGCCTCGAGCCGGTCGATGCGCAGCGCGAACTCTTCCGGGCCCAGCACGGGGTCAGGTTCCGGCTGATGGGTCAGGGCGCAGCCGGAGAGCAACAGGCCGAGGGAGAGGGCTCCGGTGAACAGCAGGGGTCGGGACATGGGACAGGAATGTTCCTTGTAGCGGTCGCGTGATGATAAGGAGTAGCCGGCCGGCTTGTCCAACCGGGGAGGGCCAGAGGGCGTGAAGATTCAAGCAAAAAGGGTGAAAAAGTGTCACCGAGGGCGGGATGGCTCCGCTGGCATCCACCTTATTTAACATAATATACATTATGCGCACTTCAAGGTGCCGTGGGCGAGGTAGCCGTCTCAACCGGTGTTTCCGCTGGCCGCCGGACCTTTCCGGGGCTAGGATGACAATATCTCTACCAATGTTATACGAGTAAATATCAATGTATCGAAAAATCCGCTCTCATTCGCTGGCACTGCTCCTGCTGGCCCTGCCTCTTCTGCTGGCCGGCTGCAGCAGCGTGGATATCGAGCGCTATGCGGGCACGACGCCGGAGCTCGATATCGGCGAGTATTTCGAGGGACGCACCCGGGCCTGGGGCATGGTCCAGGACTATCGCGGCGAGGTGCAGCGGCGCTTCGTGGTCGACATCGACGGCGAGCATGACGGTACCACCCTGGTGCTCGACGAGCACTTCGTCTATGACGACGGCGAGACCGACCGTCGGGTCTGGACCTTCGAGCGCCAGGGTGACGGTCGCTGGGTCGGCAGCGCCAACGACGTCGAAGGCCCCGTGGAGGCACGCCAGGCGGGCCACGCCTTCACCATGACCTACCGGCTGCCGGTGGAGGTCTCGGGCCGCGAGATCACCTTCACCATGGAGGACTGGATGTTCCTGCAGCCCGACGGGCGCCTGCTCAACCGCACCGACATGAAGAAGTTCGGCGTCACCCTGGCGCGCATCACCATCGTCTTCGAGCGCCTCGACGATGCCTCGGGTAGCCTTGACGCAGACGCCCCCGACACCTGAGGTGCCGGGGGCGTCATCATGCGACCGGGCGCGCAGGCCCCGGCTCAGCCTTCGTCGGCCGGCGCGTAGGAGCCATCCTCGCGATGGACCTCCTTGCCGGAGAGGCCCGGCGTGAACACGCAGGCCAGGTGCATGGTCTTGTGGGCACGCAGCAGGTGCTCGTCGTGCTGGTCGAGGATATAGATGTCGCCCGGCTTGATCGGCCAGATCTTGCCGTCGGCCAGGGTCTCCACCTCGCCTTCCCCTTCGATGCAGTAGACCGCCTCGAAGTGGTGCTTGTAGTGGATATGGGTCTCGGTACCCTCGTAGATCCGAGTGATATGGAAGGAGCAGTTGCCACCGTCGTCAGCCAGGCTCAGACGGGTGCTGTCCCAGTTGCCGTTCTCGGCCTTGACCAGGCGGTCGGTCTTGCGGCACTCCTCGAGATTGCGAACGATCATATGATGTCTCCGTAATAGATCCTGTCCGATCGGGCGCTCTTGCGCCCGACCGCCGGTGTCACCTGCGAGGCTCCCCCGCAGAGCAGCCTATCAGCTCAGCGCCTGACGCGCGCTCTCCTCGAGGATGGCCAGGCCCTGCTCCAGATCCTCGTCGGTGATGGTCAGCGGGCAGAGACACTTGACCACTTCGCCATCCTGGCCGCTGGTCTCGATGACCAGGCCGTTCTCGAAGGCCTGGTGGGTGATCTTGTCGGCGATCTCACCGGTGCCTACGTCGATGCCGCGCATCAGGCCGCGGCCACGCACGCTGGCCTCGATGCCCTGGGTGCCGAGCCAGGCGGCGATCTTGGCGAAGCGCTCGGCGACGATCTCGCCCTTGCGCTGGACGTCGCGCTCGAAGGCATCGTCGCGCCAGTAGTGGTTCAGGGCGGCGGCGGCGGTGGTGAAGGCCAGCGCGAAGCCGCGGAAGGTGCCGTTGTACTGACCCGGCTTCCAGGCGTCGAGCTCCGGGCGCATCAGCACCTGGGCGAACGGCAGGCCGAGGCCCGAGAGGGACTTGGAGTTGGTGACGATGTCGGGCACTACGCCGGCGTGCTCGAAGCTGAAGAACTTGCCGGTGCGGCCGCAGCCCGCCTGGATGTCATCGACGATCAGCAGGATGTCGTGGGCGCGGCAGATCTGCTCCAGGCGCTTGAGCCATTCGGGGCTGCAGGCGTTGATGCCGCCCTCCCCCTGCACGGTCTCGACGATCACGCCGGCCGGCACGTCGAGGCCGCCGGACTTGTCGGTGAGCAGTTTCTCGAAGTAGTCCAGGGTGTCGGTGCCGTCACCCAGGTAGCCGTCGTAGGGCAGGAAGGTGCCGCCCACCGTCGGCACGCCGCCGGTGGCCTCGCGGAACTTGCGGTTGCCGGTGGTGGCCAGCGCCCCCATGGTCACGCCGTGGAAGCCGTTGGTGAAGGTGACGATGTTGTGGCGACCCTTGGCGTTGCGCGCCAGGCGGATGGCCGCCTCGACGGCGTTGGTGCCGGTGGGCCCGGGGAACTGCACCTTGTAGTCCAGCCCGCGGGGCTTGAGGATCACCTCGTCCAGGGTCTCGAGGTAGTGGCGCTTGGCCTCGGTCCAGAAGTCCAGGCCGTGGATGATGTTGTCCTCGGCCAGGTAGTCGAGCAGCGCCTGCTTGATCTGGGGATTGTTGTGGCCGTAGTTGAGGGTGCCGGCACCGGCCAGGAAGTCGATGTACTCGCGGCCATTCTCGTCGGTGAGGCGCGCATTCCTGGCCCGGGTGAAGACCACCGGGAAGGAGCGTGAGTAGGTCCGGACTTCGGATTCCATGCGTTCGAGGATCTGGGTCTGCATTGGCGACCTCCTGTCGGTAGGTGGGTAGCGGAAAAAAGGCGTGCGCATGCCGTGGCCGATCACGGGACCGGCCTGGCGTCACGAGGGGGGATCAGATGCGATCGGTCTGGAAGGGACCGATGCGCACCAGGTTCTCCGGGTCGTGCTCCCCGCCGAGCTGGTCGGTGGAGAAGTACTCGCGGCTGTTGAGCGGCGCCTGCCAGCGATCGGCGAGGCGGCGGAACAGCCCCCAGGAGGCCTGGTTGTCGGGGGTGATGGTGGTCTCGAGGTGATGCACCTCGGCCAGTTCGGGGCGTGACATGACGGCCTCGACCAGGCGGCGGGCCAGCCCGGTGCCGCGGGCCTTCTCGCCCACTGCCACCTGCCACAGGAAGTAGGTGTCCGGGGCGTTGCTCTTCACGTAGCCGGAGACGAAACCGACGATCTCGCCCTCCTCGTCGGTGGCCACCGCGCAGCTGTCGCGGAACTGGGTGGCAAGCAACAGGTAGGCATAGGCGGAGTTGACGTCCAGCGGGGGGCAGGACTTGACCAGCTCGTAGATGCCCCAGCCGTCATCGGGGTTGGGCTTGCGGATGAAAAGCGAGGTGCTCTCGGCGCCGACCACGGCATCTGCCACGCTCGGGCGGGCCAGGTCGGCGGAGGGAGTGAAGGGCTCGGTTGTTGTCATCATGGGCAGGTTCGCTGTGCGAATTTGGAAAGGATTATACCAGCGGCGGGCGATAATTCAAATCTGTAGTTATTTTCCACGCCATTATCTATAACGGAAAATTATGCAATGCGTGCTGCCGGCAGCGAAACCGCCTGCCGGGGCCAGAGGGGGCGTGCCTTTCCGCCTATCGCGCCCTCCTCCCCTGCAGTCTAGTCCAGCCCCCCTGTGTTCGGGGCCGCCACCCAAACGCCATCGGGCCACCCGAAGGTGGCCCGATGGCGTGGTGAACCGAGGTGAAGAAGGCTCAGCGCCGCGTCGGCGTACGCAGGGTGACGAACTCCTCGGCGCCGGTGGGGTGGATGCCCACGGTGGCGTCGAAATCGGCCTTGGTAAGGCCCGCCCGCACGGCGATGGCGATGCCCTGGATCACCTCCCCGGCCTCCTCGCCCACCATATGGGCGCCCACCACCACGTCGCTTTCGTCATCCACGATAAGCTTCATCAGGCAGCGCTCCTGGCTGCCCGAGAGGGTGTGCTTCATGGGGCGGAAGTCGGTGACGTAGACGCGGATCTCGCCGCACTGCTCGCGGGCCTGCTCCTCGGAGAGCCCCACGGTGCCGATGTTGGGATGGCAGAACACCGCGGTGGCAATGTTGCGGTAGTCCAGAGGGGCCGCCGGCGGGGTGTCGCCGAAGTGGTGGGCCACCAGGTGCATCGCTTCGGCCAGGGCCACCGGGGTCAGCTCGAGGCCGCCGGTGACATCGCCGAGCGCCAGGATTGAGGGCACCGAGCTCTCGAAGCGGTCGTTCACCGCGACGTGGCCGCTCTCGGTGAGTTCGACCCCCAAGGCATCGAGGCCGAGTCCCGCCAGGTGCGGTCGGCGCCCGGTTGCGGCCAGCACGGCGTCCACCTCCAGCACCTCGCCGCTGGTCAGGGTCACCGCCAGGCCGCCTTCGCTGCGTTCGATGCGCTCGATATTGGCCTCGAAGTGCAGGTTGACGCCCTTGGCGGCCATCTGGTCGCGGGTGAACTCACGCACCTGCTGGTCGAAGCCGCGCAGGAACAGCTCGCTGCGATAGACCAGATGGGTCTCGCTGCCCAGGCCGTTGAAGATGCTGGCAAACTCCACGGCGATGTAGCCGCCTCCCAGCACCAGGAAGCGCTCGGGGAAAGCATCGAGATCGAACACCTCGTTGGAGGTCAGAGCCAGGTCGCTGCCCGGGAACTCCGGCACGAAGGGCCAGCCGCCCACCGCTACCAGGATCTTCTCGGCACGGTGGGTCTCGCCGGCCACCTCGACGGTGTGAGCATCGAGGACCCGGGCGCGCCCGTTGATCAGGCGGACCCCGGCACCCTCCAGCAGGCGCCCGTAGATGCCGTTGAGGCGCTTGATCTCGCCGACCTTGTTGTCGCGCAGGGTCGCCCAGTCGAACTGCGGCGTCTCGCCGAGCTGCCAGCCGAAGCCAGCGGCGTCCTCGAAGGCGTCGTGGAAGTGGGCGGCGTAGGAGTAGAGCTTCTTGGGCACGCAGCCCACGTTCACGCAGGTGCCGCCGAGATAGCGATCCTCGGCCACGGCGACCCGGGCACCGGTGGCCGCGGC
Organism: Halomonas sp. PGE1; assembly: GCF_013000985.1. NCBI lineage: Bacteria > Pseudomonadati > Pseudomonadota > Gammaproteobacteria > Oceanospirillales > Halomonadaceae > Halomonas > Halomonas sp. PGE1. The sequence continues at coordinate 2,265,205 of NZ_CP053032.1, forward strand.
GGTACGCGCCGCCCGCACGCCGCCGGAGCCGGCGCCGATCACGAAGAGGTCCCAGTCGTAGTGGGAGTCGGTAGGCTCGGACACGAGATTCTCCTGTTGCTGGGGGCCCTGGGCCCGATACGTCGTGGCGGCATGATAGCAGCCGGACCACGGCCCCGGCAGGCGGCGATTTGACCCAGTGCGTCTCGACCGGGTAAAAACCTCCGCCAACGGTCGTACGGCCCCTGCACCTTGATAAGAGCCCCCGCCATGAAGAAGGAAATCCACGGCCTGCTGGAGAACAACCGCCTTTGGGCCGAGAAGGTCTGCCGTGACGATCCGGAGTTCTTTGCCCGCCTCTCCCGGCAGCAGAACCCCGACTACCTGTGGATCGGCTGCTCCGACAGCCGCGTGCCGGCCAATCAGATCATCTCGCTGCCGCCCGGCGAGGTCTTCGTGCACCGCAACGTCGCCAACCTGGTGCACCACAACGACCTCAACGCCCTCTCGGTGCTGCAGTACGCCGTCGAGGTGCTGGGCGTGCGCCATATCATGGTGGTGGGCCACTACGGCTGTGGCGGGGTGAAGGCCGCGGTCACCGGTGGCGATCACGGCATGGTGGACATCTGGCTACACTCGGTGCGCGAGCTCTACAGCCGCCACCGCGAGGCGCTGGCGTCGCTCTCCCTGGACGACCAGGTGAACCGCATGTGCGAACTCAACGTCGAGGCCCAGGTGATGAACCTGTGTCGCACCAAGATCATCCAGTACGCCTGGCAGCGTGGCCAGGAGGTCTCGGTGCACGGCTGGGTCTACGGACTGGCGGACGGCCGGGTCAAGGATCTCGCCTGCAGCATCTCAGGCCTCGACCAGATCGAGGCCCTCTACCACATCGAGGGGCTCTCCCCGGCCGGCTAGTAGCGGTAGCGGCGGTGGCAGCTGCGGCAGGTCAGGCTGAGATCGGAGAGCTCCCGGGTCGCCAGGCGGTAGTCCTCCGCCTCGGCGGCCTCGCGCAGGGCCGCGACCCGCTCCTCCAGGGCCGTGAAGCCCGCCTCGAACTCCTCCCACTCCTCCCAGATGCGCGCGCGGGCCTCGGAGCCCCGTCCGTGGCTGCCCTCGATGAAGGCGGGCAGCAGGTGCGCGCCGCTGGCGAACTCGGCGAGTTCCGCCAGGCGCGGCTCGGCGCCGCGGGCGTCCCGGTTGTTGACCAGGTCGAAGCGCAGCTGGCGCACCAGGCGCTCGATGCCCTTGAGCTCCTCGCGGCGCCAGGTGACGGCCTCGCGCGGATCCTCGAAGCGGGGCCCCTCCCCGTTCGGCGACTCGGCCTGCAGCGGACCGGCCAGCGCCATGCCTGTCGCCAGGACGGCCATCAACGATTTCCGCAGCATCAGCATCTTGTTCCTCCCCGTGTGACTCATGCGCTGCGCATGATGCCAGCCGCACCGCGTCATGTCTGCCCTGCCCGTCTTACCTGAGGGGCGCTACAATGCGACCAGGCAGCGCATCGGCTCACCCCCCTGCCAGGATCCGACCCCATGACCGAACGTGATCGCCAGCAGCACGCCCATCTGAGCGCCCTGACCCAGGCCTACGCCGAGGTGCTGGGGGCCCAGGGGTTCGACGGCGTGCTGCTCTACAGCGGCCGGCCGGCCCGCCATTTCGGCGATGACCAGCATGCCAGCTTCACCGCCTATGGCCACTTCGTGCACTGGACCGGCCAGGCGCAGCTGGCCCACAGCTGGCTGCTGATCCGCCCGGAGGAGCCGCCGATCCTCTATCTGCATGCCCCACAGGACTTCTGGCACCTCCCCGCCGAGCTGCCCGAGGAGCCCTGGGTCGCGCGCTTTCGGGTGGTGCGGCGCGAGACGACCGAGGCTCCGACGCTGCCCCCCGGGCGCTTCGCGGTGCTGGGGGATCTCGACAGCGGGATGGCAAGGGCGCTAGGCGCCGAAGCCAATCCCCCGGGCCTCGTGGCCGCGCTCGACGAGCGCCGGGTGTGCAAGAGCGACTACGAGGTGAGCTGCCTGCGCGAGGCCAACCGCCGTGCCCTGGCCGGCCACCTGGCCGCGCGGGAGGCGTTCGAGGCAGGCGGCGCCGAGCTCGATATCCAGCTGGCGTACCTGGCCGCGGCCCGCCAGCGCGAGAGCGAGCTGCCCTACCCCAACATCGTCGGGCTCAACGCCCACGCCGGGGTGCTCCACTACCAGCACTACGACACGGCGCCGCCACCGGTACGGCACAGCCTGCTACTGGATGGCGGCAGGCGCTTCCGGGGCTACTGCGCCGACATCACCCGCACCTGGGCCGGCCCCGCGGCGGCGCCCGAGTTCGCGCCGCTGATCGAGGGCGTCACCGCGCTGCAGCAGCGGCTGATCGCCGGGCTCGCCCCCGGGGTGAGCTACGTGGGCCTGCACGCGCGGATGCACGAGGAGCTCGCGGCACTGCTGGTGTCCCACGGCCTGGTGGCGGCCTCGCCCGAGGCAGTGCTGGCGAGCGGCTTGACCCGCGCCTTCTGCCCCCATGGGCTCGGCCACCTGCTCGGCGTGCAGGTCCACGACGTGGCCGGCCGGGTGAGTGCCGACGGTGAGCCACTGCCGCCCCCCGCCGAGCACTCGGCGCTGCGCCTCACCCGGGAACTGGAAGCCGGCATGGTGGTCACCATGGAGCCGGGGCTCTATGTCATCCCCACGCTGCTGGAGGCCCATCGCCACCGGACCGAGGTGAACTGGGGACGGGTGGAGCGCCTGGCGGACCACGGTGGCATCCGCATCGAGGACAACGTGCTGGTGACCGCCAAGGGCCCGGACAACCTCACTCCCCAGGAGGCGTGAGCCCGCCATGACCGGTCAGCTGCATCGCGCCGACTTCGTCCCTCCCGCGGGGCTGGCCAACCGCCATGTCCAGACCCTGCTGCCCCGCCTGCTGCCGCGGCGCCACCTGCCGCATCGCTGGGAGACTCTGACGCTGCCGGATGGTGACTTCGTGGAGCTGGCCTGGGTGGCGCCGGGTCCCACGGCCCCGGACGCGCCGCTGTTCCTGCTCTTCCACGGCCTGGAGGGCTCCTTCGACTCCCCCTATGCCCGCGAGCTGCTGGCCGCCGCCGACGCCCTGGGCTGGCGGGCGGTGCTGATGCACTTCCGCGGCTGCGGTCGCCGGCCCAACCGGCTGCCGCGGGCCTACCACAGCGGCGACACCGCCGACGCCTACTGGCTGATCGGCCAGCTGGCCCACCGCTACCCCCGCGCCCTCAAGGTGGCCGCGGGGGTCTCGCTGGGCGCCAACATGCTGGTCAAGCTGGTGGCCGAACAGGGGGGCGATGGCCTCGACCTGGCCGGCGCCATTGCCATCAGCGCCCCCCTGGATCTCGCCGCCAGCGCCGACTGCCTGCAGCGCGGCTTCGCCCGGGTCTATGAGCGCCACCTGCTCGCCTCGCTCAAGGCCAAGACCGCCGGCCGGCTGGGTGACTTCCCGCTGGCGCTCGACCGCGAGAGACTGGGGCGGCTGCGCACCCTGCGCGACTATGACGACGCCGTCACCGCGCCGCTGCACGGGTTCCGCGACGCGGCGGACTACTACCGCCGCGCCTCGGCGGGCCGCTGGCTCGGCGAGCTGGAGCTGCCGACCCTGATCCTGCATGCCGAGGATGATCCCTTCATGCCCGGAGACCTGTTCGAGCGGCTGCCGCCCCCGGGGGCGGCGGTGCGAGTCGAGCTGGCCCGCCAGGGTGGCCACGTGGGCTTCATGGAGTGGCGCGAGGGGCGACTGCGCTCCTGGCTGGCGCGCCGGGTGAGCCGCCAGCTCGAGGACTGGGCGCCGACCTTCGCCGGCCGGCCTCGTCGCCTGGCCGCCGAGAGCGAACCCCCCGGTCGCTGAGGGCTACCCTCGGCGGCAAGGGTGGCCCTCAGCCCTTGAGCCGGTGGCCGAAGTGCTGTGCCAGCTTGTGACGCTTGGGGGGAATCACGTACTGGCAATAGGCATTGCCGGGGTTCTTCGTGAAGTAGTCCTGGTGATAGTCCTCGGCGGGATGGAATACCGCCAGGGGGGCCACCTCGGTGACGATGGGGGCCGCGTAGTCGACCGCCAGCGCATCGATCATCTCCCGCGCCTCCCTGGCCTGGTCCTCGTCCAGGGTGTAGATCGCCGAACGGTACTGGGTACCCACGTCATTGCCCTGGCGGTTGGGCGTGGTGGGGTCATGCAGGGCGAAGAATATCGTCAGCAGGTCGCGAAATCCGATCACCGCCGGGTCATAGGTCAGCTCGACCACCTCGGCGTGGCCGGTGGTGCCGCGGCAGACCGCCTCGTAGGTCGGCGCCGGGTCATCGCCCCCGGCATAGCCGCACACCACCTGCTCCACGCCCTCCACCAGGCGGAAGCTGGCATCCAGGCACCAGAAGCAGCCGCCGCCCAGCACGCAGGTTTCCATCGCCATCGTCTCGTCCCTCCCGGGTTGTCGCTATCAATCTTGCTCGGTGATCCTCGGCGGCTTGCCGGGACGGCTGAAGGCGTAGACCAGATCCACCGCCTGGGCCGCCCCGGAGACCGCCTGCAGGTAGAGGTTGCGCCACAGGGTATAGCGTAGCGTCAGCTCGGCGATCGGCGAGAAGACCCCGACCCCGTAGCTGATGCGCAGATCATCGGTGAGCTGCCCGGTCACCACCACCTGGCTCTCCTCGCCGGTACCGGCGGTCTCCAGGGCGAGATCGGAGATGCCGAAGGCCTCGCCGATGGCGCCCACGGCGCCGCCGGTCTGGCCCAGGGTCAGGCCGATCAGGGCCTGGGTCAGGGCGCCGTCGGTATCGCTGTCGTCCGGGGCGCGGCCGCGCAGCAGGTAGGAGAGCGCCCGCGCCTCGTCCATGGCGGGCTCGGAGAAGACCCGCAGCTGCGGCTCCGCGGCGGTGCCGGTGACGCGCAGCCCGGCGATCACGCCGTCCTGGGTGACGTTGGGGTTGCGGATCGCCTCGAAGCTGAGCAGCGGCTGGTCCGGCGGGCCGCTGAACAGCAGCTGCCCCTCGCGAATCAGCAGGTCCTGGCCGTAGGCCCGGAAGCGGCCGTCTACCAGGCTGACATCGCCGAACAGCTGCACCGGCCCGCTCTGCTGGCGTACCTCCAGGGTGCCGGAGAGGCCGGACTCCAGGCCATAGGCCGACAGCTGCATATCGGGGCCCAGGCGCAGGTTCAGCTGTACATCGACCGCCATGCCGGCCCGAGCCAGGGCCTCAGCGGCCTCCTCACCGGGTTCGCCCGCGGCCGCCTCGGCGGCCCGCTGGGCCTGGCGCCGCGCGCGCTCCTCGTCGCGGCGGGTGATGATGATCTCGTCCGGGCTCGGCGACACGGCGGAGGGCGGCAACTCGCCCACCTCCAGCCTCGCCCAGGGCACCCGCACCTCGCCACGCACCTGCAGCAGCGAGGGCGTCACCAGCACGGTCATTTCCGGGGCCAGGCGCAGGCGGCCGAAGGCCGGCAGTACCGCCAGCAGCGGCTGGTCGCGGCCATCCAGGGCGATGCTGATGCGCCAGTCGTCGGCGCTGGGCCAGGCGGCATCGCCGCGAATGGCCAGGCGCCCCTCCTCGGCGGCGATGAAGCCGTCTATGCGGCCCTGGTCGCCGCTGAGCGTGATCGCCACCTCCCCGTCGCGGACCTCCACCGGCACATCGGCCCCGCGCAGGCGCAGCCCGGCCAGGTCGATGCGACCGTCCAGGGAGGGCACCTGGGTGGTGCCGGTGATGGCCACCTGGCCATTCAGGCGCCCCTCCAGGGTCTCCATGCCCGCCACCAGGGTGCGATAGCGATCGAGGCGCAGGTCGTCCAGGCGCAGCTGGCCGTCGAGTCGTCCCGCCCCCGCCGGATCGTCGATGGTCAGCGCCAGGCCCACCTGCCCCGCCTCGGCCACGCTCAGGTCGAGGTCCACCTCGGCCCGCGCCTGGGTGGCGGAGACCCGAGCCGCCAGGCGTGAGGCCGGCAGCGACCAGGGCTGGCCGTAGGCATCGAGCCCCTCGACGGCCAGGTCGCTCTCAAGGCGCAGGTCGGCCTGCCAGGCGCTCCCGCCCTGGCGCCACTCGGCCACTAGGTCGAGCTCGCTTCCGCCCTCGAGGGTCCACTCCTCCGGCACCCATTCGTCGAGCAGCGACATGGGCAGGTCACGCAGGCTCAGCGCGGCGCGCCCGCGGTCGGCAGAGGTCTCGAGCGTCTCGACGAGGCAGAGCTCGCCGCCCTGCTCGCGACGCAGGCAGAAGGGCTCGGCTCTGACGCTGCCGGCGGGCAGGTTGGCCTCGAAGGCGATCGCCTCCGCCAGGCGGATGTCGCCGAACTCGGTATCGACCTCCAGCGGCGTGAGTGCGCCGCGATAGCGTTCCCGGGCCCCATCGAGCCCGCCCTCGAGGGCGAGGGCCGCACGCGACAGGGGCATGCCGCGACCGGCCTGGGCCGCCACGGTCAGGCGATGGGCGGAGAGGCGGCCGTCGAGCCCCAGGGTGATCTCGCTGAAGCGCTGGCCGGCGGCGTTGAGGCGCTCGAGCTCAAGGCTCACGTCGAGGGCAGGGTCCTCGATGCCGCTGATATCGGCGCTCAGGCGCAGCGAGTCCACCCGATGCTGGGCGAAGGCCAGGTCGTCGCCGCCGAGCTCGAGGTCGAGCTGGGGCGCTTCGAGGCTGCCACCGGCGGCGAAGCGCCCGGCCAGGGTGCCGGATAGCTCGTCGTGGAGGCTCCCGAGGTTGGGCATGTCCAGCTCGCCGGCCAGGTCGATGAGGGCCTCGCTGACCCGGCCGGCGGCATTGAGGCGATTCTCCCCCTGGCGGAAGTCGAGGGTGTCGATCTCCCAGCGCATGTCGCTGTTGCCGCTCAGGCGTGCGTCGAGGGCCAGCGGCAGCTCCTGGAGCACGCCGCTGATGGAGAGGGTCGGGATGGCCAATTGCCAGCCCTCTGCCGACTGGGTGAAGCTCGCCGCGATGTCGCCGTCGAGGCGCCCGTCGAGCCCCTCCACGAAGCGCCCGGGCTCCACGCGATCCAGGCGCGCCACGGTCTCCACCGCCAGCTCCTCGGCCCAGTCGACGCGTCCGCGGGTCACCAGGGAGCCGCCGGCGAGGCTGATCGAGAGCGGGGTCCAGGCGAAGTGCTCGAGATCGCCGCTGCCGGCCAGCGCCACCCGGGTGAAGGGGACCTCGGGGCCCTCCACCATCAGCGAGGCGGCCAGCCGGTAGTCGGTCAGGCGACCCTCAGCGCGCAGCGTCAGCTCCTCCACCAGCCAGGGCTCGGGGGCGGCCTCCTCCTCCTCCGACATGGCGCCGGGCAGCGGCCACTGCACCAGGTCGCTGGCCAGAGAGGCGCTGAAGGGCAGCGTCGGCTCCAGCGCATCCAGGCGCGCATCCAGGGCGGCGTTGACCGGCCCCTCCAGCTGCAGCCGCACCAGCAGCTCGGCCAGGCTGCCGTCCAGGGCCAGGTCGATGCGCTGGCCGGCAAGCTCGGGAAGGCGGTCCGGCAACCACAGGGCGCTCTGCAGTCGCGCCTCGAGCGGGTAGTCATCGCGCAGCGAGACCCGCGCCTGGAGGCGGGCATCGGCGTCGCGGCTGCTCACCTCCAGGGGGTGGAGCTCCACGTCGTGTCCGCTGGCGGAGAGCGTCAGGGCCAGGCGTTGGATACCGTATTCCATGGCGCCTTCCACTGCGCTGTCCTCCACCAGCAACTCCGGGACCTCCAGACGCAGCGGCAGGCGGATCTCGGGCAGCGTGCGGCGGGGCTGCTCGGCCAGCGGCGTGGCGGCGAGCCCCTCCAGCTCGGCGGCGACTTCCGCCGGCAGCGGCGAGCGCACGGCAATGGCGGCATCGATGGCCGCGGCGACGATCCTCGGCCCCTCGTGCTCGGCCTCGCTCAGGGCGAGCCGGGCGCCCGGCGACAGGGGCAGCAGCAGCCGCAGGCCGGCCAGCCGCGTGGGCCGCAGAGTGACGCTCTGCTCCTCGGCCAGCGCCCCGCTGGTGAAGGTGTCCCAGCGCAGCCGGGTCCCGTCGGCCAGCATCACCTCCACGTCATTGAAGGCCAGGGTGCGCAGCTCCACCGGAAACGGCAGGCGGATCTCCTCCAGGGGCTCGCCGGGGGGCGCAGGCTCGTCGTCGCCCTCCTCGCCTGCACCGACCCGGATCCGGGCGCCGTCCACCACCAGGGTGTCCAGGCAGAGCCGGCCCTGCAGCAGGCAGTCGTCGGCCCAGGCGAGCTCGAGGCGCTCGAGCGCCACGCGGACCGGCCCCGCCTCGAGCTTGAACCCGTGCAGCACCAGGCGATCGAGAGGCGCGCCCTCATGGCTCTCCAGCTGGTAGAACCCCTGGCGCGCCCCGGTGTCCAGCAGCAGCCCCGTGCCCCAGGGGGAGAGCGCCAGGCCCAGGGCCAGTATCACCAGCCCCAGCAGGGTGAGCGGCAGCAGGATCAGCAGGCGAAACAGGGCCCAGAGCAGGCTCAGAACTCTGGACCGATGGCGAAGTGGATGCGCCACGCATTGTCCTCGTCGTCGAAGGGGTGAGCGATGTCGAAACGGATGGGGCCCACCGGAGAGATCCAGCGAACGCCGAGGCCGGCACCGGTGTTGAGGTCATCGGGCCCCCACTCCTCGAAGGCGTCGCCGGTGTCGACGAAGGCGGCGCCCCACCAGTCGCCGGTCAGCCGTCGCTGCAGCTCCACGCTGGCGGTCAACAGCTGCTGGCCACCGGTCAGCTTGCCCTCCTCGTTGCGGGGCGAGAGGCTCTCGTAGCCATAGCCGCGCACGCTGCGGTCACCGCCGGCGAAGAAGCGCAGCGAGGGGGGGATCTTGCTGAAGTCATCGGACTCGATGGCGCCGATGCCCATGCCGGTCACCAGGCGCATGTCGTCGCCGAACAGGCGGATCCACTGGGTCTCGCCGGTCATGCGCAGGAAGTCGGCGTCGGAGCCCCAGGCGCCGTCGGAGACCTCGAAGGCGATGCGCTGGCGATCCCCCCAGGTGGGGAAGGTGGGATTGCGGGTCCGGGTCCGCGACCAGCTGACGCCGGGGTAGAGGATCACCACCTGCTCGTCGTCGCCGCCCTGGGTGAAGTCCTCGAAGGTACTGCGCACGTAGATCGTCTGCACCCAGCGGTTCTCGAACTCCCAGCGCCGCGCGCCCTCGAGGGTCGCCTCCAGCGAGCGGGTATCCTTGTTGTCGCGATGCCGAAAGCCGTACTGGAAGCGGTAGCTGTCGCGCAGCGGATCATCCAGCGGCATGCTGTAGACCCCGGAAAAGCGCTGCTCCGGCGCCGAGATGAAGAGGTCGTGGTCCAGCCCATGGCCATAGCGGTTGATCCACGGCTGGTCCCAGGAGAAGCGCAGCCGCGGCCCCACGTCAGTGGCGAAGCCCACCCCCACCTCGAACTGGTGACGATCGGCCGGTGTGAGGGTGACGTCGACCGGCACCTCGGGGGGGCCGCGACGCCCCACCGCGGCGGCCGCGTCGACCGCGGCCATGGTCAGGGTCGGCGTCTCGACCTCCGGGGGCGAGGCCTCGAGCTCGCCCCACCAGCCGTCTGCCTCGGCTGACGCGGCGTCGGCGTCGCGAAACAGCGCCTCGCCCTCGATCAGCCGGGGGCGCACGGTGATCGAGCCGAACCAGCGGGTCTGGCCGAGGCGCTGGTTGTAGCGAGCCAGCTCGCCGGCCAGGTAGGGGTCGCCGGGGGCGAAGGTCAGCATGTTGCGCAGGCGCTCGGGCTCGATATGGCTGCCGCTCAGGGTGACGTTGCCGAAGCGATAGCGGGGCCCGCTGTCCAGGGCGAGGTAGAGCCGCGCGCTCTCGGCGAAGGGGCGTACCTCCATGCGGCGGTCGGTGAAGCGCCAGTCGAAGTAGCCCCGCTCCAGGGACAGGTTGGCCAGCCGGGCTCGCAGGCGGTCGTAGGGGGCATGCACCAGGGGGTCGCCCACGGCCAGGGGAAAGGCGTCGATGGCCTCCTGGAAGGGTGGGTCCTCGCGGGCATCGCCGGCCAGGCGAAAGGAGAGGCGCTCGATGGTGACGCGGGGGCCCGGGTCGATGGCCAGCTCAACGTGGCGCGGCGGGTCGCGGTCGTCGAGGCGCAGCCGGATATCGGGCTCGTAGTAGCCGTAGACCCGCATCGCCTCGCGGGTGCGGCGCTGGGCCTCGCCCTCGACCCGGGCGCGGCTGAACTGCTCGGGGTCCAGCCCGTCCAGGTAGTGGCGGATGTTCTCGGCCACGTTGCCGTCGATGCCGTCGATGCGAACATCCAGGGCAAGGGCCCCGCCCGGCATCAGGGCAAGGGCCGCCACCAGAGTCGCGGTTCCCAGGCGTTTTCCCACATGATCTCCCATCTCTCGACGCCTTCGCTCCATGCGACTCGTTTTCCCGCCCCCATGGCAAGTCGCCATCAGGGACGCAGGGCCTCCAGGCGCGCACTCAGCGCAAGCTGGCTGCGCCGCAGCTCCCCGACTTCCACCGCCAGGGCCGCGAGGCGGGCCGCCAGGGCCTCCTGCGCGCTGCCCTCATCATCCCTTGCCGCGGCGAGGGCTTCAACCTCCCCTCCCAGGGCGGCCAGCTGCTCCTCGAGGCTCTGACGCTGACGCTCGGCGGCCTCCTCGGCCTCGGAGAGGCGCTCGGCCAGGGCCTGCTGGTCGGCCTCGAGGCGCGCCACGGCCTCGTCCTGGCCGCTCTCGACGGTCAGCTGGCCGAGTCGCTCGTCCAGCGCGTCCAGGCGACGGCGCTCGCTGGCCTGGACCTCGGCCAGGTCGTCCAGCTGGCCGCGCTGGGCCTCGAGGGCATCGCCCAGGGCGGCCCGCCCCTCTGCGCCGGCGCGCTCCAGGGCATCCAGGGAGAGCTGGGTCGCCGCCAGCATCGCCTCGCGGGTGGCGGCGGCCTCGGCGATGCGCACGAGGCGCTGCTGAAGGGCGTCGTGGCGGGCCTCCTGGGCCTCCAGCCCCGAGGCAAGGTCCTCCTCGAGCACCGCCAGCAGCCCGTCGTGGGCTTCGTCGCGACGCACGAGGGCCGTCAGGCGTGCCTCGATGTCGGTGAGCGCCTCGCCCTCGCCGAGGGCCGCGTCGAAGCGCGCATGGACATTGGAGAGCTCCCCGGAAAGCCGGGCCACTTCGGCATCGAGGCGCGCACGCTCCTCCCAGGCCAGATAGCCCGCCCCGCCCCCGGCGGCGGCCAGCCCCAGGACCAGCAGCCACAGCGGCCATACCCGGGGCGGCGGCGGTCTCCGCCAGCGCCGGGAGGCCAGGCTGGCCTCGGGATCGGGGACGATGGAGGCGGCATGACGGCGGTCCTCATGGCGATCAGCCATGGTCAACTCCTTCTCTGGCGGTGGGCGGGGGGCACAATTGGCGCCCCCTGCGACGGGTGCTATGATGCCGCGGCACCCTGTACAGCGTCGCCGTAGTGTAAGGTTTTTTTGCCCCACGGCGCACGGGGTCCGGCCAACGGAGCGGCCCCCTTGAAGTCCAGGCAAGGAATACCCACCATGGACGATCGCTGTGACTCATTGTGACGACCCGAGGAGAAACCTGAATGGCATTTGAACTGCCCGCCCTGCCGTACGACAAGAACGCTCTGGAGCCGCACATCTCCGCCGAGACCCTCGAGTACCACTACGGCAAGCACCACCAGGCCTACGTGACCAAGCTCAACGAGCTGACCGAAGGCACCGCTGATGCCAGCAAGTCTCTGGAAGAGATCATCAAGTCCTCCTCCGGCGGCCTCTTCAACCAGGCGGCCCAGGTGTGGAACCACACCTTCTACTGGCACTGCCTGGCGCCCAACGGCGGCGGCGAGCCCTCAGGCGCCCTGGCCGACGCCATCAACGCCAAGTTCGGCTCCTTCGAGAAGTTCAAGGAGACCTTCAACGCCAACGCCGTGGCCAACTTCGGCTCCGGCTGGACCTGGCTGATCAAGACCGAGGACGGCGGCGTCGACATCGTCAACACCAGCAACGCCGACACCCCGATCGCCCATGGCCAGACCCCGCTGATGACCATCGACGTGTGGGAGCATGCCTACTACATCGACTATCGCAACGCCCGTCCGAAGTACCTGGAGAGCGTGTGGAACGTGCTGAACTGGGAGTTCGTCGCCCAGAACTTCGCCGGCTGATCGGCAAGCACGTCAGGCGTCGCTGACGCCCGATGGAGACGAGCGGCCCCGCCATTGGCGGGGCCGCTTGCTGTGGTGGGAAGGCCCGAGGCGGTCAGGGATCCGCGCGACGTCCGATGCCCCGATAGTGCAGGCCCTGGGCGGCCACCCAGCCCGGGTCGAAGATGTTGCGGCCATCCAGCAGCAGGCCCTCCCCCAGCAGGCCGGCGAGCCGTTCCCAGTCGGGGTTCCAGTAGGCCTTCCATTCGGTCACCAGCATCAGCGCGCAGGCGCCCTCGCAGGCGACGTGGGGATCGCCGTCGAACACCTCCAACAGCGGCTGCTCACCCACCTCCTCCAGCAGTGCCGGAATCGCCGCGGGATCGTGGAGCCGGACCCGCACCCCCTCCGCCCACAGCGCCCGCAGCAGGCGCAGCACCGGGGCATGGTCGATGCGCGCCGTGCCGGGCTTGAACGCCGCACCCCAGATGGCCACGGTGCGCCCCTCGAGGCGACCATGGAAGTGGGACCACAGCTTGCGGAACAGCGTCTCCTTCTTGTGCTCGTTGATGTCGAGCACCTGCTCGAGCAGCGCCGAGCGGCGACCGCTGGCGGACTGGACGTCGGCCAGGCGCATCAGGTCCCGGGAGAAGTTGGGACCGCCGAAGCCGCAGCCGGGATAGAGATACTCGTAGCCGATGCGGGAATCCGCCCCCATGCCCCGGCGCACGTACTCGACGTCGACGCCCAGGCTGTCGGCCAGGCCGGCCATCTCGTTCATGTAGCTGATGCGGGTGGCCAGCATGCCGTTGATGGCGAACTTGGTGAGCTCGGCGGCGCGGCGCGGCATGCGCTGGATCACCTCGCTGCGGCGGTTGAAGGCCCGCAGCAGCTCACGCATCTGCGCCTCGGCGGTGGCATCGTCGCTGCCGAGCAGCCAGCGCCCGGGGCGCGTGAAGGTGTCCCAGGCGCGCCCCTCCTCCAGCAGGTCCGGCAGGGAGACCGTCCGGCCGCGGCCGTCGAGCTGGGCCTCCAGGCGCTCGGTCTCGCCCACCGGGAAGGTGGAGTTGTTGACCACCAGCAGGGTCGCGGCGCCGCCGGCAAGGGCGGCCAGCAGGGGGGCCAGGTCGCCGCGCTGCCCGGGGGAGACCGCCAGCCAGAGCACCTCCTGGTCGGCGGGGCGCGCCGCCTCGAGGGACTCGACGAGGCGCAGGCTGCCGCCCTGGCGGCTCTCCTCCAGCTGGGCCAGCAGCCGGGGCTCACGGCGCAGCCAGTCGGCGTGCTCGAGCTCTGCCCAGGGCGTCTCGGGATGGGGAAGCCAGGTGACGCGATGGCCCACCGAGGAGAGCGCGGCGGCGGCGGTGGCCGCGGCAAGTTCACTGCCGTGGATCAGCACACGCATGGCGTCAGGCCTCGTCGGCGTAGCGGGTGAGCAGCTCGCGGAATCCCTCGCCGTAGCGGGCATGGCGGCGTCCGTAGGCGAGGATCGCTTCCAGGTAGCCGAGCTGGTGACCGCAGTCATAGGTCTTGCCGCGCATGCGGAAGGCATCGACGCCCTCGCGCTGGCGGAGGGTCTCGATGGCGTCGGTGAGCTGGATCTCGCCCCCGGCCCCCGGGGCCGTCTCGGCCAGCAGCTGGAAGATGCTGCCGGGCAGCGCGTAGCGGCCGATCACCGCCAGGTTGGAGGGCGCCTCTTCCACCGGCGGCTTCTCCACCACACCGGCCAGCGGGCGCGACTCGCCGGGAGCGGGTGTATCACCCCCGGTGTCGACGATGCCGTACTTGTAGGTCATCTCGCGGGGCACCTCCTCCACCATCAGCTGGGCGCGGCCGCTGGCGTCGAAGGCACCGAGCATGCAGGCCAGGTCGTTGCGTTCGAGGCCCTCGGCATCCACCAGCACGTCGGGGAGCAGCACCGCAAAGGGCTCGTCGTCACCCACCACCGGGCGGGCGCAGAGCACGGCATGGCCGAGCCCCAGGGGCTCGGGCTGGCGCACGCTGATGATATTGACGTCCTCCGGCACGATGCTGCGCAGCTCGGCGAGCAGCTCGTGCTTGCCCTTGGCCTCGAGGCTCGCCTCCAGCTCGAAGTGCTTGTCGAAGTGGTTCTCGATGGCCGACTTGCTGCCATGGGTCACCAGCACGATATCGCGGATGCCGGCGGCGACCGCCTCCTCGACCACGTACTGGATCACCGGACGGTCAACGATGGTGATCATCTCCTTGGGAATTGCCTTGGAGGCCGGCAGGCAGCGGGTGCCGAAGCCGGCGACGGGAAGCACGGCCTTCTTGATCATGGTGAAATCCTTGTCCGTAACGTCATCGTCTGTGAATGGCCACGACGCGGCCGGACCCTGAGAGCCCCGCCGCGTCGCGCCAGGCGACTCCCGCCCCTGGCCATGGGAATGCGGCCTCAAGAGCGGGTAGAATGGTGCCATGATACCGGACGAGCCTGGCCCTGCCACTGTGCCGGCCAGGCAACATCCATGGTTAGGACTGCATCGTGATTCCTGAACGGAGAGCTCAGATGGGCGCAAGTCAGACGCAAGCGGGCAACGTCGACCCCGGCGAGATTGCCAAGTTCGAGGCCCTGGCCAGCCGCTGGTGGGACCCGGAGAGCGAGTTCAAGCCGCTCCATGAGATCAACCCGCTGCGCCTGGACTTCATCGATGCCCGCGCGGGCCTGGCCGGCAAGCGAGTGGTGGACGTGGGCTGCGGCGGCGGCATCCTGGCCGAGGCGATGGCCCATCGCGGCGCCCGGGTCACCGGCATCGATCTCGGCGAGGCGCCCCTGGCGGTGGCCAGGCTGCATGCCGAGGAGAGCGGCGTCGAGGTCGACTATCGCCGCATCAGCGTGGAGGCGCTGGCCGAGGAAAGGCCCGGCGAGTTCGACGTGGTGACCTGCCTGGAGATGCTCGAGCACGTGCCCGATCCGGCTTCGGTGGTGCGCGCCTGCGCCACCCTGGTCAAGCCCGGCGGTCAGCTCTTCTTCTCCACCCTCAACCGCAACCCCAAGGCCTATGCCCTGGCGATCCTCGGCGCGGAATACCTGCTGCGCCTGCTGCCCCGCGGGACCCACGACTACGAGAAGTTCATCCGCCCGGCGGAGCTGGCCGGCTGGTGCCGCGCGGCACACCTCGAGATCCAGGAGCAGAGCGGCCTGGTCTACAACCCGCTGACCCGGCGCTACCGCCTGCACCCCACCGACGTCTCGGTGAACTACCTGATGCACTGCCGCCGGGAGGCCGAGTGATCACCGCGACGCGTCCGGCCGCCCTGCTCTTCGACCTCGACGGCACCCTGGTGGATACCGCGCCGGACCTGGCCCGGGCCACCAATGCCCTGCGCGCCCACCATGGGCTCGCCCCCCTGCCCTATCCGGTGATCCGCGCCCAGGTCTCCAATGGCGGCAGCGCTCTGGTGACCCTGGCACTCGGACTCGCCAGGGAGGCCGAGGGCCACGACGAGGCGCGCACCTTCCTGCTCGCCGCCTACGGCGAGGCGGTGGCCGACGAGAGCCGCGTCTTCCCGCCGCTGGTGCGGCTGCTGGAGCAGTGGGAGGGTGCCGAGCGCCCCTGGGGCATCGTCACCAACAAGCCGCGGGCCTATGCCGAGCCTCTGGTGGCTGCCCTGGGGCTGGCCCCGGGGGCGCTGCTGTGTGCCGACGACCTGCCGGTGAAGAAGCCGGACCCAGTCCCGCTGCTGGAGGCCGCCCGCCGTCTTGCGGTGGCGCCCCAGGCCTGCTGGTACCTGGGCGACCACCTGCGCGACATCCAGGCCGCCCGCGCTGCCGGCATGGCGGCCGTGGCGGTGGGCTGGGGCTATGTGGAGGAAGGCGACGACTATCGCGCCTGGCCCGCCGATCTCTGGTTCGAGAGCGGCGAGGCGCTGGTGGCCGCGCTGCTGCAAGGATGACGGGAAACAGTGTGAGTGGCGCCGGGACAGGCCCGGTCGCCACGGGCGCAGACCCCGACCCGGCCACCAGGCCCACCGTGGTGGGCCTGGTCGACACCGCACAGGCCTGACCCCATGAGCCTGTTGTCGGGCGGTTACTCCTTCGGCGGCTGAGCGTCGAATGTCTCGCCGTTGTGGCCGCGGCTCTCCGCGCCCATCAGCCACAGGTAGGTGGGCATGATCTCCTCGGGAGTGCGCAGGGTCTCCGGCAGCTCGCCCGGGTAGGCCTGCTTGCGCATCTGGGTGCGGGTGGCGCCGGGATTCAGGCTGTTGACCCGCACGTTGCCCAGGTGCTCGACCTCGTCGGCCAGCACCTCCATGAACCCCTCGGTGGCAAACTTGGAGACCGCGTAGGCCCCCCAGTAGGCACGCCCGCGGCGTCCGACGCTGGAGGAGGTGAACACCAGCGAGGCATCCGCGGACGCCTTGAGCAGCGGCAGCAGCGCCTGGGTCATCCAGACGGGACCGTTGAAGTTGACCTGCATCACCTGCTCCCACAGCTCCGGATTGTACTGCTCGAAGGGCGTGATGCGCCCCAGCAGGCCGGCGTTGTGCAGGATACCGTCGAGGCGGCCGAACTCCCGGTCCAGGGTCTCGGCCATGTCGTGGTAGTCCTTGAGGGTGGCGCCCTCGAAGTTGAGCGGGAAGATCGCCGGCTGAGGCCCCCCCGCGGCCTCGATCTCGTCGTAGACCTTCTCCAGCTTGGCGATGGTGCGGCCCAGCAGGATCACCGTGGCCCCGTGACGGGCAAAGGTCAGGGCTGCGGCCCGGCCGATCCCGTCGCCCGCGCCCGTTACCAGGATGATGCGGTCCTTGAGCAGGTCCGCAGGGGCCTGATAGTCGATCTTGCAGGTCGTCATGGGGTCTCCTTGGTGATCAGTTGCCGGACTGGCGCAGGAAGTCGTTGGCCAGGCCCGCCGCGGTGGTGTCCGGGTAGTCGTCACGCACCCGTTCGAGCAGCTCGCGGCTGGCCTGGGGGTCGCCCTGGCGCGCCTTGAGCAAGCCCAGCTTGTAGAGGGAGTCGGGCACCTTGTTGCTCTGCGGGAAGTCGTCGAGCACGGTGCGGAACTCGCGCTCGGCCGCTTCGAGGTCGCCCTCCGCGGCGTGCAGCTCCCCCAGCCAGTAGTAGGCATTGGCGGTCAGGCTGTTGTCGGGGTGCTGGGCCACGAAGCGTTCGAAGGCGCCGATGGCCTCGCTGAACTCCCGGGCCTGGACCCTGGCGAAGGCCTGCTGATAGGCCTGCTGGGCCTCGGGGCTCGCGCCGCTGGGCGACGGTGCCTGGGCCACCTGGCGTGCGGCCTCGTCATCGACCTGAGCGCTCGCATCCCCGCCGACGCCGACCGGCGCCGTGGCGAGTCTGTCCTCGAGGTCCAGGTACTGGTCGCGAGTCTGGCGGCGCAGCTGCTCGAGCTGGTGCCGAAGCTCCTCGACCTGGCCGCGCAGCTGGCGGATCTCCTCCTCGTGCTGCTGGACCTGATTGAAGATCACCAGGCTGCCGCCCGCGGCCTCGCGGGTTTCCGTTTGCTGGTAGAAGGTGCGCGGCTGGGAGGTGAGGTCTTCGACCACCGGCTGCTGCGCGACTGCGGGGAGCCATACGGACAGCGGGAGCACCAGGGCTCCCGCGCCGCACAGTCCTTTCAGACCGTGTTTCATGCGTGCCTCCATCGACGCGGGTACCGGCGACTCAGTAGGCGAAGACGACCCGACGGTTCTGGGCGTAGGCTTCCTCGTTCTGGCCACGGGCGGCCGGGCGCTCCTCGCCGTAGCTCACTACCTCGATCTGGGAGGGCGACACGCCCTGCACGGAGAGGAAGCGCTCCACGGAGCGAGCACGACGCTCGCCCAGCGCCATGTTGTATTCGCGGGTGCCACGCTCATCGGTATGGCCCTGCAGGACCACACGGGAGTTGCCATTCTCGCGCAGGTAGCGGGCGTGGGCGGCCAACACAGGTTCGAACTCGCTGCGGATGCGGTCGCTGTCGAACTCGAAGTAGATGGTGCGCTGCTGGGGGATGCGGCCATCGGCCTCCTGGCCAGCGGTGCCGCTGCCGAAACCGGTGCCGCCTACCTGGCTACCGGAGACGCCGCTGCCAGCCACGCCGTTGCCGGTGCGGGAACTGTCCATGGACCCGTCCTGGGTCCCGCCACTGCTGGAACAACCTGCCACGAAGGCCAGGGACAGAGCGACCGCCAGGGTCCTGGCATAGGGCTTGAGACCGCGCTTGAGTTGCATTGTGTTACTCCTTACTGAATCGAAGAGCACCAACATCACTGTGGTCAGTTGAGAAAGGGAGACCATGCGGGTTCACGCACGTCGCCCGATGCGGAAGGCAGCCGGAAGGACGCACGTCCGTCGGCGGTCACTGCCCCCAATACCCCGCTGTTACCCTGCTGGGTGGCGAAGATTACCATGGTCCCGTTGGGCGCAACACTGGGGGATTCATCCCAGCGCGAATCGCTCAGCACGACCAGTCGTCCGCTGTCCAGGTCCTGGCGCGCCACCTGGAAGCCGTTGCTGGAGCGGTGGATGAGGAAGATCGATTCCCCGTCGGGCGAGAAGCGCCCGCGGGCATTGTAGTTGCCGGTGAAGGTGAGCCGCTGCTGCTGGCCGCTGGCGAAGTCGTGGCGGTAGAGCTGCGGCCCGCCGCTGCGGTCCGAGGTGAATAGCAAGCTGCGACCGTCGGGCGCCCAAGCCGGCTCGGTGTCGATGCTCGAGCTGTTGGTGATGCGCTGGAACTCTCGCGAGGCGATGTCCATCACGTAGATCTCCGGCTGGCCATCCTTGGAGAGCGACATGGCGAGTCGGCGGCCATCCGGTGACCAGGCCGGGGCCCCGTTGATGCCCTCGAAGGAGGTCGCGCGCACCCGCTGGCCCGAAGCCAGGTCCTGGATATAGATCGCCGGCCGCTCGGTCTCGAAGGAGACATAGGCCAGGCGGCGCCCGTCGGGCGACCAGGCCGGCGACAGGATCGGTTCCCGTGAGCTCAGTACCTGCTGGCTGTTGCGGCCGTCGGCATCCGCCACGTAGAGGGTGAACTGCATGTTGTCGCCCACACCCTGGGCCGTCACGTAGGCGATGCGGGTCGAGAAGGCGCCGCGAATGCCGGTGATCGCCTCGAAGATCTGGTCGCTGATGTAGTGGGCGGCGCCGCGCAGTTCGTTCTGGTCGGCGGTGACCACCTCCCCCAGCATGCGGCGCTCGCCGCTGACGTCCATCAGCTCATAGCGCAGGCGGTAGCCGTTGCCTTCCCGGCTGGCACGCCCCACCACCAGGTAGCGCACGTCCAGGCTGCGCCAGGTGCCATAGCGCACCTCGTCGCTCTCGCTGGGGCGGTCGATCATCTGGCGGCGCGGCAGCGGGTCGAAGTAGCCGCTGCGCTCCAGGTTGTCGTGGATCACCTGGGCGACGTCCTCGGGGAAGTCGTCGCCGCCGGCGAAGGGCACCACGGCGACCGGGGTCGCCCGGTCACTGCCGCGGGTGATCTCGATGGTCAGGTTGGCCTGGGCCAGGCCGCTGAAGATCAGCAGCAGAGCCGTCAGCCAGGAAGTGATCAGGGCTTTCATCAGCGCACGTCTCCCGGTGTGAAACGCAGATTGAATTGACGGTAGTCCCGTTGCAGGTTGGCTGGCAACTGTCGCAGTTCGGCGAACGGTGCCGCGGCCTCGACCGCCTGGATCGCCGAGCGATCGAAGGCGCTGTCGCCGCTGCTGCGGGTGATCGAGGCGCCGAACAGCTCGCCGGAAGGGCCGAGACGCACCGCGACCTCCGCGGTGGCACCGCCCGGTACATTGGGGGGAATCACCCAGGCCTGCTCCACCGCGCGGCGGACCAGGTTGATGAAGCTGTTGGCGGCCTCCTGGCCCTGTCGCGCATTGGCGACGGCGTCGCTCTCGCCATCGATGGCGCGATCGAGCCCCTGGCTCGCCGCCTCGGCGGCGCGGCGCGCGGCTTCCTCGGCCTCGCGCTGGCGCTGGGCCTCCTGCTCCCGGCGGCGCTGCTCCTCCGCTTCGCGCTGACGACGGGCCTCTTCCTCGGCCTGACGCTGGCGTTCGGCTTCGGCCTGGCGCTGACGCTCGGCTTCCGCCTCGGCCTGGCGCTGACGCTCGGCTTCCGCCTCGGCCTGACGCTGGCGTTCGGCTTCCGCCTCGGCCTGGCGCTGGCGCTCGGCCTCTGCCTCGGCCTGACGCTGCCGTTCGGCTTCCGCTTCGGCCTGGCGCTGTCGCTCGGCTTCCGCCTCGGCCTGGCGCTGTCGCTCGGCTTCCGCCTCGGCCTGACGCTGCCGTTCGGCCTCTTCCTGCTGAACGCGCTGCTCCTCACGCTGCTGGGCCTGGCGTTCGGCCTCCTCGGCGCGCCGGGCGGCGTCGGCCTCGGCCGCCTCGGCGGCACTACGGGCCTCTTCCTGAGCCTGGGTCTCGGCCTCCTGCTCCGCCTGACGCGCGGCCTCGACGGCGGCAGCCGCCTCCTCTGCCTCGCGGGCGGCCTCCTCGGCCTGACGCTGCTCCTCCGCTTCCCGCGCCAGGGCGCGCGAGCGCGCCGCCTCGGCACGCTGCGCCTGGTCGGTCACCGTCTCGGTGCTGACCAGGGTCGCCTGGACGATGGAGGATGAGGTCGGTTCCGGCTCGCGGCTGGGCAGGCTGATCACGCTGAACAGCACCACCACCACGTGCAGCGCCACCGCGAGGATCGTCGGCAGGCCGTACCCTACCCGTGGGTCCTGTGTGGCCATCGATAATCCTCAGCCTTCCCCGCCGGGTGGTTCGGAGATCAATCCGACGTTGGCCACGCCGGCCACCTGCAGGGTACTCATCAGGGTGACCACCTGACCGTAGGTAACATTGCGATCCCCGCGCACCATCACCGGCGTGCCGGGGCGGCGCTCGAGCAGGATGACCACCCGATCGGCGAGCTCGTCGAGGTCCACGGCGCTCTCCTCGCCGCCGATGGAGAGGTAGTAGCCGCCGTCGCGATCCACCGAGACGATGATCGGGTCACTCTCATCGGCGTTCTCGATGGGCTCGGAGGTCACCTGGGGCAGATCCACCTGCACGCCCTGGGTCATCATGGGGGCGGTGATCATGAAGATCACCAGCAGCACCAGCATGACGTCGATGAAGGGCACGACGTTGATTTCGCCCATGGGCTTGCGCCCGCTGCGATTGAAAGGTCCATGCATGGCCAGACTCCCTCAGGCGGCGCCGGATTCGGCCCGGCCCTGCAGGTTGCGGTGCAGGATGGAGTGGAACTCCTCGGCGAAGTCCTCGTACTTGCCCAGCAGCCGCGCGGATTCTGACGACAGGCGGTTGTAGAAGATCACCGCCGGGATGGCGGCGAACAGCCCCATGGCGGTGGCGATCAGCGCCTCGGCGATCCAGGGGGCCACGGTAGCGAGTGTCGCCTGCTGGGTCATGGAGAGCGCCTGGAAGGAGCCCATGATGCCCCAGACGGTGCCGAACAGGCCGATATAGGGGCTGGCCGAGGCCACGGTGGCCAGGAACACCAGGTGCAGGCTGAGGCGCTCCTCCTCCCGGGACCAGGCCACCCGCATGCTGCGCTGGACGCCATCGAGGATCGCCTGGGGGCTCTTGGTCTTGGGCAACAGGCGGTTGAATTCGCGGAAGCCGGCGCGGAACACGTGCTCGGCGCCCTGGGTCTCCTGCTCCGCCGGGGTCTCCCGGTAGAGCTCGTTGAGGTCGACGCCGGACCAGAAGCGCTCCTCGAAGGCCTGGTGGGTCTGCTTGGCACGGCGCATCACGAAGGTGCGCTGGAAGATCACGACCCAGGAGAGGATCGAGCCCACCGTGAGCAGCAGCATAACCAGCTGCACCACGGTACTGGCGCTCATGATCAGGTGGGGTATGGACATGGAGTCGTTCACGGGCATCCTCGTCAGTCTTGCGGTTGGGCAGAGGGTTGGGCCAGGGCCGCGGCCAGCGCCGGCGGCCAGGGTACGGGCTTGAGGCGCGTCGCATCGATGCAGGCGATGTCGACCCGCGCCTCGCACAAGGGTTCCCCGCGACAGCTCACGACCTGGCCGAACTGCAGCCGGGCGCGGCCATGGGACCGGATCTCGGCGCTCACCTCGAGCGCGTCATCCAGTCGGGCGGGCTTGGCATAGCGACACTCCAGCTTGTGCACCACCAGCTGGATGCCGGCCTCGAACAGCTCGCGCTGGGTGATCCCCTGCGCGCGCAGCCACTCGCTGCGTGCCCGCTCCATGTACTTGAGGTAGTTGACGTAGTAGACGATGCCACCGGCATCGGTGTCCTCGATATAGACGCGCACCGGCAGACGGAACTCGCTCACGGCCGGGTCTCCCCGGCGGCGTCCGCGGCATCCTCGGCGGGTGCCAGGCCGAAGTGCAGCCAGGCCTGGCGGGTCACCACCCGACCCCGCGCGGTGCGCATCATCAACCCCTGCTGGATCAGGTAGGGCTCGATGACGTCCTCGATGGTATCGCGCTCCTCGCCGATGGCGGCGGCCAGCGAGTCGACCCCCACCGGGCCGCCGTCGAACTTCTCGATCATCGCCAGCAGCAAGCGGCGGTCCATGTGATCCAGGCCGTGATGGTCGACGTGGAGCATGTCCAGCGCCCGGTCGGCGATCTCGGCGTCGATACGGCCGCTGCCGCGCACCTCGGCGTAGTCGCGCACGCGGCGCAGCAGGCGGTTGGCGATGCGCGGGGTACCTCGGGAACGGCGCGCCACTTCCCGGGCGCCGTCGGCGTCCGCCTCGACCCCCATCAGCCGCGCCGAGCGGGTGACGATCTCGGTGAGCTCGCCGATGGCATAGAACTCCAGGCGCTGGACGATCCCGAAGCGATCGCGCAGCGGCGAGGTCAGGAGTCCCGCCCGGGTGGTCGCCCCCACCAGAGTGAAGGGCGGCAGGTCGAGCTTGATGGAGCGCGCCGCCGGCCCCTCGCCGATCATGATGTCGAGCTGGAAGTCCTCCATGGCGGGATAGAGGATCTCCTCCACCACCGGCGAGAGGCGATGAATCTCGTCGATGAAGAGCACATCGCCGGCCTCGAGGTTGGTCAGCATGGCGGCCAGGTCGCCGGCGCGCTCCAGCACCGGGCCGGAGGTGGACTTGAGCCCCACCCCCATCTCGGCGGCGATGATGTTGGCCAGGGTCGTCTTGCCCAGCCCCGGGGGGCCGAACACCAGGGTGTGGTCGAGGCTTTCGTCCCGGGCGCGGGCGGCGCCGATGAAGATCTCCAGCTGCTCGCGCACGCGCGGCTGGCCGATGTAGTCGGCCAGGCGCTTCGGGCGGATGGCGCGGTCGATGGGCTCCTCACCCTCGCGGGCGTCGGCAGCGATCAGGCGATCGTTCTCCAGCATCGCGCTACCCCGCCATCCGGCGGCTCAGGGCCGCCTTGATCATCGCCTCGGTGCTCCCCTCGCCCTCGAGACCCGCCAGCATCCTGGCCGCCTCGGCGGGCTTGTAGCCCAGGCTGACCAGGGCCGCCTCGGCATCGGCCAGGGGATCGTGGTGTGAGACGTTGGGCTGGGCGCCGCTGGCCAGCTCCGCCAGGGCGTCGTCACCGGGCTCCCAGTGGGGGAAGCGGTCGCGCATCTCGATGATCAGCCGCTCGGCGGTCTTCCTGCCCACCCCGGGCAGGCGCATCAGCGCCTTGACGTCGTCGTCGAGCACGCAGCGCCGGAAGGCGGCCTCGTCCATGCCGGAGAGGATCGCCAGAGCCAGCCTCGGGCCTATGCCATTGACCTTGATCAGTGCGCGGAACAGCGCCCGCTCCTGCTCCCGGGAGAAGCCGTAGAGCAGGTGGGCGTCATCGCGCACGATCAGGTGGGTGTGCAGGGAGACGGCCTCGCCGTTAGCCGGCAGGGCCACCAGGGTAGTCATGGAGGCCTCGAGCTCGTAGCCGACCCCGGCCACGTCCACCACCAGCCAGGGAGGCTGCTTCTCGAGCAGGGTGCCACGCAGGCGTCCGATCATGGAGAAATCCGTGTCCTTCACTGCAGGAAAGGCGGCTCAGGGCCGCCGATGACGCCACTATACTGGTCGCCCGTGCGGCTGACCAGCCCGTGCTGAAACAGCGTTCGACAACTCGCCGACGCCTCATCCGGCGTCGCCGGAGAGCGACAGCCTCAGGGTTGGAAATCGCGCCAGGAAACGCCCTTCCGGCGGCTGCGGTGGCCGCCGAAGCTGCCGGTCTGGAGCAGGCCGAGGCGGGCATGGGCGTGGGTCAGGGCGATGGCCAGGGCGTCGGCGGCATCGGCCTGGGGCGTGGCGGAGAGCTTGAGGATGGCCGTCACCATGTGCTGCACCTGGGCCTTGTCGGCGCCGCCGGTGCCGGTCACCGCCTGCTTGATCTGCCGCGGACCGTACTCGCTCACCGGGAGGCCGTGGTTGGCGGCACAGACGATGGCGGTGCCCCGGGCCTGGCCGAGCTTGAGCGCCGAATCGGCGTTCTTGGCCATGAACACCTGCTCGATGGCGAATTCACCGGGGCGATGGATGGCGATCAGCTCACTCACCCCCGCATAGACCTGGGCCAGCTTCTGGGCCAGGTCGTCGGCCCGGATGCGGATGCAGCCGCTGGCCACGTAGCGTGGCGTCGAGGTCGAGACGTCGAGCACCCCGTAGCCGGTGAGCCGCGAGCCGGGGTCGATGCCGAGAATCAGCACGGCCCTGCCCCGCCATCGGTTTGCTGCGTGCTCCTCATGGGGCCTCCCTGCTCGGCTCGGTGATCGGATCAGTCGCCATCATACGATACCGGCGCCCATTGGGCGCCGGTCTCTTGCTGCGTCAGGGGTCAGGAGATATTACTCCTGCCCTTCCGCCTTGGCCTTCTGGCGCAGCCGGATGCTCAACTCGCGCAGCTGGTCGATGCTCACCTCGCCCGGGGCGTCGGTCATCAGGCAGCCGGCGCTCTGGGTCTTCGGGAAGGCGATCACCTCGCGGATGGTGCGGGCACCCGCCATCAGCATCACCAGGCGGTCGAGGCCGAAGGCCAGGCCGCCATGGGGCGGCGCACCGTACTGCAGGGCGTCGAGCAGGAAGCCGAACTTCTCACGGGCCTCCTCCTCGCCGATGCCGAGGATCTCGAACACGGTGGTCTGCATCGCCTGGTCGTGGATACGGATGGAGCCACCGCCCAGCTCGGTGCCGTTGAGCACCATGTCGTAGGCCCGGGAAAGCGCGCCCGCCGGGTTGGCCTTGAGCTCCTCGGGGCTGCAGGAGGGCGAGGTGAAGGGGTGGTGCAGCGGGCTCAGACGACCGTCGTCGTCGGCCTCGAACATCGGGAAGTCCACCACCCACAGCGGCGCCCAGGGCCGGGTGTAGAGGTCGAGGTCCTCGCCCAGCCTGACGCGCAGCGCGCCGATCGCCTCGTTGACGATGCGCGCCTTGTCGGCACCGAAGAAGATGATGTCGCCGTCCTCGGCGCCGACGCGGTCGAGCAGCTGCTCCACCACGTTCTCCATGAACTTGACGATGGGCGACTGCAGGCCCTCGAGGCCCTTGGCGCGCTCGTTGACCTTGATCCAGGCCAGGCCCTTGGCGCCATAGATGCCGACGAACTTGGTGTAGTCGTCGATCTCCTTGCGGGAGAGCTTGGCACCGCCCGGCACGCGCAGCGCAGCCACGCGCCCATCCTCGGCGCTGGCGGGACCGGAGAAGACCTTGAAGTCCACCTGCTGCATCAGGTCGTCGACGTCGGTGAGCTGGAGCGGGATGCGCAGGTCCGGCTTGTCGGAGCCGAAGCGGTTCATCGCCTCGCTCCAGGTCATGCGCGGGAACTCGGGCAGTTCGACCTTGAGCACCTCCTGGAAGAGCTGGCGGATCATCGCCTCGGTGATCCCCATGATGTCGTCCTCGGAGACGAAGGAGGCCTCGAGGTCGATCTGGGTGAACTCCGGCTGGCGGTCGGCGCGCAGGTCCTCGTCGCGGAAGCACTTGGCGATCTGGTAGTAGCGGTCGAAGCCGGCCACCATCAAGAGCTGCTTGAAGAGCTGCGGCGACTGGGGCAGTGCGAAGAAGCTGCCCGCATGGGTGCGGCTCGGCACCAGGTAGTCGCGAGCCCCTTCCGGGGTGGCGCGGGTGAGGATCGGGGTCTCGATGTCGAGGAAGCCCTGCCCCTCCAGGAAGGCGCGTACGCTGTGGGAGATGCGCGAGCGCAGGCGCAGCTTCTCGATCATCTCGGGACGGCGCAGGTCGATGTAGCGGTGCTTGAGGCGCACCTCCTCGCCCACCTTGCCGTGCTCGTCGAGCTGGAAGGGCGGCGTGGCGGCGGTGTTGAGCACCTCCACCTCCTTGGCCAGCACCTCGATCATGCCGGTGGGCATGTTGGGGTTCTGGGTGCCTTCCGGGCGCAGCCGCACGCGGCCCTGGATGCGCAGCACGTACTCGCTGCGGGCGCGGTCGGCGGTGGCGAAGGCCTCGGCGGTGTCGGGGTCGACCACGACCTGGGCGATGCCGTCGCGATCGCGCATGTCGAGGAAGATCACGCCCCCGTGGTCACGGCGGCGATGTACCCAGCCGCACAGGGTGACCGTCTGGTCCACCAGGGTCTCGTTGAGCTGGCCGCAATAATGGCTGCGCATGTCGTATCCTGTTCTGTAGCGAAATGAGGGGTTGGCGAGTGGCTGGGCGGCCCTCAGGCCGCCGCGCCCTCCTTCTTGCTGGACGATGACCCGCTCTGGGCGGAGCCTCCTGCATCACCGGCCAGGTTCTTCTTGCCGCCGGACTTGAAGTCGGTCTCGTACCAGCCGCCGCCGGCCAGGCGGAAACCGGCCGCCGAGACCAGCCGCGAAAGCTCGGGGGCCTCGCAGGCGGGACAGTCGGTCAGCGGGGCGGCGCTGATCTTCTGCAGCTTTTCCAGGCGCTGGCCGCAGGCCTTGCACTCGTATTCGTAGATGGGCATGGTTTGATCACTCCGGAAAATCACGGTATCCAGATCAGGACGCTGCCGGGCGCTCCCGGCGACAACGAATATGTGGCCGGCCCGCAGCGAATCCAAGCCTGCCAAAGCCGGACATTATAGCGTGCCCACCACCCGTGCGGGCAAGGCGCCTGCGCAAGGCCCCCCAGAAGGAAGCCAACCGATGAATGCCGTTCTCCTCGATGCTTCAAGCCTCGGCCCCGATATCGACCTCGCCCCGATCCGCGAGCAGGTCGACTCCCTGGCGGTCCACGACCAGAGCACCACCGCCGAAGCCCGCGAGCGCCTGGCCGGCGCTCGGGTCGCCATCGTCAACAAGGTGGTGCTGGACGCCGCGACCCTCGAGGCGCTGCCCGAGCTCAGGTTGATCTGCGTGCTTGCCACTGGCACCAACAACATCGACATGGCCGCCGCCGAGCGCCTGGGCATCGCGGTGAAGAACGTCACCGCCTACGGCACCGCCAGCGTGGCCCAGCACACCCTGATGCTGATGCTGGCCCTGGCCAACCGACTGCCCCTCTACCAGCGCGACGTGGCGACCGGGCGCTGGGGCGAGAGCCCCTTCTTCTGCCGGATGGACCACGGCACCCTGCAGCTGGAGGGCAAGCGCCTGGTGATCGTCGGCCAGGGGGTGCTCGGCAGCCGGGTCGCCCAGCTCGCCGAGGCCTTCGGCATGGCCGTGACCTTCGCGGCCCGGCCCGGCAAGGCGGATGACCGCCGCCCCACCCTGGCCGACCTCGCCCCCGAGGCCGACATCATCAGCCTGCATTGCCCGCTCAGCGAGGCGACCCG
The DNA here is from genome assembly GCF_013000985.1 of Halomonas sp. PGE1. NCBI lineage: Bacteria > Pseudomonadati > Pseudomonadota > Gammaproteobacteria > Oceanospirillales > Halomonadaceae > Halomonas > Halomonas sp. PGE1. The sequence goes on from NZ_CP053032.1 coordinate 2,292,901, forward strand.
GCACCTGGTCGATGCCGACCTGCTGGCCACCCTCAAGCCCGGCGCCCTGCTGGTCAACTGCGCCCGCGGGGGCATCATCGACGAGCTGGCGGCCCTCGAGGCCCTTCGCGAGGGGCGCCTGGGCGGGCTCGGCGTCGACGTGCTGCCGGTGGAGCCGCCACGTGACGGCCATCCGCTGATCGATGCCCTGGCGGAGCCGCTGAACCTGATCGTGACCCCTCACAACGCCTGGATAACCCCGGAGTCGCGCCAGAACGTGGTGGCCCTCACCGCCGACAACCTGCGCGCCTGGCAGTCCGAGTGACGGAGGCCCCGGCCCATGCTGCACAACCTCGGCTCCATCAACCTCGACCACGTCTATCGCGTACCCCACCTGGTCAGACCCGGGGAGACCCTGGCCAGCCATGACTACCGCGTGGGCCTGGGCGGCAAGGGGGCCAATCAGTCCCTGGCCATGGCCCGGGCCGGCGGGCGGGTCTGCCACTGGGGCCGACTGGGCCGCCAGGACGCCTGGGCCCGGGACAGCCTGGCCCGGGCCGGGGTCGACGTCACCCATGTCAGCCTGGTGGATGCCCCCAGTGGCCACGCCATCATCCAGGTGGACGATTCCGGCGAGAACGCCATCATCCTCTTTCCCGGGGCCAACCACGGTTTCCGGCGTGCCGACCTGGAGGCGCTGGTAGCCGCGACCCGGCCCGGCGACTGGCTGCTGCTCCAGAACGAGTGCAACGGCCTCCAGCAGCTGCTTCCCCTGGCCGCCGGCCACGGGCTCAGGATCGCCTTCAACCCGGCCCCCATGAGCGAGGCGGTGAGTGAGTTGCCGCTGCCGGCCTGTCAGCTGCTGTTCCTCAACCGCAGCGAGGCGGCCGGGATCACCGGCCTGGCCCTGGAGGCGGGCGCGGAGGCCCTGCTCGACGCCCTGGCCGAACGGCTGCCGGGCTGTGAGGTCGTGCTCACCCTGGGCGGCGAGGGAGCCTGGTACCAGCAGGGCGACCAGCGGCTGCATCAGCCCGCCCTGCCGGTCAGGGCGGTGGATACCACCGGGGCCGGCGACACCTTCATCGGCTACTTCATGGCCGCCCTCCAGGCCGCGCTGCCGGTCGGTGACTGTCTGCGGCGCGCCGCCAGCGCCGCGGCCCTGGCCGTGCAGCGCCCCGGCGCCGCCGAGAGCATCCCGGTCGTCGCCGAGGTGGAGCGCCTGCTCCACGACTCGACCCCGCCCCCAAGCCCCTGAGGAGCCCCCATGCCCCATCCGATCATCTTCGATACCGACCCCGGGGTGGACGACGCCCAGGCCATCGCCATCGCCCTGCGTCACCCCGAGATCGAGCTGCTGGGCCTGACCACCACCTATGGCAACGTGGACGTCACCACCGCCACCCACAACGCCCTGCTGCTGGCCGAACTGGCCGGCCGCGGTGAGGTGCCGGTGGCCCAGGGCGCCGCCGCGCCGCTGGTCAAGAGGCGCTGTCCGCCGCCGGCCCATATCCACGGCGCCAACGGCCTGGGAGACATCTCACTGCCACCGGTGAAGGGCCGAGCCGACGGGCGAAGCGCGGCGCAGTTCATCGTCGATACCGTCAATGCCCGCCCCGGCGAGGTCACCCTGGTGGCGGTGGGGCCGCTGGGCAACCTGGCCGCCGCCCTCCAGCTCGACCCGACGCTCATCGAACGGGTGAAGCAGGTGGTGATCATGGGCGGTTCGATTCGCGAGGGGGGCAATGTCACCCCGGTGGCCGAGGCCAACATGTTCAACGACCCCCATGCGGCAAGCCGGGTGCTGACCGCCGGCTGGCCGCTGACCCTGGTCGGCCTCGATGTCACCCACCGCTGCGTGCTGACGGCCGAGCACATGGCGCGCATCGAGGCCGGCCAGGGCGAGCTTGGCCGCGTGCTGGCCGGCAGCTACGCCTTCTACCGCGACTTCTACCGGACCTTCCTGGGCATCGACGGCTGCTGCCCCCACGACAGCTGTGCCCTCGCCTGGCTGCTCAGGCCAGAGCTCTTCACCACGGCGCGCGGCCACCTCGCCGTGGTCACCGACGGTGACGCCGAGGGCCAGACGCTCTTCGCCCCCGAGGGGCGGACCTTCATCGAATCACGCTGGTCCCGAACGCCCGAGGTGGATGCCTGCCTGGGGGTCGATGGCGAGGCGGTGAGCGACTGGATCGCCGAGGTGCTGGGCTAGTCGGTCCGGAAGTCATCGGGGGCGTGGGCCTCGATCACCTCGAGCTCGACGTGGGTCACCCTAGCCTTCTCCGGCCCCCGCCACAGCCACTCGCTGACCGCCTTCACGGCATCCGGGCCACCGCACAGCAGCACCTCCACCCGACCGTCGGGCAGGTTCCTGGCGTGGCCGGTGACACCATGCTGCAGGGCCTGCTCCTGGGTCGCCCGGCGATACCAGACCCCCTGCACCTTGCCCGTCACCAAGGCCTTGACGCAGCACATCTCCATGCCCACCTCCATCGTCGCAGTGTCCGGAACGGCCCGCTGCCGCTCCGTTGGGTATGCCCTTGTTTCTACCAGCCCCGACGCGGCCAAGGCCAGCCCGGCAGGTGACTTCCCGCCAACGCCGCCATGCTCTAACCTTGACCATAGTCCTGTCTCCCGGCCACAAGCCGGATCGACAGGTCCCCGCCCTACCCGGGCAAGCCAGTACAACGACAATCCTCATGAGGGAGAGCCACGCCATGCCGGTCTTCGAGCACCCGGAATTCGACCACCACCAGCAGATCGTCTTCGGCAGCGATGCCGGGAGCGGGCTGCGCGCCATCATCGCCATCCACGACACCTCCCGCGGCCCCGCCCTCGGCGGCCTGCGCATCTACCCCTACGCCAGCGAGACGGAGGCCCTCACCGACGTGATGCGCCTCTCACGAGGCATGAGCTACAAGTCGGCCATGGCGGACCTGCCCCTGGGCGGCGGCAAGGCGGTGATCATCGCCGACCCGCGTACCGCGAAGACTCCCGAACTGCTGCGCGCCATGGGGCGCCTGGTGGACTCCCTGGGGGGCGCCTATATCACCGCCGAGGACTCCGGCTCCAGCGAGGCGGACATGCAGGTCATCGCCGAGGAGACCCGCCACGTGGGCGGGCTGCGCCGAGCCAGCGGGGAGTCCGGCGACCCCTCCCCCTTCACCGCCTGGGGCGTCTTCTGTGCGCTGAAGAGTGCGGTGCGCCACGGCCTCGGGCGCGACGATCTCGAGGGGCTCAGGGTGGCGATCCAGGGCGTCGGCCATGTCGGCGCCCACCTGGCTCGCCACCTCGCGGATGCCGGTGCCCGCCTGGTGCTCACCGACGTCGACCGCGAGGCGCTTGCCCACCTGGCCGAGGAACTCGGTGCCGAGACGACGCCGCCGGAGGCGATCTTCGATGCCGAGGTGGACCTCTTCGCCCCCTGCGCCCTGGGCGCCGTGCTGGATGACGACGTGGTGGAGCGCCTCAGGGCGAGGGTGGTGTGCGGTGCGGCCAACAACCAGCTGGCCACCCCGGCCATGGCCGAGCGGCTGATGGCGCGCGGGATTCTCTATACGCCGGACTATGTGGCCAACGCCGGCGGCGTGATCGAGATCGCCTGGCAGCGCCGCGAGGACTATCGTCGCGGGGCGGTGATGGCGCATATCGAGGGGATCGGCGCGACCCTGGAAGAGCTGTTCGCCCGGGCGGCCAGCGAGGGGCGCAGTCCCGCGACCATCGCCGACACCATGGCCCGGGAGCGCTTCGGCCGCGGCTGAGCCTGGCGAGGCCCCGGCGCCCGGTGGAAACCGGGCACCCCATACCGCGCGAGGCCGGCATGCTGCCGGCCTCATCGCCTTGGGACCTGGCCCCCGCTAGCTGTCCATCAGCTCGCGCCTGACTACCACGGCGGTATTGCGCGGCACCAGCGGCTGCCCCCGCTCGGCCAGGTGGCAGCGGGTGAAGGCGGCGCCGAACAGCAGGATCAGCGAGCTGTAGTAGACCCACAGCAGGATCATCACCACCGAGCCCGCGGCCCCGTAGGTGGAGGCGGTAGCGGTGTGGGAGAGGTAGACGGCGATGGCCGAGCGCCCTACCGCAAAGAGCAGCGCGGTGACCACGGCGCCTACCACCACGTCCTGCCAGCGCAGCACCACGTCGGGCAGCACCTTGAAGATGGTGGCGAAGAGCACTGAGATCACCGCCAGGGAGACGAGGAACTCGACTCCCGTGGTCAGGAAGCCCACAAAGGGCACCAGCTCATCGGCGGCCTGCAGCATGGCCCGCACCATGACGCCGAAGATCAGCGAGACCAGCAGGATGAAGCCGATGGAGAGCACCACGGTCAGCGACAGCAGGCGGTTCTTGATGAAGATCAGGGCGCTGTTGGCGCTGGGCCGCGCGGTGACCCCCCAGATGGTGTTGAGCGAGAACTGCATCTGGGCGAACACCGTGGTGGCCCCCACCAGCAGGGCGCCGACGCCCAGCAACGTGGGCAGCAGGCCCGACTCCTCGATGCGCGAGCTCGCCACGGCCTGTTCGATGGCGGCGGCGGCATCATGGCCCATGGTGTCCTGCAGCTGGGCGACGATCTGGCCCTGGGCGGCATCCTCGCCCAGCACCAGGCCGATCACGGTGACGGCGATGATCACCGTGGGGGCCAGGGAGAAGAGCGTGTAGAAGGCCAGCGACCCGGCGTAGCTGAAGGCGTTGCGCTCCAGCCAGAGGCGAATCGCCCCCTGGGTCACGTTCCACCAGAACAGCAGCGTGGCCCTGAGCGCGGCCGGTGTCAGTCGGTTGAGCTCGATCATGGTGTTCCCCGCATCCCTGTGTGCCTTTCAGCATACGCGAATGTAACCGAGCGTGCTGCCATAGGGCGCATTGCACCCGCCTGCGGCGCTGACCATAATGAGCGGCGCCTTCACACCGCCCGCCAGGAATGCCCATGACCGACTGCCCGGACATCGACCGCGACGCCTTCGACTTCGACTGCCTGGTGTTCATCGGTCGCTTCCAGCCGCCTCACCTGGGGCACCTCGCGGTGATCCACGAGGCGCTCAAGCGCGCCCGCCAGGTGATCGTGCTGGTGGGCTCCTCCTGGCAGGCGCGCTCGCTGCGCAACCCCTGGCGCTTCGACGAGCGCCGCGCCATGCTGCGCAGCGCTTTCGACGACGAGGAGAACCGCCGGCTCGCGGTGGTGCCGCTGCTCGACGCCCTCTACAACAACGATGTCTGGGTGCGCGACGTGCAGCGCAAGGTGCGCGATATCGCCAGCCCCCAGGGGGCGCGGCTGCCGCGCATCGGCCTGATCGGCGCCAGTCGCGGCCAGTCCAGCTACTACCTCTCGCTGTTCCCCCAGTGGGAGTCGGTGAGCGTGCCGCTGGTGGAGGGCATCTCGGCCAGCCAGATCCGCGAGCGGCTGTTCCGCTCCCCCTCCTCCGCCGACGACTACCTGACCACCGGGGCCTCCCACGACCTGCCGCCGGGGGTGGTCGGTGCCGTCCGGGACTTCTGTACCGGCGAGCACTACCGGCAGCTGAGCGAGGAGCAGCGCCTGCTGGACCAGTACCGCAGCGCCTGGGCCCAGGCGCCCTATCCACCCATCTTCGTCACGGTGAATGCGGTGGTGGTGCAGTCGGGACACGTGCTGCTGGTGCGCCGCACGGCGGCGCCCGGCAAGGGGCTGCTAGCACTGCCCGGCGGCTTCATCAACTCCCATGAGCGGCTGCTGGATGCCTGCCTGCGGGAGCTGCGCGAGCGGATCCGCCTCAAGGTGCCGGAACCGGTGCTGAAGGGCTCCCTGCGCGGCCAGCGGCTATTCGACGAGCCCCATCGCAGCTGGCGGGGCCGCACCCTGGCGGAGGCCTTCTACTTCGCACTGACCCCCGACCAGCAGCTGCCGCGCCTCAAGCCGGTCAAGGGGGGCGACCACGCCCGCTGGGTGGCGCTGGCGGACCTCGATCCGGAGGCCCTCTTCGAGGACCACTTCTTCATCATCCAGGACTTCCTGGGACTGCCGGCGGACTTCGGGGGGGGCTAGGGCTCAGGCCTGGAGGAAGTCGCGCGGGAGCTTCTGCATCTGCCGCCACAGCTTCTCCACGCCGGGCTTGTGGACCAGCGAACAGCGATAGAGGCGGATCTCCAGGGGCACATCCCACTCCTCGCCCCCGGCGCGCACCAGGCGGCCGCTCTTGAGCTCCTCGCGGATGCAGAAGTCGGGGATCCAGGCCATGCCGATGCCCTGCAGCACCATCCCCTTGAGCCCCTCGGCCATGGCGGTCTCGTAGACGGTACGCAGGCGCAGGCGCAGCGCGTCGTTCTTGAGCAGCATGCGTACGCTGCTGCCCAGGAAGGCGCCCTGGGTATAGGCGAGATAGGGAATGGACTCGCTCCCCTCCAGCGGGAAGCGCGGTCTGCCCTCCTCGTCCGGCAGGCTCACCGGCAGCATCTTCACCTTCCCGATGGAGAAGGAGGGAAACACCTCCGGGTCGAGCTGCATGCTGGCATAGGGGTCGTAGTAGGCGAGCATCAGGTCGCACTTTCCCTCTCTCAGCACGTGGATCGCCTCCCCCACGTTCATGGCCACCAGCCGGGTCGGCAGCTCGCCGACTCCCTGCTGCAGGCGGGAGATCCAGGGGGGGAAGAAGCTCAGCGCCAGGGAGTGGGCGGCGACGATGTCCAGCGCCTCGTTGGCGATGGAGAGCCCGCGCAGGTGGCCCAGGCTCTCGTTGAGCTGCTCCACCAAGTTGCGGGCAGTCACCAGGAACAGCTGCCCTTCGGGGGTGAGGTCCACCGGCGTGGTGGAGCGGTCCACCAGGGTGGCCCCCACCGCCTGCTCCAGGGCGCGAATGCGGCGGCTGAAGGCGGGCTGGGTGACATGCCGTTGCCTCGCCGAGGCGGAAAAGCTGCGGGTATTGGCCAGAGCGACGAAGTCTTCCAGCCACTTGGTCTCGAGGTTCACCGTGACTCCCGGTCGGCGGATGGCAGGGTGGCCGACGCTGCGGCCATCGTGAAACGATAATGTATCACTGGATGGGGGACAGCAGGTAGGCGGCCCGCGAGACCAGCTTGCGCCACAGGGGGCGCGAGGTGATCTCGTCGAGGCTGATCCGTCGGCAGTCGGCGAAGTCCTTCTCCAGCATCAGGCGCACCTTGGCGGCGAACAGGCGATCCGGCAGGAAGGCGGTGATCTCGAAGTTGAGCCGGAAGGAGCGGTTGTCGAGGTTCACGGTGCCGACGCTGGCCGCCGCATCATCGATCAGCATCACCTTCTGATGCAGGAAGCCCGGCTGGTAGCGATAGACCTTCACGCCGGCCCTGAGCATGTCGGGCAGGAAGGAGAAGGCCGAGAGGAACACCAGCAGGTGGTCGGGGCGCTCCGGGATCATGATGCGCACATCGACGCCGCGCATGGCGGCCAGGCGAAGGGCGTCCTGAACGCCCTGGTCGGGCACGAAGTAGGGGCTGGTCACCCAGAAGCGCTCGCGGGCGCTGTGGATGGCATGTTGCACCAGCAGCCCGGCGGTGTCCTGGCGGTCCGCCGGCCCCGAGGGGACGATGACCACCTGGTGGCACTCCTCGCAGGTCACCCGGGGGGTCCAGGAGAGGGTGATGACCTCGCCCGTCGCCCAGTGCCAGTCCTCCCAGAAGGCCTCCTGCAGGCCCAGCGCGCTCGGCCCGGTCAGCTTGAGGTGGGTGTCCCGCCAGGGCCCATGGCGCCCCTGCCCCAGGTACTCCACGCCGACGTTGAAGCCGCCGACCCACCCCACGTGGCCGTCCACCACCAGCACCTTGCGGTGGTTGCGGAAGTTGAGCTGGAAGCGATGGCGGAACCCCCGCGACGACCGGAAGGCGCTCACCTCCACCCCACTGCTGGCGAGGTCGCGCAGATAACCCTCGTTGAGCTTGTGGCTGCCCACCTCGTCGTAGAGGAAGTAGACCCGCACCCCGCGCTCGGCCACCCGCTGCAGGCGGTGCTTGAGCTCGATGCCCAGGGCGTCGTTGCGCACGATGAAGAACTGGATCAGCACGTAGTCCCTGGCCCGCTCGATGCCGTCGAAGAGGCTGTCGAAGGTGGCCACCCCGTCCACCAGCAGCTCGGCGCGGTTGCCGCTGGTCAGCGGCATCTGGGCCAGCTGCTCCACGGCGCGCACGTCGGGATCCCGGGCATCGGCGACGAAGGGTTCGAGCTGCTCGCGATAGCGGGACAGCACACGGCGCAGCACGGAGTCGCGCTCGCCGCGGGCGGAGACGTAGCCGTAGAAGCGCGGGCGGCCGAAGATCCAGTAGGCGGGCACTGCCAGATAGGGCAGCGTGATGAGGGAGAGGATCCAGGCGATGGCGCCCTGGGAGGTGCGACTCGACAGCAGGGCCAGCAGCGCGGAGACGACCCCCAGCACGTGGAAAAGGAAGATGGCCAGGCCGAACAGCCAGGAGGTCATGATCTCTCCCTGAAAAAACAGTGTCCTACAGGATACCCAAACGGCAGCGGCCCCGCCAGATGGCGGGGCCGCTCGGTTGCCCTGGCAGGGGATCAGGCGCGCTCGGCGATGATCTCCTTCCACTTGGCCGGACCGGTCTGGTGGACCGAGGTGCCCTGGCTGTCCACGGCCACGGTCACCGGCATGTCCTCCACCTCGAACTCGTAGATGGCCTCCATGCCGAGGTCCTCGAAGCCCACCACGCGGGACTTCTTGATCGCCTGGGCCACCAGGTAGGCGGAGCCGCCCACGGCCATCAGGTAGACCGCCTTGTTGTCGCGGATCGCCTCGATGGCGGCCGGGCCGCGCTCGGCCTTGCCCACCATGCCCAGCAGGCCGGTCTCTTCCAGCATGGTGCGGGTGAACTTGTCCATGCGGGTGGCAGTGGTGGGACCAGCCGGGCCGACTACCTCGTCACCCACCGGATCCACCGGGCCCACGTAGTAGATGAAGCGTCCCTTCAGGTCCACCGGCAGCGGCTCGCCCTTGGCGATCATGTCCACCATCCGCTTGTGGGCGGCGTCGCGGCCGGTGAGCAGCTTGCCGTTGAGCAGCAGGGTATCGCCGGGCTGCCAGGTCTGAACCTCTTCCGGTGTCACGCTGTCGAGGTTCACGCGCTTGACGTTGTCCCCCGCCTCGCGGGTGATCTCCGGCCAGTCCTCGAGCTTCGGTGCCGGCAACGCGGCGGGGCCGGAGCCGTCCAGCGTGAAGTGGGCGTGGCGGGTGGCCGCACAGTTGGGGATGATCGCCACCGGCTTGTTGGCGGCGTGGGTCGGGAAGTCCTTGACCTTGATGTCGAGCACCGTGGTCAGGCCGCCCAGGCCCTGGGCACCGATGCCGCTCCGGTTGACCTTATCGAAGAGCTCGAGGCGCAGCTCCTCGGCGCGATTGGAGGGGCCGCGGGCCTGCAGCTCCTGGATATCGATGGGATCCAGCAGCGCCTCCTTGGCGATCTCCATGGCCTTCTCGGCGGTGCCGCCGATGCCGATGCCCAGCATGCCGGGCGGACACCAGCCGGCGCCCATCTTGGGAAGCTGCTCCATCACCCAGTCGACCACGCTATCGGAGGGGTTGAGCATGGCGAACTTGGACTTGGCCTCGCTGCCGCCCCCTTTGGCTGCCACGTAGACCTCCACGGTGTCACCGGGCACGATCTTGTGGTGGATGATGGCCGGGGTGTTGTCGCCGGTGTTCTTGCGGGCGCCGTCCGGGTCGGCCAGCACCGAGGCGCGCAGCACGTTGTCGGGCAGCGCATAGGCACGGCGAACGCCCTCGTTGACCATGTCGTCCAGGCTCATCTCGGCGTCCCAGCGCACGTTCATGCCCACGTGCAGGAAGACGGTCACGATGCCGGTGTCCTGGCAGATCGGACGGTGCCCCATGGCACACATGCGCGAGTTGATCAGGATCTGGGCGATGGCGTCCTTGGCGGCAGGGTTCTCCTCGCGCTCGTAGGCCTGGGCCATGGCGTCGATGAAGTCCTTGGGGTGGTAGTAGGAGATGTACTGCAGCGCATCGGCGACGCTCTGGATCAGATCGTCCTGGCGGATCACGGTCATGAGCAAGGGGCTCCTTGGCGTTGTCGGCATGCCCGCTCGTCACCGGCGGCGCGGCCGGCGTGGCGGGCTCGAACGGCCGGCATTATACCCTACCCCGCCGGCTGTCGACATTGGGCCGCCAAAGGTAGCAGATGCTTTCAAAGACATGAGATAACGGTATAAAAATGGAAGCTCAAGGGGATGCCTGGCAGCGCGGGCAGGCGTAGAGCCTACGCGAGGCCACCGTCGCCCTCTCGATGGCCGTGCCGCAGAGGTGGCAAGCCAGCCCCTCCCGCTCGAAGACGGCAAAGCGCCAGCGCCGACGGGACGCCCCACCCCGTCGCTCCGCCGCCGCCCAGTCGGGTCGGTTGGTTACCCCCGCCTGGTCGTAGGCCTGGCGGGTCACCTCGAGAACCGTGTGCGCCAGCCGCTCGAGCGCCGCCTCGTTCAGGTCCATGGGCCGCGCCCTGTGGTGGAGGCCGGCGAAGAAGAGGATCTCGGAGCGCAGGTAGTTGCCGATGCCGGCGAACAGCGACTGGTCCAGCAGCAGCCCGCCCAGGCGCCGGCGCTGGAAGCGCGGTTCCCGTAGCCGGGCCATGGCCTCCCCCACCGTGACCCCGTGGGTCAGCAGGTCCGGACCGAGCCGAGCGAGGAAGGGGTGGTCACCGAGACGGTCCTGCTGCCACAGCGAGACGTCCGAGGCGCTGTAGAGGCTGGCCGCCCTCCCCTCGGCCACCAGCCGCACACGCAGCGAGCGGCCGGTATCCGGCTCGCGTTCGGCATCGTGGAGCTTCCAGACGCCGTAGAGCTGGTTGTGGGAGTAGAGTACCCGGCCATCGTCGAAGCGGGTCAGCAGCGCCTTGCCCCAGCTGTCCACGGCGCTGACCCGCCGCCCCACCAGCGAATCCGCCCGGGGCGCCAGCGCGGGAAAAGCGAACCAGACGTGTTCCAGTCGACGGCCGGCGAGCTGGGCATGCACCCGGTCGGCGGCGCGGCGAATCTCGGGCCCTTCAGGCATCCCTTTTCCTTACGAACTAAGCAACGAATCCGACAATCAATGCCCCTCGGGGCTGATCCGCGGACAGGCCTGCGAGGAGGCGCTGTGAACCCATCCCTGGGCGCTACTTTTGCCATCCATGGCAAAAGACCTCCTCTTCGGCCTGCCCCCGGCGCCCCTCACCTTGGCGAAGTCGCGAGGCTGTCTATCCAAGCGCCAGCTGGCGCTCCTTGAGCCCATGCAGCCGGTCGCGCAGCCGCGCCGCCTCCTCGAACTCCAGGTTCTGGGCCGCCTCGAACATGGCGTCCTCCACCCGGGTCAGCTCCTGCGCCAGCTCGGCCGGCGACAGCTCCGCGGGGTCGTAGATCGCCTCCCGCTCCGCCACCTTGCGCTCGCCGCGACGCCCCTTGCCCTTGCGGCCCGGCGCCTGGGCGGCCTCGAGGATATCGGCCACCGAGCGGGTCACCGTGGTCGGGGTGATGCCATGGGCCTCGTTGTGGGCGATCTGCTTGTCGCGGCGTCGCTCGGTCTCCTCCATGGCGCGGCGCATGGAGTCGGTGACCCGGTCACCGTAGAGGATCGCCTTGCCGTGGGCATTGCGGGCCGCGCGGCCGATGGTCTGGATCAGCGAGCGCTCGTTGCGCAGGAACCCCTCCTTGTCGGCATCGAGGATCGCCACCAGCGAGACCTCGGGAATGTCGAGCCCCTCGCGCAGCAGGTTGATCCCCACCAGCACATCGAATTTGCCCAGGCGCAGGTCGCGGATGATCTCCACCCGCTCCACGGTATCGATGTCGGAGTGCAGGTAGCGCACCCGCACGTCGTGCTCGCCGAGATACTCGGTGAGATCCTCGGCCATGCGCTTGGTCAGCGTCGTCACCAGCACCCGCTCGCCCACCGCGCTGCGCAGGCGGATCTCCGAGAGCAGGTCGTCCACCTGGGTACCGGCCGGGCGCACCTCCAGCTCCGGGTCGAGCAGCCCGGTAGGCCGCACCACCTGCTCCACCACCTGGCCGGCATGCTCGGCCTCGTAGGGACCTGGGGTCGCCGAGACGAAGATCGTCTGGGGGGAGATCGCCTCCCACTCCTCGAACTTCATCGGACGGTTGTCCAGCGCCGAGGGGAGCCGGAAGCCGTACTCCACCAGGGTCTCCTTGCGCGAGCGGTCGCCCTTGTACATGCCGCCCACCTGGGGAACACTGACATGACTCTCGTCGATGAACAGCAGCGCATCCGCCGGCAGGTAGTCGAAGAAGGTGGGCGGCGGCTCGCCCGGGTTGCGTCCTGAGAGGTAGCGGGAATAGTTCTCGATGCCGTTGCAGTAGCCCAGCTCGAGCATCATCTCGATGTCGTAGAGAGTGCGCTGCTCCAGGCGCTGGGCCTCCACCAGCTTGTCATGCTTGCGCAGCCAGTCGAGGCGCTCCTTGAGCTCCGCCTTGATGGCGTCGATGGCGCCGAGGATGGTCTCCCGGGGCGTCACGTAGTGGGACTTGGGGTAGATCGTCATGCGCGGCACCTTGCCCCTGACCTCGCCGGTGAGCGGGTCGAAGAGGCTGATGGTGTCGATCTCGTCGTCGAACAGCTCCACGCGCACCGCCTCGTCCTCGGCGTCTGCCGGAAAGATGTCGATGACATCGCCGCGCACCCGATAGGTGCCGCGCTTGAAGTCCATGTCGTTGCGGGTGTACTGCAGCTCCGCCAGGCGGCGCAGGAAGGAACGCTGGTCAATCAGCTCGCCGCGGGTGAAGTGCAGGCGCATCTTCAGGTACTGGTCGGGGTCACCCAGGCCGTAGATGGCCGACACCGAGACCACGATCAGCGCATCGCGCCGCTCCAGCAGGGCCTTGGTGGCGGAGAGGCGCATCTGCTCGATATGGTCGTTGATGGAGGCATCCTTCTCGATGAAGGTGTCCGACGACGGCACATAGGCCTCGGGCTGGTAGTAGTCGTAGTAGGAGACGAAGTACTCGATGGCGTTGTCGGGGAAGAACGCCTTGAACTCGCCGTAGAGCTGCGCCGCCAGGGTCTTGTTCGGCGCCATGACGATGGTCGGGCGCTGCAGGCGCTCGACCACGTTGGCCATGGTGAAGGTCTTGCCCGACCCCGTCACCCCGAGCAGGGTCTGGTGGGCGAGCCCCGCCTCGAGCCCCTTGACCAGGCTGTCGATAGCCGTGGGCTGGTCGCCGGCGGGCTGGAACTTAGAGGCGAGGCGAAAGGGCTTGCTCATGGCGTCTCCGCGTGTGGGGTCCGGAAGGTCAGGCCTCGACGGTGGTCCGCGTGGAAACCTCCACGGTGGAGCTGGTCATCAGGCGATGGATGGGGCACTTGTGGCTGATCTCCTCGAGGCGCAGGCGCTGCTCGGGCTCCTCGATGCCGTGAAAGGTCATCTCCACGTCGAGCCGGTAGGTGCCATGGCGCTCCTCGCTGTCATCGCGATGCACCTTCACGCTCACCCCCTCCAGGGGCCACTTCTTGCGCTTGGCATACATCATCGAGGTGATCGCCTTGCAGGCCCCGAGCGACAGGTCGAAGAAATCGTGGGGATCCGGGGCGCTGCCCTCGCCGCCATAGGCCTCCGGCACATCGACGAAGAGGTCGTCGAAGCCATCCAGTTCGACTCGCTGGCGGAAGATATGGTTGCGTACGCTTACGATCTCAATGGTCTTCTTCATGGGGAACCTCCTGTTCACTTGACCTGGATGGGAAGCTTGAGGGCCTCGATGGCCTTGATCAGCGCCTCGCGCCGGGCGCGCCCCTCGACCTCGGCACCGTGACGCCCCACCTCGGCGCTGTCGACGCCGTCGAGCATCATCAGGGCGGTGGTGATACGGTTGATCTGATCGGCGTTCTCGACGCCGGTGAAGCTCAGCGATTGGTGCGCCATGGGGACGGCTCTCCGAGGTGGTGGCGAGAGGGACGGCGGGGCCTGTCGCGGGTTGCCGCGAGCGCCCGGCAGAAATCTGCGGCGAGTCTAGCATGGCGCCGGGGCGACCACAGCGGTTGCAATGTCGCACGGCTACCCGCATAAGAAGAGCCAGCCAACCAGCAGACGACAAGGAGCTCCCCATGCACGACTGGATCACCGCCTGTGGCGGACGGCAGGACGCCGAGGACCGGATCGCCTTCGACACCCCGGCGCCGGCCCGCCAGGCCCTGGATGGCACCGTGGTCACACCGCTGGTGCATCTGGGCGTACTCGACGTGATCGGCCAGGACGCCGAGCGCTTCCTGCAGGGCCAGGCCAGCGCCCAGGTGGGCCTGGCCAACGGCGATTTCGCTCCTCTCACCGTGTTCTGCACCCCCAAGGGGCGAATGCTGGCCAATGCCCAGCTGCTGCGCGTCGCCGAGGGGCACTATCGACTGCTGATGCAGCGCGGCCTGGTCCAGCCCCTGTCGGAGCACCTGGGCAAGTTCGCCGCCTTCTACAAGGCCGAGCTCCGGGTTCGCGACGACCTGGCGCTGATCGGCCTGATCGGCCGTGACGCCCCGGCGCTGGCCGAGGTGAGGCTGGACCTGGTGCCACCCCCGGTGTGGCATCAGGCAGGCGATGCCGAGGCCCAGCTGCTGACCCACCCGGGGCCGCTCCCGCGCCAGCTGATCTGCCTGGCCTCCGGCCAGGCCGCAGCGCTATGGTCGCGCCTCGCCGAGCAGGCCACCCCGGTGGGCAATGCCATCTGGTGCCTGCATGACATCCAGGCCGGCCTGGCCTGGCTGACCCCCGCCCATCGCGATGCCCTGCTGCCGCAGATGATCAACTGGGAGGCGCTCGGCGGGATCAGCTTCAAGAAGGGCTGCTACACGGGGCAGGAGGTAGTGGCCCGGGCCCACTTCCGCGGCCAGGTGAAGCGCCGCCTGGTGCGCGCCCAGCTGGAAGGCGGCGAGCTGCCCGCCCTGGCAAGCCCCGTGGAGAGTGCCGATGGCAAGGCGGTGGGCGAGGTGGTGGCCGCCGAACTCGACGCCTATGACCAGGCGGAGATCCTGGCGGTACTGAGCACCAAGGAGGACCTGGGGCCGCTCCGCGTCGCCGGCCAGGCCGTCAAGCAGCTGAAGCTGCCCTACCCCATCGAACGCCTGGACCCGGAGAGCCTGGCGGCCAGCCGCTAGTCACAGCCGGAAAAGGCGCCTGGCGTTGGCGGTGCTGGCCGCCGCCACCGCCTCGAAGGGTTCCTTGCGCAGTTCGGCCACGAGCCGGCACACCTCCGCCACCCGCGCCGGCTCGTTGCGCTCTCCCTGGCGACCGGCCAGCGGCATGTCGGGGCTGTCGGTCTCCAGCACATAGCCATCGTCGGGCAGGCTCGCCACCGTGCGCCTCAGGCGCTTGGCCCGGACATGGGTGACCGCGCCGCCCAGGCCCACCACGAACCCCAGATCGAGAAACGCCTTCGCCTGCTCCGGTGAGCCGGCGAAGGCATGGATCAGCCCGCCGGCCGGCAGCGCCAGCTCACGCAGCCGCCTGGCGACCCGGTCGTTGGCGCGCACGCAGTGGATCACCACCGGCAGACGGCGCGCCTTGGCCATCCTGAGCTGGGCATCGAAGAGCCGCCACTGGGCGTCGAGGGTCTCGGGAAAGCGGGCGTCGATACCGCACTCGCCAATGGCGACAAGGTCGCCATGCGTCTCCAGCCCTGCCTCAAGAGCGGCCAGGTCCTCCTCCCGATGTTCCTCCAGGAAATAGGGATGCAGCCCCAGGCAGACGCTGACGTCGTCCCGCGCCCCCAGCGCCAGCACGTCGGGCCAGCGGGCGCGCGTCGTGCCCGGCACCACGAAATGGGCGACGCCCGCCGCCCTGGCCCGCTGGATCACCGCCTCGCGGTCGGCGTCGAAATCGGGGAAATCCAGATGACAGTGGGCGTCGATCAGCATGTATCCCCCTTCAGGCCCGTCCCCGGCGCCGCTCGGCTAGGCACTATCCTGCTCGGCGCTCCGTGCTGGTATCTCAATGCTCCCGGGTGGGCTGGAAGCGGATCTCCGGCCAGCGCTCCTGGGTCATCTGCAGGTTGACCCGGGTCGGCGCGATGTAGGTCAGGTAGCCGCCGCCGTCGATGGCGAGGTTGGCGCTCGCCTTGCGCTTGAACTCCTCGAGCTTCTTGGCATCGTCGCTATAGATCCAGCGCGCGGTGTTGACGTTCACCCCCTCGTAGATCGCCTCCACCTTGTACTCCTCCTTGAGGCGGTGGGCGACGACGTCGAACTGCAGGGTCCCGACGGCACCGAGGATCAGGTCGTTGTTGTCCAGCGGCATGAAGACCTGGGTGGCCCCCTCCTCGGAGAGCTGCTGGAGCCCCTTCTGCAGCGCCTTCATCTTGAGCGGGTCCTTCAGGCGCACCCGCTTGAAGAGCTCCGGGGCGAAGTGCGGGATGCCGGTGAAGCGCATCTCCTCGCCCACCGTGAAGGTGTCGCCGATCTGGATGGTGCCGTGGTTGTGCAGGCCGATGATGTCGCCGGGCCAGGCCTCCTCCACCTGGGAGCGGTCCGAGGCCATGAAGGTCAGGGCGTCGGCGATCTTGACGTCCTTGCCGATGCGCACATGGCGCATCTTCATGTTCTTCTCGTACTTGCCCGAGCAGACCCGCAGGAAGGCGATGCGGTCGCGGTGGTTGGGATCCATGTTGGCCTGGATCTTGAACACGAAGCCGGTGAAGCGTGAATCGTTGGCCTCCACGGTGCGGGTGTCGGTCTCCCGTGACTGCGGGGGTGGCGCATACTCCACGAAGCCGTCCATCATCTCGCGCACGCCGAAGTTGCCCATGGCGGTCCCGAAGTAGACCGGCGTGAGCTCGCCGCGGCGGTAGGCCTCGAGGTCGAAGGCGTGCGAAGCACCGCGTACCAGCTCCACCTCCATGCGCAGCTCCTCCGCCTGGTCCTCGCCCAGCACGGCGTCCACCTCAGGGTTGTCGAGCCCTTCGATACGCTTGTCATCGGGGATGCGACTGCCCTGCCCCTGGGTATAGAGGTGGATGACGTCGTTGTAGAGGTGGTAGACCCCCTTGAAGTGGCGACCCATGCCGATGGGCCAGGTCATGGGCGCGCACTGGATGTTGAGCACTGTCTCCACCTCGTCCATCACCTCAATGGGGTCGCGGATATCGCGGTCCATCTTGTTCACGAAGGTGAGGATCGGGGTGGTGCGCAGGCGGCACACCTCCATGAGCTTGATGGTGCGGTCCTCGACGCCCTTGGCGCCGTCGATCACCATCAGCGCCGAGTCCACCGCGGTCAGGGTGCGGTAGGTATCCTCGGAGAAGTCCTCGTGGCCGGGGGTGTCGAGCAGGTTGACGATGCGCCCACCGTAGGGGAACTGCATCACCGAGGTGGTCACCGAGATGCCGCGCTCCTGCTCCATCTTCATCCAGTCGGAGGTGGCGTGGCGGTCGGCGCGCTTGCTCTTGACGGAGCCGGCCATCTGGATGGCGTTTCCGAACAGCAGCATCTTCTCGGTGATGGTGGTCTTGCCCGCATCGGGGTGCGAGATGATGGCGAAGGTCCTGCGCAGCCCGACTTCGCGGGCCAGTGTGGCGTCTGACATCGATGGGGTTCGTCGTCGAGGCACCGTCATGGGTGCGTGAATGAGTGCCGGTTCGGCAGTGGCCGCATTCTACGCCGGTCGGCCGGCGAAATGTAGGGCGGCCCGGCAGCGGGTATGATGGATAGCCGTCAGCGAGGAGCCGCCATGACCACCACCCAGCCACTGCCCCTCTCCACCCCCAGCCGCAACCTGGTGCGCCTGACCATCGTGCGCGGCATCACCTGGACCGGCTTCCTGGTCGGGGTGATCATCGGCGTGGAACTGCTCGGCTTCACGCTCCAGGTCAAGGCGGTGATCGGGGTGATACTGGCGATGGCGCTGGTCAACCTGGCCACCTGGTGGCGCCTGGGACGTCACCGCGCCGTCTCCCACGGCGAGTACCTGGCCCACCTGCTGGCCGATGTGGCGGGGCTCACCCTGCTGTTCTACTTCACCGGCGGCTCCAACAACCCCTTCATCACCTACTACCTGGTGCCGGTGACCATCGCCGCCGCCACCCTGCCCTGGCGCTTCGCCTGGATCATCGCCACCACCGCCCTGCTGGCCTACTCGCTGCTGATGGTGCAGTACCACCCTGTGCCCCAGCTGGCCCACGGCAGCCATGCCGATCACGGCATCAGCCTTCACGTGCTGGGGATGTGGCTCAACTTCGCCCTGTCGGCGGGGCTGGTGACCTTCTTCATCTACAAGATGGCCCATGCGCTGCGCAGCCGGGAGCAGGCGCTGTCGCGCACCCGGGAAGCCGCGCTGCGCAACGAGCAGGTGCTGGCCGTCGCCACCCAGGCGGCGGGCACCGCCCACGAGCTGGGGACCCCGCTCTCCACCATGGCGGTCCTGCTCACCGAGATGCGCGATGAGGCCCGCGACAACCCCGCACTGGTCAAGGACATCGAGCTGCTGCGCCAGCAGGTGGACACCTGCAAGTCGCGGTTGCGCCAGCTGGTGGAGAACGCCGACCGACGGCGCATGGGGGAGCCCCAGGTGCGCGACGCCGAGATGTGGCTGGCCGCCGTGGTGCAGCGCTGGCTGGTGCTGCGCCCCGATGTCAGCCACCGCATGGCGGTGGCGGAGCGCCGGGGGCGCCCCTGGATCTCGGTGGACACCACCCTGGAGCAGGCGCTGACCAACCTGCTCGACAACGCAGCCGATGCCAACCCGGACGACATCCTGATCAGCCTCGACTGGAACACCCAGGAGGTGGTGATCGACATCCGCGACCATGGCCCCGGCGTGGCGCTCGCCATCGCCGACCAGCTGGGCGAGACCTTCATCTCCACCAAGAGCAAGGGGCTCGGGATCGGGCTGTTCCTGACCCACGCCACCATCAACCGTCTCGGCGGCGGCGTGAGCCTGTACAATCATCCCGAAGGCGGCACCCTGACCGAAGTGGTGCTGCCGCGCAGCGAACCGGCCAGCTGAGCCATGACCCGACGTGACGAGGACGCCATGCAAGAGCCAACCACAGCCGAACGGCTGCTGATCATCGACGACGACGAGATGTTCTGCCACGTGCTGGACCGCGCCATGCGCCGCCGCGGCTTCGAGGTCGTGGTGGCCCACGACGCCGAGCAGGCGCTGGCCCTGGCGCATCAGCAGCGCCCGGCGCTGGCCACCCTCGACCTGAAGCTCGAGCACGACTCGGGGCTGAAGCTGCTGCCGGAGCTGCTCGAGGTGGTGCCCGAGTGCCGCGTCGTGGTGCTGACCGGCTACTCCAGCATCGCCACCGCCGTGGAGGCGATCAAGCTGGGGGCGGTGAACTACCTCTGCAAGCCGGCGGATGCCGACGAGGTGCTGGCGGCCTTCGGCCGGGAGGGCGGCGACCCGGAGACGGAAGTGGCCGAGCAGCCGCCTTCCATCAACCGCCTGGCGTGGGAGCATATCCAGAAGGTGCTGCAGGAGCACGATGGCAACATCTCCGCCACCGCCCGCGCCCTGGGGATGCACCGACGCACCCTGCAGCGCAAGCTGCAGAAGCGGCCGGTGAGGCGATAACGCGGCAAGCGGCCAGGAAGCGATGCCGACCCTCAGACGCAAACCCCGAGGCCATGGCCTCGGGGTTTGCATATAGCTCGGCGCCTACGGCAGGGCGCTGGCGCTTACTGCGCCGTCCAGCCCAGGTCGATGTTCCAGCTCGAGCCGGTGACCGCACCAGCGGCATCCGAGGCCAGGTAGGCGACCAGCTCGGCCACCTCGGCGGGCTCGATCAGACGCTTCACGGCGGCGTTCTTGAGCATGATCTGCTCGATCACCTGCTGCTCCTCCATGCCGTGGAGCTTCGCCTGGTCGGCGATCTGATTGTCCACCAGCGGAGTCTTCACATAGGCCGGACAGATGGCGTTGGCGGTGATGCCCTGGGCCCCGCCCTCGAGCGCCGCGGTCTTGGTCAGGCCGATCATGCCGTGCTTGGCGCTGATGTAGGCGGACTTGCCGGGCGAGGCCACCTGGGCATGCACCGAGGCGATGTTGATCACCCTACCCCAGCCATTCTCGCGCATGGAGGGCCAGACGGCCTGGGTCAGCAGGAAGGGCGCCGTCAGCATCAGGTCGATGATCTGGCGCCACTTCTCCTCCGGAAACGCCTCGATGGGGGCGACATGCTGGATCCCGGCATTGTTGACCAGGATGTCCACCCGCCCGAAGCGGCGGATGGCCTCCGCCACTGCCGCCTTGCAGGCCTCGCCATCGGTCAGGTCGGCCTGGAAGAAGACGGCGCCGGCCTGCTCGGCGACCTCGGCACCGGCCGGGTTGAAGTCCACGGCCAGCACCTGGTGGCCCTGCGCGCAGAAGTGGCGCACCACGGCTTCACCGATGCCGCTCGAGGTGCCGGTCACCAGGGCAACGCGGGGAGTAATGGGGGCGGTTCCTGACATCAGCAGCTCCTTGTCTTTTCGTTGTCATGCCCAGCGCGCGGGGCTGGAGAAATGAAGCGCCCCCAGCATAAGGCCGCCTGCTCTCAGGCGCTACCATCGCCGGGCGAGCCATCGGCCATCACCCGCTCCATCAGCTGCTGGGCCAGCCGGCTCGCGGCCGGTCGGCTGGCCACGTCGGAGAGATCGTCGAGCAGCACCAGGCGCCGACACCAGGCCGACTCCCCCAGGGCGACGGTCTCCAGCGGGTACTCCCCCGAGGGCAGCGCCAGCCAGTGGCGGCTGCCCGCCTCGGGCATCTCGGCGCTGTCGGCCGCGGGCACCATCGCCAGCCACAGCGACACCGGGGTGACCAGGGCCCCCACCAGCTGCTCGCCGAGCTCGGGGTCGGTGTGGCGCTGGAAACAGAGGGCATCGGCGGCCAGCCGGGGGTTGAAGGTCGGCGACGCCTTGGCGTCGCGCAGGTGCGCATGGGTCCAGGCCTCGGCCAGCTGGCGCAGGCGGGCATACTGCTCGGCGGTCAGGGCATGCATGGTGGGCTCCTCGGCAAGTGGGCGGCAGTATAGCGTCGCCCTCCCCGCGGTTCAGCCCGGCCTGCTATGCTGGAAGGCCGTTTCCCACCCCATGGAGCCCGTCATGACCGATGCCGAACGCCTGGCCCTGGCCGTCGAGATCGCCCGGGAGGCCGGCCAGATGATCCGCGAGGCGCGGGAACAGCGGACCTTCGGCCACCGCTACAAGCAGGGGCACGAGCTGGTCACCGATGTGGATGTCGCCGTCGACACCCATATCAGCGCACGGCTCGAGGCGAGCTTTCCCGGCGAGGCGCGACTCAGCGAGGAGCTCGCCCCGGATCGCGAGGTGCTTGGCAGCCCGGCGCCGCTGTGGGTGGTGGACCCCATCGACGGTACCGTCAACTTCGCCCACGGCCTCCACCACGTGGCGGTCTCCATCGCCTGGGCCGTGGCGGGCCGCGTGCGCCTCGGGGTAGTCCACGCACCCTTCCTCGGCGAGACCTTCACGGCGCTCGACGGCCAGGGGGCCCACTGCAACGGGCGGCCCATCCAGGCCAGTCGCCGCGGCAGCCTCGAGCGCAGCCTGGTGGGCACCGGCTTCCCCTACCGCCGCGACAGCCGCCCGCCGCTGATGCGCCGCCTGACGGCGGTCCTCGAGCGCTGCCAGGACGTGCGCCGCAACGGTTCCGCCGCGCTGGACCTCTGCGACGTGGCCTGTGGCCGGCTCGATGCCTACTACGAGAGCGTCTCACCCTGGGACTTCGCCGCGGGCTGGCTGATCGCCCGGGAGGCCGGCGCACGCACCGGGCACCTCTACCCCCGCCCCGAAGGTTTCCCCGAGGATCTCTACGGCGAGAACCTGCTGGTGGCGAGCCCCGCCATCCACCGAGAGCTGGGCGAGCTGCTGCGCCGCGCCGACAGCGGCGAGGGCATCCCGCGCTGAAGCACACCGCGCCCCCATAGGGCCCGCCAATGGTGCCTCTTGATGTCGACTATTGGCGCGCCCGGTGTCGATCCGTCACAATCGACACCATCCGACCGCTTCCCCACCAGGAGTCCGCATGTTCGTCGTCATCTTCGGCCGCCCCGGCTGCCCCTTCTGCGTCTTCGCCAACGAGCTGGCCACCCGGTTGCAGGGCGCCGGCGCCATCGAGGGCTTCCGCTACGTGGACATCCAGGCGGAGGGCATCACCAAGGCCGATCTGGAGAAGACCATCGGCAAGCCGGTGCATACCGTGCCGCAGATCTTCATCGACGAGACCCCGATCGGCGGCTACACCGAGTTCGAGCAGTATGTGCGCGAGCATCGCCTGCTGGAGCCGGCCCGCAGCGTCTGAGCCAGCGCCCCTCCCTGCAGCGCGCTTCCGGCTACCCAGAAGCGTCATCGCGGCGTTGAAAGCCCCCGGGCGGCACCCGCCTATACTTCCCGCCAGCATCAGACGACAAGGGAAGCCAGCGAGATGCAGAGGGAAGAGTTCGTCCAGCAGCTGTGGCTGGACTATATTCATCAGCACCCGGAAGTGGGCGCCCTGCGGTTATGGCCGGTGGACGCCCCCGCGGAATATCTCGCGCTGCTGACACTTAACCATGGGCCCTGGAGCATGGATGCCCTGATGCCCAGCCTGGCGCATCTGGGCTATCGCCCCGGGCACCGCCACGCCATGGCCGACCGCGGGCTGCTGGTGACCCTGCTCTCCCCGCCGGACGATGGCCCCTGGCTGGTACTGGCCGAGCTGCAGCTGGGCACCCTCTCCCGGGAACCGCGCCAGCGGCTCGAATCCCTGATGGCCCAGGCCCCGGTGGCCGATCAGCGCGGTCAGAACCTGCTGTGCCGCGGACGCCCCTGGCCAATGCCGGACTGGGACACCTACCAGAGGCTGTGCGAGGCCCACCCCCTGGCCGGCCTACTGGCCGTCAACGGCCCCCGCCTCCACCATGCCGGCTTCGACTGCCAGCGCCTGGGGGACTCCCTCGAGTATTTCGATGCGCGGCTCGGCGAGAGCGGCTTCAGCGGCAGCAGCGACCGCCACCACGGCATCTTCCCGGTCTCCGGGCTGCTCGACTACCGCTTCTACCCGGCCTGCTCCCAGCGCCTGCCCTTTGCCGAGGGCGACGAGCACCGCATCGAGAGCGGCGGGCTCGCCCTGGTGCAGAAATCGGTCAGCGCCAACCAGGAGCGCGCCGTGGAGCTGCTGCTGCCCCACCATACCCGCTGCGAGATCGCCTGAGCGCCAGCCGTTTCACCGCCCCGAACGACGCCGGCCCGGTCGCATCGCGACCGGGCCGGCATGTCTCACACGTGACGTGATTAGTCGAAGGTCATCTCCGGCACGTGATCCGGAACGATCAGCTTGCCGGCGGTCTTCTCGACGATCTCCTCCACGGAGACGCCCGGGGCGCGCTCCTTGAGGTGGAAGGCGCCGTCCTTGATCTCCAGATAGGCCAGGTCGGTCAGCACCCGGTTGATGCAGCCCGCGCCGGTCAGCGGCAGGCTGCACTTCTCGAGCAGCTTGGACTCGCCGTGCTTGGAGGCGTGGGTCATGGTGCAGATGATGTTCTCGGCACCGGCCACCAGGTCCATGGCACCGCCCATGCCCTTGATCAGCTTGCCCGGGACCATCCAGGAGGCGATATTGCCCTCCTGATCCACCTCGAAGGCGCCGAGCACGGTCAGGTCCACGTGGCCGCCGCGGATCATGGCGAAGGACTCCGCGGAGTCGAAGATCGCCGCGCCAGGGCGGGCGGTCACCGTCTGCTTGCCGGCGTTGATCATGTCCGCGTCGACCTCCTCCTCGGTGGGGAAGCGACCCATGCCGAGCAGGCCGTTCTCGGACTGCAGCATCACGTCGATGCCGTCCGGCACGTAGTTGGCCACCAGGGTCGGGATGCCGATGCCCAGGTTGACGTAAAAGCCGTCCTCGAGTTCGCGCGCCACGCGCATTGCCATCTGTTCGCGAGTAAGTGCCATCTTGTTGCCTCGTTGTTCGATGTAACAGCTTCGGGGGAGAAGCTCAGGAAGCGCCGGCCGGGCCGGCGGTCAACGCATCGCTACGGCCTCAGGCCTCGCGGACGGTGCGCTTCTCGATGCGCTTCTCGAAGCTGCCCTGGATGATGCGATCGACATAGATGCCCGGGGTGTGGATCTGGTCCGGCTTGAGCTCGCCCGGCTCGACGATCTCCTCCACTTCCACCACGGTGATCTTGCCGCAGGTGGCGGCCAGCGGGTTGAAGTTCTGGGCGGTGTCGCGATAGACCACGTTGCCGTAGCGATCGGCCTTCCAGCCCTTGACGATGGCGAAGTCGGCGTGGAACGCCTCCTCGAGGATATAGTGACGGCCGTTGAACTCGCGCACCTCCTTGCCCTCGCCGATCGGGGTGCCGTAGCCGGTGGCGGTGTAGAAGGCGGGGATGCCCGCGCCCCCGGCCCGCATCTTCTCGGCCAGGGTGCCCTGGGGCGTCAGGATCACCTCGATCTCGTCGTTGAGCATCTGCTGCTCGAACATGGCGTTCTCGCCCACGTAGGAGGCGTAGATCCGGCTGATCTGCTTGTCCTCCAGCAGGATGCCGAGGCCGAAGCCGTCGACGCCGCAATTGTTGGAGATCACGGTGAGGTCCTTGACGCCCAGGCGCTTGATCTCGGCGATCAGGTTCTCGGGGATGCCGCAGAGACCGAAGCCGCCGGCAACGACGGTCATGCCGCTCTCGATGCCTGCCATCGCCTCTTCGTAGGAGTTAACGCGCTTGTCGAATCCGGCCATAGTGAGTGGCGCCTCATGTTGTTGTGAATGAGCCTGGCCAGGGGGACGCTGTGGTGTCGGCGCCCTGGAGGCGGCTCGGGGGTGAAGGATAGCGGGTCCCTGGGGACACGATGGCCCCAGTGTTGTGCCTGGTGATATATTTGTTAAGTTTGTTTTTCTTATTGATTGATCAATCCGGCTTATAAATTTGACCTTGGTAGCATGCCATGACCGTCAAGCAGCTTCGCGCCTTCCTCGCCGTGGCCCAGTCCCTGAGCTTCACCCAGGCCTGCGAACGGCTGCATCTCTCCCAGCCGGCGCTGAGCCTGGCCATCAAGGGGCTCGAGGAGAGCCTGGGGGGGCGACTGCTGATCCGCACTACCCGCAGCGTGCGCCTGACCCCGGAGGGTGAATCCTTCGTGCCGCTGGCCAAGCGGCTGCTGGCGGAGTGGGACAACACCGAGGAGCTGATGCGCCAGCGCTTCACCCTGCAGCTGGGTCGCCTGGCGGTGGCCACCATGCCGTCCTTCGCCAGCAACCTGCTGCCGCCGGCGCTGATGGCCTTCCGCAGTCGCCATCCGCGCATCAACGTCACGGTCCACGACGTGATCAACGAGCAGGTCATCGACATGGTGCGCGACCGTCAGGTGGAGCTGGGCATCGCCTTCGAGCCCGAGGCGGTAGGCAGCCTGGCCTTCACCCCGCTGTTCGTCGACCGCTTCGTGGCCGTGGTGCCGCCCCGCTCGCTGCTGGCCCATCACCAGAGGCTCAGCTGGGAGACCCTGCTGACCCACGACTTCATCGCCCTGCAGCGCCCCTCCATGGTGCGCCGGCTGCTCGAACAGCAGCTCGGCGAACGCGGCATCAGTCTGCCGTCCGCCTTCGAGAGCCACCAGCTGGCCACCGTGGGGCGCATGGTGGCCAGCGGCCTGGGCGTCAGCGCGGTGCCCTCGCTGTGCGCCCGGCAGATGGAGGAGCTCGGCGCCCGCTGCCTGCCGCTGGACGACCCGGCCATCGAGCACGCCGTCGGCATGCTCACCCACGGCGAGCTCTCCGCCGCCGCGCTCGCGCTTCGCCAGGTGCTGGTGGAGACCCTCGGCCGAGCCGAGCCGGTGGCCGAGTGAGGACGCTGGGCAGCCGGCCGACGATCCTTTAGCATTGCCGCATCCTTGCCCCTCCCACTGCACACGGAGAGACGCATGCCGACCCTCAAGGGTCTCGTCAGCCTTGTGCTGCTCACCCTCAACACCCTGTTCTGGGGCGTTCCGCTGATCCTGCTCACCCTGCTCAAGCTGGTGACCCCCGGCCGGCGACTGCGCCGGCGCGTCCTGGGTGGGCTCAACGCCGTGGCCCTCAACTGGATCGGCGTCAACCTGTGGTGGATGCGCCACTGGCTCAAGCCACGCTTCGAGATCGAGGTCCCCGAGGGGCTGCGCCGCGACCAGTGGTGGCTGGTGATCTCCAACCACCGCAGCTGGACCGACATCTTCGTGCTGTTCTTCGCCCTGCACCGCCGCATCCCCATGCCGCGCTTCTTCCTCAAGCGTCAGCTGATCTGGATCCCCATCGTGGGGCTGGCCTGGTGGGCCCTGGAGTACCCCTTCATGCGCCGCATGAGCGCCGAGCAGCGGGCCCGCCACCCCCACCTGGCGCGCCGCGACCAGGAGGCCACCGAGCGGATGTGCCACCGCGCCCGGGAGGCGCCCATCGCCATCTTCAACTTCCTCGAGGGCACCCGCTTCACGCCGGCCAAGCGCGAGGCCCAGGGCGCCCCCTTCCGCCAACTGCTGCGCCCCAGGGCCGGCGGCATCGCCCAGGTGATCAACCTGCTCGGCGACCGGCTGGAAGGGGTCCTCGACGTGACCCTGAGCTATGACAACCCCGACCCCACCTTCTGGGGCTTCCTGTGCGGCCAGGAGCAACGCGTGGTGATGAAGGCGCGCGTCCTTCCGGTGCCGGCCTGGATGCTCGAGGGGGACTATCAGGACGACCCCGACCTCAAGGAGCGCTTCCACTCATGGCTCAACGCCCTGTGGCAGGAAAAGGACGACTCGCTCTCGCGCTGATGCTGGCGGCGCTGCTGCTGGGAGGCTGCGCCTCGCGGCCCGACGCCCCCGACAGCGCCCGCACCAACGCCACCGCCGAGAGCGGCGGCTGGGTGGTGGTGCAGCGCGGCGATACCCTGGGCGAGATCGCGCGACGCGGTCAGGTGCCCCTCGAACGCCTGCAGCGCTTCAACCCCGACGTGGACCCGCGGCGCCTCGCCGTGGGCCAGCGCCTGCTGATGCCCACCCAGCAGGAGCGTGCCCCCTCCGGCGGCCCCTATCGCTACCAGGTGCGGCCCGGCGATACCTACTCGAGCATCGCGCGCCGCTTCGGCACCCGTGCGTCGCGCATCCAGGCCGCCAACCCCGGGGTCCAGCCCACCGCCCTGAGGGTCGGCCAGCTCATCCAGGTCCCCCTCGCCGGCGGCGCCTCGGCCGGTGCCTCTCGCCCGGCGCAAGCCGGCTCGAGCGGGTCGGGGGGCGCCGCCGCCCCGGCGCGAGCCAGCCTCCCCGACCCCGGCAACCTGCCGAGTTCGGCCCGCAACTGGCCCTGGCCCCTGGAGGACTACCGCATCGTGCGTGCCTTCGGTGCCGACAGCCGCGGGACCCTGCAGCCGATGCTGCTGGCCACCGGCCGCGGCGCCCGGGCCCGCGCAGTAGCCGATGGCGAGGTGCGCTTCGCCGACAGCATGCGCCAGCTGGGGCAGGTGGTCATCGTCCACCACGCCGACAACCTGCAGAGCGTCTACGCCCTGTGCGAGACCACCCTGGTCGCCAACGGCGCCCGGGTCAGCCGCGGCGACCCGCTCTGCGAGGTGGGCTACAGCAGCACCAGCGAGCGCCATGACCTGCTGTTCGACCTGCGCCACGGCGGCAAGCCGATCGATCCGCGCCGCGTACTGCGCTGAACCGCGTCATGCAACCGTCACCCCGGCGTCGCCGGGGTGTCATCGCGCAGGCCCATCCTCGACGGGTGACGGGGCCCATGACGGGCCCGCCACGCCGCGGGGATGCACATGCGTATCTGTCTGGTCAGCGAAACCTGGGCGCCGGAGATCAACGGCGTCGCCCATACCCTGGGTCACCTGAGCCGGGAAGCCATCGCACGCGGCCATCGCCTGCAGCTGGTGCGTCCGCGACCGGCCTCACCGGCGCCACGCAGCGAGGGCATGGAGGCCGAGCTTCGGGTGCGCGGCGTCTCGCTGCCGGGCTACCGGGAGGTCCGCCTGGGGCTGCCCGCCGCCCGCTGCCTCACCCAGTTCTGGCGTGAACAGCGCCCCGACGTGGTCTACCTCGCCACCCAGGGCCCGCTGGGCTGGTCGGCGCAGGGTGTCGCGCGGCGCCTGGCCATCCCCAGCGTCGCCGGCTGGCACACCAACTTCGACCACTACTGCCATGACTATGGCGTTCCCTGGCTGAGCGGCCCGGTGCGCCGCCGCCTGCGCACCTTCCACAACCGCAGCCAGGCCACCCTGGTGCCGACCCGCAGTCAGGCCGAGGCGCTCACGGCCGATGGCTTCCGGGAGGTGCGGGTCATGGCACGCGGCATCGACGGGGAGCGCTTCTCCCCGGCCCACCGCGACCCCGCCCTGCGCGCCCGCTGGGGGGCCGGCGAACACACCCCGGTCATCCTCCACGTGGGACGCCTGGCCCCGGAGAAGAACCTGGCGCTGCTGCGGGAGAGCTGCGTGGCCATCGGCGAGGCCCGCCCCGATGCGCGCATCGTTATCGTCGGCGACGGCCCGGGACGCAAGGCCCTGGCGGCCTCGCTGCCCCATGCCCACTTCACCGGCTTCATCCCCGCCGACGACCTGGCGCGCCACTATGCCAGCGCCGACCTCTTCCTGTTCCCCTCGCTCTCGGAGACCTGGGGCAACGTGCTGCTCGAGGCGATGGCCAGCGGCCTGGCCACGGTGGCCTTTCGGCATGCCGCCGGCGCCGAGCTGATCGACCACGACCTCAACGGCTTGGCGCCGGCAGTGGAGGACGTCGCCGGCTTCCGGGAGGCCGCCGTTACCCTCTGCCAGCAGCCGGCCCGACGGGCCCGCCTGGGGCGAAATGCCCGTGAGCGGGCGCTGGCCTACGCCTGGCCGGCGATCGCCGACGCCTTCCTCGCTGTTCTCGACCACGCCCGGGAGACTCCCCATGGACACTCGCGCCCCCGCCCTGCTTGACCGCCTCGACCTGCTGGAGTGGCGACTCTGCCAGCGCATCGGCCGCCTCAACCTCTATCGCCCCTGGCTTTGGCTGCTCCGCCTGGCCAGCCGTCTCGGGGACTGGCCCGCCTGGGTGGCCCTGGTGCTCGCCCAGCCGCTGCTGCAGGAGAGCGGCGGCTGGCGGCACCTGGTGCAGTACACCCTGACGGCCCTGGTCGCCATTGCCGTTTACCGCCTGGTGAAGACGCGCCTGTGCCGGGAGCGTCCCTTCATCACCTTCGTGGGCAACGTGCGCTCCCACGAGCCGGCCCGGGACCGCTACAGCTTTCCCAGCGGCCACACCATGCATGCGGTGATGTTCCTTGTGCTGACCGCGAACCATCTGCCCTGGCTGGCGCCTTGGCTGGTCCCGCTGGTGCTGCTGATAGCCCTCTCACGGGTTGGCCTCGGCCTGCACTACCTGAGCGATGTGGTGGCCGGCGCCCTGCTCGGGCTGCTGTTCGCCGGCGCGAGCCTGGCCCTGGTCGGCTGACGCTCGGCGCACGGCTCGTCGGATCAGCACCGCCGTGGCATCCTTGGGCGATGCCGACCGAGATCCTGCTGCCCGACCCGCCCCTGTGGCTCACGGCTCCCCTGCTGGGGGAGCCCCATGCCTCCCGGCTGCTTCACACCCTCGATGCCGAGCTCGCCTGGCAGCGCCCCACCCTGCGCCTCTACGGCCGTGAGCACCTCATTCCCCGCGCCCAGGTCTGGATGGGCGACCCCGAGGCGCACTATCGCTATTCCGGTCGGGACTTTCGCCCCGAGCCCTGGCACCCAGCCGTGGCCGAACTGCGGGATCGGGTGATCGCCGCCCTGGCAGACCACGGCATGCAGGCCGGCTTCAACAGCGTGCTGCTCAATCGCTATGCGGGCGGCGAGGAGCGCATGGGCTGGCACAGCGATGACGAGCCCGAGCTCGGACGCGAGCCGCTGATCGCCGCCGTCTCGCTGGGGGCCGAGCGCCCGCTGCGCTTTCGCCGGAAGCCGAGCGCGGCCCCTGCCGGAGTCGCGGGAGCCGCCGCGCCCTTCAATGCCTGGCTGCCCCACGACAGCCTGCTGGTCATGGGGCCCGGCGTGCAGCGTACCCTGCAGCACGCCCTGCTGCCGCGGCGAATCCCCGGGCTGCGCATCAGCCTGACGTTTCGTTGGATAAGAGGCTAGGCACGGCGAGTGGCGGGGGGATTCCTACGGGCGAGCACGACGACAAGTTAACGGTATAAAAACAACCGCCGCGCCCCGAATACAGGACGGCCACCCGAAGGTGGCCGTCCTGTGTCCATCAGTTCCCCGCATTCAGCCGCGGTAGTAGCCCGGCGCCACGAAGGGCATCCTGCTGACCGTCATCGGCAGGCGCTTGCCACGCACATCGGCGAACACCTGGGTCCCGATCTCGGCATGGGACACCGCCACGTAGCCCATGGCGACCGGCCGCCCCACCGACGGACCGAAGCCGCCGGAGGTGACGATCCCGATGCGACCGCCCTCGGCATCGAACAGCTCGACACCCTCGCGCACCGGCGCACGCCCCTCCCCCAGCAGCCCGACCCGCTTGCGCTGGTGATCCTTCGCGTGCATCTGGTGCAGGATCACATCCGCCCCGGGGAAGCCACCGGCACGCTCTCCGCCGCGGCGCCGCGGCTGGCCGATCGCCCACACCAGCCCCGCCTCCACCGGCGTGGTCTCGGTGTCGATATCGTGGCCATAGAGGCAGAGCCCAGCTTCCAGGCGCAGGGAGTCCCGGGCGCCCAGGCCGATCGCCTCCACCTCGGACTCGGCCAGCAGGCGCCGCGCCAGTGCCTCGCTCTGCTCGGCCGCCACCGAGATCTCGAAGCCATCCTCGCCGGTGTAGCCGCTGCGGCTGACCCACACGGAGAAGCCATCGATCTCGAAGCGGCCGTGCTGCATGAAGACCATCTCGCAGGCCGCCGGGCAGAGGCGCGACATGACCTCGGCGGCCTTGGGGCCCTGCAGGGCCAGCAGGCAGCGGTCGAGGACCTCGAGCTCATGCCCAGCGGAGAGCCCGCGGCGCAGGTGGGCGATGTCCTGCTCCTTGCAGGCGGCATTGACCACCAGGTAGAGATGGTCCCCGGCATTGACCACCATCAGGTCGTCGAGGATGCCGCCCGCCTCGCTGGTGAACAGCGCATAGCGCTGCCAGCCCGGCTCGAGGCCTGCGATATCCGCCGGCACCAGGGTCTCCAGCGCCTCGGCCGGAGACGGCCCCCGCAGCAGCAGCTGGCCCATGTGGGAGACATCGAAGAGGCCGCAGGCGCTGCGGGTATGCTCGTGCTCCTTCTTGACACCGAGCGGATACTGAACCGGCATCTCGTAGCCGGCGAAGGGCACCAGCTTCGCGCCCAGCTCCCGATGCAGACCATGCAGCGGGGTGTGCTTGAGTTCGCTCATCTTCTCTCCCTCGTCTTCGAGTCTCGCAAACAAGGACGGGAGGTGCCATGGCACCTCCCGTCGTCATCGGGCCAGCCTCAGCCCTTGTCGTGGTCGAGCTCTTCGCCCGGCAGGACCTCCTTGCCGTCGAAGTAGTCTCGGGTCAGCTTGAACACCACCGGCGACAGCAGCGCCAGGGCGATCAGGTTGGGAATCGCCATCATGGCGTTGAAGGTGTCGGCCATCAACCAGATGAAGCCCAGGTTGGCCATGGCCCCCAGCGGGATCGCCAGCACGAACAGCACCCGGTAGAGCATGATCGAGCGGGTACCGAACAGGAACTGGAAGCACTTCTCGCCGTAGAAGGACCAACCGAGGATGGTGGTGAAGGCGAAGACCGCCAGCGCCACCGACACGATCTGGTTGCCGAAGCCCGGCAGGGCCGCGTCGAACGAGAGCGCGGTCAGCGAGGCGCCGGCCTCCCCCTCGATCCACACCGTGGAGGTCAGGATCACCAGGGCGGTGATGGTGCAGATGATGATGGTATCGATGAAGGTGCCGAGCATGGCGATCATGCCCTGGCGCACCGGGTTCTTGGTCCTGGCAGCGGCGTGGGCGATGGGCGCACTGCCCAGGCCCGCCTCGTTGGAGAAGATGCCGCGGGCCACACCGAAGCGAATGGCCGCCATCACCGCCGCCCCGGCGAAGCCGCCGGCCGCCGCGATCGGGTTGAAGGCGTAGTAGAAGATCAGCCGGAAGGCCTCGCCGATCTGGCCAGCGTTGACGATCAGCACCAGGATACCGGCGATCACATAGAGGATGCCCATGATCGGCACCAGCTTGCCGGCTACCTTGGCGATCCGCTTGATGCCACCCAGGATCACCGCACCGGCCAGCACCATGATCACCACGCCGGTGAGCCCATGGGGGATGCCGAAGGTGGAATCCAGGGCGTCGGCCACCGAGTTGGACTGCACGGTATTGCCGATGCCGAAGGCCGCCACGGCCCCGAAGAAGGCGAAGGCGCCACCCAGCCACAGCCACTTCTTGCCCAGGCCGTTCTTGATGTAGAACATCGGACCACCGATATGGTAGCCGGTGCTGTCGGTCTCGCGGTAGCGCACCGCCAGCACCGCCTCGGCAAACTTGGTGGCCATGCCCACCAGCGCCGTGATCCACATCCAGAACACCGCACCGGGGCCGCCCAGGGCGATGGCGGTCGCCACGCCGGCGATGTTGCCGGTGCCGATGGTGGCGGAAAGCGCCGTCATCAGGGCGTTGAAGGGCGAGATCTCGCCGTCATCGTCCTTCTTCTTTTCGCCGGGCGCCGGCTTGGCATCCCGCCCCTGCCACATCAGCTTGAAGCCCATGCCGAGCTTGCGCAGCGGCATCAGCTTGAGGCCGATCTGGAGGTAGAGGCCTACCCCCAGCAGCAGGATGAGCATCAGCGGCCCCCACACCACGCCGTTGATGGCCCCAAAGATACTGTTCAAGGTTTCCACGTGAATCTCCCTTTGCGATTGTTGTTTTGATTCGCCGACCACGCCCCGCAATGCCAGGCGATCATCCCGCCGTGGCGTTGGCCATGCGCAGGATCGACGAAACGAACCGCGCTAACATAGCGGATCTTGCCGCCTCTTCACCAGCCTGACGAAAGACTCAACTTCAATTCTTGCCCCATTCGGTGAAAACATGTTTCCGATGAGAAACACGAACAGGGCCCGCGAAGCCATGCCGCTACCCGCAGGATAGTCAGTCTCGCCGGCATCGTCGCCCCGCGCCGCCTGCCCGGCGCCGAGCCGTGACCCCAGGCGGCGTTGACCACCAGTGACGAGGCCAAATCTCCCCGTGACGGGGCCTGCGGCTGGACGAAAGGCCACCGCCAGGCCACCCTTGGAGGCGGGAGTACGCCCCGGATACGCCGCGGGGGCTCGCCAAACGCCGTCGATGGCGTTAGCATTTGCACATCCAGAAAACCTTTTTCGTATAGGAAATTCTCATGAGCTCAATTCCTGCCAACCTCCGCTACGCCGACAGCCACGAATGGGTGCTGGACAACGGTGACGGCACCGTGACCATCGGCATCAGCGACCACGCCCAGCAGGCGCTCGGCGACGTGGTGTTCGTGGAGCTGCCCGAGGTCGGCCGCACCCTCGCCGTGAAGGAGGAGTTCGGCGTGATCGAGTCGGTCAAGGCCGCCTCCGACCTCTACGCCCCGGTGGCCGGCGAGGTCATCGCCGTCAACGAAGCGCTCGAGGACGCCCCCGAGACCGTCAACGAGGCCCCCTATGCGGACGGCTGGATCATGAAGGTTCGCCTGGACGACAGCGCCCAGCTCGACGACCTGCTGGATGCTGACGGCTACGCCGCCGTCGCCCAGTCCGACGACTGAGGCCGCCGCGACGCTCCCTGCTGCCCCGGCCGCCCTGGCCGGGGCCTTGATTTCAACGCCTGCGTCGTCCCCTCGACGCCCCTGACCCACGCTACGGTGCCCCCATGCCGATCGACACTCGCCGCCTGGCCGACCTGGCCGCCCACGATGACTTCCTGCAACGCCACAACGGTCCCCGCGAGGCGGACGTGACGGCCATGCTGGCCACCCTCGGGGTGGAGAGCCTTTCGGCGCTGATCGAGCGCACCGTGCCGGCGGATATCCGCCTGGGCCGCGAGCTCGAGCTGGACCCGCCGCGCAGCGAGGCGGAGGCGCTGGACTACCTGAAGCGCCTGGCGCGTCAGAACCGCGTGTTCAAGAGCTATATCGGCCAGGGCTACCACGGCACTCACCTGCCGCCGGTGATCCAGCGCAACGTGCTGGAGAACCCGGGCTGGTACACCGCCTACACCCCCTACCAGCCGGAGATCTCCCAGGGCCGCCTGGAGGGACTGCTCAACTTCCAGCAGATGGTGATGGACCTGACCGGCATGGAGCTGGCCAACGCCTCGCTGCTGGACGAGGCTACCGCCGCCGCCGAGGCCATGGCGCTGTGCCACCGCGCCAACAAGAAGGCCAAGAGCGAGGTCTTCTTCGTCGCCGACGACGTGCTGCCCCAGACCCTGGACGTGGTGCGCACCCGGGCCGCCTACTTCGGCTTCGAGCTGGTGGTGGCCCCGGTCGAGCAGCTGGCCGAGGTGGAGGCCTTCGGGGCCCTGCTGCAGTACCCCGGCGAGAGCGGCCGGGTCCATGACCTGGCGCCGCTGCTCGGCGCCGCCGCCGAGCGCGGCATCATGACCTGCGTGGCCGCCGACATCATGAGCCTGGTGCTGCTCAAGGAGCCGGGGGCGCTGGGCGCCGACATCGTCATCGGCACCACCCAGCGCTTCGGCGTTCCGATGGGCTTCGGCGGACCCCACGCCGCGTTCTTCGCCACCACCGACAAGCTCAAGCGCTCCATTCCCGGCCGCATCATCGGCGTCTCCCAGGACAGCCGTGGCGGCCAGGCGCTGCGCATGGCGATGCAGACCCGCGAGCAGCACATCCGCCGCGAGAAAGCCACCTCCAACATCTGTACCGCCCAAGCGCTGCTGGCCAATATCGCTGGCTTCTATGCGGTCTACCACGGTGCCGAGGGGCTGCGCACCATCGCCTCCCGCATTCATCGCCTGACCACCCTGCTGGCCACGGGCCTCCGGGAGAAGGGCATTAAGCTTGCCCACGACAGCTGGTTCGACACCCTGCGCCTGACCGGCGTGGATGCCGGCAAGCTGCACGGCCGCGCCCTGACCCACGAGATCAACCTGCGCTACTTCGACAATGGCGACGTGGGCGTGAGCCTCGACGAGACCACCACCGCCCACGACCTGGACGTACTGTTTGACGTGCTGGTGGGCGAGGAGCACGGCCTCTCCGTGGCCGCCCTGGACGAGCGTGCCGTGGCCGAGGGCGCCAGCGGGATTCCGGCGGCGTCGCGGCGCGAGAGCGACTTCCTGACCCACCCGACCTTCAAGCGCTACCGCAGCGAGACCGAGATGCTGCGCTACCTCAAGCGCCTGGAGAACAAGGACCTGTCGCTGGCCCACGCGATGATCCCGCTCGGCTCCTGCACCATGAAGCTCAACGCCACCAGCGAGATGATCCCGATCACCTGGCCGGAGTTCGCCAACGTGCACCCCTTCGTGCCCCGCGACCAGGTGGCCGGCTACCAGCAGATGATCGACGAGCTGGCCGCCTTCCTGGTTGAGGTGACCGGCTACGACCACATCTCCATGCAGCCCAACTCCGGCGCCCAGGGCGAGTACGCCGGTCTGGTGGCGATCCGCCGCTACCAGGCCGCCATCGGCGAAGGCCACCGGGATGTCTGCCTGATCCCGAGCTCCGCCCACGGCACCAACCCCGCCTCGGCGGCCATGGTCGGCCTCAAGGTGGTGGTGGTGGAGTGCGACGCACAGGGCAACATCGACGTCAACGACCTGCGCGCCAAGGCCGAGCAGCACAGCGAGGCGCTCTCCTCGATCATGATCACCTACCCCTCCACCCACGGGGTCTTCGAGGCCAACGTGCGCGAGGTGTGCGCGATCGTGCATGCCCACGGCGGCCAGGTCTACGTGGACGGCGCCAACATGAACGCCCAGGTGGGCCTGACCCGTCCCGGCGACTTCGGCGGCGACGTCAGCCACCTCAACCTGCACAAGACCTTCTGCATCCCCCACGGCGGCGGCGGCCCGGGCATGGGTCCGATCGGCGTCAAGGCGCACCTGGCGCCCTTCGTCTCGAACCACGTGGTCACTCCCATCCCCGGCGTCAACGCCGACTGCGGCGCGGTCTCGGCGGCGGCCTTCGGCTCGGCGTCGATCCTGCCGATCTCCTGGGCCTACATCAAGATGATGGGTGCACGGGGCCTGCGCGAAGCCACCGAGCTCGCCATCCTCAACGCCAACTACATCGCCGCCCGCCTCGGCGAGCACTACCCGGTGCTCTATCGTGGCGAGAACGGCAGCGTGGCCCACGAGTGCATCATCGACATCCGTCCGCTCAAGGCGGCCTCGGGCATCAGCGAGGAGGACATCGCCAAGCGCCTGATGGACTACGGCTTCCACGCCCCGACCATGTCCTTCCCGGTACCGGGCACGCTGATGATCGAGCCCACCGAGTCGGAGTCCCTCTACGAGATCGACCGCTTCTGCGACGCCATGATCGCGATCCGCGAGGAGATCATGCGGGTCGAGGCCGGCGAGTGGCCGGCGGACGACAACCCGCTGGTGAACGCGCCGCACACCCAGGCCGACCTGATGGACGACAGCTGGGAGCGCCCCTACTCCCGGGAGCTCGGCGCCTTCCCCTCGGAGGCGGTCAAGGCGGCCAAGTACTGGCCGGCGGTGAACCGCGTCGACAACGTCTTCGGCGACCGGCAGCTGGTCTGCTCCTGCCCGAGCATCGACGAGTACCGCGACTGATCGGAAGCGCCGTCCTCGATCGCAGCAGGCCCCGCCCATGGCGGGGCCTGCTGCGTTTAGGGCTGGGTTTGACCTCGCAGGTAATGAATCTTATAATCATATGACGGGCTCGGGCGGTGACGCCCGCACCTGATCTCCGAACGACACCATAACAATCACAGGAGAGACGGCATGACCTCCCCTTCTGACGGCATGACTCGGGAACCCTCCCATACCCTGGACAACCCGGCTCGGCGCACCCTGCTCAAGGGCAGCGCCGGCGCCCTGGCGGCCCTGGGCCTGATGCAGCTGACCCCGGTCGCCCGGGCGGAACAGGCCACCTCACTCCCCGACTACGTGGCCTGGAAACGCCAGCAGGACCTGATCGTTCACGGGCGCGAGACCATCGAGACCGAGCGCGGCGCGATCCGCAGCGGCGTGGTCACTCCCAGCCGCACGCTGTTCGTGCGCAACAACCTGCCGGCGCCGGATGCCAGCATCACCGACGACCCGGACGCCTGGGAAGTCTCCATCGAGGGCGTCAACGCGCCACGCACCCTGACGGTCGGCGAGCTCAAGCGCATCGATGTCACCTCGGTGGCCTCGGTGCTGCAGTGTTCCGGCAACGGCCGCGCCTTCTTCCCCCACGGCGCCAGCGGTACCCAGTGGTCCGTCGGCGCGGCGGGCTGCGTGGTCTGGACCGGCGTACCGCTCAAGCACGTGATCGACGAGCTGGGCGGCCCCGCCGACGGCGTCCGCTTCCTCACCGGCACCGGCGGCGAGGAGATTCCCGAGGGACTGGATCCCAAGGACATCATGGTGGAGCGCTCTGTCCCGATGGAGGCCATGGAGACCGCCCTGCTCGCCTGGGAGATGAACGACGAGCCCCTGGACCTCGCCCATGGCGGCCCGCTGCGCCTGGTGATTCCCGGCTACTACGGGGTCAACAACGTCAAGTACGTCAAGCGGGTTGCCCTGACCGAGGAGGAGACCGAGGCGCGGATCCAGACCAGCGGCTATCGCATCCGCGAGGTCGGCGTCGGCGGTTCCCCCGACCAGCCTTCCATGTGGGAGATGAACGTCAAATCCTGGGTGACCCTGCCGCTGGAGAGCACCCATGAAGGGCGCAACCTGATCTACGGCGTCGCCTTCGGCGGCACCCGGAACGTCGACAGGGTCGAGGTCTCGCTGGATGGCGGGGAGAACTGGCAGGACGCCGAGCTGATCGGACCGGACCTGGGCCCCTATGCCTGGCGCCCCTTCGTGCTCGCCACCGAGCTATCGCCCGGCGACTACCGCATCGTCTCCCGCGCCACCGACGAGGACGGCAACAGCCAGCCCCGCGAGCGCTACGAGAACGAGCGCGGCTACCTGCACAACGGCTGGGAGGACCACGGCGTCACCGTGACGGTGGCCTGATCGCACCCCGGAGGGCGGCCGCCGACGGCCGCTCTCCGGCCCTCCCCGCAAGAAGAGGACTCCCGATGGCAAGACCCCGAATCTCCGCGCTGGCAGCCGTCATCCTGCTGGCCGCACTGCCCGTCACTGCCGATGAGACCCTGACCCTCGGCAAGCAGGTGTTCACCGAAACCGCGACCCCCTCCTGCACCATCTGCCACACCCTCAAGGATGCCGGCTCCTCGGGCGCCATTGGCCCCAACCTGGATGAGCTGAAGCCCAGCGCTGAGGCCATCCGCGCCGCCGTTGCCCGCGGCGTCGGCGTGATGCCGGCCTATGAGGAGGCGCTCTCCAGCGAGCAGATCGACGCCGTGGCTCGCTACGTCTCCCACGCACACGGCGGAGAGTGACCGAAGCGGCAGCGCCCACCCGGGCGCTGCCGTCACAGCGGGGCCGGGAGCTCCCCGAAGCCGGAGAGCGCCTGGCGACGCTGCTCCCGGAAATCCTCGAGCAGGCGCACGTAGCGGCGCGGCATCTCGCTGCCGGCGCGGGTGACCAGATGCAAGGTCTCGTGGACCGCCACCGGCAGGTCCAGCTCCTTGACCTGGCGCTGCCAGGGCGAGGTCTCCAGCACCAGCCGCGAGACCACGGTAAAACCTAGCCCCCGGGCCACCGCATCCAGCACCATGCCCACCTCGTTGGTGAAGCCCTGGCGCCGGAAGTGGCTCATGGAGCGAAACTCGCGGGGGAAGTTGCTGCG
This sequence comes from Halomonas sp. PGE1, assembly GCF_013000985.1. NCBI lineage: Bacteria > Pseudomonadati > Pseudomonadota > Gammaproteobacteria > Oceanospirillales > Halomonadaceae > Halomonas > Halomonas sp. PGE1. Next base: position 2,331,675 of record NZ_CP053032.1, read on the forward strand.
CAGCAGCGCACTGGCGTGGTTGAGGCCATCGTAGTAGTTGACGAAGCCGATGCCCATCAGCTCGGCGAGCCCGCTGCCGGCGAAATCCGCCGGCACCACCAAGCACAGGGGCTCGCGGTGCCAGGGTTCCACCTTAAGGTCAGGCTGGCGCAGGGTGTCGGTGACGATGCCCAGGTCGTAGCGGCCGGCCAGCACGTCCTGGACGATCTCGTGGTTGAAGGCAAAGCTGTAGCTGACCGAGAGGCCGGGGTGCATCTGCTGCTGCCCGAGCAGGAAGGGGTAGAGCATCAGCCCCACGCTGCCTGGCGAGGCGAGCCGGCACTCCCCCGAGAAGAGGGAGTCGGCATCCAGGGAGTGGCGAAACTGCTCGTGGTCGGCAAACAGCTTCAGCGCATAGTCATAGGCCCGCCGCCCCGCCTCGGTGAGGGTAAAGCGCCGGCCGTGACGCTCCAGCAGCGGCTTCTCCAGGTACTGCTCGAGCTTGCGCACGTGCTGGCTGACGCCGGGCTGGGTCATCTCCAGGCGGCGCGCCGTCTGGGTGAAGCTGCCGGTCTCGACCAGGGTGATGAAGGTGCGAAAGTAGAGCGCGTTGAACATGGCGGGCCAGATGAGGGGTGGGCAGGCCATTGTAGCACCGGGCGCAAGCGTGCCGTGATAGCATCGGCACAGACGACACCCGCGACAAGGACGCCTCTATGCCCGATACCATCTCCAGCATCATCTCCCCGGAAGGCAGCCTCGAGATCCTCTCCCAGCACGAGGTGAGTCGCCTTCACGACACCTCCAAGGCCGGCCTGCACGACATCCTGCGCCGCTGCTCCCTGGCGGTGCTCAACTGCGGCTCGCCCATCGACGACGGCGTCGCCCTGATGGAGGCCTACCGGGACTTCGATATCGAGGTGATCCCGCAGGACCGCGGCATCCGCCTCAAGCTCACCAACGCCCCTGCCGAGGCCTTCGTGGATGGCAAGATGATCCGCGGCATCCGCGAGCACCTCTCCTCGGTGCTGCGCGACATCGTCTACGTCTACAACGAGATCCAGGGCCACCAGCGCTTCGACCTGAGCACCGGCGAGGGCACCACCAACGCCGTGTTCCATATCCTGCGCAAGGCCGGCACCCTCAAGCCCGGCCGCGATCCCAGCCTGGTGGTTTGCTGGGGCGGCCACTCCATCTCCCGCGAGGAGTACGAGTACAGCAAGGACGTCGGCTACCACCTGGGCCTGCGCGAGATGGACATCTGCACCGGCTGCGGCCCGGGCGCCATGAAGGGCCCCATGAAGGGCGCCAACGTGGCCCATGCCAAGCAGCGCCGTCGCGAGGGCCGCTACCTGGGGGTCTCGGAGCCCGGCATCATCGCCGCCGAGGCGCCCAACCCCATCGTCAACGAACTGGTGGTGATGCCCGACATCGAGAAACGCCTGGAGGCCTTCGTGCGCCTGGGCCACGGCATCATCGTCTTCCCGGGCGGGGTGGGCACCGCCGAGGAGATCCTCTACCTGCTCGGCATCCTGCTCCATCCGGACAATGCCGACATGGAACTGCCGGTGATCTTCAGCGGGCCGGCCAACAGCGCCGAGTACTTCGCGCGCATCGACGAGTTCCTGGTCTACACCCTCGGGGAAACGGTGCGTCAGCGCTATCGCATCATCATCGACGACCCCACCGAGGTGGCCCGCGCCATGCGCAAGGGCATCGATGCGGTGGCCGAGTACCGCCGGGCGCGCCAGGACGCCTTCTACTACAACTGGCGCCTGACCATCGACCGCCCCTTCCAGGAGCCCTTCGAGCCCACCCACGAGGCCATGGCCGGGCTGGCCCTGCACCGCAACCAGCCGGTTCATGAGCTGGCCGCCAACCTGCGCCGCGCCTTCTCGGGGATCGTCGCCGGCAACGTCAAGGAACAGGGAATCCGCGCCATTCAGGCCCACGGCCCCTTCCGCCTGCACGCCGAGGAGGAGCTGATGGCGCGCCTCGACCGGCTCCTCGACTCCTTCGTCGCCCAAGGCCGCATGAAGCTCTCCGGCGACTACGAGCCCTGCTACACCCTGGGCTGAGCCGCACGCCTCAGGAGATCAAGGCTCACCAACGCAAGGAGCAAGCCCAGGGGAGGTCCCTGACGCTTGCTCCTTGTCGCATATGCTTGAGGCTTGTTGGCTCTTTGCCTGTGGCAGGCCTAGCGAGGCGCCTTGATCCACAGCCCGAGGGCGTGCAGCAGCAGCCCCAGGGTGGCGCCGTGGGCAATCAGCAGCTCCCAGCCGATGAAGTCGGTGAACAGGGCGTGGTAGAGCCCCATCCCCGCCAGGCCTGCCACCATGCACACTCCCAGCCGCCCCATCAGGGGCGGCAGGCGCCGGCGTGCCTCGGCCTCGAGCATCCGCCAGTGGGCCACCGCCACGCCGGCCACCACCAGCAGGGCGATCAGGATCAGGTTGAAGCGGTTGTCGTGGCCGCCCACCAGGTAGCGGGGGATGGTCGACAGCATCAGCAGCGCAAGGCCCAGCATCAGGCTGAGCCGTTCGGGGGTCGGCTGGGCGCCCATCTCAGGCCACCTTGAGCGCTTGGGACTCGATCCACTCCTCGGCCCAGGGCAAGGCGGCGTCATCGGCCATGAAGGTCTCCATGGCATCGACCTCCAGCCGCTCGCCGAGACGCTGGGCGCCCTGCCCCTGCAACAGCTCGTCGAGCTGACGCCCGGCACCGCAGAAGGTCTCGCCGTAGGAGCTGTCGCCCAGGGCGATCAGCCCGTAGCGCAGCGAGGAGAGCCCGGGGCTCTGCTCGGCGATGGCCCGGGCGAAGGGCACGAAGTTGCCCGGGTAGTCGCCGCTGCCGGTGGTGGAGACGCAGAACAGCGCCAGGTCGATATCCGACCCGGTGAGGTCCTCGAGGACGGGATTCTCGAGGATGGCCACCTCGAAGCCGGCCTCCTCGAACAGCGGCTTGACCTGCTCGGCGACGTCCAGGGCGCCGCCATACATGGTACCGACGAAGATCTTGAGCATGGGCATGTCTTGGATTTACCTGAGAATTCCACTCGGATATTAACACGACTCATTGGCGCGGCCCATCCCCCGACGAGGCGTTTCGCCGCACCCCGGGCCCTGCGCCGGGCGGGATGACCCAGTATAATGCTGGGTCTTTCATCCCCTGCACGGAGGCGACATGCAGCAGACCTTCGAGACCTGGATCACCCCGATCATGATCGGCGGCCTGATCCTGTTCATGGGCTTCATCATCTGGGACCTGGCGAAGAAGTCCAACGCCGGACGCTTCGGCACCCTCATGCTCTTCGTCGTGCTGGGCGCCGGCATCCTGGGCTATGTGTTCAAGGTGGTGATCACCTGGGCACTGGAGAACGGCGGCGGCGTATAAGGAACGTAGAACGCCACCCCGAAGGGTGGCGTTCTACGCAGGGTGGCACGGCGAAGATCAGGCGTCGCCGCGGTAGCCCTCCACCTGGCTCTTGAGCTTCTGGCCGGGTCGAAAAGTCACCACGCGCCGGGCGGAGATCGGGATCTCCTCGCCGGTCTTGGGGTTGCGGCCCGGCCGTTCGCGCTTGTCGCGCAGGTCGAAGTTGCCGAAACCGGACAGCTTGACCTGTTCATTCTCGCGCAGGCAGGCCCGGATCTCCTCGAAGAAGGCTTCCACCATGGACTTGGCCTCGCGCTTGGAGAGGCCCAGCTCGGCATGCAGATGCTCGGCCAGCTCGGCCTTGGTCAGTGCACCCATGTTCACTCCCTCGTATGGGGTCCGCCTCACGGCCGGTACCGACTCCCCGCTCCGCCTCGCCGGCTCCTTCGCCGCGCCTCTCCGCAACGCTTAACCGCGAAGCTCCGCGCCCAGGTGCTGACGTGACTCGGTGACGATGGCATCGACCAACTGATTGATTTCTTCGTCATTCAGCGTGCGCGAAGGATGCTGCCAGGTCAAGCCCAGCGCCACGCTCTTGCGTCCTTCCACGACCCCCTTGCCCCGATAGACATCGAACAGGCGACTCTCGGTGAGCCATTCGCCGGCCTGGCCATGGATGGTATCGAGCAGCGCCTGGACAGGCAGATCCTCGTCCACCAGGAAGGCCAGGTCACGGCGCACTTCCGGGAAGCGCGACAGCGGCGTGAAGGCCGGCACCCGGCCATGGGTCAGGGCATCGAGGCGCACCTCGAACAGCACGGCGTCCACCTTCAGCCCCAGCTGGGCGCGCACCGCGGGGTGCAGGGTGCCGATCCAGCCGGCCTCCTCACCGCGGTGGAGGATCCGGGCGCACTGACCAGGATGCAGTGCCGAATGCGTCGCGGGCTCGAAGCGCCAGGCCTCGGGCTCGCCGCCCATGGCCAGGAGGCTCTCCAGGTCGCCCTTGAGGTCGAAGAAGTCGACACCGTCGCGCGCGGCGGCCCAGCCCTCGGGATCCCGGGAACCACACACCAGTGCGCCCAGCATGGGCAGCTGCTGCAGCTCGTCGAGCTCACCGCGGAAGATCAGGCCGGTCTCGAACAGGCGCACCCGGGTCTGCTGGCGATTGAGGTTGTGCTGAAGCGCACGCACCAGGCCCGGGAAGAGGCTCGCCCGCATCACCGACAGGTCGGCCGAGATGGGGTTGGCCAGCACCGGCGAGACGGCCTCGGGCAGCAGCGCCTTCTGCAGCTCAGGGGCGACGAAGCTGTAGGTCACCGCCTCCTGGTAGCCGCGGGCCACCATCTGGCGACGCAGGCGGGCGAGCGGTGTGCGCGACTCGTGGTCGGGACGCAGGGCCAGGCGTGCCGCCGGGCGGCGCACCGGCAGGCGGTTGTAGCCGTGGATGCGGGCCACTTCCTCGATCAGGTCCTCCTCGATGGCGATATCGAAGCGCCAGCTCGGCGCCGCGGCGCTCCAGCCAAGCGCATCGGCCTTCACCGCCATCCCAAGACGCTCCAGGATGTCGGTGACCTCATCGGCGGGCAGCGCCTTGCTGAGCGCCTGCTCGAGCCGCGCGGCACGCAGGCGTACCTGGCGCTCGCCGGGCAGGTGCTCACCGCTTGCCACCTCCACCAGCGGACCCGGCTCGCCGCCGGTGATCTCGAGCAGCAGCGCCGTGGCGCGCTCGGCGGCCTCGCGGGCCAGGAGCGGATCGACGCCGCGCTCGAAGCGGTGGGAGGCATCGGTATGCAGGCCGTAGTTGCGGGCCTGACCGGCCACCGCCAGGGGCGCGAAGAAGGCCGACTCCAGGAAGATGTCGCGGGTCTCGGCGCTCACGCCGGAGTGCTCGCCACCCATGACGCCGGCGATGGCCAGGGGGCCACGCTCGTCGGCGATCACCAGGGTGGTATCGGCCAGAGTGACCTCCTGGCCGTCGAGCAGCACCAGGCGCTCGCCCTCCCGGGCCAGGCGCACGATCACGGCGCCGTGAAGGTTCGCACGATCGAAGGCATGCAGGGGCTGACCGAGCTCCAACATCACGTAGTTGGTGACATCCACCACGGGGTCGATGGAGCGGATGCCGCTGCGACGCAGCCGCTCCACCATCCACAGCGGCGTCTCGGCGGTCACGTCGACCCCCTTGATCAACCGGCCGATATAGCGCGGGCAGTGCTCGGGGTCCTCGACGCGCACCGCGAAGGTCTCGTCATGGGTCGCGGCGACCGGCGCGATGTCAGGTCCGGCCACAGGCAGGCGGTTGAGCACGCCCACCTCGCGGGCCATGCCCTTGACGCTCAGGCAGTCGCCGCGGTTGGGGGTCAGGTCCACCTCGATGGTGTGGTCGTCCAGCCCCAGCCAGGCGCGAAAGTCCTCGCCCACCGGCGCACTCACCGGCAGCTCCAGGATGCCCGGGGAGGTCTCCTCCTCCAGGCCGAGCTCGGAGGCGGAGCAGATCATGCCGCGGGACTCCTGGCCGCGCAGCTTGGCTTTCCTGATCTTGAAACCAGGAGTCTTGAAGTCGCCCGGCAGCACGGCGCCGACCCGGGCGAAGGGCACCCGCTGCCCCACCGCCACGTTGGGCGCGCCGCACACCACCTGTACCGGCTCACCGCTGCCGTCGCGCACCTGGCAGACGCTCAGCTTGTCGGCATCGGGGTGCTGGATCTTCTCCAGCACCTCGGCCACCACCACGCCCTCGAAGATCGCCGCGACGGACTCCACCGCGTCCACCTCGAGCCCGGCCATGGTGATCTGGTCGGCCAGGGCCTGGGTCGCAAGCTGCGGCGACACCCACTCGCGCAGCCACTGTTCGGAAAATTTCATGACAAATCCTGTGTTCTGCTGATGCGAGGGAGGTCAGGCAAACTGGCGCAGGAAGCGCAGGTCGTTGTCGAAGAACATGCGCAGGTCGTTCACGCCGTAGCGCAGCATGGCCAGGCGCTCAGCCCCCATGCCGAAGGCGAAGCCGGTGTAGCGCTCGGCATCGATGCCGGAGTGGCGGAACACCTCGGGGTGCACCATGCCGCAGCCCATCACCTCGAGCCAGCCGCTGTGGGAGCAGACCCGGCAGCCGTCACCGGAGCACATCACGCACTGGATATCGACCTCGGCGGAGGGCTCGGTGAAGGGGAAATAGGAGGGACGGAAACGCACCGAGAGGTCGTCACGCTCGAAGAAGGCGTGCAGGAAGTCCTCGATGGTGCCCTTGAGGTCGGCGAAGCTGACATCCTCGTCCACCAGCAGCCCTTCCACCTGGTGGAACATGGGGGTGTGGGTCAGGTCGGAGTCGCTGCGGTAGACCCGCCCCGGGCAGACGATGCGAATGGGCAGCTTGCCCTCCTTCATGGTGCGCACCTGGACCGGCGAGGTATGGGTACGCAGCAGCCGGGTGGCATCGAAGTAGAAGGTGTCGGCCATGCCCCGCGCCGGATGGTGGGCCGGGATGTTGAGCGCCTCGAAGTTGTGGTAGTCATCCTCGATCTCGGGACCCACCGCCACGTCGTAGCCGATGCGAGTGAAGAGCCCCTCGATGCGCTCCAGGGTGCGCGTCACCGGATGCAGGCCGCCGCTGGGCTGGCCGCGCCCGGGCAGGGTCACGTCGATGCGCTCGGCGGAGAGGCGTGCTTCCAGAGCCGCCTTCTCCAGGGCCGCACGTCGCCCCTCCAGCTCCTCGGCGAGCGCCTGCTTGGCCTGGTTGATGCGTTCACCGGCGGCCGGGCGCTCGGCGCCCGGCAGCTGGCCGAGCCCCTTGAGCAGCGCGGTGATCTCGCCCTTCTTGCCGAGGTAGCGCACGCGCAGCTCCTCCAGGGCCGGAATGGTCTCGGCGGCCTGGATCGCCTGGCGGGCCTCGGTGACCAGAGTGGGAAGGTGGTCCATCCGTTGCGCTCCGAATTCGAGTATCAGTCTTCAAGAAAAAGGGGAAGAGCGGCTGCTCTTCCCCCTGAACGTCAGCGTGCGCCCTGCCGTGGCAGGACACACGCGGATGACGCGGTCACTTACTGGGCAGCCTTGGCCTTCTCGACGATGGCAGCGAAGGCTGCCTTCTCGTGCACGGCCAGGTCAGCCAGGACCTTGCGGTCGATCTCGATACCGGCCTTCTTCAGGCCACCGACGAAGCGGCTGTAGGACAGGCCGTGCTGACGGGCGCCGGCGTTGATACGCTGGATCCACAGGGCGCGGAACTGACGCTTGCGCTGACGACGGTCGCGGTAGGCGTACTGGCCGGCCTTGATGACGGCCTGCTTGGCAACGCGGAACACGCGGCTACGGGCACCGTAGTAACCCTTGGCCTGCTTGAGAATCTTCTTGTGACGACGACGGGCGACAACGCCACGCTTGACACGAGTCATAGCTTACTCCTGACGAAAAAAGGGTCTACCAAGGGTTACAGGTTGGGCAGCATCCGCTGGATCAGCGCCTTGTCGGCGTCGTGGATCTGCTTCATGCCGCGCAGCTGACGCTTACGCTTGGTGGACTTCTTGGTCAGGATGTGGCTGCGGAACGACTGCTTGTGCTTGAAGCCGTTGGCCGTCTTCTTGAAGCGCTTGGCGGCGCCACTGTTGCTCTTGATCTTCGGCATGGAAGAACACTCCATTACGAGGTTTTTTTCAGAAAACCCGGGGCCGACGGTGGGCTACCCCACCGCCCGTTGGACGGGCCGCCGGATCACTTCTTCTCTACTGCTGCTTACTGCTTCTTCTTGGGGGCAATGATCATGATCATCTGCCGCCCTTCCATCTTGGGGAAGGACTCCACGGTCCCGATCTCCTCGAGATCGGCGGCGATCCGTTCCATCAGCTTGCGGCCGAGGTCCTGGTGCGCCATCTCACGACCGCGGAAACGCAGCGTGACCTTGCCCTTGTCGCCACCTTCGAGGAAACGGATCAGGTTCTTAAGCTTGACCTGATAGTCGCCCTCGTCGGTGCCAGGCCGGAACTTGACTTCCTTGACCTGAATCTGCTTCGTCTTCTTCTTCTGAGCAGACTTCTGCTTCTTCTGCTCGAAGACGAACTTGCCGTAGTCCATGATCTTGCAGACGATCGGATCGGCATTGGATATCTGTACGAGGTCGAGTCCCGAGGCTTCGGCGCGCTCCAGTGCTTCGCTGGTGGGCACTACGCCCAGCTGCTCGCCGTCGGCATCGATCAGGCGAACCTGATCCTCGGTAATACGCTCGTTCATCGGGGGGCGCTTATCCTGGACGCGCCCTCTTGGGTTGCTTCGCTTGATCGCTCAGTCTCCTTAAGACGATTGACGATGTCGTCAGCCGAGTTCGGCGTTCAGACGCTCGATGAGGTCATCGACCCGCATGGTGCCTAGATCCTCGCCGGTGCGTGTACGCACGGCCACCGAGTCGGCCTCGACTTCCTTATCCCCCACCACGAGGAGATAGGGAACTTTCTGCAACGTATGCTCGCGGATTTTAAAGCCGATCTTCTCGTTCCTCAAGTCCGCCTTGACGCGCAGGCCGATTTTCTGCAAACGCTTCTCGAGATCCAGCACGTAATCGCGCTGGGCATCGGTGATATTGAGGATCACCGCCTGCTGCGGCGCCAGCCACAGCGGCATGGCCCCGGCGTAGTGCTCGATGAGGATCCCCAGGAAGCGCTCGAAGGAGCCCAGGATCGCGCGGTGCAGCATCACCGGGGTCTTGCGGGCGCCGTCCTCGTCGACGAACTGGGCGCCGAGGCGACCCGGCAGGTTGAAATCGAGCTGCAGGGTGCCGCACTGCCAGACCCGATTGAGGCAGTCGCGCAGGGAGAACTCGATCTTGGGGCCGTAGAAGGCCCCCTCGCCCGGCTGCAGTTCCCACTGGAGTCCGGTGGAGTTGAGCGCCGCCTCGAGGCCCGCCTCGGCACGATCCCACATCTCCGGCTCGCCGAGGAAGTCATCGGGACGGGTGGAGAGCTTGAGCTCCACGTCATCGAAGCCCAGCTCCTTGTAGACCTTCAGGGTCAGGGCGATGAAGTCCTCGGCCTCGGCCTGGATCTGCTTCTCGGTGCAGAAAATGTGGGCGTCGTCCTGGGTGAAGGCGCGCACGCGCATCAGGCCGTGCAGCGAACCGGAGGGCTCGTTGCGGTGGCAGCTGCCGAACTCGGCCAGGCGCAGCGGCAGGTCCCGGTAGCTCTTGAGGCCCTGGTTGAACACCTGCACGTGGCAGGGGCAGTTCATCGGCTTCACCGCGTAGTCGCGCTTCTCGGACTCGGTGGTGAACATCAGCTCGCTGTAGTGCCCCCAGTGGCCGGACTTCTTCCACAGCGAGAGATCCACCACTTGGGGCGTCTTGATCTCCTGGTAGCCGTTCTCGATCTGCACCCGGCGCATGTACTGCTCGAGCGCCTGGTACATGGTCCAGCCGTTGGGGTGCCAGAACACCATGCCCGGGGCCTCCTCCTGGAGGTGGAAGAGGTCCATCTTCCGGGCCAGCTTGCGATGGTCGCGCTTCTCGGCCTCCTCGAGGCGCTTGAGGTAGGCCTTGAGCTGCTTCTTGTCGGGCCAGGCGGTGCCGTAGATGCGAGTCAGCATCGGCTTGGTGGCATCGCCGCGCCAGTAGGCACCGGCCAGCTTGGTGAGCTTGAAGGCCTGCAGGTGCCGGGTGTTAGGCACATGGGGCCCCCGACACATGTCGGTGTACTCTTCGTGGTGATAGAGGCGGATGGTCTCGCCTTCCGGGATCTCGCGCACGATCTCCTGCTTGTAGGGCTCGTCGCGGTGCAGGAAGGCGAGCATGGCCTTGTCACGATCGACGTATTCGCGGACCACGTCGTAGTCCTTGTCGATCAGCTGCTTCATGCGCTTCTCGATCGCCTCGAGGTCCTCGGGAGTCGCCGGGCGACCGAAGTCGATATCGTAGTAGAAGCCGTCGTCGATCACCGGACCGATCGCCATCTTCGCCTCAGGGAAGAGCTGCTTGACGGCGTGGCCGATCAGGTGGGCACAGGAGTGGCGGATCACCTCCAGCCCCTCGGCATCGCGAGCGGTGAGGATGGCCACTTCGGCGTCGTGCTCGATCAGGTCGGCGGCATCCACCGGCACACCGTCGATCTTGCCGGCCACGCAGGCCTTGGCAAGCCCGGGGCCGATCGCCTCGGCCAGCTGCATCACGGTGATCGGGGTATCGAAGGTTCTCTGACTGCCGTCGGGCAGGGTAACGATGGGCATGAAGGGGGTCCTTGTGCGCAGTGGTGGCCCATACGAGAGACCACGTGTCGCGGTAAACAGGGATGGAAAAGCGGCGACTACCTTACCAGAGTCGGTCACCGGGGCGCCACCGGCCGCGACCGCCAGCCGGAACGAAGCAGGGGCGCCCGAAGGCGCCCCAGCCGGTCGGGCGATGACTCGCCCGGTTCACGACGGTCGATTACTGACGGTCGATCTCGACGCGACGGTTCAGGGCACGGCCCTCGTCGGTGTCGTTGCTCGCAACCGGACGCTCCAGACCGTAGCCCACGGCGATCATGCGGTCACCGGCGACGCCCTGGCTTTCCAGGTAGGTGCGCACGGAATTGGCACGACGCTCGGAGAGGCCCTGGTTGTACTGGGCGGAGCCGACGGAGTCGGTGTGACCCTCGATGCGAATGCGCACGTCGGTATACTCGCGCAGACGACGGGCGACTTCGTCCAGGGTCGACTCGGCAGCGGGGGTCAGCGCATCGGAATCGAACGCGAAGTTGACCTCGCTGGAGAGGGTCACCGGCTCGAAGTCCGGCACGGGCTCGGGCTCAGGCTCGGGCTCAGGCATCGGCTCGGGCTCGGCCACCGGGGCCGGGGTGCGGTCGGCACACAGCAGGGCGCCGATGGCGGCACCGGCTACGGCACCGGTGGCGGCACCCTCTTCTTCATCGGAGCTGCCGCTGGTGGCGTAGCCGATGCTGCCGCCGATCAGGCTGCCAGCGATGCCGCAGGTCACCGGCTGCTGGTACCAGGGACGATCGGACGAGGGGGTGGTGTTGGGGGTGGCGCAGCCGGCAAGGCCAACCACCAGAGCGGAACCGAGCAGCAAGCCAGTCGTGGACTTCTTCATGTGAAACTCCTTCTCTTTTTCTTTCTTGGTTCCAGGTCAGGCAACAGGTTCACCGCCTTCCCAGATGATCCCGACGATTGGGCGCCGCGGAGTCGGCTCCGCCGCGACCAGACCTCGCCTGCCGCAGACCGCTTCACGATCCGGGCAGGTTCGGCACGGGCCAAGCTTGCAGCAGCTCGCCCCATCTTTCAATCGCCTTCTTATGAACTTAGCAGATCGTTACAATATACGCACAGTGTTCGATAACAGGCGTGAGGCATTCAGGCGTCAGTGCAGGCTGCCCGGCCAGTTGCGCCGGAACTCCAGTACCGCACCGGCCGCACCGAGCACCGCCTCGCGCAGCTCCTCCTCCACGGTCAGCCGCTCGCGATCCTCCTTGAAGCGCTCCTTGGGCGTCTGCGCCTTGCGCGCCGCATGGGTGTGCAGGTGGCGAGTGCGCTCATGGACCTCACCGAAGGGGCGGAAGGCCTCGCGCTCCAGCAGCCGCGGATCAAGAATCTCCAGCAGCACCTTGCAGCGCCAGGCCCCCTCGGTGATATCCACCTGCTCCTGGAGCAGGGCCGAGGCCACGAGTTCGAGGTTCTCCAGGCAGTTGTCGCGGGCGCGGCGCTCCTCCTCCTCACGGAAGGCCTGCCGGCGGCGAACCTCCTGGCGAAGCGTATAGGCGTAGGCGGCCAGGCCGGCGATGATCGCCAGACCGAGGCCAGCAAGGACAAGCGCAGTGGTTGTCGACATCAGGGCTCTCGAGGTTGTGGGTCGAATCGGGGGTGGCCCCATTCTACCGGTGCCGCCCGCTCTCCCCAACCGCCTGCCGCCGCAGGACCGCCAGGCGCTCCCGCCAGGCCGGCGTCGCACAGGCGATGAAGTGGCCGTTGACCAGGCTCTCCCCCTGCTGGCAGCGCAGTGCCGCCAGGCTGTCCGCCGCGAGGACCACGCCGCCGGCGGCCTCCAGCACCGCCTGGCCGGCGGCGGTGTCCCACTCGCAGGTCGGCGAGAAGCGCGGATAGAGATCGGCCCGCCCCTCGGCGATGCGACAGAACTTCACCGAGCTGCCGCAGCGCTCCAGCCGGGCGCCGGGGATCGCCGAGATCCATGCCCGGGTAGCGGGGTCGAGGTGCGCCCGGCTGGCCAGCACCCGGGGAGGCCAGCGCGGGGCCACGCCGATGGGCTCGCGACGGCCGGCCTGCCAGCGCCAGGCCCCCTGCCCCAAGACGCCGGCCCAGCTGGTGCCCGAGGCCGGCACATGCACCACCCCAAGCACCGGCCGCCCCGCCTCGACCAGCGCCACATTGACGGTGAAGTCATCGAAGCCGTCGACGAACTCGCGCGTGCCGTCCAGCGGGTCGATCAGCCAGAAACGCTGCCACTCCCGGCGCGCCTCCCAGGGCACCTCGCGCCCCTCCTCGGAGAGGATCGGCAGCGTCGAGCCGGCCGCCAGGCCCGCCACCAGGATCTCATGGGCGGCCAGGTCCGCGGCCGTCACCGGCGAGGCATCCTCCTTGGCGTCGACCCTGAAGCCCGCCTCGCGCACCGCCAGGATGGCACGTCCGGCCTCCTCGCAGAGGCGCACCAGGGTCTCGAGGTCCGGCTGGGTATCGCTTGGCTCCATGTCGGGGCTCCTGATGGTTCGGGGTGTCGGGTGGGGACGGCGGAACAGGGTTGCCTCTGGCCTTACCCGAGTCAAGGTTGCCGGCATCCGCCGACCGCGGGCGCCACACCTTAGACCAAAGGCGAATAAGACTATCCTGACGCACGACTACAACTTAAGTAGAATGCCGCGCTTTCACGCACCCCGGTGCCAATCCGCTGATGGAGACACGCATGCAGTCGAGCCCCGATGTTCCCGAGAAGACACAGGGCCCTTCCGGTCCCGGCCGCTTCGGCCTGTGGCTGGGCCCTGCCCTGCTGCTCGCCACTCTGATCCTGCCGCCACCCGCCGGCATGAGCGAGGCCGCCTGGGCCTGCGTGGGGCTGGCGCTGCTGATGGCCACCTGGTGGTCCACCGAGGCCGTCCCCATCCCGGTCACCTCGCTGCTGCCCATGCTGCTGGTGCCCGCCCTCGGCCTCGGTACCCTGGGCGAGGCGACCGGCAGCTACGCCAACCCGATCATCTACCTGTTCCTGGGCGGCTTCCTGCTCGGCATCTCGATGCAGCGCTGGAACCTCCATCGTCGCCTGGCGTTGCACGTGCTCAAGCTGGTGGGCCACCAGCCCCGTCGCCAGATCGCCGGCTTCATGATCGCCACCGGCTTCCTGAGCATGTGGGTCTCCAATACCGCCACCGCCATCATGATGCTGCCGATCGGCATGTCGGTGATCAGCCTGCTCGGTGACAACAGCGACCCCGACGAGGTCAAGCGCTACGCCACCGCTCTGCTGCTGGCCATCGCCTACTCCGCCAGCATCGGCGGCGTGGCGACCCTGATCGGCACCCCGCCCAATGCCCTGCTGGCCGGCTACCTGGCGGAGGATCGCGGCATCGACATCGGCTTCGCCCAGTGGATGATCATCGGCCTGCCCATCAGCATCACCATGATGGGCGCGGCCTGGTGGTGGCTGACCCGCGGTGGCTTCCGCCTCGAGGCCGGCGAGGACAGCGCCGGGGTGGTCAGCCAGGAACTTGCCAGGCTCGGCCCCATGAGCGCCGCCGAACTGCGCGTGGCGATCATCTTCTCGCTGGCGGCGATGGCCTGGGTGGTGCGCCCCCTGCTCAATGACCTGGGCCTGCCGTGGCTTTCTGACACCAGCATCGCCATCGCCGCCGGCGTGGTGCTGTTCCTGGTGCCCAGCGGTCGCGGCGACGGCGAGCGGCTGATGGTCTGGGAGGAGGCCCAGAAGCTCCCCTGGGGGATCCTGCTGCTGTTCGGCGGTGGCCTGGCACTGGCAGGTACCATCACCCGCACCGGGCTCGCCGAGTGGATCGCCGGCCAGCTGGCCATCTTCGGCACCTTCCCGCTGCTGGCGATGATCGCCGTGGTGGTGCTGGTAATCATCTTCCTCACCGAGGTGACCTCCAACACCGCCACCGCCGCGGCCTTCCTGCCGCTGCTGGGCGCCCTGGCCCTGTCGCTGGACATCTCCCCGCTGCTGGTCACGGTGCCGGCCGCCATCGCCGCCAGCTGCGCCTTCATGATGCCGGTGGCCACGCCGCCCAATGCCATCGTGTTCGCCACCGGCCACATGAAGATCCAGTCGATGATCCGCGCCGGCTTCGCCCTCAACCTGATCAGCACCGTGCTGGTCACCCTGATGGCCTACTTCCTGCTGATCACCCTCTGGTAGGCCATCGCGCCTGACGGCGCCTCGGCTCCCCCGACACGACTCCGCCCGGCCTTGGCCGGGCGGAGTCGTCTGCGCCATCGACTCATCCCCAGAGGGACCAGGCCATGGCGTAGTGGTCGAGCAGCAGCACGCCGAAGACGCCGAGGATATAGCGGATCGAGAACCAGAAGGCGGCCAGGGGGGCCCTGGGGTCCTGGCCCCGCCACACCTTCCAGTTCCAGTACATGAAGCGCGCATTGAGCGCCACCATGCCCACCAGGTAGACGGCCCCGCTCATGCCGATGGCGAAGGGCATCAGGGTCACCGCCACGGTGAGCCACCCATACAGCCACACCTGCAGCCGGGTGAAGGCCTCGCCGTGGGTCACCGGCAGCATCGGCACCCCGGCGCGTGCGTACTCCTCGCGCTTGTGCAGCGCCAGCGCCCAGAAGTGCGGCGGGGTCCAGGCGAAGATGATCAGCACCAGCAGCAGCGGCTCAGGACCGACCTGCCCGGTCACCGCCGTCCACCCCAGCAGCGGCGGCGCCGCCCCGGCCACCCCGCCGATCACGATGTTCTGCGGCGTGGCGTGCTTGAGAAAGGCGGTATAGACCAGCGCATAGCCGATCAGCGAGCCCAGGGTCAGCCAGGCGGTGAGCGCATTGACCTGCCAGGCCAGCAGGCCCACGCCCGCCACCGAGAGCAGCGTGGCCCACGCCAGCGCCACCGCGCTGGGCATGCGCCGAGCCGCCAGCGGGCGGCGGGAGGTGCGCAGCATCATCGCATCCAGCCGCCGGTCGACCACGTGGTTGAAGGCCGCGGCGCCGCCGGCGGCCAGCCCGATGCCGGCCAGCCCGAAGACCACCACGGCCAGCGACGGCAGTACCGGGCGCGCGAGCGCCATGCCCACCAGGGCGCACACCAGCATCACCACCACCACCCGCGGCTTGCACAGGGTCAGCAGGTCTCTCCAGCCCCAACGGGCCGACTCCAGCGGCACGGACGCTGCCGTGCGAACTTGCGTCATCATGGCCTCAGACATGGACCCACTCCTTCTTGGTCGATTGTTGTAATGCCGACACGCCTTCGGCCTCGCGCCAGGCCCACACCGCCATGGCCATGGCGATCACCAGCGCCACCGCCCCGGCGGTGTGCAGCAGCGCCAGCCACAGCGGCAGCCACAGCAGCACATTGGCGATGCCTAGCCCCAGCTGTACCACATAGAGTCCCGCCAGGGCCCCCAGCCAAGGTCTCAGCCGCGCCTCATGCCAGTGGCGCATGGCCAGCAGCAACAGCGCCAGCCCCAGCGCCAGGGCCCCCAGCCGATGCCCCATCTGGATGGCCGTGCGCGCATCGGCATGCAGCTGGCCATGCAGGTAGTTGGGCCCCACGCTCTGGGTCAGGTGAAAGCCCTCGCTCCAGTCCATGGCCGGCCACCACTGGCCGTTGCAGGTCGGAAAGCCCTGGCAGGCGATGCCCGCATAGTTGCTGGAGACCCAGCCTCCCAGGGCGATCTGCGCCACCAGCAGCAGCATGGCGAGCCCCCACAGCGGCGTCAGCGGGCGGCGCGGCGGCGCCACGCCACCCGGCGTCAGTCGGCCGCCGGCGAAGCGACGCAGCCGCAGGTGCAGCCACAGGAACAGCAGCATCACCGACAGCCCGCCGAGCAGGTGGAGAGTCACCACCTGGGGCCACAGCTTGAGAGTCACGGTGAAGGCCCCGAAGGCCCCCTGCACCAGGATCACCGCCAGCAGCGCGAGGCTCACCCCCCAGGGGTAGTCGGGCCGACGACGCAGCGGCGCGCCCAGCACCACCAGGGCAATCACCAGCAGCCCCAGCGCCGAGGCCACGTAGCGATGCACCATCTCGACCCAGGCCTGGAAGGTCTCGAGCGGCGCCTCGGGCGTGTGGGCCATGGCCCGGGCCTCATCCGGCACCACCAGCCGCCCGTAGCAACCGGGCCAGTCCGGGCAACCCAGGCCGGCGTCCACCAGCCGCGTGAACACCCCCACCAGGATCACCGCCACGGTGAAGACCACCCCCACCAGGCTGAGCGCCATGAGCCGCCGCAGGCGGCGCCGAGATGCCTCATTGGTCATTATCGTCATCCCTGTCGCCTCCTAGCGTCCCGCCAGCCTGGGCTCATCCCGACGCAACACCTCGGGGTTCATGCGCAGCAGGCGATTCAGATCGTCGAGCACGTCCCGGGCCGACACCTCGGGCCCATAGGCAAGCACCGGCACGCCTCGCGGGTCCAGCACCCAGAGGTGGTCGGGGGCATGCCACGCCGGGTGCTCGGTCCAGTGGGCCACCGCCTCACCGGGCAGTGCACTGGCCTCACCGCCGACCCGCAGCCGGCTGACCCGCGGCGCCTCGCGCCCCAGGGCCCGATGCAGGCGCCACCACTGGTCGGCCAGCGCCGCACACTGGTCGCCGCAGTCGAAGGCCAGTACCCAGCCACCGCCAAGCCCGGCGGCGTGCTCACCCTCCAGGGGCCAGGCCGCCAGCGCCGGGAGATCCGGCGCCAGATCCCCGTGGGCGGTACGCTGCTCGGGAATACCGACCCGCCAGGTCACCATGGCCCAGGCCACCAGCAACGGCAGTGCGAAGAGCGACAGCAGCGCCAGCACCTTGAGGCGGGACGCACGGGCTCGAGAGGTCTGTCTCATCACAAGCTCTCCTGCTTGTTGTCTGTACGACAGGGATCATCATTGGCCGCCCGGCGGTCACGCCCCAGGCGGCGGCCACCGATCACCATCACCACCAGGGCGGCCAGCGCCAGCCCCCACCACTGCACGGCGTAGCCCAGGTGGCGACTGGGCGGCATCACGCTGGGCGTCCACCAGGGTTCGAGCCGCCCCGGGCCCTGCTCGAGGTGCAGCCAGCCGTCATGGGCAAAGGGCAGCTCCCAGGCATCGAGCTGGATGCGCTGCAGGCGCTGCCCCTCGCGGTTGGGGCCGAACAGCGGCGCCCCCTCGCCCGCCACCTGCCAGCGCCCCTCCAGGGTCACCGGGCCTTGCGGCGTCTCCACCTCCGGGGTCTCGCGGCCGGCACCACTGGCCAGGAAGCCCCGCTGCACCAGCCACAGGCGGCCGTCGGCGGTGCGCAGCGGGGTCAGCGGCGCCACGCCGTGACGCCCATTGAGCACCCGGTTGTCGAGGAACAGCGTCTGTTCGGCCAGGTACTCACCGCTCAGGGTCAGGTGGCTGCCGTCCGGCGGCCGCTGGTGCGGCGCCTCCAGGTGCGGCGCCGCCGCAAGGCCCGCCAGATAGTCACGCTTCTCGCCTGCCCGCTCCCACTGCCAGAGCCCGAGCCCCAGGCCGAGCAGCACCAGCGGCGACCACAGCAGCCACCACAGGCGTTGCCGCCCTGGCCCGCGACGGGCATGCTGAGAGGGAGAATCGTTCAAGGAGTGTTCCATGCTACTCAAGGTCCTGATCGCGCTGGTGTTCCTGGCCATGCTGGCGAGCCTTGCCGCCGGTGCGGGCTTCCTGCTCCGCGACGAGGCCGCCTCGCGCCGGCTGCTGGTGTCACTCAAGCTCCGCGTCGCCCTGGCCGCCACCCTGCTGGGCCTGCTCTTCTACGGCTTCTACGCCGGCGGTCTCGCCGGCTGATCGGTGCCCGGGATGCTGGCGGACCCGGCCAGCCCCGGGCTCAGAAGACATAGACGAACAGGAACAGGCCGATCCACACCACGTCCACGAAGTGCCAGTACCAGCAGGCCGCCTCGAAGCCGAAGTGGTTGTCGCTCGAGAAGTGGCCGCGCAGCACGCGCACCAGCATCACCGCCAGGATGGTGGCGCCGATGATCACGTGGGCTCCGTGGAAGCCGGTAAGCAGGAAGAAGGTCGCCCCGTAGATGCCCGCCTCCAGGGTGATGCCGTTGTGAACATAGGCCTCGTAGTACTCGATGCCCTGGATGGTGATGAAACTGATGGCCAGCAGCAGAGTGGCGAACAGCCAGTTGCGGGTTGTATCGCGATGCCCCTCCTTGAGCCCCTCATGGGCCACCGTCAGGGTGATGCTCGACGCCACCAGGATCAGAGTGTTGACCAGAGGCAGCTGCCAGGGGCTGAAGGTATCGCGGGGGCCTGCCACATCACCGGGCGGCTCGAGCAGCGGCCAGCTGGCGGTGAACTCCGGCCACAGCAGCGCGGCCACCCCCTTGGCCCCCTCGCCGTCGAGCCATGGCAGGGCGAAGGTGCGGATATAGAAGAGCGCTCCGAAGAAGGCGGCGAAGAACATCACCTCGGAGAAGATGAACCAGCCCATGCCCTGGCGGAAGGAGCGGTCCATCTGGGCGTCGTAGAGCCCCTGGCGGGACTCCTTCACCACGTCGCGGAACCACAGCCCCATCACCGCCAGCACTGCCAGCAGGCCCAACACCATCAATGAAGTGCCACGGTCATGCACCAGTACCATGCCGGTGCCGACCATCATCAGGCCCAGGGCCAGCGAACCGAGAATCGGCCACTTGCTGGTTGCCGGAACGTAGTAGCTGCCACCGCTCATGCCTCATCTCCTTTGCCGGCAGTCGCCCGGGCCTGAAGCGGCGCCTCGTCGCGGGTGACCGGATACAGGGTGTAGACCAGAGTTACCGTATTGACCTCGGGCGGCAGGTCCCGGGCCAGCTGGAACACCAGCGGCAGCTCCAGGCGCTCGCCCGCTTCCAGGTGCTGCTCCTCGAAACAGAAGCAGCTCACCTTGCGCAGGTGGCGCGTGGCATTCGAGGGCGACACGCTGGGCACCGCCCGCCCCCATGTGCCCTCACCGCTGGCATTGTGGAAGGCGAACTCCACTTCGGTGGTCTGCCCCGGGTGGACGCGCATCTGGCGGGTCTCCACCTCGAGGTTCCAGGGCAGCCCCGACCCGTTGCGGGTGATGAACTGCACAGTGACGTAGCGCGAATCGTCCACCCCCTCGTGCACGATGGCCTGGGCGGTGGTGTCCACCTTGCCATTGATGCCGGTGACGCGGCAGAAGACGTCATAGAGCGGCACCAGGGCGAAGGCAAAGGCGAACATGCCCACCAGGGCGGCCACCGAGCGCACCACCGTGCGGCGCACGCCGGGGTTGGGGGCGGTGGAGTGGCGTTGGGGCTCTGTCATGGGTCACCTCCTTGGGCGCGGGCCAGGCTCGCTCAGTGTTCCTGGCGCTGGAAGGTCGGCGGCGTCTCGAAGGTGTGCAGCGGGGCCGGACTCGGCACGCTCCACTCGAGATCCTCGGCGCCCTCCCAGGCCTTGGCCGGCGCCTTCTCGCCGCCGCGCACGCAGAGGATCACCACCGCCACGAACACCAGCTGCGAGGCGCCGAACATGAAGGCCCCCAGGCTCGACACCAGGTTGAAGTCGGCGAACTGCAGGGCGTAGTCGGGAATGCGCCGCGGCATGCCGGCCAGGCCCGCGAAGTGCATGGGGAAGAAGGTCAGGTTGACGCCGATCACCGAGAGCCAGAAGTGCCACTGGGCCAGCTTCACGTTGGGGTAGTGGCCGGTCCACTTGGGCAGCCAGTAGTAGACCCCCGCCATGATCGCGAACACCGCTCCGGGCACCAGCACGTAGTGGAAGTGGGCCACCACGAAATAGGTGTCGTGGTACTGGAAGTCCGCGGGGGCGATGGCCAGCATCAGGCCGGAGAAGCCGCCGATGGTGAAGAGCACCACGAAGGCCAGGGCGAAGAGCATCGGCGGCTCGAAGGTGATGGAGCCGCGGAACAGCGTAGTGATCCAGTTGAACACCTTCACCCCGGTGGGCACCGCGATGATCATGGTGGTGTACATGAAGAACAGCTCGGCGGCGAGCGGCAGCCCCACCACGAACATGTGGTGCGCCCACACCAGGAAGGAGAGGATGGCGATGGCCGCGGTGGCATAGACCATGGAGGCGTAGCCGAACAGCCGCTTGCGGGCGAAGGTCGGGATGATCGCCGAGACGATGCCGAAGGCCGGCAGGATCATGATGTAGACCTCGGGATGCCCGAAGAACCAGAACAGGTGCTGGAACAGCACCGGGTCGCCGCCGCCGGCGGCATTGAAGAAGTGGGTGCCGAAGTTGATGTCCATCAGCATCATGGTGATCACCCCTGCCAGCACCGGCATCACCGCGATCAGCAGGAAGGCGGTGATCAGCCAGGTCCAGACGAACAGCGGCATATCCATCAGCCGCATGCCCGGGGCGCGCATGTTGATGATGGTGGCGATGATGTTGATGGCACCGAGGATCGAACTGATCCCGGCGATGTGCAGCGAGAGGATGAAGAAGGTGGTGGACGGCGGCGCATAGGTGGTGGAGAGCGGCGCGTAGAAGGTCCAGCCGAAGTTGGGCCCGCCCCCCGGCATCAGCAGGGTGGAGAGCAGCAGCAGGAAGGCCACCGGCAGCAGCCAGAAGCTGAAGTTGTTGAGCCGTGGCAGGGCCATGTCCGGCGCACCGATCTGCAGCGGGATCATCCAGTTGGCAAGCCCCGTGAAGGCCGGCATGACCGCGGCGAAGACCATGATCAGGCCATGCATGGTGGTCATCTGGTTGAAGAATTCCGGATTGACCAGCTGCAGGCCCGGCTGGAAGAGCTCGGCCCGCACCACCAGCGCGAAGATCCCGCCGATGAAGAACATGATCAGCGAGAAGATCAGGTAGAGGCTGCCGATCTCCTTGTGGTTGGTGGTCAGCAGCCAGCGCAGGATGCCACGCGGTGGCGCGGGATGGGCGGCTGCCTGGCCGCCGGCGGTGGCCGAGGTGCTCTGCTCGACGGGGTGATGCGGAGGCAGCTTGGGCGCCATCGTGAATCTCCCTGATCTGTCATTGTGCTGTTGTTATTGGTTCGCCAGCTTCTCGACCACATCAGCCGGCTGGACGGCGTCGCCGCTGTCGTTGCCCCAGGCGTTGCGCGTCCAGGTGGTCACGGCGGCGATCTCGACCGGGTTCAAGGTGCTGCGGAAGGCCGGCATCGCCGTGCCGGACACCCCGTTGACGATGACATCCAGGTGCCAGGTGAGGTCGTCGAGCAACCGCTGGTTGCCGGCGAGCGCCGGGAAGGCCGGCGCCGCCCCCTGCCCCTCGGGCTGGTGGCAGGAGGCACAGATACTGCCGTAGACCGCCTCGCCGCGCTCCATCAGCTCCTCCAGTTCCCACTCGCGGTCGACGCCCATCGCCTCCTGCTCCGCTTCCTCGCGACGCTCGGCGAGCCAGGTATCGAACTCCTCCTCCTCCATGGCGTGCACCACGATCGGCATGAAGCCGTGGTCCATGCCGCAGAGCTCGGCGCACTGGCCGCGATAGATGCCGGGCTCGTTGATGCGCACCCAGTTCTCGTTGACGAAACCGGGGATGGTGTCCTGCTTGACGGCGAAGTCCGGCACCCACCAGGAGTGGATGACATCGTCGGAGGTCATCAGGAAGCGCACCTTGCGGTTGATGGGCAGCACCAGGGGGTTGTCGACCTCAAGCAGGTAGTGCTCGCCACGCGGCTCATCCCCGCGGATCTGGGCGCGCGGGGTGCTCATGCTGGAGTTGAAGGCGACATCCTCGCCCAGGTACTCGTAGCGCCAGCGCCACTGCTGGCCGATGATCATCACATCGAGCTCGGCGTCGGAGGTGTCGTACATCTTCTTGAGGGTCGCGGTGGCCGGCACCGCCATGCCCACCAGGATCAGCAGGGGAACGGCGGTCCACAGCACCTCCACGGTGGTGTTCTCGTGGAAGTTGGCCGCCTTGGCGCCGCGGGAGCGACGGAACTTGAACAGGGAGTAGAACATCACCCCGAACACGATCACGCCGATGATCACGCAGATCCAGAAGATGGTCATGTGCAGGGAGTGGATCTCGCGACTGAGGTCGGTGACCCCCACCGGCATGTTCCAACCGCTGGCGACTGCCGCGGGGACGAACGCAAGCCCCGTCAGACAGCCCGCCATCCACACGAACAACGTGCGCATCGGCGCCTCCTCGTTATTGTTGTCTTAGCGGTTAACGCAACATTAGCTGTGTCTGCGATGCAGTATAGAAGACCCTGCTGTGACAACTCGCCGCAGTCGGCGGGCGTACCAACGCCGGATTCAACGGGGCCCCTCAGCGGGCGACCACGATGGCCACCGCCGCCACCCCCACCACGAACAGCAGCCCCATCACCACGCCCACCACGATGAAGGCCAGCGGCCTGCCCTGCTCGAAATCCTCGCGGCGGCGCTGCTCCTTCTGCACGCCGAGGAATGCCGCCAGTACCGACTTGATCACGCGCCACATCGCCAGCTCCTTGTCTGTTCGCCGAGTAGCAGGGGGCGGCGTGACAGGCATCAAGAAAGGCTCATTCCCTGCGTCACATCACCGACCACCTCTCCTATACTCTAGATGCTTTCTCCCCATACCCCGCAGCGCGCCCCGAGGGGGCCCGTTCAGGAGGCGATCATGAAGACCAACCCCTTCGGCATGGACCTCGGCATGATGAATGCCAATCCCATGCTGGCCTGGTGGCAGCAGCAGTGGATGAAGGGCGTCAATCCGATGGCGCGCATGCAGGCGGCCTGGATAGAGAGCCTGGCCGAGGCCATGGAGTTCGAAGCGCAGTTTCTGAAAGCGATCGCCGAGAGCGGCGAGCAGATGAACGAATGCTTCAAGACCGAGACCCCCTGCACCCCCGAACAGGTCCAGGCCTGCTACCAGAAACTCGTGCAGCAGATGACTGACGCCCAGCAGAAGCGCATGGAGCATGCCGCCCGGCTGAGCCATGACTTCCGCAAGCGGCTCTGGGAGGAGATCTGACGGGCCAGCGCCCACTCCTCCCGTACACCCACCACGCGAAGCGGCGCCATCTGGCGCCGCTTCGTGTTTCCGCTTTCCCGCCCGCCGCCCGGGGCCTATCCCCCCAGGCCGAACAGCCGTGTCAGCAGCGGCAGCAGGAAGGCGGTGAGCAGGCCGGTGAGCCCCATGGCCAGCCCCGAGAAGGCCCCGGCGACCGCCCCGATACGGGCGAAGGCCTGGGCGGTGCCGAAGCCATGGGCGGCCAGGCCCAGGGTAAAGCCCTGCACCGCCGGATCCTTCACCCCCAGCAGCCGGAACACCCAGGGCGAGAGCGCACAGCCGATGGAACCGGTCAGCAGCACCAGTCCCGCGGCCAGCGACGGGATACCGCCGATCTGCTCAGCGATGCCCATGGCGATGGGCGAGGTCACCGAGCGTGGCGCCAGCGACAGCACGGTCTCCGGCCGCGCCCCCAGCGCCATCGCCAGCCCCAGGGTGGAGGCGACCGCGGAGACGATCCCGGTCATGCAGGCCACCAGCAGCGGACCCAGCAGCCGGCGCACCCGCTCGCGATGGTCATAGAGGGGAATCGCCAGGGCCACGGTGGCCGGCCCCAGCAGGAAGTGGATGAACTGGGCACCCTCGAAGTAGGTGGCGTAGTCCATGTCCACCAGCAGCAGCAGGCCGATCAGCATGGCGATGGAGAGGGTCACCGGATGCAGCAGCGGCGTGCCCCCCAGGGCCCTGCTGAGGCGCACCGCCAGGGCGAACACCAGCAGGGTCGCCAGCAGCGAGAGCAGCGGACTGCCCGAAAGGTAGACCCACAGCTGGTCGAGGTCGGCGACATTCATGAGCGATTCCCCCGCCGCCGGTTCATGCGATCCAGCAGCCAGGCCGTCACCCCCAGCGTCACCGCCGTGGAGAACACCAGGGTGACCAGGATCGGCCACAGGTCCTGGCCGATCAGCCGGAAGTGGACCATCAGCCCCACCCCCGCCGGCACGAAGAGCAGCGTCAGGTAGCGCAGCAGCCCCTCGCCGGTCATGCGCAGGCTGTCCGGCACCTTACCGCGCACCATCAGCCCCGCCAGCAGGATCACCATGCCAAACACCGGGCCCGGCACCGGCAGCATCAGGCCGCGAGCCAGCAGCTCCCCGAGGAACTGGCAGATCAGCAGCACGCTCATCCCCATGATCAATGGCATCGCGCCCCTCCTCCTCTCCCAGGGGGTAGCCTCTGCCGCCCCCGATCGCTCTCATCCCCTGCGCCACCCGTTGAGGGGTGTTCAGTGTGGCTTGTGGGCCTCGTCATCGGAGACCGGCACCGGCTGGACACCGGCATCGTCCAGGTCGGCCCAGGGCTCGCGGGGCGCCTCGGCCCGCTCGCCGGTACGCGCCGCATAGCGCTCGCGGTGCAGCGCCTTGAGCAGCCCGGCGATCATCAGCATGATCACCACCGAGAAGGGCAGCGCCGCCATGATCACCGCCGCCTGGAGCGTCTCCAGCCCGCCGGCCAGCAGCAGCACCGCGGTCAGCAGGCCGAGCACCGCTCCCCACAGGATGCGGTGGAAGGTCGGCGGCTCCGGGTCGCCCCCGGAGAGGATGGTGTTGATCACCAGGGTGCCCGCGTTGGCGGAGGTGATCAGGTAGGTGGCGATCAGCACCACCAGCGCCAGGGAGACGGCCTGCCCCGCCACCCCGAGCCCCATCGCCTCGATGGTGGCGAACAGCGCAGTGGCCACGTCCCGATCCACCGCGGCCACGATGCCGCCGGCACCGAACAGCTCATGGTAGAGAGCGGTGCCGCCGAACAGCCCGATCCACACCACGGTGATCACGGTGGGCACCAGCAGCACCCCCATCACGAACTCGCGGAAGGTACGACCGCGGGAGACCCGGGCGATGAACATGCCCACGAAGGGCGACCAGGCCAGCCACCAGCCCCAAAAGAAGACCGTCCACTCCGCCTGCCAGCCGTCATCCCGGGTGGCGTTGGTGTGGAAGGTCATGCCCATCAGGTTCTGGATGTAGTCGCCGGCGGACTCGATGGTGATGGCGATCAGGTACTGGGTCGGCCCGAACAGCAGCAGGAACACCACCACCGCGATGCTCAGCCAGAAGTTCGCCTCCGAGAGCAGGCGCACCCCCCGCTTGACCCCGGAGACCACCGAGAAGGTGGCCACCGACATGATCACCGCCGTCACGGCCAGCTGGAGCCACACCGAACTCTCCAGGCCGAACAGCGCCCCCAGGCCCGCGTTCATCTGCTGCACGCCCAGCCCCAGGGTGGTGGCGATGCCGAACACAGTGCCGAACACCGCCAGCACGTCCACCGCATCGCCCAGCCCCCCTTCCACTCGCTTGCCGAACAGGGGCTGGAGGCAGGAGCGGATCGTCAACGGCAGGTTCCAGCGATAGCTGAAGTAGGCCAGCACCAGCGCCACGAAGGAGAAGATCGCCCAGCCGTTGAGGCCCCAGTGAAAATAGGTCAGCCGCATGGCCACCCGGGCGGCATCCGGGGTCATTCCCTCGGCGATGAAGGGATTCTCCTGGAACTGCAGGATCGGCTGGGCCACCGCCCAGAACAGGATGCCCACCCCGGTGCCCGCGGCAAACAGCATCGACACCCAGGAGAAGAAGGTGAACTCCGGCTGCTCGAAGTCGCCGCCCAGACGCACGTTCTTGTAGCGCCCCGTGCCCAGCCACACCATGAACAGCAGCAGGAAGGCCACCAGCAGCACGTAGTACCACTCGAGGAACGGATCCAGCAGCCCGCGCGCGGCGGCAAGCCCGCCGGCCAGGCGCTCGGTGAAGAAGGCGCCGTAGACCAGTGCCACCGCCACCACCAGGATCGTGACCAGGGTGACGCGTGGATTCATTCCCTTCAGCAGCCCGCGCTGCGCCTGTCCGTACATGTCCACTCCGAGCCGATTGCATGGTGTGGGCGAGCCTCGCCGCCCTTTCGCCTCCCCATGATAGAGGATCCCCTGGCCCCACCCCAGCGGCCCCACGCCAAGCGATTGAAAAGAAAGTGCAAAAGGGGCTTTCCATTTGCCGGCGAACGCGCTAGTATACGCCTCGTTCTCGGAGGACAGGCCAGACGGTCAGGAAGCCGAAAACAGAGTCGGAGCGTGGCGCAGCTTGGTAGCGCGTTGCAATGGGGTTGCAAAGGTCGCAGGTTCGAATCCTGTCGCTCCGACCACTTAACATCGAGAAAACGCCGCTCAGGGTCATACCGAAGCGGCGTTTTTTGTATGTTCACCCCTCGTCCTCATCACACCGTGCTGCCGCCCATGCTCATCCGATCGCTCAAGCGCCTTGCCCTCTCCCCGCTGGCCCTGCTGGTTGCCCCCGGCCCTGCCAGCGCCTCGCTGATCGACACGACGGAGCCGCCGTCGACCTACGCCTCGGGCACACCGGGGCAGCACTTCCTGGATGACGTCGATACCGGGATCAGCCTGCTGCCCATCGAGGATGGGCGGGTGTGGCTGCACATCAGCGTGAAGGATCGTACCCTCTCCGTGGTGCGCGGCCGGCACGTGATCCATGAGATCCCCCACTTCGCCATCGGCATCAATGGCGCCGTCAACCTGCGCACCCGCGGCAGCGCCATGACGCCGAAGGGGGAGTTCCGGGTCGAGCGGATCAACCCCAACAGTCAGTACGCCACCTTCATCGGCATCAACTACCCGAACCCGAGAGTGGCCGACCAGGCCCTGTCGGAGGGGCTGATCACCGAGGAGGAGGCCGAGCGGATTCGCCGCCACTACCAGCAGCACCGCCTCTCCTACCCCAACACCACCCTGGGGGGCCATATCGGCATCCATGGCCTCGGCAACCGCGACCCCTTCCTGAACCAGCGAGTCGACTGGACCGAAGGCTGCCTGGCCGTCGAGAACGACCAGGTGCGCCTGCTCCACTCGCTGGTGGAGATCGATACGCCGGTGCTGATCCAGTAAGCCTGCGTGATCAGCCTGCCGCGGCCTGAGTGGCCGCGTGCAGGCGCCCTGCACTCTCCTCCAGTTCCTGAACGATACGCTCCATCACGGCGATCCTCGCGTCCAGGTAGTCCTGGGCCTCGTCGTCCGTGGCGTGGCGGCTATCCAGCACCGCCTGGCTGCTGGCGCTCTTCAGGGCCAGGGCCATGGCACGCAGGGTATCGGCGGTGCGGTGAGCCTGGGCGGCGTTCTCCAGCTCGGCATCGGCACCGTGACGGAAGAAGATCGGCACCACGCTGTCATCGGCATCGAAGGTGATCGCATCGCGCAGGGCGAGTTCCGCCGAGGCGTAGGCGCTGGCGCCGCTGCCATAGCCGGCGCTGTCACGCACCACATGGCCGGCATGGTCGAGGATACGCCACTCGTAGGGCTCGTCACCGTACACCTCGATGCAGCCGGCTTCATACGGGCGGTCAATGCGGTGCTGGATGTTCATCTGGGTGGCCTCCCTATGGGGTCTCTGCGCCGTTGCCATGGCGGCGCGGGGCGCTGGTCATCAGCGCGAGTCCAGCATAACCGCCACCCGGGCTCCCCGCCTTGACCTGGCACACCTACACCAGCTTAAGGGGCTCGATATCCCGGAAGATTCCGGTTCGCGTCATGTCGCGGCGCAGGGTGAAGGCCTCCATGGCGGCCACCGGGTCCACCTGGTCGAGGCGGTCGAAGTGGATCTTCCCCCACTGCTCCCGGCTCACCTTGACGCTGTAGAGGTACTGGTCGCGCTGGCCCCCGGTGGCGGGCTCGGGCACCTGGCGATAGCCGGAGATGCGGGCCTCCACCACGGCGGGCAGGCGGGCGAACACCGCCCCCAGCACTCGAAAGGCGATGCCGTGGACATGGTCGCGGTAGAGCTCACGCTGGCGGGTGGCGCCGAGCTTGCGCGGGCTGAGCCTGAGCTGCTTGGGGGGCATGCCCCAGTAGCGGTCCGGCATCTCCTCTTCGCCGGGCAGGTCGATGTCCACGGCGATGGTGCGCAGGTCGCTGCCCAGGTCGAAGTCGATCAGGGTCTCGCGGGGCCAGTCGATCTCCTCCAGCCGGTCACGCAGCGTCTGCTCCATGGCCGCCGGATCGTCCCACACCTCCTCGCTCTCCCGGCGATGACGGGAGAATTCCGCCGCGTCGTGGTCGGCCTTGCGCCACTCCCAGGCCCGGTAATGCTCGTCGAATTCGTCGCGGCGCCGGCGATTCTCCTCCTCGAGGCGGCGCCTGGCCGGCGACCAGAGGGCATGGCGCAGGCCGGGAGCCTGAGGCTGGAACGGAGGCGGGGGCGGTTCGTCGAAGTCGCGCATGAGATAGCCTCCCGCCTCGGGCGGCGGTGTTTCCTCGTGCAGCCGCCCCAGGCGGTCGAGGTCGGCATTGAGCCGCTCGCAGTGGGCCAGCAGCTGTTCGCGAAGTGTTTCCTCGGCATGGCGGCGCAGCACCCGGGCCTCGGCGCTGCACAGGGGGGAGCCGTCGGCGTGGAAGTAGACGACCTGGCCGCCCTCCTCGACCTCCAACTGCACCGCCAGGCTGCCACCCTCGGCCAGCAGCGCCTCCAGCACCGCCGCACGGCTGGCGGCCGTGGCGCCCGCGTCGGACTTGTCCTGCGTGCCCGCACCACCGCCACCGTCGAGCCGGCGCCGGTAGGCCAGGCCGGTGCCGGGAAGACCCGCATGGCCGTGCACCCCGCTCGGCCCCATGCTCAGGCTGGCGCCGCGCGGCCCCACCGAGAGCCCCAGGCCGCGCTTGCCGAGGTTGAGGCGCACGCCGGGCGCCAGACGAATACGGCGCTGAAAACGAAAGGCCATCTCCACTCCCTGTTCCTGTGCCTGGCCCCTGCCGGGCCGCCCCAGCACTTCACCAAGAAAAGGCGCCATTGCCAACGCCGGCGGGCATCTTTTTCCGCCAGGCGGGGCACCATGGCGGGCGAGCTGTCTCTGCAAATACAAAATGGGCTATTATGTCTTCATAAACACAGAATCTTTATCAACACAGAGCGGGAGGCCCCATGCTCGACACTGCCACCCCGACCCATGACAAGGCCGCGGCCGCCGCAGGGCTCAAGACGGCGGTGCGCATCCTCGACCGCTGGGGCGCCAGCGGCGAGCAGGGCGAGGCGATCCTGCGCGTCTCCCACAGCACCTACGCCCGCGCCCGCCGGGGCGACCTGGCCGAGATCAAGCTCGACCGCGACCAGCTCACCCGCATCAGCTACCTGCTGAATATCCATGCGGCGCTGCGCATCCTGTTCGACAACCCGGCGAACCGCTACGGCTTCATGGCCATGGCCAACCACAACCCCTACTTCAATGGCCGCACCCCGCTGTCGCTGATCGGCGGCGGCGATATTGCCGCCCTCTACGAGACCTTCAAGCGCATCGCTGCCCTGCGAGGCGCCCAGTGGTAACACCCGGCGAGCTACCCGCCCTGCCCCCCGGCAGGGTCCGCGGCCATCGGCTGGTCAACAGCAAGTTCCCGCCCATCGGCCTGTTCGACGATGTGGCCGATGCCGCCGAGTTCGAGGCCATCTTCGCCCTGCAGGCGCTGACCCATCCGCGCCTGCAGACCGAGGCAGGCAACCTGGCGCTGCTGCCCAGGAACGAGATCCCCTTCGGTATTCGCGGCTGCAGCTATGCGGTGGCGCCCTTTACCCACGTCAACCCGGATGGCTCGCGGTTCAGCGACGGCAACTTCGGGGTCCTCTACCTGGCCGATGCGCTGGAGACCGCCATCGCCGAGGTGAGGCACCACCAGCAGGCCTACTGGCAGCGGGTGGAGGGGCTGCACTTCGAACGCTTCGTGTTCCGCGGCCTTGTGGCCGACATCGACGAGGCGGGCTGTCGCGACGGGCCCTGCCTCCCCGCCGGTCACGCCATCTATCACCCGAGCGACTACGGCGCGTCCCGCGCCCTGGGCCATGCCCTGCGCGCCGCCGGCGAGCCCGGCCTGCGCTACCGCTCGGTACGCCGACAGGGCGCCACCTGCTGGGCACTGCTCACCCCCAGCCGGGTCTCCGGCATCGTCCAGGCCTGCCACCTGGAGATGATCTGGAACGGCAGCCTGACCGAGGTGAACCAGCTCAGCGCCCGCTGACGGTGCCGCTGACGCACGACTCGCCGCAGAACGATCAGGGTCCGCCTATCGCTCCCGGGCATCTGCCGGCGAGGTCTCGGCAGCGGGCTGCGTGGCAGTGCCCACCTCGAGCCCTGCACGCTCGACGAGCTCGGCGGGCAGTTCCTTCTTGACCGCCACGCCCAGCTCCTGGAACTCGCTGGCCTGCTTGATCAGGTTGCCCTTGCCGTTGACCAGCTGCCCCAGCGCCCTGTCGTAGCTGACCCGGGCGCCATCCAGCTTCCTGCCGACGTCCTGCATGCTCTCCAGAAAGGAGCCCAGCTTGTGGTAGAAGCGCTCCGCCTTCCTGGCCAGCTCAGCGCTGTGGCGGCTCTGGTTCTCGAAGCGCCACAGTTGGCCGACGATGTTCAGGCTGGTGAGCAGCGTGGTGGGCGTGGCCACCAGCACATTGCGTTCGATGGCGCGCTGGTAGAGGGTGCCGTCGTGGCGCAGCGCCTCGATATAGGCCGACTCCACCGGAATGAACATGATCACCACCTCCGGCGAGTTGAGCCCCGGCAGGTCGTAGTAGTGCTTGTCGGCCAGCTCCTCGATGCGCGCGCCCACCGCCCGGGCGTGAGCCGCCAGCGACGTCTGACGGGTCAGCTCATCTTCGGCGTTGACGTACTCCAGGTAGGCGGCCAGCGACGTCTTGGCATCGATCACCAGGTGGCGCCCCTGAGGCAGGTAAACCAGCGCATCCGGGCGGCGCTTGCCCTCCTCGGTGGTGAAGCTCCTCTCGCGCTGGTAGTCCTGACCTGGGCGCAGGCCCGCGCTGTCGAGGACGTTCTCCAGCATCAGCTCGCCCCAGTTGCCCTGCACCTTCTTCTGCCCCTTGAGCGCCTCGGTGAGCCGCGCCGCCTGGTCGGTGATGTCACGGTTGAGCTGCTGCAGGTGCCTGAGCTCGGTGGTGAGGCTGGCCCGCTGGGCGGTCTCCTGGGTATGCAGGGTCTCCACCTTCTCGCGAAAGCCCTTCATCTCCTCCTGGAAGGGCTTGAGCAGCCCCAGCAGGTTGCGCTCGGAGAGCGACGAGAAGGCCTTGCCCTTCTGCTCGAGCAGCTCGTTGGCGAGGTTCTCGAACTCCACCCTGAGCTGTTGCTTGCTCTGCTCCATCCAGGCCAGCTGACGACTGAAGCTCGCCTCCTTCTCCTCCAGGCGGCTGGTCAGCTCGCCGTGGGTCTGTTTCAGGGCGTAATAGGCCTCGCGGAAGCGCTCGACCTCCCGCGCCCGGGCCGCCACGTCCTCGCGCTGTGTCTCCACCTCCCCCTCGGCCACCTGCAGCGCCACCGCCTGCTCGCGGGCCTCCAGCTGCTGGTCATGCAGCTCGGCGCGGGTGGCATCGAGCGCCCGGCGAGCGGCCTTGAGCCCGCCCCGACCCAGGGCGAAGCCCCCTGCCGCACCGAGCAGGAGGGCAACCAGGACGATGAGAATGAGTTCCAGATCGAGGGGCATGCAGGGCTCCGGGGGTGGGCTGGGGTCGGCGGCCTCGTCGATGAGGGCATGCTGACAGTCGATAACGGCGAGTCTACCTGGCAGCAGGCCTCGCTGGCGAAGGGCGGCCCAGACTAGCCGATTGCCTTTGCCTACATAAGCCGATAATGATTCTTATTGGCCGATTCCGGCCGGCTCTGCCATGCTGTCGGGTGATCTTGAAGGAATACATTTCCCGACGACCGATGGAGGTGCAACCATGCCCCACAGCCTGCCCGATCTTCCCTATGCCTACGATGCCCTGGAGCCCCACATCGATGCGCTGACCATGGAGATCCACCACTCCCGGCACCACCAGACCTACGTCAACAACCTCAACGCCGCCCTGCAGGGGACCGGCCTCGAGGAGGTACCGGTGGACGAGCTGCTGGCCAACCTGGATCGCGTGCCGGCCGACAAGCGCCAGGCGGTGATCAACAACGGCGGCGGCCACTCCAACCACACCATGTTCTGGCAGATGATGTCGCCCGACGGCGGCGGCGCGCCCAAGGGCCAGGTGGCCCAGGCCATCGACAAGGAGCTCGGCGGCTTCGACGCCTTCAAGGAGGCCTTCACCCAGGCCGCCCTGGGGCGCTTCGGCAGCGGCTGGGCCTGGCTCTGCGTCACCCCCCAGAAGGGCCTGGTGGTGGAGAACTCCCTGAACCAGGACAGCCCCCTCTCCAACGGCAACACCCCGGTGCTGGGCCTGGACGTGTGGGAGCACGCCTACTACCTGAAATTCCAGAACAAGCGCCCGGACTACGTGGCCGAGTTCTTCAACGTCATCGACTGGGACGAGGTGGAGCGCCGCTACCAGGCCGCCATGGCCTGAGCGTCCCGCCCCTGACCCGGCGGCCCATGCCGCCACCCTCCATCGCCGCACCCTCGGGTGCGGCGATGTCGTTGAAGGCGGCGGCCTATCCCAGCGGCAGCAGCGCCAGCGACTCGTCGGGGCCGAACCACTGCTGGAGAAGACCGCGCTGTTCGCCCAGCAGCACGGCCAGGTGGCGGGCCAACGGATGGTCTGCCGGCAGGCGCGCAGCGTGGTCGCGAAGCGATGCCTGCAGGGGCATCTGATCCGCCGGGAGCTGCTCGCCGCTGGCCCGGTTCGACATGAACGCCAGGGGCGGCAGCAGCAGGTGGGTCGCCCCGCTGCCCAGGGCGTTGTGAAGCCCCGCGGCATCGAAGTCGCCCAGGTAGAGGTGCGGCCTTCCGGTGGCGGACCAGTCGGCGGCCAGGGCGGCGAAGCCGCCGCCATAGTGGCGATCGCCGCGGTAGAGCACCAGCGGGCGGGACCAGCCGGCCAGCGCCGGTATCGCCGGGTCGAAGGCATAGAAGCTGTCGAGGTTCTCGACCTGGAGCAGCACGTCGAAGGCCTCCAGGGCGATCTCTCGGCGATCGAGGTCGAGGAAGTCCCGGGGCCGGCTCGCGAGGCCAGGGCGCGGATCGCCCGCGGGAAGGCTGGCCAGCACTCGCTGTCGGCGCGGCGCCTCGCGCACGCTCTTGTGCTCGAGATTCCCGAGCCGCGCCTGCTCGGCGCTGGTCAACCCCGCCAGGGTGTCCTCGAGGCGGGGATGACCCAGGGCGCCCAGGGTGTCGTCGATGCGCTCGAGCAGATCGCGGTCCAGCCGCAGCCGGCCATGGGTCAGCCGCGGGCCGGGCTCGATGTCGTGAGCCTCGCACCAGGCGACGACCTCCTCCACCACCCGGCTGCGGCGCTTGTCGACCTGGGCCACCCGGCGCAGGGAGCGGGCGGCATCGTGCAGCAGGGTGCGGGCGCGGGACGAGAGATGCATGGAGCCTCCGGTGGGCTGATTCAGGCCTCCAGTTGAAGGATGACGTCGTGGATCAGCCGCAGGTGGTTGAAGGGGCTGGCCTGGGTCTCCTGCTGGCGCAGCCGGAAGGCTCGCTGCTCCCCCCGCGGCAGCCCCTGGTACTCGGCGATGACCTGGAACAGCCAGATCTCCTCGCCCCACTCGAACTCGCCCTCCTGCAGGTACTCGAGTGCGCTGCGCGGCTCACCGCCGCCGTCCACCACCGCGAGATAGAAGCGCTCCACGTCCTCCTTGAGCGCCTGATGGCGGGCGGCGACGAGGGTGGCCTCCTGAATCTGTGCGGCGCCGGCGGCGGTCACCGGCTCGGAGCGCGTTGCTGGCCTGGGCAGGCGATGAAGCAGCCCAGCCAGGGTGCGGCTGTCGGCGTCGTGGTCCAGGGCGGCGGCACCGGCGGCGATCAGCGGCGCGGCGCGGTTGACCAGCGCCGGCACCTCGCTGCGCCGGGCGTAGTTGCCGGGCACGAAGCCGGGATGCTCGCGCAGGAAGGCGGCCATGCCGGCCACCAGGCGGCTGCGCGCCTGCTGCTGGCGGAAGCGTGCCAGCAGCTCGATCATCCGCCGCTGCACCTCGCGCAGGCTGGTGTAATGGCGGCTGAGCTGGTGCTGCAGGCCGCTCACCAGGAGCTTGCGCAGGGCGCCGTCGCCCCCCACCAGCTCGATCAGCTCGGTGAAGTCGATCAGCGCCAGGCCGTCGAGCAGGCGCACGATCTGCTTCTGGGCCCGCTCGTTCTCGCGGATCTTGTCGCCCAGCCGGCTGACGAAGCCGAAGTCGCTGTTGAGGCGGCGCCACAGGCTGTCGATGGCGTCGGCGAAGCGGCCGTTGAGGTCGTCCACCTCCTGGCGCAGGCGCAGCAGCTGCTGCTCCTGGCGCCAGTAGTCGCCGGCATCCCGCGCCTCGCGGTAGCTCTGCACGAGGCTGCGCAGGAGCTCCAGGGACTCGGCGACGTCGGCGTTGACATGGCGGCGGGTCTCGTCGGCCAGCATCTCCGCGATCAGCTCGCGCACCTTGGGGGCGAGCTTGACCCCGCCCTGCTCGTCCGGGCGCCACAGGATGCGCGCGGCGAGAAGCCGGTTCAGCGCGGTCTTGCTCAGCCCGGCCAGCGGCACCTCGTCCCGGGCGTAGCCGGCCATCAGCGTCTCGGCGTGCTTGCCGAGCAGCGCCAGCCGCTCGGTGCCGGTGCTGATCAGCCGGCTCTCCAGGGCGTGAGGGTCGCCGACGCCCCCCGTCACAGCAGGCTCTCCTGGCCGGCCGGCGCCTGGTCTTCGATGGGCAGGTGCTCCTCGTCGCGGATGAAGCGCACCAGGTCGATCAGGTAGTCGATCTTGGCGGTCACCACGTAGTACTGCCGGTCGGCGTGGGGCTGGAGCAGGTAGCCGTGCTCCCTGAGCCGCTTGAAGACCTGCTTGATCTGGGCGTCGAGCTGCTCGCTCTGGGAGCCGAAGAAGGGGTCGGTGGCGAGGCGCTCGAGGCGCTCGCGCAGGCCCTGGTTGTCCTCGCATCGGGAGCTGAAGTCCGCGGGCTTGAGCACGTCCCCCGCGGAGGCCAGGCCGTCGCGCCCCAGAGTCTCCTGGACCAGCTGCAGCCACTCCAGCAGCGGCAGCAGGCTTGAGACCGTCTCGGCCAGCTGCCGGGAGAGCTGCTCCCGGGCGGCCTCGTCGAGCACGCGCCAGGCCAGAAAGTAGACGCTGCCCTCGTCGCTGGTGGCCAGGCGGCGGTTGAGCGGGCGCAGGTAGGCATCGAGCCGTTCGCGGGTCGCCTCGTCCTCGAGACGGCGAAAGGCGCTCTCGTCGCTCACCGCGCAGATGAACTCGCCGGCCAGCAGGCGTTCGAGCAGCGGGCCCAGTTCGACCATGGAAGGCGCCACCATGGCGCCATCGCTGTGGATCATATCGCTCATGAGGCGGCCTCCTCGGCACGGGCCTGGAGGCGCTGGGCCAGGCGGCTCAGGCGCGGCTCGATGCGCTTGAGGCGGCGCTTCTCCGGGGCCGCCTCGTCGCGGTCGATCAGGTAGCGATTGTGGAACAGCAGCAGCACGTCCGACTCCGGGTTGGGGAAGGCGCCGACGATATGGATGCGGTTGTTGTCACAGGCGTCGAACAGCTTCTCGACGTTGTGATAGGCCAGGGTGCCGATCTCGTCGATGGGCCAGTGGATGGCGATCTCGGCCTGGCCCCGCAGCAGCCGGGTGAAGGCGAGCAGGAACTTGCACAGGATCAGGTAGGCCATGCCGTGGCTGGAGGACTCCAGAAGCTGGCGGTCGTTACGGATCACCAGGTCGGTGCCGCCCTCATTGAGGTGCAGCTCCAGGCGCAGCAGGCTCTCGAAGCTGTACTGCTGGTCGCTACGCAACAGCTCCACCACGTCGGCCAGGGCATCGAGGTAGTCGTCACTGGGCAGTGGCTGGCCGGACTCCCGCCACTCCCGATAGCGCTGGGCAAAGCGCTTAAGCGGCTCCCAGAAGCCCAGCTCGTCGATGGTGGACTGGATCTTCACCTCGGCGCGGCCGATGCCCTCCAGCCGGAGGTCGTCGGCCACCTCGTCGGAGAGCCGCCGGCTCTGGGCGTTGATGCGGCGGTTGAGGTCGCGGAACACGGTGAAGAACTTGTCGAGGTCGTCGCTGAGGTTGCGCCCCTCCTGCAGCAGCTGCTGTTGCTGGCCCTCGAGCAGCTGGAGCATGTCGCGCAGCACCCCGAGCAGGCGGCGCGGGCCGGGATCCTCGAGCTTGGCGCGCTCGGCCTCCAGGGCGTCCTGGAAGTCGGCGCTGGCCCCCTTGACCAGCTCGACCTCGATCTTCTCGCAGCCGCGGCGCAGCTCGTCGAGCTGGCGGGCGTGGTCGGCCAGCGCCTGGCGGGCGCGCTCGATGCGCTCGGCGGCATCGCCCGGCGCTTCGCCGCGGGGCTCGGCGGCGGGCGCCAGCGCCAGGTCGGCGAGCTTGTCGAGCAGCGGCGCCAGGGTCTCCACCAGCGCCTGCTCGGCGTCGCGGCGGACCTTGAGCTCGCCCACCGCGGCCTGGTGCGCCTGGCTGGCGGCACGGAAGTCGGCCCTGTGCTGCTCGCGCTCGCGCTCCGCCGCCTGGCGATCGCGGTCGAGCGACGCCTCCTTCTCCACCAGCCGGGGCTTGCGCTCGCCCCACTCCACGCGCATGAAGCGGGCGTAGTCGTCGAGCTCCTCACGGCGCGCCTCGGTCGCACGGATGCGCTTGCCGAGGGCCTCGAGGCGGGTGCGGGTCTCCCCGAGACGGACGGTGTCGACGCCCTGCTCGGCCAGCTCGCGGTCGAAGGCGGCCTGCAGCTCCTCGCGCTGGCGGCGATTCTCCTCCTTGAGTTCGCCGAGCTGGCGGCGGTATTGCTGGATCTGCTGTTCGAAGCCGGACAGCCGACCCTGGTAGTCGGCGGTCAGCTCGAGGCCCTGGGCGCGGTGGGTCTCCGCCAGTGCCGCCAGGGCACGCTGTCGCTCCTCGCTCAACGCCTGCTGGGTCGCCTGCTGCTCCTCCAGGGCCGCGCGGCAGGCGTGTTGGCGGGCCTGCTGGGCGCCAGCATGACGCTCCTGGCACTGGCGACGGGCCTGCAGGGCGTACTCCACCTCCTCGCCGGTGCGCCGGCTGGCGCTGCGCCCACGGTCGAGGCGCGCAGTGGCTTCCTGCACCGCGTCATGGCGCGCTCTGAGGGCCTTCTCCGCCGCCTGGATCGCCGCCTGGGCCTCGCCGAGCGCCTGCTCGGCGGCCTCGATCTCGGCCAGCAGGCTGGCCTCGTCCTGGGCGTAGTCGGGCAGCGCAATGGCGGAGAGGTCCAGCGCCAGGCCGAAGAGGTCAGCGCTGGCCTCGTCGTTGAACTGAGGCGCCAGGTCGCGGCGTTCGAGCAGCGCCGGGGCGATCACCTTGCCGAGGGTCTCTTCCCAGCCCGGGCGATGGTGGCGCAGGAAGTGGCGCAGGCTGCCCTGGGCGGGGTCGCGCTGCACTCGCAGCGTCTCCAGATGGGCCTCGGCCCGGGAGCGTTGCGCGCGAGCCAGCTCCAGCTCGCGCTCGGCGGCCTCCCGCGCCTGCCGGCGCTCGTCCAGCTCGCTGCGCAGGCTGTCGACCGCCGCCGTGGCGGCCTGCTGCTCGCTGCGGGCCTGATCGACCCGCGCCTGGGCGAGCTCGGCCTCGCGGGCCTCCTCCGCGGTCTGGGCGGTGTGGGCAAGCTGTGCCTTGAGCTCGGAAAGCCGAGCGGTGCCCTGCTCCAGGCGGCTGCGGTAGTCGTCGTCCAGGGCCTGGCGGCGCGCCTGGTAGTCGGCCTCGAGGCGGCTCTGCGCCTCGCGCTGGGCCTCCAGGCAGCCCTCCTTCTCCTCGCCCAGGGCATCGATCAGCGCCTGGATCTCGTCGCGGCGCTGCTCCAGCAGATCGCCCAGCTCCACCAGGCGGGCCTCGAGCCGCGCCTTGCTGGCCTGGAACGCCTGCTCCATGAGCTCGAGGTGGTCGCGCAGCTGCTGCTGCTGCTCGCGCCACTGGGGCAGCGCCTTGAGGTCCTGCTCGAGGCCCGGCATGTCGGCCTCCTCATAGGCCTCGAAGCGGCGCTGCAGGTCGTCCAGGTCCCCGCGGGTCTTGTCCAGCTCGCTGTCGAGCTCGCTTGCACGATCGTTGAGGGCATCGCGTGTCTCGCGGTAGGCCTGCTCCTGGGCCTGGAAGTCGCGCTGGCGCTGGCCGAGCTCGGCCTCGAGGTCGGCCCGGGTGCGCTCGGCCCGGTGGCGGTCGGCCTCGAGCTGGGGCCTGAGCTGCCACAGCGAGGCCTCGAGGTCGGCGAGCTCGCGATCGAGGCTCTCGAGGGCGGCCAGGGAACGCTGCAGGGGGTCCAGGCGCATGGACTGGCGCATGCGGGCGATCCACTCCCGCGCCTTGGTGTTGCGAATGCGGGTGACCGGCAGCTCGACGCCGTCCTCCTCGAAGATCGCCGCCAGCATGGTCTTGAGGGTGTCCATCTTGCCCTCCTTGGCGTGCACCGCCGAGACCAGCTTCTCCATATGGCGGATGCGCTGCCCCGGGCGCACCAGGCTGAAGCGGGCGGCCACCTGGCGCAGGCGCAGCCCGTCGCGGCTGTTGGCCCGGGGCTGGGCATCACCGACCTGGGTGAAGTCGTTCTGGATCACCGAGCGATATTCGGAGGTGGCGCCGAACTTGGGGGACAGCGAGACCCCCTGGCGACGCAGGCCGTTGGCCCACTGGGCGTAGTCCAGGGCCGTCACCCCGGCCTCACTCTCCACCAGGTAGTCCTCGGGCCGATAGGGCGCGCCGACGAAGCGGTACTCCACGCCACCCTCGCTGCGGCGGGTCAGCACCGCCTGGCAGACGTCTCCCTCCTCGCGGCGATACTCGTAGACGAGGTAGCTGTTGCGATGGGGCAGGTAGAAGGCATCGAACTTGAGCCGGGTGCGCGGGACGACCCGATTGGGCAGCTCCCCATAGAACACCGGCACCAGCCGCTGCAGGGTCGTCTTGCCCGAGGCATTGGTACCGCAGATGTTGGTGTGGCCATCCACACTGAGCTCGACCACGCCCTCGAGGTGGCCGTGGATCATCACGATGCGTAACAGATGGGCCATGCCGCGTCCTTGATGCTTGCCGTTGGGATCGGAGCCTGGCGGTTAGCGCCGGGCGATCCTGTGCCTTTTGGAAACGACAAAGTATGCTGCAAAGCAGGGGGTGACACAAAGACGAAAGGGGACGGGCGGGAGGTCAATCGAGGGGGCGAAGCGGACGGCTCGAACGGATTGGTCGTCTCAGCCGTAAAGCGTCGGGGGCCCTCCCTGGCCCTGCGCCATCATCGTGTCAAACGCTGATAATCAGACGATGTAGGCGCGAATGGCGTCACTGGCGGCGCGCTGCGCCATGGCGGTGGTGGCCCAGTACTCGAGCACTTCGCTGTCCAGAACGATCGCTTGGGTGGAAGTTGACATGGCGTGTCTCCTTGGTAGGGAAAATACTATATAACCCAGGATTTTCGACATTTCAATGCGCGGAATCAATTTCCATATTGTTGCGTGAGCGTAACGATTTTTAACGAAAACAGCCCGTTACGCCAGAATCGCAAACAACATCAGCGAGTTGCCCTCTCCCCATTGAGAGTCATCAGGAGCCATCGTGACCCATCGCCTGGCCGCCCAGCGGCTCAGAAACGCCCTGCAGCACCTGCTGATCCTGGCCGGTCTGGCCCTGCTGCTGGCGGTGCCCGGCTACCTGCTGGCGGGCGCCTTCGGGGTGGCCTGGGCCTTCGGTCTGGTAGCGCTGACCCTCTATCTGGGCGGGCGCATCCCACCGCGCCTGGCGCTCGCCCGCGCCAATGCCGGCCTGCTGCGCCGTCACCAGGCGCCGGCGCTCTACCGGGTGCTGGATCTGCTCTATCGCCGTGCAGGGATCCACGCCGAACCCCAGCTCTTCTACGTGCCGTCGGCGGACCTCAACGCCTTCGCCGTGGGGGACGCCCGCGAGGGGGGCATCGCCCTCACCGACGGCCTGGTGCGCACCCTCGACCTGCGCCAGCTGGCCGGGGTGCTGGCCCACGAGGTGAGCCACCTGCGCCACGGGGATACCCGGGTCATGTCCATGGCGGCGACCATGACGCGCCTGACCATCTGGGGCGCCTTCCTGGTGCAGCTGGGGCTTGTGCTGATGCTGCCCATGGTGCTGGCCGGTGAGCTCAGGATGCCCTGGCTGGAGCTGCTGGTGGTGGCCCTGGCGCCTTCGGCCAGCACCCTGCTGCAGCTGGCGTTGTCGCGCAACCGGGAGTTCACCGCGGACCTCGAGGCGGCCGCGCTGACCCGGGATCCGCTGGGCCTGGCCGCGGCCCTTCAGGTGCTGGAGCGCCGCCAGGGGCTGTGGCTGTCGGCCCTGCTGCTCGGTGGCCGCCCGCCGGGCTGGTTCCGCCTGCTGCAGACCCACCCGCCCACCGACGAGCGCGTCCGCCGGCTGCTCGCCCTGGCCCGACGCCAACCGCCGCGGCCCTCCTCCCCCCACCCCCATCGCCCCGATGAGGGGCTGGTGGTGGACCGGCCGTCGCCCCTGGGACACCGCCACTGGCTGGGGCGCAGGCCAGGGCGGTAACGCAAGAGGCGACCCCGAAGGGTCGCCTCTTGATCGCGCCAGGGCCCCGCTCTGAGAGGGGCCTTCGGCTTATTCGGCTGGCATCTGCTGCTGTTGCATCTGCTCCTGCATCTGGCGCATCTGCGCCTCCTGCTCCTCGGCCAGGCGCTCGAGCTCGTCGCGCTGCTCCGCGGTCAGGGTGGACTGGATGCGGGCCTGCATAAGGGCGCTCTCGGCGGTCATGTCGCCAGTGAGCTGGCCGAGCCGCTCGGCGTCACGACGAATGGCGGCCTCGTCGAACTCCGGGCCGATCTGCTCGTGGATCTGCATCTGCACGCCCTGGGCCTCGGCCTGCAGCGACTGCAGCCGCTCCTGGCCATCGGTCAGCAGCGCGATCAGCTCCTGCTCCTGGCTGTCGTCCAGGTTCACCAGCTCGTCGAGCTGGGCCACCTGCTGTTCGGCGCTGGGCGCGCCGCCCTGAGGCATCTGCTGGGCCACGGCGGGGGCGGCCAGGGCGAAGGTCAGGGCAAGGGCGCTGCTGCCGATCACGGCGAGGGGCTTGGCAAATGTCATGCAATCTCCTGAAAAATCATGGGCATCCAATGACCCTAGCATGCCGCTGGTGGAGATGACACCCCGCACCCCGCGGCGAGTTGCGCTAGAATCCCGAGCCATTCCCGAGACAGCAGCGGAGCCATCCCGTTCACCATGAAATATATCGGAGCCCACGTCAGCGCCGCGGGCGGCGTCGATCAGGCGGTACTGCGCGCGGTCGAGATCGGCGCCAACGCCTTCGCCCTGTTCACCAAGAACCAGCGCCAGTGGAACGCCAAGCCGCTGGATGATGCCACCGTCGAGGCGTTCCGTGCCGCCTGCCGCCGGCACGGCTTCGGGCCGGGGCAGATCCTTCCCCACGACAGCTACCTGATCAACCTCGGCCACCCGGAAGCGGAGGGCCTGGCCAAGTCCCGGACGGCCTTCGTCGACGAGATGCAGCGCTGCGAGCGGCTCGGCATCGACCTGCTCAACTTTCATCCGGGCAGCCACCTGAAGAAGATCAGTGAGTCCGAGTGTCTCGCGCGCATCGCCGAGTCGATCAACGAGGCGCTGACCCGGACCCGCAGCGTCACCGCGGTGATCGAGAACACCGCCGGCCAGGGCAGCAACCTGGGCTGGCGATTCGAGCATCTGGCCGAGATCATCGAGCAGGTGGAGGACAAGGGT
Source organism: Halomonas sp. PGE1 (assembly GCF_013000985.1). NCBI lineage: Bacteria > Pseudomonadati > Pseudomonadota > Gammaproteobacteria > Oceanospirillales > Halomonadaceae > Halomonas > Halomonas sp. PGE1. The sequence continues at coordinate 2,373,751 of NZ_CP053032.1, forward strand.
CGAGTAGGCGTCTGCCTCGATACCTGCCACGCCTTCGCCGCCGGCTACGACCTGCGCACCGCCGAGGCGACCACCGCCATGCTCGACGAGTTCGAGCGGGTGGTGGGCATCGAGTACCTCAAGGGCATGCACCTCAACGACGCCAAGAGCGAACTCGGCAGCCGGGTCGACCGCCACCACAGCCTGGGCCAGGGCAATATCGGCCTTGCCTGCTTCACCACCCTGATGCGCGATGCGCGCACCGACGGCATCCCCCTGGTGCTGGAGACCATAGAGCCGGCCATCTGGGCCGAGGAGATCGCCTGGCTGCGCGCCCAGCAGGAGGCCTCATGACGGGTTCATCGCCGATCGGCATTCGCGCCTACGACCCCGCCGACTGGCCCGCCGTCTGGGCGATGCTCGAACCGGTGTTCCGCGCCGGGGAGACCTACGCCGTGCCCCGCGACATCGGCGAGCAGGACGCCCACCGGATGTGGGTCGAGCTGCCCCGGGCGGTGCGGGTGGCGGTCGATGCGCAGGGCACCCTGCTCGGCACCTACTATCTCAAGGCCAACCAGGCCGGCCCCGGCAACCACGTGGCCAACTGCGGCTATATCGTCGCCGCGCAGGCCCGCGGCCTCGGCGTCGCCGGTCGGATGTGCGAGCACTCCCTGGGGCTGGCTCGCGAGCTCGGCTTCAGTGCCATGCAGTACAACCTGGTGGTGGCCACCAACGAGGTGGCGGTCAAGCTGTGGCAGAGGCACGGCTTCGCCATCGCCGGCACCCTGCCCCGAGCCTTTCGCCACCCCGTGCACGGCCCGGTGGACGCCCACGTGATGTATCGGCTGCTGTAGCCGTCGCCGAAGCCATTGACCGGCCTCCCCGGGGCGGTGCATGCTCGGCAGGGCATCGAACCGCAAGACGCTGACACTACAAAGGAAACCAATAATGAAAGGCTTCGTACGCAGCACGCTGGCGCTGGGGATCTCCCTGGCCGTCATGACCTTCGCCAACGCCTCCGAGTTCGCCGAGATGGACCCAGTCACCCTGCGCCTGGCCCACGTGGTCAACGAGCAGGACGGCTTCCATATCGCCGCCGTGAAGTTCCAGGAGCTGGTCCAGGAGCGCACCGAGGGTGCCGTCACCGTGGACCTTTACCCCAACGCCAGCCTGGGCGACGAGCGCACCCTGCTCGAGGGCATGCAGATCGGCACCGTGGACATGGGGGTGATCACCAACGGGCCGGTGGCCAACTTCGTCGAGGAGATGGCGGTCTTCGAACTGCCGTTCCTGTTCCCGAGCCCCGAGGCCGCCTACGAGGTGCTCGACGGCCCCATCGGCCAGGAGCTCCTCGACAAGCTCGCCGAGGTCAACCTCAAGGGCCTGGCCTACGCCGAGCGTGGCTTTCGCAACCTGACCAACAGCGAGCGTCCGGTATCGAGCCCCGACGACCTCGACGGCCTGCGCATCCGCGTGATGGAGAACCCGGTCTACACCGACACCTTCCGCGAGCTCGGCGCCAACGCCATCCCCATGGCCTGGACCGAGGCGCTGACCGCCATGCAGCAGGGGACCATCGATGGCCAGGAGAACCCGGTCAACGTCATCCACTCCTTCAAGCTCAACGAGACCCAGGCGCACATGACGCTGACCCGGCATACCTATGCGCCGGCGCTCTTCGTGATGGGCATGCCGAGCTGGAACCAGCTGCCCGAGGCCGCCCAGGAGGTGCTGGTGCAGGCCGCCCAGGAGGCCGCCGAGCATGAGCGCCGCGTCAACGCCGAGATGGAGGCGGAGCAGCTGGCTGAGCTGCGCGAGGCGGGCATGCAGATCATCGACGATGCCGACCTCGAGGCCTTCCAGGCCGCCGTGGCGCCGGTCTACGAGAAGTACGGCGAGCAGTTCGGCGACTACCTCGAGCGCATCCGTGAGGCGCTGGAATAAGTGAATCCACTTGCGCGCTACCTGCTGCGCCCCCTGCAGTGGAGTGAGCGCGCCCTCGACGCCGTCATGCAGCCCGTGGTCTTCACGGGAATGGCGGCGTTGATCGGCGTGATCACCCTGCAGATCGTCTCGCGGGTCTTCTTCACGGCGGTGGTCTGGACCGAGGAGGTCGCCCGCTTCCTGCTGGTGTGGATCACCTTCCTCGCCGCCACCCTGGCCTTCCAGCGCGGGCGCCATATCGCCGTGACCTTCGTGGTGGACGCCCTGCCGCTGCGCCTGCGCCAGCTCGCGCGCATCGCCGCGGTGCTGGTGGCGCTGGGCTTCATGGTGGCGCTGGTGGTGATCGGCCATCGCTACATGCAGGTGCAGAGCTTCCAGAAGTCCGCCTCGCTGCGCCTCTCCATGACCTATGTCTACGCCGTCATCCCGCTCTCGGCGGCGATCATGGCCTGGTACGCCCTGGTCGACCTGCTGGAGCTGCTGATCCAGGGGCCGGATGCCGCCCGCGACGATGACAAGGGTGGCAGCGGCACAGCCGAGGAGCCTCTCCCATGACCGGCGTGCTGTTCCTGCTCTTCTTCCTCTTCATGCTGCTGGGGGTCCCCATCGCCCTGGCCATCGGCGCCAGCACCCTGCTGGCCCTGAACGCCCAGGGCGTGCCGCTGATGGTGGTCACCCAGCAGATGTTCCAGGGCATCAACTCCTTCGCCCTGGTGGCGGTGCCCATGTTCATCCTCGCCGGGGACCTGATGGCTCAGGGCAAGGTGAGCGAGAAGCTGGTCGACTTCGCCGATGCTCTGTTCGGCTTCCTCAAGGGCGGGCTCTCCCTGGTTTCGGTGGGCGCCGGCATGTTCTTCGCAGCGATCTCGGGCTCCGGCGCCGCCACCACCGCCGCGGTGGGCTCGAGCCTGGTGCCGGAGCTGCGCAAGAAGGGCTACGACCCGGCCTCGGCGGCCAGCCTGATCGCCGCCAGCGGCACCATCGGCGTGGTGATCCCCCCCTCGGTGCCGATGATCATCTACGCGGTGATCGCCCAGCAGTCGGTCTCGAAGCTGTTCCTGAGCGGCATCCTACCGGGGATCGCCATGGGGCTGGGACTCGGCGCCATCGCCATCGTCCAGGCCTACCGCCGCAACTACCCCCGCGGCACCGAACTCTCGCTGGCCACCATCTGGCGCACCTTCCTGAGCGCGAGCTGGGGGCTGATGACCCCGGTGATCATCCTGGGCGGCATCTTCTCGGGGATCTTCACCCCCAGCGAGGCCGCGGTGGTGGCGGTGAACTACGCCCTGCTGGTGTCGCTGTTCGTCTACCGCGACCTGAGCCTTGCCGACGTCTACCGCATCCTGATCCGCTCGGCGATCACCACCTCGGTGATCATGCTGGTGATCGCCACCTCGGCGGTGCTGAGCTGGACCCTCTCCAGCTGGCAGGTGCCCGGCGCCATCGCAAGCGCGGTGCTCTCGCTCTCCACCGACCCGCTGGTGATCATGCTGCTGATCGTGGCGGTGATCCTGCTCACCGGGGTCTTCATCGAGACTGCCAGTGCCCTGATCATCCTCACCCCGGTGCTGCTGCCGCTGGTGACCCAGCTCGGCATCGACCCGATCCACTTCGGCATCATCATCGTGATGGGGCTCGCCATCGGGATGATCACCCCACCGGTGGCGATCAACCTCTACGTCGCCTCCTCGGTGACCCAGCTGCCGCTGGAGCGCATCACCCGAGCGATCCTCCCCTACCTGCTGGGGCTGATCGCGGTGCTGCTGCTGGTGGTCTACGTGCCGATACTCGCGGGCTGGTCCGGCGCCTGAGCGGCGCCGGATGTCACGTCCTGGCGCTCACCCCAGCACCTTGCCGGGGTTGAGCAGGCCATGGGGGTCGAGGGCCTGCTTGAGCAGGCGCATGGTGGCGATCTCCGTCTCGCTGCGACTGAGGCTCAGGTAGTCGCGCTTCTCCAGGCCGATGCCATGCTCGGCAGAGATCGAGCCGCCGATCTCGGCCAGCGGCGCATAGACCAGCTGCTCCACCGCCCGACGGCTCTCGGCGCCGCCGTCTCGCACCGTGATCATCAGGTGCAGATTGCCGTCGCCCAGGTGGCCGAAGGTGACCAGCCGCGCGACCCCGGGCCAGGCCTCGGCCAGGCGCTGCTCCAGCGCCTCCACATAGGCCTCCATGGCGGGAATCGGCAGGCTGACGTCGAAGGAGAACATCGGATTGAGCGTGCGCACCAGCACCTCGATGTCCTCGCGGATCGCCCAGATCGCCTGGCGCTGGGCCTCGGAGCTCGCCAGCACCGCGTCGGTGATCAGCTCCGCCTCGAAGGCCTCCTCCAGCAGCGCCTGGAACTGCTCGGCGTCGTGCTCGGCGTCCATGCCCTGGCTCTCGAGGATGGCGTAGAAGGGCGAATCGGTGGCCAGCGGCGGGGTATGGGCGCCGCTCTCCTCGGTCATCAGCCGGTAGTGGCTGTTCCACAGCGCCTCGAAGGCGCTCAGCCCGATGCGCCGGGGCGCCAGGTTGAGCAGGCTGGTCAGCGCCGCGAAGCTGGGTACCGCCACCAGGGCGCACTGCTCGCTGGCCAGGGCCGGCTGCAGGCGCAGCACGGCACGGGTGACGATGCCGAGCGTCCCCTCGCTGCCGATGAAGAGCTGCTTCAGGTCGAAACCGGCGTTGTTCTTGAGCATGTGATTCATGGAGCTCAGCACGCGGCCGTCGGCCAGCACCGCCTCGAGCCCCAGCACCTGCTGGCGCATCATGCCGTAGCGGATCACCCGGATGCCGCCAGCGTTGGTGGCGATGTTACCGCCGATGGTGCAGGAGCCTCGAGCGCCCAGGTCCAGCGGGAACTGCATGCCGATCTCGGCGGCGGCCTCCTGGACCCGCTGCAGCGGCGCCCCGGCCTGGACGGTGAGGGTGCCACCCACCGGGTCGATCGCCTCGATGGCGCTCATGCGCTCCAGGGAGATCGCAAGCTCACTGGGCGCCGCCACCGCACCGTGCACCACCCCGGTCAGGCCGCCGTGGGTGACCACCGGCTGGCGAGCCGCATGGCAGAGGGCCATGACGCGGCTGAGCTGCTCGGTATTCCCGGGTCGCACGATGGCCGCGGCCTCGCAGGGGGCCGAGGTGAACCAGTCGACGCTGCGCTGGCGCACGGCCTCACCGGTCAGAAGGTTCTCGGGGCCGACGATCTCGGCGAGCGCATCGAGCAGTGTTTGCATGGCTGGGTCCTGTGCCAGGGTCAATGAGCATGAGACATTACCGATGCTTTCGTCCGCTGTCTCCTCGACTTTCCCCTGAGCCCGGCCGCAGGCCTTCCCAGAAGACCCGCCGGGGGGTAAGGTCGACAGGCGCCGCGGCCTGGAGCACCACGGCCGCGATGACCGACGCTCTTCGCTTCCCCGCATGACCAAGGAATCTGCATGCTCTCGACGCGCCCGCTTCTGATCGTTGCCCTGCTGAGCGCCCCGCTGCTGCTCGCCGGCTGTACCACTTACACCTTTCCCGACGGTAGCCAGGAGACCCTGTGGGGCGTGCCCGCCGACGACGAGACCCTGACCCGCGAGGAGCGCGACCGCCAGGCTCCGCGCTACCGGGTGCCCGGCGAGATGCCGGAGTAATCCTGCGGGGCGGGCCCTCAGGCGGTGGAGAGGGCCTGCCCCCTGACGAGGACCACGCTGAGGTTGTTGGCGGGCATATCCATGACTCGCTCGAGCTCGAGGCCACGGCACGTCGCCTCGGCCACGACCGCCTCGAGGTCGCGCACGCCCCAGCGCGGATCGTGGCGCCTGAGGCTGGCGTCGAAGGCGGCGTTGCTGGGCGCGGTGTGCTCGCCGCCCCGCCGATAGGGACCGTAGAGATAGAGCGTGCCGCCCGGCACCAGGCGCTCACCGGCGCGAGCCATCAACGCCTCGGTGACCGCCCAGGGCGAGATATGCAGCAGGTTGATGGCCACGATGGCGTCGAAGGACTCTGCCGGCCAGCCGCCGGGTTCGGTGGCGTCGAGATGCCGCGGCGCGGCCAGGTTGGGCAGCGCCGCCGTCTCGCGCCAGGCGGCAATGGAGGCCAGCGCCTCGTCGCTGGGGTCGCTGGGTTGCCAGTGCCAGCCGGGCATGGCGCCGGCGCAGTAGAGGGCATGCTCGCCGCTGCCGCTGGTCACCTCCAGCACCCGGGCCCGCTCGGGCAGGACCTGGCGCAGCACCTCGAGGATCGGCTGGCGGTTACGGGCCGCGGCGGGGCTGTGGAGACGGGCATCGCTCATGGTGGCTCTCGGTCGAGGGAGGGATCGCTACTTCTTTCTGCCCCGGGACTTGCCGGCCGGGCCGCTGCCCCTGCCAGGCCCTGACCCGGGCTTCCTGGTGCCGGATGGCTTGGCACCGGCCTTCTTCGGGCCCGCCGTCCTCGCGCTCGGCTTCTTGCCACCCGCCGCCTTGCCCGCGGCCGCGCTGCCGCCTGACGCCTTGCGTCTTCCGGGCTTCCCGCTGGCCGGCTTGCCGCCGGCAGCCTTGCCACCCTCGCCGCGGCGCGGCGTTGCGCCCTTGCGGCCCCCCGCCCCGGGGCTCGCTGCCTTGCCGGCCCCGGCCCTGCCACCCTGGCGCCGCGCAGAGCGGCGGCCGGGGGTCTGGGCCTCGGAGGAGGAGTGCTCGGTCATGGCGAGGATCGTCGACACCTCGGCGGGCGTCAGGTCCCGCCAGTCCCCCTCGGCGAGCCCCTTGAGGGTGACGTTCATGATCCGCAGCCGTTCCAGCTTCACCACCTCGTAGCCGAACACCTCGCACATGCGGCGAATCTGGCGGTTCAAGCCCTGGACCAGGGTGATGTTGAAGACGAAGCGGGACTCCTTGACCACTGGACACTTCTTGGTGACCTCGCCGAGGATCGGCACGCCGCTGCCCATACCCTGGATGAAGTCGTCGGTGATGGGCTTGTTGACGGTGACGCGGTACTCCTTCTCGTGCTGGTTGCTCGCCCTCAGGATGCGGTTGACCAGGTCGCCGTTGTTGGTCAGGAAGATCAACCCCTGGGAGTCCTTGTCCAGCCGGCCGATGGGGAAGATGCGCGCCCCATGGCCGACGAAGTCGACGATATTGGCCTTCTCGCTCGGCTCGGTGGTGCTGACGATGCCCACCGGCTTGTTGAGGGCGATGAAGACCAGGTCCTCCTCCTCCAGCTCCAGCGGCTCGACGAGCTGGCCGTTGACCTTGACCACGCTGCCCGGGAAGACCTGGTCACCGGGGGTGGCGCGCCTGCCGTCGATGCGCACGTTGCCCTGTTCGATGTAGCGGTCGGCTTCTCGTCGCGAGCACATGCCACTTTCGCTGATGTACTTGTTGATCCGCTTGGAGAGGGTCTGGGCCATGGGACGCGTCCGGAACGTGGGGGGAAAGGGCCGAGGTGGCGAGGCTATCAGCCCGGCAGTGTAAGGGCTGACCCGGCTGACGGCCAGCCGACGAGGAAGGGCCTAGCCTGCTCCGCAGCACTGCTTGAGCTTGCGACCGCTGCCGCAGGGGCAGGGTTCGTTGCGGCCGGGCTTGAGGCGGGTCAGCGTGGGGCGTCCCTCCAGGTAATACCACCGTCCGGCCTCCCGGCGAAAGCGCGAGGCCTCCTCCAGCACCCCGAAGCGCCGCCCCTCGCGGAAGGTGGCGCGGAAATGCACGTGACCGCTATCGCCGTCTTCGTCGCTCTCCAGCACCTCGAGGCGCAGCCAGCGGGTGGTCGGATCCGGGGCGAGCTCCGCAGGGCGAGTGCTCGGATGCCAGCTCGCCAGCAGGTAGTCGGTGAGGTTCAGGGCGAAGGCGCTATAGCGGGAGCGCATCAGCGCCTCCGGGGTAGGAGCGGCCTCGCCGGCATGGTAGCGGCCGCAGCACTGGGCCAGCGACGTGCCGCTGCCGCAGGGACAGGCGGGGCGTGCGTGGGTCATCACGGTTCCTCGTCGGGGTTTTCGCCCCATGTTAACAGGGCCCTGCGACCGCCTCGACTCCGCTCTCATCCCCCTTGTGCTCAATGACTTGGCGCGTCAACCTGTCCTTGATCACTGCACTGCAACATGCTGTATGCTAATGCTATGGCAAGCAGCCGCCCATCAGCGCCGGAGGTAGAGGATGACCGACCCAAAACGCAGCGAGACCACCGCCTGGCACGCCCTGGCCGCCGACGAGGTTCTCGAGCGCCTCGACAGCTCGACCGACGGGCTCGCCGCCAGCGACGCCGAGCGGCGCCTCGAGGAGTATGGCCCCAACGAGCTCAAGCAGGCGGAGGCACGGCCCTGGTGGAAGCGGCTGCTGGAGCAGTTCAACAATATCCTGATGCTGGTGCTGATCGTGGCGGCCGTCGCCAGCCTGGGGCTTGGCCATACCCTGGATGCAGGCGCGATCTTCGGGGTGGTGCTGATCATCGCCCTGATCGGCTTCATCCAGGAGGGCAAGGCGGAGCAGGCCCTGGAGAGCATCCGCCAGATGCTCTCCCCCCAGGCCAAGGTGCTGCGCGGCGGCAAGCGCCAGACCATCCCCGCCGAGGAGCTGGTGCCCGGCGACATCGTGCTGGTAGAGAGCGGCGACCGTGTGCCGGCGGACCTGCGCCTGCTGGAGGCGAGGCGCTTTCGCACCGAGGAGGCCTCGCTGACCGGTGAATCCACCCCGGTGGACAAGAGCACCGAGGCAACGGCCGAGGATGCGGACCTCGGCGATCGCACCGGCATGGCCTATGCCAGCACCATCGTGGTCCAGGGCAACGCCCGGGGCCTGGTGGTGGAGACCGCCGCCAACACCGAGATCGGCCGCATCTCCGAGATGCTGCGCGGCGTCGAGAAGCTCAAGACGCCGCTGCTGCGCCAGATCGACCGCGCCGGTCAGGTGCTGGCCCTCTTCATCCTCGCCGCGGCGGTGCTCACCGGCACCTTCGGGGTGCTGGTTCACGCTCAGCCCCTGGGCGACATGTTCATGGCGGCGGTGGGCCTCGCCGTGGCGGCGATCCCCGAGGGGATGCCCGCCATCGTCACCATCGGTCTGGCGCTCGGCGTGCAGACCATGGCGAAGAAGAACGCCATCATCCGCCGCCTGCCGGCGGTGGAAACCCTGGGCTCCATCTCCACCATCTTCTCCGACAAGACCGGCACCCTGACCCGCAACGAGATGACCGCCCAGGCCATCTGGCTACCGTCCGGGGAGGTGCGCATCGAAGGGATAGGCTTCGCCCCGGAGGGGAGCTTCCACCGCGTGCATGACGGCGAGGCCGAGGAAGCGGCGCTGAACCTGGACGACGACCACGCCCTGCGCCACTTCCTCAAGGTGGGAGTGCTCTGCAACGACGCCGAACTGGGCGAGGAGCAGGGCCGCTGGAAGATCCACGGCGACCCCACCGAAGGGGCCCTGGTGGTCGCCGCCGCCAAGGCGGGGCTGACCACCGAGGAGCTGCGCGGCAAGCACGACCGCCACGACGCCATCCCCTTCGAGTCCGAGCGCAAGTACATGGCCACCCTGCACAAGCTGGAGGGCGAACAGCTGCTGCTGGTCAAGGGCGCGCCGGACCGCCTGCTCGAGATGTGCCACAGGGTGCGCGACGACGGCAACGACATCGAGCTCGACGTCGGCCTCTGGGAGGAGCGCATCAACGACCTCTCATCCCGGGGCCTGCGCGTGCTGGCGCTGGCAGAGAAGCGGGTCCGCGACATCCATGAACTGGCCGACGAGCACGCCGAGGAGGAGCTGGTGCTGCTGGGCCTGGTGGGGCTGCTCGACCCGCCGCGGGACGAGGCCATCGAGGCGGTCAAGGAGTGCCTGGCCGCCGGCATCCGCCCGGTGATGATCACCGGCGACCATGCGGTGACGGCACTCGCCATCGCCAGGCAGCTGGGCTTCGCCCACACCGAGCGCGCTATCACCGGCCGCGAGATCGAGGCGATGTCCGATGCCGAACTCGAGGAGGTGATCCTGGAGGTGGACGTCTTCGCCCGCGCCGCGCCGGAGCACAAGCTGCGCCTGGTGCAGGCGATGCAGGCCCGCGGCGGCATCTGCGCCATGACCGGCGACGGCGTCAACGACGGCCCGGCCCTGAAGCGTGCCGATGTGGGCGTGGCCATGGGCATCCAGGGCACCGAGGCCGCCAAGGAGGCCGCCGAGATGGTGCTGGCCGACGACAACTTCGCCACCATCGTCGGCGCCATCCGCGAGGGCCGCAAGGTCTACGACAACATCCGCAAGACCATCACCTTCATCCTGCCCACCAACGGCGCCCAGGGCCTCGCCATCATGCTCGCCGTGCTGGCCGGCTCCACCCTGCCGGTGACCCCGCTCCAGGCGCTGTGGGTCAACATGGTGGTGGCGGTGACCCTGGGCCTGGCGCTGGCCTTCGAGCACGCCGAGAAGGACATCATGACCCGCCAGCCCCGGGATCCCGACGCCTCCCTGCTCGACCTCTTCCTGCTGTGGCGGGTGGTGTTCGTCTCGCTGCTGCTGCTGGCGGGCGTCTTCGGCATGTTCAGCTGGATCCAGGCCCAGGGCGGCAGCGTGGAGCTCGCCCGCACCGGCGCGGTCAACATGCTGGTGATGGGCAGCGCCGCCTACCTGATCAACAGTCGCTACCTGCTGCGCAGCACCCTCTCCTTCGCGGGGATCTTCGGCAGCCGCCCGGTGTGGGGCTCCATCGGCACTATCGTGGCGCTGCAGCTGGCCTGGACCTACCTGCCCTTCATGCAGCTGATCTTTGCCAACGAAGGGCTCGGCCTCGGCCACTGGGGCGTGATCGTCGCCGGCAGCCTGGCCATCTACCTGATCGTGGAACTCGAAAAGCGGGTGCTGCGCGCCCGGGGCGTCAACGGTCAGCCGGCCGCCAATCACGGCAGCCACGACCGTACGGGGCTGAAGTCCTCCTGATGGCGCTACTTGCGCTTGGTGCGGGCGGTGGCCTCGGCGGCCCTGGTGCCGCGGGGTCCTCGGCGCCTGGTATGCCAGGATCAGCTTCGCCGCTTGGTCCGGGCGGTGGGCTCGGCAGTCGTGGGGTCCTCCGGCCAGGGGTGCTTGGGGTAGCGGCCGCGCATCTCCTTGCGTACCTCCGGGTAGCCGCCCGCCCAGAAGCTCGCCAGGTCCGCGGTGACCTGCAGCGGGCGGCGCGCCGGGGAGAGCAGGTGCAGCAGCACCGGCTCGCGGCCGTCGGCGACCCTGGGCGAGGCCTGCCAGCCGAAGCACTCCTGCAGCTTCACCGCCAGCACCGGCGGTTTGCCCTCGAGACAGGGCGCATAGTCCACCCGGTGGCTGGCGCCGCTGGGCACCGGGAGCCGCTCCGGGGCCAGTTCGTCCAGGCGGGCGCGAAGCGGCCAGTCGAGGGTATCGAGCAGCAGGCGCGCCAGGGGCAGGCGCTCCACGGCGTCGAGCCGGGTGATGCCATCGAGGTGCGGCGCGAGCCACGCCTCAAGGCTCGCGAGCAGTGCCTCGTCGGACCAGTCGGGCCAGGCTGCCTGCTCATCAGAGTCGAAGGTGCGGCGCAGAAGCGCCACCCTCCCCTGTAACTGAGTCAGGACGTCATCCCGGGGGAGCCCCCGGCGGCGCAGCGCCTCGATCAGCGCCGCCCTGACCGCCTCGGCCGGCGGCTTGGCCAGGGGCCTTCGCTCCAGCACCACCGCGCCCAGGCCGCGCACCTGCTCGCCGATCAGGCGGCCTTCGGCGTCGGACCACGCCAGGCTCGCCCGCCACTCGCCACACTCGGGATAGAGCGCCTCCATCCGCTTTTGAGAGAGCCCCACGGCGCGAAAGATCCGCGCCCCGCTCGCCTCGCCGTCCAGCTCCACCGCCACCAGCAGCGCGGCGTGGGCCAGGGGGTGGTGATCGGGCAGGGTCGCCAGGCCCCCGCCGGCCAGGCGAAAGCGGCCCGGGGCATCCAGGCGCTGGGCGATGCGCTCCGGATAGGCCAGCGCCAGCAGCTCACCGAGCGGGGCCAGGCCTGCCACCTTGAGGCTCACCTGGGCGATACGGGCCAGCCGCTCGGCGTCCCGCTGCCACTGGCGGTGCTCCCTCGGCGCCTTGAGCCGTGCCTGCAGGGCCTGCTCGAGGTCACGCTCGTCGTCCAGGCCGCGCCCTTCGAGCAGCGCGACCAGGGCGCAGGCCAGCGGCAGCGCGTCGAGCGCTCGGGCGCGCTCCAGCATGGCCGCGAGACGCGGATGGGTGGGCCAGCGGGCGGCCCGGCGACCCAGCTCGGAGAGGTGGTGCTCGGCATCCAGCAGCCCCAGGCGCCCGAGCAGCTCGCGGCCGGCGGAAAGTGCCCCAGCTGGGGGCGCGGTCACCCAGGCGAGGCTACCCGGGTCGGTCACGCCCCAGCGCGCCAGTTCGAAGGCGAGCGGGGCAAGGTCGGCCTGGCGCACCTCAGGCTCGCCGTGGGGAACGAGCGGCTGCTCCTCGGCCCAGAGCCGCAGGCAGAGACCGGGGCCCTGGCGGCCGGCGCGGCCTCGGCGCTGGTCGGCACTGGCGCGGTTGACGCGGCGCGTCTCCAGGCGGGTCAGGCCGCTTCGCGGCTGGAACACCGGCACCCGCTCCTGGCCGGCGTCCACCACCAGGCGCACGCCGTCCACGGTGACGCTGGACTCGGCGATGGCGGTGGCGAGTACCACCCGCCGCTGCCCGGAAGGGTCGGGGCGCAGAGCCCGGCGCTGAACCTCGAGCGGCAGGCGGCCGTGGAGCTCCATGACGGCAAGCTCGGGCGACCGGCTCGATAGCTCCCGGGCCAGGCGACGGATCTCCGCCACCCCGGGGAGGATCACCAGGGCGTCGCCCTCCTGCTGCCCCATGGCGTCGAGCAGCGCCCGGGCCTGCTGGGGCGCGGTCTCCTCCCGGGCGTTGAGGGCGCGGTAGCGAGTCGCAACGGGAAAGGTGCGCCCCGGGCAGTCGATCACCGGGGTGCCCTCGCCCAGCACGCCGAGCAGGGCCTCGACGTCCAGGGTCGCCGACATCACCAGGAGGCGCAGATCGTCGCGCACCGACTGGGCGTCCAGGGCCAGCGCCAGGCCGAGGTCGGCCTCCAGGCTGCGCTCGTGGAACTCGTCGAAGAGGATGCCGGCTACCCCCTCCAGCAGCGGGTCCTCCTGGAGCATGCGGGTCAGCACGCCCTGGGTCACCACCTCCAGGCGGGTGTGCGGGCCGACCCGGCTCTCGCCGCGCATCCGGTAGCCCACCGTCTCGCCTACGCTTTCCCCCAGGCTTTCCGCCATAAAGCCGGCGGCAAGCCGCGCCGCCACCCGCCTTGGCTCCAGCAGCAGCAGCCGGCCCTCGCGGGCCCAGGGGGCCTCGAGCAGCGCCAGGGGCACCCGCGTGGTCTTGCCGGCGCCGGGCTCGGCCACCAGCAGTGCGCGCGAGTGTGCCGCCAGGGCGGCCTGGATAGCGTCGAGCCGGGCCTCGATGGGCAGGCCGGCTGTCATCGAACTGTCACCTGAATTCATATACGATTCGCCATATATGCTCGCTCTCCACTTCCCCTGATACCCAAGGAGCCTTCCCATGGCGATACGCATCGGCATCAACGGTTTCGGCCGCATCGGCCGCCTGGCCCTGCGCGCCGGCTGGACGAACCCGGACCTCGAGTTCGTGCAGATCAACGACCCGGGCGGCGACGCTGCCACCTTCGCCCACCTGCTGCAGTTCGACTCGGTGCACGGCCAGTGGACGGGCGGCGGCGATGATATCACGGCGGACGACGGCGCCCTGACGGTGGCCGGCCGGCGCATCGCCTTCACTGCCAACCGCGAGATCGAGGCCACCGACTGGACCGGCTGCGACGTGGTGATCGAGGCCTCGGGCAAGATGAAGACCACCGACAAGCTCCAGGCCTACCTGGAGCAGGGGGTCAAGCGGGTGGTGGTGAGCGCCCCGGTAAAGGACGAGGGCGTGCTCAACCTGGTGGTGGGGGTCAACGACCATCTGTTCGACCCGGCCCGGCATCGCATCGTCACCGCGGCGAGCTGCACCACCAACTGCCTGGCGCCGGTGGTCAAGGTGATCCACGAGACGCTCGGCATCCGCCACGGCTCCATGACCACCATCCACGACATCACCAACACCCAGACGATTCTGGATGCCCCCAGCTCTCCACAAAAGCCTGATCTCCGTCGCTCCCGGGCCTGCGGCATGAGCCTGATCCCGACGACCACAGGCTCCGCGAAGGCGATCACCGCCATCTTCCCCGAGCTGACCGGCAAGCTGAACGGCCACGCCGTGCGCGTGCCGCTCGCCAACGCTTCGCTCACCGATATGGTCTTCGAGGTCGCCCGCGAGACCACCGAGGAGGAGGTCAACGCCCTGCTGAAGGAGGCCGCCGAGGGCGAGCTCGCCGGCATCCTCGGCTATGAGGAGCGCCCGCTGGTCTCCATCGACTATCGCACCGACCCGCGCAGCTCCATCGTCGATGCCCTCTCCACCATGGTGGTGGCCGGCACCCAGGTGAAGCTCTACGCCTGGTACGACAACGAGTACGGCTACGCCTGCCGCACCGCGGAGCTGGCCGCCAAGGTAGGCAAGGCCGACTCATGATCGCCCGCGTCGCCGCCCTGCCCCGGGAGATCCGCCAGTACCTGCTGGTCACCGGCAACTACTGGGCCTTCACCCTCACCGACGGCGCCCTGCGCATGCTGGTGGTGCTCTACTTCCACCAGCTGGGCTACTCGGCACTCGAGGTGGCGCTGCTGTTTCTCTTCTACGAGTTCTTCGGGGTAGTGACCAACCTGGTGGGAGGCTGGCTGGGGGCGCGCCTCGGGCTCAACCGCACCATGAACCTGGGCCTCGGCCTGCAGGTGTTGGCGCTTTCCATGCTGCTGGTGCCGGTGGCCTGGCTCTCGGTGCCCTGGGTGATGGCCGCCCAGGCGCTTTCGGGCATCGCCAAGGACCTCAACAAGATGAGCGCCAAGAGCGCCATCAAGACCCTGGTGCCGGCCGGCGACGCCGGGCATCAGTCCCTCTACCGCTGGGTGGCGCTGCTCACCGGCTCCAAGAACGCGCTCAAGGGCGTGGGCTTCTTCCTGGGGGGCCTGCTGCTGACCCTGATCGGCTTCCAGGGGGCGATACTCGCCATGGCGGTGATGCTGGCCGGGGTGCTGGCGCTGTCGCTTGCGCGCCTCGACGGCGATCTGGGCCGGGCCAAGGCCAAGCCGAAGTTTCGCGAGATGCTCTCCAAGAGCCGCGCCATCAATATCCTGTCGGCGGCACGAATGTGCCTGTTCGGCGCACGGGACGTCTGGTTCGTGGTGGCCCTACCGGTCTTCCTGGCCACCCAGTTCGGCTGGGACAGCTGGCGGGTGGGGGGCTTCCTGGCGCTCTGGGTGATCGGCTACGGAGCGGTGCAGGCGGTCGCCCCCAGGATCACCGGGGGCACGGCGGGTCGCGGTGCCGCCATCGCCTGGGCCTCGGCGCTTACCGCCCTGCCGGCGCTGATCGCCCTGGGTCTTGAAGGACAGCTCCTGGCGGCGCAGCCGCAGCTGGTGCTGCTCGGGGGGTTGATGCTGTTCGGCGTAGTGTTCGCGGTGAACTCCAGCCTGCACAGCTTCCTGATCGTGCGCATGGCCCGCTCGGACGGGGTCTCGCTGGACGTGGGCTTCTACTACATGGCCAACGCCATGGGGCGGCTGATCGGCACCCTGCTGTCAGGCTGGCTCTACCTCGCCGGTGGCCTCGTCGCCACCCTTTGGGTCTCCAGCGCCCTGCTCGCGACCACCGTGCTGATCAGCCTGGCGCTGCCGAAGGAGGCTTGACGCCTATAGAGGGAAGCGCTCTGTATTTTCCAACAGACGACGCCCATGCATGACGGCCAGAATCAGGATGCGCTCAGCCTCCACGCGATAAATCAGGCGGTAGCTATAGACAAAGCGCTCACGAATATTCGCCTCACCAAGTTCGGGCACGACTCTGCCCAGCTCAGGAAACTCACCTAGCGCCCGAGCCGTATCCACCAACTTGGTCACGACAGCCCGTGCATAGAAGGCAGAATCTCGCTCGATATACTCGGCGATGAGTTCCAGATCCTCGAGCGCTTCTGGTGACCAGGCTAGCGGTCGAGCCACTTTGCCAGCTTCCGCTCGACCTGTTCTTGGCTGAGAGTCCCCTCGGTCTCAGCACGCTGACTGCCTCTGTGTACCTTTTCTACGACGTAGAGATGGTACTGGATATCTTCCATTGTACAGTCCTCGGGAAGGGACTCGAGCAGTTGCCGTACATCATCCTTGGCCGTATTCATGGCTTCACCTATTCAACATACGCCTGACAACACTCTATCATGCCCCGATCCCGGGCGGTCTCACCCCGCACCCCTTCAAGATGACTCGGGTGAGGAAGGCGGTGATCTGCTCGACATCGGCGTCGCTGAGCTCACCCTTGCCGGTGATACCCAGCACCTGGGCCTCGAAGTCGGCGTAGTGCTGGGTGGCGGACCAGATCAGGAATATCAGCCAGACCGGTTCCACCGGATCCATCAGGCCGCGCTCGGCCCACTGGCGGAAGATCGCCCCGCGCTCCTCCACCCAGGCGCGCAGCTCGCCGCTCAGGTACTCCTGCAGGAAGGGAGCCCCGGCAAGGATCTCGGCGGCGAACAGCCGTGAGCCCTCCGGGTGGCGCCGGGAAAGCGCCATCTTGCTGCGGATGAAGGCCTCCAGCACCTCGGCGGGATCATCGTCCACCGAGATATCGTCCAGCAGCGCGTTCCAGCGCGCCATCATCCGCTCCAGCAGGCGCACGTAGAGCCCACGCTTGCTGCCCATGTAGTAGAGCACGTTGGACTTGGGCAGCCCCGCCGCCTCCGCGATGGCCTGGACGCTGGCGCCGCGATAGCCGTGGGCGGCGAAGATCTTCTCCGCCGCGGCGAGGATCTCGCGCTCGTTGCGCTCGCGGGTCGCGCCCCCGGCCTCGCCTCTCTCCCGCGCACGGCGTATCGCCGCCGGACTCGCGACTTCTGTCATCTACCCGTTCCCTGTGCCATTGGTCTGTGCCGAGAGTGCCGCACCGCGGCGGTGCATGCAATTGCCGGCCGCCTCGGGATGGCGACATGAGGTGAAGGTCGCGAGCGATTGGCTTGCAAAGTCGGCCATCGTTGGCCATGCTGAATATAACCTGACCATATGGTCAACATGCCGACTTCCCTGATGGTCGGTGACGACCGGGGTACGCCCCCAGCGATCAATAACAGAGACAATGTCATGATCGACTTCCTGCTCAACGGGCAGCCCCGCCGGTGCGAGGCCACGCCCGATACCAGTGTGCTCGAGCTTCTGCGCGACCCCCTCGGCCAGACCGGCACCAAGGAGGGCTGCGCCTCCGGCGACTGCGGCGCCTGCACCGTGGCCATCGGCGAGGCCGGCCCCGACGGCCGGGTGCGCTATCACAGCGCCAACGCCTGTATCACCCCCGCCCATCAGCTCAAGGGCCGCTCGCTGGTCACCGTGGAGGGGCTCGCACGAGGCGAGGCTCTCCATCCCGCCCAGGCCGCCATGGTCGACTGTCACGCCAGCCAGTGCGGCTTCTGCACTCCAGGCATCGTGATGTCGCTCTTCACCCTGCACGAGGAGCAGCAGCAGAGGCCCGCTCCGCTGACCCCCGAGCGGCTCGAAGCGGCGCTGGGAGGCAACCTCTGCCGATGCACCGGCTATCGCCCGATCCGCGACGCGGCACTCTCCATGGGGGAGCATCCTTACGCGCGCCCCGAGTGGCTGGATCTCGCCGTGGATGCCACCGCACCCATCCAGGAACCCTCGGCCGATAGCGCCTTCGTGCAGCCCACCACCCTGGCCGAGCTGGTCGAGGAGCGTCGCCGCCACCCCGAGGCGCCCATCGTCGCCGGCGGCACCGACCTCTGGCTGGAGGTGACCCAGCGCCTGCGCCGGTTCGAGCGTCTGGTGGATGTGACCCGGGTGGCCGAGCTCACCGCCATCGAGGAGGCCACCCTGGCGGATGGCCGCGAAGGCTGGTGGATCGGCGGTGCCGTGAGCTATGCCCGCCTCGAACCGCTGCTCGAGGCGCACTACCCCGCCTTCGCCCACCTGCTGCATCGCCTGGGCTCCGCCCAGGTGCGCAACCGCGGCACCCTGGGAGGCAACATCGCCAACGCCTCGCCCATCGGCGACACCCCGCCGGTGCTGCTGGCGCTGGGGTCGCGACTTCGGCTCGCAGGGCCGGACGGTGAAAGGGAGCTACCCCTCGACGACTTCTTCCTGGACTACAAGCAGACCGCCCTGCTCAAGGACAAGGGCGAGGTGATCCGCGCTATCTTCCTGCCGCGCCCCGAACCGGGGCGACACCTCAAGGTGTGGAAGCTGTCCAAGCGTCGAGAGGATGATATCTCGGCGGTGCTGGGCGCCTTCTCCTGGCGCCTGGAGGACGGGGTGCTGCGCGAGGTGCGCCTCGCCTTCGGCGGCATGGCGGCCATACCGAAGCGGGCCGCCGCCGCCGAGGCGGCGCTGGAGGGTCAGCCACCCACGGTGGCCAGCTTCCAGGCGGCTCGCGCCGCCCTGGGGCAGGCGTTCTCACCGATGAGCGACGTGCGCGGCAGCGCCTACTACCGCTCGCTTTCAGCCGCCAACCTGCTGGAGCGGCTGCGCCTTGTCATCGCGCAGCAGCAAGCCCACTCTGACCGGGAGGTGATGCTCCATGCGTACGCTCACTAAGCTCAATAAAGCGCCCGGCGCCGCGCCGGATAAGGCGCCCGGAACCACGCCGACCAAGATGAAAGATGACGCCGACGTCGGCACCGACTCCGCCGAGGCGCGGCGGAAGCTCGACAACCGCATCCAGGGGGCGAGCCCGCTGGCTCGCGACACTCTTCTCCCCGGCAGCGCCGGCCACTCCCAGGCCCACGAGAGCGCGGTGAAGCACGTCACCGGCCGCGCCGCCTATATCGACGACCTCAAGGTAGCAGCGGACTGCCTGCACGTGGCCCTGGCGCTTTCGCCGGTGGCCCACGGCCGGCTGACCGGCGTGGCCCTCGACAAGGTCCGGGCGCTGCCCGGGGTGGTGGACGTGGTCGGCATCGAGGAGGTGCCCGGCCACACCGATATCGGGCCGGTCTTTCCCGGCGACCCGATCTTCGTCGAGGACGAGATCAGCTACGCAGGCCAGGTGCTCTTCGCCGTGGCCGCCGAGAGCCACCGCGCCGCCCGGGAGGCGGTGAAGGCGGCCTTCGATGCCGGCCTGGTCACAATCGACGAGCGGCCGGCGAGTCTCGATGCGGTGGTCGCCGCCGAGCGCGGCGAGTTCGTGAGGCCCACCCACATCCAGCAGCGCGGCGACTGGGAGGCGGCGCTGGGAGGCGCCAGCCAGGTCTTCGAGGGCGAACAGTTCGTGGGCGGCCAGGAGCACTTCTATCTCGAGGGCCAGGCCTGCCTGGTCACGCCCACCGAGGACGAGGGGGTGGTGGTCCACACCTCCAACCAGCACCCGAGCGAGACCCAGAAGCTGGTGGCCGAAGTGCTGGGCATACCCTTCCATGCGGTGACCGTGGAGGTGAGACGCATGGGCGGCGGCTTCGGCGGCAAGGAGACCCAGGCCTCGCCCTGGGCCTGCATCGCCGCGCTGATCGCTCGGCGCACCGGCCGCGCGGCCAGGCTGCGCCTGCCCCGCGGTGACGACATGCGGGTCACCGGCAAGCGCCACCCCTTCCACAACCGCTACCGGCTGGGCGTAGATGACAAGGGCGTGATTCAGGGCGGCGAGATCACCGTGATCGGCGACTGCGGCTACTCGCCGGACTTGTCGGATGCCATCGTCGACCGCGCCATGTTCCACGCCGACAACGCCTACTCCCTGGGCGCGGCCCGGGTGACCGGTCATCGCGCCCGCACCCATACCGCCTCCAACACCGCCTTCCGCGGCTTCGGCGGCCCCCAGGGGATGATGGTGATCGAGGCGGCCATGGACGATATCGCCCGCCGGGTGGGAGAGGACCCGCTCACCGTGCGCAAGCGCAATCTCTACCGCCACGCCAGCGACGGCACCCCTGGTGATGTCACCCCCCGCGACGTGACACATTACGGCCAGACCGTTGAGCAGGTCGGCCTGCTGCACGAGCTGATCGAGCGCCTGGAGGCGAGCAGCGACTACTGGGCACGGCGCGAGGCCATCACGGCCTTCAACGCGGGCAGCCCCGTGATCAAGCGCGGCCTGGCACTGACCCCGGTGAAGTTCGGCATCTCCTTTACCGCCAAGCACCTCAACCAGGCCGGCGCCCTGCTCCACGTCTATACCGACGGCAGCGTGCAGATCAACCACGGCGGCACCGAGATGGGCCAGGGGCTGCATACCAAGATCTGCCAGGTGGTGGCCCGGGAGCTGGCGCTGGACCTCGACAGCGTCCGCATCACCGCCACCCGCACCGACAAGGTGCCCAACACCTCCCCCACCGCCGCCTCGAGCGGCGCGGACCTCAACGGCATGGCCGCCCGCGACGCCTGCCTGACGCTCAAGGCGCGGCTCTTCGACTTCGCCGCCGAGCACTATGCACTCGACCGCGAGGCGATGCGCCTGGAGGCCGGCCATCTGGTAGCAGGCACCGGCGAGAGCGAACGGCGCATCCCCTGGGGCGAGCTGGTGCAGACGGCCTATCTGGGCCGCGTCTCGCTCTCCGAAAAGGGCTTCTATGCCACGCCGCTGATTCACTACGACCGCGGCACCGGCCAGGGGCGCCCCTTCTACTACTACGCCTTCGGGGCCGCCGTGGCCGAGGTGAGCGTCGACACCCTGAGCGGCGAGTACCAGGTGAACCGGGTCGACATCCTGCACGACGTGGGCGACTCCCTGAACCCGGCCATCGATATCGGCCAGGTGGAGGGCGGCTTCATCCAGGGCATGGGCTGGCTGACCAGCGAGGAACTCAAGTGGAACGACGCCGGCCGGCTGATCTCCGACGGGCCGGCCACCTACAAGATCCCCACCTACGGCGACCTGCCCCCGGTATTCAACGTCGCGCTGATGGAGGGACATCCCAACTCCATGGCCAGCATCTACCGCTCCAAGGCGGTGGGCGAGCCGCCCTTCATGCTGGGCATCTCGGTATGGTCGGCGCTGCGTGACGCCCTGGCGAGCCTCGCCGACTACCGCGAAGCCCCGCGGCTCGACACCCCGGCCACGCCGGAACGGGTGCTGCTGGCCGCCGAGGCGCTGCGTTCACGCCACAGCGACTGGCCGCCGGCCTTCGGGGGGCAGTGACCGTGGCCCCGCAGAGCACGCCCCCGGCGAGCGAAAGGCGTACCG
Organism: Halomonas sp. PGE1; assembly: GCF_013000985.1. Taxonomy (NCBI): domain Bacteria; kingdom Pseudomonadati; phylum Pseudomonadota; class Gammaproteobacteria; order Oceanospirillales; family Halomonadaceae; genus Halomonas; species Halomonas sp. PGE1. The sequence goes on from NZ_CP053032.1 coordinate 2,394,879, forward strand.
AGAGCTGGCACGCTGCCCTGCATCGCCTGCAGCGCGACGGCGCTCCCCACGCCCTGGCCACCCAGGTGACCAGCGCCGGCTCCACGCCCCGGGAGCCCGGGGCGCGGATGGTGATCACCCTGGATGCCGTCTTCGACACCCTCGGCGGCGGCACCTTCGAGTACCAGGTGATCGAGGCCGCCAGGGCGCGGCTCGCCGGGAAGGATGGCAGTGCCGAGGGCGGACTTAGCCTCGAGGCCTTCGCCCTGGGCGGGCGCAGCGGCCAGTGCTGCGGCGGCTTCGTCAACGTGCTGGTCGAGGTCTTCCCGGGCAGCGCCACCACCCTGGCGCTGTTCGGTGCCGGCCACGTGGGGACCGAGCTCGTGCGCCTGGCCGCCCCGCTGCCCTGGCAGGTGCGGTGGCACGACAGCCGGGAGGCGATCTTCCCCGACTGGGCGGCTGAGCAGCCGCGGCTCGCCTGCCGCCACGCCCCCAACCCGGCCGCCGCCGTGGCGGCGCTGCCGCCCGGCGCCCATGCCCTGGTGCTGACCCACGACCACGCCGAGGATCTCGCCCTGGTGGATGCTCTGCTCGCCCGTGGCGACGTCGCCTCCCTCGGTTTGATCGGCTCGACCAGCAAGTGGGCCAGCTTTCGCTCGCGGCTGGGCAAGGCCGGTCACGACGAGGCGACGCTTGCCCGGGTGCGCTGCCCCATCGGCATGGCGGCGGGTGGCACCGGGGGCGACAAGACCCCCTACGCCATTGCGCTTGCCACCCTCGCCGAGCTCTTGCCGCTGACGGCCAGCGCCGAACGCCCCGACCAGCGCGGCCTGGATCCCGCCCTGCTCAGAGCAGTCTTCAATACCAATACCGTAACCTAGGGCGCCGGGGACGGGCCGAAGAGGAGGTCCGATTCCAGGGAAGGAATCGGTAGCGTACAGGGAAGTATTCACAGCGCCTCCTCGGCGGCCTGTCGCCGGATCAGCCCCGGTGACACCAAATTGATGAGCTCGACCATAATGACCACGAATGACTCGCGCCTGCTGCGCGCCGAACTGCTGAGCTTCGATGCCGACCCCGGCGACGAGGACACCCCCGCCCCGGGCAGCGTCACCCACCATCGTGATGGTGCCCTGTGGATCGAGAACGGTCGGATCCGGGCCATCGGCGACTACGCCACCCTGGCCCCCGACCTGCCCCCGGGCCTCGAGGTGATCGATCACCGCGGCAAGCTGATCACTCCCGGCTTCATCGACAGCCACGTCCACTACGTGCAGCTTGAGATCATGGCCTCCTACGGGCGCCAGCTGCTCGACTGGCTCAACGACTACACCTTCCCGGAGGAGCAACAGTTCGCCAGCCGCGAGCACGCAGACGCCCTCTCCGAGGCCTTCCTCGACGAGATGCTCAGGGTCGGCACCACCACCGCCCAGGTGTTCTGCTCGAGCCACCCGGTCTCGGTGGACGCCTTCTTCGCGGCGAGCCAGCGGCGCGGGCTCTGCATGCTGGCCGGCAAGGTGCTGATGGACCGCCACGCTCCCGAAGGCCTCACCGACGACACCCTGGGCGGCATCCGCGACAGCGAGCGACTGATCGGCGACTGGCACGGCAAGGGGCGGCTCGGCTACAGCCTCACCCCGCGCTTCGCGCCCACCTCCACCCGGGCCCAGCTCGACGCCACCGGCGCCATCCTGAGAAACGACCCGAGCCTCTGGCTGCAGACCCACCTGGCCGAGAACACCGGCGAGCTGGACTGGGTGGCGGAGCTCTTCCCCGGCAGCCGCGACTACCTCGCGGTCTACGAGGAATCGGGCCTGGTGGGGCCGCGCAGCACCTTCGCCCACGGCATCCACCTGGACCAGGAGATGCGCGCACGCCTGGCCGAGCGCGGCGCCAACCTCGCCTTCTGTCCCAGCTCCAACCTCTTCCTCGGCAGCGGCCTCTTCGACCGCCAGGCGGCCCGGGAGATGGGGCTGGGCGTGACCTTCGCCAGCGACGTGGGCGGCGGCACCGACCTCTCGGGGCTTGCCACCCTGAAGGCCGCCTACCAGGTCGGCCAGCTGCGCGGCCAGCCCCTCACCGCCTGGCAGGGCTTCCATGGCCTGACCCTCGGCAACGCCCGGGCCCTCTCCTTGAGCGATCGCATCGGCCGCCTGGCGCCGGGCATGGACGCCGACTTCGTGGTGCTCGACCCCGCGGCGACGCCGCTGCTGGCGCGGCGCACCGCGCGCTGCCGCACGCTCGGCGAGACGCTCTTCGCGCTGATGATGCTGGGCGATGATCGCAGCGTGGCCGAGACCTGGGCCGGAGGGCGCCTGCAGCACCACCGCTCCTGAGCGGGCGTGCCGCCCATTCACCATCACCACACGAAACGCACCTGACACGACGGCCCTCCGCGCATGGAGGGCCATCGCCAGAGGGCCAACTGCGGCCCATAGTTGACCATATGGTCAGAAACCCACAACAACAACGGGGTTCCCATGGACACCAACAATGCCTCCCTGTCAGGCGAGTCACTCAAGCCGACATCGTCAACGGAAGGACACTGGCTCGACCGCTACTTCGGGGTCAGCCGCCGCGGCTCCACCCTGCGCACCGAGGTGCTGGCCGGCATGGCCACCTTCCTTGCCTCGATGTACATCATCGTGGTCAACCCGGCGATCCTCTCCGACGCCGGCATTCCCTTCTCCGCCGCCCTCTCGGCCACGGTCCTGATCAGCTTCATGAGCAGCCTGGCCATGGGGCTCTATGCCCGCAACCCCATCCTGGTGGCCCCCGGCATGGGCATGAACGCCCTGTTCACCTACACCCTGGTGCAGGGTGCGGGGCTCTCGTGGGAGGTGGCGCTGGGCTGCGTGTTCTGGTCAGGCGTGATGTTCGCGATCCTGGCCATGTTCAACGTGCGAAAGGCGATCATCGAGGCGATTCCGCCCTCGCTGCGCTATGCCATCACCTGCGGCATCGGACTCTTCATCACCTTCATCGGCCTGAAGAACGCCGGCTTCATCGTCGGCAGCGACGCCACCCTAGTCACACTCGGCAGCTTCGACCCGGCGCTGGGGATCTTCTTCCTGGGCATGATGGCCACCGCTATCCTGGTGATCCTGCGCTTCAACGGCGCCCTGATCCTGGGGATCGCGCTCACCACCCTGCTGGCCACGCCCATGGGGCGCCTGTGGGGCGGCGAGGTGATGGTGGAGTGGAGCGGGCTGGCCGCCTGGCCCGACTTCAGCGCGGTGATGCAGGTGGACATCTGGGGCGCCCTCAAGGTCGCCTACCTGCCCTTCATCTTCGTGATGCTCTTCACCAACTTCTTCGATGCGCTCTCCTGCTTCATGGCGCTGTCGGAGTCGGCGGACCTCAAGGACAAGGACGGCAACCCCCGCAACCTCAAGCGCTCCATGACGGTGGACGCCTTCGCCTCGATGATCGCCGCACCGCTGGGCACCAGTGCGGCCCAGACCTTCATCGAATCCGGCGCGGGCGTGGCCCAGGGCGGGCGCACGGGGCTGGTGGCGGTGGTGATCGCCCTGCTCTTCCTGCCCTTCCTGTTCCTCTCGCCGCTGCTCTCGCTGGTGCCGAGCATCGCCACGGCGCCGGCCCTGGTGCTGGTGGGGCTCTTCATGCTCTCGCCCATCGGCAAGATCGACTGGAATCGCTATGACGAGGCCTTCCCGGCCTTCCTGGCGATCATCCTGATGCCGCTGACCTACTCGATCACCCTGGGGATCGCCTTCGGCTTCCTCAGCTTCGTGCTGATCAAAGTGTTCACCGGCCGGATGCAGGCGATCCGCCCCGCCATGTGGATCTCGGCGGCGCTGAGCGTGGTGATGCTCGCCACGACCCACTAGGCCGACACACGACAGGCCGTGGCCTCGCCCCCGCTCCCGCTCCCGGCGGGGTCGAGGCGGGGCTCCTAGTCCTCGCGGGCGTCGAGGCTGAGCAGCCAGCTCACCAGGCGCTCGATCTCCTCCTCGGCGACGCGGCGGTTGGGGGTCATGCGCTCCTCGCCCCAGTTGCCGCTGCCGCCGTCGCGCACCGTGACTACCAGACGCGAGAGCGCCTCGTCGTCGTCCCGATAGCGCTCGGCCACGTCGCGCCAGGCCGGCCCCCGCAGGGGCTTGTCCAGGTCGTGGCAGTTGAAGCAGCCGCTCTCCCAGGCCAGGTCGATCATCGCCTCGTCGTTCTTCTCGGCGAAGGCGGCCCCGGACAGCATCAGCACCGAGCAAAGCCCCACTCCCCAGCGACTATGACTGTTCATTGTGATCGTCTCCCGATCAACGCATCCACCACCCGGAACAGCGCCAGGGCCGCCACGGCGACCGCGAAGCTCGTGGCCATCAGGTAGTCGGCGCGGGTAAGGACCCACAGGTGCACCACCCCCAGGGCCGCGGACACATAGACCAGGCGGTGGAGCCAGTGCCAGGCAGTGTAGCCCATGGCCTTCTGCGTGTAGCGGAAGGAGGTGAGCGCCAGCGGTACCAGCAGCAACAGCGCCGCGGCGCCATAACGGATGTAGGGCAGCTCTACCATCTCGCGACGGATCCAGGGCCAGTCCCAGTACTGGTCGAGGCCCATCCAGGCCAGCATGTGAGCCACCAGCCAGACGAAGGCCCACAGGCCGATCTGCCGGCGGGCGATCATGAAGCCGATCCAGCCGGTGAAGCGAAAGGCCGGGCTGAAGGCGATGGTCGCCACCAGCAGGGTCAGGCCGGTGCGGCCGGTGAAGTGGACCACCGCCTCGGCGGGCACCGCCCCCAGGTCGCCGAAGAACCACTGCCAGGCCAGCCACACCGCGGGCAAGGTACCGGCGGCCAGCACCAGCAGGCGGAAGGCGAGGATTCGCTGTGACGCATCCAGCATCGGGTTTCCCTGGAGTCAGAAGTACTTGTTCAGGTCCATGCCGGCGTAGAGCTCGGCGACCTCGTCGGCGTAACCGTTGAACATCAGCGTCTCTCGACGACCGCTCTCGCCGATGCGCCGTTCGCGGGCCTGGGACCAGCGTGGATGGTCCACCTCGGGATTCACATTGGCGTAGAAGCCGTACTCTTCCGGGTTCTGGTCGATCCAGGAGGTGGTGGGCTGCTCCTCCACCAGGCGTATCTTCACCACCGACTTGATGCTCTTGAAGCCGTACTTCCAAGGCACCACCAGCCGGATCGGCGCACCGTTCTGGTTGGGCATCACCTCGCCGTACATGCCCACCGCCATCAGCGTCAGCGGGTGCATCGCCTCGTCGATGCGCAGCGCCTCCCGGTAGGGCCACTCGATGATGGAGCGGCGCTGACCGCGCAGGTTGTCGGGGTCGAGGATCGACTCGAAGACCACGTACTTCGCCCGCGAGGTGGGCGCATGGCGCTTGAGCAGCTCGGCCAGCGGGAAGCCGATCCAGGGAATTACCATGGACCAGGCCTCCACGCAGCGCAGCCGGTAGATGCGCTCCTCCAGCTTCTGGTCGGCGAGGATATCCTCCAGGGCGAAGGTGCCGGGCTTCTCCACCTCGCCCTCGATGGTGACCGACCAGGGATCGGTGACAAGCCGGTGGGCGTAGACCTCCGGGTCGCTCTTGCGGGTGCCGAACTCGTAGAAGTTGTTGTAGGTGGTGGCGTCGCGGAACTCGGTCAGCGACTCATCGCCGGCGAGCGCCTGGCTCGGCAGCTCTCCCTCGAGGCGCGCTTCGAGTCCCTCGCGCCAGGCGTGGGCGGCAGGCGAGAACAGCAACCCCGGGGCCAGGGCGGCCGCGCCCAGGGCCGCCCCGCCCCGGAGCGTGCCCTTGAGAAAGCGGCGCCTCCGCTCGAAGAGCTCGCGGGGCGTCACCTCGGACTCGGGAATGGCGGGATAGCGATAGCGGGTCATGGCCGGTGACCTCCTCCGCAGGGTCGAGAAAGCTCACAGCTTCCCGAAAAAGCCGGGAGGCGTCCAGCCAGCAAGGTGAACCATTGTCAAAACTTGACGTGGCTCAAGGTTGGTCGTTTTCCGACGGTTTTACTGGGTTGATTAGCGAGATGCAGTAACGCACTGTGCCTACAGAAGGTTAAGCGCAAGTTAGCCAATGCGACTGACCCGGCTCATCACCACGAGGGGAACGACCATGATCAAACAACGCCTGCTGGCCTCGGCCATCGCCATGGGCTCCGCTATCGCCATCGCCGCACCGGCCATGGCCGACGACGGTCTCGGCGACTACCGCAACCGCTTCGAACCGCTGCCCCACTTCCCGCCGATTCCGGCCGCTAACTCACTGACTCCGGAGAAGGTCGAGCTCGGCAAGTTCCTGTTCTTCGAGCCGCGGATCTCCTCCAGCGGCGTGATCAGCTGTGCCACCTGCCACAACCCGGCGCTGGGCTGGGCGGACCGCATTCCCCGCGCCACCGGCCATGACGGCCAGATCGGTGAGCGCAACACCCCCACCGTGCTGAACTCCGGCTTCCTGGGCTCCCAGTTCTGGGATGGCCGCGAGCCCGATCTGGAAGGCCAGGCCCTCGGCCCCATCGAGGCCGACGTCGAGATGGCCATGGACCTGGACAGCGCCCTGGAGCGTCTGACCGAGTTTGACCTCTACCAGGAGAAGTTCGCCGAAGCCTTCCCGGGCGACGATGATCCGATCAACGCCGACAACCTGGCCCAGGCACTCGCCAGCTTCCAGCGCACCCTGAACACCCCGAACTCCCCCTTCGACCGCTACCTGCGCGGCGACATCGGCGCCCTGAACCAGCAGGAGAAGGACGGCATGGTGGCCTTCGTGGACAACGGCTGCATCGCCTGCCACAGCGGCCCGGCGCTGACCGACAGCAACTTCCACCGCATCCAGGTGCCGGGCTCTACCGACGTGGGCCGCTACGAGGTCACCGGCAACGAGGCGGACATGTACCGCTTCCGCACCCCGACCCTGCGCAATGTGGGCGTGACCTACCCCTACATGAACAACGGCGCCACCGAGACCCTGGAGGAGGCCGTGGCCATCATGGGCAGCGAGATGTTGGGTCGCGAGTTCGAGGAGCAGACCATCGCCGACATCACCGCCTTCCTGCACACCCTGACCGGCGAGATGCCCGCCCTCGAGATACCGGCCCTGCCGTAACCACAGCGCCTGACCGCAGGAGCATGACAGCACCGCCCCCCGGCTCGCCGGGGGGCGGTTCGTTGTGGGCCCCGAATGGCGTCACACGCTATCGGCGAGCCGGCGACGGAGCGCCAGACGGCGCTGGTCGCTGACGAAGGCGGCCTCGATGGCGGTGCCCGCCAGTTGGATGAAGGTGGCCTCGTCCCAGCCGAAGGCGCGCTGGCAGGCCAGGTAGTTGTCGAGCATCCCGCCGCCGAAGTAGGCCGGGTCGTCGGAGTTGAGGGTGATCCTCAAGCCTGCCTCCAGCAGCTGCGGCAGCGGATGCGCCTCGAGTCGCTCCACCACCTTGAGACGCACGTTGGAGAGCGGGCAGACGGTGAGCACCACGCCCTCGTCGCGCAGCCGCGCCACCAGCTCGGGGTCCTCCAGGCAGCGCACCCCGTGGTCGATGCGGCAGACGTCGAGCAGATCCAGTGCCTCGCGGATGTACTCGGGCGGCCCCTCCTCCCCGGCATGCGCCACTCGCGGAATCCCCAGCCGCGCCGCCCGCTCGAACACCTCGGTGAACTTCGAGGGCGGGTTGCCGCGCTCGGCGCTGTCCAGCCCCACGGCATCGAGCATCTCCCAGTAAGGGGCAGCCTCTTCCAGCACCGCCATCGCCTCGCTGGCATCGCGGTCGCGCAGGAAGGCCATGATCAGCGCCGTGGAGAGGCCCAGCTCCCGCTCGGCATGGCGCCGGGCCAGGGAGAGCCCTTCCATCACCACGGGCAGCTCGATGCCGCGCACCCGATGAGCCTGGGGGTCGAAGTGCATCTCCACATGCACCACCCCCTCGGCGTGGGCGCGCCGGAAGTAGTCCATGGCCAGGTCGTGGAAGTCCTCGGCGGTGCGCAGCACGCTCATGCCCTGGTAGTAGAGGTCGAGGAAGGACTGCAGGTCGGTGAAGTCATAGGCAGCCCGGGCCTCCTCCACCGAGGCGTAGGGCAGCGCGACGCCGTTGCGCTCGGCGAGGGCGAACATCAGCTCGGGTTCCAGGGAACCTTCGATGTGCAGGTGCAGCTCGACCTTGGGCAGCCGCTTGAGGAAGTCATGCATGGCTCGTCTCGTCCGGGGGCGTTGCTCTCATCCTGATATAGACACCGACTCTGCGCAAAGCCTGAGTTTCCACGCCCGCTATCCCGCCCCAGGTACCGGTGGCGGTCTCCCCGCGCCCTCACTCGCCAGCTGCCCCTCGACCAGCGTCAGCGTCCGATCGATGCCCGGCGGCTGGAAGGGACCGCCGTCGAGCTGGTGCACCAGGTAGAGCACGCTGCGCCCGGCAAGCCAGGCGTCGAGCCGTGCCGCGAGTGCCGTGGCGGTATCGGCATCCAGGCCCGCGAAGGGTTCATCGAGAATCACCAGCGACGGGTCGCGCAGGTGTAGGCGTGCCAGCGCCAGGCGGCGCGCCTGCCCCCCCGAGAGGCGCTGGCCGCCCTCGCCCACCCGGGTGTCGAGCCCCTCGGCAAGGCCTCGGACCCAGGCCTCGAGGCCCACCCAGGCCAGCGCGCGCCACAGGGCATCGTCGTCGGCCTCGGGGGCGGCCAGGCGCAGGTTGGCGGCCAGGCTGTCATCGAGCAGATCGATGCGCTGGGTCAGGGCGGCGACCCGCCGGCGCAGCGCCGCCTCTGGCCAGTCCGCGAGGACCACGCCCCCAAGCCGCAGAGCACCGGCCTGGGGTGTCAGCTGGCGCAGCAGCAGCTCCACCACGCTGGTCTTGCCAGCCCCGGACGCCCCGCACAGCGCCAGCCGCTCGCCGGGGGCCAGCGTCAGCGTCAGCGCCTGCAGGGCCGGCGCCAGGGCACCGGGATAGCGCAGGGTGACCCCATCGAGCTCGACCGCCGGTGCCCCCTCCACCGGCACCGGGGCAGCGGAGGCGGACGCGGGCGGCGTGGAGTCGGCGCGGGCCTCCAGCTCGTTGAGCCGCTCGGCGGCCCCCAGGGTGGCGCCCAGCCAGGTGAAGGCGGCCGGAAGCGCCGCCAGCGCCTCGCTCATGGCCAGCATGGCGAGCGGCATCATCACCATCAGCGGCCCGGAGAGCTGGCCCGCCGCCCAGGCCTGGGCGGCCAGCCACAGCGCCAGCAGCGCGGCGAGCCCCACCAGCAGGCTGGCCAGGGCGTTGCCCAGGGCCGCCAGCAACCCGAGTCGGCGCTGTCCGCGGTAGAGCCTCGCCTCGAGGGCCGCAAGGTCGTGGCGGTGGCTCGTCAGGCTGCCGTAGGCCTCGAGCTCCGCCATCCCCTGCAGCTGCTCGACCAGGCGCCCGCGCAGCGCCTCCAGCTCGCTCACCTGGGCCCGGCTCGGGGCCAGGCCCAGCCGCGCCTGGGCGAGGGTCAACCACAGCCAACCGACCAGCAGCAGGGCGCCCGAGGCCAGGCCGACCCGCGGCGCGAACACGGCCAGGAAGCCGGAGAGCCCGAGGATCGCCAGCAGCGCGACGCCGGCCGGGGCGAGCAGGCGCAGGTAGAGGCTGTCCAGGGTGTCGATGTCGGCCGTCAGGCGGTTGAGCCAGTCGCTGGCCCGGCGGCGCGCCAGGGCCTGGCCGTCGAGGCCCGCCAGGGCGCCGAACAACCGGGCGCGCAGGTCGGCCAGCAGGCGCAGCACGGTGTCGTGGTTGTAGAGCCGCTCCAGATAGCGCGCCACGGTGCGGGTCACCGCGAAGAAACGGATGCCGCCACCGGGCACGTAGACCTCGAGGGTGGCGGCCACGCCCGCCGCCAGGAGCAGACCGGTGAGCCCCGTGGCGGCGATGAACCAGCCGGAGAGCGCCAGCAGGCCGATGGCCGAGGCCAGGGTCAGCGCCATCAGGGCGGCGCCGGACCACAGGCGCCCTCGGCGGCGGTCGAGCAGCGTTAGCCAGGGGCGCAGGGCCGCAAGCGAAGTGCCCGCGGGTCGGTAATCAGCCATGGGGCACCTCCATGACGCGACCCGCCTCGATCGCCAGGCGCCGACCGGCCATGGCGATCAACGCCGGGTGGTGGGTGGCAATGACCAGGGTGCGGCCCTCCCGGGCCAGGGCCTCGAGCGCCACGACGACCCGGGCCTCGGTCTCGGCATCCAGGCTCGCCGTGGGTTCATCCAGCAGCACCAGGGGAGCACCGGAGAGAAACACCCTGGCCAGCGCCAGGCGCTGGGCCTGGCCGCCGGAGAGCCCGACCCCGCGCTCGCCGATGGACGTATCGAGCCCCCCGGGCAGCGCCGCGACGAGCGCCCCCAGGCCGGCCCTGTCCAGCGCCGCCTGCATCGCCTCCCGCGAGGCCGCGGGGGCGGCCAGCCGCAGGTTGTCGGCCAGGCTGCCCTGGATCAGCAGCGGCCGCTGATCCATCCAGGCGAAGGTCGTGCCGGCGGCCAGGCGCCGCTCGCCGGCCTCCGGGCCGACGAAGCCCGCCAGCAGCTGCAGCAGAGTCGACTTACCGCTCCCTGAGGGACCGGTCAGCGCCACCACCTCGCCCGCTGCCAGGCGCAGGTCGACCGGCCCCAGCACCCGGCCGCGGCCGGGTCGGGTCACGCCTGCCCCGTCGAGTTCCAGAAGGGCGTCGGGCGAGTTCGTCGAGGGTGGCGCGATACCGCGATGCGGATCGGGGGCTTCCGCAAGAATCGCCAGCAGGCCATCGGCGGCCCCCAGGGCAGCGGCCCGGTCGTGGTAGTGCTGGGCCAGGGTGCGCAGCGGCTGGAAGAACTCCGGCGCCAGCAGCAAGACCAGCAGGCCGCTGAACAGGGTAAGCTCGGGAGAGGGTCCATAGGTGATGTAGCCGAGCAGCCCGAAGCCCACGTAGATGGCCACCACGGCGATGGCCACCGAGGCGAAGAACTCCAGCACCGCCGAGGAGAGAAAGGCGACGCGCAGGGTGCGCATGCTGCGCCGGCGATAGTCGTCGGCGGCGGCGTGGACCTCGGCGGTCGCCCCCCGTGCCCGGCCGAACAGCTGCAGGGTGGAGATCGCCTTCACCCGGTCGATGAAGTGCCCCGAGAGCCGGGCCACCGCCTCGAACTGCTCGCGATTGAGGCGCTCGGCGCCCATCCCCACCAGCGCCATGAACAGCGGGATCAGTGGCGCGGCCAGCAGCAGGAAGAGTGCGGCCAGCCAGTCCAGCGACAGCGCCACGCCCAGCACCAGTGCCGGGCTCAGCACCGACAGCATCAGCTGGGGGCGAAAGCGGGCGAAGTAACCGTCCAGGGCCTCCACCTGCTCCACCAGCTGGCTGGCCAGTGCCGCGGAGTGGCGCCCGGCGAGCCAGCCCGGCCCGAGCCGCGCCAGGTGATCGAGCAGCTCGCCACGCACCCGGGAGCGGATGGCGAGGCTGGCCGCCTGGCCCAGTTGCTCCTGGCCGAAGAGCGCGAGGGCGCGAAGCAGCAGCAACCCGGCCATGGCGGCGATGGCAGGCAGCTGGGACGCGGGGGAGGCCCGCTCCACCAGCAGCTGACTGACCACCCACGCCAGCAGCGCCAGCTGCCCCAGGGTGGCCAGGGTGGCGATGACCCCGGCGACCACCGCCAGACCCAGGCGGCGTCGCTCCCGGGCGGCGAGTCCGTTCAGCCAGCGGCGGACATCGCGTCCGCCGCCGGTGGTGTCAGGAGCGGCCATGGCTCAGTGGTAGCCTTCGCCCACCTTGACCTTGCCGCGAAAGACCCAGTAGGTCCAGGCGGTGTAGGCCAGCACGATGGGAATCACGAACAGCACCCCGATCAGCAGGAAGAGCTGGGATTCCGGCGCCGAGGCGGCGTCCCAGATGGTGTAGTTGGGCGGCACGATCACCGGCCACTTGCTGGCCACCAGGCCCAGGTAGGTGAAGATGAACAGGCCGAGCGTCGCGACGAAGGGCTGCCCCTCCTGGCGGCGATGGACCGCCGCGATCAGCCAGCCGGCGCAGGCCAGCGCCAGCACCGGGAAGACCCAGATCAGGTGGATATGATCGAACCAGCGCTCGAAGACGCCCGGGTTCACCATCGGGGTCCACAGGCTGATCATCACGAAGGCGGCGAGCACCGCCAGCAGCAGCACCGGCGTGATGCGGTAGGCCCACGCCTGGACATGCCCCTCGGACTTGAGGATCAGCCAGGTGGCGCCGAGCAGCGCATAGCCGGCCATCAGGCTGATGCCCGTCAGGATGGTGAAGGGCGTCAGCCAGTCCAGGGCGCCGCCCACGTAGGTGAAGTCCTCCACGGCGAAGCCCTGGATATAGGCCCCTACCACGGCGCCCTGGGCAAAGGCGGCCACCGCCGAGCCCCAGCAGAAGGCACGGTTCCACCAGTGCCGGTTGCGGCGCGACTTGAAGCGGAACTCGAAGGCCACCCCGCGGAAGATCAGCCCCGCCAGCATCAGGAAGACGCCGATATAGAGGGCGGGCAGGAACACCGAGTAGACCAGCGGGAAGGCGCCCAGCAGGCCCGCCCCGCCCAGCACCAGCCAGGTCTCGTTGCCGTCCCACACCGGGGCCACCGAATTCATCATCACATCCCGGGAGGCCTCGTCCGGGGCGAAGGGATAAAGGATCCCGAGCCCCAGGTCGAAGCCGTCCATCACCACGTACATGATCACCCCGAAGCCGATGATCAGCGCCCAGATCAATGAAAGATCAAACATCTCCATGGCCTATCTCCTCCAGGTGGGCGAGGCGTCATGCTCGAAGGGGGTATGGGCGGCGGAAAGCGGGCGCTTGGGGCGGTGCACCTCGCCCTCCACGCTGTCGCGCTCGTCCTCGGGGAGCATTCCCTGGCGCACCACTCGGGTGAGGTAGTAGACCCCGGCCCAGAACACCACTGCGTAGACCGCCACGTAGCCCACCAGGGTGAAGAGCGCCATGCCGCCGGTGAGCGACGGCGTGAGCCCCTCGGCATGGCTCAGCATGCCGTAGACCAGCCAGGGGGCGCGGCCCACCTCGGTGACGATCCAGCCCGCCAGCACCGCGATGAAGGGGGTCACGCTCATCAGCCGCAGCGTCTGCAGGAAGCCGCGGTGTTCGTAGAGCCGCCCGCCGCGGCGCAGCCAGAGCCCGGCGAGAGCGACGCCGATCATCACAAAGCCCAGGCCCACCATGACACGGAACGCCCAGAAGACGATCCACACCGGCGGCTGCTCCTCCGGGGGTACCTCGCTGATGCCGGGCACCACGCCGGCCGGGTCATGCTTGAGGATCACGCTGGCCAGGCTCGGGATGCCGATCTCGAAGCGGTTGGTCTGGGCCTCCTGGTCGGGAATCGCGAAAAGCAGCAGCGGGACATTGCCGCGGGTCTCCCAGTTGCCCTCCATGGCCGCCACCTTGGTGGGCTGGTGCTCCAGGGTATTGAGGCCGTGGAAGTCGCCTACCACCGCCTGAGTGGGGGTCAGCACCAGCAGCAGCCACAGGCACATGGAGAGGGCCCGGCGGTTGGCCTCCACGTCACGCCGGATCAGCAGGTACCAGGCGCTGACCCCGGCCACCACGAAGGCACCGGTCAGGAAGGAGGCCATCACCATATGGGCGAAGCGCCAGCCGAAAGAGGGGTTGAAGATCGCCGCCATCCAGGAGGTGACATGGAAGCTGCCGTCGATGAGCTCTACCCCCGCGGGGGTCTGCATCCAGCTGTTGGCCGAGAGGATCCAGAACGATGAGATGAAGGTACCGAAGGCGACCATACAGGCTGCGAAGAGATGCACCCCCTGGGGCACCTTGCCGCGGCCAAAGAGCAGCACGCCGAGGAAGGCCGCCTCCAGGAAAAAGGCCGTGACCACCTCATAGCTGAGCATGGGCCCGAGGAAGTTGGCCGACGCCTGGGCGAAGTTGCTCCAGTTGGTGCCGAACTGGAAGGACATCACGATGCCCGACACCACCCCCATGCCGAAGACCACAGCGAAGACCTTGGTCCAGAAGAGGGCCAGACGATCCCAGACGGGGTTCTCGGTCCGATAGAAGAGCCCGTGCAACAGGGCGATATAGGACGCCAGCCCGATGGTGAAGACCGGGAAGATGGCGTGAAAGGAGACCACGAAGGCGAATTGCAATCGTGATAGCAGCAGCGGATCCAGTTCCATGACGCATGCCTCGATACGGGATATTGAGTCGAGCATGTCGCAAGGGATGCGGGCGCACCTAACGGTGCTTGTTATGCCTCTGACGCCGTCGCGGCGCCATGACGCACTCCACCTGGACACCAGGTCAATGCCGGCACGCAGACGAAAATCGCGCGACCGGAAAGGGAATCGATGACCTTTATTGATGCATTTTCATTGAGTCATCCATACCGACCGCCATAATGCCGAAAAGTTGATCTGGATCAGGCGTGTCCCATTGTCGCACTGCCTGTCTCGACCTCGGCTCCCTCCCAAGAGACGGATGCAGGAGCCCGTCGCCGGGCCTCGTTCCGGCCTCGGCTTCTGCCCTCGCTGGGGGCTGCGACCCAGCGGCACGCCCCCGCGGCAACTAGCCTGTGCCGCCCAGCACCAGGCGCACCAGCCAGGCCGTATAGATGAGGTACATGGTCAGCAGCACCCCGCCTTCCAGGCGGTTGATGCGGCCTGCCCGGCCGCGCCAGCCGAGGGCGAAGACCGCCATCAACACGGTCATGGCCGCCATCAAGCTCCAGTCACGCAGCAGTACCTCGGCGCCCACCTGGATGGGGTGGATCACCGCAGCGAGCCCCACCACTCCCAGGGTATTGAAGAGGTTCGAACCCACCACGTTGCCGAGCACCAGGTCGTGCTCGCGACGCCGCAGGGCGCTGATGGAGGAGGCAAGCTCGGGCAGGGAGGTGCCCACCGCTACCACGGTCAGGCCGATGATCAGGTCACTGACGCCCAGGCCCTGGGCGATGGACACCGCTCCCCACACCAGGATGCGCGAGCTGACCACCAGCAGCACCAGGCCGATGCCGGTCCAGACGAGGCCGGCGCGAAGCGACATCGGGTGTTCCGCCAGGCTCTCCTCGGTATCGGCACCCAGGGGGTCGGCGCCATCGCGGCGCGCACGGAAGATGCTGGCGCCGATGAAGAGCGCCAGCAGCGCCAGCAGAAGCGCCCCCTCCAGGCGCCCCACTACGCCGCCCCACATCAACAGCGCCGAGAGCAGGGTCGCCGCGCCCAGAATGGGCAGCTCGCGACGCACCACGGTGGAATGCACCGCCAGGGGCGAGATCAACGCCACCAGACCGAGGATCAGGCCGATGTTGGCGATATTGGAGCCGTAGGCGTTGCCCAGCGCCAGGCCGGGATTGCCCTGGCCCGCCGCCAGCGCCGAGACCACGAGCTCGGGCGCCGAGGTGCCGAAGCCGATCACCAGCATGCCGATCAGCAGCGGCGAGACACCGAAACGGGCGGAGGATGCCGCCGCTCCGTCGACGAAGCGCTCGGCGCTCCACACCAGCAGGACCAGGCCTGCCACCACCGCTACTGCAGGAAGGATCATCGTGTTGCCTCAGCCACATTCAGGAGTGCATGTTTATCTATGGTACGCATTGCGTCAACGTGTCACACTTTTGTCCGAGACCCATCGCCCCGGGCCGAGAGTGTAGGCCACCTACCGCCCCGGGTGAAGCCCCCGGCACCGTGCCGCCCCCAGGAGTGACCACGCCCTTGGCCCAGCGCCCCTTCCGCCTTCTGGAGCGCATGCCCTCGCTGCCCGCCGAGGCCCCGAGGGTCGATCGCATGCCGCCCGAATCCCGGGCGCGACGACGCCTGCGCGCCTGTCAGGAGTGCGACTGGGTGGTTGCCCTCCCCCCGCTGCGCGGCGGCGAGCAGGCCGACTGCCCGCGCTGCGGCCACACCCTGGTCAAGCGCCACCTGCGCCCGGCCCAGCGCAGCATGGCGCTGGCGCTCGCGTCCCTGCTGGCGCTAGCCATGGCACTCTCGTTCCCCTTCATCAGCTTCAGCGTGGGCGGCGTGGGCAACCGCATCGAGCTCTCCCAGACCGCCACCACCCTGATCGGCTTTCATCAGCCGGTAGTGGCCGGCGCGGTGATCCTCACCATCATCGTGCTGCCGGCGGTCTACCTGCTGGGGGTGGTCTGGCTGCAGCTCGGTCTGCTGCGCGACGCCCCGCTGCCCGCCAGCCGCGCCATCGCCCGCTCGCTCGCCCAGCTCAACCCCTGGATGATGGCCGATGTCTTCATCATTGGCGCCCTGGTCAGCCTGATCAAGGTCGCCGGCATGGCCCAGATCGAGCTGGGGGTCTCCTTCTGGGCCTTCTGCGCCTTCGCCCTGCTGCTGCTCTTCACCACCCAGTCCATCGACGCCGACTGGATGTGGTTCTCCCTGGCCGGCGAGCCCCGGGCCCCGGAGGGCACCCGCACCGGCGAGACCGCGGCTCCCCAGGGACTGGCCGGCTGCAACACCTGCGGCCTGATCGGTCGCCTGGATGAACGAGGGCGCGGTCGCTGCCGACGCTGCGGCGACCGCCTGCGCGCCCGGCTGCCCCACAGCCTGCAGCGCACCTGGGCCCTGCTCGCCGCCGCCACGGTGATGTACATTCCCGCCAACGTCTACCCGATCATGACCACCACCAGCCTCGGCCACACGAGCCCCTCGACCATCATCGGCGGCGTGGTGGAGCTGGTCCAGTTAGGCTCCTGGCCGGTGGCCGCGGTGATCTTCATCGCCAGCGTCATCGTGCCGGTGGGCAAGCTGGTGGCGCTGGCCTGGCTCTGCCTGGTGGTGAGCCGCAGCAGCGAGCTCAATGCCGCCGTGCGTACCCGGCTCTACCGGCTCACCGAATTCATCGGCCGCTGGTCGATGATCGACATCTTCGTGGTGGCGATCCTGGTGGCGCTGATCCGTGCCGGCTCGCTGATGTCGATCACCCCCGGGCCTGCCGCCCTGGCCTTCGGCGCCGTGGTGGTGATCACTATGCTGGCGGCCATGACCTTCGACCCGCGGCTGCTCTGGGATGCCCCGCTGCCGCGTGATAACAGCTGGCGAGCCTCCCGCGCCAGAGGCCAGGATGACCCCGCCACCCGCCAGGACTCACAAGGACATAACGGATGAGCGATACCCCCCGCGGCGAGGCTGCGGCCGACCAGGACCTGCACCGCGCCAAGCCCTCCCCCCAGGCCCGCTTTTCGCCGATCTGGATCGTGCCTATCGTGGCCATCCTGATCGGCCTGTGGCTGGTCTATGACAACTACCGCAGCCGGGGCCCTCAGGTGACCCTGGTGATGGCCAACGCCGAGGGGATCGAGGCCGGCAGCACCCTCATCAAGACCCGCAACGTCCAGGTGGGCCGCGTGGAACGGGTCCAGCTCTCGGAGGATCTCGCCACCGCAGTGATCACCGCCCGCATGAGCCCCGATACCGAGACCATGCTGGTGGAGGACAGCCGCTTCTGGGTGGTCAAGCCCCGGGTGGGCCGCGAGGGGATCAGCGGCCTGGGCACGGTGCTCTCCGGGGCCTTCATCCAGCTCGAGCCGGGCAGCAGCGAGACCGCCTCCAGGGAGTTCCAGGTCAGCGACCAGCCGCCGGTGGCCCCGGCGGGGGCGGCCGGCCTGCGCATCAACCTGGTCAGCCAGCTCGGCAACTCGCTCCGGGTCGGCGACCCGGTCACCTACCAGGGCTATACCGTGGGCCGCGTCGAGGACGCCCTCTTCGATGCCCAGACCCGGCGCATGCAGCACCGCATCTTCATCGAGGCGCCCTACGACACCCTGGTCACCGACAGCACCCGCTTCTGGTCGGCCAGCGGCATCGACCTGCGCCTCGACTCCGAGGGCTTCCGGGTCAACGTGGAGTCCTTCGAGGCGCTGCTGGGGGGCGGCGTCACCTTCGGGGTGCCGGAGGACCTGCCGCTGGGCGGCCCGGTGGAGCCCGACGTCACCTTCAACCTCTACCCCGACGAGGACAGCGCCCGCCAGGGCACCTTCAACCGCTACCTGGAGTACGTGCTGCTGGTGGACGACTCGGTGCGCGGCCTCTCCCGAGGGGCGCCGGTGGAGTTCCGCGGCGTGCGCATCGGCACCGTGGCGGCGGTCCCCTGGAACTTCAACGCCCCTCAGCCCGAGGGCCGCACAGGGTTCTCGATCCCGGTGCTGATCCGCATCGAGCCACAGCGACTGGGCATCGAGAACCAGGACGTCGTGCTCTCCGAATGGCGCGAGCGCTTCGACCGCCTGTTCGGCGTGGGGCTGCGCGCCAGCCTGAAGAGCGGCAACCTGCTCACCGGGGCGCTGTTCGTCGACCTCAACTTCAACAGCGATCTGGCCGGCCAGCACGTGGCCGAGACCTTCGCCGACAAGACGGTCTTCCCCACGGTCGCCGGCGGCTTCGCGCTGATCGAGGCCCAGGTAACCGACCTGCTGGCCAAGCTCAACGACCTGGAGATCGAGCCGCTGCTGGCCGGCCTCGATCGCAACCTGGCCGCCTCCGAGGCGATGCTGGGCGAGGTGCGCGAGCTCTCCGCCTCGCTCAACGCCCTGCTGGCGGACCCGGGCACCCGGGAGGTGCCGGTCAACCTCAACGCCACCCTCACGGAGCTGCGCGAGACCCTGCAGGGGGTATCGCCTGGTTCCAGCGCCTACCAGGAGCTGACCGGCGCCGTGGAGCGCCTGGAGCGGCTGATGCGCGACCTCCAGCCGGTGGCGCGGACCCTCTCCGACAACCCCCGCGCCCTGCTCTTCGACAGCCTGGAGACCGAGGACCCCATGCCCCGGGCCCCGCGATGACCCCCAGGACGACTGACGGCGCCTGTCGGCACAAGACGCCCCTCGACAAGGAGACGAGATGATGACGAGGCGATGGATGCTGGCCGCCCTGGCGGCCCTCACGGTCACGGCGGGGCTCGCCGGCTGCGCCAGCTCGAGCCCCCAACCTGCGCGCTATACCCTGCCCGAGGCGGCAGGCTCGGCGGCCGGCGCCGAGGCGACCCACCTGCTGCTGCTGCGCCCGCCGCGGCTGGCCCACTACCTGGACGTGGACGGCCTGGTGATGCAGGTGGATGACATTACCCTGGTGGAGGCCCGCGGCCATCAGTGGGCCGAGGCCCTGGGCCGCCAGCTCGAGCGCGGCCTGCGCCTGCGCCTGGCCGCCCGGCTGCCCGATACCCGGGTGATGCTGGACGAGGCCGGCGTGCGCGAACCCGGCGCCCTCAGCTTGCGCCTGGAGCTCGACCGCTTCCAGGGTCGCCACGACGGCCTGGCCGTGATCGGCGGCCAGTGGCAGCTGCGCGACGCCGAGGGGCGCCTGCTGGCCATGGCGCCCCTGCAGGTGGAGACCGAGCTCGACGACGACGGCTACCCGGCCCTCGTGCGCGCCCTGGGCCGCGGCTGGGACAGCGCGGCCGACCAGCTCGCCGAAGCGTTGCGCCGCGCGCGCTGAGCGCCGCAGGCAGAGCGCCCGGCGCTGGGCTATGGTCATCTGAGGCCCTCAGGGGCACTTTCTTACCGACAGGGACGACACCATGCACGACGACCTGACCCGGGAGCTCGCCGAACGCGAGTTCCGCCATGCCATCGCCCTCGAGCTGCGCGATATAGCCCGGCGCGCCCGCCGCGCCCTGCTGATCGCCCTGGCCAGCGACACCCACGGCCAGGAGGCCCTGGCGGAGCTCGGGGTCGCCGACCGGGCGCTGGCCGAGCTCGACGCCCTGGCCGCACAGCATGACTTCGTGGCGCTGCCGATGCTTGCCGACGTGCGCCGCGGGGTCGACCGCCTGGCCTGCCAGCTCTACCAGGACGGCGCCTGCGACGGCCTCGACGAGGACGCCCACGAGGCCTTCCTCAACCGCCATGCCCGCGGGCTGACCGCCCTGGACGGCATCGGCCCGGTCACGGCCCGGCGCCTGTTCGCCCACGGCATCAGCGACCTCGACCAGCTGCGCGAGCTCGGCGCCGAGGGCCTCGACGAGATCACCGGCCTCAACGCCGCCACCCTGGCCCGCATCCGCACAAGCCTCGCCGCAGACGCGGACGGGAAGTAGCTGCGCCGGCCGCCTCGATCTGGCATAATGCGGATACGCGGCAACCATCGAGTCCCTCCTGCCGCGCCTACCCGAATTTCTCACGCCCCGGCCCGGGACTGGCCACGCGTCTTAGCGTGGCGCGGCCGAGGCGTTTCTGCGGAGACCGCATGACCTTTTCCGACCTCGGCCTGCGTGCCGAACTGCTGCGTGCCGTAGAGGCACAGGGCTACACCGTTCCGACCCCGATCCAGCGCCAGGCGATTCCTGCCGTGCTCGAGGGCGGCGACCTGCTGGCCAGCGCCCAGACCGGTACCGGCAAGACCGCCGGCTTCACCCTGCCGATGCTCCAGCGCCTGGCCGGTGGCCCGCGCCCCGGCCGCCGCGAGGTGCGCGCCCTGGTGCTCACCCCGACCCGCGAGCTGGCCGCCCAGGTGGGCGAGAGCGTGGCCGACTACGGCCGCCACCTGACCCTCAAGAGCCACGTGATCTTCGGCGGCGTGGGCCAGCAGCCCCAGGTGGATGCCATCCGCCCCGGCCTCGACGTCCTTGTCGCCACTCCGGGTCGCCTGCTCGACCTGCAGCAGCAGAAGCACGTGGACCTCTCCAAGGTGGAGATCCTGGTGCTCGACGAAGCCGACCGCATGCTCGACATGGGCTTCATCCACGACATCAAGAAGATCCTCCGGGTACTGCCCCCGAAGCGCCAGAACCTGCTCTTCTCGGCCACCTTCTCCGATGACATCCAGGCGCTGGCCAACAAGCTGCTGGACCGTCCGGCGATGATCGAGGTGGCGCGTCGCAACACCACCGCCGAGACCGTCGACCAGGCGATCTATCGCGTGGACCGCGAGAAGAAGCGCGAGCTGCTGGCCCACCTGATCAGCCAGCACAACTGGCACCAGGTGCTGGTCTTCACCCGCACCAAGCACGGTGCCAACCGCCTGGCCGAGCAGCTCTCCAAGCAGGAGATCCCGGCCATGGCGATCCATGGCAACAAGAGCCAGTCGGCGCGCACCAAGGCGCTCTCCGCCTTCAAGAGCGGCGACCTGCAGGTGCTGGTGGCCACCGATATCGCCGCCCGCGGCCTCGACATCAGCGAGCTGCCCCACGTGGTCAACTTCGAGCTGCCCAACGTGGCCGAGGACTATGTGCACCGCATCGGCCGCACCGGGCGTGCCGGCAGCGAGGGCCAGGCGGTCTCGCTGGTCTGCGTCGACGAGCACGGCCTGCTCAAGGGCATCGAGCGCCTGATCAAGCGTGATCTCGAGAAGCGCATCGAGCCCGGCTTCGAGCCCGACCCCAACGCCAAGCCCGAGCCGATCGAGAACGGTCGCAATCGTGGCGGCGGCGGTCGCGGCCAGGGCCGCGGCAACGGTCAGGGGCGTGGCAACGGCCAGGGCCAGCGCGGCCGCGACGAGCAGTCCCAGGCGCCGCGCCGGCGTCGCGGTGGTGGTGGCGGCGGCGGTCGCCGGCAGGCCTGAGAGGGCTTGTCGGGGCTGCTGGAATAGTCGATTTGAATATGCGAATGTAGGCTCCCTTTTGCTCCCTGAAGCCTGACGACCATGCTGAAGCGACTGCTGGGCAAGACGCCCATCGAGGTCTGGGTGATCAAGCAGGTCGATGCCGACCTGCTTCACCTGTGCGGCCGCGCCACCCTGGAGGCCAAGCCCAGCCGCAAGGCGGTGCTGGCGGCCCTCGAGGAGGGCCACTACGCCGGCGCCGTGAAGATGGCGACCGGCGGCGTGGTACTCAACGCCAGGCTCTTTCAGGCGCTGGTGCCCGTGGAGCAGCTCGAGCTACTCCCGGACGGCCAGGCCCGCTGGCGAGGCCGCGACTGGGGGCTGGCCCAGGCGCCCCAGCGCTGCTGGACCTACCAGGGCTCTCTCGTTGTACAGCCGGACCCCACCGGCGGCCTGATCAGCGCCGAGGACGTCTCCGGCATTCGCCAGCGGGTCGCCCAGGGGACGCACCAGCCGCCGGGCCAGGTGGTGTTCCGGCCCGAGAATGCCAACGAGGATCACCCCCTGTTGGCAGGGCGGGAGGACGACCGCAAGGATGGCATGCGCCCGAAGGCCGGGCGCGAATGGCGCCGCGACCGCGACTGATCCCTGCCCGCCCCGGAACACCGAACGCCCGACTCACGACACGGCCGCCGCAAGGCGGTCGTGTCGTTTTCGTCTAATGCCGAGCCCCCTCCCCTAGCGGCGCTGGGAAACGCCCACGCCCAGCAGGATCATCCCCAGCGCCAGCAGGTGGTTCCACTCGGGGCGCTCCCCCAGGAAGAGCAGGCCGATGGCCACCGCCCAGAGCGGGATCAGGTAGTTGATCAGCGAAAGGAAGGTGGGGCCCGCGGCCGCCACCAGGGTGAAGTAGACCACGCTGCCCAGCGCCGTGCAGAGTACGCCCAGCACCACCACGGCCCACAGCGCACCGCTGGAGAGCCCCATGGGCCAGGCGGACTCTGCAGGCAAGAGGGCCAGCGGCAGGGTGAGCAGGCAGGCCATCCCCAGCACCAGTGCCGAGGTCGACCAGGCGTCGCTGGCCGGCTTGTGGCGAGCGATGATGGTGTTGATCGCGTAGCAGCAGGCGGCCAGCAGCACCGCCAGCTGCGCCAGCAGGGTCTCGCCCTGTCCGCCCAGCTCACGCAGCGCGGCGGGCCCCACCAGCGCCAGGATGCCGGCGAAGCCGATCACGAACCCCGTGAGCCGGGCGGAGGTCATGCGCTCCCCCGCCACCAGGAAGTGCGCCAGCACCAGGGTCATGAGCGGCATGATCGCCATCAGGATGCCGGCCAGCCCGCTGTCGATGCGCTGCTGGCCCCAGCTAATCAACAGGAAGGGGGTCATGTTGCCCACCACGGCGATGGCCAGCATGAAGCCCCACAGCCGCCCGCCGCGGGGCCAGGCGCGCCCCAGCAGCAGCACCAACCCGAGCAGTGCGAGGCTGGCCAGCAGGTTGCGCCCCACCACCAGCATGGCCGGGTCCAGCTCGGCCACCGCGATCCGGGTCAGGGCAAAGGAGCTGCCCCACAGCAGGGAGAGGGTGACCAGCAGTAGCCAGTGGCTCAGGGGGCGCGTCATGGCAGGGTTCCGTGTGACAGTCCGTGCGAGGTCAGGGTGGCCGGGAGGGGTAGCCGAGGGAGCGGCCTACCGACATGGGGCCATGGAGCTTACCATGCTAATCTATTTGGCCCTTCACCCGACGAGTCAACGCCGATGTCCGCGATGCCGGAGCCCACGGATCCCCATTCCCTCCGACCGAACCGCCGCCTGCTGCTGGTCTTCATCGGCCTGATGGTGCTGGTGGGGCTCAACCTGCGCCCCGCCCTCTCAAGCCTCGCCCCGGTGCTCACCCGCATCCAGCAGGATACCGGCCTCTCGCCGCTCGCCATCGGCGCGCTCACCACCCTGCCGGTGCTCTGCCTGGGGCTCTTCGCACCCCTGGCCCCCTGGCTGGCCAAGCGGCTGGGCCCGGAGCGGGCCCTGGCCGCCGGCCTCGCGCTGCTGGCCGGCGGGCTCGCGCTGCGCGGTATTCCCCTGATCGCGACCCTCTTCCTCGGCACCCTGATGGTGGGCGCCGCCATCGGCGTGGCCGGCACCCTGCTGCCCGCCCTGGTCAAGCGCGAGCTGCCCGCCGGCGCCGACCTGATGACCGGCGTCTACACCATGGCGCTGTGCCTGGGGGGCGCCCTGGGCGCGGGGCTCGCCATTCCGTTAACCGAGTGGCTGGGCGGCTGGCACCTGGGCCTGGCCAGCTGGGCGGTGCTCGCCGTTCTGGCCCTGGCGGCCTGGCTGCTGCTGGCGCCGCGCCGCGACGAGGCGGCGATGCCCAGCGCCGGCGGCTCCATGCGCGCCGTGCTCGGCCAGCCCCTGGCCTGGCAGGTGATGCTCTTCATGGGGCTGCAGTCATCGCTGGCCTATATCGTCTTCGGCTGGCTGCCGACCCTGCTGGTCGCCCGAGGCTACGGCGAGGCCGAGGCCGGCTGGATGATGGGCGCTTCGGTGATGGCGCAGCTACCGGCGGCTCTGGCCGCCCCCTGGCTGGCCCGACTGGGGCGCGACCAGCGCCCAGCCCTGCTCACCGTGCTGGCCCTGATTGCCGCGGGCTTCTGGCTGCTGCTGCAGGGGCCGGTGGCGCTGCGCTGGCTCGGCGTGGTGCTGCTGGGCTTCGGCCAGGGAGGCGGCTTCAGCATGGCGCTCACGCTGATCGTGCTGCGCTCAGGCAACTCCCGGCTGGCCGGCAAGCTCTCCGGCCTGGCCCAGGGCGGCGGCTATACTCTGGCCGCCCTGGGGCCGCTGGGTGTAGGGGTCATGCTGCAGCTCGATCTGGGCCTTGCCACCATCACCATCGTGCTGATGTCGGTCTGCGCCCTGGCTGGCCTGTTCGCCCTGTTCGCCGGCCGCAACCGACGCCTGGAGATCGATGCCGAGGGGCGCCTGGTCACCCGCTGACGAAGCGAGCCACCAGGCTTGTCCGCGATCAATGGCGGCCCTCCACGGCCGCGGTTAGACTCGAGGCAAACCCTTCCGGCAGCGGTGGCGCATGGGCGATGACAAGGCGGTGGCCCTCGAGGCCCGCGGGCTGACGCGCAGCTACCCGATGGGCGAGGTGACCATCCAGGCCCTGCGCGGCGTGGACCTGGCCCTCTACCGCGGAGAGCTGCTGGTGATGCTGGGCGCCTCGGGCTCCGGCAAGTCCACCCTGCTCAATATCCTCGGCGGCCTCGACAGTGCCAGCGGCGGCGAGGTGCGCTACGTCGACCACCGCGGCCAGAGCCGCGACCTGACCCGCGCCAGCCAGCGCGAACTCACCCGCTTTCGCCGCCACTACGTCGGCTTCGTGTTCCAGTTCTACAACCTGATCGCCAGCCTCACCGCCCGGGAGAACGTGGCCATCGTCACCGAGATCGCGCGCCGCCCGATGAGCCCGGAGTCGGCGCTGGCCATGGTCGGCCTCGGCGAGCGCCTCGACCACTTTCCCTCCCAGCTCTCCGGCGGCGAGCAGCAGCGGGTGGCCATCGCCCGGGCGGTGGCCAAGCAGCCCGATCTGCTGCTCTGCGACGAACCCACCGGCGCCCTGGACTTCCGCACCGGCATCCGCGTCCTCGAGGTCCTCGAGACCGTCAACCGCGAGACCGCCACCACGGTGGCGATCATCACCCACAACGAGGTGATCGGCGAGATGGCCGACCGGGTGATCCGCCTGCGCGACGGCCGGGTCGACGAGATCCACGTCAACGCCACCCGCCGCCCCGCCCGCGAGCTGCGCTGGTGAGGCCGCCGTGAGGACCCTCGACCGCAAGCTGCTCCGCGATTTCTGGCGCCTCAAGGGCCAGGCCCTGGCCATCGCCGTGGTGATCTCCGGCGGGGTGATGACCCTGATCCTCTCGGTGACCACCCTGGAGGCGCTCTCCGGGGCCAGGGAGCGCTTCTACGCCAGCCACCACTTCGCCGAGGTGTTCGCCGACGTCAAGCGCGCCCCGCTGGGCGTGGTGAGCCGCCTGCAGGAGATCGAGGGGGTCAACCTGATCGAACCCCGGGTGCAGGCCGCCATGCGCCTCTCGGTGGTGGGCTTCGACGACCCCATCCGCGGGCTGGCCCAGTCGATCCCCGATGGGCGTCAGCCGATACTCAACCGCCTGCACTTGGTGGCCGGCGGCCTGCCCGAGGCGGGCCGCGACGACCAGGCGGTGGTCTCCGATGCCTTCGCCGAGGCCCATGGGCTGGTCCCGGGCGACAGCCTGGAGGCGATCATCGACGGTCGCCGTGTGCGGCTGCAGCTCGCGGGCATCGCCCTGAGCCCGGAGTTCCTCTACCAGGTCGCCCCCACCGACCTGATGCCCGACTACCGCCGCTACGCCGTGCTTTGGATGAACCAGCGCACCCTCGCCAACGCCTACGGCATGGAGGGCGCCTTCAACCAGCTGACCCTGACCCTGCAGGCCGGGGCGCAACGCGAGGCGGTGATCGACGCCCTCGACCTGGCGCTGGCCCGCTACGGTGGCACTGGCGCCTGGACCCGCGACGACCAGCCCTCCCACCGCTTCCTCGACGAGGAGCTCAACCAGCAGCGCATCCAGGCCACGGTGCTGCCGGCGATCTTCCTCTCGGTCTCCGCCTTCCTGCTCCACGTGGTGATGGGCCGCCTGATCCAGACCCAGCGCGAGCAGGTCGCCGTGCTCAAGGCCTTCGGCTACCGCGACGGGGAGCTGGCCCGCCATTTCGGCCTGCTGGCCGGGATGATCGTGCTGCTCGGCTGGGCGCTGGGCGTGGCCCTGGGGGCCTGGGCGGCCAGCGGCATGGCCAGCCTCTATCGGGAGTACTTCCGTTTCCCCGAGATGCCCTTCCGGGTGCCGCTGTGGGCGCTGGCGCTGTCGCTGTCGGTGGTGGCCCTGGCGACCCTGCTCGGCACCTGGCGAGCGGTCTGGCAGGCGGTCAGCCGACCGCCCGCCGAGGCGATGCGCCCGCCGGCCCCGCTGCGCTTTCGCCGCAGCTGGCTGGAGCGCCTGCTGCCCGCTGCCTTGCTGGGGCAGGAGGGGCGCATGATCCTGCGCCACCTCGCCCGACACCCGGCCAAGGCCGGCCTCTCGGTGGCCGGCATCGCCCTCTCCGCGGGCCTGCTGATGATGGGCGCCTACCAGCTCGACGCCGTGGAGGCGATGATCGACCAGCAGTATCGCCAGGTGCTGCGCATGGACATGGAGCTCACCTTCGCCGAGGCGACCCCGGCCCGAGCCGCCGGCGAGCTGCGCCACCTGCCCGGGGTGCTCGCCGTGGAGACCTGGCGCCGGGTGCCGGTCACCCTGATTCACGGCCATCGCGTGGAGCGCACCAGCCTGCTGGGCATGGAGCCCGAGCCGCAGCTGCGCCAGGTGTTGGATGGCCAGGGCCGTCCCCAGCGCCTGCCCGAGGAGGGCCTGATGCTGACCCGCCACCTGGCCGACTCCCTCGATGCCCGGGTGGGGGACGAGCTGGAGGTGGCGATCATGGAGGGGCGGCGGCGCCAGGTGATGCTGCCGCTGGCCGCCCTGGTAGACGAACCCCTCGGCGTAGGCGCCTATCTCACCCGCCCCCGGCTCAATGCGCTGATGGGCGAGGGGCCGGCGATCAGCGGTGCCTGGCTGCTGGTGGATGACAACCACCGCGAGGCGCTCAACGCCGCCCTCTGGGAGATGCCCGGGGTGGCCGCCATCGGGCGGCTCGACCAGGCCGAGCGGGGCATCCGCGACTACCTCGACGAGACGATCCTGCTGTTCGCGGTGATCTTCGTGGCCATCGCCACCTCGATCAGCTTCGGCGTGGTCTACAACAACGCTCGCGTCACCTTCGCCGAGCGCGCCCGGGAGCTCGCCACCCTGCAGGTGCTGGGCTACAGCCGTGCCGAGGTGTCGCGCATCCTGCTCGGCGAGATCGCCCTGCTGACGCTCGCCGCCCTGCCGCCGGGCTGGGCCATCGGCATCGTCTTCAGCCGCCTGCTCAACCAGGCCTTCAGCAGCGACCTGTTCCGCATTCCGCTGGTGCTCACTCCCCAGGCCTTCGGCATCGCCGCCAGCGGCGTGCTAGCCGCCTCGCTGGTGGTGGCCCTACTGGTGGTGCGACGCCTGGGCCGCCTGGACAAGCTG
This sequence comes from Halomonas sp. PGE1, assembly GCF_013000985.1. Taxonomy (NCBI): domain Bacteria; kingdom Pseudomonadati; phylum Pseudomonadota; class Gammaproteobacteria; order Oceanospirillales; family Halomonadaceae; genus Halomonas; species Halomonas sp. PGE1. The sequence goes on from NZ_CP053032.1 coordinate 2,422,435, forward strand.
CGCGTCCTCAAGGCCGTGGAATAGTACAAGGAGACCGACCGTGACACTTCGCCCCTGGCAGAGACGCCACTTCTGGAGCCTGGCCGCCCTGGCCATGCTGGCCCTGCTGGCCTTGGCGCTGCGCCCGGCGCCGGTGCCGGTCAGCGTGGCCCGGGTCACGGCCGCCCCCTTCGTCGACTCGGTGATCGAGGAGGGACGCACCCGGCTGCGCGACACCTGGAATGTCTCGGTGCCCATCGCCGGCTACCTGCAGCGGGTGATGCTGGAAGTCGGTGACGAGGTGGAGCAGGGCCAGCCCCTGTTCCTCCTCGAACCCAGCCCCGCGCCGGCCCTGGATCCCCGCTCCCGTCAGCAGGCCAAGGACGCGCTGCAAGCGGCCGAGGCGCGCCTCGCGGCCGCCCGAGCCAATCTGGAGACCACCCGCGCCGAGCGGCGCTTCGCCGAGGCCGAGTTCGAGCGCTACCTCACCCTGCACCAGCGCAACCTGGTCTCCACCGCCGACCTCGACCAGCGCCGCAGCCAGCGCGACCGTCAGCGCGCCATCGAGAGCGCGGCGGCCGCAAGCGTCGAGGCGGCCCGCTTCGAGGTGGAGAGCGCCCGGGCCATGCTGGCGGTGGCCAGCGGCCAACGCGACGCTGCCGAGCACCCCGCCCTGGTGGTTCGCGCCCCCATCAGCGGCACGGTGCTGACCCGCTACCGCTGCTGCGAGGGCAGCGTGGCCGCCGGCGAGCGCATCCTCGAACTCGGCAGCCTTGCTGACCTGGAGATCCAGGTGGACCTGCTCTCCATGGATGCCGTGCGGGTCCGCCCCGGCATGGCGGTGCGCCTGACCGGCTGGGGCGGCGAGGAAGCGCTCGCGGGCGTGGTGCGACGCATCGAGCCCGCCGGCTTCACCCGAGTCTCGGCGCTGGGCGTCGACGAGCAGCGGGTGCCGGTGATCGTGGACTTCGCCGAGGAGATCGACCCCGCCGCCCTGGGCCTGGGCAGCGGTTTCCGGGTCGACGCCGAGTTCCTGGTCTGGCAGGCCGACGAGGTACTGCAGCTGCCTACCAGCGCCCTGTTCCGCGCCGACGGGGAGTGGGCGGTGTTCCGCGTGGAGGAAGCCCGCGCCCGCCGGGTGGCGGTCACCCCGGGGCGGCGCAGCGGCCTCGTCACCCAGGTGCTCGAGGGGGTGGAGGCCGGCGACCTGATCATCACCCGCCCGGGCGAGCGGGTCGCCGAGGGCGTGCGGGTGCGCATCGACGAGTGAGCCTGGCGACTGGGCCCGCCCCTTCGTATCATGGTCGGCTCATGCCTGCCCCGGAGCCCCCATGTCCATCGACGCTACCTTCTCGTCCCCGCGCCCTGTGCTGGTCATCTACACCGGGGGAACCCTGGGCATGGTGGCAGGCGAGCACGGCCTCGTCCCCGGCGGTGACATCGAGGCGCGCCTGGCTCGCGCCCTGGACGGCCTGCCCGCCCAGCGCCGCGCGGCACTGCCGGACCATGAGGTGCTGGCCTTACCCGCCCCCATCGACTCCAGTGCCGCCACCCCGCGGGAGTGGCAGCGGCTGGCCGACTTGATCGCCAAGCGCTTCCGGGACCACGCCGGCATCGCGGTGCTGCACGGCACCGATACGCTGGCCTGGACGGCCTCGAGCCTCGCCTATCAGCTTCAGGGCCTGGACCGCCCGGTGGTGGTGACCGGCGCCATGCAACCGCTGGAAGCCGAGAACAGCGACGCGGCCGACAACGTCGAGCTGGCGCTGCGTTTTGCGATCAACCCAGCGCTTCAGGAGGTGGCCATCGCCTTCGGCGGCAGGCTGCTGCGTGGCGTGCGGGCACGCAAGTGGCAGACGCGGGACGCCCACGCCTTCGTCAGCCCTAACTATCCGCTGCTCGGCGAGCGGGTCGGCAGCGACGCCGTGCTCTATCCCGGGCGCGGCCTGGCGCATCAACAGCGCGGCGCCCCACGCTTCGAGCTGCCCGACTATGGCCCCCTGGCGGAGGGCGGGGTGGCACGCATCGTGCTGTGGCCGGGCATCGCCGCCCGCCAGGTGGCGGCCTGGCTCGAGGCGCCGACGCTCAAGGGGGCCCTGCTGGAGGTGTGGGGAGGTGGCAACGTGCCCGAGGATCCCGAACTGCTTGGTGTGCTCGCCGAGGCCAGCGGCCAGGGCAAGCTGTTGGCGGCGATCAGCCAGTGCCCCCATGGTGGCATCGACATAGGCCACTACGCTGCGGGCTGGGGACTGCAGGCGGCCGGGGTGCTCTCGGCCGATGCCATGACCCCGGAAGCGGCACTGACCAAGCTCGTTCATCTGCTGGCCCAGCCGCTGACGGATGCCGAACGCCGGCGGCGCTTCCTCACCCCGCTGGTGGGAGAGCGGTGACGGCTCCCTGCACCAGCGTTGACGACGGTCATGCAACGGGCGGCGCAAGCCGCTATGGTGGGAGGTATTCCAACACCGCAAGGAGAGCCGCCATGGAACACCCCGACCACCCCTTCACCGAACTCTTCGAGCAGCTGGGCCTCGCGTCGGAACCGGAGGCGATCAAGCGCTTCATCGAGCGCAACGGCCCAATTCCCGATGAGATCCCCCTGCCGGACGCCCCCTGCTGGAACGAGGGCCAGGCCGAGTTCTTGCGCGAGGCCATCGAGGAGGACGCCGACTGGGCCGAGGTGGTCGACCACCTGAACGCCTCGCTGCGCAAACCCTGATGGCCGCCGGCCAGGCTAGCCGTTGGCGGCCTGGCCGTTGGCCTCCACCCGCCGCCTGACCCAGGCGCCCACCAGCAGCAGCACGGTGAGCGCCAGCAGCGGCAGCACCACGCCGATGCTCAGTGCCTCTTCCTTCTCCACCGCCTCCAGCGCCCCATAGATGGCGCTGGCATAGACCGCCCACTTCACGCCGAGACCGATGATGGCCGCCATCAGGAAGGTCCCCAGCGGCAGGCGCAGCAGGCCGGCGGCATAGTTGACCACCGAGTGCGGGAAGCCCGGCAGCACACGCAGGGCGCACTGGGTCAGGAAATCGCTGCGCTGCTCCAGGCGCCGCATGATCTTGCGGGTGAGCCCCTTGGGCGTCCAGCGATCGCCCACCCGGGCCGAGAGCCAGTAGGCGCCCAGGGCCCCGAGCACGCTGCCCACGATCAGCATGGGGGTCGCCGCCAGGGGCGAATAGAAGGGGGCGATCAGCCACAGCCCGATGCTGCCGGGCAGGCCCAGCGCCAGGGTCACGGCCATCACCAGGATCACGCTGATGATCACGGCGGGATGGTGGGAGGCCTCGTCCGCCCAGCGCTGCAGATCCGCCAGGTCAGGCGAGTGCCAGATCCACAGGTAGAGCGCCATCAACACGACGCCACCCACCGCCGCTACCCGCCAGGGCCAGCGCAGTGAACTATCGTTGAACATCGATCATCTTCCGGTGCGCAGAGGCGCCCATGGTGCCATGCAGGAGCCATCCTACGCCAGCATGGCAACCGCCGCGGCCGGCCGCTGAGGGGCCTGCCACGGCGGCGTGTCGAGCCTGCGGGATCAATAGAGGACGTCGCGAATCACCTGGTAGATGATCTCGTTGGCGGCGTCGACCAGGATCGCATCGGGCCCCACTCGGCGCCATTCGTAGCCGTCATAGCGCGGCAGGTAGCCCAGCGCACGGTCGTCGAAGCGCTTGGCGATGCCCGGAGGCAGCGGCTTGCCGCGCTCGAGGTTCATGCGGATGCCCGGCGGCAGGGCGGCGCGATCATCTTCGCGAACCCAGTCGCGACCCTCGCCGAAGAGGCGGCGCAGCTCCCGCTCGTCGATGCTGGGACCGCTGCGGTAGCGCTCGTCGCGACGCTCACGGTCGCGATAGCCCGCGTCGCGCCGGTCACGGTAGCTTTCTCTGTCCCGGTAGCTCTCCCGATCCCGGTAGCCTTCCCGGTCACGCTCGCGGTCGCGCCAGTCACCCTCCCGGCGTTCACCGTCGCGGTAGCGCTCCTGCTCACGAAGCTCCTGCTGGCCGCGATCACCGCCCCGCCCCTGGGGCCCCTGCTCTCGCCGCTCCTGGCTCTGTCCTTGTCCTTGCCCCTGCCCTTGAGCCTGAGAGGCCCCCTGGCCTCGGCCGGGGTGGTCGGCGGGCTGTGCCAGGGCGGGGCCTGCCGCCATCACCAGCGCAAGGCTAGAAGCCGCCAGGGCCAGGCGCAGATCGATTCGCTTGCTCATGTGAACCTCCGGTTCCATGGGGGGATGCCTATCAGACTAGTCGCCAATGATGCAGCCGGTGTGGAACTACTGTCGGCCTGTGGCGACACCCTGAATGCAAAGAGGCCCGGCATGCGGCATGCCGGGCCTCTGCGGGTCGAACCTGGCTCAGCCCTTGAGGTCACGCATCAGCAGCGCGAACTCGATGCGCTCGGGCGCGATCGCCTCGCCCGGTACCGGGATGCGCACCACGTGGCCGGAGCCCGGTGCCACCCCCACGGATTCGCCACGCTTGTTCTCGATATGCTCGAGCACGAAGCGGCGGTTGCCACCGGGCAGCATCAGCTCCATGCCGTCCCCCACCTCGAAGCGGTTCTTGACGTCCACCTCCAGCACGCCTCGGTCGGGGTCATAGCCGATCACCTCGCCGACGAACTGCTGGTGCACCCCCACCGAGTTGCCCTGCTCGTAGTTCTGGTACTCGTCATGCACGTGGCGGCGATAGAAGCCTTCCGTGTAGCCGCGGTTGGCGAGGTTGTCGAGCTCATCCATCAGACGCATGTCGAAGGGCCGGCCGGCCACGGCATCATCGATGGCGCGACGGTAGACCTGGGCGGTGCGCGCCACGTAGTAGTGGGACTTGGTGCGCCCCTCGATCTTCAGCGAGGTGACGCCCATCTGGGTCAGGCGCGGCACGTGCTGGACGGCGCGCAGGTCCTTGGAGTTCATGATGTAGGTGCCGTGCTCGTCCTCGAACACCGGCATCAGCTCGCCCGGGCGGGTGCGGTCCTCGATCAGCGCCGAGAGCTCGTCCTGGCCCTCCACCCCGCCGGCGGTGGCCGTGGTCTGGGACAGGCCGGCGAAGGAGGTGCTGCCGCCGCCGGAGGCGATCAACCCGCCCTGAGCCCCGCCCTGCTCGGGGGTCCAGACGCCGCTGGCCGCATGGGCGGCCGCCGAGTTGGCCGGCACCAGGTCGCCGGTCTCGTCCTGGGCGGCGGCCACGGTGTTGTACTTCCAGCGGCAGGCGTTGGTGCAGGTGCCCTGGTTGGGGTCGCGGTGGTTGAAGTAGCCGGAGAGCAGGCAGCGCCCGGAGTAGGCGATGCACAGCGCGCCGTGAACGAAGGTCTCGATCTCGAGGTCGGGGCACTCGGCACGGATCTCGCCGATCTCCTCGAGGGACAGCTCACGCGACAGGATGATGCGGCTGATGCCCTGGCGCTGCCAGAACTTCGCCGCCGCCCAGTTGACCACGTTGGACTGCACCGAGAGGTGGATCACCTGGTCGGGCCAGCGCTCGCGCACCATCATGATCAACCCCGGGTCGGACATGATCAGGGCATCGGGACCGGCCTCGATCACCGGCTCCATGTCGCGCAGGTAGGTCTTCAGCTTGCTGTTGTGGGGCGCGATGTTGGAGGCCACGTAGAACTGCTTGCCCCGCTCATGGGCGTAGGCGATGCCCTTGTGCAGGTTGTCGATCTTGAAGTCGTTGTTGCGCACGCGCAGCGAGTAGCGCGGCTGGCCGGCATAGACGGCATCGGCGCCATACGCGAAGGCGTAGCGCATGTTCTTGAACGTTCCCGCGGGGGAGAGCAGTTCGGGGGCTTGCATGTGAGGTCACCGTTGTCAGGACGATGGCAGCCGGGGCAGAAGCGCTCCGGCGTGCAGGGGGATGGGAAGGCGCGAAAGTCTAGCAATTGCCGCCGAATCTGGCCAGAAAGTGTCGATTTGCGTACACTGCGCGCCACCGGACCGGACCCCGGACTGCCGCACCCACGGCCCCACAAATTCTCCGACCAGAGCTGACCCATGACCCTTCCTGCTTCCCCCACGGCGGCCGACCGCACCACCGTGGTGATCTACTCCGGCGGCATGGACTCCTACACCGTGCTGCACCGCGCGCTGCGCGAGGGGCTCGACGTCCACGCCCTCTCCTTCGACTACGGCCAGCGCCACGCCCGTGAGCTCGAGGTGGCCGAGCGCGTCTGCCGCGAACTCGGCGTGCCTCACCAGGTGGTGGACATCCGCGCCATTCACGGCCTGATCGATGGCTCGGCGCTCACCGACGCCGGCCGCGAGCTGCCCGAGGGCGACTACGGCGAGGAGAACCTCAGCGCCACGGTGGTGCCCAACCGCAACATGATCCTGCTGGCGCTCGCCATCGCCAAGGCGGTGAACATCGGCGCCGGCCGGGTCGACTACGGCGCCCACGGCGGGGATCACGTGCTCTACCCCGACTGCCGCCCCGAGTTCGTGGAGCGCATGAACGCCGTGGCTGGCATCGCCAACTTCGAACCCGTCGAGATCCACGCCCCCTACCTGCGCGCCAGCAAGGCCGAGATCCTCGCCGATGGCCTGGCCATGGGGCTCGACTACGGCCAGACCTGGACCTGCTATCGGGGTGGGCGGCTTGCCTGCGGGCGCTGCGGCAGCTGCCGCGAGCGCCTGGCGGCCTTTGCCGCCAACGGGGCGATCGACCCCCTGGGCTATTCGGAGCGGCCCGACACCGCCACCGACGCCTCACCGCAGCCCGATCAGGAGGCCTGATGTACCACGTCAAGGAGGCCTTCTATACCCTGCAGGGCGAGGGCGGACAGGCCGGGCGCGCCAGCGTCTTCTGCCGCTTCACCGGCTGCAACCTCTGGTCCGGCCGGGAGTCGGACCGGGCGAGTGCCGCCTGCACCTTCTGCGATACCGACTTCCTCGGCACCGACGGCCAGAACGGCGGGCGCTTCGCGGATGCTGCGTCCCTGGCCGAGCACCTGACGGCGCTCTGGCCTGCGCAGGACGGCCCGAGCGTGAGAGGCGCCACGCCCTATGTGGTCTTCACCGGCGGCGAGCCTCTGCTGCAGCTCGACGAGGCGCTGATCCAGGCGATGCATGAGCAGGGCTTCGAGGTCGCCGTGGAAACCAACGGCACCCTGCCCGCCCCCGCCGGTATCGACTGGCTCTGCGTCAGCCCCAAGGGGGCGACGGAGCTCGCCATCACCGCGGGCAACGAGCTGAAGCTGGTCTACCCACAACCTGAGGCCCCGCCGGCGCGCTTCGCCCGGCTCGACTTCGACCACTTCTTCCTGCAGCCCATGGACACCGGGGCCGGCGGGCGACCTGCCACCCCGGCGAACGACGCCATCGCCGTTGCGACGACCGACACCATGGCCGCCAGCGTCGCCTACTGCCTCGCCCACCCGCAGTGGCGCCTGTCGCTGCAGACCCACAAGATTACGGGGATCGACTGATGACGCTATTCGTCAACCGCCTGACCCAGCTTGACGTCTCCTGGTGGTGCCCGACCCGGGGCCTGGTCGGCGCCAGCTGGCAGGTGGACGTGGAGCTCGACGGGGAGCTCGGCGAGGACGGCATGCTGTTCGACTTCGGCGAGGTGAAGCCGTGGATCAAGCAGCGCCTGGATGCCGGTGCCGACCATACCCTGCTGGTGCCCACCCGGGCCCCCGGCCTGGAGCTCCATGACTGCCGCGAGGGGCTCTGCGTGCGTACCACCCTGCCCTGGCCCATGGAGCTTCGCGCCCCGCGCCAGGCGCTGACCCTGCTACCCTGGCGGGAGATCCGCGCCGAGCGGCTGGCCGACCACCTGGCGGCGGAGCTGATGCGCCGGCCGCCGCCGCGGGTCAGCGATATCCGCCTGCGCCTGCGGGAAGAGGAGATCGAGGGAGCGGCCTACACCTACAGCCATGGCCTGCGGCGCCACGCCGGCAACTGCCAGCGCATCGCCCATGGCCACCGCTCGCGGCTGCATATCTGGCAGGGCGGGAAGCGCGTTCCCGAGCTGGAGCGAGAGTGGGCAGAGCGGCTCGCGGATCGCTACCTGGTCGACCAGGCCGATATCGTCACGGACGAGGAGCCGGCCTGGAAGCAGATGCTGACCAGCCGCTATCGCACGGCCCAGGGGCAGTTCTTCCTGCGCCTGCCGAGGGAGCGCTGTGAGGTGCTGCCGACGCCGACCACGGTGGAGTGGATCGCCGACTGGCTGGCCCGGCAGATCGCCGGCGAGACGGGGCGCGCCACCCGGGTGCAGGCCTTCGAGGGGATCGACAAGGGCGCCATCGCGCAGGCCTCGCCATGACAGCAGGTGCCACGCCCGCCGACGACACGCCGGCAAGCGCAGCGGCCTGCCGGCCGGGATGCGGCGCCTGCTGCATCGCCCCCTCGATCAGCACGCCGATTCCCGGCATGCCGGATGGCAAGCCGGCCGGCGTGCGCTGCGTGCAGCTGGATGAGGACAATCTGTGCCGGCTGTTCGGCGACCCGCGCCGCCCGGCGGTATGCGAGCGCTTCGGCTTCGATGCAGCACTATGCGGCGAACGCCGTGAGCAGGCGCTGGAGCGCATCGCCGCCCTGGAGAGCGCCACCGGCTAGCGCTCCTGATATCAGACGATGCGGCCCATCGCCTTGAGCTGCACCAGCAGCTCGGCCACCTGCTCGGCGGGCTTCTGATACTCCTGCATCAGCGCCCGAAGTCGCTCCTCGAAGCTCTGCTCGACGTTCTTGTCGAAGCTATCCTCGACGCTCTTCTCGACATTCTCCTCAACGTTCTTCTGGCGGGGCGCTTCCTGCTCCTCCAGTGGAGACCCGATCACTTTGGAAGGCGCATCGGGCATCCCTGACCGTCCATCGGGGTTATCGAGTTCGCGAAGCGCCTCGGCAAAGGCATCATCGAGTTCACGGAACTTGCGCAGTTTCTCACGCTCGTCCATCGGTTTGCGCTGGGTCTGCTGTTTCATCAGTTTCCGGTCGTTCATGGGGACGGCTGAGGAGATGAACATCGCATCAGGCGGGCGTTAACCAGCCACTTATAAGCGCGATGTCCCGAGTCATTATTATACCGCCAACGTACTGCCCGGCGAAGGGCCGGGACCATGATGGCGCCACGACCCGACCGGCAACAGGATATCGCGACTGTGCACCAGCGCGCATACAGCTTGCCCAAACTTGCCTTTGCAAACCCTTAGGCCGCATAAAGTAACCAGGCCGGCAGGGCGCTGATCATTTTCGCAGCGACTGCAGACGTCGCCAGGCTGAAAATGAACGGACGCCCCGCACCGGGAACCATCGCGCAAGGAAGGGGCCAGACCATGTTCAACGAAATGATGCGAGCAGAGATCTGGCTGCAGGAGACGCTCGCCAGCGGAGAGAGCCTCGAGGAACTGGCCGCGCGCCTGGGCTACTCCAGCTCTCAGGTACGTCGCCGATTCCGTCAGTGCTTCGGGCTATCGCCGAGCGCCTACCGGGAGAGCCTGCGCCTGGAGAAGGCCGCTCGGCTGCTCACCTTCACGCCGCGGGGCGTGCGCGAGATCGCCAGGCGCTGCGGCTATACCAACCACTCGGCCTTCAGCCGGGCCTTCCAGCGCCGCTATCGCCAGACCCCCCGGGAGTTTCGGCTCAACCGGCACAGGGCGCTCAGGGCCTCTCGCCCGCCTGCGCTGACGTTAGAGCCCACTCTCCACACCCTCCCCCCGCGCACCGCCGTGGTTACCCGCTGCTATGTCGGCACGGAACAGCTGACGCCGCCCGAGACATGGCCACGGATGCTGTGGGGGGAAGAGCCGCCGTCAGGCATTCCGATGGACGCGCCGTCCCTTGCCCTGCTGCATGACCCCTGCCAGGCATGCTCGCTGCCCAAGCTCGACCTGGGGGTGGTCCTGGCGCCGGGGCTGGCCGACCGCCTGGCCATGCCGCCCTCACTGAGGGTGGTGACGCTGCCAAGCGTGCGCACTGCCAGCCTGTCATTGACCGCGGTCGACGACGTCAACACAGCCCTGGAGAGTCTGCTCACCGACGCCCTGCCCACGCTGGGCGAGCACTACTGTGGAGAAGCGATCCGCCTGATCGCCGACGGAGACGCCCTCGAGCTCCAGCTGCCGCTGATGCCGTCACCACAGACAACGACGGCGCCCTGAGGGCGCCGTCTAAAGGCCGAAGCGTAGCGATCGCACCTTACTCCTCGACGCGCACCAGCCAGGACTCCACGGTATCGCTGCCGTGCTCGTCCTTCCACGCCTTCAGGGTCTTGTGGTTGCCACCGCGAGTCTCCACGACCTCACCGGTATTCGGGTTCTTGTAGATCTTCAGCTTGCGCTTGCGACGCGCCCCTGCCGGCGCGGAGGCGGCCTTGGGTGCTGCCGCCGCAGGCTTCGGGTTGAGCAGCGCGATCACGTCCGCGGCGCTCTTGTCGAACTCTCGCATCAGCGACTCGAGGCGCTCCTTGAACTCGAGCTCCGACTGCAGGCGCTTGTCGTTTTGCAGCTTCTCCATATTGGCCTGGAGCTGTTTCAGCTGCTGTTCCATCTGCATGTATTCGTTGATCAGGGACATGATCCGACTTCCTTCTTTCGAAATGATAGGTGCAACGGGTGGACGATTATCTGACAGCGGAGTTATAACTTGCAACAGTTTGGATGATAGCAGCACTCAACGCAACTCGAGTATTGTCGGTTCTGTGTGATAACAAACCTCGGGCAGCGACTCGGCGAGACATTATCGCTCGCCATGAAGTACAACAGCCAAGTTTCCTGAATTCAAGAAAGGGGTCGCTGCGAGCGTCGAGCGCGAGACTATCTTGTTCGGCAACTCGAGAAGAACACAAAAGCGCGCCGAACCCGGTCAACACGCCAAACACCAGCGCTAAAAAAAACCGCCGCCCCGAAGGGCGGCGGTCTCTGGTCCGTCGGGAACTAACTTCCCGATCAGTCCTGACCCATCTGCTGCTTGATGAGGTCGCCGATGGTGGTCGGGCCACCCACTTCGACGTTCTCTTCGCGCAGCTTCTTGAGGTTCTGACGCGTCTCGTCCTGATCCTTGGCCTTGATGGACAGGGCGATCTGACGGTTCTTGCGGTCGACACCGATGATGCGAGCCTCGACGCTGTCACCCTCGTTCAGGACGTTGCGAGCATCCTCGACGCGGTCGGCACTGATCTCGGAGGCCTTGAGCACGGCGACGACATCGGTAGCCAGCTCGACCTGGGCCTGCTTGGCATCGACCTCGACCACGCGGCCGGTGACGATGGTGCCCTTGTCGTTGACGGCCAGGTACTCGGCGACCGGATCGGTGTCCAGCTGCTTGATACCCAGGGAGATGCGCTCACGCTCCGGATCGATGGAGAGGATCACGGCCTCGGCCTCGTCACCCTTCTTGAAGGAACGCACGGCCTCTTCGCCGGTCTCGGTCCAGGAGATGTCGGAGAGGTGCACCAGACCGTCGATGCCGCCATCCAGACCGATGAAGATACCGAAGTCGGTGATCGACTTGATGGTACCGGCAACGCGGTCACCCTTGTTGAACTGGGAGCTGAAGGTCTCCCACGGGTTGGCGGTGCACTGCTTGATGCCCAGGGAGATACGACGACGCTCCTCGTCGATATCCAGCACCATGACGTCCACATCGTCGCCCACCTGGACAACCTTGGACGGATGGATGTTCTTGTTGGTCCAGTCCATCTCGGAGACGTGGACCAGACCCTCGACACCCTCTTCCAGCTCGGCGAAGCAGCCGTAGTCGGTGAGGTTGGTGACGACGGCACGCACCTTGGTGCCTTCCGGGTAACGATCCTTGATGTTGACCCAGGGATCTTCGCCCAGCTGCTTGAGACCCAGGGAGACGCGGTTGCGCTCGCGATCGAACTTCAGCACCTTGACGCTGATCTCGTCGCCCACGGCAACGATCTCGCTCGGATGCTTGATGCGCTTCCAGGCCATGTCGGTGATGTGCAGCAGGCCGTCGACGCCGCCGAGGTCGACGAAGGCGCCGTAGTCGGTCAGGTTCTTGACGATACCCAGGATCTGCTGGCCTTCCTGCAGGGTGGCGAGCAGGGCCTCACGCTCGGCGCTGTTCTCGGCTTCGAGCACGGCACGGCGGGAAACGACGACGTTGTTGCGCTTCGGGTCAAGCTTGATGACCTTGAAGTCGAGTTCCTTGTTCTCGAGGTGCGTGGTGTCGCGCACCGGACGCACGTCGACCAGGGAACCCGGGAGGAAGGCACGGATGGAGTCGACATCGACGGTGAAACCGCCCTTGACCTTGCCGTTGATCACGCCCTTGACGATCTCGTCCTTCTCGAAGGCAGCTTCCAGGATCTTCCACGCTTCGGCGCGCTTGGCCTTCTCGCGGGAGAGGCGGGTCTCACCGAAACCGTCTTCGACGGCTTCCAGAGCGACGTGAACCTCGTCGCCGATGGCGATGGACAGCTCGCCATTATCGTCGCGGAACTGGGCCGCGGGGATCTGACCTTCGGACTTCAGGCCGGCATTGACGGTGACCCAGTCACCCTCGATGTCGACGATGGTAGCCACGACGATCGCGCCCGGCTCCATGTTGATGTCCTGGAGAGATTGTTCAAACAAGTCAGCAAAGCTTTCGCTCATGATGTTCCTACGTGATCAACGTTAAGTGCGGTCATGCCGCTTCCTCCGCACCACCAGCGAGTGCGGGCCTTATTTACCAAACCCCCGGAGATGTTGGCGCTGGTTCGACCTGGCTCGGCTATCGGGAATCGCTACCCAGCCACGTCATCACATGCTGCCGGAGGCGCCGCAAGGGAGTTTCAGGTGGCGGACGCCAGACCTCGTTCGGTCAGCAGTTCCGTCAGCCGATCCACCACTTCCGGTATCGTCAGGCGCGTGGTGTCAAGCGTGATGGCATCGTCTGCCGGCTTGAGCGGGGCCACGCTGCGTTGCATGTCGCGTGCATCGCGCGCCTGAATCTCCTTCAAAAGACTCGATAGACTAGCATCCACCCCCGCTTCCCGCAACTGGAGCTGGCGGCGGCGCGCCCTCTCCTCGGCGCTGGCGGTGAGGAAGATCTTCAGCGGGGCCTCCGTGAATACCACCGTGCCCATGTCGCGGCCGTCGGCGACGAGGCCCGGCGACTTTCGAAAGTCGCGCTGGCGGCCCAGCAGCGCCTCGCGCACCGCCGGCAGGGCCGCGATCCGCGAGGCGGCATCGCCGACCTGTTCGGTGCGGATGGTGGCGGTGGCGTCATCCCCTTCGAGCAGGATGCGGGTGGCCTCCGCCTCCGCCACGAACACCACATCGAGCCCCGCCGCCACCCGGGCGAGCCCAGCTTCGTCATCCAGCGCCACGCCGTGCTTGCCGGCGGCCAGCGCCGTGAGGCGGTAGAGGGCACCGGAGTCGAGCAGATGCCAGCCCAGCCGCTCGGCGACCAGGCGGCTGATGGTGCCCTTGCCGGCCCCGCCGGGGCCGTCGATGGTCAGTACCGGCACGGCAGTCTCGGCGACGGTCATGCGCCCTCCTCGGCCGCTTCCTCCTCGAGGACGAGTCCCACCTTGCGCGCCAACTCGATGAAGCCGGGGAAGGAGGTGGCCACGTTGGCGCAGTCGTCGATGATGATCTCGTCACCGGCGCGCAGGGCGGCGATGGCAAAGGACATGGCGATGCGGTGATCCTCGAGACTGTCGATGCGCCCGCCGCCATAGTTGGGGCCTTCGGCCTTGCCGCCACCGACGATATCGATACCGTCGGCGACCAGCGTGTGCTCGACGCCGATGGCGGCCAGGCCGTCGGCCATGGCCTGCAGGCGGTCGGACTCCTTGACGCGAAGCTCCTCGGCCCCGCGCAGGCGGGTCACCCCCTCGGCATTGGCTGCGGCGATAAAGAGCGCCGGAAACTCATCGATGGCCAGCGGCACCTGGTCGAGGGGAATGTCGATGCCCTTGAGCGGGGCATGGCGGATATGCAGGTCGGCCACCGGCTCGCCGCCCACCTCGCGCTCGTTCTCGAGGCGCAGGTCGGCGCCCATCAGCCTGAGGATATTGATCACGCCGATGCGGGTCGGGTTGATGCCGACGTGTTCCAGCACCAGATCGGCCCCCGGGGTGATGGCCGCCGCCACCAGGAAGAAGGTGGCCGAGGAGATGTCCGACGGCACATCGATGGGCGCGGCGGTCAGCTTGCCGCCGCCCTGAAGCCAGCAGGTGTCTCCCTCGCGGTGCACCTCGTAGCCGAAGCCGGCCAGCATGCGCTCTGTGTGGTCGCGGGTCGGCGCCGGCTCGCGCACCCGGGTCTCGCCCTCGGCGTAGAGACCGGCCAGCAGCAGGCAGGACTTCACCTGGGCGCTGGCCATCGGCATGTCGTAGGTGATGCCCTTGAGCGCGCGGCCGCCGTGGATATGCAGCGGCGGACGACCACCCTCGGCGGTATCGATCACCGCCCCCATCAGGCGCAGGGGGTCGGCCACGCGGCCCATGGGGCGCTTGGTCAGGGAGGTATCGCCGGTAAGCTCGGTGTCGAAGGCCTGGCCGGCCAAGAGCCCGGCAAACAGGCGCATGGCGGTGCCGGCGTTGCCCACGTAGAGCGGCCCCGAGGGCGCCTTGAGGCCGTGCATGCCGACGCCGTGGATGGTCACGCGCCCCTGGTGGGGGCCCTCGATGGCCACGCCCATCTCGCGGAACGCCTGCAGGGTGGCCAGGCTGTCCTCCCCCTCCAGGAAGCCCTTGACCTCGGTGACCCCCTCGGCCAACGCCCCGAGCATGATGGAGCGGTGGGAGATCGACTTGTCGCCGGGCACGCGAATGCGGCCGGTCACGGTGCCGCCCGGGGCGACCCGGTAGCGCAGCTTGCCTTGCTGTTGCATCTGATATTCCGCCTGATAACTGGTCTTGTTGAGCAGGGATTCGAAGTAGTGGCGCGCGTGACGGGCGCGATCGAAGGTGGCGAGCATGGCATCGCTGTCGCCATGTTCGATGGCCTGGCGAATCCGCGCCAGGCCGGCCTCGAAATCGTCCAGGGAGGCCAGCACCGCCTCGCGGTTGGCGACGAAGATGTCGCGCCACATCACCGGGTCGCTGCCGGCGATGCGGGTGAAGTCGCGAAAGCCCCCGGCGGCATAGCGGAAGATCTCCAACCGCTCGTCCTGGCGCGCCAGGGTGTCCACCAGGGAGAAGGCCAGCAGGTGCGGCAGGTGACTGGTGCGGGCCAGCACCTGGTCATGGCGCACCACGTCCATCTCCAGCACCTCGGCCCCGCACGCCTCCCACAGGGCGCGCACCCGGGAAAGCGCCACCGGGTCGGTGTCGGGCTCCGGAGTGAGGATCACCTTGTGGCGCAGATAGAGCTCAGGGTTGGCCGCCGCCACGCCGCTCTTCTCGGAGCCGGCGATGGGGTGGCCCAGCACCAGGTGGGGCGGCACGCAACCGAAGGCCTCGCGGGCGCAGTCGCGGATGGTCGCCTTGGTGCTGCCCACATCGGTGATCACCACGTCGGGGGCGGCCCGGTCGATCAGCCGGGCCAGTTCCCCCATCACGCTGCGCATCGCCAGCACCGGCACCGCCAGCACCACCAGGGAGGCGCCCTCGATGACCGCGGCGAGCTCGGTGTCGCCGCCGTCGATCAGCCCCATCTCGATGCCGCGGGCGATCTCGCCGGGGTCCGGATCACAGGCATGGATGGCGCCCCGAAAGCCGGCAGAGCCCTCCTTAGCCGCCCCGAAGCCGGCGGAAGGCTCTCTAGCCGCCCCGAAGCCGGCGGCGCGAAGGGCCGCGGCCAGGGAGCCGCCGATCAGCCCCAGGCCGACGATCAGGAGGCGGGGTTCATTGACTCTCACCACCACGCCTCAGAGCACGCCGATCGGGTAGGAACCGAGCACCTTCACCTCGGCGGCGCGCAGGCGCACCTCCTCGAGGACCGCGGCGACCCGGGGCTCGTCGCGGTGCCCCTTGAAGTCGATGAAGAAGACGTAGTTCCACGCCCCGCTGCGCGAGGGGCGGGTCTCCAGGCGGGTCATGTCGATCTGGTGGCGATGGAAGGGCTCCAGCAGGTCGTGCAGCGCACCCGGCTGGTTGCGCATGGCCACCACGATGGAGGTCTTGTCCTCGCCGGACATGGGCACGTCCTGGTGACCGATGATCAGGAAGCGCGTGGAGTTGTCCGGGCGGTCCTCGATCTTCTCGGCGAGCCGGGTCAGGCCATAGAGCTTGGCGGCCATGTCGCCGGCGATCGCCGCGCTGTGCCACTCGGTCTTGACCAGGCGCGCCGCCTCGGCGTTGGAGGAGACCGGTACCCGCTCGGCCTGAGGGTAGTGGGCGTCGAGCCACTTGCGGCACTGGGCGAAGGACTGGGGGTGGGAGTAGATGCGCGAGACCTTGTCCTGGCGGGTGGTCTCGCCCACCAGCAGATGGTGGTGGATGCGCAGCACCACCTCGCCGCAGATGCGCAGGCCGGAATCCATGAAGGAGTCCAGGGTGTGGTTGATCACCCCTTCGGTAGAGTTCTCCACCGGCACCACGCCGTAGTTGACCGCGCCGGCCTCCACCTCACGGAACACCTCATCGATGGCCGCCATGGGCAGGCTGACGGCGCTCTCGCCGAAGTGCTTGAGGGCCGCCTGCTGGGTGAAGGTGCCCTCGGGGCCCAGATAGGCCACCTTGATGGGCTGCTCCAGCGCCAGGCAGGCAGACATGATCTCGCGAAACAGCCTGGCGACCTCCTCGCTGTCCAGCGGCCCCTTGTTAAGCGCCATGATCCGGCGCAGCACCTGGGCCTCGCGCTCGGGCCGATAGAAGACCGTATCGGGGTCTTCGGCGGTCTTGACCTGGGCCACCTGCTGGGCACATTCGGCGCGCTCGCTGATGAGGCGCAGGATATCGCCGTCCAGGGCGTCGATGCGCTGGCGCAGTGCCTCCAGATCGATGGGGGTATCACTCATGCTCGTCAGCCCCTTCTCTTCTCGAAATCGGCCATGAACTCCACCAGCGCCTCCACCGCGGCCTCGGGCACGGCGTTGTAGAGGCTGGCACGCATGCCACCCACGCTGCGGTGGCCCTGAAGGTTGAGCAGCCCCGCCGCCTCGGCCTCGGCCAGGAACGGCTCATCCAGGCGAGCGTCGGCCAGCACGAAGGGCACGTTCATCCGCGAGCGGTTGGCCACCGCGATGGGGTTGGAGTAGAGCTCGCTCTCGTCGATGGCCGCATAGAGCCTGGCGGCCTTGCGGGCGTTGATCGCCTCCATGGCGGCCAAACCACCCACCTCGTCCTTGAGCCACTCGAACACCAGCCCGGCCAGGTACCAGCTGTAGGTGGCCGGGGTGTTGATCATGGAGCCCGCCTCCGCCAGCGCCTGGTAGCCGAAGAGCGACGGCATGTCGGCACGGGCGCGGTCGAGCAGGTCATCGCGCACGATCACTACCACCAGGCCTGCAGGGCCGATGTTCTTCTGGGCACCGGCGTAGATCACGCCGAACCGCGAGACATCCAGGGGCCCCGAAAGGATGCTGGAGGACATGTCGCACACCAGCGGCGCCTCGGAGCCATCCGGGCGGCGAGGCCCTCCACCTTCACTGCCGGGGATGTAGTCGAAGGCGAGCCCACCGATGGTCTCGTTGGCGGTGTAGTGCAGGTAGGCCGCATCGCTGGAGAGCAGGATCTCCTCCGGACGCGGCACCGCCAGGTGGCCGCCGGCCTCGCTGGCAGCCGCCACGTGAACGTCGCCAAACAGGTGGCGCGCCTCGGCGATCGCCTTCTTGCTCCAGATGCCGGTGTTGACGAAGTTGGCTCGCCCGCCCGGGCCGAGCAGGTTGTAGGGCACGGCGGCGAACTGCTGAGTGGCTCCACCCTGGGTGAAGAGCACCCGGTAGTTGGCCGGAATGGCCAGCAGCTCGCGCAGGTCGGCCTCGGCCTTCTCGGCGATGGCCACGTACTCCGGCGAGCGGTGGCTCATCTCCATCACCGACAGACCACGGCCGTGGTAGTCGAGCAGCTCGTCGCGGGCCCGCTCGAGCACCGCCGTGGGCAGCGCGGCCGGACCGGCGCAGAAGTTGTAGTGGCGATGAATGGGGGGCAGCCCCCCATTGCCGTTATTCCCCATCGTCTTCCCCTTGCTCATCGTCACCGTCGAAATCGGGGTCTGCCCCGGCTTCTTCCGGCTCGTCGATCCGTACCGTCTTGACCAGTTTCTCTTCGTTGCCCAGACGGATCAGCATCACGCCCTGGGTGTTGCGGGAGGTGATGGAGACCTCGTCGACCCGGGTGCGCACCAGGGTGCCGCGGTCAGTGATCAGCATCATCTCGTCGGTGGAGTAGACCTGCATGGCGGCCACCAGGGCGCCGTTACGCTCGCTGGTCTGCATGGCGATCACGCCCTGGCCGCCGCGGCCGCGCAGCGGGAACTCCTCGAGACGGGTGCGCTTGCCGTAGCCGTTCTCGGAGGCGGTCAGGATATAGATCTGGCCGCCGTTGCCGGCCTCGACGGCGACACCCGCTTCCGCCTCGGCTTCGCCCTCGCCCTCCACGTCGGCCTCGGCGTCGATCAGCTGGCTCTGGGGGATGATCAGGCTGATCACCTCGGCGTCGTCGAGCAGGCGCATGCCGCGCACGCCGCGGGCGGTACGCCCCATGGCGCGGACGTTGCCCTCCTCGAAGCGGATCGCCTTGCCGTTGGACGACAGCAGCATGACGTGGTCGCTGCCAGAGGTGATGGCCGCACCGATCAGGCGATCGTCTTCCTCGAGGTCGATGGCGATCAGGCCAACGCTGCGCGGCCGCGAGAACTGCTCGAGACTGGTGCGCTTCACCGTGCCCTTGGCAGTGGCGAAGAAGATGTAGTGGTCCGGGTCGTAGTCGCGCACCGGCAGGATGGCGTTGATCGCCTCGCCCTCGTCGAGCGGCAGCATGTTGACCAGCGGCTTGCCCCGCGAGCCGCGGCTGGCCGCCGGCATCTCGTAGACCTTGAGCCAGTAGACCTTGCCGCGGTTGGAGAAGAGCAGCACGGTGTCGTGGGTCGAGGCCACCAGCAGGTGCTCGATGACGTCCTCGTCCTTCATGGCGGTGGCGGACTTGCCGCGCCCGCCGCGGCGCTGGGCCTGGTAGTCGGAGAGCGGCTGGGTCTTGGCGTAGCCGGAGCGGGAGACCGTGACCACCATGTCCTCCTCGGCGATCAGGTCCTCCATGGAGAGGTCGAGATGGCTGGCCTGGATCTCGGTGCGACGCGGGTCGCCGAACTGGTCGCGCACGGCGTTCAGCTCCTCGCGAATCACCTCGAGCAGGCGCTCGCTGGAGGCGAGGATCGCCATCAGCTCGGCGATCTTCTCGAGGATATTGAGGTACTCGTCGAGCAGCTTCTCGGTCTCGAGGCCGGTCAGGCGGTGCAGGCGCAGCTCGAGGATGGCCTGGGCCTGGGCCGGCGACAGGCGGTACTCGGTGGCCGAGGGGTTGAGGCCGAAGCCCTCCTCCAGCTCCTCGGGCTTGCAGGAGGTGGCCCCGGCACGCTCCAGCATGGGCGTGACCTGCCCCGGCGGCCAGTTGCGCGCGAGCAGCTTCTCCTTGGCCTCGGCGGCGTTCGGCGAGGCCTTGATCAGCTCGATCACCTCGTCGATGTTGGAGATCGCGACGGTCAGGCCTTCGAGGATGTGGCCGCGCTCGCGGGCCTTCTTCAGCTCGAACAGGGTGCGACGGGTCACCACCTCGCGGCGATGACGAATGAACGCCTCGAGGATCTCCTTGAGGTTCATGATCTTCGGCTGGCCATCCTCGATGGCCACCATGTTGATGCCGAAGACCGTCTGCAGCTGGGTCTGGGCGAAGAGGTTGTTGACCACCACCTCGCCGGACTCGCCGCGCTTGGTCTCGATCACCACGCGCAGGCCGTCCTTGTCGGACTCGTCGCGTAGCTCGGCGATGCCCTCGATCTTCTTGTCCTTGACCAGCTCGGCGATCTTCTCGATCAGCCGCGCCTTGTTCACCTGGTAGGGCAGCTCGCTGATGATGATGTGGTCGCGGCCGCTCTTGTCGTCATGCTCGATGGTGTGACAGGCACGCACATAGATGCGCCCGCGGCCGGTGCGATAGGCCTCGAGGATGCCGGCCCGGCCGTTGATGATGGCCCCGGTGGGGAAGTCCGGGCCCGGCACATGCTCCATCAGGTCGTCGACGGTGAGGGTGTAGTCGTCGATCAGCGCCAGGCAGGCGCTGATGACCTCGCCCATGTTGTGGGGCGGGATATTGGTGGCCATGCCCACGGCGATGCCGGAGGAGCCGTTGATCAGCAGGTTGGGCACCTTGGTGGGGAGCACCTCGGGGATGCGCTCGGTGCCGTCGTAGTTGTCGACCCAGTCGACGGTGTCCTTCTCGAGATCGGCCAGCAGCTCGTGGGCCAGCTTCGCCATGCGCACCTCGGTGTAACGCATGGCGGCGGCGCTGTCGCCGTCGATGGAGCCGAAGTTGCCCTGGCCATCCACCAGCACGTGGCGCATGGAGAAGTGCTGAGCCATGCGCACGATGGTGTCGTAGACGGCGCTGTCACCGTGGGGGTGGTACTTACCGATGACATCGCCCACTACGCGGGCCGACTTCTTGTATGGCTTGTTCCAGTCATTGCCGAGCTCGTGCATGGCGAACAGCACGCGCCGGTGTACCGGCTTCAGGCCATCGCGCACATCGGGCAGTGCCCGGCCGATGATCACGCTCATCGCGTAATCGAGGTACGACTGCTTGAGCTCGTCCTCGATATTGACTGGCAGAATCTCTCTGGCGATGTCACCCATGGGTCGTCGAATCCTTTGCACTGCAAGAGGTTGGCCGCCCTCGCCGGCGTTGCCGCGGGCGCCATGATAGCGCTACATCATACCACCGCGGGCAGAGCAAAGGCAGCCGGCTATGCGAGGGGCTGCTCCATCACCAGGGGCTCGAGCAGCTCGCGAATCTCGCCCTCGATGGGCACCGCCTGGTTGGCCGCCACGTCGAGCAGCACAAAGGTCAAGATCGCCGCACTCACCAGGACGCCGTCGCGCACCCGGCGGATCTCCTGACTCATCTTCGCGCTGCGCCCGCCGACGGCCGAGAGGCGCGTGAGAATCTCCAGGTCGTCCCCCGCCACCGCCGCCTGGCGGTAGTCGATATTGAGGTTCACCGCCACGAAGGCGAGCTCGCCCCCCATCAGGCGCCGGGCGAGGCCCGGTCGATCGTCGAAGTAGCCCCAGCGCCCCTCCTCCAGGAACTCCAGGTAGCGGGCGTTGTTGACATGGCCGTAGCCGTCCAGGTGATAGCCGCGCACCCTCAGGCGGGTGGTCGAGACACGAGAATCCATGGCATTGCTCCTTGATAATGGCCGTGATGGCAGGCCCGGCGATTCTGGCAATGCCGCCGGCGAATTTCAAACAGTCGTTTCAAGCCGGACGCCGCCCGGAGACCCGCTGGCACCCCCGCCCCCCTTCAGGGATAATGGCCGTCCTTTTTACCCCGGGAAATGCTTCATGTGGTTCAAGCACTTGCACCTTTATCGCCTGCACGATGCGCCGACGCTGGATGCCGCCACCCTCGAGGAGGCCCTCGCCGAGCACGCCGCCAGGCCGCTGGGCGGCCAGGATCCTCGCCGACTGGGCTGGACCGCCCCGGCCGGCCGCGCGGGCACCGCACGCCTGCACGAGCTGCAGGGCCAGCGCCTGCTCAGCGCCCTGCGCCAGGAGCGGCTGCTGCCCGCCGGCGTGGTGCGTGAGGAGACCGAGGAGCGTGCCGCCGAGGTCGAGGCCCGGGAGGGGCGCAAGCTGCGCCGCCAGGAGAAGATCGCTCTCAAGGAACAGGTGGTCGAGGAGCTGCTGCCGCGGGCCTTCGTGCGCAGCCAGAAGATCGACCTGTGGTGGGACACTCGCCGCGGGCTGATCGGCATCAATGCCAGCTCGCGTACCCGCGCCGAGGAGCTGCTCGACCTGCTGCGCGAGACCCTGGGCAGCCTCAAGGTGACCCCGCTGGCTAGCCAGACCCTGCCCATGCGCGCCATGACCCAGTGGCTGACCGACCCCGCCTCGCGCCCCGCCGACCTGGTGCTGGGCGACCAGGTGGAGCTCAAGGCCAAGGGCGACGACGGCGTGCTGCGCGCTCGCCAGGTCGAACTGGACAGCGACGAGATCCAGCAGCTGCTGGAGGGCGGCCGCCAGGCCAGCAAGCTGGCCCTCGAGATCGAGGGCCGAGTCAGCTTCGTGCTGCACGACGACCTGGCGCTGAAGTCGCTGCGCTTCGGTGACGCCCTGATCGACGAGGCCAACGCCGCCGATGACGGCGACGATGCCCTGGTGCGCCTCGAGACCGACTTCCTGCTGATGGCCCAGGCCCTGGGCGAGAACATCGAACGCCTGATCGCCTGGCTGGGCGGCGAGGCGAGCACCGCGAACCGTGAAGTGTGACGCCATGACCGACCAACGCCCCGACACCTCGCCCGCCGATCCCTGGGCCGAGATTCGCCCCTACCGTGACGACGAGGTGGCCGAGGTCCTCGCCCGCCTCGCCTACGACCCGGAGCTGCTCACCGCCCTGACCCGCTTCCGGCTGCCGCGGCTGTCGCGCGTCATGCCGCGCCTCTCCAGCACCCTGGCGAGCCTGGCCATTCGCCGCGAGGTGCGCGGCGTGACCAGCGTCAACGACTTCCAGATGCGCATCGCCTCCTACATGGAGCGCATGATCCGCACCACCACCGATGACTTCCAGGTCGAGGGGCTCGACGCCCTGGATAACGACACCGCCTACCTGTTCATCGGCAACCACCGCGACATCTCCCTGGATCCGGCCTTCGTCAACTATGCGCTCTACCTGGCCGGGCGTGACACGGTGCGCATCGCCATCGGCGACAACCTGCTCAAGAAGCCCTATGTCACCGACCTGATGCGGCTCAACAAGAGCTTCATCGTGCCGCGCAGCGCCCGCGGCAAGCGCGCCATGCTGGCCGCCTACCAGCAGCTCTCCGCCTATATCCGCCACTCCATCACGGTGGACAACCACTCCATCTGGATGGCGCAGCGCGAGGGGCGCGCCAAGGACGGCATCGACCGCACCGACCCCGCGATCATCAAGATGATCACCATGGCTCGGCGAGCCGAGCAGCGCGGCGTCTCCATCGGCGAGGCGGTCGCCGAGCTGCGCCTGGTGCCGGTCTCGATCAGCTACGAGTACGACCCCTGCGACGTGCAGAAGGCCCGCGAACTCCACGCCCTGCACACCAGCGGCAACTATGAGAAGGGCCAGTTCGAGGACATCCAGTCCATCGTCGCCGGAATCACCGGCCACAAGGGCCGGGTGCGGCTCTGCGTCGGCACGCCGCTCTCCGATGACTTCGCAAGCCCCGAGGCCGTGGCCGCGGAGATAGACCGCCAGGTGCTGGCGGGCTACCATCTCTACCCCAGCCACTACCTGGCCCTGGAGGCGCTGGGCGACGCCCCGGAGCTGATCGACCACGCGGCCATCAGCGACGCCGACCGCGCCCGCTTCCAGGCCCGCCTGCAGCAGGTCCCCGCCGAGCTGCGCAGCTGGTGGCTGGCGCAGTACGCCAACCCGGTACGCAACAAGGCCGGACTCATCTCTCCCTGACCGCCCCCTGACCGCGAGGACGCCATGGCACACGCCCACGGCCATCACCACCATCACCATGCCGTGCCTCCCGACCGCGGCGCCCAGACCCGCGAGGCCCACAAGGTCACCCTGATCGGCGCGGTGATCGATTTCGTGGTGGGTGTGGCCAAGATGGTCACCGGCTTCATGGTGGGCTCGGCGGCCCTGGTGGCCGACGGCATCCACTCCTTCTCGGACATCCTCACCGATGTCTTCGTGCTGGGCGCCACCCACTTCGGCCGCCAGGAGCCGGACAGCAACCACCCCTATGGCCACGGCCGCATCGAGACCCTGGCCACCCTGTGGCTGGGCAGCGTGCTGATCTTCGTGGCCGGCGGCATCGCCTGGGCCAGCGTGACCCGCCTGGTCGCCGGCGAGCCGATTCCCGCCCCGGGCCTCTGGGCCATCGGCATCGCGGTGATCGCCCTGGGGGCCAAGGAGTGGATCTACCGCTACACCATGCGCGTCGCCAAGCGCGTCAACTCGCGGCTGCTCGAGGCCAACGCCTGGCACTCGCGCTCCGATGCACTCTCTACCGTGGTGGTGCTGGTGGGGCTGATCGCGGCCCAGTTCGGCGCTGGCTGGATGGATGCGGTGGCCGCGGTCATCGTCGGCGTGATGGTCGGCCAGGTGGGCGGCCGGCTGCTGTGGGAGTCGAGCCAGGAGCTGATCGACACCGCCCTGCCCGAGAAGGAGCGCCAGGAGATGCAGGCGGTGGCCGAGCAGGTGCCGGGCGTGCGCGGCGTCCACGACCTGCGCACCCGCACCCTGGGCAGCCAGGCGCTGCTCGACCTGCATATCGTGGTACCACCGCGGGTCACCGTCTCCGAGGCCCACGAGATCGGCAACGCCGTGACCCGACGCCTGCGCGAGGCCTTCCCGGTACTGGCCGACGTCACCTTCCACATCGACCCGGAGGACGATGCCGGCGAGACCGAGCACAGCCTGCGCCCCGGCCTACCGCTACGCGGCGACGTGGAGGGCATGCTCGACGAGACCTGGCGCCACGTGCGCGTCTGGCACGCAAGGGTCGCCCTGGACCTGCACTATCTGGACAACCAGGTGGATGTCTCGATCTTCATCAACGCCCTGCCGGAGGACCAGAGCCTGGAGCAGGCCGCCGACGAGCTGCGCGCCGCCTGCCGCGAGCTCGGCTGGATCGGCCGGCTGCGGGTCTGGCAGGGCCCCGGCAAGGGGTGAGCGCGACGCCCTGCGTCAGGGTATGAGCCCAATAGGGCACTCGCATTAGGCCTCGCCTGCGCCTAGACTTCAGCAAACGCCGATCTATCCGAGCCCCGCCATGCCACCCTCCTCCCCGCGCCCCCTGCAGTCGCCGGGCCGTCGCCGCTTCGTGGCGGGGCTCGGTGCCCTGCTGCTGGCGACCGGGCTG
Source organism: Halomonas sp. PGE1 (assembly GCF_013000985.1). Lineage (NCBI taxonomy): Bacteria > Pseudomonadati > Pseudomonadota > Gammaproteobacteria > Oceanospirillales > Halomonadaceae > Halomonas > Halomonas sp. PGE1. Next base: position 2,447,332 of record NZ_CP053032.1, read on the forward strand.
GGGCTGCGTCCGGGCCCGGCCACGGCGAGCCTCGACCCCTCGCGGCTGCGCCAGAGCATGCAGCGCCTCTATGGCCAGCAGGGGCTCAACGCCCTGGAGGCCTGGTTCTCGCTGCTCGAGCGCCTGCGCGGCGTCCCCCTCCAGACCCAGCTGCGCGAGGTCAATGACTTCTTCAACCGCCGGGTGCGCTGGGTCGATGACATCGACAACTGGGGCCGCGAGGATTTCTGGGCCACGCCGCTGGAGACCATGGGGCGCGGCCAGGGCGACTGCGAGGACTACTCCATCGCCAAGTACGTCACCCTGAAGCAGCTCGGGGTACCGGGCGACCAGCTGCGCATGATCTATGTACGGGCGCGGATCGGCCGCAGCCAGATCACCCAGGCCCACATGGTGCTGGGCTGGTACGAGACGCCGGCGGCGGAGCCGCTGATCCTGGACAATCTGGTGCCCTCGATCACGCCGGCCGCCCAGCGCACCGACCTCGACCCGCTGTTCAGCTTCAACAGCCAGGGACTCTGGGCCGGCGGCGGCACGGAGTCGCGGGCCGACCCGCTGGCGCGCCTGTCGCGCTGGCGCAACGTGATCGATCGCATGCGCGAGCAGGGATTCATCTGAGTCGGGCAAAGACCCGTGGGGAGCACAACGACATGTCGCTTATCAAGCAGCTCTGGCTGACCATCGTGGTACTGCTGTTGCTGGCCTTTGGCGGCAGCCTGTTCATCGGTGTGACCAGCAGCCGCCACTACATGCAGCAGGAAGTGCAGATCAAGAACGCCGACAACGCCAACGCCCTGGCGCTGACCCTGAGCCAGCTCGACAAGGACCCGGTGACCATCGGCCTGCTGATCGCGGCCCAGTTCGACACCGGCCACTACCGCCTGATCGAGCTGCGCGACCCCGAGGGGCAGGTGATCGACCTGCGCCAGGGGGGCGAGACGGTCGAGGGCGCGCCGGGCTGGTTCGTCGACCTGGTGCGCTTCGACGTACCTCCCGGCCGGGCCGTGGTCCAGGACGGCTGGCGCCAGTACGGCACCCTGACCGTCGCTACCCACCACAGCTTCGCCTACCAGTCGCTGTGGCGCAGCACCCTGGAACTGTTCGGCTGGTTCGCCCTGGCCGGTACCATCAGCCTGGCGCTGGCCGCCTGGATCGTGCGCACCATCCGCCGCCCGCTGCGGGCCGTGGTCGCCCAGGCCCGCGACATCGGCAACCGCCGCTTCACCACCTCCCCCGAGCCGCGCACCCGCGAGCTCAAGGAGGTGGTGCAGGCCATGAACCAGCTCTCAGGCTCCGTGCGCGACATGCTGGGCCGCGAGAGCGAACGGCTCGACGTGCTCAGGCAGCGCCTGCAGCATGACACCGTCACCGGCGTGCTCAATCGCGAGGCCTTCCTCGGCCAGCTCAAGGTCATGATGGAGAGCAGCGGTGCCCGGGCCAGCGGCAGCCTCGCCCTGGTGCGTCTGGCACGGCTCGGCGAGGTCAGCGAACAGCTGGGCCACGCCGACACCGACGACCTGCTCAGGTCACTCGGCCAAACACTGGAACAGCTCGGCACGCTGCGCGGTGGCGGTATCGCCGGGCGCCTGGGCGGCGGGGACTTCGCCCTGCTGCTGCCCGGCGCGGTCGATCTTCAAGCCTTCGGGCAGGAGCTTACCCAGCGCCTTCAGCCGCTTCAGCAGCAGGAGGAGCGCATCAAGCTTGGTCTGCCCTCCGCCCTGATCGCCTACTCCCAGGAGGATCGGCCCGCGTCCCTGCTGGCAAGCCTCGACGGGGCGCTCGCCACCGCCGAGAACCGCGGCGACCTCGCGCAGCTGATCGCCGAGGGCCCCCAGCGCCTGCCGCTCTTCAACAGCCACGCCGACTGGCGAAAGGCGCTGCAGGAGGCCCTGCAGGCCGGCGTCTACCTGGGCCGCTTCCCGGTGCTGGACGCCAACGGCAAGCTGCTCCACCTGGAGTGCCCTTCGCGGCTGCGCCTGAAGGGCGAGTGGCGCCCCGCCGGCGTCTTCATGCCCTGGATCTCGCGCCTGGAGCTGGACACCGCCCTGGACATGGCCGTGGCACGCGAGACCATCAAGGAGATCGCCCGCCACGGCAAGCCGCTCGGCATCAATCTCTCCCCCGCCTCGGTGCGCAACGCCCGCTTCGTGCTGGACCTGCGCAACCTGCTCCAATCACAGCGCGACTCCGCCGAAAAGCTCTGGCTGGAAGTCCCGGAATCCATGGTCATCCATGACCTGGAGAGCTTCCGCAGCCTGTGCCGAGAGCTGCAGCCCTTCGGCTGCAAGGTCGGCCTCGAGCACGTCGGGCGCGAGTTCCGGCGCATCTCGGACCTGCAGGACCTGGGGCTCAGCTACCTCAAGATCGACGCCTCGCTGGTCAAGGGGGTCGACCGCAGCCCCGAGCAGCAGACCATCCTGCGCGGCATGGCGACGCTGTGCCACTCCATCGGCATCCTCGCCATCGCCGAGGGCGTCGACAGCCTGCAGGAGGGCGAGCTGCTCTACGAACTGGGCATGGACGGCGTCACCGGCCCCGGCGTCCGGCAGCACGACAAGCCCGCCTGACGGCAAGGCACGCAAAAACGACAGCGCCTCACATCGGATGTGAGGCGCTGTCGAGAGCTTGACTATTCTCAGCCCCAGGAGCCAGCCATGAGAGTGATGAAAGTCACTCCATGGGAGCCAGAGGGTTGGATAACACTGAATGGCAACTTGAGAGCTTTGGAGACTTGGGGCTACTGGTGGGAGCTGGGCTTTGCCCGGCGAATGGCGCCGAAGGCGCCCAAACGGATAGCCCCCCTCCTCAGATCACCCCTCCCTCCTCATCGTCGCTGCCGACCAGGCTCAGGCCGCTCAGCCGCCGACGCAGCGTCTGACGCTCCATCACCTTCTGCTGGGCCGCCTCGGGCAGCTCGGTAAAGCTGATTACTCCCTTGTCCATCAGCAGTTCGATCACGTCCTCCAGCACCCGCACGAAGGCCAGATCCGAGGCCTGAAAGTGCGCCTGCCCCGACTTGACCTCCCCCTCGCTCAGGAAGGCCAGCAGCTCCGGCGAATCCGCCGCCAGAAACTCCCGACAATCCGGGGTCGCCTCACGGCTGACCAGTTCGATGCGACCATCGTCGGCACGCTTGATGTACATGAAGGCTCTCTCTAGCAGGCTCTACCGACCATGCTAGGCCAGTTCAGCACGGCGCGCAGCATGGATGTCGTGATGCCACAGGGTGGAAAGGAAGCGCCCGGCAATGCCGGGCGCCTGGTTGGGGTGGGCTAAGAGTTACTCGATATCAAGCTGACCGTTGGCAATAAGAGTGTTCAGGAACTCCGAAGAGCTCATATCACCCATGTCCACGTTATTCAGGATGATGACCTGATCAGCGCCGCTGATAGATCCTTCATCGACGGCCAACTCGCCCGCCGAGCTGATATGCAGGATGGTATTGCCACCACCTTCCACTGCATGCATATAGCTAGAAAGGTCGTCACTGGACTCCATTCCCTGCAGCAGGTCCGAGAGCACCAACTTATCGGCCCCGTCACCATCAAGAGTAAAGTCGGTGACGGTGTCGGTAGCCACGCTGCCATCGCTGCCCTGGTCACCCAGGTGCCAGACGAAGACGTTGTTGCCACCGCCGCCGGTCAGTTCGTCGTCACCGGCACCACCGATGAGGATGTCATTGCCCGCACCGCCTACTATCTCATTATTTCCAGCCCCTCCTGCCAAAGCCTCATTTTCGGAGCTGCCAGAAATTTGGCTTGAATTCTGCGCCGTCAAGACAACAGATCCTGAAATTTCATCTCCATCTCCATCTACAGCCTCAAATTCAAACTTGATGTCCGCAACACCGATGTCATCTAAAATAAAAGTATTGATGGCCTTAATACCCATATTCGAAACAGACCCAACATAAGTCAATTCTATTTTATCAACCAGAGATCCATTCTCCGAAGCAGGGAATGAATAGAAACCATCACCATTTAAATCCCCCGCTAAAATAGCACCACTTTTTGACGCGCCACCAACATAGAAAATTTGATAATTAACAGTGCCACTGCTGAAATTTCTAAACCCAACCTCGGCAACATACACCTCATCAACTGAACCGCTAGCTCCTTCATTATCAAAGTTCAGACGAACAGACTCACCATCACCAAAGTTTGGATTGTCAACACCAAATTGGTTGTTCTGGGCATTAATTTCTGTCCCACCCCCTATCGCAGTAATTTCCAACAACCAATTTTTGGCAGGATCAGAACCAAATGTACCATCTTCATATATATAGTAAGCTGGCTTTGGTCCGCCGGCACCACCCCTCGCCACAGTGTCAACGTCCAACTTGGACAAGTCGATTGGAGCGTGTTGAGTAAAGATATAACTACCATCAATATTCGCTTGCATGGTAAATACCTCAGCACCACCCTCTCCAGCAGTAGCAATAACTGTGCTCGTTCCAATCCCTGAATAAAATAATGGAATGCCACCAGAAGTCAGTGTATTAGTATCACTTCCGGAAAAACCAATATTTATACCTGTAAGTTTAACCTGGCCGCCACCATCTGCTCCCATTTCAGCGAGAGTGCCAACAAGCACTGTATTGGCAGTGTTCTGGAAGATTCCGTCCCGGATATCGAGGATAGGCGCATCGTCCAGCACGTCGATGGTCAGGGTGCCGGTGGCGCTGCTGCCACCCAGACCGGTGACCGCCAGGTCGACGCTGTCGACCAGCACCGCATCGGTGGCCGTGCCCGGCTCACCGTGGGCCTGGGCTGCATCCAGCACGTACAGGTAGCTGATGGTGGCGCTCTGGTTGCCGTCCGTGCTGCTGTAGCCGGTCAGGTAGAGCGTGCCCTTGACGGTGTCGATGCCCGCGGAGGGCGACGCGCTGCTGAACGCCTGCAGTTGCGCCAAGCTGAAGGTCGCACCCCCCACCGTGACGCTGGCAATGGTGTCGGTGGCCGAGACCTGGAAGCTGCCCTCGGCACGGTCGATGTCCGTGTCTTCCTGGGTGCCGCCCGGCAGGCCAGCCTCGTCGACCACGCTGTCGGCGCCCTGGGCGTTGACGATCACCTGGGCGCTGTCATCCACGCCCTGGATGGTCAGGCTGAGGCTGGCCGAGCTGGTGTCGCCATCGGCGTCGGTGATGGTGTAGCCGAGCGTGAAGTCGAGGCTGTCGTCGTCACCCAGCGCCTGCACCGCGGCCAGGCTGTTGTCGAGCGTGAAGCTCCAGCTGCCGTCGGCGTTGAGCACCAGGGTGCCGTACTGCTCGAGCTCGGCACGCTGCTCGTCAGTAACGTTCCAGGTCACCGTCTCGGTGCCCTCGTTCGGGCCATCGGCTCCAAAGGTGTCGTTATCGAGCACGTTGCCGCTGAGCACATTTTCGGCGGCGTCCTCGGTGACAGTGCCTCCGATGACGTCCACGGCTTCCGGCGCATCGTCCAGCACGTCGATGGTCAGGGTGCCGGTGGCGCTGCTGCCACCCAGACCGGTGACCGCCAGGTCGACGCTGTCGACCAGCACCGCATCGGTGGCCGTGCCCGGCTCACCGTGGGCCTGGGCTGCATCCAGCACGTACAGGTAGCTGATGGTGGCGCTCTGGTTGCCGTCCGTGCTGCTGTAGCCGGTCAGGTAGAGCGTGCCCTTGACGGTGTCGATGCCCGCGGAGGGCGACGCGCTGCTGAACGCCTGCAGTTGAGCCAAGCTGAAGGTCGCACCCCCCACCGTGACGCTGGCAATGGTGTCGGTGGCCGAGACCTGGAAGCTGCCCTCGGCGCGGTCGATGTCCGTGTCTTCCTGAGTGCCGCCCGGCAAGCCAGCCTCGTCGACCACGCTGTCGGCGCCCTGGGCGTTGACGATCACCTGGGCGCTGTCATCCACGCCCTGGATGGTCAGGCTGAGGCTGGCCGAGCTGGTGTCGCCATCGGCGTCGGTGATGGTGTAGCCGAGCGTGAAGTCGAGGCTGTCGTCGTCACCCAGCGCCTGCACCGCGGCCAGGCTGTTGTCGAGCGTGAAGCTCCAGCTGCCGTCGGCGTTGAGCACCAGGGTGCCGTACTGCTCGAGCTCGGCACGCTGCTCGTCAGTAACGTTCCAGGTCACCGTCTCGGTGCCCTCGTTCGGGCCATCGGCTCCAAAGGTGTCGTTATCGAGCACGTTGCCGCTGAGCACATTTTCGGCGGCGTCCTCGGTGACAGTGCCTCCGATGACGTCCACGGCTTCCGGCGCATCGTCCAGCACGTCGATGGTCAGGGTGCCGGTGGCGCTGCTGCCACCCAGACCGGTGACCGCCAGGTCGACGCTGTCGACCAGCACCGCATCGGTGGCCGTGCCCGGCTCACCGTGGGCCTGGGCTGCATCCAGCACGTACAGGTAGCTGATGGTGGCGCTCTGGTTGCCGTCCGTGCTGCTGTAGCCGGTCAGGTAGAGCGTGCCCTTGACGGTGTCGATGCCCGCGGAGGGCGACGCGCTGCTGAACGCCTGCAGTTGAGCCAAGCTGAAGGTCGCACCCCCCACCGTGACGCTGGCAATGGTGTCGGTGGCCGAGACCTGGAAGCTGCCCTCGGCGCGGTCGATGTCCGTGTCTTCCTGAGTGCCGCCCGGCAAGCCAGCCTCGTCGACCACGCTGTCGGCGCCCTGGGCGTTGACGATCACCTGGGCGCTGTCATCCACGCCCTGGATGGTCAGGCTGAGGCTGGCCGAGCTGGTGTCGCCATCGGCGTCGGTGATGGTGTAGCCGAGCGTGAAGTCGAGGCTGTCGTCGTCACCCAGCGCCTGCACCGCGGCCAGGCTGTTGTCGAGCGTGAAGCTCCAGCTGCCGTCGGCGTTGAGCACCAGGGTGCCGTACTGCTCGAGCTCGGCACGCTGCTCGTCAGTAACGTTCCAGGTCACCGTCTCGGTGCCCTCGTTCGGGCCATCGGCTCCAAAGGTGTCGTTATCGAGCACGTTGCCGCTGAGCACATTTTCGGCGGCGTCCTCGGTGACAGTGCCTCCGATGACGTCCACGGCTTCCGGCGCATCGTCCAGCACGTCGATGGTCAGGGTGCCGGTGGCGCTGCTGCCACCCAGACCGGTGACCGCCAGGTCGACGCTGTCGACCAGCACCGCATCGGTGGCCGTGCCCGGCTCACCGTGGGCCTGGGCTGCATCCAGCACGTACAGGTAGCTGATGGTGGCGCTCTGGTTGCCGTCCGTGCTGCTGTAGCCGGTCAGGTAGAGCGTGCCCTTGACGGTGTCGATGCCCGCGGAGGGCGACGCGCTGCTGAACGCCTGCAGTTGAGCCAAGCTGAAGGTCGCACCCCCCACCGTGACGCTGGCAATGGTGTCGGTGGCCGAGACCTGGAAGCTGCCCTCGGCACGGTCGATGTCCGTGTCTTCCTGGGTGCCGCCCGGCAAGCCGGCCTCGTCGACCACGCTGTCGGCGCCCTGGGCGTTGACGATCACCTGGGCGCTGTCATCCACGCCCTGGATGGTCAAGCTGAGGCTGGCCGAGCTGGTGTCGCCATCGGCGTCGGTGATGGTGTAGCCGAGCGTGAAGTCGAGGCTGTCGTCGTCACCCAGCGCCTGCACCGCGGCCAGGCTGTTGTCGAGCGTGAAGCTCCAGCTGCCGTCGGCGTTGAGCACCAGGGTGCCGTACTGCTCGAGCTCGGCACGCTGCTCGTCAGTGACGTTCCAGATCAGACTGGCAACACCGTCTGCGCCACCTGTGTCGTTGTCCAGCACGTTTCCACTGAGAACCGTCAATGCCCCATCTTCAACCAGCATCCCTCCATTGACATCCCGGGCCTCGGGCACGTCATCAAAAAACGCCACCGCCAGGGTGCCATCGACCGGCGTACCATTGCCGTCGATCACGGTGAAGGTCAGCTCGATGCCCGCTTCATCGGTGCCCTCGGCGTGCAGCACGTTGTCGAGGAGGGTCAGGGTGTATGCGCCGGTGGTCGGGTTCACTACCAGGCTGAAGAGCTCACCACGCGGGCCGGTGGCGGTGAGGGTATTGGTGGCGGCATCCCAGCTGTAGGTGACCGTCTCGGTGCCGACCTGGCCGGTGGTGCCACCCATGCCAGCGAAACCGATGCTGCCGGCCCCGTCGGGACCGAAATCGAACGCCAAGGTGCCGGTGAAGACGGAGCCGCCCTCCTGCAGGAGCTGGGCATCGAAGAGCTCGGCGGCCGATGCGCCGGCTTCGGGCGTACCGTCGATGGGCTCCTCGATGGGCTCCTCGATGGGCTCCTCGATGGGCTCCTCTTCGGCGGCCTCGATCAGTGCCACATCCTCCGGGAAGTCGATTCCGGCCACCTGGCCGCCCGCAAAGTTGAAGGCAAGCGGATCAACCCCTTCGGCGATACGCCCCAGCATCACGAAGCTGTGGCCACCGTCGGCGCCACCGCCGGGGCCGGCGCCGGCCGCGGTTGCATCGAGCGCGTCGAGCAGGTCGCCATCGCCATCGTCGATGGCAGCAAGCAGGGCCTCGAGGTCCTCATCCAGGGCGCTGAACTCGGAGGCCTCAGTCGGCTGGTTCGAGTCTAGCTCCGGGGTCATGGCGACCTGCTGGCCGCCATCGATCAGGGTCGGGTCAAGGCCGTCGCCGAAGTCGAGCTGGACCCTGGCGTTGTCGGCGGTCACGAGGGTCTCGCCCTCCTGCAGGGTGTCACCCACGCGGAGTTCGCGCAGGTTGCCATCGGCGTCCCGCGCCCAGGCCTGACCGGTGATGGAGATGACGGTTGCGATGGTCATGGTAAGACTCCCTGCATGATGATCTTGGTGTTATGGCCACGAGACGGCGCAGTGCCGACTGATACCTTCAAGTTAGGCGCGAGGTGGGAGAGGGAGTATTGGACCGATGGACAGGTAGGCTTTCTACTTGACGCACATCAATGTTCAAGACTGATAGCAGCCGTATCGACACCCGAGGTGCCGATACGGCGCGGTGAAAGATGAATTCGATGACCCGAGTGTCGTCGCGCGAGGCCCGTTGCCGTCACTGACCTGAATCAGACATCGCCGCGTGCAGGCCCGACAGGCGCAGCACCAGCTGCATGCGGTCGCGCACGCCAAGCTTGCCGAACACCGCCCCGAGGTGCGCCTTGACGGTGCGCTCGGTGATGCCGAGCTCGCGGGCCACCTCCTTGTTGCTGTGCCCCTCGAGCACGGCCAGGGTCACCGCCCGCTCCCGTTCGGTGAGCGCCTGCAGCTCCTCCGCCTGGGAGTGGGCCTGCGCCCGCCCACCCAGCGCGCGGAAGGTTCCCCCCACCACCCGGGCCATCAGCTCGGGCGGCACCCAGATCCCCTGGTTCATGATCACCACCTGGGCCTGGCGCAGCACTTCAGGGGCGGAGAGCGCATGCACATAGCCGCGCGCACCGCTCTCCAACGCCTCGAAGGCCTCGGCGGCGCTGGGGGAATGGGTCATCACCCCGACCGCCGCACCGCGCCGGTGCAGATCGGCCACCCGCTGCGGCCAATCCTCGCCGTCGACCATGACCCACACGCAGTCGCCACGCACCAGCCGGGCATGGATCTCCCGCGGGGAGATCAGGCGGGCATCGCTGAAGGCCTCGCGCCAGCGGGGGATCTCGTCGCGTCCCTGACTGATGAAGTAGATCGCCATCTATCGCTCTCCCAAGGAATCGCTCCAGGCCCGCAGCACGGGTTTGAGCATGAACTGCATCACGGTGCGCTTGCCGGTCATGATGTCCACCTGGGCGGTCATGCCGGGAATCACGGCGAGCTGCTGGTTGACCTCCTCGCCGTCCAGGGCGCGCACGCGCACCAGATAGAAGGTGTTGTCGTTATCGTCGGTGATGGTGTCGGCGCTGATGTGGTCGAGCTCTGCCTGCAGGCCGCCATAGATGGAGAAGTCATAGGCGGTGAGCTTGATGGTGGCCGGCTGCCCGGGGCGCAGGAAGGCGATGTCCTGAGGAGCGATGCGCGCCTCGACCAGCAGCTGGTCGTCGCTGGGCACGATCTCCACTACCTCCTGCCCCTGCTGGGCCACCCCGCCGATGGTGTTGATATTGAGCCGCTGCACCACGCCGTCCACCGGCGAGCGCACCTCGGCCAGGCGCACGCGGTCCTGCAGGCCGGCACTGGACTCGTCCAGGGCGGAGAGATCGCCCATCACCTGGGCCAGGTCGTTGCGCCAGTCGCTGCGCCGTTCGATGCCGAGCTCGCGCAGTTGGGTGCGCGCCTCCTCCACGGCCGACTCCAGACGCGAGACCGAGGCAGCGGCCTGGTTTCGCTCGCCGGTGGCGCGGGAGACCTCGCGCTGCAGGCGCAGGATATCCACCTCGGAGACCGCCCCGGACTGCAGCAGCGGCCGGGTCAGGTTGAGCTCCTGGCTGGCCATGTTGGCCTCGCGCTGGGCGGTATCCCGCCGGGCCTGGGCTTCGCGCAGCTCCTCTTCCCGCTGGCGAATGCGGTCGCGCAGGATGTTCTCCTGCTCGCGCAGCTCCTCGCGGCGGCTCTCGTAGACCTCCCGTTCCTGGGCGACGATACCCGGCGCCTCGGCGCGCAACTCTTCCGAGGGGTCGAAGGGCGTGTCGGTGATCAGCGCCCGCAGGCGCTCTGCCCGCGCCTGGAGCGACAGCGCCTGAGCGCGGTTCTCCCGGAAGGTGGCGACGAAGCGGGTGGGGTCGATGCGCATCAGCACCTGGCCCGCCTCCACCAGCTGCCCCTCGCGCACCAGGATCTCCTGCACCACACCACCGTCGAAGGTCTGCACCCGTTGCAGCTGGCTGGAGGGAATCACCCGACCGGCGCCGCGGGTCACCTCGTCGATGGCGGCAAACCAGGACCACACCAGCAGTGCCACCACGGTGAGAAGCACCACATAGAGGAAGGCACGAGCGCGGATGGGGTCCTGCTGCATGCGCGCCCAGTCGGCGTCGCTGGCCCAGTCACGGTTGAGGTGCGCCGCGGTGACGCGCCGGGCGAAGAGGCGATCCATGAAGGGGCGGAAGACCTTGCCGCCGCTCTCGGAGAATCGCCCGATCGCCTCGAAGCCGCGCTGTTCGGCGCTGCGCAGGTCCTTGCTCTTGCCGGCCATCAGCGCGCCCTCCCGATCTGGCCCTTGCGCAGGGCCTCCACCACCTTGTCTCGCGGCCCGTCGGCGACCACCTTGCCGCCGTCGATCACGATGATGCGATCCACCAGCGAGAGCAGCGAGGTACGGTGGGTCACGACTATCATCGTCTTGGCCCGGGCGAACTGCTTGAGGTTGGCCTTGAAGGTCTCTTCGCTCGCGTGATCCATGGAGCTGGTCGGCTCGTCGAGCAGCAGGATCTGCGGGTCGTTGACCAGGGCCCGTGCGATGGCCACCGCCTGACGCTGGCCGCCGGAGAGCGCCTGACCGCGCTCGCCCACCTGCAGGTCCACCCCCTGGGGGTGGGCGTTGACCAGGCTCTCCAGGCCGCTGAGCCGGATCGCCCGCAGCAGCGCCTCGTCGTCGACACCCTCGCTGCCACCGCCGGCGACGATGTTCTCGCGCAGGGTGCCGTAGAAAAGGCTGACGTCCTGGGGTACATAGCCGATCTGGCGGCGCAGCTGGATGGGATCGATCTGGCGCAGGTCGACGCCGTCGATCATCACCGCCCCCGCAGTGGGCTGATAGAGCCCGAGGATCAGTTTGTTGAGGGTGGTCTTGCCACAGCCCACCCGGCCGAGCAGTGCCACCTTCTCGCCGGCGTCGATCTTCAGCGTCACGTCGCGCAGCGCCTCGCGTTCCTCCTCGGGGTAGCGCAGGGTGACCTTGTCGAAGGCGATCTCGCCGCGCAGCGCCGGACGGCTGACGAAGGCCTTGCCCTCGGGGCGCTCCACCGGTCGCTCCATCACCCCGTTGAGGGACTGCAGCGCGGTGGAGGACTGGTGGTACTGGGCCAGCAGGGCCGCGGCCTGGCTCACCGGCGCCATGGCCCGCGAGGAGAGCAGGTAGGCGGCGATCAGCCCGCCCTGGGTGAGGTTGCCATCGATGATCAGGTAGACCCCGATGATGATCACGCAGACCGCCACCGAGTGCTGGGCCCACAGCGCCACGCTGGAGACCGAGGAGCTCACCAGGCGCAGCTGGGCGGAGGTGCGGGAGAGGAACGCCGAGGCCTTCTCCCAGACGCCCTGGATGCGGCTCTCGGCGCGCAGCGCCTTGACCGTCTCGAGCTGGGAGACCGATTCCACCAGGGTGGCGTTGCGCTGGGCGCTGACCCGCCAGGTGGTCTCGGAGAGCTCGTGCAGCTTGCCCTGGGCCGCCAGGGCATAGAGCAGCACGAAGGCGATGCCCACCAGCACCGGGATCACCAGCGGCGGGCCGATCAGGGCGATGATGGCGGCGAACATCAGCACGAAGGGCAGGTCGACCAGGGCCACCACCGTGGCCGAGCCGATGAAGCCCCGCACCGACTCATAGGACTGCAGGGTGGCCGCGAAGGAGCCGGTGGAAGCGGGCCTCGCCTCCATGCGCAGCCCCAGCACCCGGGCCATGATCGAGGAGGAGAGCTTGACGTCGGCCCGGCTCGCCGCCAGGTCGACGAAGGCGTTACGCATCAGCCGCAGCGCCAGATCGAAACAGAGCACGATGAAGATACCCACCGCCAGCACCCAGAGCGTCTCGGTGGCGTGGTTGGGCACCACCCGGTCATAGACATTGAGCACGAACAGCGGCATCGCCACCGCAAAGAGGTTGATCATCACCGAGCCGGCGATGACGTCGCGGTAGAGCTTGCGGTTCTCGCGAACCACGCCCCAGAACCAGTGGCGGCTGCGCTGCTTGTTCACCTCGGGGCCGCGGGCATCGAAGTGGAAGCGCGGCCGCACGTAGATCGCCTGGCCGGAGTAGCTGGTCTGCAGGCCGTCGAGGCTCACCTCGCTGATCGCATCACCCAGCTCCGGGAAGATCACCCGGGCGCGGCGTGCCTTGATGTCCAGTGCCACCAGCACGCAGGCGCGGCCCGGCTCCAGCAGCAGCACCGCAGGGAAGAGCGCCGGGTTGAGCTGCACCAGGCGGCTCTTGACCAAGCGCGCCGTCATGCCCGCCCGGGCCGCGGCACGCGGGAAGACTCCCGGCGTCAGCCTGCCCTCCTCCAGCGGCAGCCCGGCGGTCAGGGTCTCGGCGGTGGTGGTCTGGTCATGCAGGGTGGCGACGCTCTGCAGGCACTCCAGCAGCTCATCGTGAACCGCCGAGCGGGAGCCCGGCGCCTCCGGGGGGTCCAGGGATTCTCTCTGGCTCACGAACACCTCATCAGGGGAGAGGCCCTGCCAGCGAGGCTGGCAGGGCCGAAGGAGAGAGGACAAGCGGGGTCAGTGGTGACACCCCGCATCAGATCACGATCATCCCTTTACCGTATAGCTGTCACCGTACCCCATCGCGGCGAGCCGCTGCTGAAGTGCACGCGCCTCGGCGGGAGCGACCGGGCCCAGCTGCACGCGGTGCAGGCTGCCCGAGCTGTCCAGCTGCATCGGCAGGTTCAGCTCGGTGGAGAGCCGCTCGCCAAGCCCCAGGGCACTGTGCTGGTCACGCAGGGCGGCGACCTGCAGGAAGGTGCCGGAAGGCGCCACCTCGGCGACCTGTTCGAGCTCTGCCCGGACCACACCGGCCTCGGTGTAGAGGGTGACCGGGGACGGTTCGGCCCAGGCCCGCGAGACGGCATCGCTGCCGGCGGCCAGCGCCTGCGGCTGAGCCTCGACCGGCGCGAAGCCGAGATCCAGGTTCTCGCCCACCCGTTCCAGGGTCACCTCCACGCGGCGATTCTGGCGACGCCTCTCCACGGTATCGTTGGTAGCCACCGGCTGGCGGGAGCCGTAGCCGCGGGTCTGCACCAGGCCACGCTCCACGCCCTGGCTCACCAGATAGTCAGCCACGCTGTCGGCGCGCCGCTGGGAAAGCGGGTCGTTGATGGCATCGTTGCCGGTGCTGTCGGCGTGGCCGGCGATAAACACGCGCTCCAGATTGTTCATGCCGCGAATCTGCTGCGCCAGCTGGCCGAGCTCCCCGCGCGCCTGGGCGGAGAGATCCGCGCTGTTGACGGCAAACAGCGCATCGGCAGACAGGGTGACATCCGGCGCCCGTGCCGGTGCGCTGATCCCGCCGGTGAAGTCCTGCAGGGTGAAGCCCATGGGCCCTTCGGCGGGGCAGACCACGTCGGGGTTGAGCGCCACGCCGTCGCTGCCCATCTCGGCCAGGGTCGGCATGTCGTCACGCACCACGCCCAGGGTGGGCATCAGCTGCCCCATGGCGGCCAGGGTACGGGCGTCGGCCAGGGCCACGTCGTACTGGGCGTTGACGAAGGCGCGGCTGGCCTCGAAGAACTCGTTCTCGCTGTCCAGCACGTCGAGCAGGGTGCGCTGGCCGATATCGAACTGCTGCTGGTAGGCGCCGCGCACCCGATCGATGGACTGGCGGTGCTGGTTCAGGTACTGCATCTGCTCGCGCAGGCGGCGGGTGTCATTGTAGGCGATCTGGGTGGTCTGGCGGATGTTGTGACACACCACCTCGCGCTGGTTGATCGACTGCTCGACGCGGTCGCTGGCGGCGCGGAAGGAGGCCAGGTCGCTGCCGCCGCGGTAGAGGTTCATGCTGGCCACCAGCTCGATGCTGTGGCGGTCCCGCCGCCCAAACGCATCGAAGTTACCGTCGTTGCTGTCGTAGGTGCCTGCACGGCCGCGCAGGTCCAGGCGTGGCTGGAAGCCGGCCCGGGTGCCGGCCTGCTGGGCGCGGCTCGCCTCGATGTTCTCGATGGCGGCGTGGAACTCGGGGTTGCCCTGGAAGGCCAGGTTCACCGCCTCGGCCACGCTGGGCGGCAGGCGGTTATCCAGCTGCGGCGCCGGCGCCAGGTTCTCGGCGGGGAGCCGGCCGACGATGCGCTGGTAGCGGGCGGTGACGTCGTGGAGGTTGGAGGCCTCGGTCATCAGGTTGGACTCGGCCAGCGCCAGGCGGCCGCTGATCTGCTCCAGGTCGACGCCGCGCCCGGCGCCGGACTGCACCCGTTCCTCGATCTGGTTGAAGACGCGCAGGTGGTCGGCGTAGTTGTCCTGGGCCAGGCGCACCAGCTCGCGGTAGCGGCTCACGTCCAGGTAGGCGCGGGAGGCTTCCAGGGCGACGTTCTCGCTGGCCCCGAGCAGTTCGTAGTAGCGCACCAGCTTGGCCCGATCGAGCCGCTCCACTTCGCTGCGGGTAGCGAAGCCGTCCCAGATCATCTGGCTCAGGGTCAGCTCGGCGAAGGTGGTCTCGTAGCTGCCACGACCGTCATCCTGACGGTCTTCACGGCCGATACCGGCGGCGGCATCGATGCTCGGCAGGTAGTTGCCACGGGCCACGCCCACGTCGTTGCCGGCGGCGCGCAGGCCGTTCCAGGCCGCGTGCACCTCAGGGTTGGTGGCGAGCGCCTGGCGCACCACCTCGGTCAAGTCGGTGGAGCCGGGCTGAGCGAGCCCCGGCGGCAGGCTCTGGGCCACGGCGGCGGCCAGCGGCAGCAGCGTCAGGGCGGAGCCGACGACGGCGGCGCCGGCGAGACGACGCCGGCCCTGAAGGTAACGGGTAACTACGGTGGCGCATGTCATGATGGTTCCCTTTTGCATGATCCCCGGGCGCTGACCATCGGTCGATACCCGGCTGGAGAGTGTTATTTATTTTATTGTTCGGGTCGCATTCCCGGTGCGGCTCCTGCTCGCCGGAATGGCGCATCCTTTCCCGTACTCCTGACTCCTGAGCCAGCGGTATTACCAGGAAGGTAGTCGCCAGCCAGAGGAGAGGCTCAGCACTTTAGACTGATGCCCGCCCTGTTTGTTACTCAGTGTAATCTTATGTGGCCACTTGTCCACTCACTCCACTTCGGCAAGCCGACGAAATCTCACCTGCTTGACGTAAGCCAGGGATTACACTGCAGAGTCCTGCCCCGTCGATGCCCCGGCCAGGCTTGGCGCCCGCCTCTCTCCCGAAGCGATCAAACGTGATATCGTCACGCCACTGCGGCACGGCAACGTTAAACAAGGAGAAGGCCATGTCCTCATCGGAAATCCAGAAGACCCGGGTCATCAACGAACTGCGCGGTTTCATCAAGAAACTGCTGCAGGACCCGAGGATCCTCGACCAGTCCCTCGAGATCGCCCGGCGCCACCTGCCCGAGGGCGGCGGCAGCGCAGTGATGGCGCGCATCGCCAACGAGATCTCGGAGACCACCAGCGTGCACATCCCGGAGGATCCGGCCGAGCACTCCGAGGCCGACCGCCTCTTCCTGGAGCTGCTCAAGGAGGTGGTGGACGAGGAGCAGGCCCTCTACTGAGCGCCGCTCGCGGCCGCCGCTGCTGCCGCCCTCCTCCCCGCCTTTCCGGCACCTCCCAAGCGCCCCCCGACGCCCGGCCCTGCCGGGCGTTGTCGTTGCGGGCCCCTGCCCGCCGAGTCTGGTAAACTGTAAGGCACTGTTTCTACAAAAGCTTTACAGACTTTCCACGATGTACTATCTGCTCAAGCTGTTCCCCGAGATCACCATCAAGTCACGCTCCGTGCGGCGCCACATGATCCGCTGCCTCGCCTCCAACGTGCGCAATACCCTGCGCCCGCTGGACCCGCGGGTGAAGGTCCAGGAGCGCTGGGACATCCTGCAGGTGGCCCTGCCCGATGACCTGCCCCCTGCGCATCAGGAGGAGATGCAGGAACGGCTGACCCGCATTCCCGGTATCCACGAGGTGCAGGCGGTCGAGGAGGTCGACTTCGACGGCCTCGAGGACATCGCCAGGCAGGTGGTTCCGCTATGGCAGCACGCCATCGCCGGGCGGCGCTTCCGGGTCACCGCCAAGCGCCGCGGCGAGCACGACTTCACCTCTGCCGACATGGAGCGCCACCTGGGCACCCAGCTGCTTGCCGCGGCCCCCACGGCGCGGGTCGATCTGCGCCACGCCGAGGTCGAGGTGCCGGTGCAGGTGGTGGACGCTCGCCTGCGCCTGATCCGCCAGCGCTGGCCGGGGCTTGGCGGCTATCCGCTGGGCATGCAGGGCCAGGCCATGACGCTGATCTCCGGCGGCTACGACTCCCCGGTGGCCGCCTGGCGGATGATCCGCCGCGGCATCAAGAGCCATTTCCTGTTCTTCAATCTCGGCGGCCCCGAGCATGAGCGCGGCGTCCGCGAGGTCACCCACCACCTCTGGCAACGCTACAGCCTGTCGCATCGGGTCAACTTCATCTCGGTGCCCTTCGAGCCGGTGGTGGCCGAGATCCTCCAGACGGTGCCCGACAGCCTCATGGGGGTGGTACTCAAGCGCATGATGGTGCGAGCCGCCTCTCGCATCGCCCAGCGCGCCCGGGTGCCGGCCCTGGTCACCGGCGACGCCATCGCCCAGGTCTCCAGTCAGACCCTGACCAACCTGGCACTGATCGACGAGGCAAGCTCCCTGCCGGTGCTGCGCCCGCTGCTCACCGAGGACAAGCAGGCGATCATCGATCAGGCCCGCCGGATCGATACCGCACGCTTCGCCGAGGCGATGCCGGAGTACTGCGGGGTGATCTCCAAGCGCCCCCACACCCGCGCCCGGCGCGATCAGGTCGCGGCCGCCGAGGCCGGCTTCGACTTCGGCGTGCTTGACGCCGCCATCGAGGCCGCCACGCTGACCCGCAGCGATAGCCTCGGCGACACGACGGCCCCCGCCCCGCAGGCGCTCCTCACCTTGGACTCCCCGGCAGCCCTCGCCGCCGCCGACGACGTCAGCGTGATCGACATCCGCCCACCCGGCGAGCGCGAGGAGGCGCCGCTGGCACTGCCCGAGGTTCCGCGCCTGGAGATCCCCTTCTACGAGCTGCAGCAGCGGGCCGAGGCCCTGCCGGACGATCGCCGCTACTTCCTCTACTGCGACCAGGGGGTGATGAGTCGCCTGCAGGCCCTGCACCTCCATGATCGCGGTCTCACCCACTTCGGCGTCTATCGAAACATCGCATCCAGATAGTTACATTTCGCTACTCAAACGCCAGAACCGTTCTACGCTTATGGAAGGAGGTACGCATTCGTACCGGGCCATGGCGGAGGTAGCGTATGGGCAGGCTGGACTCTCAGGAGCCGCTTCTCGATCCCGGCTGGCCCCGGCCGCCGGGCGCCGGGCTGTCGGCCGAGCCTCCACCCAGGAAGCGGCGGCGCCTCGGACTGTGGCTGCTGCTGTTCTTCGCGCTGGTGGCCAGTGTGCTGGCCACCCTGCTGGTGGCTGAGGCACGCACCTCGCGCTTCCAGTCACAAGAGCTCTCCCGCTACGCCGCCACCCTGACCTGGACCGTCGCTCCGGGACGCAGCGAGCGGCTGCTTGCCCCCGCCCACGGCCCCTTCGATGAGCGGCTCGGCTACACCCGGCTGCCCGAAGTCCAGTCGCGACTGGTGGAGCGCGGCTTCCTGGTCGAGCGCCAGGCACGCTTCTCGCCGGCGCTGATGGAGTATGTCAACCACGGTTTCTTCCCCCCCTACGGCGAGAAGACCCGTGCCGGCCTCACCCTGGAGAGCTGCACCGGCGAGAGCCTCTACGTCTACCGCCACCCCGGGCGCCACTTCCCCCACTTCGATGCGGTGCCGCCTCTGGTGCTGGAGATGCTGCTGTTCATCGAGAACCGCCAGCTGCTCGACGCCAGCGCCCCCAACGCCAACCCCGCGGTGGACTGGCCGCGCTTCGCCCGCGCTGCCCTCTCCCAGGCGAGCCGGGCCCTGGACGTCTCGGACCAGTCCGCCGGCGGCAGCACCCTGGCCACCCAGATCGAGAAGTACCGTCACTCCCCCGGCGGGCGGACCGACACCCCCATGGAAAAGCTGCGCCAGATGGTCTCGGCCAGCGTGCGCGGCTACCGCCACGGCCCCGAGACCCTCACCGCCCGCCAGGATATCGCCCTGGACTACCTCAACAGTGTGCCGCTGGCCGCCGCTCCCGGCCACGGCGAGGTGCACGGCCTCGCCGACGGCCTGTGGGTCTGGTTCGGCGCCGACCCCGACGAGATCAACCGCCTGCTGGTGCCGGACTTCAACGGCCCCGATACCCTGGCGCGCCGGGGGCTGGCAACGCGCCAGGTGCTCGCGCTGATGATCGCCCAGCGCCGCCCCTCCTGGTACCTGCGGGGCGGCCGTGAGGCCCTGGAACGGCTGACCGACAGCCACCTGAGGCTGCTCGCCAGCGAGGGCGTGCTGCCCGTCGAGCTGAGCGAGGCGGCCCTGGCCCAGCGCCTGGTGTTCCGCGACTTCCAGGCGGCCCCGGTGGCCCACCGGGTGCCCCGCGACAAGGGGCTGCAGGTGGCGCGTACCCGCCTGGCGGGCATGCTGGGCGTCTCGCTCCACGAGCTGGACCGCCTGGATCTGACCGCACGCACCACCCTGCACCCCGACCTACAGGTCGAGGTCACCGACTACCTGTATCGACTGGCCGACCCGGCCTTCGCCGGCGAGATCGGCCTCTTTGGCGAGCGCCTGCTCGCCCCGGAGAAGACTGCCGAGGTGCGCTACAGCTTCACCCTCTTCGAGCGCAGCGAGGAGGGGTTCCGGGTGCGGGTGCAGACCGACAACAGCGGCCAGCCCTTCGATATCAACGAGGGGAGCAAGCTGGAGCTGGGCTCCACCGCCAAGCTCAGGGTGCTGGCCACCTACCTGGAGGTGATCGCCGAGCTGCACGCCCGCCACGCTGGTCTGCCCGCCGACACCCTGCGCCAGATCCCGGTGGACCGCCAGGACCACCTGAGCCGCTGGGTGATCGAGCGGCTGATCGCCACTCCGGATGTGCCGCTCGACGAGCTGCTCACCCAGGCCATGCAGCGCCGCTACTCGGCGAGCCCCCACGAGGCCTTCTTCACCGGGGGCGGGCGCCACACTTTCAGCAACTTCCGGCGCGAGGACAACGGCCGCAACCCCACCCTCGAGGAGGCGATGCGGGAGTCCCTCAACCTGCCCTTCATCCGCCTGATGCGCGACCTGGTGAACTACAGCATCCACCGCGACGAGAACCGCCGCCGGCTGCTCGAGGACGACAGCGATCCGCGTCGCCTGGACTACCTGGCGAGCTTCGCCGATCGCGAGGGCCGGGTGTTCCTGCAACGCTTCTGGCGCAAGTACCAGGCGTTGCCGCCCGAGGAGCGCCTGGAGGCCTTCCTGGGCGGGCTGCGCCCCGGCGCGCGGCGGCTGGCGGCGGTCTACCGCTATCTCTACCCGGAGGCGGACCCCATCGGCTTCACCGCCTTCGTCGCCGAGCGGCTGGGCGGCCGCGACGCCAGCTTCCGGCCCAGTGTGCTGTTCGAGGGCAGCGATCCCAGCGCCCTCACCCTCTCCGACCAGGGCTATATCGCCGGCGTGCATCCGCTGGAGCTGTGGCTGGTGGGCTTCCTGCAGGACCAGCCCGACGCCGGCTACGCCGACGCCGAGGCCGCCAGCCGCGAGGCGCGCCAGGAGGTCTACGGCTGGCTGCTGCGCACTCGCCACCGCAGCGCCCGCGACACCCGCATCCGCACCATGCTGGAGGTCGAAGCCTTCCTCGATATCCACCAGCGCTGGGCGCGGCTCGGCTACCCCTTCGACCACCTTGTACCGTCGCTGGCCACCGCGGTGGGCAGCTCGGGGGATCGACCCGCGGCCCTGGCCGAGCTGATGGGCATCATCCTCAACGACGGGGTGCGGCTGCCCACCCTACGCATCGACGACCTGCACCTGGCCGAGGGCACCCCCTACGAGACCCGCTTCCTGCCCGACCACGGCCGCGCCCGCCAGGTCATGGCGCCGGAGGTGGCCGCGGTGCTGCGCCACACCCTCTCCCAGGTGGTGGAGGGCGGCACCGCCCGCCGCCTGCAGGGCAGCTTCCGGCTGGACGACGACACCCCGCTGACCCTCGGCGGCAAGACCGGCACCGGCAACAACCGCTTCCAGACCGTCACCCGCTCCGGCCAGGTGGTGCACTCCGAGGCGCGCAACCGCACCGCCACCTTCGTCTTCTACCTGGGCGACGACCACTTCGGCACCCTCACCGCCTACGTGGCCGGCAGCGAGTCCGACCGCTTCCGCTTCACCTCGGCCCTGCCGGTTCAGGTGCTCAAGGGCATGGAGCCGATCCTGAACCACTACCTGGCCGCGGGCACGCATACCCAGTGCCAGCCGCCCCGCAACCACGACATGCTGATGGCCGACTCCAAGCCCAGCGGCGGCTCTTCTTGAGCGTCCGGCAGGGGTTCAGCCCGCTCCGGCAAAGGCTGTTCCAGCTGGCAGAAGATCAGAACGCTACTGCAGAGGCCGTTCCTACTGGTGGGAGCCACGCTCCGCGGGGCGAAGGGGTACAAAGGCCCCTACGAAAAGCGCCCGGTGCGGGTAGGCACCGGGCGCTTTGTTCGTTCAGACGTGCTCGGATCAGCTGCAGGGTACGACCTTGCGGGCGGTGTCCTTGGCCCACAGGCTCTGGCCGTCCGGGGTGGTGCCGTGGTCGTTCCAGGTCTCGGTGATCTCGAGGCAGTAGGAGCCCATCTCCTCGACGCGCTTCTCTGGGTCGGCGGGGCGATCATCGCCGATCCGCATGAGGTCCGGGTCGACGCTGGTGTAGGTCGGCGAGATGGCATTGCCGGCACAACCGGCCAGCAGGGCGGTGGCCGCAATCAGGGGCAGGGCAAGACGCATACGCATGGGAATTCCTCCATGAAGTCTGTTGGGAAGCAGGCTCCAGGCATGCGTGACGCTGAGGTTGGTCATCCTGCGAGTGGCGATCCGTGCCACTCACCGATTGACTCTACCATTTTAACCGAACAGTGTGCGACTCGCCAAACCCGGGTGCCGCGCGGGTGCAGCCACGCCCCAAGACCGCTACAATCGACGGCCTGATTTTCATGGGAATCCAGAGCCGACATGTCGACGACCGCCAAGCGCCAGATCCTGGTTACCAGCGCCCTGCCCTACGCCAACGGCGCCATCCACCTCGGCCACCTGCTCGAGTACATCCAGACCGATATCTGGGTGCGCTTCCAGAAGAGCCGCGGCCACGAGTGCCACTATGTCTGCGCCGACGACGCCCACGGCACCGCCATCATGCTGCGCGCCGAGCAGGAGGGGATCACCTCCGAGGCCCTGATCGATCGCGTCAGCCAGGAGCACCAGGCGGACTTCGCCACCTTCGGCGTGGCCTTCGACAACTACCACTCGACCCACTCCGACGAGAACCGCTACTTCAGCGAGCTGATCTACACCCGCCTGCGCGACAAGGGCCACATCGCCACCCGCGACATTGAGCAGATGTACGATCCGGTCAAGGGGCTGTTCCTGGCCGACCGCTTCATCAAGGGCACCTGCCCCAAGTGCAAGGCGGACGACCAGTACGGCGATAACTGCGAGGCGTGCGGCGCCACCTATACCCCGGCCGAGCTGATCGACCCGGTGTCGGCCATCTCCGGCGCCACCCCCGAGGTGAGAAGCTCCACCCACTACTTCTTCAAGCTGCCGGACTTCGCCGACTTCCTGCACGAGTGGATCAACGACGGCCACGTCCAGCCGCAGATCCGCAACAAGCTGATGGAGTGGTTCGAGGCCGGCTTCAATGAGTGGGACATCTCCCGCGACGCCCCCTACTTCGGCTTCGAGATTCCCGACGCCCCGGGCAAGTACTTCTACGTCTGGCTGGACGCCCCCATCGGCTACCTGGCCAGCTTCAAGAACCTCTGCGACCGAGAGAGCCTGGACTTCGACGCCTTCTGGCACAAGGACAGCCAGGCCGAGGTCTATCACTTCATCGGCAAGGACATCGTCTACTTCCACGCGCTGTTCTGGCCGGCCATGCTCCACGGCGCCGACTTCCGCACCCCCACCGCGGTCAACTGCCACGGCTTCGTGACGGTGAACGGCGCCAAGATGTCCAAGTCTCGCGGTACCTTCATCAAGGCCGCCACCTACGCGGACTTCCTGAACCCGGAGTATCTGCGCTACTACTTCGCCGCCAAGCTCACCTCCCGGGTGGACGACCTGGACCTCAACCTCGAGGACTTCGCCGCCCGGGTCAACAGCGACCTGGTCGGCAAAGTGGTCAACATCGCCAGCCGCTGCGCCGGCTTCGTCAAGAAGCTCGGCGGCGGCAGGCTCTCAGCCCACTGCGCCGAGCCGGAGATGGTGGCCCGCTTCATCGCCGCCGGCGACGAGATCGCCGAGTTCTTCGAGGCCCGCGAGTTCGGCCGCGCCATGCGCCGGGTGATGGAACTGGCGGATGAGGCCAACACCTACATCGCCGACGCCGAGCCCTGGGTACTGGCCAAGCAGGAAGGCCGCGAGCAGGAGGTCCTCGACATCTGCTCGGTGGGTCTCAACCTGTTCCGACAGCTGATGGTCTACCTGGCACCGGTGGTGCCGGCCATGGCCGAGGACGCCCGCGAATTCCTCAAGCTCGACGGCCTCGACTGGCATAGCCGCCATGAGGTGCTGCTGAGCCACGAGATCGCCAAGTTCAAGCCGCTGATGACCCGCGTGGAGCGGGAGAAGATAGACGCCATGATGGCGGCGTCAAAGGAGGACCTGGTGGAAGAACAGAAGCTCAAGGAGACCCCGAAGGGGCCCCTGGCCGAGACGCCCATCGCCCCGGAGATCGGCTTCGAGGACTTCGCCAAGGTGGACCTGCGCATCGCGCGGATCGCCAAGGCGGAGTACGTCGAGGGCGCCGACAAGCTGCTCAAGCTGACCCTGGACCTGGGCGGCGAGACCCGCACGGTGTTCTCCGGCATCCGCAGCGCCTACGCCCCCGAGGCCCTGGAGGGACGGCTCACCGTGATGGTGGCCAACCTCGCCCCGCGCAAGATGCGCTTCGGCCTCTCCGAGGGGATGGTGCTGGCCTCGGCCAACGACGAGGGCATCTACCTGCTCTCGCCGGACACCGGTGCCGAGCCCGGCCAGCGGGTGACCTGAGGCGGTGAGCCAGCGCGAGCGGATCGCGGCCATCGACGCCCTGCTGCCGCAGACCCAGTGCGGCAAGTGCGGCTTCGATGGCTGCCTCCCCTACGCCGAGGCGATCGCCGAGGGCGAGCCCATCAACCGCTGCCCGCCTGGCGGCGAAGCGACGCTTGCGTGGCTGGCGGCGCTCACCGGCCAGCCGGTGCAGCCCCTGGCGGAACCCGCCCAGTTGCCGCTGGCCGCGGTGATCCGCGAGGACGAGTGCATCGGCTGCACCAAGTGCATCCAGGCCTGCCCGGTAGACGCCATCCTCGGCGCGGCTAAGCGCATGCATACGGTGATCACGGACGAGTGCACCGGCTGCGAGCTCTGCGTGGCGCCCTGCCCGGTGGATTGCATCGATCTGGTGCCCCACCCCGCCTGGCAGGCCGCCGAGAGCGAAGCCGAGCGCGACACCTACCTGGCCCGACGTGCCGAGCTGGGTCGCACCCGCCACCGCGCCCGCCAAGTGCGCCTGGCCCGAGAGGCCAAGGAGAAACGCCTGGAGCGCCAGAAGCGGCTGATGCAGCAGCGCCGCGCCGGCGGATCTGGCCCTGCCACCGCAGGCCCAGCGGTGAAGCGACAGCGCCAAATGGCCCTCAAGGCCGCCGAGCAGGCCGTCAAGCGCGTGCGGCAGCAGCTGGAGAGCGCCCAGCGCCGCGGCGACGCCAACGCCGAGGCCACCGCCCGCGCCCAGCTCCCCGAGGCCGAGCGGCTGCTGGCCGAGGCCAGAAGCGCGCTGGAGCAGGCTGGCACGGCCGATTAAGCGGAATAACACCACTGGGCGAAGGCGAAGTCTAAATCGCTTCAACCTACTGGTCCCAGAAGGAGCAGGCCACGGTGATGGCGTGTTAGTCACCAAGGCCGGAGACTACTGGTGGGAGCTGGGCTCCGCCCGGCGAATGGCGCCGCAGGCGCCCAGCGGTGTCGCCATCCGTCTATTCGCCCCGCAGAGCGTGGCTCCCACCAGAAGCAACAGCCTCGGTGGCAGCAGGCAACTGATGGGAGCTGGGCCCCACCAAGCGAATGGCAGTGTTGCCACCGCCCCAAGCTACTAGTAAGAGATCGGCTCTGCCGAGCGAACGGCTGTGTCGCCACCGCTCCAAGCTACAGGTAGGAGACCGGCTCCGCCGAGCGAATGGCTGTATTGCCACCGCTTCAGACCACTGGTGGGAGCTGGGCTCCGCCCGGCGAATGGCGCCGCAGGCGCCCGGATAAATTACACAACCCGAAGGCCGAGCTTCCGAGAAACGACAAAGATGCCATGAACGCCCAGAAACGCTTTGAAATCTTCGCGCGGCTGCGCGACCACAACCCCGAGCCCACCACCGAACTCCACTGGACGACCCCCTTCGAGCTCCTCGCCGCGGTGCTGCTCTCCGCCCAGGCCACCGACGTCGGCGTCAACAAGGCCACGGCAAGGCTCTTCCCCGTCGCCAACACGCCCCAGGGGATCATCGAGCTCGGCATCGACGGGCTCAAGGAGCACATCAGGACCATCGGCCTGTTCAACACCAAGGCCGAGAACCTGATGAAGACCTGCCATCTGCTGGTCGACAAGCACGGCGGCGAGGTCCCGGAGACCCGCGCCGCCCTGGAGGCGCTGCCCGGGGTGGGCCGCAAGACCGCCAACGTCATCCTCAACACCGCCTTCGGCCAGCCCACCATCGCGGTGGACACCCATATCTTCCGGGTCTCCAATCGCACCGGTATCGCCAAGGGCAAGGACGTGGTCGAGGTCGAGAAGAAGCTGCTGCGCCACGTGCCCAGGGAGTTTCGCCAGGACGCCCACCACTGGCTGATCCTCCACGGCCGCTATACCTGCGTGGCACGCAAGCCGCGCTGCGGCAGCTGCGTCATCGAGGATCTCTGCGAGTTCAAGGAGAAGACGGAGCTGTAGTCGCGGCGCCCGGGCAAGGCGCGTGACAGGGCATGCACCGAAGGGCGGGTTGGCAGCCGCCGACGGCTGGGCGAGGATGGACGGACAACGACAAGAGCCCTTTCGGAGCCCCATGCCCATTCCACTCCACGACCGCCCCATCGCCGAGCGCATCGAGGCGCTGCTGGCGCTCTCCCGCCAACACGCCGACACCTACTGCAGCCCCTCGGCCAGCCTGGCCCGGGAGCGCTACCTGGCCCGTCACCCCACCCGCCTGCTGGTGCTGAAGTGCATGGACGGGCGCATCCATATCCCCCACGCCACCCGCACGCCGCTGGGCATCATCATGCCTTTCCGTAACCTCGGCGGCATCTTCGATCTGGGTTGGCCCTACCTGGGGGAGCTGGTGACCGAGGCGGTGGCGGAAGGGATCCGCGCCGGCCACGGGTCGCTCTTGATGATCACCTACCATTTCTCCCGGGGGGAGCGCCTGCGCGGCTGCGCGGGGTTCGGCTGCGATGCCGGCGCCGCCCTGGCCCACGCCCGCGAGATCCGCGCCCAGGCCGAGCGGCTGTTCGGCACCGACCACCAGCACGTCTACCCGCTGGTGTGCGGCTTCGAGACCGACACCGACGCCCTGATCCTGCACGGCGAGGGCGAGGCGACCCTGGATATCGGGACGCTCGAGGCCGACGACGGCGAGAACCTCGACCACCGGGTGGCCACGCTCTGCCCGGACATGCCGGCCGATATCCGCCGCGACCTGCTGCCGCTGCTCGAAGGCAACCTGGCTCATACGGCGAGCCTGCGCGGGGTGGCCCGACAGCTCGATATCGAGCACCGCGAGTGGGTGATCTGCGTAGGGCGCGGCTTCGACTTCCTTCACCTGCCCAATACCGCGCTGATCATCGGCCCCTATGGGCCGAGCCTGGCCGAGCCCATCGGTACCGCTGCCGACATCATCGACGCCAACATGGCCGCCGGGCGCATTCCCGATGACGGCCTCATGCTGCTCGCCTCCACCCCCTACCAGTCGGTGGGGGTGGACCGCGCCCGGGCTGAGCTCAAATCGCACTTTCTGGCCGACTTCGCGAGTCGGGTGATCCAGGAACGCCACCCCTGGCTCGCCGAGCGCATGCACCGCCATACCGCCGTGGTGCACTGGCCCACGCGGCGCCTCGACCTGCTCGACACCGGCATCGGGAGGTCCCACTGATGGACGTGCTCAAGTACCTGGCGCTGCCGCCGCTGGTCAACGTCCTACTGGTGCTGGTGGGTCTGGCCCTAGGTGCGAAGCGCCTCGCAGGCGGCCTGCTGGTCGCACTCGGGCTCCTAAGCCTGCAGTTGCTCGCCACCCCCTGGGCCAGCCACGCCCTGCGTCAGGGCCTGGAACCCGCGCCACTGCCCGGCCCCGGCTCGCTGCGCGGCGCCCAGGCCATCGTCATCCTGGGGGGCGGGCGCGACTATGTCGCCCCGGAGTTCGGCTGGGGCGATGCTCCCTCCAACCCCACCTGGCGGCGGCTCGCCTACGGCGCCCACCTGCACCGGGGCAGCGGCCTGCCGATCCTGGTCAGCGGCGGGCGGGTCCATGACGAACACAGCGCCGAGGCGAGCCTGATGGCCGCGGCGCTGCGGGAGGTCTTCGAGGTGCCGGTGCGCTGGCTGGAGGGCGAGAGCCGTAACACCGCGGAGAACGCACGCTTCAGCGCCGCCATGCTGGCGGGCGCCAACATCGAGCGGGTGGCGCTGATCTCCCAGGCCTGGCACCTGCCGCGGGCCATCGCCGAGTTCGAACGGGCTGGTCTGGCCGTTGTGCCGGCACCGACGGAGTTCGCCAGCGCCCCGCCGCCAGGGCTACACGGCTGGATCCCCCGTGCCTATCACCTCAACGAGAGCACCCGCGCCCTGCACGAGTGGCTGGGCCGCGGGGCTCTGTGGGTGCGCGAGGCGCTGCTGGAGCGCCATCGCCGCAGCGCAGAGGGCTAGGCTAGAAACCCTGCCCCTCGAGACGGTCAGCCAGCTCCTCGAGAATCGCAATGCCCTGCACGTCGGTGGGCAGCCAGGGCAGCCGCGGGCGCGGCAGGTGGCCAAGCTCCTGGTCGATGCGGGCCAGGTAGGTCGCCTCCTGCTCGCGGCGGGCGCGCAGGAACTCGCCGTCGGCATCCTCGGGAATCACCCGGTTGACCAGGGTGCCGGCCACCGGCACGTGCGCCTCCTCGAGGGTCGCCACGGCCCTCGCCGTCTCGAGAATCGGCAGCCGCTCGGGAGTCAGCACGAACAGAAAGCCGGTCTCCTGCGCGTTTTCGATGCGCCGCCGCGCCCGGTGGAAGAGACGCCGGCGCTCGATCAGCGTCTTCGCCACATCGCGGGTCTTCTCGTCCAGGTCGGCCAGCGGGTCCTCCTGGGGGTCGTCGAAGGGGGTGGCCACGTCGCGGCCTCGCTTGGGGGTGAGGTGCGAGAGCACCTTGCCGAGCTCCTCCGACTTGCGATTGTGGGCCAGCAGGCCATCGGTCCAGGCGGCCATCGCCTCGGGCAGGGTCAGCAGGCGCAGGGTGTGCCCGGTAGGCGCGGTGTCGAAGATGATCAGGTCCCAGTCGGCCTCGTCATCGGTGATCAGCCGCGACAGCCGCTCCAGCAGCGCCGCCTCCTGGGTGCCCGGCGACTGCCGGGTCAGGCGCATCTGCCGCTCCAGCTCCTTCATCATCTCCGGGGCGGCGTAGCGGCGCATCTGCTCGGTCACCCTCGCCAGGTGGGCCTCCACCTCGGCATCGGGGTCGATCTCCATGGCATCGAGGTTGGGCAGCAGCCGGCGCGGCACATCGCCAAGCTCACGATCGAAGACATCGCCCAGGCTGTGGGCCGGGTCGGTGGAGACCACCAGCACCTTCCTGCCCCGCCGCGCCGCCAGCACCGCCAGGGCCGCGGCCACGGTAGTCTTGCCGACCCCGCCCTTGCCGCCCACCCAGAGCAGGCGCTTGTTCAATAATTCCTTCATACGAAACTCCACTTCCCATGCTTGGGGCGACTGGTAGACATGATGGATTGACCTGCCCCGCCTCAACGTCGTGGGTTACGTTGAGGTGGGGACACCCAAACACAGAGCCACTATTGAGGGAGGCAGGTCATGAAACAGTCTAACGCAACTCAACGAGCCGTTGTCGACCGCACTGTCACCGAGCGGATCAACGCCGCCAGCTACGTTCACGCCGCCTATATCGGCCTGGACGTGCATAAGGCCAGCATCTCGGTGGCGGTCGCTGAGGCAGGCCGGCAAACGCCCGAGTTTCGCGGTGAGATCCCCAATGAACCCAAGGCGATCGACAAGCTGATTCGCCAGATGAGCGAACGCTTCGACGGGCAGCCCCTGCTGTTCAGCTACGAGGCCGGACCCTGCGGCTACGGGGTCTATCACCAGGTCCAGGCCAGCGGCCATGACTGTGAGGTGGTAGCACCGACCCTGATCCCGCGTCGTGCCGGCGATCGTGTCAAGACTGACCGCCGCGATGCGCAGATGCTGGCCCGCCTGTCGCGCTCTGGAGAACTCACCCCCGTTTGGGTACCCACGCCGGAACAGGAAGCGATACGCGACCTGACGCGGGCTCGGGAGGATATGAAGGCCATCGAGCTCAAGGCGCGTCAGCGGCTGAACGCCTTCCTGCTGCGACACGGCAAGGCCTACCCCGGCAAGAGCAAGTGGATTCCTGCCCACTTTCGCTGGCTGGAAACGGTGCGCTTCGACACCCCGGTTCAGCAGATCGTGCTGCAGGAGTACATCGAGGCGGTGCGCGAAGCGCAGCGCCGCGTGGCCGGCCTGGAGAGGCAGATGGAGGCAGCACTGCCGGACTGGTCGCTGGCCCCGGTGGTCGAAGCCATCCAGGCGATGCGCGGCGTCAGCCTGATCACCGCCATGACGGTGATGGCTGAGCTGGGGGATATCAGCCGTTTTGATTCGCCCTGTCAGCTGATGGCCTATCTGGGGCTCGTGCCCAGCGAGCACTCGAGCGGGGGTAGCCGACGCCAGGGTGGCATTACCAAGACCGGCAATGGCCATGTACGACGCGTCCTGGTGGAGGCTGCCTGGAGCTACCGCTTCCCGGCCCGCAAGACGCGCATTATTGAGCAGCGGGCCGAGAGGACCTCGCCGACGGTGCAGGCGATAGCCTGGGCCGCACAGAAACGACTCTGTGGGCGCTACCGCCGGCTGGCGGCCACGGGCAAGGCCAAGCAACAGGTGGTGACGGCCGTGGCTCGGGAGCTCACCGGCTTCCTGTGGGCGATTGCCTGCGAGGCCATGGGCAAGCCGCACGGCAGCCGAGCCACGGCATGATCATTCCGTCCCAGTGCCTTCGGGTCAGGGAGCGTCGGGCCGGTGGGAGAACCCCTGACGCTCCTATGAGGCCCCCGCCCTCCGGGGCAGGGTGACCCTCGCTCGTAGACCAGGGCAGCTCCGCGACGAAGTGATGACAGGTCGGTACCCAACCCACGAATACCAGAGAGATCCACCGTCGCTGATAGCCCCTCGCTTCCTGATCCGAAGGCATTGAGGACGACAATAGACAACAGAGACAACCGAACCCTTGACGGGTCAATCCATACCAGGAGCTGGGCTCCGCCTTGCGAATGGCACCAGCCACCGTCCCTGAAGGTTACTGGTGGGAGCTTGGCTCTGCACGGCGAATGGCACCAGCCACCGGCACTGAAGGTTACTGGTGGGAGCTGGGCTCCGCCCGGCGAATGGCGGCGAAGCCGCCCGGCGGTATTGCCTGGGTAAGCTAGGAGCCCTTCGGCCTCCCTTCGCCCCGCAAAGCGTGGCTCCCACCAGAACACACTAGCCTCAGCAGTCTCAGCAGCACTTGAAATGGTCCAGCGGCGAGCGCTCCATGCCCATGCGCCGATGCCAGTCGTGGAAGCGCTCCAGCAGCAGTGGCTGCAGCTCCAGGGTGTAGTAGGCCGCCGGGTTGGGCACTCCCATCATCTCGGAGAACACCAGCAGCATGAAGAGGTCGTCCTCGTCTCGGCGGGCGCGAGCGATGGCGCCCCGGTAGCGGGAGGAGTAGACCTCCTCCGCGAAGAAACGGGCCTGGCTAAGCCAGGCCCGAATCCGTTCGAGACGAGGATCATGACCGCGGTCATGATCGTCGTTCATGGGTCACTCCTTCATCACTGCTGCTCGGCGGCCATCTCCGCGCGGGAGCGCTTGAGCGCGGACGCGCACTCCATGGCCACCATGATCGCTGCGATCAGCACCACGATATCCAGCACCAGCAGGAACATGTTGCCCTGCTGATAGAAGCTACGCAGCTGGATCAGCAGCGCCGCGATGGTCATCACCAGCAGGAAGCAGAGCGGCGCCAGGGTGTACCACATCGGGCGACGCAGGCGCACCAGCATCACGGTGATCACCAGCAGGGTCAGGCCCGCCAGCAGCTGGTTGGTGGTGCCGAACAGCGGCCAGATGATCAGGCCACCTGAGCCATCCGCACCGCCGGCACCGAAGGCCAGCAGCAGACAGCTGGCCACGGCCAGGAAGGTGGCGATGGCCGGCTTCTTCATCCACTGCTGATTATAGATCTCGCCCCACTCCTGGAAGATATAGCGCTGCAGGCGCAGGCCGGTATCCATGGTGGTGCCGGCGAACAGCGCCGCCATCACGGTGAGCAGGGTCGCCGCGGTGGCCTCGGGCAGGCCGATGCCGTTGTGGATGATGAAGGCACCGCCCTCGACGAAGGCATTCACGCCGCCCTGGCCGAAGGCGCTGTACATCGCCTGCCAGTCGCCGAAGGTGGCGAAGCCGGCGGTGGCGGCCAGGATCGCGGCCAGGGCCAGCATGCCCTCGCCCACGGCGCCGAAGTAGCCGACGAAGCGGGCATCGGTCTCGCGGTTGAGCTGCTTGGAGGTGGTACCGGAGGAGACCAGGCCGTGGAAGCCGGAGATGGCGCCACAGGCGATGGTCACGAAGAGCAGCGGCAACAGCGACGGCGTGCCGGCCGGTACGTTGGTATTGAACGCCGGGGCCACCAGGGTCGGGTTCATCAGCACGATGGCGCCGTAGAGGATGATCAGGCCGATGAAGAGCTGCAGGCCGTTGATGTAGTCGCGGGGCTGGAGCAGCACCCACACCGGCAGCAGCGAGGCGATGGCCGCATAGGCGAACAGGATGAGGATCCACACCGCGTTGCCGGAGAGGCCGGCCACCTCGGCGGGCATCTGGATCGGCACCGAGGGGCCGATGCCGATCAGCGCATAGAGCGCCACCACGCCGATGATGGAAACCATCGGCAGACTCAGTACGCGACGGTAGATCAGCTGGCCGATGATCAGCGCCACCAGGATGGCGCCCCACACCGGGACCACGGCGCTGGAGAAGTTCATCATCAGGCCCGCGATCACCACGGCGAACACCGCGTTGACCATCAGCAGCACCAGGAAGATGACGATCATGAAGATGCTGCGGGCGCGCTTGCCCACCACGTCGCCGGTCAGGGCGCCGACGGACTTGGCCTTGTTGCGCACGCTGGCCCAGATGGCACCGAAGTCATGCACCCCGGCGAAGAAGATGGTGCCGAACACCACCCACAGGAAGGCCGGCAGCCAGCCCCAGATCACGGCGATGGCGGGCCCCACGATGGGCGCGGCCCCGGCCACCGAGGTGAAGTGGTGGCCCCACAACACGAAGCGGTTGGTGGGCACGAAGTCGACACCGTCCTCGTACTCGTGGGCGGGTGTCTTGAAGTCGGGATCCAGTCGATAGATCTTCTCGGCAATGAACTTCGAGTACAGGAAGTACCCGGCAGCCATCGCGGCAAGACCCAGGACCAGAAGAACGATGGCACTCATGCGACTCTCCTAGCTGGAACGGTTGGGAAACCTGATGGGATCTAATGAGACTGCTGATACCTCTGTGGGCACCTAGCGGTCCAATGGTCTTACCTTGCCCATGGCAAGTCCATGACCCCACATGAATTAACCGCCAACTTGCGCCTAAAGTCGTAGGCGTAGCGCCCACTCGCTCTTCACTGCCAAACTCCATAGACTGTATGGACCCACAGCATCGACAGACGACGGCAACAAGAGAGTGACGGGATGATCATAGGCGTGACCGGCGGCATCGCCTCGGGCAAATCCACCGTGGCCCGGGCCTTCGAGGCCCTGGGCGTGCCCTGGGTGGACGCCGACGACGTGGCCCGCGAGGTGGTCGAGCCCGGCGAGCCGGCGCTTGCGGAGATCAGCGAGCGCTATGCTCATGAACAAGGGCCTGGGGTGCTCAACGACGACGGCACCCTGAACCGCCGGGCGCTCAGGGAGATCGTCTTCGCCGACCCCGCGGAGCGGCGCTGGCTGGAGTCCGTCACCCACCCGCGCATCCGTGCGCGGCTGGTCGAGCACCTGGCGCGCCTCGAGGCCTCAGGCGCCCCCTACGTGCTGCTGGTCTCGCCGCTGCTGTTCGAATCCGGCCAGAGCGAGATGGCCGATCGCTGCCTGGTGATCGACGTCCCAGAGGCGCTGCAGATCGAGCGCACCGCCGCCCGGGACGATGTCGACGAGGCCCAGGCCCGCGCCATCGTCGCCGCACAGATGCCCCGCGCCGAACGCCTGGCCCGCGCCGACGATGTGCTGGACAATGGCGGCAGCGAAGCCGAGATGCGCCGCCGGGTCGCCGAGCTGGACCGGCGGTATCGAGAGCTGACGAGCCAGCGACCCAAGACCTGTTAAAAGACTTTTAAAAGGTCTACAATGCTGGCAGTTGAAGCATAAGGAGTGATTCACATGCCCCATACCATCCTGGCTAACACCACCGCCAGCATCTCCGAACTCAAGAAGAATCCGATGGCTACCGTCGCTGCGGGCGAGGGCTTCCCGGTTGCCGTGCTCAACCGGAATGAACCCGCTTTCTACTGCATCCCGGCCGCTGCCTATGAGGAGCTGCTTGAGAAACTCGAGGATGCTGAGCTTAACCGCATAGCCGATGAGCGCAGCCAGCAACCTGAAATTGCGGTGAGTCTGGATGACCTATGAGTTACGCTTCCGCAAGGAGGCGCTAAAAGAGTGGCGAAAGCTGGACGGAAGTGTTCGCGCTCAGTTCAAAAAGAAGTTGACCGCCATACTGGATTCACCCTCAATTCCGGCGGCCCGCCTGCATGGCAACCGCGACAGATACAAGATCAAGCTTCGCAGTGCTGGTTACCGCCTCGTCTACGAGGTAAGAAACAATGAACTGGTTGTCGTCGTAATTGCCATCGGCAAGCGCGAGCGTAATGACGTCTACATGAAAGCCGATAAACGACACTGACCCACAGGAGCCCCATGAGCAACAGCCAACGCCCTCTGGAAGTCGCCTGCCCCCAGTGCCGCAAGAAGGTCGTGTGGAGCGAGAAAAACACCTACCGCCCCTTCTGCAGCGAGCGCTGCCGCCTGCTGGATCTTGGCGCCTGGGCGGACGGCAGCCACCGCATTGCCGGCGAGCCCGCCATGGACGAGACCGAGATCGACGAGATGATCCTGCGCGCCGAGCGTGGACTGCAGGAGCGGGAGGGTTGAAATGAGGACCACCTATGACGAAGCAGACGATATCCTGGTGCTCCACCTGGCCGACAAGCCGATCGTGAAGGAGGCCTCCCAGGACTGGAACACCCATATCAGCTACGCCGAGGATGGCTCCATTGTAGAAGTCGTGATTCTGGAGGCATCCAAACAGGGTGCCTGGCCTCTGCTGAAGAGCGCTGCAGCGTGATTTCACGTTGAGCACCATGCCACGCCCCGCGTACCGCCTGCTGGCCGAACTGGAGGCTGCCTTCGACGCCCTGCTCGAGGCTGCCGAGGCGGTGTCGGCCGCCTATCGCTACCGCCCCGGCGCCTGCTGGATCTTTGGCGAGCCGGAAACGGTAAGCGCCGAGCGCGCCGAGACCTGGCTGCGGCACGCCCTGCTAGACGTGTGGTACCAGGATGGCCAGGATGGCCGCGCCACTCGCAGCCATATCGGGCTGGTAGCCGCCGATGAGACCCTGATGGACGCGGTGGCACGCACCAACGCCGCCAAGGCCGACTTCGCCGCCCTGCTCGCCCGCATCAAGGAGTGCGAACCCGAGCTGATTCCCGAGGCGAAGGCGGTGCTGCCCTTCCGCCACCCAGAGCTGCATGACCATCTGCGCGGCCAGGGCCTGGCCCGGGTGCACCTCAAGCAGTGCTGGCGAGCGATCCCCGTGGCCGAGGCGCCGCTGACCCGGGTGCGGCTGGCCTGGTACGCGAGCGGGCGCTCCATCAAGCGCCTGACGGTGCAGGAGGCCGAGCAGAAGCTGATGAGGCTCGACACGGAGGCCGCCCACGTGCGCATCCAGCTGCGCAAGCTCGCCGGCATCCCGAGCGCCGAGCCGCTGGCCCAGGTACAGCGCCAGGCCCCGATGATGCGCGCCAACCTCTTCTATCGAGAGCCCCTCGATGATGGCCGCACCCGCCGCGCCATGAACGTCGCCCTGCCGCTCTTCGTGCCCAGCCCCGACGGCCGCCTGCCCGACCACAACCTCCCCCCGCTCGCGCCGCCCGAACAGCGCACCCGCGCCAGAAGACGCGACGAGAAACTCGAGGACGAGCCCTTCCTGCCCAGCCTGCGGGTCTATCGCTACCGATAGGAGACCGGCTCTGCCGAGCGAATGGCTGGATAGCCACCGCTTCAAGTTACTGGTGGGAGCTGGGCTCCGCCCGGCGAATGGCGCCGCAGGCGCCCAGCGGTGTCGCCATCCGTCTACTTGCACCGCAGAGCGTGGTTCTTTAACTAAACTCACCCATCAATCAAAATACATTTAGTTAAAGAGCGCCAAGCGCTAGCCAGCGACCAAAGAAGCCACACATCCAAGCCACAGGTAGGAGACCGCCTCTGCCGAGCGAATGGCTGTATTGCCAGCGCTTCAAGTTACTGGTGGGAGCTGGGCTCCGCCCGGCGAATGGCGCCGCAGGCGCCCAGCGGTGCCGCCATCCGCCTATTCGCCCCGCAGAGCGTGGCTCCCACCAGAAGCAACGGCCTCGGTGGCTTGAGAGTCAGGATGGCCCGGCTCCTCGGAAGGGTCCTGCAGCCGCGGCATCGCAGCCACGCGCAGATCGATGTAGCGCAAAAGGCCAAGCTGCACGCCCAGGATGGCGAAGCACCACATAAGCCCCTTGATCATGGCGGATTCCTCTGTGAGGCCGGCGGCCTCGTCAAGGTCATGATAGGTCTATCGCGGCGGAAAAAGTAGATAGCAGCCTAATAGAATTTCTCCATCAGGCCTGAGGAAGCTATAGCCTCTCCTCCACCCGCTCGAGGATCTGCCGGCTTACCCGCCCCACCAGGGGTCTCGCCGCCTTGTTGACGGCCTTCTCCACCAGCTTGTTGCGCAGCACATAGGTGAGCGTAAGCGCCACTTCGGTGCCCTCCTTCACCGGCGTGAGGCGATAGCAGCCCTGGTTCTCCACCCCATCCAGCGACTCCCAGGCCAGCACCTCCGGCGCGCGCGACTCGGTCACCGCCACGTCGAAATGCCAGTCGCGCCCCACCGCTCGCACGTGCCAGCGGTAGCGATCTCCCCCCAGCGGCTCGATGGCGTGGATCAGGTCAGAATAGTCGGCGAAGTCCTCCACCCGCTCCAGCAGGGCGAAGACCCGCTCCGGTGGCGCCTTGAGGATCGCGCTGTGTTCGATGGTGGCCATGGGGGTCAGTTACCACTTGAGAAGATCATTGAGACTCGCTCAGCAACCATGTCGCCAAGCGCTGCCTGAGAAACTGGAGGCGCGAATCGGTAACAGATCCCAGTTGGCCAAGCAGCAGCGCTCCATCCAGGACCGCCAGCCGAGACAACCGGAAAACGCTGGCCACCTTTAGGCCCGACTCCGAGAACTCGTCGTCCTCCGGACCCACTACCCAGTCAAGTTCTGACTCAGCCTGGTGCAGGCGAGATGACACCATGCAGACGAGCCAGTCATCCTGATCGTTGTCGATGCGCCGGAGTAATAACACTGGGCGCTTCTTGGCGTTCTGGAGGTTCGTATACGGAAAAGGCATGAGCGCAATCTGACCGGCACGCTTCATTGCCACCTTTCCCTCAGATCATCCTCCGAGTAAAGGTCGGGCTCGGCCTCCGCATCGCTCATGGCCTGCTCGATGCTCATGGCACGGAACTGCTGTTCGGACCAGTCGAGTTGTTCCGCCTCAGCGGGCTCGGTCTGGCCGTAGCGCTGTTCCAGGAAGGTAACGAAGTCCATCACCTCCTGCTGGCGAACTTCCGGCAGACGGCTCACCTTAGTAATGAGTTCTTCAAGCTGCATAGTCACTTACCTCCCAGTGCTTGCCACCTCAAGAGCATTGCGCCCAGCATAGCAAATCGGGCATGCAAGCGCCTCTGGCGCCATGTCACAGCCTACACCGCACGGCACCGCCCTCCAGCGCAATGGCAGCTCATGCTGGGACAGGCCGCTCCTTATGGCCCCCTGCCCCCCGACACGTTAAAATCCGCGCTTTCCGCGTTTCCAAGCAAAGGTCTTCTGCATGTCCACACCCAAGGTCGGTTTCGTCTCGCTCGGCTGCCCCAAGGCGCTGGTGGATTCCGAACGGATCCTCACCCAGCTGCGCACCGAGGGCTACGAGATCACCCCGAGCTACGACGACGCCGACGTGGTGGTGGTCAACACCTGCGGCTTCATCGACAGCGCCAAGGCGGAATCGCTCGACGCCATCGGCGAGGCGATCGCCGAGAACGGCCGGGTGATCGTCACCGGCTGCATGGGCGTGGAGGAAGGCGCGATCCGCGACGTGCACCCCAGCGTGCTGGCGGTGACCGGCCCCCAGCAGTACGAGCAGGTGGTCGGCGCCGTCCACGAGGTGGTGCCGCCCCGCCAGGACCACGACCCGCGCATCGACCTGGTACCGGCCCAGGGCGTCAAGCTCACCCCGCGCCACTACGCCTACCTGAAGATCTCCGAGGGCTGCAACCACAGCTGCAGCTTCTGCATCATCCCCTCCATGCGCGGCAAGCTGGTCAGCCGTCCGGTGGGCGAGGTGCTGAGCGAGGCCGAAGGGCTGAAGCGCGCCGGTGTCAAGGAGCTGCTGGTGATCTCCCAGGACACCAGCGCCTACGGGGTCGATCTCAAGTACCGCACCGGCTTCTGGAACGGCCGCCCGGTGAAGACCCGCATGACCGAGCTGTGCGAGGCGCTCTCCGAGCTCGGCATCTGGGTACGCCTGCACTACGTCTACCCCTACCCCCACGTAGACGAGCTGATCCCGCTGATGGCCGAAGGCAAGCTCCTGCCCTACCTGGATATCCCCTTCCAACACGCCAGCCCGAGGGTGCTCAAGGCGATGAAGCGCCCCGCCTTCGAGGACAGGACCCTCGAGCGCATCAAGCGCTGGCGGGAGATCTGCCCGGAGCTCACCATCCGCTCTACCTTTATCGTCGGCTTCCCCGGCGAGACCGAGGAGGACTTCCAGACCCTGCTCGACTGGCTCACCGAGGCCCAGCTCGACCGCGTCGGCTGCTTCCAGTACTCCCCGGTCGACGGCGCCCCCGCCAACGACATGGATCTCGAGCCGGTGCCGGACGACGTCAAGCAGGAGCGCTGGGAGCGCTTCATGGCCCACCAGCAGCAGATCTCCGCCGCCCGCCTGCAGGCCAAGATCGGCCGCGAGATCGAGGTGCTGGTCGACGAGATCACCGACGAAGGCCCCATCGGCCGCAGCCACGCCGACGCCCCGGAGATCGACGGCATGGTGTTCCTCGAGACCGACCTTGAGCTCAGCCCAGGCCAGGTGGTGCGGGCGCGGGTGACCCATGCCGACGAGTATGACCTCTGGGCCGAGGTGGTTAACGCCTGAGCGTAGCGGATTCATGACCTTCGATCACGAACTCGACAGTAGAGAAATGGTACCGATGGTTGACGCCGATCTTCCCGAGATTCCTGCAGAGCTCGAAATCAGCATCGACGCCTTCCTGGAGGCGTCATTACGGCACATCCTCCAGTACGAGAGTGCCGACGCCTACTTCGCAGCGCTAGACGAAATCACCCGACGCAGCGGCGTTACCGAATGGTTCGACCCGCAGATGCCCTTCTGGCCGATCGCGCACACCCTCTGGGACAACGCGCCGTTGCCCTCGCGGGGCTTCCGGCCGGACCCGCTTCCCGAGCCGAAACGCAACGACCCTTGCCCCTGCGGCTCGGGCAAGAAGTTCAAGCGCTGCTGCCAACCGCTGCGGCAGGAACTCCCCCTGGGCCTCGACGACGAGCTGCCGGTGCTGCGGATCGCCGCGTCACTCTTCACCGCCAAGCAGCGCAAGGAAGCCGCCAGCAAGGCACCGCCCAGGCTGCGGCTGGTGCTTGCCGAGTTGGAACTGGATGACAACCACCCCGGCAAGGCGCGCACCCAGCTGTTGAAACTGCTCAAGCAGGGCGTCCTGGAGGCCGACCTTCAGGCCCAGGCCGTCCATCTGCTGGGCGACGCCTATAACGCCCTCGGCCATCAATCGGCCGGCGAGAAGGCCATGAGCGACCTGCTCCCCAGCCTTAAGCCGCCGGCCGCCGCCGAGGCGCTCTACTGGCTGACGGGCCAGGCGCTGCTGGATGGCCGCCCCGCCGACGCCATGGCGTTGCTCCACCAGGCCGAGACGCTGGACCCGGACAACCTGTCCAACGGCCTCTTCAAGGTGGTCTGCCTGCGCGATATCGGCGCCGATGCCGAGGCCCAGCGTACCGCCCAGGAGTGGCTGCCGGTTGCCCGGGAGCTGGGACTCGAGGATGCCATCGCCTTCTTCGAGGAGCAGGCCAGCCTGGCCACCCTGCCGGACGACATCCCGGATGACGAGGATGAGCCCGAAGCGTTCGCCGACGACGCCCCGGAAGACGACCGCCTGATGGCCCTGTTCGGCGCGCCGGATGAGCTGCTGAGGCCGATTGCCGGCCTGCTGAAGAGCGCACTCCGCCAGCCGCTCTACCCGGTCACATTCGAGCCGGGCCCGCCCGGCCCCGACGGCGATGGAGCCCAGTGGGTGCTGATGCTGCCACCCGAGGTCGAGCAGGCCCAGGCGGCTCTCTACCAGACTGGCAATCCACAGAACCCGCTGGACCCCGAGCTGATTCGCCAGCAACCGGCGCTGCTGCAGAGCCCCGACTTCCTACAGCAGCTCGATGCCTTTGCCGGCGCTGCCTTCAGCACCGCTCACGAGCAGTTCAACAAGGCGCTGCAGCGGCAGCAGGAGCGAGTGATTGCCCATATCCTGGACGCCCTGCCCGAGGGCGGCCAACTGCCCTGGGCATGGCTGGAACATCGCCCCCTGCTCAGGCTGATGATGCAGCACGCCCTCGACCAGGAGGACCAGGGCGCCGCCATTCGCGGCCTCTCGCAGCTGCTGGCCCTCTGCCCGAATGACAACCTTGGCGCGCGCGCCCCACTGGTCAACGCCCTGCTGCGCGATGGGCAGGATGAAGCGGCGCTGGCCATCTGTGAGCGGTTCCCAG
This sequence comes from Halomonas sp. PGE1, assembly GCF_013000985.1. Classification (NCBI taxonomy): domain Bacteria; kingdom Pseudomonadati; phylum Pseudomonadota; class Gammaproteobacteria; order Oceanospirillales; family Halomonadaceae; genus Halomonas; species Halomonas sp. PGE1. The sequence continues at coordinate 2,487,565 of NZ_CP053032.1, forward strand.
ACGACGCACTGGCAGAGACCCGCTATGGCCGAGTGCTGGCCCTGGTGCGACTCAACCGCCTGCATGACGCCGAAAAGGCCCTCTCCCAGGCCTATCGGGCGCTACCCAAGGTGCTCAACTACCTGATCGCCAGCAAACGCAAGCCGCCGAAGCTCGACCCCCAGCGCATGACCATCGGTGGCCCCGATCAGGCGTGGTATTACCGCCAGGAGATGCGCGACCTCTTCCAGGCCACCCCGGGTGCCCTTGGCTGGATGGACAGCATCAAGAAGCGGCTCAGGTAACTCTGCTATCCTTGACGACGCGTGCCCCTACCGGAGGTTGCCTTGACCCTCACTCGCAAGAAGCTGCCCATTGGCATCCAGACCTTCGCCGATATCATCGAGGGCGGCTACTACTACGTCGACAAGACACCCCACATCCATCGCCTGGTGGAAGAAGGCAAGTACTACTTTCTGTCGCGGCCGCGGCGCTTCGGCAAGAGCCTGCTGGTGGACACCCTGCGCTGCCTCTTCGAGGGCCGCGAAGCCCTGTTTAACGGTCTGTACATCCACGACAAGTGGGACTGGCGAGTTCAACACCCTGTCATCCGCCTGAGCTTTGCCGATGGCGTCATCGGCAGCCGTGAGGCCCTGGACCAGCACATCAACGAGCTGCTGCAGGCCGAAGCCACACGCCATGCCGTCGCCTTCGACAACATCTCCATTGCCGGCAGGTTTCGCGAGCTGATCCACAAGGCCCACCAACAGCATGGCCAGCGCGTCGTGATCCTGGTGGATGAGTACGACAAGCCGATCCTCGACAACCTGCTCACGCCCGAGCGCGCCCGCGAGCTGCGCGAGGGGCTCAAGAACCTCTACAGCGTGCTCAAGGATGCCGACCCGCACCTGGCCTTCGTGCTGCTCACCGGCGTCTCCAAGTTCAGCAAGGTCAGCCTCTTTTCCGGGCTAAACAACCTCAATGACATCACCCTGGATGCGCCCTTAGCCACGATCTGCGGCTACACCGACGAAGACATCGACAGCGTCTTCGCCCCAGAGCTTCAGGCGCTCGATCGCAACGAAATACGAGCCTGGTACAACGGCTACCGGTGGGGTGGACATGAGGCCCCCTCCGTCTACAATCCCTTCGATGTCCTGTTACTATTTCAGAAGCGCCTTTTCGGCGCCTACTGGTTCGAGAGCGCCACGCCGACCTTCCTGGTCGAGGTGCTCAAGCAGCGCGGTGTCTTTACCCCAGCGCTAACGGCCTGGCATAGCCGACCGGCACTGCTGAGCCGGTTCGACGTCGATGACATCGCCACCGAGGCGCTGCTGTTCCAGACCGGCTACCTGACCATCAAGGCCATACGCGAGGAAATCCCAAACCGCCCGATCTATGCACTGGGGTTTCCCAACCAGGAGGTAGAGGCCAGCCTCAACGAAGCGCTGTTGCCGGTACTGGGCATCAACAACGACAGCCTCGACGAGTTGATGGTGCGGCTGCCTAGCCTGCTGAAAACCGCCGACCTGCCAGGCCTGGAATCCCACCTCAAGGCGCTCTTCGCCGGCCTGCCCCACGACTGGTATCGAAACAACCCGATTGCGAAGTATGAGGGGCATTACGCCAGCGTCTTCTACAGCCACTTCGCCGCCCTGGGCCTGCGAGTCACCGTGGAAGACGCCAGCCACCACGGCAAGGTCGACATGACCGTCGATTTTGCCGGCCACCTCTATCTGTTCGAGTTCAAGGTGGTGGAGCAGCTCCCCGAAGCCCGCGCGTTACAGCAGATCAAGGACAGGGGCTATGCCGACAAGTACCGCGGCCAGGGCAAGGTGATACATCTGATCGGGGTGGAATTTTCAAGCGACAAGCGCCAGATCGTGGGTTTCGAGGTAGAGACGGCCGCAGGGTGATCAGATACCCCCACGGGTACAACAGGGGGAAGACCGGTAGAGCGACGCTTCGACGATAGGCCGTGCCACCAGCGCCGGAGACTAGCCACGAATACTGGCCCCTAAAGCGGGAGCCCGGCTCCACCGGCCGATTGACGCCGAAGGCGCCCCGGCAATACTTACCAGAGCGGGTAGATAAACACAGAGGCCACATGAAAAAAACACTGATAGTTGCCACCAGCCGCCTCATCAAGCTGGTGGCCAACATCACCAAGGTGATCAGTTATCCCTTTCACTGGGTACTGCCGAAAAAGCGATTCACCCTCCCGGAACAGGCCGCACCGCTGCTCAAGGGCGGGAAGCCTAGCCCCATCCCTCGTATCGTCTGGCAGACGAACTTCACCAACCGAGTGACCCTTCCGGTTTACTTGAACTATCTGTTCAACCGGATAATGGCACCGGGCTTCGAGTACCGCTTCATGATCACCGAGGCGCGCCGGAAGTTCATCGCCGAGCACTACCCGGAGATACTCCCCCACTACGAGCGCCTGCAGATCGGCGCCGCCCAGGCTGACCTCTGGCGCCTGCTGGTCCTTCACAAATTCGGCGGTGTCTATCTGGATATCGATGCCCACCAGATCTGGCCGCTCTCTTGCATAGTTGGCACCGAGCGCGAGGAACTCTACGTGACCACACGAAAAGGGGAGCTGAGCAACTACTTCATCGCCAGCGCGGCGGACAATCCCAACCTGGCCAGGCTGATCGAGCGGGTGGTGGAGAACATCCAAGAGAATAAACTGACCAACGTGTTTGACATCACCGGTCCGGGAGTTTTTATCGAGCAACTCGACTTGAATGCAGTGGATACCGTCTCATACCGGTACGCAGTCAATCAGGGGAGCTTTACCAACGAGCACTTTCAGTACGTCGACAAGCCTGCAGGAAAGTGGACACGCGAACAGAAAATCACTAGTGTTCTCCGGAATATTACCAGCTCCAAGCGAGGCTCCTGATGGCCCATCGTATCTTGATAGTAGTACGGCGCATGGGTATGGGAGGCGTTGAGCAGGCTACCGTCACACTGGCCAATGCCATGGCGGCCGAGGGGCATCAAGTGGAGTTGTTGGTCCTTAAGGGCGAACCCCTGTTGACCCCGGATGATGCTGTCACGGTACACCGTCGAGATCTGGACAGGGAGGCTCGCCGCACGCCAGCTGGCCTATTCCTGTACATGATGGGCCGGACCTTGCTCAGACTTCTGTTCAGAGGCAGTGGCTTCGCATGGCATGGCCCAGCAATTGCCCGTCGCCTAGATAATTTCGTGGCGGGCCAGGAAAAAGGCGCCTCACCCTACGACCTGATCCTAGTGCGCGGCCAAGGAGCTTACGAGTTACTGTGGGATGCTGACGATCCACGAATTTGGCAAATGGTTGAGTCAGTTACGGGACATCATAAGGGCCGACGCCGAGAGACCTCCCGCCAAACTCGCAGGCTCTATGCCAAAAAGAAGGTTGTCTGCGTCTCGGAGGGTATTCGCCACGGGCTTGAGGAGCACCTTGAGCAAGCAGGCATTACGGCCGCCGAAATTCGCGTCATTCACAATGCTGTGCCGCTAGATAGGGTTCGCCAACTCAGTCAGGCGTCCATCGAAGGACTGCCGGACAAACCCTATCTCGTTCACGTCGCCCGATTGGTACCCGAGAAGAATCAGGCGCTACTGATCGATGCCTTCGCCGAAGCCAGAGCCAAGGGACTCGACCTCCCCCTCGTCATCGTCGGCGATGGATCTGAACGACCCAGACTTGAGCAACAAGCTCAAGCCCTGGGTGTTGCCGATCATGTGCTTTTCGTCGGCCAACAAGCCAACCCTTACCCCTGGATGGCCAGGGCCTCAGCGTTGGTACTCAGCTCACGATTCGAAGCTTTGGGCCTAGTACTGATAGAAGCACTTGCTCTCGGCACCCAGTGCGTAGCGACCGATGCTCCCGGAGGTATCCGCGAGGTGTTAATTGAAGAGCAGGCCCGCCTGATCACCGATCAAGATCCCGAAAGCCTCGCCTCAGCCATGCTCGCCGCCGTCAGTAACCCTATCCTGGTAAAACCGGATTGGGCCGAACGCTTCTCAGAAGCCTACATCCTTCCGCAATTCCTTAAGCTTGCCGACTGAAGTTTTGCGTTAGCCCTCAGCACTGGATGTTGCGCTCTAACCAAAAGCACGCTCAATTTCTTAGCAAGGATCTGCAATGCCGAAATGGAACAAGCTCCTCGGGCGCGTCGTTCTTGAGCGTTGGTATGACTACAGCCCTGATCAATGGAGTCCCGATACCATTCGCAAGGCTGTGATCTTTACCCCCAAAGCCATTGGCGACGGCATGGGCATTTACCCTGTTATCCGCGCCCTTCAGTCCCGCCGGCTAGACTGGCTAGGAATTGTCGCCTCGGAGAAGAGCGCTCCAATCTTCGAGGCGCTCAAGGAAGAAGGCGTCGAGCTCCTGACCGTGAAACATGATCGTGACTATTCGGCCGTGAAGCAGCTGGCCCGGAATCTACGATCCCAGCACGGCCATATCGATCTATGCGTGGATGCCACGGCCACCGCATCATCCCCCGCGATCTACTTTGTCGGCACCCTGAAAGCCCGCATGAACTTACAGGTCAGCGGGTCCCGCATGCGGGCATACGCCCCCCTCGGCGAACACGTCCGAGCCAACTGGGAAAACATACCAACCGTGCAAAGCTGGGCTTGTCTGATGAAAGAAGCTGATATAGGCGAGGTGCCCGGCAGGTTCGAGCTACCTATTCCTGTACACGTGGACGACAGTGTCAAGATTTGGGCTGACTCCGTTGGCAACTACTTGTTATTCAACCTCGACGGCAGTGCCGATGAGCGACGCATCTCCTTGGACAAGGCCCGTGAGCTATTGCCTGCTGCACACGAAATAACCGGTGTACCTATCGTTCTCCCCTACGACCCTCAAGGTGCTGAAAAAGCCAAGCAGCTAGCAAATGAATTTCCATTCGTTAGTATTTTCCCTGAAGGCAGCTCAGTCTTAATTTCGGCAGCCTTGGTCAAGCACGCAGCATTCGTTTTTTCACCCGACACCGCCATAGTACATATTGCCAGCGCATATAATCGACCAACTATTGGCGTCTATTTGACAGATAACAAGATCTGGCATCCACAGGCCCAAGTCAAGGAAGTGATTCAAGCCGTTGGTCAAGTAGAACAGCCGCTTACCCAAAAGCTTATCAGTGAAAAACTGCTCTCACTCAAGCAACAGCTAAACTTTCTTTCATCATGAACAATACAGGCCTTTCACAAACATTCGCCGGCAAAAAAATCACACCATCAAGCGAGATAGCGGCGCAGAATCTCCATTTCTTTCTCAGTCGAAAAAAGCTCTCGACACATCATGATATTACTGAGCGGCCGTGGCTCCCTCGCCTCCCAAACCCGGCAGACCTCATCGGCCAATGCTCGGACATCACGATGAGCCACAATATGAAATTTTAGCCCTAAGCCACGCAACTCTGGAAAGACGGTATTATCGTAGCTGAAGCAATGCATGCCTGATGCCAATGCCTCTATGAAGGCATTACCAAAGCCTTCACCATGGCTAGGATAGAGAAAACCATGGAAGTCACCGAAGCAGCGATAGGGACGCTCCACATGGCCGACAAAAGTCACCGCTTTGCCAAGCCCTAGCTCTGCGACTTGCGCCTCTAGCGAGGATTGCTCTTCGCCACGCCCAAAAAAAGACAGTGTGGCAGGCACTCCACGCTCATGAAGCAGCTTGAGCACCTGAAGCGCATCATGCTGCCCCTTACCTGCCACCAACCGCCCCACATGCACAAGGCGAAGCTCTTCATCTGCTCGTTCGAGACATCGACCTTCCGGTAGATAGGCCAGCTTATCGCCCAGCCCCACATAGTCGACGAAAACTTCAGCGCGCCCCACCGGAAATAGCGCCTGGACATTGCGCTTTAAATGCTGACTAATACACCAATGCGCTGTAACTCGAGACCAAGTAAGCCGTCGAACCAAGTCCTTTTTTGACGAGCTCTTAGTGGTACCATGCCGAACAATAAAACGCTGGACTGGCGCATTGATACTAAAATGAATCGTGCGAATTTCAGAAGATCCGAGGAAGATCACATTGCGAACATCATGAGCCTTCCATAGTGATTTAAGCACCTTGATAGCAGCCATACTGAAGTTATTTCGAAATGAAATAGCCTCACATGGGATCTGATTATCTAGTGCATAGCGCTCCAACCAGCTACCTTTCCTCACGACCAGCAGACACGTCCCCAGCTGGTCCTCTATTTTTGATGCCATGTAAGCCGCATCATATTCCATGCCGCCATCGCCAGGAGAGAAGCACAGCACCGCTGTATTACCCACTGCGGTTTTAGACATCTTCATGATCAGTAATGCCCCTCTCTGCGACTATTCGGCCTGCCAGCTTCTTTCGCTGCAACATTTCACCCGTTGCAGAGTCCACTTGACGCTCCGGGTGATAGAGGTGAAAGAGGCACGCACGCCCCCGGGCAGCTCGGGAACGCAGACCGTAAGCCTGAAGCCGCCACTCCAAGTCGGACTCTTCGCAACCATAGCCCTCGAAATCACGATCGAAGCCATTTACGGCGAGCATATCACTTCTCCAGATGCCAATATTGGCACCGAGAAGCCCCCATGGCTTGCGGCTCCAGAGCTCTGCTAGCCAAGCCGGGGGGTGTATAGCATTCTCAGCACGCTTCAATCCGTCGCGTAGTGATTCTCGCAACAAGAAAAAGAAACTATCCAACCGCTCACCAGACACCTCACCAGCCAGGAGCTGTTTAGTAAGCGAAACCTTCATATCTACTCTGCGCCCAGCCACATAGTAGCCAGGCCTAGCCCACGCACGATGATCGGCAATAAAATGGGGCGAAGGGATGCAGTCGTTATCGGTAAGGATGAGGTAATCAGCATCAGAACTGGAGATCGCCCGATTTACAATCAATGCTTTACGAAATCCACGGTCTTCCTGCCAAAGATGGCGCATCCTCAAGCCTTTTTGCTGGTACTCCAATACCAACTGTGCCACTGATGGTCCAGAGCCGTCGTCAGCCACGCACAGGGAAAAATCTGAATCTTGCTGGCGAAGATAGCCCTCAAAAACCATCCGCATGGCAGAGACATTATTATAGGCCGCCATAATGACTTCAATTCTCATTCCTACCTCGCCGCAACAGCCTGAAAACACCTTGCCCCGTTTCTGCTTGCCAGCGCCAGATATGAGTTACCAGCCCACCCATCACCATGTTGAAAAGGAAGCTACCGGTCCAAAATGACAGATAGGACTCAAACTGATTAGCCAGCACAAAAAAAATGAAGAATCCGGCTCCAAACATGGCAATATCACTCGGCATCAATCCCGCTCGCCAAGCCCTCCAGGTACCTATGCCAACCCAAGCCCCAAGCACGATCATCACACCAAGACCCAACACGCCATAGGCTACCAGAACCTCTAGTGTAGTATTGTGTAGGTGACCATACTGGCGTGTTCGGTCAGGAAGCCATTCCGTATTCCGCACAACCAAGCTGCGCGCATCATCCCCCCAACCCACCATCGGCCGCTCGGCGAGCCATACCACAGCGGCACGCCATGAGTGCACACGGTTCCCTACACTGCTATAGGGTATTTGGTCGAATTCACCCTTTAGGGTATGCGAAATGATACCGCTTTCCTGTGCCAACCGGCGCTCAACGGTATCGCGGAAACTTACACCAGCAAGCAAGCCTACTACCACTACGGTCGCTAGGCCGATTATCAGGCCGCGCACTGCATACCGGCTACGACGATGTGCTGCCAACCAAAATAATACCGCCAAGGCCATGCAAGTCATTGCCACCAGCAAACTTAACCAGACACCACGGGTCTGAGTCATAACGATCACCATCAAACTGACCACCATGACACTCAACCAGCCCAAGCGTCGAGTCCACGCCCACCTCCCCGAACGCCAACAACGCGCAGCGAAACTCACGCCCGCCAACATTGTTGCTCCGAAGAACATCGCCGGATGCTGGGCATTCATTACACCAAAGTCGGGCCGAAATCGCGGGTTATCGAAAGCCTGACGCCAGTGAGCAATGCCATACTCACCCACCGAGACCACCAGCATCAGCCCCAGAAGTGCGAGGCCCCAGAACATCAGGGTATGGCGTGTGCTGCCACCCAGCCACCAGGCGAGGCCAATAAACAGGAACCACTTGGCCATTCGATCGAGGCGTGGATTCGAGCCCACCCACTCCGGATGCTGCCACGCCATCATTGACCAGCTCAGCAGCTGCACGAGAACCGCCGCGAGCAATAGCCATAACGGGGCTGTGCTCCGGATACCTCTTCCCCAGACCAATACCGCCACCAAACCGGTCAAGGCCACCAGGGTTCCTGCCGACTCGCCGACCTTCGGCACAAGAAGGCGCAAGGAGGCATATATCAATACCCCGGCAAGACCTACCCACCAGAGCACAAGAGGCGAGTGCCAGGGGGACGGCCGCGACCAAGCATCGATTGGGTGCCACATAAAACCATCCTCAAAAACGACAAAAAGCGCCTTTGGGCGCTTCTGCAATATTACCACGACTTTTACGTGTTGCCTGCATTATGCCGCTCGGTGAACCGTCCCCGCCTTCTCGCCCCCCCCCTACTCATTCAAGAGAGGGCAGGATCGAGGAGCGTCACGGCGCGGTGCGCCCCTTTACCGAGGCCTCCAGTGCCGCAACTAGCGATTCGACCGAGAGATAAGGGAGCGTCTCGGAAACAATGGCCAGGTCCACGCCCTCATGCTTCAGAGCAAACAGCAGATGCGAGAGGAGATCGTCATCGGCAGGCGCTCGCTCCGGCGGCACGGCCAGCTCCTCCTCGAGCCGCGTCAGGCGCGTCACCGGCCGGACGCGCGCCGGGCACCTCGGCGGCAGGACGCCCAGCGCTAGGTGCCCATGAAGGTGCGCATAACCAACGTTTCTCATCTTCATGCTCGGGAAGCGAGGTATTTCGTTCACTTCAGCAGGAAAATCTTCAGCCAACAACCAGAGAGGGATTTTTCTTAACCCATCTCACTATATTGCCGGGGCAAAGAGAAGCGCCAGGTCCTCCTCGTCGAACAGCGGGCCGTCGCTCTTGTGCTCGGCACCGCCCTCGAGGATCGAGGCCGCGAGATCGGCCTTGCGCGCCTGCAGGTCGAGGATGCGCTCTTCCACGGTGCCGGCGCATACCAGCTTGTAGACGAACACCGGGTTCTGCTGGCCCATGCGGTGGGCGCGGCCGGTGGCCTGGGCCTCCACCGCCGGGTTCCACCAGGGGTCGTAGTGGATCACGGTGTCCGCGGCGGTGAGGTTGAGCCCGGTGCCGCCGGCCTTGAGGCTGATCAGAAACACCGGGATCTCGCCCTGCTGAAACAGCGCCACCCTCTGCGTGCGGGTCTTGCCCGGCGTCTCGCCGGTCAGGGTGGTGAAGGGGATGCCGTCCTTCTCCAGGACCTCACCGATCAGCGTGAGCATCTCGGTGAACTGGGAGAAGATCAGGATACGCCTCCCCTCCTCCACCAATGGCCCCACCAGTTCGCGCAGTTGCTCCAGCTTGGCCGAGCGCTTCGTCTTGCGCACGCTCTCCAGCTTGACCAGCCGCGGGTCGCAGCACACCTGGCGCAGCTTGAGCAGCGCATCGAGCATCACGATGCCTGAACCGGCCAGGCCGCGCTCGGCCACCGCCTGCTGCACTCGCTGGTGCTGGGCCAGGCGCAGGCTCTCGTAGAGCTCGCGCTGGGCGCCGCCCAGGGTGACCTCGCGACGGGTCTCGGTCTTCTCCGGCAGCTCGGCGAGCACCTGCTGCTTGGTCCGGCGCAGCATCAGCGGGGCGATGCGCCGGGAGAGCCGGTGGCGCAGTTCGACGTCGCCCTCTTTCTCGATGGGGGTGCGGAAGCGCTGGCCGAACCACTGCTGGCTGCCCAAAGCACCGGGAGCCACGGCGTCGAGCTGGGCCCACAGCTCACCGAGGTGGTTCTCCAGTGGCGTGCCGGTCATGGCGATGGCGCGGGCCACATTGAGCTCGCGCACCGCCCGCGCGGTCTGGCTGGCGGCGTTCTTGATCGCCTGGGCCTCGTCCAGCACCAGCAGGCCGAAGTCGTGCTCGCGCAGGCGCTCGAGATCGCGGATCAGCAACGCATAGGTGGTCACCGCGAGGTCGGCACTGGGAAGCGCCTCCTCGAACTGGCGCTCGCGCTGAGCCTTACCCCCCTGCAGGGCGACGACATTGAGCTCGGGGGCGAAGCGTTCAGCCTCGGCGCACCAGTTGCCCACCAGGCTGGTGGGCGCCACCACCAGGATCGGACGGGTCAGCGCCCCGCGGGCGCGCTCATCGAGCACATGAGCCAATACCTGGACGGTCTTGCCCAGGCCCATGTCGTCGGCCAGGATGCCGCCGGTGCCCAGCTCGGAGAGAAAGCGCATCCAGGCGATGCCGCGGGCCTGGTAGTCACGCAGCTCGCCAACTAAGCCCGGCGGTGCCGGCAGGCTGGCCGGCAACTCACGCAGGCGCCGAGCCAGCGCAGTCACGTCTTCTCGCCCCGCCCAGCGCTCATGCTCGGCCAGGGGCGCCACCTTCTCGGCGGCGGTGAGCGGCAGGCGCACCGCCGCCTCGGGGTCGCTCTCATCATTCAACCAGTCGAGGATGGGTGCCATCAGCGAGCGCAGGCGCGAGAGCGGCATCACCAGACGGCGATTCTCCGGCAGAAGCAGCGTCCAGCTGGCGTCCTCTGATTCATCAGCGGCCGGCTCCAGCGGGAAGCCGGGATCCCGAAGCAGGCGGCGCAGGATCGGCAGCAGGTTGAGGCGTTCGCCCTCCACTTCGATATCCAGCGCCAGGTCGAACCAGCCGTTGCCGGCCGGCTCCAGCTCACCGTACCAGTCTTCCGGCTCCAGGTATGTCGGCTCCTCGGGGAAGTCGTCACTGAAGTGAACCAGGCAACCGGCCTGCCGCAGCCGGGCGATCATCTCCCACCAGTCATCGGGGCCGGCCAGGTGGGTCGACCATTCAGCGGCTGTTGCCGGCGGCTCGCCCTCCAGGGGCAGCAGCAGCGCCCACCCGGGAAGATCGACATGAGCGGGTACCGCCTCGATCTGCTGCAGACGCTCCAGGGTGATCATGCCGGGCGGCAGCGAACGCACCAGCACACGCTCCGCCTCAGGATCGCGCATCACGGTGAGGCACTGCCCGTGGCGGAAGACCTGGACGCTTTCACCCTCCTCCGGCGGTACGTCGATGCCGTCGTAGTCGAAGCCGACCAAGGCGGCGCCCACCTCGATCCAGTGCGGCACCATGGCGCCATCGCGATAGCTCAGCTGGCCAGTGGCGATTTGCATGGTGACCTTGAGGCGTGGCGTCACCCCCCGCAGAGTACGCTCTTCCACCGCCTGGGGCACCGGCAACCGCTGGGACAACCCCGGCTCCTGATGCAGGCGCTCGGTAAGCCATCCACTCATCGCCGGGGGCAGCGGCGGGGCTCGGCGAAGGCGCACCAGCAGCTCGGGGTCACCCTCCAGGCGCCCAAAGCGACCACGACTTTCATCGAGATAGCAGAGTTCGGCGCCGGCCCGCACGATCACGGCCTCATCCGAGACCACGTCTGCCGGATCGGTGGCCGCGCGGAGGTGCTGATTGCCGTCGGCGTCGGGCTCCCAGGCCAGGGTCAGCCGACAGGCCGGACCCAAGTCAAGCATGGCGCCGGTCTGCTTGGGATAAAAGAGCAAAGGCGGCGTGTCGCTCTTTAGCAGCGACCAGAGTGCGCGCGCCTGGAAAGCGTGGATGATCGGACTCCACAACTGCTCGTATCCCACACTGGAGAACTGGCGGCGCTGCTCGCCAAGCATCAACAACTCCAAGGCCTCCTCCTGATCGAGCGAGAGCGCTTGTGGCGGTCTTGGAGTAAAGCCGCCGCCATGACGCACCATGATGGGGCGAGGCTTTACCCAGCCGTTTCCCTGTGCACGCCGTTTGGTCGGCCGAACCCAGACTGGCGATACTTGGAGGGTGGGCGAACGCGGGTTCGCGTCGATCTCCAGGAACAGCGCCAGGCGGTAGTCTTCCTCCAGCGTTTCGGCGTAGCGCCTTCCCTCAGGGGGCGACTGGAGCTCGGCCAGCCACGACTCCCAGCGTTGCTCCAGCAGTGACGTCTCGTCCCGGTGAGGAATGCCATCGACCTCTACGTCGTCGATGAAGCTCTGGATCACCGCCACCGCATGCTTGCACTGACGACCCACGGGGCAGCTGCAGTCACTGACCACGCCCATGCCGTGGTTATCGGGGTTCACAGCCAGTCTGGTGAGGTAGCGACTGCGCCCACTGCCATCCACCTGGGCCCTAAGCACCAGCATCGCGCCCTCATGCTCGAGGCGCATGCCCTTTCGTACCCGGCCCTGCCGCGCATAGGCCAGTCCGCGACTCAAGGAGCCCGCATCGAAGCTGCGCTGCCACTGGATATCTTGCAAGGCGTGGTAAAGCGTCAAGGCGGGAGCGATGGGATGGGTGTCAAACACACTAGCTCCTCAAGGCGTGAAGGCAGGGAACGTATTGGAGCGAATTGACGGGGTCTCTGCAACCCGGGCACGCGCCCGCTCACCGGGCATCGGCGTACCACTCGGCCTCGCATGCCATGCTCCCCTTCATCGCCACGTACCATTCTCGCTCGCCGGACTCGCAGGAGGATGCCTTGTCCATCGCTGGTAAGAAACGACTGCCCATCGGAATACAGATCTTCTCCGAGATCATGGAAGGGGAATATGACTGCATCGGTCGACCAGGTTGTCTTCCAGCGCCGCGATCGCGCTGCTGCTGTCGAGGGCTTCACGCAGCAACAGAGCAGCGCTGTCACTGGTGGTGCGGTGGCCGCTCGACTCGACACGGACAGAGTCGTTGCACGAGGGGCGGCCTCATGAATAAGCCGGGATGAACATGTCACGCGTTGGTGCATGGCTAGGCTAGGCTGGCTCCGAGCCTCTCTGCCTGCGCCAGTACGCCCGTGAAGATCGGTTCGCAGGTCGATGAGGGAAACTCCGGGGGCAAGCGACCAGCCAGGTCTTCTACGATGCCCTCCGCGCGCGCAGCAATGTCTTGCATCAGCTCACGCACGCGCTCCTGGGGAAAGCCGACCTGCGCTGCCGAAGAGAAGAAGTGTCGTGGCCGGTAGTTGTCAAGGAATCTGTCGCCTCTGAGGTCATTCAGGCCACCTGTTTTTCCGGTTCGGCGACGGTGACCTGGAGCTCCCGCTCCGGGTTGAGTGACACGGTACCGATCGGCGTCCAGTTGCGGGTCTTGCCGCTCCATCGCGCAGGGTTGGCGTCACGCGCCGCCTGATTGATGACGTGGCGCTTGGCCAGCACCTCCTTATCTTCGCCCGCATGGCGCTGTGCCGGTGTCACCAAGCGAATGCCGCTGTGCCGGTGCTCGTGGTTGTACCACTGCACGAAGCCAGCCACCCACTCGCGGGCGTTGTCGAGCGTGGCGAACCCGTCAGTGGGGTAGCAGGGGCGGTACTTGCAGGTGCGGAACAGCGCCTCTGAGTAGGGATTGTCGTTGCTGACCCGCGGTCGGCTGAAGGATGGCGTGATGCCGAGCTCGTGAAGCTTCTCCAGCAGCGTCGCACCCTTGAACGGGCTGCCGTTGTCCGCGTGAAGCACCAGCGGCTGGTCAATGATCCGCTCGGCCAGCACGGCCCGCTCCAGTACGGTGCGGGAGTTGTAGGCCGACTCGGCCAGGAACACCTCCCAACTGGTGATCTTGCGGCTGAAGATGTCGACCATCATGACCAGGTAGTAGTGCTGTCCCTTGATCGGGCCGCCCAGCCACGTGCAATCCCACGACCACACCTGATTCGGCGCAGTGGCCTGGTAGGTCGTGGGCTTGGCGCGGCGTTGAGGTGGCTTGGCACGGCCCCGATGCACCATTTCGTGGTGCTTGCGCATCACGCGGTAGAACGACGAGGATGAGGCCAAGTAGCGCTGCTCCTCGTCGAACAGGCGCACCACGATCTGCTCTGGCGGCAGGCTGGCGTACTCGGGGCGGTGGCACACGTCGAGGATCTCCTGTTCTTCGGCCGGTGTTAGCGCGTTAGCCGGCACCGGCCGGCCGACCAAAGGGCGCTGGTCCTCGTGCAGCTCGCCGCCGCGCGTCCAGCGCTGGTACGTCCTGGCGGTGATGCCCAGCTCTCGGCAGGCGGCCTCCAGGCGGGCCCCCTGGGCCCTGGCCTCTTCGATCAGCGCGATGGCGCGTTGGCGATCTGGGGTGCTGATCATGCGTCCTCGTCCCCCCAGATCGCCCTCGCCTTTTTTCTGAGGGCCAGTAACGCTGCGGTCTCCGCCAGGGCCTCGTTCTTGCGGGCGAGCTCCTTTTCCAGCGCCTTGATGCGCTTGCGCTGTTGCTTGGCCTCGTCGGCTTCACGCTGGCGTTCCGAGTGCGAGAGGCTGGCGGCTTGCTCGCAGTCATGCCGCCACCGCCCCAGCTGTTCGGGGAAGATGCCCCGACGGCGGCAGTATTCCGCGGTCTCCTGAGCATTCATCGAGGCGGTTTCAAGCACGGCGTTGAACTTGTCCTTGGACGACCAGCCATCGGTGCCTTTGCCCAGCGCGTCCGGCAGGCAACGTCCCTCGGCGCGGGCTTGCTTGCGCCAGGTGTAGACGGTGCCCAGCGAGATCCCTTCCTGCTCCGCGATCACCTGCGGGGAGAGGTTGTGGGGAGGCAGCAGCTTGGTGACCACGGCTTGCCGGCGCTCCTCTGAGTAACGAGGCATGAGTGTCTCCTTTCGCCCCCTGATCGGTTTATAGGAACAGGGTATCAGAGGGCACGACAGTCATCCTGACACTGGGGGTGGCTCAATCCTCGCCCAGCGGTAGTGCCTGCTCTTGCCCTTCAGTGCCATGGCCATCTTGGCTCTCTCCCGAGGCAGGCTGCCATGGGCCATCAGTGGATAGGCGGAAATCACGTCGTAAAGGGGCGTCATGCGATAGGCACTGCCCGGTTCGAGAAACAGGCTGAAGTTCTTGGCATGGCCATCGATAGCCGCGAGCAGCCAGAAAAGCATCTGAGTATAGAAGAATCGTTTGCGATCATTACCCGCTTCCTGAGAACCAAGCAGCAAACGCATGGCATCAGCAATACCGGGACCGCCATCGCTTTCGTACTTCAACGCCGGTGCCACCCCAAGAGCCTGGCAGAAGTCCTCCTGTGGTAATCGCATCAGCCAGTCACCCCGCCCGGACCAGCGCCGATCGAACCTCTCGACTACCAGAACCGTCTGGGTACCGAATGTGGCCAGCGCCGCCTTCGCGACAGGCAGCCCGAAGGCCGCCAATATCTGAAGACAAAGCCACTCATTTTCGCCACTCTGGCGAAGATCGATATTGCCGTGTTCCAGAAAGCCGATCGGCAGCTTGAGAATATGGCTGGTTGGCGTGCTGCCACTGGGGCGCTGCCACCTGCCCTCGTACCAGAGCAGCGCCGTCTTTTCCTGGGCTCCCGCCAGCGAGATCCTGAACTCGCTCTGCTGGCTCATTCCAAGCGGCGCTTCACGGTATCCTATCAGCAACCCCTCGATATCCTGGTCGCTCACAGGCTCTGCGGTTACCTGCCGCACACTTTCCAGCATGCTGCTCTCGGGATACAGCTGGATTGCCCCGATGCAGTCTCGGCCGATGCTGGCCAGCAGATCGAAAGGATGCCGAGTGGCAAGCTGGAAGCGCACCTGCATCCTCGCCCGAATATCTTCAGAGTCGGGCAAGAGATTATCGAAGAAGTTGTAGACGACCTCACCACGATATTCCGACAGGGTCAGCGGCATCGATAGAGAAATGGCGCGCGCGCCGGCTCTGTTGAACCACTCCGGAAGATAGCGAAACGTCATCGCCCCTGAGCGGGCAAGTGTCAAAACGCCCACTTCAATACCATTCATTGCAACGACCAGGTTCGGCATGGCTACCACTCCTGATCCCAGTTCTGACTCTTGTCTGCCGCTCCTTCTGCCTGGTTACGCGGTGTAAGATGCAGTTCAAGTTCCAGCACGGCAAGTAGCTTGAAAAGCGTTTCTATTCGGCTCTTCTCAGGATGGTTCTCGAAAGCGGATATCGTCGCCTGTTTGATACCGACCTGCTTCGCGGCTTGTTGCTGTGTGAGCTGCAGCTGACGCCGGGCACTTTTCAGGGAGTGAGCCAGCATGTCAGGTGACGTGATTTTCACATTACCCCCCACATCGGATGAATAAGAATTATCCCTCATGGGGGATAATAGCAAATTATCCGCGCAAGAGGATACACTGCGAGGACATTACCTGACCATCACCCTCTCTGCCAGACGCCTCTACTTGTATCAGGCGACACGTAAAACTGCCCCCCCAGGCGACACGAAAAGCTTACCCTGCCGGTCGGTCGCGATGCCGCCGGCATGCTCCTCTATCTGCAAGTACTGTCCGGCCCCTGGCAAAAGGCGCGCCTGCTGTCCATCGGCCA
This sequence comes from Halomonas sp. PGE1, assembly GCF_013000985.1. Classification (NCBI taxonomy): domain Bacteria; kingdom Pseudomonadati; phylum Pseudomonadota; class Gammaproteobacteria; order Oceanospirillales; family Halomonadaceae; genus Halomonas; species Halomonas sp. PGE1. Next base: position 2,503,984 of record NZ_CP053032.1, read on the forward strand.
GGCCGTCGAAGCCAAGTTGGGCACCGGGCTCGACATCCTTGGCTAACCGCCGGCAACCTGAAGCACCCCTCCATCCCGCCCGGCTCGCCTCGCATGCCTGTCGGTAACGTAGCCGCTCCCTCACCTAGCGCCATTTTTTCCCTGGCGGGATATAAAGCGTCCTACTTCGACAAGCCAGAAGAAATTGTCCCAATAGGGATAATTTCATTGACACCAGCATCGAAGATTCTTAATTTTCCCTAAAGGGAAAACTATTGGAGCTTTCCATGCGCCCCGGCACCCCAATTCACGATACCGCCACCCTTGGCCGACTGATCCGACAGACGCGAAAGCAGCAGAACCTAACACTCGAAACGCTGGCAGGCCTGTGCGGGTTGAGCATACGTTTTCTCAGCGAATTGGAGAACGGCCGGGAAACCTGCAGCCTAGTGCGAGTGCTGCTGGTGCTCGATGCCTTGGGAATAGAACTGACCGCCGAACCGCCCGAGACAGACGCCACATGAGCCGACACGATACTCTGAACGTTTGGCGTGAACATCGCCTGGTCGGCACACTGTGGCGAGGTAGCGGCGAGCGCCTAATCGGCTTCGAGTACGACAGCGAATGGCAAGCCACCGGCCACGCCATTTCCAACAGCCTGCCTCTGGAAAAGCGCACCTGGCTACCCGAAGAACAAACTGCCCATCGCTGGTTCGGCAACCTGCTACCCGAAGAGCAAGCCCGTATGGCGCTGCTCAAGCGGCTTGCCATCCCCGACGACGATTTCGCACTACTGGCAGCCATCGGTGGCGACTGCGCCGGCGCACTCACCCTTCTTCCGCCCGAGCAGCAGCCAGCCACCCAATGGGAAACGACACCGCTGGCGCTGGACAAACTCGCGCGATGGGCTGCCAACCGCGAGCGCTACTCGCTGATGGGCTCCGAAAGCGATGCCCCTCCCCCACGCCTCTCATTGGCAGGTGCGCAGGATAAAATTCCGGTAGTGCTCGACAACGGCGAACTCAAACTACCGCGGGGAGGCACCCCCTCCTCGCATATTCTCAAGTTCGCCGTGGAAGGCCGCGAACTGATCGTCTTGAACGAACTTTTTCTCAACACGCTAGCACGCCTCGCCGGACTGGCCTGCCCCACCACGACACTGGGCCAGGCGGAAGGCCATGCCTACCTGCTGGTGGAACGCTACGACAGAATCGGTATCGGCACCCAGGGGCTGCGCCGCATTCATCAGGAAGACTTCTGTCAGGCCATGGGGCTCTCGCGAATCGAGAAATACCAAGTGCCCGACGGCCCGCATTTCGGGCGGTGCATCGCCACGGCCCGACAAGCCTGTCGCCCCAGTGCCGCCTCGATCCAGCACCTGCTGCGCTGGCAAATTTTCAATGTCTTGGTCGGCAACACCGATGGTCATGCGAAGAACCTATCGCTCCTACAGAACGAGCGAGGTCAATGGCAAATCGCCCCCGCCTACGACCTGGTAGGCACCCTGGTGCTGGGCTACCACCGCGACCTGGCTTTCTCGGTCGGCGATCAGTTCAATTCTCAGCAACTGCTGCCCCGCGACTGGCAAACCTTCGCCAAGGAGTGTCGCTTCAGTTATCCCTTCGTGCGTCGCGAGATACTCTCGCTCGCCGCCAGGCTGCAGGAATTGCTGGTGGCCGATGAACTACGGCAGGCCTTGAGCGATGCAGGGCTGAGCGAACATGGCTGGGTAAGGCTTCAGCAGCAACGCCAGCACATTCAGTCGCAATGCAACAAGGCGCAGCGCTGGTAGCCCTCCAAAGGCACTAAGAATTGCTCAAATCCAGCGCTCACAACACAAATTGACCTACGTGGGTCTCAGCCTGTCACCACTCGATACCGTCACCTTCATCCGACTGCACGACGAGGTCTACGTATGCCGCTACGCCGGCGGCCTGCCCAAGGAGTGCGTCTACGACCAGACCAAGATGGTGGTGATCTGCGAGCAGTTCCGCGAGCTGGAGGTGAGCCAGCGCTTCTACGGGCACGCCCTACTTGACCGCTCCAACGGCCAGCAGGAGGTGACCCATGGGGCAGGTTGAGCCGACTACCGGGCGCTACCGCAGCCTGCGCCACAGCGCCATTGCCAGCGACCTCTCCGAGCTGCTGGCCCAGGCCAAGGCCAACGAGGTCTCCTAGCTGGCCTTTGCCTACCTGCGGGCCAAGCACGAGCGCCAGCCCCGCAACGCGAAGCGCATCGACCTATAACCGTCGACAGGCCGGCTTCCCCAGCGACAAGCGGCTGGAGGGATTCGACTATCGGCACCAGACCACCATCACCCTGCGCCAGACCTACACCCTGCTGGACTTCGCCTTCCTCCATGACCACGAGAACCTGGCATTCATCGGCCCGCCGGGGCCGGTGCGTAGATCCCGCTCACCAGGCATCGGCGTACCACTCGGCCTCGCATGCTATGCTCCCCATCATCGCCACCTACCATTCTCGCTCGCAGGAGGTTGCCTTGTCCGTCACCGGGAAGAAACGCTTGCCCATCGGGATCCAGACCTTCTCCGAGATCATCGACGGGGGCTACTACTATGTCGACAAGACCCCGGTGATCGAGCGCCTGGTCCAGCAGAACAAGTACTACTTCCTCTCCCGTCCCCGGCGCTTCGGCAAGAGCCTGCTGCTGGATACCCTTCGCTGCCTGTTCGAGGGACGAAAGACGCTGTTCGAAGGGCTCTACATCCATGACCGCTGGGACTGGCAGCAGACACATCCTGTCATCCGCCTCAGCTTTGGCAGCGGTGTGATGCGCACCCGCGAGGAACTCGATGAGCGCATTCGCCACCAACTGCGCAAGAGCCGCGAGTACCTTGACCTGCCCACCACTCCCAAGACAGATATTCCCGGTGAGTTCTCGGACCTGTTGGAGCTGGCGCACCAGGCAACGGGCCAACCGGTTGTGTTGCTGATCGATGAGTATGACAAGCCAATCCTCGACAACCTGCTAGCGCCCGAAAAAGCGCGCGAGCTACGTGAGGGGCTGATAAATCTCTATAGCGTGATCAAGGACGCCGACCCGCACCTGCGGCTGGTGCTGATCACGGGTGTTTCCAAGTTCAGCAAGGTGAGCCTGTTCTCGGGGCTCAACAACCTCAACGATATCACCCTAGATGCCCCCTTCAGCACGATCTGCGGCTATACCGACGACGACATCGGCAGGGTCTTTGCCCCCGCTTTGGCTGGGCTGGAACGTGACGATATCCGCCGCTGGTACAACGGCTATCGTTGGGGTGGGCATGACGTCATGTCCGTTTACAACCCCTTCGACGTATTACTGCTCCTCCAGAAACGCAAGTTTGCGCCTTACTGGTTTGAAACCGCCACGCCGACGTTTTTGGTCGACCTGCTCGCCGAGCGAGGCGTATTCACACCTCAACTGGAGAAACTACAGACGGAGGCCGAACTGCTAGGACGGTTCGACGTGGACCAGATCAGCACGGAGGGGTTGCTCTTCCAGACAGGCTATCTGACGGTCCACCAAGTCGAAGAGCCTATAACCGGCTACTGGCTATATACCTTGGGCTATCCCAATAGGGAAGTGGAATCCAGCCTCAACCAGGCCTTACTGCCCGCCTTGGGGATAGAGCATGCAGCCCCGCAGCGCCTGACACTGTTCAAATGCCTTCAGGCAAACGACCTTTCAGGGTTGGAGGCACACCTCAAGGCCCTCTATGCCGGCCTGCCCCACGACTGGTACCGCAACAACCCGATCGCCAGGTACGAGGGCCACTATGCCAGCGTTTTTTACAGCCACTTCGCCGCCCTGGGACTCGACATCACCGTAGAAGACGCCAGCCATCACGGTCGGGTGGACATGACCGTAGAAGCCTTCGGCCACCTCTACCTGTTCGAATTCAAGGTGGTAGAGCAGTTACCCGAGGGCAAGGCGCTGGAACAGATCCAGGCCCGCGGTTATGCCGACAAGTACCGCGCCACCGGCAAGCCGATTCACCTAATCGGGGTGGAGTTCTCCCGGGAGAAGCGGCAGATCGTGGCGTTTGATACCGAGACGGAGAGCCCGCCATGACAACGACACACGATCCGCTTGGGATGATATTTGCCTACCGTGTTTTCGATCTCCGCGACCGCTTCCCCGAGCCAGTAGAAACGTTTCGCGAGGCTCTGGAGTGCCTGCAAAGCGACCGCGCTTATCTGCCGGAGCTCAGCGGCGATATCGTGGCCTATCTACGTGGCGGCTACGCCATCACGATCCCTGCCGCCTTCTTTTTGCAGCGACAGGGTAATCAGGTCGTCTTGGCGAGCCCTGAAGAAAACGAGCGGATAGAGGCAGAGGTCATAGCTTGGCTTCGCAAGGCCGTGTCAGAGCAAGCGGCGCATCTAGACAAACCGCTGCCGGTCTCGAAGCGCCCATATACCCTGGATGAATTGCTGACCCAGTGTGATCCAAATGCCGCCGACTCTGAAGAACTCCGGCAATGGCGGGCCATGCCAGATGTGGGACGAGAAGAGTGGTGAGCGAGCAATACGGGATGAGCTGACGTTGCCGAACGCCTGAGCTTACTACTCTTCAATACAGGAGCTGAAGGTCGGCTCAAAGAGGGTCCCCTCTGTCAACCGCTCTTTTACACGACCAGCTAGAAGCATTTGTGACTGCTCCCCACCCTAAGCGCTAACGCGCCACGGGCGAGGCTTCCCACTTCTCAGGCAGCAACCGGCGATGTGCCGGACTTACGCAAGCCTCCATGGGCAGAGACGGACAGCCCTTCCGCCTTCAACTGGATGATGCCTTGATGCTTGATGTTCGTAACCGGCCGGGCATCACCGCCGGCGCATGATCAGCCGGGTTGTTGCCAGCTGTGAGGCAGGAGTTCGTGGAGCTGGCTGGCCTTCTGGGTCGGCAGCCGTTCCAGCACGTCCTTCAGGTAGGCGTAGGGCTCATGGCCATTCAGCTTGGCGCATTATGCCGTGCACGGCATAAGGCGCACTGGATCAGGCTCATAATGTTGGCGGCGCGCTGGCCACTGCGCAGTGACCCGGCGAACAGCCAGTTACTGCGACCCAACGCCCAGGGGCGAATCAGGTTCTCGACCCGATTGTTGTCGATCGGCAACCCGCCGTCGTCGAGGTAGCGCGTCAGCGCCGCCCAACGTTTCAGGCTGTAGTCCAGCGACTTGGCGGTGGCTGTACCGTTCGGCACCTTCTCTCGCTGAGCCAACATCCAGCGGTGCAGTGCCTCAGCGATGGGCCTCGCCCGGGTCTCTCGGAGTCATTGGCGCTCTTCAGCGCTCAGTGACTGGGCCTCGCGCTCCACCTGGCAGAGCTGACCGATCAGCTCAATGGCCTGACCGGCGATCTGGCTCTTGTCGGCCACGTGCAGATCGACGATCTTGCGCCGGGCGTGGGCCATGCAGCCGATCTCGGTGACGCCGTTGGCGAAGCTCTGCTTGTAGCCGCTGTCATCGTCGCACACCAGCTTGCCCCGCCAGTCGCCGAGGAAGTCGCGGGCATGCTGGCCGCCGCATCCGTCGCTGACGTCGTAGACCACTGTCTTCAACCCGGCTAAGGGCGTGGTGGCGTAGGCCCAGAGGTAGGCGCGGTGCGTCTTCTTCTTGCCCGGGGCGAGCATCGGCACCGGCGTATCGTCGGCATGCAGCACCGGCTCGCGGAGCAGCAGGTCACGCAGGGCATCGATCAGCGGTTGGAGCCGCACGCCGCAGATGCCGACCCATTCGGCCAGGGTGGAGCGCGGAATCGCCACGCCGGCGCGGCTGAAGATCTGCGCCTGGCGATAGAGCGGCAAGTGATCAGCATATTTGGCGATCAACACCTGGGCCAGCAGGCCGGCGGTGGGGATGCCCTTGTCGATAATCTGTGCGAGCATCGGTGCCTGAGTCAGTGTCTCGCACTGGTCGCAGACCCACTTGCCACGGATATGACGCTCGACGTGATACATGCCCGGCGTGTAGTCGAGCTTCTCACTGATCTCTTCGCCGATCCGCCGCAGCTGGCAGCCGCAGGCTCAATGTTCGCTTTCCGGATCATGGTGGATCTCGATGCGCGGCAGCTCGGGAGGCAAGGGGGTGCGCTTGAGGAACTTCTTGGCGTGGAGGTGAGTGCCAGGTCCTCCAGCTCGGCCTCGATGGCGGCGATGGCGGCATCCACCACCTCGTCCAGCAGGCTGATCTGCAGGACGTTGAGCTGCTCGCTGCGCTTACCGAAGGCGTGGCGCTTGAGCAGCACCAGTTCATAGGTCTGCTTCTGGTTGATCTGCTCGCTGTGGCGGAGCGCCTTATCTCTTTCTTCCACCTGCGACATCAGCGTGGTCGCCGGGTGGCGGAGCTGATCGGGGGTGAGCTGGGACAGATCGGGCGGCATGGTCATCCGCCGAGCATGCCAGCCCGCCGGTGACCGTGGGATTGGCGCATCCGCGAATAGCGAGGTGGGAGATGCTATGCCGCTCCCAGCCTGAGGCATCAGACCACGGAGATCACCCCACCGGCGCCGAGACGCTGCCAGGGCAGGCCTTGAACCAGCGCCGTGCCAGTTACCGGCCCAGTGGAACTTGCCCTGGTTCAGGCGCCGGGCGTACAGCAAGACACCCAGGCCGTCGTGAACCAGCACCTTCATGCGGTTGCCGCGACGATTGGCGAAGAGATAGGCACAGTGCGGGGGCGCCGCACCGAACACCTTGACCACGCGGGCCAGCGCCGTGTCCGGGCCGGCCCGCATGTCGAGCGGCTCGGTGGCCAGCCAGATCTCGTCGATGTGGATCATTCCGGTAGCCCCTTCAGCCAGTGGCCACACTGAGCGGCCTCACTCACCGGCTAGCGCACCGTGATCGTGCCCCTCACCGACGGCAGCTCAATGAGATCTCGCTGGCAGTGGCAGGTGTCGTTGGCAGGTCGGCCGGTGGCGGCACCGGCAGGGGCACAAAATCCGGCACGGCCGGCAGCTGGCACTGCCGCTTGGCCTTGCGGATCAAGGTCTGGACGAGGTTGGTGTTGAGCCCGTGCTGCAACATGACCTGGGCAATCGACGCGTCGCTCTCCAGGCAAGCCGCGACGATCTTGGCCTTGAACGATGGGGCGTAGCGACGGCGGCGACGGATCTCACGCTCGGTGCTGGGTAAGATCAATGGGCACCTAATGTCGTTGGTCAGAGTGTTCGCGGAAGGCGTGCTCACCGGCCCGTTACAGAACTACGTCGTCAGGGATTCAGAACTGTGGCAGGCTTTGAAAAAGCCCTGACAACGTTGACGTTGCCAGGGCTTTTGGCACGCAAAACTTGCGAGAAACCACCACGATTCAGTAGTGGTACCTGCAAGAGATGATCGTAATCGAAGGCTCCGCCACCACATAAAACCAGTCGATTTGACTCGTCAATACGGCGAGACCAAAACCCAGACAGATTCTCCTTTAGTGGCTCGGGCTCACCAATACCTTCAAACGGCGAGCTCATGACATCTGCGATTAACCTAGTGATTCAGTTAAGTGTTTTCTTATTTTTATTTTGCCAATAGACACAGTCACTCCATGACTCACCCGTCCAGCACAGGAGTCGATTACTCATCGTCATCGAGCAACCTACGTTCAGCGACTTTTCCTGAACGGTACTGCTCGATCGACCTGTTCAGATGTGCCGAATTCGCAGGAGAGCGAAGCAGGTGCACGGTTTCCATCAGGCTATTATAGTAATCGAGTGACATCACGACGGCATCTTCAGAGTCTCGACGTGTGATAATAGCCGTATCGGCATCGTTAATCACACTGTCCAGCACGTTCTTTAGTCCGTTTCTTGCTTCTGTAAAGGACACGACCCTCATGGCACTTCTCCACGGCCATTGCATTGAGCTCACCATAGTATAGCCATCGAACATGTTCAGTATGGTGTACATGTTGTCGATTGACGAGGGCTGCCCCCTTCCTTTCGAATGTCCGTCAAGCCGTGTCGCCCTCCCCTGCTACGCCGTCCCAGTTGCACCGGGAGGAAGACGATGTCGTGTTCCGTGAATGATGCCGTGCCAGTGGAGGTCGATCACTCGGGCGGCGGCGTGCTCCGGGGTCAGGCCAGTAGCTCGCTGACGGTGGTGTCGACCGAGCTGTGCTATCTGGACGTCATCGACTGTCCCGAGCTGGTGAGCCTCGACCTGCCGGGCTGTCACCCCAACTGCCATATCATGGCCAGGCGCTGCGCCCGGCTCAACGCTCGAGCCTGCCAGGGCAGGCCCTGCACCAGCGCCGTTACCAGCTAGGGGAAGAGCGCGACGCGATCACCGTGCCAGTTACCGGCCCAGTGGAACTTGCCCTGGTTCAGGTGCCGGGCGAACAGCCAGACACCCAGGCCGTCGTGCACCAGCACCTTCATCCGGTTGCCGCGACGATTGGCGCAGAGATAAGCACAGTACGGGCGCTCCGCGCCGAACACCTTGACCACGCGAGCCAGGGCCGTGTCCGGGCCGGCGGGCATGTCCAGCGGCTCGGTGGCCAGCCAGATCTCGTCGATGCGGATCATCCCAGCAGCCCCTTCAGCCAGTGGGCACACTGAGCTGCCTCGGCGACGGGCCAATGCACGCTGATCGTGCCACTCGCCGACGGCAGCTGAATGCAGATCTCGCTGGCAGTGGCAGGCGTCGTTGGCAGGTCGGCCGGTGGCGGTAGGGGCACAGAATCCGGCACGGCGGACAGTTGGCGCTGTCGCTTGGCCTTGCGGATCCAGGTCTGGACGAGGTTGGTGTTGAGCCCGTGCTGCAACGCGACCTGGGCAATCGACGCGTCGCCCTCCAGGCAGGCCGCGACGATCTTGGCCTTGAACGATGGGGCGTAGCGACGGCGGCGACGGATCTCACGCTCGGTGTTGGGGGATGTCATGAATAGGTGCCCACTTAACAATAGATGGGCACCTAATGTCGCTGGCCAGAGGGTACCGCGGAGGCGTGCTCATCGGCCCGTTACAAAAAACCGACAGCCTGCTAGCCCACCCGCTCCGAATGGCGTGGATTGAAAAAAAATTGCTTCTTAACGACAAAAGCCATTTTTGGGCCCCTGTAGATAGGACATGGCTATCTCACACTCGGAGCAACCCATGAGCCAGAACGCCCTAGCAACGCTAAACGTATTTTTACAGGTGCGCCCACTATCGACGCACCCGCTCACTCTTCCGGCGACGCTGGAGACTCGCACTATCCAGGACATTCTCGGTCCTCAGGATCTTGGCAGCGTGTCTGACGATCCCACACCTCAGATGCTCAACCACCCGCCAGTGATTTTGGTACATGCCGAGAGCGGCGAGATCCTCCTGAATCGCGATGCTGTCATAGCACAATTGCAATCGAGCGGTGACGCGCGGGCTCAAGTGCCAAACAGCCTCGTGGTCTATGCGCTAAAATCGACCACGTTGGACATGTCACTTCGCACCCTGAATTTCATTTATGGACAACTGCAACCGCTGCACTATCGCAAGAAAGATTCAAACGAAAACAGCCTGGCAGATATCGCCGCCGACACCCTGAAAGCCGACCGGGCTCTCTACACAGCCATCTCCCAGGAACTGTTTAACAGGACGTCCCTCGAACTCCGGCACTACCGAGTGCTGTTTGCGGCCACCAACCTAGCCGAGCGATCCATTCGCAGCCTGAAAAATGCCACCTCAAAAAAAAATTTCGGCAATGTAAAGTCGACTAGACCAGCCAACAAATCAACAGACAACCCCCTCATAATGCCAACGGAAATCAAGGAAAAAATTAAGCATAAAATCGCAGAAGTGCCCGGCAGCTCTTCCTGTGACAGCCCGCCAAAGGAGGCGAGTTTAAGCGATGCTACTCATTCACCCGGATCTCTGTCACCGACCATTTACACCTCAACAAATCGCCGTGAAGACCGCCAGTTTCACCTTGCACTTATCGAGGAAGACGCATGACTTATGGAGTCCAATACCCGGCAGAAATCAGGGCTAACTGGGCAGAAGCCGTAGACGTCCTCGAGCTTGACCCTGGTGAAAACAATAAGATCCTTTCCATCGTCGCGTATGCCCAACCTCCCCTGTATTTTGAGGCATTCACCGCTGCATCAACCCTCTATGCCGCGGATCATGGCATCACGGTCAGCGCGGGGAGTCTCGACGCCATTCGGGAGTCAGTTGATATCAGTTCGGCAACTCCTGAGCGCACCGGTAGCTACTTTCCAGTTTACTATGCTCTCACACATCCAAAAAAACTGGGAAATTTACAGTGTCATGCCAGCCAATTCTCAAGGACAGCCCTCAGCAATTTGTTCCAGGAGGTCGCATCAGGAAGACTTGTGTCACGACATCGATTTTATCAGCATGTCGTAGATACACGAGATGTAATGATGGCCGTCATTGCATCAGGATGGCAGCCAAAATCAGCATCATTAACTCGCGAGAAGGCACTGCTCGCCGCCGTTCATAAAGACGCATTTTATGGGCTAATTGACAAAAAACTAGCCAGTAAAATCGAACACTTCGAGATGATTATAAAAGGTGAAATTGAGCCGGGAAAAATCCAGCAACAACGAATGGTGAGTGGTGGTGGCGGGCGTGGAGGCGAGATTAGAAGCACTACCAAAAAGGATGAGTGGCACGCAGAACGTGTTTCAGAGCTGGCAAAACAGTCGATGCGCCCCCGCACAACCCGCCGCAGTACCACACGGGCAATATACTCACGTGACACGATGGTCGACACCAGCTTACGCGACATGGGCATGCAGGCAAAGACGGCGCCGGACGGCCATGGCGCCAATGAATCGACGAGCGAAACGCTCATCCTGTATCGCCCGACACCCTCGATGCAGACACCAGCAGATGATTGCCGACTGGTCAGAGGATGGATGGCCGGCGCACCGACAACCTCGCTTAAGAGCGTCACCGACCTCGCCCGCCTCACCCCAGATCAGGTAGACCGAGTGATGTCGAGCTGCTTGACACCGGTCTGCCAACTGTTTGCCACGCTGTTGCTAAGTACCGGGCTGCCTCCTGCCAGGTTGGCTAGCCTCGCGGTGAAGCAGAGTTGCGACCTCGAGGCGATCATTACCAGCACCAATGAACGACCCTACTGGCTGCCCGAGCATCAGCTTATTGTCTATCGCCTGCTGGACGGGCCGGTGCCACGCGACACGTCGCCAGCGGCCACATGGGTGATGTTAGCACTGCCGGCGTCGCTGGCCTCGGCATTGACGGGTCTCGAGGTGCCTTTTCCCCGGCGGCCGTTTCAGGGCGTGGGTGCCTCACTGAACCAGCAACTGCGCCGGATGTTCGCAGACTCCCCCGGCATTACCCCTACCGCTCATCGGCTCAGTGCCAGCAGTTGGCTGTATTGCCGCCCCGATGCGCGTGATGACGTGGCGGCAGCCTCACTCTCTGGACAGTTCGGGCTCGGTCTGGCAGCACCCGCCGCCTACCGACGTATTCCGCGAGCAGAGCACCAAGAAATTTTTGAGCAAGTGCTGCGACAGCTCGGCTGGGAAGTCCCTGCATCGTCACCACAGCCGAACACTCCCATGCTGATACTACACGGCTGCATGGCGTTGGCAGGTTCGGGAGTCGCCCAACCGGCGAGCGCCTTCGCCGAGCTGTTTCAGTGGTTACGCGACGCCATGAAGGACCCCGGCGCCGAATTAGCGAGATGGTGGACAGGTGAGCCGGTACCGTTGACAGCTGTTACGACCCTTCACCAGTTAGTGTCATCCCATGAACTTCTCGCCTGGCACCTCGCCTCAGGGGCACGTCCTATCGGTCCCAGCAGCGAACATTGCCTGGCGGGCGAACTGCAGTGGGTAGACGACAAGGCATCTGCACTGGGTCACGAGTCGCGCGTCATTCCACTGCTGGCCTCCATCCGTAACAGCCTCCAGGCCTATCACCAGTGGACGAAAGCCATCCTGACTCGGGTGGCCGAAGGTCACATGCGACTGGATGATCAGAGAACCGCGAAGGTCCAGACACCACACTGGATGACACCCTCGCGGAGTGGGAGGTCCGTGACCCTGCGGGATATGCGCTGGCAGGATATGGCCTCCCTGCCTCCGCTGGCAACCTGGCCAAATAATGTGTGTCGCCACTCGACGGCCAGCTGGCTACGCGAGCACTGCCCAGATGCTGTGGTTGACCACCTCCTCGGCCATACGCGGCACGGTCGAATGCTCTCATCGCCTCGCACCGAGGCCACGCTCGGGCAGCAACATGAATTGCGCCGAGCCCTCACCGAGTGGCTGAGCCAGTGTGGCTACCGCCCCCTCAACTGGAGACTCTTACCATGGTGGTGAACAACGCGGAACAGCTCATCAGCCTTTGGAAAGCCGAGAACAACCCACTCGTGGCCCCGCGCTCATTACCTGATACTGAATGGGCCGTAGCGGCCATTTTCAACGGTATGATGACGCCTTCTCCCCCGCATTCCCTGGGCGAAAATGACGCAAGCCATCTCGTCAAGGGACTAATGGAGCATCGTAAGGCTACCGGGAATCCAATCAGGCACACTATCGCCAGAAAGCGCATTAACCGCATTCTGGCTCAGATGAACACACTGCCCGATATTAGCGCAGTGCTCATCCCCGAACCGGTACAGACACACCGCCCGACCGCCTTGCCCACGTCTTCGCGACTCTTGACTTCCGCCATGGAGATGAAGGAGCTGGATCGCAGCCTGCTCAGCTGGTGCCGAGCAACGAGCACGGGTGACGCCTGGTTACTGGTGATGGCAATTCGCCTGATGACGCGACTCGGCATGAGCGAACGGGTCATGCTGGGCACACTGTCGCAGCTGACACTTCAGCATATCGACAAGCCGAACCGCACGCTGGCCATCCCTTCCTCTGCGGATGCTGCCGGTCCGGATGACGGGCACTACCGAATTGCCCTTCCTGACTCCCTGTGGGTCCCCCTACGAGCCATCATGACACGGGGGAAGCACCGCAGCTCAGACGCCTGGTTGTTCGCCCCCGATGACAAGGCGCTGACGCTGCCATTGAAAAAGCGGCCACATGAACTTCGCAAACGCGTGAAAATGGCGGCTCGTCAGCTATTGAAGGACCCGCAGCTCATGTCGCGTCGCGTGACTGCGCATATCCAGCGCTGGTCGCAGCTAACTCAACCATGCCGTCATGTAGCGGTGATCTCTGGCATACCCCCGCTGTGGAGCACGTTATTGCGCGACTATCCGTTACCCACCTGCACCCCCACACCCCTTCGATTAGGGCAGCACAATGCACACCACTACTCACCAGGAAACCTAAAGGGGAGGCTTCCTGATCGCCAGCGTCGGCATCGTCCTCCTCTCCTCCTAGAACGGGACTCAGAGGTCGACAATCTACCGCCTGGAGCAGACACTGCTCAGTTTTCCGCCACCATTCCGGCAACACGGCCCGCAGGGGTGCATAGGATTGATACTGACCATCTTCCGCTGGATTGGCGCCGACGGGTAAAAAATATACTGCAGCAGTTTCTTTCTGAAACGGGGCGTCTATCGAAAAAGTCGGTCAAGGCCAAGAAGCACGATATCGATATGCAATCGCTACTTATTAAGTATGAAAATCAACTCGAAAATTTACTCGGATTCGCCGGACACTACCCTAGCTGGCTGCTGCATTTTTTGTATCATCAACTGCGCACGGAGGGGAATACGATCAGCACGGCAAAGACGTATTTATCACGCCTGACTCCTATCACGCTCCTGCTTCATGATGCCGTGCTTGACCTGAACGACTGGGACGATGAGGTCGTGATGGAACTCGAAATAGCGGCCAGGGAGGGTAGCCACTGGTCGGAATCGACACTCGACGCGTTTCGAGGCTCAATGAGAGGGTTTATTCGATTCTGCAAACAGCATGGTCTACTGGAAGAGGTCACGCTGCCAAAACGCACTAACAGCCTCACACCCAGCGTACTTCGCACACGGATTATAACACCTGATCATATGCATATCATCTGGGAAGAACTCACCAACGAAATATCCGACGGCTCTTCAAATCAGATGAAGGCGTTGGTGATAGCCCTCGGCTTCTATGGCGGCATGCGTGCCTCAGAAATCGAGTCGCTAACGCTCAGTGATATCCAGATATGCTCCGCCAATGAAAACGGAAGAAGCCGATGCTGGGTAGATATTCTCGACGGAAAGACGGCAGCTGCGAGACGCCGTATAGCTCTGCATATCATGGCACCTCTTGCGGTAATCAGTGGGCTAAGAGGGTGGATTGGAAAACGAAAGCAGTCATGCAGTGACACCGCACTTCCGGATATCGCGCTATTTGGACCGCGCCATTCTCCTGATGCCTATAGGCGGCGCCACCTCATCACACTAGCTATTGAGGAATTGCGATATCGCCTGGGTGAAGATATAGATTTTCATAGCCTGCGCCATGCGGCTGTCTCGTGGGCGCTACTTCGCCTGCATGCGGCGAAGCATCCGGGGTTTGCGGATACTCTTCAGCATCGGCATCATTGGATGTTCCAGCCGGAGACTCTTCAAGATACGCTAGAATATTTCTGTGGTGCCGAAGGGACTGACACCTTGGCAAGGGGCACCGTTCTTCTGCATGTAGCCAAGTGGATCGGACACCGCGACCCCACAACGTTACTGGAAAACTATGCACATACGCTGGGGTTGATTCATGGAGACATTCTGGCCCCGAAGAGCGCAAAATAGAGGCTTTATCGTCTTACAAAAAACACTAAAGACATTATCGGATATGCAGAAAGGACATGTAATAATCCGATAGCTTGGATGCCACCTGACGTGATGAGGGGAGACGTCACGCAAAAGCACCTCCCCGGGCCGCATCGAGGTACTGGCGGATGACGTAAAGGTCCTGCACCAAACCGCTGCACAACCGCTCCAGGGGGGTAGTGCCCGCGAAAAGCAGGTTACGGTTGGGGCGTCGTAGCCACGAGTCGGCAGAGTCGGTGCGCGGAAGCAGGATCTGAAGCGCTTTGTAGATGCCCAGTATCAGCGACATTCTCTCCAGATGGTTGATGTCCAGCTTGGCACGCTCGGGGGTCCTCCGCCAGCGGCGGTAGGTGGATCTCGGCACCCCCAGCAACAGAGCTGCTTCAGTTTCTCGCAGCCCCCAGGCTTGGACAATATTGGGATATGTCCGCATTGCAGCTGCACTCATTTCATTCCGCTGTCGGGCGGAAAGTTCTCGTAACGCCACGCCCCTCCCTCCAATTGATCAATTTAATCAATTGTTGATTATTTTACAGCACGATGCCAGCCAGGACACCCCTGACAGGTGCCGGCCTGGTGTAAGCGTTCTCCAAGGCGTGCCGGTTACTGCTTGCCTTAAGAAGGAATGACCGGATTGTCAGACTGACGACAACTACCCTACCCGACTGGCCATTCTAGTTCTTGCCCACGTCCGGCGGGCCGAGCAGCAGCAGGGCATCGCCGTTGGCGACCCGGCGTCCGCACCAGCTCACGGATCTGGCCGGGGTCCACGGCGGGTTGGGCGCTGAACTCGAACCCTTCCAGAGTGAGCAGGAACGGGAAGCGGGCGATGCTCAGCCCCATCTGGATGCGCCGCTGCTCCTTGTGGGCCACCTCCTGCTCGCACAGGTAGGCCAGCGTCTCGCGCAGGGTCAGCTCCCGGCGTGCGGCTTCGTCGAGCAGCGTGTCGAGCCGCTCGCGGATGGCGCTCAGCTTGAGACGCGTCAGCATGGCATCCAGGCGCTCCGTCTCGGGCATCGTCATTACCAGCCACCTCCCACCACGGCTTCGTACTCGGTCAGGTCGCGCTCCAGAGCCTTGATCCGCTCGCGTTCAGACGTGGTCGCGCCTTACCGACGACCTGCATCACGCTCGGCCTGACGGACCCAACTACGCAGCGTCTCTGGCGTGCAGCCGATCTTGGGGGCAATGGCACCGATAGCGGCTCACTGGGAGGGGTAGTCCGTTTCGTGGTGAAGACCATGCGGACGGCTCGCTGCCGGACCTCAGGTGCATATCGCTTGGAAGTGTTAATGGCTCCATCCTCTCAAGGTTTGGAGCCTCCGGGAATCCCGGTACGGTTCATCAACAAGGTCGCCGACGCCTTGGGGCTTCACCTGACGATCAAGCCGGTGTCCCAACCTCCGGCCCCTTGTCCCTGATCGGGTCGGAGGGGGGCTTGCGCCCTCCGTCCTGATCGTGCGCTTCTGACCCTGCGCACAATGAGCGCCGTCAGCAAGGCTGACCGGCATCTACTTCCACGACCTGACGCATCATGCTTCGTGAGGTGATCGGAAAGCTCGGTAGGGTGTGGTATCTCGTATCGCCCTAGCACATTTCGAGTGTTGGCACAGGGACTGGAGTTTTAACGATCGAAAAAAACATTAATACCTCCATTATGACTCAGGATGTTTTTCTCTTATGGCGCTTCACCACTTCGCAATACCCAACAAGGATCGTACACAACATAATAATGATAACAGGCGACATACCGAAAAGAAATATCCAAAGTTCACTCATGACCTCAACCCTCGCGACCCATATATCAATCACTATAGCAATAATATTAAATTACACAACTTTTTTATTGCAAGCCACACCATGGACAGTGACAGGTGCCCACGCAACAAAAGATGGGCACCTATTCATGACATCCCCAAGCACCGAATGTCAGAGCCGTCGTCGCCATCGCCACGCCCCTTCGCTCTAGCCCAATATCGTTGCAACTTATAGTGAACAAGCCTTAATCGCCACTACAAAGAACATCTCAATTTCACGTGACTTTAGCTAGCCAGACGGAATAACACGGCAGCCGCCAACAAAGAAGTCGCGACAAACATACCGTTCCAGCGCAGACCAATCTGCAAAGCCGTCATGCCAGTGAACCGCGACATTATCATCATCGCCGCGGTAAAAGGAGACGACACCATTGTTAATGACCAGCCCGTCAGCATGGCCGCGGCAAGCAGCGGCAACGATACACCTTCGAGTTCTACTTGAGCAATCATACTGGTCAAAAATGTGACACTGATGATTGGATTAACACCAACTTGAGCAAGCATAAAGATCAGCAGCAGCACCAGAATCGGCAACCAGCTTGCGAAAGACGCCAGAAATGATGCCACTCCTTCCAACTGAGCAGGGTCAAGCAGTGCCACACTGAGAAAACCAAGGTAGGCGCCAGAGCCTAACGCCACAACCTCATTACCTATACCACCGAGCACATTAGGCAACCTGCGGGCAAGCAGAATAGTGGCCGGCCCTACACCGGCACTGCCGAGACCACGGCACTGCCAAGCTAACCACACCCATGCTCCCAGCGGCACTCCGATCAATACAGCCTGAGGCAACCGCACAGAAAGTAGTACGGAAAGAAAAAACACCAACATGACCAGAGCCAGCAACAGCAAGCTGAATGCCGCCAGAGGCATCAGCGACGAGCGCTCAAGAGCAGCTTTAACGGCGCTTGGACGCGGACCTGCAAGCTGGTCGCAGCCCCACCCCAGCAAGAACAATACGGCGGCAGATGCTAGCACATAGGGAAACAGCTCTCCCCAAGTTAGCGACTCCAGGTTGCCCAACACCACTGCGACACCGATACCCAACGGTGAGACCAGCGGCGCCAGGGTGAAGCCTCGCAAGGTTGCTAATAACATGCGACGACGGCGCACTTCCTGCACCCACACCCTCCCCTGAGCAGCGCCGAGGGTATTGGCCTTGTCAATCATCGACATGAACAGATTCAATACGCCAAAATTCAGCACGATGCCAAACAATGTGGAACCCAACGAGAGCATCGGATAACGCCAGGTCGGCGGCTGTATCAACAGACTTTGACCACAATGGTGAATTAGCTTTGATCGATATGCAGGGAGGCGCAATAAGGCCAGCACGGTCATAAACGCCGCGAGGAATACGAATCCAGCAGCCGCCTCATGCAGCACTGCCCAAGGAGCAGGGAGCCACCAAATGGCGAAAAGAGACATTAGAATGCAAGCAAAAACCAAGAGGCGCGCCATCGAACTGAATCGAGGCCATCCCAATAAAAGAAACAACATCAACAGCAACTGAGCCAAGCTTGCAATAATTAATGCGCCACTCAACATGTGCGCAATTGCCAGCACCACAATACCTGCAAGCAGGTGACTAGACCATTTGCTTGTAACCAAATCTCTTCCGAAAAATTTCACCGACAATTAGCCTCCCTGGCTACAGGAGAGCCGGCCTCAAATGGTGGCCGGCTCTATTCCCTTACGCACCGTTCGATCCCACCGACCGGTGCGATATCACGGGCACTATGCCCTTGGCATCATGGACTGGACTCATCTACGCTGCGTTTCGGTTCTTTGCGTGCCGTAATGAAGCGATAGATGGCCAGTGAAATGGAGCCGACCGTTAGAGCAATAAAGAACCATGTGATCGGACCGCGCACAAAGATCGACAGGTCGTTGGAGCTAATCAGCAGTGAGCGACGCAGGTTATCTTCGAACATCGGACCCAAGATAAAGCCAATCAAGAAGGGAGCTGCTGGTATCCCGGTACGATTGAACACATAGCCGAGCACTCCAAAGGCCAGCATCAACCACACATCGAAGGTATCATTATTGACCGCATATGCCCCATACACACAGAACATCAGCACGATCGGAAAAAGAATCGCCTTAGGAATATCAGCAATCAGAGAAAAGTAGCGAATTGCTGCGTTACCAACGAACAGCAAGATCACTGAACTCAGCATGATCCCCAGGAACAGCGCATAAATCAGAGGAAGGTTTTCCTGGAACAGGATCGGGCCCGGCGTCAAGCCATGGACCATGAAGGCACCCAGGATAATGGCCGTGATGACGTCACCGGGAATACCCAGCGACAGCAGCGGAATCATGGTGGCACCAGCCACGCCGTTGTTCCCCGCCTCTGAGGCGGCAACACCTTCCACCTCTCCCTTCCCAAACTTATCGCGATTGGGGGAACGCCGCTTAGCATCACTGTAAGAGATGAACGCTGCCGCGGTAGCGCCTGTCCCAGGAATAGCGCCAATCACCACCCCAATCAGGCTGCCACGAACAATGCTCTTGATGCTTCGCTTAAACTCAGCCATTGTCACCCCGACGCCGCTTGCCTTCGCGCGCAGATGCGGGACCACTTTCTTGCGGTAGAATTCGATAATCTCAGGAATCGCAAAAAGCCCAATCAACAGCGGAATAAACGAGATACTGTCCATCAAATTATAATTATTAAAGGTTAGCCGCTGTGAGCCAAACACTGAATCCAAGCCCACCAATGAGAGCAGGATACCCAGCAGAGCCGCAATCAGCCCCTTGATCATGGAGCCACTGGCCAGCGATATAATGATGGTCAGTGAGAAGCAAATCAGCCAGAAAAACTCTGGGGCACCAAAGTTGAGCGCTATCTTGGCCAGATAGGCGGCAAAGAAGATAAGCGCAATATTAGAGATAAAGTCTGCAATGACAGAGGAGTAGAGCGCCATCTTTAGCGCTTTCCTCGCATTACCCTGCTGGGCAAGCGGATAGCCATCCAGCAACGTACAAGCCGATGCCGGCGAACCCGGCGTACGAATCAGAATCGCGGTAATCGAACCGCCATACATGCCGCCCTTATAAATCCCCACGAGCAGCAGGATCGCGGCCACCGGCTCCATGGAGAATGTAAAGGGTAGCGCCAGGGCTACCGCCATGGTGGCGGTAAGACCGGGGATCGAGCCGACGGTGACACCGACCACCACCCCTACTGCTATCGCGATAAAGTTCTCTGTAGCAAGGAATAACTGGAGTACTTCAGTAATATTATCCATATCTCACCAGATCTTGAGGATGGCCATCGGGTCAGAACGGCAGCATCGGAAGCGGAACGTTCATGACCTCGGTAAACAACAGCGATACGCCTACCGGGAAGGCAACGGCCAGACTATAGACCCACAAGGTGCGCACAGGGTGGGCGACAAACAGGATCAGAGTGGCGAGAATCCCGCTGATGATGGCGCCCAGCATCTCGAACAGGCCAACATATACCACTAGTGCCAACACCATCAGCGCAAAACGTAACCATGGACCACGTTCGAAGCGACGCCCGCTCTCCTCACCATCGTCAGCGACCAGCACCCCTTGGATAATCATGAGGGCTGAAAATACCACGAGCAGCCACCCGACGATGGTCGGCAGCCAGCGCGGCGACATCATCGGATTCTGCAGAATGGGCGGCTCTCCAATGTAGTTTGGAATTAAATACATTAAAAGCAGCAGCGAAAAGCACAGCAGCAGCACTCCAGCGACCACATCCAAGGGATCTTTGACCAGCATGCAGTGGGAAGGGTGAGACTTCGTCATCGGGAAAAACCCTTTCACGTGTAAAAACTTCCGCATGGAAACCACTGAGGCGAGGACAACGTGCCCTCGCCCCACCATGCCGTGACAGAAAAGTGACTTACTCCTGGCGAATACCGGCCTCCGCCGCCACTCCATCCCAGCGGGTCACTTCATCAGCGACAAAGGCCTTGAAATCGTCGCCGGCAACAGTCCCCTTCTCCCCTCCCAGCTGCTCTACGAAGCTGGTGAACTCCTCACGCTCCATCACTTTTTGGAGAGCTTCCTGCATCGTAGCGAAAGCCTCGTCAGGGAAGGAGCTGTGAGCGATCAGACCAAACCAAGCAGTGGTGACAAACTGATCAAGATTGTGCTCACCAATCTCTTTCAGAGTCGGCACATCGGGGAGATACTCCGAACGCTCTTCGGAGGTCACAGCCAGTGCCCTTAGGTCACCTGACTGAATGTGAGAGAACACCGTGGGCATGTTCTCGAAGGCGACATTGACGTCTCCACCGAGCAGAGCCGGCAACGCCGCGCCGCTGCCAGCAAATGGCACGTTCGTCATATTCGAGCCTGTGAGCGTCTTGAACAGCTCACCAGACATATGCACAGAACTGCCTACACCGGGACTGCTGAATGATATGTTCTGGTCTTGAGCGGCCTCGATGAACTCCGCCACGGTCTCGTACGGGCTGTTGGCCGGAACCACCATGACATTCGGGATATCCAGCATGTTTTGGATAAACACAAAGTCCTCAACCGGATCGTAGGTCAGGTTGGGGTAGATGGCAGCACCAATGGTGTGGCCGGGTGAGGCCATCAAGATAGTGTGCGCAGCATCACGACCACCGCGGGCAAGTCGGCCGGTGGCCACCGTGGAGCCAGCACCCGGACGATTTTCTACCACCACATTCGCACCAATCTCATCCTTCAGCAGGTCCGCCACCCGACGCGACAGGACGTCGGTAGTGCCGCCGGGCCCATAGGGCACCACCAAGCGGACGTCACCAGTAGGCCATTCCGATGCTTGAGCGCTGGAGACGGCCAGCGTCAGCGCCACTGCGCCGCCACAGGTTGCCACGCAGAGTGCGTTGAGCAGCTTATTCATGTTTTGCTCCTTCATTATTGAAATGACCGCTATGCGGACTTTTGATTCGCATTTAGTCCGTAGACTACTTTGCTATGCTGAAGGCCAGGTATGCAACTTTAGTCGCAATCCCCGGCCCACCCCTTCCCTGACTGAAAGCTTTTTTCTTTGACATTCATGGGGTCACGGCTCGCTCCACCTTCGTGATCAAGCTCATCAGACCCATTCGCTTGTAGTGGCCAACAACACATGACCCCAGCAGAGTGCTAGGACGGGTCCTCAAACCCTCTCGATCAAGGTCGCAATGCCCTGACCCACGCCCACACACATGGTGCACAGGGCGTAGCGCTTGCCGCTCTTCTGCAGCTCGTGGGCCGCGGTCAGCAGCAGGCGGGCGCCAGACATACCCAGCGGGTGGCCGAGCGCGATGGCGCCGCCGTTGGGGTTGACCCGAGGGTCGTCGTCGGCGATTCCCAGCTCGCGCATGCAGGCGAGCGCCTGGGCGGCGAAGGCCTCGTTGAGCTCGATCACGTCGATCTCGTCCAGCGACACGCCGGTGCGCGCGAGCAGCTTCTGCACCGCGGGCACCGGGCCGATGCCCATGATGCGCGGCTCGACGCCGGCAGTGGCCATGCCGAGGATCTTCGCCATGGGGGTGAGGCCGTGCTTCTCCACCGCGGCGGCGCTTGCCACCAGCATGGCGGCGGCGCCGTCGTTGACTCCGGAGGCGTTGCCGGCGGTGACACTGCCACCTTCGCGGAACGGCGTCGGTAGCCCGGCGAGCTTCTCGAGCGTCGTCGCGCGCAGGTGCTCGTCCTGATCGAAGCGCAGCGGTTCCTGCTTGCGGCGCGGAATCTCGATGGCGGTGATTTCCAGGGCGAAGCGGCCGGCGGCCTGGGCGGCGGCGGCCTTCTGCTGGGAGCGCAGGGCGAAGGCGTCCTGGTCCTCGCGGGAGATCTTGAACTGCTCGGCCACGTTCTCGGCGGTCTCCGGCATGGAGTCGACGCCATAGGCCTTCTTCATCAGCGGGTTGATGAAGCGCCAGCCGATGGTGGTGTCCTCGATCTGCTGGCCCCGCGAGAAGGCGCTGTCGGCCTTGCCCATCACGTAGGGGGCCCGGGACATCGACTCCACGCCGCCGGCCAGCGCCAGGTCCAGCTCGCCGGCCTTGATGGCACGGAAGGCGGTGCCCACCGCATCCATGCCGGAGCCGCACAGGCGATTCAGGGTGGTACCGGGGATGGATACCGGCATGCCCGCCAGCAGCAGCGACATGCGCGCCACGCTGCGGTTGTCCTCGCCGGCCTGGTTGGCGCAGCCCATGAAGACCTCTTCGATGGCGGCTGGGTCGAGCTCCGGGGCTTCGGCCAGCACCGCCTTGAAGATGGCGGCCGCCAGGTCATCGGGGCGCACGCTCGAGAGGGTGCCGCCGAAACGGCCCACGGCACTACGCCGCGGATGGCAGAGGAATACGTCAGTCATAACACGCTCCATATTAGAAACTGAGGTTCACATATTGGGGTAGTTGGGCCCGCCGCCACCTTCCGGCGCCACCCAAGTGATGTTCTGGGACGGGTCCTTGATGTCGCAGGTCTTGCAGTGCACGCAGTTCTGAAAGTTGATCTGGAACTGCGGCTTACCGGCCTCCCCCTCGACCACCTCATAGACCCCGGCCGGGCAGTAGCGCTGGGCCGGTTCGGCATACTCGGGCAGGTTGTCGCGGATCGGCAGCTCGCGGTCCGCCAGGCGCAAGTGGCAAGGCTGGTCCTCCTCATGGTTGGTGTTCGACAGGAACACCGAGGAGAGCTTGTCGAAGGAGAGCTTGCCGTCGGGCTTGGGGTAGTCGATCTCCTCGAACTCGGCGGCGGGCTTGAGCGCCGCGTGATCCGCACTGGTGTCGTGGACGTTGGGCAGCTTGCCGCCGAGCAGCTGGTTGACGAAGTTGTAGGCGCCGCCGCCCACGGTGCCGTACTTGTGGATCGCCGGGCCAAAGCTCGCGCTCTCCTTGAGCTCGGCGTAGGCCCAGCTGGACTCCCACATGACATTGAAGGTCGTTAGCTCGTGCCCTCCTTCATCGCCTGCACTGATGGCCTCGAAGACCGCCTCAGCGGCCACCAGGCCCGACTTCATGGCGGTGTGCAGGCCCTTGATCTTGGCGAAGTTCAGGGTGCCGGCGTCGCAGCCGATCAAGAGGCCACCCGGGAAGGTCATCTTGGGCAGGCAGTTGAGGCCGCCCTTGGTGATGGCGCGGGCGCCGTAGGCGATGCGCTTGCCGCCCGCGAGGTGCTTGGCCAGCACCGGGTGGTGCTTCATGCGCTGGAACTCGTCGAAGGGCGACAGCCAGGGGTTGCGGTAGGAGAGGTCCATGATCAGGCCCACCACCACCTGCTGGTTCTCGGCGTGGTAGAGGAACCAGCCGCCGTGGGTGGACGTGTCCAGCGGCCAGCCGGAGCCGTGCAGCACCAGGCCGGGCTCGTGCTGCTCGGCGGGGATATCCCACAGCTCCTTCAGGCCGATGCCGTAGTGCTGGGGGTCGCGGCCGGCCGCCAGGTCATACTGCTGGATCAGGCGCTTGCCGATATGGCCGCGGGCGCCCTCGGCGAAGAGGGTGTACTTGGCGCGCAGCTCCATGCCCGGCATGTAGCTGTCCTTGGGCTCGCCGTCGGCGCCCACGCCCATGTCGCCGATCAGGATGCCCTTGACCACCCCCTCCTCGACGATCGCCTCCTGGGCGGCGAAGCCCGGGAAGATTTCTACGCCCAGGCCCTCGGCCTGCTCGGCCAGCCAGCGGCAGAGGTTGCCGGCGCTGATCACGTAGCGGGGCATGTCGCCGCCGGTGTTATGCATGGACTTGGGCACCAGGGCGTTGGGCAGCTTCTGGGCCTTCTCGGCATCCTTGAGCAGGTAGAGCTCGTCGCGGATCGCCGGGGTGGTCAGCGGGGCGCCGCGCTCCTCCCAGTCGGGGAAGAGCTCGGCCAGGGCCCGGGGCTCGAAGACGGCGCCGGAGAGGATATGGGCGCCCACCTCGGAGCCTTTCTCTACCACACACACGGTGAGCTCCTGCTCGGCGGCATTGGCCTGCTGCATCAGCCGGCACGCCGCGGCCAGGCCCGAGGGGCCGGCGCCGACGATGACCACATCGAAATCCATCGAATCGCGTTCGGTTACCGATGTCATGAAAAGTCCCACTGTCGAAGAAAAAAGCCGACGGGTCAGAGTTCGACTCCTTCCCGCCGGCAAGCCGAGAGAGCTTTTGGCCTCGGCGTCATGATGATCAATGGTTGCGGGAGGGTTAGAGACGCCCCTCGAGCTCCGGCAGCGCCTGGAAGAGATCCGCGACCAATCCATAGTCGGCCACCTGGAAGATTGGCGCCTCCTCGTCCTTGTTGATGGCGACGATCACCTTGGAGTCCTTCATGCCGGCCAGGTGCTGGATGGCACCGGAGATGCCCACGGCGATGTAGAGCTCAGGCGCGACGATCTTGCCGGTCTGACCCACCTGCATGTCGTTGGGCACGAAGCCGGCGTCCACCGCGGCGCGCGAGGCACCAATGGCCGCGCCCAACTTGTCGGCGATGCCGTCGAGCAGCGTGAAGTTCTCGCCGTTGCCCATGCCGCGGCCACCGGAGATCACCACGCGGGCGGCAGATAGCTCGGGGCGGTCGGACTTGGCCAGCGCCTCCTTGAGGAAGGTGGACTGGGCGTTGTCGGCCCCTTTCGTGAAGGACAGGTCCACCGCCTCGACGGCGGCGCTGCCGCCCTCGGTCCCTCTATCAGGGCAGGCATCGAAGCCGGTGGTGCGCACGGTGATTACCTTGAGGGCGTCCTCGCTCTGCACGGTGGCGATGGCGTTGCCGGCGTAGATCGGGCGCTTGAAGGTGTCCGGGGACTCCACCGCGATGATCTCGGAGATCTGGGCGACGTCGCGCAGGGCGGCGACGCGGGGCAGCACGTTCTTGCCGGTGGTGGAGGCGGCCGCCAGCAGGTGGGTGTAGTCGCCGGCCAGCGCGTTGAGCAGCGCCGCGGTGGGCTCGGCCAGCAGGTGGGCGTAGGCGGCGTGGTCGGCCACGCGCACGCGGGAGACGCCGTCCAGCCTGGCGGCGGCCTCGGCGATGGCGGCGACGCCTTCGCCGGCCACCAGCACATCGATATCGCCACCACTCTCTTTGACAATCTGCTTGGCAGCGGAAACCACATGGGCGGTGGCGCCGGCCAGGGCGCCGTCGTGATGTTCCGCGAGTACCAGAATGCTCATGAGATCAGCTCCTATCAAAGCACTTTGGCTTCGTTCTTGAGTTTGTCGACCAGCTCATCCACGGAGCCCACCTTGACGCCGCCCTGGCGCTCGGCCGGCGGCTCGACCTTGAGCAGCTTGACCTTCGAGGCCACCTCGACGCCGAGATCCGCCGGGGTCTTGACGTCCAGGGGCTTCTTCTTGGCCTTCATGATGTCCGGCAGCTTGGCATAGCGCGGCTCGTTCAGGCGCAGGTCGGTGGTGACGATGGCGGGCAGGCTCAGCTCGACGGTCTGCAGGCCGCCATCGACCTCGCGGGTCACCTGGAGCTTTCCATCACCCCCGTCACCGCTGAACTTCACCTCTGAGGCGAAGGTGCCCTGAGACAGGCCGGTGAGAGCCGCCAGCATCTGGCCGGTCTGGTTGTTGTCGGTGTCGATGGCCTGCTTGCCGAGAATCACCAGGCCCGGCTGCTCCTCCTCGACCACCTTGGCCAGTGCCTTGGCGGCGCCCAGCGACTCGACGCGCTCGTCGGTCTCGACGTGAATGGCGCGGTCGGCGCCCAGCGCCAGCGCGGTGCGCAGCTGCTCCTGGGCGGCCTTGGGGCCGACGGTGACGGCGACCACCTCGGTGGCGACCCCACGCTCCTTCAGGCGCACCGCCTCTTCCACGGCGATCTCGCAGAAGGGGTTCATGGCCATCTTGACGTTGGTGAGGTCGACGTCGGAGTGATCCGGCTTGACCCGAATCTTGACGTTGTAGTCGATGACACGTTTGACAGCGACGAGGACTTTCATCAGCACTCCTCAGTAATGCTCAATACTCTTGGAACAATTAACCCACCACACCGTCGCCTTTGAGTTGCGACAACTGCTCTGGGGAGAGATTTAGGTATTCGGCCAGCACATCGTCAGTATCCTGCCCAAGAAGTGGCGCAGGCCTCTTGTACTCAACCGGAGTATCAGACATATGAATCGGGCTGCCGACCATCTTGAAATCAGGATTCATGGAATGGGGTATGTTAACTAACATACCACGTGCATCCACCTGAGGTTCGGCAAGCGCATCGGCAATATCATTAATGACTCCAACCGGCACCTTGGCCTTGCTAATCTTTTCCACCCACACTTCAGCGGCATCACGTTTAAAATGATCCGAAAGAATCTGGGTGATGGCATCCCGATTTCTGATGCGATTTTCGTTTTTCGAGAACCGAGGGTCAGTGGACAGCTCCGGCAATCCAATGGCACCACATAAAGACGAAAACTGTGAATCATTGCCACAGGCGATGATGAAGTCCTTGTCTCTCGCATGAAAGGAGTTATAAGGAACGATATTGGCATGCGCATTACCATACCGCCCCGGTGAAACACCGGTGCTGAGATAGCTCTGACTCTGGTTCCCGAGCGCGGCCACCTGCACATCCAGTAGCGCCATATCGCAATACTGGCCACGGCCAGTCTTCTCGCGTGCCAGCAGCGCGGCCTGAATGGCAATGACCGAGTATAGCCCCGTCATCACGTCGGTGACTGCCACGCCCACCTTCTGCGGGCCACCACCAGGGACGCCGTCTCGCTCCCCGGTGATACTCATCAACCCTCCCATGCCCTGGATGATGAAATCATAGCCGGGCTCCTGCGCGCGAGGCCCCGTCTGGCCGAACCCTGTAATGGAGCAATAAACGAGCCTGGGGTTGAGCTTGGAAATTGATTCATAATCAAGCCCGTACTTCTTCAATGATCCTGCCTTGAAGTTTTCGATGAGCACATCGCTCTCTGCGGCCAACGCACGGATGACTTCTTGGCCTTGCTTGGTGGCAATATCAATAGCCACAGAGCGCTTGTTCCGGTTAGTGGACTGGTAGTATGAGGCTTCCTGCGTCTCGTTCCCCTGAGCATCTTTCATATAGGGAGGGCCCCAGGCTCGAGTATCATCCCCCCTGCCAACACGTTCCACCTTGACGACATCCGCACCAAGATCAGCCAGTACCTGGCTGCACCAAGGGCCAGCCAGCACACGACTCAAGTCAAGTACCCTAATTCCCGTTAGTGCACCCATAGCACGCTCCCCACTTCCACCAACATGATGTGTCTCCAATGTCATCGACCACTTGGCGCTACGTGCAACAGTGAAATCCCAATCGTGGCACGACGACGCAACCAATGGCTTGGCCGGTAACGAGGGTCTCCCGTCAGGGCGTAGATACGCTCCAATATCCCAAGCAGCCGCTTCGAACCCAGCGCATCCCCCCATGCCAACGGGCCATGGGGGTAGTTGAGCCCCAGTCTGACAGCATTATCGATATCGACAGGAGTAGCGATTTCACGCTGAGCAATTTCGCAGGCCAAATTGACCACTGACGCCAGTACACGCTGCGAGACAAACCCAGCGCTGTCACGAATGACCGTCACTCCGGTACCATCCGATGCCAGCAGCGCATGAGCCGCGTCACGTATCTCCGGCCGAGTGACCGGTGTCATCATTAGAGTGCGATGACGCTCAAGCCCCAGGAGGACATCGAGGCAGAGTGTGCGTTCGGGGTCGACGCCGAAGTGCTGACTCGCACTCACGGCATCATCACCAAAGGGGAGCAACAGGCAGAGCGCCTGTTCAGAGGGTGAGTCTGTCGGCTCCACTCGCCCGCCGAGTGACTCCAGCAGCGTCGCGACTTCTGCACGCAGATAGGCATCCTCACACCCCACCCAGATCGGCGGTAGCTCGCTGACACCAGGCACCGGCTGTGGCGTCAGTGCCTCAATCTTCCTGCCTGCCTCATAGCGGTAGAAGCCAATCCCTGTCTTGCGCCCCAGTCGGTTACCTTTCAGCATCTGCCGAGAGATAGAGGAAGGTCGATAACGTGGATCGTGATAGAACTGTTCGAAGATCGACTCCATCGCAGGATGCGAGACATCCAAGCCGGTCAGATCAAAAAGCTCGAGCGGCCCCATTCGGAACCCGACCTCCTCGCGAAGGATCCGGTCGATGTCCTCTGGTGGCGCTACCCGCTCCTCAAGAATCTTCAATCCTTCTGTGCTGTAAGCGCGTCCTGCATGGTTGACGATGAAACCGGGGGTATCCTGGGCACGCACGCCGGTATGCCCGAGCTGGCCTGCCAAATTCAGCAGGGTGTCGATAACGCTCTCGTCGGTATCGAGCCCCCCGATCACCTCGATGACCTTCATCAGCGGCACGGGGTTGAAGAAGTGGAAGCCGGCAAGCCGGTCGGGACAGGCCAGATCCGCGGCAATAGCCGTGACCGACAGCGACGAGGTATTGGTCGCTAGAATGCAATCGCGGGCCACTATTGCCTCCAGCTCGGCGAACAGGGCCTGCTTGATGCCAAGGTCCTCGACGATTGCCTCGATGACCAGGTCGCAATCCGCCAGGGCTGTTATCGAGTCGACGACAAAAAGGTGGGCCAAGGCCACCTCGGCAGACTCACGCGAGAGCTTGCTCTTGCTCACCAGTTTGTCGAATGTCGCCTGCAGGCCATCACGTGCGGCGCTGGCAGCCCCGTCACGCTTGTCGAACAGCACGACCTCGAGACCGGCCTGAGCTGCTATCTGAGCGATCCCTGCGCCCATCACACCTGTGCCGACAATCCCCAGCCGATTCACTTGTCCTGCCATCATGACTCTCCCCGATAGGCCGGTTTGCGCTTCTCGATAAAGGCGGCAGCCCCTTCCTTCTGATCCTTGGTGTCGAACAGCATCTGGAAGGCCTTCCGCTCGAGGACCAGCGCACTCTCAAGCGGCAGGTCGGCACCGGCGAGCACGGTCTCCTTGATCTGCTCCACGGCTAAGGCCGGCAGCAGTGCAATTTCCTGAGCCAATGCCTTGGCACGCTCAAGCGTCTGGTCATCAGAGACGACCTCGCTGACTAGCCCCATGCGCAGTGCGTCGGGCGCCGATACCAGACAGCCAGTCATGAGCATGCGCATCGCCTGGAACTTACCCACCGCCCGTACCAGGCGTTGGGTCCCTCCAGCGCCGGGCATCAGGCCAAGTTTGACTTCTGGTTGCCCGAACCGGGCAGACTCACCGGCTACGATGATGTCGCAGTGCATGGCAAGCTCACAGCCGCCGCCCAGAGCGAAGCCGTTGACCGCCGCAATTACCGGCTTGGGGCAGTTCGCAATGGGCTCCCAGAACCGCTCGTTGTGGCGCAAATGCATCTCGGTCGGCGATGCAGTGGCAAACTCCTTGACGTCAGCACCGGCCACAAACACCTGTTCACCTCCCGTCAGCACGATAGCCCGCACGTCATCACGCCGGGCCAGGGACGAGAACAGCTCGGCGAGCTGACGCCTGACGGCGCCGTTGAGGGCATTCTTGGCGGATGGTAGATCGATGCGAACCACCGCCACCCCTTCGTCGAGCGAGGCAAGATATACCTCGGCGGGCTGCTGCTTGTCGTTCATGCACCACCTCACAGTTAAAATGATCGCTATGCGGACATTTATTTTGCTATACTTGTTAACCTACACAGTTTGGCGGAAAGCTGTCAACGACATCGCAGAGCAGCCCGTGCGCTGCCTGGTGGTTTTCGGGGAGGGCTTGAGAAACAGCGCTCATGTAGGCCCGGTGAAGATGACAGCCCTCACAAATGTCCGCCATGCGATCTTTTAGATTGCACAGTTGACATCACAAAGGCGGTGCGCGCAAACTTTAATGACTGCTATCCGCCGCGGGAGCGAAGACACAGTGAAGAAAAAAGACAGCCAGAGCGACTTTCAGATCGTGGTGGACCCCATCCATGCGATGGAAGAGCAGGAGAAGGACCGTCAGTTCGTGACATCGCTGGCGCGGGGGCTGGAGCTTCTGCGCTGCTTCACGCCGCGCGATAGCATGCTTAGCAACCTGGATCTGGCCAGAAAGACGGGGCTGCCACGTCCCACCGTAAGCCGGCTGACCCACACCCTCGCCAGACTTGGCTATCTCCGCCCCCTGCCGCGCGGGAAATACCAACTGGACGTAGGCGTGATGTCCTTTGGCTACTCCATGATCTCCAACCTGCCGATTCGCTCCGTTGCCCAGCCCTTGATGGTGAACCTCGCCGATGAAGTCGGCGCCACCGTGGCGATGTCGGCACGTGACCGTTTAGACATGGTCTACCTGGACGTTGTCCAGAGTGCCCTTCGCTCCACCATTCGCCGCCAGATCGGAACACGCCTCCCGATTCACCAAAGCTCCGCCGGTCGCGCCTGCCTGGCCGCTATGCCGCAAGAAGAAGCCGAGGTGATCATGGAGCATATTCAGCAAAGCCATCCCGACGAATGGCCGGACATTCGCAGAGCACTGGATGGCGCCTTCAAAGAGTACGCAGAATATGGCTACTGCCTGTCGATGGGCGATTGGCAGAAAAAGGTAAATGCGGTTGCGGTTCCTTTGATCCACCCGCAGTTAGGCGTACTCGCGTTCAACTGCGGAGGCCCCGAATTTCAGGTTTCTCGCGAGAAGCTTGAAGAGTTTATTGGACCACGGCTGGTACAGATGGTGAATGACATCATTACCCAGATCTCGTAAACCGCGGGATAAAAACTGACCAGAAAGCCACCACATCAGCGAGGTGAAATCATGATTCGCGACCAAGAAACAATGCAGATTCTTCTCGATTCGATCCGAAGCTTTGTCAACGAAGAGCTTATTCCACGAGAGGAAGAGGTTGCCGAGATCGACCAAATTCCTGATGACATCGTATCTCAAATGCGAGATATGGGAATGTTTGGACTTACCATTCCGGAGGAGTTTGGTGGTCTCGGAGTGACAATGGAGGAGGAAGTTAGTATCGCCTTCGAGCTTGGCAGAACATCTCCTGCTTTCCGTTCGTACATCGGGACCAACAACGGTATCGGCTCAATTGGCAT
This sequence comes from Halomonas sp. PGE1, assembly GCF_013000985.1. NCBI lineage: Bacteria > Pseudomonadati > Pseudomonadota > Gammaproteobacteria > Oceanospirillales > Halomonadaceae > Halomonas > Halomonas sp. PGE1. Next base: position 2,535,416 of record NZ_CP053032.1, read on the forward strand.
TCTTCTCGACGGCACAGACGATCAGAAATCCCGCTACCTGCCACGCCTAGCCAGCGGGGAAATTCTCAGCTCTTTCTGCCTGACAGAACCGGATTCAGGGTCCGATGCGGCGTCATTAAGGACGACTGCTGTAAAGGATGGGAATGAGTACATCATCAATGGCACAAAGCGCTACATCACCAATGCGCCGCATGCCGGCATCTTCACCGTCATGGCGCGTACCAACCCGGACATCAAAGGCGCCAAAGGTATCAGCGCCTTCATTGTAGATGCCAATACATCGGGTATCACTATTGGGAAATGTGATAAGAAAATGGGCCAGAAGGGTGCTCACACTGCAGATGTGATCTTCGACAATGTCCGGATTCCGGAAAGCGCTCTGATTGGTGAGCAGGAAGGTGTCGGCTTCAAGACTGCGATGAAAGTGCTGGATAAGGGGCGCCTGCATATTGCCGCCATCGCAGTCGGCGCGGCCGAGCGTGTTCTGGAGGACTCCCTTCGCTTCGCTATGGAACGCAAGCAATTCGGCAAGCCTATCGCCGAATTCCAGCTGATCCAGGGAATGCTGGCAGACTCCAAGGCTGAGATCTATGCCGCCAAGTGCATGGTGCTGGATGCCGCACGCAAGCGGGATGAAGGCCAGAATGTGAGCACCGAGGCTTCCTGTGCCAAAATGTTCGCCACTGAAATGTGCAGCCGCGTAGCAGATCGTGGCGTACAAATCCATGGCGGAGCCGGCTATATCAGCGAATACGCCGTTGAGCGGTTCTATCGCGATGTACGCCTTTTCCGACTTTATGAAGGCACCACTCAAATCCAGCAGGTAATTATATCTCGCAATATGATTCGAGAAGCCGAGGGTTAATCTTTACTCTAGATTCCTGACCTCCATATCAAGCCCCTTGCCTAAGATCGCTCCAACCTCAGGCAAGGGGTTTTTTCTGCAGCATCGGCAATTAATAATAATCATTCCTGCCAGTCTTAATCCTCGCTCATCATTGATAACAGACGCACAAGCAACTCTCTCTCCTGACGGTCGTAGTTCTCCCCACTGCCAGCCGGCCATTCATAGAAGCCATTTCCACTCTTACGACCAAGACACCCTTTCTCCACCAACGCCTCAAGCAAAGGGGATGGTGTTGTGCGATTATCCAAGCTCTGATATAGGTAGCCTGAAATATTGAGATGGGTGTCCAGTCCATTGAGATCCCGCTGGCGTAACGGTCCGTTGATAGCAAGACGAACACCAATTGAATAGCGTACGATATCGTCTAATGTCTCAGCGTCTACAACGCCTTGCTCCAAAATCGAGAGACATTCACGCATTAAGGCATGCTGAATACGATTCGCCACGAAACCCGGCACGCTTTGCTTCAACACGGCAGGACGCTTTCCAAGTCCCCGGAGCAAGTCAACCGCATCATCGACGCAGGTGCCAGAAGTGGATCGCCCTGGGATCACCTCGACAGTCGGTATGAGATCTGCAGGATTAAAAAAATGAGCTCCTACAAACCGTTCCGGGCGAGTCATCACATCAGACAGATCATCGATAGAAAGTCCTGATGTATTGGTTAATATCAGTGTCTCGTCACCAACATGAGCCTCCACATCCTTCAGCACTCGCTGCTTAAGCGAAAGGTCTTCAGTGACGCTCTCGACCACGACATCACACTCCCCCACCTGCAACCAATCGCTGACAAAGTGAACCTGTACCTTGCTACCTAGATCAGACTGCAGGGCCTGGCGGCAACGATCCAACACCTTGGGGTCGATATCCAGTATCGTCACCGTCATGCCGTTACCAAGCATTAGCTTGGCAAGGTTCATCCCCATGGTGCCAGCCCCGACCACCAGCCCCTTTTTATATGACTGCATACATGACTCCTATACGATCCTCGTACTGACCATGGTGACACAAGTGGCCTAGTGCCCAACAGACGAAAGTGGAAAATAATGTGTATACGAAGGCGGCATCATTTATCGTATAATCGCAAGACTCTCCCTCCAAGGCAACTTCCCAACGCCATAAGGATTTCTCTATGTCTAAACCCTGTGCTGTCGTCACCGGTGGTGCGCAAAACATCGGCCAAGCCATTGCCTTACGCTTACAGCAAGATGGCTATCGCGTCTTCGTGCTAGACATCGAGTCACCCGAGGCAGAGTCTCTGAAAGCAGATGCTCATCAAGTCGACCTCAGTGATGTCAATGCGACCCGCCAGATACTCCTGTCGATTGCCGATGCCCATGGAGTAACATGTCTCGTCAATAATGTTGGCATAGTGCGCCCTGCCCTGCTCGACGACACACGTGTCGAAGATTTTGACCCACTGATGCATCTCAACGTGCGTTCCGCGCTGGTGTGCACCCAATCTCTGCTGCCCAGCATGCGCCGCCATGGCCAAGGCCGCATCGTCATGAATGCCAGCCGTGTGGTATTGGGCAAGGAGGCTCGCACCCTATACAGCGCGACCAAAGGGGCATTGCAATCTATGGCGCGCACATGGGCGTTGGAGCTGGCCAGCGACGGAATCACCGTCAACTGCGTGGCTCCGGGCCCTATCGCCACAACTGCATTCTGGGAGAACAACCCTCCCGATTCCGAGCGTGCACGCCGCATTATCGAGAACATCCCAGTGCAGCGCATGGGACAACCCGACGATGTCGCTCAGGCCGTCAGCTTCTTCTGCGACTCTCGCAGCAGCTTCATTACTGGCCAAACCATGTTTGTATGCGGAGGCGTGACTGTGGGTTAACACCCACGCCTATTTATCTTACCCGGCCTAAAAAAAATGGCGGCCGTCAATTAAGACGCCGCCATGTAAATATCGCTAAATCGCAGCCGATCTATCCAGCCCATGCCGGCTCGACTGCCTTACGCTCCGGTCGAGCCCACAAACCGGCGCGATATCACAGTGCACTGTGCCCTTGGCATCATGTACTGGACTCGTCCACGCTACGTTTCGGCTCTTTCCGTGCGGTAATGAACCGATAAATGGCCAGTGAAATGGAGCCAATCGTAAGCGCAATGAAGAACCAAGTGATTGGGCCACGCACAAAGATCGACAGGTCATTGGAGCCAATCAACAGAGAGCGACGCAGGTTATCTTCGAACATCGGACCCAAGATAAAACCAATCAAGAAGGGGGCTGCCGGTATTCCTGTACGATTGAACACATAGCCGAGCAGTCCAAAGGCCAGCATCAACCACACATCAAAGGTATCGTTATTGACCGCATATGCCCCATACACACAGAACATTAGCACGATTGGAAAAAGAATCGCCTTGGGAATATCCGCAATCAACGAAAAGTAACGAATTGCTGCGCTACCAACGAACAGCAAGATTACTGAACTCAGCATGATCCCCAGGAATAGCGCATAGATCAGCGGGAGATTCTCTTGGAACAGGATCGGGCCCGGCGTCAAACCATGGACCATGAAGGCACCCAGGATAATGGCAGTGATCACATCACCGGGAATACCCAGCGACAGCAGCGGAATCATGGTGGCACCCGCCACGCCGTTGTTCCCCGCCTCTGAGGCGGCAACGCCTTCCACCTCTCCCTTGCCAAAGTTATCACGATTGGGCGAACGCCGCTTGGCATCACTGTAAGAGATGAACGCCGCCGCCGTAGCCCCTGTCCCAGGAATAGCGCCAATCACCACCCCAATCAGACTGCCACGAACAATGCTTTTGAAGCTTCGCTTAAACTCAGCCATTGTCACCCCGACGCCGCTCGCCTTCGCGCGTAGATGCGGGACCACTTTCTTGCGGTAGAATTCGATAATCTCAGGAATCGCAAAAAGCCCAATCAACAGCGGAATGAACGAGATACTATCCATCAGATTATAATTATTAAAGGTCAGCCGCTGCGAGCCAAACACGGAATCCAACCCCACCAATGAAAGCAGGATACCCAACAGGGCCGCAATCAGCCCCTTGATCATGGAACCACTGGCCAGTGAGATAATGATGGTCAGTGAGAAACAAATCAGCCAGAAAAACTCTGGGGCGCCAAAGTTGAGCGCTATCTTGGCCAGATAGGCGGCAAAGAAGATGAGCGCAATATTAGAGATAAAGTCTGCAATGACAGAGGAGTAGAGCGCCATCTTTAGCGCTTTCTTCGCATTACCCTTCTGGGCAAGCGGATAGCCATCCAGCAGCGTACAGGCTGAGGCCGGCGATCCCGGCGTACGAATCAGAATCGCGGTAATCGAACCGCCATACATGCCCCCCTTATAGATACCCACAAGCAACAAGATAGCTGCCACCGGCTCCATGGAGAAGGTAAAGGGTAGCGCCAGGGCCACCGCCATGGTGGCGGTAAGACCAGGGATCGAGCCGACTGTGACACCGACCACCACCCCTACTGCTATCGCGATAAAGTTCTCTGTCGCAAGGAACAACTGGAGTACTTCAGTAATATTATCCATATCTCACCAGATCTTGAGGATGGCCATCAGGTCAGAACGGCAGCATCGGCAGCGGAACGTTCATGACCTCGGTAAACAACAGCGATACGCCTACCGGGAAGGCAACGGCCAGACTATAGACCCACAAGGTGCGCACAGGGTGGGCGACAAACAGGATCAGAGTGGCGAGAATCCCGCTGATGATGGCGCCCAGCATCTCGAACAGGCCAACATATACCACCAGTGCCAACACCATCAGCGCAAAACGTAACCATGGACCACGTTCGAAGCGACGCCCGCTCTCCTCACCATTGTCAGCGACCAGCACGCCTTGGATGATCATGAGGGCTGAAAATACGACCAGCAGCCACCCGACGATAGTCGGCAGCCAGCGCGGCGACATCATCGGATTCTGCAGAATGGGCGGCTCTCCAATGTGATTGGGAATCAAATACAGTAAAAGAAACAGCGAAAAACACAGCAGCAGCACCCCGGCGACCACATCCAAGGGATCTTTGAGCAGCATGCGGTGGGAAGGGTGAGACTTCGTCATCGGGAGACCCCTCTGGACGTGTAAAGACTCCGCATGGAAACCACTGAGGCGAGGACAACGTGTCCTCGCCTCACCATGCCGTGACAGAAAGTGACTTACTCCTGGCGAATACCGGCCTCACCTGCCACTTCGTCCCAGCGAGCAACCTCATCAGCGACAAACGCCTTGAAATCGTCGCCAGCAACACTACCCTTCTCGCCTCCCAGCTGCTCTACGAAGCTGGTGAACTCCTCACGCTCCATCACTTGTTGGAGAGCGTCCTGCATCGTGGCGAAAGCCTCGTCAGGGAAGGAGTTGTGAGCGATCAGACCAAACCAGGCGGTAGTGACGAACTGATCCAGGTTATGCTCACCAATCTCTTTCAGAGTCGGCACATCGGGGAGATACTCCGAACGCTCTTCGGAGGTCACAGCCAGTGCCCTAAGGTCACCGGTCTGGATGTGAGAGAACACCGTGGGCATATTTTCGAAGGAGACATCGACATCCCCACCGAGCAGAGCCGGCAACGCCGCGCCGCTGCCAGCAAACGGCACGTGAGTCATGTTAGAGCCGGTAAGCGTCTTGAACAGCTCACCAGACATATGAATTGAGCTGCCTACACCACTGCTGCTGAAAGACATGTTCTGGTCTTGAGCGGCCTCGATGAACTCCACCACGGTCTCGTACGGGCTGTTGGCCGGAACCACCATGACATTCGGGATATCCAGCATGTTCTGGATAAACACGAAGTCTTCAACCGGGTCGTAGGCCAGGTTGGGATAGATAGCAGCACCAATGGTGTGGCCGGGTGAGGCCATCAAAATAGTATGTTCCGCATCGCGACCACCGCGAGCCAAGCGCCCAGTCGCCACAGTGGAACCAGCACCGGGGCGGTTTTCTACCACCACGTTAGCGCTAATCTCATCCTTGAGCAGGTCAGCTACACGCCGTGAGAGAACATCGGTGGTACCGCCTGGAGCGTAGGGCACGATCAGACGCACATCCTTGGTTGGCCAGTCCTGCGCATGTGCAGCGGACACTGAGAGAGTAAGGGCCACTGCGCCACTGCATGTGGCGGCGCACAGGACATTTAAAAGCTTCTTCATGATCAACTCCTAGACGAGGTGGTGTCTCCCGGCAAATGTTCGCCATACGAACATTCATTCGCTAAATGCACCGCCAGCCTACTGGCATCATTCTTACACCACCTATTCAACTTTAGTTTAAGCCATCGGAGTAGGCCGCGAGTCCTTGACATCGATCAACGGTAACGGATCGCATCACACCGCATGCCCATCCTCCTTGGTGCAAGTGTATGCACTTTTTGCTCCCGATGGTGCAAACCCTCGGTGCCGTGCAGGCAAACACCAGTGCCGGCGAGACGCTGGTGGTGGTGATGGGCAGCACGATCAACAGCCTGGACATCCACCGCAGCGGCACCAACCGGCCGAGTTACCAGGTCGCCGTCAACTGCTACGACCGGCTGCTCACCTTCGGCACCAAGACACTGGAAGACGGGTCACTCAGCTACGACTACGACAACCTGCAAGGCGAGCTGGCCGAGTCCTGGGAGGTCCTGGGAGGTCTCGGAAGATGGCCGGACGTTCACCTTCACCCTGCGCGAGGCCACCTTCTGGGATGGCCGCCCGGTCACCGCCGTCCAGCAGGTCGATATTCATCTGCACAAGGGCGAGACGCTCGGCATCGTCGCGAGTCCGGATCCGGCAAGTCGGTCACCTCCTACGCGCTGCTGCGTATCCTGGACCGCGCCGGGAAGATGGCGAACGGCAGTATCGTCTTGGGTGGGGTCGATATCGGCGGCGCCACCGAGCGCACCATGAGCGAGATGCGCGGCCGTGAGCTGTCGATGATCTTCCAGAACCCCCGCGCGGCCCTCAATCCGATCCGGGCGGTCGGCCGCCAGATCGAGGATGTCCTGATCCAACATGGCCTGGCCACTCGGGGCAATGCGCGCAACAAGGCCATCCAGATGCTGGAAGCCGACAAGATTCGTGATCCCGAACAGCGCTATCACGCATACCCGTTCGAGCTCTCCGGAGGGATGTGCCAGCGCATCGTGATTGCCATCCAGAAGCCGCAGGGTACCCACACCGAGCAAGGTGTGGGGGGAATGCGGAGTGAGCCGCAGGCTCACTTGTCGTGACGGGAAGGCCTGATACTATACGAATATACAGCCAAGGGATGCCTCGATGAAGCAGATGCTCGGCCTGAAGTACCGTCTCAACCCGACGCCACAACAGGCGGCGCGGTTGCGGGTGCTGGCCGGGCATTCACGCTTCGTCTGGAACCAGGCGCTGGCCGAATGCCTTGCCGCAAGGGAGCGCGGGGAGCGGGTGCCGCGCTATGGCACCATGGCCGGCTGGATCACTGCCTGGAAACGCCAGGACGCCACGGCCTTTCTCACCGAGGCGTACACCGATAACCTTCAGCAAAAGCTGCGTGACCTCGACACGGCCTGGCAACGGCATTTCACGCCGGGACTGGCCGCTGACGCGCCCCGCTTCAAGAAGAAAGGCAAGTCGCGGGACGCCATCCGCTTCGTCAATTTCCCCAAATACTGCCGGCTCGACCATCGCCGTGTGAAGCTGCCCGCGGGCCTTGGCTGGGTCCGCTTTCGCCAGTCACGGCCGGTGGTGGGAAAGATCACCAGCTGTACCGTGGGCCTCGACGGCGGCCACTGGCACATCAGCTTCCAGGTCGAGATCGAGGTGGCGGAGTCGCCTCGTCATCCGGCCACTTCAGCGGTTGGCCTGGACATGGGCGTGGTGCATTTCGCCGTGGACTCCAATGGCACGGCCTACGCCGGACGCAACAGCTTCCGGCAGATCGAGAAGCGTATCGCCACGGCGCAGCGCCAACTCAAACACAAGGTCCGGTTCTCCCAGAACTGGAAGAAACAGAAGGCCCGCATCACCCGACTGCACCAGACGGCCGCCAATGCCCGCCGCGACACCCTCCACAAGCTCTCGACCGCCATCAGCCAAAACCACGCCATGGTGGCTGTCGAGGACCTCCGGGTACGCAATATGTCGGCTTCGGCCAAGGGCACTCTGGCGACGCCGGGCAATCGGGTGAAACAGAAGGCAGGGCTGAACAAGGCGATCCTCGACCAGGGCTGGTTCGAGTTCCGGCGCCAGCTCGGCTACAAGCAGACCTGGCGAGGCGGACTGCTGATCGCCGTGCCGGCCCGGCACACCAGCCAGACCTGCCCCGAGTGCGGGCACGTCGCGGCAGGGAATCGGCCCAGCCGGGCCACCTTCCGCTGCCAGGCTTGCGACCACACGGCTCACGCCGATGTGGTGGGGGCCAGGAACGTGCTGGCTCGGGCACATGAGCAGTTATCAGGGCAGGGTCTGCCCGTCGCGCCTGTGAAGTGAGCGGTGCCGTCAGGCCGCCAGCAGCAGGAACCGGCCACCCGAGCGATCGGGCTGGCACCCGAAAGGGAATCCTCTTCCTGAGTCGCGATAGCGCGAAGGGAGGGGAGGAGGTCAATGCCCTGGCCTGCCGTCCCCAGCTGCTGGTGGCGGACGAGCCGACCACCGGCCTGGACGTCACCACCCAGAAAGCGGTCATGGACCTGATCGTGGAGCTCGCCGCCGAGCGGCAGATGTCTACCCTGCTGATCACTCACGATCTGGGCCTCGCCGCCAGCTACTGCGATCGCATCGTGGTGATGGAGAAGGGCAGGATCGTGGAGTCAGGCGCCACGGAGCAGCTGTTTGCCCGCCCGCGACATCCCTATACCCAGCGCCTGATGCGCGCCACGCCGAGGCTCGATGCCCAGGTCGCCGACCTGCTGCCCCTCGACGATACGCGGCGGGCCACCCCCAGGGCGCGCCCGCTGGGTAAGCCGCTCCTTGAGGTCGAGCATCTGGTCAAGACCTTCGGCAACGCCGACGACACGGATGCCGTGCGCGCCGTGGACGATCTCAGCTTCACCGTGCACGAAGGAGAAAGCCTGGGCCTGGTGGGAGAAAGCGGCTGCGGCAAGTCCACCACCTCGGCGATGGTCATGCGGCTGCTGGACCCCACCAGCGGCGCCCTGCGCTTCGCCGGCACCGACCTGGCGGCGATACCGGCCAAGGCCTTTGCACGCCACGCGCTGCGCAGTCAGCTGCAGATGGTCTTCCAGGACCCCACCGATAGCCTGAACCCGCGCTGGAGCGCGCGCCGCTCGATTGCCGATCCGCTGATGCGCCTGGGCCAGCACGCCCCACGCGACCGACGGCAGCGCGTGGAAGCGCTCGCCGAGCGGGTGGGCCTGCCGAGCCATCTGCTCGACCGCTTCCCCCATCAGCTCTCCGGCGGCCAGAAGGCCCGCGTGGGTATCGCGCGGGCAATAGCGCTCGACCCCAAGCTGCTGATTCTGGATGAGCCCACCGCCGCCCTGGATGTCTCGGTGCAGGCGGTGGTGCTCAACCTGCTGGTCAGGCTGCGCGAGGAGCTCAACATGAGCTACCTGTTCATCAGCCACGATCTCAACGTGGTCCGCCTGCTGTGTGATCGCGTGATGGTGATGCAGGCCGGGCGGATCGTCGAGGAAGGCCCCACCGAGCAGCTGCTGAGCGAGCCCAGCCACCCCTATACGCGCACCCTGCTCGACGCCATTCCTCACCCGCCGGCCATGCCGGCCAGCTTCCCGCCGCCGCTCAAGGAGATCGCATGAAGACCGACGCCATGCTCTCCCGCGCGCGGGGAGGCACCACCGTGGATGAGATGCTCGAACAGCTCGCCGACGAGATCATTCGCGGCGAGCTGTCACCGGGCACCAAGCTGGACGCCCGTGTTATCGCCGAGCGGTTCAACGTCTCGCGTACGCCGGTTCGCGAGATGTTTGCCCACCTCGCGGCCATGGGGCTGGTCATTCGACGCCCCAACCGCGGGGTCACGGTCGCCGAGATCTCCAATGAGACCCTGATGGCGATGTATGAGGCCATGGCGGAGCTGGAGGCCGCCTGTGCACGGCTGAGCGCACTGCGCATGACCCTGCGGGAACGCCAACAGCTACAGCAGCTGCATGATGCCGCGCAGCGCCACGTGCGTGATGACAACACGGCGGAGTACGAGGCCTACAACCTGGCGTTTCATGGCTGCCTCTACGACGGCGCCCACAGCCCCTATCTACGCGACATGGCACTGGCCACCCGCAGTCGTCTGCAGCCGTTCCGCCACGCCCAGTTTCGCCTGCCACAGCGCCCCAGCCACTCCTGGGAGGAACATGACGCCATCGTGAGCGCCATTCTGGCTGGCGACGCGGAGGCGGCCGCACGCGCCACCCGTGACCATGTGCTGCAGGTCAGCCACGGCTCCCGCCACTATCTCGATACCCATCGCAGCTGACACAGGACGTTGACCATGCCCCTTGATCTGACCATCACCTCGCTACACGCGGCCTACCGCGGCGGCACCCTGACCCCGGCCCGACTCCTTGACAGCCTGCTGGAGGAGGCCGAGCGCCGCGGCCCCGATCCCGCCTGGATTACCCGGCTCGATCGCCACCAGCTGCAGGGCTATCTGGCACGCCTGGAGGGACACTCTCCCGAGTCGCTGCCGCTCTTCGGGATCCCCTTTGCCATCAAGGACAATATCGATCTGGCCGGTGTGCCCACCACGGCGGGCTGTCCGGCCTTCGCCTATGTGCCGGAAGAGAGTGCCTTCGTGGTGCAGCGGCTGATCGATGCCGGCGCGATTCCCCTCGGCAAGACCAATCTCGACCAGTTCGCGACCGGCCTGGTCGGCGAGCGTGCGCCCGAGGCCTATGGCGTGCCCGGCAATGCCTTTGACCCCGAGCGGGTGCCGGGTGGGTCGAGCAGCGGTTCGGCGGTGGTCACGGCCGCCGGCCAGGTGAGTTTCGCGCTGGGCACCGATACCGCGGGTTCCGGTCGCGTGCCGGCCTGCTTCCACAACCTGGTGGGCGTCAAGCCCAGCCTGGGCCTGCTCAGCAGCCGTGGTGTGGTGCCCGCCTGTGCCACCCTGGACACCATCAGCCTGTTCGCCCTGACCGCCGATGATGCGGCCACCCTGTTCGATATCGCGGCGGTGCCGGATCCCGAATGTCGCTGGTCGCGGGCCCATGACTTTGCCCTGCACGGGCAGCGCTATGGCACGCCGCCGGCGCGATTCCGTTTCGGGGTGCCGAAGGCGGCGCAGTGGCAGACGGATCCCGATTACACCCGTGCGATGCGCGAGGCCATCGGGCTGCTGGAGTCGCTGGGCGGAGAGCGGGTGGAGATCGATGCCACGCCGCTGCTGGCGGCGGCGCGTTTGCTCTATGAAGGCCCCTGGGTGGCCGAGCGCTACCATGCCATCCGCGAGCTGATGGAGCAGGACCCCGAGTCGGTGCATCCGGTGACGCGACAGATCACCGCCGGTGGCGCGTCGCCGCTGGCCGTGGAGGCCTTCGAGGCGCGCTATCAGCTGGCGGAGTACAAACGCCAGGCCGATGCCTTGCTCGCTTCTGTGGACCTGATGCTCACCCCCACCACCGTGACCCACCCCACCAAGGCCGCGGTGGCCGCCGACCCCATCGGCGTCAATGCGCGGCTGGGGACCTGGACCAACTTCATGAACCTGCTGGACTACAGTGCGCTGGCCGTGCCGGTGGGCTTCACGGGAGCCGGGTTGCCGGTGGGTGTCACCCTGTTCGGTCGCTGCTTCGATGACCTGCGTTTGCTCAGCCTGGCACGGGCCATGGAGGCGGCGCTGGCCTTGCCGCTGGGGGCGATGGGCCTGCCACGGCCTCGTACCAAGCCCATGGCGCCGGGAAGCGACGGCTATCTGGAGGTGGTGGTGTGTGGCGCCCATCTTCAGGGGCTACCCCTCAATGGTCAGCTGACCCAGCGCGGCGGTGTGCTGGTTGAGCGCACCGCCACGGCGGCCCGCTACCGGCTCTATGCCCTGGCCGGTGGGCCGCCGGCGCGCCCTGCCCTGGTGCGTGACGAGGCCAATGGCAGCGCCGTTGAGGTCGAGGTCTGGCGCCTGCCACAGCAGTGGATTGGCAGCTTCCTGGCCGGCATTCCCAGTCCGCTGGGGCTCGGCCAGGTAGAGCTGGCCAACGGCGAGTGGAAGACGGGGTTCATCTGCGCCGCTGGAGGGCTGCATGGGGCAGGCCAGGCCAGTGACATCACGGCGTATGGAGGCTGGCGGCAGTGGCTGGCGGCAGTGACTGACGAGCGAGTGATGTCTGGCAGTGAGCTGAACGACGCGTGTTGACAGCGGGGTGGTGATCGTTTCTGGTAACATCCAGAAACATTCGACCGCAGGGATCGCCATGGAAACCTCCTCTCCCCACCGCCGCCTGGTCGGCTGGTTTATCGGCACCGCCTTCTTCACCTTTGTGGTGCTGCTGCATGTGACCTTTCCCAACCTGGGCGGCACGGGGCTGCGCATGCCTCACAACGCCGCGGTGTGGATGGGCTTCGCGGTAATGATGGCGCTGGCGCTGTGGCCTGCGTCTCAGGGTGTGATCCGCTTCAGTGCCTTCCACAAGGGGCTTGGGCTCCTGCTGCTGGCGCTGTGGCTGCCACTGGCGTGGAGCTGGAACGAGGCCTCGCATCTCGCCTTGCCGCGGCTGCTTACGCTCACCGCCGGCGCCCTGCTGCTGCTGGGGCTGGCCCAGCTGCCGCTGACGCGCCGCCACTGGTGGTGGCTCGGCATGGCGATACTGGCCGGTGCGCTGCTGGAGACCGCCTACGGCTATGTGCAGTACTACTTGCTGGAACCGGGCAACTGGGTGGGCTACAACCCCGACTACGGGCGGCCCTGGGGCGTGTTCCAGCAGGTTAACGTGATGGCGAGCTTCCTGGCCGTGGGGCTGGTGATCTCCGCCTGGCTCTATGGCGAGGCGAGAAGCCGCCTAGAGAAGGGCGTGATCCTGCTGGCGCCACTGTTCATGCCGGCCATGCTGTGGGTGATCGCCTCACGCAGCGGCTGGCTGGGGGCGGCCATTGGCGTACCCCTAGTGCTGGTGCACTTGTGTGGGCTTGAGCGCGCAAGGTTCAAGCAGTGGGCCGTTGCTCTGCTGGGTGGGCTGCTGCTGGCCGTAGTGGTGGCCAACACCGGCGGGGGAACGGCGCGCAGCGCCGAGGCGATCACCTCTCAGGGCCTTCGACCCCAGGTCTACGAACACAGCCTCAGAATGATCGCCGAGAAGCCCATCGCCGGCTGGGGCTATGGGCGATTCGTGCATGACTTCGTGCATAGTCACGCCGACTGGCGCACCGCAGAGGAAGGGCGCCCGCCGCTGCGCGAGCACTACGGCCATCCCCATAACGAGCTCTTCTACTGGGGCATCGAGGGGGGGCTGCTGCCGGCGCTGGCGATTCTCGCCTTCGCGCTATGGCTGGCCAGGCGCATCATCACCAAGGGTCCTCGCGGCGAAAGACTGATGCTGCTGGCGCTGCTGGCGCCGCTTGCCGTGCACAGCCTGCTGGAGCTGCCCTTCTATCACTCCATCGCCCACTGGCTGGTGATGCTGCTGCTGCTGGGGCTGGTGGCCAGCCGCTGCTGGGAAGCACAGGAAAGGGAGCATCGCTACACCTTCGGGGTGAAGGTCGTCGGCGGGCTCGCGGCGCCGGCGCTAGTGCTCTTTATGGCCACCCACCTGCATACGCTGTGGCAGGTGAAGGCCCATGTGGAGAGCGGTGGCGAACGCCCCGGCACCCTGACGGCCATTATCAACCCCTTCGGCATGCCGATGACGCTGGACTTCCAGATAATGTCCCAGCAACTGCAGGCGGCGGCAGGCTTGGGAATAGGCGGCTTTGTCGAGGAGTATCTAGTGTGGGGGGAGGCGCATGCCCGACTGGCACCCAACCCGGCCCTCTACGCCAATATGGTGCGCGCCGAACGAATAATGGGTCGAGACTTGGAAGGCTCCGAGATCGCCCGGGAAGCTGGCCGGCTATTCCCCGACTTCGAGTTAATGACGGAAGCCCTGAAGCCTGACGCGTCCGAGGCGGAAATAGTTACCGATGAGGTAGAATAGCGGAAAAAGAGATATAAAGAACCAGCGGCCAGCATTTCTGCCGGCCGCTGGTGGTATTTCTAGGCTAGATTAGGAATAGGAATCCCTGTCCCTGTCAGCCTACTACCAAACCTATTCACCGACACCCTGCGGGTAACTGTCTCACAGTCATATTCCCACCAGATGCTGCACATACCCACCCATCATTTATGTTAACAGATGTAACCGTCATTTGTTCACCATCTAGCGCACTGTTGCTTCCAAATGTAATAGTAATTTGAGCCTGAGAACCTGCCGCTAGGCCAAGAGTGACATCATCGATGAACCTTCCACCGATACTTGAGACATCGTAACCAGTTTCAGTATCCAGCTCAGCACCATCAGCAGGAAATTCGCCTTTATTAGCAAAATACTCTTGCAGCTCAACACGAAGAGCAGCAGTGGCAGATAGTGCCTCAGTCGCCTGCGCCCTCGCCGTATAATCCTGATATCTTGGAATCGCAATCGCAGCCAAAATCCCGATAATCGCCACCACGATCATCAGTTCGATCAGGGTAAAACCACCCTGCGCCCTGTTGCGCTGTGTCTTTCTGTTCAATTCGTTCATCTTCGTGCCCCTTGAATTCGTGTCCGCCCCGGCAGGTGTCTGCCCCCTGCGGATGTGCCCAAGCCAGGCAGCCGAGCTGCCCGCTCTCCACGGAGCCGCCTCGGCGGCTCCTGTCAGTTACTCTAAGTTACCGTTTGTAATTCTGCAAGGCCGAGTTCACCTTGCGTGACAATTTCTCTCGGCGCTCGGCATACAGGATAGCGGCGTGGCGACTCGCCGCGGGCGTCTCCATCGTCTCACTGCCTGCCCTGAGCCGGGCTGCCTTCGCGGCCTGGTTGGCTTGGCTAAGCGCCGAGATGCGCTACCATTGGGGCAGCAGTAAAACCATCCGGACCAAGGGAGCCTGCTCGCGTGACAGCCCCCCCGCCGTACTCCGCGGCGACATCGCCCCCCTGCAGGCCGAGATCAAGCAGATCAAGGATCAGAGCCTCAAAAGAGATGATCGTGAGGAAACGTGAGCCACACCACATCATTGGAGGTCGTGCCGTGGAAGCTGGCATCAGCGAATATCGCCCGGAGGCAAAGCCGCCGCCGCAAGACGAATTCTGGAAGGCCTTGGGACTACCCTCAGGTAGGCTAGCACTGCATGCGGCCGTAAAAGAGGGCGTCCCCTACACGGTCTACACCAAGCTCGCCGCGGCGTCCGGCCTGGAGAGCCAGGAGCTGGCGCGCTATGTCGTCATCTCGCCAGCGACCCTGCGGCGGCGAGCCAAAGCCGGCCGGTTCAGGCTAGACGAAGGTGATCGGCTGTGCCGCTTCGCCGTGGTCTTCAAGAGCGCTATTGAGCTCTTCGAGGGGGATCGGGAGCGGGCGCGGCGCTGGATACTCGACCCGGTGCGCGGCCTCGATGGACGCCGGCCGGTGGAGATGGTGACGACGACAGTTGGCACCAAGGCGGTTCTGAACCTGGTCGGACGGCTTCAGCATGGCGTCTTCTCATGAGCACGGTTCGCATATACCGCCTTACCAGCAGGGAGCAACTCCTGACGGCCCCTCCCTCGCATAGCCGGGCGAAGCTGCGGTTACCGTGTGCCCCAAAACCACCGCGCAGTTCAGGGCTTTACACACCCGATAGCCGCTGCTACTGTATGAATGTCGAGCTAAATCACTCGGCCGGGTTTGGCGACCCGAATGCAAGAGGCGCACAAGCGCCACTGCCATGGTAGGCGCTTTTTCTTTGCCTGCCATGTCTATGGCGGTCGTGCGTGGGAGACCTTCGGGTCTGCCGGTTTCCTTTTGCGCCGGTTCGCCAACCCGCGTACGGCCGCCCCCATCCTGTTTGGCGACAGAGGGGTCGGCTCCAAGCAAAAGGAGCTCCACCCATGGTCCACCCGACCGTTTCTCCCCATCGCAGCAGTCGCCGTGCGCGTGCTGCCGCTCATCGCGCCATGGCCATGGCCGCCCTGGCCTCTAATAGCAGCCTGCAAGTTCGCTACCGCCGCTACCATGCCCACATGCGCAGGGCCGAGGCCCTCTCGCGTGCCGCCGACGCCATCGCCCTGGAGGCAGTGCAGGAGGTGAGCGAATGAGCCCGCGCGTCGATCCTGCAACCACCTTGCCCTCCCCGAAGCCTCGCCGTCACGATCCGCTGTCACGCATGATCGCCGAGGCCCTCGATCATCAGCTGCTCTGCTGCGCAGAAGCCAACGAGTCCTTCACCACTTACGAAATCCGTGACCTGCTGCTCAAGCGGCCAGAGTTCGAAGACATTGACCCGAATCTGCTGCGCTTTCGGGTCCGCGACCGGCTCAAGACGCTGGAGAAGCACGGTCTTGTCGTAGCGGTTGGGGTCCGTGGAAAAAATCGCCGGCTGTTCCGTATGCAGCTGGACACCCCGACAGAACCATCGGATTCCACGACGCCACCCTCATCCTCAGCCCCCTCCCAGACCGATTCATTGACAGTATCCACCCGGCCACTGCTCGAACACCTGGAGCAGGAGCGCCACTACCTGCAGACAGCAATGCATGCCGCGATCAGTGAGGCGGAACACTACCAGCACCTGATAACGTCCTTTCCCGATGAACGGTCGCAGATCGCACCGCTGCTGGAGGCGGCCCTCGAGTACAGTAGCCGATTGCAGGGGCAGTGGGATGCCAACCTGAAGATCCGGCAGCGTCTGGCACACCGCGGTGAGTGCGAGGCGTCGATTGCTCAGGAGGGTCGCTCATGATACTGCCGCCCACGTCACGCCATCCGGCGCGCTCTGCTCTACCGCCGCTGCGCCCCTGGCAGTCGGCCTGCCTGCAACAGGCACTCGCCACGCTGTCACCGCAGCATCCGCACTTTCTGTGTCAGGCCACGCCCGGTGCCGGCAAGATGCGTCTCGCCGCAGAGTTGGCCAATGAGCTGATGGCACGCGGCGATATCGACTATGTCCTCTACTGCGGCCCCACCCGGGCCGTGGTTCAGGCTGCCATCGAGGCGCTGCAGACCGTCACCGGACAGCCCATGCACGGTCAGCTGGGCGCCGCCGGCGCCGGGATGACCTACCAGGCCCTGCCGGGACGGCTGGACGCCCTGAAGCGCCTGGGTCAGCAGCATCGCGTGCTCTTGGTATGGGACGAGAGCCACCACGCGGCCGGGCATCTGGGCGGAGAGGGGCCGAACCAGTGGGGCAGCACGCTGATGGCGCTGGAGCGCCACATGGCCTATACACTGGCGCTGTCAGGCACGCCGTGGCGGACCGACGGGAGCTGCATGCCGCTGCTGCGGTATCTGGAAATCGCTGATGATGCCAAGGAAACCGCCGGGGGGCCGGGGGCATCGGAGGTGGCGATGACTGGAAGGGACGCCCCGGCGTCATCGGCTTCACAAGTCTTGCAGCCAGACTTTGTCTACACCCTGCAGGACGCCATCCGCGATGGCGTCTGCCGCTACCCCCGCGTGCAGCTGGTGGACAATCGCGCCATCGAACTGAGCAGCTTTCATCCGCGCACTGGTCGCCAGGAAACGCATCGCTACGCCAGCATCCCTCAGCTGCTGCGCCATCCCGCCATCGACTATGGCAGCCTGGTCCGGCTGGATGCCCCCATGCAGCGCCTGCTGGCTCTCGGCACTCAGCAGCTCAACAGCCTTCGCCAGCGGGATCACCAAGCCGCCGGCCTGGTCGTCGCCGCCGATATCGAGCATGCCGAGGCGGTGACCCAACAGCTGGAGGCAGAGGGGCATGAGGTGTGTCTGGTCACCAGCCGTGACCCTCTCGCCCACGTTCGCCTGGAGGCGTTTCGTCTGGCCAGCACGCCCTGGATCGTGGCGGTCGGCATGGTCGCCGAAGGTGTCGATATTCCGCGCCTGCGGGTTGGCTGCTACCTGAGCCATATCCGCACCGAGCAGCATTTCCGCCAGGTACTGGGGCGGATTATCCGCCGCCAGGGTGAAGACGATCCCGACTGCTACTTCTTCGCGCTGAACGATACTCGACTCGCACAGATGGCTCGACGCCTGAGCGACGACCTCCCCCAGGATCTGGCCAAGGTGTCCGTGAACGCCGACTTGCCAGGGCCCATGGGCGACCACGGCGCCTCACCGCCGGCTGATTCGCCCATCACGCCTCACGTCCCGGACCCGGCTGCCGCAACGACGGAGAGCCCGTCTGATACCACCGTGGCCGGCAGGAGCGTCGCAGTCTCCATGGGCGCAGCCAGCGCGGCGGGTACGATCAGCGTGGCGCCCGATGTGGCGTTTTCCGCATCGTTCTTCGAGCGCCTGATCGCCCTGCGGCTGACACCTTGAGGGGGAGTCAAGATGAAACGCAATCCATCGCGTCAACAGCTGACCCACCCGCGGCCGAGCCCCTATGACCAGGGTGCCATGATCGCCCCCGTGGAGGGGCTGTCCCGAGAAGCCAGGCGTCTACTGTCGGAAAGTGTGTCGCCCAACACGGTGCGCGGTATGCGCTCGGACCTGAGGGTCTACCAGAAGGCCGGAGGGATGCTGCCGGCCACCGAGGTCGATATCGCCAACTTCCTCTCGGCACAGAACAAGCTGGGCAAGAAACCGGCGACGCTGGAGCGCTACGCCAACTCGCTGCACATGTGGCACCGCTATCACAACCTGCCCTCGCCTGTAAAGACGATGGCGGTGCGCAGCGTGATCCGCGGAATCAAGAAGTCGCGAGATACCCGCCAGGCCTCGGCGCCGGCGCTGCGGCTCAAGGAGCTGCATCGCCTGCTCGATGCGGTCGAGCGTGACACCCTGCACGGCCTGCGCGATAGCGCCCTATTCCTGCTCAGTTTCTACGGCGCCTTCCGGCGTAGCGAGGTGGTGGTCATCGCCTGCGAGGACCTGGAGTGGCGGCCCGAGGGGGTGATCGTCACCCTCCACTACAGCAAGATGAACCGGTCCGGGCGCATCGAGACCAAGAGCATCATGCGGGCCCCGCCCGGCACGCGTTACTGCCCCGTGGGCATGCTGGAACGTTGGCTGGAGGTCTCCGGCATTCGGAAAGGCGCAATCTTTCGGGGCGTGAGCATCGGTGGGCGACTGGGCGCCGGTCGCATGACGGCCAACACGCTGGCGGTGCGCATGAAGAAGGGGCTGGCGGCGGCGGGGCTGCTGGAGGAAGGCTACTCGCCGCACAGCTTTCGGGCGGGGTTTATCACCGAGGCGCATCTGCGCGGCAAGTCGGATGTGCAGATCAAGCGCGTCAGTGGCCACCGGGATCAGCGCACCTTTGAGCGGTATATTCGCGTCGCGGATGCGTTCGAGAACCACGGGGGTGACTTTTTTGGTCTGTGAGCCTGGATCGCGCTCAACAGTTCATTAAGGCGTCGCCTCGGCAGACGGCCATAAACACCGCGGGCGCCCTGAAGGCGCCCGCGGTGAATTTATTACTATGTTTCTATCTTGCCCCGTCCCCGGTGACGATGGTTTTCAGCGTCTTGAAAGCGATCAGGATATCCAGCCACAGCGAGAAGTGCTTGATGTAGTAGAAATCATACTGGAGCTTGGTGGTCATGCCATCGACCTCGGCGGCATAGCCCTGCTCCACCTGGGCCCAGCCAGAGATCCCCGGACGCACCACGTGGCGATAGCTGAAGAAGGCCACGTCCCGCTCGTACCATTCAGAGAGCTCCATGGATTCGGGCCGCGGGCCAATAAAGCTCATCTCCCCCTTGATCACGTTGAACAGCTGGGGCAACTCATCCAGGCGGCACTTGCGAATGAAGCGCCCCACTCGGGTGATGCGAGGGTCGTCATCCCCTTCGGTAAAGCTCCTGCCCTTCTGGTCCACGTACATGCTGCGGAACTTGTAGACTTTAAATGGCACGCCACGAAAGCCCATCCGCTGCTGGATGAAGAGCGCCGGGCCCGGGCTATCCAGGCGGATGGCAATGGCCGTGGCGAGCATCACTGGGGCCAGCAGCGGCAGCAACATCAGCGCGGCGACCAGGTCGATGCTGCGCTTGACGCCCTGATAGAACAGCGAAGGCATCAGGCTGCCGTACTCGTTCTCGGTCAGGTGCTCGATGCGTACCCGCCCGGTCAGCGATTCCTGAATCTGGCGAATGTGGTAGACGGGGATATGGTGCAGCGTGCAGCGGGCCAGGAACCGCTCCCACTCGGGCGTGAGTTCATCGGCATGTAAGTCGGCCACCACACCATCATAACGAACATTGGCCAGATCGGGCTTGTCGAGACTGCGCAGTTCGATGTCGGGCGTGGGTTCCAGTTCGGCCACACGCCCTACCGGCACCACCGCCAGCTTCATGCGCCGATAGCGCCTCCCGAGGAAAAAAGCCAGGTAGAACCAGCCTAGACTCATCAGGAAGCTGCCAAAAAGCACCTGCCGGGTGTACTCCTCGCGGGTGAAGAAGAGCACCGCTACCACCAGCAGATAGGCGACTGACACCGTTGGGGCGATAAAGGCGGAGATGCGAGCTCCCGGAAAGCGGTGCATCCGCCGCAGGGTGAAGAGTATGCCCACAAAGGCCAGGCCACAGGCCAGCAGAGTATTACTGCGCACCGGCGGCATATATTCCCAGAATCCCCAGTGCCAGCGCTCCCAGGCCGGCAGCCCCACCACCACCAAGGCGCCAACGATCAATTGGAAGGGCCACCCCAGCAGCAGCGCCTCGTACCAGCGCGAGTGGCGGCGTTCATAGCGTTCAGGCATGCCCATCGATCAAACTCTTGAGTGTAAAGAATAAAAGATCAAAGCAGTTCCTCCAACTGGCTGGCAATGCAATCATAGTCGAAGTTTTCTGTCGCGAACTTTTTCCCACACTCTCCCATTTCCGCCATTTCATTATCAGACAAAGAATAAAGCGTCAGGATTGCATCCGCTAGGTTTAAATGATCACCTGCAGGAACTACAATGCCAGAACCAGCCTTCGAAACCGGGTCACCTCTCCCTGAATACGACATGACAACAGGCCTACCCGAAAACATATATTCCGGTATCTTGTTAGCACCTATGCCAAACTGATAAATAGGCTCATCCCGAACCCCAAAGTAGCAGCATGAAAAAAAACTCAACAGACTCTGAATTTGTTTCTTTGGTATCGAGTCGATAAAGATAACATTAGACAATTTCTCTTTTCTCGCGAACTCCGAAAGAATTTTCTTTTCTGCTCCATCACCGACTATAACAAAGTAAATATCACCGTAGCTCTTGAGGGCTTTAGCTGCTTCAAGAAGGATATTATTGGCATTAGCCAAACCAACACTCCCTGCATACCCCACAACGAAACCAGATTTAGGGATCTGATCTTTGATATCGATGCTTAATGGGCTTGGGAAAGAAACCTCATCGAGACTAAACCCATTAGGCACCCAATGAAATTTTTTTCTATCCATACCACGAGCACACATATGCTCGACTGAATTAGAAAGATTAGATATGACAATGTCAGAATTTTTATATGCCCTATCCTCAATCCACTGCAGAAGCTTTATGAAGGGGTGGTGTATTGAGTACCCACCGAGATGGACTAAAGTCAATGGCCAAATATCACGAACATCAAATATCAACCTAGCACCTGTCTTTCTAGAAAGATATTCAGCGCCAACATACCCCAAAAGAGAAGGTGAAGAGTAAATAACACTATCCGGCTTTTCGCCAAACTGACCAACCAACCCTCTCAACAGCCAAGCAAAACGAAACCAATTCAACACCCTGCCTTTACTGCTTGCATCTTTATAACGACCAACCTTAACCCAGATTATTTGAAATCCATCCCGGACCTCTTCAGAATACAGTCCAGAACATTCCGGCGGACTATGCATCAAGTGATGATAGCTAGCGACAACGAGCTTGACATTATGCCCCTTCCTTGACAGGGCTTGGGAGAGATAATAACTTCGACCGGCATATCCCGTTTCTGGAGTCGATGCGTCTTGGTTAATAATCCAAACCGTCTTCTTATTCATAGGATGGCTCATCGCGCACACTCAACAAATTTTTTAACGATCCTGCGAGCAGCCCTTTCACCACCATAAACACCATTACCATCTATAATTTTATGAACATATTGTCGTTGAGAGGTTTGCACTACCTTTTCAAAATTCATTCCTAACTAGCTCCTGACACCGATTTCGATAAGTTGAACCCATCAGCTTGGACACGCATAGCCTCACACGCCTTGCCGGAGAAGAAGGCCTTCTTCTGGACACCACCGCTATCGGTAAAACCAGATCATAGTGATCCCGCAGACACAACAACTCGAAATAGCCTATTGATCTTACCCAGCATTGGTAGACACTGATCTAAGCGATCATTCGTCCTCGAAAGCCTCTTGACTGATCATCGGTGCTTCTGGTGTTAATATTGACCCAGTAGGGGGTGGGTCAGTTCTGATGACCATTGACATCTGGCATCCCATCTCTTCTATCTGTCACCGTAGTTATCATGAGGCGGGGGATTTTCATTTTTTCAAATGAAAAAAACATATAGAAAAAAATTGCATCATAAATTCCAGGCAAAGCCACCGTGTCGAAAAAAGCTCTTAATATAAAAATTGAACAGAAAATAAAGCTTACAATCGCCCTCTTTCTCAACAGAACAACAAAAACATAAGATATCATGAAGAAATAAGGGATGCCGAGCAAGGCATGTCCAAGGACTAATGAGTTGTGAGGATTCATTCCATAAAAAACAATTGTTGGAGAAAGGGCTAAATCCCCCCCTACGATAAAGTGCAGAAAATTCATTGAACTTAAGTACTCAAAATTCTTCAGATTTCTTGGTGAATCAAGCCCCCTCGAGAAGTTAGTATTATCCGCCAAATAAGTCGACACATCACTATACATCGACACAAAGACTATTAACATTATCGGAATCGCCATGCCTAAAAAGATCTTAAACTTCAGACTGCGCCCGAATTGAAAAAGCAATGTAAAAACAAGGATTACAACTGAAACCAAAATTCCTGACCTGCCATAGAGCCCAATGCAAATCAACACTGACAAAAAAGGTGTAATCGTAGGAACAACCCTATATAACCTGCAATAAGAGAAAGAATACGCTAACTGCGCAAACACAACAGCAGCAGACAATGAATTTCTATTTTGAGGATGAATGATTTGGAGGTCCTTTCCGACAACAAAGCTTGTAAAAATTGCAACAGCTAAGGGAAGGAGAATTAAAAAATAAAAAAGCCTAAAAACAGAAAAAATCTTTTCATTCCCCAACCTAGATAGGACTAGCCCTGAAAAAATTGAAACCACCATAATTAGCGGATAAAAAGGAGAAGCGTGATACCAAAATCCTGAGGTCACCACATAGAAAGCAAATCCAAGCAGCCACAAAAAAAACAGTGCAAAAGCATGGCTATTAACTACCTGTAATCCACCTTTGAAGGTTGATAGAAGAATAGAACAAGAAGTCAGTGCTAAAGAAATGAAAACTAAAAGCAATGAAAGTGCCACAAGGTCAAAACCAGCATAAACCCTAGCCACAACAGAGAAAATATAAAAATATAAAAAAAGCAAAGCCCACGAGTAGGCTACTCTAACGCTTAGCATAATAAATCCTTATTAAATGCAAGGACTTTTGACCCCCGAAATACATCATAACACATACTCAAAAGATAAAAATAAAAAGGCCTAATTAAAATTATCTTCGGAAAGGGTACTGAACACTCCGTCAGCCTTATCAAGCATAATGTATTCTTTGGGCGGAACCCAAAACTCATCATCTATATATATTTTGGGGTAACTACGCCCCCCCCTAGAAACGTATACTTGATAAAGTAACGTTGTATATCGGCCACAAACGGCAATCGAATCACTGACCAAACTCGCCGCATCACCATTGTATACAAACTTCTCTTTAACAACTTTATCTAGATTTGGTGTTTTATAAATCGGATGCTCTTTGAACAGAACACTCTCGCCACCTAAGACTCTTTGAAGCAAGATCATTTTTAAGTAGATGTTGTTGATCTGATCTACTGTCTCACCACCTTGGAGAAAGTAGCTAACAGCTCTTCCACCTAACGCTTCAAGATCTATTTTAAGTGCCGGACAATAACTAACAACGAAACGCGCACTGATGTTTAAACTTTTTAAAATATCACAATAGCTCTCATCCCAGACAAAAAATATATCATACGTGCAAAAGGAATCTCTAGCGTTGACTAGCTTTTCCCCATGCATACAGTTCATTACCAGTACGCCTCTTGAATTAAGGTAGTGACTAACAAATGAAGAACAGAAACTATATTCATTCGAGATTAGGACGCTAGAGTATACCTTTGCGACTCCACTCAACTTAAAAACAGAAAATGCTATTTTCAGACAAAAATAAGGATGCATGAAGTATCGCAATGAAAATGAACACACGTAGCGCAAGTCAGAAAAGTCAAATATAGGCTTTTTAGCATCATCTCCATTATAAACAACATCGCCACCAACAGCGTCAGGCACTAAATCTCTATTTGGCAAAAGTGAAAGTGTCGACTTTGAAGGTTTAGGGCTGGATATAAAAAGAGACTTAGATGCATAGACAAATAAAAAAATATTGGCGGCTAACAGAGCAAGGGCAAGGAAGGGAAAAGATGCTATTAACTTACCAGCATTGCGATAAACTATCTTTTGACACTTATACTGAGCGTATGAGCGCTCCCAATGTGTTTTGGGCTTCAGCTTATCCTCAATTTCTTTCACAACTTTTGCATTGTCAATAGAGTGCTGGAATCCTTCGGCTTGATAGAGCTCATTAAGCTTTTTTAAAAGCATAAAAAAAGACGCCCGAATAAAAAACATTAACA
This sequence comes from Halomonas sp. PGE1, assembly GCF_013000985.1. Lineage (NCBI taxonomy): Bacteria > Pseudomonadati > Pseudomonadota > Gammaproteobacteria > Oceanospirillales > Halomonadaceae > Halomonas > Halomonas sp. PGE1. The sequence goes on from NZ_CP053032.1 coordinate 2,560,168, forward strand.
CACGCAAGTTAGCCATGAACCAACATGGCAAGACTTTATTTAAATTTAATAATCGCCTCAATGGCCTACTGCTTAACAATAAATAGAAAAACACTCTCATACATTGAGAAGTAAAGAGTATATTCTTATTACATCAGAATCGCTGCAAAAAATAATGACCCTCAGTCTATCGAATTGCAACGATAACCATATTATCGAACACCGAAGACAGCCTCACTCAACTCAAAATCTTCAATGCTATCAATATCTATTGACCTAATTCTAGGCATAACTGCAGCTTTAACTCTTGTAGTGAATAGCGATGATTGCTTACAGAGCAAATCCACATCGGCAACATAAATGGCGCCATTCAAACAATATTCTTTTTTGTAATCTTGCGATCTTGCGCCTGAGAAATCCACACCATCTAGATATGAATGTTTTTCAATATAGCCAACCCATGCTGTTGGGTGATCAACCTCACACACGCTCACAACTGTATCCTTGCGGCCACCTTCTTCGAAAACCTTTAGTGATGCATGTATATCTTCCGTCGTCCTCAGCGGTGACGTTGGCTGCAACAGGATAATTATTTTTGGCTCATATCCTTGAGCCTTTTCTGCATTTATAGCATCTATCACCACTTCAACCGTAGAGGCAGTATCGGTGGCTAGCTCATCAGGCCGCCTATAAGCAACAACACCTCTTGAGGAATACTGGTGAGCAATATCAAGAACTTCTTCGTCATCGCTAGACACCATGATGCGGGCATCAAGCTCAGTGGCCAACGCCGCTTCAATTGTCCAGCAGATAAGCGGCTTGCCAGCCATGGGGAGAATGTTTTTTCTGGGCAACCGCTTGCTGCCACCCCGAGCGGGTATCAGCATCAGGATCTTGCCAGCATCAGTCATCATGAAGCCCCCTAACTTCTTGCTGTGCCCGCTGAAAATCATCTACCTGCCCAATATCAAGCCAGTACTCTTTCAGCGGATAAACATTGACTGCATGGCCATCGTCAATCTCTTGCTCCAGGAGCGTCGGCATATCTACCCGAGTTCCCGGGGTGACGCGCTTTACAAGCTCCGGGGAGAGCAGATAGATCCCAGCATTGACATTAAACGTGTATACTGGCTTTTCGACCATCGCCCTCGCGAGATGCCCGTTCGCTTCAATAACACCATAGGGCACCTGATATTCAAACTCACGCACGCACATGGTCGCCTTGCCACCATGCTCTTCATGAAAGGCCAAGAGCGATAGATAGTTGAGGTTGGTGAGGATATCACCGTTCATCATGAATAGAGGCAAGTCGATTTGCTCGTGAGGCAGCAACCCCAGCGCCCCTCCCGTACCGAGGGGAGTGTCTTCGTGGATATACTGAATGCTCACGTTCCACTGGTTGCCATCACCGAAGTGATCGCGAATCTGCTCCGGCATATAGTGGGTAGAGATGTAGAACCGGTGAAAGCCTGCGTTCACAAAGCCTTCGAGAATAAGCTCAAGGATGGGCTTGTCACCGACTCGCAGCATTGGCTTGGGGCAGGTGTTGGTCAGGGGGCGAAGACGCTTGCCGAAACCACCGGCCATCAAAAATACTGGGTTGTCCAGGCGCGGTCGCTGCAGCAGACCATGCAGTGTTTCCAGCCCGATGACCTTGTGATCATCATTGACAATCGGTAGCTGGAGTAGGTCGTGTTGCTCCATCCAGGCCAGCATGCGGGCCTTGCTCCAGTCCCGGTGAGCTACCTTCGGGTGCCGAAACATGATGGACTCGACAGTCGCTCCCAACGTCTGCTTGCCGAGCAGGGCCCGCCTCACGTCACCATCTGTCAGCGTGCCAAGGAGTCGCTGCTCGTCATCCACGACCAGCGCAATGCGCAGGGCCTCGCGGTCCATGACTTTGATCGCCTCACCCAGGGCGGTGCCGGGGCTGACGAGGGCGCGTTCCCATTTCTTCATCTTCAACTCATTCCTGATTGATTCGGCGAGGCGTGCGAGGAGGCTGTCCGGTCTGTTGATGGTGAGGAGCCACATCCCCGATCACGCTGGTACCCAGGCCAATGACAGCGTCATGCCCGATGGCAACACCCTGTAGCAATGTCGCGCCGGGGCCGATATGGCAACCCTCCCCCAGGGTGATGCCTCCCGACAGCACGGCTCCGGGTGCCACATGCACATGAGGTCCGATGTCACCGTCATGATCGACTTTTACTCCGGTATTGAGGATGACGTCATCACCGATACGGGTATCGGCCTGCACGATCACCCCTGCCATGATCTGCACCCCCTGCCCCAACTCGACACCACCCCCAAGAATGGCGTTGGGGTGAACCAGCGTGGCAAAACGGTAACCCAGGCGGGTAAACTGTGTGTGCAAACGGCGCCGCAAACGGTTGCCTGGCAAGCTGCCGGTGCCGTTGGCCAGCTCGATATCGGTTGGCGCATAGCGTTTTACCGCCTGATCGTCGCCCAAAACCGGGATGTCACGCCAAGTCTCCACGCCCTTGGTGGCAAGGCCCGGATCACAGATACCCAGCACCTGACGATCGAGGGCCTGGAGGAGGTCCAGCACTACCTTGGCATGACCACCTGCCCCCAGCAGAATGACCGGGAGCTGGCGACTCAAATCGCTTCTCCTGGCTGATAGTCGCGAGCGGCGCACTGCCCGAGACAGTCCCAGTAGGCCATGGCAAGCTCGCCCTTCCCGGCCCGTGCAGTTGTGAGGTTTTCCGAATGGAGGCGCTCACCCTGGCGTATTGGAGAAGCCGCTACCAGATTCTGCCGAGCAGCAGTCCTGGTATCCCACTCACTTGCCTGCGGCACCTTCTGCCCATCCCCCAGGGCTTCCGAAATGGCGCGGATATCCGCCACCATACACTTCAGCTCATCGGGCTCCAGCGAGGCCTTGTGATCCGGGCCTGGCAGCTGACGGTCGAGGGTGAAGTGTTTCTCGATGATGGTGGCCCCCCGCGCCACAGCCGCCACAGGGATCAGGGTGCCCTGTGTATGGTCGGAGTAGCCCACCGGCAGCCGGAAGACGTCGGCCAGGGTGTCCATGGCCTTGAGATTGACCTCGTGCATCGGCGTGGGGTACTGGGATGTGCAGTGCAGCAGGCTGACCTGCCCCTCCAGAGCGGCGCGGGCCCGAGGGTCACTCCAGCACTGCCATACCTCATTCAGGGATGCGGGGGGATGCTCGTGCCTCAAGGCATGGCTGACCACGGCTAGTCCTTGCTCCACTTCGGAGAGTGTCGCCATGCCAGTGGAGACCACCAGGGGTTTTCCGGTGTGCGCAAAGGCCCACAGTAGAGGGCCGTTGGTCAGCTCGCCGGAGGGCACCTTGTAAAAGGGCAGGCCGAGCGTTTCCAGAAAGGCCAGGCTTTGCCTATCGAAGGCCGTGGACAGGAACTCGATGCCGCGCCGATGGGCATGGGCCTGGAGCGGAGCATGCCACTCAAGAGGAAGCTCCAGCGCTTCAAGCATCTCGAGCTGGCTCTGCTCCGCTTCCGTGGTCTGCTTCTGGTAGGCGGCTTTGGGGGCGGTCAGCGCGGCAAGCCGCTTGGCATTGAAGGTCTGGAACTTGACCGCGTCGGCGCCGACCTCGGCCGCTGCGTCAACCAAGTCGAAGGCTCGCTGCCGGTCGCCGTTATGATTGACCCCGGCTTCGGCAATCACGTAGACGGCGGGCTTGTTCGTCATGAGGACGGGCTCCGTGGCAGGTCATGGAAGGACTTGAGCGTATCGAGGGGCTGAGTGGCCAGTGCCGAGACTATCTGTTGGGCGGCGTTACCCTGGCCGTAGGGGTTACGCACATGCCGACACGCCTGCTGGAAAGACGGCTCAAGCGCCTTGCACAGACTGGCATGAATGGCATCCGCCTCTGCCTCGCAGTGCAGCACCGATTCAGCCGCCAGACGCCCTCCCTGGCGCTGACCAATGTTGATCGTCGGAACGCCGAAACTTGGCACCTCGATCAGGCCGCTGGAGGAGTTGCCCACCACGGCGGCGGCTTCAGCCACGGCAGAAAGGTAGCGCTGGAATCCCAGGGAGGGAATCGCCAATACCCGCTCGGGTTGCTGTGCGGCATAGGCTTCCAGGAGCGGAATGATAGCCCGGCCGCCGTTATCGGCATTGGGATAGGTCAGAATGACCTGATGATCCGGCCACCGGTCCAGCGCCTCCAGAAGCGCTTGAAAGCTCTCGACCGGTGGTTCGTCCGCCAGGGTTACCGGATGGTAGGTGACCAACAGGAAGGGGGCGTCGAGTGGGAATCCAAGGTTCTCGGCAAGGACCTGACGACTTAGCCGCGGTGAACGCGTGAGGTGGTCGAGGCCAAGAGCCCCCACGTTCAGGACCCGTTGCGGCGCTTCTCCCAGCTGGATTACCCGCTGCCGGTAGGGCTCGGCAGCCACACCGTGCAAGCTGGCCATCTTGGTGATGGCATGACGGATGGCATCGTCATAGGCGCCTTCCGTCACCTCACCCCCATGCAGATGCACGATAGGAATATTCATCACCAGGGCAACCTGGGCCGCCGCCAACGCTTCGAAGCGATCCCCCAGAATCATCAGGGCGTCGGGAGACAGTCGATCCAGCGCATCGGCCAGGCCGATCGTGCCGAGGCCCATGGACTTGGCGATGCCTACGCGACTGTCGGAGGAGAGCAGCATCTCTACCTTCGCGTCGATGGTGAAGCCGTCCTCGATGATCCTCTGCCAGGTATTGCCGAACTCCGGCGAAAGATGCATGGCAGCAGCGATTACCTGCAGCTCAAGCTCCGGGTGCGCCTGAATATCCTTCATCAGCCAGTACAGCAGGCCATACTCGGCCCGGGTGCCGGTAAATACCGCAATTCGGCGCATCAGATAGCCCCCTTGCCATGGACACAGATGCTACTGGGCAGATTGACCACCCGCGCTTCGAGCCACAGCGCGTTGGTGAGCTCGCCGGCCGGTGCGCTGGCGTACATCGGCAAGCGGTTCATCAGTTGCCAGATAGGGCGGGTCATGACGCCCTGTTCGTTGGTGCTCTTCAGCAGCTGGTCGCGCCGCTCACGATCCGGGCAGATCACCGCGTTCAGCCAGTAGTTGCTCCGGCACCCCTCTGGCTCGGTCACGAACTCGAGCTCGCCGCCCGCCAGGCAAGCGGCATATTCTGACGCCAGTTGCCGCTTCTCCGCCAGGTAAGCCTCCAACTGCTCCAGCTGCGCGCACCCCAGCGCCGCGTTGAGATTGGGCATGCGATAGTTGTAGCCCAGCTCATCATGGACATATTCGTAAGGATGCGGCAGCTTGGCGGTGGTGGTGAGGTGCTTGGCTCGCTCCCCCATCGCCTGATCCGCAAGGATCATCCCACCGCCCCCGGTGGTGATCACCTTGTTGCCATTGAAGCTGAGGGTGCCCAGTGCACCAAAGGTGCCGGTATGCCGCCTGTGGTAGGTACTCCCCAGAGACTCCGCGGCATCTTCCACCAGCGCCAGGCCCCAGTCGCGACAGACGCTCACCAGGCCATCGAGATCCGCCGGGTGCCCGAAGGTATGCATGGGCAGGCAGGCACGGATGGCCCTGTCGTCCTTGCGTCGGCGGCAGGTACCGCTGTCATCCCGGTAGGCATGGGCATCAAGCCACGACGCCAGCGCCTTGGGGGAAAGACCCAGGGTGTGGCGATCCACATCCACGAAGATCGGCATCGCACCGCAGTAGGCAATGGCGTTGCAGGTAGCCACAAAGGTCAGCGGTTGCGTGATAACATAGTCGCCCGGCCCCACACCAACCAGCCGCAGCGCCACGTGCAGCGCCGCCGTGCCATTGACCGTTGCCACCGCTCGCGGGCTACCGGTATAGGAGGCCATGTCCTGCTCGAACCGGTCCACGAAGGCGCCCACACTGGAGACGAAGGTGGAGTCGATGGTATCGCTTACATAGGCCTTCTCGTTGCCACCAAAGACCGGCGCGTGCAGGGGAATGAAATCGTTGGTGCGATAGTGGTCGCGAACGAAGTCGATCAGCGATTGCAGCATGGATGCACTCAGACGTTGTAGAGGTCGGCCTTGTACTTGGCCAGTTGGTGCGGCTGGGTGAACCAGTCGATGGTCTTCAGAAGGCCGGCACGGATATCATGCTGGGGCGCAAAGCCGGTCAGCTCGCGAATTCGGGTGTTGTCACCCCACAGACGGAAGACCTCGGACTTGCCCGGACGCAGACGCTGCTCGTCGGTGATGAACTCGACATCGCTGCCCATCAGTTCGCGGATGACGTTGAGCGTATCGCCCACCGAGATCTCGTAGTTCGACGCAATATTGACCGTCTGGCCCACAGCCGCTTCGCAGTTGGCCAGCGCGAGGAACCCTTGGCAGGTGTCTTCCACGTAATTGAAGTCGCGGGTCGGCGATACGTCCCCCAGCTTGATCTGCTTCATGCCGCTGGCAATCTGGCTGATGATGGTGGGGATGACCGCCCGAGCGGACTGGCGCGGCCCATAGGTGTTGAAGGGGCGTGCCACTGTCACCGGCAGATCGAAGGCGTTGTAGAAGCTCATCGCCATGGCGTCGGCAGCAATCTTCGAGGCGCTGTAGGGCGACTGCGGCTGCAGGGGGTGCTCCTCGTTGATCGGCACATACTGAGCCGTACCATATACCTCGCTGGTCGAGGTATGAATCACCCGCTTGACACCGTTCTCCCGCGCCGCCTGGCATATGTTCAGCGTGCCCTTGACGTTGGTATCCACGTAGCTGTCTGGCGCTACATAGGAGTAGGGAATAGCGATCAGTGCTGCCAGATGATAGATGACATCGACATCCTTGGTGATGTGCTTGCAGTAGTGTGGATCACGCACATCGCCGTTGAGCACCTCGATCTTATCGAGACAGTCGACATCCTCCAGCCACCCCCAGTAATTGAAGGAGTTGTACTGAGAGAGCGCCTTGACTTGATAGCCCTCGCGAACGAGGAGTTCAGTCAGGTGAGAGCCGATGAAGCCATCGGCGCCGGTTATGAGTACTCGCGACTTAACCATTAAAGCTTATCCTTCAACTCTTTTAAAATCAAACCAAGGCATCGGGTGACTAATATTTGCAAGCCACCAAGTGCTAACGAAACGAATCGCCATGGCAATCACGAAGGCAATCGCAGCCCCCTGCAGGCCCAGAATGGGGATCAGCAACATCAACAGCCCTACATTCAGCACCCCGGAAAAGATCGTGACCATTGACAGCCTGGCCGTTTTCTTTGCAAAGAAAATATAGTTAGTCACCATCAGGTACATGCCTTGGAAAGCCTGCCCCAAGGCTAGGATCCCAATGACGGTGCCTGCAGCCGCATACTTTTCACCCGCGATGAGGATGATGGCATACGGCCCAATTATGAAAGCCGCACCCGCCATCATTAGCACGATAATAAAGTAAGTGTAAGTCCACTTTACAATGCGGCGCTTGGTTGCCGTTTCGTTCGCCTTAAGCCTTTCAAACAGCCATGGTACATATGCCTTGTTAAATGCATCAAAACAAATTGACATCGCCATGGTTAACTGTACGGCCACCATATAAACACCAGCAGAATCTAGACCAAGGTGCTTATTAACAACAAATCGATCAACAGTAGAAAGAAGGAAGGCACCGCCAACATGAGGAATCAGCGGAACACCAAAACTCAACGCATCCTTAATCTGATCCAGCCTTAGCGAGAACCGAACCAGCCCATCTTTAATTAACAAGAAAAAAGCTAGAGCTCCAAGAACAACAGGGGCCACAATTTCTCCAGCCATCCTTCCTTCTGGCCCATATGACAAGGCGACAACCAAAACCAACGACAAAATAGCATTGAAAAAACTTAATGAAATTTGCAGGGCGCCATATTTCAGGGGCTGTTTTCTAACCTGCCACTGACCTAGGCGCATTTTTACAAAAAAACTCGCACCTGACGAAACCGCAGCAAGAAAAATCCAGATGGGCGAAATCCCTAGTGCCTCTGCCAGCCAGTCTTGAAATAGCAATAAAAATGCTGACACAAAAAGAAAGCTGATAGCCAGTATCTGGAAGCATGCTCCGATATAGCCAGACATCTCCTTCCGTGCATCTTCATCGTAGTATTTTCGATTTGCCGCTCCAACTGCATTCAAGCCGACAAAAGCAGTAAGCGCCGACACCAAAACCTGAAACATAGCCACCTGACCATACTCAGTTGGTTCAAGATGACGGGTCAGAATCGGTAACAAAAGAAAAGGAATAGAGGCATTCAGGATATTTGAAGCCAAGTAAACCATTGCGCCTGATGCAAGGCTTATCTTTTTTCTAGTCGCAATGGCGGAGTCAGTCATTTACACGCACTTCAAAGTTGAATTCTGAGCTCAAGAAATAGGTGCAGCATCTTTGCTACACCAGGGAAAACGCATGAAAAATTTCATACCGCGAGAATGTCCGCCAGATAGGTCTCATCCAGCGCGGCTTTCTTCTGTTTCCGCCAGATTCCGCCTTTGAAACGGGTCTCCACTTTCAGGTAATTCAAGGCGATATGACGCATCCTGGCGAGGTTTTCGGCCGCCTGACCGCGATGGATTTTGCAGGCGTCTTCGCGCAACGCTACATCCAGAGACCAGTGGAGTTTATTCTCGACATGCCAATGCTGGCGAGCCGCTTCTGCGAGCTTCTTGGCGCTCAGGTCGGCAGAGCTGATGTAGTAGCGGATCATCGGGGCTTCTGGCACCCCATCGCCTTCTTGGCGGAAACTCATCACCACACCTACCGTTTTCAGCCCTGGCCAGTAAGTATCCCCCGGCAAAGCCGGGGGCTTTATATTGTTAGCCCCTCAAAGGGGCAAGAATCTGAGCCGCCTGAAGGCGGCTGCCTCACATTCCAAACTTGAGCTGATCATAATGCTCATCCATCTTTTCCTGATTCCGGATATAGGCCCTTACCATTCCTTCATCAAGCCCTACTGTCGAGACGAAATAACCTCTCGCCCAGAAGCTTTCACCAGAGAAATTTCGCGATCTGCCCATGAAGTTTCTGGCTATAGATATCGCACTCTTCCCTTTGATGTAGCCAACCACATGTGACACCGAGTGCTTCGGAGGGATGCTGATACACATGTGAACGTGATCACGCATCAGGTGCCCCTCTACGATCTGGCACTCCTTCTGTCTTGCCAGCTCATGGAACACCTCACCAAGGTGTTTTCGGATACCAACAAAGATCACCTTCTTTCGCTTTTTGGGGATGAACACGACATGATACCTGCAGTTCCATGTTGTGTGAGCAAGACTCTGGTACTCTCTCATTGGGAACTTCCTATCTCTTGGCCGAGATTGGAGGTTCCCTTTGACCGCATCACACGGTCAAACCTCGGGTAGTCCCCCGGCAAAGCCGGGGGATTACCTTATTTATTTATTTAGAGACCTAATCAGTGCTGTTGCAACATATTTGGCTTCAGTTGTAGTCAGGTAGGGATACATGGGAAGGCTTAATACTTCCTCCGAAGCTTCATTGCCCTTTGGAACTTGTACATTTTGGTCGACTACAGCAGGCTGCTGGTTCAGCGGGATAGGGTAGTGTACCGCCGTCGGAACCCCCTTCTCCTTGAGCCTAGCTTGAACTTCTGTACGGTTCTCGACCCGGAGCGTGTACTGCGCCCAAGCGCTGGTGTTATGAGCCTCAAGGTAAGGCGTAGCAGTAATACCCGCCTCAGTGAACAGCCGGTTGTAGCGCTCTGCCACCTGCTGACGAAGCTCTATCTCTTCATCGAAAATCTCAAGTTTGGACAACAGGATGGCTGCCTGGAGGGTATCGAGACGGCTGTTCACACCCACACGGATGTGATGGTAGCGCCGGTCCTGCCCGTGCCGGGCGATCTGGCGCAGCGTGGTGGCAAGCTCATCGTCGTTGGTGAAGATGGCTCCACCATCGCCATAGCAGCCCAACGGCTTGCTGGGGAAGAAGCTGGTGGTAGCGATAGTGCTCAGGTTGCAGGACTTGCGGCCCTTGTAGGTGGCCCCGAAGCTCTGGGCGCCGTCTTCAATCACCGGTATGCCATGCTTCTCGGCAATGGCATTGATGGCGTCAAAGTCAGCGCACTGTCCATAGAGCGACACCGGAATGATCGCCTTGGTCTGCGGAGTAATCGCCGCTTCGAGCAGCGTGGGGTCAAGATTATAGGTGCGCGGGTCAATATCCACATAGACCGGCTTGGCACCCAACAAAGCCACTGTTTCGGCGGTGGCGATATAGGTGAAGCCAGGAGTGATCACTTCATCCCCCGGGCCGATGCCTAGCGCCATCTGTGCGATTTGCAGGGCATCGGTACCGTTGGCGCAGGTGATACAGTACTTGGCGCCAGTATAATCGGCGAGCTTTTCCTCCAGCTCGCTGACTTCCGGGCCGAGGATATATTTGCCATGGGCGAGAACGCGCTGGATGCCGGCGTCGATCTTGTCCTTGATGCGTGCCTGCTGGGCGGCCAGGTCGATAAACGGCATCATGAAGCGATCCTCCTCAACTGCTTACCCTCCAGTACATAACGCTCGCCGGTATGCTGGCAAATCGCTTCGCACTGCCCTTCCAGCGGCAGCTTGAGCTGTTCGCCATACTGGCTCATCCAGCCGATCTGCCGAGCGGGTACGCCCACCATCAGCGCGTAGGCCGGCACGCTCTTGTTGATGACCGCGCCAGCACCGACAAAGGCGTACTCGCCGATGGTCACTCCACAAACGATGGTGCAGTTGGCGCCCAGGGTAGCGCCCCTCTTCACCAAGGTGTCACGGTACTCGTCTTTGCGCTCGATCAACGAGCGGGGGTTGTAGACGTTGGTGAAGACCATGCTGGGCCCGCAGAACACCCCCTCTTCCAGGTGCACGTTGTCGTACACGGAGACGTTGTTCTGAATCTTGCAATTATCGCCGATGGTGACCTTGTTGCCCACGAACACGCCTTGGCCCATGGAAACGTTCTTGCCGACGCGGGCGCCACTGCATACATGCACGAAGTGCCAGACGCGAGACCCTTCGCCGATCTGGGCGCCGTCGTCGACGATGGCGGAGTCATGGATCATCACGCTCGTATCACTCATGTCACACCAGCTTGTTGAGGAAGGGGTGGGCTTCGCCAGTATCAGGCGCTTGAGCTTGGGCTGAGCGGATCGTATTGACGGTTTCGACGCAGTGCCGGGCATCCTCGATGCCGTAGCCGCGCCCGGCGAGAATCTCCTGGTAGCTCACCGTATGCAGGTCGGTGAAACCGCCTGAAAACTCGATCTCGTTACCGTCTACGGTGATGGAGCGGTAGGTAGGCTGCTTGCCCTTGACGCTTTCCGGCAGGTCGCCTGCATCGATGGAGAGGAACCAGGGTACCCGCGCCTTCTCATACTCCAGATAGCCTGCGGCCTTGTCGTTGCTGGCGTAGTGCAACACGTTCTTCTGCAGCTTGCCGAAGATGAAGTGCAGCATGTCAAAGAAGTGCACGCCGATGTTGGTGGCCACGCCGAAGGACTTGCGCGGGTCGCCCTTCCAGCTCTCCATGTACCATTTGCCACGCGAGGTGATGTAAGTCAGCTCCACCTCGTGCTTGTCGCTGCGAGACTCCTGCTCCACCTTCCGCTTGAGATCGAGGATCGCCTGGTGATGGCGTAGCTGCAGGATGTTGTAGGCCCGCTTGCCGGTCTCCCGCTCGATCAGCGCCAGCTCATCCAGCAGCTCGGGGGTCGGCACCAGGGGCTTCTCGCAGATCACGTCGCAACCCAGGCGCAGGCCGGCGGCGATATGGGCATGGTGCAGGTAGTTGGGTGAGCACACCGCCACATAGTCCAGGGCGGTCTCGGGGTTACGCTTGAGTTGCCAGGCGTGCTCCTGAAAGCGCTCGAACTCGGTAAAGAACTCGCTCTGGGGCGAGATGGAGTCGATGATTCCTACGGAGTCGTTGATGTCGTAGCCCACCGCCAGGTGGTTGCCAGTTTCCTTGATGGCCTTCATGTGGCGCGGAGCAATGTAGCCAGCGGCGCCGATCAGGGCAAAGTTCTTCATTCTGTTCCTCAGGCCTTGATGATGTGGGCGGCGGGTTCGCGGTAAGTCCCGCGACTATCGACGATCAGCTTGGCATGTCGCTGGATCAGCGCGAAATCGAAACGGTCATGGTCGGTGGCCAGCACCACGGCATCGAAGCTCGCCAGGCTCTCGGCGGTGAGCTCGACGCTTGCCAGCGCGAAGTGGTGTTCACGCATCTTGGGGAAGACCGGCACATGGGGGTCGCTATAGGCGACCTCGGCACCCTTGGCCTCGATCAGTTCCATGATCTCCACCGAGGGGGACTCGCGCATGTCGTCGACGTTCTTCTTGTAGGCGATACCCAGCACCAGCACACGGCTGTTCTTGAGCGCCTTGCCGTGCTCGTTCAGGCCATCCATCAGCTTGCCCACCACATACTCGGGCATGGCGCGATTAACCTCGCCGGAGAGCTCGATAAAGCGGGTGTGGAGCCCGTACTCGCGCGCCTTCCAGGTCAGGTAGAAGGGGTCGATGGGGATGCAGTGGCCCCCCAGGCCAGGGCCCGGGTAGTAAGGCGTGAAGCCAAAGGGCTTGGTCGCGGCGGCGTCCACTACTTCGAAGATATCGATACCCATGCGGTCGGCGACGATCTTCATCTCGTTGACCAAACCGATGTTGACGGCACGGTGGATGTTCTCCAGCAGCTTGGTCATCTCGGCGGCCTTGGTGGAGCTGACCGGCACCACCCGGTCGATGGCCGGCTCATACAGCGCCATGCCTACCTCACGGCAGGCCAACGTATGCCCGCCCACCACCTTGGGAATGGTGCGGGTCTCGAAGTCCGGGTTGCCCGGATCTTCCCGCTCCGGCGAATAGACCAGGAAGATGCTCTCACCCACGACCAGCCCCCCTTCCTGAACCCGAGGCAGCAGCTCCTCCTCGGTGGTGCCCGGGTAGGTGGTGCTTTCGAGCGACACCACCTGCCCTTCGCGCAGGTAAGGCTTCAGCGCATCGGTGGTGTTGATCACGAAGCTCATATCCGGTTCGCGATACTTGTTGAGCGGCGTAGGCACGCAGAGGATAACGGCATCGGCTTCTGCCACGCGGCTGAAGTCGGTGGTGGCTTCGAAGCCGGACTGGGTCGCCTTGGCTACCTTGTCGGAGGGAATATGCTCGATATAGCTCTTACCGGCATTCAGGTGGTCGACCTTCTGCTGGTCGATGTCGATCCCGAGCACACGAAAGCCGACATCGTTGTAGCGCAGCATTAAGGGCAGACCGACATAGCCGAGGCCGACGATGCCGATGACGGCTTCCTTGCTCTGGAGTTTGTGGGTTAGCACATCTCGTGGGTTCGACATAGTTACACTTGCTCGTGTTTTAAATGAAGGTTAAGCACAAACCAGCTAAATCAAAGAGCGACTACAGCCTTAGAGATTTAACAATGACAAGTAGTCTTATCTTCACTGGAGGGTGGCTAAGACCGCATCGCAAGACTCTATGACATGGATGCCGCGCACTTATAGATCAATCCGATGAAACATTACCATGATAATAAAAAACGGCGTTTCTGCTGGAAACGCCGCTTCATGAAAACACCGGTAATGTTGCCGCTCGGCCGGCAGTTTTGCCGTTTCGCTGCCCCGCTCTGCCAATCGTCTGGTAACCCGAATCGGCACTTTTACCGAAAATGCCACTGCATGGAATCGGCGGCAATGTTGCCGCCGGGCCGGAAATTTTGCCGTTTTGCTGCCCTGCTCCGCCGGCCGCCTGGAGTGACCGAATCGGCATTTTTGCCGATAATGGCATTTCACGGAACCCGCGGCAAAAGTGCCGAAAATGCCATTTCATGTTTTGGGCAGTCTCGCCAACCCATTGATTTTTAACAGCATTGGCGATAAGGGAAGGCTGCCAACCCGCTAAGACCTTATGCAGCCTTCTCTATCTGCTTATAAAGTGCATCAGGTGCTAGGTCTGCACCGTTAGGCCAACAGACAACCCCAAATTCATCGATGGTTACCAGAAAAAATAAAGCTGGATCTCTTAGTGGCTCGAACACTGGACCGAACAACCTGTCCTTGAGCGAAACAACACCACTGGAGCCATCTGCAAAGACTACACGCAACCGGTAATCGCACAGTGCTTCTACATAAGTAACTTTGTACGCCATACTGACTACCGATGCAAAACGCACTTACTCTGCCTTGGCAAACTCTAGCACGGCATCCTTATGCGCCATCGGCAGGACACTGACCCCGGTCTGCTGCAGCAACGCTACGGCATGGTGGTAGGCCTCGCCCCGCTGGCTATCATCATCGGGACCTTCTACGGCAAAGAGCACACGCCGGGGCAAGCGGTGACGTCGTTTGAGCTCATTGATCCGAAACTGCCACTTGCCACCATGTTCGACGATGTGGCTAGAGTCCTGCTGCCCTAGGTTAAGCGGCTTAATGGCGCACACCACCTCAGCCTGCTGCTTTTCAACGAAGGGGAAGCTAACGTGATACTCGGCATCGCCCAATTTCTCAGGAGTAAAACGCTCCCCGAGCTTTGCCTGGTAAAGTAGTTGACGAAGCTGGCTTTCCAGCACGGTTTCGCGATATTGCTTGGTCGCAAAGCTATGCTCGACATAATAACCAAACAGCTCATCCAGTTTCTTTTCAGGCTCTTCGGCCAACACTACCCGTGGTTCGCTGAAACGCAGCATCGTTTCGCGAGGGCGAGTGAGCTCCGTAAAAAGTTGCTTGGCGAATGCCTCGTCGTTGTGCTTGAAGCGCTGTTCAAACCCAGTGTCCTTGAGTAGTGCATGAACGCGCTCCAGCTCTTGCTTAACGGCATAAATGGCAGAGCGATACAGCCGCCCCTCCAGATCTTTGAAGAAGCTTGTTAGCCGTGCATAGCGCCGAGTTTCTAACTTGAACCCGAAATAGCGGTCGCGCGGAGAGATCATCACCACGCCGACGTTGGCGAACTCACCAGTTTCCACATAGGGCATGAAACGTACAATCACGTACTGGCACGCTATGCGCTTCATTGCCACCCCCAGAATTCGTCGCGATTCACCTGGGCTAGCCCTTGGCGAATCGCTTCATGATCAAAATCGACTCGGGTGATTAGCTCCTCGTCGAGGTACCACCACTCTTCGGGAACCTGTTCGAGCATGCTGTCCCAGTGCTGCAGCGCCGCGATCATGGCATCGGCCAGCTCATGCCGGCGTAACCAGTCATGATGAATCGTAGCCGCCTGGGCGCGGAACACATGGTGCGCTAGAAAGTCATGCGGATCGAAGGCCTGATCAAAGGCTTGGTTGTGGTCGATCACTACCAGTTCACCGGCCCCCTCATCCCAGAACAGGTTCGGATTGCCACCCCTGGCTGTCAGTATGCGGTCTGCGTTGTGAATCCACCAGTCGAAAGCCAGCACCTGCTGCTGCAGCTCGCTCGGCACATCCTTCACTCGGCTGAAGCTCAGCTCCGATACGCCGCATTCCCGCGAGGCAAAGGCGGGCCCGATCCCCAGGTCGCCAAGATCCAGACCAGCCTCGAGCTCTATCAGCTCATCGGGGACATGCACGATCTCGAAAGGTGCCACCGGAAGACCGATTTCCAGCGCAAGCGAGCCGGCGATCCACTCGCATAGCTGACTACGCCGTCCCGCGCCTACTCCTTTCACGAAGTAGACATGACCATCATCACCACGACAAATATAGGGTCGGGTCATGCCTTGAGTGGATCGACGCATCACCTCAACGATTTCAACCGGCACCTAGCACAGCCTCTTGACTGCTGGCGTTACGCAGAAAGGCAAATCGCTCATCATGATTTTACTCATGAGACAGTATTACCCCCTGTTCCCGATCGATACGGTGAATCGGCAGTTCTTCGAGGTTCGGTGCCGCCAGTATCACATCCACCTTGCGGCCCTGCGTGGCGCGCATGACCTTGACGCTGAGCCATGCCGACAGGCGTGCTGGATGCTCAACCGCTTCATCGAGCTCCACCATGAGGTCGATGTCGCCGCCCCTGGCAGCGTCGTCAACGCGAGACCCGAACAGCCGGACATCGGCCTCTTTGCCGAAAATCTCGGCAGCGGCCGCCTTGATGACATCGATTTCGTGCTGATTCAGTCGCATGTTCGTTCGTGCCGACAGGTAGGTCATGGCGGTTGCACCCTCGGCGGCTATACTGGCTACCTATCCAGCCAAGCCCTGTCCAACATAGTCTAGCCTGACTGGAGCGGGGGTACCATGCGCCGTGATATTCGTAACGGGCAGCTGATCGAGCCCGATGAGGCGGTGGTGGAGTTCGAACGCCTTCCCCAGGTGGTGAAGCGCCTGTCGGCCCGGGCGCGTCGCCATATCGCCAACAGCGTGTCGAAAAACACCATCCGCGGCACGCGGGCCGATCTGCGCGTCTACCAGCGGGCGGGTGGCCTGCTGCCGGCGGATGAGTTCGTTATCGCCAACTTCATCGCCGAAGCGCATCGCCAAGGCAAACCGGACGTGGCCATCAAGCGCATCAGCGGCCATCGGGACCAGCGCACCTTCGAACGCTATATCCGTCGTACCGACGAGTTCGAGGACCACGCCGGTGACTTCTATCCCGGCGTGGAGGAGGCTCGTGTCTAGCCTTTGGCCTTCCGGTAACTTCTCAGGCTTACTGCAAAGCGCGAGAGGAATACCAGCATCACGCCGAGCATACCGCCGAGCACCAGGGAAAGCGCCAAGATCAGCGCGCGGCGCGGCTCGCTGGGACCGGCCGGCGGGAAGGCGTACTCGACCACATCCACTACTCGCTCGGTGTGGTTGGGCTCGACGCCTTCGTCGACGCCCTGGAGGCGCCCGCTATCAAGCAGCTCCGCAATCCTCACCCGTTGCTCCAGCTGCTGCTCGGCCTCCCTGATCTCATAATTGCTAAGCCCTTCACGAATGTTCTCTTCAAGGACTTGAAGCTCAGCTTCCAGCGCCTGGTAACCCATGAAATAGAGAGGCAGTGAACCATCACCACTGATATTGGCGTAGATCACTTCAGAGCCACTGGGCTGACGGCCAAACTGCTGCGGCGTTGTGGGTTTCTCGATCCCCAGATTTCTCGCCACCGTGATGGCTTGCTCAAGCGTAAACAGACGATCCTCTCGGCTGCGCTGCATTGTTTCTTTCTTAAGCTGAAGATCAGTGATCAATCTAGCAATTTGTGCACGGTTGTGGTCATCAAAACGACTGCGCAGCGTACTCCATACCTTTATGGCTGTATCTCTCACATAAGCGTTGAGGACGTCAGCCCCTTCCTCTCCTTCAGGATAGGTGTACGTTAAATTCATCACTTGCTGGCCATTCCGGTCAGCGCCTAGGCCATCGATACTGAATCTTCCGCTGAACACCCTGCCTAAATCGGCATCTTCGGCCAGTACAAACTTTTCCCGGTTTTCGTTAACAAAGGCCTCGAAATTCTGAAAGCTTGAAAGACGATTACCCAGAGCTCGATAGGCTTCTTCAGGACTGATGGAAAACCCGCTGAGAAGATTGAAACCAGAAAAATTGGCACTAGACGCTGGTACCGCACGAAACCGCGTTTCATAGGTCGGCGTTGTCACCGCCAGGTAGGCGAAGGCAGCCACAACCGCGACCACCACGGCACCGACGATCCAGTACCAGCCCTCGACCAGCATCAGCGCCAGGTCGCGCAGGTCGATTTCGTCGTCATAGTGGTTCTGCAGGTCTTCACTGGTCATGCGTGGGGCCATCCTCTGGATCGCGAGCTCTTGCGGGGTGGGGCTTCAGGCACGCTACCGCCCGGGGATTGTACCGGGCGCATTCCCATGCCCTTGTTAGTTCGGTGCGGGAGGCTGTCATGCGTCAGGAGCGCGATGGGGATCCCATTGCTCGGCGGTGGGGGCAATCGTCCCTTGCCTGTACTCCTGCTGGGCGTGAGCCAGCTTCCCTGCGGTGTCTTGTAGGTATCGTTTAGATCGGCATTCTACGTCAGGCGGGGGGAAGGGCTCTACCTCTCTTACAAATTTTGACTGTTTGGGTGATAGGTACGGTGGCGTACTGGGGAGGCCTTCGGCCTCCATTCGCCCGGCGGAGCCTGGCTCCTAACAGTAGCTGTGAGCCTGGGTGGCAGCGCCATGCGCCCTCGGCACCGCTGGGCGGCTGCGCCGCCATTCGCCCGGCGGAGCCTGGCTCCTACCAGTAGTTGCAAGCCTTGGTGGCACCAAGAATCGCTCATCTACGCTTGTACAGAACCCCACCCCCCTACCCCACCCACGACGCCCTACAGGGCGTCGGCGTTGGCGGGGTGTGGCAGGGCGCGGTCAAGCAGGCTTCTCCAGCGAGCGATGATCGGGGCGTCGGAGTGGTTGACCTCGGCGAGCAGGCGGCGCAGCTCCTGGCGGGCCTTGTCGTCGGCGGGGTCGATCAGGGTGAGCCACAGCTCCAGGCCGTTGATCTGCTGGTGCAGGTTGCCGTCCTCACGGGCCTGCTGCTGGGCGAGCTCGATCAGCGCGATGATCTCCTCCCGCGGGTGGCCGAGGCGGTGGCGCACCCGGGCCAGGTGCACGGCGAGCTCGGGCACGAAGAGCGTGGTCTTCTCCCGGGCGAGCAGCAGCGCCTGGTCCAGGTAGTCCTCGGCGCGGCCGAACTCCCCCAGCGCGACGCAGGCGTCGACGTACCACAGCGAGGGGCGGCTGTAGGGGTCGCGGCCGGTGAGCTCGATCAGCTCCTCCTGGGCCTGCTCCACCTGGGCCAGCCCTTCGCGGTCGCCGGCCATGGCGCGTTGCCAGCCCATCACGCCGCGGGCGGACATCTGCCACAGGTGCAGGTCCTGGCTGCCGGTGACCTCATAGGCCCGCTCGGCGCGGGTGGCGGCGAGATGCACATGGCCCAGCTGACGATAGAGGGAGGCGGCGTACATCAGCGCCATGGCCAGGCTGCCGGGGTGACCGATCTTCTCGGCCAGGCGAATGGCGGATTCCACCTGGGTCTCGGCGCGGCGGTAGTCGCCGCGCAGGCAGAGCGCCCAGCCCTGGAAGCAGGCGGCGGCCACCTGGGGATGGTCGGAGAAGGGCAGCCACTCGATCATCATCGGTGATTCGAGGGGGTTGATCTCCTCCAGGTGGTCATAGGCGCGCTGGATGCGCCCGGCCCAGTACTCGCAGCTGGCCCGGGCGTACTCGGCCAGGCGGCGGTAGCGCGGGTCCTCCATGCGCTCGGCGAGGCCGGCGAGCTTCGAGGCGAGGTGGAAGGCGTCGGCGTGGGCGTGGCGCTGGCTGCACCCCACCCACAGGCCCCACTTGACCAGGAAGGCCTGCTCCAGGTCGGCGGGCTCGCCCTCCTCCCCGCCCCGCTCCTTGACCTGCCGCAGCAGGTCGCGGGCGCGCACGAAGCTCTCGTGGGCGGTGGGCGAACCGTGGCCCTCCAGGGCGAAGGCGGCCTGGCCGCGCACGGTCAGCAGGCTCACCTCGCGCTCGAGGCGGGCCTCCACCTGACGCAGGCAGACCAGGCCGAGATCGGCCATCTTCAGCGCGGTGCGGTTGGCGCTCACCTTGAGCGCCTCGCGGGCGGCCAGCTCGTAGTAGCGCGCACCCCGTGCGTAGTGGCCGCTGCGCCGCAGGTGGGTGGCGAAATCCCCCGGGTGGCGGCTGATCCACATCGGGAAGCGCTCCTCGATCAGCTCGACCACCTGGCGGTGGATCGCGGTGCGAACGTCTCGCGGGCAGGAGAGGTAGGCGGCCTCCTGCAGCAGCTGGTGGGTGAACTGGTATTCGCGGCCGTCGTCGTCGCCCTCCACCGGCTCGATGATCTCCAGGCGGCGCATCTGCTCGAGGGCCTGGCCGAGGCGCAGCTTCTCCCAGCCGCTGCACTCGGCCAGGAAATCGAAGCGGAAGCGCCGGCCCAGCACCGCGGCGGCGTGGGCCACCTCGCGGTCGGCGTCGAGCTGGTCGATGCGGCTGCCGAGCAGGCCGAGCAGGCCGTGGGGCAGCTCGTCCAGGTGCACGCTGCGACCCTCGCGGCGGTCCATGTCGACCCGCCGGCAGATCTCCTGCAGGTAGAGCGGCACGCCGTCGCAGCGCTCGATGATCTGCCCGCGCAGGCGCGGGCTCAGGTGGATGCGGTAGCGCCGGGCGAGCTGGGAGAGCAGCCGCGAGGACTGCATGGCGTCGAGCCGGCCCAGGGTGATCTGCTGGTCCCAGTGCAGCCGCGCCGGCAGCGCCTCGCGGCCGTGGTGGCTGGCCACCAGCATGAAGGCGCAGTTGATCGGCAGGCGCGCCTGCAGGCCGGCCAGCAGCTTGAAGCTGGGCTCGTCGAGCCACTGCAGGTCGTCGATCATCAGCACCAGGGTGCGCTCGGCGGCAAAGGCCGTGACCAGCCGCTGCAGCAGCCCCACCACCAGCTCCACCGCCTCGCCGCTCTGAGTGAGCAGGGCCACCTCGCGGGGCTCCCGGGCGCCCAGGGCCTCCTCCAGCAGCTGCTGGCGGGGCTCGTCGAGCTCGGCAAGCCCGAGGGTCTCGCGCAGCTCGGCCAGCGCCTCGGGGGTAATCGGGCCATTCAGCCGCCAGCGCAGCAGCTGACGCGCCACGCCGTAGGGCTCCTGCACCGAGAGCCGGGTGGTGGGCTGCCAGCAGATGGCGGCGTCGCGGCTCTGCTCGAGTTGGCGGAAGCCGACCATCAGCGCCGACTTGCCCATGCCGGAGGGGCCGCGCACCAGCAGGCTCTGGCGCAGGCCGATGCCGGCCCGGGCCAGGGCGTCGCGCAGGGTGCGCAGCTGGGTCTCGCGACCCACCAGGCTGGGCGGCAGCGCCTCGCGGCCGCCCTCATTCGCACCCAGCACCAGCGCGCGCAGGCGCACCCGGCCGTCGCTGGCCACCAGGCGGGAACTCAAGCGCGGCTGCAGGTCCAGCGCCGGCGGCATGTGCTGGCTCGCCTCCTGGGAGATGACCAGCTCGCTGCCCTCGGCGGCGGCCATCAGCTCGAGCGAGCCCTGGGTCACCTGGCCCAGCGGGTCGACCAGGCCGCGCTCCGGCAGGTAGATCACCCGCCCGCTGTTGAGGCCGGCGGCGAGCTCCACCCGGGGCGGTTCGCCCTCGCCGCTCCAGTGGCGGCGGCTCTCCTCGGGGAGCATGCGTCGGCAATGTTCGTAGAGCGCCACCAGCTCGGCGAGCTGATGGGCCGGGCCATGGGTGCCGAAGCAGGCGAGGCCCAGGCCGCCGGTGGCGCCGGGCAGCCAGAAGCCGCCCAGGTGGTGGCACTGCTCCTCCAGCCAGCGCAGCAGCTCGACCTGCAACATCAGGCAGTCGCGGCTGGCCGGGCGGCTGGAGAGGTCGCCCTTCAGGCGCAGGCGAATGGCCATCACCGAGAGCTGGCGCTGCTCGATCTCCTCCTCGCGCAGCGGCGCGCTGTCCGGCGCCAGGGTGCGGGCGAAGCCGAGCCCGCCGGCGGCGGCCACGTCGGCGTGGGAGTCGGACCAGTAGCGGGCCAGCTGCAGGAAGGCGGGCTCGGGCTGCTGGCCGGAGAGCGCCAGCAGCTGCAGGTAGGCATTGTACTGCTCGTGCGCGGCGGCCAGCTGGCCCTGCTCGGCGAGCTGGCGCACCAGCTTCTCGTGGAAGGGGCCGTAACCCGAGAAGCGGTTGACCAGATCGACCAGCAGGCGGTCGGGCACGCTGTCGTGCTGCTCGAGCACCGACTCGGCGAAGCGGATCACCCGCTGGCGCCAGTCGTTGCGCACCTGCACCAGCCAGCGCTGGAAGTCGCCGCAGTTGTTGAGCTGCAGCTCCTCGGCAAGATCGCCCTGGTAGTGATCGAGCAGCGCGGCCAGGGTTGGCAGGTCGCGTTCGCCGTCGAGGCGGCGCTGCACCTCGTGAAGATCGAACTGCCAGCGGGCAGGCAGGCGGAAGGCGATGGTCTGACGCGAGACGGCGAGCACCTCGTCGGCGTGCTCTCCCAGCGACTGGCGCAGGCAGTGCAGCGCATGGCGCAGGTTGGTGCGCCCGGAGGAGAGCCCCTGGTCGGGCCACAGCAGCTCCGCCAGGGTGGCACGGCTCACCGGCTGGCTGTGCAGCAGCAGGTAGACCAGCAGCGCCTTGACCTTGTCGTAGCTGAACTGGGTCAGGGCGTCATCGCCCAGGGTCAGCGAAAAGTGGCCGAAGAGAGCCAGCCGATCCGCTTGTGGGGTATCGGTGGCGTCGGAAGCATCCCGCATCATGTCGGTCCTGCCTGTCTCGGGCGGCGGCCTCAGGCCGGTACGCCGCTGTGAAAACGGAACGCCGTGTCGGGCGTCTGCACCAGCTCGGCTTCGCGGTCGGCGAAGAACTCGACTCGGGACTCGATGGGTGAGGCGGCCAGGTGGCGGGCCAGCATCAGGTAGTCCTCGTAGTGGCGCCCTTCCGACTTAACCAGAGTGCGATAGAACTTGGCAAGCTCGGGGTCCAGGTGGGGGATCAGCCGCGCGAAGCGCTCGCAGCTGCGCGCCTCGATGAAGGCGCCGATGATCAGGATGTCCACCAGCCGGTTCGGCTCCTCCGCTCGCACGTGGCGGCGCAGCCCCTCGGCATAGCGCGAAGCCGAGATATGCCGGTAGGAAATGCCGCGGCTCTCCATCAGGGTCACCACCTGCTCGAAGTGCAACAGCTCTTCCCGGGCCAGCTGGCTCATCTTGGTGAGCAGCAGCGGCTGGTCCACGTAGCGGTAGAGCAGGCTCATGGCCGTGGAGGCGGCCTTCTTCTCGCACTGGGCGTGGTCGATCAGCAAGAGCTCGGGGTTCTCCAGCGCCCAGGCCACCCAGGCATCCGGGGTGCGGCAGCGCAGGAAGTCGAGCAGCTCAGCGGACAGCAGATCGTCGGCGCTGGCGCGGACGGGCTCGGGCAGGGTCACGGACATGAAGGGCTCTCGGCGGAACAGTCAGGTAAATCAGGTAAAGAAGAAAGGCGGCGGGCCTCGGCGGCCTCGTTAAGCTCGGCGGCCAGGCGCGCGTGGAGCTCGGCGACGGGAAGGCCCTCGCCCGGCCCGGTCGGCGCGAGGCCATAGCGGGGGAGCTCCTGGATCCGCTCGCGGCCGACCCGTAGAAGCTCCACCGCCCGCGACAGCCCCGGCTGATCCGCCCGGAAGCGGATGCGGTGGCGCTTGAGCTGAGCCTCCAGGGCGGCGGCGTCCACCAGGCGCAGGTAGCGGCCGGCCACGGCCTCGCGCAGGGCATCGAGCTCGGCCATGCGGGCGGTGCGCTCATTGCCCGCCAGGGCGAACCAGTCGCGGATCTCCGCATCGCTGCGCTGGCAGCCGCGGCAGGTGCGATCCCCCAGGGTGGTGGAACAGAGCCCCACGCAGGGCGACGCGATGGCGCTCACGCTCGTTCTCTCAAGGTCGTGCTCCCAAGCTCTGCCATCCCACCGCCGTCCCTCTCGTTGAATGCAGCGTTGATAGTCGGACGAGATAGTAACGCGAAATGAGTGTTTGAAACAGCCGCCCGGTGGTGTTGCCCGATGTTGCTGTGGCCTCCGCCTTCGCCCCGCAGAGCGTGGCTCCCACCAGTAGCAATAGCCTCGGTGGTAGCTGGGTGCCTACCAGAAGCAACAGCTTCGGTGGGAACTGGATAACCAACAGTCGCTACAGCCTCGGTGGTTAACCTGACCTCCAAGGCTTGGAGCTACTGGTGGGAGATGGGCTCCGCCCGGCGAATGGCGCCGTAGGCGCCCAGCGGTGTAGCTGGCCTGTGCCGAGGCCACAACATTCGCCCCGCAGAGCGTGGCTCCCACCAGTAGCAATAGCCTCGGTGGTAGCTGGGTGCCTACCAGAAGCAACAGCTTCGGTGGGAACTGGATAACCAACAGTCGCTACAGCCTCGGTGGTTAACCTGACCTCCAAGGCTTGGAGCTACTGGTGGGAGATGGGCTCCGCCCGGCGAATGGCGCCGCAGGCGCCCAGCGGTGTAGCTGGCCTGTGCCGAGGCCACAACATTCGCCCCGCAGAGCGTGAGCCCGGCCAGGTCGATCAGGCCGCGCAGCTCGCGCTGGAACGCCAGCGCCACGGCCATTAGCCCCCAGCTCAGTACGGTGGCCAGCGCCGCCCCGGAGACCCCCATGGCCGGGAAGGGCCCGACGCCGAAGATCAGCCACCAGTCGAGCAGCACGTTGACCCCGGCGGCCAGCGCCATCATCAGCCCTTGGGTGACGGTATTGCCGTGGGCGCGCAGGATGCTGTTGAGCACCCGCGGCACCACCACCGCCGCCGCCCCCAGGTACCAGATGCCCATGTAGTCGCGAATGTGCGGCATCAGCGCCTCGTCGGCGCCCAGCAGCCGAAACAGCGGCTCCATGGTGGCCAGGCCCAGCAGAGTCATGGCTAGCCCCACCGCCAGCGCCAGCAGGGCCGCATCGGTGGCGCGGCGCCGCACCGCCTCATGGTCGCCCTGCCCCAGCCGGCGGGCCACCACCGCCGAGGTACCGATGCCAAGCCCGATGGCCAGGCTGATCACCGTGAACACCACCGGGAAGGTGAAGGAGACCGCCGCCAGCGGCTCGGTGCCGAGCCGGGCGATGAACCAGGTATCCACCAGGTTGAAGCTCATCATGGCGATCATGCCGCCGATGACCGGCAGGGTCTTGCGCAGCAGGGTCGTGGCGATCGGCCCCTCGAGCAGCTCCCGGCGCATCGGGCGGCGGGAAACCGAGGGGGAAGCGGAGCCTGAAACAGAAGGCGAGGACATGCGTGCTCTCGACGAGGAACAAGCAGCGGATTGTGCCCGGTTTCGACGGCGAGTTGAAATCGCGCCCGGGACCGGCGGTGTTACTGGCCTCCAAGGCTTGGAGCTACTGGTGGGAGATGGGCTTCGCCCGGCGGTGTTACTGGCCTCCAAGGCTTGAAACTACTGGTGGGAGATGGGCTTCGCCCGGCGAATGGCGCCGCAGGCGCCCGGCGGTGTTACTGGCCTCCAAGGCTTGGAACTACTGGTGGGAGATGGGCTCCGCCCGGCGAATGGCGCCGCAGGCGCCCGGCGGTGCTGCCCGCCGTTGCTGTGGCCTCCGCCCATTCGCCCCGCAAAGCGTGGCTCCCACCAGTAGCAACAGCCTCTGTGGTAGCTGGATGACTACCAGAAGGAATAGCCTCGGTGGAAACTTGATAACCATCAGTAGCAACAGCCTCGGTGGCAGTGGGATGACTTCTGTGGCCTGGGGCAACTGGTGGGAGATGGGCTTCGCCCGGCGAATGGCGGCGTAGCCGCCCGACGGTGTTACTGGCCTGTGCCGGGGCTTCAACATTCGCCCCGCAAAGCGTGGCTCCCACCAGTAGCAACAGCCTCTGTGGTAGCTGGATGACTACCAGAAGGAACAGCCTCGGTGGAAACTTGATAACCACCAGTAGCAACAGCCTCGGTGGCAGTGGGATGACTTCTGTGGCCTGGGGCAACTGGTGGGAGATGGGCTCCGCCCGCGGTTCGACGCCTCGGCGAATGGCGGCGTAGCCGCCTAGGGCACCACCACCACCGGGATGGGGATGCGAGCTAGGACCTCGGGGTCCTCCGCGAAGAGGCGGGTGAGGGTCTGGCGGCTTATCACCAGGGCGCCGCTGCGGGCGCGGGCGAGGAAGCGTTCGAGCTCGGGGGCCGCCATGGGGGCGAGCTCCTCGCGGCCGCGAAACAGCGGGTGGCTGCGCGAGGCCTCGGCCAGGGTCTCGCCCCAGGGCAGGGTCGGGGCCTCACCGCGCAGGGTGCGCAGCGGGCCGGGCGACGGCGGGTGGCGCTCGTCCCAGATGATCACCGTGCAGGGGGCCTCCAGCACCAGACGGCGGCTGGTGGAGCCAAGCCGCGAGCTCCAGCCCCAGCGCGAGGATAGCCCTGCCTTGCCGAGCACCAGCACGTCGCAGGGCGCGGCCGCGGCCAGGGCCTCACTGACCACCTGGCCGCGGCTCACCTGCAGACGGTGGCGCAGCTCGCGCCCCGCCACCGCCTGCTCCAGGGCCCGAGTGATGCGCTGCAGCTGGCGGGCCAGGCTCGCCTCCAGCGCCTCACTCTGGAGCGGGCGTGAGAGCCCGGTGCTGGCCCCCACCTCGCAGGAGAAGGGGAAGGCCGCGCAGCTCAGCAGGTCAAGGTCCTCGATGAACAGCGCTACCAGCTCGGCGCTGACCTCATCGGCCAGGGCCACCGCGGCGGCCAGCGCCGCCTGGCTCTGACGGGAGTCGTCCAGCAGCGCCACCACGCGCATCGCCTGGCTTGGCTCACTCATCGCCGATGCCCTCCCCTTTATGGTCGCCGGCATTCTCATCGACCCTTGCCTGGTCCTTTTCGTCAGCCCCGCGGGCGGCCTTGATGGCATCGGCGAAGGCTGCCAGGCGCGCCTGCACCCGGCCGTTGACGCTCTGCTCGGGGAATCGGCCGCCCTCGTCGGGCTCGCCGGGCGCCTCGCCGGTGAGCAGCGCGAGTGCCTCGTCCACGTGGCGCACCGCGAAGATGCGGAAGCTCCCCGCGGCCATGGCCTCGCGCACCTCGGCCTTGAGCATCAGGTGCTCGACGTTGCTGGCCGGCAGGATCACCGCCTGGCCGCCGAGCTCGCCCCGGGCGCGGCAGACGTCGAAGAAGCCCTCGATCTTCTCGTTGACCCCGCCCACCGCCTGCACCTCGCCGTGCTGGTTGATGGAGCCGGTAACGGCAAAGCGCTGGTCGAGTGCCACCCGGGCGATGGCCGAGACCAGCGCGCACACCTCCGCCACCGAGGCGCTGTCGCCCTCGATACCGCCGTAGGACTGCTCGAAGGCGAGGCTCGCCGATAGCGACAGCGGCGCATCCGGGGCGTAGCGCCCGGCCAGGAAGCGCGACAGGATCATCACCGCCTTGGTGTGGATGCGCCCGCCCAGGCGCGCCTCGCGTTCGATATCCACCACCTGGCCGGCGCCGGGCCTGGCCGTTGCGGTAATCCGAGTCGGCTGGCCGAAGGCGAAGTCGCCCAGGGCCAGCACCGAGAGGCCGTTGACCTGCCCCACGGCCTGGCCCTCGGTGGCAATCATCACCGTGCCGCGGTTGATCTGCTCGAGACTGCGCTCGCGGATGCGCCCGGCGCGGTAGAGCTGCTGGGCCACCGCCTTCTCCACGTGGGCGCGGGTGATCACCGTGGCATCCTCCATGGCCGCCCAGTGGTCGGCCTCCTGGAGCAGGTCGCTCAGGTCGCGGTGGCGGGCGGTGAGGCGCTGCTGGTCGTCGGCCAGCCGGCTGGCGCGCTCGATGGTGGCCGCCACCCCGCTGCGGTCCAGCGGGCGCAGCGCTGCCTCCCGGGCCAGGGTCGCCACCATATGGGCGTAGAGAGCCAGGTTGGCCTCGCTGCGCGGCAGCTCGTCCTCGAGGTCCACCTGCACCTTGAACAGCTCCAGGAACTCCGGGTCGTGCTCGCACAGCAGGTAATAGAGCAGCCGCTCGCCCAGCAGCACGATCTTCACGTCCAGCGGAATCGGCTGGGGCTCCAGGCTCACGGTGCTGATCAGGCCGTAGGCCTGCTCCAGGGATTCGGTGCGGATCTCCCCCGCGCGCAGCACCCGCTTGAGGGTCTCCCAGGCGCCAGGCTGGGTGAGCACGCCGCGCACGTCCAGCACCAGGTAGCCGCCATTGGCGCGGTGCAGGGCCCCGGCGCGGATCAGCGAGAAGTCGGTGAGCAGGGTGCCGTTGTGCACGTGGTGCTCGATGCGCCCCACCAGATGCTGGTGGCCCGGCAGGTCCTGATAGATTACCGGGGCGCCCTCGGTGTCGGCGTTGTCCACCAGCAGGTTGAGGTGGAAGCGGCTGAACACCGCCTCGGGGGGAATATCGGCGTCGTCGGCGATGAAAGAGTCGACGTGCTGGACGATCGCCTCGCGGATGGCGGCGAGGTGGGCGATCACCCCCTCCTCGTCGGCGTAGCGCTCCTCGAGCTCCGCCAGGGGCGCGCCGATGGCGGTCTGCAACACCTCCTCGTTGAGACCCACGATCTGGTCGCGCAGCTCCTTGGCGAGCTTCGGCATGCGGCGGATCGCCTGGGTCAGCTTGCGCTGCAGGATCTCCACCGTGTGCTCGATGCGCTCGCGCTCCTCCTTCGGCAGCTTCTCGTATTCCTCCGGCGACATCATCTTGTCGTCGTCGCCCGCCGGGGCGAAGGTGAAGCCGTTGGGGGTGGAGAGCAGCAGCACCCCCTGCTCTCGAGATTCGCGGCGCACCGCCTCGATGGCATCGCGCTGGCGCTCGCCCATGGCCTGCTTCAGCTCCTGCAGGCGGTTCTGGTACTCCTCGCTCTCGAACACCGCCGGGATCGCCCCGCGCAGCTCGTCCACCAGCGCCTCGATGTCGCGGCGCAGCTGGCGGCCCAGCCCCGGCGGCAGCTGCAGGTAGAGCGGCACCGAGGGGTCGTCGAAGTTGTAGACGTAGCCCCAGTCCGGCGGCGGCGCTTCGTCCCGGGAGCGCTCCTCCAGGAAGTGCCCCACCAGGCTGTGCATGCCGTGGCCCGGCTGGCCGAGCACGAAGAGATTGAAGCCATCGCTTCTGATCGCGGTGCCGAAGTCCAGCGCCTCCCGCGCGCGGTCGTGGCCGCTCAGCAGGTCCAGCGACTCCAGCTCACTGGTCACCTCGAAGGAAAAGGCCTCCTCCGGGCAGGCCCGGTAGACCTCGGAAACCGTCAGCGCCTCGACCATCACCCTCTCCCTGTACGTGCGCGGCATCTCATCCCGCCTGCCTTGGTTCGCATTCTGCAAATTAGTTCGCTTGCTTCAAAGATGACGCATATAGGGGCGGCGGTCGAGGGGGCCAGGCTCAATAGTGGTAGCGGCACTGCACGATCACGATGGCGCTGTCGGTGACCTTGTAGACCAGGCGGTGCTCGCGATCGACTCGACGCGACCAGTAACCCGACCACTGATGCCTGAGGGGCTCGGGGTCACCCAGGCCGTCGAAGGGCTGGCGCTGGATATCCTTGATCAGGGTATTGATGCGTTTGAGTGTCTTCTTGTCGCGCCCCTGCCAGTAGAGATAGTCCTCCCAGGCAGGTGTCGCCCACGTCAGCATCATGGGTCGATGAGTCCGTGCTCGCCTCCCTCTCCGCGTTCGACCTCGGCGATGGCGTCGTTGAGGCGGCGGGCATTCTCGGGACTGGCCATCAGGTAGGCGGTTTCCTCGTAGGACTTGAAGTCCTCGACCGACATCACAATGGCCGGCTTGCCATTCTGGCGCGTGATCAGCACCGGCACATGATCATCGTTGACACGGTCGAGCACCTGGGCCAGGTGACTGCGGAAATGGGTATAGGTGACGGTATCCATGATGGACCTCCTGTAACGACCTTCATTGTACTCATTTCTGTACTTGACGTCCTCCCCTCCCTCAGCTGCTTAGGCAGCTGCCGCCAACGGCGGAAAGGAAGGGGATTCCTACGGCGCTCAGGCACGGCATTGAGCCATCCCTGAATCGCTTCGGTGGGTTCCTGCTGCTGGCGGCCTTACTGCACCACTCACTTCACAGGCTAGCCGGGCGTGCCCCGCCCTTAATACATTGATGGCGCCGATATGATCGGCATTGGCCTCGAAGCCACAATCGACACAGGCAAAGCGGGCCTGGCTGCGCCGGTTCTCCGCAGCGACATGACCGCACTCGGGGCAGGTGCGGCTGGTGTTGTGCGGTGGCACAACGACCAGATGCGCCCCACGCCAGGCCAGCTTGTAGTCGAGCTGGCGACGGAACTCGTACCACCCCTGATCGAGGATCGAGCGGTTGAGGCCGGATTTCTGGCGAACATGGCGGCCTGGCTCCTCGATACTGCCTCTGGCCGAGCGCGACATATTGCCGACCTGCAGGTCTTCCAGCACCACGAGCGCGTGGTTTTGGCTGATCATGGCGGAAGCCTTGTGCAGGAAATCACGCCGGGCATTGGCGATGCGAGCCTGGAGTTTCTGGACGCGGGCCTTGGCCTTCTTCCAGTTGTTGCTGAACTTGACCTTGCGACTCATGGCTTGCTGCGCCTTGCGCAGTGCCGTCTGGTGTTGCTTGAAGCTGTTGAGTGGTTCCAGGTAGCTGCCATCGGAGAGCGTGGCGAACCGCGCCACGCCCATGTCGATGCCCACAGCCCCGCCAATCGGCGCCGGCACCGCGACCTCACGCTCAGTCTGGATCGAGACGAACCATCGCCCCGCCGACTGGCTGACGGTGACGTTCTTGACCGTCCCCAGCACCTCGCGGCTCTTGCGGAAACGTAGCCAACCCAACTTGGGCAGGTAGAGCCGCCGATTGCCCTGGTCGAGCCGGATCTGCTTGGGATCGGGGTAGCGGAAGCTGTCACGCTGACCCTTCCTCTTGAAGCGCGGGAAGTCCGCCCGCTTGGCGAAGAAGTTGGCATAGGCGCGATCGAGATCCTTCAACGACTGCTGGAGCGGGTGGATCGGCCCATCCTTGAGCCATGGCGTGTCGTCACTGTTACGCCAGCCGGTAAGCTGCTTGCACAAGGCCGCATACCCCAACGTCTTCTCACCGGCTGCATACCGCTCCTTTTGCAACGCCAGCCCTCGGTTGAACACGTACCGTGCCATGCCGGCAAACTGGCGCATTTTCCGCACCTGCTCGCCGTTGGGCATCAGTTCGTATTTGAAGGCTTGGAGTCGTTGCATAGTGACCCGAAGCTATATTTATATCCAGTAGTATAGGGCGCCTGCGGCGCCCGCGCTATCCTTCCTCGGCCTGAAGTGCCGAGGCTTGTCGCGCTTTTTGGTCAACGCGATGAGGGACAACCTTCAGGGTTTTCCCGTACAGCACCCAGAGCAGCGCCAGCCAGGCGCAGGCTTCCGCCTCGGCTCATAGCCGCGACACCCAGGCGTCCACGGCATCGCGTAGGCGCTGGTGCACCAAAGCAAACATCTCCTCGGACTGGCGGTAAGGGTCCGAAATCTCCCGCGCCCCGGGCAGCCAGTGCCCCAGCAGCAGGGTCTTGCCGAGCGCGGCGGGGGCCAGCTCGGCCACGGCGCGGCGCTGCCCCTCGCTCATCACCAGCACCAGGTCGGCCTCGGCCAGCAACTCGGCATTGAGCTGGCGGGCCTGATGCCCCGCGACGATGAGGCCGTCGTCCTCGGCGAGGCGGGCGGCGCTGGGCTCCACGCCGTGCCCCACCAGGGCCCCGAGGCCGGCGGAGCTCACCTCCCGGCCCGGCAGGCGAGCCCGCAGCATCGCCGCCGCCACCGGGCTGCGGCAGATATTGCCGGTACACACCACCAGGATACGCTGGAACATGCCGCCCTCCTTCAGGCGCTCTCCCCCTCGACGGCGGCAACCGGGCACTCGCTGCCCAGCGTCACCTCCAGGGGATGGCCGGACTCCCGGGCCCAGGCCAGCAGGGTGTCGCGCAGGGCGCGCTGGGCATCGGCCTCGCCGTGGACCAGGCGGATATGCCGGGGCGGTTCGCGCATGCGGCGCACGAAGTTGAGCAGGTCGCGGCGGTCGGCGTGGGCCGAGTAGCCGGAGACCGTCTCCACCCGGGCGCGGATGTCGATGCGCTCGCCGTCGAGCTCCACCCAGCCGCCGCGGGGCCCGTAGCGCTGGATATCGCGCCCCGGGGTGCCGCTGCCCTGGTAGCCGGTGAAGAGCACGCAGTGGCGCTCGTCGGGGAGCATCCGCTTGAGGTAGTTGACCACCCGCCCGCCGCTGACCATGCCGCTGGCGGCGATCACCACCGCCGGCCGGCCGCTCTCGGCGAGATAGGCCAGGGTGCGCTCGTGCTCCTCGTGGGAGCTAACGGTATAAAGGTTCTCGAAGCTGAGCGGGTGGCGCCCCGCCCGCAGCCGGCGGTGGGCCTCGGCGTCCCACCACGGCTTGAGCTCGCGGTAGACCTCGGTGAAGCGCGCCGCCAGGGGCGAATCGACGATGATCTCCAGCGCCTGCCAGCGCGGGCTTTTCGCCTGGTGGATCAGGGTCTCCAACTCGTAGAGCAGCTCCTGGGTGCGGCCGATGCTGAAGGCGGGGATCACCACGCTGCCGCCATTGGCCAGCGCCCGGTCGATGGCGGCCTTGAGCCGGCCGCGCCGGTGGCGGCGATCCTCGTGTTCGCGGTCGCCGTAGGTGCTCTCCAGCACCAGGGTGTCGCAGCGCCAGGGCGGCTTCGGTGCCGGCAGCAGCGGCGCATGGGGGGCGCCCAGGTCGCCGGAGAAGAGGGTGCGGTGGGCGCGGCCGCTGGCCCGCTCGAGAGTGTCCACCTCCACATAGGCGGAACCGAGGATATGCCCGGCGCGCTTGAGCCTGACGCGCACCCGGTGGCGGGCATCGTCGACCAGGGTGTGCCAGTCGCCGTAGTCCAGCGCCACCAGCCGCCCCTCCACCTCGGCCAGGAAGCGCTCGATCAGCGCCCGGTCGCGGGTGAAGCCGATCTTCAGGGCGTCCTCGATCACCAGCGGCAGCAGCCGGCGGGAGGGCAGCGAGCAGAGGATCGGCCCCCGCCACCCCGCCGCCAGCAGGTAGGGCAGCCGGCCGATATGGTCGATATGCACGTGGGTGACCACCAGCGCCAGCACATCCTCCACCGGGAAGCGCACCTGGAGCTGCTCGAAGCCGTCGAGCCGGTCGGCGTCCTGGCCCTGGAAGAGCCCGCAGTCGACCAGCAGCGCGCGGTCCTCGGCGATCTGCAGCCGATGGCAGCTGCCGGTCACCCCGCTGGCGCCGCCGTGATGAAGGATCTGTGGATAGGTGCTCATGGCGCACGGCCTCCCTGCCGAGGGTGGTCGTATCACTATAGCCGCTGTGGCGTTCGGCAACCCCGCCGGGCGGCTTCGCCGCCATTCGTCGAAGCGTCGAACCGCCGGCGGAGCCGATCTCCCACCAGTGGCCGCAAGCTCCAGGAGTCATCCCACTGCCACCGACGCTGTTGCGACTGGTAGGAGCCACGCTTTGCGGGGCGATCAGGAAGAAGGTCATTTACAGAAATATTTCCCACAAACACTTGTCTACGACCTTGGTCGCAGCTATAGTGTGCAAAACAGCATCTGGAAATACTTTCCATAAATTAAACCCAGGAGGTTCCCCATGACCACCGAGCGCATCCCTACCATCTGGGACCAGCCCCTGCCCAGCGCCAAGCGCACCGAAAAGAAGGCGCGCAGCACCAACACCGAGCGCTTCCTCACCATCTGGAGCCGGCCGATCGCCCGGCTGCCCAAGGCCGGCGCCTGATTGACCGCCGGGCTCACGCCCAGCTGCCATGAACCCCACACAACAGCGCCGCGGCAAATGCCGCGGCGCTGTTGTACCCTGTTCTTCTCGAACCTTTTGCGGTCCATGACATGCCTGACTCCCAACGCACACTCAGTCAACGCGACCTCCCAGCAGTAACGGCTTACCTGGCAGCCACACTGCCCTCGCTGCAGGCGGTCTACCTGTTCGGCAGCCAGGCCACGGGGGAAGCGACGGAGGAGAGCGACGTGGATCTTGCTCTGCTGCTGGCCTCGCCGCTGCCGCCCGAGCAGCGCTGGCAGCTGAGTGGCGACCTGGCCGACAGGCTCGGCAAGGAGGTCGACCTGATCGATCTTCGCCGGGCCTCTACCGTGTTTCAGCACCAGGTCGTGACGACGGGGGAGCGGCTATGGCATCGCGGCAGCGATAGCGACGAGTTCGAACTCATGGTGCAGAGTGAATACTGGGACCTGGCCATACAGCGCCGGGCACTGATCGCCGACATCAAGGAGCGAGGCAGCGTTCATGGCCGATGACGTTCTGCTCAACAAGGCCGCGAGCATCGAGCGCTGCGTGGCGAGGGCCTCACTCGCCACGTCCATGAAGCAGATGACAGGCTTTTGCAATGTGGCCGTCCATGATTATCAGGCGGTGCAGATCCCCATCGTGATCGCCATCATCAATAAACTCACCGGCGGCCTGCTGGGTGCCTGCGGTAAGTATGAGATGTGCCCAGCAAAAGGTTGAAGGCGCGTGGTCCAGCGCTGGGCGGCTGGGGGTGAGGGCGGCTAGAATGGCCAGATGAAGCCGACCCGCCCACGCAAGCCAAGCGAGCGCCCATGAACGACTATCGCACCCCGCCGAGCGCCCCGCTCCCGGGCTCTTCACAGGGCTCGGCCCTGGAGAGCACCCGCCTTGATGCCACCGCGGGGCTGCGCGGCCTGGCGTGGCGCCTGGTGGCGGACGAGCGCATCAGCCACGCCGCGGCGGTGCGCGCCGAGGAAGAGGCCCGCGAGGGCGAGGTGTCACTGCTGGAGCACGTGATCGACACCGGGCTCGTCTCCGCCCGCCAGGCCACCCTCTCGGCGGCCTGGGAGTATGGCCTGCCGATGATGGACCTCGACGCCATCCGCCCCGAGACATTACCCCGCGCCGATGCCTTCCCCGAGAAGATCCTGCGCAAGCTCAAGGTGCTGCCGTTGGTGCAGCGCGGCCACCGGCTCACCGTGGCGGTGCCCTTCCCCTCCACGCTTGCCCTGCTCGACGAGCTGCAGTTCGCCACCGGCCTGACCCCAGAGGGGGTGCTGGCCCCGGTGGACCAGCTCGGCCCGGTGCTGGAGAGCTATCTCGCCTCCAGTGAGAAGAGCATGCTCGATGAGCTCAAGGGGGTCGACGATGCCATCGGCGAGCTGGGCTTCGCCGGCGAAGAGGAGAGCGGCGAGGTGGACGTGCAGGCCGCGGCGAGCGCGGCCAGCGAAGACGCGCCGATCATCAAGTTCGTCAACAAGATCCTGCTCGACGCCATCCACCGCGGCGCCTCGGACATCCACTTCGAGCCGTATGAAACCAGCTACCGGGTGCGCTTTCGCATCGACGGCATGCTGCATGACGTGGCCCACCCACCCTTCGCCATGCGCGCGCGCATCGCCGCACGCCTCAAGGTGATGTCGCGGCTCGATATCTCGGAGCGCCGCCTGCCCCAGGACGGCGCCATCAAGCTCCGGCTCTCCAAGACCCGCTCCATCGACTTTCGCGTCAACTCGCTGCCCACGGTGTATGGCGAGAAGGTGGTACTGCGGATCCTCGACCCCGCCTCGGCCCAGCTCGGCATCGAGCAGCTCGGCTTCACGCCGGAGCAGCGCGCCATGTACGAGACGGTGCTGGACCAGCCCCAGGGCATGATCCTGGTGACCGGGCCCACCGGCAGCGGCAAGACGGTGACCCTCTACACCGGCATCAACATCCTCAACGAGGTGGAGCGCAACATCTGCACCGCCGAGGACCCGGTGGAGATCAAGGTGCCCGGGGTCAACCAGGTGAACGTGATCCCCAAGATCGGCCTGGACTTCGCCAGCGCCCTGCGCGCCTTCCTGCGCCAGGACCCGGACGTGGTGATGGTGGGCGAGATCCGCGACCTGGAGACCGCCGAGATCGCGGTAAAGGCCTCCCAGACCGGCCACCTGGTGCTCTCCACGGTGCACACCAACTCCGCCGCGGAGACCCTCACCCGCCTGGCCAACATGGGCCTGGCGCCGTTCAATATCGCCAGTTCCGTGAGCCTGATCATCGCCCAGCGCCTGGCGCGCAAGCTCTGCAAGCACTGCAAGCAGCCGGCGGACCTGCCCCATGAGGCCCTGGCCGCCCAGGGCTTCACGGAGGAGGAGATCAATCAGGCCACCTTCTTCGAGCCGGTGGGCTGCAAGCACTGCACGAAGGGCTTCAAGGGCCGGGTGGGCATCTACGAGGTGGTGCCGATCAGCCACGCCATGAGTCAGCTGATCATGAAGAATGGCAATTCCATGGAGTTCAGCGACCTGGCACGCCAGGAGGGTTACCCGGACTTGCGCAGAAGCGGCCTGATGAAGGCGATGCAGGGGGTGACCAGCCTGGCCGAGATCAACAGGGTGACCAAAGACTAGCGAGTCGACCGCCAGAGTCGGCCTCCATCACAGGGAATGAAGGGACACCACTATGGCCACAGCACGGAAATTGCGCCCCGCCAAGGAGATCAAGCTCTACCGCTGGCGCTGGACAGGCAAGGGCCCCGGCGGTCGCAAGGTGGGGGGGGAGATCGTCGCCGCCCAGAAGGGCGAGGTGGAGAAGATCCTCGCCGGCCAGAACATCATCATCAAGAACGTGCGCCGCAAGGGCGGCTTCGGCGGCGGCATGGGCAAGATCAAGCCCCGCGACATCATGCTCTTCGCCCGCCAGATGGCCACCATGATCCGCGCCGGGGTGCCGGTGCTGCAGGCCTTCCAGGTGGTGGCAGAGAGCATCAAGAAGCCGGCCATGAGCGGCCTGGTGCAGGAGCTGATGAACGACGTGGCCGCCGGCGCCTCGTTTTCCGACGCGCTGAAGCGCCACCCACAGCATTTCGATCGGCTGTTTGCCAACCTGGTGGAGGCCGGCGAGCAGTCCGGCTCGCTGGACCGCATGCTCGACCGGGTGGCCACCTACAAGGAGAAGATCGAGCTGCTCAAGGGGCGCGTGAAGAAGGCGCTCTGGTACCCGGCGGCGGTGATAGCGGTGGGCATCGGCGTCACCGCCCTGCTCTTGATCAAGGTGGTGCCGCAGTTCGAGAGCCTGTTCCAGGGCTTCGGCGCGGAGCTGCCCGCCATGACCCGCATGACCATTGCCATGTCCGAGTTCGCCCAGGCCTACTGGTGGTGGGGGGTGCTCGGCATCGCGGCCTTCATTTTCTTCATCCGCACCGGCATGAAGAAGTCCGAGGCCTTCGCCTACCGCATGCACGCCTTCGCCTTGAAGGTGCCGGTACTGGGGGAGATCCTCGATAAATCCGCGGTAGCGCGCTACTCGCGCACCCTGGCCACCACCTTCGGCGCCGGCGTGCCCCTGGTGGAGGCGCTGGACACTGCCGCCGGCGCCACCGGCAACAAGGTCTACGAGCGCGCGGTGGCGCAGATCCGCGAGGACGTGGCCACCGGCCAGCAGCTCAACTTCGCCATGCGCATGACCGAGCAGTTCCCGCCGCTGGCGGTGCAAATGGTCGGCATCGGGGAGGAGTCCGGCGCGCTGGACGCCATGCTCAACCGGGTGGCGGACTACTACGAGGAGGAGGTCGACAACATGGTCGACACCCTCACCTCGCTGCTGGAGCCCTTCATCATCGTGGTGCTGGGCGTGCTGGTGGGCGGGCTCGTTATCTCCATGTACCTGCCGATCTTCGAGCTGGGCAGCGTGATCTAACCCGATAAGGACATCGTTTTGCTGGATCTTCCCCCTTCCCTGCTCTGGCCGCTGGCGGCCTTCGTCGGCCTGTGCCTGGGCAGCTTCCTCAACGTGGTGATCGTGCGCCTGCCGGTGATGCTGATGCTGGGCTGGCGGGCCGAGGCCCGCGAGGCGCTGGAGCTGCCGAGTGAGACGCAGCCGAGATTCAACCTGGCCACACCACGCTCGATGTGCCCGAGCTGCGAGACCCCCATCGCCTGGCACGACAACCTCCCGGTGCTGGGCTGGCTCAAGCGCCGCGGGCGCTGCGCGAACTGCGATGCGGCCATCAGCCCCCAGTATCCGCTGGTGGAACTGGCCGGCGGGGCGCTGACGCTCGCCGTGGTGGCGCTGTTCGGGCCGAGCTGGCAGGGGCTCTTCGTGCTGGGAGCCTGCCTTGCGCTGCTCGCCATGGCGGTGATCGACCTGCGCACCCAGCTCCTGCCGGATGTGCTCACCCTGCCGCTGCTGTGGGCGGGGCTTCTCTACCAGCTGCTGTTCCAGCCGCTACTGCTTTCGAACGCGGTGATCGGCGCCATGGCGGGGTATCTCACGCTGTGGAGCTTCTACTGGGCCTTCAAGCTGATCACCGGCAAGGAAGGGATGGGCTACGGCGACTTCAAGCTGCTGGCCGCGCTGGGTGCCTGGATGGGCTGGCAGGCTCTGCCACTGCTGCTGATCCTCTCCGCCGGGGTGGGGGCCATCATCGGCATCCTGGTGCAGCTGGCGGTGCCGCGGCTGCGCGGCGCCCCCATGCCCTTCGGGCCCTATCTGGCCCTGGCGGGCTGGGTGGCGCTGCTGGCCGGGGAGCCGCTGATGGCGGCCTATGGAAGGTTCTTCATGCTGTAGACGTGGCGATCCCCTGATGACACCGCCGGGCGCCTGCGGCGCCATTCGCCCGGCAGAGCCGATCTCCCACCAGTGGCCCCAAGCCTTGGCAGCCCTGCCATTCACCGGCAGAGCCGATCTCCCACCAGACCCCTACATCCCCTTGGGGGCGAAGATGCCGGGGGCGTTGCGCCAGTAGCCCTTGTAGTCCATGCCGAAGCCGAAGACGTAGCGGTCGGCCACCTCCAGGCTGCAGTAGTCGGCCTTGAGGTCCGGCACCGCCTTGCGGTCGTGCAGCTTGTCGACCAGCACCGCGGTGGAGATGCTGGCGGCGCCGGCCTCGCGGCAGTAGTCGAGGATGGCGGCCAGGGTGGCGCCCTCGTCGAGGATATCGTCGACGATCACCACGTGGCGGCCGGCCATGGGCACCTCCGGAGAGACGCGCCAGAACAGCTCGCCGCCGCGGGTGCCGCCGCGATAGCGCGTGGCGTGCAGGTAGTCCACCTCCAGCGGGAAGCCGAGGCGCGGCAGCAGGTGGCCGGTGGTGATCAGACCGCCGTTCATCACGCAGTAGAAGACCGGCAGCTTCTCACCCAGGTCGCGGGTGATCTCGTCGGCCATGCGGTCCAGGGCGCGCTCCACAGCCTCCTGGGTGATCAGGCAGTCGGCGTTGTCCATCACCTCGCGCATGTCGGCGAGGGACTGGTGAAAATCGGCATCGAGTTTGGGCATTGCGGTGGCTCGCGGTCGAAGGGTGTCGGAACTTGAAACTTGAACTCAGGCCAGGGCCTCGAGGTGGGCGTGGACCCGGCGCCAGCGGGAGAGCGCGGTGAGGCTTGCAAGCGCCGGGCGGGCGCGGGCGTAGCG
This sequence comes from Halomonas sp. PGE1, assembly GCF_013000985.1. Taxonomy (NCBI): domain Bacteria; kingdom Pseudomonadati; phylum Pseudomonadota; class Gammaproteobacteria; order Oceanospirillales; family Halomonadaceae; genus Halomonas; species Halomonas sp. PGE1. Next base: position 2,598,900 of record NZ_CP053032.1, read on the forward strand.
CAGCCGGGTGAGGCGGCTGGCCCCCGGGCGCTCGCGGCAGGCCTCGATGACCTCCAGCGCCGCGGCGCGGTCGTTGCAGACCAGCAGCATGTCGCAGCCGGCGTCCAGGGCGGCCAGCGCCCGCTCGGCGGGGCTGCCGGCGCTGGCGGCACCGGCCATGCTCAGGTCGTCGGAGAAGATCACGCCCTTGAAGCCGAGGCTCTGGCGCAGCATGCCGAGCCAGGCGGGCGAGAAGCCGGCGGGGCGCGGGTCGAAGGCGGAGTAGACCACGTGCGCCGGCATCACGCCGTCGAGGCGGCCGGCGAGACGAGAAAAGGGCACGAGGTCGCGCTCGCGCAGGGCCTCGAGCGGGCGCGGGTCCACGGGAAGCTCCAGGTGGGAGTCCGCGGCCACGCCGCCGTGGCCGGGGAAGTGCTTGCCCACCGCGACCATGCCGGCCTCGTGGAGGCCATCGACGAAGGCGCCGGCCAGGGCGGCGACGACCTCGGGGTCGGCGGAGAGGCTGCGGTCGCCAATCACCGTGGAGGTGCCGTCGTCGACGTCGAGCACCGGGGCGAAGCTGAGATCCAGCCCGCAGGCGGCCATCTCCATGCCCAGCAGCCAGCCGGCGTCCTGGCAGAGCCGCCGGGTGACCTCGGGATGCTCGCCGAAGCCCGCGCCCAGGCGCGCCATGGCCGGCAGCCGGGTGACCCCCTGGCGCAGCCGCTGCACGCGGCCGCCCTCCTGGTCGATGGCCAGCAGGAGCTCCGGGCGCACCGCGCGGATGGCGCGGGAGAGCGCGCAGACCTGCTCGGCCGATTCGGTATTGCGGGCGAAGAGGATCACCCCGCCCACCTCGGGGCGCGCCAGCAGCTTTCGCTCCTCTGCGGTGAGGGCGGTGCCTTCCAGGTCAAGCATCACCGGACCGAGCTGGGTCATGTTCGCTTCCTTGGCTTCTTGCAAGCAGAGATTCTTCGCAGACAGACGTGAAAGGGGCCAGATTCTAGGGCAAAGCTGGCAGGAGTGACAGACACGCCACTACTGCCAGTATCACGAGGCGGCCTCCTCGCGATGGCCGGCCACTCAGGCCTGGTCTACCTGGCCTACCTGGCCTACCTGGCCTACCTGGCCTACCTGGCCTACCTGGCCTACCTGGTCTAGATGGGGCAGCGGGGCCTGCATGGCGGCCACCACCACCGGGCGCAGGCGCCGGATCAGCTCGCGCACCGTCACGTGCTCACCATAATCCTTCTCGGCGATATCGCGCAGGGCGTCAAGGCCGGAAAGGGTGAAGATCGCGGTGCCGAGCACGAAGTGCAGGCGCCAGAAGCGCTCGGCGTCGGGCAGCTCGGGGGTGGCCTGGCGCACCAGCTCGGTGAAACGGGTGAAGACGCTGCCGTACTCCTCCTGGATATAGCGGCGCAGGTGGCCCTGGGCCTGGCTGTAGGCGAGCCCCAGCAGGCGCATGAAGACCTTGAGGCTGTTGCGCTCGGCGGGCACCTCCAGCACGCTGCGTGCCATGGTCTCGAGCAGCTCCTCGAGGGGGATCACCTCGTCGCCGTAGCGCGCCTCGAGCTCGTCCAGGGCGCGGTGAAAGCGCTCGGTGAAGGGGTCGAGGTAGCGGGAGAACACCGCCTGGATCAGCGACTTCTTGGAGCCGAAGTGGTAGTTCACCGCGGCCAGGTTGACCCTGGCCTTGCTGGTGATGGTGCGCAGCGAGGTCTCGGCGAAGCCGCGCTCGGCGAACAGCACCTCGGCGGTATCGAGGATGCGGGTGACGGTGTCGGTCTGGGCCATCGGAGGAGTCCCGGTAATAAACAGCTGTTTCAAACGTGGCTAAATTGTAAGTCAGCCGTGGCCCTTGGCTCAATGCCCACAGCCCATGGGTGTTTTAAACGGTTTGTTCTATCGACAGCGCCAGATGCCCGCACAACCCGAATTACTGGATGGAACAACATGCTGTATACTTGATCACTGACGCATCCATCCAGTTGCCGCTTTCCGCTTCGGAGGTCGCATGGCACGCCCCCTCACCCAGCGCCAGCAGAACGTCTATGACTTCATCGTCAAGACCATTCAGGAGCTCGGCTATCCCCCCACCCGGGCCGAGATCGCCCGGGCCCTGGGCTTCCGCTCGCCCAACGCCGCCGAGGAGCACCTGCGCGCCCTCGAGAAGAAAGGCGCCATCCGCATGATCGCCGGCACCTCCCGAGGCATCCGCCTGCCCGCCCAGGAGCAGGAGGCCTCCGCCGAGGGCGATGTCCCCCAGCAGGGGCTGCCGATCATCGGCGAGGTGGCCGCGGGCAGCCCGATACTGGCCGCCGAGCATATCGACCGCTACTGCCCCCTGCCCCCGGAGTACTTCACCCCCCGGGCCGACTACCTGCTGCGGGTGCGCGGCCTCTCCATGAAGGATGTCGGCATCCTGGAGGGCGACCTGCTCGCCGTGCACCGCACCGAGAAGGTGCGCGACGGCCAGATCGTGGTGGCGCGCCTGGAGGAGGAGGTGACGGTGAAGCGCTTCTCCCGCCGCGGCCACGTGGTGACCCTGACCGCCGAGAACCCCGAGTTCGCCCCCATCGAGGTGGACCTGCGCCATCAGGCGCTGGAGATCGAGGGTATCGGCGTAGGCGTGATCCGCGGCGGCAGCGGCCAGGCGCTGGGCTAGGCATTTCCCGAGCCCGTGCCGTGAGAAAGATCCTCCACGCCGACTGCGACTGCTTCTTCGCGGCGGTGGAGATGCGCGACAACCCCGCCCTGGCCGAGGTGCCGCTGGCCATCGGCGGCAGCCCCGAGCGGCGCGGGGTGATCGCCACCTGCAACTACCCCGCCCGGGCCTTCGGCATCCACTCGGCGATGCCCACCGCCCGGGCGCTGCGCCTCTGCCCCCAGCTCACCCTGCTGCCCGGCAACTTCGACAGGTACCGCGAGGTATCGCAGCAGATCCAGGCGATCTTCCACGAGCTCACCCCCCTGGTGGAGCCCCTCTCCCTGGACGAGGCCTTCCTCGATGTCAGCGCGGTGGAGCGCTTCTCCGGCAGCGCCACCTGGATGGCCCGCTGGCTCAAGCAGGAGTGCCTGGCGCTCACCGGCATCACCCTCTCCGTGGGGGTCGCCCCCAACAAGTTCCTGGCCAAGATCGCCAGCGACTGGGATAAGCCCGATGGCCTCACGGTGATCACCCCGGATCGCCTGGAGTCCTTCCTCGCCGCCCTGCCGGTGAAGAAGCTCCACGGGGTGGGCCCGGCCACCGGGGCACGCCTGGAGGCCATGGGCATCACCACCTGCGCAGCGCTGCGCGAGGTGCCGCTGGAGCGGCTGCTGGAGGCCTTCGGCAAGTTCGGCAAACGGCTCTTCGAGCTCGCACGGGGCATCGACGAGCGCCCGGTACGCCTGGAGCGCGAGCGCAAGTCGATCAGCGTGGAGACCACCTTCGCCCGGGACCTGCCGGATCTCGCCAGCTGCCGCGAGGCCCTGGCCCCGCTCTGCGAGCGCCTGGAGGAGCGCCTGGCCCGCCACGGCCACCCGCCGCTGGCCGGGCTGGTGGTGAAGGTGCGCTTCGACGACTTCGGCCTGACCACCCTGGAGAGCCGCGGCCTGGCCCCCTCCCCCGCCAGCTACCAGGGCCTACTGGAGCAGGCCTGGGAGCGCCGGCGCCGCCCCGTGCGCCTGCTGGGCGTCGGCGCCCGCCTGCTGCCGGAGGCCGAGCGGCGGCAGCTGGTGCTGCCTATCGAATGAGTCCGCCTGGTGTGGCCAATTCCTGCTGGTGGGTATCCCGCTTCCACCGAGGCTATTGCGACTGGTGGGTATCCAGCGACCAGCAAGGCTGTTGCTACTGGTGGGAGCCACGCTTTGCGGGCGGTTCGACGCATCGACGAATGGAGACCGAAGGGCTCCTGGGCGGCATGCACTATCGCCGGCAACACCTCCGGGCGGCTTCGCCGCCATTCGCTCGGCAGAGCCGATCTCCTACCAGTAGCTGCAGGCCTTGGTGACCATCCCGCTACCACCGAGGCTGTTCCTTCTGGTGGGTATCCCGCTACCACCGAGGCTGTTGCTACTGGTGGGAGCCACGCTTTGCGGGCGGTTCGACGCATCGACGAATGGAGACCGAAGGGCTCCTGGGCGGCATGCACTATCGCCGGCAACACCTCCGGGCGGCTTCGCCGCCATTCGCTCGGCAGAGCCGATCTCCCACCAGTGGCTGCAGGCCTTGGAGATCATCCCGCTACCACAGAGGCTGTTCCTTCTGGTGGGTATCCCGCTACCACCGAGGCTGTTGCGACTGGTGGGAGCCACGCTTCGCGTGCGGTCCGACGCTTCGGCGAATCTCGAGGCCACAGCATCAGCCACAAACGCCATTCGGGGAAAACGCTGACAACGCCTCTGGCAGTCAGCTTACAGCCTGGTCTACTCCCTTGACCTAACCTTCATGCAGTCAAGGGCCGGGGGCTGAAACATGGAGCGCTATCACACTCACTGCCTGCGGCGCGGCCGGGTTTCCCTTCCCAGACATTGCTACCTGGTCACCGTTGTGACCCAGCATCGCAAGCCGTGGTTTGGCGAGTTCACGAATGCCAGGCACGCGTGCCGCTGTTTCTTCACAGACTCTGTTCGGATGCACGGCGACACCCTGGCCTTCGTGGTGATGCCCGACCACATTCACTGGCTGATCCAGGTGGAAGGGGATCTCTCCGAGGCGGTTCGTATCTACAAGGCGCGGGTGTCACTGGCACTGGGCATGAAACCCTGGCAGCGTGGATTTCACGACCATGGACTGAGGCGTGAGGAGGACCTTCGTGCAGTGGCACGATATATCATTGCCAACCCGCTGAGGGCCGGACTCGTGAACAATGTGCTCGACTACCCCTATTGGGATGCTGCGTGGTTGTAGCCCCCTTCCAGGCCGGCAACACCGCCGGCAGAGCCGGTCTCCCCCCCCGTGGCTGCAGGCCTTGGAGGTCATCCCGCTTCTACCAAGGCTGTTCCTACTGGTGGGAGCCACGCTTCGCGGGGCGAAGGTTCAGGCCACCGCACCGTCAAGCAACACCGCTGGGCGGCTTCGCCGCCATTCGTCGAAGCGTCGAACCGCCGGCAGAGCCGATCTCCCACCAGTAGCTTTATGCAACAGGAAGCACTCGCTTGCCATAGAGGCTTACTGCTACCTCAGCGGCTATTCCTTCTGGTGGGAGCGCTCATAACCCAGAAGAAGGGAAGCGCCCTATTTGGTATCGATATAGCGATGGTCGTTGAAGGTGGCGACCCAGCTCGGGTGGTAGACCAGCAGGATCGCCATCAGCATGCCGGTGATGAAGGCCTCGGAGGGCATCAGCAGCGGCAGGAAGCGGGCGTACTCCATGGCCTGATAGAGGGCGTGGGCGTCATCGGCACCGAGCATCATCAGCCCCACGGCCACGAGCCCCGCGGCCAGCGTGGAGAGCGCGGCGCCGAAGAAGCCGCAGACAAACAGGAAGACCATCAGGTTGTCGGGCAGGCGGCGGTCTACCAGGCGCCAGATCAGCACCGTGACCAGCGCAGGCATGACGCCGGTGACAAGCAGGTTGACGCCGAGCAGCGGCCAGTCGACGCGGCCGGTGACCACCGCCGCGAGGTTGACGATCAGAATCGTGACCAGCGCCAGCGGGGCCTTGAAGACCAGGGTGAGCAGCGCGGTGAACATCAGGTGCAGGGAGAGCCACTCCACCGCCTGGGCGCGCAGCTGCCACATCAGCAGCACCGCCACGCTGGCGGCGAGCCAGCGGTGCTGCAGGGCAGTGTCGGCCAGCAGCGCACGCCAGGGGCGCTGGGCCAGCGCCAGCCCGTAGAGCACGAGCGACACCAGCGCGCAGAGCACCAGCAGCCAGGGGGCGAGCACCGCTTGGGAGAAGGACATGGAGCGCCTCTCGTCGACCCGCGTCTCGCCCGATCAGGCGAAGACGACGGTCTTGTTGCCGTGGATCAGCACGCGATCCTCCAGGTGCCAGCGCAGCCCGCGGGCCAGCACCGCCTTCTCCACGTCGCGGCCGAAGCGCACCAGGTCGCCGGGGGTGTGGCAGTGGCTGACGCGGTGGATGTCCTGCTCGATGATGGGGCCGGCATCCAGCTCCTCGGTGACGTAGTGGCAGGTGGCGCCGATCAGCTTCACGCCGCGCTCGTAGGCCTGGTGGTAGGGCTTGGCGCCGGCGAAGGAGGGCAGGAAGCTGTGGTGGATGTTGATCACCCGCCCGGCGTAGCGTTCACAGATCGACGGCGGCAGGATCTGCATGTAGCGGGCCAGCACCACGCAGTCGGCGCGCACGTCATCCACCAGGCGCACCACCTCGTCGAAGGCGGCCTGCTTCTGCTCGGGCTGCACCGGCACGTGGTGGTAGGGAATGCCGTGCCACTCCACCAGACCGCGCATGGTCTCGTGGTTGGAGATCACCGCGGCGATGTCGCAGTCGAGCTCGCCGGCGGTCCAGCGGTAGAGCAGGTCCACCAGGCAGTGGGACTCCTTCGAGACCATCAGCACCACCCGGGGGCGGTTGCGGGTGTCGGTGAGCGCCCAGGTCATATCGAATTCGTCGGCGATGGGGGCGAAGGCCTCGCGCAGCGCCTCGGGGGGCATGCCGATGGAGTCGGCCAGGATCTCGTAGCGCATGAAGAAGCGCCCGGTCTCGAGGTCCGAGTGCTGGCTCGCCTCGGTGATGGAGCCGCCGTGGCCGGCGATGAACCCGGAGACCCGGGAGACGATGCCCACTCGGTCGGGGCAGGAGACCACCAGGCGGTAGTAGTGTGACATGGCGTGCCTCTGGTTTGGCGTTGGGGGCTTGGCTTTGGGCTTGGGCTGGAATCGGGGTGCGACAGTGTAGCGAAAACAGCAGGTTCCGGCATCCATGCTATACAGCGCCAGATATTGAGAGGCGCATAAAGGGGCGCCGGGGATGGCTCACCGAGGGGGTCCTATGCCAGGGATGGCATCGGTAGCGTACAGGGAAGTATTCACAGCGCCCCCGAGGGGAGCCGTCCCCGGGGTAGCCCCGTCCTGCGATGACTTGGGGCCCCTCTCGACTGCCCTAGCCCCGTCACTCGATGGCCCGGGATGTGCCCTGCGCGTCGTTGTGGCTGCCCCGGGCCTTCCCGTATAGTGAAACAACACTTTCCGAGCCCGCGCCTGCCGATGCCACAGCCCAGAGTCCAGATTCGCCCCCGCCGCCGCCCTCCCCTGCACTTCCTGCCGCTGGGCGGCTGCGGCGAGATCGGCATGAACCTGAGCCTCTATGGTTTTGGAGAGCGGGGGACGGGAGAGAGGGGCCCCGAGGAGGAGTGGATCGCGGTGGACTGCGGCATGATGATCCGCCAGGACCTCCCCGACAGCCCGCTGCAGGTGCCCAACCTGGACACCCTCACCGCCCTGGGCATCCGCCCCCGGGCGCTGATCATCACCCACGGCCACGAGGACCATATCGGGGCAGCCGCCTGGCTGTGGCCTCAGTGGGGCTGCCCCATCCACGCTACCCCGCTGGCCGCGGGCCTGCTGCGCGCCAAGTTCATCGAGCGCGGCCTGGCCACCGATGCCATCAGGGTGATCGAGCCCGGCGAGGCGCTGGAGACCGGTCCCTTCACCCTGCGCTACCTGCCACTGACCCACTCGATCCCCGAGAGCTGCGCCCTGCTGCTGGCCGCCGGCGAGCACCGGGTGCTGCATACCGGCGACTGGAAGCTCGACCCTGAACCGCTGATCGGAAAGCCCATGTCGGCGGCCACCTTCCGCGCCATCGCCCCGGTGGACCTCGTCGTCGGCGACTCCACCAACGCTCCCATGCCGGGCCACTCGCGCAGCGAGGGCGAGGTGGCCCGGGCGCTCGAGCACACCATCGCCCGCTGCGAGGGGCGCGTGGTGGTCTCCTGTTTCGCCAGCAACCTGGCGCGGGTGCTGGCCATCGGCCGCGCCGCTCAGCGTGCCGGCCGCCGGGTGAGCCTGATGGGCCGCTCCATGGAGCGCATGGTGGGGGTGGCTAGGGGCCTTGGCTACCTCGACGATTTCCCGGCCCTGGTGCCCGTCTCGGATCTCGGCTACCTGCCCCCCGACGAGGTGCTGGTGATCGCCACCGGCAGCCAGGGCGAGCCTCGGGCAGCGCTGAGCCGCCTCGCCCGCGGCCGCCACCACGCTATGGAACTCGGCGCGGGGGACAGCGTGATCTTCTCGGCCAAGGCGATTCCCGGCAATGAGCTCTTGATCGAGCGGCTCAAGAACGGCCTCAAGCGGCTGGGAGTGACCCTGCTCGACGAGTTCAGCCACCCGGAGCTGCACGCCTCGGGCCACCCTGCCCAGGAGGAGCTGCGCACCTTCTACGGCTGGGTGAAGCCGCGCCACCTGCTGCCGGTGCACGGCGAGCCCCGCCACCAGCAGGCCCACCGGGAACTGGCCGAGGCGCTGGGCATCCAGGCGCCGCTGATCCCCCTCAACGGCGATCTGATCCGCCTGGACGCCGAGGGGCTCTCCCTGGTGTCCCGCCACCCCCAGCCCCCCTGCATCGTCAGCCAGAACGCCGTGGCCCCGCTGCCCGGCCTGGCCGGCCCGAACCAGGGACCGCGCCACGGCAGCCTCTATCTCGCGCTGTCGGTGACTGCCACCGGCGAGGGGGGCTGGACACGCATCGGCCGGCTGATGCTGGACGCCAGCCAGGCCAGCCCCATCGACGAGGAGGCCTTCACCGACTGGCTGGACGAGACCCTGGAGACACTGACGGGGGATACCCTGGCGGAGCTTCGCCTCGCCCTGCAGCCGCGCCTGATGGGCTGGTTCGCCGACCACCTGCGCCGCCTGCCGGAGATTCACCTGCAGATACTGGCCGTGGAGGCGCCCTCCGCCAGCGAGCTGGGGTAGTTAATGCGCCAGTGACCGAGTTGCCAAAGAGGCAAAAGAAAGCCGCTCATTGAGCGGCTTTTTTATTGCTTCAGTGGTATCCGAATAACCCTCAGGCTCGCGACCACTGGTGGGAGCTGGGCTCTGCCCGGCGAATGGCGGCGAAGCCGCCCAGCGGTGTTGCAGGCCAATGTTGTGGCCTCCGCATTCGCCCCGCAAGCGTGGCTCCCACCAGTAGGATCAAGCCTCCGAAGCCAGATGAACCATCGGCCTTCTCTGGGCACAGCTGAGCTATCACCTGAAGGAACAGGCATCAAGGTCAGCCTGTTGACCACTAAGGCTATAGATTACTGGTGCGAGCTGAATCCATCACGCCTTGGTGGCGTTCTTCGGCGGACGGCCGCGCTTGCGACGCGGCGGGTCGAGCACCAGATCGTCGACGGAGAGGCCCGCCTCGCTGATGGCCTCGAGGATCTCGGAGCGCTTGCGCTCCTTCTGCAGTTCCTCTTCCTGGCGCTGGCGCTCTTCATCCTTCTTCTGCTCGATCACCTCCTCGATCACCTCGGAGAGCTTGTGCAGCTGCTCCATGCTGAGCTGACGAGCGGCGGCGCGAGCGACGTTCTTGTTGCGAGCGATGCGCTCCAGGGATTCGCTGGACATGGGTCCCCTCCTGAACCGGAATTTAACGAGACGGGTTATGCGTGTGTGTAGGGGAAATGTATATGCATCCTGGCCGGATTGGCAAGAAAAGCCGCCTGAATGCACCAAGTAAAGCGGGCAACAAATGCCCGCCGCGATCTGAGATAGGGGGAAGGAAATGACCGGGAAAGGCGGCCGGCAGGAGAACTCAGCCGCCGGTCATGTTCATGAAGCGCACCACCTGGACGTCTCCGTCGGTGGTGAAGTGGTGGCGCTCGGGCTTGAGCGGCATGGCCGCCACGATCGCCCGTTTGAGGGCGTCAATATTGCCCGGGTGGGCGCGCAGCACGCGGCGCAGGTCCACCGAGTGCTCGTTGCCGAGACAGAGCAGCAGCCGCCCCTCCACGGTGACGCGAACGCGGTTGCAGGTGGCGCAGAAATTGTGGCTGTGGGGCGAGATGAAGCCGACGCGCGTCTCACTGTCGGCCATGCGAAAATAGCGCGAGGGGCCGAGGGTGCTCTCGGTGGTGGGGGTCAGGGGATAGCGGGTCTCGATCAGCGCCTGGACCTCGTCGCTGGAGCAGTAGGTCTCGTCGCGGCGGTGGTCGGAGACATCGCCCAGGGGCATCTCCTCGATAAAGCTGATGTCGAGCCCCTCTCGGCGGGCGAACTCCACCAGGTCGATCACCTCGTCGTCGTTGCGCCCCTTGAGGATCACCGCATTGAGCTTGATGCGCGCAAAACCGGCCTCACGGGCGGAGCGGATGCCGTCGATGACCCGGGCGAGGTCGCCGGTGCGAGTGAGCTGGCGAAAGCGCTCGGGATCCAGCGAGTCCAGGCTGATATTGAGCCGGGTCAGGCCCGCCTCGCGCAGCCGCCCGGCGAGCTTCGGCAGGCTCGCCCCGTTGGTGGTCATGGCGAAGTCCTTGAGCCCCGGCAGCGCGCCGATCTGTTCCACCAGCTGGTCGATGTCGCGCCGCACCAGGGGCTCACCGCCGGTGAGGCGCACCTTCTCCACCCCGAGCTCGACGAAGGCGCGGGCCACCAGGGCGAGCTCCTCCAGGGTCAACACCTGGGCGCGAGGCAGGAAGGTCATCTCCTCGCTCATGCAGTAGACGCAGCGAAAATCGCAGCGGTCGGTCACCGAGATGCGCACATAGCGCACGCGCCTGCCGAAGTCGTCGATCAGTGCCTGGGGCAGTGTTGTCATTGTCGTCCCTCGTGCGTGTCGCGCGAATCAGGTCGTCCAGCGGTCGGCGTCTTCATGGTCGGAGTAGCGCTCCGAGACCCAATAGTCGCCGTCGCTGGCGTGTTCCTTCTTCCAGAAGGGGGCGCGGGTCTTGAGGTAGTCCATGATGAAGTCACAGGCCTCGAAGGCCGCCCGTCGATGGGCGCTGGCCACCGCTACCAACACGATAGGGTCTCCGGGCGCCAGGCGTCCAATCCGGTGGATCACGCGCACTCCGTCCAGGGGCCAGCGGCCCCGGGCCTCGTCGACGATGGCCGCCAGGGCCGCCTCGGTCATGCCGGGGTAGTGCTCCAGGGTCAGGGCGGTGACCTCAGGGCGTTCGTTGAAGTCGCGCACCAGGCCGGTGAAGCAGACCACCGCACCGATATCGGTGCGCCCGTCCAGCAGCGCCCGCTGTTCGGCGCCGGCATCGAAGGGCGCCTCTTGCACGCGAATCATCTGGGCTGGGTTCATGGTCTCAGCCTCCGGTGACGGGGGGAAAGAAGGCCACCTCGTCCTCATCGGTGAGCGGCGTGTCGTCGCCGGCCATCACCTGGTTCACCGCGCACAGCACCCGCCCCTCGTTGAGGCCGGCGAAGCGCGGATCCAGCACCGTCAGCGCCGTCTTGAGGCCGGCGACATCGGCCCGCGGCAGGTCGGAAAGCGGCACGGAAATATCGCCGACGCCGAGGCGCTCGCGCAGCTCCGCCAGGCACTTGACGCGGATGCAGGGGGCGGCGATATCGCAGCGGCTGCCCACGGCCACCTGGCCGCCCTGCCCCTGACCGGTGACGATGGGGCCCTCGGCACCGGTGACCACGGCGCCCTCTCCCGCTGTCTCGCCCGGGACCTCCCCGCGGCGATAGTCGCCGGACTTACCGCCGGTCTTGGTGTCGAGGCGGATGGCGTCGATCTCCATGCCCTTGTCCACCGCCTTGCACATATCGTAGAGGGTCAGGCAGGCCACCGAGACGGCAGTGAGAGCCTCCATTTCCACCCCGGTGCGGCCGTTGAGCCGGCAGGTGGCGAAGACCTCCACGCAGCTCTCGGCCTCATCGAGGGTGAAGTCGATGGCCACCCTGGAGAGCGCCAGGGCGTGGCAGAGCGGGATCAGCTCGTGGGTGCGTTTGGCGGCCTGGATGCCGGCGATGCGCGCCGTGGCCAGCACGTCGCCCTTGGGCAGGCCGCCCTCGGCGAGCAGCGCCAGGGTCTCCGGCAGCATGCGAATGCGGCCGGAGGCGCTGGCCTCCCGGCGGCTCTCCGGCTTGTCGGCGACGTCGACCATATGGGCCTCGCCGCGGGCGTTGAGATGGGTCAGTGACATGGTCGATGCCTCACGGAAAACGGAACAGGGGTTGGATGGTCACCGCCTCGCCGGCGGCCACGGTGGCGCGCTCGGGGGCGATCTCGATCAGGCAGTTGGCCTGGACCATGGAGGAGAGGATGCCGGAGCCCTGGGCGCCGGTGACGGCGACCCGCAGCCGCCCGTCGCCGTCGCAACGGTAGACGCCGCGCAGCAGGTCGACGCGCCCGACGCGACTGGCAAGCTCGTGGTCGGCCAGGGCGGTCAGCCGCTCGGGGGCCCCGGGCGCCCTTCCCTGCTGCTGACCTTGCAACCTGGCCAGCAGCGGGGCGGCGACCTGCAGGAAGGTGACCATGGCCGCCACCGGGTTGCCGGGCAGCCCCAGGAAGGGGACGCCCCGGGGGCCGAGACGCCCGCAGGCCAGGGGGCGGCCGGGGCGGATGGCGATCTTCCAGAAGCCGAGCTCACCCTGCTCGGCCAGCGCCGCCCGGGTGTGGTCGGCATCGCCCACCGAGACCCCGCCGCTGGTGATCACCAGGTCCGCCTCGGCGGCGGCCCGCGCCAGGGCCGCGGCGATGGCGTCGAGGGCATCGGGCAGGATGCCGAGGTCGAGCACCTCGGCGCCGTGCTCGGCGGCCAGCGCCATCAGGCTGTAGCGGTTGGCATCGAAAATGCCCGCCGCGGGCAGCGGCTGGCCCGGCGCGGTGACCTCGTCGCCGGTGGAGAAGAGCGCCACCCGGGGACGGCGATGCACCGCCACCTCGGCGAGCCCCAGGGAGGCCAGCAGGCCGAGCTCCGCGGCGGCCAGGCGGGTGCCGGCGGCCAGCGCCAGGGCACCGCGGGCGATGTCCTCGCCGGCGCGGCGGACGTTCTGGCCGCGACGGACCCGCTCTGGGCGGTCGACAATGGCCCAGCGCTCGCCGTCGGCGCCCTGCTCGTCCGCGACCTGCTCGCGCATGATCACGGTGTCGGCGCCGGGGGGCAGCGGCGCGCCGGTGGTGATGCCGGCACACTCCCCGGGGGCCAGCGGGCCTTCGGGGGCCTGGCCGGCGTGGATCTCGACCACCCGGCGAAAGCGCGGCGCGGGGGCGTCCTCGTCCCGGCGTCCGGTGGGCCAGGCCAGGGCGATGCCGTCCATGGCGGCGTTGGCGTTCTGGGGCACCGCGAGGGGCGAGATGGCGTCCTCGGCCAGCACCCGGCCGTGGGCCAGCGCCAGGGGCACGCGCTCGGCGGGCAGTGGGCCCGCCACCAGGGACAGCACCGCGGCCCTGGCCTCTTCCACGGCCAGCATGCGCTCGCCCAGTTCGAAGCAGGAGAGGGTCATGGCGAGACGCTCCCTGGGGACGCCGGGCTTGCAGCCCGCGGCCGGCGCTCCCTGGGCCAGCGCGCCGGCCAGGCGGCGATCCAGTCGGCCAGGGCCTCGTGGTCGTTGAGGTCCAGCGACTCGACGCCTTCCGGCAGCGCCAGGGGGGCATCGGCGGCCACCGCCCTCACCCAGGGGTCCTCGGCCACCCGCAGGGGCTTGCCCAGGGCCGGGCGGTGCAGCTCGAGCTTGGGCAGCGGCCAGGCCTTGAAGCCCTCCACCAGCACCAGGTCCGGCTGCTGGGTGGCCACCAGCGCCACCAGCCGGGCCAGGTCGGGCTCCTGCTGGCCGGGGGTCTCCATCATCATCGCCAGCCGCGCATGGGAGGCCACCAGCATGGGGGCGGCCCCGGCCTGGCGCAGGCGGTGGCTGTCCTTGCCGGGCTGGTCGACGTCGAAGGTGTGATGGGCGTGCTTGATCACCGCCACGCGCAGACCGCGCTCGGCCAGGCGCGGCAGCAGCGCCTCGAGCAGGGTGGTCTTGCCGGTGCCGCTCCACGCCGCGATACCCAGCAGCGGCAGCGAGGCCTCCAGCGTCAGCGGCAGTGGCGCCGGGTCGCCGCTCGGTGTCGGTCGGGGATCGGGGGTCGTGCTCATGGGTCGAGGCTCATCGGGCTCGCGTCGTGGATCGGTGGGCATGGGTCAGGAGGCCTGGCCAGGCGCCGCTTCCAGGCGCTGCCTGTCGTCTTCGGTATTGAGGTTGGCGAAGGCCGCCGGGCAGTCGGAGAAGTCGACCCGGCACCAGGCGTGGCGGGCATACCAGCGGTCGATCTTGCGCTCGCCGCCGGCCAGGGCCGCGGCGAGGTCATCGGCCAGTGCCGTGCGGATCAGCGCCACCACCGGGTGCAGGCGTTCGCCGTCGCAGGCCACGGCGATATCGGCATCGCCCAGGCCCGCCACCAGGCGCGCCACCAGCTCCTCGGGCAGCGCGGGGGTGTCGCAGGGCACCACCACCAGCCAGGGGGTGGCAGCGGCGCGCAGCCCGCTGTAGATGCCCATCAGCGGGCCCTGGAAGCCGCCCTCGGCGTCCTCGATGACGCGATCCCCCAGGGCGGCGTACTCCACCTGGCTGCGGTTGGCGTTGATCAGCACCTCGGCAACCCGGCCGGCCAGGCGCTCGCGCACATGGGCCACCAGGGGGCGGCCGTGGAAGGCCACCAGCCCCTTGTCCACGCCGCCCATACGGCGCCCCTGGCCGCCGGCCAGGATCAGCCCGGTGAGTTCGTTTGGCGTCATCTTGGCCCCTCCTGTGGTCTGCCCCCATGATGCCTGAGCCGGCCACCGGGTGCCACGCTGCGCCGCCGCGTAACCCCTTGTCGTGACACGGGTCAAACGGCCGAGCGGCCAGGGCTCAGGCGGTCAAGGTGAGACGGCGGGCTTGGCCTCCCGGCTCACGCGGCGCCTCGGGCTTGCCAGGATGCGCCGCAGCACCCGCCAGGCGGCCAGTCCGGCCAGCAGATTGCCTGCCGCGGCGCCGGCGGCGAGCCCCGGCAGGCCGCCGAGGTAGGCCCCCAGCCACAGGCAGGGCAGGTAGAAGAGGAACAGTCGGGCGGCAGACATCAGCATGGCACGCAGCGGCCAGCCCAGGGCGTTGCCCGCCGAGACCACGATCATGCATACCCCCAGCGCCGCGTAGCTGGGCAGCAGGAAGCGGATCAGGGTGGCGAGGTCGTCGCGCACCTCGGGATTGCCGGAGAGCGCCAGCGCCACCCAGGGGGCGACCAGGGCCATGAGCAGGCCAAGCCCCAGCTGCCACACCACGATCACCCTGAGCGCCAGGCGCAGCAGGCGGTGCACCTGGTCCCAGTCGCCGGCGCCGTAGCAGCGCCCGAGCCACGGCGGCAGCGACATGGTCATGGCCAGCACCACCATCAGCGAGAGGGTCTCCAGGCGGCTGGCCAGGCCCCAGGCCGCCACCGAGGCCTCGCCGAGCCCCGCCACCGCCGTGATGGCCAGCATGGCAGCCAGCGGCGGCATCAGCTGGCTGACCATGGCGGGGCCGGCAATGCCGGCGAAGGGGCGCGCCGACTCGCGCATCTCCTGGCCCAGCCCCTCGCGGGAGAGCCAGTCGGTATGGCCAAGGTGCCGCCCCAGCACCGCAAGGCCCACGCCGAAGGCGGCCACCGTGGCCCAGGCCGCCCCGGGCAGCCCCAGCCCCTCCCAGGGGCCGATGCCGAAGATCAGCAGCGGGTCCAGCACCAGGTTGACCAGGCTGGTGACCACCATCAGGGTGCCCGGCAGGCGGGTATTGCCGTGGGCGCGGAACAGGCTGTAGCCGAAATAGAGCCCCGCCCCCAGCCAGGCGGCCAGCAGCTGCGGCGCCCAGTAGCCGCGGATCAGCTCGCGGGTGGCCGCATCGGCCCCCAGCAGGCGGAACACCGGCGCCTGGATCGCCCACAGCAACAGCGCCAGCAGAGCGATGGTGGCGGTGCCGATCAGCAGCACCAGGCTGCCCAGCCGCCTGGCGCGGGCCTCCTGGCCGGCGCCCAGGGCCCGGGAGATCAGCGCAGCGATAGCGATGCCGAGCCCCACCTGGATGCCGATGATCAGGAAGGAGAGCGGAAAGGTGAAGGACTGGGCGGCCAGCGGCGCGGTGCCCAGTCGGGCGATGAAGGCGCTGTCCACCAGCTGGAAGCCGAGCAGCGCCAGCACGCCGATGGCCATGGGCCAGGTCTGCCGCCACAGGGTCACGCCCAGGGCGGGGGTCTTGTCGGATCGTTGCGTCACGACCGCTCCATGGTGGTTCAGGGGGAGGCCATTCTAGCCGGCCACGCAAAGGCAGACACCCCCGGGGTTGCCGGGGGTGCCTGGGGCTATCGAGTCGAACTGCGCTGGGTCTTACTGGCGCACGCCCTCGAAGGTGACGTAGAGCTCGAGCTCATGCATCACTTCCGGGAAAGCGCTCATGTCGATGCCGAAGTCGCCCAGGGTCAGCATGGTGCTGCCCTCGAAGCCGGCGCGGTAGTTGCCCCAGGGGTCCTCGCCCTCGCCCATCAGCGTCACCGGCATCTCGATCTCGCGGGTCTCGCCCTTGAGGGTGAGCTCGCCGGTCAGGGTGCCTTCGTTGTCGCCGCTCGGCTCGAAGCCGGTGGAGACGAAGGTGGCGGTCGGATAGGTGCCGGCACTGAGGAAGTCGTCGGAGAGGAAGTGACGGTCACGCTCGGCGTGGTTGCTGTTCAGACTGGTCACGTCCACTTCCATCTCGACGCTGGACGCCTCGAGGTTGTCCGCGTCGTAGTGGAACTGGCCGGTGAAGGATTCGAAGTTGCCGAGGATGTAGGAGTAGCCGAGGTGGTTGATCTTGAACTGGACGAAGGCGTGCTGGCCTTCGGTATCCACCACGTAGTCGGCGGCCTGGACCTGGCTTGCGCCCACCAGGGCAACGGCACCGAAGGCGGCGGCGAGGGCGGTCTTCTTGAACATGGTCACTCTCCTTGTCGTTTGACGATCTGTCTTGCGGGGTTGAACGCGGCTCAGCGGCGACGGGAACGCGCCGGGTTGAGCATGCGGGTCAGGGTATCCTGACGATCCAGGAAATGATGCTTGAAGGCGGCCAGCACGTGGCCCGCGGCCAGTACCATCAGCGCCACGGCGGCATACCAGTGGATCTCGCCGGCGATGGTCTCCTGGTTGGGCAGGCGGCTGATCAGCGCCGGCACCTCGAACCAGTCGAACACGCTGATGCCGCGGCCGCGCGCGGTGGAGATCAGGTAGCCGCTGACCAGCACCACCAGCAGCAGCACATAGATCAGCACGTGGCCCAGATGAGCGGCCAGGCGCTCGAGCCGGCTGCCATGGGCCGCCGGCGTGGGGTTCACGAAGCGCCAGGCGAGGCGCAGCAGGGTGGCGAACAGCAGCAGCATGCCGATGGAGCGATGCCACCAGGGGGCGAGGTTGTACCAGGCATCGAAATACCCGAGCCCGGTCATCCACCAGCCCAGCGCGAAGAGGCCCACGATGGTCACGGCGCTGAGCCAGTGCAGGGTGATGCTGACGATGCCCCAGCCGGTACGGGAATTGCGCCACATGGCGTGCTGTCCTCGTGCTTAATCGAAAGTCGTACCAGCTTACCGCAGTGCATCATCAGCATCCGCTGAAAAAAGCCGAACCAACCGTTCGAAAGAACCGTTAGCTGGCTAGCGCCTCCAGCAGCAACCGGGCGGTGGGCGCGCTGGAAGCCGGGTTCTGCCCGGTGATCAGGAGACCATCGCGAAGCTGGAAGGGCGCGAAGTCGTCGGCGCTGCGCTGATAGTCGCCGCCCTGCGCCTTCAGGGCATCCTCGAGCAGGTGCGGCACCACGGCGGTGAGCCCCACGGCGTCCTCCTCGCTGTTGGCGAAACCGGTCACGCGCCGCCCCTTGACCAGCGGCTCGCCGGATGGGGTGCGCGCCTGCAGCAGCACCGTGGGGGCGTGGCAGACCGCCCCCACCGGCCGGTCGGCGGCCAGGAACGCCTCGATCAGTCGCTTTACCTCGGCATTGTCGGTGAGGTCCCAGAGCGGGCCGTGGCCGCCCGGGAAGAAGAGCGCGTCGAAGTCGCCGAGTGCCACCTCGGCGAGGGGCCGCGTGGCGGCCAGCTGCGCCTTGGCGGCGTCATCCGCCTCGAAGCGGCGCGTCTCCTCGGTGAGCGCCTCCTCGGCCAGGGAGTTGGGGTCCACCGGGGGCTGGCCGCCCTTCGGCGAGGCCAGGGTGATCTCGGCGCCGGCATCCTTGAAGACGTAGTAGGGGGCGGCGAACTCCTCCAGCCAGAAGCCTGTCGCGTGGCCGGTATCGCCCATGCGGTCATGAGAGGTGAGAACCATCAGGATCTTCATCGTTGCCCTCCTTGGGCGCCAGAATGAATGCGTGCCCTGATGAGATGGCCCCGACCGGCGAGAGTTCAAGGGCGAAGACGACAACGCCCGCCCCGCCGAGGGCGGGACGGGCGTCGAGCGGTGCCTGACGCGTGGGCTAGACCAGGGCGTCGAGGCCCCGGGCGAGGTCGGCACGGATATCGTCGATCGCCTCCAGCCCCACCGCGACGCGGATCAGCCCCTCCGCGATGCCGGCGGCGGCCTTCTGCTCCGGCGAGAGCCGGGCATGAGTGGTGGTGGCCGGGTGGGTGATGGTGGTCTTCACGTCCCCCAGGTTGCCGGTGATGGAGAGCAGCCGGGTGGCGTCGATCACCGACCAGGCCGCCTCGCGGCCGCCCCTGACTTCAAAGCCCAGCACCGCGCCGAAACCCTGCTGCTGGCGGGCGGCCAGAGCGTGCTGCGGGTGGCTCTCGAGACCGCTGTAGTGGACCCGCGCCACCGCCGGGTGCGCCTCGAGCCACTCGGCCAGGGCCTGGGCGTTCTCGCAGTGGGCCTTCATGCGCAGGGCCAGGGTCTCGAGCCCCTTGGTGAAGATCCAGGCGTTGAAGGGGCTCAGGCAGGGGCCGCAGGTACGCACCACCCCGAACACCTCCTCGAGCTCGGCCTCGCGCCCCACCACGGCGCCGCCGATCGCCCTGCCCTGCCCGTCCAGGTACTTGGTGGCGGAGTGGATCACCAGGTCCGCCCCGAGGTCCAGGGGGCGCTGCAGGGCCGGGGTCAGGAAGCAGTTGTCGATGGCGAGCAGCGCATCGTGGCGATGGGCGATCTCGGCGAGCGCCGCGATATCGACCAGCTCGGAAAGCGGATTCGACGGCGTCTCGGCGAACAGCAGCTTCGTGGCCGGCGTCATCGCCGCCTCCCAGGCGGCGAGGTCGGCGAGCTCCACGTAGCGGGTGGTGATGCCGAGCTTGCCCAGGTACTTGTCGAACAGGCTCACCGTGGAGCCGAACAGCGAGCGCGAGGCGACGATCTCGTCGCCGGCCGACAGCAGCGCCAGGGCGGTGGAGAGGATCGCGGCCATGCCGGAGCTGGTGGCCACGCAGCGCTCGCCGCCCTCCAGCGCCGCCAGGCGCTGCTCGAAGGTGCGCACCGTGGGGTTGGTGAAACGCGAGTAGATGTTGCCCGGGACCTCGCCGGCGAACTTGGCCGCCGCCTCGGCCGCGCTCTCGTAGACGAAGCTCGAGGTCGGGAAGATCGGCTCGGCGTGCTCCTGCTCATGGGTGCGCTCGTGACCGGCGCGGATGGCCAGGGTCGCCAGCGCCCACTCCTCCTCGGGAGGTGCGTGCGGATCCATGGGGGCCTCAGTCATCGATGTCGTCCTGGTTGTGCACGCCGACCAGGGCGTGGTCGCCGGCGCTCTGCTGCTGCTTGGCATCGTCGCTGCGCGAGGCCTCGAGGTCGGCCAGGTAGGCGGCGTCGATATCGCCGGTGACGTAGTTGCCGTCGAACACCGAGCAGTCGAAGGCGTCGAGGTTGGGGTTCACCTCGCGACAGGCGGTCTTCAGGTCCTCGAGGTCCTGGTAGAAGATGCGATCGGCGCCGATCAGCTCCCCCACCTCGGCCTCGCTGCGCCCGTGGGCGATCAGCTCGCTGGCCGCCGGCATGTCGATACCGTAGACGTTGGGGTAGCGCACCGGCGGCGCGGCGGAGGCGAAGTAGACCTTGTTGGCGCCGGCCTCCCGGGCCATCTGGATGATCTGCTTGCAGGTGGTGCCGCGCACGATGGAGTCGTCCACCAGCAGCACGTTCTTGCCCTCGAACTCCACGCCGATGGCGTTGAGCTTCTGGCGAACCGACTTCTTGCGCTGGGTCTGGCCGGGCATGATGAAGGTGCGCCCGATGTAGCGGTTCTTCATGAAGCCCTCGCGGTAGGTCACCCCCAGGTGCTGGGCGAGCTCCAGGGCGGAGGTGCGCGAGGTGTCGGGAATCGGGATCACCACGTCGATGTCGTGCTCCGGCCACTCGCTCTGGATGCGGTCGCCGAGCTTGCGCCCCATCTCCATGCGGGTGCCGTAGACATAGGCGCCGTCGAGGATGGAGTCAGGGCGCGCCAGGTAGACGTGCTCGAAGATGCAGGGCGCCAGCATCGGATGATCGGCGCACTGTTGGGTGTGGATCTGGCCCGCCATGTCGACGAAGATCGCCTCGCCCGGGTCCAAGTCGCGGTGCAGCTCGAAGCCGCCGACGTCCAGTGCCACCGACTCGGAGGCGATCATCACCTCCTGGCCCTGTCCCTCGTCGCGGGTGCCGAAGACCACCGGACGGATGCCGTGGGGGTCGCGGAAGGCCACCAGGCCCACGCCGTTGATGATCGCCACCGCGGCGTAGCCGCCCTTGCAGCGGCGGTGGACCCGGCGCACGGCATCGAAGATGTCACCGGGCGACAGGTGCAGGCCCTGCTTGCCCAGCTCGTGAGCGAAGACGTTGAGCAGCACCTCGGAGTCGGAGCTGGTGTTGATATGGCGCAGATCCGAGGTGAACAGCTCCTGCTTGAGCTGATCGGAGTTGGTGAGGTTGCCGTTGTGGGCCAGGGCGATGCCGTAGGGGGAGTTGACGTAGAACGGCTGCGACTCCGCCTCGCTGGAGGAGCCAGCGGTGGGATAGCGCACGTGGCCGATGCCCAGGTTGCCCTTGAGGCGGGCCATGTGGCGGGTGTGGAAGACGTCCCGCACCAGCCCGTTGCTCTTGCGCAGCAGGAAGCGGCCCTCATGCCAGGTCATCATGCCGGCGGCGTCCTGTCCGCGATGCTGAAGCACCGTCAGGGCGTCATAGATGCCCTGGTTCACCGCCTGCTTGGCCAGAAGGCCCACGATACCGCACATTCCACCTTACCTCGCTTGCCTGGAGCTTGCTTTGGAGAATCGGGGTGGGCGCACCCACCCCCAAGTCGTCTGTCAGGGGTTGTCCCGGTCGGCGGCCTCGCCGCGCCCGGGAAGGGAAATCTCGCCGAGAGACCCCGGGGTCTCGGGCAGCCGCCCCTCCCAGGCCTCGAACTGGCTGACCGCCCAGTCGCGCAGCTGCTCGAAGTGGGGGCGCAGCTCGGCCTCCTGCCACGCCTCGAGCTGAGCCAGCGGGGTCAGGCCGATGACGATGGTGGCCAGCACCAGGATCGCCGCGCCCTTGGCGGCGCCGAAGGCGGCCCCCATCACCCGGTTGAAGAGGCCCATGCCCACCCACTCCACCGCGGCATGGACCAGGCGGATGACGATGCCGCAGAGCAGCACCACGCCGAAGATCACCAGCACGAAGGCCAGCACCAGGCGGCCGTCGGCGTTGTCGATCAGCCCGGCGAGCAGGTCCGCCACCGGCTGGGCCAGCACCCGGGCGGCGAGCAGGGCGATGACCCAGGCGGCCAGGCCCAGGGCCTCGCGGATCAGCCCGCGCAGGAAGCCGGTCACCGCGGTGACCGTCAGCAGGGCGATGAACAGCCAGTCCAGCCAGGTCAGCGCCATCTCAGTTCCTCGCCCGCACCAGCAGGCCCTGGAGGTTGGCCCGGGACTTGAGCTCGTTCATGGCCCGCTCGCCCTCCTCGGAGGTGCCATAGGGGCCCGCATAGACCGTGGTCAGGTTGTTGTCGCGGGGCTGGCTGTAGGCCGGGAAGCCCTGCTCGCGCAGCTGCTGAAGCAGGCGCTCGGCGTTGGCCGGCTCGCCGAAGCTGCCCACCTGGACCGCCCACTCGCCGCCGGAGGCGGCGGGCGCCGGCGTGGCGGCGGACTGGCTGCGGCTCTCGGCCAGGCGCTGGTCGGCGGCCCGAGCCAGCTCGGCGATGGGGTCCGGGGCCGGAGTCGGCGTGGGTTCGGCCCGGGGGCTCGGCGTCGCATCGACGACGGGCGGCACCATCACCTCGGCGGGCGCCTCGGCCCGGGTCAGCTGCTCGGCGGCCTCCTCGGCGATCTCGGCGACCTCTTCCACGGGAGCATCGTCGCGCAGCGCCTCATCCTCGTCAGGCATCGCCATGGGCCCACCGAACTCGCCGAGGCTCGACGGGGGCCGGGGCTCCGGCACCTCGATGCGCGGCACCTCGATGGGCTGCTCGATGGTCAGCACCGGCTGGGGCCTCTCGCTGCGGGGGGCCGGCTCGCTGAACAGCAGGGGCACGAAGATCACCGCCAGGGCAATCAGAATCACCGCACCGCTGATGCGCTCACGCCATCCATATTTCATCGGGCTTCCTCGCTGCCACCTGTGTCCTGATCAGTCTGACCCGCCGACGGGCGCTGCGCCAGCCACTCGAGCACCTCGCCCACGGTGAAGAAGGAGCCGCACACCAGCACGCGATCCTTCGGCGCCAGCCGCTCGGCCAGCCAGGCCGCGGCCTCACTCGGCGAGCCGCCCCGGTGCGCCACCGAGGCGCCCTGCCCGGCCAGGCGCTCGGCCAGGTCGTCGGCGCGGCGTGCTCGCTCGCCGGCCAGGCTCGCGGTGACCCAGCCATCCACCGCCGGGGCGAGCGCGGCGATCACGCCGTCGGCATCCTTGTCGCCGAGCATGGCCAGCAGGGCCCAGGTGCGTCCCGCACAGGGCGCGGCCGCCAGCCGCTCGGCCAGGTAACGGGCGGCATGGGGGTTGTGACCCACGTCGAGGCACCACTGCCCCAGCCACTGCATGCGGCCGGGCAGGCGCACCTCGGTCAGCGCTCGGCGGCAGGCCGCCGGATCGAGGGCCACCCCGGCAAGCTCGAGGGCCTTCAGCGCCGTGGCGGCGTTGTCCAGGGGCAGGCCGGGGTCGGGGAGGCTATCGTCCCACCGGAAGTCATCGCCCAGGGCGAAGACCCGGGCGCCGAGCTCGGCGGCCACCTGGCGCACGCTGGCCGGCAGCTCACGACTGCCGAGCACCGCGGGGCGCCCGGGGCGCAGGATGCCGGCCTTCTCGCGGCCGATCTGCTCGAGATCGGTGCCCAGGAAGGCGGCGTGATCCTGGGCCACGGTGGTCACCACCGCGACGTCCGGGTCGATGATATTGACCGCGTCCAGGCGCCCGCCGAGGCCCACCTCGAGCAGGGCGATGTCCGCCGGGTGCTGGGCCATGGCCCAGAGCGCGCCGAGGGTGCCCACCTCGAAGTAGGTCAGGCTGACCGTCTCGCCATCCAGCCGCGCCGCCTCGACGGCGGCGAAGCCCGCCATCAGGATGGCATCAGAGGCCTCCTGGCCGTCGAGGCGCAGGCGCTCGTTGTAGCGGATCAGGTGCGGGGAGGTATAGGTGGCGGTGGTCAGGCCGTGGGCCCGGGCGAGCGCCTCCAGCATGGCCACGGTGGAGCCCTTGCCGTTGGTGCCGGCTACGGTGATCACCCGGCCGGCGATGGGGCGCGCCAGCAGCCCCATGCGGCGGGCAACCTCGGCCACGCGATCGAGGCCGAGGTCGATGCCCACGGGATGGGCGGCTTCCAGCCGAGCCAGCCAGGCCTCGAGCGTGGTGGGCAGTGCCACGTTGCTCATCGGCTCAGCGACGGCCGTCGTCCCGGGCGTCATCGCCGGGCGGGGGCGTCGCCTCGTCGGCGCCGGGCGCGCTCTCCGCCGGCTCGACGCTCTCCTGGGCTTCGGCCTGCTCCGCGGCGTCCACCAGGTCGGGTTCGTCGGCGGGCAGCTCGGGGAGCCCCAGGGCGGGCTGGTGGGTCAGCTTGCGCAGCACCGCCCCCAGGCGGTCGCGCATCTCGCCGCGGCGCACGATCATGTCGACGACGCCGTGGTCGAGCAGGAACTCGCTGCGCTGGAAGCCCTCGGGCAGCTTCTCGCGCACGGTCTGCTCGATGACGCGCGGGCCGGCGAAGCCGATCAGCGCATTGGGCTCGGCCACGTTGAGGTCGCCCAGCATGGCCAGCGACGCCGAGACGCCGCCGAACACCGGGTCGGTGAGCACCGAGATGTAGGGCACGCCGGCCTGCTTGAGCTTCTCGAGGGCGGCGGAGGTCTTGGCCATCTGCATCAGCGAGAAGAGCGCCTCCTGCATGCGCGCCCCGCCGGAGGCAGAGAAGCAGATCAGCGGAATGCGCTCGTCATGGGCCAGGGTGGCGGCGCGCACGAACTTCTCGCCCACCACGGCGCCCATGGAGCCGCCCATGAAGCTGAATTCGAAGGCCACCACCACCACCGGCAGGCCATCGAGGCGCCCGCGCATGGCGATCAGGGCGTCCTTCTCGCCGGTCTCCTTCTGGGCCGCCGTCAGGCGGTCCTTGTACTTCTTGGAGTCGCGGAACTTGAGGCGATCGACGGGCTCCACCTCGGCGGCGATCTCCTCGCGGCCCTCCTTGTCGAGGAACCAGTCGAGGCGCTTGCGCGCGGTGAGCCGCAGGTGGTGGTCACACTTGGGGCAGACGTTATGGTGCTTGTCGAGTTCGGGCAGGTAGAGCACCGCCTCGCACTTGGGACACTTGCGCCACAGACCATCCGGCACACTGGCGCGGCGGTCCTTGCGCTGGATACGCCCCATGGAGGGCACGATCTTGTCTAGCCAGCTCATGTCAGAAGGGTTCCGTCATGTGGTCGGCGCCCGGTCCTGGCCGGGCGCGTGGGTCGAATCCTGTGGCGAAGGCGCCGCTCAGCTCGCGCTCATGGCGTCCAGGGCCTGGCGCATCTCGCCAAGCACCGCCTTGAGCTCGCCGGCGATCACCTCGGGACGCTCGGCATTCTCGGCGATGCGACTGACCAGCGCCGAGCCGACGATCACACCGTCGGCCACGCGCCCCACCTCGGCGGCCGAGGCGCCGTCGCGAATGCCGAAGCCGACGCACAGCGGCAGGTCGGTCTGTGCGCGCAGCGGGGCCAGGTGGTCGGCCACGTCGGCGGCATCCAGGCTGGCAGAGCCGGTCACGCCCTTGAGCGAGACATAGTAGAGATAGCCTTCGCCGTGGGCGCATATTGTAGCGGCCCGGGCACCGGAAGTGGTAGGGGCGACGAGGAAGATCGAGGCGAGCCCGTGGGACTTGAGCAGGGGGCCGAGCTCCTCGGCCTCCTCCGGGGGCATGTCCACGGTCAGCACGCCGTCGACGCCAGCCGCCGCGGCCTGCTCGGCGAAGGCGGCGAGGCCGATGCGCTCCATGGGGTTCAGGTAGCCCATCAGCACCACCGGGGTGGCGGTGTCGGTCTGGCGGAACTCGCGCACCATCTCGAACAGGTGGGAGAGGCGCACGCCGTGCTTGAGCGCCCGCTCGCAGGCCTTCTGGATCACCGGACCGTCGGCCATGGGATCGGAGAAGGGCACGCCCAGCTCGATCACGTCGGCGCCCGCCTCCACCAGGGCGTGCATGAAGCCCACGGTGTACTGGGGCGCCGGGTCGCCGGCGGTGATGAAGGGAATCAGCGCGCGACGGCCCTGGGCCTTGAGCTCGGCGAAGCGTTGGTCGATACGGTTCATCATGTCCCTCAGATCTCGATGCCGTCGAGCTTGGCGACGGTCAGGATGTCCTTGTCGCCGCGGCCCGAGAGGTTGACGACGATGTTCTGGTCGGGGCGCATGGTGGGCGCCAGCACCTTGGCGTAGGCCAGGGCGTGGGCGGACTCCAGGGCCGGCATGATCCCCTCGACGCGGGTCAGCTCGCGGAAGGCGGCGAGCACGGCATCGTCGTTGGCGGCCACGTAGTTGACCCGCCCCACGTCCTTCCACAGGGCGTGCTCGGGGCCGACGCCCGGGTAGTCCAGGCCGGCGGAGATGGAGTGGGTATTGGAGACCTGGCCACCCTCGTCGGACATCAGGTAGGTACGGTTGCCGTGCAGCACGCCGCGGGGCGCGCCCGAGGAGAGCGGCGCGGCGTGGCGGCCGGTCTCGACGCCGTCGCCGCCGGCCTCGACGCCGTACATCACCACCTCGTCATCCTCGACGAAGGGGTAGAAGAGCCCCATGGCGTTGGAGCCGCCGCCGACGCAGGCGACCAGGGCGTCGGGCAGCTTGCCGAACTCCTCGAGGGACTGGCGGCGCGCCTCGCGCCCCACCACCGAGTTGAAGTCGCGCACCAGCATCGGGTAGGGGTGCGGACCCGCCACGGTGCCGATGATGTAGAAGGTGTCGTCGACGTTGGTGACCCAGTCGCGCAGCGCCTCGTTCATGGCGTCCTTGAGGGTGCGGGTGCCGGACTCCACCGAGATGACGTTGGCGCCCAAGAGGCGCATGCGATAGACGTTGAGCTTCTGGCGCTGGATGTCCTCGGCGCCCATGTAGACGTCGCACTTGAGCCCCAGGCGCGCCGCCACGGTGGCGGTGGCCACGCCGTGCTGGCCGGCGCCGGTCTCGGCGATCACCCGCGGCTTGCCGCTCTTCTTGGCGAGCAGCGCCTGGCCGATGGTGTTGTTCACCTTGTGGGCGCCGGTGTGGTTGAGGTCTTCGCGCTTGAGCCAGATCTGTGCCCCACCCAGCTGCTTCGACCACCGCTCGGCATGATAGAGCGGCGAAGGACGCCCCACGTAGTGGGCCAGGTCATAGTCGAATTCCGCCTGGAAGGCCGGGTCGTCGCGAAGACTCAGGTAGGTCTTCTCCAGCTCGTCCAGGGCGAAGCTCAGGGTCTCCGAGACGAACCGGCCGCCGTAGGGGCCAAAGTGGCCGCGGGCGTCCGGCAGTCGGGTCAGGTCACTGAACTTGCTCACGAAAGACACCTCACTAGGTCGCCAGAAGGCAAAGGGATGAAAAACGGGTGATGCCGCGCCATGAAAGGCGCCGGGCACTGGCCGGGGGTGCGTCAGCGCGCCAGGCGCGCCGCGTCCCCTCGGCCCACGGCCTCGAGAAAGGCCGCGATGCGTCCGGCATCCTTGATGCCGGGCGCGGCCTCGACGCCGCCGGAAACATCCACCGCGAAGGGCGCCACGGTGGCGATGGCCTCGGCCACATTGTCGGCAGCGAGGCCTCCGGCGAGGATAACAGGTTTTGCCAGCCCTGCGGGGATTCGCGACCAGTCGAAGGTCTCGCCGGTGCCGCCCGGGACCCCGGGGCGGTAGGCGTCGAGCAGCAGCGCCCGCGCCCCGCGATAGGCTTCGGCGGCGGCATGCAGATCGAGGTCGTCGCGCATGCGCAGCGCCTTGATCCAGGGGCGTCGGAAGGCCTCGCAGAAGGCCGGCGGCTCGTCGCCGTGGAACTGCAGCAGGTCGAGGTGCGCGGCACAGCGCTCGATCAGCGCCGGTTCCTGGTCGACGAAGAGCCCCACCCGGGTGACGAAGGCCGGCACCCGTGCGGCGAGCGCGGCCAGGCGCGCCTCGTCCACGGCACGCTTGCTGCCGGGCCAGAGCACGAAGCCGAGCGCGTCGGCACCGGCCGCCACGGCGGCATCGACGTCCTCGGGCCGGGTCAGGCCGCACAGTTTCACCCGTGTGCGCTGCATCATGGCGCCTCCCCGGCCGCCACCGGCCGGCCGCGGCGAAACTCCACCATGGGACAGTCGGGCAGCGGCCGCTCGCCGGTCCACTCGCCGAGGAAGGCGAGCAGATTGGGGCCCAGCGGCTCGCGGGGCAGGCCCCAGCTCTCGTCGTAGAGGGAGTCCACGAAGTGCAGGCCGCAGGCAGGTGCGGTGACGTCAGCCAGGGTGCGGTCCTTGAGGGCCATCAGCTCGGCCAGGTACTCCTCGCCGCGCTCGCCGCGACCCACGGTGACCAGGGCGCCGACGATGTTGCGGATCATGTGGTGCAGGAAGGCGTTGCCCTGGACGTCCACCACCACCAGCGGGCCGTGGCGGTGCACCTCGATGAAGTGCAGATGGCGCCAGGGGGTCTTCGACTGGCAGCCGGCGGCCCGGAAACTGGAGAAGTCGTGCTCGCCCACCAGCACCTGGGCGGCGCGGTGCATGGCCTCGGCGTCCAGGGGGTCGCGACACCAGGTGACGTTGGCGCGTTCCAGCACCGGGCGGCTGGGCTGGTTGAGCAGGATGTAGCGATAGCGGCGCGCCAGGGCCTTGAAGCGGGAGTGGAAGCTCTCGGGCACCTCCTTGACCCAGCGCACGGCGACGTCCCGCGGCAGGTTGGCATTGACGCCGAACACCCAGGCCTTCTGGGAGCGCGGCACCGGCGGGTCGAAGTGGATGACCTGGCGCGTGGCATGCACGCCGGAGTCGGTGCGCCCGCTGGCATGGATGCGGATCGGCTGGCCGGCCACCCGGCCCAGGGCCTGCTCCAGCGCCCCCTGCACGGAGGGCGAATGCTTGAGGTATTGCCAGCCGCAGTAGGCACTGCCGTCATACTCGACCCCCATGGCCAGGCGGCCGGCCAGGGGGGTGCGATCATCGAGAAGCTGAAAGAGGGTCATGCGGAATCAGGGGTCCAGTCGGCCAAGCAGCGCGCGGGCCTCGTCGCGGATGGCGGGGTCGTCGCTCTCGGCCAGCTCGGCGAGGAGCTCACGGGCGCGACCGGCCTCGCCGGCATCGACCAGGCGCCGGGCCTCGGCCAGACGCTCCGGGGCGGCGCCGGGTGAAAAGCCGCCATTATCCGCCTCGAGGGGCGGGAAGGAAACCTCCTCCACCTCCCACTCCTGGGGAAGCTCGTCGTCGTCGCCGTCCGGGGCGCTTTCGCCGCCCTTCTCCGGGGTGAAGTCGATGCCCGGCTGCATGGGCGTCTCCTCCCTGGGCGCCGGCGAGGGATCCAGCGCCGGGGGGCGGTAGTCGATGATCTCGCTGCCATCCTCGAGGCGCCGGGTGGTGACCTGAAGCGGCTCGGGCTCGGGCTCGGGTTCGGATGAAAGCTCGGGCTCGGGCTCGGGCTCGACCCGGGGCTCATGCTCCTCGGGTGCCGCCGGCGCCTCCATGGACGCGGGACGACGGTAGGCGTCGGCATCCGGGGCCGCCTGGACCTGGACCGGGGCAGCGGTCTCTTGCGCCTCCTCCCCTGGTGCGTCGAGCCCCTCCTCGCCGCTCTCATCGCCGGCCTCGTCGAAGACCCGCGGCGCACGCTCGGCGGGCCTGTTGAACACCGCGGGCTCCGCGGTGGCACCGGCGGCACCTGTAGCGCCGGCGGCCGCCGAAGTCAGGCCGTGGTGCGCCAGCAGGCGCTCCACCTCGTCGCGCACGGCGGGATTACCGCCCTCGCGCAGCCGGGCGGCCTCGCGCTCGACCTCGTCACGGCTACCCTGCTCCAGATGGACATTGAGCAGCTTGAGGCGCAGGTCGTCGCGCTCCGGCTCCCGGGCGAGACTGGCCTCGAGCAGCTCACGCGCCTGGTCGTAGCGCCCATAGGCGATGAAGATATCGGCCTCGCTGATCGCCTCGGCCTGAGGCAGCGAACCCTGCACCGAGGGCGCGGCGGGCGTGACCGCGGCAAGGCCTGCGGCCTCGGGCTGCCCCGGGGCCGGGGCGCCCGGCACGACCACTCGCACCGGGCCGACACCCGCCGCGGCAGGCGCCCCCTCCTGGCGGCGACGGCGTCGCACCGCCAGCCACAGCGCCAGCAGCGCGGCCAGTCCGGCGCCGCCCAGCATCAGGTTGCGGTCGAGCTCGCCCTGGTAGATCGCCCCCCACCAGGGGCGCTCCTCTGCCGTGCCCCCGGGAGGCGCGATACCGCCGGTGCCGGGGCCATCGCCCCCGGCACCGCCGGCGGCCAGCGCCGCCAGCTGCTCGCGCAGGACGGCCAGCTCATCGCGCATCTCCGTGAGCTCCTCCTGTAGCTGGTCCCGCTCGCCCTGCACCGCCTCGAGGGCGTCACGCCGCTCGAGCCACTGGCTCTCCAGGCGCAGCAGACGCTCGTCGCTGCTCAACTCGCCATCGCCATAGAGGGTGGCCAGCAGCTCGGGGTCGACCATGACCTGGGGAGCGCCCGATGCCTCGCCGGCCTCGGCGACGCCATCCCCGGCCTCCTCGGCGGGCGCCTCCCCGGCCGCCTGGTCCTCGCCACCTTCACTCGCTTCGCCAGGGGTAGCCCCCTCGGCCGCCAGTTGGGCATCGGTGAGCAGGGTGAGTCGCGGCGTCTCGGGCTCCTCTGCCGATGCCGCCGGGGCCTGCTCCTCGGCGGGCTGCACGACCTCGGCCGCCGGCTCGGCAGCGTCGGCTGGCGGCTCGACGGCGGGGGCCGGCGCCTCGGCAGGGGCGGCCTCCGGCGGCGGGGCAGCCGCTGGGGCGACCGCCGCCACAGGCTCGCCGGGGGCCGCCCCGCCCAGCGCGACACGCGCCGGCGCACCGCCACCGCGGTTGGCCCAGGCCCGGTTCATCTCGGCGACGATGCGATCCGCCTCGCCCCCAGAGCGTGCGGCAATCCGCTCGCGACTCGGCACCACCAGGCTGAAGCCGGCGCGCATGGCATTGATGTTCCCGGAGGGGAAGACCTCGGGGTTCGCCTCCACCAGGGCCACCATCATCTGGTTCATGCTGATGCCGCTGTCCGGGCGCAGGCGCCCCGCCACGGCCCACAGGGTATCGCCGCTGCTCACCCAGGTCGGACCACCGCTGCCGGCGGGTGCCGCGGCGGTACGCACCGCCGGGGCCTGAGCCTGCGCCGAGGGAGCGGCGGCCGGCGGCGCCGAGACGACAGGCGCCGCCACGCGCCGGCTGCCCACCACCAGGGCCGGCATCTGGTCGTAGTCCGGGGGGTCGAGCAGCAGGGTGACCTCGCGCAGCTGCTGGCCGCCCGGCCAATCGAAGCGCAGCAGCAGATCGAGCCAGGGCTCGCGGACCGGCCGCTCGGTGGTCAGCTCCACCACCAGGCGCCCCTGGCGCTGCTCCACCGCCAGCCTGACGCTCGCCGCCAGGGGCGTGCGCGGCAGGCCCGCCGCCGCGAAGGCCCGCTCGTCCGCCACCGAGACATTGAGCAGCCCGGGCTGAATCCCCGCGGCATCGGTAAGCGGCAGGGTGGCGCGCAGCGGTGCGTTCAGCGTGGAGCGCACCTCCGCCTCCCCCAGCCCCAGGGCCAAGGCCAGCGGGCTGGCAGCGGAAAGCGAAAGCAGCATGGCGAGTGTCAGCTTGCGTTTCATGGAGGTCCCTTGCGTCCGTCGGCAGTACCAGGCGGCCAGGCCGCGGCACCGATGCCATGTCGTTGTATCGATAGGGTACCTGTGTACCATATTTGCCGCCGCGACGCGCCTGAGCGGGGTCATGCCAAGCGTCACCCCTTCAACGTAAGCCATTGATCCGCGCCTCGCGAATCAACGCCCCATGCCCCCACAGCAGAGCGGGGCGCCCCCGAAGGTGGCGCCCCGCTGTCACTGGCCCCGCGGCAGGCAGCCGCGGGCGCACCTGGCGACGCTTACTGCTCGCGCAGGATCTTGAGCATGCGCTTGAGCGGCTCGGCGGCGCCCCACAGCAGCTGGTCGCCGACGCTGAAGGCGGAGAGGTACTCGCCGCCCATGGCCAGCTTGCGCAGGCGCCCCACCGGAATGGTGAGAGTGCCGGTGGCGGCGGCCGGGGTCAGGTCGCGGATGGTGGCCTCCTTGTCGTTCGGGACCACCTTGACCCAGTCGTTGTGCCTGGCGATGCGCTCCTCGATCTCGTCGAGGGGCACGTCCTTCTTCAGCTTGATGGTGAAGGCCTGGCTGTGGGAGCGCATGGCGCCGATGCGCACGCAGAGCCCGTCGATGGGGATGGGGTTCGCCTGGAGGCCGAGGATCTTGTTGGTCTCGACGCTGCCCTTCCACTCCTCGCGGCTCTGGCCGTTGTCGAGCTTGGTGTCGATCCACGGCAGCAGGCTGCCGGCCAGCGGGGCGGTGAAGTTCTCGGTGGGGAACGCGCCCGAGCGCATGGTCTCGGTGACCTTGCGGTCGATGTCGAGGATGGCGCTGGCCGGGTCGGCGAGCTCGTCGGCCACGCTGTCGCGCAGGGCGCCCATCTGGCTGAGCAGCTCGCGCATGTGCTTGGCGCCGGAGCCGGAGGCGGCCTGGTAGGTCATGGAGGTCATCCACTCCACCAGGTCGGCCTCGAACAGGCCACCCAGGCCCATCAGCATCAGGCTGACGGTGCAGTTGCCGCCGACGAAGGTGCGGGCGCCGCGCGCCAGCTGGGCGTCGATGACGTGGCGGTTGACCGGGTCGAGGATGATGGTGGCCTCATCCTCCATGCGCAGGGTGCTGGCGGCGTCGATCCAGTAGCCCTTCCAGCCGCCGCTGCGCAGGTCGCCGTAGACGGCCTTGGTGTAGTCGCCGCCCTGGCAGGTGATGATGACGTCCAGCGCCTTGAGCGCCTCGAGGTCGAAGGCATCCTTCAGCGGAGGCACGTCCACGCCGACGTCGGGGCCGGCCTGGCCGACCTGGGAGGTGGTGAAGAAGACCGGCTCGATGCCGTTGAAGTCCCCATCTTCCA
This sequence comes from Halomonas sp. PGE1, assembly GCF_013000985.1. Classification (NCBI taxonomy): domain Bacteria; kingdom Pseudomonadati; phylum Pseudomonadota; class Gammaproteobacteria; order Oceanospirillales; family Halomonadaceae; genus Halomonas; species Halomonas sp. PGE1. The sequence continues at coordinate 2,631,295 of NZ_CP053032.1, forward strand.
CCATGCGCTGCATGAGCACGGAACCGACCATGCCGCGCCAACCGACGAAACCGACTTTCAACATGTGAAGTCCTCCAGTAATCGAATGTGGGTCAACATTATACAGAAACCGGGCCCGCCTCGCAGGCGGGCCCGGAACGCCCTGATTCAACAGCAGATTCTGACAATGGCTCGGCGCGCCTAGAGCGCCTCGAAGGCGGCCAGCACGGCGTCGCCCATCTCGGCGGTGGAGACGGTGCGGGTGCCCTCGGAGGCAATATCCGCGGTTCTCAGCCCGTCGTCCAGCACCTTGCCCACGGCGCCCTCGATGCGTTGGGCCAGCGCCGGCTCATCCAGCGAGTAGCGCAGCATCATGGCCACCGAGAGGATGGTCGCAAGCGGGTTGGCGATGCCCTTCCCGGCGATGTCCGGGGCGCTGCCGTGGCAGGGCTCGTACATGCCCTGGCCGGTCTCGTTGAGCGAGGCGGACGGCAGCATGCCGATGGAGCCGGTGAGCATGGCGGCGGCATCCGACAGGATGTCGCCGAACATGTTGCCGGTGACCATGACGTCGAACTGCTTGGGCGCGCGCACCAGCTGCATGGCGGCGTTGTCGACGTACATGTGGGAGAGCTCGACGTCCGGGTACTCCGGCGCCAGCCGCTCCATTACCTCGCGCCACAGGATGGTGACCTCGAGCACGTTGGCCTTGTCCACGGAGCAGAGCTTCTTGCCGCGTTTCTGGGCCATCTCGAAGGCAACGCGACCGATGCGCTCGATCTCGCTCTCGGAGTAGACGTAGGTGTTGAAGCCGACCCGCTCGCCGTTGCGCACCTCGATGCCGCGGGGCTGGCCGAAGTAGATGCCGCCGGTGAGCTCGCGCACGATCATGATGTCGAGGCCGGCCACCAGCTCGGGCTTGAGGCTGGAGGCCTCGGCGAGCTGGGGGTAGGTGATCGCCGGGCGCAGGTTGCCGAAGAGTCCCAGGTTCTTGCGCAGGCCGAGCAGCCCCTTCTCGGGACGCTTGGAAAGGTCCTCGAGCTTGTCCCACTTGGGGCCACCCACGGCGCCGAGCAGGATGGCGCGAGCGGCCTTGGCCTTCTCGAGCGTCTCGGCGGGCAGCGGCTCGCCGTGCGCGTCGTAGGCGCTGCCGCCGACCAGGGCCTCTTCCACCTCGACGTCCAGGCCGCGGGCCTGGCAGGCGGCCAGGATGCGGCTCGCCTGGGCGGTGATCTCGGGGCCGATGCCGTCACCCGGCAGTACCAGAATCTTCTGAGTCATTGCTTCTTCCTTGCTGGGACCGCGGAGCTACCTCGGCGGCAGGCCTGCGAGGAGGCGCTGTGAATACATCCCTGTACGCTACCGACGCCATCCCTGGCGTAGGACCTCCTCTTCGGCCTGCCCCCGACGCTCCGCTTCCTCGGAGTAGTGGGAACGTCAGGCTTGAGCGCTATCGCGGAACAGCCAGGGGCGCGCGGCGCGGTGCTTCGCCTCGAAGGCGCGGATGGCATCCTCGTCCTGCAGGGTGATGCCGATATCGTCGAGGCCGTTGAGCAGGCAGTGCTTGCGGAAGGCATCCACCTCGAACTCGAGGATCTCGCCGGAGGGCGTGGTCACCCGCTGGTTCTCGAGATCCACGTCCAGGGCGTAGCCTTCAGTTGCCTCGGCCTCCTTGAACAGGCGGTCGACGGTCTCCTCGGGGAGGGTGACCAGCAGCAGGCCGTTCTTGAAGGCGTTGTTGTAGAAGATGTCGGCAAAGCTCGGGGCGACCACCACCCGGAAGCCGAAGTCCTCCAGCGCCCAGGGGGCGTGCTCCCGTGAGCTGCCGCAGCCGAAGTTGCGACGGGCGAGCAGCACGCTGGCGCCCTGGTAGCGCGGCTGGTTGAGCACGAAGTCGGGGTTCTTCGGACGCTGGGAGCAGTCCTGGCCCGGGTAGCCCTCGTCCAGGTAGCGCAGCTCGTCGAAGAGGTTGACGCCGAAGCCGGTGCGCTTGATCGACTTCAGAAACTGCTTGGGAATGATCAGGTCGGTGTCGACGTTGGCGCGGTCCAACGGCGCGACGAGACCTTCGGTGCGTTCGAACTTGTTCATGGCTCAGGCCTCCTCAAGGGTGCGGACATCGACAAAGTGGCCGGCAATGGCGGCGGCGGCGGCCATCGCCGGGCTCACCAGATGGGTGCGCCCACCGTAGCCCTGGCGCCCTTCGAAGTTGCGGTTCGAGGTGGAGGCGCAGTGCTCGCCGGCGCCGAGCTTGTCGGCGTTCATGGCCAGGCACATGGAGCAGCCGGGCTCGCGCCACTCGAAGCCCGCCTCGGTGAAGATTCTGTCGAGCCCCTCGGCCTCGGCCTGGCGCTTCACGAGGCCGGAGCCCGGCACCACCATGGCGAGCTTGATGGTGTCAGCGACCTTGCGGCCGCGGGCGACCTTGGCCGCCTCGCGCAGGTCCTCGATGCGCGAGTTGGTGCAGGAGCCGATGAACACCTTGTCGAGCCTGATATCGGTGATCTTCTGCTTGGGGGCGAGGCCCATGTACTCGAGGGCCCGGGTATAGCCGCTGCGCAGCGTCTCGTCGGCCTGCTCGGCCGGATCAGGCACCTCGCCGGAGACACCGGTGACCATCTCGGGGCTGGTGCCCCAGGAGACCTGCGGCTCGATCTTGGCGGCGTCGAGCACCACCACCTTGTCGAACTCGGCGTCCGCGTCGGAGACCAGCTCGCGCCAGTCGGCCACGGCGGCCTGCCACTGGTCGCCCGCCGGGGCGAAGGGACGGCCCGCGAGGTACTCGATGGTGGTGTCGTCCACGGCGATCAGGCCGACCCGCGCACCGGCCTCGATGGCCATGTTGCAGACGGTCATGCGCCCTTCCATGGAGAGGCTCTGGATGGCGCTGCCGGCGAACTCGATGGCGTAGCCGGTACCGCCGGCGGTGCCGATCTCGCCGATGATGGCCAGCACCACGTCCTTGGCGGTGACGCCGGTGCCAAGCTCACCCTCGACGCGCACCTGCATGTTCTTCATCTTCTGGGCAAGCAGGCACTGGGTGGCGAGCACGTGCTCCACCTCGGAGGTGCCGATGCCGTGGGCCAGCGCCGCGAAGGCCCCGTGGGTGGCGGTGTGGGAGTCGCCGCAGACCACGGTCATGCCCGGCAGGGTGGCGCCCTGCTCCGGGCCCACCACGTGGACGATGCCCTGGCGCGGGTCGTTGATCTTGAACTCCTCGATGCCGAACTCGATGCAGTTGTCGTCGAGGGTCTGCACCTGGATCAGCGACACCGGGTCCTTGATGCCGGCGTTGCCCTCGGCACGCTCCTTCACCGTGGTGGGCACGTTGTGGTCGGGGGTCGCCAGGTTGGCGTCGAGGCGCCACGGCTTGCGGCCCGCCAGGCGCAGGCCCTCGAAGGCCTGGGGCGAGGTCACCTCGTGGAGCAGCTGGCGGTCGATGTAGATCAGCGCGGTGCCGTCATCGCGCTCCTTGACGAGGTGCTGCGTCCACAGCTTGTCGTAGAGAGTCTGGCCTGCCATTTCGTTTCTCCCGGGCTCGAAGCCCCTTCATGTCATGTCCGGTCTCGGAATTGCACCGCCGCCGCGGCTTAACCGGGGGCAGACCTCCAAGGAGGCGCTGTGAATACTTCCCTGTACGCTACCGATGCCATCCCTGGCATAGGACCTCCTTTACGGTCTGCCCCCGGCGCCGCTCACGCCTGTAATGTCGATTAGCCAGGCGATCGGGGCTATGGCAGCAGTCTCCCGCTCCTCGCCCATAAAATCAATTCATGTTATTTATGGATTGCATTCCCCAAAGGAATAGAGAGATCATATGAACCAGGTTGCTTATTGTGAAAACTGGGCTTTTGTGGGAGCTGGGCTCCGCCCGGCGAATGGAGACCGAAGGGCTCCTGGGCGGCATAAGCCAACGCAGGCAACTCCGCTGGGGCGCCTACGGCGCCATTCGCCCGGCGAAGCCGATCTCCCACCAGTCAGCTCAAGCCTCGTGAAGGCTTGAGGGACAACAGAGCATCTCCCATGGGCAATTTCACGCCAGTCACGGAGGGACCATGGATACCCAGAGCCTGCAGGCCTTCCTGGCGGTGGCCGAGAGCGGCAGCTTCTCCCGCGCGGCGGAGCAGCTGCACCTGACCCAGCCGGCGGTGAGCAAGCGCATCGCCGTCCTCGAGGGCCAGATCGGCGCGCGGCTCTTCGACCGCATCGGCCGCACCATCGGGCTGACCGAGGCGGGCCGGGTGCTGCTGCCCCGGGCGCGGCAGATCCTCGTGATGGTCGACGACAGCCGCCGCGCCCTGGGCAACCTGAGCCATGACGTGGCCGGCAGCCTGACGCTGGCCACCAGCCACCATATCGGCCTGCACCGGCTGCCGCCGCTGCTCAAGGCCTATACCCGTAACCACCCCGAGGTGCGCCTGGACCTGCACTTCCTCGACTCCGAGGAGGCCTATCAAGGGGTGCTGGACGGCGCCCTGGAGATCGCCGTGGTGACCCTGGCGCCCCACCCCGACCCCCTGCTCGAGGTGGTGCCGGTATGGGTCGACCGGCTCTGCTTCGTCTGCGCCCACGACCACCCCCTGGCCAGACGCAAGCGGGTGGCGCTGCGCGAGCTGTGCGAGCACGACGCCGTGCTGCCCGGGCCCCTGACCTTCACCCGGGGGCTGATCGAGGCGCGCTTCGCCGCGGCGGGGCTGCGCCTGCCGGTGGCGCTCTCCACCAACTACCTGGAGACGCTGAAGATGATGACCGCCATCGGCCTGGGCTGGAGCCTGCTGCCGGAGCGGCTGGTGGCGGGCGAGCTTCACGAGCTGGCCATCGACTGCCCGCCGATCCATCGCCCGCTGGGCTATATCGTGCACCGCAGCCGAACCCTCTCCAACGCCGCCCGGGCCATGCTGGAGCAGCTGGAGGCGGCCCGGGAAGCAGCGGCGAGGACAACCGCCCCGGGAGTTGGTTAGACTGCTCACATTCTGATTGTTTCGTCGACCGACCTGCCATCCGTTCGGAGCCTGCCCCCTTGTCCCCTGCCCCGCCCACCTCGCTTCGCCACGCCATCGCCGGCGGCCTGATCCTCGCGGGGCTCGCCCTGCAGGTACTGCGCCTGGCAGGGCTGCCGATCGCCCTGCCGGCGGTGAGCTACGCCTTCTGGCTCGCGGTGGTGCTGCTGTGGCCGGACCTCAAGCGCGGCAATCGTCGCCAGGCCGGCATCCTGGCCGGGCTCGGCATGGCCCTGGCCCTGGTCGCGGCGCTCTTCCACGGCGCCGAGATCGCCTGGCACCGGCTGCTGGACGGGAACAGCTATGTGGTGGCGATGCTGGTGGGGGTGAGCTTCATCACGCTGATCGGCACCCGCCAGGGGCACGCGGCACCGCCCGGCAGCGCCGTGACCGGACGGCGCGGCACCGGCGGCACCTGGCTGGGGGTCCACCTGCTCGGCGCTGTGCTGAACCTCTCGACGGTGTTCATGGTGGGCGACCGGCTGCGGCGCCACGGCGAGCTCACGCTGCCGCAGCTGCTGGCCCTCAACCGCGGGCTCTCCAGCGCCGCGCTCTGGTCGCCCTTCTTCGCCTCCATGGGGGTGGTGATGACCCTGGCGCCGGAGATGCGCTTCACGACGATCCTGGCACTCGGCCTGCCGCTGGGGATGCTGGCGGGCACTCTCTCGCTGCTCGACCTCTCGCGGCGCTTCGACCTCACCGAGGTGGCGGGCTACTCGCTCTCGCCGCGCAGCCTGCTGATGCCGGTGGGCATGGCCACGCTGGTGCTGCTGTTCCACTACGTCCTGACGCCCGCGCTCTCCATCGTCAGCATCATCACCTTCCTGCTGCCGGCGGTGGCGCTGCTGGCCAACCTGCCCCGGGGCCCGCGCTGGACCCTGCGCAGGGTGCGCAGCCATACGCTGGAGCGGCTGCCGGCCATGCGCGGGGAGATCGCTCTCTTCCTGTGTGCGGGCCTCCTGACCCAGGGGCTCTCGGCCTTCATCGGCGCACTCACCGGCAGCCAGTGGACGCTTTTCGCCCACTTCGGCGCGCCCCAGGCGGTGGCCAGCTTCCTGGCCATCGTGGCCAGCGCCGTGGCGGGGCTTCACCCCATCATCGGCGTCTCGGTACTGGCCTCGATGCTGGAACTGGAAGGGAGCCGCCAGACGCTGTTCGCCTTCGTGGCGCTGGCCTCCTGGGCGGTGGGCACCAGCGTCGGCCCGCTCTCCGGCATCAACCTCTCGCTGCAGGGGCGCTACGGGGTGAGCGGCGGCGTGATGATGCGCCACAACCTCGGCTACGCCGCCGCCCTCTCCGCGCTGGTGGTGGGCGCCATCCTCCTGCTCGACGCCTGGCTGTAGCCGCTACTTCGATACTCGCTTGAAGTAGCGATGGCCGCAGCGGTGGCAGGGCTCGATCAGGGTCATCTCGGGCAGGTCCACCTCGGCGTCGCAATGCACGCAGGCCATGCGGCCGGGAACGGCCATCTCGCCCTCGCAGTAGTCGGCCTGGGCGGCCTCCAGGTCCTCCTCCAGGCGTTCGCGATCGACCACGCTGCGGTCGGCGATGGAGAGCAGCGACTCGCTGACCTTGCGCGACAGGGCGGAGAGGTCGATGCCGAGCCAGGTGGCGACGCTCTCGCCGCCGGCGCTCAGGTAGCGGCGCATGTCCTTGAGGTCGCGCTCCACCCAGGCGCGCAGCAGCGAGAGCTCATCCTTGGTGAACTCCTCGAGTTCGGCCTCGAACTCCACGGCCTCATCGAGCTCCTTCTGCAGGTTCTCCCAGGTGAGCTCGTGGGCCCCCTCCTGCAGGCGCTCGAGCATGCGCTCATAGCCTTCACGCAGGCGATGGTCCCGGGAATGTTTCTGCTGCTCGCTCATGGTGTGCTCCTTCCTGCGGTGAGCCGGCCGGGCCGGGCATAGCCGGGCTGGGCCGTGCTGGGGTATCCTTGCCTACCATTTAGACGACTTCCCGCCGGCAGTTCAACGTCTTGTCGCCCTCCTGGCCCCAGGACATGACGCCGGACAAGCCACGACCGCGCGTCGTCACCGGCCGGCGCGCCGACTTGCAAGGTATCCGAAGACAGCGATGGACGCACAGTACAAGCCCCAAGAGATCGAACGCGACGCCCAGCAGTTCTGGGAGAAGAACCAGTGCTTCAAGGCGGTGGAAGACGCCAGCCGCGAGAAGTTCTACTGCCTGTCGATGTTCCCCTACCCCAGCGGCAAGCTGCACATGGGGCATGTGCGCAACTACACCATCGGTGACGTGGTCTCCCGCTACCAGCGCATGCAGGGCAAGAACGTGCTGCAGCCCATGGGCTGGGACGCCTTCGGCATGCCGGCCGAGAATGCCGCCATTCAGAATCAGGTCCCCCCGGCCAGGTGGACCTACGAGAACATCGACTACATGCGCAACCAGCTGCAGGCGCTGGGCTTCGCCTACGACTGGAGCCGCGAGTTCGCCACCTGCGACGTCGACTACTACCGCTGGGAGCAGTGGTTCTTCGCCAAGCTGGTGGAGAAGGGGCTGGTCTACAAGAAGATGTCCACGGTGAACTGGGACCCGGTGGACCAGACGGTGCTGGCCAACGAGCAGGTGATCGACGGCCGCGGCTGGCGCTCCGGCGCCCTGGTGGAGCGCAAGGAGATCCCGCTGTGGTTCCTGCGCATCACCGACTACGCCGAGGAGCTGCTGGCCGACCTGGACACCATCGAGTGGCCCGAGCAGGTCAAGACCATGCAGCGCAACTGGATCGGCAAGTCGCGGGGCGTGGAACTCAGCTTTGATATCAAGCCCGCTGAGGGCTCCGATATCAAAGCCGCCGACGGCGCCGCCTGCGAGCCGCTCTCGGTCTACACCACCCGCCCCGACACCCTGCTGGGGGTCACCTACGTGGCGGTGGCCGCCGGCCATCCGCTGGCGAAGCAGGCCGCCGAAGGCAACCCGGCGCTGGCTTCCTTCTGCGAGGAGTGCGCCCGCGGCGGCACCTCCGAGGCGGAGCTCGCCACCCGCGAGAAGAAGGGCATGCCCACCGGCCATGTGGCGGTGCATCCGCTGACCGGCCGCGAGGTGCCGGTCTACGTGGCCAACTTCGTGCTGATGGAGTTCGGCACCGGCGCGGTGATGGCGGTGCCCGCCCACGACCAGCGCGACTGGGAATTCGCCCACGCCTATGGCCTGCCCATCGAGCCGGTGATCGCCGACGCCAGCGGCGACGCCCCGGACCTCTCCGAGGGCGCCTACGTGGAGTACGGCACCCTGATCCACTCCGGCGAGTTCGACGGCCTCGACTTCGAGGCGGCCTTCGACGCCATCGCGGCGAAGCTGGCCGAGCTCGGCCGCGGCGAGGTCAAGACCAACTACCGCCTGCGCGACTGGGGCGTGGCCCGCCAGCGCTACTGGGGCGCACCGATCCCGGTGAAGTACGGCCCCGAGGGGCAGACCGTGGCGCTGACCGACGAGGAGCTGCCGGTGGCACTGCCGCTGGAGGTGACCGTCGATGCCTCCGGCTCGCCGCTCAAGCGCATGCCGGCGTTCAGCGACCTGGGCGACGGCTGGGTGCGCGAGACCGACACCTTCGACACCTTCATGGAATCCTCCTGGTACTTCGCGCGCTTCTGCTGCGCCGACAACCAGGAGGCGATGCTCGACGAGCGCGCCGACTACTGGCTGCCGGTGGATCTCTACATCGGCGGCATCGAGCACGCCATCCTGCACCTGCTCTACGCGCGCTTCTTCACCAAGCTGATGCGCGACCTGGGGCTGGTCAGCGTCGACGAGCCCTTCCAGCGCCTGCTCACCCAGGGCATGGTGATCGCCGAGACCTACTACCGGGAGACCGATAACGGCGGCAAGCAGTGGTTCAACCCCGCCGACGTCGAGGTCAAGCGCGACGACAAGGGACGCCCGGTCAGTGCCGTGCTGATCGCGGATGGCCAGCCGGTGGTGATGGGCGGCATCGAGAAGATGTCCAAGTCGAAGAACAACGGCGTCGATCCCCAGTCGATGATCGACCGCTTCGGCGCCGACACCGTGCGCCTCTTCATGATGTTCGCCGCCCCCCCGGAGCAGTCCCTGGAGTGGTCCGACTCCGGCGTCGAGGGGGCGAGCCGCTTCCTCAAGCGCCTGTGGCGCCTGGTCTCCGACCACCTCGAGGCCGAGCGCCAGGCAGGCGGCGTGGTCGGCGGCATCGACCCGGCGGTCCTGACAGAGCCCCAACGCGAGCTGCGCCGCAAGACCCACGAGACCATCGCCAAGGCCAGCGATGACATCGGCCGTCGCACCACCTTCAACACCGCCATCGCCGCGGTGATGGAGCTGACCAACGCCATCGGCCGCTTCCACCAGGGCGACAACGCGGCCGGCGACCAGGACCTGGCCGTGGCCCGCGAGGCGGTGGAAGCCTGCGTGCTGCTGCTCGCCCCCATCGTGCCCCACGCCTGCCACGCCCTGTGGGCCGAGCTGGGCCACGCCGAGCCGATCATCGACGCTACCTGGCCCGGGGTGGACGAGTCGGCACTCGCCCGCGACACCATCGAGCTCGTGGTGCAGGTCAACGGCAAGCTGCGCGCCCGCATCGAGGTACCCGCCAGCGCCGACAAGGCGGCCGTGGAGGCCGAGGCCTTCGCCGCCGAGAACGTCCAGCGCCACACCGAGGGCAAGACGGTTCGCAAGGTGATCGTGGTGCCCGGCAAGCTGGTCAATATTGTGGTGGGCTGAGCGCCACGACAGAGGGAGTGACCCATGCAGCGACGCACCTTTCTCACCTTGGGCCTGGCCGGCGGCGCCAGCCTCGCGCTCGGCGGCTGCGGCTTCCGGCTGCGCGGCTTCGACGAGCCCGCCGCGGTGATCGATGCCCTGGCGCTGGCCGGCCCCGACAGCGAGCTCTCGCGGCTCGCCCGGGAGCGACTCGAGGCAGCCGGCACCCGCGTGGATGACGGCGCCGACCGGGTGCTCACCCTCGGCCAGCCCGAGTTCCAGCGCCGCGGCCTCAGCGTGCTCGACTCGGGGCCCCGGGAGGAGGAGATGACCCTCACCGCCCCCTTCTCGGTGCAACGCGCAAGCGACGGTGCCTACCTGCTCGACCAGCAGCGCCTCGAGGTCACCACCCGCTACACGGTGAGCGACGCCAACCTGCTGACCCAGGACGACCTGCGCGAGGAGGCCCGGCAGGAGCTGCGCGAGGCCGCCGTGCGCCAGCTCCTCGACCGCCTGCGCAGCCTGCCGCGCTAGCCCAGGTCGCCTGGCACCTGTGGGAGCTGGGCTCCGCCCGGCGAATGGCTGAATTGCCAAGGCTTGGGCCCACTGGTGGGAGCTGGGCTCCGCCCGGCGAATGGCGCCGCAGGCGCCCGGCGCTGTTATCTGCGTCTTGTTTGGCCTCAGCCTATTCGCCCCGCAAAGCGAGGCTCCCACCAGTAGCAACAGCCTCGGTGGTAGCTGGTTAACCACCAGAATGAACAACCCTCCATGGCCAGCAAGCAAGGCCACCAGAATGAACCGACCTCGGTAGAGGCCCCAACGTGAAAGTCTTCCCAGATAAACTGGCCGATGCGCTGGCGAAGAAGCTGCCGCCGGTGGTGATCGTCGCCGGCGAGGAGCCGCTTCAGCACATGGAGGCCTGCGACGCCGTGCGCGCCGCGGCCCGCGCCCGCGGCATCGAGGAGCGCGAGATCCTCCACGTGGAGGGCAACTTCGCCTGGGGGCGCCTGCACGAGGCCTCGGCCAGCCTGTCGCTGTTCGCCAGCGCCAAGCTGATCGAGCTGCGCCTGGCCGGGAACAACCTGGGCCAGGAGGGCGCCAAGGCGCTGAAGGCCTACGCCGAGGAACTCAAGGGCAGCGACAACGTGCTGCTGCTGGCCATGGGCAAGCTCGACTTCCGCCAGCAGAAGAGCGCCTGGTTCCAGGCGCTCGACAAGGCCGGGCTCTTCGTGCCCGTCTGGCCGGTGGACCTCTCGCGGCTGGGCTTCTGGCTGCGCGACCGCGCCGCCCGATACGGCCTCAACCTCGACCTGGACGCCGCCCGCCTGCTCGGCGAGCGCACCGAGGGCAACCTGCTGGCCGCCGACCAGGAGCTGCAGAAGCTCGCCCTGATGCTGCCGCCGAACAGCCGCGTCTCGCCGCGAGACGTGGCCGGTGGCGTGGAGGACAGCAGCCGCTTCGACGTCTTCACCCTGATGGATGCCTGCCTCAAGGGGGAGCGGGCGAGGGTCTCGCGGATCATGGCCGGTCTGCGCGCCGAGGGGGTGGAGCCCCCCATCGTGCTCTGGGCCCTGACCCGGGAGCTGCGCACCCTGCTCTCGCTGCACCAGCATCTGGATCAGGGGCAGAGCTTCGAGCACGCCTGCAAGGCCCAGAAGCCCGCGATCTTCGAGAAGCGCCGCCCCGCCTACCAGCAGGCCATCTCGCGGCTGCCGCTGAAGCGGCTTCACAAGCTGCTGCTCTTCGCCCAGCGGCTCGACCTGGCCATCAAGGGCGCCTCCCCCCTGCCGGTGCAGGACGGCCTGCACGACCTGGCGCTGACCCTGGCCGGCGGCCGCGGCCTGCTGGCCGAACTGCCCTCCTCCTACCGGATCGCCTGATCGCCTGATCGCCTGATCGCCCCGAGCGTTGATCGGCAAGGGCATGAAATTTCACACCATTTCATCCTATACTGTGCGGGTATCATCGTGACGCCACACTTGTTCGCCAGGAAGCGACGCGTGGATCATCAAGGAGCCGGAAGCCCACTCGAAGAAGAAGGAACACCGACATGATGAAGAAGATCTGCCGTTACCTGAGCCCGCTGCTGATCACCGCCCTGCTGCTGGGCAGCCTTCCCGTGGCTGCCGCCCCGGCGCCCGCCGGCGGCGACCTGATCACCACCCAGGCGGCACTCAACGCCGAACATGGCCAGGCCGATCGGGAGCGGATCCACGAGATCCTCGCCCGTGACGACGTGCGCGACCAGCTGGTCGCCCAGGGCGTCGACCTGGCCGAGGTCGAGGCCCGCGTGGCGGCGCTCTCCGACGCCGAGGCCGCCCAGATGGCCGAGCAGCTCGAGCAGCTCCCGGCCGGTGCCAGCGTGGTCGGCGCCCTCTTTGCCGTCTTCGTGATCCTGCTGGTCACCGATATCCTCGGCCTGACCAACGTCTTCCCCTTCACCCGCTGAGGGGGCTGCCATGATCGACTGCCTTATCCGGCAGCCGGCGGCAGCAACAGCCAGGAACGCCCGCCATGCGGGCGTTCTTGCGTTGGTGCTCTGCCTGCTGCTCCTGACCGGCTGCGCCACCACCCCGCGGCTTGCCGACAGCACCGAACAGGCCCTGCCCCGCCAGCTGCTGCTCGAGGAGGTGCCCTTCCACGCCCAGCGCGACTACCAGTGCGGCCCGGCATCCCTGGCCATGGTGCTCAACGATGCCGGCGTCGACGTCGAAGTGGACACCCTGATTCCCCAGGTCTTCCTGCCCGGCCGCGAGGGCAGCGTGCAGCCGGAGATGCTGGCCACGGTGCGTCGCCACGGCCAGATCCCCTTCGTGATCGAGGGCCACCTGGATGCGCTGCTGCTGGAGCTCGCCGCCGGCCACCCGGTGGTGGTGATGCAGAACCTGGCGCTGCCCGCCTGGCCGATGTGGCACTATGCCGTGGCCATCGGCTTCGACCTCGAGCGCAACGAACTGATCCTGCACAGCGGCGAGGAGCCCAGGCGCATCGAGTCCTTCCGGCGCTTCGATGCCACCTGGGCGCGCAGCGACCGCTGGGCCTTCGTGGCCCTCCCTCCGGGGGAGCTGCCGGCCGGGGTGAGGCCCCATCGCGCCATGGAGGCGATCAGCGCCTTCGAAGGGGTTCAGGGCGCCGAGACCGCCCTGCCGGCCTGGGAGGCGCTGGCCGAGCGCTTCGCGGACAGTGGCCTGGTGCACTTCGGCCTGGGCAACGCCCGCCACACCACCGGGGACGCCTCGGGCGCCATCGATGCCTTCGCGCAGGCGGTGGCGGCCGAGCCGGGACTCGCCGTGGGCTGGCTCAACCTGGGCCTCGCCCGGCGCGGGCAGGGCTACGAGGCAGGCGCCCGGGAGGCCCTGGAGCGCGCCGCCGCCCTGCCCGGCCACTGGCAGCCCCATGCCCGGGAGGCCCTGGAGAGTCTGGAGGAGAGATAGCCGTGGCCCATGAGATCGTGCTCAAGCGTATCTACCAACCCGCCCAGCCTGAGGACGGGGCCAGGGTGCTGGTGGACCGGCTGTGGCCGAGGGGCAAGCCCCGCGAGGCGCTGGCGTTGACCGACTGGTACCACGACGCCTCGCCCAGCCCCACCCTGCGCCGCCAGTACCATCAGCAGGAGATCAGCCACTTCGTGTTCGCCGCCCGCTATCGCGGCGAACTGCGCGATCACCCGGAGTATCTGGTACCCCTGATGCGCCACGCCCGGCGTGGGCGCCTCACCCTGCTCACCGCGGCACGCAATATCGAGGCATCGCATCTGCCGGAGCTGCGCGAGGCGCTGCTCAAGGCGCTGCACGACGAGGATGCCGCCGACCGCGAGCCCGCCTCGCCTCCCTGCTACGCCCAGGAGCACAAGGACCTCTGACCGACGCACACGGAAACACTGCGCCCCCGCGGTTGGCTCACCGCCGCGGGGGGCGTTGATCAGCGCATCGGGCCTGCCTAGAAGACCCGGTTCATCCCGTTCATGGCCGCCACCCGGTAGGCCTCGGCCATGGTGGGGTAGTTGAAGGTGGTGTTGACGAAGTACTTGAGGCTGTTGGCCTCGCCCTTCTGCTGCATGATCGCCTGGCCGATATGGACGATCTCCGAGGCCTGGTCGCCGAAGCAGTGGATGCCGTAGATCTCCAGGGTGTCCTGGTCGAACAGGATCTTGAGCATGCCCACGGTATCGCCGGTGATCTGGGCCCGGGCGGTATCCTTGAAGAAGGCCTGGGCCACCTCGTAGGGCACCTTCGCCTCGGTGAGTTCACGCTCGTTGCGTCCGAACGAGCTGATCTCGGGAATGGTGTAGATGCCGGTGGGCACCTCGGTGACGTAGCGGAAGTCGTCGCCGAGGAGCTCGCTGGAGGCGTTGAGGCCCTGGTCGTAGGCGGCGCTCGCCAGGCTCGGCCAGCCGATCACGTCACCGGCGGCATGGATGTGGGGAATGGCCGTGCGGTAGTGCTCGTCGACCATCAGCTGGCCGCGGGAGTTGGCCTCCAGGCCGATGTTCTCGAGGCCCAGCTGGTCGGTGTTGCCGGTGCGCCCGTTGGCCCACAGGAAGGCATCGGCCCGCAGCCGCTTGCCGGATTTCAGGTGCACCGTCACGCCGGACTCGTCACCCTCGACGCGGTCATACTCCTCGTTGTGGCGAATCAGCACCCCGTGCTTGCGCAGGTGGTAGGAGAGCGCGTCACTGATCTCGTCATCCAGGAAGGAGAGCAGGCTGTCACGGTTGTTGATCAGGTCCACCTTGACGCCGAGACCGGAGAAGATCGAGGCGTACTCGCAGCCGATGACCCCGGCGCCGAAGATGATCAGGGTACGCGGCGTGTGCGACAGGCTCAGGATGGTGTCGGAGCAGTAGATCCGCGGGTGGCGGAAGTTGATGTCCGCCGGGCGATAGGGGCGTGAGCCAGTGGCGATGACCACCTTCTCGGCCACCAGCTCGTCCATGCCCTCGTGGTTGTCGCGCACCAGCAGGGTGTGCTCGTCCTTGAAGCGGGCCACGCCGCTGAACAGGTCGATGCGGTTGCGGGAGTAGAAGTTGGTGCGCATCGCCACCTGCTGGTCGATGGTGGCCCGGGAGCGCTCCATGACCCTGGGGAAGGAGAACCAGCGCGGCTCGCCGATATCGCGGAACATGCGGTTGGTGTTGAACTGCATGATCTGCTTGACCTGGTGGCGCAGCGCCTTGGAGGGAATCGTGCCCCAGTGGGTGCAGTTGCCCCCCACCAGCGGCTGCTTCTCGACCACCGCCACGCGCTTGCCGTGCTTGGCGGCGTTGATGGCGGCGCTCTCCCCCGCCGGGCCGGTACCGATCACCACCACGTCGTAGTTATGGACTGCCATTGGCCGTTCGATCTCCTTTTTCAACATCCGTTACGAGCGCCGAGCGCAGCCGAGCCTTGTAATAAGGTCGGCTGTGCCGAGCGAATGGCGCCGCAGGCGCCCCGCCAGAGTCGCTGGCATTGGCGAATACCGCCAAGGAGTCCTTCGGTCTCCATTCGCCGGGCAAAGCCCAGCTCCCACCAGTGGCCCCAGAGCTTTGCGGCTATCCCCCATGGCTGGTTTCTTCAGCGCCGGGTCGCGTCGTAGCCCAGGTCGGCGCCACGGCTCTCGTCGCTGCGGCGGCGGACGCTGCCGCGCTTGCGGTTCTCCTCCTCGCACACCTCGTCCTTGCCGCCGCACACCTCGCAGCCCTCCTTGAGGCCGAGCTGGTTGAGGCCGCCGCAGGAGCCGGCGATAGGCTTGCGGCCGAGGATCACCCCCACGGCCATGGCGGCCATGATCAGCAGCATGAAGGCAAAGGCAATAATCCAGATGGTCATGACATTCTCCTTTCTCAACGCCCGGGCTCAGCGGTCGAGCAGCGGCTCGAGGGCAGATCCGGTATGGATTTCGATTCCCTGTGGGGTGAGGACCACAAGGCGTGCCGGGTGTTCCAGGGTGTCGTCCGGAGCGGCGGCGAGCAGCTCCCGCGCCAGGCGCTGGGCGGCCTCCGCGCTGGGCGCCACCGCGCTGACCGCGAGCACGCGACCCGCGGCCGAGGCCTCGATGGCGGCGGGCTCCGGCACGGCGCGATGCACCAGGGCGGCATCCTGCAGGCGCAGGACGTGCGTCTCCGCCTCGCCTGCCCCGCTGCGCGGCAGGCGCACACGCCAGGGGTGGCGTCCGGCCATGCCACGGGCCCGCTGCACGCCGCCAAGCTCCACCATGGCATTGGCAATGCCGAACTCGTCGAGCACGCGGAACAGGCGATCCACGGCCAGGACCTGAAGGTGCTCGCGCAGCGCCTCGCTCGCGGCGTCAGGCACCTGCGCACCGGGCAGCGGCAATAGTGATGGTGTCACAAGCCTGCGAAGAAACGCCAACTCACTGTCGAGGCTGACCAGTTCACCCTGGATGGCGGCCTCGACCAGGGCGGACTCGCCCTCGCCCAGGTCGCCATTCAGCGTGATGTGATAGCCGGTGCCGAGGGCCACCCCCTCGAGCAGGAACCATTCCCCCTGCTGACGACAGCCCGCCAGCAGGGCCAGCGGCATCAGCAGGGCGAATAGAAAGAGGGCTGGCCGCATGGCCAGCCCCGGGTGTCGCCTCGCGGCGAGGGAGATCATCCGCCGAAGTCGTCCAGCAGGATGTTCTCGGGCTCGACGCCCAGGTCGAGCAGCATCTTGATGACGGAGGCGTTCATCATGGGCGGCCCGCACATGTAGTACTCGCAGTCCTCGGGGGCCGGATGGTCCTTGAGGTAGTTCTCGTAGAGGACGTTGTGGATGAAGCCGGTGGGGCCATCCCAGTTGTCCTCGGGCATCGGGTCCGAGAGCGCCAGGTGCCACTGGAAGTTGGGGAACTCCTCGGCCAACTGGTCGTACTCCTCGTTGTAGAAGGTCTCGCGCCAGGAGCGCGCGCCGTACCAGAACGAGATCTTGCGCTTGGACTTGAGGCGCTTGAGCTGGTCGAAGATATGGCTGCGCATCGGCGCCATGCCCGCACCGCCGCCGACGAAGACCATCTCGGCATCGGTGTCCTTGGCGAAGAACTCGCCGAAGGGCCCCATCACGGTGACCTTGTCACCCGGCTTCAGGCTGAAGACGTAGGTGGACATCAGGCCCGGCGGATGGTTGGTGTTGGGCGGCGGCGTGGCGATACGGATGTTGAACTTGAGGATGCCCTTCTCTTCCGGGTAGTTCGCCATGGAGTAGGCGCGGATGACCTCCTCGTTGCTCTTGTGGGAGATCTTGTAGAGATCGAACTTCTCCCAGTCGCCCCGGTACTCCTCCTCGATATCGAAATCCTTGAAGGAGATATCGTAGGGGGGGGCCACCAGCTGCACGTAGCCGCCGGCGCGGAAGTCGACGTTCTCGCCCTCGGGCAGCTTGAGGTTGAGCTCCTTGATGAAGGTGGCGACGTTGGGGTTGGCGATGACCTCGCACTCCCACTTCTTGACGCCGAAGACCTCCTCGGGCACCTCGACCTTCATGTCCTGCTTCACCGGCACCTGGCAGGAGAGGCGCCACCCCTCCTTCTTCTCGCGCATGGTGAAGTGGGACTCCTCGGTGGGCAGGATGGCGCCGCCACCCTCTTCCACGCGGCACTTGCACTGGGCGCAGGAGCCGCCGCCACCGCAGGCGGAGGAGAGGAAGATGCCGTTGGCCGCCAGGGTGTTGAGCAGCTTGCCGCCGGCCTGGGTGGTCAGGGTGTGCTCGGGGTCGCCGTTGACCTCGATGGTCACGTCCCCGGTGCTGACGAGCTTGCTGCGGGCGGCCAGGATCACCAGCGTCAGACCGATGACGATCAGGGTGAACATGACCACGCCGAGCAAGATGACGGATGTATCAACCATGTCGGTTTCCTATTGCTTCACGTTGTCTGGACCCCGGCGGCACAGCCGGCCGCCGGGAGAGCACGACCTGCCTCAGAGCTGGATGCCGGAGAAGGACATGAAGCCCAGCGACATCAGACCCACGGTGATGAAGGTGATGCCCAGGCCCTGCAGGGAGCCGGGAACGTCGCTGTACTTCAGCTTCTCGCGGATACCGGCAAGGGCGGTGATGGCCAGCGCCCAGCCGATGCCGGAGCCGAGGCCATAGACCACGGATTCGCCGAAGTTGTAGTTACGCTCGACCATGAAGAGCACGCCACCGAGGATGGCGCAGTTCACGGTGATCAGCGGCAGGAACACGCCCAGCGCGTTGTAGAGCGCGGGCACGTACTTGTCGAGGAACATCTCGAGGATCTGCACCAGGGCGGCGATGACGCCGATGTAGCTGAGCAGGCCCAGGAAGGAGAGGTCGATGTTCTCGGCACCGCTGATACCGGTCCAGGCCAGCGCCCCTTCCGCCAGCAGCAGGTTGAAGACCAGGTTGTTCACCGGCACGGAGATGGTCAGCACCACGATCACGGCGATACCGAGGCCGAAGGCCGCGGAGACCTTCTTGGACACCGCCAGGAAGGTACACATGCCCAGGAAGAATGCGAGTGCCAGGTTCTCGACGAAGACCGAGGCAACGAACAGGCTCAGATAGTGTTCCATGTTACACCGCCTCCTTCGGTTCGGTGTTGTGCTTCATCTTGAACTCGTTCTCCTCGATCTGCTCCGGGTTCACGGCACGCAGCACCCAGATGATCAGACCGATGATGAAGAACGCGGACGGCGGCAGCAGCAGCAGGCCATTGGGGACGTACCAGCCACCGTTCTGCACGGTCTCGAGCACGGTGAAGCCGAAGACGCTGCCGGCGCCGAACAGCTCGCGGAAGAAGCCCACGGTCATCAGGATGAAGCCGTAGCCGATACCGTTGCCGATGCCGTCGATGAAGGACATCTTGGGGCCGTTCTGCATGGCAAAGCCTTCGGCCCGCCCCATCACGATGCAGTTGGTGATGATCAGGCCGACGAACACCGAGAGCTGCTTGGACATCTCGTAGGCGTACGCCTTGAGCACCTGATCCACCACGATCACCAGCGAAGCGATGATGGTCATCTGCACGATGATGCGGATGGACGAGGGGATATGGTGACGGATCAGCGACACGAACAGGTTCGAGAAGGCCGTCACGAAGATCACTGCAAGGGTCATGACCAGCGACACGCTCATGCTGGTCGTTACCGCCAGCGCGGAGCAGATGCCGAGCACCTGCAGCGCGATGGGGTTGTTCTTGAAGACCGGCGCCATCAAGACGCTCTTGGTTGATGCATCCGCCATGATCAGGCTCCTTCCGCTTCGAGTTCGACGTCGGCGTCCTGAGCGTCTTCCTGGTCGACGCCGCTGCGGAACTTGGCCAGGTAGTTACCGAAGCCTTCCGGGCTCAGCCAGAACTGCAGCATGTTGTTGACGCCATTGGCGGTCAGGGTGGCACCGGAGAGGCCGTCGACCTCATGGTCACCGCTGCCGCTGCCCTTGGCCACGCGAATGGCCGGGGCCAGCTCGTCCGCCTCGTCAAAGATCCGCTTGCCTTCCCACTGGGCCTGCCAGCGCGGGTTGTTGACCTCGGCGCCGAGACCGGGAGTCTCACTGTGCTCGAAGAAGGTGATGCCGACGATGGTGTTGCCGTCACCTTCCACGGCGAGGAAGCCACGCATCAGGCCCCACAGGCCCTGGCCGCGGATCGGCAGGATGATCTGCTCGGGGTCGTCGGGATCACCGACGAGATAGACCGTCGCGTAGTTCTCGACGCGAGACAGACCGGCCGGATCCTGGGCACCGGAGAGGGTGCGCGAGGCGGCCGGATCGCGGCGAGTCTCGAAGCCGTCGAAGGTCTCCGGGTCATGCTGGTCGGAGTACTCGCCGGTCTGCAGGTTCACCACGCGCGGGGTGATCTCGCGGAAGGCCGCTTCCACATCCATGCCGCGCTCATAGAGGTTGGCGACGCGCAGGACATTGGTCTTGCGGTCGAGCTCCTGGTTGAGCTGCTGCATGGGACGCAGCGCCACCGCCGCGGTGGAGACGATGACCGAACACACGATGCAAAGTGCGAACGCCACCGTCAGGATCTTCTTGATGGAGTTGTTGCTCTGTGCCATCAGGCAGTCTCCTCGGCCGGTTCACCGGTGCGCAGCTTGCGGCGCTTGATGTTGGCCTGAACAAAGAAGTGATCGATGAGCGGTGCGAACAGGTTGGCGAACAGGATCGCCAGCATGATGCCTTCCGGGAAGGCCGGGTTCACCACGCGGATCAGCACGGTCATGATGCCGATCAGCACGCCGAACAGCAGGCGACCCTGGTTGGTCATGGCGGCGGACACCGGGTCGGTGGCCATGAACACCATGCCGAAGGCGAAGCCGCCGACCACCAGGTGCCAGTACCAGGGCATCGCGAACATCGGGTTGGAGTCAGAGCCGATCAGGTTGAACAGCGCGCTGGTCGCCACCATGCCGAGGAAGACCCCGAGCATGATTCGCCACGAGGCGATTCGCGTCCACAGCAGGATCGCCGCCCCGATCAGTATCGCCAGGGTCGATACCTCGCCCACGGAGCCCGGGATGAAGCCGATGAAGGCGTCCCACCAGCTGTAGGTGCTGGTCAGGGCGGCCATGCCGTCCTGGAAGGCGATGGAGAGTGCGGTCGCGCCGGTGTAGCCGTCGGCCGCCACCCACACCGCGTCGCCGGAGATCTGCGCCGGATACGCGAAATAGAGGAAGGCACGACCGGTCAGCGCCGGGTTGAGGAAGTTCTTGCCGGTACCGCCGAAGATCTCCTTGCCGATCACCACGCCGAAGGTGATGCCGAGCGCCACCTGCCACAGCGGGATGGTGGCCGGGAGGATCAGGGCATAGAGCACGGAGGTGACGAAGAAGCCCTCGTTGACCTCGTGGCCGCGCTTGACCGCGAACAGCACTTCCCAGAAGCCGCCGACCACGAAGGTCACCAGATAGATCGGCAGGAAGTAGGTGGCGCCGAGCACGAAGTTGGCCCACAGGCTGCCCGGATCGTGGCCGGAGGCCAGGGTCATCATGATCGCCTCGCGCCAGCCCGCCATGGAGGCGTAGCCGTCGGCGATGGCGGTGTTGGCCTGCCAGCCAGCGGCCCACATGCCGAAGAACATCGCCGGGAAGGTGCAGAGCCAGACGGTGATCATGATGCGCTTGAGGTCGACGCCGTCACGCACGTGAGCGGTGGTCTTGGCCACGCTGGGGGGGGCGTAGAAGATGGTGTCCACCGCCTCGTAGAGGGGGTAGAACTTCTCGTACTTGCCACCCTTGTGGAAGTGCGGCTCGAGATTGTCGAGTGTCTGTCGAATCGGCATGATCAGGCCTCTTTCTCGATCAGGGTGAGGTTGTCACGCAGGATGGGACCGTATTCGTACTTGCCCGGGCACGCGTAGGTGCACAGGGCCAGGTCCTCTTCATCCAGCTCCAGACACCCGAGCTGCATGGCAGTCTCGATGTCGCCGACGATCAGCGAGCGCAGCAGCTGCGTGGGCAGGATATCCAGCGGCATCACGGCCTCGTAGGCGCCCACCGGCACCATGGCACGCTCGGAGCCATTGGTGGAGGTGGTCGGCGCGTAGTCCTTGAGGCCGGTGAACTTGGACAGGTAGATGCCCAGCACCGAGTGGCGGTTGGCACCCGGCGACAACCAGCCCATGAAGAGGCGCTTGTTGCCTTCCTCGAGCAGGCTGAACTGGTTATGGAAGCGGCCCAGGTAGCGCAGGCTGCCCTCGCAGGCGAAGCCCGAGAAGACCGAACCGGAGATCACGCGGGTACCTTCCGGGTCGACCACCTCGCCGGCCAGCAGTTCCTCGGTGCTGGCCCCGATGCGGGTGCGCAGCAGGCGCGGCTTCTCGGCTCGCGGGCCGCCCACGCCGACGACGCGGCTGACATCCAGCTTGCCCTCGGCGAACAGCTTGCCGAACGCGATCACGTCCTGGTAGCCGATGTGCCACACGCGCTTGTGCAGGCCCACGGGCGAGAGGTAGTGGATATGGGTGCCGACGAGACCGGCCGGGTGCGGGCCACCGAACTGCTCGACCTGGACGCCCTTGACGTCGCCGCCGGGAATCCGGGCGCCCGGCGCCGTGCACAGGTAGACCTTGCCGGCGGTCAGGCGTGCCAGCACCTTGAGGCCATCCTCGAACGCCTGGGGCTGCTCGTTGATGATCTCGGCGGGGTCGGGGCACAGCGGGTGGGTATCGACGGCGGTGACGAAGATGTCGGACGGCTTGCTGTCGATGGCGGGGGTGCGCGAGTAGGGACGGGTGCGCAGCGCGGTCCACAGGCCGGACTCGACCAGCTGGTCGACCACCGCCTGGCGCTCCAGGCCTTCCAGGCCATCACGCCCGTGGGCCTTGAACTCGACGGCTGCCTCGGTCTCGTCGACCTTGATCACCACCGAGAGCAGGCGACGCTTCTCGCCCCGGTTGATGGCGATCACCTCGCCGCCTGCCGGCGCGGTGAAGCGCACACCGTCGATCTTCTTGTCGGTAAAGAGCAGTTGGCCTAGCTTTACCCTGTCTCCCTCCCGGACCTCCATGGTCGGCTTCATGCCGACGTAGTCGGTGCCCAGGACCGCCACGTGACGTACCGGGCGCGCATCCTCGATGCGCTGCTCGGGCGCCCCCGCGATGGGGAGATCCAGGCCTTTCTTGACTTCGATCATAGTCTCGCCCAGTTGATGGATCGGATATACGAAGGAAAGGGGTTCGAATGGATTCGAATTCTTGTCGTGTCAGTACGTTACCAGTCGGGCCCGAGCCAGGCTCGGACCACCCCGAAAAATCCCCGGTATTATAAAGACAAGGCCGGGCGATGACCACCTGAGCGAAGGTCGCAAGGTGTGACCTGAGGCAAGGGGAAAAATGTCGCAGCCTGGCAGGCCGCCACCCCCACCAGACGCAGAACCCCCCGCCGGAGCGTCTCCGGCGGGGGGTTCGGTCGGACGGTGGACTCGCCTCAGGCGCCGGCGCGCGGCAGCTTGAGGAAATGCACGTTGGACATCTGCTGCAGGATGCGCACCACCTGGCAGCTGTAGCCGAACTCGTTGTCGTACCAGACGTAGAGCACGGCATTCTTGCCGTTGGCGATGGTCGCCTTGGCATCGACGATGCCGGCGTGGCGGTTGCCGACGAAGTCGGTGGAGACCACCTCCGGGGAGTCGACGTAGTCGATCTGCTTCTGGAACGGGGAGTCCAGGGACATGCGACGCAGGAAGTCGTTCAGCGCCTCGGCGTCGGTCTCCTTCTCCAGGCGCAGGTTGAGGATCGCCATGGAGACGTTCGGGGTCGGCACGCGGATGGCGTTGCCGGTCAGCTTGCCGGCCAGCTCCGGCAGCGCCTTGGCCACCGCCTTGGCGGCGCCGGTCTCGGTCAGCACCATGTTGAGCGGTGCGCTGCGGCCGCGGCGGTCACCCTTGTGGTAGTTGTCGATCAGGTTCTGGTCGTTGGTGTAGGCGTGCACCGTCTCGACGTGGCCATGCTCGACGCCGAACTCGTCGTTGAGCACCTTGAGCACCGGCACGATGGCGTTGGTGGTGCAGGAGGCCGCGGAGATGATGCGATCGTCGCCGGTCAGGTCATCGTGGTTGATGCCGTAGACGATGTTCTTGATATCGCCCTTGCCCGGCGCGGTGAGCAGCGCCTTGGAGGCGCCCTTGCAGGCCAGGTGCTGGCCGAGGCCGGCCTCGTCGCGCCAGATGCCAGTGTTGTCGACCACCACGGCGTTGTCGATGCCGTAGGCGGTGTAGTCGACCTCCTGGGGCGAGTCGGCGTAGATCACCTGGATGACGTTGCCGTTGGCGGTGAGGGTGCGCGCCTCGGCGTCGACGCTGATGGTGCCGTCGAAGGGACCGTGCACGGAGTCGCGGCGCAGGAGGCTCGCGCGCTTCTCGAGATCCTTGGCGATGTCGCCGCGACCGCGCACGACGATGGCACGCAGGCGCAGCAGGTTGCCGCCACCGGCCTTCTCCACCAGCACCCGAGCCAGGATGCGCCCGATGCGGCCGAAGCCGTAGAGCACGACATCCTTGGGCTCGCCGTTATTGCCGGCGGGGTCGTGCTTGTCGACGATCTCGGCCAGCTCCTGGCGCAGGAAGGCCACGGCATCGCCGCCGCCCTGCTTCTTGAAGGCCACGCCCAGCTTGCCGACATCCACGTGGGCCGGGCCCAGGTTGAGCTCGCCCATGGCCTGGACCAGCGGGAAGGTGTCGCCCACGGAGAGCTCGGTACCCTCGACCTTACGCACGAAGCGGTGGTCCTTCAGGATGCGAATCACGCTGCGGTTGAAGAGCGACCGCCCGTAGAGGGTGGTGACCACGTTGTTGTGACGGTAGAGCCTACCGATCATCGGGATCATCTGCTCGGCAAGCGCCTGGTTGTCGTGCCATTCCTGGAAGACGGTATCGGAGGGTTGCTGACTCACGTGCGGCCTCACTGTGGGGTTGAAGGGTCGCCGCCATTATCCGGAGCCCGCCCCCGGGGTCAATCGCAGGATGGTCGCAGCCCCTGTAGCGGCATTACAGGAAGGCCCCACCCGACTACAAGCCGGCGGCCGGCCGGGATCTGCTATCATGCGCCCTTTCCAAGCCGTCCATCAGCCGACCGACGTGACCATGCCCAACTTCTCGCCGCTGGATCCGCCGCGCCCCGAGGGTGTGCGCGACACCCTCTACTGGCAGCCCCCCCAGGGCAGCGCCGCCGCCCTGGCCCTGGCGCGCCTGGCCGAGGATGCCCCGCTGCTGGTGATCACCGCCGACACGGCCCAGGCGCTGCGCCTGGAGAGCGAGCTCGCCTTCTACAGCCGGGTGCCGGTGCTGCCCTTCCCCGACTGGGAGACGCTGCCCTACGACAGCTTCTCGCCCCACCAGGACATCGTCTCGGCGCGGCTGCGCACCCTGCGTCGGCTGCAGGACGGCGAGCACGGCATCGTGCTGGTGCCCATCAACACCCTGATGCAGCGGCTGCCGCCGGTCGAGTACATCGCCGGGCGGGTGCTCACCCTGGAGGTGGGCCAGCGGCTCGACCGCGAGCGCTTCCGGGAAGCGCTCTCCCGGGCCGGCTACCGGGCGGTGGAAACCGTCTATGAGCCCGGCGAGTACGCCCTGCGCGGGGCCATCATCGACCTCTTTCCCATGGGCACCGAGGCACCGCTGCGTATCGACCTGTTCGATGACGAGATCGACACCCTGCGCCGCTTCGACCCGGACACCCAGCGCAGCCAGGACAAGGCCGAGCGGGTCGACCTGCTGCCGGCCCACGAATACTCGCTCTCGCGCAGCGCCATCGCCTGCTTCCGCGAGGGGTTCGAGACGCTGTTCGACGTCGATCCGCGCCAGTGCCCGCTCTACGTCGACGCCCTCAAGGGCATCCCCTCCCCGGGCCTCGAGCAGTACCTGCCGCTCTTCTTCGAGGAGACCGCGACGCTCTTCGAGCACCTGGCCGAGGGCACCCGGGTCGCCCTGCTGCCAGGCGTGCACGCCGCCGCCGAGCACCACTGGGCGGCCATCGAGGGCCGCTTCGAGAACCTCGGGGTCGACCCCGCCCGCCCCCTGCTCCCCCCCCACCGCGCCTTCGTACCGGTGGCCGAGGTGTTCGGCGCCATCAAGCGCCACCCTCGGGTGGCGCTCACCGAGGAGGCCGACCATCGGCACGCCCTGGTCCCGGCCAGCCAGGCCCCGCCCGAGGTGGGCATCAACGCCCGGGCCCGGGAGCCGCTGGCGGCGCTGTCGAGCTTCCTGGCTCAGCACGCCGGCAGCCGCGTGCTCTTCGTGGCGGAGTCCCGCGGGCGCCGCGAGGCCCTAGAGGAGGCCCTGGCGCCGCTGCGCCTCGCCCTGCCCCACGTCGCTGACTTCGCCGACTTCCTCGCCGGCGAGGCGGCCATGGCGATCACCGAGGGCCAGCTCGAGGCGGGCCTGTGGCTGACCGAGCCCGATCTCGCGGTGATCAGCGAATCCGAGCTCTACGGCGAGGTGGTCCGCCAGAGCCGGCGCCGGGAGAAGGCCACCGACGCCGACGAGCTGGCCATTCGCCACCTCTCGGAGCTGCGCCCCGGCGCGCCAGTGGTGCACCAGTCCCACGGCGTGGGACGCTACAAGGGGCTCGAGACCCTGGAGGCCGGCGGCCAGGCCGCGGAGTTCGTGACCCTGGAGTACGCCGAGGGGGCGCGGCTCTACGTGCCGGTGGAGAGCCTGCACCTGATATCGCGCTATGCCGGCGCCGACGACGAGCTGGCCCCCCTGCATCGTCTCGGCTCCGACCAGTGGGAGAAGGCCAGGAAGAAGGCCGCCGAGAAGATCCGCGACACCGCCGCCGAGCTGCTCGACATCTACGCCCGCCGGGAGGCCCGGGAGGGCTTCGCCTGCGCCGCCCCCGACACCGAGTACGCCCGCTTCGCCGCCGCCTTCCCCTTCGAGGAGACCCCGGACCAGCGTGCCGCCATCGCCGCGGTGATCGAGGACATGACCGCCCCGCGCCCCATGGACCGCGTGGTGTGCGGCGACGTCGGCTTCGGCAAGACCGAAGTGGCCATGCGCGCCGCCTTCCTGGCGGTGCACTCCGGTCGCCAGGTGGTGCTGCTGGTGCCCACTACCCTGCTCGCCCGCCAGCACTTCGAGAACTTCCGCGACCGCTTCGCCGATACCGCGGTCAATATCGAGCTGGTGTCGCGCTTCACCGCCGGCAAGGGGCAGTCGGCGGCGCTCAAGCGCATCGAGGAGGGCCAGGCGGACATCGTCATCGGCACCCACAAGCTGCTCTCGAAGTCCATGAAGCTGCCGAAGATGGGGCTTTTGATCATCGACGAGGAGCACCGCTTCGGGGTGGCCCAGAAGGAGCGCCTGAAGAGCCTGCGCGCCGAGGTGGACATCCTCACCATGACCGCCACGCCCATCCCGCGCACCCTGAACATGGCGATGAGCGGCATCCGCGACCTCTCCATCATCGCCACCCCGCCGGCGCGCCGGCTGTCGGTGAAGACCTTCGTGCAGCGCCGCGAGGAGCCGCTCATCAAGGAGGCGATCCTGCGCGAGATCCTGCGCGGCGGCCAGGTCTACTTCCTGCACAACGAGGTCAAGACCATCGAGACCGCCGCCGAGACGCTGCGCGACCTGGTGCCCGAGGCGCGGGTCGGGGTGGCCCACGGCCAGCTCCCGGAACGGGCGCTGGAGCGGGTGATGTCGGACTTCTACCACAAGCGCTTCAACGTGCTGGTCTGCTCCACCATCATCGAGACCGGCATCGACGTGCCCAGCGCCAACACCATCCTGATCGAGCGGGCCGACAAGTTCGGCCTGGCCCAGCTTCACCAGCTGCGCGGCCGGGTCGGGCGCAGCCACCACCAGGCCTACGCCTACCTGCTCACGCCGCCGCCCCGGGCGATGACCAAGGACGCCGTGAAGCGCCTGGAGGCCATCTCCGGCGCCGACGCCCTGGGGGCCGGCTTCACCCTGGCCAGCCACGACATGGAGATCCGCGGCGCCGGCGAGCTGCTCGGCGAGGAGCAGAGCGGGCAGATGGAGGCGATCGGCTATGGCCTCTACATGCAGATGCTCGACCGCGCGGTGGCGGCGATCCGCGCCGGCAAGACGCCCAACATCGAATCCCCGCTGGACGAGGGGGTCGAGGTCAGCCTCAACCTGCCGGCGCTGATTCCCGACGACTACCTCCACGATGTCCAGCAGCGCCTGGTGATGTACAAGCGCATCAGCAGCGCCGCCGACGAGGCCGCGCTCAAGGAGCTGCAGGTGGAGATGATCGACCGCTTCGGCCTTTTGCCGGCCCCGGTCAAGACCCTGCTGCGCCAGACGAAACTGCGCCAGCGCGCCGAGCAACTGGGCATCGTCAAGCTGGAGGCGGGCCCCGAGCGGGGCCGGGTGATCTTCGGCGGCCACACCCGGGTCGACCCGCTGACCCTGGTGGAGCTGATCCAGCGCGAACCGAACCGCTACCGGCTCGACGGCGCCGACACCCTGCGCTTCGAGGCGAGCATGGCCAACGAGGAGGCCCGCTTCCAGGCGGTGGAGCAGCTGCTCGAGACCCTCAACCGCAAGGCCGAGGCGGCCTAGCCGCTGCCAGGTGAAGAGACGACGGCCTGCGCCGCAGCGCGCAGGCGGTCTCCTGGTGGCGAACAGCTGGCCGAAACGCTGGCGAACCGCCGCGGCTCAGGGCAATCTATACTGTCGGCAAGGCATCTCATTGCGACCGATAACTGATGGCACCGGGCAGGGAGCGCCCGATGCCAGTACTGATGGTTGGCTCGGACCCCAGGGTCGGCGCCCCACACGAGACGAACGACGTTGATGAACACCACGACACTGGCAAGGCGCACCGCCCGCTGCGCCATCACCCTGGGCCTCTCCGCCCTGCTCGCCACCGGCGCCCTCGCCGAGGAGCGCGACAGGCCGCGCGGCCATTTCCCGCTGCCGGAAGCCGGCAACGTGATCGGCGAGAACTACACGGTCACCGTGCAGGAGGGGGAGACCCTGGTCGACCTGGCTCGCACCCACAACGTGGGCTACGAGGCCATCCGCATGGCCAACCCCGACGTCAGCATCTGGGCCCCCTTCGCAGGCACCGAGGTGACGATTCCCAACCAGCACATCCTGCCCGACGCCGAGCGCGAGGGCATCGTCATCAACCTCTCCGAGATGCGGCTCTACTACTACTCCGCCCCGGGGATCGTGGAGACCTACCCGATCAGCGTCGGCCGCGACGGCTTCTCCACCCCGGTGGGCGTGACCCGCACCACCGTCAAGGTGAAGGATCCCCACTGGTCGCCGCCCCGCTCCATGCGCGAGGAAGCCGCCGCCCGCGGCGAGCCGCCGCCCGCCGTGGTGCCCCCCGGCCCGGACAACCCGCTGGGCCGCCATGCCATCCTGCTGGGCATCCCCAGCTACCTGATCCACGGCACCAACCGTCCCGATGGCGTCGGCATGCGGGCCAGCCGCGGCTGCATCCGCATGTTCCCGGAGGACATCGAGTCGCTCTACGAGCGCGTGCCCAGCGGCACCCGGGTCAACATCATCGACCAGCCCTTCAAGGCCGGCTGGGCGCCGGACGGCACCCTCTACGCCCAGTCCTTCCCCCCCCTGGAGGAGAACGAGGCGAGCTTCGAGCCCCTGCTCAACGCCATCGAGACCGTGGCCAGGGCCTTCGGCGACGAGCAGCCGCCGGTGGACTACGCCCGCCTGCGCGAGCTGGTCGAGCAGCCCGACGGCCTGATCGTGTCGCTGCTGCACACCGCTGACGAGGCCCCCACCCCCGCCGCCCCCGAGCTTGAGGTCGATGGCCTCTTCGGTGGCGAGCTGGAGCTCGGCGCGCGGTAATCGCCGAGCGCCCGCCCCACAACGAGAAGACCCCGCCGAGGCGGGGTCTTCTCTTGTTGCAGAACCACCGCTGCCCGAGGGCAGCGCCGGCACTCCGGCAGAATTACTTCTGCATGGAGCGCTGGAACATGCGGTTCATTTCGTCGCGGTTCTGCTCGGACATCTGCAGGGCCGCCTGGGCGTCGCGCTGCGCCTGGTTGGCGGTGTTCTGGGCCTGGGTAGCGATGCTGCGAGCTTCGGCAGCGTCGGCCTGTGCGGATTCAGCGGTCTGGCGAACTTCTTCCAGGGCGCTGGTGGAGGCACAGCCAGCCAGAATGGCCAGGGAGGCAGCGGCGGCGGTCAGCTTCAGGGTGGTCTTCAGAGTCATGGTGTTCTCCTTGAGTCTTCCTTGGGTACTGCGTTGGTGATTGCCTGGAATCAGGCTTCCTGCACGAGCAGGCCATCTTGCAGCGACTTGTGCTGCTTAGCACAGGAGTCAAACGCTGTTTTATTATAGACAACGGCGCTTGTCCATAGCTTTGATCTTCCCTTACGCAAGTAACAGCCTAGCGGATCACGACGCGGGTGCCAATGTCGATCAACGAGGCGAGCCGTTCGATCTGCTCATCGGTCACCGCCACGCACCCCTGAGTCCAGTGAAACTGCTGGTGAACGTCGGGATCGCCCTTGCCGATACCGTGGATACCGATGAAGCCGCCGAGCGCCGTCTGCTGGGGCGGATAGCCGCGCTGACGGTAGTAGTCGAAGTAGTGGTCGTAGTCCTGCTGGGTGAAGACCCCCTCCTCCAGCGCCATGCGCGCGTGGGTCGGCGTGGGGTAGTCCAGACCGATGAAGATGTGCCAGTCGCTCTCGTGATTGAAGCGATTGACGCGGAATTCGCCCAGGGGGGTGACGTTGCTGCCGCGACGGCGCGCCGCGCTGGCACCGCTGCGGCCTAGCGAGATCGGGGCGTAGCGCTCCAGCTGGCGGTTGCCGCGGTAGACGGTCAGGGTCGCCTCACGGTCGTCCACCAGCACCCAGACCTCGTCGTCATGGCGAGGCACATGGGCACGGGAGAGCACGGTCTCGATCAGATTGGCGGAGGCCCCCTGGGTGCCGAGCAGCGCCACGGGTGCGCCGAGGGCCAGCAGGGTGAAACGGCGACGGGAAAGCGGATTCATCGATAGGTCGCTCAAGCCGGGAAGGTGAGTGATTCTCCAGCGTTTATAGCGCACCCTGCCCCCTTCTGTCAGGTCTCGTGCCTCAATGCGGCCAGCGCTGATCCAGAGCATGGCCACCCGCCGCGGCGCCATCTAGGCTGGAGGGGAGCCCGCCTCCCGCGTCAGGCCTCGCGTTAGCCCACCAGGAGCCCCCATGACCCGAGCGAACCGCCCCGCCCTTCCCGCCGCCTTCGCCGCCTTCGCCGACGATCCCGACTTCGCCACCTGGGCCGCAGGACACGGCGTGATCCAGCACGACGCGGTGACCATCGAACGCATCGCCCAGCTGCTGACGCGCCATGCCGCCGAGCCGGCGCGCCGCCGAGCCTGGCTCAGGCGCCTTGCCGCCGCCGATCGCCTGGCCTGCATGGGCATGTGGCTGGTGGCCCACATGACCTACGCCCGCCGCGTGCGCCTGGACGGCGAGCCGCTCACCGCCGAGGACTTCAAGCCCACCCCCGAGGGGCACACCGGCGGCGCGCTCAACATGGTGCCCGCCTACGTGGGCTATCTCGCCGCCAACGCCATGAGCGACCTCACCCGCAGCTGGCTGATGGGCCAGGGCCACTGTGTGGCGGCCATCGACGCCGTGAACCTGCTGGTGGACAACCTGGGGCCCGCCCACGCGACGCGCTACGAACTCAGCGACGAGGGCCTGACCCGGCTGGTCAACGACTTCTACCACTGCGGGGTGGACCCCGACGGCCACCCGGTCTCGCCACTGGGCAGCCACGTCAACGCCCACACCGCCGGCGGTGTCAGCGAGGGGGGGCTACCTGGGCTTCGCCGGCCTGCAGTACGTGCACATGCCGCTGCCCGGGCAGCACCTGGTGGCCTTCCTCAGCGACGGCGCCTTCGAGGAGCAGCGCGGCAGCGACTGGGCCTCGCGCTGGTGGCGGGCCGACGACTCGGGCCCGGTGGTGCCGGTGATGATCGCCAACGGGCGGCGCATCGACCAGCGCACCACCATGAGCCAGGCCGGCGGCACCGACTGGTTCGAGGACCACCTGGTCCTCAACGGCTTCGCCCCGCTGACCATCGACGGCCGCGACCCGGCCGCCTTCGTCTGGGCGATTCTCACCGCCGAGGCGGAGCTCGCCGACCAGGCCGAGCAGGCCCGCGCCGGCCATGCCCGCTACCCGCTGCGCCTGCCCTACGTGATCGCCGAGACGGTCAAGGGCTTCGGTTTCCCCGGGGCCGGCACCAACGCCGCCCACAACCTGCCGCTGGTGGGCAACCCCGCCTCGGACGAGGCCGCCCGGCGCCTCTTCCATGAGGGGGCCGCCGCCCTGCATGTCGCCGAGAGCGAGCTGCGCGCGGCCATCGCCACCCTCAACAACCACGCCGAGAGCGAGCGGGTGCGGGAGCGCGACCACCCCCTGGCCCACCCGCATCCCGACCTGCCCACCCTGCCCGAACCGCTCGCCTGGCCCCTGGGCGAGCGTATCTCGCCCATGGCCGCCATCGACGAAGCCTTCGCGGCCCTGGTGGCGGCCAACCCTGGGCTGCGGGTGCGGGTCGGCAACCCCGACGAGATGCGCTCCAATCGCCTCAACCTCACCCTGGACCGGCTCAAGCACCGGGTCACCGACCCCGAGCCCGGCGTCGCCGAAGCGCTGGACGGCGCCGTGATCACCGCGCTCAACGAGGAGGCGGTGGTCAGCGCGGCGCTGGCCAACAAGCAGGGGCTCAACCTGGTGGCCAGCTACGAGGCCTTCGCGGTGAAGATGCTCGGCGCCATGCGCCAGGAGATCATCTTCGCCCGCCACTGCCGCGAGGCGGGTCGCCCGCCCGGCTGGCTCTCGCTGCCGGTGCTGGCCAGCTCCCACACCTGGGAGAATGGCAAGAACGAGCAGTCCCACCAGGACCCGACCCTGTGCGAGGCGTGGCTCGGCGAGATGGATGACGTGGCGCCGACCCTCTTCCCGGTGGATGCCCCCAGCGCCGCCGCCGCCCTGCAGGCGCTCTACGCCAGCCGAGGGCGCATCGCGGTGATGGTGGTGCCCAAGAGCCCGATGGCGGTGCGGCTGACCGAAGAGCAGGCGACACGGCTCGCCGAGGATGGCCTGCTCTGCCTGCATGAGGCCGCCTCACCGCGCCTGCAGCTCTTCGCCGTGGGCGCCTACCAGCTGGCGGAGATGGAGCACGCCCTGGCGCGCCTTGAGCGTGCGGACGTGGCGACGAGCCTCTACGTGATCCAGGAGCCCGGCAAGCTGCGCGAGGCCCGTGACGAGGACGAGGCCAGCGCCGTGCTCAGCCAGTGTCGCCTCAGCACCCTGGTGCCGGAGGTCGCCGCTCGTGTCTTCCTCGCCCACTGCCGCCCCGAGCCCCTGGCCGGGGTCCTGCGCCCCCTGGATACCGGGGCGCGCTCGCGCTTCCTGGGCTACCGCAACCGCGGCGGCACCCTGGACACCTTCGGTATGCTGTTTGCCAATCGCGCCACCTGGGCCCATGTCCTGGAGGCGGCCAGCGAGGTGGCCAGGCTCGACCTGGACGCCCTGCTCAGCGCAGACGAGCAGGCGGCCCTGGCCGGTGAGGGGGACCCGGAGGTGCTGCGCTAGCCGCGCCCCACGGCCAGCCGGGCAGCGTTGGCCACCACCGAGAGCGAACTGGCCACCATGGCCAGCACCGCCACCTGGGGCGGGATCACCATCCAGGCGGCTAGCCCCAGAGCCAGGGCGTTATAGAGCGCCGAGAGCGCAAGATTCTGGCGCATCACCCGCCGGGTGGCCCGGGCGACGGCGATGGCAGAGGCCACCCCCTGCACGCCCTGGCCCAGCAGCTGGATGGCGGCGACATCGCGGGCCGCGGCGCTGGCCTGCGCGGTGGCCACCCCCACCGCCGCCGCGGCCAGGGCCGGTGCATCGTTGATGCCGTCTCCCACATAGAGCACCGGGCCCGGCAGCGCGGCCACCAGGCGGCGCTTGGCCTCCGGCGAGCGGCCGCCGTAGCAGGCCCCGGGCGCCAACCCCAGTCGCCGGCCGAGGCGGCGCACCAGCGCCGGGCGATCTCCGCTGATCAGCGCCAGGGTCAGGCCCCGGTGGCGCAGCGCCGCAAGGCTGGCCGCGGCGGTGGGTTCGGGGTCGTCCTCGAGCCAGAGGGTCCCCAGCCGCTGGCCGTTGCGGGCCAGCGCCACCTCGCTGGCCCAGGGTGGCACGGCCTCGCGCTGGGCCGGCGCCGCACCCCGCTCGGCCAGCCAGTCGGAGGCGCCGATACGCAGCCGCGTGCCATCGGCCTCGCGGGCCTCGCGTCCCCGCCCGGGATGCTCCTGCACCTCGGCCGGCGCCTGGCCCGGGTCGATTCCCGCCTCGGCGGCGGCGGTGCGGATCGCGAGCCCCAGGGGGTGCTCGCTGCCCCACTCGGCGCGTGCCGCCAGGGCCAGCAGGTCATGCTCCGCCACGCCGGGGGCGGGACGCACGGCGGCCAGTCGAAGCGCCCCGCGGGTCAGGGTACCGGTCTTGTCGAAGGCCACGGCGCGAACCTGGCCGGCGAGCTCCAGGGCCGCCGGGTCGCGAAACACCACGCCGGCCTCCAGCGCCCTGGCCGTGCCGGCCAGGCTCGCCAGGGGCACCGCCAGGCCCACCGCACAGGGGCAGGCCACCACCAGCACCGAGAGGGCGCGCACCGCCGCCTCTTCCGGGTCTACCCCGGCCAGCAGCAGGGCGGCCAGGGTCACCAGCGCCAGGGCCACGGCGGCGGGGCTGAGCCAGGCCGCGAAGCGCTCCGCCAGGCGGCGCAGCTCGCCCTTGCCCGCCTGCAGGGCCTGCACCTGGCGATAGAGCCCATCCAGGCGTCGCTCGCCCACTCCGGCGGTCACCCTCAGGGTGAAGGGGTCGCCCAGGTTGCGACAGCCCGCCGAGAGCCGCGCGCCCCGGGTCAGGGTGCGCGGGCGGCTCTCGCCGGTGAGCAGGGCGAGATCCAGCCGCGCCGCCGCATCGAGGAGCTCGCCATCCAGCGCCAGGGTCTCGCCGCTGGCCACGCGAAGGCGCTCGCCGGCCGCCACTTCCGCGACGGGCACCCGGGCTTCTCCGCCCGTCGGGTCCAGCCGGCAGGCTTGCGCCGGCAGCGGGGCCAGCCCCCCCAGGGCGCGCAGCCCACGATAGCGGGCCAGGGTCTCCACCCAGCGCCCCGCCAGCAGCAGCAGCACCAGCATCACGGCGGTATCGAAGTAGACCTCCGCGGAGCCGCGCCAGAGCAGCCAGAGGGAGACCCCCAGCGCCCCGATCACGCCCAGCGAGACCAGGGCATCCATGCCGGGGCGCCCCGCGCGCAGGGTGCGCCAGGCAGCGCGGTAGAAGGGCCAGGCGGCGAGCGTGACCACCGGCAGCGCGAAGGCGCCGGAGACCCAGGCCAGCACCCGCTCCAGGCGAGGCTCCGGCAGGGCGCCGGCGTAGATCAGGAGCGACGCCAGCATGGTCCACATGCCGAACACCGCGGCCGCCAGCAGCCGCCCCGCCAGAGCCCGGCTCTCGCTGTCCAGCCGCTGGCGGGCATCCGGCGCCGCCTCCAGGTCACGCAGCCGGTAGCCGAGCCGGCCCAGCGCCGCCGCAACCCGCTCGGGGGCTACCGCCGCCGGCGTGCCCTCCACCAGCAGGGTGGCGGAGAGGTAATCGACCCCCACCCGGCTCACCCCGGGCAGGCGCCCCAGGCGGTGCTCGATGGCCAGGGCGCAGCTGGTACACCACATGCCCGTAACGGAGCAGAGCAGGCGGGCGTCACCCTCCGCGACGCTCTCGTCCAGGGCGTCTCGGGTGGCATCCAGGGAGGAAGCGTGCGCGGCCATAGCGGCTCCCTAGAGGCAGGGTGGCAGGGCCACGATGGGCAGGCCGACGAAGGCCACCCCGGCCGCCGAGAAGAGATGCAGCCCGGCCCCCGTCAGGGCGATGAAGCGCGCCCCGCCCACGCCGCCCCGGCCGGCCTTCATCCCCCGCCAGGCCAGCCAGGCGAGCAGCCCCAGGGTGGCCAGGGTAAGCAGGGCGAGCCCGCCGTTGATGGCGGTGAGCGCCCCCTGCCCCGGCCGCGGTGGCGCCAGCTCGCAGGCCACCGAGAGCCCGCCGTATAGGGCCACGAACCAGAGGCTCCAGAGGGTCAGCCCCAGCAGCAGCTGGGCAGGGTGGCTCGGTGCCCACCAGCGACGCAGCAACGTCATGGGCCGGCTCCCGTCAGCCGCGGCAGCAGCGCCATGGCCGCCGCCAGGATCCAGTAGACGCCGAGCTGGTAGCGCCACAGCAGCGCCACCACCCCGGGCTCGAAGGGCAGCCGGGCCCCCACCAGGCCGAGACCTGCCCGCCAGGCCTGCAGCGCGGCGAGCAGGGCGGCGAGCCCGCCGTGGCCCAGCAGGTAGGCGAGCCCCACCAGCAGGGTGGCGTCGTGGGCCGTGGCGGTGGGCGCGAGGCCCGCATTCATCAGCGTGACGAGGAGCAGGACCACATGCAGCCCGCCCAGCGCCGCGATGCCCCCAAGCGCCAGCACCAGGCCCGCCTCGCGGCCGCGCTTCAGCGCCGCCACCCGCCGCTCCAGCCAGAGGGTGCCCAGGGTGAGGGCCGCCCCGGAGGCGAGCAGCAGGGGCAGCGAGAGCGGCGAGCGCGCCGGCATCTGCCACTCGGGCGAGACCGTCCAGAGGTAGAACCAGCCGAACAGCAGCGACAGGAAGAAGGCGCCGTCGGCGAGCAGCGCCACCCCCATGGTCCAGCGCCCGGGGCCGTCGGCGGTGCGCGAATGCAGCGGCGGGTCCTCGGGCTCGTCGGGCCCCAGGGGCACGGCCAGGCGATGGCCGCCGTTCTCCCAGGACCAGCGCAGCAGCAGCACCCCGGCGCCGGCCAGGCCCAGCAGCGACAGCGGGTAGAGGCGCGTCAGCAGGCTCACGCAGACCACCGCCAGGCAGAGCGCGGCATAGAGCGGCAGCAGGCTGTTGCCGGGCAGGTGGATCAGCTCGCGCACGCGGCCGGTGAGCGCCTCGCCGCCGAGCAGCTCGCGGCGGCCGTGGGCGGCGCCGGGGCGCACACCCTCGCCGCGGGCGATGGCGTCGCCCAGGGTCGGCGTCTCCCACAGCGGATGGCGGCTCTCCACCCGGGGCAGGCTCGCGAAGTTGTAGCTGGCCGGCGGCATCGCAAGGCTCCACTCCAGGGTGTCGGCGCCCCAGGGGTTGCGCGGCGCACTGCGCCCGAAGCGGCCGTGGAGCACCAGGTCGAGGAGCACGGCGGCCACGCCCGCCGCCATCATGAAGCCGCCGATGGAGGAGATCAGGTTGTAGAGGTCCCAGCCCATGGCGCTGTCGTAGGTGTAGACGCGCCGCGGCATGCCGAGAAGCCCGGTCCAGTGCATGATCAGGAAGGTGAGGTTGAAGCCCAGGAAGGTGAGCCAGAACCCCAGCCGCCCGAGGCGCTCCGAGGGCATGCGCCCGGTGACAAGCGGCAGCCAGTAGTAGGCCCCGGCCAGCAGCGGGAAGAACATGCCGCCCACCAGCACGTAGTGCATGTGGGCCACCACAAAGTGGGTATCGTGGACCTGCCAGTTGAAGGGCACCAGCGCCAGCATCACACCGGTGAGCCCGCCGCAGACGAAGATCACCAGGAAACCCGTGATCCACAGCATCGGCAGGCTCATGCGCGGCCGCCCCAGCCAGAGCGTCGCCAGCCAGACGAACACCTGGATGGCGGTGGGCACCGCCACCAGCATGCTGGCCGCCGAGAAGAAGGCCTGGGCGAGCTGGGGGATGCCCACGGTGAACATGTGGTGCACCCAGAGTCCGAAGCTGATGAAGCCGGTGATGACGATGGCCGCCACCACCCAGCCGTAGCCGACGATGGGGCGCCCGGCGAAGACCGGAATCAGGGTCGAGACGATGCCCGCCGCCGGCAGGAAGATGATGTAGACCTCGGGGTGGCCGAAGAGCCAGAAGAGGTGCTGCCAGAGGATCGGATCGCCGCCGCCGGCCACCGTGAAGAAGGGCATCCCCGCGGCGCGCTCCAGCTCCAGCAGCACGCTGCCGAGAATCAGCGGCGGGAAGCCCACCACGATCATCAGCGCCATGGCCAGGATGTACCAGGCGAAGAGCGGCATGCGGTGCAGCGCCATGCCCGGCGCCCGGGTGCGCAGGATCGACACCGTAAGCTCCACCCCGGCGGCCAGCGCCGAGATCTCCACGAAGGTGATGCCCAGAAGCCAGAAGTCCGACCCGGGCCCTGGGGCGAACTCGCTGCTGCTCAGCGGGGTGTACATGAACCAGCCGCTGTCCGGGGCCATCTCCAGCAGCAGGCTCGAGAAGAGGATGATGCCGCCGAACAGGTAGCACCAGTAGCCGAAGGCGGTGAGCCGCGGGCAGACCAGGTCGCGGGTGCCGATCATCTTGGGGATCAGGTAGATCGCCAGCCCCTCCAGCATGGGGATGGCGAACAGGAACATCATCACCGTGCCGTGCATGGTGGTGACCTGGGCGTAGATCTCCGGCGACATGAAGGCCTGGTCGGGCAGCGCCAGCTGGGTGCGCACCAGCATCGCCAGCACCCCGCCCAGCAGGAAGAAGACCAGGCCCGTGGCCATGAAGCGCAGCCCCAGGGTGCTGTGGTTGACCACGCTGAAGATGCCGCGCAAGCCGCGGGGATTGCCCCACACCGCCTCCATTTCGCGGTGCAGCCGCTCGGCCTCGGGGGTGGGTCGCATCGTCTCGCTCATGGCGCCAGGGCCTCCAGCCAGGCGCCCAGGGCCGCGAGGTCCTCGGGCGCGAGGTGATCGTGGGCGGGCATGCGATTGCCGGGCTTCAGGCGCTGGTGCTCGGCGAGCCAGAGGGCCACGGCCCCCTCCTCCATGGCCAGGGTGCCGGCGCCCAGGGTGGCGCGGGCGCCGAGGTCGGTCAGGTCGGGCCCGATGCCACCATCGGAGAGCCCCGCCACCCGATGGCAGCTGGCACACTGCTCGGCGAAGGTCTCCCGCGCCGGGGCATGGGCGTCTTCCCGATCCAGCGACTCGGGCTCGGCGTCGCGACGCGCCGCCAGCCAGGCCTCGAAGGCCTCCGGCGGCACCGCCTCCAGATGGAGCTGCATATGGGCGTGCTGCACCCCGCAGTATTCGGCGCACTGGGCACCGAACACGCCAGAGACGTCGGCCTCGAGACGGATGCGGTTGATGCGCCCGGGGATCATGTCGATCTTGCCGCCCAGGCGCGGCACCCAGAAGGCGTGGATGACGTC
Organism: Halomonas sp. PGE1; assembly: GCF_013000985.1. Classification (NCBI taxonomy): domain Bacteria; kingdom Pseudomonadati; phylum Pseudomonadota; class Gammaproteobacteria; order Oceanospirillales; family Halomonadaceae; genus Halomonas; species Halomonas sp. PGE1. The sequence continues at coordinate 2,669,580 of NZ_CP053032.1, forward strand.
GGCGCCGGTGACGTGGAAGTCCACCGGTTCCCCGACGGGCATCACCAGGTGGTTGGCGGTGACCACCTCACCCGCCTCGTCCGGGTAGCGGATCTCCCACCACCACTGGTGGCCGGTGACCTCGATCACCCGAGGAGGCTCCCCACCGGGCAGCGGCAGGGGCAGCAGCCGCTGTCCCGCGGGCACCCCGAAGGCCAGCAGCACCAGGATGCTCACCCCGGGCAGCAGGACGCCGCCGCCCAGGATCCAGCGCAGCCCCAGCCGGCGCTCCGCCTCGGGGCTGCGCCGAGGTTGCTCCCGGGGCCGGAAGGCGGCCAGCCACAGCGCCACCACCGCCACGAACACCAGCCCGAAGCCTGCCAGCATGCCCCACCAGAGCCAGGCCACGTCCCGGGCCGCCGGCCCCGCCGGGTCGAGGATGGAGTGGCTGCCGCTGCAGCCGGCCACTCCCATGGCGAGCGCCATGCTGAGCACCCCGCCCGCGCCCCTGAACCGCGCCCGGCGCGGCGGGCCCGGGTTGACCCGCCGGCCGCCGCGGCCTTCACTGAGGGGGACGCCACCCATGACGCCATCGACAGGGACGCCGCCATGCCAACGCCCCCAAAGCGCTCCATCCGCAGCCGCGCCGCCGTCGCCGGCCACCCCCTGCACCCGGTGATGATCCACTTCCCGGTGGCCGCCCTGCTCGCCCTGGTGGCCAGCGACCTGGGCTTTCTGACTACCGGCGACCCCTTCTGGGCCCGCGCCTCGCTGTGGCTGGCCGGGGTGGGCGCCTTCGGTGGCTGGTTCGCCAGCCTCGCCGGCCTCATCGACCTGGTGACGGTGCGCGGCATTCGCCGCCTGGTGACCGCCTGGAGCCACGCCATGGTGGCGGTGGTGATGCTCTCGCTCGCCTCGCTCAACTGGCTGTGGCGCTTCACGGGCGAGGCCCTGCTGCCCTGGGGGCTGGCGCTGAGCCTGGCCACCGCCGCGCTGATCGCCCTGGCGGGCTTTCTCGGCGGGCAGCTGGTCTACGAGCATGCGGTGGGCGTGGACCTGGACGACTGACGGCAGCGGCATCCCCTTCCTCCCCTTCACAGCGCCGGCTTGGCCAGCACCAGGCCGACCACCGCCAGCATGGCGAGCCCCGCCACGCTGCCGGCCAGCAGCGACCCGGCGACGACCCCGCGCGGCCGCTCCTGCTCCAGGCGCAGCAGCAGCCAGCCACACAGGCCGTGGGCCAGCACCATGACACAGACCGCCAGCAGCTTGAGCACCAGCCAGGGACCGGTGAGGCCGTGGAGCAGGAACAGCAGCGTGCCGGAGGCGATGGCGAGCAGCGCGACGGGGCTCGCCACGCCGTTGTAGAGCAGCCGCGGCAGCGGTGGCGCGCCGGGAGAGACGCCCTGAGCGACGCGCTCGGGGCGCGCCAGCTGGAATAGCAGCGCGGGCAGGTAGAGCAACACGCCGCACCAGCTCACCAGGGCGGCGATATGCAGGAACTTGATCCAGGGCATGGGCATCCTTGCGGCGACACCGACCCGCGGCCGGCAACACCCTCACCCTAGTCCAGCGTCGGCGAGGGGGCCAAGGCGTCCCTCAACGCCTCACCCCTCAGCCGTAGAGGCCCTGGCTTCTCAGGTAGTCGTCGTAGCTGCCGCTGAAGTCGGTGATGCCCTCCTCGCTCATGTCGAGGATGCGGGTGGCCAGGGAGGAGACGAACTCGCGGTCGTGGCTGACGAAGATCAGGGTGCCCGGGTAGTGCTCCAGCGCCAGGTTGAGCGCCTCGATGGACTCCATGTCCAGGTGGTTGGTGGGCTCGTCCATCAGCAGCACGTTGGGCCGGGTCAGGGTCAGCTTGCCGAACAGCATGCGCCCCTGCTCGCCGCCGGAGATCACCTTCACCGACTTGCCGATGTCGTCGCTGGAGAAGAGCATCCGCCCCAGCGCCCCGCGGATCACCTGCTCGCCGCCGTCGGTCCACTGCGCCATCCACTCGAACAGGGTGGCGTCGTTGGCGAAGTCGTCGGCGTGGTCCTGGGCGAAGTGGCCGAGATCCGCGCTGTCGGTCCACTTCACGCTGCCGGAGAGCGGCGAAAGCTCACCGGCCAGGGTGCGCAGCAGGGTGGTCTTGCCGATGCCGTTGGGGCCGATGATGGCGATGCGCTCGCCGGCCTCCACGGTCATGCCGAAGCCCTCGAAGAGCGTCGCCTCGCCGGGGTAGCCCTGGGCGAGCCCCTCCACGTTGACCGCGTTGCGATGGATCTTGCGCGCCTGCTCGAAGCGGATGAAGGGGCTGACCCGGCTCGAGGGCTTGATCTCCTCGAGCTTGATCTTGTCGATCTGGCGCGCCCGGGAGGTGGCCTGCTTGGCCTTGGAGGCGTTGGCCGAGAAGCGGCTGACGAAGGCCTGGAGGTCGGCGATCTGCGCCTTCTTCTTGGCGTTGTCGGCGTGCTGGCGCTCGCGGGCGGCGGTGGCCGCGGTCATGTAGTCGTCGTAGTTGCCCGGGAAGAGGCGGATCTCGCCGTAGTCAAGGTCAGCCATGTGGGTGCAGACGCTGTTGAGGAAGTGGCGGTCGTGGGAAATGATGATCATGGTGCTGTTGCGCGCCGTGAGCACCCCCTCCAGCCAGCGGATGGTGTTGATGTCCAGGTGGTTGGTGGGCTCGTCGAGCAGCAGCACGTCGGGGTCGGAGAACAGCGCCTGGGCCAGCAGCACGCGCAGCTTCCAGCCCGGGGCCACCTCGCTCATGGGGCCTGCGTGCTGCTCGATGGGGATGCCGAGCCCCAGCAGCAGTTCACCGGCGCGGGCCTCGGCGGTGTAGCCGTCGAGCTCGGCGAAACGCACCTCCAGGTCGGCCACCGCCATGCCGTCCTCCTCGCTCATCTCGGGCAGGGAGTAGATGCGCTCGCGCTCCGCCGCCACCTGGGAGAGCTCGGCATTGCCCATGATCACGGTGTCGATGACCCGCTCGTTCTCGTAGGCGAACTGGTCCTGGCGCAGCTTGCCGAGCCGGGCACCGGACTCGACCATGACCTGGCCCGAGGAGGGCTCGAGGTCGCCGCCGAGGATCTTCATGAAGGTGGACTTGCCGCAGCCGTTGGCGCCGATCAGGCCGTAGCGGTGGCCGTTGCCGAACTTGATGGAGACGTTCTCGAACAGGGGCTTGGCCCCGAACTGCATGGTGATGTTGGCGGTGGAGATCAAGGAGAGGGTCCGGTCGGTGCATGGAAGGGGCGCGATTGTACCGGTTATGGCCGCCCTTCACACCGCCCGCTGAGCCAGGAAGACTATCGACCGCGACACTCAGCTGAGGCTGTTGTGACTGGTGGGAGACCGGCTCCGCCGAGCGAATGGCGCCGCAGGCGCCCCGGCAGCGTTGCCGCATACCGCATGGGAGCCCTTCGGTCTCCATTCGCCGGGCGGAGCCCAGCTCCCACCAGAAAGCCCCAGAGGCAATAAGCCTCCGGGGCGCTGCCTCTCCTCCTCAGTCCTGACGATCGACGTTGAAGATGCTCTGCAGCTTGTGCTTCTTGCCGTAGATATGGACCGTGGTGTCGTCGAAGGGGAAGCGGTCCAGGTAGGGGCTGTCCGAGTTGAAGCGCGGCTTGTGGGCGTTGATCATCGCCGCGGCCAGGCGCTCGCGGTTGGCGCTGCCACACAGCCCCACCGCGTACCAGATCTCCTCGTCGGGCTGCGGGAAGGCGTGCCACTTGTCGCGATGGCCGTCATGCTGCAGGCCGTGGCGGGCGCTTCTGTGCTCACCCACGTAGAGCAGCTCCTGAACGTCCATCTCCTCGGTCTCGGGGTCCTTCGCCGCCCGGAACACGCAGTAGATGCCGGATTCGTCCGGGGCCTCCCGCAGGGTCGCCTCGGTCCAGTAGCCCAGCATCTTGGGGGAAAGCAGTTGTTCGCTCATGGTGGCCTCCTCAGTAGTCCTCGAGCCGCTGGATATCCCGGGCGATGCGCCGCACCTCGGCCTCGTGGCCGGCCGCCAGGGCCTCGAAGAAGGCCTTCTCGTCGCTGCCGCCGGCCAGCTCGGCGCGGTGGGCATAGAGATCCTGGAGAGTACGGTGGGCGGTCAGCGCCGTGGCCAGCACGGTCTGCACGCTGTCGCAGTCGATACCTTCCGGCAGGCGCTCGAGCACCGGCGGGTGGGGGAAGTCGGCGGGATCATCGAACCAGGCCGCCAGCACCTTGCTGTGGTCGCTGCCATCGTCCAGGTAACCGGTGAGGTCGTTCTCCTGCTTGCGCTCGCGCTCGGCCAGGTACTCCAGCGCCATGCGCACCCGCTCGCCCACATCGCCGCCCCCGGCCAGGGCGGTGTACTGCTCGGCCAGGCGCCGATGGTAGCCGGCGGCCCAGTCGACCAGCTCCTTCACCTGATGAAATCGCATGGCGCATCCTCCTCGTTGTTGTCGTCGCGGCCGCTGTGCCGGCCTGCTCCTGTCTTCATCCTAGCCAAGGGCGGGGCGGCGTGCTTGACGTGTATCAACGTAAGGCGATGAAGGGCGCCGATGGCAGAGCTAGCGCAGCAGCGTGGCGTCCACGGGCACGAAGCCGCTGGCGGCGCGCACCAGGGAATCGGCGGTGAGGCGCGCCACCCCGACGACGGTCACCCGAATGCCGAACCGCTGGCGCAGCCGGTCCACCAGGAGGTCGAAGTCGCCGTCCCCGGAGACCAGCACCAGGTGGTCGACACGCGGCCCCGCCTCCATGGCGTCCAGGGCGATGCCCACGTCCCAGTCGCCCTTGGCGGAGCCGTCGCTGCGCTGGATGAAGGGCTTGAGCTTCACGTCGAAGCCGATGGTGCGCAGGATGGCCTGGAACTGGCGCTGGCGGGGATCGCCGCGCTCCACCGCATAGGCGTTGGCCACCACCACCTCCTGGCCCGCTGCGAAGCGTGCCCAGAAGGCGTGGTAGTCGAAGTGCCGCCCGAAGGCCTCGCGGGTGGTGTAGTAGACGTTCTGCACATCGACGAAGAGGGCGACACGCTCCATGGGGCTGGCCTCGATCGGGAAAGAGACCCTCAGCCTGACACAGTCGACGCCTCGCCGTCGCGACGGCGCTCGAAGGGCACCCGCATCAGCAGCGAATAGAGCACCGGCACCACGCAGAGCGTGATCAGCGCCGCGGCCAGCAGGCCGAAGATGATGGTGATCGCCATGGGCGCCCAGAGCAGGCCCCCACCCAGCCACAGCGGCAGCAGGCCGCCGCTGGTGGTCAGGGTCGACATCAGCACCGGGCGCAGTCGCCGCCGCCCCGCCTCGAGGATCGCCTCCTGGGGCGAGAGCTTGCCGCGCTCGAGATCGATGCGATCGATCAGCACGATGGCGTTGTTGATGACGATGCCGGCCAGCGACACCACCCCAAGGAAGGTCATGATCCCGAAGTGGGAGCCGGTGATGGTCAGGCCGAAGATCACCCCGATCAGCGACATCGGGATGGTGGCCAGGATGATCAGCGGCCGGCGCAGGGAGTTGAACTGCACCACCAGCAGCAGCAGGATCGCCATGGCGCCGATCGGCAGCTTCTCGGCGATGGAGTCGGTGGCGATGCGCGACGACTCCACCTCGCCGCCGAACTCGTAGAAGACCCCGCTCGGCCACTCGGCCTGGCGCTCCTCGAGCCAGGGGCGCAGCTCGGCCGCCACCCCGGCGGCGGTGACCCCGGGGGCCAGCTCCGCCTCCACCGAGATGGTGCGGAAACGGTCCCGGCGCAGGATGCGCGCCGGTCCCCAGTCGAGCTCGACCACTGCCACCTGGGCCAGGGGCACCCCTACCCCGCCGCCGACGGGCAGCACGGTAACGCCCTCCAGGTCGTCCGGGGTGCGCGCTTCGCCGCGCTCGTTGCGCAGCTGGATCGGCACCAGGGTGTCGCCGTCGCGGAAAGTGCCCACCGTCATCCCGGAGAGCGCCGTCTGCAGGCTCAGCGCCACGTCGCGCTCGGTGACGCCGGCGCGCAGCGCCCGGGCGGGATCGACCTCGACGCGCAGCCGCTTGATCCACTCGCCCCAGTCATCGCGCACGTTGCGCGTACCCGACGCCTCGGCCACCCGCTGGCGCACCTCCTCGGCGATACGCCTGAGGGTCGCCTCGTCGTCGCCGGAGATCCGCACCGAAAGCGGCACCGTCACCGGCGGACCGAAGCTGGTGGCGGCCACGGTGGCCTGCAGGTCGGGGAAGCGCTGCGCGAGCCAGCCATCGAGCCGCTCGATCACCCCGTCCACCGCCTGCCAGCGGTTGGTCTGCAGCAGCAGGAAGGCGTACTCGGGGCTCGGCGGCTCCGGGGCGTGATTGATGATGTAGCGCTCGCCGCCGAAGCCGATGAAGCTGCCCCAGCGCTCCACCCCGTCACGTATCCACTCGCCCGCCTCGTCGCGCTCGGCGGCGAGTTCCTCGGCCAGGAAGGCCTCGATCTCCTCCACCACCGCCCGGGTGCGCTCGATCGGCGCCGAGAAGGGCAGGCGCAGCTCGGCGGTGACGATGGTGCGCTCCGCCTGGGGAAAGAATATCTTGGGCAGCGGCCCGAAGCCGAGCCAGGCCAGCCCCAGCAGGCCGGCCACCGCGGCCAGGGTCAGGGCGCGGTGGTGCAGCAGGGCCAGCAGCAGCCGACGGTAGCCGGCATAGACCCGCTCGGCGATGCGCGCCGAGAGCGGCGGTCGCGCCCGGCCCGCCGGATCGCTCTCCTCGTCGCGCGCCTCTCCCCCCGTCTGCCCCCGGGGCGAGGCGTCACCGTCCTTCGGCCTGACCTTGATAAAGGCCACGCAGAGCAGCGGGATCATGGTGAGCGACAGCAGCCAGGAGGAGAGCAGCGTGATGGTGACTACCTGGAACAGCGAGCGGGTGTACTCCCCCACGTCCGAGACCGCCAGGAACTGTGGCAGGAAGGCCGCCGCCGTGGTCAGCGAGGCGGTGAGCAGCGGAAAACGCAGCTGGCGGGCGGAGTCCAGCGCCGCCTGGCGCACGCTCTTGCCCTCCCGGGTGGAGACCTGGATCGACTCCACCATGACGATGGCGTTATCCACCAGCATGCCCAGCGCGATGATCAGCGCTCCCAGCGAGACCTGGTCGAGGCCGATGTCGAATAGCCCCATGAAGGCGAGGCAGGCGAGTATCGCCGAGGGCACCAGGCTCGCCACGATCAGCCCGGTGCGCAGCCCCAGGAAGAGCAGCATCACCACGCAGACCAGCGCCACCGCCTGCAGCAGGTTGATCAGGAACTCGTTGATGCGCTCCTCGACCCGGTCGGGCTGGTTGGCCAGCACCTCGAACTCGAGGCCCACCGGCAGGTCGCGCTCGAGGCGCTCGATGGCGCCCTGGACCTGCTCGCCCAGGTCGAGGATATTGCCCCCCTCGCGCATGGCGATGGCAATCGCCAGCCCCTGCACGCCGCCTGCGTGATAGCGGCTCATGGGCGGATCGGCGTAACCGTGGCGCACCTCCATCAGCGAGCCCAGGGGCACCAGGGTGCCGTCGGGCAGCGGCAGCAGCGCCCGGCGGATGTCGTCGATATGCGTGAAGTTGCCGGTGGGTTCAAGGATCAGCCGCTCGTCGCCGCTGCGGATCGCCCCGCCGGGCAGCACGATGTTGCGCGCGGCCAAGAGCTGGGCGAGCCCCTGGGGGGAGACGCCGAGCTCGGCCAGGCGCGCCTCGCTGTACTCCAGGAAGATGCGCTCCTCGGCGTAGCCGTGGATGTTCACCTTGGCCACGTCATCGAGCATCAGCAGCCGGTCGCGGACGTCGTCGGCGACCTCCTTGAGCTCCGCCTGCTCGTACCCCTCGCCGGTGAGCGAGAGCATGATGCCGAAGACGTCGCCGAACTCGTCGTTGATGATGGGCGCGTGGGCCTCGTCGGGCAGCCTGCCCCGGGCGTCGCCCACCTTGCGGCGCAGCTTGTCCCAGCCGGCCTGGACGTCCCTCACGTCGGGACGCAGCTCCACCCGGATGATGGAGACCCCGGCCCGTGAGGTGCTCTCGACGAAGTCGAGCTCCGGCATCTCCATGATGGCGGTCTCCAGCGGGTCGGTGACCAGCTGCTCGACCCGTTCCGGGGTGGCCCCGGGCAGATAGGTGACCACCTGAGCCACTCGCACCGTCACCGCCGGATCCTCTGCCCGGGAGATGGAGAGATAGCTGATCACCGCCCCCAGCAGCACCACCAGGAGCCCGGCGATGGTCACCCGGTTGTAGCGCAGCGCCGCCTCGGTCAGGGTCACGGCGAGGCCTCCGCGGCGCCACGCTCATCGAGCAGGCGCACCCGCATGCCGTCGTGGAGCCGGCTCATCCCCGCCACGATCAGGTGCTGGCCCGGCTCGAGCCCCGCCAGCACCTCGAGGCGCTCGCCGTGGCGACCGCCCAGGGTCACGGTAAGGCGCACCACCGTCGCCTCGCGGTCCCCGGTGGCATCGCTGGCATCGCGGCTTCCGTTCTCCTCTTCCCTGTCACCCCCTGGCTCGGCCACGTAGACAAAGTGGCCGTCGATGTCCTGCTGCACCGCCACCATGGGCACCCAGATGCCGCTGCCGGGGCCGCCCAGGGGCAGCGTCAGCTCCGCCGCCATGCCGGGCTGGAGCCTCGCGCGCTGCTCCTCCGTCAGGCCCGGTAGCGCCACCCGCACCGGCCAGGTGGCCTGGCGCGGGTCCACCGGCAGGCCGATCTCGGCCACCTCCCCGGCCAGGGTGAGGTCGGCGAGCGGCAGGCGCACCCGCAGCGGCGCCCCGATGACCAGCTCGCCGAGCAGGTCCTCCGAGAGGGCCGCGCGCACCTCCAGGTCGTCGCCGCAGGCGAGCACCAGCACCGGCTGGCCGGCACCGACGTTCTCGCCGGCCTCCGCCAGGCGGCTCGCCACCCGGCAGGCGTCGGGCGCCGCGAGGCGCGTGAAGCCGAGCTGTCGCTCGGCCAGGGCCAGGGCGTCCCGGGCGCCGTCACGCTGGGCCCGGGCGGCGTCGCGCTGGGCCCGGGCGGCGTCGAGGTCCCGGGCCGGGGCGCTGCCCGCCTCATAGAGGCGCCGGGCGCGCTGCCATTCGGCTTCGGCGTTGGCCGCCGCCGCCTCGGCACCGGCCAGGGCCGAACGGGCGCGGTCACGCTGCAGGCGCAGGTCGTCGGCCTCGAGCCGGGCCAGGGGCTGGCCGGCCGTCACCCGCTCCCCCACCGCCACCTCCAGGGCCTCGAGCTGGCCCGCCACCCGGAAGCTCATCCGGCGGTTGGCGGCCGCCTCCAGGCGCGCCGGCAGCTCGCGCTCGCCGGTCGCCCCATCGGCCTCGAGGACCAGGGTGCGCACCGGGCGCAGCGGCGCCTCCTCCACCGGCTCCTCGGCGCAGCCGGCCAGCAGTACCAGTCCCGCCAGCAGGATTCCCCGCATGCTCATCGTCCCTCTCCTGTCGTGTGCCCTTCCCCCAGCGCGCCGCCGGCGTCCGCCAGCAGCCGCTCTCGGGCCTCAGCCGCCATGGGGCCCGGGGTGATCCCCAGGGCGCGCTGCAGGTGCACCAGCGCCTGCAGCGCCTGCCAGCGCCCCTCGGCGGCGGCGAGGCCCGCCTGGCGTGCGCTGGTACGGGCATCGAGCAGCGCCACCTGGGAGAGCGCCCCTTCGCGCCAGGCCTCCTCGGCCAGGGCCAGGGCCTCCTCGGCGTGCTCGCGTGCCTCGTCGCGCAGGACGATGCGCCGCCAGGCGGCGGCGAGCTCGACGCTGGCCGCGCGCAGCCGGGCCTCGAGTCCCAGGCGCGCCTCGGCGTCCTCGAGGGCCACCTGCTCCAGGCGCGCCGCACTGCGGTCACGCTCGATGCTGCGCCGCCCCCCGGCATAGAGCGGCAGCCGCGCCGAGACCCCGACGCTCCACTGGTCGCGACCGGTATCGGGCAGCCCCACGCCCGCCCCCTCGAGGGCCCCGACGCCGGCCTGAACGACCGGGTTCGACGACTCCCAGGGGGCCCGCTCGCCCTCACCGGCCCGGGAGAGTTCGCTGGTATAGCGCGCCTCGAGGCCCACCTCGGGCAGCCAGAAGGCCCGGCGGCGCGAAGTCAGCTCCCGGTGTGCCGCCTGGCGCAGCTCGCCGATCGCCTCGAGCTCGGCAGAGTCGCGCAGCGCCGCGGTCACCAGCCGCCCCTGCCAGTCGGCGAGGCTCGCCGGGGAATCGAGGACCGCCAGGAACTGGTCATCACCGCCCAGCCATTCGGGGCCATCCAGCTCCGGTTCGACCGGCGCGAGTGGGGCGGCCGGGGCCCGACCCAGCCGGCGATTGAGGGCGATCGCCAGCCGCTCGCGGTCCGCCACCGCCTGTTCCAGGCGCTCCCGGGCCTGGGTGAGCTCCGCCTCGAAGCGGGCCACCTCGCCGCGCCCTACGGCGCCGGCGGTCTCGCCGCGCACCGCCTGGTCACGCTGGGCACGGGCCAGCTCCAGGTCGGCCTCGAGCACCTCGCGGCTGGCGTCGAGGCGCAGCAGGTCGAGAAACTCCCGTGATACCGCCAGCGCCAGGTCGAGGCTCTCCACCTCGAGCTCGGCGCGCCGGGCGCGGTCGAGGCTGCCGGCGACGGCGATGGCGGCCAGGGCCGGTTCGGAGAAGAGCAGCTGCTCCAGCACCGCTCCGCCGCTGACCAGGCGCTCCGGCTCCTGGCCCAGGGCGGCTCGGGCGCGGGTCTCGTCGATCATCCGCCCGGTGGCCTCCAGGTAGAGGCTGGGACGGTAGCGGGAAGCGGCCAGGTCACGGTCGAAGGCCTCCACCTCGACGCCCTGACGGGCAGCGGCCAGGGCCGGGCTCGCGGAAAGTGCCAGAGCCACCGCCTGGGAAAGTGCCAGGGGCGCTGCCTCCGGGGCGGCGGCCTCGCCCACCAGGCGCGCCTCGCCGAGCAGCGCAAAGCTCGGCGACCAGTCGAGCCGGGCGGCGGTCTCGAGGTTGAGCCAGGAGCGGCCCAGGCCGGGACGGGCGTCCAGGGGTTCGGGGGGACGGCCGGCGGCGACGTCATCCAGGCGCAGCGCCAGCCGGCGGCGCCAGGCGTCAGGATCCAGGGCGCCGGGGGAGGAGAGCAGCGCACCGCGCTCGACCTGACGGGCATCGGTCAGCGCCACGCTCGGCACCCCTGCCTCGGCCAGCCGGTCGAAGAGCCGGTGCTGGGCGTCTCCGTCGAGGCCGGGCAGCGCCAGCACCAGGGCGCCATCGGCGCCCTGCAGGTCGGCCGCGGAGGGATAGCGTGAGGGAGCCACGGCCAGGGGCACCAGCGCGATGCCCCGGAGGCGAGCCTGGCCGGCCAGGGCCTCGCCGGCAGCCTCCAGCGCCTCGGCAGGGCCGAGCAGCAGCACCCGGGAGGCGCTGGTCAGGGGCTCGAGGGCCAGGAGGTCAGTGGTGGTGAGAAACTCGGGGGATTCCAGGGCGTCCAGCCCCGGCAGGCGAACGCCGGTGCCGGGCGCCGCCGCGGCCAGTTCGGGCGTGCGCCGCCCGGCGGAGAGGCGTTCGAGCTCCTGGCGCAGCGCGGGCAGGTCGCCCTCGCCGCCGGGCAGCAGCCGGGGGTCGAGGGTCAGGTCGGCCGCCGCTGCGGAGGCCACCGCCAGCGGCAGGGCCAGCAGCGGTGCGGCGAGGTACCGGAGAATGAACAGACGCGTCCTTGCGATGGCGTTCATGGGGGCTTGGCCGGTAGGTGGGCGATGGCACCGAGTATAAACGACTGTTTGAAAGTTACCAGGCGCCGCACCGGCCTAAGGGCTCGGAGCTGATCCGTCGACAGGCCTCTCCTCGCCTTGCTGGCTTACTATCGGGGGAGGTCTACCACTCCTGGCTGGTTTCGCGCAGGGCGGCGATCTCGGCCTTGGCGGCCTGCAGGCAGCCGTGGAGCTCGTCGCCCAGGGCGGCGGCGCTGCCCACGGCGATCAGGCCGGCGGCGGCACCAGTGCGGCGGCGGGCGGCGCCTTCGCTTGCGTGCAGCGCCTCGAGCCTGCCGATCAGCCAGGCGAGCCAGCTGCCCGGCTGGGCGGCCAGCTCGCGCAGCCGGTGCAGCTCGGCGATGCCGGCCCCCTCGGGGCCGAGCAGTTCGCGCCAGTCGTGGCGGGGCAACCGTGCATGCTCGGTGACCTCGCGCAGCAGCGACTCGAGGGCCAGCTCGGCAAGCGCCAGGGCGCCCTCCTCCCCCGCCATGCGTCGCGCCTCGGCGTGCTCGTCGTCGCCGGCCTGGGTGTCGAGCAACAGCTCGGCCTGGTAGAGAAGCTGGTTGGTACGGGCTCGCGGGGTCACTTGCGCTTGTCCTCCACCTGCCAGCGGCTGCCGTCGAAGGTGGCCTTCCAGCCGGTGGCCTTGCCCTCCTCGTCGGTCATCACGAACTGCTCCTTGGCCTTGCGCGAGAAGCGGATCTGCGCCGGGCGGCCATCCGGATCCTCGCTGGGGGCGTCGAGCAGGTAGCGATACTTCTCGGGGAGCTCCTCGGCGTGGGCCTTGAGCTCGCGGACCAGGGGCGGGCGCGTCTCGCGGTTCTTGGGGAACTTGCTCGCCGCCAGGAACAGGCCGCTGGCCCCGTCGCGCAGCACGTAGTGGTCATCGACCTTCTGGCAGGCCAGCTCCGGCATGTCGATGGGATCCATCTTGGGCGGCGCCACCTCGCCGCTGCGCAGCAGCTTGCGGGTGTTCTTGCACTCGCTGTTGGTGCAGCCGAAGTACTTGCCGAAGCGGCCGCTCTTGAGCTGCATCTCGCTGCCGCACTTGTCGCACTCGATGGTCGGGCCGTCATAGCCCTTGATGCGGAACCTGCCCTGCTCGATCTCGTAGCCGTCGCAGTCCGGGCTGTTGCCGCAGATGTGCAGCTTGCGAGTCTCGTCGATCAGGTAGCTGTCCATGGCGGTGCCGCACTTCCCGCAGCGGTGCTTGGCCCGCAGGGCATCGGTCTCGGCCTCCTCGTCGGCGTCGGCGGCCACCGCCTCCTCCCCGGGCAGCAGGTCGATGGTGGTCTTGCAGCGCTCCTTGGGCGGCAGGTTGTAGCCGGAGCAGCCCAGGAAGACCCCGGTGGAGGCGGTACGGATCTGCATCTTGCGCCCGCAGCTGGGGCAGTCGATGTCGGTGGGCACCGGCTGGTTGGGGCGCATCCCCTCCTCGCTCTCGGCCTCCGAAAGCTCCTTCCGGAACTCGGCGTAGAAGGCATCGAGCAGCGCGCGCCAGTTGCGCTCGCCCTCGGCCACCTCGTCGAGGCCATCCTCCATGCGCGCCGTAAAGGAGTAGTCCATCAGGTCGGGGAAGGACTCCTTGAGGCGCTCGGTGACGATATCGCCGAGCTTCTCGGCATAGAAGCGCCGATTCTCCAGCTTGACGTAGCCGCGGTCCTGGATGGTGGAGATGATCGAGGCATAAGTAGAGGGCCGGCCGATGCCGCGCTTCTCCAGCTCCTTGACCAGGCTCGCCTCGGTGTAGCGGGCCGGCGGCTTGGTGAAGTGCTGCAGCGGGTCCAGGCAGGCCAGGGTCATGGGGGTACCCTCGGCGAGATCCGGCAGCGACTGGTCCTCGTTCTTGCCGGCCGGCTTCATCACGCGGGTGTAGCCGTCGAACTTGAGCACGCGCCCCTTGGCCTTGAGCTCGTAGCCGTCGACCTCCACGGTGAGGGTGCTGGAGAGGTACTCGGCCGGAGTCATCTGGCAGGCCACGAACTGGCGCCAGATCAGCTCGTAGAGCCGCTCGGCGTCGCGCTCCATGCCGGCAAGGTCGGTGGCGCGACGGCCCACGTCGGAGGGACGGATCGCCTCGTGGGCCTCCTGGGCGCCCTCCTTGCTGGAGTAGCGGTTGGGCGCCTCCGGCAGGTAGCGCTCGCCATACTCGCCGCCGATGAACTCACGCACGCTATCCACCGCATCCTTCGACAGGTTGGTGGAGTCGGTACGCATGTAGGTGATATAGCCCGCCTCGTAGAGGCGCTGGGCCAGGGTCATGGTCTTCTTCACCGAGAAGCCCAGCCGGCCGCTGGCGGCCTGCTGCAGGGTCGAGGTGATGAAGGGCGCGTTGGGCTTCGACCGCGTGGGCTTGTCTTCCCGCGAGGTAATGGCGAGTGACGCCTTCCTGAGCGCGGCGATGCGCTCCAGGGTCTCGGCCTCGGAGGTGGGCCGGAAGGCCTTGCCGTCCTGGCGCACCAGCTCGAAGCGCACCGGCTCGCCGTCGCCCCCCCTCGACCTGCGGCACCAGATCGGCATGGACGTCCCAGAACTCCTCGGGCACGAAGGCGCGGATCTCGCGCTCGCGCTCGACGATCAGGCGCATGGCCACCGACTGCACCCGCCCGGCCGAGAGGCCGCGGGCGATCTTGGCCCACAGCAGCGGCGAGAGCATGAAGCCGACCACGCGGTCCAGGAAACGCCGCGCCTGCTGGGCCTCGACCCTCGGGATGTTCAGGGTGCCGGGGTCCTTGAACGCCTCCTGGATGGCGTTCTTGGTGATCTCGTTGAAGACCACGCGCTTGTAGCGCGCGTCATCGCCGCCGATGGTCTCGCGAAGGTGCCAGGCGATGGCCTCCCCCTCGCGGTCGAGATCGGTGGCGAGATAGACGGTGTCGGCCTTCTGGGCCAGCTTCTGGAGCTCGGCGACCACCTTCTCCTTGCCCGGGAGGATCTCGTAGTGGGCCTCCCAGCCGTGCTCGGGGTCGATGCCCATGCGCCGGATCAGCTGCTCCTGGGACTTGCGCTTCCGGTACTCGGCCTTCTCCTCCGGCGACATCTTGCGGGTCGCCGCGGCCTGCCGCGCGCGCTCCTTGGGATCCGAGGCCGCCTTGCCCGAGCCGCTGGTCGGCAGATCACGGATGTGACCCACACTCGACTTCACGATGAAGTCGCTGCCGAGATACTTGTTGATCGTCTTGGCCTTGGCCGGCGACTCGACGATGACCAGTGACTTTCCCATAGTGCTCCACTGAAAGTGCATGGCGTGGACGTCGAGTCCTCGCCTGACAATGCCATACCGCCCTGATTCGGCGGGCGAAAAATGCGCCTACCCTAACCCAGCGCCTGGCATCGCGCCAGTGGGCGCCCGCGGTTGGCGCCTTTTGACCCTAGACCGCACCCTCGGGCGAGGGCAAGCCTGCGTCAATGACAGCGCCCCCGCCACCGGGGTGGCAGGGGCGCTGCTGGGGTCGTGCCTGGCCTGGCTCAGCGCTTGTTGCCACCCGGCTTGCGACGGGGTGCCGGGGTCCGGCGACGCGAGGCGGCCGGCTTGGCATCGGGCTCCTCGGCCTTGGCGGCAGGCACCTCGGCCTTGGCGGCAGGCGCTTCGGCCTTGGCGGCAGGCGCTTCGGCCTTGGCGGCGGGCGCCTCGGCCTTGGCAGCTGGCGCCTCGGCCTTGGCGGCAGGCGCTTCGGCCTTGGCCTTCGCCGCCGGCTGGGACTCCATCAGGCCCTCGAGGTCGCTCAGGGCCAGGCGCTGGGCCTCGGCCTGGCTGCCGACCCACGCCTGGGCCTCGGCACGCGCCTCGGCCTCGAGGATGGGTGCCTGGTCGATGGCCTGCTCGAAGAGCCCCCTGATCCGGGC
Organism: Halomonas sp. PGE1; assembly: GCF_013000985.1. NCBI lineage: Bacteria > Pseudomonadati > Pseudomonadota > Gammaproteobacteria > Oceanospirillales > Halomonadaceae > Halomonas > Halomonas sp. PGE1. Next base: position 2,685,038 of record NZ_CP053032.1, read on the forward strand.
CAGGCGCTCGCTGGAGCGCTCGGAGAGCTCACCGCTGGCCGCCAGCACGTGCTCGATATGCTCCAGGTGGTCGGCGATCTGCTCCGCCGTCTGCCCCTTGAGCAGCTCAGGCAGCGCCTCGACGGCCCTTTCACGATCGAGCTTGAGGATGAAGAACTGCTCGCGCATCAGCTGCTTGAAGTCCGCCACGGTGAGCTGGGGCTCCAGCTCGGCGTGGGAGGCACGCAGGCGCTTGAAGTTGCGCTCGTCGGTGGAGGGGGCGCCCCCCAGCACGTAGATCAGCGCACGGATCACCGCCTCGTGGCTGCCACCTTCCACGACACGCTCGGTGAGCTCTGCCTGGCGGCGCGCGATGAAGCGGCGGTGTTCCGGCTCCGACCCCGGGCGGCGGCGATGCACGTGGGCGTCACCGCCCAGGCCCACCAGCGACTGCAGCAGCGGCTGGCCATAGACATCCAGGAACAGGCGCTCGGTGGCCCCGTCGCGCAGGTCACGCCAGGCATTGAGGCTGCCGGTGATCTGGCTGGAGACGATCGACTCCAGCACCCGGAAGAGGTTCTCCTCGTCCACCGGATGGCGCTTGGCACGAATCTTGTCGGCCAGCACCGGCAACGCGTTCATCAGCGGGTTGCGATCGGAGAAGAGGCGGTAGCCCAGCCGGTTGGGGTGCATGCGGCGCATCCAGCGGGCCGATTCGGGCGTGGCCAGGGCGCGCACCCAGGGCTGCACGAAGAGCCGGTAGAGCCCCAGGTTGATCTCCGAGATCCGCGCCACGGTGGCGAAGCGGGTATCGTCCTCGGTGGAGTGCTGCACCACCCGGTCTAGCTCCTCGACGCTGCGCGAGGTGAACTCCAGCAGGTAGTCCCGCTCGATCAGCTCGGCATCGTCGCGCTGGGCGGCCTCGGAGACGGTGGTCTCGTAGAGGCCCGGCGGCAGCACGTCGATGTAGTCCATGTTGGCCGTGAACTCGGTGTGCTCCTTGCGGGAGACACTGCCGGAGACGAAGATTCCCAGGTGGCCGGTGCTGTCATGGACGCAGTAGACGATGGTCTGCTCGCTGGCCTCGATGTCATCGACTCCCGCGTAGAGGTCGCGCACCCAGCCCAGCGCCTGGGGGGGCGGCGTGATGTCGTCGCCCCAGGAGCAGAACACCACCACCGGCGAGCGCACGTTGCGCAGGTCGATGCGGCGTCCGTCGGAGGTGACCATCTGGGCGGTGGAGAGCCGGTTCCCCACGAAGAGGTTGTCGACGATGTACTGGATCTCGTTGCCGCCGAGCACCACGTGGCCGCCCCACCAGCGCTCGAACTCCAGGTAGCGCTCGGCCTCGGTGTCGATGTTGGCATAGAGCCGATACTGCTTGGTCCAGTAGGTGTTGGCCGGATTGAGGTTCTCGAAGTTCTGCACCAGCCAGGCGCCATCGAACTGGCCGTCGCCCAGGTCGCTGAGCAGCGAGGTCATCCAGCTGCCGCCGGTCATGCCACCGGTATAGCGCATCGGCGCGTTGCCGCGGGTACCGGCCCAGTAGGAGAGCGGCGAGCCGGCGATCAGGATCGGTCCGAACAGGTCGGGCTCCAGCGACGCCGCCATCATGATCTGCCAGCCGGCCTGGCAGTTGCCGACCACCATGGGCTTCTCGGCACCGCGCTCGCTGTGGCGCTGGTTGACCAGGCGCAGGAAGGCGACCTCCGCCTCCACCACGTCCTCCACGGTCTGGCCGGGCTCCGGGTAGGGCAGAAAGCCGATGAAGTAGCAGGGGTGGCCGGCACGCAGCGCCACGCCGATCTCGCTGTCGGGCTTGAAGCCGCCGATGCCCGGGCCGTGACCGGCGCGGGGGTCGACCACCACGAAGGGGCGCATCTGCGGGTCGGTGGGATAGCCCTTGGGGGGCAGGATCCGCAGCAGCTCGTAGTTGACCGGACGCGACAGCTCGCGGCCGTCCATCAGCACCTCGGCCTCGAAGCCCAGTACGCTGGGGCGGGTCTGCTCGATATGTTCGAGGTACTGGTTGCCACGCTGGCGCATCACGTCCATGAAGAGCACGCTGCGCTCGAAGGCATCCAGCCAGTAGCGGCCCGCGGCGCGCCCGAACCCGAAGGGGTCGAGCAGCGTTACCACGGGGGCCGGGGGAGTCGGCATCGGAAGATTCATCGCGAGCTCCTGGCAATTCGGTCAGAGGGAGGAGAAACAGAGCGTGGAGATTCCACGCCGTTTGTTGCAGTGCAATATAACGCAATATCGACGCCCCGGCGAGCGAAAACTCCGTGACGGGCACGCCTAGTCGACGCCCAGCGGGCGCATCAGCGCGGCGGCCTCCTCCACCCCCAGCAGCTCCTCCAGGCCCCGCCGCCCGCGGTGCCGCGCCTCCTCGGGCGTGCGCCCCCAGGCCGTGAGACGCCCCTCGCCCCCGGTCTCGGGGGCGCGGTCCAGGCGCAGGCCGGGCCCGCCGCTGATCCCGGTGGCCGCTGCGGGAACCAGGCGCCACTGCAGGGCATGGCCGCGGGGGGCCAGGGCCGCCTGGCGGTCCCGCAGCCGGTCGCCGGCCGCCAGGCGCAGCTGAACCACCACCGGGTCCAGTCCGGTCAGGGCCTCGTCCAGCGCCTCCCGGCCACAGAGCCCGGGGCGCATGTCGCAGAAGCCCAGCCGGTTTTCCTGCAGCGCAAAGCCCAGGGTCACGAGCCCCCGCAGCTCCAGGGCGGCGAGCCCCTGGAGGGCGAGCTGGCCAAGATAGGTGCGCTGCTCCGGCGTCAGCCAGGCCACCGGGGCACGCACCAGGCCCGGCCCCAGCGCTTCCCGCACCGCCAGCCAGCGGACCCGGCCGAGACGGTCGCAGAGCACCGCCAGCTCGACCCGCCGCCCCGGCACGCCCTCCTCCGCCAGGGGGACCCCCGCCTCGCGCAGCAGGGTCCGCACCGCCGCGCCATCCTGCATCGCCTCGATCAGGGCGAGGCGAGGCCCCACAAAAGGAAGACCGGCGGCCCGACAGGCCCTGGCCAGCGCCAGCTGACGGCCGGTGTCGGCCTCGCCGGGGTGCAGCGCCGTGCAGCCGGCACTCAGGGCGCGCGCCACCAGCGCCTCGGCGGGCTCGTCGGGGGTGACGGCCCCCAGGCAGGCCAGGCCCAGCTCGGCGGCGGCCTGGCGCACCCGCAGGCCGGCGAGTCCGACGGCGGCCAGGGCGAGGCGGGGCGGGCTCCCCGCGGAACCGGAAAGCGTGAAGCTGTTCACGTGGCACTTGCCTCCTTGGCGGTGGCCCCGGCGGGGGCGGCGGTGCTAGCATGGATCACGGACCGACAAGAGGCCGACGGCGTCCATTCGGCAGGCGATCATGACCACTCCCAAGCTGCTCAACAAGTTGACCTTCCGCCAACTGCAGGTATTCCAGGCGGTTCACGATCAGCACTCCTACTCCCGAGCGGCGGAGCAGCTGGGGCTGACGCAGCCCGCGGTCAGCGCCCAGATCCGCCAGCTGGAGCAGGCGCTCGGCCAGCCGCTGTTCAAGTATGCCGGCAAGACTCTCCATGTGCTGCCGGCGGCCGATGCCCTGGCGGCCTCGGTGCGGGCCATCTTCGGCCAGGTCTCGCGGCTGCAGATGGCGCTCTCGGACATGTCCGGCACCATCCGCGGCGAGCTCAACCTGGCGGCGGTCTCCACCGCCCAGTACGTGGTGCCCCATCTGCTGGCGCGCTTTCGTGCCCACTACCCCAACGTCCAGGTTCGCCTCAAGGTGTGCAACCGCAGCCAGGCCCTGGAGCGCCTGGCCGAGCGGCGCGACGACCTGGTGATCATGGCCAGGGTGCCCGACGACAGCGACCTGGTGATCATGCCGATCCTCGACAACGAGATGATCCCGCTGGTCTGGCCCGGCCACCCGCTGCTCCAGGCCAGCTCGCCCACCCTCGAGGACTTCGCCCGCCACTACGTGCTGATGCGCGAGCCCGGCTCCGGCGTGCGCAGCGCCTTCGAGGAGCTGGCAGCCGCCCAGGACGTGAGCCTGGCCCACCGCATCGAACTCGGCACCAACGAGGCCGTCAAGCAGGGGGTGATGGCGCAGCTGGGGGTCGCCGTGCTGCCGCGCCTGGCGGTGCGCCTGGAGCTTGCGGCCGGCCTGCTCGAGGAGCTCAGCCTGCCCGACTTTCCGCTGCGCCACTCCTGGTGCACCGTCTACCCCCGGGAGCGCTTTCCCACCCCAGTCACCGAGCTGTTCCTGCGTTTCGTGCGCGAGCACCTGGCGGAGTTCCATGCCCACTTCCAGGCGCCGCCCCGCCCGCTGCCCAATCACGACGTGGTCTGCCTGCCGCTGAGCTCCTGATCCACCCCCTGATTTACCCCTGAGCCAGGTCAAGGCCAGGCGGGACGACGCGCCCGAACGATGCCTGGCTCCTGCGACTATGGTAGATTGTGGGCCCGACACCCAGTAACCATCAGCACGCCCGACGCGGCCTGCCGGCAGCCGATGCCGCCATCGCCCGCACGCCGGGCGGCCGCCGAGCGAAGGGGCTCACACCCGAATGAGCGACAAGACCTCGAAACACGTCCCCAGCGGCGAGAAGTTCCGCACCCAGCACGGCTTTGCCGCCATCAAGGACGGCATCAAGCAGCGCCGAGAGCCGGAAGAGCAGGCCGCCGACCCGGGGCGCAAGCCCAAGTGGCTGCGCGCCCAGATTCCCGGCGGCGAGCGCTTCGAGGCCGTCAAGCGCAACGTCAGCGAGCACCGCCTGAGCACCGTGTGCGCCGAGTCCCACTGCCCCAACATGGGCGAGTGCTGGAGCAACGGCACCGCCACCATCATGCTGATGGGCTCGGTCTGCACCCGCGCCTGCCGCTTCTGCGCCGTGGATACCGGCAACCCCGGGGGCTGGCTGGACGCCGAGGAGCCGGCCAACACCGCCAAGTCGGTGGAGCTGATGGGGCTGCGCTACGTGGTGCTCACCTCGGTGGACCGCGACGACCTCGACGACGGCGGCGCCGCCCACTACGCGGCGTGCATCCGCGCCATCAAGGCCAACACCCCCGAGGTGGTGGTGGAGGCGCTGACCCCGGACTTCGACGGCGTCCACGCGGCCATCGAGCAGGTGGTCGACTCCGGCCTCGAGGTGTTCGCCCAGAACGTCGAGACCGTCGAGCGCCTGACCCACAAGGTGCGTGACCCCCGCGCCGGCTATCGCAAGACCCTGGACGTGCTGGCCCACGCCAAGCGCCACAACCCCGCGGTGCTGACCAAGACCAGCCTGATGCTGGGCCTGGGCGAGACCGACGAGGAGATCCTGGCCACCTTCGACGACCTGCGCGAGATCGGCGTGGATATCGTCACGCTGGGCCAGTACCTGCGCCCCACCCGCAACCACCTGGCGGTGGAGCGCTGGGTCTCCCCCGAGGAGTTCGAGCGCTATCGCCAGATCGGCCTGGAGAAGGGCTTCATGGAGGTGGCGGCAGGGCCGCTGGTGCGCTCCAGCTACCGCGCCGACCGGGTCTTCGAGAAGAACAACCTGGGCCTCTCCGCGCCGGCCCCGGTGCCGGGCCAGGCGCCCGACCCCGACCGCATCGACGCCATCAACGTCGGCTGACCAGCTCCCTGCCCAGCTCGAGCGCCAGGCACCGGGCCAGGCGCTCGCCTATCTCCTCCACGCCGGGCGTCGCCACGCCGGGCGTCGCCACACCGGAACCTTCGGCGACCAGATCCACCAGGCGCGTCATCGCCATGCCGGCATAGCCGCAGGGGTTGATGCGCTGGAAGGGGGAGAGGTCGCCGTCGACGTTGAGCGCCACCCCGTGGAAGCTGCCGCCGCGCCGGATGCGCAGCCCCAGCGAGGCAATCTTGGCCTCGCCCATGCCCGTCGTCACGTAGACGCCCGGCGCATCGGGGCGCGCCCGGGCCGCGATGCCGTACTCCGCCAGCAGCGCGATCACGGCGTTCTCGAGCCCGCTCACCAGGTCACGCACGCCAAGGCGCGAGCGACGCACGTCGATCAGCGGATAGAGCACCACCTGGCCGGGGCCATGGTAGGTCACCTGGCCGCCGCGATCGGTCTGCACCACCGGGATATCCCCGGGCATCAGCAGGTGCTCGGGCTTGCCCGCCTGCCCCTGGGTGAAGACCGGCTCGTGCTCCACCAGCCAGAACTGATCCGGGGTGTCGGCGTCGCGGGTGTCGGTGAGCTCCCGCATCGCCTGCCACACCGGCAGGTAGGGGCGGCGCCCCAGGCGGTGCAGCTCGATGGGCGGCAGCGCCTGAGGCGCCGAGGCCAACTCGGAGGAAGGGGTGGCCATCACACCACCATGTGCACGCGGCCGGTGGCCTTGAGCTCCACGAACAGCGCCTGCAGCTGGGGCTCACCGGTGGCGCGGATGGTCAGGCGCACCGATTGGAAGCGGCCGTTGCGGCTATCCACCACTTCCAGGCGGGTCGCATCGAACTCCGGGTCGTGGCGGCTCACCACCTGGCAGACCATGGCGGCGAAGTCTTCGGCGGCATCACCCACCACCTTGAGGCTGTAGCGGCAGGGAAAGGTGATCGTGGGCGGCTTGCCGGAGGCCGGGCGGCTCGGCTGGCGCAGATCGCGCAGGGAGTTGTCGTTCATGGGAAGTCCAGCGGGTTACGTGTATGGCGTCATTTTACGCAACCCGCCGGAGAGAGACCACTCGAGGGCCTAGCCGAACCAGCCGCCGACCAGGTTGGAGAAGAAGCGCCGGACCTGGTCGAGCAGCTTCTTGACGAAGCCGCCCTCCTCCACCGACTCGAGTGCCACCAGGGGCTGCTCGCCGACCACCTCCTCACCCAGGCGCACCTCAAGGGTGCCGACGCGCTGGCCTGCCTCGATGGGAGCGGCCAGGTCGCCCTGGATATCCAGGCGCGCGCTCAGCTCCTGGTTGCGGGCCCGCGGCACCGTCATCATCACGTCGCGGTCGACACCCACCGGCAGCTGGTTGCTCTCGCCGCCCCACACCCGCGGAGTGTTGAGCACCGAGCCGGCGTCGTACAGCTTGAGGGTCTCGAAGTAGCGGAAGCCGTAGCTCAGAAGCTTCTGGGTCTCCTGGGCGCGCGACTCCTCGGAGCTGGTGCCCATCACCACGGAGATCAGACGCATGCCGTCACGCTTGGCGGAGGCCACCAGGCCATAGCCCGCTTCGGTGGTCCAGCCGGTCTTCAGGCCATCCACCGTGGGGTCGCGCCACAGCAGCCGGTTGCGGTTGGGCTGGCGGATATCGTTGTAGGTGAAGTACTTCTCGGCGTACATCGCGTAGTGCTGGGGGTAGTCGTTGATGATGTACTGGGAGAGCAGCGCCATGTCCCGGGCCGAGGAGTACTGCTCGGGGTGTGGCAGCCCGGTGGCGTTGGCGAAGCTGGTGTTGTGCAGCCCCAGGCGGGTGGCGTGCTGGTTCATCAGGTCGGCGAAGGGCGCCTCGCCCCCGGCCAGATGCTCGGCAACCGCCACGCTGGCATCGTTGCCGGAGGCGATGATGATCCCGTAGAGCAGGTCGCGGATCGACACCTGGGTGTCGACCTCGATGAACATCTTGGAACCCCCGGTGCGCCAGGCGTTCTCGCTGACCCGCACCATGTCATCCATGGCGATGTTGCCGCGGTCCAGCTCGCGCTCCACCAGGTAGGCGGTCATCAGCTTGGTCAGGCTCGCCGGCGGCAGGCGCTCGTCGGCGTTGTGCTCCACCAGCACCCGGCCGCTGTCGGCATCCATCAGGAACCATGACTTGGCGGCCAGCTGGGGCGGTGAGGGAATCATGGTCTGCGGCTGGGGCTGGGGAACCGGAACGCTCTGGGCCGAGGCCAGCGTCGATACCATCAGCAGGCAGGCCAGCAGCGCCGGGATCAGCCTCAGGCGGCGAAGGAAGAACAACTCTCTCATGGGGACAGCTCTCATGGAACGCTCAGGGGAATAGGACGCAGCGCCGATCACTCGGCGCCGTTGACGATAAAGCTCTGCTCGAACCCGGCGCGGCGCAGCTCGCCGCGCACGGGCTCCACCTGGTCGGCGCTGGCCAGCGGACCGACCTGCACCCGATGCACGCCGGTCGAGGTGTCCACCCGCACCGGGCGGGAGAGCTCGGCCTGGAGCCTGGCCTGCAGCGCCTGGGCGCTCTCGGCGGAGCCCAGGGCGGCGATCTGGAGGTAGATGGGGCGGCCATCCGCGGGGCGGCCATCCGCGGGGCGGCCATCCGCAGTGCTGCCGGACGCGGCAGCACCGTTGGCGGACGCGGCGGCCGGCGCCACGGGAGCGGCCTGCGGCGCAGGGGCAGAGGCCACCTGGCTCGCCGCCTGACGCGCCGGCGGAGCGACCGCAGCGGTGATACTGCGGGAGCCGCCCCCGCCATTCTCGGCGAGCCACTGCTCCACGTCGATCGCCTCCACCTTCACGCGCCCGGTGCCGCGCTCCAGGATCTCCAGCCGCGCGGCGGCGGCATAGGAGAGGTCGATCTCGCGGTCGTTATGGAAGGGCCCGCGGTCGTTGACCCGCACGATCGCCGAGCGGCCGTTGTCCAGGCTGGTGACCCGCACGTAGCTCGGCAGCGGCAGTGAACGGTGGGCGGCGGTCATCTTGTACATGTCGTAGATTTCGCCGTTGGAGGTGGCGTAGCCGTGGAACTTCTCGCCATACCAGGAGGCCGTGCCCTGGCGAGCGTAGCCGCGGGCATCGGGCAGCACCTGGTAGGTCTTGCCCCACACCTCGTAGGTCGGCCGGTTGCCACCCCGGGACAGCGGCTCGAGCCGCGGCACCGCATCGGGAATCTGGCTGACGTCGGGGGGATCCATCGGATAGGCGTCCCCGGACATGGCGTAGCGCCCCCCGCTGGCCGGCGCGGCGGACGGCGCCGCCGAGCGCACCTCCGAGGAGCTCGACGGGGCCTGGCCGCCGCTGCCGGCGCAGCCCGCCAGCAGCACGGACGCTGCGGCCGCCGCCAGCCACCCCAGCCGCGCGCTCATGGCTGCCCCTCCCCGTTGGCCTGTACCGCCTGCAGCCAGTGGGCATCCAGCGCTCGCGCCGCCTCGATGGACTCGGCCAGCTCGGTGACCGCCATGGCATAGAGATGGCTGTGGTTGTAGCGGGTGATCACGTAGAAGTTGTGGTCGCCGAGCACGTAGCGCCAGTTGTCCTCGCCGTCCTCCAGGGAGACCGGCAGCAGCGGACGGTCGGCGTCGAAGGCATCGGGCACCGTGATCCCGGCCTCGGCGATGTCACTCGCCGCCACGGCCGGCGGGCGCGCCGCGCGGTTGAAGTCGATGGTCTCCGGTGGGGTCGCGGGCCCCTCGGCATCGTGATAGATCGCCTCGCCGGCCCGCCAGCCATGCTCGGCAAAGTAGTTGCCCACGCTGCCGATGGCGTCCACCGGGTTGGTCCAGAGATCGCGGATGCCATCGTCGTCGAAGTCCACCGCATAGGCGCGGTAGCTGGTCGGGATGAACTGCGGGTAGCCCATGGCGCCGGCATAGGAGCCAGTGAGCTCGCCGGGGTCGACGCCCTGCTCGTGGGTGATCTCGAGGAAGGCGGCCAGCTCGCCGCGGAAGAAGCCGCCCCGGGTCGGGTGGTGGAAGGCCAGGGTGGCCAGGGAGTCGATCACCCGGTGGCGACCGGTGAAGCGGCCGTAGCTGGTCTCGACGCCGATGATGGCGGCGATCACCTCGGCGGGCACACCATACTCGACCTCGGCGCGCTCGAAGGCATCGCGATGCATCTCGAGGAAGGTGACGCCGCGATGGATGCGCTCGGGCTGCAGGAAGATTGCGCGGTATTCATCCCAGCGCAGGCGGCGCTCGGCGGCACCGGCCATGGCGTCCAGCACACCCTGCTGGAAGTCGGCGGAGGCCATGGCGGCCTCGAGCCAGTCGCGCTCTATGCCCTTGGCGGTGAGCTCCTCGACCAGCTGACGTGTCTCGGCGTGGCTGCGCGGATCGAAGTCCGCCGCCTGGAGGCTCATCGATATACCTAGGGCGGCCATCGCGACCAGCGCCCTCACGCCATGGTTTCGAATCCGTAACATGCAGCTCTCTCCCTGATTCGGCAGCCGGATACCCGCAGCGGCACTAGCGCGGAAGCAAGCGGCGGTGTGCGTGAATGGCCATGAGAATACCGAAACCCGCCATCAAGGTCACGCTGGAGGTGCCGCCGAAGCTGACCAACGGCAGCGGCACGCCAACCACCGGCAGGATGCCGCTGACCATGCCGACGTTGACGAAGACATAGATGAAGAAGGTCAGGATGATACTGCCCGCCACCAGGCGGCCGAAAGTATCCTGGGCGCCGGCGGCGAGCCACAACCCCCTGCTGATGATCAGCAGGTAGAGCAGCAGGATCGCCACGACGCCGACCAGCCCAAACTCCTCGCCGAGCACGGCGATGATGAAGTCGGTATGGCGCTCGGGCAGGAACTCCAGTTGGGACTGGGTGCCCTGCAGCCAACCCTTGCCGAACACCCCCCCGCTGCCGATGGCGGTGGTCGACTGGATGATGTTCCAGCCCGAGCCCAGGGGATCGCTGTTGGGATCGAGGAAGGTCAGCACCCGCTGGCGCTGGTAGTTGTGCAGGTTCATCCACAGCAGTGGCAGCGCCGCCGCGGCGATCACCGCCAGGGCGGCGATGAAACGCCAGGAGAGCCCGGCCAGCAGCACCACGAAGACCGCCGCCGAGGTCACCAGCAGCGAGGTGCCGAGGTCGGGCTGCTTGGCGATCAGCACGACCGGCACGGCGATCAGCACGCCGCACACCGCGATGTCGCGCAGCCGCGGGGGAAGCTCCTGGCGGCTTAGGTAGGCGGCCACCATCAGCGGCACGGCCAGCTTCATCATCTCCGAAGGCTGGAAGCGGATGACGCCGGGGATCACCAGCCAGCGCTGGGCCCCCATGCCGACGTCACCGACGAGCTCCACCGCCACCAGCAGCAGCACCCCCAGCAGATAGACCGGCAGCGCCCAGCGCAGCAGGGTGGCCGGGGTGAGCTGGGCGATGGCGAACATCACCACCAGGGCCACCCCGAAGCGCAGGCCCTGGGCGATCACCGCGTCGAGGCGCTGGCCGCTGGCGCTGTAGAGCACCACCAGGCCCGCCGCCATCAGCACCAGCAGCATGCCCAGCAGCCAGGGGTCCAGGTGGAGCCGCTCCCACAGGCTGCGGCGCCGGGAGATCCCGCTGGCCGGCGCCCGCACCGGGTAGGGACGCAGCACCCGGGAGAGGTCGATCATGCCCATGACTCAGTTCCCCGCGATTCGGCCATCGTCTTCCTCCATTGCCTCGCGCAGCTCCTCCACGTCGAGCTCGCGATCCCTGAGCAGCCAGGCATCGGTCATGGCCCGGGCAAGGTGGGCGGCGTGGGTGCTGCCGCCCCCGGCGTTCTCGACGATTACCGACACCGCGATCTGGGGGTCCTCGGTGGGTGCGAAGGCCATGAACAGGGCGTGGTCGCGCAGCCGCTCGGCCAGCTCCTCGGCGTTGTAGCGCTGGTCCTGGCCCAGCGAGAAGACCTGGGCGGTGCCGGACTTGCCGGCCATGCGGTACTCGAGCCCGACCCCGGTGCGCCGCGCCGTGCCCTCGTGACCGGTGAGCACCTTCTCCATGCCGGAGAAGACCCGGTCCCACCAGGCGTCATTGGGGATCTCGATGTCCGCGGGCGTGTCGGCGACCCGGGCCGGCACCTCCCGGTCACCGATATGGCTGGCCAGGCGCGGCTTGACCCACTCGCCGCGGTTGGCCAGCACCGCGGTGGCGGTGGCCAACTGCAGCGGGGTGACCTGCCAGTAGCCCTGGCCGATGCCCACCGAGAGGGTCTCCCCCGGGTACCAGGGCTGGTTGAAGCGCCCGCGCTTCCAGTCCCGGGAGGGCATCAGCGCGGTGCTCTCGCCGAACACGTCGTGGCCCACCCGCTGCCCGAAGCCGAAGGCGCTCATGTTGTCATGGATCCGGTCGATGCCCATATCGTGGGCCAGCGAGTAGTAGTAGGTGTTGTTGGAGACGGCGATGGAGCGCTCCATGTCGACCCGACCGTGCCCCCAGCGCAGCCAGTTGCGGTAGCGGCGGGAGTCGTTGGGCAGCTGGTAGAAGCCGGGGTCATGGATCGCCCGATCCGGCGTGATGATCCCCTCGGCCAGCCCGGCCAGGGCCAGGAAGGGCTTGATGGTGGAGCCCGGCGGATAATGGCCGCGGATGGCCCGGTTGTAGAGCGGCAGGTCGAGGTTCTCCTGCAGCGCCCGATAGGAGGCGACGTCGATGCCTGTGACGAACTGGTTGCTGTCGAACCCCGGCGCCGAGACCATCGCCAGGATCTCGCCGGTCTTCGGTGCGATGGCGACGATGGAGCCGCGGCGGCCGTCGAGCAGCTCATAGGCCAGCTTCTGCATCTTCTTGTCGAGGGTCAGGGTCAGGTGCTGGCCCGGCACCGGGTCGGTACGCCCCAGTTCGCGCAACACCCGTCCGCGGGCATTGGTCTCCACCTTGCGCAGCCCCGCCTGGCCGTGCAGCTCGTCCTCGTAGAAGCGCTCGACGCCGGTCTTGCCGATGAAGTAGGTGCCGGCGTAGCGACCAGTATCCAGGGTCGCCATCTCCTCGGCGTTGATGCGGCCCACATAGCCCAGGGCGTGGGCCATCACCTCGGCATCCGGGTAGTAGCGCAGCAGCTGCGCCTCCACCTCGACGCCGGGCAGCAGGTGGCGGTTGACCGACACCCGGGCGATCTGCTGTTCATCGAGATCGCTCATCAGCAGCGCCGGCTGGAAGGGCCGCTGGCGCTGGCGGGAGCGCAGCCGGAACGCCTCGGCCTCCTCGTCGGAGAGCTCGAGCAGCTCCACCAGCAGCGCCAGGGTCGCGTCCAGGTCATCGACCCGTTCACGCACCAGGGTGAGGTTGTAGGTGGGCCGGTTCTCGGCCAGCAGCACCCCGTTACGGTCGTAGATCAAGCCGCGGGTGGGGGGAAGCGGCTCCACCCGCACGCGGTTCTTCTCGGAGCGGGTGCTGTAGAGCTCGTGCTGGACCACCTGCAGGTAGGCCAGCCGCCCCATCAGCAGGCCGGTCATGGCGAACACCAGCACGGCGGCGAGCAGCGCACGCACCCGGAAGATGCGCAGCTCCTGCTCGGGGCTCTTGAGGTTGTCGCGATTCTTGCGCATCGCACTCTCGGCCAGGCGGTGGCTCGGTCAGCGGTGGTAGGGGTGACCCACCATCAGGGTCCAGGCACGGTAAAGCTGCTCGGCGAGCAGGATCCGTACCAGCGGGTGAGGCAGGGTCAGCGGCGACAGCGACCAGCGCTGATCGGCGGCGGCGGAGAGCCCCGGCTCGAGTCCGTCGGGGCCGCCCACCAGCAGCGCCACGTCGCGCCCGTCGAGGCGCCAGGCCTCGGCGTGGGTGGCGAGCTGCTCGGTGCTCCACGGCTTGCCCCCCACCTCCAGGGCCACGACATGCTCGTCACCGCGCAGGCGGGCCCGGATGCGTTCGGCCTCCTGGGCGATGGCACGGGGAATGTCGGCATTCTTGCCGCGCTGGCCGGGGGCGATCTCCTCCACCTCGAGGGCGAAGTCCCGGGGGAGTCGCTTGCGGTACTCCTCGACCCCCTCCGTGACCCAGGCGGGCATGCGGGTGCCCACCGCCAGCAGGCGGACCCTCATGCCCCGGAGGCCTCGCCCTCGCTGCGCTCGGCGTCGCTGGGCAGGTCGGCCCACAGGCGCTCGAGGTCGTAGAGCTGGCGAGTTTCCGGCAGCATCACGTGCACCACCACGTCACCCAGGTCGACCAGCACCCAGTCGGCGCCGTTCTCCCCCTCGACGCCCAGCGGCTGGAGGCCGGCCTCCTTGGCCTTCTGGACCACGTTGCCGGCCAGGGCCGCCACGTGACGGGTGGAGGTGCCGCTGGCGATGACCATCAGGTCGGTCACGCTGGTCAGGTGCGAGACATCCAGCAGGGCGATGTCCTTGGCCTTGAGGTCCTCCAGCGCGTCGATCACCAGAGTCTTGAGTGCGTCAGTTTGCATAGGGTCTTCTGTCTGAATGTCGTTGATCGGCCATTGTACCGGGTTGACCGCCCGCTGGCAGCGCCCGTTCCCGGCCTTTCTGCCATCACCACACGGCTCGGCCTGCCCCCGGCACTCCTCAGCGGAGTGCTTCAGGAAGTCAGCTGCGGTAGAGGCCATGCTCGAGCAGGTGGCGCTCCACCGCCTCGGGCAGCAGGTAGCGCACGCTTCTGCCCTGGGCCAGGCGGCGGCGCACCTCGGTGGCCGAGATCGCCATGCGCGAGGGCAGGCTGAGGCGCAGCAGGCCGCCGGCGGGGCTCGCCATCAGCGCCTCCACGCCGGCCACCTCGCGGCCGGCGATCAGCGCGTCCAGGGCCGCCGGCAGCGGCGCCTCGAAGTCGGGGCGGTCGATCACCACCAGATGGGCCAGGGCGAAGAGCCGCTCGGGCTCGTGCCAGTCGGCCAGGCGCAGAAAGGCGTCATGGCCCAGCGCCATCACCAGGCGCGCCCCGGGGCCGACCTCCTCGCGCAGCGAGGCCAGGGTGTCGGCGCTGAAGGAGGGACCCGCCCGGTGCAGCTCCCGGGGGTCGGCGACCAGGCCGGGCGTGTCACCGATACCGAGGCGCAGCAGCGCCAGGCGCTGCTCCGGGGAGACCCGCGGCTCGCCGCGCAGCGGCGGCACGCTGGCCGGGATCATATGGACCCGATCCAGCTCGAGCGCCTCGCGAAGCTCCACGGCGCTGCGCAGGTGGCCCAGGTGCACCGGGTCGAAGGTGCCGCCGAGCATGGCGATGCGCGGCGCGCGCGGCGGGTCGGCCTCCCCCGCCGGCAGCGGCAGGTGCACGCCCTGGCTCACTGGCGGATCTGGCCGTCGCCCAGCACCACGTACTTGCGGGTGGTCAGCCCCTCGAGGCCCACCGGCCCGCGGGCGTGGAGCTTGTCGGTGGAGATGCCGATCTCGGCGCCCAGGCCATACTCGAAGCCGTCGGCGAAGCGGGTGGAGGCGTTGACCATCACCGAGCTGGAGTCCACCTCGGCCAGGAAGCGCCGCGCCAGGCCGTAGTCGTCGGTGACGATGGCGTCGGTATGGTGGGAGCCGTGGCGCTCGATGTGCTCGATGGCGGCCTCGATGCCCTCCACCACGCGCACCGCCAGCACCGGCGCCAGGTACTCCGTGCCCCAGTCCGCTTCGCTGGCGACGGCGGCCTCGGGCAGGATCGCCCGGGTGCGCTCGCAGCCGCGCAGCTCCACGCCGTGCTCGGCGTAGGCCGCGGCCAGCCGGGGCAGCAGGTGCTCGGCCGCCGGCGCGTCCACCAGCAGGGTCTCCATGGTGTTGCAGGTGCCGTAGCGGTGGGTCTTGGCGTTGACGGCGATGGCGAAGGCCTTGTCGAGATCCGCAGTGGCATCCACGTAGACGTGGCAGACGCCGTCCAGGTGCTTGATCACCGGCACCCGGGCCTCGCGGGAGATCCGCTCGATCAGCGACTTGCCGCCGCGGGGAATGATCACGTCGACATACTCGGGCATGGCGATCAGGCGACCCACGGCGGCGCGGTCGGTGGTGGCCACCACCTGCACGGCGCCCTCGGGGAGCCCGGCATCGGCCAGGCCATCGCGGATGCAGGCGGCGATGGCGGCATTGGAGGCGCGCGCCTCGCTGCCGCCGCGCAGGATCGCCGCATTGCCGGACTTGAGGCACAGGCTCGCCGCCTCGACGGTGACGTTGGGCCGCGACTCGTAGATGATGCCGATCACTCCCAGCGGCACGCGCATCTGCCCCACCTGGATCCCGCTCGGCCGGTAGCGCAGGCCGTCGATCTCGCCGACGGGGTCGGGCAGCGCCGCCACCTGGTGGAGCCCCTCGATCATGGCGTCGATGCGCGGCGCCGTGAGCTCCAGGCGGTCGAGCAGCGCGGCGTCGAGCCCGCCGTCCCGGCCGCGGGCCATGTCCTCGGCGTTGGCCGCGGCGATCGCCGTGCGCTGCGCCTCGAGGCGCGCCGCGATGGCCAGCAGGGCGGCGTTCTTGGCGCCGCTGGAGGCGCGACGCATGGCGGCCGCGGCCTGGCGGGCCGCCTGGCCGAGCCCGGCCATGTAGGTCTCGACGTCCCGGATCGCCTCGTCGGTGGAGATGACTTGTGCTGACATGCCGAAAGAGGTCTCCTGTGGGCGTGGCCAGAGGGAGCGGCCACGACGTTATACTGGCGCAGCCTGGCCGCGCGAATTCGGGAAAGGGAGCCATAGTAAGCCACCATGCAGAGCAAGTACAAAGTCGGCCTGCTGCGCCTCAACCTGCTGCTGGCGGCCCTGCTGCCGGCGCTGATGGCCCCGGCTTCGGCGAACCTCACCGAGGCCCTGCTGCTGTGGATGGCCGCCGGCTGGCTGGCCGTCTCGGCCGTGCTGGTGGAGTTCAGCCATCGCCGCCCCCCCCTGGTGCCCTGGCAGCTGCTGCCCAGCCTGCTGCTCACCGCCCTGCTGCTCACCGCCCCCGAACGCTTTCCGATCTGGCTGTGGGCCTGGGCGGCCCTGGTCATGCTGCCCCAGCCGGCCTGGATGTCCATCCTCAACCTGCTGCTGGCCGCACTCTCCTGGGGCTGGCTGGCCCACGCCATGCCGCCGGAGCAGGCGGCCTTCTCCGGCGCGGTGCTGGCGGCGCTGCTGCTGCTCGGGCTCTCCCGCTCCCGCGACCTGGCGCCGCTGCGCGGCATCGCCCGCCGCCGCGCCCACCTGGCGCCCGGCCTGCGCCTCTGGCCGCGCGCCCAGCTGGGCCGCGACCTGCCCCGGGAACGCGCCCGGATCCGCCGCGACGAGGTGCATGGCGAGCTCGTGCTGCTGCGCACGGGGCGCAGACGCTTCTGGCACCAGGCTCAGCGGCTGTGCACCCTGACCCGCAGCTTCGAGCACTGCTATCGGCTCGATGGCCGCACCCTGGCCGCCCTGCTGCTCTCTCCGGATGCCGAGCAGGCCGAACACCGGCGAGCCGAACTGCTGGCCGCGCTGGGGCCCATCCAGCGGCTGCGCGCCACACCGCTCTCGCGGATCGTCTCGCTGGCCGACGAGTGCCGGGCGCTGGAGCGCCAGACGGAGGCAACGGGCCCGGCGCGCGAGGTGGATCATGGCTGAGCTGCAGCACACCCGGCTTCACGCCGGCCTCTATGCCCTCGCCGCCCTGCTGCTGGTCGTCCAGGCGGCCTGGTTCTACCTGGTCGGCGACTACGACCGCATCCTGCTACCCGCGCTGCTCGCCCCGCTGCTGATCACCGCCGCCCTGATGCGCCTGGGCCAGCCGGAGACCGCCCGACTCTCGGCCTACCTGGTGCTGGTGTGCGGCTACCTGCTGGTGGCCATGGAGCTGCCCGCGCAGTCCTCCCTCGCCCCCTTCTGGCTGGGCCTGCCCCCGGTGCTGACCCTGCTGCTGCTGCCGCTGGGCCCGGCCATGCTGCTCAACCTCACCCTGACCCCGCTCTGGCTGCTCTTGGGCGAGAACCTGCTCGACCTGGACCTGGCGCTGGGCTACCTGAGCCTGGTGATGGTGGCCGGCCTCGCCCCCTGGGAGATCCTCCACCAGCGCAGCCTGCTCCAGGCCACCGACCCACTGGACGAGGAGTGCGACGCGATCCGGCGCAGCGCCCTGCATGACCGGCTTCACAGCGAGTGCGAGCGCGCCGAGCTGCTCCACCAGCGCCTGGCGGTGCTGGTCATCCACCTGCCCCAGCTGGAGATGGCCGGCGAGCAGTTCGGGCCCGGGGCGCGACGCGCCCTGCTCGGGTCCCTCTGCGATACCGTGGCACGCTGCAGCCGGGACCACGACCTGCTGGGCCGCGAGGGCGATGCCGACTTCTGGCTGGTGCTGCCGGACACCAGCGAGAGCGGCGCCCTGCTGGTTCGCCAGCGCCTCGAGGAGGCGCTGCATCGCGCGGTGCTGCTGGACACCGGCCCCGTGGAGACGCGCCTGACCGACTGCCATCTGCGCCATGGCGAATCACCCGGACACTTCATGCAGCGGCTGCAGGCCACCGTCCAGCGGCAGGTCAATGGCTGACCTCGCACCCCGTCTCGACACCCCCTGCGGCCACCCATGCCGGCCCCCGACCCACCCGACACGGAGCCTTCCTTGAACCTCGCCGACGCCCTCTACCAGCTGACGCCCTCTCCCACCCTGCTGCTGCTGATCATCGCCACCATTGCCCTGGTCGAATCCCTGGCCCTGGTCGGCTTGCTGGTGCCCGGGGTGGTGCTGATGACCGCCGCCGCTTCCCTGGCCGGCCATCAGGAGCTTTCGCTGCCGCTCATCGTGGCGGCCGCCTTCGTGGGCGCCGTGCTGGGCGACTGGATCAGCTTCTGGCTAGGCTATACCCAGCACGAGCGGGTCACCCGGCTCTGGCCGCTGTCGCGCCACCCGGAGTGGCTCGCCCGGGGGGCACGCTTCTTCCAGCGCTACGGCACCCTCTCGGTGTTCTTCGGCCGCTTCGTCGGCCCGGTGCGCCCGGTGGTACCGCTGATCGCCGGGATGCTCAGGATGTCGCCGCGGGCCTTCACCTGGGCCAATCTCGCCTCGGCGGCGCTGTGGGCCCCGGCCTACGTGCTGCCGGGCTATCTGCTGGGACGCACCTGGCAGCAGCTGCTTGACGTCCCCGAGGGCGCCCAGCCGCTGATCGTGGCCCTGGCCGCCATCCTGGTGGCGCTGATCGTGATCTTCTCCTGGCTGCGCCAGCAGGTGGGCCGCAGCGGGCGACTCTACCGCCTGCTCGCCCGGGTCGCGCGTCGCCACCCGGTGATGCGCCGGCTCTGGCTGTCACAGAGCGCCCGCGCCCGGGGCGAGGTACCCCTGGCCAGCTGGCTGCTGCTGATCCTGTCGCTGGGAGGCGTCTCGGGCTGGACGCTGATGGTGATGCAGCATGGCGCCGATGGCCCGCTGGTGATGGATGCGCGCCTGCACGCCCTCTTCGACTACCTGGCGACCCCCTGGCTTGAGACGGCAAGCCAGGCCCTGGCGCGGGTCGGCGACACCTATGGCGTGCTCGCCCTGGTGCTGCCCTGGGGGGTCTGGCTGCTGTGGCGGCGCCGCCTCGACGCCTTCGCCCATATCGGCGGCGGGCTCGGCCTGATCGCCCTGCTCAACACCTGGGGCAAGGCCTTCTTCGACCGCCCGCGCCCGGGCACGCCCGACTACCTGACCGGCTCCATGGCCTACCCCAGCGCCCACAGCTCCACGGCGGTGGTGCTGGCCGGGCTCGCCGCGGCCTTCATCGCCCGGGAGCTGCCCTACCGCCAGCGCCACAGGGTCTACTGGGGCGCCATCCTGTTCGCCGTGGTCATGGCGCTGTCGCGGCTGGTGATCGGCGTGCACTGGTTCAGCGATCTGGTGGGCGGCGCCCTGCTGGGCCTGGTCGTCTGCGCGCTGGTCCAGCTCGCCTGGCAGGCCAGGCCGCGGGCCCCGCTCACTCCCTGCCCCTGGGCCTGGCTCGGCATCGGCTCGTTGGTGCTTGTAGCCGCGCGCATCGCCTGGCTGCCGCCGATCTAGGCCGGGGGCCGGCGCTCAGCCCAGCGCGAGCCACAGGCCGACGCCCATCATCAGCGCGCCGGCGATGCGGTTGAGCAGGCGCACGTTGCCGTCACGGCCGAGGAGACGCCGCAGCCGGCTTCCGCCGGCGGCGTAGAGGGTCAGGCAGAGGAACTCGATGGTCAGGATCATGGCGATCAGCACCGCCAGCTGGCCGCCCAGCGGGCGCGAGGCGTCGAGAAACGGCGGCAGCAGCGCCACGAAGAAGGCCCACCCCTTGGGATTGGCCACCGCCGTCACGAAGCCCTGCAGGGCCAGCTGGCCTCGGCTCGCCGGGGCCAGTTCCAGCTCTTCCAGCGGAATCGCCATGCGCCCCCGAGAGCGCCACATCATCACCCCCAGGTAGATCAGGTAGGCACCGCCCAGCCACTTGAAGAGCGCGAAGAGCTCCGGCTGGCGCAGCATCAGGGCGGCCACCCCGGCGCCGGCGGCGAGGGCCACGAGCCCCACCCCAACAAGCTCCCCGGCCATCATCCACAGGGTGCGCCGCACTCCCTGGGTCATCCCCAGCACCATGGCCAGGGTCATGCACATGCCCGGGGTGATGGAGACGAACAGGAAGGTCGGCACGAAGACCGACAGCAGCTTGAGGCTGATCACGGCTCGCCCCAGCGCGGCATCAGGCGGTGCTCGATGCCGAGCTGGTTGAGGATCCGCGCCACGATGAAATCGACCAGGTCATCGATGGTGCTCGGCTGGTGGTAGAAGCCCGGCGCCGCGGGCAGCACCACCGCGCCCAGCCGGGTGAGGTTCAGCATGTGCTCCAGGTGGATGGCCGAGAGCGGCGTCTCGCGCAGCACCAGCACCAGCTGGCGGCGCTCCTTGAGGGCCACGTCGGCGGCGCGCTCGATCAGGTTGTTGCTGGCCCCCGTGGCCACCGCCGAGAGGGTGCCGGTGGAACAGGGGCAGATCACCATGGACGAGGGCGCCCCGGAGCCCGAGGCCACCGGCGCCATCCAGTCCTCGCGCCCGAAGCAGCGGATCTGGCCCGGCCGCGCCCCGCTGCGGGCGACCAGCGCCTCGGCCAGGCGCTCGGGGCGCGCCGGCAGCTCGACATCGGTCTCGGTGGCGATCACCAGGTGCGCCGCCTTGGAGATCATCACCCACACCTCGCGCTCGGCGGCCACCAGCGCCTCGATCAGGCGCAGGCCATACTGGGCCCCCGAGGCGCCGGTGAGCGCCACCGTCACCGGCGGGCCGAAGGGGGACGCCGGCGTCTCGCGCTCGAGATTCCGCTCAGCCATGGGCCGCCTCCAGGGCGACCAGCAGTCGCTCATGGATACCGCCGAAGCCGCCGTTGGACATCACCACGATGCGGTCATAGGGGCGCGCCTCGGCCACCAGCGCCGCCACCAGGGCGTCGAGGTCCTGCTCCAGGTGCCCCGGCACCGGGCTCGCCGCGATCACCGGGGCGAGCGACCAGTCGAGTCCCGCCGGCTGGAACCAGTAGGCGATGTCCGCGGCGGCCACGCACTCGGCCAGGCGGTCGCGCAGGCTGCCCAGGCGCATGGTGTTGGAGCGCGGCTCGATCACCGCCAGCAGCCGACCGCGGGCGGTGGCGGCGCGCAGGCCGGCGAGGGTCGCCGCAATGGCAGTGGGGTGGTGGGCGAAGTCGTCGATCACCTGGATGCCGGCCACCTCGCCGCGCAGCTCCTGGCGCCGCCGCGGGGTCTCGAAGCGCGACAGCGCCGCCGCGCCCCGGGCCAGATCGACCCCGCAGGCGTGGGCGGCGGCCAGCGCCGCCAGGGCGTTCCTGGCGTTGTAGTCGCCGGTCAGCGGCCAGTCCACCACGGCATCCTCATCGACCCTGTCGTCGCCCTCCCCCTGCTGGTGAATCACCCGGAAGCGCGAGGCGTCCTCGCGCTCGAGCTCGTATCGCCAGGCGCTCGCGGCATCCCGGCCGAAGCGAGCGACCGGCGTCCAGGCCCCCATGGCCAGCACGCGGTCGAGCGCCGGCTCGCCGTCGGCCACCAGCAGCCGCCCGCGGCCCGGGACGGTGCGCACCAGATGGTGAAACTGCCGCTCGATGGCGGCGAGGTCCTCGAAGATATCCGCATGGTCGAACTCGAGGTTGCCCAGCACCGCGATCTCGGGGCGGTAGTGGACGAACTTGGAGCGCTTGTCGAAGAAGGCGGTGTCGTACTCGTCGGCCTCCACCACGAAGGGGGCGCCCGGGGCCCCGAGGCGCGCGGAGACGCCGAAGTTGCGCGGCACCCCGCCGATCAGGAAGCCGGGGGCCTGGCCCGCGGACTCCAGCAGCCAGGCGACGAGGCTCGCCGTGGTGGTCTTGCCGTGGGTGCCGGCCACCGCGATCACCCGCCGCCCGGGCAGCACCTGCTGGGCCAGCAACTGGGGGCCGGAGACATAGGGCAGGCCGAGGTCGAGCACCGCTTCCACCTCGGGATTGCCCCGTGAGAGCGCGTTGCCGATCACCACCAGATCCGGGCACGGCTCGAGGTTGGCCGGGGCATAGCCCTCGCAAAGGGCGATGCCCGCCTCCTCGAGCTGGGTACTCATGGGCGGATAGACCCCCGCATCCGAGCCGCTGACCGTATGGCCAAGCTCCCGGGCCAGCAGCGCCAGGCTGCCCATGAAGGTGCCGCAGATACCGAGGATATGGACGTGCATGCGCTCTCCTGACTACCGACGTGCGCCGCGGCATCCCACCGCGGCAGGGTGTGGCGAGACTAGCATGGCGCCGGGAGCCCCTCCAGCGCCCGGCGACCCCGGGCAGAGCTATCGCAGGTGCCGGAAGGGTGATAGCGAAAGGCGCCGGGGGCAGGCCGGAGAGGGGCGCCGGATGCAGCCTCGGCCGCTTTCGGCTAGAATCCTCCGACTTTCGTCACCCCATCCCCGACCAGCAGCGACCAGGAGCAGGAACAGCCCCATGGCCCACAATGCCTTCTACGCCCAGTCCGGCGGCGTCACCGCCGTGATCAATGCCAGCGCCTGCGGCGTGATCGAGGCCTGCCGCCGCCACCCGGACCAGATCGGCAAGGTCTATGCCGGCCACAACGGCATCATCGGCGCCCTCACCGAGGACCTGATCGACGTGAGCCGGGAGTCCGACGAGACGATCGCCGCGCTGCGCCACACCCCGGGCGGCGCCTTCGGCTCCTGCCGCTACAAGCTCAAGGACATCGAGAGCCACCGCGCCCAGTACGAGCGGCTGATCGAGGTGTTCCGCGCCCACGATATCCGCTACTTCTTCTACAACGGCGGCGGCGACAGCGCCGACACCTGCCTCAAGGTCTCCCAGCTCTCCGAGAAGCTCGGCTACCCGCTCACCGCTATCCACGTGCCCAAGACCGTGGACAACGATCTGCCGATCACCGACAACTCCCCGGGCTTCGGCAGCGTGGCCAAGTACATCGCCACCTCCACCCTGGAGGCCTCTCTGGATATCGCCTCCATGTGCGCCACCTCCACCAAGGTGTTCGTGCTCGAGGTGATGGGCCGCCACGCAGGCTGGATCGCCGCCGCCGGCGCGCTTGCCGGCAACGGCGAAGGCGAGCCGCCCCACCTGGTGATCTTCCCCGAGGTGGCCTTCGATCGCTCCGCGGTCATGGCCAGGGTCGACGAGGCGGTCAAGAAGTACGGCTACTGCGTGATCGTGGTCTCCGAGGGGGCCCGCTACGAGGACGGCACCTTCCTGGCCGACTCCGGCAACACTGACGCCTTCGGCCACCGCCAGCTCGGCGGCGTGGCCCCCACGCTTGCCGGCATGGTCAAGCAGGACCTGGGCTACAAGTACCACTGGGCAGTGGCCGACTACCTGCAGCGCGCCGCCCGCCACCTGGCCTCGAAGACCGACGTGGAGCAGGCCTACGCGGTGGGCGAGAAGGCAGTGGAGCTGGCGATCGCCGGCAAGAACTCCATGATGCCGGCCATCAAGCGCGTCTCCGACACCCCCTACCGCTGGACCATCGAGCCGGCCCCGCTGGCCGAGGTCGCCAACCGCGAGAAGTTCATGCCCAGGGAGTACATCCGCGAGGATGGCTTCGGCATCACCGAGGCGTGCCGCCAGTACCTGTTGCCGCTGATCCAGGGCGAGGACTTCCCGCCCTTCGAGAACGGCCTGCCCAAGGTGGCCAAGCTGGCGCTGCACCGGGTCGAGCGCAAGCTGCCGGAGTTCAAGCTCTAGCAAGAGCTCAAGCTCTAGCCTGAGCTCAAGCGCCAGAAGCGCCTATCGCAGCAGCCAGGAGAGAATCAGCAGCAGCAGCAGGATGCCGGCCACGCCCTGCCAGAAGTGGCCGGGGTCCCGAAACAGCCGCGGCCGGGCGCGGGGGCCGGCGCCATGCGGCTCGGTGGCGAGGGGCTGGCGCAGCGCGCGGCGGAACTCCGACATGCGCCGAAAGCGCAGTGAGCGCTGGGGGTCCAGGGCGCGGCGCAGCGCCTCGTCCAGGGCCGGCGGCACCTCGGGATTGCGGGTGCGCGCGCTGCGGTAGGTCAGCTGCTCGAGGTCGGTATGGCTGCGCAGGCGGTTGGGCGTGAGCTCGTAGGGCAGCTCGCCGGTGACCAGCCAGTAGACGGTGGACGCATAGGAGTACTGGTCGCTGCGCCGGCCCACCGAATCGTCGAGGGCGTACTCGGGGGCACTGTGCTCGGTCAGGCCTACCTGGCGCAGCAGCTCCCGGGCATCGCGATGCCCCCCCTCCCTCCCGGGCCCGACAGGCGCTGAAGTCGGTGAGCACCACCTGACCGTGGGCGTCGATCAGCACGTTCCCCGGATAGATCTGCTGGTGCAGTATGTCGCGGTGATGCAGCGCCTGGATCGCCTTGCCGAGCTGATTGGCGATGTCCAGGCGCTGCACCAGGCTCGCCTGGGGGTGCCGCCTGGCCCACTCGGTGAGGGTCTCGCCCTCCACGTAGGCCATCAGGTAATAGAGGTAGTGGCGCGGCCGGGAGGACTCCATGATCCTCACCACGAAGGGCGACTTGACCCGCTCCACCACCCACTGCTGCAGCAGGAAGTGCTCCAGGTAGGCGTTGCGGTTGGAGAGCTCCGGGCTCGGCGCCTTCATCACCATCTCCCGCTCGGTGTGCACGTCCCGCACCCGGTAGACCCGCGACTGGGCGGTGCGCGAGAGCACCGCCTCGACCTGCAGGCCGTCCAGGCGATCACCCGGCGCGAGCTCCGGCGGAATCGGCAGCTCGCCATAGGCGCGACCGGGGTGGTCGGGCTGCTCGTCGGGCAGCTCGTCAATGCGTACCAGCTGGAAGCAGAACTGCTCGGCGCCATAGCCGCGAGCCTGGGCCCGCTGCACCGCCGCCTCGGCCAGCCGGTCGCAGGCGGCGTTGAGGTCGCTGACATCCTGGCGGATCAGCTGCACGTACTCGGAGGGCATCAGGGTGCCCAGCACCGCCTGGGTGGTGAACAGGAAGATATCGCCCTGCTTGATGGGAAACTGGGCATAGTCGATATCGATGCTGTTATCCATGCCCAGCGCCCGGGAGGGGTAGCGATAGCCGCCGAGGTCGGTGACATGGTCGCGGCTGAGCTGCTCGAACTCGGCGCCGCGCAGGCGAAACACCAGGGTATCGCCCAGGTGGAACAGGTGGGCGGTGCGGCCACGATAGACCATGGCCGACAGCGAGGAGACATAGCTGCCCTCGGCCACGCACTGGCTCTGGCTGTAGCACCAGCCGTTGAGGGCGCGCAGCACCCGGGTCGCCGAGGTCTTGACGTCCCAGTGGTCGGGGGTGGAGTAGTAGTCGGCCAGGAAGCCGCGCACGCTGAGGTCGCCGGCCTGCTTGGCCATGGAATTGCGCCGGATGGAGTCGCTGATCACCGCGCAGGCGCCCTTGGCATTGAGCTGCCCGGGCTGCGGAAAGCGCACCGACATGGAGCTGCGGTGATGGCGCCGATCCGGCGCCACGTAGGCCTGGCCGTAACTCAATGACAGCTGCGCAGATCCCAAGAGGCTTCTCCTTGAGCGCCGAGTCGATCTTCCCAAGGGACCCGCGCCGCCCGGATCGGCAGCCGGCGAACCCCGCCGGCGCCCATGATACACTCCCGGCGCCCCCGCGTGGTGTCAACCTAAGCAGCATCGACCCAGGCCGCTGCCTCCCCGGACAAGCTCGGCACCTATGTCGCATTGGTAATCCCGGTGCCCGCTCCGTATAATTTCGCGGATTTTTCGCTCAGCGATTGACCAGGCTGATCTCCAACCCAAGGAAGCGACGATGAACTTCGACAACATCCCTGCCGGCAAGGACCTCCCCAACGACGTCTACGTGGCGATCGAGATTCCGGCCAACCATTCGCCGATCAAGTACGAGATCGACAAGGACATGGGAGCCCTGCTGGTCGACCGCTTCATGGCCACCCCGATGTTCTACCCGGCCAACTATGGCTTCATCCCGCACACCCTCGCCGACGACGGCGATGCGCTGGACGCCCTGGTGGTCACCCCCTACCCGGTCCAGCCCGGCGCCATCATCCGCGCCCGTCCGGTGGGCGTGCTCAACATGACCGACGAGGCCGGCGAAGACGCCAAGCTGGTCTGCGTGCCCCACGCCAAGCTCTCCAGCCTCTACGATGAGGTCCAGGAAGTGACCGACCTGCCCGAGCTGCTCCGCCAGCAGATCGCCCACTTCTTCGAGAACTACAAGGATCTCGAGAAGGGCAAGTGGGTCAAGGTGGAGTCCTGGGAAGGCGCCGAGGCCGCCCGCAAGGCCATCGAGAAGGCCGTGGCCGCCTACGAGAAGGCCTGATCCTTCCCGCTGGCACCCGGCCAGACCCAGCAGGGCCGCCCGATCGGGCGGCCCTGCTGCATTTCAGGGGCGCGAGCGGCTCACTCCTCCGGCGCGGCCAGCCCCTCGGGGGGCGGCTCGACGACCTCCTCCTCGAGGCGCTCCACCTCCACCACCGGCGGCTCGACGGGCTCCGCCTCCTCGCTCTCCTCGGGCAGCGTCTCGGTGGGCGGCGTCTCGGCGACCTCTGCCGGCGCGGCCAGGGACGCCGGCGGCTCGGCCAGGCGCACCGCCAGCTGGGCGGCGAGATCCCGCGCCCGCGTCATGTGCAGCGCCATCACCAGGGAGTGATTGGCGAAGAGCCCGAAACCTGAGCCGTTGAGCACCACCGGGCTCCACAGCCGCCGCTGGGTCCTGGCAAGCTCCGCCAGCAGGCGCCCCCACTCGGCCTCGGCACCGCTCTCGGCCAGCACGTCGGCCTGGTCGCGCTGCACGCCCTCGAGCAGCTGGGCCAGGGCCCAGCCGGTACCGCGGGCCTCGAAGAAGATGTCATCGACGCGGTACCAGGGGGTGCGCGGCGGCAGCGACTCGGTCTCCACGGCGAGCTCGGTCAGCGCCTCGTGGCTGCCGACGCTGGCCGCCAGGCGCAGGGCGATTTCATCCAGGCGCGCCGCGCTGTGCTCCAGCCAGTCGGCCAGGCCCTGGCCGGGCACGAAGCCGTCGCGGTCGGCGCCGAGCTCGCCCAGCTGGGCATCCAGCGCCGCGACCGCCTGCTCGAGACGCTGCTCGGTGGAAGGGTAGAACCAGTCGCGGTCGTCGCCCTCGAGCCGCTCGCGGGCCTCCTCGAGGTGATCGCTGGGCGCCGCCGTCATCCCGGGCAGGGCGCGGGCCAGGTCCCGGGAGACCTCCAGCACACCGAGCTCCCAGTTGGGCATGTTGTCCAGCCAGACGCCCGGCGGGGCGATGTCGTTGCGCAGGTAGCCGCCGGGCTTGTCGAGCAGCGTCGCCACCGTCTCGGCCAGGGTCGCCACCGTCACCGTGCCCCGCGCCGCCGGCGCATAGGCGGCCTCGCCGCGGCGCTCGAGGGTTGCCTGCTCCACGTCGAAGGGGGCCGGCGGCTGGCTCCACCAGATCCCCAGTGCGATGGTGACCAGCAGGTAGAGCCCCGCCAGTGCCAGCAGCGGCTTCCAAATCCAGCCATAGCGGGGGCGCTCCAGCGCCTCCTCCTTCCTGCGGCGCCGGGCGGCGCGCCAGCTTTTCCAGGCCATGTCGTGATAATCCCTGTCTAATGAAGGTAGGCCCGCGCGATGCGACAATGGGGCGCAGACGACGCAGGACTCGGCACGCCGACTGACGCGTGCTTCTGCGCTATCCTAGCACCACTGCGAACTCCAGCGCCCCGGCCGCGCTCGCGGGGAACCGCGCCGCCGGCCATGGGTCTCTAGTCCGAGCTCGCCCCGACACCCGCAGGATAAGGATGCCCCACTTGATCGCCAGACGCCTCGCCCCGCTGCTCCTGATGATGCTGCTGCCGCTGGCCGCCCAGGCGCAGTGGTTCTCCTCCTCCAGCTCCCAGCAGTTCCTGCCGGTGCTGGAGGCGTTCCAGCCCCAGGCCTGGCATGACGGCGAGACCCTCTACGTGGGGGTCGAGGTCACGCCCGAGCACTACCTCTATCGCCACCAGCTGGCGGTGACCTCCGACGCCGTGAACCTGGGCGAACCCGAGATCCCCGGTGGCGAGTTCACCAGCGACGAGTTCATGGGCGACGTCTACGTCTTCCGCGAGACCATGCTGCTCGAGGTGCCCCTCGAGGAGGGGGTCAGCGGCCCCTTCCCGCTCACCTTCACCTTCCAGGGCTGCGCCGATGCCGGCCTCTGCTACCCGCCGGAGCGGGTCTCCCTCGAGGCGCCGGAGCGCGCCGCGCCGACGGTCTTCGCCGCCCTGGCGAGTGGCAACGGCGGCGGCGCGGCGGACGCGGGAGCAGGCGCCGCCGGACCGGCCGCCCCCCAGAGCGATGACGGTCGCTTCCAGCGCCTGATGGCCGAGGCCAGCCTGCCGCTGGTCCTGGGCCTCTTCTTCCTGGCTGGCCTGGGGCTGACCTTCACCCCCTGCGTGCTGCCCATGGTGCCGATCCTCTCCTCGATCATCGTCGGCCAGAACCCCGGGCGCCCTCGCGCCTTCGTGCTCTCCTCGAGCTACGTGGCCGGCATGGCGCTCACCTACGCCGCCGTGGGGGTGCTGATGGGCCTGTTCGGTGCCGGCCTCAACCTCCAGGCGCGGCTGCAGTCGGCGCCGGTGCTGATCACCTTTGCGGTGCTCTTCGCCCTCTTCGCCCTGGCCATGTTCGGCGCCTTCGAGTTGCGCACCTCGTCGCGTCTCTCCGGGCGCATCGACGCCTGGCAGGCCCGCGCCCAGCAGAGCGGGCCGGGCGGCCTGGCACTGGCCGGGGCGCTGTCGGTGCTGGTGGTCTCCCCCTGCGTCTCCGCGCCGCTGGCCGGCGCCCTGGTGTTCATCTCCACCACCGGCGACGCCATGCTGGGCGGCGCCGCCCTGCTCGCCCTGGGGCTGGGCATGGGCGTGCCGCTGCTGCTGGTGGGCACCTTCGGCACCACCCTGCTGCCGCGCAGCGGCGCCTGGATGAACGGCGTGAAGATCGCCTTCGGCATCCTGCTGCTGGGGGTGGCCATCTGGCTGGTGGAGCGCCTGCTGCCCTCGGCGGTGGCGCTGCT
Organism: Halomonas sp. PGE1; assembly: GCF_013000985.1. Taxonomy (NCBI): domain Bacteria; kingdom Pseudomonadati; phylum Pseudomonadota; class Gammaproteobacteria; order Oceanospirillales; family Halomonadaceae; genus Halomonas; species Halomonas sp. PGE1. Next base: position 2,713,968 of record NZ_CP053032.1, read on the forward strand.
GCTGTGGGCGGGCCTGGCCATCGGCGGCGCCCTGGCACTCGGCGCCATGTCGGTCAACCTGCCCCAGGGCTGGCCGCGGGTGCGCCAGGCGGCCGGCCTGCTGCTGCTCGCCTGGGGCCTGGCCCTGGTGCTGGGGGCCGCCAGCGGCGCCCATGACCCGCTGCGCCCCCTGGCCAACCTGGGCAGCAGCGGCGGCGCGGCGGCGGTGGAGCCCGCCGAGATCACCACCGTCGAAGGGCTCGATGAGCTGCAGCGGGCCCTGGCCTCGGTGGGCGATGGCCGCCCCACCTTCGTCCACTTCACCGCCGACTGGTGCATCTCCTGCAAGCAGATGGAGCGCCAGGTCTATCCCGACCCCCGGGTCGCCGAGCCGCTGTCGGCCTTCGCCCGCATCAACGTGGACGTGACCGACTCGGGCAGCGCCACCCGCGAGCTGCTCGACCACTTCGGCCTGTTCGGGCCGCCCAGCCTGCTCTTCTTCCACGGCGAGGAGGAGCTGCGCGACGCACGCATCCAGGGCGAGATGCGCGCCCCGGGGCTGGCCACCCATCTCGAGGGGGTGCTCGACTGGCTGAACGGCCAGACGAGCTGACCCGACAGGCCGCGGCGCGGTCGCGAACGTCGTCAAACAGTCGTTTAAATTCACGCTTCGAACGGCGTTCTCCGCGCGACTGGACATCCCCGTGGATTTTCGGCAAACTCCGGCGTCATCCCTTTTTCACGGCCATTAGAGCGGTAAGAGACGCCATCTTGCCGCGATCTATGGCAAGTTGGCCCGGGTTGACAGCGCCACCGGGCCAGCCCTCATTCACTGCACCCAAGCGATCGGGACAACGTCATGGATATCCGCAAGGTCAAGAAGCTGATCGAGCTGCTCGAAGAGTCCAACATCAGCGAAATCGAGATCCAGGAGGGTGAGGAGTCGGTGCGCATCAGCCGCCATCCCAATGGCGCGAGCTGGCAGCCCGTCATGCCCCAGGGCTATGCCGCGCCGGCGCAGCCCGCTCCCCAGGCCCCGGTGGCGGCCCCCGCCCCGGCCGACGCCGATGAAGGCCCCGGCTACCAGGGCCAGGCCATCGCCTCGCCCATGGTGGGCACCTTCTATCGCAGCCCGGCCCCGGGCAGCAAGCCCTTCATCGAGGTGGGTTCGAGCGTCAAGAAGGGCGACACCGTGTGCATCGTCGAGGCCATGAAGATGATGAACCAGATCGAGGCCGACCGCGACGGCGTGGTCGAGGCGATCCTGGTCGATGACGGCGAGCCGGTGGAGTTCGACCAGCCGCTGATCGTGCTCGGCTGACGTCGCCGCGCCTCTTCATTCACCTGACACTGGCGGATTCATCATGCTGGACAAGGTACTCATCGCCAATCGCGGCGAGATCGCCCTGCGTATCCTGCGCGCCTGCAAGGAGCTGGGCATCAAGACGGTGGCGGTCCACTCCAAGGCCGACCGCGAGCTGATGCACGTGCGCCTGGCCGACGAGGCCGTCTGCATCGGCCCGGCCGCCTCGGCCCAGTCCTATCTCAACATCCCGGCGCTGATCAGCGCCGCGGAGGTCACCGATTCCAGCGCCATCCACCCCGGCTACGGCTTCCTCTCCGAGAACGCCAACTTCGCCGAGCAGGTCGAGCGCTCCGGCTTCGCCTTCATCGGCCCGCGGGCGGAGACCATTCGCCTGATGGGCGACAAGGTCAGCGCCATCGAATCGATGAAGAAGGCCGGCGTGCCCACGGTGCCGGGCTCCGACGGTCCGCTGCCGGAGGATGACGAGGGCGAGATCGTCGCCATCGCCAGGCGCATCGGCTACCCTGTGATCATCAAGGCGGCCGCCGGCGGCGGTGGTCGCGGCATGCGCGTGGTGCACACCGAGGCCCACCTGCTCTCCGCGGTGACCGTGACCCGCACCGAGGCCCACGCGGCCTTCGGCGACGGCACCGTCTACATGGAGAAGTTCCTCGAGAATCCCCGCCACGTGGAGGTGCAGGTGCTGGCCGACGGCCAGGGCAACGCCATTCACCTCTATGACCGCGACTGCTCCCTGCAGCGCCGCCACCAGAAGGTGATCGAGGAGGCCCCGGCCCCCATGCTCGACCCGAAGGCCCGCGCCGACGTGCTCGAGGCGTGCCGCCAGGCGTGCATCACCATCGGCTACCGCGGCGCCGGCACCTTCGAGTTCCTCTACGAGGACGGCCAGTTCTTCTTCATCGAGATGAACACCCGGGTGCAGGTCGAACACCCCGTCACCGAGATGGTGACCGGTGTGGATATCGTCCGCGAGCAGCTGCGCATCGCTTCCGGCCTGCCGCTGTCGATCACCCAGGAGGAGGTCAAGCTCTCGGGCCACGCCTTCGAGTGCCGGATCAACGCCGAGGATGCCCGCACCTTCATGCCCTCCCCCGGCAAGGTGACCCTCTACCACCCGCCGGGTGGCCTCGGGGTGCGCATGGACTCCCACATCTATACCGGCTACACGGTGCCGCCCCACTACGACTCCCTGATCGGCAAGCTGATCACCTGGGGGGCCGACCGCGAGACCGCGCTGACCCGCATGCGGGTCGCCCTGGACGAGCTGCTGGTGGAGGGCATCAAGACCAACACCGACCTGCACAAGGACCTGGTGCGCGACGGCTACTTCCAGCAGGGTGGGGTCAATATCCACTACCTGGAGAAGAAGCTGGGGATGTGACGCTCCCCGGCGACTTCCGCGGGGCGGCCTCGGCCGCCCCGCTTGCGTTGTCCTCTCTCCTTTCCACATCACGGAACACCGCCATGCCCTGGCTGCAACTCAAGGCCCATATTCCACCCGAGCAGGCCGACACCCTCGAGGAGCTGCTGCTCAACGAGGGCGCCACCGCCATCACCCTGCAGGATGCCCACGACGACCCCGTCTTCGAGCCCGAGCGCGGCAGCACCCCGCTGTGGAACGAGACGGTGCTCACCGGCCTATACGACGACCTGGAGGGCGTCGATGCCATGCTCGACCGGGTTCGCCAGGCCTGGGCCGCCGAGCTCCCCGAGGAGCCCTGCCCCGAGATCGAGGTGGAACTGCTGGCCGACCGCGATTGGGAGCGGGAGTGGATGGACGACTTCCAGCCCATGCAGATGGGCGAGCGCCTGTGGATCGTGCCGAGCTGGCACGAGCCGCCGGAGCCCGGCGCCGTCAACCTGCACCTGGACCCGGGGCTCGCCTTCGGCACCGGCACCCACCCCACCACGGCGCTCTGCCTGGCCTGGCTCGACGGCCTGGCGGTGGCCGATAGCCTCCATGGCCAGGCGGTCCTGGACATCGGCACCGGCTCAGGCATCCTCGCCATCGCCGCGCTCAGGCTCGGCGCGGCCAGCGCCATCGGCACCGACATCGACCCCCAGGCGCTGCAGGCCAGCCGTGACAACGCCGAGCGCAACGCCATCGACGAGGGCCGCTTCCGGCTCTGCTACCCCGAACAGCTCGACGACGCCGAGACCTTCCCCATCGTGGTGGCCAATATCCTCGCCGGCCCGCTGGTGGCGCTGGCACCGATGATCGCCGGCCACGTCGCCCCCGGGGGGCGCCTGGCACTCTCCGGCATCCTCGCGGGCCAGGCCGAGGAGGTGCTCGAGGCCTATCGCGACCAGGGGCTGACCATGGACGAGCCGGTCACCAGCGACGGCTGGGTGCGGCTTACCGGGCGGCGGGCGCGCTAGACGCGACCCTTCGCCACTTCACCCCACCCGACCGGGGGCGTATGATATGCCCCCCTCATGCCATCACCGTCCGACACCATGCCCGACACCCGCCCGTCCCTGCCCCGCATCGGTGACCACGCCCTGCCCAACCGGCTGATCCTGGCGCCCATGGCCGGCGTCACCGACCGCCCCTTCCGGCAGCTCTGCCGCCGGCTGGGCGCGGGGCTGGTGGTGGGCGAGATGGTCACCTCGGATCCGAGCCTCTGGCACACCCGCAAGTCGCGCCTGCGCATGGACCACCGCGGTGAGCCCGGCCCCCGCGCCGTGCAGATCGCCGGCGGCGATGCCGAGATGCTCGCCGAGGCGGCGCGGCTGAATGCCGAGATGGGCGCCGAGATCATCGACATCAACATGGGCTGCCCGGCCAAGAAGGTCTGCAACAAGGCCGCCGGCTCCGCGCTGCTGCGCGACGAGGCGCTGGTGGCCGAGATCCTCGAGACGGTGGTGGCGGCGGTACGGGTGCCGGTGACCCTGAAGATCCGCACCGGCTGGTGCGCCGAGAGCAACAACGGGGTGCGCATCGCGCGGCTGGCCGAGGCCGCCGGCATCCAGGCGCTCTCCGTGCACGGCCGCCACCGCCAGCAGCGCTTCACCGGCCAGGCCGAGTACGACACCATCGCCGAGATCAAGGCGGCGGTGGGCATTCCCGTCTTTGCCAACGGCGATATCGACTCCCCGGAGAAGGCCGCCGCCGTCCTCGACTATACTGGGGCGGATGCGGTGATGGTGGGTCGCGGCGCCCAGGGCAACCCCTGGATCTTTCGCGAGATCGACCACTACCTCCGCCATGGGGAGCGCCTGGCGCCCCCGGCCGACGAGGAGCGCGCCGCGGTGCTGCGCGATCATCTCACGGCCCTTCACGACTTTTACGGCGAGCACATGGGCGTGCGCATCGCGCGCAAGCACGTCGGCTGGTACCTGGCCGGCGACACCCGCCTGACGGCGGAGAGACAGCGCGACTACAAGGCCACCTTCAACGGCCTTCAGAGCGCCGCCGCCCAGCATCGCTTCATCGACGACTGCTTTCGTCACGCCCCCCTCGAGGCCGCCGCGCCAAAGCGGGAGGGCATGACCTCGAAAGGAACACGAGCCGCATGACCAGCCAAGCCTTTCCCCCGAACCCCGAGCTGTCTGGACATGGCCAGGAACTCAACGGGCTGGAGGGCCAACGCCCCCAGGCGCTCGACGAGTCCGTCGGCCAGCGCCCGCTGCGCGAGGCGGTGGACCTCGCCATGCGCCGCTACTTCGCCCACCTGGACGGTGGCGAGGTCACCGGGCTCTACGCCATGGTGATGGCCGAGGTGGAAGCCCCGCTGATGGCCGCCGTGCTCGACCACACCCAGGGCAACCAGACCCGCGCCGCCGAGATGCTCGGCCTCAACCGCGGCACCCTGCGCAAGAAGCTCAAGCAATACGACCTGATCTGACCCATTCACGAAGGGAGCCGCCGGCTCCCTTCGGCATGTCATGCCCATGCCGCCCCGATTGTTCGTCCCACCCGTCAGCAGAGAGTGACCCCCATGGCCCAAGCCTCCCCCACCCCGGTTCGCCGCGCCCTGATCAGCGTCTCGGACAAGACCGGCATCGTCGACTTCGCCCGCGGCCTGTCCGAGCGCGGCGTCGAGCTGCTCTCCACCGGCGGCACCTTCCGCCTGCTCCAGGAGAACGGCATCGCCGTCACCGAGGTGTCCGAGCACACCGGCTTCCCCGAGATCATGGACGGTCGCGTCAAGACCCTGCACCCGAAGATCCACGGCGGCATCCTCGGCCGCCGCGGCCAGGACGATGCGGTGATGGCCGAGCACGACATCGCTCCCATCGACATGGTGGTGGTCAACCTCTACCCCTTCGCCCAGACCGTGGCGAAGCCCGACTGCACCCTCGAGGATGCCATCGAGAACATCGATATCGGCGGCCCCACCATGGTGCGTGCCTGCGCCAAGAACCACGCCCATACCACCATCGTGGTGGACGCCGGCGACTATGCCCGGGTGCTGGCGGAGATCGCCGCCCAGGACGGCGCGGTGAGTGACGCCACCCGCTTCGATCTCGCCGTGAAGGCCTTCGAGCACACCGCCGGCTACGACGCCGCCATCGCCGACTACCTCGGCCAGCGGGTGCCCGGCGGCGAGGATGGCTTCCCGCGCACCTACAACCTGCAGTTCGAGAAGAAGCAGACCATGCGCTACGGCGAGAACCCGCACCAGAGCGCGGCCTTCTACGTCGAGGCCGGGGCCAGCGAGGCCAGCGTCGCCACCGCCACCCAGCTGCAGGGCAAGGCGCTCTCCTTCAACAACGTCGCCGATACCGATGCCGCCTTCGAGTGCGTCAAGGCCTTCACCGACACCGCCTGCGTCATCGTCAAGCACGCCAACCCCTGCGGCGTGGCGGTGGGCGCCACGGCGCTCGAGGCCTACGACAAGGCCTTCGCCACCGACCCCACCAGCGCCTTCGGCGGCATCATCGCCTTCAACGTGCCGCTGGACGCCGCGACCGCACGCGCCATCATCGACCGCCAGTTCGTCGAGGTGATCATCGCCCCCGGGGTCGCCGAGGACGCCCTGCCCATCGTCGCCGAGAAGCAGAACGTGCGCCTGCTCGACGTCGGTGCCCACTGGCCGGGCGAGTGCGAGCACGCCCACGACTTCAAGCGCGTCACCGGCGGCCTGCTGGTTCAGGACCGCGACCTCGGCATGGTCGGCCGCGACGAGCTCACCGTGGTCAGCGAGCGGGTGCCCACCGAGCAGGAGCTGCGCGACCTGGCCTTCGCCTGGAAGGTGGCCAAGTACGTCAAGTCCAACGCCATCGTCTACGCCAAGGATGGCCAGACCATCGGCGTGGGCGCCGGCCAGATGAGCCGCGTCTACTCGGCCCGCATCGCCGGCATCAAGGCCGCCGACGAGGGCCTCTCGGTGCCCGGTTCGGTGATGGCCTCTGACGCCTTCTTCCCCTTCCGCGACGGCATCGACGCCGCGGCGGCGGCCGGCATCACCGCGGTGATCCAGCCCGGCGGCTCCATGCGCGATCAGGAGGTGATCGACGCCGCCAATGAAGCAGGCATTGCCATGGTCTTCACCGGCATGCGCCACTTCCGCCACTAAGGCCTCCCCCTCACGAAAAAGCCCGCGACATGGTCGCGGGCTTTTTGATTCGAGGGCGGCTGATCAGCCGAGATCGATGCAGAGGTACTTGGTCTCCAGAAACTCCTCCAGCCCCTGATGGCCGCCCTCGCGGCCGAGGCCGGACGCCTTGACCCCGCCGAAGGGGGCGGCGGCGTTGGAGATCAGCCCGGTGTTGATGCCCACCATGCCGTACTCCAGGGCGTCGGCGACGCGCCACACGCGGCCCAGGTCGCGAGAGTAGAAGTAGGCGGCGAGGCCGTACTCGGTGTCGTTGGCCATCTCGACGGCGCTCTCCTCGTCGTCGAAGGGGAACACCGCGGCCAGCGGGCCGAAGGTCTCCTCGTGGGCCACCTTCATGCTGGAGGTGGCGAAGCTGATCAGGGTCGGGGTGAAGAAGTTGCCGCCCAGCGGATGGGGGTGGCCCCCCATCAACAGCTCGGCGCCCTTGTCCACCGCGTCCTGGACGTGCTCGCTGACCTTGGCCACCGCCTTGTCGTCGATCAGCGGGCCGATGTTGATGCCCGCCTGGGTGCCGTCGCCCACCTTGAGCTCGCTGTGCATGGCCACGGCGAGCTTCTCGCAGAAGGCGTTGACCACGCTGGACTGCACCAGGAAGCGGTTGGTGCAGACGCAGGTCTGGCCGGCGTTGCGGAACTTGGCGGCCATGGCCCCCTCCACCGCGGCGTCCAGGTCGGCATCCTCGAAGACGATGAAGGGCGCATTGCCGCCCAGCTCCAGGGAGATCTTCTGGATATGCTGTGCGGCGTTGGCCATCAGCTCGCGACCCACCTCGGTGGAGCCGGTGAAGGTGATCTTGCGCACCAGCGGGGATTCGGTCATGGCGGCGGCGATCTCGCCGGCGCGGCCCGGCACCACGTTGAAGACGCCGCGGGGCACGCCGGCGCGCTCGGCCAGCAGCGCGAGGGCCGTGGCCGAGAAGGGGGTCTGGCTGGCCGGCTTGACCACGATGGTGCAGCCCGCGGCCAGCGCCGCCCCCGCCTTGCGGGTGATCATCGCCGCAGGGAAGTTCCAGGGGGTGATGGCCCCCACCACGCCCACCGGCTGCTTGGTGACCAGGATCCGCTGGTTGCCCTTGGCGGCGGGAATGGTCTCGCCATAGATGCGCCGCGCCTCCTCGGCGAACCAGCGCAGGAAACTGGCCGCGTAGGCGATCTCGCCGGCGGCCTCCTTGAGCGGCTTGCCCTGCTCGAAGGTCATGATCATGGCCAGGTCGTCCTGGTGCTCGAGCATCAGGTCGTGCCACTTCATCAGGATATCGGCGCGCTCCAGGGCGGTCAGCGCCTTCCAGGCCGGCAGGGCGGCATGGGCCGCCTCGATGGCGCGCTCGGTCTCGACCCGCCCCAGGCGCGGCACGTCGCCCATGGGCTCGCCGGTGGCCGGATTGAGCACCTGGATCTGCTCGCCGCTGTCGGCGGCGACCCAGCTGCCGTCGATATAGGCGAAGGGACAGTAGAGCTGCGTTTCCTTGAGGGCTTCCATGGGCATCTCCTGAGGGCAAGGCGGTGTTGTTGTAACAAAGTTGTTGTAGAGAACGGCGGGGCGCGGCCGGATGACAGGCTAGCGCCTAGGATACGGGACCGCGGCGGGGAGGCGCCACGTCTGTGGCCGAGTTTGTCAACGCTCGTCGGCGACCGGCTCGGACGGGGCGCGCCCCTCATCGAGCATCTGCTGCGCCTCGTCCGGCACCATGTACTCGGCCGGCGGCACCGAGGGAGTCGGCTCCAGCATGGCGGTGAGCACGGCGAGGATCAGCACCAGGCCGATGGCGAGCCAGCAGAAGGCACGGCCGATGTAGCGCTCGGGCTCGCGACGGATCTGGCGCAGGCCGAGCAGCGCCATCACCGCGGCGGCCAGGTTGAGGGGCAGCAGCGCCCCCTGCAGCAGCAGGGCCAGCAGAGCCGAGACGATGGCGGCCATGGCCCAGGGGGCGTAGCGGCGCCGGGGGGAAGCGGGGGTCGGGGTGTCGCCTTCCAAGGTCACTCCATTGCGCGGACAGGAACGGGCCTCACATGCTAAGCGCAAAGGCCCCGGGGCTCAAAGAGCACCGGGGCCTTGCGGGGCCACAGGGCGGCCGGCCTCTCAGGCGGGGCGGCGAGGGTCGCGGGTGGCCGAGAGGGTGATGGAGACCGAGTCGGCGAAGCGCAGGGCGTGGGGCTTGTCGATCTCGACCTGGGCGGTGAGCACCTGCTCGTGGGCCATCACCAGGTCCAGCACCTCGCGGGTCATGCGCTCCAGCAGCAGGAAGCGGTTGTCTTCCACATGGGCGATCACCTGCTTGGTGATGGTGCGGTAGTTCAGCGCCTGCTCGATATGGTTGAAGGCCACCGCCTTGTCGGCGCGGTAGCGGATCACCGCATTGATCACCACGTCCTGGCGGTTCTGGATCTCCTCCTCCTTGATGCCGATATAGGTGCGCAGGCGGAGGTTCTTGATGCGGATCGTGGCCAGATCATGATCGAAGTGCTGGTCATCGATGGCGTGCAGCGGCATGGCCGATCTCCTTGGCGGGTGGGCCTCAGCGTCCGTTGACCAGGGTCAGGAACTCCTGGCGAGTGGAGGGATTGTCGCGGAAGGCACCCAGCATCACCGAGGAGGTCATGCTGGAGTTCTGCTTCTCCACGCCGCGCATCATCATGCACAGGTGCTTGGCCTCCACCACCACCGCCACGCCTCGGGCGTCGGTGACCTGCTGCACCGCCTCGGCGATCTGGCGGGTCAGGTTCTCCTGGATCTGCATGCGACGGGCGAACATGTCGACGATGCGCGCGAACTTGGAGAGTCCGAGCACCCTGCCGCTGGGCAGGTAGGCGATGTGACACTTGCCGATGAAGGGCAGCAGGTGGTGTTCGCACATGGAGTAGAGCTCGATGTCCTTGACCAGCACCATCTCGTCGGTCTCCGACTCGAACACGGCGCCGTTGACGATCTCCTCGAGCGACTGGACGTAGCCCCGGTTGAGGAACTGCATCGCCTTGGCGGCGCGCTTGGGGGTATCGCGCAGGCCCTCGCGCTCCGGATCCTCACCCAGTGCGAGGAGGATCTGCCGGTAGTGGTTGGCGATTTCTTCGGTCATCGTCGAGCCCGTCCTGATCGGTTTTCATGTACAGAAGATATACAAGAAACTAAGCCTGTACAATATGAATTGACATGGATCCCGCATTCTAGCGCAAGCCCCCTCGCGGCGCAGGCCCGCCACGTGACAACCTGCCGCACCCCAGCCCCGCAGCGAATGGGAGGGCCCAGCCCCCCTGTGCTAGAATCCTGGCTCTCATGCAGTGCACGACTTCTTCCGAGAGCTCGACATGACCAAGACCCCCACCCTTCTGCTGCTGGCCGCCCTCCTGAGCCCGTCTCTGGCGCTGGCCGCGACCCTGGAACTGCCCGCCGACGCGCGACTCGAGGTGCAGGTGATCGATTCCGTCACCCTGGACCAGGACGAGCCGCGCCTCGATGACATCCTGCTGCGCCCGGTCGCCAACGGTCAGGGCACCTATGAGCTGCCGAGCCACTGCATCATGGTGGGCGATGCCCGGCTCGAGGGCGAGCGGGTGCGCATCACCACCAAGTCCGTGACCTGCATCGCCACCGACGGCGACGACAGCGAGATCTACTCGGGCGAGATGTCGGCCGCCGCCTACGACGCGGACGGCAGCTTCGGCATCGCCGCCTGCGACAGCGGGCGCTGCGAGCTCAGCCCGGAGCACGCCTTCGAGCTGCGGCTGGCCAGCGAGCTCTCCATCGAGGAGCAAGAGAACCAGTCCGAGAAGATCAACATCCAGCGCCGCCAGGCCGAAGGCGCCGGGGTCGCCAACCCGATTCCCGCCGAGCGTCCCGACCCGGACCAGTAGGCCGGCAACGCCCTCTCGCGACACGGCGCCCCTCTTTCAGGGGCGTCTTGCGTTGGGTCAGGGGCGCCTTGCGTTGGGTCAGGAGCGCCTTGCGTTGGGCCTGGCGCCCTGCGTCAGGCCACGACCCGACCTCAGGCGAGCCAGCGGGGCTCGCGCTCGAGCACCTGGCGCTGCTGCTCCAGCGAGCGGATCTGGCCGTCCCAGTAGCCCTCATCGGCCAGCCATGGGAAGGCCGCCGGGAAGGCCGGATCCTCCCAGCGCGCCACCAGCCAGGCGCTGTGGCGCAGCAGGCGCAGGGTACGCAGCGGCTCCATCAGGGCCAGCTCGCGGCGGTCGAACTCGCGGTGCTCCTCGTACCCCTCCATCACCTCCGAGAGCTGCATATGGCGCTCCTCGGCGTGCTCGGCGGTGATCAGCATCCACAGGTCCTGCACCGCCGGCGCCATCAGGCAGTCGTCGAAATCCACCAGCGCGAAGTGCTCATCGCGGCCCAGGATATTGCCGATATGGCAGTCGCCGTGGACGCGGATCGCCCGCTCGGCGGGCCAGGCGTGGTCGGCCAGCCGCTCGTGCAGGGCCGCGGTGACCCGGGCATAGGCCTCGCGCTGACGGGTGCCGAGCCAGGCACTGGCCAGCACCCGCTCCCGGGCCTCCAGCACCATCTCGTCCAGGTCCATGGCACCGCGATGGACGAAGCGACCACGCTCGCCCACGGCATGCACGGCACCGATCAGCTCCCCAAGGGCAAACAGGTGCGACGGATTCTCCAGCTCCGGGGCCTGACCCGGCAGGCCGGGAAAGAGCGCGAAGCGAAACCCCTCGGCGCGGTGAAGGCTCACGCCCTCGTCGTTGCGCCAGGGCGCGGCCACGGCCACCCCGGCCTCGTCGAGCTCGGCCAGGAAATCGTGCTCCTCCTGGATGCGCGCATCGCTCCAGCGCTCCGGACGGTAGAACTTCACCACCCAGCGCCGCCGCTCGTCGTCATGCACCAGGTAGACGCGGTTCTCGTAACTGTTGAGGGTGAAGGGCTCACCCGGCAGCCAGAAGCCCAACGATTCCACCGCCGCCACCACCCGCGCGGGCGAGAGGGTGGCGAAGGGATGGGGGGAAGTTTCCATGGCGGCAGTCCCGGCAGTAAAACCCGCATGCTAGCAGAGCCATCGGCTTTACTGGAGAAAGCCATCGGCTTTATGGCAACGGCGTTCTCGCCACCGCCCAGGCCTCGACCTCGCGGGCACCCGCCGCGCGGCAGGCCGATGCCAGGGCCTCCAGGGTCGCCCCGGTGGTCATCACATCATCCAGCAGCGCCACTCGCGGGGGCAGCGCCGCCTCGATCACGAAGGCGCGGTTCAGGTTGCGGCGGCGCTCGTCGCGGTCCAGGCCGCGCTGGCTGGGGGTGTCGCGACACCGGCGTGCCCGCACCAGGGGAAGCTCGAGCCGACGTGCCAGGCGCCTGGCCAGCCACTCGCCCTGATCGAAGCCGCGTGCCCGGGCGCGGCAGGGGTGCAGCGGCACCGGCACCAGGGCCTGGGGCCAGGCCAGGACCGTCTCGGGCAGGCCGGCCTCGAACAGCGCCAGCAGCACCGCCCCGGCACGGGGAGAGGCCTCGAACTTGAAGCGCTGCACCAGCCCGGCGACCTCCTGCTCATAGCGCAGCGGCACCCGGCTGCGCGTGAAGGCGGGCGGGGAGCGCAGGCAGCGCCCGCAAGGCCTCGCCTCGGGGCGCCCGGGAAGGGGCTCGGCGCAGCGCGGGCAGGCCGGCAGGTTCCAGGGCAGCTCGGCGAAGCAGGCCGCGCACCAGGGGCGCTCCCGCTCGGCCTTGCCCAGGCAGAAGGCGCAGCGACCCGGCAGGTGGCGACGCAGCCGACTGTCAACTTCAGCGCCCACCCGGGTTGACAACAGGCGCCACTGGGATAGGCTTTCCGTCAACTTGTTGAAGACATCTAAGTTGACCATAAGCGAGCCCCCCATGTTCGATACCCGCGACGCGATCTCGACCGCCGACTCCTTGACCCTAGCCGCCACGGCCCAGCCTCGCCACGACTGGGCCCTCGACGAGATCGAGGCGCTCTTCGCCCTGCCCTTCAACGACCTGCTGTTCCACGCCCAGCGGGTGCATCGCGCCCACTTCGATCCCAACGCCGTGCAGGTCTCCACCCTGCTCTCCATCAAGACCGGTGCCTGCCCGGAGGACTGCAAGTACTGCCCGCAGTCAGGCCACTACAACACCGGGCTTTCCAGGGAGAAGCTGCTGGAGATCGAGAAGGTGGTCGAGCAGGCCGAGGCGGCGAAGGCGGCCGGCGCCAGCCGCTTCTGCATGGGCGCGGCCTGGAAGAGCCCGCGGGAGAAGGACCTCGAGGCGGTGCTGGAGATGGTGCGCCGGGTCAAGGCACTGGGGCTCGAGACTTGCATGACCCTAGGCATGGTGGACGGCGACCAGGCCGGGCGCCTGGCCGAGGCGGGGCTCGACTACTACAACCACAACCTCGATACCTCGCCGGACTACTACGGCGAGATCATCACCACCCGCACCTACGCCGACCGCCTGGAGACGCTCGGCCACGTACGCGATGCCGGCATGAAGGTGTGCTCCGGCGGGATCCTGGGCATGGGCGAGGCGCCCCGTGACCGCGCCGCCCTGCTCCAGCAGCTGGTGCGGCTCGAGCCGCATCCGGAGTCGGTGCCCATCAACATGCTGGTCAAGGTGCCGGGCACCCCGCTCGAGCACGTGGAGGACCTGGACCCCATCGCGTTCATCCGCGCCATCGCCGTGGCACGCATCCTGATGCCGGCAAGCCACGTGCGCCTCTCCGCCGGCCGCGAGCAGATGGACGACGCCACCCAGGCGCTGGCCTTCCTGGCCGGGGCCAACTCCATCTTCTACGGCGAGCGGCTGCTGACCACCGCCAACCCCCAGGTCGAGCGCGACCGGGCGCTGTTCGCCCGGCTCGGCCTGCATCCCGAAAGCCGTCAGACCTGTGCCGACGACGCCCGGATGCAGGCGGGCGTCGAGGCCGCACTGGCCCGTCAGACGGCAGCAGGGGCCGCCGCCCGGGCCAGCGAACTCGCCTACGACGCCGGCGCCTGAGCCATGGCCACCCGCGACTGGCCAAGCCGCCTCGCCGAGCGCGGCGAGGCGCACCGGGCACGCGGCCTGTGGCGCCAGCGCCGTACCGCCTCCCCCGATACCGCCCCCCTGGACTTCGCCGGCAATGACTACCTGGGGCTGGCCAGTGACCCGCGCCTGGCCGAGGCGATGGCCCGGGCCGCCCGCCGTGACGGTGCCGGCGGGCGCGCCTCGCACCTGGTCAGCGGCCACCTGGCGGTCCACGAGGCCCTGGAGTGCCGGCTGGCCGAGCTCACCGGCCGGCCCCGCGCCCTGCTCTTCTCCACCGGCTACATGGCCAACCTGGGCACCCTCCAGGCGCTCTGCGATGGCGAGACCCGGGTGTTCCAGGATCGCCTCAACCACGCCTCCCTGCTCGATGGCGCGACCCTGGCCGGCGCCCCCTCGCGGCGCTTCCACCATGGCGACCTGGCCGATCTCGCGCGGCTGCTCGAGCGCGCCCCCGTCGAGGCGCCGAAGCTGGTGGTCAGCGACGGGGTCTTCAGCATGGACGGCGACGTGGCCGATATCGCCGGCCTCGCCGCGCTGGCGCGTCGCCACGGGGCCTGGCTGATGATCGATGATGCCCACGGCCTCGGCGTGCTCGGCGAGCACGGCGACGGCTGCGTGGGGCGTGCCCACGGCGTGGAGGACGTGCCGATCCTGGTCGGCACCCTGGGCAAGGCGCTGGGCAGCGGCGGCGCCTTCGTGGCGGGCAGCCAGGCGCTGATCGACCACCTGATCCAGTTCGCCCGTCCCTACGTCTACACCACCGCCCAGCCGCCCGGCGTCGCCGCGGCGACCCTCGCGGCCCTGGATATCCTGGCCGAGGAGCCCGAACGGCGCGCCCGCCTGGACCGCCTGATCGCCCGCTTTCGCGCCGAGGCCGCGGGCCTGGGGCTGCCGCTGGCGGAGAGCCACACGCCCATCCAGCCGCTGGTACTCGGCGAGAGCCGCCGCGTGATGGCCTGGGCCGAGCGGCTGGCCCGGCGGGGGCTTCTGGTCGGCGCCATCCGCGAGCCCACCGTGCCCCGGGGCCAGGCCAGGCTGCGCATCACGCTCTCGGCCGCTCACGCCGACAGTGACCTGGAGGCGCTGCTCGAGGGGCTCGCCGCCTGCCGGGCCGCCGAACGTTCCAGCGCGGCGGAGGTGACTCCATGACGCGACTGGTGCTGCTCTCCGGCTGGGGCTGCGACGCGCGGATCTGGCAGCCGCTGGCCGAGCACTGGCCCGACGGCGTCAGCGTCAGCGCGCCGGACTGGCCCGGCTACGGGGGCCGAGCCCCGCTGGTGCCCCCGGACTGCCTGGACGCCCTGGCCGAGGCCATGGCGCGCGAGCTCCCCACCGACGCCGTCTGGGTCGGCTGGTCGCTGGGCGGCCTACTGGCAGGCGCCCTGCTCGCCCGGCTGCCGGCACCCCGCGCACTGATCCTGCTCGGCATGGGCGCACACTTCTGCGACCCCGAAGGCGTCAGCCGCGCGGAGCTCACCGCCTTCCGCCGCGCCTTCGCCCGGGACCCGGAGGCCACCCTGGCCCACTTCCAGCGCTGGCAGCTCGGCGGCGAACCCAGCCCCCGAGACGCCCATCGACGGCTGCGCACCCTGCTGAACGGCGGCCCGCCTGCCGATCCCGCCACCCTGGCCGCGGGCCTGGAGTGGCTGGAGACCCTGGACCTCGCCTCCGCCCTGGCCGGTGCCGGCTGCCCGGTGATTCGGATAAGCGGCGCCAACGACCCGCTGCAGGCGCCGGCAGCCATCGCCCGCGCGGATCATCGGCTCGAGCAGGCCGGCCACTGCCCGATGCTCTCCCGGCCCGCCGCCCTGGCCGAGGCCCTGGCGACGCTTGCCGCCGCGCCTCATCGCGCGCCCGCGGCCCCGACAGCGGAGGCCTGCCCATGAGCGCATCCCACGCCGCACGCCACGCGCTCGATTCGCCCCCCTCGCCCCCCTCGCCCCCCTCGCCACAATGGGGGCGCCGGGTCGCCCACGCCTTCACCCGGGCCGCCGGCGACTATGCGCGCCTGGCCGCTGCCCAGCTCGCCATGGGCGAGATGCTCTGGGAGCGCCTGCCCCCACCCGCGCCCGTCACGCCCCTTGGCACGCCCTGGCGGGTGCTGGACCTCGGCTGCGGCCCGGGGCACTGGAGCGAGCGCCTGGCCGAACGCTTCGGCGACGACGCCACGGTCATCGGCCTCGACCTGGCCCCGGGGATGCTGGCCGCGGCCCGACACGATCACGGCAGCGACCCGCGCCTGCGCTGGGTGTGCGCCGACGCCGCCGCCCTGCCCCTGGCGGACGGCAGCCTGGACCTCGCGTTCTCCAACCTGGCCATCCAGTGGTGCCCCGACCTCTCCCGGGTGCTGAGCGAGCTGCACCGGGTGCTGCGCCCGGGCGGGCGCGCGCTGATCAACACCCTCGCCCCCGGCACCCTGGCGGAGGTCGGCCACGCCTGGTCGCGGCCCGGCGCCCCCGCCGCCCTGCTGCCGCTGCTCGGTCGCGAGCAGCACCTGGCCGCAGCGCGCCTGGCGGGCTTTCACCGCGTCAGCGTCGAGCGGCAGACCCGACGCTTCCACTACCCCGACCTGGCCGCGGTGATGGCCTCCATCAAGGGAGTGGGCGCCCAGACCGCGCGCCCCGGCGCCCGGCTGACCCGCGCCGACCTGGCCCGGGCCCGGCGTCGCTTCGACGCCATGCGCGAGCCCGAGGGGCTGCCGGTCAGCTACCGGCTGCTCACCCTCGACCTGACCCGAGACTGAGGAGACGCGATGCCCGCCTACTTCGTCACCGGCACCGACACCGACGCCGGCAAGACCCTGGCCAGCGCCGGCCTGCTGGCCCGCGCACGCCGCGAGGGCCTCACCACCCTGGGTCTAAAGCCCATCGCCTCGGGCAGCGAGGCCACACCGGACGGCCTGCGCAACGCCGATGCCCTGGCCCTGCAGGCCGAGAGCGTACCGGCAGTGGACTACACGACGATCAACCCCTACGCCTTCGCCCCCGCCATCGCGCCCCACCTGGCGGCCCGGCGCGCCGGGGTCGAGGTGCGCCTGGCCGACCTCACCGGCTGGCTGCGACCGCTGCTGGCCCTCGAGCGCGACCTGACCCTGGTGGAGGGCGCCGGCGGCTGGCGGGTGCCGCTCAACGACGACGAGGACCTCGCCGAGCTGGCACTTGCGATGGAGCTCCCGGTGATCCTGGTGGTGGGCCTGCGCCTGGGCTGCCTCAGCCACGCCCGGCTGACCGCCGAGGCCATCACGGCCTCCGGCCTGCGCCTGGCCGGCTGGATCGGCAGCCTGGTGGACCCCGGACTCTCCTTCGATGCGGCCGCAGACGACGCTCTCTACCAGGACAACCTGGCCACCCTGGCGCGCACCCTCCCCGCTCCCTGCCTCGGCGTGATCCCACGGCTGGCGGCCGACGCGCCTGCCGCCATGGCCGCGGCCGCCGCCGACCACCTGGAACTTCCCGATGCTCATTGACTTGGGAGGCACCGTCCGTAAAATGTGCTCGCCTGCCTACTCGTGCGGATGTGGTGGAATTGGTAGACACGCCAGGTTTAGGTCCTGGTGCCTTCGGGCGTGGGAGTTCAAGTCTCCCCATCCGCACCATCGTGGTTTCTCGCTGTTCCCTCCGCTATCGACGAACCTTCTCCGTCATCTCTTCCAGGATGCGCGGCGCCTTCGCGTGTCCGTCCGTGACCCCCATGTCCTGCTGGAGCCCTGAATGACCTCGAGCAACCGCTCCCCTGTCTGGCACCCCTATGCCCACCTCAAGACCCAGCGGCAGGCGCCGAAGGTCATCGGCGGCGAGGGGCCGCGCTTCACCCTGGAGGGCGGCGAGACGCTGCTCGACGCCACCTGCTCCTGGTGGTGCATGATCCACGGCTACCGCCACCCGCGCCTGGTGAGCGCCATCCAGCGGCAGGCCGACGCGCTCTGCCACGTGATGCTGGGCGGCCTGACCCACGAGCCGGCCGACCGCCTGGCCCGGGAGCTGGTGCGGGTCACCCCGGAGGGGCTCAACCACGTCTTCTATTCCGACAGCGGCTCCGTCGGCATGGAGGTGGCCATGAAGATGGCGGTGCAGTACCACCAGCTGCGGGGCCGCCCCGGCAAGCATCGCCTGCTCTCGCTGATGAAGGCCTACCACGGCGACACTGCCGGCTGCATGGCCGTCTGCGACCCCGAGGAGGGCATGCACTCGCTCTTCTCGGGCTACCTGCCCCGCCACCACTTCGCCCCGGCCCCCACCGCCCCCTTCGACGCCGCGCCCGAGGCGGTGGCGGCGGACCTCGCCGCCCTGCGCGCGGTGCTGGAGCGCCACCACGGCGAGATCGCCGCCCTGCTGATGGAACCGCTGCTGCAGGCCGCCGGGGGGCTCAACATGACCTCGCCCCACTACCTGGTCGGGGCCCGGGCGCTGTGCGATGAGTTCGACGTGCTGCTGGTGTTCGACGAGGTGGCCACCGGCTTCGGCCGCACCGGGCGGCTGTTCGCCGCCGACCACGCCGGGGTGACGCCGGACATCATGGTGCTCTCCAAGGGGCTCACCGGGGGGTATCTCGGCCATGCGGCAACGCTTGCCACGGACCGGGTGCATGAAGCCTTCATCGGTGACTCGCCGATGCACGCCTTTATGCACGGGCCGACCTTTATGGGCAATCCGCTGGCCTGCGCCGTGGCGCTGGAAAGCCTCGCCGTGTTCGAGGAGGAGGCGTACCTGGGCCGGATCGCCGGGCTGAACCGGGTGCTGGAAGAGGAGCTGGTAAGGGACGAGGCGCTGGCCGCCCACCCCGCGGTGGTCGAGGTGCGCACCCTGGGCGCCACCGCGGTGATCGAGACCCGCGCCGCCGCGGACCTCACCGGCGTGGCCGACTGGGCCCGCGAGCAGGGGGTCTGGCTGCGCCCCATCGGCCGCTGGCTCTACACCATGCCCGCCTACGTCACCTCCCCGGACGACATGCGCCGCATCACCGCGGTGATGAAGGGGTGGTTCCGGCGCTGAGGCCAGGTGTGGAGGTCGCCCTCAGCCGCGCAGCAGGGCGGCGAGCAGCGCCGCGATGACCAGCAGCACGGCGATCAGGGTGGCGGCATGGCGGGCGTAGCGATGCAGCATGGTCTCTCTCCTTACACCATGTCGAAGCGGTCGGAGTGCAGGCGGGTCGGGGCGACCCCCAGTTCGATCAGCGCCCCCTCGGCGGCATCCATCAGCGGGTCCGGGCCGCAGATGAAGTAGTCGCGCCGGCCGTCGTCGGCGGGCAGGCAGCGCGAGAGCAGCTCGCGGTCGACCTTGCCACGCTCGCCCTGCCAGCCTTCCGGCGGCTCGTCGAGCACGTGGATCACCTCGAGGTCGAGGCGCTCGGCCAGGGCATCGAGCTCCTCGCGGAAGGTGGCCTCCTCCCAGGTCGGATTGGCATAGATCAGCCACAGCGGCAGGCGCTCGCCGCGGTCGGCGAAGGTGCGCAGGATGCTCATCACAGGCGTGACACCGATGCCCCCGGCGATCAGCACGGCGCCGGACGGGTTGTCGGCGTCCGGCAGGAAGGCGCCGTAGGGCCCCTCGACGAAGGCCCGGGTGCCGGCGGGTACCTCGGGCAGGGTCGTGGTGAAGTCCCCCAGCCGCTTGATGGTAAAGGCCAGCCGCTCGGGCCGCGCCGCCGAGGAGGCGATGGAGAAGGGATGCTGCTGAAGCCGGAAGGGCGTGTCGCCCAGGGTGATCCAGGCAAACTGCCCGGGGGCGAAGGCGAGCCGATGCTCACCCACCGGCGCCAGCACCAGGGTGGTGGCGTCGCCGCGCGCCGGCGACGCCTCGACCACCTGCCAGGGGCGGCGGCGCAGCCGCCAGGGCCTCAGCAGGCGGCTCTGGGCCACCAGCAGCAGTGACGCGCCCACCAGCCCGACCAGCAGCCATCCGGGCAGCCCCCGGGTGACATGCCCCACCATGAGCGCATGGCCGAAGCCGCCGCCCACCACCGCCACCGCGAGCAGGCCATGCAGGGCCCGCCAGCGTTCGTAGGAGAGCCCGCAGGCCTGGCGCCACAGCGAGGTGACCACCAGCAGCAGGGTGGCGAGCAGCAGCCCGATCAGGGCCAGGGCGCGCAGGGTGTCGTCGCGAGGGTCCAGGTAGTCGAGCCAGGCCGGCCGCGAGGCCAGCATGACCAGCGGATGGGCCACCACCAGAAGCAGCGCGAAGAGCCCCATTCGGCGGTGGAACTGCAGCAGGTTGTCGAAGCCCAGCGCCTCGCCGAACCAGCGGTGGCGGCCCGAGACCAGCGCCTGCAGCGCCATCACCGCAAGGGCCAGCAGCCCGAGCAGGGTGCCGAGCTCCACCCCGAAGCCGCGCCCCTCTGCCGGGGAAAGAGCCACCACCGCGGCCACCGGCAGCAGCGCCAGCACGAGATAGATGCCCCCCCACCCCAGGGCACGCCGCATCACGTTGCTCATCGTCGCCTCCCTGACCAGCTCATTCCTTCGCTCCCTAGGGTAGGCGAGTGACCGAAGGGGTGAAACCCGGCGCCGCCCCGGGGGTATGATCAAGGGACTCGGACCGGAGAGCCCCATGCCCGCACGCCCGCGCCTCGCGCTGAGCCTTTCTCTACCTCCTGCCCTGCGCCCTGCGCTGTGCCTTTCTATACCCCTTGTTCTGCGCCTTTCTCTGCGCCCGGCCCTGCGGCGAGTCCTGCTCGTGCTCGGCGCCCTGCTGCTGAGCGGCTGCGGCCAGGCGATGCTCCAGCAGCCCGGGCCCGGCCCGGATACCGTGCGCCTGGAGCCCGACTGGGCGATCGCCGAGGACGGCTACCGCCTGCCGCTGCGGCACTGGCCCGCCGAGGGCGAGCCTGCCCAGGCGCCCCGCGCCCTGGTGCTGGCGGTCCACGGCTTCAACGACCACGGCGGCAGCTTCGACGTCATGGCCGAGGCGCTCGCTCCCCACGGCATCGCCACCTACGCCTTCGATCAGCGCGGCTTCGGCCTCACCGCCCAGCGGCGGATCTGGCCCGGTCACCGGCGGCTGGTGGCCGATGTTCACCACCTGGTCGCGCTGCTGCAGGCGCGCCACCCCGACACGCCCCTCACCCTGGTGGGCAAGAGCATGGGCGCCGCGGTGGTGCTGCTGACCCTCGCGGACGACCCGCCGCCGGTGGCCGGCAGCGTGCTGATCGCCCCGGCGGTGTGGGGGCTCGAGGCCATGCCCTGGTACCAGCGCGCCAGCCTGTGGCTCGGCGTGCGGCTCATCCCCTCGGTCAGCTTCTCGGCCAGCAGCATGCGCCGGCTCGGCATCGAGCCCACCGACGACCCCGAGATCATGGCGCGCCTGGCCCGCGACCCGCTGATCCTGCGCAGCGCCCGGGTCGACACCCTGCATGGCGTCAGCGAGACCATGAGCCTGGCCCTGAACGCCGCCGAGCGGCTGCCGGGGCCCGCCCTGATTCTCTACGGCGACAAGGACGAGGTGATTCCCGCCGAGGCCGCCTGCGCCCTGCTCGAGCGCCTGCCCGCACAGGCCACCGACGCCCCCGCGTGGCGCCTGGCGCTCTATCCGGAGGGCTACCACATGCTGACCCGCTACACCCGGCGCGAGCGCACCGAGGCCGACCTGGCCACCTGGCTGCTCGACCCCGCGGCGGCGCTGCCCTCCGGCCACGAGGTGAGCCAGGCCGAGGCCCGCGACGCCCTCTGCCGCTAGCGCCCACGGTTCGCGACTTCAACGGGGTTCATGGATAGACTGCTATCAGGAACTGAGGGGGAGCCCACGGATGAGAAAGGTCCTGATCGCGCTGGCGGCCTGCACCGCCCTGGGCGCCCACGCCGACACCGCGCCTGCCCCCATGGGCGGTTGGCTCGAAGGTGAGCTCGGCGCCGTCGACATGCCGGAAGGCGGCGACGGCGAGCCCGAGGCCGAGGACCTCCCGGAGGACGACAGCGATCTACCCCCCTGGGCCAACGAACGGATCGAGCCGCTGCACGAGAACGTCTCCCGCTGGGTCGAGACCACCTCGCGGCGCATCGACGGCTTCTTCGGCACCACCGACGCCCTGAGCATCGAGAACGACTCCTACCTCAGGATCAGCCAGGGCTGGCGCTGGAAGGAGGGGGAGTCCTTCCAGCAGGACATCGGCGCCCGCTTCCGCCTCGACCTGCCCACCACCGAGGAGCGCCTGCGGCTGGTCATCGAGAGCGAGCCGGAGGAGACCCAGGGCACCCTGGCCGAGCAGGACAACCAGCTGGTGGATGACCGCATCAGCGGCGTGGAGAGCCTGCGCATCGGCCTGAACCGCCTGGGGCGCCGCGACAAGAGCGAGCAGTGGAACACCCAGGTGGGCGCCGGCATTCGCGTGCGGCTGCCGCTGGACCCCTACGCCCGGGTGATCACCCAGCGCCTCTGGACCCTCAACGACGGGCCCTGGCAGCTGGAGAGCGACAACCGCCTCTCCTGGTTCAACAAGGACGGCTACTCCGCCCGCACCCGATGGGACATCGGCCGCCCCGTGGACGAGAACCGCCACCTGCGCTTCATCACCAACGTGCAGTGGCGCGAGGTGGTCGATACCCTGGAGTTCAGCGAGGCGGTGGAGCTCAACCGGCGCATCGACCGCCGCCGGGCGATCCGCTACAGCGCCGTGGCGCTGGGCGAGAGCGGTTCGAACCCGCGCATCGAGGACACCTACCTGCAGACCCGCTACCGCCGCGACCTGCACCGCGGCATCCTGTTCCTCGACGTGGCCCCCGCCCTGCACTTCCCCCGCGAGGCGGACCGCGAACCGCGCTGGGCCCTGGACCTGCGCCTGGAGATGTACTTCCGCCGCGAGTTCGACCGCGTACGAATGTGACCCGAGATACCACCCCCATGACGCGAGGCCCCATGACACTCAGCAAGACCCGATCCAGCTTCTACCGCCGCCTCTACGTGGCCTACCTGGTGTCCCGGGGGATCGCCAGCATCCCGGCGGTGACGGCCGCCACCGGCATGCCGCGGCGCACCCCCCAGGACACCCTCTCCGCCCTGGGCGAGCTGGATATCGTCTGCGAGTTCGAGCACGAGGAAGGGGCACGCCACAACATCGGCGCCTACGTCATCCGCGACTGGGGCCCGATCGACCCGGACTGGGTCGCCGCCCATGCCGAGGCGCTGCGTCAGGCGCTGTGCTACCCGCCGCTGGACGAGGCGTTGACCCAATGATGAAAATGCATCACAGTTGATATGCATTCTCACTTGAACGACAGCACGGGCACCCCATGAGTACAGAGCGCCCCAAGGCGTACTACACCGCCGTCTTCCTGCGGGGCTCCTTCCGCGCCATCAAGGAGTCCATGGCCGGCAAGGCCGAAGACGGCCTGCCCTGCTGGCTCGACACCCGGATGCTCGGCATGCTCTGCCGCGAACTCACGGCCTGCAGCGAGGAGGCGACGCTGCCCGCCGACGCCCATGAGGCCCTCGAGAGCGCCCGAGAGGCCTGCGACCAGCTCCTTTCCCGCTGCCCCGGCGGCCTCGACAGCACCCTCTGCCACCGCCACCTGGACGCCATCCTCGAGGCCCTTCAGCGGGCCATCGACGCCCTGGCCAAGGCGCCGGTGCCCGCCGCCCCCTCTCGCTGGCAGAGCGCCACCCGCTACCTGCTCCACGGCTGGAAACGCCTCTCGTAACGCCTTTCGTAACGCCTCTTTTGAGAGCCACCGTGGCCGCGGCACCGTGATGCGGACCTAGGCCGATCAGCCCGCACAGCCCGCCCGGCTGATGCCGGGTACCCTAGCGTAACCACCCGCTGCCTCCCTCCCCCGCCGGCTATGATCAAGGTGACCCACCCCATATCTCTCGGCCCCTCGCCGCCCGGCGCAGGGGCCGAGGTCGTGACTTCCCGCGCCACGACATGACCCGGAGGAGACCCCGATGCGTAATATCCTGTGGAGTGGCATCGTCGTGCTGGGCTTCGCCGCCGCAGGCCTGCCTGCCGCCAGCGGCCAGGCCGATGACGTTGCCGAGACGATAGAGGCGATCCGTGCGGCGGTGGAACGCTTCACGGACGTGAACGTGGCGCTGGCCGAGGGCTACATCCCCGATCCCTCCGGCGAGTGCGTAAAGGCCGGCGAGCACGGCCTACCGCCGGAACTCGGACACATGGGCATCCACTACATGCGCCCCGACCTGCTCGGCATCACCGCCACCGAACCGCGGGTGGACGGCACCGGCACCCATACCGACTTCATGGAGCCCGCCATCCTGCTCTACGAACCCCAGGCGGACGGCTCCATGGTGCTGGTGGGCATCGAGAACCTGGTGTTCGCCCGGGCCTGGCAGGAGGCCGGCCACAGCGAGCCGCCGAGCTTCCTGGGCCGCACCTGGGACTACATGGCCGATGACCCGGCCATCCCCGGCGACCAGGCCCACGGCTTCGAGCCCCACTACGACCAGCACGTCTGGTTCCGCACCAACCCCAGCGGCAACCTCGAGCACTTCAACCCGGCGGTCAGCTGCGACCTGCGCAGCGCCTGACCCCACAGGGGAGGCGCCGCCTCCCCTGTTACCTACCCGCCAGGACCCGATAGCCCAGCGCCTCGAGGCGACGCCGCTGCGCTGCCGTCAGCGCCACGCCGGGCCCGTCGCTATCCTCCGGAAGCCCCGCCAACACCGCCACGCCGGCCTCGTCATCGCCGTACAGCAGGCGCTCGTCGCAGCGCCCGCAGCGCCAGGCCTCGCCGCCGCGATCATCCTGCAAGAGCGCGAGCTCCTCGGCCCCCTGGCCAATCTGGATGGCCGAGAGCGGCCAGAACGCCACTGGCTCGCCCCCGGCATCCTCGCCGAGGCCCAGGGGGTCACCGCACACCAGCAGCGAAAGCGCGCCGCAGCCGCAGGCGATCTGCCCGTAAGGTCCGTTGCTCATGGGCACTCTCCGTCGAAGGATGGTCGGTGTCAGTGTGGCACCGATGACCGTCAGCGCCGCCCCCCCAATCGGACATCCTTCGCTGACGTTGACAAGAATAAGTGGATGCTGGCTTTTCGGTAATTCCAAGGACTCAAGGCGACAAACCTGGTCTTTTGCTTCGTCTCGGGAAATGCCCGCTCTGGCCCCCGGATGGTTCGGGGGGCAATCAGCCACCACCGCTGACTATGACGAGCTCCGCTACCAAGTTCCGCCAGGAGTACGACTCATTCGCAGCAGAGCTTCCCTTTAGAAAACCTACCATTTCTGTACTTAGAAAAATTCACGCAATTTCTTTACACGAAGCCGCCCTTCCGGGTCCTCCTGTAGGGGGAATCAGCTTGGGTAAAGAAAACGACCCTTTTATTTTCCTAAGGCCAGGTTGAAGTTTCCGTTGGGATTGTCATTCCAGGCTGCCACTCAGAAGAAAGCATCTGAGCTTCGGCAATTTGCTCAAATGTTAACTCTCGTTCTGAAGTGTCTCTTAATCTCCTTCCATTTTCATTACCCTGAGCTGCAGCAAGATTGGCAAGCATATGAGCAATAACAAAATTTCTCTTAACTCCGCGACCTTGCCCATACAAAATGCTCAACATCACTTGAGCCAAGTCATAACCCTGTTCTGCCGAAAGCCGGTACCACTTCACGGACTCTTCGTAGTTCTGTGCCACCCCTATCCCTTGATAGAAGATATCCCCCAGCATTTTTTGAGATTCAAAATTACCTTGCTCTGCAGCCAACAAATACAAATCTCTAGCTTTTTGGTAATCCTTAGAAACCCCTTGACCATAAAAATACATACTTGCGAGGGCGTTTTGCCCCTCATCTAATCCTTGATCTGCGGATGCTCTATACCACTTTACAGCTTCCTCATAGTCTTTCTCTACCACATCGCCATAAAGTGGACCCCATCGTCAAGACAGAAAACGTCCCGATTTAAGTTATCGTCTCGGCCTTGGCTGCAGCTGCACAGCGCTGCCCTGTGTCATGGTCCTGAGCGGTGTCACGTTGATGACCAAAGTGATCGGGAATGGCGGCACCGCCGCCAGTCCCCAACGCATACACGGTGTCCGGGGTCTGGTTCTCCAGCGACTGGTGAGGCCGCTGGGCGTTGTAGAACGAGAAGTACGCGGATAGGCCGAGGGTCAGCTCTCCCAAGCTCGCATAGCCCTTCACATACACGTCCTCGTACTTGACCGTCCGCCATAGCCGCTCGACGAAGATGTTGTCGAACGCGCGCCCACGGCCGTCCATGCTGATGGCGACGCCGGCTTGCTTGAGCCCCCCCGTGAAGGCCTGGCTCGTGAACTGCGAGCCTTGGTCACTGTTGAAGATCTCCGGCGTGCCATGTGTAAGCGGCCATCCTGGCGCGTCGTTTCTTGAAATGGCCTGACCCCCTACGCTGATCCCGTCATTCACCGACGGAGCATCAGTCCCCATGTCGAAGCGACGCCACTCCCGCCACCCCGCCTCGCAATGGCAGGCCTGGGTCGACGAACAGGCCCAAAGCGGGCTCTCCCAGCAAGCCTTCTGTCGGCAGGTAGGGCTCCCCGTCAGTTCCTTCAAGCTCTGGAAGCGGCGACTGGCCGGCGACGCACCAATGCCTTATCACAGGGCTGCCGAGCCGGCGCTCTTCGCACCCGTGTCAGTGCCAGAGGAAGATGCCATTAGTGACGAGCCCCGCGGCTGGGAGATCGAGCTCGACCTGGGCGATGGTGTCTGTCTGCGCTTTCGCCGGGGGGCATGATGCGCCCGCCGATCACGCTCTGGCTGTGCACCCAGCCCACCGACATGCGTTGCTCGTATGATGGGCTGGCCGCCCTGGTTCGCCGACAGCTGGGCCAGAATCCGCTGAGTGGCCACGGCTTCATCTTCATCAACCGACGGCGCACCCAGCTCAAGTGCCTTTACTTCCAGGCCGGCGGCTACTGCGTGTGGAGCAAGCGCCTGGAGCGCGGGCGCTTCGCCGCCTTGTCGGCCCCCGCAGGCCAGGCAATCACGCTCAGCCATGCCGAATTCGAAGCCTTGATCGAGGGGCTCGATCTGGTGGTCACGAAACGCCGCAAACGCTGGCATCCCAAGGTGTCAGCGGCCTGATGGCATGGTAAAATAACGGCCTGATTCACCAGGAAATATCGCCTCGTGTCGTCGCCGTCTCTGGAGCAGAAATACCAGCAATCTCTGGCCGAAAACTCGGTCCTCAGGGAAGAGAATGCGTCGCTCCAACGCCAGCTCGACTGGTTCAAGCGGCAGCTGTTCGGTCGCAAGTCGGAGCGCCTGCTGGCGATCGACCCGGCCGTGCAACAGAGCCTGCTCGGCAGTATGCAGGATCTGCCGGCTCCGCCGCCGCCCGAGCCTGATGAAGACGCCTCACCCGCCAAGACGCCGTCACGCAAGACGCGTCGTGATGCCGTCAACGACACCGGGCTGCGCTTCGATGCCTCGGTGCCGGTCAAGGTGATTGAGGTGGCACCGGACCTGCCCGAGGGCATGAGCCTGGACGACGTCGAGGTGATCGCCACGCGCAGCACCTTCCGCCTGGCGCAGCGCCGGGCCAGCTTCGAGGTGCTGGAGTACCGTTGCCCGGTGTTCAAGGTCAGCAAGGAGGCGCCGCCCCAGGCAACGTCAGCGCCGGCCACGCTGTTCGACGGCTCACTGGCCGACGTCAGCTTCATCGCCGGCCTGCTGGTCGACAAGTTCTGCTACCACCTGCCGCTCTATCGCCAGCATCAGCGCCTGCAGCAGGCCGGCATCCAGCTCAGTCGCACCACACTGACTCAGCAGGTGGCGCGAGCTGCGGCGTTGCTGTCGCCGATCCACCTGGCCCAGCTGGAGCACGTGCTGCAAAGCCAGGTGCTGGCCATGGACGAGACGCCGATCAAGGCGGGCCGCAAGACCAAGGGCAAGATGCAGGAGGCATGGTTCTGGCCGCTGTATGGCGACCACGACGAGATCAGCTTCACCTTCTCCCCGTCGCGCGCCAAGGCCCACATCGACACGGTGCTGGGCGACCACTTCGAAGGCGTGCTGCTGACCGACGGTAACGCCTCTTATGCCCGCTATGCCGAGAAGCGCCCGGGGGTGACCCACGCCGAATGCTGGGCCCACGCACGGAGGCACTTCGAGAAGGCGCAGGGCAGTGATGACGCGGTTGAGGAAGGCCTGCTGCGGATCGCCGGGCTCTACAAGGCCGAGACCTGGATCCGTGAGAAGGGCCGCGAAGGACCGGAGAAACTCAAGGCGCGCACCGACTACAGCGAACCGCGGGTGCGAGCCTTCTGGCAATGGTGCGATCACCAGCTTCATCGGGACGATCTGGAGCCCCGCCACCCGCTGCGCAAGGCCGTCGAGTACGCGCTGAAGCGGCAGCGCAGTCTGGAGGTGTTCCTGTCCGATCCCGACGTGCCGATCGACACCAACCACCTGGAGCGTGGCCTGCGCTGCATTCCCATGGGAAGGCGCAACTGGTTGTTCTGTTGGAGCGAGGTCGGCGCCGAGCACGTCGGCATCGTGCAGAGCCTGCTGACCACCTGCCGGCTGCAGGGCGTCGACCCCTACACCTATCTGGTCGATGTCCTCCAGCGCGTGGCGCTTCATCCCGCCTCACGGGTCGACGAGCTGACACCGCGTCGCTGGAAGACCCTGTTCGCCGACGCGCCGCTGCGCTCCGACATCGAGCGCTGAATCGACACCCGCCGGCGCATCGGGCAAGGTGGCGCCTTTCCCGATGCACGAGATCCGGTTCCCCATGCGTATCGACGACATGAGCCTCGACCAGCTCCTGGCGCTCAACGACCTCATCTGCCACCGTATCGACGACCTCCAGGCCCGACAGGAGATGGCGGTGTTGAGCCGCCTGACCCTGGGGCAGGCCGTTTCCTTCGAGAGCCGCGAGGGTCAGGTGTTCGGCCGGGTCATCAAGATCAACCGCAAGACCGTCCTCGTGCAGTCGGAAGATCACCGGCAGTGGAAGGTCGCGGTGGCCCTGATCCAGCCACTACGCGACGTATAAGGCAAGCGGAAACCGGCACGCCTTGGAATGACCGGTTACTGCCATGTAGCCGCAGGGCGCTTTCCAAGGCGTCGACGCAGAAGGACGCCTCCATGGTATTGCTCACCCGCCAGCTGAGCACCTTGCGGCTATACCAGTCGATGATGGCGACCAGGTACACGAAGCCGCGCGCCACCCGAATGTACGTCACATCGGTACTCCACACCTGATTGGGGCGTGTGATCGACACGCCGCGCAGCAGGTACGGGTAGACCTTGTGCTCAGGATGCGGCCGGCTGGTCATGGGGCCCGGCGCCATACCTGCCAACCCCATGCCGCGCATCAGCCGCTGCACGCGCTTGCGATTGACGCGAAAGCCATGGCGACCGAGTTCCACGACCATCCGGCGGCTACCGTAGAACGGCCATTGCGTGTAGATCTCATCGATCGCATGGCAGAGTTCGACATCCTGCTCGGAAGGCTCCGTTGGCTGCCGTTGAGCGTAAACGGTGGACCTGGCGACCCCTGCCAGGGCGCACTGGCGGAGCAGCGGCACTCGGTCGGCCGCGTCGATCCAGCCGCGGCGGATCATGGCAGGTTGATTCCGGATTTTTTTGGTTCATCGCATTTTGCCGGGAAACGCGGCACGGATCTTCAGGAAGAAGTATTCCGTGTCGCGGTACCCATAGGCCATCCGTTTGATGACCTTGATCCGGTTGTTCATACCTTCCAGCACGCTGGTGTTCAGGTGGTGGCGAGAACTGGACACGATGCCGTCCAGGTAGGGCTCTAGCTTCTTGGTGAAGCGCATTAAGGCGTCAATCCCGCTGCTCAACGCCATACCAGCCCACTCTTGCCAACCGCTGCGGGCCGTCGCCTCGTCCTCGGCAAACCACAGCGTCTTGAGCTGGTCCTTGAGCAGGTAGACCTTGGTCAGTGAGGCATTGGCGGCCAGCAGCTCCTCCAGCTTCACCGCCTGCTCAGGCTTGAGGTTGTCCTGATTGCGCAGCAGCAGCCAGCGGCTGCCCTTGATCACCTTGCGGGCCGCCTTGTCGTCGCGCAGCTGATTGGCCTGATCGACGCGCACCCGATCCATCACCTCGCGCCCGTACTTGGCCACCACATGGAAGCGGTCGTAGACCACCTCGGCGTTGGGGCACTGGTCCTTCACTTCGAGATCGAAAGACGCGTTCATGTCCATGGCGACGGCCTCGATCTGCTTTCGCGCATCACCCAACCATTCGAAGAACGGGCGGATCGCCTCACGGGAACGACCTTCGCCGACCCACACCACCTGCTGGGTGTCGGCACAAGCAATCACTGTGGCGTAGCGGTGCCCCTTGTGGAGGGCGAACTCGTCCATCATCAGGCGACGCAGCCGTGTCGGGTCCGGCGCCGGCAGGTCACGCTGAAGGCGCTGCTTATCTATGGTCTTGACGGTATGCCAGTGCAGGCCGACCAGGTCGGCGACATGCCGGATCGGCAGCAACGTGACCAGGTGCTCCACCCACTGGCGCAGCGTAGTGGTCACCGGTGAACGACCTGGCAACCAGTCAATGCGCTCGCGTGTCGGGCCGCAGACGGGGCAGCGCAGGCGACGTACCGGCACCTCCAGCTCCACCCGGTAGATCAGCAACGGCGCCTCTCGGACGCGACGCTGATGCACGTCATGGACGAGGAAGCAGGCGTGGTCACAGCCGCTGCAGACGGGAGGGACTCGGTCATCAGGCGCCAACTGGAGCCGTAGCGTTTGCTCATCCAGGAATTCGTGATGGGCGACGGTGAAACCTTTCCAGAACAGGCAGAGCGGGGTAGCATCCATGGCAACGGCGGTATCCGTGAGCAGACGTTTGTGGTGAACATCAGCTTACTCGGATTTACCGCCGTTTCTCTATCCCGCCTTCGCCTAAGAGTACTTCGTTTTCACGCCAGTCTGCGAAGAACCATTTTTTTTTCAGCCAGTCGAGCTCCATCTTCAGACGGCCGATTTCCCCGTAGAGCTTCTCGTCTGACTGGTACTCGGGCTTTGGCTTTGGCCCGCGCTTCTTGTCGAACAAGGAGGCGGAGTCCGCCAGGAGGGCCTTCTTCCACTGACCGACCTGCACAGGGTGGACACCGAATTCCTGAGCGATTTCGTTCGCCGTCTTCAGGCCACGGACAGCCTCCAGGGCGACCTTGGCCTTCAGCTCCGGTGAGTGGGTGTTACGTTTCTGTTTCGACATCTCTGGTCCCTTCGAAATCGGCCTCGGCATATCTTAAACCAGTGTCTTGATTTCAGGGTCCACTATACCATTCTGATAGTACATGCCTACAAAAAACTGAGACACCATGTTTCCTCTCTCAGCTGATTCCCTAAAACTTGATAAGGCTTCCGAGTCATCACCTCTAAGGAGAGCAGCAAAACCGTCCTCAAATGTCTGAGAAAGCGCATAATTAAAAGAAAAGGAAAAGCCCAAGATTACAAAAAACAATAAATAGTTTCTCATAGCCACCATCTCTTAATCTTCATCGTTTTTGGCGAGCGCAAACACTAGCTCCCTGACATGAAACTTAATATCATCAGGCAACCGGGGGAAAATCTGAAACATCTTCAAATCCCCAGCAGAAGCTTCCAGGAGAAATTCTTTACCCACACTCATCCACCCCTCTGGGAGGCCAAATTTATCCTCAATGTTCTGAGAAACAAAAAAATCTATCTTTTTCTTTTTTGAATAGAAATCACTAAGCTCGCCTTCACTTACCCTTACACCTAGGCTTTGCAGATGTTGCGAAAACTTCTTAGATGTTGGCGCACCATATCCAGGCTGCATTCCATGCAAAAATTTGAGATTTTTCAATCTTAATTCTTCAACATCATCAAGTTTTTCCATGATATATAAAACCCTGCCCTTGGAATTATAAATTACCCGCTTTCGAAATGCTTACAACCACCCCCAAACGACATTACCCATTACATCTTATAAGAAATATACAGAACATGAAACTTGGCCTCAGATTTAAAAATCAACGACCGGCTCAGTAGTCAGGGAAATCAAGATTATACTAATCATCTTGATCACATTAAAAAACCGGCTGGCCGACGAAGAATCGGTGGGTGTCGCTGCCATATCGCCTTCCCTGCTCCCTGGGTCAGCCCTGTCACCAGGCTGTTTCCATTTGTAATGCACCCCAGCCTAGCTCAGTGGGCTTCGGTTGGCCAACGGCGCGTTGGGAGTATGCTGGTGGCTCACTCGGTAACCCAAGGAGCCCGGATGATGATCGACGAGACGGATATGGCCTACCTGGAGCGCTGCGTGGCGCTGGCGGAAAAGGCGCTGGAGGCGGGTGACGAGCCGTTTGGCTCGGTGCTGGTGAGCGGGGATGGCGAGGTGCTGACGGAAGACCATAACCACGTGGCCGGCGGCGACGCTACCCAGCACCCGGAGTTCTTCCTGGCACGCTGGGCCGCGGAGCACCTGACGCCCGAGCAGCGGGCGCGGGCCACCGTCTATACCTCCGGCGAGCACTGCCCCATGTGCGCGGCGGCCCACGGCTGGGTGGGTCTGGGGCGGATCGTCTATGCCAGCTCGTCGGAGCAGCTCATCGGTTGGCTTGGGGAGATCGGCGCTTCGCCGGCGCCGGTGGCGCCGCTGCCGATCCGGCAGGTGGTGCCCGATGCCGTGGTCGAGGGGCCGGTGCCGGCCTTCGCCGAGCGCCTGCGCGGCCTGCATCGCCGCCTGCACGGCGCCTGACTGGCCTGGCCGCTCGTCACCGAGCGGCCGAGCGGTGCCTCTTGATCCGGTACATGTCGCCATCCGCATGGCTCAGCAGGGTGTCGGCATCCTCCCCGTCGTAGGGATAACAGGCCACGCCGATACTGCAGGAGGGCGCGATCCCGTCCAGTTCACCGCCCAGGGGCTGGGAAAGGACCGCGAGAATCTGCTCCACCTTCCTGGAGACGGCATCCGTCGAGTGGATGTCCGTCAACAGGACGGTGAATTCATCGCCGCCCATCCGCGCCACCGTGTCCGTCTCTCGCACGCAGCCTTCCAGCCGTCGTGCCACCGAGCAGATCACACGATCTCCCACCGCATGGCCATGGGCATCATTGATGCGCTTGAAGTCGTTGAGATCCAGAAACAGCAGCGCCAGGCCACTTCGATGGCGGTGGGCCGCATGCAGCGCCGATTCCAGCCGATCATAGAACAGCGACCGGTTGGTCAGCCCCGTGAGCGCATCATGATGGGCGAGGTAGCGCAATTCGTCCTCGGCCTGCCTGAGGGCCGTCACATCCCGGGCGACACCGATCCGCACCCCCTCCTCCGCGTACCAGCAGGCAGACCACAGGATATGAACGATACCGCCATCCTTGCGGATGTAGCGGTTACGGAAATCGATGTGGGACTGTCCCTTCATGACCCGGGTGATGGAGGCCAGAGAGGCCGCCAGGTCGTCCGGATGCATGTAATTCGTGATCATCGTGCCCATCAGCTCGTCGGCACGGTAACCGAGCAGTACCTCACAGGCATCGCTCACGAACACGATCTGGTTGTCCCTGTCGACCACGAAGACCGTGTCCAGCATCAGGTGGACAAGCTTGGGATAGAGGGCTTGAAGATCAACGGGCATGTGTCAGGGCGTCCGGTTCGCGAACGCCGAGTGTATCCCGAACTTGACGGGAGCCGGTAGAAATCCTGGGGCCGTTGTGCCTCACCTGCCGAGAATGCGGTAGGCCTCGGGCGTCGCCTCGTTGCCCATCTTTTCCGTCGCACCATCCGGCGAAACTACGCGATTCACCCGCGCCTCCATGTCGCGGGCCGTGGCAACGGTGGCGGCCTCGAGGCTCAGGGCCAGAGACGCCCGGGCCTCGTCGAGGGCCTCCTGCAGCTGCGCCTCCATGGCCGGGCGATAGCGCGCCTCCTGCCCCTTGAGCAAGGCGTATTCGCTGCCGGCGATGCCGGCCAGGGTCGCGGCCGTGGTCAGCGTGCCCACCACCACGGCCCCGGGGCCGGTTGGCGAGGTGGCTACCGCCGCCGCCCCGCCGCTGGCCAGCGAGCGCGCAGCACCGGTGCCCAGGCGCAGCGCGAGGCTGCGCAGCGCCATGCGGCTGCCCTGTACGGCCGCACCCGCCCCCAACCGTCCGGCCAGGGCGCGGCCCACCACCAGCCCCACGCCGCTTCCCCCCACCGCCGCTGCACTCCATCGCGAACGATCCAGGCCCTCATCGAGGGCGTGCTGCAGCACGGCGTCCAGATCGAGGCCGGGGCTCTCGCCCTCCCCCGGCTCGGCGGCCACCTGGCGCGGGGCGTAGCGCTCATGAAGCGTGGCGGCCAGGCCCTCGGCCATCGCCTGCTGCTCGCGAGCCAGGCGCTCCGGGTAGTCCGCCTGGAGCTCGGCCAGCGCCGCCTCCAGGCCGCTGGGAACCACCAGCCGCTCATGGAGCTGTTCGTCCAGCCAGGCATCCAGGTCACCGACCAGGGCCACGGCGAGCCGCTGGTAGCTGCCCGGCGCGGAAAAGTACCAGTCCAGATAGCCGGGCACCGCTTCGACCAACGGAACGAAGGCGGCATCGAGGCGCGCCTCCCACCAGGGCGCCATGCGCGCCGCGAGCCGCGCCTGTGCCTCGCCGGTGAGTGTGGCGAGGTCCCGGGTGAAGTCGGCATGGGCCTGGGCATCCAGGGTCAGCGACTCCCCCGCCACGATCACCCGGAACAGCGGCGCCTGGCTGCGCGACTCCAGCCAGCGGTGGCCGCCCTCGAACAGCACCAGCAGCAGCAGGACCACCAGCAGCGAGAGCCCCCAGCGGAGCAAGCCGCGCGTGGGGGCATGCCCTTCCCGACGAGGCAGGGTCGCGTCGCTCATGGGGTCTCCTCCTGGCGCCGATTCGTTATCCCCTCGCCGCGCAGCGCATCGGCACCGACCAGCAGGCGCACGAAGGCCCAGGCAAGGGCGCCCTGGGTCAGCAGCATCAGCAGCCAGCCCAGCAGCGCCAGCGGCGCCCCCAGCGACAGCTGCGCCTCGGCATTCTGCATCGCCCAGGCCCGAGTGATCTCGGCGGCGGCCGCCAAGCGTTCGAAGAAGGCGAGCAGCGATCCGCCCTCGCCGGCCGGCAGGTGGCGCAGTAGCGCCGCCTCCCAGCCCAGGTCGACGAGCCATGGCTGGGGCAGCCACAGGGCCATCCCGACCAGCGCCAGGGCCAGCAGACCGGCGACCGGCCCCACCAGCAAGCGCCGGGTGACCGCCGGCAGACGCGCCTCGATCACGTGCGGCGCCAGGCGCCGGTGCAGCCAGCCTCGGGCCAGCGCGACGCCGAATGCCCCCGCCAGCAGCAGCGGCCAAGCGGCGAGAGGCAGCCCCCGCAGCTTCACCAGCAGCACCAGCGCCAACAGGGCGCCGAGGAGCTGGTGGCGAGCCACCATCAGGGCGCCGCCGCGCAACCGACGATGCCAGGGGGAGCCGTCACGCAGGTACTGCCCCAGCCAGGCATGGCGGCGCAGGCGGGCCGCCTCCAGGCTGCCGGCGGCGATCAGTTGGGTGGCCAGCACCCAGGCGGGCAGGAAGAGCCAGCGGGCCCAGGCACTGCCCGAAAGCGACCAGAGCAGCAGCGCCAGCACCGGCAGGACGAGGTGCAGCGGAAGGCTCGAAAGATGACCGCCTGGGCGTCCCATGGCCATGATCCCTACCGGGCCAGCACCTGCTCGATATGGGCCTCGCAGCGCCGGTGGGCCGGCCGCTCGCGCAGCCCGGCCCAGTAGGCCTCGAACTCCGGGCGGCGCGGCAGGGTGCCGAACTGCATGCCCCAGCCGATATGGGAGCCGACGTAGACATCCGCCGCGCTGAAGGCATCGCCGGCGATATAGGGCCTGCCCGCCACGGCGGCGGCCAGGGTCTCGACCAGGGTCCAGTAGTCGCCAGAGCCCAAGCGCATCGCCTGCTCCGCCGTGGGCGCAACGCCGAGGTCGTTCAGGGCGATGGCGCTCTCCAGGGGGCCGGCGGCGAAGAACAGCCAGCGGTAGTAGTCGCCCCGGGCGGCGGGCGGCGGTGCCAGGCCGGCCTCGGGGAAGGCATCGGCCAGGTAGGCGCAGATGGCGGCGGCCTCGGTCACCACCGTCTCGCCGTGGCGGATCGCCGGCACCTTGCCCAGCGGGTTGATGGCGAGGTACTCCGGCGCCTTCATGGCGGCGCCGTACTCGAGGGTCACCATGCGATAGGTGGCGCCGAGCTCCTCGAGCATCCAGTGGACGATGCCGCCGCGGGAGAGCGGGTTGGTGTAGAAGATAAGCGGGGCGGGCTCATCCTGAGCACCAGCGGCCGGAGCCGGCTCGGCCAGGGCCGCCGGCGGCAGCTTGACCTCCGGCGGCAGCACATAGCCGCGGCCCGGCTCGTTGACCACCTCGACCCCCACCGCGCGCAGCACGGCGATGTCCTGGTAGAGGTGGCGCAGGGTCACGCCAAGCGCCCTGGCGAGTTCGGGCCCGCCGATCGGGCCCTGGTGGTGGCGCAGCACCCGGAGCAGCTCCTGCAGGTGAGTCGTTCGAGTCATGGGCGCTTCCTCGGGCAGGTGGCGGGTGAACGCGTTCCCGCCGGCGAGGCGGAGACGAGAGCATCATCATGGCCCTGCCCGGGCCCGCTGGCCAGTCACCCCCGACCTGCCTACAGGTGCCACACCCTAGGCGCTCGCCTCCACCAGGGTCTGCGCGATGGCGAGCAGCCGCTCGTCGCCGAAGCGGTCACCCACCAGCTGCACGCCGAGCGGCATGCCCGCCTCGCCCCGGCAGAGCGGCAGGTTGAGGCAGGGCACGCCGAGCAGCGTCCAGGCGCGGCAGTAGAGCGGGTCGCCGGTGGCGTCGAGCCCCTTGGGGGCCACCCCCTGGGCGCTGGCGGCGAGGATCACGTCCACCTCCTCGGCGAAGACCCGGGAGAGCACCGGCTGCAACGCCGAGGCCTGGGCGCGCGCCTCACGGTAGCGCACGAAGGGCAGCGCGCGGCCCGCCTCCAGCAGCTCGACCAGCTTCGGCCCCATGCGGTCGGCGAAGTGGCGATATTCGCCGGCCAGGGTCCGGGCCGCCTCATAGGCCATCACTATTTTGGGTAAGCGGATTAAATGGTTGATCTTACCTTTGCATGAGAGTGAGACAGACCGGCATCTCATCGGATTATCTGGTTGATGCTTCACCTACTGCTGGTGCATGTTTCCTTCGCTAATTCCAGCAAGAACCCCACACGCCTCAACTTCCCGGTCATCGTTGCAACTCGCTCTCAGTGAAACGAGTTGTTTCTCAAGCGCTTGCAGAGCGGTTATCTGCGACCGCACATGAGAGATGTGATCATCGAGCAAGGCGTTGACGGCGGTACAAGGCTGATGAGGGTCGTCCTGATAGCTCTGTAGTTCGTGAATCTCAGCCAGTGACAGGCCCAGGATTCTGCAGCGACGGATGAAGGCCAGCCCCTCACCATGCTTCTCGGTATAGACACGGTAACCGTTGTCCTGCCGATCAGGCGGCGGCAACAAGCCCTGCTGTTCATAGAAGCGGATCGTCTGTGTTTCGACCCCTACCAACTGCGCCAACTGACCAATGCGCATCAGCCTCCTCCCCAACGGATTCTTTACTCTATTGACCTTATAGTAGCTTTATAGTTTTAAATGGTACCACAACATTGTTCAAGTGGAGTCGTATCATGAGCAAATCCTGTGGTGGCGCCTGTGGCGGTGATGCAACGTCCGCAGCGGATACCGATATACAGGCCTCCTCCGAGGCGCCAGGGAGATGGGTCAGTGTTTATGCCGTGCCGAAGATGGACTGTCCATCAGAAGAACGAATGATTCGCCTAGCCCTGAACGGCTTTGAGGAGATTCGGGCGCTGTCCTTCGACTTGTCGAACCGCCGGCTGAAGGTCGTGCATGACGGCGAGGTCGAGCCCGTCACCTCGAAACTGAAGACCTTGGGGCTAGGCGCCGCGCTTCAGGAAAGCGTTGCTGCAAATCCGGAGACCATCAAGGCCGCCGAGTTCTCGGCAGCTTCTGCTGAGCAAGAATCCGGGACCCTGCGCTGGTTGCTCGGCATCAATGCACTTCTGTTCGTGGTGGAAATGACTGCCGGTCTGATGGCTCAGTCAACTGGCCTCATTGCAGAGTCCCTGGACAATTTTGCTGATGCGGCAGTGTACGGACTCGCTCTTTATGCGGTTGGGCATAGCGTGAAAAGGCAGGTCCGTGTTGCGCACGTTGCTGGTGTGGTCCAACTGGTTTTGGCTGTTGGCGTACTCGTAGAGGTGGTGAGACGCTTTGTATTCGGTAGTGAGCCTGAATGGCTGGTGATGATGGCTATCGCATTCGTCGCATTGATTGCCAATACCGCCTGTCTGCTGATGGTATCCAAACATCGAGGGGGCGGAGCTCATATGAAGGCTAGCTGGATATTTTCGGCCAACGACGTGGTGATCAACCTGGGGGTCATCACCGCCGGCGCCCTGGTCGCGTGGACCGGGTCCAATTATCCGGATCTGATTATCGGCACCATCGCGGGGGTCATTGTACTTAACGGTGCCAGACGCATTCTGGCTTTGAAGGGTTAAATAATGCTCATTATTGGCAAAAAGCTCTCGCCGTATGCCCTATTGTCCATATCGGGCCTGCTGGCAGCGTCTGATCAGGCTGTAAAGTGGCTGGTGCAGCAATCAATGGCCTATGGCGAGTATGTTTCGGTGACCCCGTTCTTTAACTGGGTGCACCTATGGAACACCGGTGCCGCATTCAGTCTTTTTGCGAATGGTGGAGGCTGGCAGCGCTACTTTTTTATCGGAATCGCGGTAGTGGTCTCGATTTTTCTGATCAAGCTGATCCTTGAAAATCGTCATAAAGGAGAAGCCATCGCTTACAGTCTTATCCTCGGTGGCGCCATGGGCAACCTGATTGACCGGGTCTTTCGCGGCTATGTTGTGGATTCCTTTGATTTCTATTGGCGAGACTGGCATTGGCCGGCCTTCAACCTGGCTGATATTGCAATTGTCCTCGGTGCCTTACTTTTCGTTTCCAGCAGCTTGTTGGGTAAAAAAGCAAACACCAATGCCGAGCCGGATGGATCTGACTGACACCTACGCCTATACAACACCATGACCGAACTTCCCGACAACATCCTTCACCTGCCGCAATACCAAGTACTGGGCTGCAAATCAACCGACGACGAAATGCACTTCCAAGTGGACGTGCCCGATCCCATCGCCTGCGAGGAATGCGGCGTGCAGGGTGAGTTCCCCCCAGTGTCAGGATGACTGTCGTGCCCTCTGATACCCTGTTCCTATAAACCGATCAGGGGGCGAAAGGAGACACTCATGCCTCGTTACTCAGAGGAGCGCCGGCAAGCCGTGGTCACCAAGCTGCTGCCTCCCCACAACCTCTCCCCGCAGGTGATCGCGGAGCAGGAAGGGATCTCGCTGGGCACCGTCTACACCTGGCGCAAGCAAGCCCGCGCCGAGGGACGTTGCCTGCCGGACGCGCTGGGCAAAGGCACCGATGGCTGGTCGTCCAAGGACAAGTTCAACGCCGTGCTTGAAACCGCCTCGATGAATGCTCAGGAGACCGCGGAATACTGCCGCCGTCGGGGCATCTTCCCCGAACAGCTGGGGCGGTGGCGGCATGACTGCGAGCAAGCCGCCAGCCTCTCGCACTCGGAACGCCAGCGTGAAGCCGACGAGGCCAAGCAACAGCGCAAGCGCATCAAGGCGCTGGAAAAGGAGCTCGCCCGCAAGAACGAGGCCCTGGCGGAGACCGCAGCGTTACTGGCCCTCAGAAAAAAGGCGAGGGCGATCTGGGGGGACGAGGACGCATGATCAGCACCCCAGATCGCCAACGCGCCATCGCGCTGATCGAAGAGGCCAGGGCCCAGGGGGCCCGCCTGGAGGCCGCCTGCCGAGAGCTGGGCATCACCGCCAGGACGTACCAGCGCTGGACGCGCGGCGGCGAGCTGCACGAGGACCAGCGCCCTTTGGTCGGCCGGCCGGTGCCGGCTAACGCGCTAACACCGGCCGAAGAACAGGAGATCCTCGACGTGTGCCACCGCCCCGAGTACGCCAGCCTGCCGCCAGAGCAGATCGTGGTGCGCCTGTTCGACGAGGAGCAGCGCTACTTGGCCTCATCCTCGTCGTTCTACCGCGTGATGCGCAAGCACCACGAAATGGTGCATCGGGGCCGTGCCAAGCCACCTCAACGCCGCGCCAAGCCCACGACCTACCAGGCCACTGCGCCGAATCAGGTGTGGTCGTGGGATTGCACGTGGCTGGGCGGCCCGATCAAGGGACAGCACTACTACCTGGTCATGATGGTCGACATCTTCAGCCGCAAGATCACCAGTTGGGAGGTGTTCCTGGCCGAGTCGGCCTACAACTCCCGCACCGTACTGGAGCGGGCCGTGCTGGCCGAGCGGATCATTGACCAGCCGCTGGTGCTTCACGCGGACAACGGCAGCCCGTTCAAGGGTGCGACGCTGCTGGAGAAGCTTCACGAGCTCGGCATCACGCCATCCTTCAGCCGACCGCGGGTCAGCAACGACAATCCCTACTCAGAGGCGCTGTTCCGCACCTGCAAGTACCGCCCCTGCTACCCCACTGACGGGTTCGCCACGCTCGACAACGCCCGCGAGTGGGTGGCTGGCTTCGTGCAGTGGTACAACCACGAGCACCGGCACAGCGGCATTCGCTTGGTGACACCGGCACAGCGCCATGCGGGCGAAGATAAGGAGGTGTTGGCCAAGCGCCACGTCATCAATCAGGCGGCGCGTGACGCCAACCCTGCGCGATGGAGCGGCAAGACCCGCAACTGGACGCCGATCGGTACCGTGTCACTCAACCCGGAGCGGGAGCTCCAGGTCACCGTCGCCGAACCGGAAAAACAGGTGGCCTGAATGACCTCAGAGGCGACAGATTCCTTGACAACTACCGTTGGCAAGCGCCAGGCTATCTCCTCTGGGAAATTTCTGACTGATTCCTACGCTGAACTGGGTCATACCTTCTTGATTCAAGTCAAAGGTATCAACCGGCAGATTTCCCGCTTTCAATGAAATCTGGGGATCAGGGAGCTGGGCCGATGCAATGGCCTCGTTCTCAAGGGCGGTTTCAATGGACGCACTTCCGGTTAACCAGGGGTCCTGATCAATGGCTATCTGTATCGCTTTTTGTAAATTGTCCGTTTCACTTCCGGCAACAGCAATAGCTGGCATCCAGGCGACACCCAAGACACCAGTGAATAACAATGCAGCCTTGATCACGGCGACTCTCCACGCAAAAGGGTTACTCTCAATAACAAAACGCCAGCATCAATCAATTAAATTATCAACCATGAAACGCCATACCTGGTTATTAACTAGAAAACCATGAAGTTGCTGAAATGGTGGTTGGCCAGCATTAGCTGGCCAACTCCCGCGTATCACTGGATGTCTACGTGCAGACTGTACTGGTGCATATCACTATCACCCAGACCACCACTATCACCTGAAACCATCAGGCGATATTCGCCTTGATCGAGCTTTTCATCAATAGTGAAGTCTCCGTTGAACGAATCTACTTCCGCGATGGTTTTCCCTGATTCATTCATCAACTTTGCCTTCATCCGAAGCGTGAGACTTGATGAGCCGGGAAAGTGATCACTGGCAATCTTGACCTTTGAGCTTTCGTTTAACGAGAGCGCATATTCGTGCGGGAAGCCGCTGGTCAAAATGCCACCGGGCGTAACCCCCTCCGTCAGCTGCCTGTCCTGAGATTCGGTGTGGCCAAAATTGGCAAATGCTGGCGTAGCAACGAGGCTGATGATGGCAGCGGCAAGTGCGAATTTGATTTTCATGTCAACTCTCCCTTCCTGTTTGGCGACAGACTCAGGATACGTTTCTAACCTGAACCCAGCCTTAACAGCTAGGCTATCAAATATGATCCAGGTCATTCATTTTTCCCGTGATGATGAACAGGACATGCCTGAGAAAATATGCGGAAAATGATCTAGGTCACATTTTTACACACCATGCCTTGTCCATATAAAAAAAGCTTGGGCATTCACCCAAGCAATCGATCAGAACAGCTTTCTGCTATGCTATTGCTTCATCCTAGAAACCATATTGGGCAGCCACCATCACACGGCTCGCGTCTTCTTCACGACCATCGGCCAACTCCGTTTCGAAATAGCCATACTCAATTCCATACATCAAACGCTCGCTGGGAGTCCACATCAGATTAAGAAATGTATTCTTGTTCTTTCTACCCGCATTGCCACCTACGGTAGTGTCGCCTAAATCGACATCGGTATAGCCATGAGACGCGTTCAGTGAATACTGTGGCGATATTTGATAAGAAAGGCCAACGGCTCCGCCATCGCCAGACAGCGTTTGCAGCTTGCCGTTGGTATCGACGTAGGCATCGGCACCGTTGAAGTAATCGCCAGACAGATAGAGGTAACTGTTCGCCCCCTCGCTGGCGTTCACGATCGCTCTCAAGGTCACCGGTCCGGCATGATAGGCGCCTGCGGCGAAGGCCCCATAGCCCATTTCCGTATCCTTCTCGCTGCCGGTATCGTACTTCAGCTGTCGGGCGATGCCGGCGATGGAGTAGGAAAACTCCCCCATGCTATCTTCATAGCGCAGGCTCAATGCCGGCATCGATGATACGGCATCGTCATTATCTGGCAAGGAGGCGTCTTCAGGTAAGGAACCATCGATGTTCTCCGCCAGCTGTGCTTTTGGATCTTCCGCAGCTATCGAGAATCCTCCAATGGTGTAGCGCAACTGGGCAAGGCGCGTACCATAGCCACCATAGCTTCCCGCCGTGCTAAAGAAATCCAGTGTGGGCGTGGCGGCGACGAAGGTGTTGTAATTCGACCAGGTCTGCCCGGCAAGGATGCCATTCCAGGACCCATAGGCATGCCGTAGTCTGAAGCGCGTATTATCATCGTTGTAGGACCAGAAGTCTCCTTCGATAACGGTGTCTAGCGTGCTCCCCTCGACAGGCGTACTGGTCCGAAAGCCGATGCGGCTTTGTGTTGCGGTGACTTGAAACTGATCCCCGACATCCCTCTCATCTTCCGATCCTGCGACTTCAGCAAAGTAACCTTCGTTTGCCGATCCGGCATCCCGATCGAAGTTATAGGCCATATTCAGCCTGGCGTAACCATAAAGCCCCACAGTGGTCTCTCCCACTTGGGTTTCCAGGGCCGACGCAGAAGCCGCCCCCATTGCCAAGGCTATGGCCGTCATATTGATCAAGGGAGCCTTCTTGTTATTCCACATGATGACACCTCAATGTATAGAGCTTGTAATTGACGCCGCTTACGGCACCTTTAAATTAGCAAATTTTTCTGAATCTACGCTGAATATTCCGTGACGAGATACCACTCTTCTATAAAAAA
Organism: Halomonas sp. PGE1; assembly: GCF_013000985.1. Taxonomy (NCBI): domain Bacteria; kingdom Pseudomonadati; phylum Pseudomonadota; class Gammaproteobacteria; order Oceanospirillales; family Halomonadaceae; genus Halomonas; species Halomonas sp. PGE1. The sequence continues at coordinate 2,757,062 of NZ_CP053032.1, forward strand.
AGGCCAGCTCACGGCTGGCCCTTCTGGTTCACATCATAACTGACAAGGGGAATTAATAGGCGACGTGTAGCTGATACCGGTCGCTGAGATTATCCGCGTTTTGGGTATACGACCATCCTGAGACTTCCACCTCGTATGCACCTGGTTGCAGCTGGCGTGAGAGCTGGAAGTGACCTCGCGGACTGGATGCTTCCGCCACACGACGACCGGAATCGTCATACAGCGTGGCCATGATCCGGACTCCTGAGCCCGATACGCCGGGGAATTGCTCGCTGGTTATCCTCAGCGTAGTAGGTTGATCGATATTGATCTGGAAGCGTTTCGGGTGTCCGTTCGCCAGGATCTGCGTGGGGGAAATGCCTCTTTCCAATACCGGCACCTCCTGGGCACTGGCTCCCATGTTGGCGAGGACAGGCATTGAAAACATGCTTGCCACTGCCATTCCAAATATAATTGCCTTGAGCTTCATGATCTGTCCCTCCTTTTTGATGACACTGTCATGATAGCGGTGCAACTTGAAACAGAGCTGAATATAGGGCAATGAAAATTAAAAAAACGCCACCTTTCGGTGGCGCTAGCGTCGAAAAGCTACAATCGAAGTCAGAACATCAACCTCACTCCCGCCACCACGCCGGTATCTTCCGTGGCGTCACCGCTGGCGCGAGCGAGATCGGCGGTGTCGCCGTACTGCTTCTCCCAGTACGCCCCGACGTAGGGAGCGAAACGGCGGGTCACCTCGTAACCCAGACGCATGCCGACGCGCACCGAGTTGAGCCCCTCGCCGACGCCAAACTCCTCGACCTCGCTGGCAGCGACGGCAATCTCGGTGCGCGGCTGCAGATAAAGGCGTTGCGTTAGGCGCAGGTCGTACTCGCCCTCGAAACTCGCTGAAACATCGCCCTCATCGCTGACCTGTAGCGCCACGTCGGTCTCGATGCCGTAGGGCATGACGCCCTGTAGGCCAACCACGCCGTAGGTGCGCTCGGCATGGTCGTCGGAGAAGATCCCACCTTGGTAGCCGATGCCGCCCTGGAGTTCCCAGAAGTCGGCGACGAGCCGGCTATAGAGAAGCTCCAGGGATTCGAACTCGGCGTCCTCGCCATCGCCCTGGACATTCTCGCCCTCGGACTTGAGGTAGACACGGTTGACGTCGCCGCCGTACCAAGCCTGGAAGTCCCAGACCAGTTCCTCGTGCCCCTTGTCGGGCACGGCGTACTCGAGCCGGTCGAACAGTGCCATGCCCATATTGTGTTCCACAACCGGTGACGGCCAGCCGGCCGGAGCATCGTAGCCGTCCTCTGCCTGGGCGACGGAAAACGCTGTCGTGGCCAGCAGGACACCGGCGGCGGTCAGTGGGATTCTGTTATTCATGCCTTCTCCTTACGAAACCTTGACGACCCGGAACATGCCGGCATCCATGTGGTAGAGCAGGTGGCAGTGGAAGGCCCAGCTGCCCTCGGCATCGGCGGTGATCAGCGCCGAGACGCGCTCCCCGGGCTTGACGTTCAGGGTGTGCTTGCGAGGAATGAGCTCGCCCTGGCCGTTCTCCAGCTCCATCCACATGCCATGCAGGTGGATGGGATGCTCCATCATGGTGTCGTTGACCAGGATCAGGCGCAGGCGCTCGTCCTTGTTGAAGCGGATGGGGCCGGTCACCTCGCTGAACTTCTTGCCGTCAAAGGACCACATGTAGCGTTCCATGTTGCCGGTGAGGTGCAGTTCCAGTTCCCGCTCCGGTTCACGGCGGTCCGGCCAGGGAGTGAAGGCCTTGAGGTCCCGGTAGACCAGCATGCGTCGCGCCTCCGGGTCGATGCCGATGCCGGCCTGGTCGTAGCGGGATCCCGGCTGGGCCGCCCCCGCCGCCAACATGCCGTTGGCATTGATCCTGCTGCGCTCATTCGACATGCCCTGCATGTTGGAATGGTCCATGCCCTGCATGCTGGAGTGATCCAGGCCCTGCATGTCCGAGCCGTTCATGCCGGAATGATCCATGCCCTGCGTGTCTGAGCCGCCCATCGCGGAGTGGTCCATGCCCTCCATGCCGTGGGCCCCCATGGCCTCCATGCCGCGGTCGGCAATCTTGCGTCGCTCGGGGATCTCGGCGGCCATGCCCTCGCGCGGCGCAAGGGTGGCGCGGGCGTAACCGCTGCGATCCATTGCCTCGGCGAAGATCGTATAGGCCGTGTCGTCCTCGGGGGCGACCAGCACGTCGTAGGTCTCGGCCACCCCTATCCGGAACTCGTCGACCGGTACCGGCTGCACCGGCTGACCGTCGGCTGCCACCACGGTCATCTTCAATCCGGGAATACGCACATCGAAGTAGGACATCGCCGAGCCGTTGATCACCCGCAGGCGGACCCGCTCACCGGCCTGGAACAACGCCGTCCAGTTCTCTTCGGGGGAATGACCATTGAGCAGGTAGGTGTAGGTGCTGCCGGTGACGTCGGCGATGTCGCGAGAGCTCATGCGCATCTTCGCCCACATACCACGCATCTCGGCGGTGGCAGCAAAGCCTTCCTCACGCACGTCGGCGAAGAAGTCGGCGATGGTGCGCTCCTGGAAGTTGTAGTAGCCCTCGGCGGTCTTCAGGTTACGGAACACCGACATGGGGTCCTCGAAGGTCCAGTCGGTGAGCAGCAGCACATGCTCACGGTCGTAGCGGAAGGGCTCGCGTCCGGCGGCATCGATGATCAGCGGGCCAGCATGGCCGAGCTGCTCCTGCAGGCCGGAGTGGCTGTGATACCAGTAGGTACCGTTCTGGCGAACGGGGAAACGGTAGGTGAAGGTCTCGCCCGGCGCGATGCCGGGAAAGCTCACTCCCGGTACGCCATCCATCCCAGGCGGCAGGATCAGGCCATGCCAGTGGATGGACGTGGGCTCGTCGAGCAGGTTGGTGACCCGCAGCACGGCGTCCTGGCCTTCCTTGAGCCGGATCATCGGCCCGGGGCTGGTGCCGTTGATGCTGATCGGGCGTGCCTCCTTGCCGTCGATCAGGATTGATTCGCGGCGGATGGCCAGCGACACCTCCGGCCCCTCTTCGACTCCCTTGGAATAGACATTGGTCTGACCCCAGGGGTTGGCCCAGCTAGGACGTAGGCTAAGGGCCGCTGCCGACCCAAGGCCAAGCGCCGCACCGCCTTTGAGGATCTGACGACGTGACATCGGGTGCGTGATGACGCGCGAGTTTGCCATGTGTGACTCCCGTCCATGTTTGACGCGAGCCAGTTTGACTGACGAACCTGAAACAGGCCTGAAAATGCGCAATTAATCGGTAGATTCCTTGATGGGCACCTCCATCCTCACGCACAAGCCCCCCAGTGCACTGGGCTCAAACCTCACTTTCCCGGCATAGCGCGTCATGAGTTGCCACAGAATAGACAAGCCAAGGCCATACCCAGGATGACTTTCATCCAGCCGCCGGCCGCGCTGGCCAAGGCGAGGCAGGTCATCTACTGGAACACCAGGACCGTCATCCTCAACGGTAATCCTGAGGACATCATCGAGCACAATGCGACTGTCCACTTTGCTACTGGCCCACTTGCCGGCATTGTCAAGCACAATCCCTAGCATTTCGGAAAAGTCCTGAGATTCGATGGGTACACGTTTCTCAAATTCCCCCGGCAAGCTCATGGTGAAATTAATGTTTGGGTAAAGACCTCGAAACATCTCGGTCAACCTTGTGCAATCACGATGGAGATCAGACATACGCCCCGCGTTTGGGCCCGCAATCCTTGACCGCCTAAGTTCTGCATCCAGTTGGGCGTGAATCTCCTCGAGACGCTGCACCAGCTTCTGGCGACGAGTATCATCAATAGGACGCGTCCCTCGCAGCACCTGGGTCACCGCCGCGAGCGGCGTCTTGAGTGCGTGAGACAGGTTTGCTACCGAGTCGCGAGATCGTTGCAAACGACTATCGATCTCATCCATGAATCGGTTGAGCTGAATGACCAAGCTATCTAGCTCAGAGGGAACATCCAAGGATAGACGCTCTTGATCTCCAGTCCGAAGTTTTCCAAGTTGATCACGGAGTCGTGAGAGAGGTATCAAGCCACGATTGACCGCCAGAATATTCAGCAGCACCAGGAGCAGTAACAGAACTGCCGCAATAGCCGCTACCCACCAGTGGAGCTCATGCAGCCCTGCTTCTACTTGAGAAAAATCTTCACCAACAAGTAGCACCCCACGTTCTTCCTCCAAAGAAAAAGACCGCCGATATACCAATATATGTTGCTCCCCATCCCTGACTTCCACGAGAGCATCACTGGTATCATCCAACAAAAAGTTCAGCGCCTTCACCCAACGTGGGTCTGAAGAGGAGATATCGCTTCCTAAGCGTAGAACGTACAAGTGGTGAAAGGCTTGAAAGCCACGGCTCGCGGAATCCAGCACGACTGGGGTAGAAATATGATCCTGCTTGACTTGTTCAATCGCATGATCGGCTTCTCGTTTCAGGCGCTCTCCGAGAAAATCGCGCGCCAGGTCTTGAAGAAAAATACCATGCAACAGCCATGTGGCTCCGGTCACGATGATGGCAATGCCAGAGAGCCAACACAGCAAGCGGATTCGCAGGCTTCGTCCGTCAATGCGTAACAAAGACATACCCCTGTCCGCGCCGAGTCTGGATCACCGATTTCCCTACATAACGGCGCAATCTGGCAACATACACTTCGATAATATTAGGCGTCGCCGCATCTTGATCCAATGCATAAAGTTGCTGGAGAAGGCGTTCCTTAGATAGCACCCGATCTGGATGATGCATAAAATAACGCATGAGGGCGAACTCAGTTCCAGTCAGGGACTGCCAAGCCCTACCATTGACGCTGACAGATCGACTTGCCTCGTCCAACATAATACCATTGAGAGAAAGCTCATTCGACGTACTGCCAAACTTCCTGCGAAGTAGTGCTCTAATCCTGGCGATGAGCTCAGGCTCATGAAAGGGCTTTGTCAAGTAATCATCAGCACCTTCTTCAAGACCTACGACCTTATCTTCCCAGGTATCTCGAGCAGTCAGAATCAGAACAGGAAGGTCGTATCCATCTTTACGCCACTTCTTGAGCAAATCCAGCCCAGAGCCGTCTGGAAGACCGAGATCGAGGATTACCAGTTCATAGTGCTCGGTTGCCATAAGTGACCTGGCCACTTTCAGCGAAGTGGCCAAGTCAACCCGGTAACCGTTGTCTTTCAGACTTTCGGCCAGACTCTCTGCGAGAAGGTCGTCATCTTCAAGAAGCAACAGTTTCATGTAAAAAACTTACCCCTGTAAATCGATATTTCCGTACATGCCTGCCTCATAATGGCCCGGAATGTTGCAGGCGTACTGCAGCCCGTCCACATTCTGGGGGGCAGTCCATACAAGCTCTGCGGTGTCACCCGGCGCGATGGTCACTGACGGCATGCTGCCACCATGCTCGCCTTCGGCCATGTCATGGCCTCCGTGACCACCATGGCCACCACCACCGCCATGGCTACCCCCCATCTCCTGCATCATCTTGCGATGTGCTTCCTGAGCCTCGGCATCACCGATGACGAATTCGTGCTCCACGTTACCAGTATTAACAATTTCGAACTTGATTGTTTCGCCGGGAGCAATGTTGAGCTTCTCCGAGTCGAACCACATGTCACCCGCCTCGACGCGGATGGTGCGATCGACGTCAGCATTGCTCATTGATGAATGCGAACCGCCATGCTCACCAGCTGCAAAAGCAGCTGTCGTAGCGAGGCCGAGTGCCAGCGTCAGTAGGGTCTTGCGCATGATATGCCCTCTTTGAGTTGAGTCAGGGGAGTTCACTTGTAACGCACAAACCTGAAGACAAGCTGAACAAAGCAAAAAATAGTGTCAATCCACATCACACCTTGACATTGGGCCCACCCATAAGTTGTAAGCTCATAACTGAAGCCAAACAGCCTTCCCTGCCTCGGTAAGGCGATTTCTCTACCAGCAGCAAGATGAGAGTACAGCACATGATCAAGCACAAGCAGCTTCTCGCCATCGCTCTGGCCGCCAGCATGGGTGTCGTCACCAGCGGTGCCGCCTCTGCGCAAGGTATGCAACAGGGTCAGGGCATGCAACAAGGCGGCATGATGGGCGGTCAGGGCGGTATGGGCCCCGGCATGATGATGGGCGGCCAGGCCGGCATGGGCCCCGGCATGATGATGGGCGGCCAGGGCGGCATGGGCCCCGGCATGATGATGGGCGGCCAGGGCGGCATGATGCCCTGTCCGATGATGGCGAACATGGGAGGCATGGCCGGAATGCTCGACGAAGAGCAGCTGAGTTCCCTGCGCGAGATGCGCAGGGAGCACCGTTCCGCCCAGTTCGAACGCATGGGCGAGATGATGAACCTGCGTGACGACATGATGCTGCTGATGCAGGCGGAGCGTCCTGATCCGGAGGAGGTCCAGGCACTCCATGGTCAGATGGCCACCCTCCAGGGCGAGATGATGGCGGACAAGGTGCGCATGCGTAATCGGATGCAGGACCTGCTGAACGATGAGCAGCGCGAGCAGCTGAAGCAGGACCCTTCCTCCGGCAACAACCCGCAGTGATACCCGATGCCCGCCGCCTGCCGTACATCGCTCAGCCATCTCGCTCCATATTGCGCTGGGTCAAGGTGGTCAACCGAATGACTGGCACAGAATGAGGCAAGGATGACGAGGGAATCACCATGACCCTACAGGCTAGACCGCTGCACCGCACACAAGGAGGACGCCTGCTGGCGTTGCTGCTCGCGATGCTGCTGTCAGTGACCGGCCTGACCGCTCAGGCGGCCATGGAGAGCTGCGCCGCTGACTGCAGCACGGCTGAGGTCGAGTTGTTCGATCACGCCGACCCCGAATGCGCCGGCTGCGCGGCCCTGGCGTCGACGCCCCTCGTCATTCCTGCCACCCCCGACACCCTGGCCGACACCGCCGGACCGGCTAAGGTCGAATTCATCGCCCCGCCCCCGCGCGAACCTCCCAGACCCTGACCGTGCATCCAACGCCTCGGTGATGCCGGCCATCGGCCTGCCACCGGATTTACCTGCACGTTCGTCAGGAGTCTTGTTATGTTCAGCAACGAATGCTTCGCCTTCATGGACTCAATGAGCTGGATGGGATGGCTGATGCCGCTGACGGTCACGCTTTTGCTTGGCCTAGGCATTGCCGCCCTCGTCAAATACCTGTTCGTTTCCCGTCACACCCAGGAGAACCGCTCATGAACCGCTTTGCCCCCACCCTCTTTTTCTCCACCGCGCTGCTGTTGGGCGCCGGCACCACCCAGGCCGCATCGCCGACCGAGGCCACCCTCTACAAGAATCCCCAGTGCGGCTGCTGCGACGAGTACGCCCGCCAGCTTGAGGAGCGCGGTGTCAGCGTGACCATCGTCGATGACGTGGAGCTGGGCAAGGTCAAGGAGCGCGTCGGCCTGCCCTACGGGCTCGGCGCCTGCCACACCATCGAGATGGGTGAATACGTGATTGAGGGCCATGTTCCCTTCGTGGCCGTGGAGAAACTATTCGAGGAACGTCCTGACACCGATGGCATCGGCCTGGCCGGCATGCCTATCGGCACCCCCGGGATGCCGGGCCCAAAGCAGGAAGACTGGAACATTTATCAATTCCGGAACGGGGAGGCAACACCCTTCATGACCCTGTAATCCGACCTACAGGCAGAGGAAAAAGGGCCGCTTCACGCTTGAGTGAAGCGGTTTTTTCTGTTTGGTTGAAGCACAACTGCGTCGTGATATGTAGGGCGGGACAGGACTGCCGATGACGTCAAGGCATTGGCACTTGGTCGATAGCACCCACGGCCCGACAGGCCAACCGGCCACTTCGGGCGCGGGCAGGGGTAAATAGTGGTCATAAGGGCCGTATTCCTCGGTGGCGCTCCTGTAACACCAGTACCACCAGCGTCAGGGCTGTCAGCGGGAGTGCAAAGAACAGCATGGTGACGCTGAAGACCGGTAGCGCATCGTGGTGTGTGGCAGCCAGGATCAAGTAGAGGGTGTAAGCCAGGTAATAGGCTAACAGAACGCCACCCTCCCAGCGGCTGATCACCCCGCCAGTGAAGCAGATCGGTAGACAGAGCAAGGCCACGGCATTCATGACCGGGATATCGAAACCCGCCATGGCCTCGGGGACGGCGATGCCGGTGGGAGCCAGCAGCCCGGCCAGGCCCAGCACGCCAAGGAGATTGAACACGTTACTTCCCACCACATTGCCAACGGCAATGTCGCGCTCCCCACGCAGCGCAGCCACGATCGAGGTGACTACCTCGGGAAACGAGGTACCCGCCGCGATGATGGTCAGACCGATTACCTGATCGCTCACGCCTAGCGACTGAGCAAAGACCACGGCGCCGTCCACCAGCCAGCGCGACCCCAGCACCAGCATGCCCAAGCCTCCCACCACATACGCCTGGTTGTTCAATAGCCTGGCGCCTATCGGGCCATGCTTGGCGCGGCTCTCCGGTGATGGTTCCCGACGGCTCTGGCGGAAAAGGAACAGCAGGTAGGCAGTCAGGCCTATCACCAGTAGCCCTCCATCAAGACGCCCGACGCTGCCATCCAGAACCAGTAGCAGGACCAGCAAGGAGAGTCCGACCATGAGCGGGATGTCGAAGCGAATCAGCTGCTGTGCCACGGTCAGCGGTACGATCAGCGCCGAGACGCCCAGGATGAACAGCACGTTGAACACGTTACTGCCCACCACGTTGCCCAGGGCAATACCCGCCTGGTCATCGATGGCCGCCTTCAGGCTGACCGCCAGCTCAGGCGAGCTGGTACCGAAGGCCACGACCGTCAACCCGATGAGCAGCGGCGACATGCCGAACCTGACAGCCAGTCGAGAAGCGCCCTTGACCAGTCCCTCGGCCCCGATGATCAGCAACAGCATCCCGGCAATGAGCGCCAATATCGTCATTATCACTCCCTAAGCCCCACCTCTCGGGATTCCACTCTCCAAGATCTCCCTGGATGAGCCGGAACCGGCATGCTGCAATTGGTACCGCCCCGTATCACCGCCTTCACAACAGCCCCTGCCTCGATAACCGTCCTTGACCTCGCGCCTTGCGGCCACCCTGCCGATTCACCATGATGGCCTGTATCATCAGCAGGCTAAGCGCATTCATCGCCGCCAGAACGACAGGGACGCCCCATGAGCCAGACCGACGCCCAGCTACGTGAGCTGATCCTCACCCTCGTGCCCGATGACGGCAACACCATCGGCAACGCCAGGCTGCTCAAGCAGCTCAGCGAAGAGGCAGGCGAGGTCGACAAGCTCGACTACGAGCAGGTTCGCGACGGGCTGATCGAGGAAGGCGTGCTGGGCAAGGGGCGTGGCCGGGGCGGCTCGGTCTACCTCGTCGATCCGCCCTTCCAGCAAGAAGACCCGGCTTCAGACGACATGGCCCCCGACCTCACCCTGCAGATGCAGGAGGTCCCTGCGGAGCTGCCGCTGGACCAGCAGCCAGCCAGGCCGAAAGCCGCTGCCAAGCCTCGCCAGAAGAAGCCAGACCAGGCCGAGGTGCTCTCCTACCGTTATGACGAGAAGCGCAAGAACAACCCCCATGTGGGCATGGTGGATACCGCCAGCGACGGGGTAGAGGAGACCACCACCTGGGCCTACGACCCCCCACCTGGACCCCGAGCTGCAGTTCGACGCCTCTGCTAACCGTGCCCAGGTTGAGACGCTGATCGACGATGCCCTGGCCTCCGGTGACCAGGAGCAGATGAAGGCCGCTCTCGAGGAGCTCAAGCGGCGGCAGTCCCCCTACCTGCAGTGGAGCGGCAAGGCCGAGCGCACCAGCTTCGAGGTGGATACCGTCTCCCTTCACGTCCACGAGCGCATCGACCCCGCCACCATCCTCGGTGAGGTGCAGAAGCGCATGAAGGCGGGCAAGAAGGGGGGCAGCGCCTTCCAGCCCGACATGTTCCACGCCCCCTTCGAGAACCTGCCGCTGCGCGAGGCCATCGACTTCTACAAGCACGAGCGCGACTGGGCCAACCGCCTGATCGCCGGCGACTCCCTGTTGGTGATGAACTCCATGCTGCAGAAGGAGGGCATGGCCGGGCAGTTGCAGATGATCTATATCGACCCGCCCTACGGCATCAAGTACGGCTCCAACTTCCAGCCGTTCACCAACAAGCGCGACGTCAAGGATCGCAAGGACGAGGACCTGACCCAGGAACCGGAGATGATCAAGGCCTTCCGGGATACCTGGGAGCTGGGCATCCATTCCTACCTCACCTATCTACGCGATAGGTTGCTGCTGGCGAGAGAGCTGCTGAGTGAGAGTGGCTCAGTGTTTGTGCAGATTTCGGATGAAAACCTGCATCATTTGCGGGAGCTGATGGATGAAGTCTATGGGGCAGAAAACTTTGTCTGCATCATTGCGTACAAAACATCAGTTGGCATGGGAGAAAAGAAGTTAGATACTGTGAACGACTATATCGTTTGGTATGCAAAAGATACTGATAAGGCTAATTTTAACCAGCTCTATTTTACTCTGGAGCGAGGGGAGGTAGGGGCGACTAGGTATGGCTACGCTCTGGTTGATCGTATTAAGGAAATAAGTGCCTCAGACCTGAAAGGAGACGAGGAAGATGTTCGTTATTATACGGATCAAGGGTTAACAAGTCGCTCTGGAGGTGAGAGCACCAGCTTCAAGATTGATCATTTTGGCTTGGCCATGACACCCACTGCAGGTGGGTGGCGAACTGGTAAGATTGGTGTGTCTCGCGCAAAGAAGTCAAATAGAATCTTCGTTACAGGCACTGGAAAATTTCGTTTCAAAAAGTTTTTTGACGACTTCGGGGCTTTGGCTTTAACCAATTTTTGGGAAGATACTGGTGGTGGGATTCAGAGTCGTAGTGATCCCAAAATCTATGCTGTTCAGACAAACACCACAATTATTGAACGTTGTATCCTGATGGCCACCGATCCCGGCGACCTGGTACTGGACCCCACCTGCGGCTCCGGTACCACGGCCTATGTGGCCGAGAAGTGGGGCCGTCGCTGGGTCACCTGCGATACCTCCCGGGTCGCGGTTACCCTGGCCAAGCAGCGCCTGATGACCGCCAGCTATGACTACTACGAGCTGAAGTATCCCCAGGAGGGGCTGGGTGGCGGCTTCATCTACAAGACGGTGCCGCATATCACCCTCAAGTCGATTGCCAACAACCCGGAGATCGATGAGCTCTACGAGCAGTACCATCCTGCCATCGAGCAGGCCTTGGCCAAGCTAAACCAGTCGCTGCAAGGCAGACCCATCACCTTCACCGTCACCGAGGGCGGCCGCAAGGGCGACAAGGTCGACTTCGCCACTCCCGACAGCAACGCGGTCACGCTCCCCTCGGGGGAGACCGCCAAGGTCAACGAGCTGCTCGAATGGGAGGTCCCTTTCGATTATCCCGACGAGTGGCCGGAGGCCACTAAAACGTTCTTTGACGCTTTCCACAGCGCCCGCCAGGCCATGCAGCGCCGCATGGACGAGAGCATCGCCAACCACGCCGGCCAGGAGGTCCTCTACGACCAGCCCGAGGTGAGCCGAGACAAGCTGCGCATCACCGGCCCCTTCACCGTCGAAGCAGTGCCCTTCGCCACCGTGCTGGGCCTGGACGAGGCCGAGCAGCCCAAGGAGGCCGACGTCGCCGTGGCCCGCTCTGGGGCTACCTCCCGCCATACCCAGTGGCGCGAGGAGCTGCTCAAGGCTGGTATCCGCGGTAAGGGTGGCCAGCACCTCAAGCTGATTGACCTGGAGACCCTGCCCGGTGCCAAGTATCTGCACGCCGTGGGTACGGTGGCGGAGAGCGGTGAACGTGTCGCCGTCAGCTTCGGTCCCGAATATGCCGCCCTGGAACAGCGCCAGGTGGAAATCGCCAAGAACGAGGCCGGTAATCTCTTCCCGACACCCAGGTTGCTGGTGTTCTGCTCCTTTACCTTCGACCCGGAGGCCGCCAAGGATATCGACAGCATCAAGGGCATCCAGGCCCTCAAGGTGCAGATGAACACGGACCTGCTTACCGAGGACCTCAAGAAGAACGCCCGCAGCAACGAGTCCTTCTGGCTGATGGGCCAACCGGACGTCGAGGTGCATACCCTCAAGGACGGCAAGCTGCAGGTCGAGGTGCACGGTTTCGACTACTTCGACACCAAGAGTGGTGAGCTCAAGTCCGGGGGGAAGCGCGATATCGCCGTATGGGAGCTGGATACCGACTACGACGACCGTTCCCTCTACCCGCGCCAGGTGTTCTTCCCCATGGCCGGCAAGAAGGATGGCTGGTACAAGCTCAAGAAGGACATCCGTGCCGAGCTCAACGAGGAGCTGCTGGACAAGTACCACGGCACCAAGTCGCTACCCTTCGAGCTCGGCGACAACCGCTGCATCGCGGTGAAGATCGTCGATAACCGCGGCATCGAATCGCTGAAAGTCGTTCGGCTGGACTGACCCATGACACAGCAACTAAGCCTCTTCGAGGTGCTGGCTCGCCATGAGGGAGTCGATACCGAGTACAAGGCGGCCAAGGGTGGGCTGCCCAAGAGCCTGTGGGAGACCTACAGCGCCTTCGCCAACACCGCGGGGGGCACGCTCTACCTCGGGGTGAAGGAGGGCGATGAGGGGCCATCCACAGCCGGTCTCACCGAGGCGGATGTGGATAAGCTGCGCGGAGAGTTCTGGGTCACGCTCAACAACCCCCAGAAGGTCAGCGCCAATATTCTCCAGGAGCACCACGTCAGCGTCGAGACCTATCAGGGTGATGCCATCCTGGTGGTAGAGGTGCCCCGCGCCACCCGCAGCGAGAGACCAGTCTACATCGGCGTCGATCCTTTCAAGGGCAGCTACCGTCGCAACCACGAGGGCGACTTCCGCTGCAACGAGGCCGAGGTGCAGCGCATGTTCGCCGACCGCCTCGAACAGCAGCCGGCCGACAGCCGCATCCTCGAGCACTTCGGCGTCGATGACCTCGACACTGCCTCTCTCCAGCAGTACCGCAATCGGGTGGCCTCACGGGTGCCCGATCACCCCTGGCTGACCGAGAACGACCTCGGCCTGCTGACCAAGCTGGGTGGGTGGCGCAAGGATCGCCGCAGCGGGGAGCAGGGCCTGACCCTGGCCGGGCTGCTGATGTTCGGCAAGACCGAGGCCATCCAGGACCCTGCCGCCCTGCCGGGCTTCCAGGTCGACTACCGCGAGCGCCTGGCCGAGGACGACGAGACCCGCTGGAGCGACCGCATCCACATCGATGGCACCTGGGTCGCCAACCTCTTCCAGTTCTACCAGCGCGTCGCCCAGAAGCTTGGCTATGACCCGGCCCTCAAGGTCCCCTTCCGGCCGGATCGCCGCGCCCAGAGCGATGCCCATGAGGCGCTGAAGGAGGCCCTGGTCAACGCCCTGATCCATGCCGACCACACCGGCCAGGGCGGCATCGTGGTGGATCGCTTCAAGGAGCGCTTCGAATTCTCCAACCCCGGCACCCTGCTGCTTTCCCAGGAGCAGTTGATGACGGGTGGCGTCAGCGAGTGCCGCAACAAGTCGCTGCAGTTGATGTTCCAGCTGCTCGGCGTGGGCGACAAGGCGGGCTCCGGCCTCGACAAGATACGGCGCAGCTGGCACGCCCACCTGTGGCAGCCGCCCAGCCTGAAGGAAACCCTGCGACCCGATCGCGTGATCCTTACCCTGCCGCTGATCAGCGTGATGCCCGAGGATGTGATGGCACACCTGCAGCAGCGCTTCGGCCAGGCCTTCGAGTCGCTCTCCCCCGACGAGGCGCAGACGTTGGTCATTGCCGCCCTGGAGCAGCAGGTCACCAACCGTCGCCTGCAGGAGATGCTGACCCTGCACCGGGTCGATATCACCCAGATGCTCAGTGGACTGGTGGAGAAGGGCATGCTAGTGCCCCATGGACGCAGCCGGGGGGCCTACTACACCCTGCCGGCGTCGCTCGCCGCCCCGACCGACCTCAAGGTGGAGAGCAGCTCCCCACACGCCGACACTATGTTCCCTCATAGTGAGCCGAGCTCCCCCCCACAAGGGCGCTACCTTCCCGCATAGTGAAGGGAGCTCCCCCCGCAGCGGTGCCGATGAGCACGCCCCGGCGTGGGAAGCGTTGCAGCGCATCGCAGCCCCGGTCGCTGCCGCCAAGCGCACCCAGCCCGAGACGATGCAGGCGACACTGCTCCAGCTCTGCCAAGGGCGTTTCCTCACGCTGCGTCAGCTGTCCGAGCTGCTCCAGCGTTCGCCCAAGAACATCGGTGAGCGGCATGTGGCCCCGCTAGTGAAGGCAGGCAAGCTCGAGCTGCGCTACCCCAATGTCCCGAACCACCGGCAGCAGGGCTATCGCACGGTAGAAGGAGTTACCGCATGACAACCCGATCACTGATCATCAACTCGCCCTACGATGCCCCCTCGGCCTACTGGGAGCGTGATGGCAAGCAGATGACCTTGAAGCAGGGCAGGCGCCCCGCGGCCTACGAGATCTTCGATACCCGCAACAACACCCAGCGCACCGAGCCACTGGAGCAGGTCAACCGTATCCGTCAGCGCATCGATGAGTGGCGGGCAGATGGCTACCCGGGCGTCACCAGCGTCACCCGCCAGCTGCTCGAGCACTGGCATGCCCGGGGCGACTGGGACCCGGAGGCCTGCCGCTGGGAGGGCGGGCCGCGTCAGTACCCGTTCTACTTCTGCCAGCTCGAGGCCATCGAGACCCTGGTCTGGTGGCTGGAAGCGCAGGAACAGTACCGCCAGGGCATCTTCCTCAGCGGGGATGGTGGTCCCTGGGAGCGCATCTGCAACAAGATGGCCACCGGCTCCGGCAAGACCTCGGTGATGTCGCTGATCATCACCTGGCAGACCCTCAACGCTATCCATTACCCCAAGGACCGCCGCTTCTCCAAGGCGGTGCTGATCATCACCCCCGGCCTCACGGTGAAGAGTCGCCTTCAGGTGCTCAAGCCAGGCCACCCCCAGAACGTCTTTGATGAGTTCAACCTCTGCCCCAACGAAGCCATGCGACAGCAGCTCAACCGAGTCGAACTCGTCATCGAGAACTGGCACACCCTAATGCCGTTGAAGGAGCAGGTCCGCTCCGTGGTCAAGAAGGGCAAGGAGAGCGACGAGGCATTCACCCGCCGCGTGCTGGGGGCGCTGGCCAACGAGCGCGACCTCATCGTGATCAACGACGAGGCCCACCACGCCTATCGCCAGCAGGCCGAATCCAAGGTCAGCAAGAAGCAGGCCGAGGAGCTGGGCATCGACCTGGAGGAGGCTACCCGCTGGATCGAGGGGCTGGACCGCATCCACAAGACCCGTCGTATCCGGCGCTGCTTCGACCTCTCCGCCACGCCCTTCGCCCCCACCGGCAAGAGCAATACCGAGTCAGGCCTGTTCGAGTGGATCGTCTCCGATTTCGGCCTCAACGACGCCATCGAGGCCGGGCTGGTCAAGACGCCACGGGTGGTAGTGCGCGACGACGCGCTGGCCAACGCCAAGACCTACGCCAGCAAGCTCTATCACCTCTACCGCGAGGACGAGGTGAAGGAAGACCTCAACCGCCGAGCCGAGGTCACCGCCCCACTGCCAGACCTGGTGCAGAAGGCCTATGCCCTGCTGGCCTACGACTGGAAGGAAACCCGCCAGCAATGGCAGGAGGCCGGCCACAGCATTCCTCCGGTAATGCTCACCGTCTGCAACCGTACCGAGACCGCGGCGCGCATCGAGCACTTCTTCAACGGGGGTGACTGCCTGATCCAGGAGACCCAGGCCCCGGATGCCACCCTGCGTGTGGACTCAAAGGTGCTCGAGAAGGCCGAGCAGGGGGAAACCAGCAGCAGCAAGGACAAGCAGTACGCCGCCCGGCTGGAGGCCCTGATCAAGGCAGCCAAGCTGCCTGCCGACAAGGAGGCCGACCTGCTGGCCATGAAGCAGGAGGAACAGCTGCGCGCCCTGGTCGATACCGTCGGCAAGCGCGGCCAGCCGGGGCAGTATCTTCAGAACGTCATCTCGGTGGCCATGCTCTCCGAGGGCTGGGATGCCGCCAACGTCACGCACATCATGGGGCTGCGTGCCTTCACCAGTCAGCTATTGTGCGAGCAGGTAATCGGGCGCGGGCTGCGTCGCGTCTCCCACGACATGGACGCAGATCGCAAGTTTCTCCCAGAGTACGTCAACGTCTTCGGCGTGCCGCTCTCCATCTTCCAGGACGCCAGCGAAGGCGGCGAGGCACCCCCGCCGCCAAAGCCAAGTGTGCGCATCGAAGTCGAGCCTGGTCGCAACCACCTGGAAATCCGCTGGCCCAACGTCGATCGCATCGACAACGTGCTCAAGCCGGAGCTGGTGATCGACTGGCAGAGCGTGCCCACGCTGACCCTCGACCCGGCCCAGACCCCGCTCAACGCGGATATCGCCCCCTCGCTGACCGGCTCTCCGAACCTGGCCATGGTCACCGAGATCGACCTCGAGCGAGCGGTGGATGAGTTCCGGCTGCAGAATCTGATCTTCCGCGCGGCGCGCAAGCTCTACCTGCAGAACCAGGCCACCTTCGGCGGCGACAAGCAGTACCTCGCGGTGCAGTTGATCCGGCTGGTCGAGCAGTTTCTGGCCAGTGACAAGCTGGATATCCCCAGCCTCTGGCACCAGGACCCGGTGCGTCGCCGGCTGCTCTTTGCCCTCAACATGGATACGGTGGTGGCGCACGTCAGTCGCCACGTCACCGAGCAGAACGTGGAGCGTCAGGAGCTGATCTTCGAGGAGCACCAGCCCATCGGGGCCACGGCCTACATGCGGCCCTGGCTCACCACCAAGCCATGCGCCCCGACCGAGCGCTCTCAGATCAGCCACGTCGTCTACGACAGCGCCTGGGAGAAGATGGTCGCCGACGTCTGCGAGGACCACCCCGGCATCGCTGCCTGGGCCAAGAACGACCATCTCGACTTCAAGGTGCGCTACCTGTGGCGCGGCTCCTCGCGCAACTTCGTGCCCGACTATCTGATCCGTCTCACCAACGGCAGGACCCTGGTGCTCGAGGTGAAGGGCCAGGATAGCCAGCAGAACGCCGAGAAGCGAACCGCCATGGAGACCTGGGTGAAAGCCGTCAACGAGCAAGGCGGCTTCGGCCAGTGGGCATTCGATACCGTATTCAAACCTGCTCAAACCAGGGACGTCATCGAGCAATACCTGTGATGCCTGGCCCTGGCCAGCGGCCTACACCAACTTGAACGGCTCGATATCGCGGAAGATACCGGTCTTGGTCATATCGCGGCGCAGCGTGAAGGCCTCCATGGCCGCGACCGGGTCGACCTCATCCAGATTGTCGAAGTGGTTCTTCCCCCACTGCGCGCGGGTGGCTTTCACGCTGAACAGATACTGATCGCGCTCGCCGCCGGTGGCGGGGCGGGGGCGCCTTGGCGGTACCGGAAATGAGCGACTCCAGCACTGCCCCCGACATTCCAGAGGTTCGATCAGGCGAGTGCAAGCTCCTCCAGCAGTGCCGCCAGCGCCTGTCGCTCCCGCCCCTCCAAGGTCTTCAGGGGTAGCGGCAGACTGGGCGATTCGGCAAGCTTCGAAAGCTCCGCCGCGGTCGCCACCACACGCAGGCTCCCCCCGTGCTGTCGGAATAGCGCCCACAGCGACTCCAGACGTTGGCTTAGCCGCAAGGCTTCCTCTGCGCGACCGGCCTGGCCGGCACGGGTGATGGCCAGTGCGGTCTCGGGAAACAGGCCGCCGATCACCGAGTACCAGGCGTCACAGCCCGCATTCAGCCCTATGGCGGCCATGGGGTCGCCGCTGACGCCTATCGTCACCCCCGCAGGCACCAGAGTTCTCAGCCGCTCCACCCGTTCCCGGGCGGCCTCTGGCTCGACGGGAACGCCGGGGATCTTGATCGAGGCCACCCCGGGCAGCTGGGCGATACGCCCGTGCAGCTCGTCACTGAAGGTGAAGTGGGTGGTGCCGGGGTTATCGTAGACGCACATTGGTACAGAGAGCCGCGCGGTGGCGTCCTGGTAGCCCCCAGTGTCAGGATGACTGTCGTGCCCTCTGATACCCTGTTCCTATAAACCGATCAGGGGGCGAAAGGAGACACTCATGCCTCGTTACTCAGAGGAGCGCCGGCAAGCCGTGGTCACCAAGCTGCTGCCTCCCCACAACCTCTCCCCGCAGGTGATCGCGGAGCAGGAAGGGATCTCGCTGGGCACCGTCTACACCTGGCGCAAGCAAGCCCGCGCCGAGGGACGTTGCCTGCCGGACGCGCTGGGCAAAGGCACCGATGGCTGGTCGTCCAAGGACAAGTTCAACGCCGTGCTTGAAACCGCCTCGATGAATGCTCAGGAGACCGCGGAATACTGCCGCCGTCGGGGCATCTTCCCCGAACAGCTGGGGCGGTGGCGGCATGACTGCGAGCAAGCCGCCAGCCTCTCGCACTCGGAACGCCAGCGTGAAGCCGACGAGGCCAAGCAACAGCGCAAGCGCATCAAGGCGCTGGAAAAGGAACTCGCCCGCAAGAACGAGGCCCTGGCGGAGACCGCAGCGTTACTGGCCCTCAGAAAAAAGGCGAGGGCGATCTGGGGGGACGAGGACGCATGATCAGCACCCCAGATCGCCAACGCGCCATCGCGCTGATCGAAGAGGCCAGGGCCCAGGGGGCCCGCCTGGAGGCCGCCTGCCGAGAGCTGGGCATCACCGCCAGGACGTACCAGCGCTGGACGCGCGGCGGCGAGCTGCACGAGGACCAGCGCCCTTTGGTCGGCCGGCCGGTGCCGGCTAACGCGCTAACACCGGCCGAAGAACAGGAGATCCTCGACGTGTGCCACCGCCCCGAGTACGCCAGCCTGCCGCCAGAGCAGATCGTGGTGCGCCTGTTCGACGAGGAGCAGCGCTACTTGGCCTCATCCTCGTCGTTCTACCGCGTGATGCGCAAGCACCACGAAATGGTGCATCGGGGCCGTGCCAAGCCACCTCAACGCCGCGCCAAGCCCACGACCTACCAGGCCACTGCGCCGAATCAGGTGTGGTCGTGGGATTGCACGTGGCTGGGCGGCCCGATCAAGGGACAGCACTACTACCTGGTCATGATGGTCGACATCTTCAGCCGCAAGATCACCAGTTGGGAGGTGTTCCTGGCCGAGTCGGCCTACAACTCCCGCACCGTACTGGAGCGGGCCGTGCTGGCCGAGCGGATCATTGACCAGCCGCTGGTGCTTCACGCGGACAACGGCAGCCCGTTCAAGGGTGCGACGCTGCTGGAGAAGCTTCACGAGCTCGGCATCACGCCATCCTTCAGCCGACCGCGGGTCAGCAACGACAATCCCTACTCAGAGGCGCTGTTCCGCACCTGCAAGTACCGCCCCTGCTACCCCACTGACGGGTTCGCCACGCTCGACAACGCCCGCGAGTGGGTGGCTGGCTTCGTGCAGTGGTACAACCACGAGCACCGGCACAGCGGCATTCGCTTGGTGACACCGGCACAGCGCCATGCGGGCGAAGATAAGGAGGTGCTGGCCAAGCGCCACGTCATCAATCAGGCGGCGCGTGACGCCAACCCTGCGCGATGGAGCGGCAAGACCCGCAACTGGACGCCGATCGGTACCGTGTCACTCAACCCGGAGCGGGAGCTCCAGGTCACCGTCGCCGAACCGGAAAAACAGGTGGCCTGAATGACCTCAGAGGCGACAGATTCCTTGACAACTACCGGTTCGTACGGTTCGGCAAGCGTGACGTTCCCTATCGTGATCTGCCCATCCACGGCAAGCGGGTCACTCTCTGGGTGGTCCGCCGCCGATACACCTGCCGGGCCTGCAAGACAACATTCAGGCCCCAGCTACCGGAGATGGTGGACGGATTCCGTATGACACTGCGGCTGCATGAGTACGTGGAGAAGGAATCCTTCAACCACCCCTACACCTTTGTGGCGGCACAGACCGGCCTGGACGAGAAGACGGTGCGCGACATCTTCAACGCCCGCGCCGAGTTCCTGGGGCGCTGGCACCGCTTCGAGACGCCCCGCATCCTGGGCATTGACGAGCTATACCTGAACAAGCGCTACCGCTGCATTCTGACCAACATTGAGGAGCGAACCCTGCTCGACCTGCTGGCCACCCGCCGCCAGGACGTGGTGACCAACTACCTGATGAAGCTGAAAGACCGGCAGAAGGTCGAGATCGTCAGCATGGACATGTGGAACCCCTACCGGGTAGCGGTCAAGGCTGTGCTGCCCCAGGCCCGTATCGTGGTCGATAAGTTCCATGTGGTGCGCATGGCCAACGATGCCCTAGAGAGAGTGCGCAAGGGCCTCAGAAAGGAGCTGAAACCGTCCCAGAGCCGGACTCTCAAGGGAGACCGGAAAATCCTGCTGAAACGCGCTCACGAAGTCTCAGACCGGGAGCGCCTCATCATGGAGACCTGGACAGGCGCGTTCCCGCAACTGCTGGCCGCCTACGAGCACAAGGAGCGCTTCTACGGCATCTGGGACGCCACCACACGGCTCCAGGCAGAAGCCGCCCTGGACGAGTGGATAGCCACCATCCCGAAGGGCCAAAAGGAAGTCTGGAGCGATCTGGTCAGGGCAGTGGGAAACTGGCGCGAAGAGACCATGACCTACTTCGAGACGGACATGCCCGTCACCAACGCTTACACGGAGTCCATCAACCGACTGGCCAAGGACAAGAACCGTGAAGGGCGCGGTTACTCCTTCGAGGTGATGCGGGCACGAATGCTCTACACCACGAAGCACAAGAAGAAGGCACCGACTGCGAAGGTCTCTCCTTTCTACAAGAAAACCATCGGTTACGGACTGCCGGACTTCGCAGAGGAACTCAACTACGGAGTCGATCTATCAACCATCTGAGGGTGGTATCAGATTGATGGGGTGAAGGTGCCCCATCAACCATTAAATCCGTATACCCACTATTTTCTGCTCCTCGACCAGGGCATCGAAACGGCCATCCGGCGGCAGCGGCACCACCTCGGCGCCGGCGCGCTCGAGGCGTCCGGCCACCTCGTCCAGGGCCTGGCGAACCTCGGGGGAGAGCGTCTCGTCGCCGGGCAGGCTGCGCAGTCCCACCCGCACCCCGGCCAGGCTCGCCAGCGCCGGTATCGTCGGGGCCCGGGTCAGCGCCGAGAAGGTGGTGCAGATGTCGTCGATACGGCGGGCGAACCAGCCCAGGGTATCCAGCGAGGGCGAGAAGGCCTTGATGCCGGCGGGGCTGATCAGGTCGAAGGTGGGCTTGAAGCCGAAGACGCCGCAGAAGCTGGCCGGGCGGATGATGCTGCCGGCGGTCTGGGTGCCGAAGGCGAGCGGCACCATGCCGTCCGCCACCGCCGCAGCAGAGCCGCTCGAAGAGCCACCGGGGGTGCGTTCGGGGTCGAGGGGATTGCGGGTGCGCCCCGGGGTGAAGTAGGCAAGCTCGGTGGAGACGGTCTTGCCCATGATCAGCGCGCCCTGTTCGCGCAAGAGGCTCACCAGGGCCGCATCCATCAGGGCGCCGGGGCTGTGCAGGTAGTCGGTGCCCCAGCCGATCGGCATGTCGCGGGTGTCGATGATGTCCTTGATGCCCACCGGCACCCCGGCGAGGGGCCCGCCGGCCACGGGCGGCGGCGGGGGCGCATCGGCCAGGTGCTGCCAGGCCAGCACCTGGGGTTCGCGGGTGGCGATGCGCTCGCGGCTGGCGTGCCACCAGTCGAGCGGCTGGCTCTCGCCGCTCGCCAGGCGGGTGCGAAAGGTATCAATGGTGACGTCGTCATATGGCGGCACTTGGCTCTCCTTTCCTGCTGGATGGCGGGCGGCGGACGCAGCGCCCGCCGCCGTCGGTCAGCCTTCAGGGTAGTGGAGCCCGGCCGTTGACGGGGAGCTAGCCGTTCGATGGCCTTCCAGCGCTACTGGCGCGCCTCTCCCTGGCCGCTCTTCCTGCCGGAAAGCACCGCCGGCAGGAAGAGGCGCAGCGGCTCGCGGCGGATCTCCTCCCAGACGCCGGCCAGCAGCACGCCCGGCTCGATCCGGCAGGCGCGCGAGCGCAGCGCCACCATCAGCGCCAGGGAGAAACTGACCCAGAGATTGACGAAGCCGATCATCATCACGAACAGCAGGCCGATCAGGAAGAGTCCCACGCCCTGGAAGTCGCTGAAGCTGGCGTAGCCGAGGTTGGCGGAGGAGAAGGCCACGTGGCGGATATCCAGCGGCAGGCCCAGCAGATGGCCCAGGTAGCCGGTCATGCCCAGCAGCACGCCGAACAGGAAGTTGCCGGCAAGCGCCCCGTAGTTCTCGTGCAGATAGTGGGCGAGGCGCTGGCGTCGCGCCGGCGAGAGGCGCTGGAGGGCGGGATGGCCCATGAGCCGCCGCCCCAGCTGGATATGGTCGGCGCGGTTGTCGAAGAAGCCGGCGATGATCCCGGAGCAGAACAGCCAGACGCCGGCGATCGCCGCGTAGAGCAGGGCCAGGCTCTGAACCGGCGAGATGGCCCTGAGCTGGTAAGCGATCTGGTCGCTGGCCAACAGGGCGCTACCGCTGACCGCCATGGCCGCCGAGGTGATCACCAGGGCGGTGGCCAGCGCCGCGCAGACGTTGCCCCACACGGCCGCCCACTGGGAGCGGTTCACGTCCAGCAGCAGCCTGCCCAGCTTGCGGCTGACGGATCGGCCGCGGCGGTTGCGCTCCACCTCGGCGGCGAAGCTCGCCGCCGTCATGGCGGGCTGCTTGGTGGCGATGGTGAAGTGCAGCAGGTGGACCAGCACGAAGCCCAGGCCGTAGTTGAGGCTCACCAGCAGGGCCTGGGGCAGCGGCGAGAGCCCCCAGGATTCGATGGTGATCTTGATCAGCGCCATCACGGCGATGATCACCCCGGCCCCGGCGGCGGTGCCCAGCAGGCCCAGGTAGCTGCGCATGTCCCGGGAGATATAGCGCTCGCCGTGGTCGCTCTTGTTCTGGGTGATGCTGCGCGACATCATCCGGGTGCTCTTCTTCCACACCGCGCGCAGGCTGCCCTTCTCCGCGGTCGCCAGCAACAGCTCCCGCCACAGCGCGAGGCCGCTGCGGGTGCAGGCGATCCGCGGCTGCGGGCTGGTCAGCAGGATCAGCCGCTCGATGCGCTTCAGAGTGTCCTCGAGCCGTTCGATCAGGTAGGAGGCATTGACCGAGGAGCCTAGGCTGCCGGCCCCGCGCCGACGAAAGCGGGCCACCTGGTCGTTGCACTGCTCGAGCATCACCCAGAGGTGGTCGATGGCCGGATAGTCGTCCCTTCGCGTCTCCCCCGCCGCCGTGTCCCGGAACTCCACGAAGGCGTGGACCTCCCGCTGCAGGGCGATGAAGGGGGAGTCGATGCGGGTCAGCCGCTCGTCGATGCGCATCAGCTCGGGGTCGAGCTCCTCCGCCGCCACCCAGATGGCCAGCATCTCCAGGGCATAGAGGCACTCCTCCTGCAGGTGCACGCGGACCCGGCGGCGGGTGTCGTCATCCAG
The DNA here is from genome assembly GCF_013000985.1 of Halomonas sp. PGE1. Classification (NCBI taxonomy): domain Bacteria; kingdom Pseudomonadati; phylum Pseudomonadota; class Gammaproteobacteria; order Oceanospirillales; family Halomonadaceae; genus Halomonas; species Halomonas sp. PGE1. Next base: position 2,780,492 of record NZ_CP053032.1, read on the forward strand.
GGCGGCCAGCAGCACGCGGCCGAGGCGCAGCCAGCCATGGGCCGGCAGGGCCTCGAGCCAGGGCTTGTCATGGCGGGTGATCAGGCTTGCCAGCAGATCACTGGAGTCGTCCAGGTCCACCGGCGGCGGGTTCAGCCGATCATAGAGCCGGGTGGACATCTCGCTGAACAGCCCTTCCCGCGAGAGGATCCCCAGCCGTACCAGCGACGGGTAGATCTCGAGCTCGGAGAACCGCCCGAGGATGCCCTCGGCCAGGATGCGGGCCCGCTCCGGGTCGTCGTCCAGCGCCTGCATCAGCGCCTCGAGGCGCTCGCCGACCCGCTCGGGTTCGCCGGCACGCAGCCAGCCGAACAGGGCGTCCAGGCAGGCCTCCAGGGGGTTCTCCCCTGTCAGGGAGGCCAGGGCGTTATCCAGGTGGGAAGTCGCGGTCATGCTGGCGGGAATCCTTGTGGGTCAGGATCGGGGCGACACATGATGCCTCGCCCACGCCCCCTGAACCAGCGCGGCGACAGGAAAGTCGACAATAAAAAAAGCGGCGGGGAGCCCCCGCCGCCAAGCCACCGATCGTCCTGGAAGTCGAACTTCCTTGCGACCGAGAGAGTGCTAGATCTCGAAGCCCAGGCCGAAATCCTCGGCGCTGATCGCCATCAGCGACTCGGCGCCGGCCTCGATAGCGGCCTTGTGGGTGCGGGTGCGCGGCACCAGGCGCTGGAAGAAGAAGCGTGCGGTATCGAGCTTGGCGCGGTAGAAGGCGGCCTCATCGCTGCCCTCGGCGAGTGCCAGGCGGGCCTGCTTCGCGGCGCGGGCAAACAGGTAGGCCAGGGTCACGTAGCCCGAGTACATCAGGTAGTCGACGCTGGCCGCGCCCACCTCCTCGCGGTCGGACATGGCCTTCATGCCGATGCTCATGGTCAGCTCGCCCCACTCGGCGTTGAGCTTGGCCAGCGGGCGCACGAATTCGGCCAGCTCGCTCGCGCCCTCCTCGGCCTGGCAGAACTTGTGAATCTCCTTGGTGAAGACCTTGAGGCTCTCGCCCTGGCTCATCAACACCTTGCGGCCGAGCAGATCGAGGGCCTGGATGCCGGTGGTGCCCTCGTAGAGGCGGGTGATGCGCGCATCGCGCACCAGCTGCTCCATGCCCCACTCCTGGATAAAGCCGTGGCCGCCGAAGACCTGCACGCCCTCGTTGGTGGCCTCGAAGCCCGCCTCGGTGAGGAACGCCTTGACGATGGGGGTCAGCAGGCCCAGCAGGGTCTCGGCGCGCTCGCGCTCGACGGCATCGGTGCCGTGCTCGACGACGTCGATCATCTGGGCGGTGTAGAGGGTCAGCATCCGGCCACCCTCGGCAAAGGCCTTCTGGGTCAGCAGCATGCGACGCACGTCCGGGTGGACGATGATCGGGTCGGCGGCCTTCTCCGGCGCCTTGGGACCGGAGAGCGCGCGCATCTGCAGGCGGTCGCGGGCGTAGGCCAGGGCGTTCTGGAAGCTCGCCTCGGTGAGGCCGAGGCCCTGGATGCCGACGCCGATGCGGGCGGCGTTCATCATGGTGAACATGCAGGCCAGGCCCTTGTTGGGTGCGCCCACCAGGAAGCCTTTCGCCGCATCGAAGTTCATCACGCAAGTGGCGTTGCCGTGGATGCCCATCTTGTGCTCGAGCGAGCCGCACACCACGCCGTTGCGCTCGCCGGGCTCCCCCGCCTCGTTGGGCATGAACTTGGGCACCACGAACAGCGAGATGCCCTTGGAGCCCTCGGGGGCGTCGGGCAGCTTGGCCAGCACCAGGTGGACGATGTTCTCGGCCAGGTCGTGCTCGCCGGCGGAGATAAAGATCTTGGTGCCGGTGATCGCATAGGCGCCGTCATCGGTGGGCACGGCGCGAGTCTTGATCAGGCCGAGATCGGTGCCGCAGTGGGGCTCGGTCAGGCACATGGTGCCGGTCCAGGTGCCCTCGACGAGCTTGGTCAGGTAGGTGGCCTGCTGCTCCTCGGTGCCGTGGTGGCGCAGGGCGTCGGCGGCGCCGTGGGAGAGCCCCGGGTACATGCCCCAGGCCAGGTTGGTGGAGCAGATCATCTCGTTGAGCACCATGGCCAGCGAGTGCGGCAGGCCCTGGCCGCCGTGGGCGGGGTCGGCGGCGAGGCTCGGCCAGCCACCTTCCACGTATTGGGCGTAGGCCTCCTTGAAGCCCTTGGGCGCCTTCACCTCGCCGCCCTCCAGCAGGCAGCCCTCGCGATCGCCGCTCTGGTTCAGCGGCAGCAGCACCTCGCGGGCGAAGCGAGCGCCCTCCTCGAGAATCGCCGCCACCACGTCGGGGCTGGCCTCCTCGCCGCCGGGCAGGCGGGCGTAATGGGCCGGGTAGTCCAGCATCTCGTCCATCACGAAGCGGATATCGCGCAGGGGGGCCTGATAGTCGGGCATCTCGATCTCTCCAGTTCCACGGCCGGGCCACGTGGGGCACCGAGTCATAGGGACGCGAAGGCGGCGGCGGCCGCTTTCAAACATGCGTTTGAAATTAGCCGCCACCGCCTCGAGAGTCAAGCGTTCGTTTGATTTCTCTTCTACTGCATGCGGATACCGCCGTCGAGGCGGATCACCTCACCGTTGAGCATCACGTTGGTGATGATCTGCTCGGCCAGGCGGGCGAACTCCTCGGGCCTGCCGAGCCGCTTGGGGAAGGGCACGGCGGCGGCCAGGGCCTGAGCCGCCTCGTCGGGGATCTCGCTCATCATCGGGGTCTCGAACACCCCGGGGGCGATGGCCATCACCCGCACGCCGTGGCGCGAGAGCTCCCGGGCCGCGGGCAGGCTCATGCCCACCACGCCGGCCTTGGAGGCGCTGTAGGCGCACTGCCCCACCTGGCCGTCCATGGCGGCAATGGAGGCGACGTTGATGATCACCCCGCGCTCGCCCTCCTCGCCCGGCGCATTCTTCGCCATGGCGGCGGCGGCCAGGCGCATCACGTTGAAGGTGCCCACCAGGTTGATGTTGATGGTGCGGGCGTAGGCGTCCAGATCGGCGGGGTTGCCCTCGCGGTCGACCAGCTTGGCCACGCTGACCACGCCGGCGCAGTGCACTACACCCGCGAGGCCGCGGCCGCCGCTGAGTTCGACGGCGGCGTCCACGGCGGCCTGGATGTCGTCACCGGAGGTGACATCGCCGCGTACCGCCCGGGCGGCGTCGCCCAGGCGCTCGGCGTGGGCCTTTACGGCGTCGGAGAGGTCGCAGAGCACCACCCGGCCGCCCGCGGCGACCAGGCGTTCGGCGGTGGCCGCCCCCAGCCCGGAGGCGGCACCGGTGATCAGAAAGGTATTGTCCTTGACGTGCATATCGGGGTCCTTGGGTTACTTGGCCGGCGCCGCGTCGGCCTTTTCGACGGCATCGGCACGCAGCTTGAAGCGCTGGATCTTGCCGCTCGGGGTCTTGGGCAGCTCATCGACGAACTCGATCACCCGCGGGAAGGCGTGGGTGGAGAGCCGCTCGCGGACCTGCTGACGGATCTCGTCGGCCAGCTGCTCGCTTGCCTCGAAGCCCTCGCGCAGCACCACGTAGGACTTGATGATCTCGCCACGGATCTCGTCAGGCTGGCCCACGGCGGCGGACTCGGCCACCGCCGGATGGGTCATCACGCTGTTCTCCACGTCGGTGGGCCCGACCCGGTAGCCGGCGGTGGTGATGATGTCGTCGTCACGGCCGGCGAACTGGAAGGTGCCGTCCTCGTTTCTGATCACCACGTCACCGGTCAGGTAGTAGCCCTCGGCGAAGGGGTGCTTCTCCTGCCAGGTGTAGCCGGCGAAGAAGTGCGCCGGGGAGTTCTTGATGTCCACCGCCAGCACGCCCGGCTCGCCCGGGGGCAGCTCGTTGTACTCGGCGTCGAGGATCGCCAGGCGGTAGCCCGGCATCGGCACGCCCATGGCGCCGACGTGCTTGGGATGGTCGAGGGCGTGGTGGTTGTTGCAGGTCATGCCGGTCTCGGTCTGGCCGTAGTGGTCCATGACCGGGCAGCCCAGGGAGCGCTCCACCCAGGTCACCACCTCGGTGTTGAGCGGCTCGCCGGCGGAGCTCGCGGCGCGCAGCGACAGCGTCTCGTGGGCGTTGTCGAACAGCCCCGAGGCCTTCATCAGGCGATAGGCGGTGGGCGCGGCGGCGAAGTTGGTGATGCGGTGGCGCTTCATGAAGGCGAGTGCCCCCTCGGCGCTGAAGCCCGCCTCGCAGAAGTGGGTGGTCACCCCCAGCAGCAGGGGACCTGCGATGGCGTAGTAGAGGCCGTAGGCCCAGCCCGGGTCGGCCATGTTCCAGAAGCGGTCGCTCTCGCGCAGGTCCACGGCCAGCTCCATGTAGAGGGCGAAGGCGGTCATGGCGGCCAGCGGCACCGCCACCCCCTTGGGCTTGCCCACGGTGCCGGAGGTGAACATCTGCAGGAAGGGCGCGTCGCGACCCAGGCGCGGCGGGCTGGCCTCGATCGGCGAGTGGGCCAGCGCATCGGCCCAGTCCAGGTCGCCTGCGTGATCGGCGTCCGGGCCGCCCACCGCCAGCACCGGCGGGCACTGGGTCAGGCCGTCGAACTTGAAGCGGTTGGCGTGATCGGTGATCACCAGCTTGGTGTCGGCGCGCCCCAGGCGGTAGTCCACGGCGTCCGGGCCGAAGGCGGTGAACAGCGGCTGGTAGACGGCGCCGATGCGCCAGGTTGCCAGCACCGCCACCAGCAGCTGCGGGGAGCGCGGCAGCATGCAGGCGATGCGGTCGCCCACCCCCAGGCCCTGCTCGGCGAACCAGCCGGCGAGCCGGGCGCTCTCGGCCTCCAGCTCGGCGTAGGTCAGGGTGTTGACGTTGCCCTGGGTGTCCTCCTGGACCAGCGCCAGCACATCGCCGCGGCCGGCGCGCAGGTGGCGCCCGCAGCAGGATTCGAAGGCGTTGGCCTTGCCGTCACGGTGATCGTCCAGGCGGGCGATCATCTCATCGACGGAGAAGGTCTCGAGGTAGGCGCGATAGTCGGGCAGGCTCGCTTGCGGGCTCATGACGGTCCTCATCTGGCGGTTTATGGTTGTTGTAGGCTCTCTGGATAGATTCAGTTAACGTAAGCGTCAACCTATCAAGCGCTAGGTCCAAGCTAGCGACTCCTCGCGAACAGGGCAAGGGCGGGAGCTCGTGAAGCGACTAGACCATGGTCGAGCGAGCCGCCGGAGGGCGGCTCGGGGGCGGACAGCGGCGGGCAGGTGAAGGGGCGGTGAGGAAAGGGGCGGCGAGGAAAGGGGCGGCGAGGAAAGGGGCGGCGAGGAAGCGCGGTGAGCGGCTCAGGCGGGACGACGAGTGATCATCGCCACCAGCTCGTCGGCCAGGTCGTCGGGGGTGCGAGGCCCTGCGGGGTCGTACCAGCGCACCGTCCAGTTGAGCGCGCCCATCACGAAGCGCGACACCAGGAAGCGGTCGCCGTGGATCAGCCCCTCGGCCAGGGCCTCGTCGATCACCTGCTCCCAGAGCTCCTCGTAGGCGTCACGCAGGTGGCTCAGGTGGGCGCGGGCATCGGGGTCGAGGCGGCGCCACTCGTAGAGCGCTACCACGTGGGCGTTGCGGTCTGTGAGTAGGGTCTCCAGATGGGCGCGCGCCATGGCGTGCAGCCGGGCGTCGGCGCTGCTGTCGCAGCGGGCCAGGGCCTCGCGGGCGATGACCAGAGCATTCTGGGTCCCCTCCTCGATCACCGCCGCGAGGATCTCCTGCTTGTCGCGGAAATGATGGAAGAGGCTGCCGGACTTGATGCCCATCTCCTGGGCCAGCATGCGCACCGTGGTGCGGTCGAAGCCCTCCTGGACGAACAGCTGGGCGGCCTGGCGGGTCAGTTCCTTGCGGCGCGGTGACTCATTCACTACATTCATCGACGTTTACACTAGCGCTTGCTTGGTTGACCCTGAGAAAAGCACAGCCCCGCCAGCGGGTCAACGCAGCGCGGGCCAACCCGCGATCTCGACTTACAATCACAAGGCGGCTCCACCGGGAACCGCACGCCACATCGGGAGAATCACCATGAGCCACTCCAGCGATATCGTCTTCCTCTCCGCCGCCCGCACCCCCATGGGGGGCATGCTCGGCAGCCTGTCGAGCATGACCGCGCCCGAGCTCGCCGCCGTCGCCATCCGCGCCGCCATCGAGCGCGCCGGCATCGAGGCCGCCAGCATCGACGAGGGCATCCTCGGCTGCGTGCTGCCCGGCGGCGTCAAGCAGGGTCCGGCCCGCCAGGCCATGCGCCAGGCCGGCATTCCCGATGCCATCGGCGCCACCACCATCAACAAGCTGTGCGGCTCCGGCATGAAGGCCACCATGCTGGCCTACGACCTGATCCGCGCCGGCAGCGCCGAGGTGATGCTGGCCGGCGGCATGGAGTCCATGTCCAACGCCCCCCACGTGCTGACCAAGGCGCGCACCGGCTACCGCCTGGGCCATGGGGAGTTGAAGGACCACATGTTCCTCGACGGCCTGGAGGACGCCGAGACCGGCAAGCTGATGGGGGTCTTCGCCCAGGACGTCGCCAGCGCCCGCGACTACAGCCGCGAGCGCCTGGACGACTTCGCCATCGCCTCGCTGGAGCGCGCCATGGCGGCCACCAATGCCGGTCACCTGGACGCCGAGATGGCCCCGGTCACCGTCACCACCCGCCAAGGCGAGAGCGTGGTGAGCCACGACGAGCAGCCCTTCCAGGCCAAGCTGGACAAGATTCGCTCGCTGCGCCCCGCCTTCGCCAAGGAGGGCACCATCACCGCGGCGAACTCCAGCTCCATCTCCGACGGCGCCTCGGCGCTGATCCTGGCCAGCCAGGCAGCGGCGGATCGCCTCGGCGCCAAGCCGCTCGCGCGCATGCTGGGCCACAGCACCCACTCCCAGCACCCCAGCGAGTTCACCATCGCTCCGGTGGGTGCCATCGACAAGCTGATGAAGACGCTCGGCTGGGGCGTGGATGACGTCGACCTGTTCGAGATCAACGAGGCCTTCGCGGTGGTCACCCTGCTGGCCATGGACGGGCTCGACATCCCCCACGACAAGGTCAACGTCTTCGGCGGCGCCTGCGCCCAGGGCCACCCCATCGGGTCCACCGGCTCGCGCATCATCGCCACCCTGATCCACGCCCTGCGCACCCGCGGCGGCAAGCGCGGCATCGCGAGCCTGTGCATCGGCGGCGGCGAGGCCACCGCGGTGGCGGTCGAGCTGATCGACTGATGGAGGTCCTCACCCTAGAGACCCCGGCGGGCGGCATCCACGCCGTCCGCTGGCGGCCAGAGACGACGTCGGCGGCGCAGAGCCCCATCGTGCTGCTGCACGATTCGCTGGGCTGCGTGGCGCTGTGGCGCGGCTTTCCCGAACGGCTGGCGGAGGCTACCGGCCGCGAGGTGATCGCCTATGACCGCCTGGGGTTCGGACGCTCCGCCCCCTACCCCGGCCAGCTGCCCACCACCTTCATCGCCGACGAGGCGCGCACCACCTTCGCCGCGCTGCGCGAGGCGCTGGGGCTCGAGCGCTTCGTGCTGCTCGGCCACAGCGTGGGCGGCGGCATGGCCATCGAGGCGGCGGGGCAGTACGCCGACGGCTGCGAGGCGCTGATCACCGTGGCGGCCCTGGCCTACATGGAGCCGCGCATCCTGGCCGGCATCCGCGAGGCCGAGGCGGCCTTCCGCGCCCCCGAGCAACTGGCGCGCCTGGCCCGCTACCACGGCGATCGGGCACACTGGGTGCTGCGTGCCTGGGTCGACACCTGGCAGACCGAGGCCTTCAGCGACTGGCACCTGGATGACGCCCTGCCCCGGGTGAGCTGCCCTGTCCTGGCGATCCATGGGGAGAGGGACGAGTTCGGCTCCCCGGAGCAGGCCCGCCATATCGCCAGGCTCAGCGCCGGCCCCTCCGAATCGTGCATCCTCGCCTGCGGTCACGTTCCCCACCGGGAGTGCCCCGAAGCACTCGTGGCCATCGTGGCGGCGTTCCTCTCCCACCCCTGATCAGCGCCGCGGCGCCACCAGGCGGTCGAGACGCAGCCGCTCGCGGTCGTCGAAGAGCCGCCGGCTGCCCGCGGCCACCGCCGCCAGGGTGCCGAAACCGGTGCCCAGGGTGATCGCGAACATGATCAGGATCTGATACTTCACCGCCAGCCCCGGGGCGGTGCCGGCCAGGATCTGGCCGGTCATCATCCCCGGCAGGCTGACCACGCCGGCGGCGGCCATGGCGTTGATCATCGGCATCAGGCCGCTGCGCATCGCCTCGCGGCGAATGTCGCCGATCGCCACCTGCCAGGGCTGGCCGAGCATCAGGCGGTTCTCGATTACCGCCCGCTGGCGCCAGGCGCTGTCGGTGAGGCGGTCCAGCGCCAGGGCCACGCCGGTCATGGTGTTGCCGAGCAGCATCCCCAGCAGCGGAATGGCGTACTGGGGCCGATACCAGGGGTCGGGGCCGATGATCACGGTCAGGACCAGCACGGTCACCGTGAACGAGGAGAGGAACATCGCCAGGGTGCCGATACCGAAGGCCCAGCCGCCGCCGAGGCGCCGCTTCTGCCGCGCCATCACCTCCCGGCCGGCGATCAGCAGCATGGCCAGCGCCATCAGCACCACCCACAGCAGCCGTTCGGCGGCGAACAGCGCCTCCAGCACCAGGCCGATCAGCCCCAGCTGGATCACCGTGCGCAGCGCGGCAATCAGCAGGCTGCGGCTCATCCCCAGGCGCAGGGCCGCGGTGCAGCCGGCCAGCCCCACCACCATCAGCGCGGCCAGCGCCAGCTGCCACCAGGCCAGCGGGATCACCTCCATGGCGCCACCTCCTCGGCCCGAAGCTCGCTGCCGTCGATCCGCCAGTGGCAGTTCGCCACCCGGGCGATCTGGTTGCGGTCGTGGGCCACCCAGATCACCGGCCAGCCGCACCGGCGAATACGCTCGACCAGCCACGCCTCGACGCGGCGGGTAGTGGCCTCGTCGAGGTTGGCCGTGGGTTCATCGAGCAGCAGCGCCGAGGGCGCCTGGCCGAGGGCCCGCAGGAGCGCCAGGCGCTGCTTCTCGCCCGAGGAGAGACGGGACACCTGCCAGTCCAGAACGGCGGCCTCGAAGCCGAGCGCCGCCAGGTCCTCGGCGGCGGGAGGCGCCGGAAGGTGCTCGCCGACCCTGTCCGCCCACCACTGGCTCTCCGCCGGCACCAGCATCACCCGGGCGCGCCAGGCATGGGCGGGCAGCGACGACTGGGCGAGCTCTCCCAGCCACACCTGGCCGGCATGGGGCTCGAGGTCGGCCACAGCACGCAGCAGCCGGCTCTTGCCGGAGCCGCTGGGGCCGGAGAGGCAGTGGATATCACCGGGAGGGACGGCCAGCGACACATCCGATAGCGTGCCGATGCCGATGCCGTCGAGTCGCAGGGTCGGGCTGGTGGTCACGGGGCATCCTCAGCGTCAGGAGGCCGCATCATAGCAGGCCTGCCGGCGTCATCGGGGGTGCGGGCCTTCCCATATATGGAAAAACATATATATTGACCTCACACCCACGAGCCGAGGAGCGCCCGATGTCCGATACCGCCACCGATTCCCCCAGCGTCGCCGAGGGCATGGGGCGCTTCGAGCGTTATCTCTCTGTGTGGGTGGCGCTGGCCATCGTCGCCGGGGTGCTGCTCGGCCAGTTCGCCCCGGCGGTGCCCGAGACGCTCTCGCGCTTCGAGGTGGCCCAGGTGTCGATCCCGGTGGCGATCCTGATCTGGGCGATGATCTTCCCCATGATGGCGCAGATCGACTTCTCCGCGGTGCTCGGCGTGCGTCGCCAGCCGAAGGGGCTTGTCATCACCACCTCGGTGAACTGGCTGATCAAGCCCTTCACCATGTTCGCCATCGCCTGGTTCTTCCTGATGGTGGTGTTCCGGCCGTTCATTCCAGAGGAGCTCGCCAGGCAGTACCTGGCCGGGGCCATCCTGCTCGGTGCCGCGCCCTGCACCGCCATGGTCTTCGTGTGGAGCTACCTGACCCGGGGCGACGCCGCCTACACCCTGGTGCAGGTGTCGCTCAACGACCTGATCATGCTCTTCGCCTTCGCGCCCATCGTGGTCTTGCTGCTCGGCATCTCCAATATCCAGGTGCCCTGGGATACGGTGGCGCTGTCGGTCTTTCTTTATATCGTGATTCCGCTCGCCGCCGGCGTCCTGACCCGGCGCGCCCTGATCGCCCGCCGCGGCGCCGAATGGTACGACAACGTCTTCATGAAGCGTATCGGCCCGGTGACGCCCATCGGGCTGATCGTGACCCTGGTGCTGCTGTTCGCCTTCCAGGGCGACGTGATACTGGCCAACCCGCTGCATATCCTGCTGATCGCCATCCCGCTGATCATCCAGACGGTGCTGATCTTCTTCATCGCCTACGGCTGGGCCAAGGCCTGGAAGGTGCCCCACAACGTGGCTGCACCCGGCGCGATGATCGGCGCCAGCAACTTCTTCGAGCTGGCGGTGGCCGCCGCCATCGCCCTGTTCGGCCTGCAGTCCGGCGCGGCCCTGGCCACGGTGGTGGGGGTGCTCGTCGAGGTGCCGCTGATGCTGGCCCTGGTGCGCATCGCCAACCGCACCCGCCACCACTTCCCCGCCGCCGTCGCTCCGACGGTCGAGGCCGCACGCTGACCCCGGAGAGCAGTGCATGGCCATCGCGATCAGCCGGCGGGCGAGGGACTTCATCCGGCGCAAGGGGGACGCGGTGACGGTGCGCCGCTGAAGCGCTGAGGCGTCGATGCTTGCCTTGGAAGCGTCCGGCGGCTAGGATCGAGGAATGACTCCTTCCCTGTGGCGGCGCCATCCCCTGGCGCTCATCGTTCTCGCCCAGCTCTGCGGCACCTCGCTGTGGTTCTCCGTCAACGGCGTGGGCCTCTCGCTCTCCCGGGATCTGGGCCTTTCCGAGGCGGACCTGGGCCGCCTGACCCTGACCGTCCAGGCGGGCTTCATCGTCGGCACCCTGACCCTGGCCGCCACCGGTCTGGCCGATCGCTTCCGGGCCAGCCGGATCTTCGCCCTCTCCTGCCTGCTCGGCGCGCTGACCAATGCGGGCTTCGTGATCGCCGCCCCCCATCCGCCCCTGGACCTGCTGCTGCGCTTCGCCACCGGGCTCTGCCTGGCCGGCATCTATCCGCCGGGCATGAAGCTGGTGATCGGCTGGACGCCCAGGCACACCGGGGCGGCGCTGGCGTGGCTCGTCGGGATGCTGACCCTGGGCACCGCCCTGCCCCACCTGCTGCGTGGCTCCACCCTGGGCCTGCCCTGGGAGTGGCCGCTGCTGGGCGCCTCGGCCCTGGCGCTGGCGGGCGGCGCCCTGATCCTCGCCCTGGGGGACGGACCCCATCTGCCTCCATCCAGTGGCAAGGCGCGCCTGCTGGACGGCCTGGCGGCCCTGCGAGAGCGTCGCTTCCGTGCCGTGGCGGGTGGCTACTTCGGCCACTGCTGGGAACTCTATGCGCTCTGGACGCTGACGCCCTTCCTGGTGGCGCGGGAGGTGGCGAGGCTCGGCGCCCCGGAGGCCTGGATTCCCTGGCTCTCGTTCTCGGTGATCGCCCTGGGATTCCTGGGCTGTGTGGGCGGCGGCGCGCTGAGCCGCCGGCTCGGCAGCCTGTGGGTGGCACGCCGGGCCCTGGCGGCCTCCGGGCTGGTCTGCCTGGCTTACCCGCTGCTGCCCTGGGCGCCGCCCGGGCTGCTGCTGGGGCTGCTGGCCCTGTGGGGGCTTGCGGTGATCGCCGACTCGCCGCAGTTCTCGGCGCTGGCGGCGGCCAGCGCCCCACGCGAGCGGGTGGGTTCCACCCTGGCCGTCATGAACGCCGTGGGCTTCGCCCTGACCATCCCTGCCATCTCCCTCACCACTGCGCTGTGGGGGCTGCAGGGGAGCTGGGTGCTGTGGTGGCTGCTGCCGGGTCCGCTGCTCGGCCTGTGGGCCATGCGCGGCCTGTGCGAGCTTCCGATCCCGTCGACGGGCGATGAAGGGGCCGGCCGGCAGCGGAGTTGATCGGGGTCAGTCTGGAAGCAAATGGGAGAGGGAGCTGGCGACGCTCCTCAGGGCCTGATCAGCATAGCGTGGCACACCGCTCCGGCCGATTGCCCATCTCCGCCAGGCGCTGCTGCAGCAGGGCGAGCCGCCCGCCCTCGCCCTGCTCCGCGGCGGCGAGCACCCCCTCGACCCAACCCGGCAGCCCCTCGGCCAGGCGGTAGTAGACCCACTGCCCCTCGCGGCGATCGCTGAGCAGCTCGCAGGCACGCAGCTGCGCCAGGTGCCGCGACACCTTGGGCTGCGACGCGTCCAGCGCGTGGGTCATCTCGCAGACGCACAGCTCACCCTCCCGATGGATCAGCAGGGTGACCAGCAGGCGAGTGTCGTCGCCGAGACACTTGAAGAGGCGGGAGGGCTCGATCATCGATGCTCACCATGGCGGGCAGGAGATGCCCGCTATGGTACCCCAGGCCAACAGGCGTCGCTCGCGCCTTGCGCCTGCGAGCGCCGCTGCTGGCGGCGCTTGACCGCCACCCAGAGCTCCAGCCGGCCGCGAATGTCGCGCAGCGCCCGGGTGTAGGCCGTTGGCCCCTCGTACAGGCGCGGATCGGGGATGTCCCAGAAGATCAGCTCGTCGGTCCTGCCCTGCCAGTCGCGACAGCGCTGCTGGGCCTTCTCGCAGAGGATGATCACGGCATCGAAGTGCCGGTCGGCATAGCGCTCGACGGACTCGCTGGCCAACCCCTCTACCGGGATGCCGAACTCCTGCAGCGCCGCCAGGGTGTGGGCGTGGGGTGCATCGGGCTCCACCCCGGCGCTGTGCGCCTCGAAGAGATCCCCCGCCATGTGGTTGAGCAGCGCCTCCCCCATCAGCGAACGCGCCGAGTTGGCATTGCACAGGAACAGCACCTGAAGCCTCGTCTCCATGCCACCCTCCTCAGCCGAAGCGCCCGGTGATGTAGTCGTGGGTGCGCTGGTTACTGGGGTTGGTGAAGATCCTGTCGGTCTTGTCGACCTCCACCAGGTCGCCCATGTGAAAGAAGGCGGTGCGGTCGGCGACGCGCGCGGCCTGCTGCATGTTGTGGGTCACCATGACGATGGTGTAGCTGTCGGAGAGCTCGTCGATGAGCTGCTCGATCTTCGCCGTGGCGATAGGGTCCAGGGCCGAGCAGGGCTCGTCCATCAGGATCACCTCGGGGCTGATCGCGATGGTCCGCGCGATGCACAGGCGCTGCTGCTGGCCGCCGGAGAGCCCGGTGCCGGGCTGGTCGAGGCGGTCCTTGACCTCCTCCCAGAGCCCCGCCTTGCGCAGGCTGCCTTCGACGATGTCATCGAGCTCCGCCTTGCGCCGGGCGAGGCCGTGCAGGCGCGGCCCGTAGGCGATGTTCTCGTAGATCGACTTGGGGAAGGGGTTGGGCTTCTGGAAGACGATCCCCACCTGGGCCCGCAGCAGCACCACGTCGAGGTTGGGCGCGTAGATGTCCTGACCCTCCAGGGTCACCTCGCCCTCCACCCGGCAGCCCGGAATGGTGTCGTTCATGCGATTGAGGCAGCGCAGGAAGGTCGACTTGCCGCAGCCCGAGGGGCCGATGAAGGCCACCACCTCGTTCTCGAAGATGTCCACGTCGATGCCGTGGAGTGCCTCGGTCTCGCCGTAGTGCACCTTGACGCCGCTGGCGCGCATCTTGATGCGATCGGAGGCCTTGCTGGTCCGGCTCTCGCCGAGGCCGGTGGGTACCGGGGTGCTGGTTACCATGTTCATTTACCACCTCGTCTCGAATCGCTTGCGCAGCCAGATGGCCAGCGCATTGAGGCTCAGCATCAGGCCCAGCAGCACGATGATGGCTGCCGAGGTGCGCGCCTCGAAGAAGTTGCGCAGTTCGTTGCCCTGCCACAGGTAGATCTGCACCGGCAGGGCCGTGGACTGCTCCAGGGGGGTGCCCGGCACGTTGGCGACGAAGGCGTTCATGCCGATCAGCAGCAGCGGCGCCGTCTCGCCCAGAGCCTGGGCGACACCGAGGATGGAGCCGGTGAGGATGCCCGGCAGCGCCAGCGGCAGCACATGATGAAAGACCGTCTGGACCTTCGATGCGCCGATGCCCAGTGCCGCCTGGCGGATCGAACCGGGAATGGAGCGCAGCGAGGCCCGGGTGGCGATGATGATGGTGGGCAGGGTCATCAGGGTCAGCACCAGGCCCCCCACCAGGGGCGCGGAGAGCGGCAGCCCCAGGTAGCCGATGAAGATCGCCGCCCCCAGCAGGCCGAAGACGATGGAGGGCACCGCCGCCAGGTTGTTGATGTTGATCTCGATCAGGTCGGTCAGGCGGTTCTTCGGCGCGAACTCCTCCAGGTAGATGGCGCTGGCCACGCCGATCGGCACCGAGAGCACGATCACCACCAGCATCATGAACAGCGAGCCCATGAAGGCGCCGGCCAGGCCCGCCGAGGCCAGCGAGCTGCGCGAGTCAGTGTTGAGGAAGAGCGCGGTGCTGAAGGCGTTGGTGATCACCCCGCGGTCGTAGAGCTCGTCGGCCCACTCCCGGGTCTGGGGGCTGAGCTGCTGCTGATGATCCGGCAGGCTGCGGTCGATGTTGCCCTTCAGCCAGACGTCGACGTTGGCCGAGGCCAGCATCTTGACGGTCACCGTCTGCCCCAGCAGCGAGGGGTCCTCGATGAAGCGGTCGCGCAGGGCGTGGCGCTCGCCGGAGGTGATCAGGGCGCGCAGGTCACGGGTCTGGCGCGACTCGATCTCGCCGAGCTCGGTCTTGAGCGCCTCGTCGATGATCTGCTGCCAGTTGACCAGGCCCACCTGGCTCATCCAGGCCAGCTCGCGCTCGCGGAAGGCACTGGCGCTCTCGCCGGAGGCGCGCACCGGCTTCTCCTCGACCCGAATCAGTTCGGGGTCGAAGTGGACGTCCAGATGGAAGGTGGCCTGCCAGAAGGCCGGCACCCCGCGGGAGAGGATGCTGGCGAACAGGATCAGCACCAGGCCCATGCCGGTGACCACCGCCGCCAGGCCCAGGCGACGGAAGCGTCGCTCGCGGGCGTGGCGCCCCGCCAGGGAGGCCTCGATGGTTTCCAGCCGCTGGCGGCTGCGTTCTTCGATGGTGAGGGTGTCAGTGGTCACGGGCGGTTACTCGTATTGCTGGCGGTAGCGGCGCACCACCACCAGGGCGATGACGTTCAGTCCCAGGGTGATGACGAACAGCGTCAGGCCCAGGGCGAAGGCCACCAGCGACTGGGGGCTCGCGAAGTCCATGTCGCCGGTCAGCTGATTGACGATGGTCACCGTGATGGTGGAGACCGCCTCGAAGGGGTTGGCGTGCAGCACCGGGTTGTTGCCCGCCGCCAGCACCACGATCATGGTCTCGCCGATGGCGCGGCTGGCGGCCAGCAGGAAGGCGCCGACAATGCCCGGGAGCGCCGCCGGCAGTACTACCTGCCGAATGGTCTCCGACTTGGTGGCGCCGAGGCCCAACGCCCCGTCGCGCAGGGCCTTGGGCACCTGGGTGATGATGTCGTCGGAGAGCGAGGAGACGAAGGGGATGATCATGATCCCCATCACCAGGCCCGCGGTGAGCGCGCTGGTGGTACGGATGCTGATGCCCACCAGGTCGCCCAGGTCGGACAGGAAGGGACCGATCACGATCAGGGCGAAGAAGCCGTAGACGATGGTCGGGATACCTGCCAGTACCTCGATCACCGGCTTGGCGACGTTGCGCAGCCAGGCCGGGGCGTACTCGGCCATGTAGATGGCGGTCATCAGCCCCAGCGGCACCGCCACCAGCAGGGCGATGGCACTGACCATCAGGGTACCCCACAGCAGCGGCAGCAGGCCGAACTCCCCTTGGCCCGTATCTCCGGAGGTGCTGAAGCGCGGATTCCAGGTGGTGCCGAAGAAGAACTCCGCCGGGCTGATAAAGCGGAAGAAGTTCATCGCCTCGCCCACCATGGAGAGCACGATGCCCACGGTGGTCAGGATGGCGACGCCGGAGCAGAGCGCCAGCGTCACGGTGATCACCCGCTCGACCTGGTTGCGGGCACGCAGCTGTGGCGAGATGCGGCCCCGGGCCAGCACCAGGCCGGCAACGGCGGCCACGGCCATGGCGGCGATGGTGATCATGCGCCCCAGCGTCTGCAGGCTCGCCATATGGGCGGCAGCGGCCAGTTCCGTCTCGCTGGGCGTGCCGGAGACGGCGCGGTCGGCGGCCAGCGCCGAGACGCGGCGCAGAAAGGTGGAGAGCTCCCGCTCGCCTAGCGTGGCGATCTCGGGGGGCAGCTGGCGCACCACCAGCAGCTCCACCAGCGAGGTGCCCGCCAGACTCCAGAGCAGGAAGAGGGCAAAGGCCGGCAGGCCGCACCAGAGGGCCACCAGCATGCCGTAGTATCCGGGACGCGAGTGCAGCCGCACTCCGTCGGTTGCCACCGTGCGACTGCGCGTCAGGCCGACCTGATAGGCCAGGGCCATGACGATCAGCAGGATGGCGATCAGTACGAGATTATTCATCCTCTCTCCGCATCACTGCGCCGGGGCCCCGTGACGGGACCCCGGCGGACGTGAGTCATCGGGCGACCCGGGCGTCACTCGGCGGTAACGAGGGTGCGCGCCTGGAACTGGGCCAGGGCCTCGGCCCGCTCGTCGTCATCCAGCGGGATCAGGCCGGCATCCTCCAGCGGGCTGCCGTAGCCAGAGACCATCTCGTTGAGGAAGAACTCGGTGTATTCCGCCAGCCCCGGGATCACGTCCAGGTGCTCGCCCTTCACGTAGAAGAACAGCGGACGGGAGACCGGGTACTCGCCGGAACCGATGGTCTCCAGGCTCGGGGTCACGCCATCCACGGTGGCCACCTGGAGGCGGTCGCGGTTCTGGTCGTAGAAGCTCAGGCCGAAGACGCCCACGGCGTCGGCCTGGGCATCGAGGCGTGCCAGGGTCTCGGTGTAGTCGCCGGCGATCTCGATGATGCGCCCGTCGCCACGCAGGGAGTGACAGGCGTCGCCATCCATGCCGAGGCTATCGCAGCCCGGATCCAGCACCTTGTCCTCGAACACCTCGCGGGTGCCGTGGTTGGAGGCCGGGATCACCAGCACGATCTCCTGATCCGGCAGGTCGCCATCGATCTCGGACCAGCGGGTGTAGGGGTTGTCGACCAGCTCGCCGTCGACGCGCACCTGCTGGGCCGCGGCGGCAAAGACATGGGCCGGGGTCAGGGCGAAGGCGCCCCGATCGGCGCGAGAGGCGAAGACGATGCCGTCGTAGCCGAACATCACCTCGAGCACCTCGTTGACGCCGTTGGACTGGCAGTTCTCGAGCTCGCCGCTGCGAATGGCCCGTGAGGAGTTGGCAATGTCGATGGTGTTCTCGCCCACGCCCTGGCAGAACTGACGCAGGCCGCCGCCGGAGCCGCCGGAACCCACCACCGGGGTATTGAACTGCGGGAAGTTGTTGCCGAACTCCTCGGCCACGATGCTGGCGAAGGGCAGGACGGTGGATGAGCCGGCGATCTGGATGGTGTCACGCGCCATGGCGGCGGTGGAGAAGCCGACGGCCAGACCGGTGGCCAGGGCAACGCTCAGGGTGCGCTTGTTGACGTTCATCGTGAAGATCCTCTCTCTGCGTAGGGGCCGGTGGACTCGGGTCCTTCGGCTTCGGGTCGACTGTGTCAGCCGTTCGCAGTGAGGAGTCTGCAGGGTGAGGGTTTCAGTTATGTGACATCGATATGTCCGAACGATGTCATAGCAACAGGCCCAGCGCTGCCAGGGTGCAGAGCGAAAGCGAGGCCCCCTGAAGCAGGCGTCGATCGAGGCGATGGGCCACCCGGCCGGCCAGCCAGCTGCCGGCCAGCACCCCCGGGGCGAAAGTCAGCGCCACGCCGAAATGCCAGGCCCTGAGCAGTCCGCCCAGTCCCAGGGTGACCAGGGTCATCAGGGCGGTGACCACGAAGAAGGCCGAGAGGGTGCCGCGCAGGCGGTCCGGCGAGAAACCGTGCAGCAGCAGCACCAGGGGCGGGCCGCTGAGCGCGGCGATGGTGCCGAAGATGCCCGAGAAGACCCCGGCACCGAACAGGGTGGCGCGGTTGACCGGCAGGCGGAAGCGGAACAGGGTCACCGCCACCGCGAAGAGCACGCTGCCGGCGATCAGCTTCTCCAGCACGGCCATGGGGGCGGCCAGCAGCAGCCAGAGCCCCAGGGCATTGCCCGGGATGCGCCCCATCAGGGCGGTGCCGATTTCTGCAAGGCGCACCTCGCGCCAGTAGTGGCGCAGGGTGGTCAGCGCCACCGTGAAGCCGAACAGCACCAGGATCACCGGCACCAGGCGCGGCTCGAGCATCAGCAGCAGCGGCGCCCCCACCACGGCGAGGCCGAAGCCGGTGGCCCGCTGCACGAAGGCCCCCAGCGCCAGCACCACCAGGCAGCCAAGCCAGGTACCGAGCCCCATATCGAGCCAGGCCAGCAGCGCCTCAGGCATGGGCGGCGCGCCCCGCCAGCCGGCGCAGCCCCAGGTTGCCGACCACCGAGGCCGCCAGCATGGTGCCCACCATGGGCCAGAGGCTCTCGATCTCGAAGGCCCCCACCATCACCCCCGCCAGGGCCGCCGCACCGAACTTGATGAAGCCCATCAGCGCCGTGGCGGTAGCACTCATGTGGCCGAACTCGTCGAGCAGCATCGACATGGCATTGGGCGTGATCAGCCCGATCATGCCGGCGTAGACCATCACCAGCACCACCACCACCGGCAGCGACGCCATCCCCAGCGCCGCGGCCAACCCCAGGGCAGCCGCCGCCGCCAGCTGCACCAGAAGGCCCAGGGCGAGGTTCTGCCCTGGGGTGCGATCGCGTAGAAGGTAGATGTTGACGCGGTTGGAGAGCGCGATGACCACCACGTTGATGCCGAACACCAGCGGGTAGGTGGCCGGCGTCAGGCCGAAGTGCTCCAGGTAGACGTAGGGCGAGGCGGTCACGAAGGCAAAGAGCCCGCCGAAGGAGGCCGCCACCGCGCAGATGTAGCCCATGCCCGCGCGGTGGCGCAGCACGCTGCCATAGTTGGCCAGCACCTCGCCGAAGCCGGCCGCCGGCGCCCCCGGCGGTCGGGTCTCCGGCAGGCGGGTACCCAGCCACCAGAGCAGGAAGGCGGCGTAGGCGGCCAGGAAGACGAAGATCAGCCACCAGTCGCCCAGATAGAGCAGGCCGCTGCCCACCACCGGCGCGACCAGGGGCGCCAGCATCATGATCATCGCCATGGTGGACATCACCCTGGCCGCCTCGCGGCCGCTGAAGCAGTCGCGCACGATGGCCGCGGAGTTGACCACGCTGGCCCCGCCGCCCAGGGCCTGGACGAAGCGCCAGGCGAGCAGCTCCGGGAGGGTATCCACCGTGGTGATGACGAGGCTCGCCAGCAGGAAGACCACCAGGCCACCCAGCAGCACCGGCTTGCGGCCGAGCTGGTCGGAGAGCGGCCCGAAGATCAGCTGGCCGACCGCAAACCCGGCCAGGAACATGCTGATCGAGAGCTCGGTGTGATGGATGCTGGCGCCGAGATGCTCGGCGAGCACCCCCATGGCGGGCAGGTAGGCATCGATGGCGAAGGGGGCCAGGGCGGTGTTGGCGGCCACCAGCAGCGCCACGCGTCGGGCGTCGAGGGTCAAGGAGGCTCCTTGGCATGCATAGATAGGCCGCTAATCATAGCCTATCGTCGCCTTCCCTGCCGGTCCCTGTTCCCTGTCATACTGGCTTGATAGAGTGATCTTCCCCTTTCCCCAGGAGCCCTACCCCATGGCCGACGACCTGCTCACGCAACTCCGGCAGATGACCACCGTGGTCGCCGATACCGGCGACATCGACGCCATCCGCCGGTTCGAACCCACCGATGCCACCACCAACCCCTCGCTGATCCTGCAGGCCGCCCAGCTGGAAGGGCGCCGCGAGCGCCTGGCCGAGATCGCCCGCCGCGCGACGGACCTCGATGACGCCCTGGACGCGGTGGCGGTGGAGATCGGCAGCGAGATCAGCTCCCTGGTGCCGGGCTATGTCTCCACCGAGGTGAGCGCCAGGCTCTCCTTCGACACCGACGCCACCCTGGCCCGGGCCCGCTCGCTGATCGAGCGCTACGCCCGCCACGGCATCGGGCCGGAGCGCATCCTGATCAAGGTCGCCGCCACCTGGGAGGGCATCCGCGCCGCCCAGCAGCTCGAGCGCGAGGGCATCCACACCAACCTGACCCTGCTGTTCAGCTTCGCCCAGGCCCAGGCCTGCGCCGACGCCGGGGTGACGCTGATCTCCCCCTTCGTGGGGCGCATCCTGGACTGGCACAGGGCCCAGTCGCCGGACGCCGACTTCAGCGGCGACCGCGATCCCGGCGTGCAGTCGGTCAAGCGCATCTACGAGCACTACAAGGGGCACGGCTACCACACCATCGTGATGGGGGCGAGCTTTCGCAACGCCGGGGAGATCCTGGCGCTGGCCGGCTGCGACCGACTGACCATCTCCCCTGCCCTGCTCGGCGAGCTGGCCGACGCCCGCGGCACCCTCGAGCGCCGCCTGGTCCCGGAGGACGCCGAAACCAGCGGCCTCGAGCCTCTCGACGAAGCCGAGTATCGCTGGCACATGAACGAGGACGCCATGGCCACCGAGAAGCTGGCCGAGGGCATCCGCAAGTTCATGGAGGACCAGCGCAAGCTGGAGGCGCTGCTGGGCGAGCTGCGCCGGGCGTAGCGACGCGGGGGAAAAGTAGCGCGACGCGGGAGGAGAAGGCCGGGGTCAGTGGGGGTGGGAGGCGGCCTCCTGGGCCTCGAGCATCTCCACCAGTGGCTGGAACTCCTCCCGGTTGTGCTCGTTCATGCGCATCAGGATGCGGTGGGCCTCGAGGATGCGCTGGCGGGTCTCCTCCACGTCACAGGGGATCTCCGGCAGGTCGCATAGCTCGCAGACCTCGGTGATGGGCGCCTCCACCTGGGTGAAGTAGCGGGCGAAGCCCATCACGTCCAGCATGCGCTGGATGTCGGGATTGTCGGCGACGATGGTGGGGCGCTCGGCCAGGCGGCCTTCCACCGCCATGGCCACCTTGGCCAGGAAGCCCAGTGCCGTGGAGTCCACGTTGGTGGCGTCGCGCAGATCGATGATCAGCGTGGTGAGCCCCGGGGTCTGGGCGAGCTGCTGGGCCTGGCGGTCCAGGGTCGCGCAGAGGGTCAGGCGCACGTCGCCACACAGCTTGAGGACGAAGACGCCCGCGTCGAATGCTGCCTTGACGCGTCCTTCAGGAATCAACATTGCCAAATCCGCTCAACATCATGATGGTCAGGTCGTCGGGCAGTGCCTCGATGGCCGTATCCGTACCGACATCGTCACCGCTGGCCAGATGGCCGAGGGCCAGACTGGCCCGCAGGTCTTCCAGCGTCTCGCTGGCCAGCACCCGCTGCTCGAGCTCCCTGAGCCGCATGTCGAGCGTTTCGCCCGGCAGGCATTCCAATACTCCATCCGAACACAGCCAAAGGCGGAAGTTCTCGGGCAGCGAGCACCCCAGGGTGGGGTAGTCGGCACCGGGAAACAAGCCCACCGGCATGCCCTCGCCGGACAGTGGCCGGACCTCGCCATCCGCCACCAGCAAGGGCATGGGCAGCTGTGCGCCCAGCGAATAGTGCAGATAGCGGCGCTCGAGGTCAATGACCCCGACGAACAGGGTGGCATGCTTGCCGATGCCGGTGTCCAGCAACTCGCGGTTCAGATCGCTAAGCCAGCGCGGCGGCAGGGCCTCGGGCGCGGTCCCGTCCCACTCGCCCTGCCAGCGGTTGGCCAGGTACTTGAGCAGCACGGTGACGAAGGCCGAGGAGGCGCCGTGACCGGAGACATCGGCAAAATAGAACAGCAGATGACGTTCGTCCAGGCGCTGGAAGTCCAGGAAGTCGCCGGAGAGATAGAGCCAGGGGGCGAACCAGTAGTCGCAGGTGACCCCGCCCGAGGTCTGGGGGCGCGGCGGCAGCAGCTTGCGCTGGATCTGACCGCCGGCCTGCTGGTCGAGGCGCAGCATCGCCAGGTGAGTCTCCAGGCTCTCGTTGAGCTCCTCGAGGCGCGCCTGATCCTCGCGCCGCGCCTCCTCCAGGCGGCGCAGCTCGATCACCTTGCGGATCATTCGCCGCAGCAGCTGGCCGTGGCGCAGCGGCTCGACGATGTAGTCGACAAGGCCCGCATCCACCGCGGAGAGCAGCCCGGGGGACTCGCGGCTATCGCTGACCACCAGGGTCGGCAGGCGCGCGCAGAGCGGCGCCCACTGCTCCTCGGAGAGCGCCCGGGCATGGGCCACCACCAGCGACACCTCCGCCGGCAGCTCGTCGGGGCTGTCGACGGCGATCACCGCCAGGCCATCACGGGCGATGGCCTCGGCCAGGGCGTTGCGCGCCGGGCCGGGGGCATCGATCACACCGATGAGCTGCTTGGGACGGTCCATGGAAAGGGGCCTCAGTCGGAGAAGGCGTCGTCGAAGTCGGCGTCGTCGAAGTCCGCGTCGTCGAAATCGAAGTCGTCCATGGCGAAGGGGTCATCGCCCGTCTCGCCGTCGTTGATCTCGAAGCGACGCCGCTGCAGCCAGGCATCGCGGATGAAGCTGTAGCGGTCGCCGCGGATCAGCTCCTCCTGGTCGAGCAGCCCGGCGCGCATGTCCACGATCCGCAGCGCGGTGAGCGCGATCTCAAGCTCGGCGTCGTCCAGGTAGTAGAGCGGATAGGTCACCGCATCCGCGGGCAGGCCACCGGTATCGCGCAGCGTGCTCGGCCCCAGGAGGGGCAGCACCAGATAGCGTGACTCCTCCCACCCCCACACCGCCAGGGTCTGGCCGAAGTCCTCGTCGCGGGCGGTGATCTCCATGTGGGTGGCGAAGTCCCACAGGCCGCCGATGCCGATGGTGGTGTTGATCAGGAAGCGCGACATGGCGATGCCCGCGTTGCCCGGCTTGCCCTGCAGCAGGCTGTTGATCGCCGTGCGCGGCTCTCCCAGGTTGGAGAAGAAGTTGCCCACCCCGGTCTGCACCGGCTGCGGCGTCACCGCCCGATAGCCCCGCGCGGTCGGCTTCAGCACGGCGCGATCCACCGCGTCGTTGAAAGCGAACACCCGGCGGTTGAAGCCCTCCCAGGGGTCGTCGGGATGGCGCTCCTCGATGGCGGCCGTGCTGGCGCAGCCGGCCAGCAGCATCGCCGCCAGCAGAGCGACCGCCGCCTTCACCCAGCCCCGCCGTGTCGTCCTTGTCATCATGTCACGCTCCTTGTCGATTGCCGCCACGCCGCCCGGGTCAGACACGCCGCACCACCACGCTGCCGGCACTGTAGCCCGCCCCGAAGGAGCAGATCACCCCCAGCGCTCCCGGCGCCAGGTCATCATGGTGCAGGTGGAAGGCGATGATCGAGCCCGCCGAGCTGGTGTTGGCGTAGCGGTCGAGGATGATCGGCGCCTCCTGCTCGCTGGGGTCGCGGCCCAGCACCCGGCGGGCGATCAGGTCATTCATGTGGCGGTTGGCCTGGTGCAGCCACATCCGCGCCAGGTCGTTGCCGGAGAAGCCCAGCGCCTGCAGGTGCGCCCCGATCAGCGCCGCCACCATGGGGCAGACCTCCTTGAACACCCGACGCCCCTCCTGGACGAACAGCTTGTCCAGCGCCTGGGGGTCGGCGTCGGTGACCCGGTTGAGGAAGCCGGCGTTGTTGCGGATGGCATTGGAGAAGCGCGTCACCAGGCGCGTGCCGAGGATCTCGAAGCGCGACTCACTGGTGGCCAGGTCGTCGCGTTCCAGCACGATGGCGGTGCAGGCGTCGCCGAAGATGAAGTGGCTGTCGCGGTCGCGGAAGTTGAGGTGCGCCGAGCAGATCTCCGGGTTGACCACCAGCGCCCGGCGGGCACTGCCGGCGCGGATGGCGTTGGCCGCGGTCTCGATGGCGAAGGTGGCCGAGCTGCAGGCCACGTTCATGTCGAAGGCGTAGCCGCCGGCGCCCAGTGCCGCCTGCAGCTCCACCGCCACCGCCGGGTAGGGACGCTCCAGGTTGGAGCAGCCGACGATCACCAGGTCGATGTCGGCGGCCGCCACCCCGGCGGCCTCCAGGGCCTGGCGAGCCGCCACGGCGCCCATCTCGCACTGGATGGAGGGCTCGTCGTTGCTCCGCTCGCACAGCCGGGGCCGCATGCGCTCGGGGTCGAGGATGCCCTCGGCATCGAGCACGTGGCGGCTGTGGATGCCCGAGGCCTTGACGATGAACTCGCTGCTGGAGTGCGCCAGGCGCTCCTCGATGCCGGCCTCGGCGCGGCGGGCGTTCTCGGCATCCACCCAGGTATTGAACGAGGCCACCAGGGCGTCGTTGTCGATGGTGTGCTCCGGCGTGAAGAGTCCTGTGCCGGTAATCACGACGTTGGTCATCGGTATCTCCCTTTCGCGGCGTCCGGGCCGCCCTGGCCGCCTCGGCGACCGCTCACTGTTCGGGGCGCTCAGGGGCGCCCGGTGATCTCCGCCCAGCGCTTCTCGAGACGCTTGGCAGAGACCGCAAATTTCGTGCCCAGCTGCTGGGCGAAGAGCGAGACACGCAGCTCCTCGATCCACCAGCGGAACTCGGCCAGCGCCGGGGGCGCCATGCCGCCGCGCCGCTCGCTCTGAAGGCGGGCCTCGAGGCGCGCCTCCAGGGCCTGGATCTCCTGCATGTGCATCTGGTCGCGCAGCCGCTCCCGGGGCGCCTTCTCCAGGCGGATCTGGGCCGCCTCCATGTAGCGCGGGTATTCCTCGAGCCACTCGCCGGCCTCGTTGACGAAGCCGGGGTGTACCAGCCGCGCCATCTGCCCCTTGAGGTCACTGTATACCAGCGCCAGCGCCAGGTTCAGGTTGCCCTTCAACGCCTTGGTGACCGCCAGGTGGCCCTTGAGGGCGGCCTCCAGGGTGACCACCAGGGCCTCGGCCCGGGGCAGGAGCTCGGCTCGGGTCGCCGCCAGGCGCGCCTCGAGCTCGGCCGCCGAGCGCGGCAGCGGGTCCTGCGCCACCCCCCGGGTGAACACCGCCCGCACCACGTCGTCGGTCAGCTGGCGCTTGCTGCCCACCTTGGCAAACAGCAGCGCACAGGTGCCGAGCCCCTTAAGGCGTTCGATCTCGCGCACCTGGTCGGGCAGGCGGCGCATGGCCAGGCGCACGATGCCGTCGCGATGGGCCTCGCGGGCCTTGTCGGGGTGGTCGAAGAGCTCGACCCGGAAGGCCTCCCCCTCCGGCACCAGGGCCGGGAAGGCCTCGACCCGGATGCCCGCCTGGGTGGTCACCCGCGACTCCGGCAGCGCGGCCTCGGGCAGCCCTTCCACCGGCGCCTCCAGGCGTGCCTCGGCGGCCAGCGCCCGGGCCCCCTGCCCCGCCGCCGCCTCGAAGCGGCGTTCCAGCTCGCGGGCATCGCGGCCCTGGCCCAAGGTGTTGCCCTCATGGTCCACCACCCGCAGGTTCATCACCAGGTGGGGCTCGAGCTGGTCACGCTGCCAGTCGTCGGGGTGGAGGCGCACCCCGGTGCGCCGGCGCAGGAACTCGCCCAGCGCCTCGGTGAGGGGCACGTCGTCGGGGACGAGGGTCTCCAGGGCGGCATCCACCCAGTCGGGAATCGGCACCACCTGGCGGCGAATCGCCTTGGGCAGCGACTTCATCAGCGCGATGCACTTCTCGCGCAAAAGGCCCGGCACCAGCCACTCGAGCCGCGCCAGCGGCAGCTGGGGCAGCATGGCGGCGGGCACGGTGAGGGTCACCCCGTCGTCCTGGGCGCCGGGCTCGAAGTGGTAGGCAAGCGGATAGCGCACCCCGTTGAGGGCCAGCTCGTCCGGGTAGTCGGCCTCGGTGACCTCGCTGGCCTCCCGGGCCAGCAGGGCGGCGCGGTCGAACTTGAGCACCGCGGGGTTCTCGGCCTCGGCCTGCTTGCGCCACGCCTCGAAGCCCTTGCCGTTATGTATGCCCTCGGGGAGGCGCTCGTCGTAGAAGGCGAAGAGGGTCTCCTCGTCCACCAGGATATCGCGACGCCGGGCCCGGTCCTCGAGGTCCTCGACCTCCTCGACCAGCGCGCGGTTGTGGGCGAAGAAGTCGCCGCGGGTGCGGAACTCCCCCTCCACCAGGGCGCGGCGAATGAAGAGCTCGCGGGCCTCGGCGGGCGCGATGGGGCCGTAGTGCACCCGCCGCCCGGCCACGATGGGCAGCCCGAACAGGGTCACCTGCTCCTTGGCGATTACCTGGGCACGCTTCATCTCCCAGTGGGGCTCGGCGTAGCTGCGCTTGACCAGGTGCCCGGCCAGCGGCTCGATCCACTCGGGGTCGATCTTCGCCACGGTGCGGGCGAACAGTTTCGTCGTCTCCACCAGCTCGAAGGCCATCAGCCACTTGGGCGACTTCTTGCCGAGCCCCGACCCCGGATGGATGACGAACTTGCGGTTGCGCGCGCCCAGGTACTCGCGGTTCTCGGTGAGAAGCCCGAGGTGGGAGAGCAGCCCGGGCAAGAGCGCCCGGTGCAGGGTGGCGGCCTGGCGGCGACGGCGCTCCTGGCGCGCCTTCTCTTCATCGCCCTCCTCGGCGCTGCCCTCCTCGGAAACCGGCCAGGGCGCCGGCGGCGGCACCTCGATCTGCATGTCGCGCAGCAGCTGGCGCAGCTGGCGGAAGGTGTCGTGCCATTCGCGCAGGCGCAGGTAGTTGATGTAGTGCTCCTTGCACCAGCGCCTGAGCTGGTTGCCGGAGAGCGCCTCCCGAGCCGCCTCGACGCCGTCCCAGAGGTTGAGCAGCGCCACGAAGTCGGAGTCCGGGTCCTGCCAGCGGCGGTGGGCCTGGTCGGCGGCATGGCGCTTCTCCGCCGGGCGGTCGCGGGGGTCCTGGACGGCGAGGCCCGCCACCACGATCAGCACCTCGCGCAGGCCGCCCTGCTCGGCCCCGGCCAGCACCATGCGTGCCAGGCGCGGGTCGATGGGCAGCCGGGCCAGCTTGCGACCGATGGGGGTGAGCCGCCCGCCCTCGTCCACCGCGCCCAGTTCGAAGAGCAGTCGGAAGCCGTCGGTGACGAAACGCGAATCCGGCGGATCGACGAAGGGGAAGGCCTCGATGTCATCGGGGTTCAACGACAGCAGCGAGAGCATGGAGAGGATCACCGAGGCCAGGTTGGTGCGGCGGATCTCGGGGTCGGTGAACGCCGGCCTGGCGAGGAAGTCCTCCTCGTCATAGAGGCGGATGCAGACCCCCTCGGCCACGCGGCCGCAGCGCCCCATACGCTGGTTGGCGCTGGCCTGGCTGACCGGCTCTACCGGCAGGCGCTGAATCTTGGCCCGGTAGCTGTAGCGGCTGATGCGCACCAGGCCCGGGTCGATCACGTAGCGGATGCCAGGCACGGTGAGCGAGGTCTCGGCGACGTTGGTGGCCAGCACGATGCGCCGCCCGGCATGGGGCGCGAATACACGATTCTGCTCGGCATTGGAGAGGCGCGCGTAGAGCGGCAGGATCTCGGTGCCGCGCAGGTCGGCCCGGCGCAGGGTATCGGCGGTCTCGCGGATCTCCCGCTCCCCGGGCAGGAACACCAGGATGTCGCGGGGGCCATGGAGCCAGCGCTTGTCGCGCTCGATGCGCTCGATCTCCTCCACCGCATGCAGGATGCCCTCCTGCAGGGTGCGGTCCTCCTCGTCCTCGGCCTCGCGCACCAGCGGGCGGTAGTGCAGCTCCACCGGGAAGGTGCGCCCGGAGACCTCCACCACCGGCGCCGGCCGGTCGGGCGCCTCGCCCCTGCCGGGCCGAGCGAAGTGGGCGGCGAAGCGCTCCACATCGATGGTGGCCGAGGTGATGATCACCTTGAGGTCGGGGCGACGGGGCAGCAGGCGCTTCAGGTAGCCGAGCAGGAAATCGATGTTGAGGCTGCGCTCGTGAGCCTCGTCGATGATGATCACCTCGTAGCGGGTGAGATCGGGATCGTGGCGCGTCTCCGCCAGCAGGATGCCGTCGGTCATCAGCTTGACCAGGGTCTGGTCGCTGCTCTGGTCGGTGAAGCGCACCTGGTAGCCGACCTGCTCCCCCAGCGTGGTCTCGAGCTCCTCGGCCAGCCGCGCGGCCACCGAGCGCGCCGCCAGCCGCCGCGGCTGGGTGTGGCCGATCAAGCCGCGGCGCCCCAGCCCCAGCTCCAGGCAGATCTTGGGCAGCTGGGTGGTCTTGCCGGAGCCGGTCTCGCCGGCCACCACCACCACCTGGTGGTCGCGCAGGGCGTCGAGGATCTCCTCGCGGCGCTCCGCCACCGGCAGCTCGGGGGGGTAGTTGAGCGTCACCGGGCGGGCCGCGCGTCGCGCCACCGCCTCCCGGGAGCGCGCCACGGCCTGCTCCACCTCGCCCAGGCCGCGATCCACCGGCTTGCCCTCCTTCAGCCGCCGCGCCAGGCCGTGCAGGCGCTTGTCGAGCGACGCGCGGTCACGCAGCAGCACGCCGTCGAGGGCCTGGCGCAGGGCGCGCAGGCGGCCGGCATCGGTCAGGGCATCGGTGGCGAGAGAAGGGTCGGTGGTCACGTCGGACACGGCGGCTCCGGGGGTGGAGGGCAACAAAGGAAAACTGCCCGCACCGGGGAGCCGGAACGGGCAGGTCATTGTAACGCCGCCGCCTGGGCGGCGCCTAATCCGGGCCATTGAGGCTGGCTATGGCCCGACCAGGCAGCGGCTATCGGCGGTTCAGGAGGCCGCCTTGGCCTTCTCGCGCTCCTCATCGCGCAGCTGACGGCGCAGCACCTTGCTGAACACGTGGGCGTCTTCGGGAGCGAGCTGCCTAGCCGGCCGCCTTGGCCTTCTCGCGCTCCTCATCGCGCAGCTGGCGGCGCAGCACCTTGCTGAACACGTGGGCGTCTTCGGGAGCGAGCTGCCTAGCCGGCCGCCTTGGCCTTCTCGCGCTCCTCATCGCGCAGCTGGCGGCGAAGTACCTTGCCCACGTTGGTCTTCGGGAGCTCGTCGCGCAGCTCCACGTACTTGGGCACCTTGTAGCCGGTCAGCTCCTTCTTGCACCAGGCGCGCAGCTCGTCGGGGTCGAGGTCATCCGTGCGTGGCACCACGAAGAGCTTGATCGCCTCGCCGCTGTTCTCGTCCTCCACGCCGACCGCCGCGGACTCCAGCACGCCCGGATGGGTGGCGACGACATCCTCCACCTCGTTGGGGTACACGTTGAAGCCCGAGACCAGGATCATGTCCTTCTTGCGGTCGACGATGCGGATATAGCCGTCCTCCTGGAGCACCGCGATGTCGCCGGTGTGGAACCAGCCGTCGTCGTCGATCACCTTGATGGTCTCGTCGTCGCGGTTCCAGTAGCCCTTCATCACCTGGGGCCCCTGCACGCAGAGCTCGCCCGGCTCGCCGAAGGGCAGGTCGTTGCCGTCGGCATCCACCACCTTGACCCGGGTGCCGGCCACCGGCTTGCCGATGGTGCCGAGCTGGATGGCGTCGACAGGGTTGAAGCTGACCACCGGCGAGGTCTCGGTGAGCCCATAGCCCTCGGCGATGTCGCAGCCGGTGACCTCCTTCCAGCGCTCCGCCGCCGCCTTGGTCAGCGCCATGCCGCCGGAGATGGTCAGGTGCAGCTTCGAGAAGTCCAGGGCGCGGAAGTCCTCGCGGTTGCACAGGGCGTTGAAGAGGGTGTTCAGGCCAATGAAGGCGGTGAACTGGAGCCCCTTGAGCTCCTTGACGAAGTTGGGCAGATCGCGCGGATTGGTGATCAGGATCGAGTGGTTGCCGGTCTCCATCAGGAACAGGCAGTTCACCGTGAAAGTGTAGATGTGGTAGACCGGCAGCGGCGCGATCACCACCTCCTCGCCGTTGTTGAGCCCCTTGCCGATCGCCTCCCCGGCCTGGAGCATGTTGGCGACCAGGTTGCGGTGGGTCAGCATGGTGCCCTTGGCCAGGCCCGTGGTGCCCCCGGTGTACTGCAGGGCCGCGATGTCATCCAGCTCGCGCTTGACGTCGCGGTGCTGGCGGGCGGCCCCCTCCTTCAGCGTCTGCCGGAACGGCGTGTGGCCGGGCAGCCGATAGGCGGGCACCATCTTCTTGACGTGCTTGACCACCAGGTTGATCAGCGGACGCTTGGGGAAGCCGTGCAGGTCGCCAAGCTGGGTCACCACCACGTGCTGGATATCGGTGCGGTCGAGGATCTTCTCGAGCTTGTCGGCCATGTTGGCCAGGATCACGATCGCCTTGGCGCCGGAATCCTTGAACTGGTGGGCCATCTCCCGCTCGGTATAGAGCGGGTTGGTGTTGACCACCACCATGCCCGCCCGCATGGCGCCGAACACCGCCACCGGGAACTGCAGCACGTTGGGCAGCTGGATGGCGATGCGGTCGCCGGGCTGCAGGGTGGTCTCGTGCTGCAGCCAGGCGGCGAAATCGCCGGAGAGGCGATCCAGGTCGGCGAAGCTCAGGGTCTGCCCCATGCAGCTGAAGGCCGGCTTGTCGGCATAGCGCTTGACCGCCGCCTGGAAGACATCGTTGACCGATCCGTACTCGTCCATCCCCTTGAGCTCGGGGCCGGACAGGATCGGGGCGTTGGCATGCTCACTCATCACGTCTCTCCGCTGAGTCGCCGATGGACCACCGGCGCTTGTTGTTGTCCCGGGGCCCTACCTTAAACCGGCCAACTCGGAGTGTAAAACGATCGATTGAAACAATGGATTGAAACCGCTCCGTCCTGGCCCCTCACCGCTAGCCTGTGCCCTGGCCGCCGAAAAGGCCAGCCGGCCGATCTCCCGCATCTCGGCGGCCGTAGCGCGCCTGGATCACGCCATCCCGCCATACCAGCAGCTCCCCCGGGACCATGCGCTCCCAGGCCTCGTTGTCGGTGAGCGGCTCGGTGGCGATCACCGAGACGATGTCGTGGGTCGTGGTGTGCTCGGCGAAGTTCACGGTGAGCTCGGCGTCCGACAGGCTGGCGCGGCCGAACGGGGCCCGCCGGGTGATATGCGCCAGCTTGGTGGAGCAGAAGGTGTAGAGGTAGTCGCCGTCGGCCAGCAGCAGGTTGAACACCCCGAGGCCGCGTAGGCGCTCGCAGAGCTGGTGGAGCAGCCGCCACAGCCCCTCGCGCTCGGCGTCGCTCTGCGGGCGCGCCGGGAAGCAGCGGCGCAGCTCGCCCAGCAGCCAGCAGAAGGCGTGCTCGCTGTCGGTATCCCCGATGGGGCGGTAGAAGCTGAGCGGCAGGCCCCGCCAACCCTCGAGCTGGCCGTTGTGGGCATAGCACCAGGGGCTGCCCCACATCTCGCGCACGAAGGGGTGGGTGTTGGCCAGGCGGACATGGCCGACGTTGGCCTGGCGAATATGGCTGATGACGATGTTCGACTTGATCGGGTAGTCGGTGATCAGCCGGGCGATGGGCGAATGCACCGAGGGGTGGGGGTCGCGGAAGTCGCGGTAGCCGCCCTCCTCGTAGAAGGCGATGCCCCAGCCATCGCGGTGGGGGCCGGTGCCGCCCCCGCGATGCAGGAAGCCGGTGAAGCTGAAGCAGATATCGGTGGGCACGTTGGCGCTCATGCCCAAAAGCTCACACATACGGATCCTCCCGGTGGACGACCCGGCGACGCCGCCGGGTCCGGCGCAGGGCCAAAAGGGTCAGCAGCAGCACGACCACCAGGCCCGCCACCGCCCACTGGCGCGGGTCGCCGGCGAAGGCCGCGCCACGGCGCTCGAGCCAGGGCCGGCCTTCGCGCCACAGGGTGGCGGCATGGGCCGGCAGATCGTGGATGAAATCGATGAAGCGGTCGGCGGCGCTGTCGGGCACCGCCTCGCCCTCGCGGCCGGTGGCAAGATCCTCGTGGAAGCGCTCGCCCAGGGGAACCAGGCGCGAGTCGCCAACCCCGTGGCCCTCCTCGGCCTCGTCGAGCAGGCTCAGCAGCGGCTGCACGTTCACCGCCAGGTCGCGCAGGCGGTCGATCCCCTCCCCCCGGGCTTGAAAGCGCAGGCGGGCGGCTCCGGAGAGCTCCGGCACCGTCAGCTCGCCGACGAAGCGCTCGCCCTGACGGACCAGCCAGACCTCCGCCCGCGGCGCCTCTTCGGCATCGAGCAGGGTCACGCTGATGGCGAGATCCTCCGGGGCCTCCTGCCAGGGCTCACCGCCGCGGGCCAGCCAGGCCTCCAGCGGCAGCGTCTGCCCCGGGTTCAGGACGGCCGGCAGCGGCGCCAGCTGCAGGCTCACCGCACCGCTTACCCCGATGCGGCTGTCGTCGGCGATCTCCCCCTCTACGCGCCACTCGCCGGGAGCGGGGTCCGGCACCCGCAGCAGGTCGAAGCGGGGCTCCACCTGCCAGCGGGCGCCGGGCGGCGGCGAATCGGGCGTGAAGCGCGTGCCGTCCGGGGCCACCAGGGTCAGGGGGTCGCCGTTCGGGGCGTGGAAGAGCAGCGCCGAGAAGGCCTCGACGCCGGGCTCGATGGCGAAGCGCCCCTCGGCCAGGGGCACCTGGTCGGCGGGAAAGATGCGCTCGACGATATCCACGAAGGCACCCAGCAGGCTCTCCGGGGACTGCACCAGGGCCGGCAGGCCGCCGGTGGTGCGGGAGAGGCGCTCCACCAGGCGGAGGTCGGCCTCGTCGGAGAAGGCGATGGCGTGCACCACCACCCCGCGCTGCGCCAGCGCCGGGGCAAGCTCATCGAGCAGGGCACGCCGCGAGGCGAGGTCGATCTCCGGCTTGGCTCCCCGTGCCGGCGCCAGGTCGATCATGCCGTCGGTGAGCAGCACCAGGTGGCGCCAGCCGTTGGCCGGGCTCTCGGCAGCACTGCGCACGGCGGCCTCGATGTCGGTGTGCTGCTGGTACTCCACCAGGGCGGGACGCAGGGCCATGGCACGCTCGCGCCACTCGTCGTCGACCTCGCCGAGCGGGAGCGGGTTGTCGACGCGCTCGCCGAAGGTCCAGACGCCGGCCGGGGTGCCGTCCGGCAGCAGCGCGGACAGCAGCTCCAGGGCGCTGGCCGCGAGCTGGTCGGGATCGTTGCTGCGCATGCTGCCCGAGACATCGATGATCACCCGCACGTCCGGGCTCTCCTCGACCGGCTGCGCCAGCCCAGCCCCGGCCGCGAGCCACAGCAGGCCCGCCAGCAGCACGCCGGCGAAGCCACGCCCCACCCGACGGCTCCTCCACGACCTCATCATCCACGCCCCGGCCATGCCCGGCTCCTTAGCCGCTGATCGGCTCCTGTTGGGCCGATGCTCGGCGTGCGATCAGCCGATCACCGGCTCGCGACGTCCGCCACCGCCAGGCTTGGCAGGGGGCACGTCGTCCTCGTTGTCATCCATGTCGACATAGTGGTCGCGGTCGCCGCCACGCCAGGCCAGCAGCAGCCCGAAGGCCACGCCCGCCGCCGCACCGGCCGCGGTCAGCATCAGGGCCGGCAGCATCAGGCCGCTGTCGCGCTCGAGGAAGCCCACCAGGGCCACCACCACCGCCGGCGCCAGACCGGTGTAGAATTCCCCCTCCTCCAGCAGCGGCATATGGAAGCGCGTCGGCACCCACATCACGCCGGCCACCAGCCAGGTGATCGGCAGCCGCAGCAGCCGCGGCAGGAAGGCCAGGCCCAGGTAGCCGGTCAGCAGCACCACCAGCGACAGGACGGCGTAGACCAGCCATAGTAGGGTCATCGAATCGGTAATTGGCATTGCCACCTCTCTATTCACAGTCTTGAGTATGGTACATCTCCCACCATGAAAGCACAGCCGCCGCATCGCCCCGACAGCCCGGCCACCGACTCCCCGGTGGCCCGCTTCCGTCGTCCGGAGGACCCCGAGTGGCACTGGCTGGAGAACCGCGAGGAGCCGGCGGTCGCCGACTTCCTCGAGGCGGCCAACGCCGAGTTCGCCGCCTGGTTTGCCCCCCTGGACGACCTGGTGGAGCGGCTCTACCACGGCCACCTGGCCCGCCGCGAGCTGGCCGTGCACGGTCTGCGCTCCCCGCTGGACCACTACACCTACTGGAGCGAGACCGCCGCCGAGGCCGACTACCCGGTATGGTGGCGCCACCCCAACGGCAAGCCGGACCGTGCCGCACCCTTCCTGGATCTCGAGGCCCGCGCCGCCGACCACGACTTCCTGGAGCTCGGCGACATGGCCCTCTCTCCCGACGAGCGCTGGCTCGCCTGGACCGAGGACACCACCGGGGACGAGATGTTCGACCTCTTCCTGGCCCGGCTCCCCGATGGCGAGCCGGTGCGCCTGCTGGAGGGCATCGGCCCCGAGCTCACCTGGGCCGAGGACAACGCTACCCTGTTCTTCACCCGCTACGATGCCACCCAGCGCCCCGAGAGCGTCTGGCGCCTGGCGCTGGCCGAGGGCGTGGCGAGTGAGCCTGCGCTGGTGCTGCGCGAGGAGGACCCGGAGTTCTGGTTGGGGCTCGGCAAGACCCGCTCCCGGGAGTGGCTGGTGCTGGAGAGCGCCTCCAAGGACACCAGCGAGAGCTACCTGATTCCGGCCCGGGCGCCGGCCACTCCCCCACGCTGCTTCCACCCCCGGGAGAGCGGCGTGGAGCTCTCCCTGGACCACCGGCCCGGCCACTTCTACCTGCTCCACAACCGCGAGGCTCCTCACTTCCGCCTCGACGTGATCGACGAGGCGCAACTGGATGCCGCCGCCGACGCCGACCGCTGGCAGCCGCTGATTCCCCACCGCGACGAGGACACCCTGGAGGGGGTCGACGCCTTCGCCTGGGGGCTGGTGATCACCGAGCGCGACCATGAGGAGGCCCAGGTCAGGCTCAGGGTGATGGAGTTCGATGCCGGGCATCGCCTCACCCGGGACGAGCGCCTGCCGCTGCCGGAGACGCCCTGCAGCCTGGCGCTGGGCGATGCGCCCCACTTCGACCAGCGCCGCCTGCGCCTGCGCGAGGAGTCCTTCGTGCTGCCGGTGACCTGGATCGAGCACGACCTGGACAGCGGCGAGCGCACCCTGCTCAAGCAGCAGCCGATCCACGGCGACCTGGCGCCCGAAGAGCTCGCCTGCGAGCGGCTGTGGGCGACCTCCCACGACGGCGAGCGCATCCCCGTCTCGGTGGTGATGCGCGCCGACCTGGCGGGCCACCCGCTGCCGACGCTGCTCTACGGCTACGGCGCCTACGGCGAGGTGCTCGACCCCTGGTTCTCCGTGGCGCGCCTGGAGCTGCTGGCCCGCGGCGCGGCCTTCGCCGTGGCCCATGTGCGCGGCGGCGGCGATCGCGGCGAGCCCTGGTACCTGGCCGGCAAGCTGGAGCACAAGGCCAACAGCTTCCGGGACTTCCTCGCCGCCCGGGACTGCCTGGTGGAGCACGGCATCAGCGACGACGAGCGCATCGCCGCCTACGGGGCCAGTGCCGGCGGCCTGCTGGTGGGCGCCAGCCTCAATCTGGCGCCGGAGGCGTTCTGTGCGGCGGTGCTCGACGTGCCCTTCGTGGACGTGCTGCGCACCATGGAGAACCCCGACCTGCCGCTGACCACCGCCGAGTACACCGAGTGGGGGAATCCCGACGAACCCGACGCCCGCAAGCGCATCCGCGCCTACTCGCCGCTGGACAACCTGGCCGCGGCCCCCTACCCGACCATGTTCCTGCAGGGCAGCTGGCACGATACGCGGGTGCCCTACTGGGAGCCCGCCAAGCTCTACGCGCGGCTGACGGAGCTCGGCACCGCTCGCGGCCCCGTGCTGCTGCGCACCGACATGGCCGCCGGCCACGGCGGTGCCTCGGGACGCTTCAAGGCATGGCACGACGGCGCCCGCCAGGACGCCTATATCCTCTGGGCGCTGGGAATGGAAAACCGCGAGGCATAAGGGTCCACATGGCATCTCCCGCCAGCATTAACTGCTCCTGAACACAAGACCTGCCCCGCTCGCTTTCAACATGCAAGCCACGCTCCGCGGGGCGAAGCGCTGGGTTGTGTGGGGGCTGGGCTCCGCCCGGCGAATGGAGACCGAAGGGCTCCTGGGCGGTATGCGCCAATGCCGACAACCCCGCCGGGGCGGCTTCGCCGCCATTCGCCCGGCGGAGCCGATCTCCCACCAGTGGATTGAAGTCCTGGAGGTGATCCCGCCCCCACCAGTAGCCTCAAGGCTTGAGAGGCTACAGCAGCTCTTCTCCTGGCAGGATCAATCGATCGGAATCACCGCGATGATATGGTCCTCGTACTCCTCCTCGGGGACCCCGCGACTGGTGACGGCGAAGCTGCGCACGCTGATGCCCTTGCGGTGGACCCGCTCCGGGTCGCCGGAGAGCAGCGGATGCCAGCGGGCCAGCTTGCGCCCCTCCGCCACCCGGCGGTAGGCGCAGGAGTGGGGCAGCCAGCGGAACTGGTCGATCAGTTCCGGCGTGAGCCGGGTGCACTCCGGCACCCGCTCGAGGCGGTGCTCGTAGTCGCTGCAGCGGCAGCTGTGGAGATCCAGCAGCTCGCAGGCCAGGTTGAGCACCGCCAGTTCGCCGCTCTCGTCATCCTGGAACTTAAGCAGGCAGCACTGGCCGCAGCCGTCGCACAGCGCCTCCCACTCCTCGGCGGTCAGCTCCTCGAGGGGGTACTGCTCCCAGAATCGTTCTCTCATGACGTCTCCCGTTTGTCCTGCCATCTTGCAGAAGCGACGACGGGGCTGGTCCGGGGACAAGCCTGCGAGAGAGGCGCTGTGAATACCTCCCTGTACGCTACCGATGCCGTCCCTGGCATAGGACCTCCTCTTCGGCTTGCCCCCGACGCCCCTTCCCACCGGCAGTGACTGCCAGGCTCAGCCAGCTCAATAACGCGCCTCGGTGGGGGTGCGGTAGAGATCGAGGAGGTACTCCTCCTTGGCGGGGGGCATCTGCAGGTAGAAGCCCTTCTCGCGGATCGCCGCCATGACGTCGGCGGCCTGGGCGCGGCCCAGGCGCTTGTCGGCGGTGAGGATCAGGGTCAGCGACGGCACCGGCTTGCCGAAGCGCTCGAGCAGCGGCTCGGGCACCCGGGAAACCCCCTCGCGCTTGTCCACGTAGAGATACATCTCGTCCATGCGGGGGCTCTTGAAGACCTCGCACAGCAGCTTGTCGCCGCGCATCCGATCGTCATTCATCGGGGCTGTTCCTCCAGGGCCCGGATCAGGCCCGCGTTGAGTCGCTCGCCACGCCAGCCCGAGGGCAGCGGCAGCGGTTCATGTTCCAGATGGGCGATGACCAGGGCCTCCAGGTCCCGGCGGCGCAGCAGCACCTCCGGCGCCAGACCCTGGGCCTCGGCCTCGACGTTGACCACCTTCTTGAGCGCCTTGAGCACCCGCTTGAACTCCGGCGCCATGGGGGATGGCTGGGCCGGCGGCAGCGCGGCGTCGTCCAGGTGACGCGCCTCGGCCACCAGCGCCAGCAGGGTATCACCGTCGCGCTTGATCAGGCTCGGCTTGACGTCCTCGATGCGGGCCAGCTCGAAGCGATTCTCGGGCAGCGCCTCGGCGATGGCATAGAGCACCCGGTCGTGGACCAGCCAGCCTCGCGGCAGGTTGCGCGCCCGGGTCTCTCCCTCCCGCCAGGTGGTCAGGCGGCGGTAGGCCTCGACCTGACGCGGGGTCAGGCGCCACAGCTGGCGCTGGCGCAGGTACCACTGGGCGTCGGCCTCGCCGTTGCGCCCCGCCTGGGCCACCAGCTCGGCGCAGTCGTCCATGAGCCAGGCCAGGCGGCCGTGGCGCTCCAGCGACTCTCGCTGCTGGTGCCACACTTCGATCAGGTAGATCACGTCCAGGGCCGCGTAGGCCTGCTGGGTCTCGGAGAGCGGGCGCTTGAGCCAGTCGGAGCGGGTCTCGTCCTTGGGCAGGGTGTGGCCGGTCCAGTGCTCGACCAGTTTCTGGTAGCCCATGCCCGGGTTCTCGCCCAGCAGGCCCTGGGCCAGCTGGGTGTCCACCAGCGGCGAGGGGGTGACGCCGGCCCAACCGGCGAAGACCTCGAGGTCCTCGCTGGCGGCGTGGAGCAGCTTCAGCGGCCCCTCGGCCAGCAGCCGGCGGAAGGCGTCGGTGCAGGCCACCGCCTGGGGGTCGACCAGCCAGGCCGGGCCGCCGGTGGAGAACTGGATCAGCGCCGGCACCGGATAAAAGGTGTTCTCGCGGAAGAACTCGGTGTCCAGCGCGATCACATCGGCGTCGGCCACCTCGGCGCAGGCGGCGTCCAGGGCCTCGGGGGTATCGATCCAGCGTATTTCGGGGGTCAGGGGCATGGGGGTTCCGGCAGGTCGGGAAGCATCAGGGTCGGGAAACGTCGGGCAACGGGGTCAGTCGCCCGAGAACGGCAGGCGGCCGTTGAAGGCGCGGCTCAGGGTGCCGCCATCCACGTATTCGAGCTCACCGCCCATGGGCACGCCATAGGCGAGGCGCGACAGGCGGATGCCGTAGGGAGCGAGCTGGGCGGCGATGTAATGGGCGGTGGCCTCGCCCTCCACGGTGGGGTTGGTGGCGAGAATCATCTCCTCGATGCCTCCCTCGGCCACCCGTGCCTCGAGCTGGTCGAGGCCGATGTCCTCGGGGCCGATGCCGTCCAGCGGCGAGAGGTGGCCGTGCAGCACGAAGTAGCGCCCGCGAAAGCCCCCCGCCTCCTCGATGGCGAGCTGGTCGGCGGGGGACTCCACGACGCAGAGCAGGGTGTCGTCGCGCCGCGCGCTCTCACACAGCGCGCAGATCTCCTCCTCGGTGAGGGTGCGGCAGCGCCGGCAGTAGCCGACCCGCTCCAGCGCCTCATCGAGCACCGCGGCCAGGCGACGGCCGCCATCGCGGTCGCGCTCGAGCAGGTGCATGGCCATGCGCTGGGCGGTCTTGGGCCCGACACCGGGCAGCACCCGCAGCGACTCCATCAGTTTCTCGACGAGGGGGGAGAAGCTCATCGTCAGAAGGGCATCTTGAAGCCCGGCGGCAGATTCATGCCCGAGGTAATCTCTTCCATCCTGGCCTTGGAGTTGGCCTCGACCTTGCGCACGGCGTCGTTGACGGCGGCAGCCAGCAGATCCTCGAGCAGCTCCTTGTCCTCCTCCATGACGCTCGGGTCGATGTCGACCTTGCTGACGTCATGGCGGCCGTTCATGGTGATCTTGACCATGCCCGCGCCCGCCTCGCCCTGCACCTCGGCGCGGGCGATCTCCTCCTGGGCGCGCTGCATCTTCTCCTGCATCTCCTGGGCCTGCTTCATGATGTTGCCCATTCCACCCTTGAACATGGTGAGTCCTCTCTGTGGTGATATGACGGATCGTGGTTATGACGCCGCGCCGAACGCGGCGTTCATGAGCCGGCCCGCGCTTCGGCCGGCTTGACCGTGGATTCGATCAGGCGGGCCCCGAAGGCCTGCTCGAGCTTCTGTACGTTGGGGTCGCGCTTGAGCGCGGCCACCGCCTCGGCGTGGCGTTCGGCGGCCAGGCGCTCGGCCTGCAGGCGGGGCGTCTCGACCTGCTCGGGCAGCACCCCTTCCTCGACCACCAGGCGCCGCACCACGCCGTGCTCGGCCAGAGCCTGCTGCGTGCGCTCGATATGGATGTCGGCCCGCATGGCGGAGAGCGCCGGGTCGAGGCGCAGCCGGAGCACCTGGCCGTCATCGTGCTCCACCACGCAGTTTGCCACCAGATTGCGCGTCAGGCCGCCCAGCCCCAGGGACTCGAAGCAGGCCAGCCAGTCGGCGTGGCCGAACAGGCCGGCCATGGCCGGTGCCGGCTCGGCGCGCGGGGGCTCTGGCTGGGGCTGGGGCTCGGACTGAGACTCGACCGCAGCCGGCTCGGCGGGGGGCTCCTGCGCCGGTTCGGGCGCCGGTTCGGGCGCCACGGCCTCCCGAGGCGGCTCGGGGGCGGGACTCGACGCTTGCTCGGCGGCGTAGGCAGCGGGCGCAGGGGCGGCCTCCTCCCAGGGCGGGGGCTCCGGGGTCGGCGGCGCGCCTGCCGGTGCCGACACGGCCGGCGCCACCGGGGGCGGAGGCGCCGGTTCCGGCGGCGTTGCGGCAGCGGGCGCTTCACGCGGTTCTTCGGGTCGAGCGCTCGCCTGGGCAGGAGCGGCCGGCGGCGGCGAAGGTGGCGTGAGCGTGCCGGCACCCGGGCCCGCGGCTCCGCTGCCGCCCTCCCCCGCGCCGCGCAGCGGCAGCGGCGTCTTCGCCGGCGCCGGCACCCCCTGGGGGCGGAAGGCCAGCATGCGCAGCAGGGTCATCTCCAGCGCGGTGCGCAGATCCGGGGCGTGCTCCATGTCGCCCCGCCCCTGGATGCCGATCTGGTAGTAGAGCTGCACGTCCTCGGCGGTGAAGCGTGCGGCAAGGGCCAGCAGCGCCTCGCGGTCGCCATGGGCGTTGTCCAGGGCGTCGGGCACCATCTGGGCGATGGCCAGGCGATGCAGCACCGCGGTGAGCTCATCGAGCACGGCGGCGAAATCGGGGGCGCGCTCGGCCAGCGCCGCCACCTCGGCCAGTACCCTGGCGGCATCCACCTCGGCCAGGGCCTCGACCAGCGCCAGCACGTGGCGCTGATCGAGGGTGCCGAGCATGGCCGCGACGTCGGCATGCTGCACCCGCCCCTGGCCGAAGGCGATGGCCTGGTCGGTGAGGCTCATGGCATCGCGCATGGAGCCCTCGGCGGCGCGGCCCAGGAGCCACAGGGCGCTCTCCTCGAAGGGCACCGACTCGGCCTCGAGCACCTTGGCCAGGTGGCCAACGATGCGCTCGGGGGGCATGTGCTTGAGGGTGAACTGCAGGCAACGCGACAGCACCGTGGCGGGCAGCTTCTGCGGGTCGGTGGTGGCCAGCAGGAACTTCACGTGGGGCGGCGGCTCTTCCAGGGTCTTGAGCAGCGCATTGAAGCTGCTGGTGGAGAGCATGTGCACCTCGTCGATGAGGTAGACCTTGTAGCGCCCCTGGGTCGGTGCGTACTGCACGTTGTCGAGCAGCTCGCGGGTGTCCTCGACCTTGGTGCGCGAGGCGGCGTCCACCTCGATCAGGTCGACGAAGCGCCCCTCATCGATGGCCACGCAGCTGGCGCACTCGCCGCAGGGGGTCGAGGTGATGCCCTCATCACCGTGCCCCCTGGCCGTGCAGTTGAGACACTTGGCCAGGATCCTCGCCAGGGTGGTCTTGCCGACCCCACGGGTGCCGGTGAACAGGTAGGCGTGATGCAGCCGCCCCTGGTCGAGGGCGTTGACCAGCGCACGCTGCACGTGCTCCTGGCCCACCAGTTCGTGGAAGGTACGCGGCCGCCACTTGCGGGCCAGAACCTGATAGCTCATGCAGCGCGGAATCCTTGCGGTGGTCGGATGTCGGCGAGATGCCGGCGCCCGGAACATTGATCGGCGCCCGAAGCCCGACAGGATCGTCCATTCTAGCGACTGGGGCCGGCCGCGGAAAGCAAGGCGACCCGTGCGCCCCGGGAAGCGGGCTGCGGCCTCTGCGCCGGCCTCCGGCTGTGGTAGGCTCGGCCGGAATGACACCCAAGCGCGCTTCGAACAGGGATGAGACCATGAGCCGACAGCCTTCCGCACCGCCCCCGGTGGAGATTTCCTTCGAGCAGGTCGCCGCCGCCGCCGAGAACCTCGAGGGGCGCGGGGCGGAACCCACCCTGCAGCGGGTCTGCGAACACCTGGGCGCCGGCTCACCCAACCGCATCCAGCGCCACCTGACCGCCTGGCGCGCCGCCCGCCCGGCGCCGACGCCCCCCGCTGCCCGGCTGCCGGAGGCATTGATCGCGGCGCTGGAGGAGGAGCTCGCCCGCCACGCCGGCGACGCCCTCTCCCGGGGCGAGCAGCTGGCCGAGGAGGCCCGCAGCGATGCCGCCACCCTGGCCGAGCTTGGCGAGGCCATGGAACGCCGCCTGGCCGAGATGGAAACACGACTGGCCAGCGCCGAGAGTGCCGCGGAGCAGGCGCTCTCCCGCCGCGACGAGCTCCAGGCGGCGCTCGAGGAGCTGCGCGAGAACCTGGAGGTCGAACAGCGCGAGGCCCGCACCCATCGCGAGGGGCTGGTGCAGACCCAGCAGCAGGTGGAGATGCTGCGCGAACAGCTCGAGGAGGCCGTCCAGGCAAGGCTCGCCGCCGAGCGCCAGGCCCGGGACACGGAGGCCGAACGCATCAAGGCGGAGCGCAGCCAGGCCGTGGCCGAGGCCCAGCGCGACAGCGCCCTGGCCCAGGTTCGCGAGAAGACCGAACAGCTCGCCGATCTCGCCAAGGAGCTGCAGGCCGAGCGCGGCCGCCAGCGCCAGGAGGTCGCCGAGATGCGAAATGAACAGAAGCAGCGCCTGGATGCCCTGGAGCGGGCCCGACACGAGGCCCAGAAACAGGCCCAGGAGGCGGCCCAGCGAGCTTCCAAGGCCGAGATCCGCGCCGAGGCACTGCAGGCCACCCAGGCCGCCCTCAAGTCACGCATGGATGCCATGCAGGTACAGCAGCGTCAGCGCAGCCTGCGCCCCCAGGGCGAGCGAGAACGGGACTAGCCCAGCGAGAACCCGCTCAGCACCTTGGCGACATTGACGCCGATCTCCTCCACCGCATAGCCGCCCTCCAGCAGGAACACCGTCGGCAGTCCGAGACCGGCCAGCCGACGTCCGACCTCGAGGAAGTCATCGCTTTCCAGGCGGAAGGCGCTGATCGGGTCGCCGGCGAAGGTATCCACCCCCAGCGAGACCACCAGGAGCTCGCAATCCCCCTCGCGGATCCAGCCCAGGGCCTCGTCCAGCGCCGCCACCCAGCGCGTCAAGGTCGTGCCGGGCGGCAGGGGCAGGTTGAGGTTGCAGCCCTCCCCGGCCCCTTCCCCGCGCTCGTCGGCGTAGCCCAGGAAGTAGGGAAAGGTCACCGCCGGGTCGCCGTGGATCGAGGCCACCAGCACATCGTCCCGGGCGTAGAAGATCTGCTGGGTACCGTTGCCGTGGTGGAAGTCCACGTCGAGCACCGCCACTCGCCGGCGGCCGGCATCCAGCGCCCGCTGGGCGGCGATGGCGGCATTGTTGAAGAAGCAGTAGCCGCCGAACTGGTCGCTGGCGGCGTGGTGGCCCGGCGGGCGGCACAGCCCGAAGGCCGGCCTGCCGGTTTCCAGCACGTGATCCACCGCCGAGACCGCGACATCCTTGCTGGCCATGGCGGCCTCGAAGGTGCCGGCGCAGATCGAAGTCTCGCAGGCCAGGGCGTAGTAGCCCAGCCGGCCGGCCACGCTGTCGGGGATCCGGTCGCCACGCAGGGTGCGCGCCGGCCAGATGTTGGGAATCGCCTCGCCCGCATGACCCGCCGCCTGCCACTCCGTCCAGCAGTGCTCCAGGAAGGCGACATAGTCGCGATCATGCACCGCCAGCACCGGCGCCAGGCCATGGTCGTGCGGCGCGCACACCTCGCCGAGGCCCCGCGCCTCGAGCCCCGCCAGCACCAGGTCGACCCGATCGGGGCATTCGAAGGGGGTCACCAGGGCGCCGTCGTGGAGCTCGGTCTGCGCCCGGCGCACCTTGGTGGTCTCGGAGTGATAGAGTCGCATGGGATCCTCCCGGAAACAGGGGTCAATGCCGCCGCCCAGGCGCGACGATGCCGCGCCCGGGTGGGACGCCTATAGTATCCGGAAAGCGCACTGCAGAAGGAAGGCAGAACAGGCGGGACAGGCCAGAAATGGAGAGACAGGCCAGAAATGGAGGCGGCCCCGACAGCCACATCCCGGCACACGCGACCACCACTACCGTTGCTCCCTTCCGGGCCTGGCGGGGTTTGCGGCTTAGCGTTGCGGGAGGACCGACGGGGCCACCACAGCGCGACGTCATGCTGTTTCAACGTCGATGACTCGGCGCCTGGAGCGTTGGCAATCAACGCCTTGCCGAGTGCGGGCGCACTATACCAATGCCGGGGCCTGCCGGCAAGGGGCGCGCTCCCGGCAGACCGGGATGAACCTCGCCTAGCGTTGCTGTATCGTGGAAAGCACTTTCACCCCGGGGCGACGGCAGCACTGTCCGCCCGGGGACATCCACCGCCACATCTGGAGGCACCCCATGAAAAAGGATCCGAACAAGGGCTATATCGCCCTGCTGGGCTGGAGCCTGAACGCCATCGAAGCCGCCGAGAACTTCGACCGACGCTACGTGGTGGTTGCCCCCGAATGGGCGGAGGAGTATTGCCAGAAGCACGACATCCCCTATGTGCCCTGGAACTTCGAACGCCTCAATGACCGCTCACTGGAGATCGCCCACACCCTCCAGGAGATGAAGGTCGACGTCGCTATTCCGCTGTTCGAGGAGACCGTGGAGTGGGCCGGCGCCATCAACTCGGTGCTGCTCGACAACCCGCGGCTCTATGGCCAGTCGCTGCTGCTGCGCGACAAGGCCCTGATGAAGCGCCGCGCCCAGCTCGGCGGTATCCGCGTGGGCATCTTCGAGGAGGCCCACGACAAGGAGGACGTCGTGCGTTTCCTCAAGCGGGTCAACCAGACCCTGCTCAAGCTCGACGGCGACCCCAACGACCCGATCCACCTCAAGGCCTTCGACAAGGCCGGCTGCCTGGGCCACCGGGTCATCCGCACCCCGGACGAGGTCGATACCATCCCCGACGAGGAGTTCCCGGTGCTGATGGAGTCGCACCTGGACGGCTGGGAGTTCGCCGTGGAGGCGTGGATCCACGACGGCAAGATCGCCTTCCTCAACATCTCCGAGTACGTGACCCTGGGCTACTCGGTGTTCGTGCCCGCCTCCCCGGAGCTCGAGCACTATCGCCCCCAGATCACCGCCCAGATCGAGAAGCTGATCAAGGCCTTCGACATCGAGTTCGGCCTGATCCACCCCGAGTATTTCGTCACCAGCGACGGCGAGATGTACTTCGGCGAGGTCGCCTATCGTCCGCCGGGCTTCAAGGTGT
This sequence comes from Halomonas sp. PGE1, assembly GCF_013000985.1. NCBI lineage: Bacteria > Pseudomonadati > Pseudomonadota > Gammaproteobacteria > Oceanospirillales > Halomonadaceae > Halomonas > Halomonas sp. PGE1. Next base: position 2,825,200 of record NZ_CP053032.1, read on the forward strand.
TCGAGCTGCTCGAGCGGGTCTATGGCTTCAACGCCTACCAGGCCTCCATGCTGGTGTTCGACCCGAAGAGCACCCCGGAGGAGATCGCCGCCTTCTTCCCGAAGGAGGTAGTGGACGCCGACGGCTATGCGGGCTGCTTCGGGGTCTATCCTCGCCGCCGCGTGGTCAGCAAGCTGGAGATTCCCGAGGAGGTCGAGGACGACCCCTACTTCGAGTCCCACGAGCTCACCCCGCCCGTCGAGGAGACCGTCACCAAGCGCACCGCCTTCGGGACCCACTGGGGCCTGATCTACTTCAAGGGCGATGAGGCGGCGCGCATGAAGGAACTGCTCAAGCATATGGAAGAGCTTGATTTCTATGTCTAATGCAGGCGTCATGGACATGACAGCCTGACGACAAGGAGTCGGCGTGACCACGCACCGACAGACGCAAGACACGAGCGCAGCTCCCGAGGCCAACGACCGGCTCGCTGGCCTCTGCGAGAAACTGGACGAGGCGATCGGCCTGCTGGCCGCTGCCCGGGAGTTCGCCAAGCCCGGCAAGCTGCCGCGGGTGATGGATACCGCACGACGGGTGCTGCTTCAGGAGGGCGGTGCCGCCGCCCTCGAGGCCCGCGCCCCGGCCCTCGAGGAGGCCGGGGTCTTCCTCGGCTCCGACTGGGCCACCCCCCAGTACCTGGTCCCCTCGCTGACCACCCATGCGCTCAAGAGCCCCGATCCCAACATGGTGGTGATCGAGGCGCTCAGCGAACTGCGCCTGCTGGCCGTGGCCAAGGGCGATTATCTTCACGCTCAGATCTCCGCCGAGCAGGCCCACCACTACCTGACCCAGGTGATGGCGATCAATCTCTGGCTGCTGTTCGGTGCCCCCAGCGAGGCCGAGCGCGAGACCCAGGGGCGGCTGGCCGCCATTCCCCGCCACCTGTTCCGGCACCTGGCCGAACGCATCGGCTACGAGCACATCATCGACCGGCTGATCGACGAGATCTGGCGCATCCTGCAGCAGCGCCCGATCCAGGTGGAGCCGGTCAAGGCGATGATCACCCAGATCGCCATCTGCCAGGCCAACCCGGAGATCGAGCTGGGCGCCAGCGGCCAGGGCGCCGACCGCCTGGTCAGCTCGCTCTACGGCCCCACCCGGGCCTGCCGGGAGGATCCGGGCCTCGAGGTCTACCGGGAGCGGCTGTCCAGCATGGACAGCGCCGCCCTGCAGGGTGAGGCCACCGGCTTCGCCCGGGCGATGCACGACACCGGCCTGGTCTCCCCCTACCACCCGGTGCTGCTGCGCCATCTGATCGACCACGGCGACCACCTGCTGGCCGAGGCGCTGGGGCTCTCCGCCACCGGCCGCGACTGCCTGTTCTGCTACCGGGAGCTGGTCTCGGCGCTGATCCGTGGCGGGGTCCATCCGACCACCCCCCAGGCGGTCTACGGCCTGGCGCTGATGCTCGAGCGCGGCATCCTCTATCAGCCCCCGGTGGCCCCGGCCATGTGGCGCCAGCTGGGCCTGACGCTCTCGGAGTGGTCCCAGGCGCGCTTGAACCTCGCCTTCGGCGACGCAGTCTCGCCGCGGGCGCGGCTGCTCGAGGGGGTGCTCTGCATGCTCGGCCAGCCGCTGGGCGTGGGTCAAGGCAACAACCCCACCTGCCAGTCGGCCCGGGCGCTCTCCATGTGGGCCTACAACGACCCGGACTACCTGCTGCAGATGGTGGCCTGGGCGGCCCGCGACGACGAGATCATCATGCACTTCGAGGGCCAGCCGATCTCCTCGATGGAGAGCAGCGGCGGCGTCGCCCAGGCCCTGCCCATGGACCTCGACCCGGTGTCGCTGATCGTGGTGCCCCACCTGGATCGCATCTATGCCGAGATGGGGCGGCGCTGCATCGGCCGCGAGGGGGACCCCCACCGCTGGGTCAACCCGGAGTTCCATGGCTGGTGGTCCGGGCGCGGCTTTCGCATCAACGTCGACGTGGCCAGCGGCCAGCTTCACGAGCTGGAGACCTTCCTGCGCCACTTCTATGCCAGCTACCACCCCTACTACAACGGCAACCAGCCGCTGATCCATCCCCAGCCGGCGGGCATCGCGGTCACCGACAGCGCGGCGCGCTTCATCGGCTGGCATGCCATCACCGTGCTGCGGGTCAACCTCGACCCCTCGGAGGTGATGCGGGTCTACTTCTACAACCCCAACAACGACAGCGGCCAGGACTGGGGCGACGGCGTCCGGGTCAGCACCGCCGGCTGTGGTGAGCGCGCGGGGGAGGCCTCGCTGCCCTTCGAGCAGTTCGCCTCGCGCCTCTACATCTTCCACTACGACCCGCTGGAGCGCGGCGAGCTGGCCGAGATCACCCAGGCGGAGCTCGACCGGGTGATCGGCGCCATCCACCGCAGCTGGGGCGCCGACCGGGTTCCCCCGACCGACCTGCAGGCCGACGCGGGGCCCGCCGGCACGCCTTGATGCCGGCCAGGACTTCCGCGGCGAGCTCTGCCAGAATGGAGAGCTGAGAGCCACCGGCTCGCCCCCAGGCGACACAGGGAGATGCGCATGGACTTCAAGCTGCTAATGGTCTTCGTCGACCAGGACAAGACCGATATCGTGCTGGACGCCGCCCGCGAGGCCGGCGCCACCGGCGCTACCATCATCAACAACGCTCAAGGCCAGGGCCTCAGGCCCCACCTGACCTTCTTCGGGCTGGAGTTCATGGCCGCCCGCAGCGTAATCCTGATCCTGGTGGAGGCGCGCCGTTCCAGCCAGGTGCTGCAGGCCGTGAGTAATGCCGGCGGGCTGGACGAGAGCCTCGACACCGGTATCGCCCTGGAGCTCGAGGTGAGCCAGGCACTGGGGCTCAGCGAGCACATCAAGGCGCTAAGCCGCGAGCACCCGCTGACAGACTAGGCTCTGTCCGAAAACTGGCTGCGCTCGACCATACGGCGTTAAGAATCAGCTCAAAGTACTCATTTACACCCCGTAAACTCCGTCTTTTCGCTGATTTTTGCCTTGTCTGTCCTTCGCTCACCGACTTTTCAGAGAAAGCCTAGTCCTCGGTGGTGGCGCGCCCGGCCCCCGTCAGCCGGCGCTCCACCCTTTCGAGGTTGTCCTGGGTGCCGAGCAGCACCAGTACATCGTCGGCCTGGACCTCGGTGCTCGCCGCGGGATAGCGCTGGCGATGCTCGCCGCGCACCAGCGCCGTCACCGATACCTGATCGCCCTCCGTATTCAGCTGCGCCAGGCGCTGACCGATGACCGGGCTCCCCCCCGCTCAGCACCACCGAATGCAGCCGTTCCTGCTCGCCTGCCGGGCGCGGGTCCTGGATATTGTCCAGGCTGCCGCGGAAGAGCTCGCGCAGCATCTGGTAGTGACCGGCACGCTGCTCCTGGAGGTGGCGGGTTACCCGATACAGCGGCACCCCCCAGCGCCTGGAGCGCGTGGGAGGTCAGGATCATGCTCGCTTCCAGGGTCTCCGGGATGACCTCGCTGGCCCCCGCGGCAACCAGTTCGGCCACCGAGCCCTCGTCACGGGTGCGCACCACGGCGGGAATGCCGGTCCTCAACTGAGAGGCATGGCGAAGGGTCTTGAGCGCGGCGGGGCGATCGTCGTGGCTGATGATCAGCAGTCGGGCCCTCTCCAGCCCCACGTTCTCCAGCATGGCGGCATCCGATGAGTCGCCGACATAGACCGGCTGGCCGGCCAGCCGCGCCTCGCGAACGATCGAGGGGTCCATGTCCAGGGCCACGTAGTTCACCCCTTCACTCTCCAGGAAACGCGCCACCGTCTGCCCGGTGCGGCCGAACCCGCAGATCACCACGTGCCCCTGCTCGTCGAGCTCGCGAGGCGCCGGCAGCGACTCATCCGGTCGCCGCGCCGGACGCCCGAACAGCCAGCTTGCCAGGGGCTGGTTGAAGCGGATCAGGAAGGGGGCCAGGATGATCGAGAAGAGCACCGAGGTGAGCACGACCTGGGCCGGCTGGCTGGCGATTACCCCGCCCTCCAGGCCGATGGCCAGCAGGGCGAAGCCGAACTCGCCACCCACCGCCAGCAGCAGGCCGGTACGAAACGCCGTCTGCAGATCCACGCCGGAGAGGCGCACAATCAGGGTGACCAGGAGCAGCTTGATACCCAGCAGCGCCACGGCGCCGAGCAGCGCCTCCCACCAGATCTCGGGCAGCAGCGCCGGCTCCACCAGCATGCCGATGCTGACGAAGAAGAGCCCCAGCAGCACGTCCCGGAAGGGGCGAATGGTCGACTCCACCTGGTGGCGGAATTCGGTGTCGGCCAGCACCATGCCGGCCAGGAAGGCCCCGAAGGCCATGGAGAGCCCCAGGGTCTTGGTGGTCCAGGCCGCCACCAGGGAGACGAAGAGCACCGTCAGGGTGAAGAGCTCCGCGGAGCGCCGCTCCGCCACCAGCTGAAAGAGCGGGCGCAGCAGCAGGCGCCCGGAGATCAGCACGATCACGAAGGCGAGCAGCGCCTTGGCCAGCGCCAGCCCCAGCGCCCCGGCCACCTCCTGGGCCGCCGCCACTCCCAGCACCGGAATCACCACCACGAAGGGCACCGCGGTGATGTCCTGAAACACCGACATGGTGGTGCCGAGCCGCCCGTGGCGAGTCTGGCTCTCGCCCTGCTCCATCAGCTGCTTGGTGATGACGGTGGTAGAGGACTGGGCAAACACCGCCCCCACCACGAAGGCCGCCGGACCGGGCAGCCCCATGGCCCAGGCCAGGCCGCCCACCACTGCCGTGGTCAGGGCCACCTGGGCCGTGCCCAAGCCGAGGATGGTGTGGCGCAGCGCATAGATCTGGGGCATCGAGAAGCTGAGCCCGATGGTGAAGAGCAGAAAGACGATGCCGAACTCGGCGATCACCCGGATATTCTCGTCGGCCACCACCGGCCCGGCGGTATGGGAGCCCAGCAGCACCCCCACCAGCAGGTAGCCCAGGCTCGGGGGAATCCTGAAGCGCTGGAAGACCAGCACCACGGCCACCGTGGCCCCCAAGAGCAGCAGCATCTGTACCAGCGCCTGTTCCAACATCACCGTTATCCCTGGTCGTCCGAGGAGCGCGCGGCATCCCTCAAGGTCATGCCCGTAAAGGGTTCTCTCGCCCGATATCCTAACAGGTCGAGGCGCTGCACGAGGCGATTCCCGGCGCTATACTGCTCGCCCGTGCGACGCCCCCCTGCTTTCCCAATCCCGTCCCCGACCCGGTAACCGCCATGCAGCGCCTCGACCAGCTACTCGTCACCCAGGGCCTGGCCCGCTCCCGCACCCGCGCCCAGCGGCTGATCCGCCACGGGCATGTCGCCCTGACCGATAGCGGCCGGGTGCTCACCAAGCCCGGCGAGAAGCTGCCGGACGATACCCGGCTGACGGTGGCGGAGGACCCCGAGGAGCGCTATGTCTCCCGGGCGGGGCTGAAGCTCGAGGGGTTGATCGAGGCGCTGGGCCTTGAGCTCACCGGGAAGCTGGTGCTCGACGTGGGACAGTCCACCGGCGGCTTCACCGACTGCGCCCTGGCCCACGGGGCCCGCCACGTGATCGGCGTGGAGGTGGGCCACGGCCAGCTCGACCCGAGCCTGCGCGAGGATCCGCGGGTCACCTGCCTGGAGGGACTCAACGCCCGGGCCATGGCCCGCGAGCCCCGCCTGCGGGAGGCCCTGGCCGCCCAGGGCGCCGCGGGGCCGGATCTCGCGGTGATGGACGTCTCCTTTATCTCCCAGCGCCTGATCCTACCCGAGATCGCCGCCCTGCTGGCGCCGGGGGCCGAGCTCGCCAGCCTGGTCAAGCCGCAGTTCGAGGTGGGCCCCGGCAGCGTCAACGCCCGGGGGCTGGTCACCGACCCCGCCCGCTACCGCGAGGTGGAGGCGAAGATCCGTGCCTGCTGCGCCGAGCACGGGCTCGCGGTGCGCCACTGGCAGGAGAGCCCGCTGCTGGGCGGCGACGGCAACCGCGAATTCCTGCTCCACGCCGTGCGCGAGGCGTAGCCCGCCGCCGCCGGTATCGCCCGCTCAGCGGCCGCTATCGCCGTCACCGACGTCGATCTCACCCGGGTCGCCGTGGCTGCCCGGCGGCGGATGCTGGCGCAGCCTGTCCTCGCCATCCGTCTCCACGACCTTGCGGGTCTCGCCCGGACGCTTGAGCCAGACCTCCAGCTGGTTGAAGGCGATATTGATGTCGTGCTCGGCGAACAGCTCCCCCACCCGGCAGTTGAGCTCGTCGGTGGCGAAGAGGCGATCCCCCAGGGCGTTGACGAAGACCTGCAGCTCGAACTCCAGGGTGCTCTCCCCGTAGGCCATGAAGAAGACCTGGGGCTCGGGGTCGGCCAGCACGCGAGGATTCTCATGGGCGGCCTGGTAGAGCAGCCGATGCACCAGGGCCTGATCGGAGCCGTAGGCGACCCGGTAGTTGAGCACCACCCGGGTGACCGTGTCGGAGAGCGACCAGTTGGTCAGCTGGTCGGTGATGAAGGTCTGGTTGGGGATGATGATCTCCTTGCGGTCGAAGTCGGTCACCGTAGTGGCGCGGATACGGATCTTGCTCACCGTGCCGGTCAGGGCGCCCAGGGTGATGGTGTCGCCGATGCGCACCGGCCGCTCGAAGAGGATGATCAGCCCCGAGACGAAGTTGGCGAAGATCGCCTGGAGGCCGAAGCCGAGCCCCACGCCCAGGGCCGCCACCAGCCACTGCAGCTGGCTCCAGGCCACCCCCAGGGTGGCCAGGGCCGTCACCAGGCCGCTGCCGACGATGGTGTAGGAGAGCAGCGAGGTGATGGCGTAGGCGCTGCCCTGCTTGAGCTCCAGCCGCGACAGCACCATCACCTCCAGCAGGCCGGGCAGGTTGCGCGCCATGATCAGCGTGAAGCCGAAGATCAGCAGCGCCGTGAAGATATCGGCCACCGACAGCGTGCTGGTCACCAGCTCGCTGCCCACATCGCCCTCGGCCTTCCAGATCGACACCCGTTCCAGGTAGCTGAGCACGGCGAGCAGATCGGCCCACACCAGGTAGAGTAGCAGCACGAAGCCCACCATCAGGATCAGCTTGGAGAGGCGCAGGGACTGCTGGTTGATCTGCTCCATGTCCAGGGGGGGCTCCTCGACCACCTCGAGCCCCCCCTCGGCGCCCTCCTTGACCTCGGCCCGGCGCCGGGCCAGGGCGCGCTTGAAGGCCAGGCGGCGAGCGGCCACGGCCAGGCCCCGCACCACGCTGGCCTCCACCAGGATCCAGAGGCCGAGCAAGTAGAGGGTGGCGGCGAAGCGACCCACCAGGCTCAGGGCGGTGTACTCGTAGCCCGCCGCGATGAGCCCCAGCAGCACCAGCGGCACCGCCGCCATGGCCAGCCCCAGTACCAGCCGGAAGAGCTTGACCCCGAAGAAGGGGGTATGGGCCAGGATCAGCCTCGCCAGCACCACGCTCATGCCCAGCAGGCCGGCCACCAGCAGCCCCAGCGCCACCGGCCGGTGGGTCAGCCCCAGCTCGGCGTCCCGGGCCAGGGTGGCGATCAACACCACCGGCACCAGGGCCAGGCCCAGCCAGCCCAGCAGCCAGCGCAAGCGGGCCACGTACTCCGCCGGCCAGTAGAAGTGCTTGGTGGCCACGCCGTCCCGCACCAGCAGGCGGCGCCCCCAGGCGACCCCCCCCCCAGGCCAGGGCCAGATGCAGGACCGCCAGCCCCAGGCCGTGGGCGATGCCGTCACTCTCGGCCAGCAGGGCGGCGCCCAGGGCCGCCAGGCCGAGCGGGCCGGGCAGGGCCAGCAGCGCATTGAGCAGCACCGCCCTGGGCGTGTGCAGCTGGGTATCGCTGCGCAGGCGGCCGATCTGCTCGTGGATCCGTGCCAGGTGCGCTCTGATGCGCCGCCGCCCCCAGAGCAGGCCGGCGGCGAGCAGCAGCAGCGGCAGCCCGGCCAGGGCCGCCATGGAGGGTGCACGCCACCCTCCCGGCAGGATCTCCCGCCACTCCCCCTCCTGCCACTCCAGCACCAGGTTGGCCGGCAGCTGGCGGGCCCAGCCGAGGTCCAGCGGACGGGTATTGGCGACCCAGAAGAGCTGCTCGTCGATGGTGCCGCGCAGCTCCCGGGAGGTCTCGAGCAGCTGCTGCTGGTTGAGCTGTAGCTCCACGGCGGCGCTGAGCAGGCTGCCATAGGTCTGCTCCAGGCGGTCCACCAGCTCGCGGCGGGACTGGTAGAGCCGCTGCAGCGACTCCACCAGGGCCTCGCTGACCTCCACACCGGCCTCCTCCAGGCGCTGGCTGGCCAGCCGCTCCCCCTGGCGCAGGGCGTCGCGCTGGCGCACCAGGTCGAACTGGCGCAGGCGCAGGTCGGCGATCTCGTCCTGGAGGTCCCGGCGCGGCGCCACCTGGGGCAGCGAGCGGCGCTGCTCGCGCAGGATGCGCGACAGCAGGATGGAGCCGCGGATCGCCTCGATCTGCTCGTTGAGGCTGCGCTGCAGCTGGCGCACATGGTCGAGCTGGCTGCGCACCGCCAGGCTCTCGCGCACCAGGGCGTTGTTACGGTCGTTGGCGCGCAGCAGCTCCAGGCTGAGGTCGCGGTTGACCTGCTGGGCGCGCTCCAGCACCGGGTGCCCCGCCTCCAGCAGGGGGTCGTCCCGGGCGGCGTCGGCGATGGCCTGCTCCGAGGCCAGGCGCCGCTTGCGGTCGATGACGTCCTGCAGCAGCGAGAGCTCTGCCTCCTGGCGCACCTGCTGCTGGTTGAGCAGGTCGCGGCGCTGCTGGTCGAGCTCGCGCAGCCGAGTGTTGGTGCTCAGCTCGCGCTGATGGAAGAGCAGGGTCACTTCCGCCAGGCGCCGCTCCGCCTGGCTCTGGAGGCGTCGGGCGTCATCGCCGGGGAGGCCTCGCGCCTCGAGCTCATCCTGGCTGCGCCGGGCACGCTCCACCGCCTGCATCGCCTCGGAGATCGCCTGCTGGGCACGCTCGGGGAGTGTCTGGGCGGCCAGCAGCTGGGCATTGACCTCGGCGAGGCGGTCCTGCAGCCGCTGCAGTTCGATCACCGCCTCCTGCTGGCGCTGCTCGAGCTCGTCCAGCGCCAGGTCGTCCAGCTCCGCTGCGGAGAGTTCCAGCGCGGCCTCCTCCTCGGCGGCAAGCTCGCGCTCCAGACGCAGCAGCTCGGCAGGCGCCTGCTCCACCCGCGCCTCCAGGGCCTCCAGGCGCTCCTCCAGCGCCTGCAGCGCTTCCAGGGAGGCGAGGGTCTCTTCCAGCGCCTCGAGCTCCCGCCGCTGGGCGGCGCCGGGGCTCTCCCCCTCCGCCGGCGTCACGGCCTCGAGACGCGCCTCCACCTCGTCGCGCTGCGGCAGATCGGCCTGGGCCCTGGCCGGCTGCAGCGCGACCAGCAGCAGGGCCACGAGCGCCAGCACAAGCCAACCCCACCGGCCCGCAATACCCCTCTTCACGGGGCTTGCGCCCGCACCTCTCTCCACAGGCCACCTCATTGCCGGACGTATCTGCCAGGTTCGATTCTCTGCCCCTGGGGCAAGCATGGCAATCCTGTGGAACCAAGGTCGTGCGCTGTTGACTTGACCGCCGGGCGTGGTAGAACGGCGGTCTGAATCTCTCTTCTCCCGGATCGCCCCATGACCTCGCTGACCCGCTCTGCCACCTTCGCCGGCGCCACCCTGGCCCTGCTGCTGCATGCCGGCGCGCTGCAGGCGGCCGACGCCCCGGGAACGGCGCCCAGGCCCGCCAGTGCCGCCGAGCGCGTCGCCCTGGAAGCGCGCATCCAGGCGCTCAACGAGGAGCTCGAGGCGCTGCAGAGTACGCTGGCCGAGCTGCCCGCCGACGAGGAGGTAGAGCCGATCGCCCCGGACCTGCAGGCCGCCCTGGAGGCCACCGAGCGCCGTCAGCTCGAGCTCGAGTCGAGCCGCAACCCCTTTGCCATCACCACCTATCGGCGCAACTACCTCTTTCCGGCCAGCTACACGGCCAGCCCCAACAAGGAGGCGTTCCGCGAGATCTCCGACATCAACGGACCCAACGACGTGGAGGTGAAGTTCCAGTTCAGCGCCAAGGTCAACCTGGCCGAAGGGCTGTTCGGCGATACCGGTGATCTCTACTTCGCCTACACCCAGCGCAGCTGGTGGCAGGCCTACAACACCGACTCCTCCTCGCCCTTCCGGGAGACCAACTACGAGCCGGAAGTCTTCATGAACTTCGACAACGCCTGGCGGGCCCTGGGCTGGACCAACGTGCGCAACCGCCTGGCGCTGAACCATCTCTCCAACGGCCGCTCCGACCCGCTCTCGCGCAGCTGGAACCGGGTCTACGTGGAGAGCATCTTCCAACGCGGTGACTGGGCCTTCAGCCTGGCCCCCCACTGGCGCATCCCGGAGTCCAAGAGCGAGGACGACAACCCCGACATCGAGCGCTACATGGGCTACGGCGACGTCACCCTGGCCCGACGCCTGGGCGACAGCGAGCTCAGCCTGCTGTGGCGCGGCAACCCCAGCGCCGGCAACATGGGCACCCAGGTCGACTACTCCTGGCCGCTGTTCAACGGCAACATCCGCGGCCATGTGCAGTACTACTACGGCTACGGCGAGAGCATGATCGACTACGATCACCGCAATCATCGCCTCAGCCTGGGCTTCAGCCTCAATCCGTTGTTCAGCGGCGGCAGCATGACCCGCTGACCCTGACCGTACCCCTGACTCGGGACAAGCCGCCGGCGGCGTGACGGCCGGCCCCGTGGCAAGCAGGCCCCTGGCTGCTATGCTGGGGCTGTCATTCACCGTCAGAGGAAGACCCGATGGCAAACCGTGCCCCCCATACCCACGAGACCACCCAGCAGCTCAAGGAGGACCTGCACCACCTCACCCAGACCATCGAGGAGCTGGTCAGCGCCACCGCCGATGACTCCCGCAGCAACATCAAGGAGCTGCGCGACCGCGCCGAGCGACGGCTCAAGGAGACCCGCGACCGCCTCGAGAACCGCGGCGAGCGCCTCTACGGCGAGGCCCGCGACTCCATGGAGCATCAGGTCGATGCCTGCGATCGCTACGTGCACGAGAACCCCTGGACCAGCATCGGCATCGGCGCCGCCGTGGGCGTGGTGGTCGGCATGCTGATCGGGCGTCGCTGATGCCGGAAAGCCAGGGACCGGCACAGCGACTGTTCACCGCCGCCCGGCGCCTGCTGGGCAGCCTGCTGGCCACCGGCGAGACGCGCCTGCGTCTCGCCGTCCTCGAGCTGGAGGAAGAGCGGGTGCGGCTGGTGGGCCTGCTGCTGATCGTGGGGCTCAGCCTCATCCTGCTGATGCTCGGCATCGGGGTGCTGACCACCCTGGTGATCGTGGCCTTCTGGGACAGCTACCGACTCACCGCCATCGCCGCAAGCGCGCTGGTGCTGCTGGGCGGCGGCGCGCTCCTCGCCCTGCGCGCCCTGCAGCTGGCCAGGCGGCGCACCCTGCTGGTCAGCACCCTGAAGCATCTGGCCACAGACCGCGACCTGGTGGAGCGGGAGCGCCGGGAGGGACGCCATGAGCGCTGATTCCCGCAGCCGCCTGCCGGCCCGCCGCGACGTGACCGAGCCCAGCCGCGCCGCGCCCTCCCGCACCGAGCGCAAGGCGCAGCTGGAGGCGAGGATCGAGCAGCAGCGTATCGACATCCTGGTCGAGGCCAGCCGCTACCGCGAGGCGAGCCGCCCGATCGACGAGGGGTGGCAGGCGCTGATGCGCTTCAAGGCGCCGCTCTATGCCCTGGGCGGCGTGCTGCTGCTGAAGAGTGCTCGACACCCCAACTCCCTGCTGCGGGTCGCCAAGCGGCTGGCCGCCGGCGCCCTGCTGCTGCGCCGGGCCCGCCGCCTGCTGCGCTGACCCTTCCCCGATACGAGGACCCCCATGGCCATCGCCATTACCCTGCACGTGATCGCCGCCGTCCTCTGGGTGGGCGGCATGTTCTTCGCCTGGATGATCCTGCGCCCGGTCGCCGCCGGCCAGCTGGAGCCGCCGGCCCGCCTGACCCTGTGGCGCGGCGTCTTCGACCGCTTCTTCCCCTGGGTATGGGCCTCGGTGGCGGTGCTGCTGGTCAGCGGGCTGTGGATGCTGTTCGCGGTGTTCGGCGGCATGGCCGGCGCGCGCTGGCACATCCACCTGATGCTGCTGCTGGGCCTTGGGATGATGGCCATCTACCTGCACGTCTGGTTTGCCCCCTACCGTCGGCTCTGCCGCGCGGTGGAGGCCGCCGACTGGCCCGAGGGGGGTCGCCAGCTCGGCCAGATCCGGCGGCTGATCGGCATCAACCTGATCCTCGGCCTGCTGACGGTCGCCATCGCCTCCGGCGGCCGCTATCTCTGACCGTCAGCGCACCGGCTTCTGAGCCCGGTGGCCGTGATGGCTGCCGGGCACCCACTTCATGCAGTGCGCACCGCGGGCCAGGCGCTTCTCGAGGAAGCGCCGGGTACGCGCCTGCCCCTCGCTCACGTCATTGGCCCACACCGCCAGGGTGGCCAGGAAGAGTCCGGTCAGCGCCAGCTCCTCGACCTGGGCGCGACGGGTCCCGTAGGGGGCCGGCAGGCGCGACGCCTCGCGCCACCACTGCACGGTGCGCGACAGATCGAAGAGCATCGGCACCCAGGTGTGCAGGTGGGGAAGATGGGCCTTGGTGTGCAGCATCTCGACGGTGACGCGGCGATGGGCCGCCAGGGCGTCACACCAGGCCAGCAGGCGGTGCGCCAGGCGCTGGGCCTCGGGCCAGTGGTCGAAGCCGTCGGGGGTGTCGGCGAGCATCGCCTCCAGGCCGCGCTGGAACCAGGCGTTGGCCACCGCGTCCAGGTCGCGGAACTCCGCCAGCACGGCGGCCATGGGCACCTCCAGGCGCGCGGCGACCTCGGTGAGCCTGACCGCCTCCCAGCCGTGCCGCTCGGCCTCACCCAGGGCCGCGTCGACGACTCGGTCGCGCAGCGACGTCTCATCGGCGCCGGGCTCGTGATGAACGGCAATCAGGGTCATGGGGCACCTCCGGGGCAGGCTGAGGATTCGTGCACGGGCACTCTGCCAGCAGGATAGACCCTGGACGCGCGACGCCGCGACTGTCACGAAACCGTCACCTGACGAGCCGGCCTAAGCTGGTAAGGTACGGCGTCGCCGCCGGGCGACGCCTTGACGGCGCCATGAGGTGCGGCAAGAGGTCGTCACCAGGGAAGAAGGGAGGCACGCCATGCGCATGCTGGCGCTCTACAGCATCAAGGGCGGGGTCGGCAAGACGGCCTCCGCGGTGAACCTGGCGGCGGAGGCCGCCGCCGCCGGCTGGCGCGTGCTGCTCTGGGATCTCGATCCCCAGGCCGCCACCACCTTCTACCTGCGCGCCAAGCCCAAGATTCGCGGCGGCGTGGCCCGCCTGGTCAAGGGCCAGGCCGCCTTCGACAAGGTGATTCGTGCCACCGAGATCGAGCGCCTCGACCTGCTCCCCGCCGCCCTGGCCTCCCGGGAGCTGGACCAGCTACTGGCCACCCAGCGCGACAATCAGCTGCGCCGCATCCTCAAGCCGGTCCGCGACGACTACGACCTGGTGCTGCTGGACTGCCCGCCCAGCCTCTCGACCCTCTCCGAGAGCGTCTTTGCCAGCGTGGACGCCCTGCTGGTGCCCATCGTGCCCACGGTGCTCTCGGTGCGCACCCTGGAGCAGCTGCGCGACTTCCTCGACGAACGCGACATCCCCTGCCAGGTGTGGCCCTTCGTGACCCTCGCCGATCGCCGCCGCACCCTGCACCGCGAGACCATCGCCGCGCTGCCGGAGCGCTGGCCGCTGCGCCTCTCCACCACCATACCCGGCGCCAGCGTGGTGGAGCGCATGGGCCTGGAGCGTGCCCCGCTGCGCCAGTTTGCCCCCGCTACCCCCGCGGCACATGCCTACCGGGCGCTGTGGGAGGAGATCGCCCAGCGCCTGGCCTAGCCCTCCTGGACCTGCCGGCCGACGCCACCCTCAGAGGGCGCTGCCGCAGGCCACCCCGCTGGCCCAGGCCCACTGGAAGTTATGCCCGCCCAGCTCGCCGGTCACATCGAGCACCTCGCCGATGAAGCGCAGCTGGGGCAGCCCCTCCACCGCGAAGGTCTTCGACGACACCGAGCGGGTGTCGACGCCGCCCAGGGTCACCTCGGCGGTGCGCCATCCCTCGGTGCCGGCGGGCTTGAGTCGCCAGTCGCCGAGCTGGGCCGCCCAGGCGGCAAGCTCGGCGTTGCTGCGCTCCGCCAGCACGCCGTCGCCGCCGTGCCACTCGACCAGCGCCTGGGCCAGGCGCCGGGGGAGCCGCTCGGCCAGCCAGCTGGAGAGCTGGCGCCGGGGCGTCTCCCGTCGCGCGGCGCAGAGCGCCTCAAAGGCCTCCACCCCGGGCAGCAGGTCGATGGCCAGCTCGTCGCCGGGCTCCCAGTAGCTCGAGATCTGCAGCATCGCCGGCCCCGAGAGGCCACGATGGGTGAAGAGCATGGGCTCGCGGTAGTGACCGCGGGGCTCGCCGGCCCGCAGGGAGCGCACGGCCACCTCGCCGGCGACCCCGGCCAGGGCCTCGGCCCGCGCCTTCCACTGCGAGGTCAGGGTGAAGGGTACCAGCGCCGGGCGAGTCTCGGTGACGGCCAGCCCGAACTGGCGGGCGAGATCGAAGCCGAAGCCGCTGGCCCCCATGGTGGGAATGGAGAGCCCGCCGGTGGCCACCACCAGGGCCCCGCAGTCGATGGTCCCTGCCGAGGTCACCAGCCGCATGCCCTCGCCGTGGCGTTCGACGCGCTCCACCGAGGTCTTGAGACGCAGCTCCACCCCGGCCCACTCGCACTCGGTGAGCAGCACCCGCACGATCTCCTTGGCGGAGTCGGCGCAGAACAGCTGGCCCGGCGCCTTCTCCACGTACTCCACGCCGTGACGCTCCACCAGCTCGACGAAGTGCTCCGGGCGGTAGCGCTTCAGCGCCGAGATGCAGTAGTGCGGGTTGGCGGAGAAGAAGTTGGCCGGCGTGGAGTTCAGGTTGGTGAAATTGCAGCGCCCGCCACCGGACATCAGGATCTTGCTGCCGGCCCGTTTGGCGTGGTCGATGACCAGCACCCGCCGCCCGGCATAGCCCGCCGTCAGTGCGCACATCAGGCCGGCGGCACCCGCACCGATAATCACCGCGTCATAGGTCATGGTCACTCTCGGCCACCTCTCAAGGGACGCGCATTCTAGCAGCCCGGCGGCGTCCTGTTGATCGACGCTACCGAGGCTGGCCATGGCATGCCCATGGCGACAGGCCCGCGTTGACCGGCCCGGGTAGACAGCCATGAATAATATGTACAATTCTTGTACACTATAGCGATGACTGTGCGTTGCGCATTGTTGCCACATTTTTCGATACGATCATTGATAGCTTGTTAAGAATTGCCAAGGACTGGCAATCGTCTCTTGCCACCCCATGAAAAGAGCCCCATGACAACAACGCCCTCCCCTCGCCTCTTCCGCACGGGCCGCCTGCTGGCCGCCGTCCTGAGCCTGGCCCTGGCCATGCCCCTTGCCGCCCAGGAGGCGACGCCGGTAATCGGCGCCCGGGTCAGCCTGGAGCCCTGGTCCGACCCGCTGGAGGCTCTGGGCACCCTGCGCGCCGACGAGAGCGTGACCCTCTCCGCCACGGTGACCGACACCGTCGCCGAGGTGAACTTCCGCGACGGCCAGGTCGTAGAGGCCGGCCAGCTGCTGGTACGCCTGCAGGATGACGAGCAGCAGGCGCTGCTGCGCGCCGCCCAGGCCCAGCGTGACGAGCGCCGCGCCACGGTGGATCGCCTGGCCCAGCTGCAGAGCCGCAACCTCGCGCCCCGGGCCGATGTGGAGGACGCCCAGGCCCGGCTGCGCCAGGTGGAGGCGGAGATCCAGGGGCTGGAGGCGCGCCTGCGCAACTACCGGGTGCGTGCTCCCTTCGACGGCGTGGTGGGGTTTCGCAACATCAGCGTGGGCAGCCTGGTCACCCCCGGCACAACGCTCGTCACCCTGGACAAGACCGACGTGATGAAGCTCGACTTCAGCGTGCCTGAGGTGTTCCTGGCCCTGCTCGAGCCCGGCCTGCCGCTGACGGCGCGCAGCGTGGCCTTCCCCGACGAGCGCTTCGAGGGCCATGTGGAGAGCGTCGGCTCCCGGGTCGACCCGGTGAGCCGCAGCGTCTCGGTGCGCGCCGAGCTGGCCAATCCCGAACTGCGCCTGCGTCCCGGCATGCTGATGGAGGTCGTCGTACAGCGCAGCCCGCGGGAGGCCGTGGTGGTTCCGGAGAACGCCCTGATCCCGAGCGGCGATCGCCAGTTCGTTCTGGTGATCGACGAGGCCGATGACAACCGCGTCGAGCGCCGGGAGGTGAAGGTCGGCGAGCGACGCACCGGCCAGGCGGAGATCCTCGACGGGCTCGACGGCGACGAGCTGCTGGTGGCCCACGGCGTCCAGCGCGTGCAGCCGGGGGATCGCGTGAGCCTGCTGGGCATCGCCGACGACACCACCACGGTGCGCGAGATCCTCGAGGCGAACCGCGGGGAGCGTGACTGATGCGTCTCTCCGATCTTTCCGTCCAGCGCCCGGTGCTGGCCACGGTGCTGGCGCTGCTGATCGTGGCCTTCGGCCTGCTGGCCATGCAGCGCCTGCCGCTGCAGGAGTACCCCTCCATCGATCCGCCGGTGGTCAGCATCGATACCCGCTATCCCGGGGCCTCGGCCAGCGTGGTGGAAACCCGCATCACCCAGACCCTGGAGGATCGCATCGCCGGGGTAGAGGGCATCGAGCTGATCACCTCCTCAAGCGAGGATGGCCGCTCGCGGATCAACATCGAATTCCGTCTCGACATGGACATCGATGCCGCGGCCAACGACATCCGCGACCGCATCTCCGGGGCGCTGCGCAACCTGCCCGACGAGGCCGACCCGCCCGAGGTGCAGAAGGCCGACTCCAGCGAGGAAGTGATCCTGTGGCTCTCGCTGACCGGCGACGGCTTCACCATTCCGGAGCTCACCGACTACGCCGATCGCTTCCTGGTGGACGGCTTCTCGGTGCAGCCCGGGGTGGCCCGAGTTCGGATCGGCGGCGGGCGCGAGTACGCCATGCGGGTATGGATCGACCGCAACGCCCTGGCCGCCCGCAACCTCACGGTCAGCGACGTCGAGAACGCCCTGCGTGCCGAGAACGTCGAGCTGCCCGCCGGCTCCATCGAATCCCGGGAGCGCCAGTTCATCGTGCGCCTGCCGCGCAGCTTCAACGAGCCGGGGGACTTCTCGCGCCTGGCCCTCACCCAGGGTGAGGACGGCTATCTGGTGCGCCTGGGCGACGTCGCCCGAGTAGAGATCGGCTCGGTGGACGACCGCTCGGTGTTCCGCGCCAACGGCGTGCCCATGGTGGGCCTCGGGATCATGAAGCAGTCCACGGCCAACGTGCTCGAGGTCTCCCAGGGCGTGCAGGCGGAGCTCGAGCGTGTCCAGGCCAGCCTGCCGGAGGGCATGTCGCTCTCCCTCAACTACGACGCCTCGGTGTTCGTGGCCGGCGCCATCGAGCAGGTGGTGATGACGCTGTTCATCGCCATGGGGCTGGTGGTGGTGGTGATCTTCATGTTCCTCGGCAACGTGCGCACCACGCTGATTCCCGCGGTGACGGTGCCGGTGGCGATCATCGGTGCCTTCATGGCGCTGGCCCTGATGGGCTTCTCCATCAACCTGCTGACCCTGCTGGCGCTGGTGCTGGCCATCGGCCTGATCGTGGATGATGCCATCGTGGTGCTGGAGAATATCCACCGCCGCATGCACGACTACGGCGAGACCCCGCTGGTGGCGGCCTTCAAGGGCACCCGGCAGATCGCCTTCGCGGTGATCGCCACCACCCTGGTGCTGATCGCGGTGTTCGTGCCGCTGGCTTTCCTGCAGGGCAACGTGGGCCGGCTCTTCTCGGAGTTCGCTCTGACCATGGCCGCCGCGGTGGCCATCTCCAGCGTGCTGGCGCTGTCGCTGACGCCGATGATGGCCTCCAAGATCCTCAAGCCGGCCCAGGATGACAGCCGTGTCGCCCGGGCCGTGCAGTGGCTGCTGGAGCTGACCCAGCGCCTCTATCGCACCCTGCTGGAGTGGGTGCTCAAGGCGCGCCTGGCGGTGCTGGCGGTCTTCGTGGGGCTGATCGCCGCCACCGTCTGGCTGGCCGACCTGCTGCCCAGCGAGTACACCCCCCAGGAAGACCGCGGCAGCTTCATCATCCTGGTCAACGGCCCCGAGGGGGCCACCTTCGACTACATCATGGACTACATGAACGAGATCGAGGCGCGCCTCCAGCCCATGGTGGAGAGCGGCGACATGGAGCGGGTGGTGATCCGCGCGCCGCGCGGCTTCGGCAACATCGAGAACTTCAACAATGGCTTCGGCATCATCGGCCTGGCCGATTGGGGGCAACGCCGCGACGCCTGGGCGATCATGGACGACGTCCGCCGCGAGCTGGCCGGGCTGCCCGGGGTGCAGGCCTTCCCGGTCATGCGCCAGGGGTTCGGCCAGCGCATCGCCAAGCCGGTGGAGTTCGTGCTGGGCGGCGGCACCTACGAGGAGCTTGCCGAGTGGCGCGACATCCTGATGGAGCATATCCGCGAGGACAACCCGCGGCTGATCGGCGTGGACAGCAACTACCGCGAGACTCAGCCCCAGCTGCGGGTCGACATCGACTACGAGCGGGCCGCCTCGCTCGGCGTCACCGTCACCGAGATCGGCCGCACCCTGGAAGTGCTGCTGGGCGGGCGCAACGTCACCCGCTACCTGGACAACGGCCAGGAGTACGACGTCATCGTCGAGGGCGACCGCGCCAGCCAGGCGAGCCCGCGGGCGCTGGACAACATCCAGGTGCGCTCGGCGCGCACCGGCGAGCTGATCCCGCTGGCCAGCCTGGTTACCTTCCGCGACTTTGCCGGCGCCAGCACCCTGAACCGCTTCAATCGCATCCGCTCGATCACCATCGAGGCCAACCTGGCCGACGGCTACTCCCTGGGCGAGGCGCTCGAGTATCTGGAGGCGGCCGCGGCCGAGCTGCTGCCGCCCCAGGCCCAGACCGACGTCAGCGGCGCCTCCCGGGACTTCCAGCAGGCCAGCGGCGCCACCACCTTCCTGCTGATTCTCGGCGCCCTGGTGGTGTTCCTGGTGCTGGCGGCGCAGTTCGAGAGCTTCGTGCACCCCTTCGTGATCATGCTCACCGTGCCGCTGGCCATGAGCGGCGCGATGCTGGGGCTCTACGTCACCGGCCAGTCGCTCAACATCTACAGCCAGGTGGGGCTGGTAATGCTGATTGGCCTCGCCGCCAAGAACGGCATCCTGATCGTGGAGTTCGCTAACCAGCTGCGCGACCAGGGGCTGGCCTTCCGCGACGCCCTGGTGGACGCCTCGGTGACCCGCCTGCGGCCGATCCTGATGACCGCGGTGACCACCATGGCGGGCTCCATCCCGCTGATCGTGGGCAGCGGCGCGGGGTCCGAGTCGCGGATGGTGATCGGCACCGTGATCCTCTCCGGGGTCGCCGCCGCCACCCTCTTCACCCTCTTCGTGGTGCCAGTGGCCTACGACCTGCTGGCCCGTCATACCGGCTCGCCGGGCGACGTCAAGCGACGCCTGGAGGAGGAGATGGAGGCCAGCCGGGCCCAGCCGTAGGCCGGGGAACCGAGGGCCGGACGCGAACAGGGCCACCCCGTGGGGTGGCCCTGTTCGTTCGAGGCGAGGCGGACTCAGCAGTCGCCGAGACGCTCGCCCTCGACCACGGTGTTCATCTGCATCTCGCCCATGGAGGACTGCACCGTCACGTTGACGTTGCCCTCGACGCGCTCGCCGAGGAAGTCCATGCGGCCGTCGATGTGCGCCTCGCCCTCGTCGGCGCGGCAGACCATGCGGTAGTCGATGCCGTCAGCGGAGACGTTGTGCTCGACGAGTTCGCAGCCCTCCTCCACCTCGAGGAACTGGAAGTCGGAATCCGCCAGGTCGCCCTGGGCGATGCACTCCTGATGGGTCTCGGTCTGGTCGGGAATCGGCACCTCGCCGGTCACCGAGGTGGTGTTGGTGAACTCCCAGAGCCCCGGGGTGATGTTGGGGGTCTCGGCCACGGCGGCCAGCGGCAGGGCCAGCAGGGCGGCGGCCAGCAGGGAACGTAACGGCATGGGGTCTCTCCCGGTCTGTGAATGGCATGCCTCTCCTTCGGCATGCCGCCAGCTTACCCCGATCGGCCGAGCATGCCCAATACCGGCTAGCGCAAGGCGTTGCCGCGTCGCTGCCACGCGGGCTCGGAGCCGACAGGTGTCGCGGCCCTGCAGCATCTCCGGCAGGGTCGGTGGCTCCCCTCGGCCCCCACCTCCCTCACGCCGGCGGGGAGGAGCTGACCATGAGCCTGGCAGGCAGTGACGAGAACCTGCCCCATCAGCTCATCAAGGATGAGGAGTAGACCGCATGGCATGAACAGGCCGGGTGGCAGTAGGCCGGCTCGCCCACTATCGTTCAGTCAGCGGGACCGTCGATCGACCGACACGCCCGCAAGGGGGTGGCATGAGCGACTGGTATTCGGAGGTGGACTTCATTCCCCATCAGGAGCGCATCCTGCGCCGAGGGGACTCGGGGGATGAGGTGAGGGAGCTGCAGCGGCGGCTGAGCCAGGCTGGCTTCCCGCTGGCGCTGGATGGGCAGTTCGGCCCGGCAACGGAGCGCGCGGTGCGGGCCTTCCAGAAGCGGGCAGGCCTGGTGGTGGATGGCCTGGCAGGCCCCAAGACCGATCGCAGGCTGCGCCAGGCCCCCGCGGGGCGGGAGAGCAGCGAGGCCTGCCCTGCCGAGACGCCGCCTGACCCGCCCCCTGCAGATAAGCCAGCCGATGCCGATGAGGTAGCCGATGCCGAGGCCCCTGCCATGGATCGGCTGCTGGGCCAGCAGGATCTGGTCTGGGCCGCGGGCGAGCTCGAGGTGCCGGTGGCGGCGATCATGGCGGTGAACGAGGTGGAGTCGCGAGGCAGCGGCTTCTTCTCCAACGGCAGGCCGGCCATTCTGTTCGAGCGCCATATCATGGCGCGCCGACTCCGCCACCACGGCATCGACCCGGCCCCTCATGTCGCCAGCGCCCCCGATCTGGTCAACACCTCACCGGGGGGCTACGCGGGAGGCGTCAGGGAGTACGAGCGCCTGGAGCGCGCCCAGCAGATCCACCACGACAGCGCGCTGGAGTCGGCCTCCTGGGGACTCTTCCAGATCATGGGCTTTCACTGGCAGCACCTGGAATACGACAGCGCCCGGCACTACGTGGAGTGCATGCACCGGGGGGAGCGGGATCACCTTGCCGCCTTCGTTCGCTTTATCCAGAAGGATTCGGTATTGCTCTCATCGCTGCGCCACCAGCAGTGGGACCGCTTCGCACGCCGCTACAACGGCCCCGCCTACGCCAGGAACCGCTACGACGTGAGGATGGCCCAGGCCTTCGCCAGCCACACCCGGGGGCTTGCGGAGTCCGGCCTGCTGGCCTGATGTCGCTGAGCGGTGATGGGTGGCTCAGGCCCGCATGGCGCGCTGCAGCTCGCGCAGGTGTGGCGCCAGGTCTTCTGCCAGGGCGGCGACCACGGGCCGGCCATGGAAGAAGCCCTGCTGGCGGGTGATCCCAGCGCGGGCCAGCCACAGCGCTTCCTCCCGGGTCTCCACCCCCTCGGCGATCACCTCGAGGCCCAGCTCCCTGGCCAGACCATGCACCGCCCGCAGCAGCGCCTGACGGCGACGGTCCCGGTCGCAGCCCATCACCAGCTGCCGATCGATCTTGAGCTTGTCCGGCTCGAGTTCGGTGAGCAGGTCCAGGTTGGCGTAGCCGTTGCCGAAGTCATCCAGCGCCGTGGTGAAGCCCATCTCGCGATAGCTGTCGATGATCCGCTTGAGATGGCCCTGGTCGGTCACCCGCTCAGTCTCAGTGAACTCGAAGACGAGCCTGTCGGTGGGCCAGCCCACCCGCCGGGAGACATCCAGCGTCGCCTGGATGCACGCCTCGGGCTCATAGACGGCGTTGGGCAGGAAGTTGATGGAGAGCCGCTCCTGCATGCCGAGGGCGCTGGCCATCTCGATCGCCCTGACCCGGCAGGCCTGGTCGAAGCGGTAGAGCAGCTCGTCGGTGACCTGGGAGAGCACGCTCCAGGCCGATTCGCCATTCGGTCCGCGCACCAGGGCCTCGTAGGTGGTGATCCGGGCGGAGGCCAGGTCAACGATGGGCTGGAAGGCCATGGTGAACTCGAAGGGCAGCTCGCCCTCACAGCGACCGCAGTGGTCCGCTACCCGTGCACAGTGTTTCATCTCACCCCCGCTGATGGCTTGTCCCTCGGCGCCTGGTGTCCTCTCGGCCCGAGTGGTCCCTGACTCGTTATCACGCCACTCCTCCACGCGCAATGATGAAGCGCGACAGGGCCTCCAGCGGCATTGGTTTCGCCAGCAGGTACCCCTGGAAGAGATCGCAGCCCCAGGCCTCCAGCTGACGCTGCTGAGCCTCGGTCTCGACCCCCTCGGCCACCACGCGAAGCCCCAGGTGGCCCGCCATCGAGATCATGCCCTGCACGATGGCGGCATCATGGGGGTTGGTGGTGACCTCGTGGATGAAGCTGCGATCGATCTTGACCTTGCTGATCGGCAGGTGCCGGAGATAGCTGAGGCTGGAGTAGCCGGTACCGAAGTCGTCGATGGAGACATCGATATGCATGCCGCGCAGCGCATGCAGGATATCGATGGCCGACTCGGTGTTGTCCATGAGGATGCCCTCGGTCAGCTCCAGCTCGAGCTGCTCCGCGGGCAGCCCCGTCTGCTGAAGCACCTGGCGCAGATTGGCCAGGAAGCTGGGGCGATGGAACTGCAGCGGCGACAGGTTGACCGACACCTTCACCCTGCCGACGCCCTGCTGCCCCAGGGCGACCATGTCCGCACAGGCGCGCTCCAGCACCCAGCGACTGAGCGGCATGATCTGTCCGGTGGATTCCGCCAGCGGGATGAACACCTCGGGGGAGACATAGCCGCGTTCCGGGTGGGGCCAGCGCAGCAGCGCCTCGACGCCGGCCAGGGTCCCATCGCCAGCGATCAGCGGCTGGTAGTGCAGCTCCATCCTGCCGGAGACGATGGCCTCCTGCAGGTCGTTGCGCAGCCGGACCCGCTCGCCCAACTGCTCGGTGATCTCGCCGGTGTGCCAGTGGTAGGCGTTGCGCCCCTGCTGCTTGGCCTTGTACATGGCCATATCGGCCTGCTGGATCAGCTCGCGCGGCTCCGTCATGGCGGGGTCGCTCAGGGCGATGCCGATGCTGCAGGTCAGGTAGAGCTCATGGCCGTCGATCAGGTAGGGACGCGCGATCTCCAGCATCAGGCGCTCCACCAGGGTCAGCACCTGCTCCTCCCGGATGATGTCGGTCATCAGCAGCACGAACTCGTCGCCGCCCATGCGCGCCAGGGTATCGCCGGGCCGCACCGAGGCCTGCAGACGCCGGGCCACCTCGCGCAGGACATCGTCGCCCACCGCGTGGCCCAGGGTGTCGTTGATCGGCTTGAAGTCGTCAAGGTCCACGAACAGCACCGCCAGCCGCTCCTGGCGACGGATCGCGAGCGCCACATCGTGCTCGAGACGGTCCTCGAAGAGGCTGCGATTGGCCAGCCCCGTCAGGGCATCGTGGCTCGCATGGTGGGCCAGCCGGGATTCATAGGTCTTCTGCGCGGAGACATCGTTCTGCATCCCCACGTAGTGGGTGATGCTCCCCTGGGCATCGCGCACCGGGGCGACGTAGAGATCGTTCCAGAACGGCGTGCCGTCCTTGCGATAGTTGAGCAGGGTGACGTGCACCTCCTCTCCCCGCGCCAGCTGCTGCCGAATGGACGCCGCCGCGGCGGGATCGGTCTCGGCCCCCTGCAGGAAGCGGCAGTTGCGTCCCAGCACCTCCTCCTTGGCGTAGCCGGTCATGCGCACGAAGGCCGGGTTGACGTAGATGATGGGCACATCGGGCCGACTGGCGTCGGCGATCACCACCCCGTTGATGCTGCCTTCGACGCTGCGCTCCAGCAGCCGCAGGGTGCGCCGGCTCTGGTGGCGCTCCACCGCCAGGGCGGCCAGGTCGGCGGCCTTGTCGAGCAGCAGGCGGGCCGCGGCGTCGGGCGCCTGGGGCCGCGGCAGGTAGGTCCCGAAGGTACCGAGCACCCGGCCATCGCTGCCCAGGATGGGGACCGACCAGCAGGCACGCAGGCCATGGGCCAGCGCCACCTCACGGTAGCCGCGCCAGCGGGGGTCTTCGGCCAGGTCCTCGCAGATCACGGTATCGCCGAGATAGGCGGCACTGCCGCAGGCGCCGACGCCCGCCTCGATCCCGAGGGTCATCACCGCGTCCCGGTAGGCAGGGGGCAGGCGCTCACCGCCCGCGAGCTCCAGGGCCGTGCCCTCCTCGTTGACCAGCATGATCGAGCAGAGCGCCCCCGGCACCTGCTGCTCCAGCATGCGGCAGATGGCTTCCAGGGTCTCCTCCAGCGGCTCCTCCCGGACGATGCGGGCCTGCACGGCCTGCTGTGCCTCGAGCTGCTGGCGCACCTCGCCCAGGGCTCGGGTGCGGCCGAGCAGCTGGCCGGCCAGCGCCAGGCTGAACACCAGCATGCCGCTCAGCACCAGTCCACCGCCGGCGACCCCAACCGGCATCAGGGCGGTGAGCAGCCAGTCGTGCTGGGCACCCGGGTAGGCCTCGAGGGTCAGCTTGGCGCCTCCGGGAAGGCCGATATGGCGCCGGTGCAGCAGATGGTTGACGAAGACGCCCTCGGGATCACTGGCGATGCCCGGCCGGCGCAGCTCCAGCAGCGTGGCCCCATGGCGCTGGATCACGACGCGGTAGAGCCCGAGCTGCTGGCGCAGCTCATCGGCCAGCAGCTCAGGGAGATCGAACAGGCTCAGCAGCAGCCGCTCACCGGCGGGCACGTCGATAGCCATCAGCGCCAGCCCCGGCTGCTCGGGCTCGGAGAGCATCAGGCGCGGCTGGCCAAGGTCGACGCCCAGCCAGTCCCGCACCGGGGCCAGCGCCAGCGTTGCGGCCAGCCGCTCCTCGCTGACGGGGTCGTCCCCGCCAAGCCACTCCCAGCCGGACTCCGGGTGATAGAGGCCGACCGCCTTGAGGCTCGAGGCATCCTGCAGGTAGCTCTGCAGGTCTCGCGCAAGCACCGCCGCGTCGAGCTCTCCCTCCGCGGCATCCAGGCGGTCGGCCATGCGCCGCATCAGGGTCAAGCGAGACACCATCACCTGCTCGGCATTGAGCTGGATGTTGTCCAGCAGGTAGTCGGCCTGGCGGTGGAGGGTCTCCTCCTGCTGCCAGCTCAGCATGAACCAGGCCAGGCTGCTGAGGAGGATTCCCGCCAGCCCGGTCGTCACCGCCAGGCGCCCCAGCTGCAGCGGGCGATCGCCGCGCAGCCCGGCCAGCCCCATCCCCAGGCCGAGCAGCCCCGTCACCGCCAGCGCCGAGAGCAGCTGGGCACTGAAGCGAGACAGCAGCCAGGGGCGCAACGAGGGAACGATCGCCAGCAGGGCAACCACTCCGCCCCCCGCCAGGAGCCCTCCCCAGGCGATCCAGACCCAGCGGCAGCGCCCGCCAGGCCTGCCTACCAGCAGGCAGAGCGCCACCGGCAGCAGCAGCAGGGCCGGCAGCAGCTCCAGGCGCGGCCCGATGCCGGCCGGCATGAACCCCCGCGGAACCAGCAGCGCCTGGGCGAGGGTATGCAGCAGCAGGACCCCCAGCAGCCCACCGGCCAGCAGGCGAGCGCCGGCCCAGCCGGCCAACAGGGCCAGCAGGCCCACGCCCCCCAGCACCAGCACCAAGAAGGCATCCGCCACCAGCAGCAGATGCAGCGGGGAGTAGACCAGCTCCAGCCAGGCCAGCAGCAGCCCGTTGATGCCGACGATGATGAAGGTGGCCGCCATCAGCAGGAGCAGGCTGTCCATCATCAGCTGGCGGGTGGTCGTGGGCATGAACCCTCCTTGGATTCGCGAACAACGCGCCGGCAACTCCACCGCGCGGTCAACCAGGGAAATCGAGTGGTCATTCTGGCGAACATGAGCCCAACAGAGTAGCCCACTTCACGCAGAGACGTATCCTGGATCAAGCCGCCTTTCGCGTTCGAGCGCGCGGCGGGCCAGGCTGGCAGGGTGGCGGCGGGAGGGTCCAGGGAGTGCTCAGGGAGGAAACAGGAGGCCCTCGCCCCCCGGCGCGCCGTCCGCCCGCACACCGGGGCCAGAAACGGAAAAAGCCGCTGATGGCTCAGCGGCTTCTTCGATATTCTGTGGCGGAGAGGGAGGGATTCGAACCCTCGAAGCCTTTCGACTTACACACTTTCCAGGCGTGCTCCTTCGACCACTCGGACACCTCTCCACATTGTTGCCCCGTCGGGAAGGGCGCTGCCTTTCCCTTGAGGACGGCGCGTATCCTATCGCCTCAAGTGCCGGATTGCAAGCCGTTTTCCACTCGGCGCTCCGCCAGGACCGCATAGTCGCCGCGGGCCTCCAGGCACAGGGTCTCGCCGCACCAGAGCCGCTGGCGCAGCAGGATGCGCCCGCGCCCCTTCTCGGCGAGCTGGTCGACGAGGCGCGCGGGCCCGCCCTCCTCCTCCGGCGTGCACTCGAGGCGGTAGTCGCCGGTGACCGGCGCCAGGAAGCGCTGGCTCGCCTCGGCTACCACCACATCGCGGGCCAGCCCCCGGCGTCTAAGCCAGAGGGTCGTCCAGCACCAGCCCAGCAAGGTGGTCTGGGCGGTGAGGGCCCCGCCGAAGCCGGTGCCCTTGTCATTGAGGCTGGGCAAGAGGTCCAGCTCCCACACCAGGCGCTCGCCGTCGCGGTGCATCTCGCGGATGCCGAGATGCGCCACCATGGGTATCGCCTCGCCGAGCCAGGTCAGGAAGGCCGTGGGGTCATCCTCGCCGCCGGGGGACGGCAGCGGGAGGCGCGGGTGAGGCGTGCCAATCTCGCGCATCTACCCTCCCGCTCAGCACCAGCGCTCGACGAAGGCACCGATATCGTGTTCCGGCAGCGGCTTGTGGCGCCCGCCGAGACGGCCCAGATAGATGAAGGCGACCACCTCGTCCTCCTCCTCGAGGCCCAGCCCCTTACGCACCACCGGGTCGAAGGCGTACTTGCCGCTGCGCCACATGGCGCCGAGACCCAGGGCGTGGGCCGCCAGCAGGATGCCATGGGCGGCGCAGCCAGCGGAGATCACCTGTTCGATCTTCGGCACCTTGGGCAGGTCCGGGGTCACCCTTGCGATCACCGCGATGACCATGGGGGCACGCAGGGGTTTCTTGCGGGCGGCATCGAGGGCGGCGTCCCCCACGCGGGGATCCTCGCGATACTCGGCCTCGGCGAACAGCTCACCGAGGCGGGAGAGCCCCTCCCCGGTGAATTCAATGAAGCGCCAGGGGCGCAGCTCCTTGTGGTCTGGGGCGCGCAGGGCCGCCCGGTAGATCGCCTCGAGCTGCTCAGGCGAAGGCGGCGGCCCCATCAGCTTGCCCATGGAGCTGCGTTCGTGCAGCAGCGTCATCGCATCCATGTCGTGCTCCTGTTGGCGTGGGTTCAAGGCACTCTATCCAAGTTCCACCCGGGGCGCTACGGCGCTACTGCCGCGCCAGGCGCAGGGGCTCGGGGGGGCGCTCGCCGGGGGTGGCACGCCAGGGGCTGATGTCGAGCCCGCCGCGGCGCACGTAGCGCGCCAGCACCAGCAGCCGCTCGGGCCGGGCATGCGCCAGGAGGTCCATAAAGATGTGCTCCACGCAGTGCTCGTGGAAATCCTGATGCTGTCGGTAGCCAATCAGGTAGCGCAAGAGCCCCTCGCGGTCGAGCTTGGGGCCGCGATAGCGGATCAGCACGCTGCCCCAGTCGGGCTGGCCGGTGACCGGGCAGTTGGACTTGAGCAGATGGGAGTGCAGCGTCTCCTCGACGATCTCATCGCCCACCGCCAGATGCTCGGCGCTGGGGGTGTAGGCCTCCACGGCGATATCCAGCTCATCCAGGCACTCGCCGGGCAGCCGGCGCGGCATGAGCGCCTCGTCATCCACCTCGAGCAGCGCCACCGCCACCGGCGCGCCGGCCGCCGCGGCCAGGTCGCGCTCGAGGGTCTCGATGACCGCCTCGCGGCGCGCGAAGCGGGTCTGGTTGAAGCTGTTGAGGTAGAGCTTCCAGGACTTGGACTCGATCAGACTGGGGGAGTCCGCCGGCAGGCGGAAACGCGCCACGGCGACCACCGGCTTGCCACGGGCATTGAGCCAGCTCACCTCGAAGGCGTGCCACTCGTCCTCGCCGACGAAGGGCAGCGGACCCTCCGCGATCCCCAGCGGCGCCCGGTTGGCGGCGCGGGGAATGGGATAGAGCAGCGAGGGGTCGTAGCGCTCCGGATAGGCGGACTCGCGGCCCAGGGGGGCATTCGCCAGGGTATCGGGACGATGATGGCTCATGAGCGGATCCCCTTGCCACGCTCCAGCATCCACAGGGCGACACCGAACAGTACGGTGATGAAGGTGACGATGGCGGCCAGCGCCCAGCCCACCGGAATGTCGGAGACGCCCAGGAAGCCATAGCGGAAGACATTGACCATGTAGAGGATGGGGTTGAGCATCGACACCCCCTGCCAGAAGGCCGGCAGCAGCGAGATCGAGTAGAAGACCCCGCCCAGGTAGGTCAGCGGCGTGAGGATGAAGGTCGGCACAATGGAGATATCGTCGAACTTCTTGCCCAGCAGGGCGTTGATGAAGCCGCCGATGGAGAAGAGCGCCGAGGTGAGCACCACCACGCCGATGGTCAACAGCGGATGGGCCACGCTGATGCGGGTGAAGAACAGCGAGACCAGGGTGACGATCAGGCCGACCCCCAGGCCGCGGGCCATGCCGCCCAGCACGAAGCCCAGCAGGATCACCCAGTTGGGCATCGGCGAGACCATCATCTCCTCGATGGAGCGCTGGAACTTGTTGGAGAAGAAGCTCGAGGCCACGTTGGAGTAGCTGTTGGTGATCACCGCCATCATGATCAGCCCCGGCACGATGAAGTCCATGTAGCTGAAGCCGTCCATCTCGCCGATGCGCGAGCCGATCAGGCTGCCGAAGATGATGAAGTACATGGTCATGGTGATGGAGGGCGGCAGCAGGGTCTGCGGCCAGATCCGCGTGAAGCGCTTGATCTCCTTGAGCACCAGGGTCCAGAGGGCGATGGCGGTCTGGGTCGGGTTCATGGGCGGGCCTCCGCGTCGGCTGCGGCCTTGTCGAGGGCGTCGTTGCCCTGCTCCACCATGGAGACGAACATCTCCTCGAGGCGGTTGGCACGGTTGCGCATGGAGACCACCTCGATGCCCAGCTCGCTCAAGGAGCGGAAGGCGTCGTTGATGCGCTGGCCACGATGGACCACCAGCGCCAGCTGGGCCGGCTCCACCCGACTGACCTCGAAGCCGGGCAGCTCGGGGGCGGCCTCGACCGGGGCGGCGAGGTCGAGCAGGAAGGTTTCGGTATCGAGCTCGGCGAGCAGCTCACGCACGCCGGTATTTCGCACGATCTCGCCGTGGTTGATGATCGCCACGTTGCGGCAGAGGCTCTCGGCCTCCTCCAGGTAGTGGGTGGTGAGGATGATGGTGGTGCCCTCCTCGCGGTTGATGCGGCGCATGTAGTCCCACATGCTGCGGCGCAGCTCGATATCGACGCCGGCGGTGGGCTCGTCGAGGATCAGCAGCCTAGGCCGGTGCATCAGGGCGCGGGCGATCATCAGGCGGCGCTTCATGCCACCCGAGAGCATGCGCGCGCTGCCGTTGCGCTTGTCCCACAGGCCGAGGTCGCGCAGCAGCTCTTCGGCGCGGGGCAGCGCCTCGCGCCGCGGCATGCCGTAGTAGCCGGCCTGGGCCAGCACGATATCGATGACCTTCTCGAACTGGTTGAAGTTGAACTCCTGGGGCACCACGCCCAGGTGGTACTTGGCGCGGGGGAAGTCGCGATCGATGTCGATGCCGAAGATGGAGACCTTGCCGGCGCTCTTCTGCACCAACGAGCAGACCACCCCAAGGGTGGTGGACTTGCCGGCGCCGTTGGGGCCCAGCAGCGCGAAGAAGTCGCCCTCGGCGACGTCGAGGTCGATGCCCTTGAGGGCCTCGAAGCCATTGCCGTAGACCTTGGTGAGGCCACGGATGGAGAGAGCCGGTTCGGCCATTGGCAATCCTTGATCGGTTCGAGGTTCGAAAGCGGTATGCCGCAAAGGCCTTAAGATATTGGGACGCTGCGGGGCCACTTCAAGCCACCGGCAGCCTGAGCCCACCGGCCGGGAACGCAAAAACGCCTGCACGGGGGCAAGCATCGAACTATCTGGGGGGAGTTGGCGAACTTAGTAGTGTCGACATGGAGCGGGAAACGAGATTCGAACTCGCGACCCCAACCTTGGCAAGGTTGTGCTCTACCACTGAGCTATTCCCGCTTGTCGAGTACCGCCAATGCGAGCGAAGTGGCGTCCCATAGGGGGTTCGAACCCCTGTTCCCGCCGTGAAAGGGCGGTGTCCTGGACCACTAGACGAATGGGACGCAATAAGCCGTTTAAAGCTTGGAGCGGGAAACGAGAATCGACGGGGCTGCCGTCAGTCGGGCTGGCGTTCCAGCTCGCGACCCTCCTACCTGCTCTGTTCCGCCTACCTAACGGTAGATGGAGCGGGAAACGAGATTCGAACTCGCGACCCCAACCTTGGCAAGGTTGTGCTCTACCACTGAGCTATTCCCGCTTGATCGCACCGCTTGCTGCTACCGGAAGAGTGGCGTCCCATAGGGGGTTCGAACCCCTGTTCCCGCCGTGAAAGGGCGGTGTCCTAGACCACTAGACGAATGGGACGCAATAAGCCGTTTAAAGCTGATTCCGCCTACCTTACGGCAGATGGAGCGGGAAACGAGAATCGACGGGGCTGCCGTCAGTCGGGCTGGCGTTCCAGCTCGCGACCCTCCTACCTGCTCTGCTCTACCTACCTGAGGATAGATGGAGCGGGAAACGAGATTCGAACTCGCGACCCCAACCTTGGCAAGGTTGTGCTCTACCACTGAGCTATTCCCGCGCTTTCTTGCACTCCGGCACCTGATGAGTCGAGTGGCGTCCCATAGGGGGTTCGAACCCCTGTTCCCGCCGTGAAAGGGCGGTGTCCTGGACCACTAGACGAATGGGACGCAATGTCTCGGCTCGTCGAGGTGGCGCGTATCTTACTGAGCGCCCCCTCGAGTGTCAAGCACCTCCCGCGACCGCCCTGCACCTTCCGATGCCTTACACATCAGGGAGTTGACAGCTGCCGCCCTGGAGGCTAAATTGCGCGCCGCTGGCTACGTAGCTCAGCTGGTTAGAGCACATCACTCATAATGATGGGGTCCCCTGTTCAAATCAGGGCGTAGCCACCAGATACCGAAAAGACCCGGCGCCACTGGCGCCGGGTCTTTTCGTCTTGGTGCATTTCCGCCCGGGATCAAGCCCGCTCAGGCAAGCTCGGAACGGTTGCAGAAGGCAGTCAGCACGCGGGTGAGGTACTCGACGTCGCGCGCGCCTGCGGTCTCGCGAATGGAGTGCATCGCCCACTGGGGAGCCCCCACGTCGAGGGTCGGCACGCCGAGCTCGGTGGCGGTGATCGGCCCGATGGTGCTGCCGCACCCCATGTCGGCCCGGGTCACGAAGGTCTGCACCGGCACCTCGGCCTCGCGACACAGGTCACGGAACATGGCCGCGGTCGCGCTGTTGGTGGCATAGCGCTGGTTGGCATTGACCTTGATCACCGGCCCGCCGTTGAGCGCCGGCCCGTGAGCGGCATCGTGCTTGTCGGTGAAGTTGGGGTGCAGCGCGTGAGCGTTGTCGCAGGAGATCATCCGCGAGGCCTGGATCAGCCGGATGAAGCCTCCCTCCCCGCCCCCGCCGAGCTGCTCGCTGACACGACGCAGCACGTCGCCCAGGAAGGGCCCCTGGGCGCCGCAGGCGCTGGCACTGCCCACCTCTTCGTGGTCGCTGGCGGCCAGCACGACCCCCTGCCTGCCATCCGAGGCCAGCAGCGCCTCGAGGCCGACAAAGCAGGAGAGCAGGTTGTCGAGCCGCGCACTGGCGATCAGCTCGCCCGCCACACCGATCCGCGCCGGCGGCTGCATGTCGTGGAGGGCCAGCTCGAAGTCGAGCAGCTCGACCTCCTTCAGGCCGTGCTGCTCGGCAACCCAGCCCTTGAGCAGGCGCTCGAGGTCGGGGCTCTCGCCTCCCTGCAGGAAGACCGGCGCCATCTGAGTCTGGGCATTGATCGGACGCCCCTGGTTGACGTCGCGATCCAGGTGGATCGCCAGGCTCGGGATGATCGCCACGGGGCGCTCCACGTTGAGCAGCAGCCCCTCCAGGCGCCCATCGGGATGGCGCACATGGATTCGCCCGGCCAGCCCCAGGTCGCGGTCGTACCAGGGGGCTAACAGGACGCCACCATAGGTCTCCACGCCGAGCTGCAGCCAGCCGGCACTGACCTGGGCCGCACTGGGCTTGAGGCGCAGGCCCGGGCTGTCGGTATGGGCACCGATCATGCGCAGCGCGTTCAGCTCACCCTCGGGCAGCTGCAGGGCGATGATCGAGGAGTCGTTGCGGGTCACATAGACGCGCTCGCCGGGCGAAAGCCGCCAGGGCTCACGCTCGTCGAGACGACGAAAACCCGCCGCCTCGAGCCGTGCTGCCATGCTGGCAGCGGCGTGCCAGGGCGTGGGCGAGCGACGCAGGAAGTCGAGCAGACGCTCGATGAGATCGTCCTGGGACATGAATTCCTCAACTAATAGGTGACATGGGATGCTAACAGGTGTCATGAGATGACGAGGGATGCTGCTACAATAGCCCTTCGGCCTACGCAACTCGCGGGCCCCGAAAGGGTCAAGGGAATTAGAGTGTACATGAAACCGGGAGTGCTTCATTGATGAGCCTGCTTGCCCAACTGGGACGTCCAGCCGCCGCCCTGGTCGGCCTGCTGCTGGTCGCCGGCGTTGCCCTGGCGCAGCCGCAACCCACCGACGCCCAGCGGCAGGCGGCCATGGAAGTCGCCGAATCGCTACGCTATGGCCACTACGCCGACATTCAGCTGGATAACGCCTGGTCGCGCCAGGCCTTCGAGCGCTACCTGGATATCCTCGACGGCCAACGCGCCTTCCTGCTGGCCGACGATATCGCCGACTTCCGCCACCTCGAAGAGCGTATCGACGACGCCATCTTCGACGGCGAACTGGACGAAGCCTACGCTCTCTATCATCGCTATCACGAGCGCGCCGAGGCACGCTTCGAGTGGCTGCTGGCCCGGATCGACGAGGGGCTTGGCTTCAGCTATGACAGCGACCTGCGCCTGACCCTGGACCGCGACGAAGCGCCCTGGGCCGAGAGCCTCGACGAGCTCGACGAGCTCTGGCTCAAGCGCCTCAAGAACGCCGCCCTGACGCTTGTCATCAGCGGCCAGGACGACGAGCAGGTGGAAGAGACCCTGCGCCAGCGCTACGAAGGGCAGCTCAACCGCGTGCGCCAGACCAACGAGGAGGACATCTTCGGCCTCTTCATGGCCGCAGTGACCAGCAGCATCGACCCGCACAGCGAGTACCTCTCGCCCCGCCAGGGCGAGTCTTTCGACATCCAGATGCGCCTCTCCCTGGAGGGCATCGGCGCCCTGCTACAGGCCGACGGCGAGTACGTCAAGGTCGCCAGCCTGGTGCCCGGCGGGCCCGCCGAGCGCGCCAGCGCGCTGGAGCCCGCCGATCGCATCATCGCCGTGGGCCAGGAAGAGGGCGAGATGGTCAATGTGGTGGGCATGCGCCTGGACAACGTGGTCGACCTGATCCGCGGACCCAAGGGCTCGGTGGTGCGCCTGGACGTAGTGCCCGCCCAGGCGGTGGACATGACCCGCTCGCGCATCGTCGAGATCACCCGCGACACCGTGAACCTCGAGGACCAGGCAGCCCAGGGCAGGGTAATCGAGATCGAGCGCGATGACGGCCCGCACCGCATCGGCGTGATCAAGATCCCCACCTTCTATGTGGACTTCGATGCCTGGCAGGCCGGCGAGGAGGACTTCCGCAGCACCACCCGAGACGTGGCCCGAGAGATCGAGCGACTCCAGCAGGAGGACATCGAGGGCATCGTGCTCGACCTGCGCAATAACGGCGGCGGCGCCCTGCAGGAGGCCAACTCGCTGCTCGGGCTCTTCATCGATCGCGGCCCCACTGTCCAGGTGCGCGACGCCCGCGGGCGCATCAGCCTCTACGGTGACACCGAGGCAGGGACCCTCTACGACGGCCCGCTGGGCGTGCTGGTCAACCGCCTCTCCGCCTCCGCCTCGGAGATCTTCGCCGGCGCCATCCAGGACTATGGTCGCGGCCTGGTGATGGGCACCCCGACCTTCGGCAAGGGCACGGTGCAGACGCTCAACGAGCTCTCCCACGGCCAGATCAAGCTGACCCGCGCCAAGTTCTACCGCATCTCCGGGGACAGCACCCAGCACCGCGGCGTGGAGCCGGACATCATCTTCCCGAGCCTGATCGATCCCGAGTTGATCGGCGAGAGCAGCCTGGACAACGCTCTGGACTGGGATACCGTTCGCTCGGTGCAGTACCGCCAATACGGCGAGCCGTGGCGCTACCTGGAGGCGATCAAGGACCGCCACCGCACGCGTGCCGCGGAGCACCCCAACTTTCGCTACCTGACCCAGCAGGCGGAGCTCAATCGCCGGCTGCGCGAGCAGACCACCAGCGTCAGCCTCAACCGCGAACAGCGCCAGCGAGAGGTCGAGGAGCAGGAGGCCGAGCAACTGAGCCTCGAGAACCAGCGCCGCCAGGCTCTGGGACTGGACATGCTCGAGGAGTGGATCGACGCGCGCAGCGAGGAGAACGACGAGGAGCCGGTGGAGCAGGTTCAGGTGCAGGAAGCCGCTCATATCCTGCTGGACTTCGCCCTGCTCAGCAGCGAGGGCTACCGGCTGGCCAATCGCGACTGAGCCACCCCGCCCTTCGACACGCCATCACGCCGCCCCTCGGGGCGGCGTTCTTTTTGCCTCGTGCCTCGCCATGCCAGACAGGCCGTGCCAGACAGACAGGCACGCAAAGACACCGGCGAGCGAACTCAACCAGCGGATCGGATCAGGATGACGAACTGAAGATGGCTCCCGGAGCAGGACTCGAACCTGCGACCCAGTGATTAACAGTCACTTGCTCTACCGACTGAGCTATCCGGGAACAGAAGGGGGCTGATGGCTCCTCGAGCAGGACTCGAACCTGCGACCCAGTGATTAACAGTCACTTGCTCTACCAACTGAGCTATCGAGGAATCACGGCTTTTCAGCAGCGTGTTCGAGGCGACGTTGGCTCCCGGAGCAGGACTCGAACCTGCGACCCAGTGATTAACAGTCACTTGCTCTACCGACTGAGCTATCCGGGAACGGCGTCGAACACGGGGCGTAGTATACGGATTCGCTTCTGAAGGTCAAGGGAAAGCGACCCTCCCTCCCCCTGGGGCGCACCAGAAAGCGAAACGCCCGCCTGGCCAGGAGCCAAGCGGGCGTTTCGAGTGTCTGGTGGCTACGCCCTGATTTGAACAGGGGACCCCATCATTATGAGTGATGTGCTCTAACCAGCTGAGCTACGTAGCCAGGCTGTCGGGCAAACGAGTGCCGTTCGACGGGGACGCATTATGCCTGCCAAGGCACCGATTGGCAAGCCTGCTCTGCAGCCACTCACCGAGCCAGGCGGCGCTGGCCGGTTGCAAGGGGATAGGCTAGTCTGCAAGAATTCAAACATCTGTTCGAATACCTGCGTCTCACCACAACCGGAGTCCCCCATGCTGACCCTGATCCTATTGATCGTGGCCGTTGTCGGCCTGCTGGCGGTGATGCGCCGCGAGGCGGGCGCCCTGCCCGCCCTGGCGGTGCTCGCCGTCACCGGCCTTGCCAGCCTGCTCCTCGCCTCCACCCTGCTGGGCCTGCTGCTGCTGGCCGCCGCCCTGGTCGTGGCCGCGGCCGGCCTGCCGGCCCTGCGCGGCAAGTGGCTGACCCCGCGCCTCTTCGCCATGTTCAAGAAGGTGTCCCCGAAGGTCTCCGACACCGAGCGCGTGGCGCTGGAGGCCGGCAGCGTGGCCTGGGACGGCGAGCTCTTCACCGGCAAGCCGAACTGGCAGGCGCTGCTGGACGCCCGCGACGAGGGGCTCACGGATGAAGAGAGGGCCTTTATCGACAACCAGTGCTCCGTTGCCGCCGGCATGTGCAACGCCTGGGACATTGCCAAGGAGCGCGCCGACCTGCCCCAGGAGCTCTGGGACCACCTCAAGCAGGAGCGCTACTTCGGCATGATCATCCCGAAGGCGTACGGCGGCCTGGGCTTTTCCGCCAAGGCGCAGTCCCTGGTGCTGCAGAAGCTCTCGGTCAACGAGACCCTGATGGTCACCGTGGGCGTGCCCAACTCCCTCGGCCCGGGCGAGCTGCTGCTCAAGTACGGCACCGACGAGCAGAAGAACCACTACCTGCCGCGCCTGGCCGACGGCCGCGAGATCCCCTGCTTCGGCCTGACCGGCCCCCGCGCCGGCAGTGACGCCACCTCGCTGCCCGACACCGGCGTGGTCTGCCGGCAGATGGTCGACGGCAAGGAGGTGCTCGGCGTGCGTCTCAACTTCGAGAAGCGCTGGATCACCCTGGCCCCCATCGCCACGGTGGTGGGCCTTGCCTTCCGCCTCTTCGACCCGGAGAAGCTGCTGGGCGACGAGGAGGATCGCGGCATCACCCTGGCGCTGATTCCCCGCGACACCGCCGGCATGGAGATCGGCCGCCGCCACCACCCCATCGGCAGCCCCTTCATGAACGGGCCGATCAAGGGCAAGGATGTCTTCGTGCCGCTGGACACCATCATCGGCGGCGAGGCGATGATCGGCCAGGGCTGGCGGATGCTGGTGGAGTGCCTCTCGGTGGGGCGCTGCATCACCCTGCCCTCCGGCGCCACCGGCACCGCCCGCTACGCCATTGGCTGGAGCGGCGGCTTTGCCCGCATCCGCCGCCAGTTCAACGTGCCGGTGGCCGAGATGGAGGGGGTCCAGGAGCCCCTGGCGCGCATGACGGCGCTGGGCTATATCGCCCAGGCGGCGGTCTACCAGACCGCCAACACCATCGACCGCGGCGAGAAGCCGGCCGTGCCCTCGGCGATCCTCAAGAGCCAGCTCACCGAGTTCCAGCGGGTGATCCTCGGCGACGCCATGGACATCCACGGCGGCAAGGCGGTGACGCTGGGGCCGCGCAACTACCTGGGGATCGGCTACAGCGCCAACCCGGTGGCGATCACCGTGGAGGGCGCCAACATCATGACCCGCAACCTGATGATCTTCGGCCAGGGCGCCATCCGCTGCCATCCCTATGTGCTCGAGGAGCTGGCCGCCCGGGACGCCGATGATGTGCAGGCCTTCGACAAGGCGTTCTTCAGCCATGCCGGCCTGATCTTCGGCAACGCCGCCCGCGCCTTCACCCAGGGGCTGGGGCTAGGCCGCCCGGCGGTCCCCTTCGAGGGTGAGGCCAAGCGCTATGCCCAGGAGATCGCGCGGCTCTCCGCCGGCTTCGGGCTCTGCGCCGATGCCGCCATGGCGAGCCTCGGCTCCACCTTGAAGCAGCGCGAGATGCTCTCGGCGCGGCTGGGCGATGTGCTGTCGAACCTCTACCTCGCCTCCATGGTGATCAAGCAGTGGCACGAGGGGGAGAAGGTCGAGGGCGAGGCAGCGCTCTTCCACTACAGCTGCCAGTGGCTGCTGGGCCGCGCCGAGCAGGCCCTGGACGAGCTGTTCGACAACCTGCCCAACCGGGCGCTGGCCCGGGTGCTGCGCCTGGCGGTGATGCCGAGAGGCAAGCGCTTCAAGCGCCCCCATGACGACCTGGCCCGCACCATCGCCCAGGCCGTCTCCCGGGACACCGCCCTGCGCACGAAGCTCCTGGCCAACACCTGGTCGGCGGACGACGGCAGCCAGCCGAACTTCCTGGCGCGCTACAACGCCCTGCTGGCGACCCAGGAGCGCGCCGAGGCGCTCTACCGCACGGTCAACAAGGCCTATGCGAAGGGGGAGCTGCCCGCCGATGCGCTGCACCCCGAGCAGCGGGTGGAGGCGGCCCTGGAGGCCGGGCTGATCTCGGCAGAGGATGCCACCTTCATGCGCGAGCGCGAGGCCCGGGTGCTGGAGCTGCTCACCGTGGATGACTTCGAGTACGACGCCTTCGTCACCGACAAGTCCAAGGTGCTGCGCCACCACGCCGCCTGAAGCCTCTCTGCACCGCCACAACCCTACGCCCCGGCAGATGCCGGGGCATTTGCTTTCCCCCCAAAGCATGACTCGAGGCTATTCCGGTGAAAGGTCTGAACTGCCCCCCCCCCTCTACGACCTTTCCCCGGCGCCTCTCGTACTCTGGCACCGCTCTAAAGCGGCCAGACCAGCAGGATCATCGGGATGGCTACCGCCAGCACCACCAGGGAGAGCGGCAGCCCGAGCCGCCAGTAGTCGCCGAAGCGATAGCCGCCTGGGCCCATCACCAGGGTATTGGACTGGTGGCCGATGGGGGTCAGAAAGGCGCAGGAGGCGCTCACCGCCACCACCATCAGGAAGGGGTCCACGGAGGCATTGAAGCCACTGGCCAGGCTCGCCGCGATGGGTGCCATCAGCAGCGCCGCGGCCGCATTGTTGACGATATTGGAGAGCACCATGGAGAGCACGAAGAGACCGACCAGGGTCACGATCACCGGCCACTCGGCCCCCCAGGCGAGCATGGCCTCGGCGATCAGCGTCGCCCCTCCGCTGGTTTCCAGCGCCTGGCCCACCGGAATCATGGCGCCGAGTAGCACGATTACCGGCCCGTCGATGGCCTGGTAGCCCTCGCGCAGGGGCAGCACCCCCACCAGCAGCGCCACCAGCGCGGCCAGGGAGAGTGCCACGGCCGCCGGCAGCAGGTCGAAGATCATCGCCAGTATGGCGGCAGCGAAGATGGCAATGGAGGCGAGCAGCATGCGCGGCTGGCCGAGGGTCAGGTT
This sequence comes from Halomonas sp. PGE1, assembly GCF_013000985.1. Classification (NCBI taxonomy): domain Bacteria; kingdom Pseudomonadati; phylum Pseudomonadota; class Gammaproteobacteria; order Oceanospirillales; family Halomonadaceae; genus Halomonas; species Halomonas sp. PGE1. The sequence goes on from NZ_CP053032.1 coordinate 2,864,187, forward strand.
GCGGCTGGCGAGCGGCAGGCAGCCCAGGGTGGCCAGGCTCTCGGCGAGTTCGCTTTCGCCCCCCTGCAGCAGCAGTACATCACCGGGGCGAAAGCGGACCTCCCGCAGGCGCTGCTTGAGGCGCCCGCCGTCCCGGGCCACTGCGACCAGGTGCAGGCCGAACTGGTTGTGCAGGCGCAGCTGGGTGACGGTGCGGTTGACCATCATGGAGTCGTTGCGCACCACCGCCTCCGCCAGCTGCAGCCCTTCGGTATCCACGCCGCGCTTCTCTTCCTTCTCCTTTCCCCTCTCCGCCTCCTCCCCGGCCTTCTCCTCGACCTGCGCTTGCCTCGAGTCCACGCTGGGCGACTCCGCCTTCAAGCCCGCTTCGGTTTCCTCCTCCTCGTCGGCTCCCTGCTCTTCCTCCTCGGCGTCCTTGCCCAGTCGCAGCCCCGCCTTGTCCTCCAGCAGCTTCATCTCATCGGGGCCCGCCTCCATCAGCAGGATGTCCCCCTCCCGGAGGGTGCCGAAGAAGGCGTGGCCGGCCCGCTTCTTCTCGTCGCGCACCACGGCGAGCACCGGAATGGTCTCCTCCAGTTCCTGCTGCAGCTCGCGCAGGGTCAGGCCGTTGGCCTTCGACTCCTCCCCGACGCGCAACTCCACCAGGTAGTTGGCGGTATCGAACATCGCATCCAAGGACGCCTTGCCGGCCCGCTGAGGGACCAGTCGCCAGCCAACCAGCAGGATGAAGGCGAACCCGGCCAGGGCCACCACTGCCCCCACCGGCGTGAAGGAGAACAGCCCGAAGTTGTCACCGGTCACGGAGCCCCGGTAGCTGGCGATGATGATATTGGGCGGGGTGCCGATCAGGGTGGTCAGGCCCCCCAACAGGGAACCGAAGGCCAGCGGCATCAGCAGGATCGACGGCGAGGCGTCGTGCTCCCGGGCCAGGCGCATGGCCACCGGCAGCAGCAGCGCCAGGGCGCCGACGTTGTTCATGATGCCGGAGAGCACCACCACGGTGCCGGTGAGCACCAGCAGCTGCAGGAAGAGCCGCTCGCCCACCCGGAGCACCTGCTCGGCGATGACGTCCACCACCCCGGAGCGCTCGAAGCCGCGGCTGAGCACCAGCACCGCCGCCACGGTGATCACCGCCGGGTGCCCGAAGCCGAGGAAGGCCTCCTCGCCGGGGACCAGGCCCAGTATCACCGAGCCAAGCAGCGCGGCGAGCGCCACCAGGTCGTAGCGAAAGCGCCCCCAGACGAAGGCGGCAAGGGTAAGCCCGAGGACGATGAAGACCAGGGTGCTGTCGGCCATGGCGTCACTTCCCTGTGAGAGATCAGGCCTTCAGCATCGTCAGCCGGGCCGCCCGCCGACAAGTCTTTTCTGCACGGAAACCGACCGTTACCCCTCCGACATGACGACGCCCGGCCAAAGCCGGGCGCGCTGTAGACTCGAATCCAGGCCTCACGGCCTGCTGCGAGAGGCGCTATTTCGCCATCTTCTCCAGCATGGCGTTGACCGCCTCCAGGTGCTCGGGCTCGTTGTGGCACATGCCCTGGAAGACCGCGCAGAGATCGAGAAAATCCTTGAGCTCGGTGCGCTGGGCCATCTTCATCAGCCGCTTGGTGAGGCGTGTCGCCTTCGGTGGCTGGGCGGCGATGCGGGCGGCGAGCTCGCCCGCCGTCGCCATCAGCGCCTCGGGCTCGGTCACTTCGAGCACGATGCCGTAGGCCTTCGCCTCCTCGGCGTCGATCACCCGGCCGGTGAGGGTCAGCTCGAAGGCGCGCTGGTAGCCGATCAGGCGCTGCATGAACCAGGCGCCGCCGTCGCCGGGGATGATCCCCAGATTGAGGAAGGTCTCGCCGAACTTGGCCTTCTTCGAGGCGATGCGGATATCGGCCATGTTGGCCAGGTCGAAGCCGGCGCCGATGGCCGGGCCGTTGACCGCGGCGATGATCGGCACCTCCACCTCGGCCAGCGCCAGCGGGATGCGCTGGATGCCGCGGCGGTAGCGGGCCGAGACCTCGGCCACATCGCCTTTGAAGTCGCCGCCGCGGTTGGCCATGTCCTTGACGTTACCGCCGGCGGAGAAGGCGCTGCCCTCGCCGGTGATGACCAGCACCGAGACGGCGTCGCAGGCGTTGACCCATTGGGCCACGGCGACGATGTCCTCGACCAGGGCGGTGCCGGTCAGGGCGTTGCGTACGTCGTGGCGCGCCAGGGTCAGGGTGGCCACCCGACCCTCGAGGGTCAGGCGGGCGTCGGTGAGTTGGGGCAGGCTGGGCGGGGGCGTCTGGCTCATCAGTGGGCTTCCTTGTCGGTGGTCTCACTGTCACGCTCGACGATAACCCGCGCGTCCACCACGGCATAGCCGTCGGCGTTGATGATCACCGGGTTGAGGTCGAGCTCGGAGAGCGCCGGATAGGCCTCGACGATGCGCGATACCTTGAGCAGCAGGTCGACGAGGGCCGCCTTGTCCACCGCCTTCTCCCCGCGCACGCCGTCGAGGATCTTCCTGGCCTTGATCTGCTCCACCATCTCCTCAGCGTCGCGCCGCGACAGCGGAATGGCGCGGAAGGCCACGTCCTCGAGGATCTCCACGAAGATGCCGCCGAGGCCGAACATCAGCACCGGGCCGAAGATAGGATCGCGGATCACCCCGAGGATCACCTCGACGCCCTTCTTCGCCATGGGCGTGACCAGGATGCCCTCGATCTCCGCGTCGGCGTCGTAGGCCAGGCAGGAGGCGAGGATCGCCTCACGGGCCTCGCGCATGGCGGCCTCGCCCACCACGTTGAGCCTCACCCCGCCGGCGTCGGACTTGTGCAGGATATCCCGGGAGACCACCTTCATGGCCAGCGGCGTCTCGCCGAACTGACCGGCGGCCTCCGCCAGCTCCTGCTCGCTTCTTACCACCAGCTCAAGCGGCACCTCAATGCCGTGGTCGCGCAGCAGCCGCTTGGCCTCGTACTCGAGAAGGTCGCGGCCCTCGGCCCGGGCCTCACGGAACAGCGCAGTGAGCTCGGGGAGCGGCTCGACGCTGCGCTCGCGGCTCTGGTGCTCCACCTGGGCCAGGTACTGGCCGCGCTCGCCCAGGGCCGCCAGCACCCGCACCGCGTGCTCGATGGAGGCGTAGATGGGCAGGCCCGCCTCGTGCAGGCGGCGCAGCGCCGGCGGCTTGATCGGCGCATAGAGGCTGTAGATCACCAGCGGCTTGGTGATCGACTTGGAGAGGTCCACCATCGCCTCGGCGCCGCGCATCTCGTCGCCTAGCAGCGATTCCGCGAAGCGGATGCTATAGCCGCCAAACATGCCCACCAGGAAGACGCTGTCGACGTTGTCGTCGGCGGCGACGATCTCCATGCAGGTGGCCAAGAGCGACGGATGGGCGTCGGTGGAGCCGGCCACGTCCACCGGGTTGACGGTGGAGGCCTGGGGGAAGAGCACGTTTCGCAGCTGCTGGCGGGTCGACTCGGAGAGCTCGGCGAGCTCGAGGCCCGCCTCGGCCAGGCGGTCAGAGGCGATGGTGGCCTGGCCGCCGCCGTCGGAGATCACCGCCACCCGCTTGCCACGCGACTTCTGCAAGAGGCCCAGCCCCTCGGCCACCGGCAGAATCTCATCGGAGTGCTGTACCACGCTGACCCCGGCCTGCTTGAGCAGGTCCACGGTCATGGCATAGCTGCCGGCGAGCGCCCCGGTGTGGGAGCTGGCCGCCTTCTGGCCCGCCTCGGTGGAGCCGGACTTGTAGACCACCACCGGCTTCATGGCGGTCACCTCTCGCGCCACGTCGAGGAACTTGCGCCCGTCGCGGAAACCCTCCACGTAGAGCGTCGCCACCCGGGTGTGCTCGTCCTCGCCCAGGTAGCGCAGGTAGTCGTTGAAGCCGATGTCGCTCTGGTTGCCGGGGCCCACGTAGGTGGAGAAACCCACGTTGCCGTTGTACTGGGCCTCGAGTGCCAGCGACAGCAGCATGTTGCCGGACTGGGAGATGATGCCCACGCCGCCGGGCTTGACGTTATCCAGCGACAGCAGGTTAACCCGATGGTGCAGGTTGAAGATGCCCGAGGTGTTGGGGCCGATGATACGCACGCCATGGGCGCGGGCCTTCTCCATCATCTCGCGCTCGAGCTCGGCCCCCTCTCCGCCGATCTCGGCGAAGCCGCTGGCCAGTATCACCGCGCCCTTGATACCACGCCGCCCGCACTCGGCGATCAGCCCCGGCACCGTGGCCGCCGGGGTACAGATCAGCGCCAGGGCGGGGCTGCCGGGAATGGCGGTGACCGAGGGCCACGCCTTGATCCCGAGGATCATGTCGGCCTTGGGGTTGACCGGGTAGATCTCGCCCCGGTAGCCATCCTTGATCAGCCCGACCATCGCCTTGTAGCCGCGCTTGGTGGGGTCAGCGGAGGCGCCGACCACGGCGATGCCGTCTGGCGCCAGAATGTCGTGGAGCGGGCTGCGGGTGGGGAGGTGTCCTTCGATGGGATTCATGTGCTGGCTGACCTTGCCCTCGGGGGCGATAGAGAGTGGGCGATGAAGTGTGGTTCAGGCCCGGCCGCGGCCGGGGGATTCACGGGGCGGAAGGCACGGGCCTACTTGCCCTGGAAGCGCGGGGCGCGCTTCTCGGCGAAGGCGTCGACGCCCTCCTGCCAGTCCCGGGTGGTGCCGACGAAGGTCATCCCCTCGAGCTCGGCGGCCAGGCAGGCATCCAAAGTGCGCTCGCCGGAGAAGGTGAGCTGCTCCTTGGCCAGCGCCATGGAGAAAGGCGCCTTGCTGGCTACCCGCTCGGCGAAGGCCAGGGCGGCGTCAAGGAAGTCCTCGTCGGGGTAGTGGCGGTTGGCCAGGCCAATGCGCACGGCCTCGGCGCCATCGATACGCTCACCCAGGAAGACCAGCTCGCGGGCCTTGGCCAGGCCCACCAGGCGCGGCAGCAGCCAGGTCACGCCACCGCCCAGAAAGTTGCCGATGGAGACCTCCGGCAGGCCGATCTGGGCGCTGTCGGCCATCAGTAGGAAGTCCGAAGCGATGGCGAGCTCCGCCCCGGCGCCTAGGGCGAAGCCGTTCACCGCCGCGATCACCGGCGTCTGCATCTGCATCAGGCGCCTGCAGACGAGCTGCTCCCCCTGCAGGTACTGGCGGCGGTCGAAGGCGGTGCGCCCCTCCTTGTGCTCCTTCAGATCGGCGCCCACGCAGAAGGCGCGCCCCTCGCCGGTAAGCACCACTACGCGCACCTCGCCGTCCGCCTCGGCGCGGGTCAGGGCGTCATTGAGCTCGGCGTAGAGCGCCTCGGTGACGGCGTTGAGGCGATGGGGGCGATTGAAGCGAATCTCCTGGACCTGGCCGTGGCGGCGAAGGATCAGGGTCTCGTACTCGGCTTGGCTCATGGGGGGGCACTCTCTGGGCTTGGCAAACGACTTCGATAATCAGCGGCGATGGTCCATCGCCAAGGAAACAAACGTGCTATTATCGAATGATTTGCAGCACACCTGTTTTGCCGCGCATCCTAGCCAAAGGTCGCATCGGAGTCAACACGTGCGTACCGGCATAACTCACATCTAGGAACAAATGTTTCATCAAGTGGCGTCGCCTATCGGGTACAATGGCGCCCCCGCGCCATCCCAAACCAGGAGATCAGCGTGCTGGAACAGGATCCACGCGACGACAACGCGCCGGACACCGACAGCGGCCCCGCCCGGCTGGATGCGGTGAACCGTGAGCTCGCCGAGGCCTACCCGGAGCTCAGCCCGCAGCTGAAGCTGGCCGCCGGCTATGTACTGGAGCACCCGGTAGAGATCGCCTTCCAGTCGATACGCAAGTCCGCCACCGCCGCCGAGGTGACCGCCTCGACCCTGGTGCGCCTGGCCAAGCGGCTGGGCTTTGAGAGCTATGAGCAGTTCAGGGAGGTGTTCCAGTCGGCGGTGCAGGCCAGCCCCGTGGAACTCTCCGGGCGGGCCAGCCAGCTGCGCAGCCTGGCCAGCCAGACCGACGACCAGGTGTTTCTCGACGTGGGCGACGCCGCCTTCGACAACATCGGCCGACTGTTCACCGCCGACAACCAGGCACGGGTGCGCGAGGCGGCCAGGCGGCTGCTGGCCGCGGAGAAGATCGCCGTGGTGGGGTTTCGGGATACCTTCGCCTGCGCCTACCACTTCGCCTACGTGGGGCGCATCGCCATGCCCAATATCCAACTGATCCGCGGCCAGGAGGGGGGGCTCTTGACCGAGCTTGCCCCCTTCGGCGAGGGGGACGTGGTGGTGGCCTTCGGCTTCGAGCCCTACTGCGCCGAGACCATGCGGGCGCTGGAGATCACCCGGGCGGCGGGGGTCAGCGCCATCGTGGTCACCGACACCATGCGCTCGCCGCTAGTGCCGGGGGCCGCCATCACCTTCCCAGTGGCCAATGCCACCCCGCACTTCTTCCCCTCGATCCTCTCGGCGATCACCCTGATCGAGGTGCTGCTGGCGGAGTGCGTGGCCTTCGGCCCCGACGATCTGGTCGACAACGTGGCAAATTTCGAGTCGCGGATGCGCGCCATGGGCGCCTACGTGGAGCAGGGGTAGCGAGGCCAGGCTCGCACGAAACGCCCCGCCTCAGCGCCCCAACAGCCGCTCGATGGCGGCGATATCGAGGTGCTGCTCCAGGGCGTCGGCCAGGCGATCCAGCTCCGCCTCCCGATGGGCAGCCAGATCGACGGCGCCCTCCTCCGCCAGGCCGCAGCGTGCCAGCAGCGCCGCGCAGGCCTCGGCCTGATCGAAGAGGCCATGCAGGTAGCTGCCCATCACCCGGCCATCCTCGCTCACGGCGCCCTCGGGCTCTCCCGCCAGCTCGCAGAAGGGCCGCGCCAGCGCCGGGCCCTCGCTGACCCCCTGGTGGATCTCATAGCCGACGACCGGCACACCCTCGGGCAGCAGGCGCCCGCCGACGTTGCGCAGCCGCTTGCCGGTCAGCATGTGCGTCTCCAGTTCGAGCAGCCCCAGCCCCTGGCTGGCGCCTGCCGGCCCCTCCAGGCCCTCGGGGTCGTGGATCCAGTCGCCGAGCATCTGGAAGCCGCCGCAGATGCCGAGAACCCGGCCGCCGTAGCGCAGATGGCGCCGTATCGCCTCCTCCCAGCCCTGGGCGCGCAGCCAGGCGAGATCGGCTCGGGTGCTCTTGCTGCCCGGCAGGATGATCAGATCGGCGGGCGGTATCGGGCGATCCGGCCCCACGAAGGTCAACTCCACCCGCGGGTGCAGCCGCAGGGGATCGAAGTCGTTATGGTTGCTGATCCGCGGCAGCGCCGGCACCACGACGCGCAGCGCCGGCTCGCCGGCCTGGCGGCCCGACAGGCCCAGGCTGTCCTCGGCGTCCAGCAGCAGGCCCTGCAGGTAAGGCAGGGTCCCCAGCACCGGCTTGCCGGTGTGGTTTTCCAGCCAGTCGAGCCCCGGCTCGAGCAGCGCGATATCGCCGCGGAAGCGATTGATGACAAAGCCGCGGGTGCGCGCCCGCTCGCTCTCGCTAAGCAGCTCGAGCGTGCCCACCAGCTGGGCGAAGACGCCGCCGCGGTCGATATCGCCCACCAGCACCACCGGACAGTCCACCGCCTCGGCGAAGCCCATGTTGGCGATGTCGTTCTCGCGCAGGTTGATCTCCGCCGGACTGCCGGCCCCCTCGGCGATGATCACGTCAAAGCGCGCCGACAGCGCCTCCCAGGCCGCCATCACCGTGGCCTTCGCCTCGCGCTTGTAGGCGTGATAGTCCTGGGCATCCATGTGACCGCGGACCTGGCCGCGCAGGATCACCTGGGCGCCACGATCAGATTCCGGCTTGAGCAGCACCGGGTTCATGTCGCTGTGGGGCGCCACACCCGCCGCCAGCGCCTGCAGCGCCGTGGAGCGGCCGATCTCGCCGCCGTCCGCGGTCACCGCGCTGTTGAGCGCCATGTTCTGCGGCTTGAACGGCGCCACCGAGACCCCGCGCCGCGCCAGCACCCGGCACAACCCGGCCACCACCGTGCTCTTGCCGGCATCCGAAGTGGTGCCCTGGATCATCAGGGTTGGCATGGTCTGGCCACCTCTTGCAGTGCCTCGTGAAGCGCCTCGTCCGCCAGCGCCTGCCTCCAGCCGTTGCCATGCACCAGCTCGGTGAGCGGCAGGCGCTGGCGCCACCCGGAGCGGGCCAGCTCGGGCTGCTGCAGAAACTCGCTGACGTAGCCCAGACACAGGTACGCCAAGGGGTAGACCTGTTCTGGCAGGTCGAGGATCGTCGCCAGCTCTTGCTGATCGAGAATGCTGACCCAGCCCAGGCCGATGCCCTCGGCGCGGGCCGCCAGCCACAGGTTCTGCACTGCCAGGCAGGTGCTGAACAGGTCCGTGTCGACGATGCTGGTGCGCCCCAGTACCGGGCCGTCGCCACGGCTCCGGTCGCAGGTGATGCAGAGGTTGAGCGGACTCTCAAGGATGCCTTCGAGCTTGAGGCGGCGGTACGCCTGCTGCCGCTCAGCGGAAAACTGCTGCGCCCCCCGCTCGTTCTCCTGCAGGAACAGCCGATGCACTCGCTCACGCACCTCCAGGCTGTCGATCACCAGGAAGTCCCAGGGCTGCATGAAGCCCACCGACGGCGCATGGTGCGCGGCGTCCAGCAGCCGGGCCAGCACCTCGGGCGGCACGGGATCCGGCAGGAACTGGGCGCGCACGTCGCGGCGCTCGTGAATCGCGCGGTAGAGTCCCTCCCGCTGTGGCGGGGGAAAAGCGTGATCGGCTCGCCCGCTGTGTTCTGCCATGCGGCTCTCCAAAAAAGTCATGAGGGAACGAGTCGGCAGGATGACTGCCAGCGAAAAGCTGATAATGCGTGAGCTCGGCAGGATGAGCGCCGGGGACAAGTCTAAGCGAGGGTCTTTTGCCATGGATGGCAAAAGTAGCGCCCAGGGATGGGTTCACAGCGCCCTCGCGATGGCTTGTCGCCGGAGAAGCTCATCATCCCCTCCAGCCGAATCATCAGCTAGAGTTCAATGCCCTTCTGCGCCTTGATCCCCTGCTCCTTGAAGGCGTGCTTGACCACCTTCATCTCGGTGACGGTGTCGGCCAGCTCGATCAGCGCCTCGGGGGCGTGCCGGCCGGTAACGACCACGTGCTGCATGGGCGGGCGGGCCTGCAGGTCGTCGAGTACGCGATCGAACTCCAGGTAACCGTGGCGCAGCGCGATGTTGAGCTCGTCGAGCAGCACCAGATCGACCGCGGGATCCTCGAGCATGCCGCGCGCCACCTCCCAGGCTGCCTCGGCGGCTTGCACATCCTTGTCGCGATCCTGGGTATCCCAGGTGTAGCCCTCGCCCATCACGTGGTAGTCGACGTTCGACTGCTGGCGGAAGAAGGCCTCCTCGCCGGTCTGGAACTTGCCCTTGATGAACTGCACCACGCCCACCTTCATGCCGTGGCCCAAGGCGCGAGCCAGCATGCCGAAGCCGGAGCTGCTCTTGCCCTTGCCGGGGCCGGTGAGTACCAGCAGCACGCCCTGCTCCTTGTCGGCGCGGGCAATGCGCTCATGCATGATCTTCTGCTTGTGGGCCATGCGTTCGGCATGGCGCTGGGGGTCGACCGTCTTCATTGCACTCTCCTTAATTACACTCGCCGCAACAGGTAGACGTCCATGATCCAGCCGTGCCGCTCGCGCAGGGCGGCACGCCGTTCGAGGATCGTTGCGGCCACGTCCACCAGCGGGCCGTCGATCAGGCACTGCTTGTCCATGCCCAGATAGGCCCCCCACCAGATAGTGAGGCCTTCCTGAGGCAGCGCCTGGAAGGCACCGCCGCTGTCGAGCATCACCGCCACGCTCTCGGCGTCACTCGGCCAGCCGCGTTCCCGCAGTCGCCGACCCGTGGTGATCAGCACCGGTTCAGCCAGCGCATTCAGGGGGATGCGGTGCGCGGCGGTGAGTGCCTGCAGGCTGGTGATACCCGGCACGATTTCCACCTTCAGTTCCACCTGCAGCCCACCCTCGCGGAATCGCTCGCCGCCCAGACGCTCGGCAATACGCAGGCTGCTGTCGTAGAGCGAGGGATCGCCCCAGATCAGCATACCGACCCGCCCGCCTTCAGGCAGGTGCGTTGCCATCAGGTCCACCCACACCTCGGCAATGGCGTCGTGCCAGTCGTCCACCGCGCCCAGGTAGTCGGCGCGGGCATCGCGGCACGGCAGATCGAACTCCACGACCCGGGTGCGGGATGACGCCTCGAGCAGATCGCGGCACAGCAGCCGGCGCAGGTCGATCAGGTCCGACTTGGTTTCCCCCTTGCGCGGCAGCAGGATCAGGTCCGCCTGGTTGAGCGCCCGCACCGCGGCCAGGGTGACATGCTCGGGGTTGCCGGTGCCGATGCCGATCAGCGAGAGGTGGATCATCGCTCATTCCTCTTATCGACCCTCTCGCCGGCGGCGAAGGGCGACTCCGCCGACTGCGGCCGAAAGCGGCGGTCGTAGCCGACCGCATACAGGCAGCTCTCGGCAAAATCCTCGCTCTCCAGCACCGGCCCCACCAGGATCAGCGCGGTGCGCTGCAGGGCGTCGTCGACCAGGGTTTCCACCGTCGCCAGACGCCCCCGCACCACCCGCTCGTCGGGCCAGCTGGCCCGCCAGACGATGGCCACCGGGCACTCGGTGCCATAGTAGGGAAGCAGCTCGGCGACGACCTGAGACAGGTTGTGGATGGAGAGGTGGATCGCCAGGGTGGCGCCGCTGCTGGCGAAGTTGGCCAGGGTCTCGCCCGCCGGCATGGCGCTGGCCCGCCCCGGGGTGCGGGTCAGCACCAGCGACTGCGCCACCCCCGGCAGGGTCAGCTCCTGGCCCAGGGTGGCAGCGGCGGCGGCGAAGGCCGGCACCCCCGGGGTAATGGCATAGGGGATCGCCAGTTCACGCAGCCGGCGCAGCTGCTCGCCCATGGCGGACCATACCGACAGGTCCCCGGAGTGCAGCCGGGCGACATCGTGCCCCGCGGCATGGGCGGCGCGCATCTCGGCGACGATCTCGTCGAGGGAGAGCGGCGCGGTATTGATGATGCGGGCGCCATCCGGGCAGTGCTCGAGAAGCGCCTCGGGTACCAGCGAGCCGGCGTAGAGGCATACCGGGCAGGAAGCGATCAGGTCCCGGCCCCGCAACGTCAGCAGGTCCGGTGCCCCGGGGCCGGCGCCGATAAAGTGGATGGTCATGTTCAGTCTCCTTTCGCCAGGGCCGCGGTGGCCTGGCGGTCCGTCGAGATCAGTCGGGGGCCGAGCAGGGCCGCTCTAGGGCCCGCCGCCAGCAGGGCCACCGCTTCGGCGACGCTGCCGGTGCCCCGGGCCGCCAGGCTATGCGGGGAGCGGGTCAGGGTGACCGCCCGGGGCAAGTCACCCTCCGCCACTCCTATCACGGGGATGCCGTGTCGTTCCCCCAGTGCCTGGACCAGCGGTAGCATCGACTGCACCGCGGCCAGCCGGTCGACCGGGCCATAGCGCCGGCACAGCCGGTCCAGGGCGTTATCCAACGAGGCCAGGCCGGCGCCGCGGCGAAAGCCGAAGCCCGCCACCCTCATCGGCTCACCCGCCACTGCACGATGGGGTAGCTGGCCTTCCAGCCCCGCCGGGTGCCGAGGGGCGCGGCGCTGGCCAGCTCGATACGCAGCAGCTCGCCGCCGGCCCGCCGCTGCCACTCGGCCAGCAGGGCCTCGGACTCCAGGGTCACCGCATTGGCCACGATCCGCACGCCGGCCGGCAAGCGCCGCCATAGCGCCTCCAGCAGGGCCTGGGACAGCCCGCCGCCGATAAAGACCGCCTCGGGGGGCGGGGCCTCGGCCAAGGCACCCGCTTCCAGCATCGCCAGCGCATCGCCTTCCACCACCTCGAGCCAGTCGACGCCGAGGGCATGGGCATTGCGGCGCGCCCGAGCCGCCCGCCCGGCGTCGCGCTCGATGCCCAGGGCGCGGTTGTCCGGATGGGCCAGCAGCCACTCGATGGCGATGGAGCCCGAGCCGGTGCCGAGATCCCAGAGCCGCTCCCCCGCCCGGGGGGCCAGGGCGGCCAGGATCAGGGCGCGCACGGCCTGCTTGGTGATCTGGCCATCGTGCTCGAACAGCGCGTCCGGCAGGCCGGGCGTCAGCGGCAAGGCCGGCCCCTCACCGGCCACCTCCAGCCCCACCGCCACCGGATGGGCGATATCGTCCGGCAGGGCGGCGTCGGCCCGCACGCTGCGGATACGCTCGCCATCGCCGCCCAGGGCCTCCAGCAGATGCAGCCGGCTGGCGCCGAAGCCGAAGCGTTCCAGCCAGCCGGCCAGCTCGCTCACCGCCTCGCCGTCCCGCACCAGCACCAGCAGGCGTCGGCCGACCTGCAGATGGGGGCGGATCCGCGTCAGCGGTTTGGCATGCAGGCCCAGGCAGGTGCAGGCCTCCAGCGGCCAGCCCAGACGCCCTGCCGCCAGGCTGAAGGTGGAAGGCGCCGGCAGGACCCGCCACTCCGCGGCGGGCAGATGGCGCGCCAGCGTGGACCCGGCACCGAACCAGAAGGGATCGCCGGAGACCAGCATGACCACCCTCCGGCCCCGCTCAGCCAGCAGTCGAGGAATACCCTCGGCGAAGGGCACCGGCCACTCCCGCACCTCGGCGGACAGCGGCGGCAGCAGGCGTAGATGGCGCCGGGCGCCGAACACCAGCTCGGCGGCCTCCAGCGCCTCGCGGCTTGCCGCGGTCAGCCCTTCTGTGCCACCTTCCCCCCAGCCGAGCAGGGTCAGCCAGGGAGCGTCGTCAAGGTCCGTCATATGAAAATCCTGATTCTAGGGGGCACCACGGAAGCCAGTGCCCTGGCCGGCGCCCTGGCCGAGCGCGAGGTCCCGGCCCTGTTCAGTTATGCCGGGCGAGTGAGCACTCCCAAGCCACAGCCGCTGCCCACCCGGGTCGGCGGGTTCGGCGGCGTGGCGGGCCTGGCCGACTTCCTGGCGGAGCACGGCATCACCCACCTGGTTGACGCCACCCACCCCTTCGCCGAGCGGATGAGCCGGAACGCCGTGGCGGCGGCGCGCCGCGCCGGTATCCGCCTGATCGCCCTGACCCGCCCGCCCTGGGCGCCCCAGGCCGGTGATCGCTGGACCCGCGTCGCCGATATCGAGGCGGCGGTGGCGGCGCTTGCCGGCCCGCCCGAGCGGATCCTGCTGGCCATCGGCCGCCAGCACCTCGCCGCCTTCGCGGCCCAACCCCGGCACCACTACCTGCTGCGCCTGGTCGATGCCCCCGAGGCGCCGCCGCCCCTGCCCCGGCATCGGGTGATCCTGGATCGCGGCCCCTTTACCCTGGCGGGCGACTTGGCCCTGCTGCGGGAGCACGGCATCCAGCGCATCGTCTGCAAGAACGCCGGCGGCGCAGGCGCCATCGCCAAGCTTAGCGCCGCCCGGGAGTTGGGCCTGCCGGTGGTGATGATCGAGCGGCCGGCGCTGCCTTCCCGTCACGAGGTGCACTCGGTCGAAGCGGTGCTGGCCTGGCTCGCTCATGAGCCAGCCCCTGAATCAGCCACTGAGTCAGACCCCAGGACCGACCGCGGGGTATAGACCCAGGGCAGGCCCTGATGCGGGGTCAGGCGCGGGATCAGCCGCGTCTGGCTGGAGCCCACCAGCACCAGGGTGCGCATATCGGCCATCTCCGGCGTGGCCTCGCCGAGGGTGGTGACCCTCAGGGACTCCTCCGGCGTGGCCACGGCCCGGGCGAACATGATCGGGCGCGCCGGCCCGCAGGCCTCCCGCAGCACTTGCAGGGCGCGTTCGAAGCCCTCCGGGCGCGCCCTCGAGCGGGGGTTGTAGAAGGCCATGGCGAAATCGGCCTCCGCGGCCAGACGCAGGCGGCGCTCGATCAGCGCCCGGGGCTTGAGGTTGTCGGAGAGGTTGATGCAGCAGAAGTCGTGGCCCAGGGGCGCCCCCAGCCGGGCGCTGGCGGCCAGCATGGCGGAGATGCCCGGCAGCACCTGGATATCCAGGGCGCGCCAGGCCGGCTCTCCCGCCTCCAGCGCCTCGAAGAGCGCCGCGGCCATGGCGAAGACCCCCGGGTCTCCCGAGGAGACCACCACCACCCGATGGCCCGCGGCAGCCAGTTGCAGGGCCGCCTCCGCCCGGCGGATCTCCTCGCGGTTGTCCGAGCCGTGGCGCACCAGCCCCGGCCGCGGCGCCACCCGTTCGACGTAGGGCACATAGCCCACCACATCGGTTGCCTCCGCCAGGGCGGCGGAGACCTCCGGGGTAATGAGCGCCTCGGCGCCGGGGCCTAACCCAACCACCTTAAGCCAGCCGCCGCTTGCCGCCTCGCTCATGGCCGCCTCCCGTTGCCGTGGATCACCAGGATGGAGAAGTAGGGGACGCTATCGCCGACCTCACGAAACGGCCGGATGCGCTCCTGGGGCATGGCGGCGTATTCGATCAGCCAGGCCTCGTCGTCGCGGCCGGCCCTGACCAGGGCTCGGCGCAGCTTGTCCAGGTTGCGGCCGATCTTCATCACCACCAGGGCGTCGGTGCGGGCGATACGCTCGACCAGGGCCTCCTCAGGCAATGTGCCCATCAGCACGGTAAGGACGTCGTCGCCCCAGGTCACCGGCTGCCCGGTGGCGGTCCAGGCGGCGGACATGCCGGTGATGCCGGGCACCACCTCCACCGGCACCCGACCCTGCAGGCGGGTATAGAGGTGCATGAAGGAGCCGTAGAAGAACGGATCGCCCTCGCACAGCACCACTGCATCGCACCCGGCCTCGGCGATCTCGCGGAGCTGCGCGACGCTGTTCTCGTAGAAGGCCGCCAGCAGTTCGTTGTAGAGCGGGTCGTCGAACGGGATTTCTGTGGTGACCGGATACTCCAGTGGGATCTCGATCGCGTCGGGCGCCAGCAGGCCCTCGACGATGCTGCGGGCATGGCCGCGGCGCCCCTTCTTGCGGAAATAGGCGACGTGGGTGGCCCCACGAATCAGCCGGTCGGCGCGCACGCTCATCAGGTCCTGGCTGCCGGGGCCGAGGCCGACGCCATGGATGGTGCCCGGTGTGATGGTTGCTTGGCTCATTCGCTGCGATCCGCCATGGCATTGAGGGCAGCCACCGTCACCGCGCTGCCGCCGAGGCGACCTTCGACGATCACGCAGGGGGCCGCGGCGCTCTCCCACAGGGCCTGCTTGGATTCGGCGGCCCCCACGAAGCCTACCGGGCAGCCGATGATCACCGCCGGACGCGGGCAGGCCGGCTCTTCCAGCATGTTGAGCAGATGGAACAGCGCGGTGGGCGCATTGCCGATCGCCACCACCGCCCCATCCAGTTGGGGGCGCCACAGCTCCAGCGCCGCCGCCGAGCGGGTGTTGCCCAGCTCCCGGGCCAGCTCGGGCACCCGCGCGTCGTGCAGGGTGCAGACGATGGCGTTGTCCGCCGGCAGGCGCGTGCGGGTGATGCCCTCGGCGACCATGCGCGCGTCGCAGAGGATCGGCGCCCCCGCCTCCAGCGCCGCCCGGGCGCGATTCACCGCATCGCCGCGGAAATGAATGTAGGGGGCAAGCGCCACCAGCCCGGCGGCATGGATCATGCGCACGGCCACCGGCTCCTCCTCCGGCGCGAAGCGCGCCAATTCGGCCTCGCGCCGGATCGTGGCAAAGGACTCCCGGTAGATGGCCGGGCCGTCCGTTTCATAGACGTAAGGCATTGCGATTCTTCTCTAGGTATTCGATCACATCGGATTCACTGAGGCCGGTGGCGGCCGGCGTGCCATCGGCGCGACCGCCGATGATCAGGTCATAGCGCCCTGCCCGCCCGGTCAGGCAGAGGTCGGTCGGTTGCCGGCAGGCGCAGCCCTTGGCGCAGCCGGAGAGATGCAGGGAGCCCGCGATCAGTCGGCGTTCGGCCAGTGCCCGCGCCAGGCCCAGGGTCGCCACGCTGGCCTGCTCGCAGTGGGGGGCCCCGGGGCAGGCCTGCATGGCCAGGCGCGGATCGCCCTCGCTCTCCACTAGCCCCGGCGGCACCTGTTCCTGGAAAGTCTCACTCGTGGGAACCCCCTCGACCAGCAGGCGCCGCCAGGGGGTGACCCGCACGGCGCTGACCGAACCCGCATCAACTGACTCCGCCCCGATCAGGGCCCGCAGGGTCGCGGCCGACGCCCGGCCGAAGGGCAGGCCCAGGACCCGCCCCGTAGGGTGGCGCCCCAGCGCCATGGGCTGGCCGGCCCTGATTGGCAATGTAGAAGCCGGCGGCGTGGAGGCCGGCGCCCAGGGCGGCAGCGGCGCCTCGTGCCGGCGCATCCGCCCGGCGTGGATGCCGCCGCTGGCGACGAACCAGTGGGCCAGCCGAATCAGCAGCTCGACGGCGGCGGTGGGAGAGTCCACCGGGGTGCCCCGGGCGCGGCCATCGGCACGGACTAATAGGGCGTCCGAAGCCGCCCGCTCGATACGCAGGTCCGCCGAGGCCTCGCTTAGCAGCGGCGCGGCCCCGGCATCGATGGCCAGGCCCCACTTGGCCGGCAGCGCCGGAAGCTCATTGATCCGGGCCTCCAGCAGGCGCCCCACCTGATTGGTGGCGTCGCCGGCACGCCAGTCGGGGGCCAGCAGCAACTGGGGGCGGCGCTCGGCCTCGGGGTCCGCCGCGACCAGGCCGTGCTCGACGAGGGCCTCCATCAGCCCGGGCCAGGACGCCTCGGAGACGCCGCGCAATTGCAGGTTGGCGCGGCTGGTCAGCTCGATCAGGCCGCTGCCGTAGGTCTCCGCCGCGTCGCATAGCGCCAGCAGCTGGTCCCGGGTCAGCCGGCCGAACCGCGGCCGCACCCGCACCAGGAGCCCATCGCCGCTGGCCATGGGGTGCCAGGCCCCGGGGCACCAGCCTTTAATACTTGGCTGATTCGCCTTGGCCGCCGTATCCCGCTGATCCACCATCAGGGCGCCAGCTCCCGGGTCTCGTCGATCTCCAGCAGCAGGTCCTGCAGCGCCTCGCCCTGCTCGCCGGGCGCCCGCCACAGGTCGCGCTGGGCGGCCTCCAGCAGCCGCTCCGCCATCTCCTCCAGGGCCGAGGGGTTATGCTCGCGCAAAAACGCCTGGTTGCGCGGGTCCAGCACCAGCGCCTCGGTGACCTGGGCGTACTGGTAGTCGGCCACCAGGTCGGTGGTGGCGTCGTAGGCGAACAGGTAGTCCACCGTCGCCGCCATCTCGGCGGCGCCCTTGTAGCCGTGCTCGCGCATCGCCTCGATCCACTTGGGATTGAGCACCCGGGAGCGGATCACCCGGGCCAGTTCCTGCTCGAGGGTGCGCATCCGCGGCCGCGCCGGGTCGGCGTGATCGGCGTGGTAG
This sequence comes from Halomonas sp. PGE1, assembly GCF_013000985.1. Taxonomy (NCBI): domain Bacteria; kingdom Pseudomonadati; phylum Pseudomonadota; class Gammaproteobacteria; order Oceanospirillales; family Halomonadaceae; genus Halomonas; species Halomonas sp. PGE1. Next base: position 2,881,455 of record NZ_CP053032.1, read on the forward strand.
ATGGCCGGGGCCTGGCCGGCCAGCGCCCGGCTGGCGTTGGCCATGCCGCCCTGGAAGGCGTAGTAGGCGTTGGAGTCGAGGATATCGTGCTCGCGGTTGTCCTGGTTGTGCATTACCGCCTCCAGCCCCTCGAGCTGGTGCTCGAAGGCGGCCCGGGCGGCGACGCCGGACTCCGGGAACTGGCCGTAGGCGTAGGCCCCGGCCCCCAGGTAGGCCTCGGCCAGGTCGTCGGCGTCCTCCCAGGCGCGGCTGTCGAGGAGGCGGTTCAGGCCGGCGCCATACTCGCCGGGCTTGCTGCCGAAGATCCGGTAGCCGGCCTCCCGGGCCGCCGCCTCCGGGGAAAGCCCCTGGGCCTCGAGCTCGTCCCGGCGCGCCAGCACCGCCGTGCGAATGGTGTTGGCATCCCCCGGCTCCTGGTATTCCGCCACCGCCCGCACCGCCCGGTCGAAGAGGCGGATCACGTTGGCGAAGGCGTCGCGGAAGAAGCCGGAGACCCGCAGGGTGACGTCCACCCGGGGCCGCTGCAGCAGCATGGCGGGAATCACCTCGATATCGATCACCCGCCGGGAGCCCAGCGACCAGATCGGCCGCACGCCCATCAGCGCGAAGGCCTGGGCGATATCGTCGCCGCCGGTGCGCATGGTGGCGGTGCCCCAGATCGACAGGCCCAGGCGGCGCGGGTAGTCGCCGTGATCCTGCAGATAGCGCTCGACGAACGCCTGGGCCGAGGCCTCGCCCAGGGACCAGGCGGCCGGCGACGGAATGGCGCGGTTGTCGACGCCGAAGAAGTTGCGCCCGGTGGGCAGCACGTCCAGGCGCCCGCGGCTGGGGGCGCCGCTCGGCCCGGGGGGCACGAAGCGCCCCGCCAGGCCATCCAGCAGCGACTGGAGCTCCATCTCGGCGCCGCGTTGCATATCGGCCCAGAGCCGCTCCCGGGCATGGCGGCACTGTTCGGCGGTGGCCGGGTAGTCGCGGGCCAGGGTCGCCAGGCAGCCCTCCTCCAGAACGTGTGTCTCCACCAGCCGATGGGCGAGGCGCTCCAGGCGCTCGCGGGTATCGGCGGCGCTGCGCCAGGGGGCATCGGCCAGCGCGGCCAGGGCCGGCGGCCGTGGCCCCTGCCAGGGCTCGGCCCCGGCCGCCAGGGGGTCGAACTCCGGCGGCAGCCCCAGGTCGGCGGCCAGGTTATGCAGCAGGCCGCGCTGGGCCGGCGATTCACCCCGCGGCAGGCGCAGGATGGCGACCAGGGTCCCGGCCCGCTTATCCCGTGGCGGCAGGCTGCCCAGCACATGGAGGCCGTGGCGGATCTGCGCCTCCTTGATATCGCACAGGTAGGTATCCAGCTCGTTAAGCAGGCGCTCGTTATCCGTGTCACCCTCGGTGCCATCCCCGCCCTGGGCCAGCTCCCGGTCGATCCCGGTGTCGCGCAGATGGGCCAGGATCCGCTCGCGCAGCAGGGTCTCGCGGCGCGGGTCCATGCCGAGTGCCTGGTAGTACTCGTCGGTCAGCGCCTCGAGTTCGGCCATGGCGCCGTAGAGCTCGGCGCGGGCCAGCGGCGGCATCAGGTGATCGATGATCACCGCCTGGCTGCGGCGCTTGGCCTGGGCGCCCTCCCCCGGGTCGTCGACGATAAAGGGATAGAAGTGCGGCAGCGGCCCCAAGGCGACCTCCGGCCAGCAGTCGGCGGAGAGCGCCGTGCTCTTGCCCGGCAGCCACTCCAGGTTGCCGTGCTTGCCGACATGGATCACCGCGTCCACCCGGTAGTGCTCGCGCAGCCAGAGATAGAAGGCCAGGTAGCTATGGGGCGGCGCCAGCTCGCTATCGTGGTAGCTCTTGGTGAGGTCAGCTCCAGGCCCTTCACTGATGTCGCGCTCCGGCTGGATACCGACGAAGGTCTCCCCCAGGCGGATCCCGGCGATCATCAGCCGGCCCTGGCGGTACTTGGGGTCCGCGCCGGGCGGCCCCCAGCGCGTCCACACCGTCTCTTGAAGGGCCTCCGGCAGGGTCCGGAACCAGGCCAGGTAGTCGTCGACGGCGATACTCTGCCAGCAGGGGCGCCCGTCCAGGGCCTCGCGAGCATTGGTGACGCCGCCCTGCAGCCACCGGATCAGGGCGTCGCCGTCCTCCGGCACCTCACTCACCGGATAGCCCGCCCCGGCCAGGGCCCGCAGGATGGCGACCGTCGAGGCCGGGGTATCCAGGCCGACGCCGTTGCCGATGCGCCCGTCGCGGTTGGGGTAGTTGGCCAGCACCAGCGCCAGGCGTTTCTCTCGGTTCGGCCTGTGTCGCAGGTCACAGAAGCGCCGCGCCAGCCGGGCGACGAAGGCGGCGCGCTCCGGATGCAGGGCGTGGCGCACCACCGACAGCTGACAGCGCTCGCTGTAGTGGGCCTCGCTCTTGAAGCCCACCGCCCGGGTCAGGATGCGGCCATCCATCTCCGGCAGCACCACCTGCATGGCCAGGTCGCGGCTGCGCAGGCCGCCGGCCTCGGCCCGCCAGTCCTCTTCGGTGCTGCTGGCCAGGATCGCCTGCAGCACCACCGGCCGGCCGACGAAGAGTCCCGCGAGCTCCTGTTCGAGCTCCGCCTCGCCGAGGGCCTCGCCGTCGTCCGTATGACGATTGACGGAGAAGCCGGTGGTATTGATCACCAGGCCCGCACCGGTCGCCTCGATCAGGTGATTGACGAAGGCCAGGCAGGCCGACTCCTTGAGCGAGGCCACGGCCACCGCCAGGGGCGCCAGGCCCTGGGCCTCGAGCGCCGCGATCAGGCCATCCAGCACATCGATATTGGCGCCCTGCAGATGGCTGCGATAGAAGAGCAGCAGGCAGACCGGGCGCTCGGGAACCTGGCGTTTCCGCCATTCGCTCAGGGTCGCCTCCTGCCGGCCCACCGTGTGGGGGTCGTAGAGCAGCGCCGCGGGAAGGGGCCTGGGTTCGCGCCACGCCAGGGGCAGCCCCAGACATTCCGCACCGACACAACGCAGCAGTTGCTCGGCGTTGTCCACGCCCCCCTCCCGAAGGTAGCGCCAGACCCGGTGGGCCAAGGCGACGGGGACGCTGGAGGCCGCCAGCAGATCGTCGTCCGGGGCATCGCAGCCCGGCACCAGGATCAACTGGCGGCGCTTATCGGCGGCCGCCCAGGCCTGCAGCCGCTCGAAGCCGTAGCGCCAGTAGCCGCTGCCGCCCAGCAGCGAGACGATCACCAGCCGCGCCTCGTCCAGCACCCGATCCTCGTAGAGGTCATAGGCGGCGGGCTTGACCAGGTTCATCCAGTTGGCCAGGCGCAGAGAGGGAAAGTCCTCGCCGCCCGCCCCATCCAGGCGCTCCACCGCCTGGGCCAGGGCCGACAGGCTGCTGTCGGCGGCGGACAGGATGACGACCTCGGCGGGGCTCTGCTGCAGGTCGACGATGCCCTCGTCGTCGACGAAGCCCCCGGGCTTGGCGGCGAAGAGGTGCATCAGGGCGCCGTCGCGATCTCGGCGCCCGCCAGGGCGGCATGCAGGGCCTCGCTATTCAGCCCCTTGCCGATGATCACCAGCTGGGTCTCCCGCGGCTCATCCGGCGTCCAGAGGCGGTCGAAGTAGCCGTCGAGGCGCTCGCCCACGGCCTGGATCACCCGCCGCATGGGCTTGCCCGGCAGGGCCGCGAAGCCCTTGGCCCGGTAGATCTCGTGGCCCTGCAGCAGCGCCTGGAGGCGCGCCGCCAGGGCCTCGCCGTCCACCTCGCCCAGGCGGATCACGCAGGAGTCGAAGTGATCGTGGGCGTGGTCGTGGTGGGCCCCCTCGGCGTGGTGGCGATCGTGGTGGTTGTCGATGCGGTCGATATGCTCTTCGCTGGCCGCGCCGATGCCCATCAGGGCCTCCAGCTGGGCCCGCGTGTCGCCGTTGCCATCGCCGTTACCGTTGCCATAGGCACGCTGGTCGATAAACAGGGTCTTGACCGAGGCCGGCACCCGCTGGGCCACCAGGGCCTCCACCCGGGCCCGTTCATCCGGGGCGAGCAGGTCGGTCTTGGTGACCAGCACCAGGTCGGCGGCGCTGAGCTGGTCGTCGAGCAGCTCGCGCAGGCTGGGGTCGTGATCCAGGCTCTCGTCGGCCCGGCGCTGGGCCTCCACCTTGTCGACGTCGCTGGCGTAGCGGCCGGCGGCCACCGCCGGGCCGTCGATCACGGTGATGATGGCGTCCACGGTGCAGTGCTGGCGCACCTCCGGCCAGTTGAAGGCCTGCACCAGCGGCTTGGGCAGGGCCAGGCCGCTGGTCTCGATGAGGATATGGTCGATATCGTCGCGGCGCGCCACCAGTTGCTTCATCACCGGCAGGAACTCCTCCTCCACGGTGCAGCAGATGCAGCCGTTGGCCAGCTCATAGATGCCGCGCTCGAGCTCCACGGGGGCGTCTTCGCCCTCCTCGTCACAACCCAGGGCGCAGCCGCGCAGCAGGCTGGAGTCGATGTCCTGCTCGCCGAACTCGTTGACGATAACGGCGATGCGCTTGCCGGTGACCTGGCGTAGCAGGCCGGCCAGCAGGGTGGTCTTGCCGCTGCCCAAAAAGCCGGTCACCACCGTGGCGGGGATCTTGTTCAGGTTCATCCTTGGGACTCCTCGGTCTCTATGATCGCGCATGCCGGCCACCCGCTCGCCGTGAACAGCCGGGCCAGGGCATCGGGGTTATCGGGGAAGTAGAGGTGCAGATAGGTGGCCGTGAGGCCGCGCTCACGATAGATGGCCTCCCCCGGCGCGGGGTGGCGCTGGCGCCGGCCGAAGGCGATGGGCTCGGGCGTGCCTTCCGCCACCGAGCGGTGGTGGGCGTGGCCGCGCACCGGCCCCTCCGGCAGCTCGGCGGTCTGCATCCCCTGGCAGCCGCGCCGCCCGCGCATGGCACCCCGGCCGGGCAGCAGCCCCAGCATGGCGTGGGTCTCGCCGTCGACGTCGGTCAGGCTCTCCAGGCAGTAGAGCAGGCCGCCACACTCGGCGAGGATCGGCTTGTCCGCGGCGAAGAAGCGGCGAAGTTCGTCGCGCATCGGCGCGTTCTCCGCCAGCCGAGCGGCGTGCAGCTCCGGGTAGCCCCCCGGCAGCCAGAGGGCATCGCAGGGCGGCAATCGGCTATCGGTGAGGGGCGAGAAGAAGCGCAGGGTCGCGCCCATGCGCTCCAGCAGCTCCAGGTTGGCCTGGTAGATAAAGCTGAAGGCCGCGTCCCGGGCCACGCCAATGATCCGGCCCCGCAACGACGGCAGGGGCGCCGCGGCGGCCTCAGGCGGCGCCGCGAAGGTGACCGGCGGCAGCGCCAGCAGCGCCTCCGCCAGCCCCTCGGCCTCCAGCGCCGCGGCGCCGGCCTCGAAGCGGGCCTCCAGGTCGTCGCGGATCTCCTCGGCCTGGACCAGCCCCAGGTGGCGCTCCGGCAGGGCCAGGGCGGCATCCCGGGGCACCGCGGCCAGCAGCGGAATCTCGGCCGGCAGCGCGGCCTCGATCAACTCCCGGTGGCGCGGCGAGCCGCAGGCGTTGGCGATCAGGCCGGCGATGCGCACGTCATCGCGGAACCCCGCCAGGCCGGCCACCAGCGCCGCCGCGGTCTGGGCCATGCCCTTGACGTCCATGACGATGGCCAGCGGCAGGTCGAACAACGCCGCCAGGTCGGCGCTGGAGGGCTCGCCATCGAACAGGCCCATGGCGCCCTCCACCAGGATCAGGTCCGCCTCCCGGGCGGCCTCGTACAGGCGCCGGCGGCAATCGGCCTCGCCGGCCATCCACAGGTCGAGGGGGTCCACCGGCCGCCCGGAGGCCTGGGCCAGCACCCGCGGGTCCAGGTAGTCGGGGCCGGTCTTGAAGACCCGCACCACCTGGCCCCGGTTGCGCAGCAGCCGGGCCAGGGATGCGGTCACCGTGGTCTTACCCTGCCCCGAGGCCGGGGCGGCGATAAAGAGGGCGGGACAGGCGGCGCTCGCCGCCTCGCTTGGCTTAGCCATGGGCCGACTCTCCAAGGGACTCTCTACTGGACGCTCCACCGCAGGACAGGGGGTGATAACGGGCGCCCAGTTGCGCGGCGATTAGCGCGCCGCGGCCGCGCTTGACGGCGGCCGCTTCGGTATCCACGACCACGCACTCCCCCAGCGACGGCAGGCCGTCGAGGGGCTGGCGGGTGCGCCCGTCGGTGATCAGGTAGGTGCGCACCCGCAGGCCGGCGTCCTGCCGGCGCCACCGGCGAATCAGCCGCGCCGCGTGCTGGATCGCCTCGCGCAGCGGCGTGCCGCCGCCACCGCCGGCGGCCTCGAGCCGCCCGGGCAGCGCCTTGGGGGCACGACGCCGCGACACCAGCTCCGTGACGCCGTCGTTGCCGAAGCCCAGCACCGCCAGTTGCTCCCGGGCGGCGTAGGCCTCGCGCCCCAGCCGCTCCACCAGCCCCTTGGCGCGGCCCAGCCGCCGGCCACCCAGGGTGGAGGCGGAGGTGTCCAGCAGCACCAGGTGCACCAGCGGCCGGCCGCCGCGGCCCCGGCGATAGCGCAGTTCCCGCCAGGGCCAGTGGCCACGGTTGGCGACCAGGGTGGCGAACCAGTCCGGCCGGCGCGGCCTGGCCTCGCCACCGGAACGCTGCCGACCCGGCCCGCCCTGCGGCCAGGTCCCCCGCGGCGCTGTCGCCACTGGCGACGTAGCGGCATCGCGGGCCGGCGCCTCGGTCGCCGGCAACGCCTGGGCCGGCACGCCGACGCTCGGCTGGGCCAGCGGTGGCATGGCGCCCCACTGCCCGTCTCCGGCCGGACCGCCCTGGCCGTCGCCGGGCGCGGCGCCTCCGTCCGCCCCGCCATCGGAGCCGCCCTGCCCGCCCGGGCCACCGGACGGCGGCGTGTGATCGGGCCGGGGCTCCCGGGTACGGCGATGGGCCAGCACCCAGGGCGCGACGGTGTCCAGGTCCTCCCGGGTCACCGTGGTCGCGCCGCGCCAGGCGGCATGGGCCCGGGCCGCCCGATGCCAGGTCACGTCCGCGCGCAGGCCCTCGACGCCGGCGGCCTCGCAACCCCGGGCGATATGCTCGTAGCCCCAGGCGTCGGTGGTCACCTCGGCAAGCCTCTGCTGCGCCTGGCTCAGGCGGTGGGTCAGCGCCGCCTGGGCCTCGGCATGGCTCGCCAACACGCTCTCGGGGTCGCGGTCGAAGGCCTCCCGCTGGCGCAGGATGGCGATGCGCTCCTCGACACCCACCGTCGCCTCGAGCTCGAGGCAGAGGCCGAAGCGGTCGAGCAACTGGGGGCGCAGCTCCCCCTCGTCCGGGTTCATGGTGCCGATCAGGGCGAAGCGGGCGGGATGGCGGTGGCTGATGCCGTCGCGTTCGACGCTGTTGACGCCGCTGGCCGCCGCGTCGAGCAGCAGGTCCACCAGGGCGTCCGGCAGCAGGTTGACCTCGTCGACGTAAAGCACCCCGCCGTCCGCCCTGGCCAGCAGCCCCGGCTGGAAGGCCGCCTCGCGCTCGGACAGCACCCGCTGCAGGTCCAGGCTGCCGGTCAGGCGCTCCTCGCTGGCGCCCAGCGGCAGGGTGACGAAGGGCGGCCGGCGCCCCTCGGCGGTATCGGGGAGGATCGCCGCCAGCGCCCGGGCCAGGGTGGACTTGGCGCTGCCGCGGGGGCCGCTGATCAGCACACCCCCCACCCGGGGGTCGATGGCGTTGAGCAGCAGGGCGGTCTTGAGGGCCGGCTGGCCGACCACGGCGACGAAGGGGAACTCGGCCACGGGGGTCATGGCACCACCGCCCGACCGGGCATCGGGGCCTGGCACACGACCAGCCGCGGCCCCCGACGGGAAGCTAGGAAAGGAATCACAGGCAGACTATCCCCGGTGCCCACCGCACCGTTACCGGATGAACGAAATAATGGGCCGGTCTCCGGGCTCGAGGAGGGCCTGGCGCAGATCGTCTCGGCGCCGTGCCGTCGCCTGCACCTTCCCGGCGGATGCCAGTGGTCGTCGCAGGCGTTTCACTCATTACCGTTGCGGGGGCAGCGATGGGATCGGCGCGAGGCCTCACCATACTTCCCGATTATCCCCTGGCCAACTTCCTCCAGGACAGGGGCACCCATTCTCAGTCGGGCCATCCTAAAGCAAGAACCACACCGGCGGCAACCGGGCTTGTTTTCTTGTGCCGACTTCCTCCATGATCTTCGCCGCTTGCACCGACTCCCCGGCGAGAGCGGCGGGATCCATCACGGCATGACCATAACACTGGCGGATGACTTATCGGTTTTTCGCCAATAATTAGCGAAATACCAACGATCAGTATCCAAACATTATCGGACTCAATCTCATGAAAATAGCTCGCCATCTACTGTCCATATTATCGATAATTCCCGCCTCTCACGCCCTGTCGAATGACACCCATTATCCGCTGACACTGACCAACTGCGGCATGGAGATCAGCCTCCCCTCCGCACCGCAAAGCACGGTTACCGTCGGGCAATCGGCCACCGAAATCCTCTATGCCCTGGGACTGGCCGAGCGGGTCGCCGGCACCTCGGTCTGGTTCACTCCGGTGCTGCCGGAATTCCGCGAGATCAATGCCGATATCGAGCGCCTGGCCGACAACGATCCGAGCTTCGAGGCCGTGGTCAACCGCCGCCCCGAGCTCGTCGCCGCCCAGTATGAGTGGCATGTCGGCCCCACCGGCAGCGTGGCGACCCGCGAGCAGTTTCACGAGCTGGGCATCGCCACCTATGTGATGCCGGCGGATTGCGATACCAAGGACAACAGCACCGGCGGCGACGGCACCCGGACCGCCGCCTTCTCCCCCGAATCGGTCTACAAGGGCATCCGCGAGCTGGCCACCATCTTCGATGTCCAGGAGGCCGGTAACGCCCTGGTGGCCGAGCTGGAAACGCGCGAGGCGACTGCCATCGCCGCTGCCGAGGCCCTGGAACTGCCGGACGATCTGTCGGCGGTATTCTGGTTCTCTTCCCCCGACCGCTCCGCCGCCCCTTATGTCGCCGGCCGCCTCGGCGCGCCGGGCTATATGATGGACGCCTTGGGCATCCGCAACGTGGTGGAATCCGACGAGGAGTGGCCTACCGTCGGCTGGGAATCCATCGCCCGGGCCGACCCGGATATCATCGTGGTGGCCCGCATGGATCGTCGCCGCTTCGCCGCCGACGATATCGCCGAAAAGCTCGACTTTCTGCATAGCGATCCGGTGACCCGGGAGATGTCGGCGGTACGCAACGGCCGCATCATCGAGATGGATGCCCATGCAATGAGCGCCACCATGCGCACCCTCGTCGGCCTCGAAACCCTGGTCGACGCCTTGCCGACCCTCGCCTTCGACCGATGAATGCGTCGATAGCCCTGTCTCCAACGGTGCGCTTGCCATGGCGCTGGGCCTGGCTGGCGCCACCGATCCTGTTTGTCGCCATCATGGCGGGTACCGCCATCGGCGAGACCGCGATCCCGGTGGAGACCATCCTCAAGGTACTGGCCAACCAGCTCTGGGGGGCGGACTATGCCGTCGATCGCATCGATGCCGGCATCGTCTGGAACTATCGGCTCAGCCGCACCCTGCTCGCCGCCGGTTGCGGCGCCGGGCTGGCCCTGGCCGGCGTGGTCCTGCAGGCGCTGCTGCGCAACCCCCTGGCCGACCCCTTCCTGATGGGGATCTCCGCCGGCGCCTCTACCGGCGCCGTGGCGGTGACCATCGCCGGGCTCGGCGCCGGCACCCTGACGCTCTCCCTCGGCGCCTTCGCCGGGGCGGGACTGGCCTTCGGCCTGGTGGTGCTGCTCGCCCAGGCCGCCGGCAGCGGCACCGGGGGCGGACGCGGTGCCCAGGCCGCGGGGGCCATCATCCTCGCCGGTATCGCCGGCTCGCAGCTCTTCAATGCCCTCACCGCCTTTATCATTGCCAGGTCGGCGAGTGCCGAGCAGGCGCGGGGGATCATGTTCTGGCTGATGGGCAACCTCTCCGGCGTGCGCTGGGACGACGTGGTCCTGGGACTGCCAGTGGCGCTGGGCGGCCTGCTGGTCTGCCTGTGGTACCGGCAGGCGCTGGACGCCTTTACCTTCGGTGCCGACGTCGCCGCCTCGCTGGGCATCGCCGTGAACCGGGTACGCGGCGTGCTGATCGGCGCCATGGCCCTGGTCACCGCGGTGATGGTCTCCATGGTCGGCGCCATCGGATTCGTGGGCCTGGTGATTCCCCATGCCATGCGTTTCCTGGTCGGCAGCCGCCACACCCGGCTGGTGCCGGCCTCGGCGCTGGCCGGCGCGGTCTTCCTGATCGGCGCGGATATCCTCTCCCGGGTCCTGGTGCCGGGGCAGGTGCTGCCGATCGGCGTGGTCACGGCGCTGATCGGCGCCCCGGCCTTCGCCATCATCCTGATTCGCGGGGCGCGGACCTCATGAGACTGACCGCCGAAAACATCGACTGGACGGTCCAGGGGCACCGCTTGCTGAACGACGTCAGCCTCGCGGTGGCCCCCGGGGAGACCTTCGGGTTGATCGGCCCGAATGGCTCGGGCAAGAGCACCCTGCTGCGGGTCCTGGCCGGGCTGCGCCGGCCGAAGCGCGGGCGCGTGCTGGTAGATGACCGGCCGATGCGGCGGATGCGCCAGCGGGAGATCGCCCGCGCCATCGCCTTCGTCGAACAGCAGGCGGAGACCCTCGACCGGGTGGTGGTTCGCCAGGTGGTCGCCCTGGGCCGAACGCCCTTCCTCTCGCCGCTGCGCCCCTGGTCCGACGAAGATGATGCCATCGTCGGCCAGGCCCTCGACGACGTCGATATGGGGCACCTGGCGGGGCGTCTCTGGCACACCCTCTCCGGCGGCGAGCGCCAGCGGGTGCATATCGCCCGGGCCCTGGCCCAGCGGCCGAGGATCCTGCTGCTCGACGAGCCCACCAACCACCTGGATATCCGCCACCAGCTGTCGATCCTGCAACTGGTCGGGCGGCTACCGGTCACGGTGGTGATCGCCCTGCACGACCTCAACCAGGCCATGTCCTGTGATCGCATCGGGGTGATGGAGGCCGGCCGCCTGGTGGATATCGGCCCACCCGAGCGGGTCCTCACCGTCGAGCGGCTGCGCCGCACCTTCGGCGTGCAGGCGGACTTTCTCGATGACCCCGGGGACCAGGGCCGGATCCTGCGTTTTCGCCACGCCCTCTGAGATAGCCAGGGGTTACCTGGCGGGCACAAAAACCGGGGCGCCATCGACCCAGGCGGTGGCCAGGCGCTGGCCATAGAGCCGCTCCAGAGCCGCGGGCTCCAGCATGGTGTCCGCCGGGCCCCAGCAGGCCTCGCCGTCGGGATAGAGCAGCAGCAGGTGGTCACACCAGCGGGCGGCCAGGTTGAGGTCGTGCAGGCACATCATCACCGCCCTGCCCTGGCGGGCCTCGTCGGCGAGCAGCGCCATGACTTCGGTCTGGTGGTGCAGGTCGAGGTGGTTGGTGGGCTCGTCGGCGAGCCACAGGGCCGGGGCCTGGGTCAGCACCGTGGCAATCGCCAGGCGCTGGCGTTCGCCGCCCGAGAGCGTACTGACCAGGCGCTCGGCCAGATGATCGACGTCGAGGCGTTCGAGCGCTGCCTCGGCCAGGCGCAGCTCCTCGGCCCCCTCCATCTGCCAGGGCGAGAGGTAGGGGTGGCGGCCGATCAGTGCGGTCTCGCGCACCGTGGCGGGAAAGCCATCGTGGCGCTCCTGGAACACAAGCCCCAGCCGCTGGGCAACCCGGCGGCGGCCCAGGGTGGCCAGCGGTCGGCCATCGAGCAACACCTCTCCTCGGCGCGGCGCCCTGAGCCCGGCCAGGGTATGCAGCAGCGTGGTCTTGCCGGCGCCGTTGGGCCCCAGCACCCCCCACACCTGCCCCGGCTCGACGCGCACGTCGAGGGCCCGGCCGTCACCACGCCCCGGAACATCGATCACCAACTGGCGGGCCTCAAGGCGGCTCATCACTGGCTCCGGTAGAGCAGATAGAGGAAAGTGGGTACGCCGAGCAGCGCGGTGATCACCCCCACCGGCAACTGCTCCGGGGCGATCATGGTGCGCGCCAGGGTGTCCGCCAGCAGCAGCAGGGTACCACCGGCCAGGGCGCAGGCGGGCAGGATCAGCCGCTGATCGTTGCCCAGCAGCAGGCGCAGCATATGCGGCACCACCAGGCCGACGAAGCCGATGCTGCCGGCACTGGTCACCGCCATGGCGGTCAGGGCGCTGGCGCCCAGGTAGATGCCCCACTCCAGGCGCCGCACCGAGACGCCGAGGGCGGCGGCCTGCAGGGGCCCCCGAGCCAGCACATTGAGGCTGCGTCCCAGCGGCATGACCAGCAGGCAGACCGCCAGCAGCAGGACCAGCGGCGGCCAGGGCGCGCGGACGTAGGAGAGGTCTCCCATCAGCCAGTAGAGCATGCCGGGCAGGCGATCGGCGGGGGTCACCGCCAGCATCAGGGTGATCACCGCGCCCCAGCCGGCGGCCACCACCACCCCGGTCAGCAGCAGCCGCGCCGGCGTCCAGCCGCCGCGGCCATGGGCCAGGCCGAACACCAGCAGGGTCGAGAGCAGCGCCCCGGCGAAGGCACTGCCGGAGACCACCAGGCCGCCGAGGCCCGCCAGCATGGCGGCCAGGGCCCCCACCGAGGCGCCGCCGGAGAGTCCCAGTACATAGGGGTCGGCCAGGGGGTTGCGCAGCAGCACCTGCATCAGCGCACCGGCTACCGCCAGCAGGCCGCCGACGGCGAAGGCCGCAAGCGAGCGCGGCACCCGCAGCTCGAGGATGAGGGTGCGCGGCAGGACCTCGCCGCCGCCGCGGAGCACCGCCCACAGCTCGCCAGGCGCCACGCCGACACTGCCGACGCTGACCGACAGCGCCAGCGCCGCCAGCGCCGCCGCCAGCAGCAGGCCCAGGGGCAGGCTCAGCCGTCGCATCGAGTGGGGCTACCGTCTGGCACGCGCGACCTCCAGCTTGTCGCAGAGAATGCGGCTGCCCTCCAGCAGGCGCGGGGTCGGCCGCTGGATCAGCGAGGGCGGCACGAAGAAGAGATTGTCGCTGGCGACCGCGGTCAGGCCCGGATACTGCTCCCAGTGGACGAGCCAGTGGCGGTTCTCCTCGCCCATGCCGCCGGCGATGATCGCCTCGGGGTCGGCGGCCAGCACCGACTCGTCGTCGAGGCGCGGCACCAGCCGCGAGAGCTCACCGAAGACATTGACGCCACCGCACAGGGTCACCACCTGGCCGATCAGGTGCTCGTCGTTGACGCTCATCAGGGGCTCGTCCCACACCTGATAGAAGACCGACACCGGCTCGGCCTCGGCGTGGCGCTCGGCGAGCTCCGCCATGCCCTCGCGGAAGCGGGCGGCCTCGGCGTCGCCCGCCGCCTCGCTGCCGGCCAGGCGCGCCAGCCGCTCGATGGCGCTGGCGACTCCCTCGACGGTGCGCGGCTCGATCATGAACACCGGCAGCCCCAGCGCCTCGAGCGTCTCGAGCTGCTCCGCCGGGTTGCCGGTGATCCAGCCGATCACCAGATCCGGCGCCAGCGATACCAGGGTTTCCAGGTCCATGCGGGTGTGGCTGCCGACCGATTGGACCTCCCGGGCCTCAGGCGGATAGTCGCTGTAGGCCACCACCGCTACCACCTTCTCCCCTGCCCCGGCGGCCCAGGTCAGCTCGGTGGCCCCGGGCGAGAGCGCGGCGATACGGCTGGCCGGCGCGTCCAGGCAGACCTCGCGGCCGCGGTCATCGACGGCACAGGGGGAGTCGGCGCGCGCCTCGCTAGTGCCCAGCCCCGCGAGGGTGAGGCCAAGCGAGGCGCAGAAGACGGCAGCGGGGCCAAGGGCCCCGCCGAGCTGGCCGCTACTGGCCAAAGTGAACGCTCACGAAGGCCGCACGGCCGGCGTTGAGGTAGTCGTCGCCATCAAAGAAGCGTGCGGTCGCATACTCCTTGTCCAGAGCATTCTCCACGGTCAGGCGAGCCGACCACAGGGGCGCAAAGTCCCAGCCGGCGCGCAGGTTGACCAGGCCGAAGCCGGGTAGGCGAGTAGCGTTACCAGAGAAGTCGTAATCATAGCGATGGTTCTGGGCAACCCAGGAGCCCCCCAGCGACCAGTCGCCCAGCTCGCGATCGACATCGAAACGCAAGCTCTGGCTGGCACGGCGCGGCAGTCGATTACCTGTTGAGCGATCTTCAGGGTCGGTATAAGTCAGCGCCGTTGAGAGGGTCCAATCATCGATTTCAGCACCGGCACTTAGCTCCACGCCGCGGATGCGCGTGGTAGGCACGTTTATCGTCGGCTCTCCCATTTGTTGCCAGGAAATCAGATTATCGATATCGGTCTGATAGAGCGCTGCATCCCAGAACCAGCGCGCATATTGACCCCGTACCCCAAGCTCCACCGTTTCGGAAGTCTCTGCTTTCAGGTCAGGATTACCAAACCCCGGCCAGTAGAGCTGATTAAACGTCGGTGCTTTGAAGGAAGTGCCATAGCTGGTTCTTACGGTATGGTAGGGATCCAGATCATAGCCCAGAGCCAGACTACCGGTTACCTCCTCGCCGTAAGCCTCGTTGTCGTCATAACGAAGGCTGGCCTGCACTGCGAAGGGAGAGAAATCAAGCAGCGCCTGTGTAAAGACCGCCTTGTTGGTGCGCTCTTCCTCTTCGTAAGGACCGAACCCAGTATCGCTGCCAGCTACGCTATCGTTCAGGTACTCTGCACCAGCGATCAACTGATGGGCACCGGCATCAAAGGTGTTCTCCCAGCGGAGCGTCCGAGTCTCCGTATCCAGAATGGAGTCATAGAAGTAGTTGACGCTCTCATCTCGCGCCTCGCTCAGTGTCAAACGACTGCGCCAGTGAGCAGTAATCGGCAGCTCCCCATATAACCCCGCCACCTGCTGCACATAGTCCGTCGTGGCCAGAAAACCGCTCTCGTCATACTCGGTTGTGCCTCTTGCACGCAGCGCCAGCACACCCACCTCGGCGTCGTTTTCGAAGGTGTGGGAGAGCCTGATCAGGCCCGAGGTATTGTCGTAGCCCTTGTCGTCACCCCCGCGGCGCACAGGCGTGCCATCGGTATCGAAGCGGCTGCCGGCGACGTAGTAGCGGGTGCCGCCGCTGCCACCGGCCAGGCTGGCGCTGTAGCGCTGGGTATTGAAGGAGCCGCCGCCCACGGAGACCCGCGGTCGGGGGTCCCCCTCCTCGCCTTCCGGGGTAAAGAGCTGCACCACGCCGCCGATGGCATCGGCGCCATAGAGGCTGCCGAGAGGACCACGCACGATCTCGGCGCGCTGGAACATCCGCGGGTCGAGGAACTGCCAGGCGGCACCGCCGGCAGTGGCGGAGCGCAGACGAATGCCGTCGATCAGCAAGACGTTCTGGTCATTGCCGGTGCCGCGGATATAGACGCTGCTGTTCTTGCCGAAGCTGCCGTTGGAGGTGACGTCTACCCCAGGCTGGCCGCGCAGCAGGTCGGGAAGGCTCGCCGGATCCTGGCGGCGCAGGGTGGCCTCGTCGAGCACGGTGACGGAGGCGAGCGTTTCATCGGCGGTGCGCGGCGCCAGGGCGGCGGTGACCACCAGGGGGTTGAGGCGTGCCGCCTCGGCGGTGGTGTCGGCCGCGCCTTCGAGCTGAGGCTCAGCGGCCTGAATGGCCAGCGGCAGGGTGGCCAGTGCGAAGGTCGCAAGGCCCCGGGAGGCAAAAGTCGTGTTCATGTCTGTCCCTTGCTTCGCCGTGCTCACCCGCACGGCGTCCAGCTTTTTTCTATGGGCCGGCGCAGAGGAACAGAAGGAAGGGAAGCGGCGCGAACGGAGCGGTCGATGCCCTGCCTGATGACCGCCCTCCGCGATTCGGCATGCGCTCTCGGGCCGGTCTCCGGACTGACGAGCGAGGGCCTGGCGTGATGCCGGAGGTCCTGCTGAACCGCCGCCTTCCCATGCCGTGGGCACAGTGGCGTGATGGCGGTTCTTGACTCGATCACCGTTGCGGGGGCAGCGTCGGACTGGCGGGCGGTTGAGAAGAGCACCGCGCACCGACTTCCCGTTTACCTGGCGGCACTCACTCCGCCAGCACCTGAGAGTGCGCGTACGCTAGCAACCCGCGGCCCCGGGGTCAACGTCGAAAGTCGAACGCCTGACTTAAAGCCATTCTATTTCAATTGCTTGCAAAGCCCATGGCGCACCTGCCAGACCGCTCGGCTGCGCGAAGCGACCTCCTGGGCAAGCCAGCCGTTGAGGTCGCGCAGGCGGCGTGCCTCAGCGGCCATGGGCACGATGCCACACCCCATCTCATCGAGGATCAGCAGCGCCTCGCCCTGCGCCTCTCGCTCCCGCTCGTCCAGCGCCGAGAGCTGAGCCCGCCAGGCACTGCGCATGGCCTCGTCATCGGCCGTCGCGGCCAGCAGGGCCTTGAGCCACTCCGCCCAGCCGGTGATCACCAGGACACCGCCCGACGGCAGTCGGCCGGCCCAGCCCGCGGGCGGCTCTCCCGGCTCCAGCCGATGCCAGACCGCCCGGGGATAGCGCTCGGCGACTAGGGCGCGTCGGCCAGAGCAGGCACCGCCGATGATGCACAGCATTGCCAGCCTCCTCTTTCGCTCTCGATCACAAAGCGGCGCCCCTGGGCCTGGCCCACGACGCCCTCCCAGAAATCGGTCGCCTCCAGGCGGCGACGCAGCTCGCGGATGGCCCCGCCGTGGCTCACGGCCAGCACGCGGCGATGCCCCTGCTCGGCGGCCTGGGCCAGCACGCCCTCGAGCCAGGCTTCGAGGCGCGCCCAGAGATCGTCGGCGGACTCACCGCCAGGCGGCGCCTGCATGCCGGCGCTGTCGACCCAGGCGCGATAGCGGGGATCGTCCTTGAGCTCGTCCCAGGTGCGCCCCTCATAGTCCCCGAAGTCGAGCTCGCGCAGGCGCGCATCGAAGGACGCCGCCCCTTCGCTCCCCGGCAGCACATGGGCCAGGGTCTGCCGACAGCGGGTCAGGTCGCTGCAGTACAGGGCGTCGAAGGCCTCGCCCGCCAGGTGGTCGCGCAGCCGGTCCATGTCCGGCACGGCATCGGGCAGCAGCAGCGGGATGTCGCGCTGGCCCTGGTAGCGCCGGTCAAGGTTCCAGCGCGTCACGCCATGACGAACCACCACCAGCTCCAGGCGATGAACAGCAGCCATAGTTCTCCTCCCTCGATGGCAGCACCGACGATATCGCCGTTGATGCCGGTGAAGGCCCGCACCATGGCGAGGCCGTAGACAAACAGAAAGAGGCACAGGGCGCCGAGCAGCCAGACACCGCCCGGCACAAAGCCAAAGACGATCAGCAGCGGCAGCAGCGCAAGCCCGAGGTCCCGCGGCGCCAGGTGCTGCCGCCAGGTCCAGGCCAGCCCCTCGCGCCGCGCCAGGGGTGCCAGGCGCAGCAGGGCGAGGGCCCCGAAGCGCGCCAGCGCCGGCAGCGCCACCCACAGCCAGGGGCTCGCCCCGGCCTCGAGCAGGGCCCAGATCAGCGCCCCCTTCCAGGCCAGCAGGAACACCAGGGCCAGGATCGCGAAGCTGCCCACCTGGCTGTCCTTCATGATCGCCCAACGCTTCTCCAGGGGCGCATTGCTGCCCAGCGCATCGGCCACGTCCATGACGCCGTCCAGGTGCAGGCCGCCGGTGAGGGCCACCCACAGGCTGAGCAGCGCCAGCGCCAGCAGCGGAGTGGGCAGCCCCTGCCCCAGGGTGGCCAGAGCCGCCAGGGCGGCGCCGATCAACAGCCCCGCCAGGGGGTAGCTGCGCAGCGCCCAGCGACAGGTGCCGGCATGCCAGGGACAGGCCACGGGCAGGGGTATCCGGGTCAGGAACTGCAGGGCCAGCACGAGCCCGAAAAGGGCGTCTCTCATTGCAGGATCTCCTCGTCGAGCTCTGCGGCAGGCTTCCAGTCGATGGGCAACCCGGCCACCACCTCGATGACCCGGTCGGCCTCCCGGGCCAGCCGGCCATGCAGCCGCTGCAGAAAGGCCAGGTAACGCCAGGTCTCGGCGTCCTCGGGAGGGAGGTCCTCGTTGAGGTCGTTGGAGACCACCACCAGCGCAATATCCCTTTCCCGAGCCGCCTCGATCACCCGAACCAGCATCGCCTCCCCCTCCGCCTCGCTGCCACCGCCGGCATAGAGCCACTGGCTGGCCCACAGGGTCAGGCAGTCGAGCAGCACGCTGTCGCCCTCCCCCAGCTCGGCCAGGGCGGTCTCCAGGGCCAGGGGCGCCTCCAGGGTATGCCAGCCGTCATCGCGCTCGCGGCGGTGGCGGGCGATGCGCGCGGCCATCTCGGCGTCCGAGGCCCGCGCCGTGGCCAGGTACCAGCGCCGGCCGCCGCGCTCGGCGTGAAGCGCGCCGGCCAGCGCCTCGGCGTGGCGGCTCTTGCCGGAGCGAGCGCCGCCGCTGACGAAGGCGATCATCGGCCCGCCTCCGGCCGTGCCATGTCGGCCATGGCGGCGCCCAGGGCCGCCAACAGGCGATCGTTGGCCGCGGCGTCACTCAGGGCCAGGCGAAGCCAGCCGCCGTCGAGCCCCGCAAAGGATTCGGTATGACGCACCAGCACGCCGCGGCGCAGCAGCGCCGGCAGCAAGCAACGGGTCGCCGACCGCCCCGCCGGGTGGCGAACCAGGAAGAAGTTGGCCCGGCTCGGCACCACCTCGAGGCCGAGCGCACGCAGCCCCGCCGCCAGCCGCGGCCGCTCGGCGGCGAGCCAGGCCTCGGTGCGCCTGGCGAAGTCGCGATCCGCCAGCAGCGGCACCACCAGCGCCGCGGCCAGGCCGTTGACGCTCCAGGCGGGCTGGCAGGCGCGGGCCGCCGCCACCGTCTCGGCACCGGCCAGCAGATAGCCCAGGCGCAGCCCCGGCAGGGTGAAGTGCTTGGTCAGCGAGCGCAGCAGCACAAGGTGCGAGTGGTCGGCGAGCAGCGGAGTCAGCGCCTCGCTGTCATCCCCGATGAAATCCACGAAGGCCTCGTCCACCACCAGCCGGCAGCCCCTGGCGGCGGTCAGCGCCAGCAGCCGCTCCACGTCGGCCCGAGGCACCAGGGTAGCCGTAGGATTGTTGGGCCGGCACAGGAAGAGCAACCGCGCCTCCTCCAGTCCCTCGGATATTGCCTCGACATAGAGGTGAAAGTCCGGCGACGCCAGGCGGAGAGACCTGACCGGCAGCCCCTGGGCCGCACAGGCCCGGGCATACTCGGCGAAGGTGGGCTGGACGATCGCCGCCGGCGCCCCGGGCCGCTCACGGGCTTGGAGGGCCGCAGCCAGGAAGATCGCCTCGGCGCCGCCGTTGGTCAGCAGCACCTGCTCCGGGGCCACCCGCTCATGGGCGGCGATGGCCTCACGCGCCTCGCGGTAGTCGGGGTCGGGGTAGCGGGCAGCTTTGCTGGCCTCCCCCTGAAGCCGCTCCGCCAGCCAGCCGGCCAGCCAGGCCGGCGGCCCCAGGGGGTTGAGGTTGGCGCTGGCGTCCAGCAGCGGGATGTCATCTTCAAGCCCAAAGCGCGCCAGCAGCGGACCCGGCCGCCCGCCGTGCAGGGGCCAGTCATCCGACGTCATGCCGAAGCCCTCGGGACTCATGACAACGCCTCCCCCAGCTGCACCACCGCCGCCAGCAGGACCAGAAAGCCCAGCCAGCCACCGTGCATCAGGCGAATCGCCGCCGGAACATGGGCGGCGCCCAGCGGCTGATGGGGCACACCGAGCCGAGCCCGTTCGGAGACCTCGCCGCGGTAGCGGTTGTTGCCGCCGAGCTGGACGCCCAGCAGGTTGGCCACCATCGCCTCGGGCCAGCCGCTGTTGGGGCTCGGATGGCGCGGCGCCTCGCGGCGGGTGGCGGTCAGCGCACCCCGCGTGCGCAGGCCGCGCTCCCAGCGCGCCAGACAGAGCGCGCCCAGCCAGAGGGTCAGGGCGGTGAGCCGTGCCGGCACCCAGTTGGCGGCGTCATCCAGCCGCGCCGAGGCCCGGCCGAAGTGAAGGTAGCGCTCGCTGCGGTAGCCCACCATGGAGTCCAGGGTGTTGACCGCCTTGTAGGCCAGCGCCAGGGGGGCGCCGCCCAGCAGGGCGAAGAAGAGTGGCGCAGTGATGCCATCCACTGTGTTCTCGGCCACGGTCTCCACCGCCCCGCGGGCCACCTCCCCCTCATCGAGCCCCTCGGTGTCGCGACCGACGATCATGGAGAGCGCCCGGCGCGCGGCGGAAAGATCGCCGCTGGCCAATGGCACGGCCACCGCCAGGGCGGCATCGCGCAGGCCCCGAATGGCCAGGCAGCTGGCCAGCAGCCACCACTGCGCCAGCCAGCCCAGCCAGGGATGAAGCCGCGCCAGCAGCGCGATGGCGGCCCAGGCCAGCAGCCAGGTGCCCATTACCACCAGGGCCGTCATCAGCGCGCCGCGGATTCGGCGCGCCCGGGGGGGGCCATGGTTCCAGGCCCGCTCCAGCCGGGCGATCACCGCCCCCATGCCCACCACCGGATGCGGCAGGCGGCGCGGGTCGCCGATGGCGAGGTCCAGCGCCACGGCGGCCAGCACCAGGGCCAGCAGCGCCAGGGAGAAGGGGTCAGCCATCGACCCTTGCCGCGTCGATCCCGGCGTCATCGAAGGTGGCCATCTCCGCCAGCAGGCGGCAGGCCGAGTCGAGCAGCGGGAAGGCAAGGGCCGCCCCGGTGCCCTCGCCCAGACGCAGCTCGAAGTCGAGCAGCGGGCGGGCATCGAGGGCCTGAAGCGCCAGCTCGTGTCCGGGCTCCCGGGAGCGGTGGCCGAAGATCAGGAAATCGCGCAGGCTCGGCTGGAGTCGACAGGCCAGGAGGGCCGCCACCGTGGCGATAAAGCCGTCGACGATCAGTGGCAGACGGTGGCTCGCGCCGGCCAGCAGGGCGCCTGCCATGGCGGCGATCTCGAGGCCGCCCACCGCGGCCAGCGCCCCCAGGGGGTCGGCCGGGTCGGGCTGCCGAGCCGCCAGGGCGCGCTCGATCACCGCCCGCTTGTGGGCGAGTCGTTCGTCGTCGATGCCGGTGCCCGGCCCCACCAGACCGGCGACCGGCTTGCCGGTCAGCGCCGCCAGCAGGGCGCTGCTGGCGGTGGTATTGGCGATGCCCATCTCGCCGACGATCAGGCTGCGGCAGCCGGCCGCGGCGGCACGCTCGGCGGCGCGCCCACCCGCCGCCATGGCCTGCTGTGCCTCGTCGCGGCTCATGGCATCGCCCTCGAGCATGTTGGCCGTGCCGAGGCGAACCCTCTCGCTCACCAGCAGCGGGTGGTCGGCCGTGCCATCGGGCAGGGGCGTGGCCACGCCGACGTCGATGACCTCTAGCCGCGCCCCATGCTGGCGGGCGAAGACGTTGATGGCCGCACCGCCCGCGGTGAAATTGGCCACCATCTGGGCGGTCACCGCCTGGGGAAAGGCCGAGACGCCCTCGGCCGCCACCCCGTGATCGGCGGCAAACACCAGCATGGCGGGCGGCGAGACCCGCGGCAGCGCCTCTGCCTGGATCGCCGCCAGCTCCACGGCCAGGCGCTCCAGACGCCCCAGGCTGCCCGGCGGCTTGGTCAGGCGGTCGAGGCGCCGCATGGCACGCTCGGCGGCGATGCTGTCGAGCTGGGGAAGAGGGTCGGGGATCACGCTCATGGGGCCACTCCTGGCAGGGGCATCCTGACTTGGGGCGCCCATCTTACCAGAGTCGCCAGAGGCGTCAGGGAATCAGCACCGCGGCCCCGGAGAGGCGCCCGGCGCGCAGGTCGTCGAGGGCCCGGTTGGCCTCCTCCAGCGGATAGGCGCGTGTCTCGGTGCGGATCGGCACCTCGGGTGCCAGGGCCAGGAACCCCTCCCCGTCCTGGCGGGTGAGGTTGGCCACCGACTTCACCGCGCGCTCCTCCCAGAGCAGCCGGTAGGGGAAGCTCGGGATGTCGGACATGTGAATGCCGCCGGAGACCACCGTCCCGCCGGGGCGCACATGGGAGAGCGCCGTGGGGATCAGCTCACCCACCGGGACGAACAGCAGGGCGGCGTCCAGCGCCTCGGGGGGCATCTCGTCGCTGCCGCCGGCCCAGGCGGCGCCGAGCCTGCGCGCGAAGGCCTGGGCCTCGGCGTCGCCGGGGCGGGTGAAGGCATAGACCCGCTGGCCGCGGGCCAGCGCCAGCTGGATCAGGATATGGGCGGCGGCGCCGAAGCCGTAGATGCCGAGCCGCCGGGGCGCCTCGCCGCCGGCCAGGCGCCAGGTGCGGTAGCCGATCAGCCCCGCGCAGAGCAGCGGTGCGGCGGCCTGGGCATCATCGCCCTGCACGGGAAAACAGTAGCGGGCATCGGCCACGCAATACTCCGCGTAGCCGCCGTCCCGGGTGTAGCCGGTGAACTCGGCACACTCGCAGAGGTTCTCCTCGCCGCGCCGGCAGGGCGCGCACTCGCCGCAGGTCCAGCCCAGCCAGGGCACGCCGACGCGCTGCCCGACCGCCACGCCGGTCACCCCCTCCCCCAGGGCGGTGACCTCGCCGACGATCTCGTGGCCGGGCACCAGCGGCAGGCGCGGCTCGGTAAGTTCGCCGTCCACCACGTGAAGGTCAGTGCGACAGACCCCGCAGGCGAGCACCCGCAGCTGAACCTCGCCCGGGCCCGGCTGCGGACGCGGCAGGATCTCGAGCCTCAGTGGCTCTCCCGGGGCGTGGAGGCGCATGGCGCGCATGCTCTCCGTCATGGGGGCTCTCCTGTCGGTGGTCGGGTCGCTTGCAAGGGGCCCGAATGCCGACAGGATAGCTCAGGCGGCGACCCTGACCTCGTAACCGGTGTACTTGCGCAGGTTGATCACGCCGGAGTCGAGGATCAGGTACTGGCCCTTGAGGCCGAGCAGGGTGCCACTGATCTCGGGGGTCTTGTCGAGATTGTGGGAGGCCACCTTGGTGGGGTACTCGAGCACCGGGTAGTCGAGGGTCACCGGCGGCGCGTCGAGCAGGCGGATGGCGTCCTCCCCGAAGCGTTCGCGCAGGTTGGCCAGGCCGCTCTCCAGGCGCGCCAGCAGCCGGTCGCGCTCGGCGGGCAGGTCCATCTCGACGGTGTCGCCCTTGAGCATGGCGCGCCAGTTGGTGCGGTCGGAGACCTCCTCCTTGAAGAGGGTCTCGACGAAGCCCGACTGCTGGCGGGTCTGGACCTCGAACATCGGCAGTGCCTGCACGGCGCCCTGGTCGAGCCAGCGGGTCGGCACCTGGGTGCCGCGGGTGATGCCGACCTTGAGGCCGGAGGCGTTGGCCAGGTAGACGATATGCGGCTGGAAGCAGTGGCGCTCGGCCCACTCCGGTTCGCGGCAGGTGCCGTCGAAGAAGTGGCAGGTCTCCGGCTTCATGATGCAGGTATCGCACTGGGCAAGCTTCTTGAAGCAGGGGTAGCAGTAGCCCTGGGCGAAGCTCTTCTTGGTCGCCCGGCCGCAGTGGGTGCAGGCGATGGCACCGGTCCAGGCGAGCGTGAGCGGCCGCCCCAGGCGCTCGTTGAGATCGAGCCGCTGATCGCCGGCACACAGGGTATAGCGGGCAGGCTGCCCGGCCTCGCCCGGTGCGATGGCCATCTTGGTCAGGCAGCCCTGTACCTCGGCGGCCGCGGCGATGGACTCAGCCACGGCCGGCATCCTTGGCCAGGCCGGCCAGGGCGGGGTCCACGCCGGCACCGCTGCTGGCGCCGCCGCAGGTGCGCTGCTGCAGGTAGCCCACCCGCTGCTCCTCGGGCACGTTGTTCTCGTGCTCGTAGCGGATCACCGCCTCCAGGCAGAGCTCGGTCTGCTCGGGGCTGAGCAGGCGGCCGTCCGGCCACTTGCGCAGTTCCACCGCCTGCTTGAGGCTCTGGTAGATGGCCGGGGTCATCTGCTGGATCATGCGCTCGAAGGTCATGTCGCTCATGGGTCGTCTCTCTGTGAACATACGCGATGCCGTGACGGCGAGGTCAGCGCTGCCGGCGCGCCCGCCCGGAATAGTACCAGCCCAGCGCCAGGCCCACGACCAGTCCACCCAGGTGGGCCTCGTTGGCCACGTTGCCGAAGCCCACTGCACCGGCCATGTCGGTCATGGTGAAGACCATCCAGCCGAGCATGAAGACCACCAGCATCTGGGGCACGAAGAAGCCGCTGTGGGGCGCCCGCCGCGACATCAGCCAGACGTAGCCGAGCAGCGCGAAGTCGACGCCGGACATGCCGCCGAACAGCACCGTGCCCGCGGCGTACTGGGCCAGGTTGGCGCCGATGCCGGCGGCGAGCACGATCAGCAGCATGCGCCCGCTGCCCTGCAGCGCCTCCACCTGGCGGCCGAAGTACCACAGCCACAGCATGTTGAAGATCAGGTGCATCCAGCCGAAGTGCAGGAAGGCCGGTGACAGCGGGCGCCACACCTGGCCGGCCAGCATCGCCTCCACCAGGCTGCCCACCGCCAGGCTGCCATTGATCACGCCCAGGGGCACAATGGCCAGCGCCGCGATCACGCGATCACCGAACACCGCCATGGCCGCGAACACCACCAGGCAGAGCGCCAGGGTCACGGCGGTGACCGGCGCCAGGCGCAGGGGCGTCAGCAGCGAAGCGGCCGGCAGCCCAGCCGAGCGCGGCCCCCGCTCCCTCGGCATCAGCGGTTCCCCGCGCTGCCACTGTGCCAGCAGTCCCATCATCTCCTGCTGCTGGCGAGGGTCGGCCAGCCACAGGGTCTTACCCTCGGCGTCCTCGGTGATCCGATGGCCGATCCGGTGAGCCCAGAGCGCACGGCGCAGCTCACGGGTGTCGAGGTCGGGGGGCAGCTGCATCACCCGGTACATGGCGCCTCCTTAAGCGGGGAAACGGGGGTGTCAAACGCGCACAAAGAAAAAGTCCGGCGGAGGGGGCCGCCGGACAAGAGCAAGGGATCATTCAAGGGAACACCTACTCTGAGGGCGGGTGACGCGGAGAGTTCACGCCGTCGAGGAAAAAAAGATGTAATTTTTTGTATCCATCGCTCTGGTCATTCGAAGGTGATCTCCCAGGGCCGTGGGCGCACCTGCTCCTCGCGGGGGACTCGCAGCCAGACGAAGTGGTCCGCATTGAGCTCGCGCTCGCCGCTCCAGCGGTAGGCCACCAGGCGGCCGAACTTCACCGCACTGTAGTCCAGGCAGGCCACGTTGGGCGCCGGCAGGGCCGGGATGCCCTCGCACCAGTAGTGGCCAATGAACAGCGGCGGCTCGTCGGGCCCGTAGCGGGCCAAGCGCGTGCGCTCCTCGTCTGACAGCGGCCGCAGCTCGAGATCACCTGGCAGGTTGTCGGGCTGGAACACCACGTCGCCCCAGGTCTCGGGCGACTGTGCCCAGAAGTGGGTGCGAAAGCTGCGTCGCGTGAAGCCATCGCCGGAGTGGATCTCGACGCCCAGCGGCAGCGGCATCTGGGTGCCACGGGTCAGGCGATCGAGGATACGAAAGGCGCCGGTGCCGGGCGCCGTGGACTCGATCAGGAAGGTCTCGTCCATGCAGCCATCCGGGCGGCGCCTGCGCAGCTCGTCGATCAGCGGCTGGTCCCAGCAGGCGTGCACCACGCGCAGGCCGCCCTCCTCCAGGCACAGCGGGATCTCCATGAACCAGGCCAGCGCCTCCTCCCACTCCTGGGGGTGGTCGCGGTACTGCTCCAGGGTCTCCTTGATGATGCGGTTGTTGCGGGGGGTATGCTCGCGCAGCCATTCGCGCCCCAGTCCCGTGGGCGCGCGATGGCAGTAGGCCAGGGCGTTGTACTCATGGTTGCCCATGACGATCCTGGCCTCGCCCTCCTCCACCATGCGACTGGCGATCTGCACCGCCAGGCGGATACGCGGCCCGCGATCGATCAGGTCGCCCAGGAAGATGACCCGGCGCCGAGGGTGGCGATAGACGCCGCCGCGCTGGTGGTAGCCCATCTTCTCGAGCAGGGCCGCCAGGGTGGCGCCGCAGCCGTGCACGTCGCCGATCAGGTCATACCCCTCGAGTCTCGCCCGTGTCGTCACATCAGTCTCCCAGGCGGTTGCTCCAGCCCAGCTTGCTGCGCAGGACCTCGAAGAAGTTGTGACCGAGCGGATGCACCAGCTGAACGCACTGCGGCTTGCGGCGAATCACCAGCACATCGTCGGGCTTGGCCACGGCGCGGGTCTGGCCGTCGCAGCTGATATGCGGGTAGGTCTGGTTGGTCTCGCCGATGTGGATGCGGATCTCGCTGGCGGCATCGATGACGATGGGCCGGCTGGAGAGGGTGTGCGGGAACATCGGCACCAGGGTCACCACGTCGAGCTTGGGGTGCATGATCGGGCCGCCGCCGGAGAGCGAGTAGGCGGTGGAGCCGGTGGGCGTGGCGATGATCAGGCCATCGCTGCGCTGGCTATAGACGAACTGGCCATCGACGAACAGCTCGAATTCGATCATGCGCACCGCCTTGCCGGGGTGCAGCACCACCTCGTTCAAGGCATCGCCGCTGCCCACCAGGGTGCCATCGCGGTAGAGCTCGGCATCCAGCAGGAAGCGCTCCTCCACCTCATACTCGCCATCGAGCACCTCACCCACGCGGGTCTCGAGCTCGTCGGGCGAGATATCGGTCAGAAAGCCCAGCCGGCCGCGGTTGACGCCCAGCACCAAGGTGCCGCTATGGCACAGGGTACGGGCCGCCCCCAGCAGGCTGCCGTCGCCGCCCACCACGATCACCAGGTCGCAGAGCTGCCCCATGGTGCGCCGGCTCGACTCGACATGGCCGTGGTCGAGAAGCACCGTGGCGGTGCGGTCCTCGATGATCACATGCAGGCCCCGCTCCTCCAGGAAGCGGATCAGGCGCTTCAGGGTATCGACCACCTTGGCGCTGCCCAGGCGGCCGATCAGGCCGATATTGCGGAAGGACGCCTGCTCGTCGCGTCCCTTTGGTGAACTCTTGTCGGATGACATGCACGGGCCTCTCGCATCGCAGCGGCCCATTATGGGCACTGGCCTGCGCCCCGGCAAACGGCCTTGGCGGCGGCCTCAGGCGGGCCGCGGCGCGCGGCGCTTGAGCCAGCGCTCGTTGAGCCACAGCGAACCGGCGATGATCGCCCCGCCCAGCGCCAGTCGAACGAGGTCCGCGTCGCGGTTCCAGATCACCAGGTTGACCACCAGGCCCGCGGGAATCAGGGCGTTGTTCATGATCGCCAGGGCCCCGGCATCGACCCGGGTGGCACCCAGGTTCCACAGGAAGTAGCCCACCCCGGAGGCCACCAGCCCCAGCCACAGCAGTACGCCCCACTGCACGCCGGTGGTGGGCAGGGCGCTGGCGTTGCCCAGCAGGGCGAAGGCCGGCAGGGCGACGACCAGCGCGCCCAGGTAGAACCAGGCGAAGACGCTGTGGCGCGGCAGCGAGTCGGGGAGCTCCGCGGAGAGGCGCCGATAGCCCACCTGGCCCAGGGCGAAGCAGAGGTTGGCCCCCTGCACCACCAGGAAGCCGAGCAGGAAGCCGCTGTCGAGGCCATCGTAGCGAATCACCCCGGCCCCCAGCACGGCCAGCGCCGCGGTGAGCAGGTAGAAGGGGGTGAAGCGGCCGAACAGGGCGTCGTCGAGCAGGGTGATATAGAGCGGCGTGAAGATGGTGAAGAGCAGCACCTCGGGCACCGAGAGCAGCAGGAAGGACTGGTAGAAGAAAATGTACATCACCCCGAGCTGCACCGCCCCGAGCCCCATCAGGGCCAGGCGCTGGCGACCGCGCAGCAGCCCCGGGCGCAGGAAGGGCAGGAAGACCAGGGCCGCCAGCACCACCCGCATCGCCACGGCGAAATAGCTGTCCACCTGACCGGCCAGGTAGACGCCGATCAGCGAGAACGAGAAGGCCCACAGCACGGTAACGCCGACGAGATAGCCCACGGTCAACTCCAGAAGAAAGTCAGGTTGACGGCGATTATACGCCTACCGAAGGCCCTGCCAAGCCCCGTTCGACGCCCCTGCTGCCTGCCTCGCTCAATGCGGGGGACGGGTCACCAGGCGCCAGGCATAGAGCACCCCCGGGACCCAGCCCAGCAGCGTCAGCAGCAGGCAGCGCCCGACCCTTCCGTCCGAGCCACGCGCAAGCCCCACCGCCAGGGGTGGCATCAGTACGGCCAGCGCCAGCAGTGCCGTGCGGGGTTCGGCCGGGGCTGGCGCCGCGGAAGACGGCGCCACACCCTTCTCGGCTGGAGGGGGTGCGCCGCGGACCTCGTGGGCGCCGATGCCCGCGGGCGGCGGGTGGTCGAGCAGCCGGCGGTGCGCCTCGCGGTCGATCTTCTGCTGCAGGGTCTCGGCGCCGTCGGCCAGCTCATCGTGGTAGCGCTCCCACTCCTCCCAGTCGTGGGGCGTACCGGAGCGCGGCCGGTGGTCACCGGCCTCGCGGGCCCGGGCCCAGGCCTTCTCCTCCAGGGTGGTGGGACGCTCGGCGTCGCGGTCGCCGTCGAGGCCCTTCCTGGCCAGGTATTCGCGGGCATCCATGGGAGCTCCTGTGTCGTCGGGGGCACACTCTCTTGGAGATCGTGGCGCCGGCTGGGGTTCCGGCCGGGCTTGCACAGCGTTGACGGTTTAACGCCCGCCGGGCTCGGCAGCGGCCGAGGGTCGACTATGCTGTAGGCGAACCGGGCTGATGATGAACCGGCACAAGGAGATACGCCATGCCCAACAAGGCCCCCACCACCGTTCGCGAGATCATGTCCCGTGACTGCTATCGGGTCACCGCCAAGACCGCCGTGTCGACCCTGGCCGAAGGGCTGTCACTGCACCGGCTGCCCGGCGTCCCGGTGGTCGACGAGCACGATCACCTGATCGGCTTCATCTCGGAGCAGGATGTGCTCGGCAAGGTGCTGGAGAGCACCTACCTCAACGAGGAGCCGCCGCTGGTGCGGGAGTTGATGCGCCACGAGGTGCTCACCGTCACGCCCAACAAGAGCATCACCGACCTGGCCCAGGAGATGCTGGGCAGCAAGCCCAAGGTCTACCCGGTGGTCGAACAGGAGCGCCTGGTAGGCATCGTCACGCGCCGCGACGTCCTCAACGCCATTCTCAGCATGCGCCACAAGCACAACCACTGAGCGACTTCCCGCGCGCCTCGCCGGCCCTCCGGCGAGGCGCGCGGCCGTCTCGGCCCCGCCACCGCCCATCCTGTGCCCAAAAAGAAGGCCGCCTCCATGGGGAAGCGGCCAAGCATCGATCGAAAAACTGCGAGCCAGAACAACAGTGTTAGCGACTGCTATCGCGCTGTTGCCTGTGCTAACTCAGACAGTGCTGCGAGAAAAAGTTCGGGAAGGGGCGAAAATTTCTGGCCGGGTCCCGCATCGTCCCGTGCTCGTCGCCCCTGGGCCTGCCGGCAACACGGTGCAAAAACAGCCACTTGCGTCATAATCGTGAAAAAGAGCGCGACGCGGCTTGCAAGGCTAAGCGGTTGGTTTTACTATCGATTCCGCCCAGCGGGTGTAGCTCAATGGTAGAGCAGAAGCTTCCCAAGCTTAAGACGAGGGTTCGATTCCCTTCACCCGCTCCACGTTATTGCAGTACTTTTTTCATTTTATACGTGGGTTCAGGAGCCCTCCCCGGGGTCACTTATGAGATGGGATCCTTCTCTGGTGGCGCCCATGGCCCTCTTCCTGCTCGTCTTCGCTGTCTGCCTGCTGATCTTCGGCGGTATGGTGGCACTGCTGCTGCTTTCCGGCACGCCGCGCTACCGAACCGAACCCGCCCAGCTGCTCGATCTGATCGATCGTGCCCTGCACAGCCAGGTCGGTGAGACCGAGTGGAATACCATCATCGGCTACCCCATCCGCCATGACGAGACCCTCGACGGCATCCGCCGCCGCGCCCAGCGCCTGGTCGATGAGCATGGCAACCACGGCCGGGTCACCCGCGGCAAGCCGCTGCTCGACGCCACCGGCCAGGAGGAGCTCACCGCCCTGCGCGATCACCTCGCCCGGCACCTGGCCCTCCGGGAGCGTCCACCCAGCGTGGAATGAACCAGGGCCGCGAAACGCGTTAGAATGGAAAGCTCATCCCGCTTGAACGGGGCCCGACATGTCGAGTGCCATCCGCCAGATCCCCCTCGATACCGCCACACGCCATCACGCCCACAACTTTCACCAGATCGTGATCGGCCTGGAGGGGCAAGCAGAGTTCGAGATCGAAGGGCTGGGCGGAGCCATCTCCGCCTTCTCCGGCTGCATCGTCCCCGCCAATCATGTGCACTACTACGCCGGCACCGGCCAGAACCGTCAGCTGATTCTCGACCTGCCGAGTGAGGCCCACTGCCTCATCGGTATTCACCACGAGCTGTCGCGACTGTTCGACGCACCGCGCTTCTTTGCCCTGGATGAACCGCTCAAGCGCTACCTGGATTTCCTGCTGCTGGAGCTCGATGTCGCTGGCGGCAGCGAGCCACAGCAGGAGCGCCTGGCGGCCACCCTGCTCGGCTGCCTGAACGACCGCCTGCCCGATGCCCCCGCCCCACCCCGCGGCCGCCGGCTCGACCTGGCCCGCCTGGACCGCTTCATCGAGCGCCATCTGGCAAGCCCCCTCAGCGTCGCCGACCTGGCCCGGGAGGCCTGTCTCAGCGAGGCCCACTTTCGCCTCTGCTTTCGCGAGCAGGCCGGCGTGACGCCATGGCAGTACGTGCGCACTCGCCGCCTGGAAGCCGCACGGTATCTGCTCACGGGAAGCGCCCTGCCGCTTTCCGAGGTCGCCGCCCGGACCGGATTCGCCAGCCAGAGCGCCCTCTCCCACGCCTGCCGGGAAGCCTTCGGCCAGCCCCCCAGCCGCCTGCGACACCCCGGTCGGCTCAACGGTCAGCGCCCCCCCTCGCTTCGATGAGACGTCTCCCGCCACGGACGATCCCCCCAGCACATAATTAGACCAACGTCTAATACCCTGAACAGTCAGGCGCCAGAAACCGCGGAATCAACACGTTCTTCCGCGGAATTCGCAAGCGGCGCCGCAGGCACGCTCCTACCCTCTTGGGCATGGCCGTACCTGCGGCTCCCTACCGCCTGACGACACCACCAGGGAACCTTTCATGCTCGACTCCAACAAGATGCTGGACAACGCCACCTGGCAGCAGGACCTCGACACCCTCTTTGCTCGCATCAGCGACCACTACGTGGTCGACGAGGAGGCCTTCGTGGCCGAGCTGATCAAGGCGCTGGACGCCGACTCCCGCGACTTCCAGCGTATTGCCGACAAGACCGGCGAGCTGGTCCGCGAGGTCCGCGAGATGGATACCGCCGTGGACTCCATCGACGAGCTGCTCCAGCAGTACAGCCTCGACACCCACGAGGGGCTGATGCTGATGTGCCTGGCCGAGGCCATGCTGCGCATTCCCGACACGGCCACCGCCGATGCACTGATCGAGGACAAGCTCGGTCCCGCCGACTGGAAATCCCACCTCGGCCAGAGCGACTCCTGGTTCGTCAACGCCTCCACCTGGGGCCTGCTGATGACCGGCCGGGTGATCAACCTGGACCACCCCAAGGATGGCCGGCCGGCCAGCTTCATCAACAAGCTGGTCAACCGCATGGGCGAGCCGGTGATCCGCCGCGCCATGCGCGAGGCGATGAAGGTGATGGGCAAGCAGTTCGTGCTGGGGCGCGATATCGACGAGGCGCTCAAGCGCTCCCGGCCGCTGTTCGACAAGGGCTACACCTACTCCTACGACATGCTCGGAGAGGCGGCGCGCACCCGCAGCGACGCGGCCAAGTACTTCAACGACTATGCCCGCGCCATCGAGCGGGTGGGCAAGACCAGCAAGGCGCTCTCCGCGAAGACCCCGGCGCCCTCGGTCTCCATCAAGCTCTCGGCCCTGCACCCCCGCTACGAGTTCGGGCGCCGCGACCAGGTCCTGCACGAGCTGGTCGACAGCGTGAAGAAGCTCGCCGCCATGGCCCGCGAGCTCGACGTGGCCCTGACCATCGACGCCGAGGAGGTCGACCGACTGGAGATCTCCCTGGAGGTGTTCCGTGCGGTCTACGAGAGCGATGTCGGCAGGGGCTGGGGGCACTTCGGGCTGGTGGTGCAGGCCTACTCCAAGCGCGCCCTGCCGGTGCTGCACTATCTCAACCGGCTGGCCGACCAGCAGGGTGACGAGATCCCCCTGCGCCTGGTCAAGGGCGCCTACTGGGACAGCGAGATCAAGGAGTCCCAGCAGCTCGGGGTCGACGGCTACCCGGTCTACACCCGCAAGGCCAGCACCGACGTGGCCTACCTGGTGTGCGCGCGCTTCCTGCTCTCGGACGCCACCCGCGGGCGCATCTTCCCGCAGTTCGCCACCCACAACGCCCACACCATCAGCACCATCCTGGAGCTGGCCAACGACGCCTCCCGTCCGTTCGAGTTCCAGCGCCTGCACGGCATGGGCGAGGCGCTCTACGACGCGGCCCTGACCCGCGCGCCCAAGGGCACCTACTGCCGCATCTATGCGCCCGTGGGTGCCCACAAGGACCTGCTCCCCTACCTGGTACGGCGGCTGCTCGAGAACGGCGCCAACTCGTCGTTCGTGCACCAGCTGGTGGACCCCGACGTGCCGGTGGCGTCGCTCTGCGTGCACCCGGCCGAGACCCTGCGCCAGTACCAGACCTACGCCAACCCGCGCATTCCCCTGCCGCGTGACATCTTCGGCCCCGGCCGCCCCAACTCCCGCGGCGTGAACCTCAACGTGCGCAGCCAGTACCAGCCGCTGATGGATGAGATGGCCGCCAGCATGGAGAAGGAGCACCGGGTCGGGCCGCTGCTGGCCTTCGAGGTGGCCGATGACCCGGCCAGCCAGCACGCGGTCGCAAGCCCCTACGACCGCCGCAAGCGGGTCGGGATTGTGCAGTGGACCAGCGCCGAGCAGGCCGCCCGCGCCGTGGATGCCGCCTGGGCTGCCTTCCCGCGCTGGGAGAGCACCCCGGTGGCCGAGCGCGCCGCCATCGTCCGCCGCCTCGGCGACCTGATGGAGGCCCATATGGCCGAGCTGATGACGCTCTGCTCCCGGGAGGGGGGCAAGCTGCTCACCGATGGCGTCGACGAGATCAAGGAGGCGGTGGACTTCTGCCGCTACTACGCCATGAAAGCGGAGGAGCTGTTCGGCCAGCCCATCGCCCTGCCCGGCCCCACCGGCGAATCCAACCAGCTGATGCTCGCCGGTAAGGGCGTCTTTGCGGCGATCAGCCCCTGGAACTTCCCGGTGGCGATCTTCTGCGGCCAGGTGGTGGCCGCCGCCGTGGCCGGCAACACCGTGCTGGCCAAGCCCGCCGAGCAGACCTCCATCGTCGCCCACCGGGTGATCGAGCTGCTCCATGAGGCCGGCATGCCCCGCGACGTGGTCCAGCTGCTGCCCGGCGATGGGCCCACCGTGGGCAGCGTGCTGACCAGCGATCCGCGCATCACCGGCGTGGTCTTCACCGGCGGCACCGATACGGCACAGATCATCAACCGCGCCCTGGCCGCCCGCGAGGGAGCCGCCCTGCCCACCCTGATCGCCGAGACCGGCGGCATGAACGCCATGATCGTCGACTCCACCGCCCTGCCGGAGCAGGTGGTCGCCGATGTCATCCAGTCCGCCTTCCAGAGCGCCGGCCAGCGCTGCTCGGCGCTGCGCGTACTCTACCTCCAGGAGGACGTGGCCGACCGGGTCATCACGATCCTCGAGGGCGCCATGAATGAACTGCGCGTGGCCGACCCCCGCGACCTGGGCACCGACGTCGGCCCGGTGATCGACGAGGACGCTCGCCGCGGCCTCGGGGCCCATATCGAGAGGCTCAAGGCCGAGGGACGCCTGGTCGCCGAGACCCGCCTCGACCCGCGGCTCACCGGCGACGGCACCTTCGTCGCCCCGGTGGCCTTCGAGATCGACGGCATCGAGGCGCTGGAGCGGGAACAGTTCGGCCCGATACTGCACATTGTGCGCTACCGGGCCAGCGAGATCGACCGGGTGATCGAGTCGATCAACGGGCGGGGTTATGGACTGACCTTCGGCGTTCATAGCCGCAATGAGTCCTTCGCCGATGAAATAGCGCAGAAGATTCGCGTTGGCAATGTGTACGTCAACCGCAATATCATCGGCGCCGTCGTGGGCGTTCAGCCCTTCGGCGGCCAGGGCCTCTCCGGGACCGGACCCAAGGCCGGCGGGCCGCACTACCTGCTGCGCTTCGCCACGGAAAAGACGGTGACCGTCAACACCGCCGCGCTGGGCGGCAACGCGTCACTGCTTGCGCTGGGAGACGAGTGAGCCCCGCTCGTCTGTAACGACAATAAACTGAAGGAACCCCCTAATGGTTCAGAACAACATGGCCATCGGCTTCACCTTCGTGGTGTACCTGGCACTGATGCTCGGCATCGGCATCGTCGCCTACAAGCGCACCACCAACCTCTCCGACTATATCCTCGGCGGCCGCTCGCTCGGCCCCTGGACCTCGGCGATCTCCGCCGGCGCCTCGGACATGTCCGGCTGGCTGCTGCTCGGCCTGCCCGGCGCGGCCTACGTCAGCGGCATCTCGGCCAGCTGGATCGCCGTGGGCCTGCTGATCGGCACCTGGCTCAACTGGCTGATCGTGGCGCGCCGCCTGCGCCTCTACAGCTTCAAGGTCAGTGACGCCCTGACCCTGCCGGAGTACTTCGCCAACCGCTTCCAGGACAAGTCGCACCTGCTGCGGGTGATCTCGGCGATCTTCATCCTGATGTTCTTCCTCTTCTACACCAGCTCGGGCCTGGTGGCCGGCGGCCGGCTGTTCGAGACCGTGTTCGGCTTCGACTACCGCATCGCCGTCACCATCGGCACCCTGACCATCATCATGTACACCTTCATCGGTGGCTTCCTGGCGGTCTCCTGGACCGACCTGATCCAGGGCCTGATGATGGCGGCGGCGCTGGCCATCGTGCCGATCATCGCCTTCAGCGATCTCGGCGGGGCGAGCGGCGCCGGCGCGGCCCTGGCCGCCGAGAGCGAGTACATGCTGGCCTGGTTCCGCGACGCCTCCACCGGCGAGGCACTCTCCGTCATCGGCATCGTCAGCTCCCTGGCCTGGGGCCTCGGCTACTTCGGCCAGCCCCATATCCTGGCCCGCTTCGCCGCCATCCGCAGCGACCGTGACATCCCCGCCGCCCGCCGCATCGCGGTGAGCTGGACCGCCATCGCGCTGGTCAGCTCCATCGCCGTGGGCCTGCTCGGCGTGGGCTTCGTGCAGCGCGACCTGGCCGACGGCGAGACGGTGTTCATGGTGATGGTCAACCTGATCTTCCATCCGGTGATCGCCGGTATCCTGCTGGCCGCCATCCTGGCCGCCATCATGTCCACCGCCGACTCCCAGCTGCTGGT
Source organism: Halomonas sp. PGE1 (assembly GCF_013000985.1). NCBI lineage: Bacteria > Pseudomonadati > Pseudomonadota > Gammaproteobacteria > Oceanospirillales > Halomonadaceae > Halomonas > Halomonas sp. PGE1. The sequence continues at coordinate 2,916,656 of NZ_CP053032.1, forward strand.
CTCCTCCTCGGCGCTGACCGACGACTTCTACAAGGCGATCTTCCGCAAGGAGGCCTCGCAGTCCGAGCTGGTGTGGGTGGGCCGCTTCGCGGTGATCGGCATCGCCGTGCTGGCCTACCTGCTGGCGCTCAACCCCGATGCCACCGTGCTCGACCTGGTCGCCTACGCCTGGGCCGGCTTCGGTGCCGCCTTCGGCCCGGCGCTGATCATGTCGCTCTACTGGCGCCGCATGAACAAGTGGGGCGCCCTGGCCGGCATCGTGGTGGGCGGCATCACCGTAGTGGTGTGGGCCGAGCTCTCCGGCGGGATCTTCGACCTCTACGAGATCGTGCCCGGGGTGATCTTCGCCTATATCGCCATCGTGGTGGCGAGCCTGGCCACCGAGGAGCCGACGGACGCCATCACCGCCGACTTCGACACCTTCGACCGCACCTGAGTGCCGGGGGCCTGTCCCCTGCCACCCTGAACCGGAAAGCCGCCCCACGGGGCGGCTTTCTGCATTCCGGCGTGACCTAAAAGCAGGGGCGGGGGAAAGGCTCAGGCCAGCAACGCTCTTCCCACAAGCAGCAGGGCAAACAGCGCGAGCGCCACCAGGCTCCAGGGCGGCGACAGCAGCCGATGACCCCGGCGGCGCGGGGCCTGCAGCGCCAGCGGGCGCAGGAAGGCGGCGCCCAGGGCCCACAGCCCGAGCAGGATGGCCGGCAGCCTCAGCATGAATGGCAGTCCCTGGATCAATGCCGGCTGCAGCAGCAGCCAGACCGCCAGAAATGCCGCGACCAGCAGCGAAATTTCGGGCTCCCACCTCGCGCGACTCAGGCGCTGGGCAATCCGCATGGGTCTTCCCCCTGGCTTCTCCTTGTCCTCCCTCAAGTCAAGACGATTTCCGCCCGGAGCGCGAACCGTCGATTCCGCAGCGCGAAAAATCTTGTACAGCAAGGCCCGCGCCTGTGCCCCGTCGCCACCGCCGAAATCTCCCGTGATGCCGACCATCAGGGTCTATCACGGCCATCCAAAATCTTTACAAGACTTCTACCAAATGTTTTTCTATAGTCAGAATGTACAAGAAAAACCCCTCGGGCCTGTGACGCCCATGATCGATGCGAGGATACCCTGATGAAAAAGCACTTCCTTCTCACTGCCGCCCTGCTCTCCGCCGGGGGCCTCGTCGCCAGCCAGGCGGCCCTGGCCTACCAGGCGGGCGATATCTTTGTGCGCGGCGGCTACGCAAAGACAGACACGCGTTCAGACAACGGCCAGGCCGCCGAGTTAGACTTGGGGGTTAGCAGTGCCAGCGGCTTTACCTATGGTCTCGGCTATCTCTTCACCGACAAACTGGGGATAGAACTGAACAGCTCCGAAAAGTTCGAGCACGACCTGACTCTCGGCGGCGGTGAGTTCGGCAGCGTCGATCGGATGCCGATCAATCTTCTGGTCAACTACTACCCGCTGGGCGGCATGGACTCACGCGTGCAGCCCTACGTGGGCGCCGGCCTCAACTACACCCGCTTCTCCGGCGAAGATACCCCTCTGCCGATCGACGTGCGCCGCAGCTATGGCGCCATCGGCCAGCTGGGCGTGGATCTCGCCGTGGCCCAGGGCGTGATGCTCAATGGCTTTGTGAGCTATGCCGATGTCTCGGCGGACGTGCGGCTCGAAGGCGACAAGATCGGCGAGGCCAAGATCGACCCCATGACCATCGGTGGCGGCATCACCTACCGCTTCTGATTCCTACCTATCTTCTGCCACGGCGCCGGGCACCTGCCCGGCGCCGTCGTGTCTGCACTTCTCCTTCTCGCTCGACCCGCGGTGATAAGAACTTTCACAATTCTTGACCACTCGTGACGGGACATTTGGAAACAGTGTTTCCTATAATGCTTTCGTCACAAGCCACCGGGCGTTCCGGCTAGGCTCTTGCGTGAAGCAACAGGAGGATCCTGACATGCGTACCACTCGACTGATCACCGCCGCCGCCATCGCTGCCAGCTGCGCCTTCGCCAGCCAGGCCGCCCTGGCCTACAGCGCCGGCGACACCTTCGTGCGCGGCGGCTTCGCCAAGTCCGACACCCGCTCCGACAACGGCGTGCTCGACGGCGTCAGCAGCGGCGAGACCGGCTTTACCTTCGGCGCCGGCTACCTGTTCCACGACAAGATCGGCGTGGAGCTCAACAGCTCCGAGAAGATCGAGCACACCATCGACGGTGGCAACACCATCGACCGGATGCCGGTCAACCTGCTGGTCAACTACTACCCGCTGGGCGGCCTGGACTCCCGCGTGCAGCCCTACGTGGGCGCCGGCCTCAACTACACCCGCTTCTCCGGCGAGCCGGAGGGCGTGGACGCCCGCCGTAGCTATGGCGCCGTGGGCCAGGTGGGCGTGGATCTCGCCATCACCGACAACCTGATGCTCAACGGCTTCGCCAACTACGCCGACGTGGACTCGCGGATCTCCGTGGACGGCGAGCGCATCGGCACCGCCAAGGTGGACCCGATGACCATCGGCGGCGGCGTGACCCTGCGCTTCTGATCGCCTGACGAAGCCGCCGCTGACCCAAGACGCCGGGCCCTGGCCCGGCGTCTTGCCGTCTGGTGGCCGGAAAGTTGTACCGAACGACTCTTGCTCTGGGTCAAGAACGCCACCAGGCGGACTGATTACACTGGCGACATCCCCTGGCAGGCCAAGCACTGTCACCTGTCAATGCCCAACAGCATCAACAAGGAGTTGCCTCCATGCGCAAACCCCTCCCCGCCCTGCTGGCCGCCGGCCTGGCCGCCGCCGCCTTCACCACCAGCACCCAGGCCCTGGCCTACGGCGCCGGCGACTTCTTTGCCCGCCTGGGCGTGGCCAAGGTGGCGCCGAAGAGTGATAACGGTGAACTCAACTTGGCTGGCCTTGACCCCTCACTTTCCTCCTATGGCGTCAATGTGGAAGATGACACGGGCTTTGCCTTTACTCTGGGCTACCGCTTCCACGATAACGTCGGTGTCGAGCTGCTGGCAGCCCTGCCCTTCAAGCACGACTTCCAAGTCGATGGCGTGACTGGCGGCTCTACCAAACATCTGCCGCCGACTCTGACCGTGCAGTACTACCCGCTGGGCGGCACCGCGGCCCTGGTACAGCCCTATGTGGGCGTGGGCGTCAACTACACCCGCTTCTCCAGCGAAAAAACCGACATTGGCCTGGACCTTGATCTCTCCAGCTCCTGGGGCGCCGCCGGTCAGGTGGGCGTGGACCTGCTGATCAACGACAACTGGGCGCTCAACGCCGCCGCTTGGTATATCGATATCGATACCGACGCTAAGATCGAAGGCGTTGACGTCGGAACGATCAAAATCGACCCCCTGGTGGTGATGGGCGGCATCAGCTACCGTTTCTGATCTTCCTTCGCACCATGACGAGGCCCGCCAGTGGCGGGCCTCGCTGCGTTGGCAGGGGCGAAATCCTCCCGCCACCACCACCGCTCCACCGAGCCCCCAAGTCTGGGCTCGGCCTGGATCGGCATCGGCCTGCTCGTGGGCGCGTTCTTCAACTGGACCCTGGTCGCGCCGCGCCTGTGGCAGCCGCAAGGCCACAGGCCACCAAGGCCTCAGTTCTCGGTGACCAGCCGGTCGACCGACGCCACGGCCTGGATCAGCATCTGCCGCTCGACCCCGCTGACCCCCGACTGGGCCAGCCACGCCTCCACGGCGGGGGCCACCTCGCACTTCGCCGGCATCGGCGCCCGCGCCTCCACCAGCGCCTCCAGGCGCACGATGAAGACGAAGCGCAGCCACTGCGGCAGCGACATGGTGTCGGCACAGAAGGGCTCGACGCTCTCGAAGGCGATGGGGTCTGGCCGGGCCATTCGCCACTGGTCGGTGGCGCGCATGGTGGCTTCCAGCTCGCGCAGGGCCGCCGCCAGCTCCTGATGTACGCTCATGGTGACGTCCTCTGGTGCATGAGCCGCCATTATCCCCACCGGCTCCCTCCCCGACCACCCCGCCGCACGCTCATCGCCGGGCGCAATCCCCGGGGTTGTGCACAGCGCGACGGCGTCTCGGGCAGCGTTGTGCACAGTTCACAGTTTTCCTGAACGGGGCTGTGGATAAACTCTGGAAAGGCGTCCAGGGGCCACGTCTCACGGGCCTCGCCGCGCATCGTTCAAGAATTGACCAGCCACCCCCTCCCGGCCGCCCCGAAGCTGCTGACAGCAAGGCACGACCAAGGTAGAGTGCACGGTTCGACGACGGGAGAGAGCATGCAGCCCATCAACACCTTACATGACTTCTTCGTGCGCAGCGGCGCCGCGGTACGGCTCTACCATCTGGGCAGACGCGTCGAGCCCTGCGAGATGGCGACCCTGGCGGCCTTCGAGGCGGGCGAGCAGGCCTGGCCGGCCCCCTGGCAGGGCCAGGCGCGTCTCGGCCTGGTGTTCCGCCTGGGTGACATGCCCGAGCCGGTCATCTGGTTCCTCGCCCTGCCCCTGGACGAACAGGGCCAGCTGGTGCCGGCGCCCCGCGACGCCTTCCTGCAGCGCCTGCTGGAGACCCTGGGGCGCAGCGTGCAAAGCGTCGGGCGCGAGGACGGCGAGGCGGTGGACAACCTGATGAAGGACAACCCGCTGGCCTTCACTCCCTCGCTGCCCTTCCAGGCCCTGCTGCATGCCCGCGCCAGTCTCGACCTGGACCTGCCGGCCAGCCAGCACCTGGAGCCGGTGGAGGCCTACCTGAGCGGCCAGCAGGCCATCGACTGGCAGGCCCTGGGCCTGCAGGGGCTGGCGGACTTCGTCGTGCGCATGGACGCCGATGAGCAGGCCCGGCTGGCCACCCGGCTGCCCGAGCTGCCCCACGAAGTGCTCACCTCGCTGTGCTACTGTCTGGAACATGTGGCCATCGGGGTTGGCCTTGTCCGGGCACTGCGCAACCGCGGTGAGGCGGCGGCCCGGGCCGGCGACATCGAAGTATTCTCCGCCTGCGTGCGCGCCGTGGCCGGCGCCGAGGGCGAGCTGGCCGGGGCCTGGTACGACGAGCTGCTGGCCGATGACGACGCCTGCGGCCCCGACCTGCTGGCGGCCATGGCCGGGCGCGGCTGGCGCCACCTGGAGGATGCTGAGCGGCTGCCCAACTTTCTCGGACGGCTGGCCGCCTGCGAGGCCGCCGACTTCATGAGCGTGGCCCGCGACCTCGCGCTGGTGCCGCGGCTGCGGCTGCCGGTGCTGATGACCCTGCGCGAGGCCGCCCCGGAGAGCCCGATCGGCCGCCGGCTGGCCGCCCTGACCCGCTGACAGGCCTGCAAGGATTCCCATGAGCATGAGAGAACTGCCCTACACCCCCAAGGCGGTGATCGGCCGTCGCGAGATGGTGGAACTGCCGGAGATGCACCTGACCCTGTGCGCCAAGGCCGACAGCGGCGCGCGCACCTCGGCGCTGCACGCCGAGGACATCGAATCCTTCGAGGAGGACGGCCACCTGTGGGTCAGCTTCACGACGCGCAGCGGCGGCCCGCACACGCCGCCCCACGTGTTCCGCATGCACCTGCATGACCGCCGCAAGGTGCGCAGCTCCAACGGCCAGGAGGAGTGGCGCTATGTGATCCGCACCACCATGCGCCTGGGCGACCTGGAGTTTCCGGTGGAGCTGACCCTGACCGACCGCCGCAACATGCGCCACCCCATGCTGCTGGGCCGCCGCGCCCTGCGCCGTCTGCTGGTGGCGCCCGGCGCCGCCTTCCTGCACGGCGAACCCTGAAGCGAACGCCACCCCGCCCCCCGGCCACTGGAGCCCCTCGATGCATATCGCGCTGCTGTCACGCAACCGCAATCTCTACTCCACCCGCCGCCTGGTGGAAGCCGCCGAACAGCGGGGCCACAGCATCCGGGTGGTGGATACCCTGCGCTGCTACATGAGCATCGCCGCCCACCACCCCTCGATCCACCTCAAGGGCGAGGAGCTCGAGCCCTTCGACGCGGTGATCCCGCGCATCGGCGCCTCGGTGACCTTCTACGGCTGCGCCGTGCTGCGCCAGTTCGAGATGATGGGCACCTACGTGATCAACGACTCGGTGGCCATCACCCGCTCCCGGGACAAGCTGCGCTCGCTGCAGCTGCTCTCCCGCAAGGGGCTGGGCCTGCCGATCACCGGCTTCGCCCACTCGCCCGACGACATCCCCGACCTGATCACCATGGTCAAGGGAGCCCCGCTGGTCATCAAGCTGCTGGAGGGCACCCAGGGCATCGGCGTGGTGCTGGCGGAGACCAACCAGGCCGCCGAGAGCGTGATCCAGGCCTTCATGGGCATGAAGGCCAACATCATGGTGCAGGAGTACATCAAGGAGGCCCGCGGCGCCGATATCCGCTGCTTCGTGATCGGCGACAAGGTGGTGGCGGCCATGAAGCGCCAGGCCGCCGAGGGCGAGTTCCGCTCCAACCTGCACCGCGGCGGCACCGCCAGCGTGATCCGCATCACGCCGGAGGAGCGCTCCACGGCGATCCGCGCCGCCAAGGCCATGGGCCTGCGAGTGGCAGGCGTCGACCTGCTGCGCTCCAACCACGGCCCGGTGATCATGGAGGTCAACTCCTCCCCCGGCCTGCAGGGCATCGAGACCGCCACCGGCAAGGACATCGCCGGCCTGATCATCGAGCATATCGAGAAGAATGCCGCCCCCAACCGCAAGGCACCGCCTAAACCCAAGGGGTAATTGCCAGAACGCCGCCGGCCAGGCCCAATAGGGGGATATTTATTCCTTCCCGGGGGTAGTAAAACAGTGTTTCCCCGGCCACAATCTGCGTCACCGGAGGAGGTGACCGCTCATGTTTCTCGACAATCGCCAGGTGGCGATGGACAGCGCCCTGGAGGCGCTGGCCGACAGCATCGACTATTTCCAGGACAATCTGGAGCGCCTGCGCCCAGCCCTGCGTGACACCCTGAAGCCTCACTACGAGGCCAGGAGCCGGTCGATGCGCGAGCTTCAGGAGCTGTCACGCAAGCATCTCAACATGCTGCCCCGCGATGCCGACGTGGAGCGCGACGACTACATGTGGCTGTGGAGCCGGCTGAAGAGCTTCGTCGGCAACGAGAGCCAGGTGGTGATCGGCGAGCTCCTCGAGCAGGAGCGGGTGCTGATGCAGGCCCTCTCGACCCTCTATACCCATCCCCTGCCCGATGCCATCGAGCCGGTGATCGAGGAGTGCTGGAAGGGCTGCCGGGCGCTGATCCGCGAACTCTACGCCCAGCAAAAGCCGCGCCGGCGCTGAGCCCGGCGCCTCAGCTTCACCGCACCTTCAGGGCCCCTCACCTTCGGGGCCCTTCACCTTTCGCGCCGTTCATTTTTCGCCCCTCCCCGTCAGCCGCCCTCGCCGGTGATGCCATCGTCTTCCGCGGGAGCCTCGCCGTCGGCAGTGAACAGCCAGGCTTCCCAGGAGCGCGGGGCAATCTCCAGCGGCTCCAGCGGCCCCAGGAAGTAGGGCTCGCGTCCCCACACATAGAGATCCCCCAGGGTGGCCACCCGCGCCACCCACTCCCGTGCCTGCAGCCGCCACTCTCCGCTGACCTTGCGCGAGGGCGATGGCACCGCGCAGCCGGTGACCTCCAGCCCCAGCGCATCGGCGATGAACAGCGCCCGGGGCAGGTGCCAGGCCTGGGTGATCAGCAGCGCCTGCTCGACGCCGAACACCTCCCGGGCCCGGGCCAGGGTGTCGAAGGTGCTGAAGCCGGCGTAATCCAGGGTCAGGTCGGCATCGGCCACCTGGCGGCCACGCAGGTCGCGCCACATGGTCACGGGCTCGTTGTAGAAGCGGGTACGGTTGTCGCCGGAGAGCAGCAGGTGATCGACGCGGCCCAGGCGCAGCAGCCGGGCCGAGGCGCTCATGCGTGCATCGAAGTAGGGATTGCGAACGCCACTGCGGGTCCAGTGGGAGGTGCCGAAGACGATCCCCACCCGCTCGCCGCCGCACAGCGGCAGGGTGTGCTCGATGCGCGAGTGGGTCCGGCCCAGCACCCAGAGATTGGCCGCCACGAACAGCAGGGCCGCCAGCAGCGCGGCGGCCCCCAGGGTCATCAGCAGCCCCCGCAGGGCCTTCCAGGCGGTTCGCTTCATGGCCCTCCCCGGGCGTGTGGCCAGGCCGCCGTCAGAACATGCCGAGTTCGAGCCGGGCCTCTTCGCTCATCATCTCACGACTCCAGGGCGGATCGAAGACGATCTCGGTATGCACCTTGCTGATCTGCGGGGCACCGAGGATCTTGTTGCGGGCGTCGGCGGCGATCACATCCCCCATGCCGCAGCCGGGGGCGGTCAGGGTCATGCGGATGGTGACGATACGCTCGCCGCTGATCAGCCGCTCGATGCGACAGCCGTAGACCAGCCCCAGGTCGACGATGTTGACCGGGATCTCCGGGTCGAAGCAGGTACGCAGCTGGTCCCAGACGAACTGCTCGATCTCCTCCTCGGAGGCGTCCTCGGCCAGGGTCGGCCGCGGCAGGGCCTCCAGGCCCAGGGCGTCGAGGTTGGCGCCCTCGATCAGGTAGAGGCGACCCTCGAAGCCGACGCTGACCGTGCTGCCCTTGGCCTGCATCACGCTGACGATGCTGTCCTCGGCCAGGGTGACGGTCTTGCCGAAGGGAATGGAGATCGCCTCCACGTCACGCTGCAGCGGCAGGGTCTGCCCCTTCTCGAGGCTGGCTATCTGCTCGATTTCGCTCATGGGCGTCCTTAGCGCACCATGCCGATGACGCGGGTCAGCGCCTCGGCGAAGGTGTCGATCTCGTCCAAGGTGTTGTAGGCGGCAAACGACGCCCGGCAGGTGGCATCCACGCCGAACTGGGCCAGCAGCGGCTGGGCGCAGTGGTGGCCGGTGCGGATCGCCACGCCGAGCTGGTCGATCAGCAGGCCGATGTCCTGGGCGTGGGCGCCCTCGACCACAAACGACAGCACCCCCGCCTTGCCCGGGGCGGTGCCCAGGATGCGCAGTCCGTCGATGTGTGACACCGCGGCGGTAGCGTGCTCGAGCAGACGGTTCTCCCAGGCCCCGATGGCGCCCAGGCCAACGCCTGACACCCACTGGAGCGCCACGCCCAGGGCGATCACCTCGGCGATGGCCGGGGTGCCGGCCTCGAACTTGTGGGGGATCTCGGCGAAGGTGGTGCCGGCCTCGAAGGAGACCGTCCTGATCATCTCGCCGCCGCCCTGCCAGGGCGGCATCGCCTCGAGCAGCGCCGCCTTGCCGTAGAGCACGCCCACCCCGGTCGGGCCATAGACCTTGTGGCCGGAGAAGGCATAGAAGTCGGCGTCGATGTCGCGCACGTCCACCGTCTGGTGGGGGGTGGCCTGGGCGCCATCCACCAGGATCAGCGCGCCCTGGGCGTGGGCGATGGCGGCCATCGTCTTGACCGGGTTGACGGTGCCGAAGGCATTGGAGACGTGGTTGACCGCCACCAGCCGGGTGCGCTCGGTGAAGAGTCCCCGGTAGGCGTCGAGGTCCAGCACGCCGCGCTCGTCCACCGGGATCACCTTGATGGTGAAGCCGAGCTCGGCGGCCAGGAGCTGCCAGGGCACGATATTGGAGTGGTGCTCCAGGCGCGAGATCAGCACCTCGTCGCCGGCCTTCAGGTTGGCGCGGCCCCAGCTGTTGGCCACCAGGTTGATCGCCTCGGTGGTGCCGCGGGTGAAGATGATCTCGCGATGCTCGGCCGCGTTCAGGAAGCCGCGCACCGTCTCCCGGGTGCCCTCGAAGGCCGCGGTGGCCTCGTCCGCCAGGGTGTGCAGGCCGCGGTGGATGTTGGCGTTGTAGCGACTGTAGTAGTCGTCGAACGCCGCGATCACCTGCCGCGGGGTCTGGCTGGTGGCCGCGTTGTCGAGATAGACCAGCGGCCGGCCGTGCACCTGGCGAGCGAGGATCGGAAAGTCCGCGCGGATCGCCGCCACGTCCAGGACGGGCGCGTCGGCATCGCGGGTAGCCAGTTCAGTCATGGCGAGTTCCTCGTCGGGGGCGCGCTCACTCGTCGCCCAGGGCCGCGGCGGCTTCCACCAGCCCGGCCAGGTTGAAGCGCTCCGGCAGCTTGCCGGCCACCGCCAGCTCCACGCGCTCGGAAATCGCATCCAGGCTCACCGCCTCGAGCACCTCGCCGGCGAAGGCCAGGGTCAGCAGGCCACGCGCGGTCTGGCGGTCGATGCCGCGAGCGCGCAGGGCGTAGATCGCCTCCTCGTCGAGCTGGCCGGTGGTGGTGCCGTGGGAGCACTTGACGTCGTCGGCGTAGATCTCGAGCTCCGGCTTGGCGTCGATCTCGGCCCGGTCGGAGAGCAGCAGGTTGGCGTTGCTCTGGAAGCCCTCGATCTTCTGGCTGTCGCGCTTGACCACCACCCTGCCGTTGAACACGCCATGGGCGCGGTCGTCGAGGATGCCCTTGTAGTTCTCGTTGGAGTAGGTGTGGGGCGCGTTGTGGTTGGCCACGGTGTGGCTGTCCACATGCTGGCGGCCCTGCCCGTAGAAGAGGCCGTAGAAGTTGGCGGTGGCGCCCTGACCGTTGAGCTCGCTGATCAGGTCGGTACGCACCAGGCCGCCGCCCAGGTTCAGGTTGAACGAGGTGTAGGTGCTGTCGCGGCCCTGCTCCACGTGGATGCTGGCCACGTGCAGGTCGGCCAGGGGCGCCTCCTGCAGCTTGTAGTGGGTCAGGATCGCGCCGCGGTCGAGCATGATCTCCGCCACCAGGTTGGTGAAGTTGGCCGCGGCCTCCTCCCCCACGTGGTGCTCGATCAGGGTCGCCTGGCTGCGACCGCCGGCCTCCACCAGGATGCGCGGATGGCTCATCACCGCCCGCTCGCCGGCCCGGGAGAGGAACTGCAGGATGATCGGCTTCTCTACCACGGTGCCCGGCGCCAGGCGCAGCACCGCGCCCTCCTCCATGAAGGCGGTATTGAGCGCCGAGAAGGGCGAGAAGTCGACGCCGGTCAGCCGGCCCAGGGGGCCACCCACCGCCTCGTGGTTCTCCTCCAGGGCTCGTGAGAGCGGCAGCAGCGCCACGCCGGCCGGCAGGCCGTCGAGCTGGGAGAGCACCGCCGAGAAGTGACCGTCGACGAAGGTCAGCCGATGGGCGTCGAGAGGCAGCGTCAGCGCCGCGGCACTGGCCTGGGAGAACTCGGCGTCCTCGGCCAGGGCGAAGTCGCCCCGGGCGATGGCGCGCACGTCGGTGTACTTCCAGGCCTCGTCGCGGCGGGTCGGAAAGCCCAGCGCCTCGAAGCGCGCGGCCCCGGCCTGGCGCCGGGCGGCGATCCAGGTCGGCTCAGGCCCGCGCCGGGCGCCGAGCTCGGCCAGGCGGTCGAGAAAGGTCTGAACATCGCTCATGCAGCGGTCTCCTCCAGCACCCAGTCATAGCCGCGGGACTCGAGCTCGAGGGCCAGGTCGGCGCCGCCGCTCTTGACGATGCGGCCGTCCACCAGCACGTGCACCTTGTCCGGCACGATGTAGTCGAGCAGGCGCTGGTAGTGGGTCACCAGCAGGATGCCTCGATCCTCGGCGCGCAGGCTGTTGACGCCGTCGGCGACCACCTTCATGGCGTCGATATCGAGGCCGGAATCGATCTCGTCGAGCATGGCGAGCTTGGGCTGCAGCACCAGCATCTGCAGGATCTCGTTGCGCTTCTTCTCGCCGCCGGAGAAGCCTTCGTTGACGGAGCGCTGCAGGAAGCTGGCGTCCATCTTCATCTCGGCGATCTTCTCCTTGACCAGCTTCAGGAACTCCGGCGCCGGGATATCCTCCTGACCGTTGGCGGCCCGCTTGGCATTGAGCGCCGCCTTGAGCAGGTAGATGTTCTTCACCCCGGGGATCTCCACCGGATACTGGAAGCCCAGCAGCATGCCGGCCAGGGCCCGCTCCTCGACCTCCATCTCCAGCACGTCCTGGCCCTCGAAGGTGATCGAGCCTTGCGTGACCTCGTAACCCTCCTTGCCGGCGATCACCGCGGAGAGGGTGGACTTGCCGGCGCCGTTGGGGCCCATGATGGCGTGGACTTCGCCGGCATTGATGGTCAGGGTAAGGCCCTTGAGGATTTCCTTGCCCTCGACCGTGACGTGCAGATCCTTGACTTCGAGCATCTTCATTACCTTTGAATTCTGAAAATGGGGGATTAGCCGACCGCGCCTTCCAGGGTGACACTCAGCAGCGCCTCGGCCTCCACGGCAAACTCCATCGGCAGCTCCTGGAAGACGTCCTTGCAGAAGCCGTTGACGATCATGCTCACCGCGTCCTCCTCGGAGATGCCGCGGCTCTGGCAATAGAAGAGCTGATCCTCGCCGATCTTGGAGGTGGTCGCCTCGTGCTCCACGGTGGCGGTGCTGTTGCCGATCTCCTGATAGGGGAAGGTATGGGCACCGCACTGGTCGCCGATCAGCAGGGAGTCACACTGGGTGAAGTTGCGCGCCCCCTTGGCACGGGGCCCGATCTTCACCAGGCCGCGGTAGGACTGGTTGCTGCGGCCGGCGGAGATCCCCTTGGAGATGATGCTGGAGCGGCTGCCCTCGCCGATATGGATCATCTTGGTGCCGGTGTCGGCCTGCTGGCGGCCGTTGGTCACCGCCACGGAATAGAACTCGCCGATGCTGTCCTTCCCGCGCAGCACGCAGGAGGGGTACTTCCAGGTGATGGCGGAGCCGGTCTCGACCTGGGTCCAGCTGATGCGCGAGCGGTCGCCGCGGCAGTCGCCGCGCTTGGTGACGAAGTTGTAGATGCCGCCCTTGCCGTCCTCGTCGCCCGGGTACCAGTTCTGCACCGTGGAGTACTTGATGTAGGCGTCGTCCAGGGCCACCAGCTCGACCACCGCCGCGTGCAGCTGGTTCTCGTCACGCATCGGCGCGGTGCAGCCCTCAAGGTAGGAGACCTGGGCGCCCTCCTCGCAGATGATCAGGGTGCGCTCGAACTGGCCGGTGTTGGCGGCGTTGATACGGAAGTAGGTGGAGAGCTCCATGGGGCAGGTCACGCCCTTGGGCACGAAGACGAAGGAGCCGTCGGTGAACACCGCGGAGTTGAGCGCCGCAAAATAGTTGTCGGTCACCGGCACCACGGTGCCCAGGTACTGCTTGATCAGCTCGGGATAGTCCTTCACCGCCTCGGAGATGGAGCAGAAGATCACTCCCGCCTCGTAGAGCTTCTCCTTGAAGGTGGTGGTCACCGAGACGGAGTCGAATACCGCATCCACCGCCACGCCGGCGAGTGCCGCGCGCTCGTGCAGGGGAATGCCCAGCTTCTCGTAGGTCTCGAGCAGCTTGGGGTCCACCTCATCCAGGCTCTGGGGGCGATCCTCCGGGCGCTTGGGCGCGCTGAAGTAGGAGATCGCCTGGTAGTCGATGGGCGGATAGTCGAGATGGGCCCAGGAGGGCGGCGTCATCGTCAGCCACTTGCGGTAGGCCTCCAGGCGCCACTCCAGCATCCACTCGGGCTCGCCCTTCTTCTTCGAGATGAAGGCGATGGTGCCCTCGTCGAGGCCTGGTGGCAACGTGTCGCTCTCGATGTCGGTCACGAAGCCTTCCTTGTATTCGCGACGGACAAGCTGTTCCATTTCCTGACTTGCCATGATGTCTCCCCTCCCCGGGCGGTTGGGCCGGCGAGCCAGGCTCGCCGCTTTGGATTCGGTAAGGCGACTCAGGCCGTGTCGGCGGCCAGGGTCACGCTCTGGATGGGCAGCTGCACCGGCAGCTTGATCGGCGCGGTGTCGGCCAGGTGGGCCAGGGTCACGCTGTCGAGCAGGGTGCGCACGGCCAGCGACACCCGCTGCCAGTTGTCGGCGACGCCGCAGGTAGCGGCCAGGTCGCAGTCGCCCTCGGCATGGCTGCATTCGGTCATGGCCACCGGGCCCTCGATGGCGGTGATGATATCGATGGCGGTGATCCTGGATGCCGGCCGCGCCAGGGAGTATCCCCCCTGGGCACCGCGCCGCGACTCCAGGAGTCCCGCCTTGACCAGCATCTTGAGGGTCTTGGAGACCGTGGGATGCGGCAGCTGCACCGCCTCGGCCAGCTCCCCTGCCGCATGGGAGTGCTCCGGATGACGCGCGATCTGGGCCATCACCACGGCGGCGTAGTCGGTCAGCCGCGAAAGCTTGAGCATGCTGCCCTCCTCGGTGGCGCGCGGCCCGAAAGGGGCCGCGTCTCGATTGGGGACCATTTTAGTCCTGTATCGAACCGATGTGAAGAGCAGCGGAGGGTTTCGCGGGTTCGGCGGGGAAGATGCCGGCACGTTCGCCGCCGATCCCATCAATAACGACAATCGTTCTCATTGGGCAGGATTATCGGTGGGAGGCCGGCTTGACGCTTATGCTTTTTTGACAAACGCGGACTTCAGCTTCATGGGGCCGATGCCATCGACCTTGCAGTCGATATCGTGGTCGCCCTCCACCAGGCGGATGTTCTTGACCCGGGTGCCCACCTTCACGACCAGAGACGAGCCCTTGACCTTGAGGTCCTTGATGACGGTCACGGTGTCGCCATCGGCCAGGGGGTTGCCGTTGGCGTCGCGCACCTGGGGGGCCTGGTCGGCAACGTCGGTGGCGGCGTCGCGGGACCACTCGTGACCGCACTCCGGGCAGACATACTGCAGGCCGTCGTCGTAGGTGAAGGCGGAATCACAGGCGGGACAGTGAGGAAGGTCGCTCATGGCGGGCTCCGGCAAGGATGGAAGGAAGCGGCCAAGCCTACACCGCCCCGCGGGCGCTCTCCAGCCGTGACCCACCGGACATGACGCCCTACCCCGAGCCTGGCAGGATAGGGACTTTCCCGGCAGCACGAAGGACGCGACATGCAGGAGGCCCCCACCACGGTCGTCGGCGGCACCGGCTTTCTGGGCCGCGCCATCGTGCGCGAACTGGTGGAGGCCGGCCGCTCGGTGCGCATCGCGGCAAGGCGCCCGCACCTGCCCGACTGGCTGGAAGCCGGGGACCGCGTGGAGGCCGTGGACTGTGACCTGCGCGACGAGCCGCAGGTCGCCGCTGCCCTTGCCGGCAGCGGCGCGGTGATCAACGCGGTGAGCCTCTATGTGGAACGGCCCCGCGCCGGCCTCACCTTCGAGGCGATCCATGTCGCGGGCGCCGAGCGCCTGGCGCGACTCGCTCGGGAGGCCGGCGTGAGCCGACTGGTCCATGTCTCCGGCATCGGTGTCGCCGAGCGCTCCCCCTCCGCCTATGTGCGTGCCCGAGCCGCCGGGGAGCGCGCCGTGATCGATGCCCTGCCCAAGGCGATCCTGCTGCGCCCCGCGGTGCTGTTCGGCCCCGACGACGCCTTCCTCACGGCGCTGGTGCGCCTGGCACGGCTGCCGGCCTTCCCCCTGTTTGGCCGCGGCAGCACCCGGCTGCAGCCGGTGCACGTGGATGACGTGGCGCGTGCCGCGGTGCGCCTGAGCGGCGCACGTCCGCTGGAGCGCCGACTGTTCGAGCTGGGCGGCCCGGAGCGGCTCACCTACCGCCAGATCGTCGAGCAGGTCCTGGCCCACCTGGCGTGCCGGCGCCACCTGCTGCCGGTGCCCTTTGCGGCCTGGCGCCTCGTGGCTGCCCTGCTCGCCCCCCTGCCCTCGCCGCCGCTGACCCGGGACCAGGTGATCCTGATGCAGCAGGACACCCTGGTCGGCGAGGACGTGGGCACCTTCGACGACCTGGGCATCGTGCCGCGCACCTTACATGACAGCCTGCCGGCCTGCCTGGCCGCCGGCTGAGCCGCCTGGCAGGATAGGCCCCTCTCTTACCCACCGCAGGAGTCCCCATGACCCAGCCGCGCATCGCACTCGATGTCTTCAGCGACTATGTGTGTCCCTTCTGCTACCTGGAGATGCCGGAGCTCGACGCCCTGGCCGAGCGTTTCGGGGGGAAGGTGACGATCCGCTGGCGCGCCTTCGAGCTGCGCCCCGCCCCCGAGCCGACCCTCGACCCGGACGGCGACTACCTGCATGACATCTGGGGACGGGCCGTCTACCCCATGGCGGCCGAACGCGGCATGACCCTGCGGCTGCCGCGGATTCAGCCGCGCTCACGACTGGCCCATGAGGCGGCCGCCTGGGCCGAGGCCCAGGCGGCCGATCACCCCGGGGCGGGCGGCGCCATGCGCAGGGCGCTGTTCCGCGGGTTCTTCGAGGAGAGCCTGGACCTGGCCGACCCGCAGGCCCTCGCCAGGCTGGCCGAGATGCTGGCGCTGGACGGCAGCGCGCTGCAGCGGGCGCTGGCGCAGGGCGACCATCGCCAGGCGGTGATGGCGGACCAGCGCACCGCCCGCGACCTCGGCATCCAGGGCGTGCCGGCGCTGCGCTTCAGCCTGGACGGCGAGCATGCCGGCGTGCTCGAGGGTGCCCAGCCCCGCCGCCAGCTGTTCCTGGCCACGCAGCGGCTGCTCGACGCCCTGGGGTAATCGGCCGACCAGGGCCGATGGCTTTGGGGATCAATCGCCCAGAGAGGCGAGGCGGTCAGCCTGGACCACCTCGATCCAGTAGCCGTCGACATCCTTGACGAAGATCACGTCCTTCATCTTGCCCTGGTCACTGCGCTTGATGAACTCGATGCCGTTGCTGTCGAACCAGGCTTCTGCAGCCTCGAGGTCCGGCACCGAGAAGCAGATATGACCGAAGCCCTGAGGCTGGGCGTTGCCGTCATGGTAGGCAAAATCAGCCTGCGTCTCGGTGCCCCAGTTGTGGGTCAGCTCCAGCAGGCCGCGCTGGCTGAAGGTCCAAACCGTACGTTCGCCCACGCTCTCGGGGACCACCTCGTCCGCCTCCAGCTTCGCCAGGAAGTAGAGGGAGAACTGCATCTCCTCGAAGTCCAGCCGGCGCAGGACGCGCATGCCGAACACCCGGGAATAAAAGGCCAATGCCTTCTCGGGATCCTTGACCCGCAGCATGGTGTGGTTGAGACGAAAGCCGTCGGAATCGGCAGTGGCGGCCTGCACGCCGGGGTGTTGCTCGCCATAAAAGCTCATGGAGTCTCCTTCTGGAATCAATATGGGGGCATGAAGGGGATGGGCAGCCCCCGGCCATGGCCGGGGGCAAAAGGGATCAGACCTCGCCGCGCAGCATCAGCTGGCCGATGTGTTCGGCCTGGCGTATCGCCAGCGAGACGATGGTCAGGGTGGGGTTCTCCGCCGCCGAGGTGGTGAACTGGCTGCCATCCGAGATGAAGAGGTTAGGGATCTCGTGGGCGCGGCCATAGGCGTTGCAGACGCCATCCTCGGGGCGTTCGCTCATGCGGCAGGTGCCCAGATTGTGGGTCGAGGGATAGGGCGGCACCTCGTAGACATCCTTCGCTCCCACCGAGCGGTAGAGCTCTGTACCCTGTCGGTAGCCGTGCTCGCGCATGGCAACGTCGTTGGGGTGGTCGTCGTAGTGGACATTGGCCACCGGCAGGCCGAATCGATCGGTGACCTCGGGATTAAGGGTGATCCGGTTACCCTCCTGGGGCAGGTCCTCGCCCACCAGCCACATGCCGGCCATGTGGTCATACTGGCCAAGGGCACCGGTGAAGCGTGGCCCCCAGGCACCAGGGTCGAGGAAGGCTGCCATGAACGGTAGGCCCAGAGCCAGAGTCTCCATCTCGTAGCCGCCGACGAAGCCACGCGACGGGTCATGGCGCGCCTCATCGGCGATGATGCCGGCCATGGTGGTGCCCTTGTACATATGGACGGGCTCCTCGAAGGTGGCGTAGACCGAACCGGTCATGTGGCGCATATAGTTGCGCCCTACCTGCCCTGAGCCGTTGGCCAGACCCGACGGGAATAGGTTGCTGGCGGAGTTGAGCAGCAGCCGCGGCGTCTCGATCGAGTTACCGGCCACCGCGACCAGACGCGCCCTCTGACGCTGCTCGCGGCCTTCGGCATCGAAGTAGACCACGGCCGTGACCTTGCCGCTCTCGTCATGCTCGATGCGCGCCACATGGGACTCCGGGCGAAGCTCGAGATGGCCGGTGGCAATGCCCTTGGGTAGCTCGGTGTAAAGCGTCGACCACTTGGCACCGGTCTTGCACCCCTGGAAACAGAAGCCACGCTGCTGGCAGGCGGCGCGCCCGTCACGCGGCTCACTGTTGATTGCCATGTGGCCGGTATCGCAGGAGTACCCCATCTTCTGGGCACCGGCATACATCACCTTGAAGTTGTTGTTGCCGGGCAGACCCTTGTTGCCGTTTGTGCGGGTTACACCCATGCGCTTCTCGGCGCTTTCATAATAGGGGGCCAGGTCATCATAGGTAAGCGGCCAGTCGAGCAGGTTGGCTCCTTCGACCTCGCCATAGGTGGTGAGCGCCGCAAACTCGTGGGGCTGGAACCGGAGGCTGGCCCCGGCCCAGTGGACGGTGGTGCCGCCCACCGACTTGACGATCCACGCTGGCAGATTTGGAAAATCCCGCGCCAGGCGAAAACTGCCGGAGGTGGTGCGCGTGTCGAGCCAGGCGAGTTGGGCAAAGGACGCCCACTCGTCGGCCAGAAAGTCCGCGGTGGTGTGCAGCGCACCTGCCTCCAGCACCACCACATCGATGCCCTGCTGGGCCAGCTCGTTGGCCAGGGTGCCGCCCCCGGCGCCGGACCCGATCACCACCGCGACGTTCTCATCGTCATGGGCGAAGGTCTGCTGATTATCGGTCATTGCCATCGTGGCGTCTCCGGATACGTTGTTGTTGTCTTAATCGTGGCAGCCGAACCACCGCAGGCTCAGCCCGCGCTCTCGTAGGGCAGGTAGCCGCCCTGGGGCTTGGGCGGCTCGGGCAGCCAGGTCAGGTCGTTGAAGCCCTTGGAGAGGTAGCCGCCATCGCCTTCCGCCCCGCCATAGCCAAAGTGGGCATAGGCCAATGGATTGTCATAGAGAGAGACCACCGCGTCGCCGCGGACGGTCTCGAAGAAGGGGCTGCCAGCCATGGAAGCCAGGTGAGCCAGTTGGGTCGACGTGTCCCGCGCCAGCCAGTCGCCCCCGGCGGCCATATCTAGTGCGTCCATGCCCTCCTTGAGAAGGGCATGCACCGAGGCGTCGGCTGCCTTGCGATCCAGACTCTTCACGACCATCGCGTAGACGGCATCTTCCAAGTCCGGATGTGGGAAGATCTGTCGTGTGACGGCAAGGAGCATCTCGCCCTGGCGCGAACTGAGCGACTCCAGGGGCATCGCCCAGCTGCGGGACGGCGCGAGCAGGGCAATCGGGCCGCTGGCAAAGGCCAGGGTACCGGCCAAGACACCACCGCTGGCCTTGAGAAAGACGCGGCGGGATAAGTTGGGGGAATGCATGGCGAGCTTCTCCAGGGTGAGTGCGCAGTCGCATAAGATTCGCCTGCGTCTGGTCTCTTGTTGTTGTCGGGGTGCCAGATGCATCGGTCACCTCGCCCGAGAATAGGCCGTCAATAGACGATCCGGGTAACAGTGGAGTACTACATCGACGATGGTCTAATGCTCAAGGGTCGCAACAGGGAGCAATGTCGGGGAAAGTCGGAAACCGTTATGTCGCCGGCCTGTGGCCTTCGCCAGCGGAGGGGAGTAATCATGTGTCATGTCTACGCATCCACTGACCCCGAGCGTTACGAGTGCACCACTCGCTCGGTGCGCCTTCAGGGCAGCGTCACAAGCGTTCGGCTGGAGAACGAGTTCTGGCAGATCCTCGACCTGCTGGCCCACGACCAGCAGCTTTCCACTGGTCAGTTCATCAGCGAGCTCTATGGTGAAGTGATGGCCACTAAAGGCGCCGTACCCAACCTGGCCTCGATGCTGCGCGTCGCCTGTGCCGTCCACCTACATATCCGGGCTGAACCCGCAGCACGAAGCGCCTGACGCCTCCCGTGACGACTGATGCACTTGGCTGCCGTCATGATGATGGTGCTCCAGAAGCAGTCTCGACGCATGAGGAAACCAGGCGTGTCCCGGCTGTCGCCGAGGCACGCCTTGAGTAGGGTTCGTCGAGGGGGATGAAAGGCCGTCACTTCACCTCGATCTTGCGCCGGCTGGCCCGTTTCAGCTTCGGAAGGGTCAGCTCGAGGATGCCGTTCTTGAAGCTCGCCTCGCCCCCCTCCGTGTCGATATCGCCGGGTAGCGTCACGGTGCGCGAGAAGGAGCCGCTGGAGATCTCGGAGCGGAAGTATTCCCCCTCCTCCTCCTTGTGCTCCTGGCGGTGCTCGCCCTTGATGGTCACGCTATGGTCGCTGACCGATACCTCGAGATCCTCGCGCTCGAAGCCGGGGACCTCTGCACGCACCAGCACCTCGGCGTCGCGTTCGATGACATCGACCCTGGGCATCCCCTTCTCGAAGGCGGCAAAACGCTCCCACAGCGGGTGATCGCGGCGCAGCATCGGCATCCAGCCCCGATCGAAGACACTGTCGAAGAAACGATCAAACTCGTGGAAGGGACTGACTCCCCGAGATTCCGACTGGACGGCGGGGGAGACTTCCTTCGGCTTCTTGGCCATGGTGGCGCTCTCCTGGTTCCTGGAAAGACATGCTGAGACAAGGCCGGGCCCGACGCCCAAGCCGGTAATGCCCGAGCGGCGTATGCCGCACCAGATAGCGTAGACCAGCGCCGACGCTTCGCCTTGATACAGCTCAATAGCCGACGATGCCCGCCTGGCACGCCGCGTCCGCGTCACACCCCGATGCCGAACAGCGCCTGGGCGAGATGTCCGGTGAGGAAGGCCAGCCCCGCCGCCGCACCGCCCATCATCAGGGTACGCAGTCCGGAGGCGAACACCGGCTGGTGATAGATCAGGCTCTTGCCCATGCCGATCAGGAAGAACATCAACGCCGCCAGCCCCAGGCTCGCCAGGAACTGCCGGGTGATGGACAGCCCCGGCAGGGCGTAGGGCAGCAGCGGCACGGCACCGATCACCAGGAAGGCCGTGAAGGTCACCAGGGCCGAGCGCAGCGGGCTCAGCCCCTCGGTCTGCAGGCCATGCTCCTCGTGCAGCATGGTCTCCACCCAGACCTCCCGGTCAGCGCAGATAGTGTCCACCACCCGCTCCAGGGTCTCGCCCTCGAAGCCCTTGCGCCGGAAGATCTGACGGATCTCCTCGCGCTCGCCCTCGGGCACCACCTCGATATGGCGGTGCTCGTCATCGCGCACCCCATCGACATGTTCCCGTTGGGCCTTGATCGCCTCGTAGTTGCTGATGGCCATGCTGAAGCCATCCGCCAGCAGGTTGGCCAATCCCAGCACCAGGGCCACCGTGGCCGAGAAGCCCGCGCCGAAGGCACCCGACACCACCGCGAAGGTAGTCACGCAACCATCGATGCCACCGAGGATCGCATCGGGCAGGTTCCGGCCCCGGGTCGGCTGGCGCAGCCGGCGTCGGATCGCCTCAGGCCGGTGCGACGCCTCGAGGGACTGGCGGTCCTGACGCTGCATGCTCACCTCCTGGCAGTCTGGGCAACTCGGGTTCGGCGCCTGGCGGACTACTCCCAGCGCCAGCCCTGTCGCTGCCACCAGGCCCGGGCCAGGGCGAGATTCTCGGCGTTGTGGCGCGGGTCCAGCACGCTGCCAAGTTCGAGGGTATCGCCGCCGGTGGCGGCCATCAGCGACGGGTCCTGGGAAGCCAGCATCAGCGCATAGAGCGCCAGCATCAGCTCGTACTCGTCCGAGGACTCGAGCCGCGCGGCCAGCAGGGGAATGGCCGGCTCGCCGATCTGCCCCAGCCGCTCCGCCGCGATGTACCAGGGCCGCGGATGCTCCTCCCCGCCGTAGGTGGCAACGAAACGGCGGTCCGGCAGGCGGCTGATGTAGTAGTGGGCCTCATCCTCCACCCCGCTGAAGAGTGGCGGCAGCCAGTACTGCTCCTCCCTTCCGACCCCGGGCACCGCCGCCACCGGGGGCGGCGCCGGCTCAACCGTGGGGCGCTCGGCGGGTGCCGGCGGCGCGCCGGCGCAGCCTGCCAGCAGCAGGGCGGCCAGCCCGAGGGGTAACAGCGGCGACATCCTTGATGACATCCCTGACTCTCCTTCTCATGCATAAGCGGTTGAGGACAATGCGCAGCATAGCCTGACCGATGGCAGGCGTGGCAGCCCTGGAGGCGTGGACAGACCGCCGCCGCATCGGGGTGGTAAGCTCCGGGACGATGATCTCACCCCGAAGAGAGAGAACACGATGAGCGATACCCCCTGGACAGAGCCCATGCCCGAGCCACAGTTCGAGCTGATGCGA
This sequence comes from Halomonas sp. PGE1, assembly GCF_013000985.1. NCBI lineage: Bacteria > Pseudomonadati > Pseudomonadota > Gammaproteobacteria > Oceanospirillales > Halomonadaceae > Halomonas > Halomonas sp. PGE1. Next base: position 2,938,752 of record NZ_CP053032.1, read on the forward strand.
CGCCTCCTCGCGGCGCCAAGCCCCGTGGGCCTGGAGGCCGCCATGACCTACGGCGTGCTCAAGCCCCACTTCGAAAGCTTCGCTCCGGCGAGTTGGCAGCTGCACCAGTTCAAGGGCCATGCCGGCGTGGTGCTGGACACCCACCCGGGCCGCGACGACCTGTTCAAGGTGATGGTGATCGGCCACGCCGACAAGATCCGCATGCAGGTGCGCTCCATCGGCGAGGACGGCAAGATCTGGATCAACACCGACGCCTTCCTGCCCAACGTGCTGATCGGCCACGAGGTCACGTTGTTCAGCGAGGATCCCCAGGCCCCCGGTCGCTACCGGCGCATCGAGGGTGGTACCGTGGAGGCGCTGGGCGCCATCCACTTCTCCGACCCGGCCCAGCGCGACGGCAGCAAGGGCATCAAGAAGGAGCAGATCTACCTGGACCTGCAGATCCACGGAGAGAACAAGAAGCAGCAGGTGGAGAACCTGGGCGTGCGTCCCGGCGACTCGATCCTCTTCAACCGCCCCATTCGCCACGGCTTCAGTCCGGACACCTTCTACGGCGCCTACCTGGACAACGGCCTGGGCTGCTTCGTCACCGCCGAGGTGGCACGACTGGTCGCCGAGGCGGGAGGCACCGAGCAGGTGCGGGTGATGTTCGCCATCGCCAGCTACGAGGAGATCGGCCGCTTCGGCAGCCGCGTACTGGCCGGCGAGCTACGGCCCGACGCCATCATCGCCGTGGACGTGAACCATGACTACGTGGCGGCCCCGGGCATCGGCGACCGTCGCATGCAGCCGCTGGAGATGGGCAAGGGGTTCACGCTGTCGGTGGGCGCCATCGCCAGCGAGCAGCTCAACCGGATCATCGAGACCACCGCCCGGGAGCACGGCATCCCCATGCAGCGGGACATCGTCGGCGCCGATACCGGCACCGACGGCATGGCCGGCGTGCTGGCCGCCGTGGACTGCGTGGCCACCTCCATCGGCTTCCCGATCCGCAACATGCACACCATCTCCGAGACGGGCAACACCCGCGATGTGATGGCGGCGATCCACGCCATCACCTTGAGCCTCCAGGCGCTGGACGCCCTGCCCGACCCCCATCGGGAGTTTCTCGACAACCACCCACGCCTGGACCAGGCCGGTGCGCTGGGCCACCAGGGGGCCGACAAGCCCGAGTCCGACGCAGAGAAGGCGGGCGCCGGCACCCGATAGCCGGCAGGCGCAGGACGCGCCAGGGCCCCGGGGCATGCGCGGCACGGAACCGCGCCGGGGCCCCCTCGTTATCGGCATTCCTCATGCCGGCCAGGAATGATGTCGTGGGCGCATGGGCCGTGACACAACGGAATCCGGATTCGCTTACGAGGCCTGCGGCGAATGGCTACCATGCCCGCATATCCACACACCAGCCCATGTGAGCGCCATGAAATCCTTCCTCGTCGACGTCTTCGCCATCCACTCTCGCGGCCAGGAGATGCACCTTGGCGGCGGCCTCTTCCATGCCGCCAGCGCCATCGAGGCCGAGGCCATGGCCACCGAGGAGTTCTGGGCCGCCGATCTCGCCGACCGCGGCTTCGAGATCGGCTTTCGCACCGACACGCCGGAGCGTGGCCAGCAGGTGATGTCCCTGGAGCGCCTTCGGGCCGCTACCACCGGCGCCCTCTACGCCTGACGGCAGCCGAGCCATTCCCCATCCGGGTGACCAAACGAGCACACCCAGCGGGGCACGAGAGTGACTCTCGTGCCCCGCTGGCATTGTAGCGCCCTCGTTATCGCTGTCGCCCGGCTACGGCCGGGAGCCCAGCACCCCGGCCAGCGCCTCGGCCAGCACCGGTGCCATGGCGATGGCGTTGCTGTCATGGGCGATGCAGTCGGTGCTCCACACCTCCCCCACGCCGGCCTCGCGGATCACCGCCAGGGCATCGCCGGCGAACAGCGCATGGGTCAGCGCCACGTCCACCGAGGCCGCTCCGGCGGCCTTGAGCGCCTCGGCGGCTCGGGCCACGGTATGGCCGGAGCTCGCCACGTCATCCATCAGCACCACCGCCCGCCCCGCCACCGGGGTATCGGGCAGGTGGATCTCCACGTCGCGGTCGCCGCGGCGCACCTTGCGGCAGGTGGCATGGTCGAGGCCGGTCAGCGCCGCGGCCTGGGCCACCCACTGCAGTGCCTCCTCGTCGGGCCCCAGCAGCAGCGCCCCGGGGCGCTTCTCGGCGATCAGCTCGGCCAGCCGCGGCGCCCCGGAGAGCGCGATGGCATGCGCGATGGGGATCGCCTGGTCGAGCCGCTCGATGCGGTGCAGGTGCGGATCCACGGTGATCACCGCGTCGAACAGCTCGGCCAGAAAGCCGCCGACGATGGTCTGGCTGACGATCTCGCCGGGGTGGAAGGCGATGTCCTGACGCATGTAGGCCAGGTAGGGCGCCACCAGGACCAGGCGGGTCACCCCCTGACGGCGGGCGTGGCGCGCCAGCAGCAGCAGCTCGACCAGCTTGTCGTTGGGCCGGTCCAGGCTGCGGTAGAGCACCAGGGTCTCGGGAAACGCCTGCGCCTCGGCGAAGGGCAACGTGAGCCGCAGCTCCGCGTCAGGGAAACAGTGGCGCTCCACCTCGCGAGCCGCCAGGCCGCAGGCCTCGGCCAGGCGTCGCGCCGGGGCGGCCTCATCGGTGAAATGCAGCAGGGCAGCGTCCATGTCACATCTCCACGTTGAGGCGGGTCAGCTGGTCGCGATGGCCCAGCGTGAAGCCGCTGTCGCGCTCGCTGGAGCGGTGGGCCAGCGCCAGCTCGTTGCGGAAGGCGGCATAGACGGTATAGAGCCGCTGCCCCGCCCTGACCTCGTCGCCGATGCGTACCGCCAGGTCGACCCCCGCGCCGGTCGCCTTGGGCGCGCCGGCGAGCCGCGCGATGCGCGCCAGCTTGAGGTTGTCGATGGCGATCACCACGCCGTCCTCGGGGGCCACCACATCGAAGGCGTGAGGCGCCAGGGGCGGGCTGTCCGGATCGAAGGGCCTGGCGCCCTGGGCCGCGATGATCGCCTGCATCCGCTCCAGCGCACGGCCGGAGTCGAGGATGTCCCGGGCGATGCCGAAACCGTCACCGCCGCGCACGTCGGGGTCGAATTCGAGCATGCGCCCGGCCAGGCGCAGCGCCTTCTGGCGCAGGTCCATGGGGGCCTCCGGGTGGTTGCTAAGCACCCGCATCACGTCGCGGGCCTCCAGCACCGGGCCGATGCCGGCGCCGATGGGCTGGCTGCCATCGGTGATCACCACGTCCAAGGTCAGCCCCATGCGCGCCGCGACGAATTCGAAGAGCTTGCGCAGGCGCCGCGCCTCGGGCATCGAGCGCACCTTGGCATGGGGCCCCACCGGGATATCGAGCAGCAGATGGGTGGAGCCGGCGGCCACCTTCTTGGAGAGGATCGAGGCGACCATCTGGCCGGGGGAGTCGATGGAGAGAGGCCGCTCCACCGAAATCAGCACGTCGTCGGCCGGGGAGAGCTGGCTGGTACCGCCCCAGGCCAGGCAGCCGCGGTGGGTGCGCACGATCTTCTCGAGCTCATCGAAGGGCAGGTCGACGTTGGCCAGCACCTCCATGGTGTCGGCGGTCCCCGCCGGCGAGGTGATGGCCCGGGACGAGGTCTTCGGACAGAGCAGGCCGTGGGCAGCGACGATGGGCACCACCAGCATGGAGGTACGGTTGCCGGGTATGCCGCCGATGCAGTGCTTGTCCACCACCGGGTGCTCGTGCCAGTCGAGGCGACGCCCCACCTGGCACATGGCGTCGCTCAGGTAGTAGATCTCCTCGCGGTCCATCTCCCCCAGGTCGCAGGCCACCACGAAGGCGGTCAGCTCGATCTTGGAGTAGCGCAGCTCGGCGATGTCCTGGACGATGGCCCGGAAGTCCTCGCGGGTCAGCCGCTCGCCGTTGATCTTGCGGTGCAGCGCCGGGATCGAGGCCGGCGGCTCGGCCTGGGAGACGCTCACCGGCTGCCCCTCCTTCACGTTCAGGGCGGCGAAGGCGTCCTCCGAGAGGCCGAGCTGCTGACAGTCGACGATGGCCGGATCATCCACCACGTTGAGACTGGCCAGGATGCGCTGGCCGTTGGCGCGCACCTCCACCTTGGAGAGCGCCTGGAAGCCCTCGGCGCGATAGAGATCGCAGTCGCGATGCAGGTAGGCGACGTTCTCGCGGTAGGTGTCGATGCCCACGCGCTTGAGCGTGAGGGGGGAGAGGACATCATCGAGGACGGCCTGGGTCTTGGATCGTGTCATGGGCTCTTCCATGCGGCGTGGCCGACCGGCGCCTGGGCCTCCTGCCACGCGGACTCGAGATGGCCCCATCCTAGGGTGCGTTAACAATTGCTGATGGAGATCGGGCTGATTTAGAATATCAGCATTTTTCGGTGATCTATGCCTCGGCTAATGCTACGTGATGACCAATGGGAGCGCATCGAGCACATGCTCCCCGGCAAAGCTTCAGATCGCGGGGTGACGGCCAAGGACAATCGCTTGTTCGTGGAAGCCGTCCTGTGGATCGCCCGGACAGGCGCTCCCTGGCGTGATCTGCCCGACGCCTTCGGTCGCTGGCACACTGTCTACATGCGCTATAACCGGTGGTCTAAGAAGGGGGTCTGGCAGCAGGTTATCGACACATTAGCCGATGATCCCGACATGGAGCAGCTGATGATAGATGGCAGTATCGTCAAAGTTCATCAGCATGGGGCGGCAAAAAACGGCTCAGAGCACCGAAGCCATGGGGAAATCGCGTGGGGGATTGAGCACCAAGATCCACGCGGCGGTCGATGCCCTCGGCAACCCGGTACGGCTAATCCTCACACCGGGCCAAGCGTCTGAGTACGGAGCCGCCCCAGCGTTACTGGCGGGCTTTTCTCCAGCGGCGGTGCTTGGCGACAAGGGGTATGATTCCACCGCTTTGAGGGACATCATTCGAGCGGTGGGCGCCGAGCCGGTGATTCCGCCGAGAAAGAATCGCTTGGAATGCCCCGAGATAGATTGGCACTGTTACAAGGATCGCAACCTGGTAGAAAGGTTCTTCCAGAAAATCAAGCAGTTCAGGCGGCTGGCAACACGCTATGAGCGACTGGCGAGAAACTACCAGTCGCTACTCAACCTTGTATCCGCCGTCATATGGCTGGCCTAATTGTTAACGCTCCCTAGGGCGTCCCGCCCCGCAGTTTGTTCGTCGAGGGCGCTCCGTTCGCTACAGACTGTCAGATATTCTTAGTTGGGCTTCAGAGGGCGATGGATATCGTTCGACCGCTGAGGCATTTCTGGCTGGAAAAGTATTCGGTTAAACAAGTCTCACGCCACTTTCGGAGTCGTATTGCCAAATTCCTGAATCCGTGAGACCGGCCCCCGGAAGCACTTCTAACCCACTGACCTGCATGGCAATATAGCCATTATCGCCATTCACCCAGACAATGCCATGCCCAACATAAAGTTCCGCGCCAGTTGCCGCACCCTCACCAGCCACGCCGGGCTGTCCATCATCGGGCAATGCTGCGAGATCGCTGGCGTCGACAGCATCGACAGCCGCTTCCCCACCACGCTGGGCATGCGCACCAGTGACGTGATCAAGAGCTACCTGGGCCTGCTGTGTCTGGGCATGAGCGACTATGACGCTGTCGAGAACTTCCGCCGCGACAAGCCCTTCCAACAACTGCTGACCCTGCAGAAGGTGCCGAGCGCGGCGACGCTGCGACAGCGGCTGGAAAAACTTGCCGCCAACGACCTGCAGGCGCGCACCGCCACCTGGTCCACGACCCTGCTGTCACTGATCGAAGCACCGATCACCGCCGAGACGACGCACGTCTGCCTGGACATCGACACCTTCGTCATGGACAACAGCAACTCGAAGAAGGAAGGCGTCTCGCGGACCTACCAGAAGGTCGATGGCTACACCCCGATCGCCGCCTATCTGGGCAACGAAGGGTGGTGCCTGGGTCTGGAACTGCGGCCTAGCAAGCAGCACACCATGAAGGAGAGCAACGCCTTCCTGGAGCGGGTACTGCCTCGCGCCCAATGCCTGACCAAGCAACCGATCCTGTTACGCGAGGACAGCGGCTTCGACAGCCAGGCGCACCTGGCGCTTCTCGAACAGCAACGCCAGGTCTTTGCCGACGAGGGGCGCCGGCTCGACTATGTCGTCAAATGGAACCCGCGTGGCTCGGCCACGGCTGATCGAGATACCTGGCTGGCGGTGGCGGCGGACTACTGGGAAGAGCTGCGTCCTGGCAAGCGCCAGGCGCTGTGGACGCAGACCGTCTCGAGCCACGACGACAACAAGACCGAATACGTCGTCCAACGCGTGATGCGCCTGGTAGAGCGCACCGCCGATGGCGATGGCCAGTTGCTGCTCGAACCGGACTATGAGTTGGAAGGCTGGTGGACCAGCCTGGACGAGGCGCCGGAGGCGGTGATCAAACGCTACCAGGCGAGTTAAGCTCAGTTCTTGTGTATGGAGGGCAGTAGAGAGGGTGGCGTATCCTGTTGATTGATCTCGCCAGATCACAACCAACATAGGACGGATACGCCATGAGCAATTCTACTCTCCAAGCCGTGACGCAGCCAGACACCGGCGCTACTGATCCGTTGCATGAGCTGCTGCGCAAAGGGGCCCGAGACCTGATCGCCAAGGCCGTGGAGGCGGAGTTGAGCACGTTTCTGGAGCAATATGCCGACAAGACGCTGGAAGACGGCCGCCGTGTCGTCGTCCGCAACGGCTACCTGCCGGAGCGCACCGTGCAAACCGGTATCGGCGACGTCGAGATCAAGGTGCCCCGCGTCCGTGACCGCAGTGGCGACGGGGTGACCTTCAGCAGCGCGCTGTTGCCGCCCTACCTGAAGCGGGCCCGCAGCATCGAGGAGCTGATCCCCTGGCTCTACCTGAAGGGAGTCTCTACCGGCGACTACCAGGAGGCCCTGTCGGCCCTGCTGGGTGACCAGGCCAAGGGACTCTCGGCCAACACCGTGTCGCGTCTCAAGAAGCAGTGGGAGGACGAGCATACCGACTGGCAGAAGCGCGACCTGGCAGACCAGCGTTACGTCTACTGGTGGGCTGACGGCGTGTACAGCAACGTGCGCATGGATGACCGTCTGTGTCTGCTGGTGATCATCGGCGTCACTGAGCAGGGCCGCAAGGAGTTGGTCGTCGTCGAGGATGGGCAGCGTGAGTCAGAGGCCAGCTGGAAAGAGCTGCTCACGGGGCTACGCGAGCGCGGGCTGACGACGGCCCCCAAGCTAGCGGTTGGCGACGGCGCCATGGGCTTCTGGGCGGCGTTGAGCAAGGTCTATCCAGAGACCGAGCACCAGCGCTGCTGGGTCCACAAGACTGCCAACGTATTGAATAAACTGCCGAAATCCGTGCAGCCCAAGGTCAAGGCCGACCTCCATGAGATCTGGATGGCCGAGACCCGCGATGAGGCGCACAAGGCTTTCGATCGCACGGTGAAACGCTTCGAGGCCAAGTACCCCAGAGCCATGGAGTGCCTGGCCAAGGATCGGGAGGAGCTGCTGGCGTTCTATGACTACCCGGCAGAACACTGGGTGCATATCCGCACCACCAACCCGATCGAGTCGACCTTCGCCACGGTCCGCCTGCGGAGCAAGCGCAGCCGGAACTGCGGCTCCAGAGCGACGACCCTGGCGATGGTCTTCAAGCTGCTTCAGAGCGCCCAGAAGCGCTGGAAGCGGATCAAGGGGTTCAACAAGCTGGAGCTGGTCGTGAACAACGTCCAGTTCAAGGACGGCGAACCCTTGACCGATCAGTCAGACAGGACTGCCGCCTGACCGGCCATACACAGAATTTGACAATAACTCGAGCATGACCGATCACGACAAGGTCGAGATCGTCAGCATGGAAAATTCCGCTTTGGCTCGTATTGATTATTGTAGGATTCAGCGGTCTAATTGACAGTGTGCTTCTCTAAGCGGGGCAAGAGTGGGAGAAGCGACTGACCACGCCTAGTAAGCCTAAAGGCCTAACCTTTACGAGACGGGAACCATTTCGCCATGAGCGGTGACAACTCAAGCCTGGCTTCTGCATTGCGTGTTCTGCCTGACCGTTTGCCAGCTGGGCGTCCGACGCTGAATGATATCCTGAGCGCTCTGGGGGATCGTGGACTTGGGCTCGTTCTATTAATTTTTTCGATCCCAGCCATTATTCCGACACCAGGCATTCCAGCTGGCATGATATTCGGCTCGGCGCTTGCGCTGCTCGGTGGGCAAATGGTGGTCGGTGCAAAGCGTGTCCGCTTGCCGTCTTTCATCGCTCAGCGGCGTATTGGGCAAGAAGTGCTGCGCCAAGTCTTCCAGCGCGCTACGCCACTTATAGATAAGCTAGAACGCCGCCTGAGCATCCGTCTGGCCGGGCTGGTGTCCCCTTTGGCCATGCGAGTTATCGGAGGGGTTATTGTTGTTATGGCGTTACTGATTGCATTGCCCATCCCATTTGGAAATACCTTGCCTGGCTTGGCGATTCTGGCTCTATCGCTAGGCCTCGCGAGGCAAGATGGGATTGCAGTATTGGTTGGTATGAGCCTTGCGGTATTGGCTAGTGGTGTCTCTGTAGCACTGTTACACGGCAGCCTGAGGTTGTTCGATATGATTCACTGATGCGTGCGTAATATTCAATACCACCAAGCACAAGCAGAAGGCGCCGCAGACCAAGGTGTCCCCCGTTCCTAGGGTGCGTTAACAATTGCTGATGGAGATCGGGCTGATTTAGAATATCAGCATTTTTCGGTGATCTATGCCTCGGCTAATGCTACGTGATGACCAATGGGAGCGCATCGAGCACATGCTCCCCGGCAAAGCTTCAGATCGCGGGGTGACGGCCAAGGACAATCGCTTGTTCGTGGAAGCCGTCCTGTGGATCGCCCGGACAGGCGCTCCCTGGCGTGATCTGCCCGACGCCTTCGGTCGCTGGCACACTGTCTACATGCGCTATAACCGGTGGTCTAAGAAGGGGGTCTGGCAGCAGGTTATCGACACATTAGCCGATGATCCCGACATGAAGCAGCTGATGATAGATGGCAGTATCGTCAAAGTTCATCAGCATGGGGCGGCAAAAAAAGGCTCTTCGTCGTTGGGTGTGGAATTCGCCCCCTGAGCTGGGCCAGGATATGGCCTCCACGACGACAGGAGGCATGGCATGGACGGCACCCAGATTCTGACCCTCGGCCTGGGCCTGCAAGCGCCCTGGATCCTCAAGGATCAGCACCTGGATACTTCCGTATCTCCCCATCGGCTGGATCTCTACGCCGAGGCCGAGCGAGGCAGCCTCTACCCCTGCCCTGAGTGCGGCCAGGCCTGTCCGGCTCACGATTTCGCCGACAAGACCTGGCGGCACCTGAATTTCTTCCAGCATCACTGCTACCTGCATGCCCGCGTGCCTCGCACCAAGTGCCCCGAGCATGGCGTCAAGCGCATCGAGGTGCCCTGGGCGCGGCCGGGCAGTGACTTCACCCTGCTGTTCGAGCAAGCCGCCATGTCGCTGGTCAAGGAGATGCCGGTACTGGCCGTCTCCCGGCAGCTGGAGATCTCCGACAAGCGACTGTGGCGCATCGTCCACCACTACGTTGGCCGCATGCTCGGGGAGCTGGATTTGAGCAACGTAGCCACCGTCGGCGTCGACGAAACCGCGTCCCGGCGCGGCCAGCGCTACGTGACGGTGTTTCTCGACATGCAGCGCAAGCGGGAGCCGGTGATCTTTGCCGTCCCAGGCCACGGCAAGGAGGCCATCGAGACCTTCAGCGCCTTCCTGGCGGCGCATGGCGGCGACCCGGACAACGTGGTCGAAGTCGTCTGCGACATGTCAAACGCCTTCCTGAGCGGGGTGGCCGAGCACCTTCCCAAGGCCGAGGTCACGGTCGACTGGTTCCATATCGTGCAGACCTTCACCAAGCGGCTGGACGAAGTGCGTAAGAAGGAGCGCCGGGAGCAGGGACACCCCAAGTCGCTGCGCTGGGCTCTGCTGAAGAGCCTGGACAACGAGAACCTGACACCCAAGCAGCTGGCGGCGCTCGAGGAGCTGGTGGCCGACCAGAGCGCTACCGCCGATGCCTGGGTGATCAAGGAAAAGCTGCGCTGGATCCAGAAGGCCCCGACGCCGCGAGCGGCTCGGTGGCGCATCACGCACTACCTCAAGGTCATGAAGGCGGCCGTCTCGGCGAAGCCACTGCTGAAGCCGATGGGGAAGGCTCTGGCAACGCTGGAGCGCCATGCCGATGCAGTGGTTAGGCGCTGGATCTCGGGACTGACGAACGCACGACTGGAAGGGATGAACGGCCTGTTCCAGGCGGCAAGGTCACGCGCTCGCGGCTACCGGAACGAGGCCAACTTCATCGCCATGATCTACCTAATTGGCAGCCCGGTGGGCCTCCTGCTCGATCAGGCCAAATCCACATGAAACGACGAAGAACCCAAAAAAACGGCTCAGAGCACCGAAGCCATGGGGAAATCGCGTGGGGGATTGAGCACCAAGATCCACGCGGCGGTCGATGCCCTCGGCAACCCGGTACGGCTAATCCTCACACCGGGCCAAGCGTCTGAGTACGGAGCCGCCCCAGCGTTACTGGCGGGCTTTTCTCCAGCGGCGGTGCTTGGCGACAAGGGGTATGATTCCACCGCTTTGAGGGACATCATTCGAGCGGTGGGCGCCGAGCCGGTGATTCCGCCGAGAAAGAATCGCTTGGAATGCCCCGAGATAGATTGGCACTGTTACAAGGATCGCAACCTGGTAGAAAGGTTCTTCCAGAAAATCAAGCAGTTCAGGCGGCTGGCAACACGCTATGAGCGACTGGCGAGAAACTACCAGTCGCTACTCAACCTTGTATCCGCCGTCATATGGCTGGCCTAATTGTTAACGCTCCCTAGCAGCCGCCCCGGGGAGCGTCACCGGCGCAAGGCCAAGGTCGCGATGTGAGACCCGCGATTCGGGTGTAGGCTGTCAGTCGGTCCAGGCAATCACGAGGGAGAGACAATGCGATTGGCGATCATGGGCAGCGGCGGCGTGGGCGGCTACTTCGGTGCACGCCTGGCCGAGGCCGGACACGACGTGACCTTCATCGCTCGGGGCGAGCACCTTGCCGAGATGCAACGCCATGGCCTGCGGGTCGAAAGCATCGAGGGCGACCTGCACCTGCCCCAGGTGAAGGTCAGCGACGACCCGAGCCGAGTGGGCGCCGTCGATGCGGTCCTGGTGGCCGTGAAGTCATGGCAGGTTGCCGAGGCGGCGCGGGCGATCCGGCCGATGATCGGCCCGGACACCTTCGTGGTGCCGCTGGAGAACGGCGTGGAGGCCGCCGACACCCTCGCCGGCATCCTCGGCCAGGCCCATGTGCTGGACGGCCTCTGCGGCATCCTCGCCTGGCGAGAGGCCCCCGGGCATATCCGCCACGCCGGCGTCTCGCCCTTCGTGCGCTTCGGCGAACGCGACAACCGCCGCAGCAAGCGCGCCCTGCGTCTCAAGGCCGCCTTCGACCAGGCCCGGGGCGTCACCGCCGAGATCCCCGATGACATCCAGGTGGCGGTGTGGAGCAAGTTCCTGTTCATCTGCGCGATGAGCGGCATCGGCAGCGTGACCCGAGCGCCCATCGGGGTGACCCGCACCCTGCCCGAGACCCGCACGATGATCGAGCAGCTGCTGGCCGAGATCGAGGCGGTGGCCCGCGCCAGGGGCGTGGCGCTGCCGGAGGATGCCGCGGCCCGCGCCCTGCGCTTCATCGACGCCTTGCCCGAGGCGAGCACCGCCTCCATGCAGCGCGACATCATGGCCGGCCTTCCCTCGGAGCTTGACGCCCAGAACGGCGCCGTGATGCGCCTCGGGTGCGAGGCCGGCGTGGCCACGCCGGTCAACGCCATGGTCTACGCCGCTCTGCTCCCCCAGGAGAGGGCCGCCCGGCACATCACCGGGTGATCGGCCAGCGGCTCAGGGCAGGCGCCCCTCCCGGGCCAGCCGCCGCCGCACCCAGCCATCGTAGAGCTTGCGCAGCATCGGCTTGAGCCCGGGCAGGCCGATCAGCCAGGCCAGGGGCCTGAGGCGAGGCACCCGGCGCATCAGCAGGATATAGGCGTCGATGCCCTCCCGAAGGGTGCCGTCGGCCTCCTCCACGTGTAGCGAGAGCAGCGCCGCCTGGGGGTCGACGCCCATGTCGCGCAGCGTCTGCTGGTGTTCGGTCACGTCGCACCAGCGCACGCTCTCCCCCAGCTCGCCGGCCCAGCGCTCGTAGCGGGCGCGATCGCGCCGACAGCCGGGGCAGAGCCCGTCGTAGTAGACCCGAAGCGGGGCCAGCGGGGACACCCTCGCCTCAGCCGCGCCGATAGGTCCCCACCAGGCGGTTCATGCCCAGCAGGTGGGGTTCGACCTTGACCAGGAGGTCATGGAGCCTGAGCCCCTCGGGCAGGTCGTCGGTGGGCTTGTCCAGCGCCAGCAGCCAGAAGTAGTAGCGGTGGGACCCATGCCCCTCGGGGGGCATGGGACCACCGTAGCCCAGCTTGCCGAAGTCGTTCTTGCCCCGGGTGCCGACGCGGGTGGCCTCCTCCAGGCTGGTGACGGAGGCCGGGATGTTGTAGAGCACCCAGTGCACGAAGCCATAGGTGCCGTTCTGCACCAGCGGCGCGTCCGGGTCGTGGCAGATCAGCGCGAATCCCCTGGTGCCTTCGGGCGCCCCCTGCCAGACCAGCGCCGGCGAGATGTCGTCTCCCTCGCCGGTGTGCCTGGCGGGAATGGCGCCGCCGTCGTCGAAGACGGGGCTAGTGAGTTGCAGGGTCGACAGGGCAAAGGCCATCGGTGATCCTCCTTGGATAAACCGGGAAAAGTGCCGGTTCAGCGTGGGAAACAACGAAGGAGCTGTCAACATGCCCAGGCGCCTGCTGATCGTGGCCCATGCCCCCTCTCCCAACACCCGAGCCCTGGCGGAGGCGGCCGAGCGCGGCGCCTGCCACCCCGAGATCGGGGGCGTCGAGGTGGTGGTAAAGGCACCGCTCGACGCCGGACCCGACGACGTCCGCGCCTGCGATGCCATCCTGCTCGGCACCACCGAGAACCTCGGCTACATGGCGGGGCTGACCAAGGACTTCTTCGATCGCTGCTACTACCCGGTGCTGGAGGAGACGCAGGGACTGCCCTGTGCGCTCTATGTGCGCGCCGGCCATGACGGCACCGGCACTCGCCGCGCCGTGGAGAGCATCGTCACCGGGCTGCGCTGGCGCTGGGCACAGGAACCGCTGATCCTGCGCGGCGAGTGGCAGGCGGGCTTCGCCGAGCAGGTGGAGGAGCTCGCCATGGCCATGGCCGCGGGGCTCGAGGCGGGCATCCTCTAGCCTGTCACCCCACGTGGCCCACAACGACAGCGGCAGCGCCCGAGGGCGCCGCCGCTGTCTGTCGGATGGCCGTAAGCGCCTACTTCAGGCGCTCGAACACCGTGGCCACGCCCTGCCCCATGCCGATGCACATGGTGGCCAGGCCCAGGGTGGTGTCGCGCTGCTGCATGACGTTGAGCAGGGTGGTGCAGATTCGCGTGCCCGAGCAGCCCAGCGGGTGGCCGAGCGCGATGGCGCCGCCGTTGAGGTTGACCTTGTCGTCCATGGCATCGAGGAAGCCGAGGTCCTTGAGCACCGGCAGGCCCTGGGCAGCGAAGGCCTCGTTGAGCTCGACGGTCTGGATGTCGTCGGCGGTGAGGCCGGCGGCCTTGAGCGCCTTCTTCGAGGCCGGCACCGGGCCATAGCCCATGATGGAGGCGTCGCAGCCCGCCACGCCGGTGGAGAGCACCCGGGCGATGGGCTCGAGGCCCAGCGCCTGGGCGCGCTCATGGCTCATCACCAGCATGCCGGAGGCACCCACCGAGAGCGCCGAGGAGGTGCCCGCGGTCACGGTGCCGCTCCTGGGGTCGAAGACCGGCTTGAGCTGGGCCATCTTCTCGAGGCTGGCATCGGCGCGAATCACCTCGTCGCGCTTGAACAGGATCCTGAAGCCGCGCTCGTCGTGGCCCTCGACGCCGATGATCTCGTTGTCGAAGTAGCCCTTCTCCATGGCGGCCTGGGCGCGTTGGTGGGAGCGCACGCCGAAGGCGTCCTGGTCCTCCCGGGAGATGCCGTGCATCTTGCCCAGGAGCTCCGCGGTCAGGCCCATCATCATCGCCGCCTTGGCGGCATGCTTGCTCACCGACGGGTTGACGTCGACGCCGTGCATCATGGAGACGTGCTCCATGTGCTCCACGCCACCGACCATGTAGACGTCGCCCATGCCGGCCCTGATGTTGGCCGCGGCAATATGCAGCGCGCTCATGGAGGAGCCACACAGCCGGTTGACGGTCTGGGCCGGCACGCTGCGCGGAATGCGGGTCATGATGGCGGCGTTGCGGCCCACGTTATAGCCCTGCTCCAGAGTCTGGTTGACGCAGCCCCAGATGATGTCATCGATCTCGCTGGGATCGACGCCGGCGTTGCGGTCCAGCAGCGCCTCCATCACCGCGGCGGAGAGGTTCTCAGCGCGCACGTGGCGGAAGGCGCCGTTCTTGGCCTTGGCCATGGCGGTGCGTACGCCGTCGACCACCACGATATCTCTCGGGTTCAAGCTCATCGTTCTGTTACTCCTGTTCGTGGTGGTGGGCTCAGGCCTGGGCCGGGGCGGCGTAGAAGGTCTCGCCGGCAGCGGCCATCTCGCGCAGCTTCTCGGTGGGGGCGTAGAGCGGCCCCAGCTCCTCGGCGAGGCCGTCGGCCAGCTTGACGAAGGCCGCCACGCCCATGGCGTCGACATAGCGCAGCGCACCGCCGCGGAACGGAGGGAAGCCGATACCGTAGATCAGCGCCATGTCCGCCTCGGCGGGCGTGCCGACGATGCCGTCCTCCAGGCAGCGCACGGTCTCCAGGCAGAGCGGCACCATCATGCGACTGATGATCTCCTCGTCGGAGAACTCTCGGCTCTCCTTCGCCACGCTCTTGACCAGGGCGATGGCGGCCTCGTCGCTGACCTTCTTCGGCTTGCCCTTGCGGTCCTCCTCGTAGGCGTAGAAGCCCCTGTCGTTCTTCTGGCCCAGACGGTCGTTCTCGAACATCGCCTGGATGGCGCTCTTCTCGCCATTGCCGCCCAGGCTGCCCATCCGCTCCGGGAAGCCCTCGGCCATCACCTCGCCGGCGTGCACGGCGGTGTCCATGCCCACCACGTCGAGCAGGTAGGCGGGACCCATGGGCCAGCCGAACTTCTCCATGACCTTGTCGACCCGCTGGAAGTCGGCGCCCTGCGCCATCAGCTGGCTGAAGCCGCCGAAGTAGGGGAAGAGCACGCGGTTGACCAGAAAGCCCGGGCAGTCGTTGACCACGATGGGGGTCTTGCCCATGGCGCGGGCGTAGGCCACGGTGGCAGCCACGGCGGCATCAGAGGTCTTCTCGCCGCGGATCACCTCCACCAGCGGCATGCGGTGCACCGGGTTGAAGAAGTGCATGCCGCAGAAGTTTTCGGGACGCTTGAGGCTCGAAGCCAGGCGGGTGATGGAGATGGTGGAGGTGTTGGAGGCCAGGATGGTCTCCTCGCCCACCAGTCCCTCGACCTCGGTCAGCACCGCCCCCTTGACCTTGGGATTCTCGACCACTGCCTCGACCACCAGGTCGACGCTGCCGAAGTCACCATAGGTCAGCGTCGGGCGGATGTTGGCCAGCTTCTCCGCCATCTGCTCGGGGGTCAGCTTCTTGCGCTCCACCTGCTTGGTGAAGAGCTTGCGTGCCTCCTTGAGCCCCAGCTGGATCGCCTCCTCCTTGATGTCCTTCATCAGGATCGGGGTGCCCTTGGAGGCGCTCTGGTAGGCGATGCCGCCGCCCATGATGCCGGCGCCGAGCACGGCGGCCTGCTTGACCGGGCGCGCCTGCTTCTCGAACTGGCCGCCCTTCTTCTTGACCACCTGGTCGCTCATGAAGAGGCCGACCAGGTTGAAGGCCACCTCGGTCATGGCCAGCTTGGCGAAGCCCTTGGCCTCGATGGCCTGGGCCCGGGCGCGCTCCTCCCCGGCCCCCTTCTGGATCACCTTGATCGCTTCGACGGGCGCCGGGTAGTGGGGGCCCGCCTTGCCGGCCACGTAGCCCTTGGCGGTCTCGAAGGCCATCATCTGCTCGATGGGCCCGAGCCTGAGCGGCTGCATCTTCTCCTCGCGGCGCGCGCGGTAGTCCAGCTCGCCGGCGTTGGCCCGGGCCAGGATATCCAGCGCGGCGGCCTCGAGCTGCTCACCCGGCACCACGGCATCCACGGCCCCCACCTTGAGAGCGGCATCGGCCCGGTTCTGGGTGCCCCCGGCGATCCACTCGATGGCGTTGTCGGCGCCGATCAGGCGCGGCAGGCGCACGCAGCCGCCCCACCCGGGCAGGATGCCGAGCTTGGTCTCGGGCAGGCCGATCTGGGCCTTGTCGCCCATCACCCGGAAGTCGGTGGTCAAGAGCACTTCGCAGCCGCCGCCCAGGGCCAGACCGTTGATGGCGGTAACGGTGGGAAAGGGGAGGTCCTCGATGGCATTGAAGATGCCGTGAACCCGGTGCAGCATCGACTCGAGGAACTCACCGCCCTTGCCGAACATGGTCTGGAACTCGGTGATGTCGGCACCGACGATGAAGGCTTCCTTGGCGCTGGCCAGCACCAGCCCGGCCAGGCCGCTCTCGGCCTGAATAGCCTTGACCGCCTCCTCCAGCTCGGCGATCACCGCGCTGGAGAGCTTGTTGACCGACTCGCCCTGCAGGTCGAAGGTGAGCGTGGCGATATCGCCATCGCCGCGCGTCACCATGATGGCATTGCCCTGATAGATCATCCGCGAATCTCCCGATTTCATACGGCCGTTTGAATGCGCACAGCTTGGGTCACGAACGCCGGCGCGTCAACCCCCCCCGTCGTCGATGTCTCGACGCCCCTCTCATCGCCGCCGGGTGCTAGGCTTCACGATGACATCCCACAGGGTAGCCGCGCGCCATGCCCCCATCCTCCCCCCGGCCTGACCAGCGGCCGGAGGCACCCCGACTGAGCCAGCTGCAGGCGCGCATCGAGGCGCTGGTCGAACGCCTGCGCCCCTGGAGCTGGCTGTGGCCCCCCGTGGCCTTCGGCGCGGGACTGGGCAGCTTCTTCCTGGTGGATCGCCAGCAGTGGCTGGGGGCCCTGCTGGCCCTGGGGATGCTGGCCGCCTGGCTGCTGCTGCTGTTCGAGAGCCTGATCGGCCGGCTGCTGGCCCGCCGCGGCTACCCCACCCTGCCCCATGCTGTGACCCTCTTCATCGCCCAGATGATCCACCAGGAGACGCTGTTCTTCTCGCTGCCCTTCCTGCTGGCCACCACCGTCTGGACCAGCGGCCAGGCGCTCTTCACCCTCCTGCTGATCGGCCTGGCGGTGTTCTCCATCGTCGATCCGCTCTATTACCGGGTGGCGGACCGCTTCCGCTGGCTCTACTTCGCCTTCCACGCCCAGTGCGTCTTCCTGGTGGTGCTGGTCACCCTGCCGATCATGCTGCAGCTGACCACCGGCCAGAGCCTCAAGCTGGCGCTGGGCGCCATGCTGCTGTTCAGCCTGCCGAGCCTGCTGCACCTCACCGCCGGGCAGCGCGGCCGCCGCTGGCTGATGATGCTGACCCTGCTGCCGCTGCTCGCCGGCCTGGCCTGGGCGGGACGCATCTGGGTGCCACCGGCCAACCTGTGGCTGGGCAGTGCGGCGCTCTCCCCCGCCTTCGATGTGGAAACGAGGAGCCCCCGAGGCGAGCTGCGCCTGACGCCCGAGGCGCTGGCCGGAAGCGGGCTCTACGCCTATACGGCGATCCGCGCGCCGCGCGGGCTCAGGGAGGAGGTGTTCCATGTCTGGCGGCAGGAGGGGCAGGAGGTCGATCGCATCGCGCTGACCATCGAGGGCGGCCGGGAGGCGGGCTATCGGGCCTGGAGCCGCAAGCAGAACTTCCCGGACGACCCCGCGGGTCGCTGGCGGATCGACGTGATGACCGACAGCGGTCAGCGCATCGGGGTCATACGCTTCCGGGTGACCGATGACGGGGAGGCCAGCCTGGCCGACGGGCGGGAGCTGCTGAGCGGCGTGCAGGGGCTGGGCCTGCGTCGCCTGGTGCCGGGGCGGCATGACGACGGCCCGGCGGCGGAGCCGACGGCAGACCAGGGCGACACCCCCGCCGGGGCGAATGGCGGCGCCAGGGAAGAGTGACGGGAGGCGTGAAATGATAAGCCCGCTTGCATTCCACGCGTCGAGTTCACAAAATCCAGCGAACGCCCATGGAATGCCCAGACTCATGCATGAAAATATCGGTTTCCAGCTCGGCCGCCTGCCACGTCTGTGGCGCGCCATCATCGACGAGCGCCTGGCGCCCCTGGGCCTGACCCAGACGCGCTGGGTGACGCTCTACCACCTGTGGCGACTCGGCGACGGCCAGCCCCAGTGCGACCTGGCTCGCGCCATCGGCGTGGAGGCCCCCTCCCTGGTGCGCACCCTCGACCAGCTCTCCCGCCAGGGACTGGTGGAGCGGCGCCCCTGCGACCAGGACCGCCGCACCAAGCGAGTCTTTCTCACCCCCGAGGCCACCCCGCTGCTCGAGCGGATCGACGCCGTGGTACGCGAGGCCCGCAGCGAGATGTTCGCGGGCATGAGCGACCAGGACCTGGCGACACTGGCCGAACTGCTCTCCCGCATCGAGGACAACGGCCTGACCATCCAGGCCCGCGACGCCGAGGAGAAGGCCCGGGGCTAGACTGGGGGGCTAAGCCCGGGGCTGCCCGAGGGGCACCGAGACGGCGCCGTCGTCCGGTCGCCCGGCCAGGCCGTCACGCAGCGCCACGAAGTCCTCCAGGTAGGTGGAGAAGCGCGGGAAGTCCTGAGACTCCCACCACCACAGCGTCAGCGCATGCCGGTGGGACTCCACCACGATGGCATCCTGAGGCAGCCGCTCCAGCAGCGCCTTGAGGCGGACCTCCAGCGCCTCGGGCAGCGGGCGCAGCGGCTCCCGCCGCCAGCGCCAGCCGTGCGCGAAGGCCTTCAGCGCCGCGCTGGCGTGGTCGTCTCGTACCAGCACGAAATCGGGACCGGGGCGCTCCTGGGGATAGCGCCAGCGATAGGCGGGCATGGTCGTCTCGATGCCGTGCAGCGGCGGTTTCTCCAGCTTGACGGTGAGCCCGGTCTTGATCGCCGCCGTGCGCAGCGCCGAGATGCGCCGCTGCCTCGGGCTGGGCTTGAGCCACATCACCGGCGAGACCACCAGCAGCAGGGCAAAGAGGATGAAGAACCAGGTCATCGCCATCTCCAGATCGGGTTGATGCGTGAGTCTTGATACAAGTCGTTGTCTTGCCGTGTCAGGCGGCCTAGAGTGAAGGCATCCTGCTTCATCTCGATATCCACTAGGAGCCCTGCCATGAGCAACGAATACCGCCACGTCCTGGTCGCCGTGGACCTGACCAAGGACTCTCACAAGGTCCTGGAGCGCGCGGCCCAGATCGCCGAGCGCAACCAGAATGCCAAGCTCTCCATCATGCACACCCTGGAGCCGCTGGGCTTCGCATACGGTGGCGACATCCCCATGGATCTCACCAGCATCCAGGACCAGCTCGACGAGCATGCCAAGCAGCGCCTGGCCGAGATCGCCGACCCGCACGTGGCCAAGGAGAACCAGCACGTGCTGGTGGGCATGCCGGACACCGAGATCCATCGCTTCGCCGAGGAGAATGGCGTGGACCTGATCGTGGTCGGCTCCCACGGCCGTCACGGCTTCGCACTGCTGCTGGGCTCCACCTCCACCGGCGTGCTGCACGGCGCCCAGTGCGATGTCCTCGCAGTTCGTGTGGGCAAGAAGGGCGAGAGCGCCGAGTAATCTACTGCTGCCCCCCAAAAGCCTTTCTCATTTTGAGGAAGTGCAGGATTCGCGTGACGAGCGAAGATAGGTTGGTCGCCGCCGGAGCGCAGGAACCGGAGTGTAGCCTGCTACATGAGGATTCCGAGCACCGCCGGCGATCAATATATCTAGCGCAGTAGCGAATCATCACTTACTCCCCGGCGGCGAGGGCCTCCAGCTCCATCCACCGCTCCATGGCGGCGTCCAGCTCGGCCTGCCGGGCCCCCAGCGCCTCCAGGGTGGCCGTGACCGTCGCCGCGTCCTGCTGGTAGAAGGCCGGATCGCCCACCTTCGCCTCGAACGCGGCGACCTCTCCTTCCATCCGCTCGATCTCGGCCGGCAGGGCATCGAGCTCGCGCTGCAGCTTGTAGGAGAGCTTGGCCGGCTTTTTCCCTCCTCCCGCTGAGGGCTCCTGCGCCGCTGCCGCCTTCGAGGTCGGCGGCGACTGCTCGGCCATCTCCTCGGTGGTCCGGGACGGCTCGACCCGCTGGCGGGCGGCTCCCTCCCAGGGCGCCGGGGGCAGCTTGCCGCCCTGGCGCACCCAGTCCGTGTAGCCGCCCACGTACTCGCGCACCCGTCCCTCCCCCTCGAAGGCCAGCACGCTGGTCACCACGTTGTCCATGAAGGCGCGGTCGTGGGAGACCAGCAGCAGGGTGCCGTCGAAATCGAGCAGCAGCTCCTCGAGCAGCTCCAGGGTCTCCACGTCGAGGTCGTTGGTGGGCTCGTCGAGCACCAGCACGTTGGCCGGCTGGGTGAACAGCTTGGCCAGCAGCAGGCGATTGGACTCTCCCCCCGAGAGCGCCTTGACCGGCTGGCGGACCCGCTCCGGGGTGAACAGGAAGTCCTGCAGGTAGCTCATTACATGGCGGTCGCGACCGCCCACCGTGACCCGATCGCTGCCCTGGGCCACGTTGTCGTAGACGCTCTTCTCGGGCTCGAGCCCCCCGCGCAGCTGGTCGAAGTAGGCTACCTGCAGCTTGGTGCCGAGCTGCACCTTGCCCTCGCTGGGCGCAAGCTCGCCGAGCAGGATCTTGAGCAGGGTGGTCTTGCCGGCGCCGTTGCGGCCGATGAAGCCGATGCGGTCTCCGCGCTGGATCTCCAGGGAGAGGTCGCGGATCACCGCCTCGTCGCCGAAGCGCTGGGTGACGTGCTCCAGCGCCACCACCCGCTTGCCGCTGCGCTCGCCGCTGTCCACGCTGAGGCTGGCCTTGCCCTGGCGCTCGCGGCGCTCACCGCGCTCGCGGCGCAGCTGCTCCAGGGCCCGCACCCGCCCCTCGTTGCGGGTGCGCCGCGCCTTGATGCCCTGGCGGATCCACGCCTCCTCCTGTGCGAGCTTCTTGTCGAACTCGGCATTCTCGCGAGCCTCCACTTCCAGCTCGTGGGCCTTCTGGGTCTGGTATTTCGCGTAGTCCCCCGGGTAGCGCCCGAGGCGCCCGCGGTCGAGCTCGAGGATGGCCGTGGCCAGCTTCGACAGGAAGGCGCGGTCGTGGGTGATGAAGAGCACCGCGCCGTTGAAGGCAGCCAGCTGCTCCTCGAGCCAGGCGATGGTGTCGAGATCCAGGTGGTTGGTGGGCTCGTCGAGCAGCAGCAGGTCGGGCTCCGCGACCAGCGCCCGGGCCAGCGCCACGCGCCGGCGCCAGCCGCCGGAGAGCGCGGCCATCTCGGCGTCCTCGGGCAGCCCCAGGCGGGTCAGCACCACGTCGATGCGCTGGTGGAAGGACCAGCCGTCGATCGCCTCGAGGCGCGTCTGCAGCTCGGCCATGCGGCGCATGTCGGGCTCGTCCTCGTGGATCAGGTGATGGTACTCGGAGAGCAGCTCGCCGGCCTCGGGCAGGCCGCCGGCCACCACGTCGAAGATGGTCTGGCCAGAGGCCTCGGGCAGGTCCTGGGCGAGCACGCCGATCTTGAGCCCCGGGGCGCGCCAGATATTGCCGCCGTCGGGCAGGATCTCGCCGGACACCAGCTTGAGCAGCGTCGACTTACCGGTGCCGTTGCGCCCCACCAGGGCCAGCCGTTCCCCCCTCTCCAGCACCAGGTCGGCGCCGTCGAGCAGGACATGGGTACCGTAGGCCAGTTGCAGCTGTTCCAGACGTAGCAGGGTCACGCGCACACCTCATCGAATCGCGAAGGCGGCTAGTGTAGCGCAACTCCGGCCCGACGTGGCCGTGCCGCCATGGTGAGCGCTCGCGATCCCGAGTACACTGCGCCGCGCCCCGACATCCCGGACATCACCACCACAGGAGCTTCCCCTTGGCTGACCCGACCGCCCCCTTCGATGACTTCCTGCCGGAGGCCCTGCGCCTGCGCGCGGCGGCGCCGCTGGTGGACATCGGCGCCAACCTGACCCACGAAAGCTTCGCCCGCGACCTCCCCGCGGTGCTCGGCCGCGCCAGGGCGGCCAACGTCACCGCCCTGATCCTCACCGGCACCGACCGCGAGCATGCCGAACAGGCGGTGGCGATGGCCCGCCGGTGCAGCGAACCGGGCCTGGCCCTGTATGCCACCGCCGGGGTGCACCCCCACGACGCCAGCCGCTGGGATGCCGGCCTCGCCGCTGCCATGGCCGACCTCCACCGCCAGCCCGAGGTGGTGGCGGTGGGCGAGTGCGGGCTCGACTTCAACCGCAACTTCTCCACCCCCGCCGAGCAGGAGCGCGCCTTCGAGGCCCAGCTGGGCCTGGCGGTGGAGTGCGGCAAGCCGCTGTTCCTGCACGAGCGCGACGCGGGCCGGCGCATGCGCGAGATGCTCCACGCCTTCCGCGACGATATCGGCGACGCCGTGGTCCACTGCTTCACCGCGGACCGCGACACCCTCTTCGGCTACCTGGATCTCGACCTGCACATCGGCCTGACCGGCTGGCTGTGTGACGAGCGCCGTGGCCACCACCTGCGTGAGCTGGTCGGCGAGATTCCCCTGAACCGCCTGATGGTGGAAACCGACTGCCCCTACCTGCTGCCGCGCAATTTACCTGCCAAACTCAAGGGCAGACGCCATGAGCCGGCGCTGCTGCCGTGGATCGTGCGCGAGATCGCCCACTGGCGCGGCATCGATGAGGAAGCACTGGCCAGGGCCACCAGCGACACCGCCCGCGCCTTCTTCCGCCTGCCGGCCGCTCGGCCCTGACCCCGACACACCAGGAGACCTGAACATGCCCGACCTGCCCGGCTTTATCGCCGTGGAGACCGGCGAGGATGGCGGCCTGCCACTGGCCATCGCCTGGACGCTGCCCGACGGGCGCGTCAAGCACACCCTGATACAGCCCGAGGACGACTGGCTCGACGCCGAGATGATCTCGCTGGGGGAGTATAGCCTCGAGGAGCTCAACAGCATGGGCGTGAGCCCGCTGGATGTGATCCGCGAGCTGGAGAACGACCACTTCAGCGACACCCTCTACACCGCCGGGGTCAGCGACGACGAGGCCGCCCTGTCGCGGCTGTTCGACACCTACGGCCTCGACCCCTTCGTGGAGCTGGCGCCCGCCGAGAGCCTCTACAACGGCATTCCCCCCGGCGAATGGTCCCGGGCCCGCGGCGAGATGTTCGGCGAGCTGGGGCTGGAGCCGCTGCGCCCGGAGCACGAGGTGGAAGTGATGCTGCACCTCCACCAGCGCATGAGCGGCGCCGACCTCGATGGCACCATCGACAACGACTTCGACATCGACGACAGCCAGGCCGGCGACGACGAGGCCTGAGCCGGCGTCAGGCCCCGGCCAGCAGCTCCCGGGCGCGCTCGATGATCCTCGCCCGGGAGAGCAGCGTCACGGTGGCCGCCGGCCCCAGCGGGATGAAGCTGTCCTCCGCGTTCAGCCGCGCCAGACGCTCGCTCGCCATGCCCCGCTCGACCAGGCCGGTGATCAGCTCCTCGCTGGGCGAGCCCGAGCGGCGGCACTCGTCGACGACCAGCACCCGCCGGCAGCCGGCGACCGCCCGGTGCACGGCGTCGTGGTCGATGGGGGTCAACCAGCGCAGGTCAACGATGCGCAGCCGCTGACCCGCCGGGTCGATCTCCGCGGCCGCCTGGCGGGCCAGGTAGACGCCGTTGCCATAGGTGATGATGGCCAGGTCGACGCCCTCGCCCCACTGGCCGAGTTCACCCACCGGCAGGCAGTGCGTCGGCCCCGGATCGGGGAAGCACCAGCCATCGTCTCCCTCCTCCAGCAGGTCGCGCGTATGGTAGAGCGCGATCGGCTCGATGATGACCACCACCCGCTGCGCCTCGTCGGCCAGACGCACCGCCTCCTGCAGCAGCCCCACGGCGTCGGCGGCATTCGACGGGCAGGCCACCAGCAGGCCCGGGATATCGCGCAGCACGGCGATGGCGTTGTCGTTGTGAAAGTGCCCGCCGAAGCCCTTCTGGTAGCCGAGCCCGGCGATGCGCACCACCAGGGGATTGGTGAACTGGCCATTCGAGAAGAAGCTCAGCGTTGCCGCCTCCCCGCGCAGCTGGTCCTCGGCGTTGTGCAGGTAGGCCAGGAACTGGATCTCCAGCAGCGGCACCAGGCCGTTGTGGGCCAGGCCGATGCCGAGCCCCAGGATGCTCTGCTCGTCGAGCAGGGTATCGATCACGCGATGTGGGCCGAAGCGGGCCTGCAGCCGCTGGGTCACCCCGTAGACGCCCCCCTTGCGGCCGATATCCTCGCCGGCCATCACCAGGTGGGGGTAGCTGGCCATCAGCCGCTGCAGGGCCTGGTTGAGCAGCTTCGCCATGGTGCCCGGGAGGGGCGCCGACTCGACCTCGACCGGGTCCGTCAGCCGTCGCCCGGGACGCGAGGGTGGCACGATGCTGGCCATCACCTCGGCGGCCGAGACCAGCTTCGGGCGGCGAATCGCCTCCTCGGCGAACCGTGCCACCTCCTCGCCGATGCGCCGGTAGCGGCTGGCGATCTCGTCCCGGGAGAGCACCCCGTGACGACGCAGCAGGCCGGCGCCGTAGAGCAGCGGGTCGCGGGCCTCGTCGGCGGCGATGCGTGACGGCGAGAGGTAGGCCTGCTGGGCATCGGAGCAGGCGTGACCGAACAGCCGCACGCAGCGCATATGCAGAAACACCGGCTGCTTGCGGTGGCGCGCGATGTGCGCGGCCTCCCGGGCGGTGCGCCAGGTGTCGATCAGGTCTAGACCATCGCAGGCCAGGTAGTGGAAGCCGGGACGGGTGCCCATGCTCGCCTCGATCCAGCCGGAGGGCGTGGGCGTGGAGATGCCGATGCCGTTGTCCTCGCAGACCATCACCAGCGGCAGCGGGGCGCCCTGATAGGCCGCCCAGCCGGCGGCATTGAGCGCCCCCTGGGCGGTGGAATGGTTGAAGGAGGCGTCGCCGAAACTGCACAGCACCAGGCTGTCGGCCGGCCACTCGCCGCCGCCGCCCAGGCGACGCCACAGCCCCAGGCTGTGGGCCGCGCCCACCGCCTTGGGCAGATGGGAGGCGATGGTGCTGGTCTGGGGCGGCACGTTGAGCCCCCGGGAGCCCAGCACCTTGTGGCGCCCCCCGGAGATCGGGTCGTCCCGCGATGCCGCAAAGCTGAGCAGCAGGTCCCGAAGCGGCGCCTGGCCGGGCCGCTGGCGGCTGCGCTCGATCAGGAAGGCGGCGTCACGATAGTGCAGGAAGGCGGGGTCGGTGGGTCGCAGGGCCCGGGCAATCGCCGCATTCCCCTCATGGCCGGCGCTGCCGATGGTATAGAAGCCTTCGCCTCGGGCCTGCAGGCGACGGGCCTGGAGGTCCAGATGGCGACTCATCAGCTGGGACTCGAACAGCTCGACCAGCGCCTCGGGGGTCAGGGCCGCCTCGTCGAGGTCCCCGCCATGCCCGGTCGCGGGCCAGCGGTCCTGGTCGAGGGCGTCGAGAAAGCGCTGCTCCTGGGGCAGCGGGTCGGGAGAAGGCAAGGAAGGTGTGGCCACGGCGGACTCCGGCTGCCAGGGGGAACGCCTTCAGCCTAGCCGACTTCGCCCGCCACGGACGGCCGCTGTCACACCACCACTTCCCCCTCGGGCGCCAGGAGGCGACCTCCCGCGGCGATGGCGGTCGCAAGGCCTACGCCCTCCCGGTAGTAGCCCTGCAGGGCGCAGCGGAAGGCCGCGGCGCGGCGCGGCAGTCCCTCCCGCTCGTAGCGTTCGGCCCTGGCCTCGACCCGCGCGCGGAAGGCCTCGCGATCCACCTCGACGTCGCCGCCCAGGTTGTCGACGCTGATATGGAAGCGCAGACCACAGGCCCGCGAGAAGAGCAGCTCCAGCGCCTGGGGCGCTACCTCCACCGCCTCGAAATCGCGCTGTTCCCGGGCATCGCGGCCGTCCGGCAGGTACCAGTAGCCGTAGTCTTCCCGCTGCCGGCGCGCCTCGCCGGCGATGCACCAGTGGCTGATCTCGTGCAGGGCGCTGGCATAGAAGCCCCGGGCAAAGATCACCCGGTGGAAGGGCGTGTCGGCATCGGCGGGCAGGTAGAGCGGCTCATCGCCACCGCGAACCAGGCGGGTACGGAAGGTCTCCTGGAACAGGCCATCGAACAGGGCGATGACATCCTCGAGTCGGTGAGTCACGCAGGCTCCACGGGCATGGGGGGACCGCCATTATAGGCGGCTGGCGCCGCGGGCCAAAACCCCTGGGCATTGCTATAGTGAGCGGTTTCCCCGCCCGGCCTGACCCCTGATCGCATGGAGCGCCCGACCTTGTTCACCCCCCTCGCCCGCCTGCTCACTACCGGCCGCCGGGAAACGCGCCCGCTGCTGGCCCTGGCGCTGCCGATCTGCGGCGCCCAGCTGGCCCAGGCCGGCATGAGCGTGGCCGATGTGATGATGACCGGCCGGCTGAGCGCCACCGACCTGGCCGCCGTCTCGGTGGGCTCGAGCCTGTGGCTGCCGCTGATGCTGTTCATGACCGGCACCCTGATGGGGCTGACGCCCATCGTGGCGCAGCTGCTGGGGGGGCGGCGCCTCACCGAGATTCGTCCCAATGTGCATCAGGCCCTGTGGGTGGCGCTGGTGCTGGGCATCGCGGCGGCAGCGCTGCTGTGGTTCGCCGTCCAGCCGATCTTCGTGCTGATGGCGGTGCCCGAGGAGGTGGCCAGCCGCTCGGCGGCCTATCTGGCGGCCGTGGCCTTCGGCATGCCCGGGGCGGCGCTGTTCCAGGCGCTGCGCGCCTTCTCCGACGGCATGAACCATACCCGCCCCTCGCTGTGGATCAGCCTGATCGGCCTGGCCGTCAACATCCCCAGCAACTATGTGCTGATCCACGGTGGCGACGGCCTCACCGCCCTGTTCGGCGACGGGCTGCCGGCCTGGGTTCAGGCGCTCCCGGCACTGGGCGCCCTGGGCTGCGGCATCGCCACGGCGCTGTCGCTGTGGACCATGTGCCTCGCCATGGCCCTCTATACCCGTCGCGCCTCGGCCTATCGGGAGGTCTCGCTGTGGCACTCGCCCACCCCGCCGCGTCTGAAGATGATCGGTGAACTGCTCCATGTGGGCGTGCCCATCGGCGTGGCGATCTTCGTCGAGGTGACCCTGTTCACCGTGATCGCGCTGCTCATCGCCAGCCTCGGCGAGATCACCGTGGCGGCCCACCAGGTAGCGCTCAACTACACCTCGATCCTCTTCATGCTGCCGCTCTCGCTGAGCATGGCGCTGACGGTACGGGTCGGCAATACCCTGGGGCAGGGGCGGCCGGCCCTTGCCCGCCAGGTGGCCACCTTCGGTATAGCCGCCAGCGTGATGGTCGCGCTGCTCAACAGCGCCCTGCTGTGGTTCACCGCACAACCGGTCATCGCCCTCTATACCCACGACGCGGCCGTGCAACGACTGGCCCTTTCGCTGGTCCTACTGGCCATGATCTTCCAGCTTTCGGACTCCCTGCAGGTGAACCTGGCCGGCGCCCTGCGCGGCTACCGGGACACCCGCATCATCATGCTGATCACCCTGGCCTCCTACTGGCTGGTCGGGCTGGCCGGGGGCCACTGGCTGGGCACCCGCGGCCTGCTCGGGGTGATCGAGCCGATGGGCG
Source organism: Halomonas sp. PGE1 (assembly GCF_013000985.1). Lineage (NCBI taxonomy): Bacteria > Pseudomonadati > Pseudomonadota > Gammaproteobacteria > Oceanospirillales > Halomonadaceae > Halomonas > Halomonas sp. PGE1. The sequence goes on from NZ_CP053032.1 coordinate 2,966,595, forward strand.
TGCACGGCTACTGGGTCGGCCTGATCGGCGGCCTCACCGTGGCGGCCCTCCTGCTCGGCGAGCGCCTCAGGCGGATCAGCGCGGCAGCGGCGGAGGGCAGCTACGATGCGCTGGGCGTTCGTTAACGGCGGCCCTGCCCGGCTGCTGGTCGCGGGGCTGGGTGGCCTGCTGGCCGCCTGCAGCGGCGGCGGCGACAGCAACGACCGGCTCGTCGACTATCAGCGCGAGCTGGCTCGGCGTCTCGACCTGGCGCCCCCCACCCCGGCCGCCCCCGACAATATCGGCGCCTTTCCCGGCCCGCGTGAGCGGCTGGTGGTGATCCCCGAGACGCGGGAGGGGCTGCTCAACGTCTTTGCGCTGCGCGAATGCCATATCACCACCCTCGTCGCGGAGCGCAACAGCACCCTCGGGCGGGTGGCGCCGGCAAGCCAGGTGTGGCGCTACGAATTGACGCTGTGGCAGCGCCTGAGCGACTGCCTGGAGAGCGAGGTCCCCGAGCGGCTGGCCGATGCGGATCGCGAACGGCTCGAGCGCCTGACCAGGACCAAGACGGAGCAGCTGCCCCGGGCGGCCTGGAATGGGCTGTTCGGCTCCGAGGAGTGGGCCGGCAGCTTCTCGCGGGTGAGCGCGCCGCTGCCGGCGGACGCCCTGGCGCCCCCGGAGGCGCAGTTGGCAGCGCTTGCCTATCTGCAGGCGCTGACCGACCTGCCAGCGCAGACCGATAGCGCAGCGAACGACGTCCCCCCACCCGACCCGGAGGCCCTGGAGGGACATCTGCGCGCCCTCAACGAGCGGCCCTACACCGCCGAACTGCTTCGCACCCTGGTGCTCGCCACGCAGCGCCTGGAGGAGGCCTCGGCGCTGGCCGAGCGTGCCCTGGCGCGCCATGACGGCTGCCTCACGCTGGCCCTGGAGGAGGCCGAGCACGACGAGTGGCTAGCGCAGTGGCTGGAGGCGCTCAGCGGCGCTGCACAGGCCTGGCTGGCCGGGCTCGAGCCCCTCTTCGGCTCGCTGGACTCCCCTCCCGACGCGGTCAGCGCCTACCACCGGGAATGGCTCTCTCGGGAGTCTGCAGCGGCCCCCCTGCCCGCCTTCGAAGCCGCCCGCGATCACCATCAGGCCCTGCGCAGCACCCTGGCAGAGCGCTGCCGGTGAGGCAGCGGATGTGCGACAGGGCTTAACCTCCCCCACCGTCTGTGCTATTGGTGGAAGCCAGAGTGACGCAGTGCGCTTCCGAGCGGCCGTGGAGCCTGGCTCCCCGCGCCGATGCCGTGATCACGCAGCATCTGGAGAGACGTCATGGGAATCCCGCTGTCACACCGCCCCGCCCGGGTCATCGACCTGGAAACGATGCGCCAGCGCCTGCAAGCCAGGCGGCGGCTGATTCGCCTGGCGCCTGAGCTTGACGGCCTCGAGATGGTCTATCGCCTGGCCTCGAGCCCCGACACCCTCTACGGCATGCCGCTGCTGGCCTGGGGCCTGCGCGAGGATGGAGAGGTGGTCGGCATGGTGCCCTGGATGGAGGCTCTGACCCCTTGCCATCGCCTGGATGATCCGGAGCACGGCAGCTTCGTCGGCTATCGTGACCCCGAGACCGAGGAGCTGTTCGAGCAGGCGCCCGAGCACAAGGTGTTCGAGCTCGAGCACGCGGCCGCCTACTTCGACTACGAGGAGACCGAGCAGGTCACCCTCATCCAGCAGATCCCCGAGACCCAGGGCACCCACGCCCTGTGCATGGACGAAGGCGATGCTCCCTGGCAGCTCAAGCAGGTGTTCGGCTGGCGGCTCTACAGCGACGGTGGCGTCGAGGCGCTGCTGGCCGATGAGCGCCTGGTGGAGTCAACCCCGATCCTGCCCGGCGATCCCTGCCTCTACCCCGGCCATAGCCGCCACCGCGTGGTCTACTTCTTCCAGCGCCAGATCGCCAACCGCATTCGTCGCGAGGATCCTGCCACGCTCGAGGCACTGGCGCTGATGGTGATGCCGGAGCCCGGCGACACGCCGCCGGGCTGAGCCGCGGGACAGAATTAGCCCAAGCGGATAAAGTAGCGGTAGCTGCCCTCGAGCTCCTCCTGGCGAATCAGCTCATGGCCCAGAAACTGGCAGAACTTCGGCACATCCCGCGTAGTGGCGGGATCGCTGGCAATGACCTTGAGCACCTCGCCGGAGCGCATGTCACGCACCTTGTTGTGCATCAGCATGATCGGTTCGGGGCAGTAGAGCCCGGTGGTGTCGAGCTCGACCTGAAAGTCGGGCGCCGCCTCGGGCTGGACGTCACGGGAATCAACCATCGATGGCCTCGTCGTTGGGAATAACTCTGTTGGGAGCAAGCTAGATGATCAAGATCATTATCGAACGCCGGATCATGCCGGGGCTCGAGGAGGAGTACGAGGAAGCCGCCCGGGAAGCGATGCGGGAATCCCTCGGCGCGCGCGGCTTCGTGGGCGGCGAGAGCCTCGTCGAACTCGGCCACAGCGAGCGGCGCCTGATGATCACCAAGTGGCGCGACCTGCGCGCCTGGAAGGAATGGTACACCAGCGAGGAGCGCTCCCGGGTGATGCAGCGCCTGCTGCCGCTGCTGACCGAAGAGGAGCGCATCCGCATCTACGAGCCGACCACCCACTGACGCTGGCGGCCAGGGTCGCCCCGGCTGTCGCTCAACGGGCAGCCGGGGGGCTAGTCACGCAGCCGCACGTGCACCGTCACCTCTTCCCGGTCATGGTAGAGGTGACGACAGCTCACCTCCGCGGCAACCCCTGCACTGGCCAGCGCCTGCTCCAGCCGCCCCAGGCAGGCCACCACCTCGGGCCAGCGACGCTTCATCGGCAGCTTGAGATTGAACACCGCCTCGCGGCACCAGCGCCGCACCAGCCAGCGCTCCATCATGGCCTCGACCCGGGCCGGCTTGTCGACGATATCGCATACAAGCCAGTCGAGCCGGTAGGGCGGCTCCCACACGAACCCGTCCTCGCGCAGGTGCTCCACCTGACCGGTCGCCATCAGGGCCTTGTCCATGGGACCGTTGTCGATGGCATAGACATGCATGCCGCGATGAACGAGCTGCCAGGTCCAGCCGCCGGGCGCCGCCCCCAGGTCGGCGGCCTGCATCCCCTCGGCCAGGCGCTCGTCCCACTCTGCGCGCGGCACGAATTCATGCCAGGCCTCCTCGAGCTTGAGCGTTGAGCGACTCGGGGCCGACCTGGGAAAGCGCAGGCGACGGATGCCGCCTGGCTCCTCGCTGCGATTGCCGGGAAAGCTCATGCCCAGCTGGACGCGATCACCGGCGCTCCACAGCAGGTGCAGCCGTCGCCCCCCGGCCTTGCGACGCAGCGCCCCGCGCTTCTTAAGCAGCGACTCCAGCGGCCGCGACAGCGCCTTGGCCAGTCCGACCAGTGCCTTGCCATCGTTGGTATCCGGCGTCTCATGCCAGATGCTCTCGAAGCTCCAGTCGGTCTCGACCACCTGCTCGGTGATCGGCGAGAGGCGATCCTCCCTGTCCAGCGCCAGCGGCGGCAGCGCCACAAGGCTCTGGCGAGCAAACACCAGCGTGGTGAGCGGCAGGGCACGATGCAGCCCATTGGCCGGCTCTCCATTCGCCACGCAGAAACGAACGAAGCCCCCGCCCACCCCCTGCACGGCCTCACCTGCCCAGCCCGCCGCGGCGACCTTGTCGACCAGCTCCTCGGCCAGGTCGCGCTCGAACCCGGGACGGCAGTAGAGCAGCAGCTCGGATGGCACCCTGCTCATGCGTCACCTCCCCGGCGCCCGGTGCGGGGATTTCCCGCGCCCAGCAGATCCTCGATGTCCTGAAGCTGCACGTTGAGGGCATTGGTGGAGATCTGGATTTCCCAGAGCGAGTAGATCAGCGATACCGACAGCGTCACCAGGCTGACCCCGAACAGCACCATGCCGGTGAGCTGGAGAGACAGGAAGAGGGCGAACATCGACAGGGTGCAGAGCAGAAAACTGAGTACCCCGGCCAGCTGCATGCGCTTGGTCAGGGAGATCCGCCGGCGCAGCAGCAGGATCTGCCGCGTGTTGGTCTCCTGGTGCTGGTTGCGCTCCTCGTCGGCCAGCTTGCGGATCAGCTGGGCAAGCACCAGGAAGCGGTTGGTGTAGGCCAGCAGCAGCAGCGAGATGGCCGGAAACAGCAGCGCCGGCGTGGTCAGGGTCAAGGTGAGGCACTCCACAGCGAATGATGGCCCCATGATACCAGCGGGGCGGCCAGCGGCACGAGATACCGCTAGCGTTTAATCACCATTTTTGAAAAGATTCTAATGTATTTATTTGGTGCGAAAGAAAGCGGCAGTTTCAAGCTAATTCGGCTCATATCAATGTCTAACCAACGCATAGCCTATACAGTTGCTGCATAATGGTGCATTGCTTTATATTGTGAATCCCGTGGAAACCACTTCCAGGCTGTCTGCCCGATTGGCGGACACGAAGTCACCTTGCAACACAGGAACACGCCGATGCCCTACGTTCACGACACCCTCGAACGCCTTCGCAAGAGCAGCCCCGCGCAGACGGAGTTCTATCAGGCCGCCGAAGAGGTTCTGGAGTGCCTTCGCCCGCTGTTTCAGCGCAGTCCGCATTACCTGGACCACAGCATCATCGAGCGTATCGTCGAACCCGAGCGCCAGATCATGTTCCGCGTCTGCTGGACCGATGATGATGGCAAGGTACAGGTCAACAAGGGCTACCGCGTGCAGTTCAACTCCGCACTGGGCCCCTACAAGGGCGGGCTGCGCTTCCATCCCAGCGTGACCTCGGGAACCATCAAGTTCCTGGGCTTCGAGCAGATCTTCAAGAATGCCCTGACCGGCCTCGCCATCGGCGGCGGCAAGGGCGGCTCCGACTTCAACCCCAAGGGCAAGTCGGATGGCGAGATCATGCGCTTCTGCCAGTCCTTCATGAACGAGCTCTACCGCCACATCGGCCCGACCACCGACGTGCCGGCCGGTGACATCGGCGTGGGCGCCCGCGAGATCGGCTACCTGTACGGCCAGTACAAGCGCCTCACCGGCCGCTACGAATGCGTGCTCACCGGCAAGGGGCTGAACTGGGGCGGCTCCATCGGCCGCAAGGAAGCCACCGGCTACGGTGCGGTCTACTTTGCCCAAAACATGCTCGAGGCCCGCGGCGAGAGCATCGAAGGCAAGACCTGCCTGGTCTCCGGCGCCGGCAACGTCGCCATCTACACCATCGAGAAGCTCTACGAGCTGGGCGCCAAGCCGGTCACCTGCTCCGACTCCCGCGGCACCGTCCATGACGCCCGCGGCATCGACCTGGAGCTGCTCAAGGAGCTCAAGGAAGTCAGGCGCGCTTCCCTGGAGGAGTACCTGGCCACGCACCCCGAGGCGGAGTACATCCCGGCCAACCGCTATCCCGAGGATGGCCATGCCGTCTGGCGCTTCAAGGCCGACGCCGCCTTCCCCAGCGCCACCCAGAACGAGCTGACCATCGCCGATGCCCGCGCCCTGCTGGATAACGGCGTCACCTGCATCAGCGAGGGCGCCAACATGCCCTCCACCGCCGAGGCCGTAGACCTCTTCCTCGAGGCCAAGATCGCCTACGGCCCGGGCAAGGCGGCCAATGCCGGCGGCGTGGCCACCAGCCAGCTCGAGATGGCCCAGAACAGCAGCATGGAGCAGTGGCCGCTGGAAAAGGTGGACGCCAAGCTCAAGGAGATCATGGCCAACATCCACAAGCAGTGTGCCGACACCGCCCAGGAGTTCGGCGAGCCGACCAACCTGGTGCTGGGCGCCAATATCGCCGGCTTCCGCAAGGTCGCCGACGCCATGATCGATCAGGGCGTGGTGTAAGCCTTATCCCGCCAGTCGACAGAAAGAAAAAAGCCCGGCCTGTGAAGCCCGGGCTTTTTTCATGATTCTCCTTCCCCCCTGTGAGAGATGCACAGGAGGGAGAGGCACCGATCAGACGTACGGAAGGTACTCACGGCCGGCCTGGGCCCGGCACTGAGCCTCGGCCATCTTCATCATTGCACGCCACACGCCGCGCAGCAGGGGCATGATGACGGGACGCTGGTCGCTGGCCAGATCCCAGATGGTCGGATAGATCGCCTTGGCATTGCTCATGGGAAAGGACCTCAGGACATGTTCACATTGTCGAGAATTATACCTTAGTCTTTATACCAAAGTCTAATTCCCTACCCTCTTCCCTCAATGGCGAGCCCCCCGGCTCGATACGCTGCCGCCATGCGAAAAACCCCGATCATCTCACGATGATCGGGGCTTTTCTCTATAAGTGCCTGACGATGACCTACTCTCACATGGGGAGACCCCACACTACCATCGGCGCTGAGCGGTTTCACTGCTGAGTTCGGCATGGGATCAGGTGGTTCACGCACGCTATGGTCGTCAGGCGAAAAACGGTGAATCATGCTGACGTCGAGACGTCTCGTGCGTATCCGCTGTCATCTGTCATCGACAGACCACTTGGGTGTTATATGGTCAAGCCTCACGGGCAATTAGTATCGGTTAGCTCAACGCCTTGCAGCGCTTCCACACCCGACCTATCAACCAGCTGGTCTCGCTGGGCCCTTCAGGAGGCTCAAGGCCTCAGGGAAGTCTCATCTTGAAGGGGGCTTCCCGCTTAGATGCTTTCAGCGGTTATCCTGTCCGCACATAGCTACCCGGCAATGCCACTGGCGTGACAACCGGAACACCAGAGGTGCGTCCACTCCGGTCCTCTCGTACTAGGAGCAGCTCTTCTCAAACTTCCAACGCCCACGGCAGATAGGGACCGAACTGTCTCACGACGTTCTAAACCCAGCTCGCGTACCACTTTAAATGGCGAACAGCCATACCCTTGGGACCGACTTCAGCCCCAGGATGTGATGAGCCGACATCGAGGTGCCAAACACCGCCGTCGATGTGAACTCTTGGGCGGTATCAGCCTGTTATCCCCGGAGTACCTTTTATCCGTTGAGCGATGGCCCTTCCATACAGAACCACCGGATCACTAGAACCTACTTTCGTACCTGCTCGACGTGTCTGTCTCGCAGTCAAGCACCCTTATGCTCTTGCACTCAATGCACGATTTCCAACCGTGCTGAGGGTACCTTCGTGCTCCTCCGTTACGCTTTGGGAGGAGACCGCCCCAGTCAAACTACCCACCACACACGGTCCTCGATCCGGATAACGGACCTGAGTTAGAACGCCAATGATGCCAGGCTGGTATTTCAAGGTTGGCTCCACCCGAACTGGCGTCCGGGTTTCAAAGCCTCCCAGCTATCCTACACAAGCAACATCAGCGTCCAGTGTGAAGCTATAGTAAAGGTTCACGGGGTCTTTCCGTCTAGCCGCGGGTACACAGCATCTTCACTGCGATTTCAATTTCACTGAGTCTCGGGTGGAGACAGCGTGGCCATCATTACGCCATTCGTGCAGGTCGGAACTTACCCGACAAGGAATTTCGCTACCTTAGGACCGTTATAGTTACGGCCGCCGTTTACCGGGGCTTCGATCAGGAGCTTCGCTTGCGCTAACACCATCAATTAACCTTCCGGCACCGGGCAGGCGTCACACCCTATACGTCCGCTTGCGCGTTTGCAGAGTGCTGTGTTTTTAATAAACAGTTGCAGCCACCTGGTATCTTCGACCGCCTCGTGCTCCGGGAGCAAGTCCCTTCACACTAACGCGGCGTGCCTTCTCCCGAAGTTACGGCACCATTTTGCCTAGTTCCTTCACCCGAGTTCTCTCAAGCGCCTTGGTATTCTCTACCTGACCACCTGTGTCGGTTTGGGGTACGGTCCCACTGTATCTGAAGCTTAGAGGCTTTTCCTGGAAGCGTGGCATCGATGACTTCCTGACCGTAGTCAGTTCGTCTCGCCTCTCGGCCTTAGGATCCCGGATTTGCCTGAGATCCCAGCCTACTGGCTTTCACCAGGACAACCAACGCCTGGCTCACCTAGCCTTCTTCGTCCCCCCATCGCAATACAGTGAGGTACGGGAATATTGACCCGTTTCCCATCGACTACGCCTTTCGGCCTCGCCTTAGGGGCCGACTCACTCTGCTCCGATTAGCGTCGAACAGAAACCCTTGGTCTTCCGGCGGGGGAGTTTTTCACTCCCCTTGTCGTTACTCATGTCAGCATTCGCACTCGTGATACCTCCAGCAGACTTCTCAATCCACCTTCATCGGCTTACACGACGCTCCTCTACCGCTCATCCAGAGGATGAACCCGTAGCTTCGGCACCTGGTTTGAGCCCCGTTACATCTTCCGCGCAGGCCGACTCGACTAGTGAGCTATTACGCTTTCTTTAAAGGATGGCTGCTTCTAAGCCAACCTCCTAGCTGTCTGAGCCTTCCCACCTCGTTTCCCACTTAACCAGGATTTCGGGGCCTTAGCTGACGGTCTGGGTTGTTTCCCTTTTCACAACGGACGTTAGCACCCGCTGTGTGTCTCCCACGCTGCACTCACCGGTATTCGGAGTTTGCCTCGGGTTGGTAAGTCGGGATGACCCCCTAGCCGAAACAGTGCTCTACCCCCGGCGGTGATACGTGAGGCGCTACCTAAATAGCTTTCGAGGAGAACCAGCTATCTCCGGGCTTGATTAGCCTTTCACTCCGATCCACAAGTCATCCAAATCTTTTTCAACAGATCCTGGTTCGGTCCTCCAGTTGATGTTACTCAACCTTCAACCTGCTCATGGATAGATCGCCCGGTTTCGGGTCTATTCCCAGCGACTGGTCGCCCAGTTAAGACTCGGTTTCCCTACGCCTCCCCTAGTCGGTTAAGCTCGCCACTGAAAATAAGTCGCTGACCCATTATACAAAAGGTACGCGGTCACAGAACAAGTCTGCTCCCACTGCTTGTACGCACACGGTTTCAGGATCTATTTCACTCCCCTCTCCGGGGTTCTTTTCGCCTTTCCCTCACGGTACTGGTTCACTATCGGTCAGCCAGGAGTATTTAGCCTTGGAGGATGGTCCCCCCATATTCAGTCAAGGTTTCACGTGCCCCGACCTACTCGATTTCACATGATCAGATTTTCGACTACGGGGCTATCACCCACTATGGCCGCGCTTCCCAGCGCGTTCGTCTAATCAGTCACATGCTTAAGGGCTGGTCCCCGTTCGCTCGCCGCTACTGGGGGAATCTCGGTTGATTTCTTTTCCTCGGGGTACTTAGATGTTTCAGTTCCCCCGGTTCGCCTCCCAACACCTATGTATTCAGTGTGGGATACCCTGCTTATGCAGGGTGGGTTTCCCCATTCAGAAATGCCCGGGTCACAGGTCGTTTGCCACCTCGCCGAGCCTTATCGCAGGCTACCACGTCTTTCATCGCCTCTGGCTGCCTAGGCATCCACCGTGTGCGCTTCATCGCTTGACCATATAACCCCAAGGGGTCTGATCTGCGATGACAGTTTGACAATTGCCGGATACGCTTGAGACGTATCTCATGTTCTTCCTGAATCTCTCCAGGAAGGAACGTTTGTCAGCATGATTCACATTGTTAAAGAGCAGACTGTCAATCGACAGTCATAAACCGGTCATTGCAAAGTGCAAGGATGGCTTATGACTGCGGATCCGATCAGGTAATGACTGTTGTGGGGGGAGGATGGTGGAGCCAAGCGGGATCGAACCGCTGACCTCCTGCGTGCAAGGCAGGCGCTCTCCCAGCTGAGCTATGGCCCCGAGGCAATTTGCGTGAGACAAGGCGCTTCGATGCGACGCATAGCCTGCTATGCGAGTATCGGAGCAACGCAGTATCACTGCAAATTTGGTGGGTCTGGGCAGATTTGAAACAAACCCCGCGACCTCACCCTTCTCTTCACAGAACTTCCTGGGGTGCGCTCTAACCAACTGAGCTGCCCGGCCGTTCAGAGAATGGTGGGTCTGGGCAGATTTGAACTGCCGACCTCACCCTTATCAGGGGGTGCGCTCTAACCAACTGAGCTACAGACCCATTGGTCACGCTGGGTCTATACCCAAACAGTCTTTGCTCTGGTCGATCAGGTAATTCATTGTGAGCACTTGCCGCGTGTCGGGACGTCGTCGATAAGGAGGTGATCCAGCCGCAGGTTCCCCTACGGCTACCTTGTTACGACTTCACCCCAGTCATGAACCACACCGTGGTGATCGCCCTCCGAAGTTAGGCTAACCACTTCTGGTGCAGTCCACTCCCATGGTGTGACGGGCGGTGTGTACAAGGCCCGGGAACGTATTCACCGTGACATTCTGATTCACGATTACTAGCGATTCCGACTTCACGGAGTCGAGTTGCAGACTCCGATCCGGACTGAGACCAGCTTTTCGGGATTAGCTCCACCTCGCGGCTTCGCAACCCTTTGTACTGGCCATTGTAGCACGTGTGTAGCCCTACCCGTAAGGGCCATGATGACTTGACGTCGTCCCCACCTTCCTCCGGTTTGTCACCGGCAGTCTCCTTAGAGTTCCCGACATGACTCGCTGGCAAATAAGGACAAGGGTTGCGCTCGTTACGGGACTTAACCCAACATTTCACAACACGAGCTGACGACAGCCATGCAGCACCTGTCTGTGCGTTCCCGAAGGCACCAATCCATCTCTGGAAAGTTCGCACGATGTCAAGGGTAGGTAAGGTTCTTCGCGTTGCATCGAATTAAACCACATGCTCCACCGCTTGTGCGGGCCCCCGTCAATTCATTTGAGTTTTAACCTTGCGGCCGTACTCCCCAGGCGGTCGACTTATCGCGTTAACTGCGCCACAAAGCTCTCAAGGAGCCCAACGGCTAGTCGACATCGTTTACGGCGTGGACTACCAGGGTATCTAATCCTGTTTGCTACCCACGCTTTCGCACCTCAGCGTCAGTGTCAGTCCAGAAGGCCGCCTTCGCCACTGGTATTCCTCCCGATCTCTACGCATTTCACCGCTACACCGGGAATTCTACCTTCCTCTCCTGCACTCTAGCCTGACAGTTCCGGATGCCGTTCCCAGGTTGAGCCCGGGGCTTTCACAACCGGCTTATCAGACCGCCTACGCGCGCTTTACGCCCAGTAATTCCGATTAACGCTCGCACCCTCCGTATTACCGCGGCTGCTGGCACGGAGTTAGCCGGTGCTTCTTCTGTGGGTGATGTCCTTCCTCGAGGGTATTAGCCCCAAGGCTTTCTTCCCCACTGAAAGTGCTTTACAACCCGAAGGCCTTCTTCACACACGCGGCATGGCTGGATCAGGCTTTCGCCCATTGTCCAATATTCCCCACTGCTGCCTCCCGTAGGAGTTCGGGCCGTGTCTCAGTCCCGATGTGGCTGATCATCCTCTCAGACCAGCTACGGATCGTCGCCTTGGTGAGCCATTACCTCACCAACAAGCTAATCCGACATAGACTCATCCGATAGCGCAAGGTCCGAAGATCCCCTGCTTTCTCCCGTAGGACGTATGCGGTATTAGCCTGGGTTTCCCCAGGTTATCCCCCACTACCGGGCAGATTTCTATGCATTACTCACCCGTCCGCCGCTCGCCACCAGGAAGCAAGCTTCCCGTGCTGCCGCTCGACTTGCATGTGTTAGGCCTGCCGCCAGCGTTCAATCTGAGCCATGATCAAACTCTTCAGTTTAAGATCATATAGTCCTTACCCTTCGAAGAAGGAAGCGGACCAAACTTGGCTCAAGGTTCAAACGTTCTCAAAAAGATCCGAGGATCTTTGACGAGTCGCTTGCCTTGATGTTTCAGTGACTGGTCACCGACACATCGACAAGCGCCCACATGAATTACCTGATCGATTGTTAAAGAGCGGCTCCCGTCTCGACATTCGAGTGGAGCGTCTCGCTTGCTGTCGGTGAGAGTGAACTCTCTATCGCCAGCGCCCTGCGAGGAAGGCGTATTCTACCGATTCGCTTCAGCGTGTCAAGCGGCGGTTGGCGGTGCGTGGCACCCCGTCCGACTTTCGCTGACTGCTCACCTCATCTTGCCGAGGCGCTGCGAATAGAGCCCTCAGCGAGCCCTGCAGAACAAGTGGTGCGCATTCTAGCGAATCCGCGGCGAGTGTCAAGCGAGAAGATTTTCGAAACTTTCAAAAACCTCAAGCAGAACAACCACTTCTACCACCTTTCACCGCCTGCAACCTTGCTGGTCACCGGCAGCGGATGCGTACTTTACGGCTTTCCCCCGAGGGGTGCAACCCCTTCCGCTAGAAAAATGTAGCTCAACGACACGCAAAGGGCCATGACCCATATCAAGATATCGCTCGGCGAAGCCAGGGACCCGGAGCTCAACGAGGCTCCGGGCTCCTGGCACCCACAGGCAGATCGATCAGAAGCTGTCGCCGGGAATACGTACGAAGCCCTCCATCAGCACCCGGGCGCTGCGGCTCATCACCGCCTCGTCGATCACCCAGCGACCGTCCACCAGGCTAGCCGCGGCACCCACCCGCAGGGTGCCGGAGGGGTGGCCGAAGGTGACGGCGTTGCGCTTGCCGCCGCCGGCGGCCAGGTTGACCAGGGTACCCTCGATAGCCGCGGCGGAGGCGATCGCCACCGCCGCGGTACCCATCATGGCGTGATGCAGCTTGCCCATGGAGAGCGCCCGCACCAGAAGATCGATCTCCGCGGCTTCGACCGCCTTGCCACTGGAGGCGCTATAGCTCGCCGGGGGCGCCACGAAGGCGACCTTGGGAGTGTGCTGGCGAGAGGCCGCCTCGGCCACGTCCTGGATCAGCCCCATCTTCACCGCGCCGTGGGCGCGGATCGTCTCGAAGCGCGCCAGCGCCTCGGCGTCGCCGTTGATCGCCTCCTGCAGCTCGGTACCGGCATAGCCGAGTTCGGCAGCGTTGACGAAGACGGTGGGAATGCCGGCGTTGATCAGGGTCGCCTTGAGGGTGCCCCCCTCCACCACATCAGCCGGCACCTCCAGCTCATCCACCAGGTTGCCGGTGGGGAAGATCGCCCCCTCGCCGTCGGCGGGGTCCTTGAAGGCCACCGGCACCTCGGCCGCGGGGAAGGTCACGCCGTCGAGCTCGAAGTCGCCGGTCTCCTGCACCTCGCCGTTGGTGATGGGCACCTGGCAGACGATGGTCTTGCCGATATTGGCCTGCCAGATGCGCACCTCCACCACGCCGTTCTCCGGAATGCGCGCCGGGTCGACCAGGCCGTTGGCCACGGCAAAGGGCCCAACGGCGGCAGAGAGGTTGCCGCAGTTGCCGCTCCAGTCGACGAAGGCCTTGTCGATGGCGACCTGGCCGAAGAGATAGTCCACGTCATGGTCGGGGCTCTCACTCTTCGAGAGAATCACCGTCTTGCTGGTGCTGGAGGTGGCCCCGCCCATGCCGTCGATCTGCTTCTGATAGGGGTCGGGACTGCCGATCACTCGCATCAGCAGGCGGTCGCGAGCCTCACCAGGCTTCTGCGCCACCTCGGGGAGGTCGTCGAGCCGGAAGAAGACGCCCTTGCTGGTGCCACCGCGCATATAGGTGGCGGGAATGCGAATCTGGGGAACGTGAGCCATGAAGGTCGTTTCCTTGAAGATGAATAGGATAAAGAGGCTGATGAAGGTAAAGATCGACCCGGGCCTTGCGGCGCCGGGTCGATAAGAGTTCTACATCGTCAGGCGTTCGCCCGGCGTCAGCTTGTCGCGTCGGCCGAGGACTCCAGGAAGTCCTTGGCGAAGCGCTGCAGCACGCCACCGGCGGAGTAGACGGTGACCTCTTCCGCGGTATCCAGGCGGCAGGTCACCGGCACCCGGTCGACTTCGCCGGTCTTGCGATGGATAACCAGTTCCAGGGTCGCGCCCGGCGCCGCCTTGCCTTCCACGTCATAGGTCTCGGTGCCGTCGAGCTGCAGGGTGTGGCGAGTGGTGCCCTCCTGGAACTGCAGTGGCATCACGCCCATGCCGATCAGGTTGGTGCGGTGGATGCGCTCGAAGCCCTCGGCCACGATCGCCTCGACCCCAGCCAGCGCCACGCCCTTGGCCGCCCAGTCACGGGACGAGCCCTGACCGTAGTCGGCGCCGGCGATGATGATCAGCGGCTGCTTGCGGTTCATGTAGGTCTCGATGGCCTCCCACATGCGCATCACCTGGCCTTCCGGCTCGACCCGCGCCAGCGACCCCTGCACCACCTCGCCTGCGTCGTCCCGCACCATCTCGTTGAAGAGCTTGGGGTTGGCGAGCGTCGCCCGCTGGGCGGTGAGATGGTCGCCGCGGTGGGTGGCGTAGGAGTTGAAGTCCTCCTCCGGCAGGCCCATCTTGTGCAGGTACTCGCCCGCCGCACTGTCCATCATGATGGCATTCGACGGCGACAGATGGTCGGTGGTGATGTTGTCCGGCAGGATCGCCAGGGGCCGCATGCCCTTGAGCTCGCGCTCGGCCGCCATGGTGCCTTCCCAGTAGGGCGGGCGGCGGATGTAGGTGCTCTGCGGGCGCCAGTCGTAGAGCGGGCTCTCGGCCTTCTCGAAGGCGTCCAGGTCGAACATCGGGATGTAGACCTGCTTGAACTGCTCCGGCTTGACGAACTCGCCGACGATAGCGTCGATCTCCTCGTCGGAGGGCCACAGGTCCTTGAGGGTGACCGGGTTGCCGTCCTTGTCGGTGCCCAGCACGTCCTTCTCGATGTCGAAGCGCACGGTCCCGGCGATGGCGTAGGCCACCACCAGCGCCGGCGAGGCCAGGAAGGCCTGCTTGGCGTAGGGGTGGATGCGGCCGTCGAAGTTGCGGTTGCCGGAGAGCACGGCGGTGGCGTAGAGATCGCGGTCGATGATCTCCTGCTGGATCTTGGGATCCAGCGCCCCGGACATGCCGTTACAGGTGGTGCAGGCGTAGGCGACGATGCCGAAGCCGAGTTTCTCCAGCTCCGGCAGCAGGCCTGACTCCTCGAGATAGAGCCGCGCGACCTTGGACCCCGGGGCAAAGGACGACTTCACCCAGGGCTTGCGAATCAGGCCGAGCTCGTTGGCCTTCTTGGCGAGCAGGCCCGCTCCCACCACGTTGCGCGGGTTCGAGGTATTGGTGCAGCTGGTGATGGCGGCGATGATCACCGCGCCATCGGGCATCCGGCCTTCCTTCTCCTCCGCCTGGGCCTTGTCGTAGTCCACGGCGATGCCGCGCTCGTGCAGCGCACTGGTGGGCAGGCGGCGGTGCGGGTTGGAGGGGCCGGCCAGGTTGCGCTCGACGCTGGAAAGATCGAAGGTCAGCACCCGCTCGTACTGGGCGTTGGCCAGGCTGTCGGCCCACAGGCCGGTCTGCTTGGCGTACTTTTCCACCAGCTCGACCTGCTCCGGCTCGCGGCCGGTGAGCGTCAGGTAGTCAATGGTCTGCTCGTCGATGTAGAACATCGCCGCGGTGGCCCCGTACTCCGGGGTCATGTTGGAGATGGTGGCGCGGTCGCCGATGGTGAGACTCTTGGCCCCCTCGCCGTAGAACTCGAGATAGGCGCCGACCACGCGCTCCTTGCGCAGGAACTCGGTGATCGCCAGCACGATATCGGTGGCGGTGATGCCAGGCTTGGGCCTGCCGGTCAGCTCCACGCCGACGATGTCGGGCAGGCGCATCATGGAGGGACGGCCCAGCATCACGGTCTCGGCTTCGAGGCCACCGACGCCGATGGCGATGACGCCCAGGCAGTCGATGTGCGGCGTGTGGCTGTCGGTGCCCACGCAGGTGTCGGGATAGGCCACGCGCTTTCCATTCTCATCCGGGCGCGCCTGGACCACCGGCGACATCTTCTCCAGGTTGATCTGGTGCATGATGCCGTTGCCGGCGGGGATCACGTCGACGTTCTCGAAGGCGGTCTTGGTCCACTCGATGAAGTGGAAACGGTCCTCGTTGCGACGATCCTCGATGGCGCGGTTCTTCTCGAAGGCGTCCGGCTCGAAGCCGGCGTGCTCCACGGCGAGCGAGTGGTCGACGATCAGCTGGGTCGGCACCACCGGGTTGACCTTGGCGGGGTCACCGCCCTGCTCGGCGATGGCGTCGCGCAGGCCGGCCAGGTCGACAAGCGCCGTCTGGCCGAGGATGTCGTGGCACACCACCCGGGCCGGGTACCAGGGGAAGTCCAGGTCACGGCGGCGCTCGATCAGCTGCTTGAGGGCATCGGTGAGCAGTTCCGGCTCGCAGCGACGCACCAGCTGCTCGGCGAGCACCCGGGAGGTGTAGGGAAGGGTGTCATAGGCACCGGGCTGGATCTCCTCGACGGCCGCACGCACGTCGAAGTAGTCCAGCTCGGTGCCGGGAAGCGGTTTACGGTAGTCCGTATTCATACTCAACCCCGATCCTCGATGGGCACCCACTCGCTCTTCTCCGGGCCGACGTAATCGGCGCTCGGGCGAATGATACGGTTGTTGGCGCGCTGCTCGAAGACATGAGCCGCCCAGCCGGTAACGCGCGAGCAGACGAAGATCGGCGTGAACAGCTTGGTGGGGATGTCCATGAAGTGGTAGGCGCTGGCATGGAAGAAGTCGGCGTTGCAGAACAGCTTCTTCTCGCGCCACATCACCGCCTCGACGCGCTCGGAGACTGGATAGAGAACGGTGTCGCCCAAGTCCTCGGCCAGCTTCTTGGACCACTCCTTGATGATGGCGTTGCGCGGGTCGGACTCGCGATAGATCGCATGGCCGAAGCCCATGATCTTCTCCTTGCGCTCGAGCATGCCCATGATCTCGCGCTCGGCCTCGTCGGCGGAGGCCCAGTTCTCGATCATGTCCATGGCCGCCTCGTTGGCGCCGCCGTGGAGCGGACCGCGCAGCGAGCCGATGGCGCCGGTCACGCAGGAGTGCATGTCGGAGAGAGTCGAGGCGCAGACGCGCGCGGTGAAGGTCGAGGCGTTGAACTCGTGCTCGGCGTAGAGGATCAGCGAGACGTTCATGACGCGAGCATGCAGCTCGGAGGGGGCCTCGCCGCGCAGCAGGTGCAGGAAGTGGGCACCCACGGAGTCATCGTCGGTCTCGGTCTCGATGCGCACGCCGTCGTGGCTGAAGCGGTACCAGTAGCAGATGATCGAGGGCAGCACGGCCAGCAGGCGGTCGGAGACATCCTGCTGCTCGTCGAAGCTCTGCTCGGTCTCCAGGTTGCCCAGCATGGAGGCGCCGGTGCGCATCACGTCCATGGGGTGGGCGTCCTTGGGGATCTGCTCCAGCACGGTCTTGAGCGGCTGCGGCAGGCCACGCAGGCCCTTGAGCTTGGAAATGTAGGCGTCGAGCTCGGCCTGGTTGGGCAGCTTGCCCTTGAGCAGCAGGTAGGCCACTTCCTCGAACTTCGCCTTTTCCGCCAGCTCCTTGATGTCGAAGCCGCGATAGGTCAGGCCGGAACCGGTCTTGCCCACGGTACACAGGGCGGTGGTACCTGCACTCTGGCCACGCAGGCCGGCGCCGCCGATGGGTTTATCAACCATGATCTCTCTCCTCTTGTAGGTATCCGAAGTGACTGGCGGGCGCGACTCAGGCGTCGCTGCCCTTCTCGGCAAAGAGCGCATCGAGCTTCTGCTCGAAGCTGTGGTAGTTCAGGAAGTCGTAGAGCTCGTCGCGAGTCTGCATCAGCTCCACCACGTCGCGCTGGTGGCCGTTGGCATGGATGCTCTGATAGACCTTGAGCGCCGCGGCGTTCATGGCGCGGAAGGCGGACAGCGGATAGAGCACCATGCGGCAGCCCACCTCGCCCAGTTCCTGCTGGGAGAACAGCGGCGTGGCGCCGAACTCGGTGATGTTGGCCAGGATCGGCGCGTCGACGCGCTCGCAGAAGGCCTTGTAGTCGTCCAGGGTGTGCACCGCCTCGGCGAAGATGGCGTCGGCGCCGGCCTCGATGCAGGCCTGGGCACGTTCGATGGCGGCATCCAGCCCATCCTTCTGGAAGGCGTCGGTGCGGGCGATCAGGTAGAAGTCCGGGTCGATGCGCGCATCGGCGGCGGCCTTGACGCGGTCGACCATCTCCTGCTGGGAGACGATGGCCTTGTTGGGGCGGTGGCCGCAGCGCTTCTGGGCGACCTGGTCCTCGATGTGCACGGCGGCAACGCCCGCGCGCTGCATCTCCTTGACGGTGCGGGCGATGTTGAAAGCGCCGCCCCAGCCGGTATCGATATCCACCAGCAGCGGCAGGTCGGTGGCGCCGCAGATGCGGTGGGCATCCTCGACCACGTCGTTCATGGTGGTCATGCCGAGATCCGGCAGGCCGAAGGAGGCATTGGCCACGCCGCCGCCGGAGAGATAGATGGCCTGGTGGCCGACGCGCTTGGCCATCATGGCGGTGTAGGCGTTGATGGTACCGACGATGGGCAGCGGGCGATTGGCCTCGAGGGCGGCACGGAAGCGGGCGCCGGGGGTCTGCTGGGTCATGGTCTCTCTCCTGTAGGGGGCTGGCCTGGAAGGTCCGGGCCGCGGGGGTTCGGTTCGAATCAGGATGTGGTCTCGGCCGCCTGACGCAGGGTGGCCGCATAGCGGTCGACCACATTGGCCCGTGAGGCGCTGACGTGACGCCGCATCAGCAGTTCGGCAAGCTCGGCATCGCCGGCCTCGATGGCATCGACGATGCGATGGTGCTCGACGAAGGCGCGCTGAGGCCGCGAGCCGCTGGCGCTGAACTGGGTGCGATAGAGCCGCACCAGGTAGTAGAGGTCGTCGCACAGCAGGGTCACCAGCATGCGATTGTGGCTGCCCTGGACGATCCGGTAGTGGAAGTCCAGATCGCCCTCGCGCTGGAAGTAGGCCTCGCCCTTCTTGAGGTCGGCCTGACGCTCATGCATCGCCAGCAGCTCGCGCAGCCCAGCGATCTCCTCGGCGGTCATGTGCTCGGCCGCCAGCCGGGCCGCCATGCTCTCCAGCGCCTCGCGCACGTCGAACAGCTCCAGCAGCTCCTTCATGGAGAGCTTCACCACCCGGGCACCCACATGAGGCACCCGCTCGATCAGGCGGTGCGCCTCGAGGCGACGCATCGCCTCGCGCAGCGGGCCGCGCGAGATGCCGTAGGCCCTGGAGAGGCCCGGCTCGGTGATCTTGCTGCCCGGCGCCAGCTCGCCGCGCACGATGGCGTCCTGGAGCTGCTGGAAGACGCGCTCCGCCAGGGTGCGCACTTCCGGGGGGGTGGTTTCGGTTTCGACTGAGGTCATGGCAATTGTCGACAATTATTCGGTGAAGAGAGAGTAGCCACTCCCCAGAATGGGGTCAATACGCAGAAACCCCGGAAAGCTTCACCTTTGGTTGTAGACAACCCCCCTGCCATCGAAGGGGCTGTCGACAATGTCAGCACAGCGCTGGCCCCCGCGGCGGGCAAGAACAGGGACAAGACCCGTCGAGACGCCTAGAATGGGCCGCCTGTTTTCGCAAGGCCCGGTCATGAACGCATCCCTTCAGATCACTCCCCTGCCCTATCAGGAGACGCCGCTCGAGCACTTCGCCCGCCTGCGCAGGCGCCCCGGCGCGGTGCTGCTCGACAGCGGGCGCCCCTCGGCCCCCGCAGGGCGCTTCGACATCCTCTCCAGCGATCCGCTGGCGACGCTTACCGTCGATGCCCGGGGCCGCGTCAGCGGCGTTCCCGAGCTTGCCGGGCTCTCGCCCTTCGCCGCCCAGCAGGCGCTGCTGGAGCGCCTTCCGGTGCCCGACGCGGCAAGCGAGCTGCCTTTCCTGGGGGGTCTGATCGGCTACTGGAGCTATGACCTGGGGCGGCTGCTGGAGCCGGTGGGCGAGTGCGCCCGGCCGGTGGTCGACCTGCCGGCGAGCCGGGTCGGCCTCTACGACTGGGCGCTGATCCAGGACCATGAGCGGCGCGAGAGCTGGCTGGTGGCCACTGCCGAGCGCCGCCGGCAGGTGGAGGGCTGGCTGGCGGCAGCCGCCGCAGAGGCCGGTGGGTTTCGGCTCACCGCCCCCTTCACCGGGGAGCTCTCCCGCGCCGACTACCTCGCGCGCTTCGCCGCCGTGCAGCGCTATATCCGCGCCGGTGACTGCTACCAGATCAACCTGGCCCAGCGCTTCAGCGCCCCCTACGCGGGCGACCTGTGGGCAGCCTATTGCCGCCTGCGCCAGGCCACCCCGACCCCCTATGCCGGCTATATGGCATGGCCCACCGCCCACGGCGAGCAGGCGCTCCTCTCGCTCTCGCCGGAGCGCTTCCTGGAGTGCCGCGACGGTAAGGTGGAGACCCGCCCCATCAAGGGCACCCGCCCCCGGGGGGCGACGCCCGCCGACGACCGGCGGCTGGCCAACGCGCTCGCCGCCAGCCTCAAGGACCGCGCCGAGAACGTGATGATCGTCGACCTTCTGCGCAACGACCTGGGCCGCGTCTGCCGCCCCGGCAGCGTGCGGGTGCCCCAGCTGTGCGGCCTGGAGAGCTACGCCAACGTGCACCATCTGGTCAGCGTGGTCACCGGTGAGCTGGCACCAGGGCGCACGCCCCTCGAGCTGCTGGCCGCCGCCTTCCCCGGCGGCTCCATCACCGGCGCCCCCAAGGTGCGCGCCATGCAGATCATCGAGGAGCTGGAGCCGAGCCGGCGCAGCGCCTACTGCGGCAGCCTCGGCTATGTGGACGTGCGCGGGGGCATGGACACCTCCATTGCCATTCGCACTGCCGTGGCCGACGACGGCCAACTCCACCTGTGGGGCGGCGGCGGCCTGGTGGCCGACTCCGAGGGCGAGGCAGAGTATCAGGAGACCCTCGACAAGATCGGCCACCTGATGGCCGCCCTCGCGGACGATGAATTGTGCGGACGATGAATTGGCAGAAAATGCATAAGAACCTTGCCTCTTGCTCCCCAAAGGAATAGATATCCAAGAAATCGGTATTGGGGGCGGCGGGCTCGGCCTTGTTAGGGTAACGGCCATCGAGCCCAAGGAGGCCAGCATGGCAAGCTTCGACCCCAACCGTTTCGTCCTGGAGCACGACCAGGCGACCCCCAAGGAGATCCTCCGCGCCGCCTACCAGGCCTTCGGCGAGCTGACGCTCTCCTTTTCCGGCGCCGAGGACGTGGTGCTGATCGACCTGGCCCTGAAGGTCGCGCCGAAGGAGGCCGTCCATGTCTTCGCCCTGGATACCGGCCGGCTGCATCCGGAGACCTACGCCTTCATCGAGCGGGTCCGCGAGCATTACGGCATCGCCATCGACGTGCGCTTCCCCGACCCCGAGGCGGTTCAGGCACTGGTGGGCGAGAAGGGACTCTTCAGCTTCTATCGCGATGGCCATCAGGAGTGCTGCGGCATCCGCAAGGTGGCGCCGCTGCGCGCCCGCCTCGCCGGCCTGCCGATGTGGGTCACCGGCCAGCGCCGCGACCAGAGCCCCGGCACCCGCTCGAGCCTGCAGATCGCCGAGCACGACCACGGCTTCGGCAGCGAAGCGAGCCCGCTTTACAAGATCAATCCGCTGACCCACTGGTCGAGCGAGGAAGTGTGGACCTACATCCGCATGTTCGACGTCCCCTACAACCCCCTGCATGAACGCGGCTTCGTCAGCATCGGCTGCGAGCCCTGCACCCGCCCCACCCTGCCCGGCCAGCACGAGCGCGAGGGGCGCTGGTGGTGGGAGGAGCAGGGCGGCAAGGAGTGCGGCCTGCACGCCACCAACCTCCCCCCCTCCGCCCCCCGCTGAGCGGAAGCGGAGCAGGGAGCAGAGAGACGAAGGGCGCCCCGCGGGGCGCCCTTCGTCGCTCAAGGCCCCACCGCCCCTTCCGGGGGGGTGGGGGCCCTGCGAGGCTAGCGCACCGGCAGCGTGAGCCCCTCGAAGAGCGGCGCCTCGTGCCGTGGCCCCGCCGCCAGGGCGGCATCGACCAGGTCACGCTCCAGGTGCGGGGCGAAGCCCTGCAGGAAGTCGTACATGTAGCCGCGCATGAAGGTGCCGCGGCGGATGCCGATCTTGGTGGTGGAGCTCTCGAAGAGGTGGCCGGCATCCAGCGCCACCAGGTCGGTGTCGTGCTCCGGGTCCACCGCCATATGGGCGACGATGCCCACCCCCATGCCGAGGCGCACGTAGGTCTTGATCACGTCGGCGTCGGCGGCCGTCAGCACCACGTTGGGCGTCAGCCCCCGGGCCCGGAAGGCGTCGTCCAGCTGGGAACGGCCGGTGAAGCCGAACACGTAGGTGACCAGCGGATAGCGGGCCAGGGCCTCCAGGGTGAGCTCGGGCTCGTCGGCCAGGGGGTGCCCGCGGGGGACCAGCAGACAGCGGTTCCAGCGGTAGCAGGGCAGCAGCACCAGGTCATTGAAGAGCTCCAGGGACTCGGTGGCGATGGCGAAATCCGCCTGGCCGTCGCTGACCATCTGGGCGATCTGCTTGGGGGTACCCTGCTGCATGTGCAGGGCCACATCGGGATACTTGCGGGTGAACTCGCTGATCACCGGCGGCAGCGCGTAACGCGCCTGGGTATGGGTGGTGGCAATGGCCAGGCTGCCGCGCCGCTCGTCGCTGAACTCCTGGGCCACCTCCTTGATGTTCTCGGTCAGGCGCAGGACCTCGCCGGCCAGTTCGACGATGGCCTGCCCGGCCGGGGTCACCCGGGTCAGGTGCTTGCCGCTGCGGGCGAAGATCTCCACCCCCAGCTCGTCCTCCAGCAGGCGGATCTGCTTGGAGATCCCCGGCTGGGAGGTGAACAGGCTCTGGGCGGTGGCCGAGACGTTGAGGTTGTGGCGGGTGACTTCCCAGATATAGCGCAGCTGCTGCAGCTTCATGATGACAAACTCCCTGGCCGCCGCCCCGGTCACAGGCGCTGGCAATGCCAAATCGCGATAAGCAAAAAATCTCTAATCACTTTGAAGTATATACAAGGAGGCGGTGTCCCGCCTAGCCGTATCATGGCGCCATTTGCCAGCGCAGCGGCCGACCGCTAACATCAGCCGGCCGGGCACGCCCCAGGCGTGCCGTGAATACGCTCGATGCAGCGCAACGAAACTGGAGAACCCCATGGCCAATAACGTCGATGTCACCAATGCCAACTTCGAGCAGGAAGTCCTCAAGGCCGACACCCTGGTGCTGCTGAAGTTCTGGGCCCCCTGGTGCGGTCCCTGCAAGGTGATGTCACCGGTGGTCGACGAGGTCGCCGAGGAGCGCCAAGGCAACCTCAAGGTCGTCAGCATCAACGTGGACGATGCCCCGGAAATCGCCGCCGAGCAGGGTGTGCGCGGTGTGCCCACCGTCATGCTGTTCAAGTCCGGTGCCAAGGTCGCCTCCCTGGTGGGCGCCCAGTCCAAGTCGCAGCTGACGCAGTTCATCGACCAGAACGCCTGATCGCGGCGCTCACTTCAGCGCAAGCATGACGCCCCGGCCCTGGCCGGGGCGTTGTCGTTCAGGCCTCCTCATCCTCGGCGTCGCGCTCCGCGATCGGACGCTCGGGACTTGCCTCGGGGGCCTCCTCCCCCGGCCCCAGCAGGTGGGCGATCCAGCGGGTCTGGGGATGGCTGTCCAGGGCAATCTTCAGGGTCATGGTCAGCACCACCGAGAGCAGCATGCCCACCGTGCCGAAGATCCAGCCCCACACCACCAGCGACAGGAAGGCCACCAGGGTCGACAGTCCCAGCGCGCGCCCCATCACCCTTGGCTCGACGATGTTGCCCAGCAGGAAGTTGATCCCCAGGTAGGCCGCGGAGAGCAGCAGGGCATCGACCAGCCCGCCCTCCGGCGAGACCAGCAGCAGCAGCACCGGGGGCACCGCGGCGATGGCCGAGCCGATGTTGGGAATGAAGTTGAGCGCGAAGGCCAGCACCGCCCACAGGAAGGGGAAATCGACCCCGACCAGCAGGCAGGCCACCCACACCAGGGCGCCTGTGACCAGGCTGATCAGAGTCTTGACGGCCAGGTAGCGCTTGAGGGTCTGGCTGAACTCGCTGAAGCGCTGAAGGCTCGGCGCCGGGTTGGCCAGGGCGCGGGAGACCTTGTCGCGGAAGTGCAGCATCTCGAACAGCATGAACAGCACCAGCAGGCCCACGATGGTGCTCTGCACCAGCAGGTTGCCGATCTCGCCGAGCAGGGCGGGGATCCAGCCGCCCAGCTCCTCGACGTCCAGCAGACCGGCCAGCCGGTCCGGGTCGATGGCTAGCCCCAGGCTCGCCAGGCCATCCAGCAGCCCGACATAGTAGGCCTGCAGCTTCTCCTCGATGCCCGGCAGCGCCTCCGTGAAGGTGCCGAAGCTGTTGACCAGCAGCAGTCCCACCAGCGAGAAGAGCACCCCGATCACCACCAGGGTCAGCCACACGGCCGCCCGCAGGCCAAGCCCCAGCCGGTTGAGCCACTGGATCGGCGCGGTGCAGACCACCGCGATAAAGATGGCCAGCAGCATCGGTACCAGCAGGCTCGCACCGGCCTTCATGCCGGCCACGATCACCACCAGCGCGGCCAGGCCGAGCATGAGGTTGAGCGGAATGATGCTCGGGGCATCCGGTTCATGAGCCGACATCGTGCGTTCCTGTCCTCCCTGGCCAGCCCCCATCATGCCTTCGCGCCGGGCCAGCAACAATGATGGCCGCCGCGGGAACCTTTATAGTCGGCCCACCTCGAAGCGGGGTGGCAGACGGTCACGCCATCATTGCAAGGAGGCCACCATGAGGCTGTTTCGTCCCGCCCGGCAGCTGCTGCTGGGCACCCTGCTCGTCGCCACCCCGCTGCTGGCCGGGCAGGCGCTGGCCGAGGCCACCCCGCCCCGCCAGCTCCACGTCCAGGCCGAGGCCACGCTGGCGGTGGTACCTGACCGCGCCACCCTCACGGCCCGCCTCTGGGAGCGCACACCGGCCGTGTCCCAGGAAGAGGACCGGGGAGGAGACCCCGACGCGCTGCGCGAGGCCCGCGAGCGGCTGGAAGGCCGTGCCGGCGAGCTGATTCGCACCCTAGAGGCCGCCGGGTTCGAGCGCGACGCCATCAGCGCCGGCTCGCTGGCCGTGCAGCCGGAACACCTCGCCGGTAGCCGTCACGAGGACGGCGAGCGTCAGACGCTGGTCCGGACCCGCCTCGAGCGCGCCTTCCGGATACAGCTCGACGACCTGGAGCGGCTGCCGGGGCTACTCGACGCCCTCACCGAAGCGGGCGTCAACGCCCTGGACGGCGTCAGCTACGACCTCGCCGACCGCGACGCCGCCACCGACGAGGCGCTGGTCAAGGCGCTGGAGAAGGCGCGCCACAAGGCCGAGCTGATGGCCGACACCCTGGGCATCACCCTGGGCCCGGTGGCCAGCGTCAGCGAGACCCGCTCGCCGGTCTTCCAGCCGCGCATGCTGGCCATGGCCGCCGATGCCCGGGAAGGCGCTCCCCAGGCGGAGTACCGCCCCGGCACCCTCGAGATCGAGGCCGGGGTCAGCGTCACCTGGGAGATCGAGTAGCAAGGAGCCCCGCCCTACCCACAAGAAACCCCCGGTGGCTGGCGCCAGCGGGGGTTTCCAAGACCCGGGAGGGAACACCTGGCGGCATCAGGCCGGGAGGTTGATCACCTCGACGCCGCCCATGTAGGCGCGCAGCGCCTCGGGTACCGTGATCGAGCCGTCGGCGTTCTGATAGTTCTCCAGCACCGCCACCAGGCAGCGCCCCACCGCCAGGCCGGAGCCGTTGAGGGTGTGCAGCAGCTGCGGCTTCTTCTGCTCGGGGTGGCGGAAGCGCGCCTGCATGCGCCGCGCCTGGAACTCCTCGCAGTTGGAGACCGAGGAGATCTCGCGGTAGGCGTTCTGGCTGGGGATCCACACCTCCAGGTCATAGGTCTTGGCGGCGCCGAAGCCCATGTCGCCGGTGCACAGGGTCACCACCCGGTAGGGCAGCTCGAGCGCCTGCAGGATCGCCTCGGCGTGGCCGCGCATCTCCTCCAGGGCCGCATAGCTGGTGGCCGGGTCCACCAGCTGCACCATCTCCACCTTGTCGAACTGGTGCTGGCGGATCATGCCGCGGGTATCACGACCGTGGGAGCCCGCCTCGCTGCGGAAGCAGGGCGTATGGGCGGTGAGCTTCAGAGGCAGCGCCCTGTGCTCCAGGATCTCGTCCCGGGCGAAGTTGGTCAGCGGCACCTCGGAGGTGGGGATCAGGTGGTAGCCGCGCTCGTCGTCGAGGCGGAACAGGTCCTCGCCGAACTTGGGCAGCTGGCCGGTGCCGCGCAGGGAGGCCTCGTTGACCATGTAGGGCACGTAGCACTCCTCGTAGCCGTGCTCGAGGGTCTGCTTGTCCAGCATGAACTGGGCCAGGGCCCGGTGCAGCCGCGCGATGGGGCCTCGCATCACCGCAAAGCGCGCGCCGGTCAGCTTGGCCGCCAGCTCGAAGTCCAGCTTGCCCTGCAGGGCGCCGAGGTCGACGTGATCGCGCACCTCGAAGTCGAACGCCCGGGGGGTACCCCAGCGATGCAGCTCGACGTTGTCGGCCTCATCCTTGCCCTCGGGCACGCTCTCGTGGGGCAGGTTGGGAATGCCGCTGACCGCGTCATCCCACTCGGCCTGCACCTCGGCCAGGCGCGCCTTGGCCGCATCCAGGCGATCCCCCAGGTCCGAGACCTCGTCGAGCAGCGGCTGGATATCCTCGCCGGACGCCTTGGCCTTGCCGATCGCCTTGGAGCGGGTGTTGCGCTCGTTCTGCAGGGACTCGGTCTCGGCCTGCAGCTCGCGACGCCGGGACTCCAGCGCCTCGAGACGGTCGGTATCGAGAGCGAAGCCTCGCTTGGCCAGTCGTTGAGCGACCAAATCGAGGTCGCTGCGCAGCAGTTTGGGATCGAGCATGGAATCCGGTCCGTTGCAGTCGGTGATGAAGAAGAAAGAAGACGGGAGTGAAACAGGCCGCCCATTGTAGGCAAAAGGCATCAGGGGCGCCACGCGCCCGCCGCCGACCCCGCCCGCGGGGTGCGCCCCACCGCCCTCTCGCGGTAAAGTAGAGGGATTCCCCGCTTCCCCATGAAAGAGTGCCATGATCGCACGACTGGACACCGCCGACGCCAGCACCATGCCGGGGCTGGCCGCCCCCTACCTGCGTTTCCTGGAGGCCCTGCGCGACGCCGGCTTCGAGGGCGAGATCGCCCCGGACTACGCCGACCGCACGGTACTGGCCACCGACAACTCGATCTACCAGCGCCTGCCCCAGGCGGCGCTCTACCCCCGCCACGGCGAGGACTTGGCGCGCATCGCCCACCTGGCCGGCCAGGTGGAGCACCGCCAGGTGGCGCTCACCCCCCGGGGCGGCGGCACCGGCACCAACGGCCAGTCCCTCACCGACGGCCTGGTGGTGGACGTCTCCCGCCATATGAACCGGATCCTCGATATCGACGTCGAGGCCCGTCGGGTGCGGGTCCAGGCCGGGGTGGTCAAGGACCAGCTCAACGCCGCGCTCAGGCCCCATGGCCTCTTCTTCGCGCCGGAGCTCTCCACCTCCAACCGCGCCACCATCGGCGGCATGATTTCCACCGACGCCAGCGGCCAGGGCAGCTGCGAGTACGGCAAGACCCGCAACCACGTGCTCGAGCTCGAGGTATTGCTGCTGGGCGGCGAGCGCCTGACCAGCCGCCCGGTGGAGGAGGCCGAGCTCGACACGCTCTGCAAGCGCCAGGACGCCACCGGCCGCGCCTTTCGCACCGCCCGGGAGATCATCGACACCCAGGGCGCGCTGATCGCCGAGAAGTTCCCGCCCCTCAATCGCTGCCTGACCGGCTATGACCTGGCGCATCTGCGTGACGACCAGGGTCGGCTCGACATGAACAGCCTGCTGTGCGGCGCCGAGGGCTCCCTGGGCTTTCTCAATGAGGCGGTACTCAACGTCCTGCCGATCCCGAAGCACTCCACCCTGGTCAACGTGCGCTACGCCGGCTTCATGGATGCCCTGCGCGACGCTCGGGCCCTAATGTCAAGCGGCAGCTCTTCTCAAGGTCGGCCACAGGCGTCCCCCACCTCCATCGAGACGGTGGACGACAAGGTGCTGATGCTGGCCATGGAGGACTTCGTCTGGGACAGCGTGGCGGCGTTTTTCCCCGCCGGCGACACCCCGGTGCGCGGCATCAACCTGGTGGAGTTCAACGACGACGATCCCGAGCGCCTGGCCGAGCGGGTCGCCGCCTTCTGCCGCCACCTGGAGAGCGACGCCAGCGTTCAGCGCCTGGGCTTTACCCTCGCCGAGGGCCGGCCGCAGATCCAGAAGGTCTACGCCATGCGCAAGCGCGCCGTGGGCCTGCTGGGCAACGCCCGGGTCGATGAAAAGGGCGAGAAGCGCCCCATCCCCTTTGTCGAGGACACCGCGGTGCCGCCGGAGCACCTGGCCGACTTCATTGCCGAGTTCCGCGCCGCCCTGGACGCTCGGGGCCTCGCCTACGGCATGTTCGGCCACGTGGACGCCGGGGTGCTGCACGTGCGCCCTGCCATCGACATGAAGGACCCCGCGCAGGAGCGGCTGATCCGCGAGGTCTCCGACGAGGTGGCCGAGCTGACGCAGAAGTACGGCGGCCTGCTGTGGGGCGAGCACGGCAAGGGAGTGCGCTCGGAGTATGCGCCGAGCTTCTTCGGCGAGCTCTACCCCAGCCTGCAGCGGGTCAAGGCGGCCTTCGACCCCTACAACCAGCTCAACCCCGGCAAGATCGCGACGCCTCTTTCCATCCCGCCCGAAGCCGCGGGTACTGCTTCTATCCCGCCCGAAGCCGCGGGGAAGGCGCCTGACACCACGCAGGCAGAGACAGTGACGCTGGTCGACCCGGGCCTGCTGACCATCGACGGCGTGACCACCCGGGGCCAGCTCGACCGCACCATCGACGAGCGGGCCTGGCAGGCCCACGCCGCTACCGTCTACTGCAACGGCAACGGCGCCTGCTACAACTACGACCCCAACGACGCCATGTGCCCCTCCTGGAAGGCGACCCGGGATCGGGTGCACTCCCCCAAGGGGCGCGCCAGCCTGGTCCGCGAGTGGCTGCGCCTGCAGGGCGACGCCGGCATCGATCTGGTCGAGGAGTCGCGCAAGAAGAAGGCGGAGGGCGCCTGGGGCTTCGTTAAGAGCTTCCCGAAACGCACCCTCAACACCCTGCGCCGCAAGCGCGAGGCGGACTTCTCCCACGAGGTCTACGACGCCATGGCCGGCTGTCTGGCCTGCAAGTCCTGCGCCGGCCAGTGCCCGATCAAGGTCAACGTGCCCGACTCCCGGGCGCAGTTCCTGGAGGTCTACCACGGCCGCTACCTGCGCCCGCTGCGCGACTACCTGGTCGGCACCACCGAGTCCGTGCTGCCCGCCCTCTCCCGGGTGGCGCCCGCCTACAATGCGCTGATCGGCAACCGCCTGGTGGACCGCCTGCTCTCGGGCCCCGTGGGGCTGGTGGACAGCCCGCGGCTCTCCCGGGCCAGCCTGAGCAAGACCCTGGCCGCCTGGGGCGTGGCAGAGGCCACTCCCACCTCGCTCGGCCGGCTCACCGAGGCCCAGAAGGCCAGGAGCGTGGTGATCGTGCAGGACGCCTTCACCAGCCACTTCGAAGCCAACCTGGTGCTGGATATCGTCGAGCTGCTCGGCCGGCTGGAGTTCCGGGTCTTCGTGGCGCCCTTCTCCCCCAACGGCAAGCCGCTTCACGTGCAGGGTTTCCTGGGCGCCTTTGCGCGCACCGCCGACAAGCAGGCCCGGCGGCTGCGCGCCCTGGCGGAGTTCGACGTGCCGCTGGTCGGCATCGACCCGGCCATGACCCTCACCTACCGCCAGGAGTACGTGAAGGCGCTGGGGCCGGAGGCCGTGCCCGAGGTGCTGATGCTGCAGGAGTGGCTGGTGACCCGCGCGGCCAGCCTGGTGCCCGCCGGCCTGACCCTGGACGGCGCCGGCATCAAAGATCCGGGCTACCGGCTGCTCTCCCACTGCACCGAGAAGACCAACGCCCCCGGCAGTCCGAAGGCCTGGCAGCAGCTCTTCGCCGCCTTCGGCCTCGAGCTCGAGCTGGTGGCCACCGGCTGCTGCGGCATGTCCGGCACCTACGGCCACGAGGCGCGCAACCGCGAGACCTCGAGGACCATCTACGCCCAGTCCTGGCAGCCGGTGGTGGAGGACGAGGCCAACGCGGGGACCCTGCTGGCCACCGGCTACTCCTGCCGCAGCCAGGTCAAGCGCTTCTCCGACACCGCCCTGCCTCACCCGCTGCAGGGGCTGCTGGCGCTGCTGCGCCGCGCGGGCTGAGCCAACGCCGCCGCACCCGCAGGCGCCCACCGGGGAAAGATCTTCGGTGGGCGCACCGTCCAACCTGGCAAGGGTCCAAGCGACAGGAGGCGACGCCATGAACCGCACCCTGATCATCATCGGCCTGATCATCATCGCCGTGGGCCTGCTCTGGCCCTGGCTCTCCCGCCCCCCCTTCGGCCAGCTGCCGGGGGATATCGCCGTGCGTCGGGAGGGGTTCTCGTTCTTCTTCCCGATCACCACCATGATTCTGGTGAGCGTGGTCCTCTCGGCGCTGATGTGGCTGTTTAACCGCTGACCGCGCCGGAACCTCCATGCACGGTTTTCGCTTGCTGACGAGCTGACCCAGGCGCTGGGGCCGGCTGAAGGTGAACTTCTAGCCGAGCGGCAGCGGCGCTGCCGACGTGCAACGGGAGCGCTTTTCGTGCTTCTTTCCCGCCACCGGCATGATTATCATCGAGACCCGCTCTCGACGTGGCGCCTCTGCTCCGCCGACAGCCCCCACGCCCCCGCTGGAGACCGCCATGTTCGAACGCCGCCTCGGAGTCGCTCTGCTCGCGTTAACCCTGCTGGCGGTGATTCAGGGGGGCGTTGCCATCTGGGCCATCGACGGCGCCCGCCAGAAGGTGGCGCTCGGGCGCGTCTCGAGCGATCTGCACGCCGGCTTTCTGGCGCTCTCCGACAGCAAGCACCGGCTGCAGACCTGGCTCTCGCGGGCCCAGTACGAAGCCGACGCCGACCCGGAGCAGCGCGATGCTCTGCTCCAGGAGATGCGCTCCCATCTGGCACGCCTGCAGCAGCTCACCCGGACTCTGGCCACGGGCGCACCGACCGAGCTGGAGCAGCCCGCCAGCCTGATCACGGAGCGTCAGCAGGCGCTCGACCTGTTCGACGACTTTCTGCAGCGGCTGGAGAGCCAGGCCCCCGGCGGCCCGCGCGATGCCACGCTGGATGACCTCAACCAGTTCGAAGGCCGCGACCTGCGCCTGACCATGGCCGACACCCTGGCCCGCGAGCGCACCCTGCTGGCCAAGCAGCGCAGCGAGGCCGACCGCTCGCTGCACCAGCTGATGCTGATGGCCGCACTGACCACTCTGGCACTCAGCCTGATCATCCTCTGGGTCTTCTGGCACTTTGCCCGCGCCCTGCGCCGCCCGATCGGCGAGCTGCTGCGCGGCGCCCAGGCCCTGCAGCGCGGCGAGCTGAGCCACCGCCTCGACGACAGCCTGCAGGACGAATTCGGGCGCATCGCCGCACATATCAATCAGATGGCCAGCGAACTGGATCAGCATCGCCGCACCGAGCGCGACCGCCAGCGCCACCTGGAAGACCTGGTCGACACCCGCACCCGCGAGCTGGAGCAGGCGCTGGCCAGGCTCAACCAGCTCTCGAAGCAGCGCCAGCAGCTGCTGGAGGACATCAGCCACGAGCTGCGTACGCCCGCCACCTCCATCCGCGGCGAGGCGGAAATCACCCTGCGCGGCCAGCCCCGCAGCGAAGCGGAGTATCGCCAGGCGCTGCAGCGCATCGCCGACGATGCCGCTCACCTCAGCGGCGTCATCAGCGACCTCTTGACCATGGCACGCAGCGATATCGCCGAGTGGCAGGTGCAGCACCGCCCGCTTGACCCTCTGTCCCCCCTGCGCGATGCCATCAGCCAGGCCTCCACCCTCGGGCGTCTGCGCGGTATCCGCATCCGGGTGGCCCACCTGGAAAGCGCCCTCCTGCTGGGCGACGCTCAGCGCCTGAAGCAGGTGTTCGGCATCCTGCTCGACAACGCCGTGCAGTACTCGCACCCCGCCGGCCAGGTCGACGTCGAGGCCAGCCTGGTCGAGCACCAGGGCACCGCCGTCTGGGAGCTGCGCATTCGCGACCGGGGCATCGGGCTGCCCGACCGGGAGGCCGCCCGCATCTTCGAGCGCGGCTACCGCAGCCCGGAGGCGCGCCGCCACCGCCCGGACGGCCAGGGGGTGGGGCTCGCCATCGCCATGCTGCTGATGCGGCTGCATGGCGGCCAGCTGCAGCTCGACAACCTGCCCGAGGGGGGCTGCCAGGCGCTGCTGCGCCTGCCCGTTCACGCTGCCACTGACCACACTGCCACTGACCACATTGCCAATGACCACACGGAGCCGAGCGATGCACATCGTGATCGTTGAAGACGACCCCCGCATTCGGGACTTCCTGCAGCGCGGCCTGACGGCGGAGGGCCATCGGGTGGAGAGCTTCAGCGAAGGGCAGCCGGCGCTGGTGCATCTGGTACAAACGGCACGCCAGCCGGCGTCCTCGCCGCTGCCGGTGGTGATACTGGACCGCCTGCTGCCGGATATCGGCGGGCTCGAGGTGTGCCGCAGCCTGCGCACCGCCGGGGTCGACTGCCCGGTGCTGATGCTCACCGCGCTGGACAGCGTCGAGGACCGCGTCTCGGGGCTGGACGCCGGCGCCGACGACTACTTGATCAAGCCCTTCGCCTTCGAAGAGCTGCTGGCCAGGCTCGGCGCCCTCGCTCGGCGCCACGCCCGCCCCGGCATGGCGGAGCCGCAGCGGCGGCTGCGGGTCGGCGAGCTGGAGCTGGACCGCGACCAGCGCCGCGTGACCCGTGCCGGCCGCGCCATCGAGCTGACGCCCAAGGAGCTGGCCATTCTCGAACTGCTGATGGCCTCGCCCGGCAAGCTGTTCAGCCGCGAGCGCATCCTTGCCAGCGTCTGGGGCAGCAGCGAGGATCCTCTCACCAACGTCGTCAACGTCTACATCCGGCGCCTGCGCCGCAAGCTGGACGACGGCCACCCGGGGGGCTCGCTGATCACCACCCAGCGGGGCTTCGGCTATCGGCTGGAGGCCCCTCCCGAGGCTCACCGGTGACGTTCACCTTCCGTTCATCTTACCGGCCATGAATCTTCACCCCGGCACCCCCTTATCTGAACGGTGATTCGCGTTAGTCTGGACCTGCATCAGAACAAGACGCTCTGACACTTCCCGGCTTTTCAAGGAGAGATATGATGAAGCTCAAGACACTGATTACCGCCACCGCTCTGGGTATGGGCCTCGGCGCCGCCGGCCTGGCCAGCGCCACCGAAGTGACCCACATGGGCGGCGACATCACCGAGGAGCAGGTGCTGGAGGCCCAGCAGGCCTGGGGCGAGGCGCTGGTCGCCATCTCCCAGACCTACGAGGAAGAAGGCATCGACGCCGCCCGCGCCTTGGCCGAGGAGATCATCGCCGGCGCCTACGGCCACGACATGGGCGCGGTGCTCTTCAAGCCGACCCTGGCCGAAGCGCCCCAGACCTTCCGCACCACCCCCGAGGGCGCCCTGGCCTACTTCGTCGGCCACAGCGACGAGTACAGCGCGGACAGCGGCTTCGCCCTGAAGGGCTGGCAGGAGGTCACCATCGACAACGCCGCCATCTTCATCAGCGGCGACATGGCGCTGACCATGGGCAACGTCTCGATCCTGGATGCCGACGGCAACACCACCGTGGTGGACAAGAGCTGGGGCTACCATCTGGACGACGACGGCGACCTGCGCATCGTGCTGCACCACTCATCGCTTCCCTTCACCGGGGACGAGTAAACGGCAAGGCGCCCCGGCGAGCGCGAAACGCGCCCGTCGGGGCGGCCAGAATGTTGACATATGAAAGAAGGCCGGCGGTATTCCCGCCGGCCTTGATCTGTCTGGTGCTTGAGCCGTGCCAGGTGACATGCCTTTTCTACCGATAGCTTTACACCCGAGGAGCTTAAATAGGAAGGATATCTACCAGTTCTCGGCGGACAACGGCAAACTGTTTAGCTCATCACGCGCCTCCCGCCAACCGGGAAAACACTCATCCAGTAGCGCAATGAAGCGCTCATTATGATTAGCCTCGACCAAGTGCAGCATTTCATGCACAACGATATATTCGAGCAGGTCCTTCGGCTTTTTAACCAGTTCCGTGTTCAGTCGAATATTACCCTTCGATGGATTGCAGCTTCCCCACTTCGTCTTCATACGTTGCAGATGATAAGCCGACACACGCACGCCCAGGCGAGGTTCCCACCTTTCGATCAGCGGGGGAACGGCGTCATGCAGCAACCGCTTGTGCCACTCGTGCATCACCTCGGCGCGCTTTTCCCGATCGCTTCCTGGTCGCACACTGAGGGTGATGCGCTTGTGATCGATGCGGACACCGGGACGGGACTCCCTCTCTTCAACATTCAGCAGGTAGCGTCGCCCCCAGAGATAGTGACTCTCCCGCTCGACGAAACGGCGTGGCGCCTCTCGCGCTTGGGCATGGAGCTTCGCTTGTTGGTCGCGTATCCAGCCGAGCTTAGCAATCGCATAGGCACGCGCCACTTCCAGGCGGGTCGCACGCGGTGCTACCAAGGTGACCCGCCCGTCCGGCGGATGCACGGAAAGATGCACGTTGCGGACATTCTTGCGCGTCACTTCAATAGCAACATCCCCTAGCGTGATCGTTTCAGTCACGGGTAGCCCACCTGATTCTTGATCAGGTCGAACATAGCCTCGGTGGCCTGTCGATTTCGTCCTAGGATAGGATACAGGGCATTGAGCACCTGCCTTTCGCGCGCATCGTCGCCCCGCCAGCCAGCCGGCGCCTGCTCGCGCATCGCCCGGTCAATGGCCAGCGAGAGTCGCAGGCGCTGCTCATCAGCGTCGGGGGCAGGCTCCTGCACCTCGCCTACCGAGCGCGACGCGGCCAGAATATCCGGGAGATTGTGATAGATCACCTGTGCCTCGGGGCGATTGTCCAATTCCGGGGGCAGCGCTTCACCACGCTGGCCCTGTGCCATCTGCTTGACCAGTGTTTCGGCGCGCGCCAGGAACTGCTGATAGGAAGCCGTATCACTTCGCCAATCCGCGATCAGATCGTCCAGCAGCTTGGATAGCTGTTCGTAGAAACGTGGATCGGTGAGCTGGTCACGGATGATGGTCTTGCGCACGTTATTGATGATGCCTTCGGCGACTCCGTTCTTCGACAGTTTTCCCTTCTGATTGAGCTTCCTGGCGATGGCATCATGGATGCCAGTCTCGACGATTAGATCCACAAGGGAGTAATTATCCACCGAGCCCAGTTTGCTCGCCGGGTCCGCCTGGATATAGGTGTTGATGAGGTGGCGCATGTCCGCCTCGAAGGGCTTGATATCCAGCTCCTCGCCGGAATGGCACTTGATGGCGGCACGCACCTCGCTGAAGAAGGCGACCTCGTCCTGCAGGGTGGCGATCTCGCTCGTCGTGTAGCCGATGGCATCCAGCTCTTGGACGATGGCGGAATAGGCCCGCACGAAGCTGGCCACCGCCTTGTAGAAGGAGATCCGCAGCACTTCGGTGTCGTTCAGCGCCTCCGGTGTACCGGCACCACCGCAAAAGTAGTGCAGGTAGTGCTCGATATCACGAGGCGGCGGCACCGGCTCACAGAGGTACTTGAGCGCCTCGCGAGCCGTATCGAGCTTCCTGCGGCCCTCCTTGCGCCATTCCTTCAACTCGATGTTGTTCTCGGATGATCCGCCGTCGTCCAGGTCCAGCTCGTCGGAGCTGTAGACCGCGATCACTTGCTGCACATCGCCGAAGAGCTGCTTGAAGTCGACGATATGACCGTAATCCTTGTCGTCGCCGTCCAGGCGATTAGTCCGGCAGATTGCCTGGAACAGGTTGTGATCGCGCAGCTTGTTGTCCAAGTAGATGTAGCTGCACGAAGGGGCATCGAAGCCGGTCAGCAGCTTGCTCACCACGATCAAGAGCTTGGTGTTGGCCGGCTCCTCGATGAAGCGGCGCTTCACCTCGGCCTCGTACTGGCTAGTACTCTGTCCATCCTTCAACACATGCTGCGTATAGGTGTCGAACTTGTAGCGTTCATCGCTGCTGGAGGGCTCTCGGGAGATGGCGTTGTGGTTGGGCTCGAACGAGGTGATGATCCCGCAGTAACGACCGAATGGGGTGTTCTGAAACAGCCGGAAGTAGTGGCAGGCATCATAGATCGAGGCGGCCACCAGAATGGCAGTGCCACGATCGTTGTTCAGGCGTGGCTTGAGGCCGAAGTCCTCGATGATGTCCGCAACGATGCGCTGCTTGCGCTCGCCGGCGCTCATCAGCTCCTCCAGCGTGGCCCAGCGCTTTCGCAGCACTGCCTTCTGGTAGTTGTTGAGGTTCCGTGTCTTCTGCTCGAACCACTTGTCGATGGCCTGGCGGGAGGTCAGACGCTGGGGCACGTCGCGTGCCTCGTACTTAAGGTCCAGCACCACGCCGTCGGCCACCGCTTCAGGAAACTTGTAGGTGTGGATATAAGTGCCGAAGACCTCGCGGGTGGTCTGCTTGTCCTTGCGCAACAGTGGGGTACCGGTGAAGCCGATAAAGATCGCATCGGCGAGCCAGCGCTTCATCTGACGGTTCATGGCACCACCCTGGGTGCGGTGGCACTCATCGACGAAAACATAGAAACGCCCGTGCACCGGTGGCGGATCGCCCTTGAGGTCGCCCGGGTCGAACTTGTGCACCAGGGCACAGAGCAGTCTCGGCGTAGTCGCCCCCAGCTTCTCCATGAACTGTGCCCGTGAGGTGATACGCGGCGAGGGGGCTTCCTCGCCCACCACTCCGGCATTGCGCATCACGCCGACGATCTGTGTGTCCAGCTCGTCGCGGTCGGTCACCACCAGGATGCGTGCCGCCGGATCGTGCTCCATGATCCACTTGGCCAGCAGCACCATCAGGATGCTCTTGCCGCTGCCCTGGGTGTGCCAGATTACCCCGCCTTCGCGCTGGGCAATGCGCTGCTGGGCCGCCTTGACGCCGAAGTACTGATGGGGCCGGGGCACCTTCTTCTGCCCTGCATCGAAGAGCACGAAGTTGCGGATCAGGTCCAGCAGGCGTTGCTTACCGCACATCTGCACCAGCGGTCTGTCCAGCAATACCCCGGGCGACGCCGCGCGGCTGCCCTCCTCATCCTTCCACTGCACGAAGAACTGCTCCGGCGTACCGGTGGTGCCGTAGCGCAGCCCCTGGGCATCGCTGCCGGCCAGCAACAGCTGCACGGTGGTGAAGAAGCCCTCGTTGAAGATCGGCTCCTGGTTGGTGATGAGCTGGCGCACCCCGTCGGCCACCTCCACGGAGCTACGCTTGAGCTCGATCACCGCCACGGCGATGCCGTTGAGGTAGATCACCAGATCGGGGCGGCGATCATGCCCACCCTTGAGGGTCACTTCCTCGGCCAGTGCGAAGTCGTTATTCTCCTGGTGCTCCCAATCGACCAGATGCACATCCTCGTGCGGCTTCCCCGGCGAGAGGAGCACCTTCACGGGGTAGCGCAGCAGGTTGTAGGTGCGCAGATTCGCCTGGTAGAGCGTCACTCCGGTGACATCGGCTGCCGCCTGCAGCTTATGCAGGGCGGCGGCAATATGCGCCTCGGAGTAGCCGCGTTCGCTCAGGTTGTCGCGCAGCAGCTCGGGCTCGATGGCGCGATTGCCCTCCCGGCGGCTCCAGTTGCCGAGCCAGCGGTAGTCCAGGCCGTTCTCCCCTTCAGGCCTGGTCAGCAGGTGGATCACGCGGTTCTGGGTCAGGCGCTCCGGGCGTGTGGCATTCAACATCTGGCGGGCTCCTTGCGTGGCTCAGTCGGTCGGCTCGTCCTGGCCTCCCTGCAGCCGCGCCCTGGCGGCGGCGATGGATTGATGCAGCTTGGCCTGCAGGGCCTCTCTGGAAGGCAACACTGTCAGGTATTCGGCAACATGGATGCCGCTCTTGTCCAGTTCCAGCAGCTCAATCTGCTCGTGCTGCTTGCCGGCACACAGGATGATGCCCAGCGGCGGATTCTCCCCTGCCTCCTGCTCGTGGCGCGCCAGCCAGCGCAGGTAGAGCTCCATCTGCCCCTTGTACTCGGCCTTGAAGCGCCCGAGCTTGAGGTCGATGGCCACCAGCCGCCGGAGCTTGCGATTGTAGAAGAGCAGGTCGATGTAGAAATCCTCGTCATCGATCTGGATGCGCCTCTGCCTTGCCACGAAGGTGAAGCCCGCGCCTAGCTCCAGCAGGAAATGCTCGATCTCGCGCAGGATGGCGTCTTCCAGGTCGCGCTCGAGGTATCGGTCGTTGAGGCCGAGGAAGTCGAGCAGGTAGGGGTCCTTGAGCAGCAGCTGCGGCGAAGGTTGCCCGGTGTCATCCAGGCGTTGTAGCTCATGGCGGATGGTCTCTTCGGGCTTGCGGGAGATCGCGGTGCGTTCGAAGAGCAGGGTCTCCTTACGCTCCCGCAACCTGCGCACGCTCCAGCCTTCCTCCTGACACAACCGAACATAGAACTCCCGAGCCAGGGGCTCCTTCAGGTAGATCACCTCCAGGAAATGGCTCCAGGACAATTGTCTCGACAGCGTCGAGACAATGTTCTCCTCAGGGAACACCTCGGCGAAGCGAATCATGTGGCGCAGGTTCTTGGTCGAAAAGCCCCTGCCGTACTCATGGGTCAACTGTCTCCCCAGCGCGGAGACAATCTCTTCGCCATAACCGGCCCGCTTGCCCGCCAGGACCTCCCGGTGGATACGGCGCCCGATCTGCCAGTAGAGCAGGGTCAGCTCGGCATTGACCGCCACCGCCGCACGCTGGCGGGCGGCGTCGATAAGCTGGCGAAGCTCGGCGACCAGCGCCGGATCGGTGACGGCCCTGTCGCTCATATCAGCCGTGTCCTTCCGGTCAGCAGTTCCTGCATCATGGCCTGTTTAAGGGCAACGGTCTTGGCACGGCGTTTTTCGAGGGCTTCTATTTCGTTATCAAGGGCGGATAGAGCAGAAGCGATGGCAATCTGCTCCTCGCCACTAGGCACCACAAACCGCTTGTCTCGGAGGTGCTTGAAGTGCCGATTGTAACCGGTCTGCTCCACCCCACTATATTGCAGGCAGTACGCGTAAAAACGAGTTATCTGCCCCTTTTTAGCCTTTACAACCTGAGTCCCATCGGCACCAATGATAAAATCATAATTCACGAACTTAACGATGCAAGTATGATCACCGAAAATTATCACCCCACCATATGGACATTCGAATAGGCGATCTGAAGCATCAGAGAAGCCCACTACTGCCTCCTTCCCTTGATCAATGACGGGGTAGATACCGATCGATTGATAGTCAGACGCTTGAACTTGATGTCTCTTCCCATTGATTCGCTCAAGAACCTCATCAAACTCCTTCTCCTCCCATTCCCCCACAAACCCCGGCAGCCGCGTCTCACCTGTAAGGAGCTGCTGCATGGTGGCCTGCTTGATATCGCGCTTCTTGGCTATCAAGCGATCCAGCGTCTCCAACAACTCATCTGCATCACTCAAGGCGGTGGCGATAGCACGCTGCTCTACTTCAGTGGGCCAAGCAAGGCGCAAGCGCCCGAACCGAGTTGAACCAAGATGAGCCACCGAAGTGGTTTGGAGCGAAATCCGTGAGAAGATCCCAGTCTGCTGGCAGTGCCGAAACAGATACGCAGCAAAATTTTCACAAATACCTGATCGAGCCCTGAAGCGCAACAGCGCATTCTGAATGGCACAGGGCTCAGGATATTCATCCTTATAAATCGCACAACGCCCAACAAGCCCAAGACTCTGGCCCTCGTTAAGCAGGACATCGCCATTTCTAATTTGGAATTGTCTAAACTGCTCATCCGTCATCGGCATCTTGAGCACATCGGCGGTGTCAATTCGCCCATCAAGGACATTCTTTGTTCTGAGGTAAGGGCGCTGTTCGCCTGGCGCATTAACGGCCAATGCCTTCCCTGCGAGGACCTCACCTTTCTGACGAACTGCTGACACCTCCCAGTCTTCGGGAATAATTCCGATCTCCGTGTCCCTGTAGCCCTCGGGCACCATCGGTCTATCCGCCTGCAGCGCATACCCCGCCGAGGCGTCGCGCACCTCCATCGCCTCGTCCGTCATGCCCATGCTACTCCCATCGACTTGAGATGCTCATCCACCCGGGCAGAGAGCTCTTCGACCTGCCGGCTCATCTGCGGCAGAGGCGTGGCGTAGCGATCGGCCAACTCGCGGACGCGCGAGGTGAGTGTCTGGGAGACGCGCTCCAACTCCTCCTGGACGGTGACCTGCAGGGCGGCGAGCCACTTGTCGTCAACCACCAGGGTCTTGATCTCTTCCTCGTCGAGTTGTGGGTACTTCTCGTAGGCGAGCAGGTCGAGGGCGGCGTCCGCCTCCTTGACCTCTGCCTTGAGGGCCGTTTGCCGATCGCTGAGCTCCAGGTAGCGGGCAGTGGCATGCAGGTCGGTCAATGCCTCAGGCAGCGGCTCCTGCTGCAGGCGCTCACGGTAGTGCACCTCGGCCTCGGCAAGCAGGCCTGCGGCCTCCCTGTCGGTGGCCTTCAACCGTTTCTCCAGGCCGAGATAGCGTTGTAGCGCCTTGTGCTCCTCCACATCGGTGGTGGCGTCGAGCCGGCCCTTGATCGCCTTCTGGGTCAGCTTGCCCTTGGGGTTCTTCAACACGGAGAGGTAGCCACCGTCAGCGAGGGCGCGCAGCTCAGCGGCATGCTCCTCGGCCTGACTCGTCATGGCACGGTAGCGGCCGCAGGCCTCAGGGTCTTCTTCATGCCAGACCTCCACCAGTGCCTGGGCGAAGGCGTCCTGGGCATCGCTCTTCGACGCGACATCCTTGAGCGGGCCCTCTTCGCCGCCATGCTCCTCGGTGAGCTCTGCCAGGCCGGTGCCCACGCTGTCCAGCTCGCCGCGCAGGGTATCCAGCTCGGCCTGCTCAGCGGCAAAGTAGCGGGCCACGATATAGGGCTTGGGAATCAGGTCGCAGGTCCAGCCCTTGTCCTTCATTTCGCCCTTCTTCTTGCCGCTCTTGACCTCTTCCAGCACGCGGCGCGTCTCCGCCACCCAGCCATCGGCAGCAATCTCGTAGGCGTCGTCTTGCAGGATCGCGTACCAGTAGTCCATTAGGTGCTGGTAGACATCGTAGGGGTCGAGCACGGGAGCGGCGCGGAAGGTGTTCAACAGGTCCTCGCCCACGCGGGTGATCAGGGCCTTAGGCTGGTCATCGATACCAAAGTCCTTGAGCACCGGCCGGTTCCGCGTGCGCCAGTCGTCGAACAGGGCAAAAGTCCGCTCACGGAAGGTGGCGAACTCGGTGTGCTCGAGGATGGCGGTTCTCAGCGACTGGGGGGCTACGGCGAGATCGACGTAGCCGGCGTGCGGGGTAGGTCGAAATAGCGATGCCCGCAGGCCGGGGAAGACGGCCCAGTAGGCCGCCAGGCCTGGCACCGGCGGGATGGCGGCACGATCGCCGTCGATATCGCGCACGGGAATCCCGCCGTTCATATGGGCATGGAGGTCATGGCGATCTTCCGGCTCGCTGGCATCGATGTAGCGCGGCAGGTTGAGGTTGAAGTCGTTCCTGGGCGAGGCGATCTCGTCGAAGGGCACCATGCGGGCGAAACGTGGCACGTCGACCTGCTTCTTGAAGGTATCGACGATGCGGTGGATGTCCTGCTCGCGCAGCCGGTTCTTGTTGCCGTCCTTGATGAAGCCCCGGGCGGCATCGATCATGAAGATCCCCTTGCGCGCCTGGGCGTTCTCCTTGTCCAGCAGCAGGATGCAGGCGGGAATGCCGGTACCGTAGAAGAGATTGGCCGGCAGACCGATGATGCCCTTCAGATACCCCGAGCGCACCAGCCGCCGCCGAATGCCTGCCTCGGCGTTGCCCCGGAACAGCACGCCGTGGGGCAGGATCACCGCGCCCTTGCCGGTGCTCTTCATGGAGCGAAGGATATGCAGCAGGTAAGCGTAGTCACCCTGCTTGGCGGGCGGCGTGCCCCAGCCGAAGCGCTCCCAGGGATCGTTCTCCGGCGTCAGGCCGGCGCTCCAGCTCTTGTCCGAGAAGGGCGGGTTGGCCACCACGTAGTCGTAGGTGCGCAGCTGCTCGCGGCCCCCGCCCTGCTCCTTGAACTTGGGGTTGGCCAGGGTATTGCCCTGCACCACATTGGCGGTGGGGAAGTCATGCAGGATCATGTTCATGCGCGCCAGACCGGCGGTGGTGACGTCCTTCTCCTGCCCTTCCAGGGTGATGTGCGTGCCGGCCTCGGCGGCAACCTTGAGCAGCAGCGAGCCCGATCCGCAGGTGGGGTCATAGGCCGTGGTGGCCGCCACCGCCGACTCCGGCGAGATGCCGATGACCTGCGCCATGATCCGGCTGACCTCGGAGGGGGTGTAGAACTGTCCCTTGCTCTTGCCGCTTTCCTGGGCGAAGTGGCGCATCAGGTATTCGTAGGCGTCGCCGAGAATATCGTCGTGCTCGGCGCGATTCTTGGCGAAGTCGAGCTCCGGCTTCTGGAAGATGCTGATCAGGTTAGTGAGGCGATCCACCATCGCCTTGCCTTCGCCGAGCTTGTTGGGATCATTGAAGTCCGGGAAGTCGCTACGCGCCAGGCGCTGGTTGGCGTCGATCAGGGGCTGGATGATCTGGGTGTTGATCCTGTCGCCGATGTCGCTCTTGCCCTTGAGCTTGACCATGTCTGGGAAGCTGGCGCCCTCGGGGATGATTACCGGCGGCGCGAAGTCGTCGGAATCGGCGTACTTGTCCGAGATGTACTTGATGAACAGCATAAACAGGACATAGTCCTTGTACTGCGACGCGTCCATGCCGCCGCGCAGCTCGTCACAGCTGGCCCAGAGCGAGGAGTAGAGTTCGGATTTCTTGATCGCCATGATGAGTCGCTTTGTTTCCCGTCAGCAAAGTCCCCGTACAGAGTATTAGGTACTGCAAAGGACCCTGCTGAATAGCTATAGGGAGGCCTGCGGCCTCCCTTCGTCGAATCGTTGCCCGCCGGCAGAACCAGCCTCCCACTCTTAGCCGCTCTTGGAGCGCGGAGCCAGCCGGTCGGCCTCAGAAGAACAGCCGGCGCAGCGCCTCGCCGGGATCGGCCTCGCGCATGAAGGCCTCGCCCACCAGGAAGGCGTTGACGTCGTGCTCGCGCATGCGCAGCACGTCGCCGCGGGTGTGGATGCCGGACTCGGTCACCACGGTCACCTCCTTCGGGATGCGCGGCAGCAGCTCCAGGGTGGTGTCCAGGGTGGTGTCGAAGGTGTGCAGGTCGCGGTTGTTGATGCCCACCAGGGAGAGATCCAGCCTGAGCGCGCGCTCGAGTTCACGGAGGTCGTGCACCTCCACCAGCACGTCCATGCCGAGCTCGATGGCCTGGCGATTGAGGTCCGCCATCTGGGCGTCCTCCAGGGCGGCGACGATCAGGAGGATGCAGTCGGCGCCGATGGCCCGGGCCTCGCTCACTTGGTAGCCGTGAGTGATGAAGTCCTTGCGGATCACCGGAAGCTCGCAGGCGTCACGGGCCTCGATCAGGTAGTCCTCGTGGCCCTGGAAGAAGTCGGCATCGGTGAGCACCGAGAGGCAGGCGGCTCCCCCCTTGGCGTAGCTCGCGGCGATCTCGGCGGGGTGGAAGTCCTCGCGGATCACCCCCCTGGAGGGGGAGGCCTTCTTGACCTCGGCGATCACCGCCGGGTCGCCGGCGGCGATCATGCGCTGCATGGCCGCCACGAAGCCGCGCGGTGCGCTCTGCTCGGCGGCCAGGCGCAGCAGCTCGGCCTCGGGGACGGCGCGGGAGCGCTCGGCCACCTCCTCGTCCTTGCGCGCCAGGATGCGGGTCAGGATGGTGGGGGTCGCCCCCGGGGATGCGCTCATGATGTGACTCCTTGTAGACAGTGCGCTGAGACAGGGGGTGCGCCGAGAGAACGGGGCGCGCTCACTGCAGGAAGACGCGGGTGAAGTTGGCCAGCTCCCTGAGCTTCTCCAGGGGCAGCCTGGAGGCCTGGGCGTCCTGGGCCAGGGCCACGCCCTCCTTGAGGCTGTCGGCGATGCCCGAGGCGTAGAGCGCCGCACCGGCGTTGAGGGCGACGATATCAGCTGCCGGGCCGTCCCCCACCAGCGCCTGCTCCACCAGCCGCAGGCTGTCCTCGGCGGACTGCACCCGCAGCGGGTCCAGGGACTGACACGGGATGCCGAGCTCCTCGGGGGTGATCAAGTACTCGGTGATCTTGCCCTCCTTCAGCTCGGCCACCCGGGTGGGCGCAGCCAGAGAGATCTCGTCGAGGCCATCT
The DNA here is from genome assembly GCF_013000985.1 of Halomonas sp. PGE1. Lineage (NCBI taxonomy): Bacteria > Pseudomonadati > Pseudomonadota > Gammaproteobacteria > Oceanospirillales > Halomonadaceae > Halomonas > Halomonas sp. PGE1. The sequence goes on from NZ_CP053032.1 coordinate 3,010,658, forward strand.
TGCGCATGCACCACCAGCACATGGCGGCTGCCCAGGCGGCGCAGCACCTCGGCCATCAGCGGCACCAGCTCCGGGGCATAGACCCCCAGCACCTGGTTGGGGGCGCCGGCGGGGTTGGTCAGCGGCCCCAGGATATTGAACAGGGTGCGCACGCCCATCTCGCGGCGCGGGCCCACGGCGTAGCGCATCGCCGGGTGGTGGTTGGGGGCGAACATGAAGCCCACGCCCACCTCCTCGATGCAGCGCGCCACCTGATCGGCGTCGAGGTCCAGGTGGATGCCGGCCACGGCGAAGAGATCGGCGCTTCCCGACGAGGAGGAGACTCCGCGGTTGCCGTGCTTGGCCACGTGGCCGCCGGCGGCAGCCACCACGAAGCTGGCCGCGGTGGAGACGTTGAAGAGGTTGGCGCCATCGCCGCCGGTGCCGACGATGTCCACCACGTTCTCGAGCGCGACCGGCAGCCGCACCGGCTTCATCAGCTCGCGCATCACCTGGGCCGCGGCGCTGATCTCCTCGGCGGTCTCGCCCTTCATGGCCATGCCCATCAGGAAGGCGGCGATCTGTGGATCGCTGGCCTCCCCGGTCATGATCTGGCGCATCACCTCGTGGGTCTCGGCGAAGTTGAGGTTCTCGCGGCGCATCAGGGCGCCGAGGGCGTCTCGCATCTGCATCATGGCTCTCCCCGGCTCAGCGGCGTTTGAGAAAGTTGGCCAGCAGCTCATGCCCCTGGCGGGTGAGGATCGACTCGGGGTGGAACTGCACCCCCTCCACGTCGAGCTCGCGGTGACGAAGGCCCATGATCAACCCGGGGGTGACGTCACCGTCGTCGGTACAGGCGGTGATCTCCAGGCACTCGGGCAGCGAGGCGCGATCCACCACCAGGGAGTGGTAGCGGGTCACCTCCAGCGGGTCCTCGAGGCCCTCGAACACCCCCAGGCCCGAGTGGCGGATCCGCGAGGTCTTGCCGTGCATCACCTGGGGGGCGCGCACCACCTGGCCGCCGTAGACCTGGCCGATGGCCTGGTGGCCCAGGCAGATGCCCAGGATCGGCAGCCGTCCGGCAAAGTGACGGATGGCCGCCAGGGAGATGCCCGCCTCGTTGGGGGTGCAGGGCCCCGGCGAGATCACCAGGTGGCTCGGCGCCATCGCCTCGATCTGCTCGAGGGTGATGGCGTCGTTGCGGTGGGTCGCAACCTCGGCGCCCAGTTCCCCCAGGTACTGCACCACGTTAAAGGTGAAGCTGTCGTAATTGTCGATCATGCAGACTTTCATGGGTCTCTCCGGCGCCTTATTCGAGGTTGTCCAGGCCGCGCTCGGCCATGGCCACGGCGCGGAACAGGGCGCGCCCCTTGTTGAGGGTCTCCTGCCACTCCATCTCGGGCACGGAGTCGGCGACGATGCCGGCACCCGCCTGGACATGCAGCTGGCCATCCTTGATCACCGCGGTGCGGATGGCGATGGCGGTGTCCATGTTGCCGTGCCAGGAGAGATAGCCCACCGCCCCGGAGTAGATGCCGCGCTTGACCGGCTCCAGCTCGTCGATGATCTCCAGCGCCCGGATCTTGGGGGCGCCGGAGACGGTGCCCGCCGGGAAGGTGGCGCGCAGGGCGTCCATGGCGGTCAGCCCCGGCTTCAGCCTGCCGGTGACGTTGGAGACGATATGCATGACGTGGGAGTAGCGCTCCACCACCATCTCCTCGGTGACCTTCACCGAGCCGGTCTCGCTGATGCGCCCCACATCGTTGCGGCCGAGATCGATCAGCATCAGGTGCTCGGCGCGCTCCTTGGGATCGGCCAGCAGCTCCGCCTCCAGCGCCTGGTCCTCCTCCTCGCTGCGGCCGCGCTTGCGGGTCCCGGCGATGGGTCGCACCGTCACCTCGCCCTCCTCCAGGCGGGTCAGGATCTCCGGTGAGGAGCCGGCCACCTGGTGGTCGCCCAGGTCGAGGAAGAACATGTAGGGCGAGGGATTGAGGCTGCGCAGGGCCCGATAGAGGTCCAGCGGCGCGGCGCGATAGGGAATCGACATGCGCTGGGAGGGCACGCACTGCATGACGTCGCCGGCCAGCACGTACTCCTTGATGGTCTCCACCGCGGCCTTGAAGCCCGCCTCGGTGAAGCCGGAGGTGAAGTCGCCCTCCTCCACCGCGGCGCCGCCGGAGCCGGGGCTGATGGTGTTGAGGGTGGCGCTGCGCAGGCGGATCTCCAGCTCCTCCAGGCGCTGCACAGCGCGGCCGTAGGCCTCGGGCTCGGCGGGGTCGGCGTGGGTCCAGAGCGCCAGGCGTCCGGAGAGGTTGTCGAACACCACCAGCTCGTCGCAGACCATCAGCAGGATGTCCGGCACGCCCAGCGGATCGGGCTTGGCCGCGGCCGCCGCGCTGCGCAGCCGCGGCTCGATGTAGCGGATGGTGTCGTAACCGAAGTAGCCCACCAGGCCGCCATCGAAGCGCGGCTGGTCGTCGAGGCGCGGCACCCTGAAGCGGGCCTGGAACTGCTCGATCCACGCCAGCGGGTCCTCCACCTCGGCCACGCCCTGCTGCTCGCCGTCGACGATGTGGCTGACGGTAAAACCGCGCACCTCGATGCGCTCGCGGCTGGGCAAGCCGATGATGGAGTAGCGCCCCCACTTCTCGCCGCCCTGCACGGACTCCAGCAGGAAGGACCAGGGGGCATTGGCCAGCTTGAGATAGGTGGAGAGCGGGGTGTCGAGATCGGCCAGCACCTCGCGGGTGACCGGAATACGGTTGTAGCCGGCGTCGGCCAGCTCGCGGAAGCGTTCGGGAGTCATCATGCCCGGGAATCCTCGGTGTAACGGGTTGGCGATGGGGCGCAGGGCGGCGCGACCTGAAGGTAGCCAGCGCCGCGGCTCAACATGGAAGGAGCGTCACCATCGCCAGCCGCCGCGGAGCGGCGAGCGGCGCAGGCGGGGCTCGGCGGCCGGGGAGCCACCGAAGGCAGGGCAGGTGTCCGACAGGGTGCGGCTGTTCATCGAGAGGCTTCCGCTTCTTATAGCAATAACATATTGATTAGGCCGCGCTTATAGCATTAGCCGAATTCACGTTAAACGAGTTCCACCAGCGATTCAACCACGCCATCCGGGCCGCTCTCGCGCACCGGCTCGCCGTGGTTGTAGCCGTAGGGCACCGCCAGGGTACGAAAGCCGGCGGCCTGACCGGCGGCGATATCGTGACGGGAGTCCCCCACCATCAGGCAGGCCCGAGGGGCCAGGCCGAAGTGGCTGGCCACGTGCAGCAGCGGCGCCGGATGAGGCTTCTTCTCGGGCAGGCTGTCGCCACCCAGGCAGAGGGCGAAGTGCTCGGCAAGCGCCAGCCCCTCCAGCAGCGGGGCAATAAAGGCATAGGGCTTGTTGGTCACCAGCGCCAGCGGCAGGCCGCGCTCACGCAGGGCATCCAGGCACTCGCGCACGCCGGGGTAGAGCCGAGTATGGGCGCCGGGGTCACGACCGTAGTGCGTAAGGAATGCCGCATGGGCGCGCTCCAGAAGGGGCTTGTCGACCTCAGCAGCAGTGGCAAGCGAGGCTTTCCCGGCGACTGATCTACGAGGGGGCGCTGTGAACCCCTCCCTGGGCGCTACCGATGCCCTGCTTCGCTCTCGCGTCCCGCTTCGCTCGCAGGTCCGGTGCTGGCCATCCATGGCCAGCCCGTTCGGAGCAGTGCTCCTCACCCCTGGCATAGGACCCCCTCTACGATCAGTCCCCGGCGCCTCGCTGGCAGACGTTGCGAACCGCAGCGCGCGCTCCATCAACACTAGCGAGCCGTTGCCGACCCAGTCGCGCACCCTCGCCTCGCCGGCGGCGGGCAGGCCGAGGTCTGCCAGGGCCGCGTCCACGGCCAGCGCCAGATCGGGCACCGAGTCGATCAGGGTGCCGTCCAGGTCGAAGGCCACCAGCTCGATGCCGTCGAGAATGGGGTGCATGCTTGCTCCTCTGCGTTGCTGATCGTCCTGCACTGGCTGGCGTGCCGCCAGCCAGGCGCGCTTGCGGGTCGCCGAGAGCCGCTTGATCTCGGCCTCGAGGCGCAGCGCCTCGCCGTGGCTGCCCACCGGCTCGCGGTGACGCAGGGTCAGGGGGCCGCGGCCGCGCAGTGCCTTGGCGCCGCGGCCGGCGGCATGCTCCGCCAGGCGCCGGTCGACGTCGGTGGTGATGCCGGTATAGAGCGCCCCGCCCGCCGTCTCCAGCAGGTAGAGGTGCCAGACCGGCGCCTCGGCGGCGGGGGGCTGCTCGCTCACGGCCTCAGCGCGCGCCGGCCAGCTGCTCTCGGAAGTCGCGCAGCACGGAGTCGTAGCGGTGCGGGTCGGCCTCGTTTCTGGCCTTGAACACCGCCGAGCCCGCCACGAAGGTGTCGGCGCCGGCCCGGGCGATCTCGGCAATGTTCTCCACCTTCACCCCACCGTCGATCTCGAGGCGAATATCGCGGCCGGAGGCGTCGATGCGGCTCCGCGCCTCGCGCAGCTTGTCCAGGGTGCCGGGGATGAAGGCCTGGCCGCCGAAGCCGGGGTTGACGCTCATCAGCAGCACCATGTCCACCTTGTCCATCACGTAGTCGAGATAGGAGAGCGGCGTGGCCGGATTGAACACCAGGCCCGCCTGGCAGCCGCCGTCGCGGATCAGCTGCAGCGAGCGGTCGATGTGGTCCGAGGCCTCGGGGTGGAAGGTGATGATGCTGGCGCCGGCGTCGATGAAGTCGCCGATCAGCCGATCCACCGGGCGCACCATCAGATGCACGTCGATGGGCGCGGTGACACCGTGCTTGCGGAGCGCCTCGCAGACCATGGGCCCGATGGTCAGGTTGGGCACATAGTGGTTGTCCATCACGTCGAAGTGGACGATATCCGCGCCGGAGACCAGCACGTCATCCACCTCCTCACCCAGGCGGGCGAAATTGGCGGAGAGGATCGAGGGGGCGATCAGGAAGTCGCGGGGCGCATCGGTCATGACGGTGTCCAGGGGTCGCTTGCGAGAGGGCATATTCTACCAGAGGCTCAGGCGGCCCGGCAGCGCAGGGGCGATACGCTCCCCGCAGGGATATATTCTTTAATCGAATAAAAAAAACCATTGTAATTACCATTGTCGAGATTTACCCTTCCGGCAATCTCACCCAGTTCCGGAGTGCCTTCCATGACCCTGCGCCCCCTCTTTCAGCGCTCGCTGCTTGCCATCGCCCTCGGCGTAGGCCTCGCCGGCCCGGCCGCGGCGGCAGAGCGCGAGCTGCTCAACTCCTCCTACGACATCGCCCGCGAGCTCTTCTCGGCCATCAACCCCGACTTCGTGGCCCACTGGCAGGAGACCCAGGGCGAGACGGTGGCGGTCAGCCAGTCCCACGGCGGCTCCTCCGCCCAGGCCCGCGCCATCCTGCAGGGGCTGCGCGCCGACGTGGTGACCTACAACCAGGTCACCGACGTCCAGGCCCTGGCCGACGGCGGCCTGGTGGACGAGGCGTGGCAGGAGGCGCTGCCCAATAACGCCTCGCCCTACTACTCCACCACCGCCTTCCTGGTGCGCAAGGACAACCCCAAGGGCATCGAGAGCTGGGATGACCTGGTGCGCGAGGATGTCCGCATGGTCTTCCCCAACCCCAAGACCTCCGGCAACGGCCGCTACACCTACCTGGCCGCCTGGGGCTTCGCCGACCAGCACTTCGACGGCGACGAGGAACAGATCCACGACTTCATGCGCACCTTCCTGCGCAACGTGGCGGTGTTCGACACCGGCGGCCGCGGCGCCACCACCAGCTTCATCGAGCGGGGCCTGGGCGACGTGCTGATCAGCTTCGAGTCCGAGGTCAACAACATCCGCGGCGAGTACGGCGAGGACGACTATGAAGTGATCGTGCCGCCGGTGAGCATCCTGGCCGAGTTCCCGGTGGCCGTGGTAGGCCCCAACGCCGAGCGCAACGGCAACCTCGACCTGGCCCAGGCCTACGTGGAGTACCTCTACGGCGAGGAGGCCCAGCGCACCCTGGCCGGCTTCAACTACCGCGTGCATCACGAGGCGGTGGTCGAGGAGTTCGCCGACCAGTTCCCGGAGACCGAGCTTCTGCGCGTCGAGGAGATCTTCGGCAGCTGGGATCAGGCCATGGAAGAGCACTTCGCCGGCGGCGCCCTGCTCGACCAGCTGCAGCGCCGCTGAGCCACCCGCGCCTTCGGAGACGAACCACGCCCATGAGCACCCGCGCCCTTCCCTTCGCCATCGGCCGCGCCCCCAAGCGGGTGCTGCCGGGGTTCGGCCTGTCGCTGGGCGTGAGCCTGCTGTTCGTGTCGCTGGTGCTGCTGCTGCCGATGACCGGCCTGTTCGGTCAGCTGGCCGGACTGAGCCTCGCCGAGTACTGGGCGATCATCAGCGACGGCCGGGTGGTGGCCAGCTACACGGTCACCATCGGCGCCGCCTTCGTGGCGGCGCTGGTGAACGCCGCCTTCGGCCTGCTGCTGGCCTGGGTGCTGGTGCGCTACGAGTTTCCCGGCAAGCGCCTGCTCGACGCCCTGATGGACCTCCCCTTCGCCCTGCCCACGGCGGTGGCCGGCATCACCCTGGCCACCCTCTACTCGAGCAACGGCTGGATGGGCCGACTGCTCGAGCCGCTGGGGCTGCAGGTGGCCTACACCTGGGTGGGCATCGCGCTCGCCATGGCCTTCACCAGCATCCCCTTCGTGGTGCGTACCGTGCAGCCGGTGCTGGAGGACCTGCCCCATGAAGTGGACGAGGCGGCGCTGACGCTGGGCGCCAGTGACGCCACGGCGTTTCGGCGGGTGATCCTGCCTCACCTGTGGCCGGCGCTGGTCACCGGCACGGGGCTGGCCTTCGTGCGCTCGCTGGGCGAGTTCGGCGCCATCATCTTCATCGCCGGCAACATGCCCTACGAGACCGAGATCACCGCGCTGATGATCTTCGTGCGCCTTCAGGAGTACGACTACGCCGGCGCCTCGGCCATCGCCTCGGTGGTGCTCTTCGTGTCGCTGGCGCTGCTGCTGGCCATCAACATCTGGCAGGGGCGCTTCATCAAGCGCCTGCATGGAGGACGCGGCTGATGCAACGGATCGGTGATGCCCCGGCGGTGCGCCGCACCCTGGTCGCCGCGGCCCTGCTGCTGGCCGCGCTCTTCCTGCTGCTGCCGCTGGTGGCGATCTTCGCCCAGGCCTTCGCCCAGGGCGTGGGCGTGTTCTGGGCCAACGTCAGCAACCACTACACCCTGCGCGCCATCGGCCTGACGCTGTTCATCACGCTGCTGACCATTCCGGTCTGCCTGGTGTTCGGCGTGGCCCTGGCCTGGCTGGTGACCCGCTTCAGCTTCCCGGGGCGACGCCTGCTGCAGACCCTGATCGATATCCCCTTCGCGGTCTCGCCGGTGGTGGCGGGCCTGGTCTACCTGCTGCTCTACGGGCGCAACGGCTGGCTGGGCGGCTGGCTCGACGGCCACGACATCCAGCTGATGTTCGCCTGGCCGGGCATTCTGATGGTGACCATCTTCGTCACCTGCCCCTTCGTGGCCCGCGAGCTGATCCCGCTGATGCAGGCCCAGGGCTCTCGCGAGGAGGAGGCCGCCGTGACCCTCGGCGCGCCGGGCTGGACGATCTTTCGCCGGGTCACCCTGCCCAATATCCGCTGGGCGCTGCTCTACGGGGTGATCCTCACCAACGCCCGGGCGGTGGGCGAGTTCGGCGCCGTCTCGGTGGTCTCCGGGGCCATCCGCGGCCAGACCATGACCCTGCCGCTCCACCTGGAGCAGCTCTATCAGGACTACAACACGGTCGGCGCCTTCGCCAGCGCCTCGCTGCTGGCGCTGATCGCCCTGCTCACCCTGGCCGCCAAGGCCACGCTGGAATGGCGCGCCGCGCGCCAGGAGGCCCTCGCATGAGCATTCGTCTGCAGAACATCGGCAAGCACTTCGGCAGCGGCCGCCAGCGCACCCAGGCGCTGGAGCCGGTGAACCTCGACATCCATGACGGCGAGCTGATCGGCCTGCTCGGCCCCTCGGGCTCGGGCAAGACCACCCTGCTGCGCATCATCGCCGGTCTCGAACACGCCGACCGGGACAGCGGCGCCCGTATCCTCTTTGGCGACCGCGACGTCACCCAGGTGCACGTGCGCGACCGGCGCATCGGCTTCGTCTTCCAGCACTACGCGCTGTTTCGCCACATGACGGTGTTCGACAACGTCGCCTTCGGCCTCACGGTGATGCCGCGCAGGAACCGCCCCACCGCGGGCGAGATCCGCGCCCGGGTTCACCGCCTGCTGGAGATGGTGCAGCTCGAACAGCTGGCCCACCGCTATCCGGCCCAGCTCTCCGGTGGCCAGCAGCAGCGGGTCTCCCTGGCCCGGGCGCTGGCCCTGCGCCCCGACGTGCTGCTGCTCGACGAGCCCTTCGGGGCGCTGGACGCCAAGGTGCGCCAGGACCTGCGCCGCTGGCTGCGCCACCTGCACGACGAGCTGGGCTTCACCAGCATCTTCGTGACCCACGACCAGGAGGAGGCCCTGGAGCTCTCCGACCGCGTCGCGGTGATGAGCAACGGGCGCATCGAGCAGATCGACACTCCGGACGCGGTGTACAAGGCACCGGCCAACCGCTTCGTCTTCGAGTTCCTGGGCGACGTGAACCACCTGGAGGGCGAGGTGCGCGACGGGGTGCTCACCTGCGGCGAAGCACGCCTCTCGGTGTCGCTGCCCGACGGCCCCGAGGAGCTGCTGCTGCGCCCCCACGAGGTGCAACTGGCGTCGTCGCCGACACCCGAGGCCAGACTTCCGGTCACGGTCACCGCCATCTCCCCGGTGGGGGCCGAGGTGCGCGTGGAGCTGGCCGCAGACTGGCTCGGCGAGCCGTGGCTTGCCACCGTACGTCATGCCGACTACGAGCGACTCGACCTGGCCCGCGGCCAGCGGCTCTATGCCATCCCGAGGCGCTGGCACCGATTTCCCGACGCCACCCGAGCCCGGGCGCTGAGCCCCCTGGCCAGCGCCGCCTGAGGCCTTCGCACAGAACCTTCCATCTCTCCCCAGGTCTCTCTTAGGGTTAGCGGCGCCCCAGGCGCCGCCTCCCGGGCCTGGCGGCCCCCCGCCCGTCACGGCCTTGTGACCGATACCCGAGACGATCCGTCACCTGCCGCGATGCAGCGCCTGCACGCTCCCGGCTGCGACGCTGTCGTCCTGGCCACAGAGGAGAGAGGTGCTGCATGCTGATCAAGACGGTCAAGCCAGGTGAGCTACGCGAGTCGGCGGTGACGCCGGAGTCTGTCTACCTCTCACGCCGACGCTTCATGGGCGGCATGGCGGGACTCGGCGCCGGCCTTGCCCTGCTCGGCCCCGGGCTTGCCAGCGCCGACGGCAACGTCGAGACAATCGGCGACGACGCGCCCGAATGGCTGGCCGACAAGCTGCGCGAAGCCCGGCTCGGCGTCGTCACGCCCGACGACCCGGAACAGGACCGCCTCACCCCCTTCCGGGATGCCAGCACCTACAACAACTTCTACGAGTTCGGTCCCGACAAGTCCGACCCCGCCCGCCTGGCCCACCGGCTGCAGACCGCCCCCTGGAGCGTGGTGATCGACGGCGAGGTGAACAACGGCGGGCGCATGGATCTGGAGGAGATCGCCCGCCCCTCGCAGTTCGAGGAGCGCATCTATCGCCTGCGCTGCGTGGAGGGATGGTCGATGGTCATTCCCTGGCTGGGCATTCCGCTGGCCGAGGTGATCAGGCGCGCCGACCCCACCAGCCGGGCGCACTACGTGCGCTTCGAGACCCTGGTGGACCCCGAGCAGATGCCGGGGCAGCGCTCCGTCTTCTCGGCGATCGACTGGCCCTACGTCGAGGGGCTGCGCCTGGATGAGGCCATGCACCCGCTGACGCTGCTGGCCATGGGCATGTACGGTCGCGAGCTGCCCAACCAGAACGGCGCCCCCCTGCGGCTGGTGGTGCCCTAGAAGTACGGCTTCAAGAGCATCAAGTCGATCGTGCGCATCTCGCTGGTCGAGGAGCAGCCGATGAACACCTGGCAGCAGATCGCCCCCGACGAGTACGGCTTCTACGCCAACGTGAACCCCGACGTGGACCACCCCCGCTGGAGCCAGGCCACCGAGCGTCGGCTGCCCAACACCCTCTTCCGGCCCAACATCATCAAGACTCAGCTGTTCAACGGCTATGCCGACGAGGTGGCGAGCCTCTATGCCGGGCTGGACCTGAGGACCCACTACTGATGACGACCAGGCATGGGTGGTGGCTATGGCGCGGCGGGGTCTTCCTGGCGGCGCTGGCGCCGCTGGGAATCTGGACGTGGCAGGTGGCCACCCACGCCGCCGGCCCCGAACCGGGGCGCTTCCTGCTGCTCAATACCGGCATTGGCGCGCTCTGGATGCTGCTGCTCACCCTGAGCCTCACGCCGCTGACCCGGCTCACCCGCTGGAAGGGGTTCACCCTGATCCGCAGGCAGCTCGGGCTCTGGACCCTCGCCTACGCCTGCCTCCACGTGCTCAGCTATGCGCTGTTCATTCTCGGGCTCGACTGGGCGCTGCTCGGCAGCGAGCTGGTCAAGCGCCCCTACATCATCGTCGGCATGCTGGCGCTGCTGGGCCTCATGGCGCTGGGCGCCACCTCCAGCCACTGGGCCATGCGCCGCCTGGGGAAGCGCTGGAAGCCGCTGCACCGGCTCGCCTACCCCATTCTCGGCCTGGTCCTGCTGCACTTCTTCTGGGTCGTGCGTGCCGATCTGAGGGAGTGGGTGATGTATGCCGTCGCCGCGGCGCTGATCATGGCGACTCGCCTGCCCCCGGTCGCCCGCGCCCTGCCCAGGGTGCGCCGGGCGGTCAGCCGCGCCTGAACGCGGTCGGCCAGGCTATCTCTCAGCGCTGCCAGGCCATCAGGGTCTCGGGCTCGCCGGTGAGCGGCTCGATACGCTCCTCGACCACCTGGAAGCCCAGGCGGCGATAGAAGGAGACCGCCCGCACGTTGCGCGAGAAGACGCACAGCGTCAGCCGGGAATGATGGGCCATGGCATGGGCCATCAGCCGCGAGCCGTGGCCGTAGCTCTGCACCTCGGGGTCGATGAAGAGCGCCTCGAGGCGCTCGCCGTTGAGGGCGGCAAAGCCGATCACCCGCCCCTCCACCTCCAGCACCAGCAGCTCCTCGGCGCCGGGCAGATGTTCCTCGACCATGGGGTCACGGCACGACTCCCAGAACGCCGCCGGGATGAAATCGTGGGCGCGCAGCGAGGCCCTGAGCCAGATATCGGCCAGTTGCGGGATCTCGTCAGGGCGAGCGTGACGAAGCATGGCGTGCCTCCGGAAGCCTTTCCTCCAGTGTAACGTTGACCCCGGCCCCCGGGGAGAGGAATTCCAGCATCGGGGGGCGCCCCGCTATACTGTCGGCCTGTCCCGATTCACCGCACCGGAGCCTGACATGCCGCGCCCCCACCGCCTTCGCACCACCCTGCTACGCCTCTTTGCCGGTCTGCTCGCTGCCGGCCTGCTGGCCGCCTGCGCCAGCCCCCACTACCTGCAGCTCAACCCCCAGCGCAGCGCCGAGGTGCCGGTCACCGGCAGCGGCCAGGCCGTGACGGTGATCGCCGTGGACGGCCGCGACAGCGAGGTGATCGGCACCCGCACCGGCAGCGCCATGTCCACCGCCACCATCACCGCCAATGCCCACGAGCTGGTGCCGCGCCTGCAGCGCGAGGCCGAGCGCGCGGTGCGCGACATGGGCTTCAGCCCCACCACCGAGAGCGCCCCGAACCGCCCCAGCCTGACCCTGACCCTGGACCACCTGGGCTACGAGCGCGGCCAGAGCCGGCCGGTGATCGACGAGGCGCGCCTGGAGGCGGTGTTCATCGCCGAGGCGCGCAACGGCGGCAACACCTACACCGGCACCTACACCTCGCGGCGCACCCAGAGCTATGCGGTGCGCCCGGATCGCGATACCAACACCCGCATGGTCAACGACCTGCTCTCCGACGGCCTCAACCGTGCCTTCCGGGACCCGGAGCTGGGCCAGCTGCTGGCGCGATAAGCGATCGGCCAGGTTGGAACACACCAACGCAACGAGGGCGCCCACCGGGCGCCCTCGCTGCCTCTGGATGTGACGCCTGCCGCTACTCCAGCGGCCCGCGGCGCACCAGCGCCCAGACGCTCTCACGAAAGCCGCTGCCGGCCTCCGGCTCGCCCTGCGCCAGCAGGGTGACCCGGAAATTGGGGGCGAACAGCTCGCGCACCTCGTCGGGCGGCACGCTGAACGGCGGCCCCCCTTCATCGCCCGGCTCGCGCTCGAGGCTGATCAGCAGGCCGCGGCTGCCCGGCGGTACCAGCTGGGCCAGGTGAAAGGCATAGCGCTGGCGGGTGGCCGGCGGCAGCGCGATCAGCGAGGCACGGTCGTAGAAGGCACCGATCTCCGCCGCCTGCTCGATGTGGAAGTGGAAGAAGTCGCCCTGCCACAGCTCCACGTTGCCCTGGCGGCAGATCTGGAAGCCCGCCTGATGGTAGCGGGTGACCACCCCCTGCCCCTCGGCCACGAACTGCTCGATGGCCTCCGGCGCCAGCTCGATGCCCAGCACCGGGTGGTCATGGCCGGCCAGCCAGCGCATGTCCAGGCTCTTGCCACACAGCGGCACCAGCACCTTGGTCCCGGGCCTGACCTCGAGGCCTGGCCAGTGGGCCACCAGCATGGGGTGGGGACGCTCGAGGTGGAACCCGATGCGCCCCTCACGCCAGCGGTCGAGCCATTCGTTGGCCATCGTGCCCTCCTCAGAACCAGCGGTCGCGCTTGCGCTTGCGACGCGGCAGATGGGGGACGATCAGGCCGACCAGCAGGCCGGCACCGGCCACCCCGCCACCGTACATGAAGTAGCGCATCAGCAGGTCCTCCTCCTGGGTGTCCAGGCGAGCCTGCAGCTGGCGGATGGTCTGGCGAGACTGCTCGCTCTCGGCGTCCAGCGCCTCGTTGCGCGCCTCGAGGTCGGCAATGCGCGCCTCGCGGGTCTCCAGGGCCTCGCTCTGGGCAGCGGTGCGGCTCTCCCACTGCTCGTTGATGCCGTCGAGCTCGGCGGAGAGCTCGGCCACCTGCTGCTCCAGCGCCGGCACGCGGACCTGGGCGCTGGGGGTCGCCTGCAGCTCGCTGGTGAGAATCCAGACGCTGTTGCCGTCGGCATTCTGCACCCGGGTGTAGTTGCCGCTGGTCTCGAGCTGCGTCACCGGCTCACCGGCGGTGAGGGTGCCGACGATGCGATAGCCGTCGGTGGGACCGCTGCGCACGTAGGTGGTCAGGGAATCGCTGACCCAGTGGGTCGCGTCGTTCTGCTGGGCCTGCAGGGGCAGGGCCAGAAGCCCCAGGGCAAGGCCCAGGCTGAGTCGTGTGATGTCGTGTCGTGTCATGCCATTGTCCTGGCTAAAGCTGGCGGATTTCCACTCTGGCGCGACCTGTGTCCGACGCCGGCTTCCTGCCGACGCCGCTGCGATGAGATCTCCGGCCACTCGGGCCGTTTTCCGCAGGAGCTTTTCCACAGCTCCTGTGGACAAGGTTCGGGACAACCGCTGGAAAGGGGTCGCCCGGCGGCGTGGCGCCTGCCCTGCGCCCATTCTGATCACTTCGTGACCAGCCTCCCTCAGCGCTTCGGGGGAGAGGGCGGCGAGAAGGGCCGCGGAAACTCGGCGACCCGCCCGTCGCTCTTCACCGCCCGAGGCGGCCCCTCCCGCTCCACCTCGTCGATGCGCACGATGGCATTGAGCGGAAGATAGCTGCGGATGACCCCCTCGAAGGTGAGCCGCAGCTTGTCCGCGGAGGGGTCCACCACCAGCCGGGAGGCATCCTCGAAGACGAACTCCTCGACCTCGATGAAGCCCCACAGGTCACTCTGGAAGATCTCGCGCGCGTAGAGCTCCCACACTTCTCCCTGCTGGTGAAAAACCACCCGATAGATAGGCTTCGCCGCCATGGTGCTGAGTGTCCCTCGAACCGTGTTCCGACAAGAGGCGCAAGCGTAGCACACTCCCGCGGTCGACGGCCCATGCTGGCCCCGTTGCCGGGCCATGCGTATAATGCCGGGTTACTTTTCGACCCGATTGGTCAGGCCCGCCGCGGCCGCACGTTCACGACACTCCCCCTTCATCCACTGGTGACAGACGTCGGGCGCCTGGCGCCACGACCCAATTCTTATGGCGAAGAAACTCTTCATCAAGACGCACGGCTGCCAGATGAACGAGTACGACTCCGCACGCATGGCGGATCTGCTCGGCGAATCCCACCGGCTCGAGCTCACCGACGACGAGCGCGAGGCCGACGTCATCCTGCTCAACACCTGCTCGATCCGCGAGAAGGCCCAGGAGAAGGTGTTCCACCAGCTGGGGCGCTGGAAGAAGCTCAAGGAGGCCAACCCCGATCTCGTGATCGGCGTCGGCGGCTGCGTGGCCAGCCAGGAGGGCGAGGCGCTGCGCAAGCGCGCGCCCCACGTCGACATGGTGTTCGGTCCCCAGACCCTGCACCGGGTGCCCGCGATGCTCGACGCCCGTCAGCAGGACCAGATCTCGGTGGTGGACGTCACCTTCCCCGAGATCGAGAAGTTCGACCACCTGCCCAAGCCCAGCTCCGATGGCGCCACCGCCTTCGTCTCGGTGATGGAGGGGTGCTCGAAGTACTGCACCTTCTGCGTGGTGCCCTATACCCGCGGCGAGGAGGTCTCGCGCCCCTTCGAGGCGGTGATGGACGAGGTGATCCACCTGGCCGACCAGGGCGTGCGCGAGATCAACCTGCTGGGCCAGAACGTCAACGCCTACCGCGGGCTCAACCAACTGGGCGACGAGATCGACCTGGCCGAGCTGATCGGCTGCGTGGCGGCCGTCGAGGGGATCGACCGCATCCGCTTCACCACCTCCCACCCGGTGGAGTTCTCCGACAGCCTGATCGAGGCCTTCGGCGAGATCCCGGAGCTGGTCAGCCACCTGCACCTGCCGGTGCAGTCCGGTGCCGACCGGATACTGGCCGCCATGAAGCGCGGCCATACCGCGGCGGAGTACATCGAGAAGATGGAGCGCATCCGCGCGCTGCGCCCGGACATCAGCTTCTCGTCGGACTTCATCGTCGGCTTCCCCGGCGAGAGCGACGAGGACTTCGCAGCCACCATGGACCTGATCCATCGCATCGGCTTCGACCACTCCTTCAGCTTCGTCTACTCGGCGCGCCCCGGCACCCCGGCGGCCGCCCTCGAGGACGACACCCCGGAGGCCACCAAGAAGCAGCGCCTGGCGATTCTCCAGGAGCGCATCAACCAGCAGGCGATGCAGATCAGCCGGCGCATGGTGGGCACCACCCAGCGCATCCTGGTCACCGGCTTCGCGCCCCGCGACCCGGGCCAGCTCTCCGGGCGCACCGAGAACAACCGGGTGGTCAACTTCCGCGCCGCCAATCCCATGGAGCTGATCGGCTTCTTCGTCGACGTGGAGATCACCGAGGCGCTGCCCAACTCGCTGCGCGGCGAACTCGCCTCGCCCGAGATCTACTGACGCCCCGCCCCTTTATTGCCCCGGCATGCGCCGGGGCAGTAAGCTGCCCTAAATCCAACTTCCACGGGATCCGCCAGTCTTGAGCCAGCCATCCTCCCCGGCCAATCGCATCATCACCCTCAATCTCGAGCCCAATGACCCCCGCCGCCTGGCCAACCTGTGCGGCCAGCGCGACGAGCACCTCAAGCTGGTGGAGGCGCGCCTCGGCATCACCCTGCGCAACCGCGGCAACATCTTCCAGCTGGCGGGCCCAATCCACCGGGTCAAGGCCGCCGCCAACCTGCTCGAGCACCTCTACCGCGAGACCGAGGCCAGCGACCTGGAGCCCGACACCGTGCATCTCTTCCTGCAGGAGTCCGGCCTCGAGGCGCTGGAGGAGGAGGAAGGTGGCGCGGCCGACGGCGAGGTGCTGCTGCGCACCCCGCGCACCCTGATCAAGCCGCGGGGCCTCAACCAGCAGGCCTACGTGCAGAACATTCGCGCCCACGACATCAACTTCGGCATCGGCCCGGCCGGCACCGGCAAGACCTACCTGGCCGTGGCCGCCGCGGTGGAGGCGCTCAACCAGCAGGAGGTGCGTCGCATCCTGCTGGTGCGCCCGGCGGTGGAGGCCGGCGAGAAACTCGGCTTCCTGCCCGGCGACCTGGCCCAGAAGATCGATCCCTACCTGCGCCCCCTCTACGACGCCCTCTACGAGATGATCGGCTTCGAGCAGGTCGCCAAGCTGATCGAGCGCCAGGTGATCGAGATCGCGCCGCTGGCCTACATGCGCGGGCGCACCCTCAACAACGCCTTCATCATCCTCGACGAGAGCCAGAACACTACCCGCGAGCAGATGAAGATGTTCCTGACCCGCATCGGCTTCGGCTCCACCGCGGTGATCACCGGCGACGTGACCCAAGTCGACCTGCCCCGCGGCCAGACTTCCGGCCTGATCCAGGTGCTGGAGGTGCTCAAGGGCACCCCGGGGATCGGCACCACCCACTTCGCCGCCAAGGACGTGGTGCGCCACCCGCTGGTGCAGCGCATCATCGAGGCCTACGACAGCTTCGAGGCCGAGCAGGAGGTCGCCGAGCGCGCCCGCAAGCAGGCCCGGGAGCAGGAGCGCGAGGCGCTGCGCCTCGAGCGACAGGAGCGTTTCGTCCGCGAGCGTGGTAAGCCATGAGCCTGGAGGTCGATCGCCAGCAGGCCATCGCGGCCGAGGGGCTGCCCAGCCAGGCCGAGCTCGAGGCTTGGGTGGCGGCGGTGCTCGCCCGCCATGAGGCGGACGCCGACAGCGAGCTCACCGTGCGCCTGGTGGACGCCGAGGAGAGCCGCGCGCTCAACCGCGACTACCGCGGGAAGGATCGCCCCACCAACGTGCTCTCCTTCCCCTTCGAGTGCCCGCCGGGCGTGGCGCTGCCGCTGCTGGGCGACCTGGTGATCTGCCACCCGGTGGTGGCCGCCGAGGCCAGCGAGCAGGACAAGGCCCTGCGCGATCACTACGCTCATATGGTGGTGCATGGCACCCTCCATCTGCTCGGCTATGACCACCTCGAGGATGACGAGGCCGAGGCGATGGAGCAGCTCGAGTGCGAGATCCTCGCCGAGCTGGGCATCGACGACCCCTACCGAGACGCGGGCGGTAGCGCCCGCGACGACGCAGCGACCGAGGACGAGAGACCCGACCCATGAGCGAAGACCGAACGAGCGGCCAGGGCAGCCGATCCTGGCTGGAAAAGCTCTTCAGCGCGCTTTCCAGCGACAGCGACGAGCCCAGTTCCCGTGACGAGTTGCTCGCCTTCCTGCGCCAGGCCGCCAGCCGCCTGAAGCTCGAGCAGGACGCCATGATGATCATCGAGGGCGCCCTGAAGATCAGCGACCAGCAGGTGCGCGAGGTGCTGATCCCCCGCTCCCAGGTCACCGCCATCGGCCTCGACCAGCCCCTGGAGGAGTACCTGCCGATCATCCTCGAGGCGGGCCACTCCCGCTACCCGGTGATCGGCGAGAACCTCGACGAGGTCAAGGGCATCCTGCTGGCCAAGGACCTGCTCCCGCTGCTCCAGGACGGCCAGCAGAATGGCCGCCCCTTCCGGCTCGAGGAGGTGGTGCGCACGGCGCTCTTCGTGCCGGAGTCCAAGCGCCTCAACAGCCTGCTCAAGGAGTTCCAGGACACGCACAACCACATGGCCATCGTGGTGGACGAGTACGGCGGCACCGCCGGCATCGTCACCATCGAGGATATCCTCGAGGAGATCGTCGGCGAGATCGAGGACGAGCACGACGCCGACGAGGAGGAGGATATCCGCGCACTGGGCGAGGGGCGCTACGCCATCCGCGCCCTGACCCCCATCGAGGACTTCAACGAGCGCTTCGCCACCCGCTTCTCCGACGAGGAGTTCGATACCCTCGGGGGACTCGTGATGCAGCGCTTCGGCCACCTGCCCGGGCGCGGCGAGCACACCGAGATCGGCGGCTGGCGCTTCACCGTGCTCAACGCCGACAACCGCCGCATCCGCCTGCTGGAGGCGGAGCCCTGCAGCGGGCAGGACGACGCCTGAAGCCCCGCTGCCCGTCACCCCCTTGATTCAGCCCCCGACACGGACGGTCACCATGTCTGAGCTTCGCCTCTCTCCGCTTCTCGGCTGCCTGCTGGCACTGGCCGCCGGGGTCCTCACCACCCTCACCGCCTCGCCCTTCGAGCTGTGGTGGCTCGGCCCGGTCGCGGTGGGCCTGGTCTACCTGGGCATCCAGGCGCTCACCCCCGGCCAAGCCGCCCTGCGCGGCTGGTGCTATGGCCTCGGCCTGTTCGGCTCCGGCGCCTCCTGGGTCTATGTCTCGATCCACGACTACGGCTACACCGGCGTGCCCCTGGCGGTGTTTCTCACCGCGCTGTTCGTGGCCAGCATGGCGCTGTTCCTGGCGGTGACCCTGTGGCTCTACCGGCGCCTCACCGGGCCGCGGCTGGCCTTCCTGGCGTTTGCCGGCGCCTGGGTGCTGGGCGAGTGGCTCAGGACATGGCTCTTCACCGGCTTTCCCTGGCTGCTGCTGGGCTCCGCCCACGTGGACTCGCCGCTGGCCCCCTGGGCGCCCGTCGGCGGCGTCTACCTGCTGTCGCTGATCACCGCCCTCACCGGCACCCTGCTTGTGGAGTTCCTGGCGCGGCGCTGGTGGGCCGCGGCCCCGGTGGCCGCCCTGTGGCTCATCCCCCTGGCGCTGCCGACCCAGTGGACCCAGCCCGCCGGCGAGCCGCTGCGGGTCGCCCTGCTGCAGGGCAACCTGGACCAGCTGATCAAGTGGACACCGGAGGGCCAGCGCGCGGCGGCCAACATCTACGCCGAGCTGACCCGCACCCAGCCCGACGACCTCGACCTGATCGTCTGGCCTGAGGCGGCGCTGCCGATGTTCGAGGACCAGGCGCGGCCGATTCTCGAGCGGGTACAGTCCAACCTCTCCCCCGACACCGCCCTGCTCACCGGCATCCTGCAGCGCGACGCCGAAGGGCGCTACTTCAACAGCGTGATCGGCCTCGGCAACGCCGAGGGAGAGTACCGCAAGGAGCATCTGGTGCCCTTCGGCGAGTACCTCCCCCTGGAGAGCCTGCTGCGTGGCACCATCGCCTTCTTCGACCTGCCGATGCCCGCCATGACCCCGGGACCCTCGGGCCAGGCGCCGATGATGGCCGCCGGCACCACCATCGGCAACGCCATCTGCTACGAGATCATCTATGCCGACCTGGTGGCCGAGCGCGCCCGCCACAGCGAGCTGTTGCTGACGGTTTCCAACGACACCTGGTTTGGCGAGTCCATCGGCCCCCTGCAGCACCTGCAGATGGCGCGACTGCGGGCACTGGAGAACGGCCGCTACCTGGTACGCGCCACCAGCAACGGGGTGACCGTGATCGTTGACCCGATGGGCCGCATCACCGCCCGGGCGCCCCAGTTCAAGATGACCAGCATCACCGGCGAGGTGCGGCCCATGGCGGGCCTCACCCCCTTCACCCGCACCGGCAGCTGGCCCACCTGGCTGCTGGCCGCGCTGCTGGTGCTGCCGAGCCTGAGGCTGCGCCGCCGTCCCACCCCGTAGACATGATGGATTGACCTGCCCCGCCTCAACGTCGTGGGTTACGTTGAGGTGGGGACACCCAAACACAGAGCCACTATTGAGGGAGGCAGGTCATGAAACAGTCTAACGCAACTCAACGAGCCGTTGTCGACCGCACTGTCACCGAGCGGATCAACGCCGCCAGCTACGTTCACGCCGCCTATATCGGCCTGGACGTGCATAAGGCCAGCATCTCGGTGGCGGTCGCTGAGGCAGGCCGGCAAACGCCCGAGTTTCGCGGTGAGATCCCCAATGAACCCAAGGCGATCGACAAGCTGATTCGCCAGATGAGCGAACGCTTCGACGGGCAGCCCCTGCTGTTCAGCTACGAGGCCGGACCCTGCGGCTACGGGGTCTATCACCAGGTCCAGGCCAGCGGCCATGACTGTGAGGTGGTAGCACCGACCCTGATCCCGCGTCGTGCCGGCGATCGTGTCAAGACTGACCGCCGCGATGCGCAGATGCTGGCCCGCCTGTCGCGCTCTGGAGAACTCACCCCCGTTTGGGTACCCACGCCGGAACAGGAAGCGATACGCGACCTGACGCGGGCTCGGGAGGATATGAAGGCCATCGAGCTCAAGGCGCGTCAGCGGCTGAACGCCTTCCTGCTGCGACACGGCAAGGCCTACCCCGGCAAGAGCAAGTGGATTCCTGCCCACTTTCGCTGGCTGGAAACGGTGCGCTTCGACACCCCGGTTCAGCAGATCGTGCTGCAGGAGTACATCGAGGCGGTGCGCGAAGCGCAGCGCCGCGTGGCCGGCCTGGAGAGGCAGATGGAGGCAGCACTGCCGGACTGGTCGCTGGCCCCGGTGGTCGAAGCCATCCAGGCGATGCGCGGCGTCAGCCTGATCACCGCCATGACGGTGATGGCTGAGCTGGGGGATATCAGCCGTTTTGATTCGCCCTGTCAGCTGATGGCCTATCTGGGGCTCGTGCCCAGCGAGCACTCGAGCGGGGGTAGCCGACGCCAGGGTGGCATTACCAAGACCGGCAATGGCCATGTACGACGCGTCCTGGTGGAGGCTGCCTGGAGCTACCGCTTCCCGGCCCGCAAGACGCGCATTATTGAGCAGCGGGCCGAGAGGACCTCGCCGACGGTGCAGGCGATAGCCTGGGCCGCACAGAAACGACTCTGTGGGCGCTACCGCCGGCTGGCGGCCACGGGCAAGGCCAAGCAACAGGTGGTGACGGCCGTGGCTCGGGAGCTCACCGGCTTCCTGTGGGCGATTGCCTGCGAGGCCATGGGCAAGCCGCACGGCAGCCGAGCCACGGCATGATCATTCCGTCCCAGTGCCTTCGGGTCAGGGAGCGTCGGGCCGGTGGGAGAACCCCTGACGCTCCTATGAGGCCCCCGCCCTCCGGGGCAGGGTGACCCTCGCTCGTAGACCAGGGCAGCTCCGCGACGAAGTGATGACAGGTCGGTACCCAACCCACGAATACCAGAGAGATCCACCGTCGCTGATAGCCCCTCGCTTCCTGATCCGAAGGCATTGAGGACGACAATAGACAACAGAGACAACCGAACCCTTGACGGGTCAATCCATACCAGGAGCCCCAGTCACCGGGCGATGCCTCCAACGAGAAGCGCCCAGCCGATGACTCGGCTGGGCGCTTCTTCGTTGCCACTTATTTACCGCTTGTCGCCCAGGGCGTGACGCTCAGGATGTCTGCGCCGCCGGGACTTCGCCGAGCACCTCGGGGATGGTCATCTTGACGTAGCGGCCGGGGGCCGGCTCGAGGATATCGAGCTCGCCGTCGCCCGGCTGACGGGCCGGCACCATCTTCTCGGCATCGGCATAGCCGTTCTCGGTCATCCACGCCTGCCAGTGGGGCCACCAGGAGCCTTCATGCTGCTCGGCGCCGGCCAGCCACTCCTCGTGGGTCTCGGGCAGGGCATCGTTGGTCCAGTAGCCATACTTGTTCTTGTGGGGCGGATTGACCACCCCCGCGATATGGCCGGAGCCCCCCAGCACGAACTTGACCGGCCCCTTGGGCAGCAGCGCGCCGTAGTAGGTGCTGTTCCACTTGGCGATATGATCCTCCCGGGTGGAGAGGAAGTAGCTGGGCGTGGAGATCTTGCGCAGGTCGATCTTGACGCCGTCCAGCTCGATGCCCCCCGGCTGCACCAGGCGATTCTCCAGGTAGAAGTGTCGCAGGTACCAGCCATGGGTACCGGCCGGCAGGTTGGTGCCATCGGTGTTCCAGTAGAGCAGGTCGAAGGGCGCCGGCACGTCCCCCTTCAGGTAGTTGCTGATGTAGAACGACCAGAACAGGTCGTTCTCGCGCAGCAGGTTGAAGCTGAAGGCCATGACGCGGCCGTCCAGGTAGCCGTTCTGCGCCATCTTGGCCTCGATGCCCTGGAGCACCGGCTCGGAGAGGAAGACGCCGATCTCGCCCGGGTCGCGGAAGTCCTGGAGGGTGGTCATGTAGGTGACCGACTTCACCTTGCGGCCGCGACGGGTGCTGGTCAGGTAGGCCACCGTGGAGGCGGCCAGGGTGCCGCCCACGCAGTAGCTCAGCAGGTTGACCGACTTCTCCCCGGTGGCCTGCTCGATCGCCTCCATGGAGGCGATGGGGCCGAGCTGCATGTAGTCGGCCCAGGTCAGGTCGCGCTGCTCGGGGCCCGGGTTGCGCCAGGAGATCAGGAACACGGTGTGGCCCTGCCCCACCAGCCACTTGACCAGGGAGTTGTCCTCGCGCAGGTCGAGGATGTAGTACTTGTTGATCCACGGCGGCATGACCAGCAGCGGGGTCTTGAAGACCTGCTCGGTGGTCGGCGCGTACTGGATCAGCTGGATCAGCTCGTTCTCGTAGACCACTGAGCCTGGGGTCACGGCGATGTTCCTGCCGACCTCGAAGGCGCTGCGGTCGGTCATGGTGACGTTGAGCCCTTCGGCGGAGTTGGCCAGGTCCTGGCGCAGCCGCGCCAGCCCATCCACCAGGTTCTGGCCGCGGCTCTCCATGGTGCGGCGCATCACCTCGGGGTTGGTGGTGACGAAGTTGGTGGGCGACATGGCATTGACCAGCTGGCGCGCATAGAAGCCCAGGCGCTGCTTCTGGTCGGCCGGCAGCTCCAGGCCGTCGATCAGCTCCTCGACCATGCGCGAGAAGAGCAGGTACTGCTGCATGAGCGCCAGGTAGTAGGGGTCGCTGGTCCAGGCCTCGTCAGTGAAGCGACGATCGCCCTTGTGCGGCGTCACCAGCGGCTCGACCGGCTCGCCGGCCATGGCGCGCAGGCCGTTCTGCCAGAGCTGGAACTGGTCCTGCATCAGCCGGGCCTGGGTCTGCCACAGCTGGGGCGGGTTGCCCATCAGCGACTCGGCCGCCGCCTGGAAGCTCTCCCGCATGTCGCCGTAGACGGAGTCGGCGGCATCGCTTGGCACCATGCGCTCCAGCAGATCGCCCATCAGGGCGCGATACTCCTCGCCGATCTCCTTCAGCTGGACGTTCCACGCCTCGAGCTCGGCCTGTGTCGGTGCTTCAACCCCTGGCTGCATTGACCCCTCCTGACGCGCCGGCCACCGCCGCGGTGCCGGCTGCAAATAGCTCAATCCGCCACCCGTCATGGACGGGTGGCGGGTTGTTCAGCGGCGCGTCTGGGCGCGCCATGAGTTCCCTGCCCGGCAACGGTGTCTCAGCTCTTGCTGGCACCGCGGGTGGAGGCGGCCTTGGCCGGATCGGCCTTCGCCTTCTCGCCGGCCGCGGCCTTGGTGGCCACCTGCTCGGCCAGCTTGGCCTGCTCGGCGAAGAGCTTCTCGAGCTCGGCCTTGAACTCCAGGCTCATCTCGGAGAGCGCCTTGGCGTCCTCGAGCATCTGCTGGGAGAGCTGGTTCATCACCTCGGCCTGGCGGGCGCTGAAGGCCTGCATGGAGTCGGCGTCGCTGACCTCGCTGGCGTCACGCAGGCGCTCGGTGCCGAGCTGGCTGTAGCGCTTCATGGACTCCATCTGGTACTGGGTCAGCTTCTCCATGTTGTCCAGCATCAGGGAGTTGAGCTTGCGCATCGGCTCGAAGAACTGGCGGGTCTGCTCGTTGAAGGCGTCGATCATCTTGTTGTCCTGCATGAGGTGGTCTCCCGGATCGGTGACGGATGGCGGGCGAGGCGCCCGGCATGTTGCACTGCACAAAGCCTAGTCTGCCACGCCCCAGGTTGCAAGACGATGAAAGGCGAATGCCGGCCGTGCTCAGCTATCGCGCTTGGCCCGCGAACGGGCGCTGGCGGCCCCCTTCTTCGCCGTGCCACGGCTCGCGGCGGCCTTGCTCGTCGAGCCGGCAGCGGCGTCGGCCGCGGCGCTACCCGCCGCCGATTCCCTGGCCTCGGACTTGCCCTGGGCAGCGCTCTGGCCAGCCTGCTTGAGCATGTCGAGCATCATCTGCTGGTAGGTGCCGAAGCTCGAGAGGCCCTGGGAGAGCCCCTGGGAGAGGCCCTGGGTCAGCCCCTGCCCCATGCCCGACTGCTGCAGGAAGGGCTGCATCAGGCTCATGGGGTCATAGCCCTCCACGCCGGACTCCATCTGCTTCTGGATCTGCTCCATCAGCTGCTGCTGGAAGACCGCCACGTCGGGCAGCCCCAGCGACTGGCGAAACTCCTCGGGGGTCAGGTCGAACTCGACATTGATCTTCATGGCGTTGCCCTTGCGGTGGTGATGCCAGGCAGTGTAGCAGCCCGCACACTGCCTGGCGGAGCCCTCCTCAACGCAGCACCGGGGTCGCCACGCGCACCTCGGCGTTCTGGGCGCGATGGCGCAGCAGGTGGTCCATCAGGGTCAGCGCCATCATCGCCTCGGCGATGGGGGTGGCGCGGATGCCCACGCAGGGGTCATGGCGCCCCTTGGTGACCACCTCCACGGGATTGCCATGGACATCGATGCTGCGGCCGGGCGTGGTGATGCTGGAGGTGGGCTTGAGCGCCAGGTGGGCGACGATGGCCTGGCCGCTGGAGATCCCGCCGAGCACCCCGCCGGCGTGGTTGGAGAGGAAGCCCTCCGGGGTCATCTCGTCGCGGTGCTCGCTGCCCCGCTGGCTGACCGAGGCGAAGCCGTCGCCGATCTCCACCCCCTTCACCGCATTGATGCTCATCAGGCCGTGGGCGAGCTCGGCATCGAGGCGATCGAACACCGGCTCGCCGAGCCCGGGGGGCACGCCTTCGGCCACCACCGTGATCCTGGCCCCCACCGAGTCCTGATCGCGGCGCAGCTGGTCCATGTAAGCCTCGAGCTCGGGCACCCGTGCCGGGTCGGGACAAAAGAAGGGGTTGTCGTCCACCGCCTCCCAGCTCTGGAAGTCGATGGCGATGGGACCGAGCTGGCTCATATAGCCGCGAATGGCAATGCCTCGACTGGCGAGGTACTTCTTGGCGATGGCCCCGGCGGCGACCCGCATGGCGGTCTCCCGGGCGCTGGAGCGCCCGCCGCCGCGGTAGTCGCGCAGGCCGTACTTGTGGTGGTAGCTGTAGTCGGCGTGGGCCGGCCGGAACTGGTCCTTGATGTTGCCGTAGTCCTTGGAGCGCTGGTCGGTGTTCTCGATCACAAGGCCGATCGAGGTGCCGGTGGTGACCCCCTCGAAGACCCCGGAGAGGATCTTCACCCGGTCGGGCTCGCGACGCTGGGTGGTGTGGCGCGAGGTGCCGGGACGGCGGCGGTCCAGGTCGCGCTGCAGGTCCTCCTCGGTGAGCGGCAGCCCCGGCGGGCAGCCATCGACGATGGCGCCCAGCGCGGGGCCATGGCTCTCGCCGAAGGTGGTGACGGTAAACAGCTTGCCGAAGGTGTTGCCGGACATGGGCGCTCCTCCTCGAAGGGATCGGAAATCAGGCGAAGGACGCCGCATGGGCGTCGAGTTCATCGGCGGTCAGGGCGAAGACCCCCTGGCCGCCGCGCTCGAATTCGAGCCACAGGAAGGGCACCTCGGGGAAGGCGGCCTCCAGGTGGTGGTCGGAGTTGCCGACCTCGACGATCAGCACGCCGCGCTCGGTGAGGTGCTCGCGGGCCTCGCGCAGGATGCGCCGCACGATCTCCAGGCCGTCGGCCCCGGCCCCCAGGGCCAGGGCCGGTTCGTGGCGGAACTCGGCGGGCATGGTGGCCAGGTCGCGCGCATCCACGTAGGGCGGGTTGGAGACGATCAGGTCGTAGCGACCCGGCAGCGCCGCGAAGAGGTCGGAGTGCACCGCGCGCACCCGCTCGCCCACGTCGTGGCGGGTGATGTTCTGGCGGGCCACCGCCAGGGCCTCCTCGCTGATGTCGCCTAGGTCCACCTCGCAGGTGGGCAGGTGCAGGGCGGCGGCGATGCCGATGCAGCCGGAGCCGGTGCAGAGATCCAGCACCCGGGCCGGCGGCTCGTCGGGGAACCAGGCGGCGAAGCCGTGCTCGATCAGCTCGGCGATGGGCGAGCGAGGGATCAGCACCCGCTCGTCCACGTCGAAGGGGTAGCCGGCGAAGAAGGCCTCGCCCAGCAGGTAGGGCAGCGGACGGCGCCTGGTGATGCGGCTGCGCACCAGGGCCACGATGCGCGCGCGCTCCATGGGCAGCAGGCGGGCGTCGAGCACCGCCGGGTCGACGCTCCAGGGCAGGTGCAGGGCGCCCAGGGTCAGCGCCACCGCCTCGTCCCAGGGGGAGTCGGTGCCGTGGCCGTAGAAGAGCCCGGCCAGGTGGAACTCGCTGGCCGCCCAGCGCAGGCAGTCACGCAGGGTGATCAGGCCGTCGCGCAGCTCGGTGTCGGGAAGCGTCAGGGTCGAGGTGGAGTCGTTGCGGGCGGCCACGGGGCATCCTGTCGTTGTCGGGCGAATCGGGCAAGGAGGCCGATTGTAACCGCCGGGGCGGTTCACAGCCACGCCACGCTGGTTATACTGGGTCCCCTTCACTTTCCCGACTGGCCCCCACCGCCATGAGCCGAGACCGCCACCGCCCGGACGACGATGAGATCAGCGCCTTCCGCCAGGCGCTGCGCGAGGCAGGCGTGCGCCGCCTGCGCACCAACCGTGCCGACCTCGGTCGGGCGCGGCGCGAGGATCCCGCGGCTGCCGAGCGCCGCGCCGCCGCCCAGGCCGCGAGCGAAGCCGGCGGCAGCGGACGCACCTCCGACGGACGGGTCGAGGCCGTGCGCCCCTCGGAGACCCTGGAGTTCGCCCTGCCCGACCTGCCCTGGCGCACCCGCCAGCGGCTCAAGCGCGGCCAGCTGGCCTGGGAGGCGGGCCTCGACCTGCACGGCTACACCCTGGAGGAGGCCCGTGCCGAGCTCGAGGCCTTCCTGCGCGAGGCCAGCGCCGAGCGGCGCCGCTGCGTCCTGGTGGTCCACGGCAAGGCCTTGGGAACCACCAGCGACTACCCGGTGATCAAGAGCCATGTGAATGCCTGGCTGCGCGAATGGCCCGCCGTGCTGGCCTTCTGCTCCGCCGTCGAGGCCGATGGCGGCACCGGCGCCGTCTACGTGCTGCTGCGCCGCCGCGGCGAGGCCTGACTCATTCGCGCCCGTCCGGTTCGGGCGCGCCCGGGGGCTCCGGGGAGATGAGACCGGGCTGGACCGGGTCCACCACGATGCCACCTTCCCCGAAGCCCGGATGGCGGTGCCCCTCGTAGCGATCCAGCGCCTCCACCGCCAGGTGGCGCCCCAGGCTGATCAGTGCCTCGGCGCGATGGAACTCGTAGGCGCCGCACACCGTCTTGGGCACCTCGATCAGCACGTCCGGCGGATAGCCCGCCACCTTGTACTTGGCCAGCGCCGCCTGGGTGATATCGAAGGAGGCCAGCACCATGTCCAGCCGACTCCACTGGCGGCGGCGCAGCCCCGCCTCGCTCTGGTCGCCCTCCACCCCGTCGGCACTGCCGCCGCCCGCCCCCAGGCCATCGAACCAGCGGCCGGCGGCGCTGCGCACCTCGTCGACCCAGCCGCCGAAGTCGATGCCGCCGGCATCCCGGGCCTTCTCCCGGGCCCGCTCCTCGGCCGCTTGGTCCGGCGGCAGCAGCTCCTCGAGAGTGACCGGGCGCGGGCTGTGGGCGGTGGCGTTGACCGCCATCACGAAGTCGGCGTGGGCCGAGACGATGGGGATGATCGGCAGCGGATTGAGCAGGCCGCCATCCACCAGCACCTGGTCGCCGCGGTGCACCGGCGTGATCACCCCGGGCACGGCGATGGAGGCGCGGATCGCCTCCAGCAGCGGCCCGCTCTGGAACCACACCTCGCGCTGGCGGGTGAGATCGGTAGCCACGGTGGTGACGGGTATCGGCAGCTCCTCGATGCGCACGTCGCCGACCAGGGACTCCAGCTTCTCCATCACCTTGCTGGCACGCATGGCGCCCATGGGACTCCAGGTGACGTCCACCAGCTTGAGCACGTCGAAGTAGGCGAGCTGGCACACCCAGTCGCGATAGCCCTTGAGCTGCCCGGCCGCGTAGATGCCCCCCACCAGCGCCCCCATGGAGCAGCCGGAGATGGCCACCACCCGGTAGCCCCGGGCCTCGAGTTCCTCGATCACGCCGATATGGGCATAGCCCCGGGCCCCACCGCTGCCCAGCACCAGGGCCACCCGCTTGCCCTTACGCTCCGGATCACTCATCTCTGGCGCTCCTCTGCAGGGGGCATGGCCGTCATGCGAGCCACGCCGCGATCGACTCGGCCACCTCCCCCACGGCGGCGGGCTCCAGGTGGAGGTGGTGGCCGCCGGGCAACACCCGGCGCGCAAGCCCCGGCAGGGCGGAGCGCGCCACGCAGGCGCGCTCGCTCTCGCCGAGGATCCCCGTCTCCCCTTCGACCAGCAGCGTCGGGCAGCGGATGGCGGCCAGGCAGGCCATCACCTGTTCCGGGCAGAAGCGCACCGGCGACGGCCGGACCAGGCGGCTGTCGGTGCGCAGCCCGACCCGCCCTCCCGGGAGCGCCATCAGGTTCCTGGCCACCAGGGGGGCGGCGGTCTCGGCATCGATGGGCGTGGCGCCTCCCGCGACCCGCGCCGCCACCGCGGTCTTTTCATCAGGATAGTGCGGCGCGGGCGAGGGTGCGCGACGGTGGGCCAGCAGGCCTCGGCGCAGCTGGTCGGGGGCACGCTCGGCCTCGGTGGTCACCGCCCCCAGGCCATCGATCAGCACCAGGCGTTCGAGCCGCTCCGGCAGGGCCGCCGCGGCCAGGCAGGCCACGCCGGCTCCCATGGAGTGGGCCAGCAGGCTGAGTTGCGAAAGGCCCAGTTCGTCGGCGGCGTCGAGCACGTCGTGGCAGTAGTCCCACAGGGCGTAGTCGCCCGGCGAGTGGGTCGAGTGGCCGTGGCCGGTGAAGTCCAGCGCCACCACCCGGATGCCGAGGCGCGCCACCAGCTCGGGCGCCAGCCGCGAGAAGCTGGCGGCGTTGTCGAGCCAGCCGTGCAGGGCCAGCCAGGTCGGCGCGTGTTCCTCGCCCCAGGCCAGGGCCGCCAGGCGGCCCTCGGCCAGCCGCAGCTCACGGGGAGCGGTCATGGCCGTGCCTCCAGCAGCGCGTCCAGGGTCTCGAGCAGGATCCGGCGGGCCTCCTCGGGATGCTCCATGGGGAACATGTGGGTCCCCGGCACCAGGGTCACCGGCACCCCATGGTGCGCGAGGCGGCGCCGGCGGCGCGGCGTCAGCAGGTCGGAGTCCTCGCCGGCGAGCAGGGCAAAGGGCACCCGCAGGCGCCTCGGCAGGTCGCCGAGATGGTCCGGCAGGTGGCAGAAGATCTCCACCTCCACCTGGGGGTCATAGACCAGCACCGCCCGACCATCGTCGAGCAGGCGGGTACCGCCCTCCACGTAGTCGTCGAGGGCCTCCGAGGTGAAGCGACGAAACAGTCGGCGACGGCGCAGCGCATGGCGCATGGCCTCGCGGTCGGGCCACAGGGTGCGACGCCCGCGGCTGTAGCGCGCCGGGGTCACCCGCTCCACGAAGCCCAGGCGCTTGGCGACCTTCATCGCCCAGGCATCCAGCCCCAGCATCAGCGGCGGGTCGAGCATCACCACGCAGCGGAAGCGCTCGGGGGCGGCCTCGGCCGCCATGGCCATCAGCACCCCGCCCATGGAGTGGCCCACCCCGATCACCGGCCCCTCGAGCGTCTCGAGGGTATGCAGCAGCTCGTCGCGCAGCGCCAGCCAGTTGTGGCCTACCGGGAAGTCGGGATGGTGGCCGAGGCGGTCGAGGGGGTGCACATCGAAGCGCTCGGCCAGGGGGCCGAGGAAGCTGCGATAGCTCGAGCCGGGAAAGCCGTTGGCGTGGGCGAAGAGCAGGCGTGGACGATCGGTCGATGGGGTCATGGCGGCATCCGTGGTCGGGCGGGCGGTGCCCGTCTGGCCGTAGCAGGCTAACGGGATTACCATGATTCGCCAAGTCACCTACCGGCCTGCCCTTTTTCTGGAGCCCCTGTGAACGCGACCCCCAAGCCCCCTCGTGACACCCGCACCCGCAACCGGATCTTCTTCACCGCCGTGATCGCCGCGATCCTCGTCGGCCTCTGGCTGGCCCGCTAGGGCGCCGCCAGCATGGAGCTCTCCGCCCTCTTCCTCCAGACCCTCGAGGTCACCCTGCCGGTGTTCGCCATGGTCTTCATCGGCCTGGGCCTCAAGCGCGCCGGCTGGATCGATGCCGCCTTCGTCTCCACCGCCTCCCAGCTGGTGTTCCGCGGCACCATGCCCGCCCTGATCTTCCTGAGCATCATCAAGGCCGACCTGGACGCGACCCTCAACCCGGCACTGCTGGGGTTCTTCGCCGTGGCCACCCTGGGCAGCTTCCTGTTCTGCTGGGGCTGGGCCCGGCTGCGGGTGCCCTATGCGGAGCGCGGGGTCTACATCCAGGGCGCCTTCCGCGGCAACTGCGGCATCGTGGGGCTGGCGCTGGCCGCCGGCATGTACGGCGACTACGGCCTCTCCGCCGGTGGTCTGCTGCTCGGGGTGGTGATCCTGACCTACAACGCCTTCTCGGTGGTGGCCCTGGCCACCTACCAGGAAGGCCAGAGCGCGGACTGGCGCAGCATCCTGTCGCACATCGCGCGCAACCCGCTGATCCTGGCCGTGGTGGCGGCCATCCCGGTGGCCGCCCTGGAGCTGCACCTGCCGGGCTGGCTGATGACCTCCGGGGAGTACTTCGCCTCCCTGACCCTGCCGCTGGCGCTGATCTGCATCGGCGCCACCCTGTCGCTGGGCGCCATCCGCGAGTCAGGCCGCCTGGCCACCAGCGCCAGCCTGCTCAAGATGGTGACGGTACCGGTGCTGGCCACCACCGCGGCTTGGCTTGCCGGCTTCGAGGGGCGCGAGCTGGGGGTGATGTTCCTCTTCTTCGCCAGCCCCACGGCGGCCGCGGCCTTCGTGATGGCCAAGGCGATGGGGGGCAACGCCGTGCTCAGCGCCAATATCATCGCCCTGACCACCCTGATGGCCAGCCTGACGATCACCGTCGGGGCCTTCGCGCTCAAGGTAGCCGGGTTGATCTAGTCAGGATTCGGGAAAGCGGCGCCTGGGGTATCACTCAAGGCTGTTCCGGCGACAGGCCTACGAGGGGGCGCTATGAATACGTCCCTGTACGCTACTTCGGCCATCCCTGGTCCTCAGACCCCCTCTACGACCTGTCCCCGACGCCTATCGCTATCGCACTCTCGGCGTCAAATCAGAGGGCGTGGTGAAGCCCACCAGGCGGGCGCAGCCCGCGGCCCAGACGTCGGCCTCGAGCTCGGCGACGGCCGCGGTGGAAAAGCCGAGCCCGCGATCGGCGCGACCCTCCACCAGCAGCCCGGTGAGCGCGCCCACCAGCGGCATATGGCTCACCAGCAGCCGCGGCCGCTCCGCGGGCCGGGCCAGCAGCCAGTCGGCCACCGCCGCGGGGTCGTCGTCGGGGGTGATGATCGGCAGCGTCTCCACCGCGGCGCCAAGCGCCTCGCCGATGATGGCGGCGGTCTGTCGGGCGCGGAGGAAGGGGCTCGCCAGCAGGTGCAGCCCGGCGAGGTCGCAACGCTCGGCCAGCCAGGCGGCCTGGCGGGCGACCTCCCGGCGTCCATGCTCGGTCAGCGCACGCTCGGCGTCGGGCCACCCCGCCCCCGCCTCGCCGTGGCGCAGGATCAGCAGGCGTTCAGCCATGCCGGCCTCCGGTCTCCCGGTGGGCCTGCTGCACGTCCTCCCGGGAGAGAATGAACTCCACGTCGCTGCTCTGCTCGCCGAGCATCAGCATGCGCGCCATCTCCTTGGCCGGCACCCCCTTGAAGAGCACCTGATAGAGCCCCTCGGCGAGCGGCATGTAGACCCCGTCCTGGCGCGCCTTGTCGCGCACCAGCCGCACGGTGTTGACCCCCTCGGCCACCTGGCCCAGGGCCTCCACCGCCTCGTCCAGGGTCTTGCCCTCGCCGAGCGCGTAGCCGACGCGGTAGTTGCGCGACAGGGCCGAGGAGCAGGTCACGATCAGATCGCCGACCCCGGCCAGCCCCAGGAAGGTCATGGGGTTGGCGCCCCGATAGACGGCGAAGCGGCTCATCTCGGCCAGCGCCCGGGTCATCAGCATGCTGCGGGTGTTCTCGCCCATGCCGAGTGCGGCGGCCATGCCGGCGGAGATGGCGTAGATGTTCTTCAGCGCCCCGCCCAGTTCGACGCCATGGCGATCGTTGCTGGCATAGACCCGGAAGTAGTCGCAGCCGAGTGCCGTCTGCACCCGGGTGCGGGTCTCGGGATCGTCGCTTGCGATCACCGTGGCGGTGAGCTGCTTCTGGGCGATCTCCGAGGCCAGGTTGGGCCCCGAGATCACCCCGATATGCGGGAAGCCGGTCTCCTCCTCGAGGATCTGGCTCATCAGCTTGAAGCCCTCCTCCTGGATGCCCTTGGTGGTGCTGACCAGGATCTGCGCCGGGGAAAGCCAGGGGCGCGCCTGGCGCACCACTTCCCGGAAGGCCTTGGAGGGGATCGCCACCAGCACCAGGCCGGCCCCGTCAAGCACCTCGGCCATGTCCGTGGAGGCGACCACCGCGGGGTTGATGGCATAGTCCGGCAGGTAGCGGCCATTGCGATGCTCGCGGTTGATCTGCTCGGCCAGCTCGGGGTCACGCAGCCACTGGCGCACCCTGGCGCCATTGTCGGCGGCGATGCTGGCCAGGGCGGTGCCGAAGCTGCCGCCCCCCAGCACCGCCACGTTCATCTGTTCCTCTGCCATGGTCGGCCCCGCCTGTTGGATTGAAATCGGGTTGGTGGATGAAACGGGGATTGTAGCGAAAAAGGGGCCCGAATCGGCAGCCGATTCGGGCCCTGCAGACGATCCTTGCGGCCGGCGTGGCCGCGCATCGCCCCTAGTCGATCAGCGAGAGCAGCGAATCGATGCTCTCCCGGGCATCGCCGTAGAACATCCGGGTGTTCTCCTTGTAGAAGAGCGGGTTCTCGATGCCCGAGTAGCCGGTGCCCTGGCCGCGCTTGCTGACGAAGACCACCTTGGCCTTCCACACCTCCAGCACCGGCATGCCGGCGATCGGACTGTTGGGGTCCTCCTGGGCCGCCGGGTTGACGATGTCGTTGGAGCCGATGACGATCGCCACGTCGGTGCGCGGGAAGTCGTCGTTGATCTCGTCCATCTCCATCACGATGTCGTAGGGCACCCGCGCCTCGGCCAGCAGCACGTTCATGTGCCCCGGCAGCCGCCCGGCGACCGGGTGAATGGCGAAACGCACCTCCTTGCCCGCCGCGCGCAGCTTGCGCACCAGCTCGCTCACTGCGTTCTGGGCCTGGGCCACCGCCATGCCGTAGCCCGGGACGATGATCACGCTGTCGGCGTTGTTGAGGGTCGCCGCCACCCCGGCGGCGTCGATGGCCACCTGCTCGCCCTCGATCTCGGCCGCCGGGCCCTTGACCCCGCCGAAGCCCCCCAGGATCACGCTGATGAAGTTGCGATTCATCGCCTTGCACATGATGTAGGAGAGGATGGCACCGCTGGAGCCCACCAGGGCCCCGGTGACGATCAGCAGGTCGTTGGAGAGGGTGAAGCCGATCGCCGCCGCCGCCCAGCCCGAGTAGCTGTTGAGCATCGACACCACCACCGGCATGTCGGCGCCGCCGATGCCCATGATCAGGTGGTAGCCGATGAAGAACGCCAGCGCCGCCAGCGCCAGCAGGGTCCAGAAGCCGGCGCCGTTGAGGTAGGCGATCGCCAGCACCAGGCAGACGACCGCCGCCCCGGCATTGAGCAGGTGCCCCCCGGGCAGCTGGCGCGCCTTGCCGTCGACCTTGCCGGCCAGCTTGCCGAAGGCGATCACCGAGCCGGTGAAGGTCACCGCCCCGATGAAGATGGCGAAGATCACCTCCAGCTGGAGGAAGGTCAGTTCGTCCGGAGCCTTGGTGGCCACCAGGGCGGCGAAGGCGGAGAACTCCTGGTGCGTGGCATCGAGCGCGCGGGCGGCCAGCACCCGGCGCCGCTCCAGGTCGGCGTTCCAGGCCACGAAGACCGCGGCCAGGCCGACGAAGCTGTGCAGGGCCGCCACCAACTGGGGCATCTCGGTCATGGCGACCCGCTTGGCCACCACCCAGCCGATCGCCGCACCGATGGCGATCAGGGGCAGCATCAGCCAGTGGGCACCGATGCCGGGGCCCAGCGCGGTGAAGAGCACCGCCACCGCCATCCCGGCGATGCCGTACCAGACCGCCCGCTTGGCCTTCTCCTGATTGCTCAGCCCCCCCAGGGAGAGGATGAAGAGCACGCTTGCCGCGATGGCCGCGGCGGACACGAATCCTTGACTCAGCATCTCGACTCTCCGGGATCAGGACTTCTGGAACATCGCCAGCATCCGGCGCGTGACCAGGAAGCCGCCAACGATATTGATGGTGGCGATCAGCACCGAGATCGCCGCCAGCAGCACGACGATGCCGCTGCCCGAACCGATCTGCAGGATGGCGCCGAGGATGATGATCCCGGAGATGGCGTTGGTGACCGCCATCAGCGGCGTGTGCAGCGAGTGGCTGACGTTCCAGATCACCTGGAAGCCGACGAAGCAGGCTAGCACGAAGACGATGAAGTGCTGCATGAAGGAGGCCGGGGCGATCTGGCCGAGCAGCAGCATCAGCGCGCCCCCCACGCCCAGCAGGGTCACCTGGCGGCGGGTCTGCTCACGGAAGGTGGCGAGCTCCGCGGCCCGCTTCTCCTCCGGCGTGGGTGCCTTCTCCCGGGGCTTGGGCTTGGCCGCGGCGATCGCCTTCACCTTGGGCGGCGGCGGCGGGAAGGTGATCTCGCCGGCGTGGGTCACCGTGGCGCAGCGGATCACGTCGTCCTCCATGTCATGGACGATGGCCCCCTCCTTCCCGGGGGTCAGGTCGGTGAGCATATGGCGAATATTGGTGGAGAAGAGCAGCGAGGCCTGGGTCGCCATCCGCGAGGGGAAGTCGGTGTAGCCGACCACCACCACGCCGTTGTCGGTCACCACGCGCTCATCGGGCCGCGTCAGGTCGCAGTTGCCCCCCTTCTCCGCGGCCAGGTCGACGATCACCGAGCCCGGCTTCATGGCCGCGACCATCTCCTCGAGCCACAGCTTGGGCGCCGGCCGGCCCGGGATCAGCGCCGTGGTGATGACGATGTCGATGTCGGGCGCCTGCTCGCGGAACAGCGCCAGCTGCTTCTCGCGAAACTCCGGGCTCGAGGGCGCCGCATAGCCGCCGGTGGCCGCGCCATCCTGGCTCTCCTCGAAGTCGAGGAACAGGAACTCCGCACCCATGGACTCGATCTGCTCGGCGACCTCGGGCCGCACGTCGAAGGCGCGCACCACCGCCCCCAGGCTGACCGCCGTGCCGATGGCGGCAAGCCCGGCCACCCCGGCGCCGATCACCAGCACCCTGGCCGGAGGCACCTTGCCGGCGGCGGTCACCTGGCCGGTGAAGAAGCGCCCGAACTGGTTGCCCGCTTCGATCACCGCCCGGTAGCCGGCAATATTGGCCATGGAGGAGAGGGCATCCATCTTCTGGGCCCGGGAGATGCGCGGCACCATGTCCATGGCCACCACCGTGGCTCCCCGGCCGCGGCAGGCCTCCAGCAGCGCCTCGTTCTGGGCCGGCCAGAAGAAGCTGATCAGCGTCTGCCCCTCCCTCAGCCAGCCGGCCTCCTCCTCGTCCGGCTCGCGCACCTTGATCACCACCTCGGCCTCGCGCCACAGCGCCTCGGCCCCCTCGACCAGGGTGACGCCCGCCTCGCGGTAGGCGGCATCGGAGAAGCCGGCGGCCTCGCCGGCGCCGGCCTCGATCAGGCACTCGTGGCCCAGTTTGCGGATCTGGGCGGCACTCTCCGGCGTCAGCGCCACGCGCGCCTCGCCCCTGGCCCGCTCTCGGGGTGCTCCTATCTTCACGTCGCTCTCTCCATCGCTGACCTGGCGGGGCCCTGGCCGCCGCCGACTCCCTCAGCCTAGGC
Organism: Halomonas sp. PGE1; assembly: GCF_013000985.1. Lineage (NCBI taxonomy): Bacteria > Pseudomonadati > Pseudomonadota > Gammaproteobacteria > Oceanospirillales > Halomonadaceae > Halomonas > Halomonas sp. PGE1. The sequence goes on from NZ_CP053032.1 coordinate 3,046,563, forward strand.
CACCGCGGCATTCTCGTCCGTTGCCACTTTCGACGCGTGGCGAGGTGTCGCACCCGAAACGACGACGCCACCCCGGAGGGTGGCGTCGGATCATGGCCTGGCCGAGTCGGTCAGGCGGTGAGCAGGGCGTTGAGGCGCTTCACGTAGGCCGCCGGGTCATCCAGGTGCCCGCCCTCGGCGATGATCGCCTGATCCAGCAGCACGTGGGCCAGGTCGGTGAAGGCGTCACCCTCGCCCTCCTCCAGCTTCGCCACCAGGGCATGCTCGGGGTTGAGCTCGAGGATCGGCTTGACCTCTGGCAGCGCCTGGCCGGCGGCCTCCATGATGCGACGCATCTGGAAGCCCATCTCGTGCTCGGGCAGCACCACGCAGGCCGGCGAGTCGGTCAGGCGGTGGGTCACCTTGACCGCCTGGACCTGGTCGCCCAGCGCCTCCTTGACCCGCTTGACCAGCTCCTCCTTGGCCTTGGCGGTCTCCTCCTGGGCCTTCTTCTCCTCCTCGCCCTCGATCTCGCCGAGGTCGAGCTCGCCCTTGGCCACGTCGACGAAGCCCTTGCCCTCGAACTCGTGGAGATGGCTCATCAGCCACTCGTCGATGCGATCATGCAGCAGCAGCACCTCGATGCCCTTCTTGCGGAAGATCTCCAGGTGGGGGCTGGACTTGGCCGCGTTGAAGCCATCGGCCACGATGTAGTAGATCTTCTGCTGCCCCTCCGGCATGCGCGACACGTAGTCGGCCAGGGACTGGTCCTGGGTGGCGCTGTCGGTGTGGGTGGTGGAGAAGCGCAGCAGGCCGGCGATCTTCTCGCGGTTGGCGAAGTCTTCCGCCGGACCCTCCTTGAGCACGCTGCCGAAGGTGTTCCAGAAGCGCTGGTAGGCCTCGCCGTCCTTGGCCAGCTTCTTGAGCATGTCCAGGGCGCGCTTGGTCAGCGCACTCTTGATCTTCGCGACCTTGGGGTCCTGCTGCAGCAGCTCGCGCGAGACGTTCAGCGAGAGGTCGCGGGTGTCCAGCACCCCCTTGATGAAGCGCAGGTAGAGGGGCAGGAACTGTTCGGCGTCGTCCATGATGAAGACGCGCTGGACGTAGAGCTTCACGCCCCGGGCGCCGTCGCGCTCATAGAGGTCGAAGGGCGCGCGGCCGGGCACGTAGAGCAGGCTCGTGTACTCCAGCTTGCCCTCCACCTTGTTGTGGCTCCAGGTGAGCGGATCGCTGAAGTCGTGGGCCACGTGCTTGTAGAAGGCCTGGTACTCCTCGTCGGAGATCTCCCCCTTGGGGCGCGACCAGAGCGCGGTGGCCTCGTTGACGGTCTCCCAGGTCACCGTCTCGCTGCCCTCGATCTCCTTGCCCTCCTCGTCCTGGGCCTTCTCGACCCGGGGCATGCGCACCGGCACCTCGATGTGGTCGGAGTACTTGCGCACCAGGCTCTGCAGGCGGAAGTCGTCGGCGAACTCCTTCGCATCGGCCTTGAGGTGCAGCACGATCTCGGTGCCATGAGCCTCGCGCTCGACGTCGGCCACGGTGAACTCGCCCTCGCCCTTCGAGCGCCACTCGACCCCCTCGGCCGTGTTGCTGCCCGCCTTGCGGGTGCGCACCGAGACCTCGTCGGCGACGATGAAGCCGGAGTAGAAGCCGACGCCGAACTGGCCGATCAGCCGCGCATCCTTCTGCTGCTCCCCGGAGAGCTGCTTGAGGAACTCGGCGGTGCCGGAGCGGGCGATGGTGCCGAGGTTGGCGATGACCTCCTCGCGGCTCATGCCGATGCCGTTGTCACGCACGGTCACCGTGCCCGCCTCGGCGTCGTGCTCGATCTCGATGCGCAGCTCGCTGTCGCCTTCATAGAGGGCGTCGTTGTCCAGCGCCGCGTAGCGAAGCTTGTCGCAGGCATCGGCGGCGTTGGAGATCAGCTCGCGCAGGAAGATCTCCCGGTTGGAGTAGAGGGAGTGGATCATCAGGTGAAGCAGCTGCTTGACCTCGGTCTGGAAGCCAAGAGTTTCTTCGTGCGTGGCAGTGGTCATGTGTCCTGGACCTCGTCGACAGGTTCTGCGGCGAGCGGTGCCGCGGGGTGAATCACTGTCGCCGATATGGGGCCCCAGGCGCGCTTTTCAAGCCTTGCCGCGACTCATGTCTCGCCGCTGGCCGGCTCCCCCAGCACGAAGTGCAGCCGCGCCGTGGCCACCGGCAGCGCTTCGTCCTCCTGCCAGGCGCTGACCCGGACGTTGGCCAGGCGGCGCCCCTCACGCAGCAGCGAGCAGCGCGCGAAGGTGGGCACCACCCGGGCGGTGCGCAGGTAGTCGATGGAGAGGTCGACGATGCGCGGCAGGCGGGGCTCCCGGGCGGCCAGCAGCAGGTCGAGGGTCGCGGCGGTCTCCATGAAGGCGGCCACTACCCCGCCATGCAGCGCCGGCAGCAGCACGTTGCCGACGTTGCCGGCAGCGGGCTCGAGCCGGAAGCGCAGCCCTTCGCCGCCGGGGTCCGGCTCGGCGCTCACCCCGATGCGGCGCGCATAGGGAATCAGCGCCAGCCAGGCCGCCACATCGCCCTCGGTGCGGGTGCGCTCGAGCCACGCCACGTCATCGAACCCTTCAGGCATCGCGGCTCTCCTCGTCATGCTCGTCGGCAAACAGCGCCTCGGCGAAGCCGGGCGGCGTATTGCGCGGCCCCAGCCGCACGAAGTTGCCGATGCCCCGGGCCACCGGCTTGCCCTCCTCCTGCCACAGGGTTCCCTCGGTGAAGACCACCGAGGCGGTGACCCCGACCACCCGCGCCTCGGCATGGAGCGCCAGGCCCGCCACCGCCGGGCGGAAATGGTCCACCCGCAGGTCCAGGGTCGGACACACCTCCGGCGCCGGCAGCCCGCGCAGCACGGCGCTACCGCAGGCGGTGTCCAGCAGCATGGTCAGCACCCCGCCATGGACCAGCCCGCGGGAGGCATCGCCCAGCAGGTCGTCGCACCAGGGCAGACGCATGCGGACGGCCTCGGCGTCGGCCGTAAGCACCTCGAGGCCCAGTTCGCGGGTATGGGGAATCACCCGCACGAAGCGGGTCAGGGCCCGAAGCCAGGCCTCGGGGGATCGGTCGGCACGGGGCGTCACACCGGGGCTCCTCTTGGTGACGCAAGTTGGTGGCGCAAGACATTCCAACAAGCGTTTGAAACGATCATGCCAGACTACCCGCGGGGCCGGCTGGGCACAAGGCGCCGCCCGTCAACGCAGCCCCCGCGTCGGTTACCGTTTTCCCCTACCCAGGCGGCCCGTAATGCGCCACGATAGGAGCAATCGGACGTCAACTCCCGGAGATCCTCGCCATGCGCCAACGCCCCCCCCGCCCCGCAACACGGCACCCGGCGCAGCGGCATCCGGCGCCTCAGCACCCTGCTGAGCGCCCTGGCACTGTCGCTGCCGTTCTCGCTGCCGCTGGCACAGGCCGATGACCGCGCGATGCGCGACGCCCTGGAAGCGGCGCGCAGCCAGCAGTGGGAGCGCATCGACCAGCGCGCCATTGCCGACCACCCGCTGGCCGGCTACGTGGAGTACCACCGCCTGCGCACACGCCTGCCCCAGGCCGAGCCGGGGCAGGTCCTCGACTTCATCGAGCGCCACGCCGACTCTCCCCTGGGCGAGTGGCTGCGCGGCCAGGCCATCGCCCAGTACGGCTATGCCGGCCGCTACGGCAGCCTGCTGGCCGTGGCCGACGGCGAGCCGGCCGGCACCGCCCGCCAGTGCTACTACTATTCTGCCCTGCTCGGCAGTGACCCCCAGGCCGCCGCCGAAGGCGGGCTTTCCCTGTGGATGGTGGGCCGCTCCCAGCCGGACGCCTGCAACAACCTCTTCAGGGCCCTGCGCGACCGTGGCGTGATCGGCGAGCAGCAGGTCTGGGAGCGCAAGATGCTGGCCTGGCAGGCCGGCGAGACGGGGCTGGTCAGCTTCCTGGGCCGCCAGCTCGGCAGCCGCTGGGAGGAGGCGCGCCAGGCCCAGGAGCGCCTCTCGGGTGACTTCGCCGCCGTGACCCGGGTGCCGACCTGCCTGGGCCCCGAGTGCCGCGGCTCCGGCCCGCTGTTCGCCGCCGCCATGCACGGCTTCACCCGCGCCGACACCGAGGCAGCCCTGGAGGCGTGGCGCAAGATCGCCCCCCCACCTGCCCATCGAGCGCCAGCACCATGAGGCCATCGAGCGCGACCTGATCTTCTACACCCTGGTGCGCGACATCCGCCACAATCGCGGCTGGGTCGACGGCGCGCTGGCCGGACGCAGCGACGCCGACCTGCTGGAGCTGCGCGTGCGCGCCGCCCTCTCCGACCGGGACTGGCGCGGCGTGCTTGACTGGCTGGCGCGCATGACGCCCGAGACCCGCGACGACAGCCGCTGGCACTACTGGGCGGCCCGCGCCCACGAGCGGCTCGGCGACGACGCCCGGGCCCGGGAGGCCTATGCCCTGGCCGCCGAGGGGCGCAACTTCTTCGGCTTCGCCGCCGCCGACCGCCTGGGCCAGCCCTATGCGCTCAACCTGGAGCGCAACGGCTTCGACGACAGCTACCGGCAGCAGGTCTCCCGCTGGCCGGCCGTGCAGCGCACCGAGGCGCTGCTGCGCATCAACGAACCCGGCCTGGCCGCCAGCGAATGGTATGCGGCCGTGGAGCGCGCCGGCGAGCGCGAGGCCCGCGCCCTGGCCGACTACGCCCAGCGCCGTGGCTGGCATGCCAAGCTGGTGCAGACCACCATCACCGGACGCATGTGGGACGCCCTGGACTGGCGCTTCCCGGAAGCCTACCGCGAGCACTTCCTGCACTGGGGCCGCATGACGGGGGTCGACCCCTACCTGCTGATGGGCATCGCCCGGCGCGAGAGCGCCTACAACCCCGAGGCGGTCTCACCGGCCGGCGCCCGCGGGCTGATGCAGGTGATGCCCGGCACCGCCACCCAGCTGGCTCGCCAGCTCGGCATCAGCGACCCCGGCGCCTACGGGGTGCTCGACCCGGAGCTCAACATCCGCCTGGGCAGCACCTACATCCGCGACATGCTCAACCGCTACAGCGGCAACCGCCTGGCCGCCGCGGCCGCCTACAACGCCGGCCCCGGCCGGGTCGACCGCTGGCTGGCCGACGCCCCGGAGGAGTTCGACCTCTTCGTGGAGAGCATCCCCTTCCGCGAGACCCGCCTCTACGTGCAGGCGGTGCTCAGCTACCGGGCGATCTTCGAGAGCCTCGCCAACGGCGGCTCGAGCCAGGGCGTCTCCATGCTCAGCCCCACCGAGAAGACGGTGCGCTACGACCGCTCGCTGCTGGCCAGGAACTGAACCCCCGTCCCCGCGAGCCCACAACGACACCGCCCCGGCCATGGCCGGGGCGGTGTCGTTACTGCCATGCCCGATGGCTCAGGCCGGGGGGCGCTCCAGCGCCAGCTTGATGCCGAAGGCGATCAGCACCACCCCGGTCACCCCGTTGAGGGCCCGGGAGAAGAGCCGGCTGCCCAGCAGGCGCCCGGCGCTGCCCACCATCACCGCCACGCCGATCTGCCACAGGTTGGCGATCACGAAGTGCACCCCGGCCAGGAACAGCGACTTGGCAAGCGCGGGGTCGCCGGGGGCGATGAACTGGGGCAGGAAGGCCATGTAGAAGACCACCGTCTTGGGGTTGAGCACGTTGGAGAGCAGTCCCTCGCGCAGCGGCCGCCACATCGGTACGGGCCGGCGCTCGCCGCTGACCCCCGCCACCGGCAGCCCCTGGCCGCGCCGCGCCGCCAGCAGGCCCTGCACGCCCAGCCAGACCAGATAGGCGGCCCCGGCCAGCTTGAGCAGCTGGAAGGCCCAGGCCGACTGCAGCAGGATCAGCGAGATCCCCAGCGCCGAGACCGCGGCATGCACGAAGAGCCCGCAGCAGATCGCCAGGCTGGTCAGCACGCCGTCCCGCACCCCGCCCCGGGCGGTGTTGCGGATCACCAGCAGGGTATCGACCCCGGGGCTGATGGAGAGCAGGGTAATGGCCACCAGGAAGGGCCAGAACTGGGCATCGATGAACATGGGCCGGGGCCTTCCTTGCGTCGAGTGGCGGGCTTGCTGCCCGAGGGGATTCGATCTACAGTGGATTTGCGGCTGACGGACGGCGTGATGAACACCGGCCTGTCAGGGAGCCTCGGCACCGCACCGCAGCGTAGGTCAGCAAGAAACAAGTCGTCGGCTGTCGTTCGATCACCTCGATCCACCCAGTGCGCACTTCTTTGCTTGCCCCGTCCACGCACCTCGGGACTCGCTCCGGCGAGCCCGGTACGACCATTAAAGTATGTTAAGGAAATCGACAATGGCAACTGGCACTGTCAAGTGGTTCAACGACACCAAGGGCTACGGCTTCATCTCCCCGGACGACGGCGGCGATGACCTGTTCGCTCACTTCTCCGAGATTCAGGCTGAGGGCTTCAAGACCCTGCAGGACGGCCAGAAGGTCACCTTCGAGGTCACCCAGGGCAAGAAGGGCCTTCAGGCCTCCAACATCCGCCTCGCCGACTGATTCGGCGACGCGGCCGGCGGCGCCAAGGCGCCGCCGCTGTCACGAGAAGGCCCACCGCACGGTGGGCCTTTTTTGTGGCCGGCGCTCGGGGACGGCGGCTCAGCGCTCTTCCGACTCCGACTCCATGGGCTCGAACTCGTACTCCTCGACCTCCATAGGCTCGAATTCGGGAAGCTCCTGCTCCACCGCATCGAACTGCTCCTCGAGGCGACGCTGGGCCTCCTCGAAGCGCCGCTCCTGCTCCTCGATGATGGCGTCGATATCGGAGCGGGACGGCCCGCCGGTATCCAGCGCCTCGTCGTCCAGGCTCGAGTCGAAGTCCATTCCCGCATCGAAGCCCTCGTCGCCCTCCATGGGCTCGGGCACGGCGGCCTCCTCCTCGGCCTCCTCGAACTGCTCCTCGATGCGCCGCTGCGCCTCCTCGAAGCGCCGCTCGGTCTCCTCGAGCATGGCGTCGATCTCGTCCCGGGTGGTCTCCCCGGGCAGCGCCGCGCCCTCGTCCAGGGTGCTGGCCGGGGACTCGCCCAGGGTCTCGGCCTCGGGAATCTCTTCGGGCACCTCGTCCGGCGCCTCCTCGGCGGGCACCGGCTCCTCGGCCGCGTCATCCACCAGGCCGGCCTGCTCCTCCGGGGGCAGCTCGTCCTCGAGGGCCTCCGGCTCCTCGGCAGGCGCCGCGCTCTCTTCCTGGGCGGCGGGCTCGGCCGCGGGCTCCTCGGCGGCCGGCGGGGTCTCGTCGCCGTTGCCACAGCCGGCCAGCCCCAGCGCCAGCAGCGCCGCCAGCAGGGCGGGTTTCCAGGGTCTCTTCTGCATCTACCTGCTCCTGCATGTCTGACATCTGAGAGAAACATATTCCACCAGAGGCGGCAGGCCTACCGCAAGCCGCGCCCCGGCCCAGTTGTGTAAACCCACCTAGTCGTCGCGCAGGGGGAGCGGGCAGCCCAGGGTCCAGGCCACCGCCCGCAGCAGCTCGGCCTCCTCCGGGGCGATCCGGCCATCCTGCTCCACACAGCACACCATGGCGGCCAGCAGCGGCGCCCGTTCGGCCTGGACGAGCCGCACCAGGCGGGCCATGGCCCAGTCCAGGTCCGCCGCCGAGGGCGGTTCGCGCACCAGGTCCAGGGCCACGCCCAGCGCCCTTCCGGCCTGCTCGAGGGACTCACGCTGCTCATCCGGCGTGGCCTGGCCGGCGCGGGCCAGGGTGGAGAGCAGCAGCGACAGCGGCCCCGCGAGGTCGCGCAGATGCCGGTCGCGTCGCGCCCGGGGCTCGCCCTCGATGCCGGTCAGCACCAGCCGGTGCAGCGCCCACTGCAGGGCACCAGGCACGGTTTCGGCCGCCATCAGGCCGGTGAGGCAGGCCCGAAAGCGGGCGAACTGGGCGGCAGAGAGCTGGCGCAGCTGCGGCAGGGCCAGCTCGATCAGCGGCAGGCGATCCCCCGGGGTCAGCGCCGCCAGGGGCTCGGCCAGGAGATCGAGTTCGCGCAGCACCTCGGGCAGCGCCTGATTGGCCAGCACGCGCCGCTGGGCATCGCGGCTCACCGGGTCGGCGTCCATCAGGATGCCGTAGACCAGCGCCCGGGCCGCGAAGGGCTCATGGGCGGCGTCGATCAGTCGTGGGTCGATGCTGGCCAGCCGGCGTCGCGCCGCGGCCAGGGCCGCCGGGTCGGGCTGACCGACGCTGGCCACCACCGCGCCGGCGATGGCGACCCCGGCGAGAGCACCGCCGACGCCCACGCCCATGCCCCCGCCGAGCATGCCATCCCGCGGCGCGGAGGCCGCCGCGGGCCGAGCCGGCGGGGCCTTCGGCCTCGGCGCGAAGGGCTCGGGCAGGGTGCCGTCCCAGCGCGGCAGCACCCGGCGGATGCGCGCCTCCAGGGGCGGGTGCGTGGCGGTGAATCGGCTCAGGTGGCGCACCCCGCTGCCGAAGTAGAGGTGGCTGAACTCCGCGGCGTGGGGCGCCATCAGCCGCGAGCCCAGCCGATAGGCGGCCAGGGTCTTCAGGGCACCGCCGATGCCCTCGGGGTTGCGGGTGTACTGGACGGCACTGGCATCGGCGAGGAACTCGCGCTGGCGGCTCACCGCCGCCTTGATCATGTTGCCGCACAGGGTGCCGGCATAGCCGACCAGCATCAGCGCCGCCCCGCCGGCCATCAGCCCCACCTGGGCACCGCCGCCGCGACGCGACGCGCGCCCGCGTCCCGACATCGCCGCTCCTCGCAGCAGCAGCTGGCCGATCAGGCCGATCACCAGGATGCCGTGGAGCAGCGCCACCAGGCGCAGGTTGAGGCGCATGTCGCCGTGAAGGATATGGCTGAACTCGTGGGCGATGACGCCCTGCAGCTGGTCACGGTCGAGGTGCTCGATGGCCCCCCGGGTCACCCCGATGGCGGCATCGTGGGTCTGGTGGCCGGCGGCGAAGGCGTTGATAGCGGCGTCCTCCAGCAGGTAGACCGCCGGTACCGGCATGCCCGAGGCGATGGCCATCTCCTCCACCACGTTGAGCAGCTGACGCTCGTCGGCGTCCCGGGTCTCGGGGTTGAGCAGACGGCCCCCGAGCGCTTCCGCCACCGCCGAGCCGCCGGCGCGCAGCTGAAGGTGGCGCATCGCCGCGCCCCCCACCACCACGGCCACCACCCCCAGCGCCACCCAGGCGAAGAGCTCGGGCTCGAGGGCGCGGGCCAGCGGGTCCGGTCCGCCCAGTTGGCCATCCATCAGCACCACGGCCAGCGCCACCAGCACGCTGGCCGCCACGACCAGGCCGACCACCGCCAGCAGCAGCAGCACGACCAGGCGCCCGGTCTGGCGCCGGGCGCGGTCCTGGGCGGTAAAGAAATCCATGGGCCGCCCCCGTCAGAAGCTGACGCTTGGCGCCGCCTGGATCTCGGCGCTGTCCGCGAACTCCAGCAGCGCGGCATCCTGCTTGTGGCCGAAGGAGGCCGCCATGACCACCGGCGGGAAGCTCTGCTTGTAGGTGTTGTACTGCATCACCGCGTCGTTGAAGGCCTGGCGGGCGAAGGCCACGCGGTTCTCGGTGCTGGTCAGGGTCTCGGAGAGCTGGCGCATGTTCTCGGAGGCTTTCAGGTCCGGGTAGGCCTCCATCACCACGTTGAGCCGACCGAGTGCCGCTCCCAGCGCCCCCTCGGCGCCGGCAAGCGCCGCCATGGCCCCCGGCTCACCGGGGTGGGCGGCGGCGTTCTGAAGTCCGGCCAGGGCGCCGTTGCGCGCCTCGGTCACCGCGGTCAGGGTCTCGCGCTCGTGGCTCATGTAGGCACGGGCGGTCTCCACCAGGTTGGGAATCAGGTCGTAGCGCCGCTTGAGCTGGACCTCGATCTGGGCGAAGGCGTTCTGGTAGCGGTTCTTCAGCGCCACCAGGCGGTTGTAGACCGCGACCGCATAGACCACCAGCAGGCCGAGGATCACCAGCGGCAGGATCATCGAGAGTGACATGGTCGACTCCTTGTCGAGATTGGGAGGGCAAGACGGCTTGACCCGTATCAAGGTCCTGACCCGCGGGCAGGTCATGTCGTGGCAGGGGCTTGATGCTATCATCGGCACACACCGGCCCGGCAGGGACAGCTTCAAGGCTAGCAGGCCGGCGCCCCGGGGTCGCCACCGGGATGATCCAAGAGACGATTCAGGGAGCCGAACTTGGCCGAGCAACTCAGGGACTTCGCCCACGCCTTTCTCCATGCCCTGCGCAACCTGATGCCGATCATCGTGGTGGTGGTGGCCTTCCAGGCGCTGCTGTTCCGCGAGTGGCCCGACGGCGGCCTGAGCATCGCCATCGGCCTGCTGATCGTGGCCATCGGGGTGGCGCTCTTCCTGCAGGGGCTCGAGCTGAGCATCTTCCCGGTGGGCAAGCGGCTCGCCAACCAGTTCGCGAGGCGCGGCTCCATGCCGCTGCTGATGGCCTTCGGCTTCGCCATCGGCTTCTCGGCGGTGGTGGCGGAACCGGCACTGATCGCCGTGGCCGAGCAGGCCTACGAGATCAGCGAGGGACGCATCGACGCCCTCACCCTGCGCCTGATCGTGGCCACCTCGGTGGGCCTGGTGATGGCGCTGGGCGTGCTGCGGGTGATCCTCGGCCACCCCATCCACTGGTACATGATCGTCGGCTACATCCTGGTGGTGGCGGTGACCTTCTTCGCGCCGGAGGAGATCGTCGGGCTCGCCTACGACTCCGGCGGCGTCACCACCAATATCGTCACCGTGCCGCTGATCGCCGCCCTGGGCATCGGCCTGGCCTCCTCCATTCGCGGGCGCAACCCCCTGATCGACGGCTTCGGCCTGATCGCCTTCGCCTCCATCTTCCCTATCGTGACCGTGATGAGCTATGCCATCCTGATGGAACGGGTGGCCCACTGGAGAGAGAGGCAATCATGAAGTTTTCCCTGCTGGTGGCCATCGTGCCCGAGGAACTGGAGCAGGAGTGCATCGATGCGGCCACCGAGGCCGGCGCCGTGGGCATGACCCTGATGTCCGGCCGCGGCATCGGCGGCGAGCGCAAGAAGACCTTCTTCGGGCTGACCTTCGAGGGCAGCCAGAGCATCATGCTGCTGACCCTGGAGAAGGGCCTGTCGCTCAAGGTGCTCAAGGCGGTGCGCCAGGTCCTCAACCCCACGGGAGAGGACTCCAAGGGGCTGGTGATGACCCTGCCCGTGGAGCATCTCGGCGGCATCGACATGGCCCAGGTCAAGCGCTTCGAGGAACGACTCAGGCAGGATATCTGAGCGCCACCCACTGACGGAGAGAGACAATGCTGGTCAAGGACATCATGATGCGCGACGTGGTGACGGTGTCACCCTTCGCCACCCTGCGCGACGCCCTGGCGCTGATGAAGAAGCACAACCTCAAGTGCCTGGTGGTGGAGCAGCAGGACCCCCACGACGCCTGGGGCCTGATCACCTACACCAATATCCTCAAGACCATCGTGGCCGAGAACGGCGACATCGACCTGATCAACGTCTACGACGTCTGCGCCAAGCCCGCCATTGGCGTCGGCGAGTCCCTGGACGTGCGACACGTGGCCAGGCTGATGACCGACAGCATCGTCAAGCGTGTGCTGGTGCTCGACGACAACCGCCTGCTCGGCCTGGTGACCATGGACGATATCGTGGGTACCGTTCTCGACCTGATCGAGTGATGCACGGGACCCGCTGACATGGAAGAGTTCTTTACCTGGATCGGCAGGACACTGGGCGAGGTGATTCGCTTTGCCGTCGACCTGCTGACCGGCTTCTTCGCCAACATCGGCAATGCCGCCCGCGGCTTCCTGGATGGCCTCTCCGGGGCGCTGGGCATCTCGCCGTCGCTGATCAGCCTGGTGGTGCTGGTGCTCGGGCTCTGGCTTCTGTGGAAGGGCTTCCGGGCGCTGATGCGCCGGGCCATCATTGCCACCCTGATCTGGTGGCTGCTGGGGTTGATGGTGTTGAGCTGGCTGATTTATTAACCACCTTCTGACGCCATGTGCCGCCCCGAAGGGCGGCACTTTTCATTAGGCCTCCGGCGGATCAGGCAAGAGCCTTTTCGACGACCTCATAAACATTCGGCGAGAGCTTCTCGGCGCGGATGCGCTCGAGCTCGGCCTTCATCAGCGCCTGGCGGGTCTCGTCGAAGCGCGCCCAGCGGGTCAGCGGCGTGATCAGCCGCGCGGCGATCTCCGGGTTGAGGCGGTTGAGCTCGATCACCACGTCGGCCAGCAGCCGGTAGCCCGCGCCGTCGAGGCGGTGGAAGTTGACCCGGTTCTGGCCGGCGAAGGTGCCGACCAGCGCCCGCACCTTGTTGGGGTTCTTCAGCGAGAAGGCCGGGTGGGCCATCAGGAACTTGACGCGGTCGAGCACGTCGGGCTGCGGGCGGGTCACCTGGATGCTGAACCACTGGTCCATCACCAGGGTATCGTGGGCCCACTTCTCGCCGAAGGCCTTCAGGGCCGGCTCGCTGAACTCGTCGCGGCTGCTGTGGGTCAGCAGGGTCAGGGCGTGGCGCACATCGGTCATGTTGTGGTCCGCCGCGAACTGCGCCCGGGCGAGCTCGATCCCCTCCTCGTCCTCGATGGCCATCAGGTAGGAGAGCGCGACGTTCTTCAGGCTGCGCCGGGCGATCTGCTCAGGCGTCGGCGCATAGGGCTCGCCCCCCGAGTGCTCGAGGTGGTTCTCGCGGTAGACCCGCAGGAAGTCGTCGCGCAGCGCCAGGGCCAGCCCCTGCTTGACGAAGGTGCGCGCCGCGTGGATGGCATCCACGTCCACCAGCGGCTGCTGCTCGGCGATATAGGCCTCGCTGGGCAGCGTCAGCATCTCGGCCAGCACGGCCTTGTCGTCGGTCTCGGCGGCGAGCAGGCTGCGGAAGGCATCCACCACCCGGGTGTCCATCACCTTCTCCACGCCGTTGCGATGGGCGGCGATCAGGTCGTCCAGCGCCAGCAGGGCGAGGCGCTGGCCGGCGTCCCAGCGGTTGAAGCCGTCGGAGTCGTTGGCCAGCAGGAAGGCGAGGTCCTCGCGGCCGTAGGGGAAGCGCAGCTTCACCGGGGCCGAGAAGCCGCGCAGAAGCGACGGCACCGGGGCCTCGGCCACGTCGGTGAAGAGGAACTCCTGCTCCGCCTCGCGCAGGTGGATCACCGCATCGGTGCCCAGCGTCTCGCCGTCGAGGGTCAGCGGCAGGTCGCGCCCGCTCTTGGTGCCGACGAGGCCCAGGCGCACGGGGATATGCAGGGGGAGCTTGTCCGGCTGCCCCGGGGTGGCGGGGGTGCGCTGGGCCAGGCGCAGGCGGTACTCGCCGCGGGCGTAGTCATACTCGCCGAAGGCGTCGATCTCCGGCGTGCCGGCCTGGTCATACCAGCGCATGAACTGGGTCAGGTCGAGCCCCGAGGCCTCGGCCATGCAGGCCACGAAGTCCTCGATGGTCACCGCCTGGCCGTCGAAGCGCGCGAAGTAGCGGTCGCTGCCGGCCCGGAAGGCCGCCTCGCCCACCAGGTTGGCCAGCATGCGCACCACCTCGGCGCCCTTCTCGTAGATGGTCAGGGTGTAGAAGTTGCCGATCTCGATGTAGTGGTCCGGGCGCACCGGGTGGGCGGTGGGACCGGCATCCTCGGCGAACTGGGCGGTGCGGAAGAAGGAGACGTCCTCGATGCGCTTGACCGGGGCCGAGTTGATGTCGGCGGAGAAGCACTGGTCGCGGAAGACGGTGAAGCCCTCCTTGAGGGAGAGCTGGAACCAGTCGCGGCAGGTCACCCGGTTGCCCGACCAGTTGTGGAAGTACTCGTGGGCCACGATGCTCTCGACCCGCTGGAAGGCGGCGTCGGTGGCGGTGTGGGGGTGGGTCAGCACCGCCGCCGAGTTGAAGATGTTGAGCCCCTTGTTCTCCATGGCACCCATGTTGAAATCGTTCACCGCCACGATCATGAAGAGGTCGAGGTCATACTCGCGGCCATAGGCCTCCTCGTCCCATGCCATGGCGCGCTTGAGCGAGGCCATGGCGTGGTCGGTCTTGCCGAGGTTCTCCTCCTCGACCCAGATCTGCAGGGTCACCTCGCGTCCGCTCAGGGTGGTGAAGGTGTCCTCGACCTTCTTCAGGTCGCCGGCCACCAGCGCGAAGAGATAGCTCGGCTTGGGGTGCGGGTCCTCCCAGGTGGCGAAGTGGCGGCCATTCGGCAGCTGGCCGCGCTCCACCGGGTTGCCGTTGGAGAGCAGCACCGGCTCGCGCTCGGCGTCGCCGATCAGCGTGGTGGTGAAGGTCGCCATGACGTCGGGGCGGTCGGGATAGAAGGTGATGCGCCGGAAGCCTTCGGCCTCGCACTGGGTGCAGTACATGCCGTTGGACTGGTAGAGCCCCTCCAGGGCGGTATTGGCCTCCGGGGCGATCTCCACCTCGGTGTCGAGGTGGAAGCGCTCCGGCACACGATGGACGGTCAGTCCGCTCTCGCTCAGCGCATACTCATCCGCGTCGAGCGGCTCGCCATCCAGGGCGATGGCCTTGAGGGCCAGCCCCTCGCCGTGCAGCTGCAGCGGATCACCGGCCTCGCCCTCGGGATGGCGCTCCAGATGCAGGCGCGCCTTGACCCGGGTAGCGGCGGGGTCGAGGTCGAAGGTCAGCTCGGTGCGGGTCACGCGGTAGGCCGGGGGGCGGTAGTCGCTGAGATGGGTCGCCTGGGGATCGGACATTCGGGAAGCTCCTGTCGGAAATGGCTCCCATTGTACGGCGCCCGCCCCTTCTATCTCAAAGGCCTCTCAAAGACCTCTCAATGACCCCTCAGAGACCCACTCGACTCGCCCCCGCCCGACAGGCCGAGGCGGCCCCTGCTAGCGGCCGAGTGCCGGCTCGGGGCGGGTGATGATCCACAGGCCGAGCAGGGAGAGCCCGCCGATCAGCGCCAGCTTGAGCCACAGCAGGCTGACGGTGAGGGCCAGCACCAGCATGGAGAAGGCGAGCATGCCGGCGGCCAGGCACTTGGCATGGCGGGGAATCGCCCGCTCCCCTTCCCAGGCCACCACGGTGGGGCCGAAGCGCGGGTGCGCGCGGATCCACAGGGCGAAGCGGGGCGAACCCCTCGAGGCGGCCCACACCGCCAGCAGCATGAAGCAGGTGGTGGGCATCAGCGGCACGAAGACGCCGATCACGCCCAGACCGAAGCTGACCCAGGCGATGGCGATATAGACCAGACGTGCAAGCGTCGACATCCTGCGCTCCCTTGGCGACCTGCCTTCATTGAAGACCAACCGGGAGCGTCTGGCCAATCGCCGTGGACTATGGGGCCCTTAGTCGCGGAAGTTGTCGAACTGCAGCGGCAGGTCGGGGCCGCCCTCGCCGCGCAGCAGCGCCATCACCGCCTGCAGGTCGTCGCGCTTCTTGCCGGTGACGCGCACCTTCTCACCCTGGATCTGCGCCTGGACCTTGAGCTTGGACTCCTTGATGCGCTTGACGATCTCCTTGGCCTCCTTCTGGTCGAGGCCCTGCTTGAGGATCACCTCCTGGCGAGCCCGCACCCCGGAGAGCGCCGGCTCCTGGACGTCCATGCAGCGGGCGTCGATGCCGCGGCCGATCAGCTTTCCGCGCAGCACGTCGAGCATCTGCTTGAGCTGGAAATCCACCTCGGCCTCCAGCGAGACCGTCTCGCCGTTGAGTTCGAAGCTGGCGGTGACGCCCTTGAAGTCGAAACGGGTCTGGACCTCACGATTGGCCTGGTCCACGGCGTTGCTGGCCTCATGGCCGTCGAATTCGGAGACGATATCGAAGGAGGGCATGGCGGCTCCTGACTGTGGTTGGGAAGACGCCAGGATTCTATCAGCCCGCGACGCTCTCCGCGCCTGCCGGCAGCGCCTCGAGTACCTTGACCATCTGCCAGCCGGCACAGCCGTCCTCGTAGTACTCCGGCAGCCAGCGCTCCAGGCGAAAGCCCATGCGCCGATAGAGCCCCAGCGCTACCCGGTTGTCGGCACGCACCTCGAGCCCCAGCAGCGCACTGCCCCGGGCCCTGGCCTCGCCCTCCAGGCACTCGAGCAGCTGACGGCCGAGTCCCGTGCCGCGGGCCTCGGGATGCACGCAGAAGGAGTAGAGCCGCGCCCGGCAGCTGCCGTGGCGAAACAGCAGAATGCCGTAGCCCAGCAGGCGCGCCGGCGAGAGGTCCTCGGCCTCGCGCTCGACCACCCAGGTCGCGGCGTGGGCGCGGTTGAGCAGGTGCCAGAGCTGGCGGCGGCTGAAGCGGTCGCCGGTAAAGGCGCTCTGCTCCAGGCGATGGAGGGCGTCCAGATCCTGGGGCGTGGCCGGACGCAGTCGGGTGGTCATGGGGAGCTCCTGTGTCGATGGCGGTGATTCTGCGCAGCCCGGCCACGGCTGTCAGCGGCCAGCAACATGAAATCTTTTCACTGTGCCGGCCGATTGTCCGCCGCCGCCCCCTGCCGCATGCTGGGCGCGTTGTCTCCCCCTCTCCCTCTGTCCGGAAAGCGCCCCATGTGTCCCTTGCGAATCGTCGTCGACCGCCTCGACGACTGGCAGCCCTACTACCCCTCCGAGGACCTGATCACCGCCGCCGACTTCCTGGCCCAGGATCGCCGCCACCGGGCGAGCGAGGAGCAGGACCGCACCACCCACGTACTCAACCTGTGCGGCGAGCTCGATTACCTCGACAGCGGCTACTATGTCTCGCTGCTGGCCCAGGCCCGCGGTCAGCGGGTGCTGCCCACGGTGGAGACCCTCAACGAGCTGTCGCGCAAGGCGCTGATCGACCTGCAGCTGGACACCCTGGCACCGCTGCTCGGCGAGCTGGCCCGTGATGGCGCCCTGCCCGGCGATGCCCTGACCCTGCGGGTGCTGTTCGGCGAGTGCCGCGAGCCGGCGCTGGCGCGGCTCGCCCGCAAGCTGTTCGAGCGCCTGCCCTGCCCGCTGCTCGAGGCCAAACTGGTGCGCCGCCACGACCTCTGGCGGCTGGCACGCCTGCGCCCGCTGCGCCTGCGCGACCTGGCTGCGGACGAGCAGGACCTCTTCGCCAGCGCCCTGAACCGCCACTCGCGCCAGGTCTGGCGCACCCCCAAGGCGCGCCGCCGCTACCGCTTCGACCTGGCCATCCTGGTCGACCCGAAGGAGGCGCTGCCGCCCAGCAACCGCAGTGCCCTCAAGGCCTTCATCCGCGCCGGGCGCAAGCAGGGTATCGACGTGTCGCTGATCACCCGCCGCGACGCCGGGCGGCTGGCCGAGTTCGACGGCCTGTTCATCCGCGAGACCACGGCGCTGGACCACCACACCTATCGCATGGCGCGGCGCGCCGAGCACGAGGGGCTGGTGGTGATCGACTCGCCCCGGGACATCCTGCGCTGCACCAACAAGGTCTACCTGCACACCCTGCTGCGGGCCCGCGGCGTGCCGGCGCCGGAGGGGGTGCTGCTGCAGCGCGGCGATCGCCGCCCCCTGGCCGAGCGGCTCGGGCGTCTCGCCTTCCCGCTGGTGCTCAAGGTGCCGGACGGCGCCTTCTCCCGCGGCGTGGTCAAGGTGACCGACCAGGCCCAGCTCGAGCGCGAGGCCGCCCGCCTGTTCCGGGACTCCGCCCTGCTGCTGCTCCAGGAGTGGCTGCCCACCGAGTACGACTGGCGTATCGGCGTGCTGGACGGCCAGGTGCTGTTCGCCAGCCGCTACTACATGGCCCGCGGCCACTGGCAGATCTACGACCACTCCGGCGCCCGGGTGAAGAGCGGCGGCTTCACCACCCATGACCCCGCCGAGGCGCCGCCGGCGGTGATCAAGGCGGCGCTCAAGGCGTGCCGGCTGATCGGCAATGGCTTCTACGGCGTCGACCTCAAGCAGGCCGGCGAGCGGGTGGTGGTGATCGAGGTCAACGACAACCCCAACGTGGATGCCGGCATCGAGGATGCGGTGCTCGGCCGCACTCTCTATGAGCGCATCATGGGGGTGTTCCTGGCCCGCATGGAGGCGCGGGTGCGCCAGGGTGGCTGACGCGACCGGGCGGTTGGCGTAAGCTAGCCACCTTGGACAAACCCTGTACAGATACGGAGCCCCGATGAACGATCCCGACACCCGCCACCAGCAGGCGATGCAGAAACTCAAGGCCCACGTCGACGGCAAGGTCGCCGCCGCCACCGAGCAGCGCGGCCTGCTGCTGGTCTTCACCGGCAACGGCAAGGGCAAGACCACCGCCGCCTGGGGCACCGTGACCCGGGCCCTCGGCTACGGCTACCGGGTGGGGGTGGTGCAGTTCATCAAGGGCATGTGGGAGTGCGGCGAGCGCGAGCGGCTGGCCGAGGACCCCAACCTGGAGGTGGCCATCATGGCCACCGGCTTCACCTGGGACACCCAGAACCGCGAGGCCGACACCGCCGCCTGCCGGAAGGTGTGGGTGGAGGCCGAGCGCATGCTCGCCGATCCCGAGGTCTACCTGGTGGTGCTCGACGAGCTCACCTACATGCTCAAGTTCGGCTACCTGGATATCGAGACGGTGAAGCGCGCCATCGAGAACCGCCCGCCGGAGCAGACGGTGATCATCACCGGGCGCAACGCCCACCGCGAGCTCACCGCCATGGCCGACACCGTGACCGAGATGCAGGAGGTACGCCACGCCTTCAACGCGGGGGTACAGGCACGCCGCGGCATCGACTACTGAACACCTGCAACACCCATAAAAATCAATAACCTGGCTAATAACCCGCCGCTCCCGTCGCCAGCCGGCAACACCGTAACCCCCTGATCATCAAGCTTTCTTCCCATCCACGCTCGTTCTGTTGCCGCCTAGCGACGGAACGCGCGTGGCCGTCCCGCGACGCCGCCGGGCCACTCCTTCCAACGCCTTGATCTGCAAGGCTCTCCCTGACCTGGCCCGATTGTTGCTGCAGGGCCTCACCGCATGCCCAAGACGACCAGGCCCCTTTCGCACCGCCCTTCGCCATCGCCTGGCGAGGGGCCGGGGCGACACGCATGGAGAGGCCCATCAGCAAGGAGCAACGACGACCATGAGGATTACCATCTTCGGTTCCGGCTATGTAGGACTGGTGACCGGCGCCTGCCTGGCGGATGTCGGCCACGATGTCATCTGCGTCGACGTGGACGCCGACAAGGTCGCCCGACTCAACGACGGCGAGGTGCCGATCTTCGAGCCCGGCCTCGAGAGCCTGATCCGCCAGAACCAGGCCGCCGGTCGCCTGCGCTTCACCACCGACCCCGCCGAGGGCGTGGCCTTCGGGCTGCTGCAGTTCATCGCCGTGGGCACCCCCTCCGACGAGGACGGCAGCGCCGACCTGCGCCACGTGCTCAAGGTCGCCGAGACCATCGGCCAGCACATGACCGATTACCGGATCATCGTCAACAAGTCGACGGTGCCGGTGGGCACCGCCAGCAAGGTGGAGCGGGTGGTCGCCGCCGCGCTCGACCGTCGCGGCGAGGCGCTCGATTTCGATGTCTGCTCCAACCCGGAATTCCTCAAGGAGGGCGCGGCCATCGAGGACTTCTCGCGGGGCTCACGCATCGTGGTCGGCACCGAGTCGGAGCGGGTCAGGCAGGCCATGCGCGAGTGCTACGGCCCCTACAACCGCCAGCGCGACAAGCTGATGTTCATGGCGGTGCGCAGCGCCGAGCTGACCAAGTACGCGGCCAACGCCATGCTCGCCACCAAGATCAGTTTCATCAACGAGATCGCCAACCTCGCCGAGCGCCTGGGCGCCGATATCGAGGAGGTACGCCACGGCATCGGCTCGGACCCGCGCATCGGCTACCACTTCATCTACCCCGGCTGCGGCTACGGCGGCTCCTGCTTCCCCAAGGACGTCAAGGCGCTGGCCCACACCGCCGAGGCGGCCGGCTATCCCGCCGAGATGATCGGCGCGGTGGAGCGGGTCAACGCCCGCCAGAAGGGCCGACTGTTCGAGAAGGTGTGCGAGGCCTTCGACGGCCAGCTGGCCGGCAAGACCATCGCCCTGTGGGGACTGGCCTTCAAGCCCAACACCGACGACATGCGCGAGGCGCCGAGTCGCGCGCTGATGGAGGCGCTGTGGGAGGCCGGTGCCCGGGTCCAGGCCTTCGATCCCGAGGCCGCCGAGGAGTGTCGCCGGCTCTACGGCGAGCGCGACGACCTCGCGCTCTGCGCGCGCCGCGACGAGGCCCTGGAGGGCGCCCATGCGCTGGTGATCTGCACCGAGTGGAAGGCCTTTCGCACCGTCGACTTCGCCCGCCTGCGCGAGACCCTGCGCGAGCCGGTGGTGATCGACGGCCGCAACCTCTTCTCCCCCGAGAGCGTCAAGGCCGCCGGGCTCGCCTACTACGCCATCGGCCGGGGCGACTCCGTGCGCCCCGTCCTGGCCTGAGGCAGCGTGATGTCGAGACCACCCGTCGATCGCTCCGTCGCCAGCCGGGTGACGGAGCTCACCACCCTGCTGCTGATCCTGACCGCCCTGGTGGTGATCATCACCGAGCTCCCCGCGGAGGTCTTCAGCCCGGAGTCGAAGAGCTTCTTCTTCGCCATCGGGGCCGTGGGCGCCTGGCGCTACAGCTGGTGGCTGGTCCAAGCCGTGCGCTCGACCTGGTACAACCGGCGCCTCTTCCCGCGTCTGCGCGCCGAGGCGGACGCGGCGGCCGAGCACTCCCGGCCGCCGGAGCTCTACGTGCTCTGCACCTCCTACCGCATCGAGGGCGAGGTGAACTTCCGGGTCTACGACGCCCTGCTCCGCGAGCTGGTCGACTACGGGGTGCCCACGGTGCTGTTCGCCTCGATCTCGGACCGCACCGACGTCGACGTGATCACCCACGTGCTGGACGACCACGGCTGGCCCGACCACGTCGAGGTCCGCTACATGTTCCAGAAGGGGGACGGCAAGCGCTCCGCCATGGCCGAGGTGCTGCGGGCGATCTCGCGTCGCCTGCCCGCGCCGGGTTCCCTGCTGGTCTCCATGGATGGCGACATCCGCCTGGAGCCCGGCACCCTCGAGCGTTCGCTGTCGTTCTTCCAGGCCGACCCGGGGCTCGGCGCCCTGACCACCAACAACAGCGCCATCGTCACCGGCAACGATGCCACCCGCGAGTGGTACGACCTGCGCTATGCCCAGCGCCACCTGGTGATGAGCTCGCTGTCGGTCTCTCGGCGGCTGCTGGTGCTCACCGGCCGCTACAGCGCCTTCCGCGCCGACCTGGCGGTGCAGCCGGACTTCATCGACCTGGTCGAGAACGACCAGGTCGAGCACTGGCGCTTCGGCCGCTTCAAGTTCCTCTCCGGGGACGACAAGTCGACCTGGTTCTGGCTGCTCAAGAACGGCTGGCGGATGCGCTATATCCCCGACGTCTACGTCTCGGGCTACGAGGAGCTGCCCGACCGTCGGCGCTTCTTCGCCTCCACCACCGACCTGATGCGGCGCTGGTACGGCAACATGCTGCGCACCAGCAACCGCGCCATCGCCCTCGGGCCCCGCCCCATGGGGCTGTTCGCCTGGTGGAGCCTGGTCGACCAACGGCTTTCCATGTGGACCACCCTGATCGGCCCCACGGTGGTGCTCCTGGTGACGCTGTTCGTGCGCCCCTCGTTCCTGTTCGCCTACCTGCTGTGGATCCTCTTCACCCGCGGCATCGCCACCCTGATCCTGGCCTGGCAGCGGGGACGCTACAGCCTGCTGTGGATCCCGCTGATCTACTACAACCAGGTGTGGGGGGCGATCCTCAAGACCTACGTGAGCTTCCGCTTCAACCGCCAGAAGTGGTCGCGCCAGGGGATCTCCGCCGGCGAGCCCGACGACCCGGTCGCCGTCCGCCGTCAGCGCCGCATGGGCCATGTGCTGCACGGCTTCGCCTACGGCGCGCTGCTCTTCGTGCTGGTGCTCACCACCGGGGTGCTCAAGCCCCCCGACCGGATGTCGCTGGCCATCGCCCGGGACCAGGGCAACGGGGCCGAGGCGCCCGCCGAGAACGCCAACCGCTGGCTCGCCCAGGTGGCCACGACCGTGCCCGAGGGTGGCAGCGTGCGGCTTCCCAAGGGCGAGCTGCGGGTCAACGAGGCCCTGCTCGACCGCCTGGCCCAGAAGCCCGTGCGCGCCGAGCGCATCGACGGCGCCGACGGCCGGCTCGCCAGCACCCTCTCCCTGACCCCCGGGGTCGCCGAGCGCATCACGGGCCCGGAGGGAGCGCCCCTGGCCGAGACCACAGGCTGCCCCCCCGACGCGGGCTGCACCCTGACCCTGGACCAGCAGCGACTGACCCTCGTCAACGTACGCCTCAGGGTCGAGCCCGACCCCGTCATGGACGCCGTGAAGACGGCCGGCCCCTGAGCAAGGAGAACCAACGGATGGCTGACCATTTTTCCGATCCCCGCGATCAGGATCGACACGAACCGACCCTCGGCGATGTGCCCGGGGGCGCCCGGGAGCACGAGCGCCAGGTCCGCGGCGACCGGCTCCATCACGAACGCCGCGACGAGCGGCGCCATATCCGCGTCTCCCCGCCCTTCCGGGTGAGGCTGGCGGACGGCCGCACCCTGGACGGGGTCGATGTCTCCCTGGGCGGCTTCGCGCTGCACAGCGAGCACCCCTTCCATCCCGGCGAGCCGGTCAGGGCCTCGCTGCTGATGACCGCCGGTGCCAGCGAGCTGATCATCCCGGTGCATGCCGGCTGCCGCCGCGCCACCCCGGATCGGGACGGACGTGGCTACACGGCGGGCTTCGAGATCACCGACATCGAGCCGGGCCACCGCGAGCTGCTGCGCCAGGTGATCCGCAGCTGCCTGAGCGGACGCACCGCCAGCGTCGAGGCGATGATGGCCGGCGAGGACCCCCAGACGCCACGCCAGCGCCAGGCCGGAGTGAGCCAGCCGCTGCCCGCCTCACGCCCGCGGCGCGCCAGGCGCCGCTACGCGCTGCTGTTCGCCGCCATCGGCCTGCTGGGACTGGTGGTGGCCGCCACCGCCTACCGCAACTTCATGATGATCGAGCCGAGCTTCGCCGCGGTGACCGCGCCGCGCATCGACATCAGCGCCCCCGGGGCCGGCATCCTGGGGGCCCACGAGCTGCAGGCCGGCGACCGGGTCGAGCGGGACGCCCTGCTCACCCGGGTCGAGGACAGCGATCTGGAGTCGGACCTGATCCTGGCCGAGGCGGCCCAGCGCTACAACGACCGCCTGATCGAGAACCTGCGCGAGCACCTCGACGCGGGCAGCGAGGAGGTAAGCCTGGCCAACTCCTCCCAGCCGGCCAGCGGCGACACCCTCTCCTTCGAGTCGGTCTCTCCGGAGATCGCCCGGGCACGCATCGAGCAGTTCGAGACGGCCCGCGACTACGAGAGCTCGCGGATCACCGCCCTGCAGGCGCGCCAGGCCAGCAACGAGATCTACAGCCCCTGCGACTGCCTGGTGGCCTGGGCGCTCTCCAGCGCCGACGGCACCTACATCAACCAGGGCGAGCGGATCATGACGCTGATCCGCACCGGCGAGGATGACGTGCTGGTCGAGGCGCTGGTGCACATGAACGACATCGCCCGCATCGAGCCCAACCAGACCGCCTACCTCTCGCTGCCCAACGCCTCGGGGCCGATCCGCGCCCGGGTGCGCAACGTCGCCCTGGACGTGGAGCGCCAGCCGCGGGCCGGCTTCCCCAGCTGGGTCCGCCAGCAGCAGAACGTGGCCAGCGTGCTGCTGGTCCCCGAAACGGACCTGCCCGCCCAGAGCGTCGGCCAGCCGGTGGACGTGCGCTTCACCGATGCGCCGCTGCTGGGCGCCACCGCCGAGTGGGTCTGGCAGGGCGCCCGCGCGGTGATCCAGTTCGGCGACCGCATCTACCGGGCCGCCATGCAGGAAGACGACGCCTGACAGGAGACACCCCCCACCCCGCCGCCGCGGCACGGCCGCGACGGCATCCCCGAGGAGGCAGCATGTCACAGCACCCCCGTTCCCCCTCTCCAGACGCGCAGCGCCCCGGCCCGCAGCGCATCGTCTGCCTCGCCCTGGCGGGGCTGGCGTCGGCCTTGGCCCCGGCCACCGCACTGGCCGAGGGCGAGGCCCCGCCGAGGATTCCCGCGGTCGAGGCCTGCTCGACCCGCTACGTCGAGGTCGACGCCCCGCGCCCCGGCGCCGCCGCCGGGGGCCACGAGGCGATCCGCGAGGGCTTTGCCACCCATCGCCACTGGGGCACCGAGAAGAACGTCCAGCGCCTCGGCGCCGGCCAGACCGGCCTCGGCGAGCCCGGGCTTCGGGTCCACTATCCGGCGGGCAGCTCGTCGCCCGGCGATGAGCCCCGGGGCGGCGCCGGTTTCTACACCGAGCCGGCGGCGCTGGCCGGCGCCGAACAGGCCTGCCTGAGCTACCGGGTGCGCTTCGCGGAGGGCTTCGACTTCGTCAAGGGCGGCAAGCTGCCCGGCCTCTACGGCGGCGAGGCCCCCAGCGGCGGCGAGGCGGTGGACGGCGAGAGCGGCTTCTCCATGCGCCTGATGTGGCGCGAGGAGGGCCAGGGCGAGCTCTACCCCTATGTGGTGGACCGCGAGGGCGAGTCGCTGGGCCGCGGCGCCTGGCGCTTCCCCACCGGACGCTGGGTGACCGTGGAGCAGGAGCTCGAGCTCAACGACCCCGGGAAGGCCAACGGCGTGGCCCGGGTGTGGATCGACGGCGAGCCGGTGCTGGAGCAGGACGACCTGGTCTTTCGCACCGTGCCCGAGCTGACCATCGACGGCCTGATGTTCTCGACCTTCTTCGGTGGCACCGGCGGGGAGTGGCGCACGCCCCGCGACCAGCATGTGGACTTCGCCGCCTTCCGCCTGCATGCCCCGACGCCATGATCCTTCGCCCACCCGCTTCCCGCCGGAGAGCCGCCATGCCCTTGTGCAACCCCCTGTGCAAGCCCCAGAGCCAGCCCCTGCCCCGGGACCGACGCCGCGCCCCGACCCGCCTGCCCTCCCTGGCGCTGGCGCTGCTGCTCACCGGCCTGGCAGGCGGCGCCGGGGCCGAGGAGCTGCTCGGCCGCGAGGAGCGCGAGGCGCTGGATCTCTCGGCCTATCGGGTCACCGACCCGGATGCCGGCTACTTCGATGTGGCCGAGCGCATGGCCGAGCTTGAATCCACCGACAACGCCATCCTGCTGCAGGAACTCGACGAGTTCTCCCGCGGCCCGAGCTGCCAGCAGCTGCTGGCCTACGAGCCCATCACCACCCGGGTGCGGATTCCCGGCTACTACCCCAACCCGGAGGAGTGGGAGCTCGCCTCGGAGCCGCTGTTCCGCTTCGAGGACAGCGTCTCGCTGCTGGCCGGCGCCTTCGTCGCCAGCGGCGACAGCTACTACGCCGACTGCCTGGTGCGCTACCTGGACCACTGGGCCGAGGCCGAGGCGCTCACCGACTTCCACTACGACTCCACCCAGCCCCAGGCCTGGTTCGCCACCGAGTCGATGCTGTTTGCGGCGGGGCTGGCCTACGCCACGGTGCGCCCCTTCGTGGAGGGCCTGGAGGAGGAGCGCGAGCGGCTCGAGGCGTGGCTCAACGAGCTGGCCCACCTGCACGCCGAGATTCCCGGCGAGCCCGAGAACAGCTGCTGCAACAACCATTTCTACCGTCGTGCCCTCTACGGCAGCATCATCGGCGTGCTCACCGAGGACGACGAGCTGTTCCGCTTCGGCGTCAGCGCCGTCTACTCGGCACTGCACGACATGACCGAGGAGGGCGCCCTGCCCCTCGAGGTGAACCGCGGGCGCCGCGCCACCCACTACCAGAACTATGCCCTGCTCTACCTGGTGACCAACATGCAGGTGATCGCCCGCCAGGGCTACGAGGAGATCTTCGACCTGGAGATCGACGGCAACACCCTCCATGACGGCGTCGACTTCCTGTTCCGGATCCTCGAGGACCCGGCCGCGCTGGGCGATTTCGCCCCCCTCGAGCAGTACACCGGATTCCTCAAGGATCCCCAGTACTTCACCTGGATGGAGATCTACCAGGACCGCTTCGACGACCCGCGGGTCGCCGACTTCGTGCGCCGGGTCCGCCCGCTCTACAACCGCAGCGCCGGCGGGCACATGACCCTCTACCTGATGCCTCCCGATGCCCAGGCGCACATCTTCCAGGACGACGAACAGCGCCAGACCGAGGCCTTCCGCGGTCTCGGCGAGTCGTGACTCCCCCTTCCGCCGACGCAGAGGACCTTCCCATGACCCGGATCCGAACACCCCTCTCCACGCCCTCGAGACTGACGGCCTCCCTGGCCCTGCTGGCCCTGCTGAGCGGCTGCGGGAGCGCCGGCCTGTCGACCGACACCGCCCAGCCACAGGCCGAGGTGCCGGCCGAGTACCGCGACTGGTTCGGCTGGCGCCCGGAGGCCGAGATCGGCGGCGATGACTGGCAGCAGATCAATCGCGCCCAGGAGTTCATCGCGGAGGGACGCCACGCCGAGGCCATCGAGCGCCTCGAGCCGCTGATGGCCAGACATATCCCCCCGGCCTACTACGAGATGGCCAAGCTCCATGACGCCGGCCAGGGGGTCGAGCGCGACCCCGCCGAAGCGGCCCGACTCTACGGCCGCGCGATCGAACGTCCCTCGACGATCCGCGGCCAGGCCTCGCTCAACCTCGCCGAGCTCTACCTGGCGGGGGATGGCGTCGAGCAGGATGAACGGCTCGCCTTCCTGCTCCTCGACCAGGCGGTCAAGGAGGGGGTAGAGCGGGCCGAGCCGCGCCTCGCCGCCCTGCTCGCCGAGGGAGGCGAGCAGATCGGCCCCGACCCGGAACGGGCCCAGCGGCTCTATGAGCGGGCCGCCGGCCGGGACGAGCCCAACGCCCTCGAGGCCCTGGCCGAGGCCCACGGCCCAGGCGGGTGGCTGGAAACCGACCCCCAGCGCGCCCGGGACTACGCGACGCGCCTGGGGCGCGTGCTCGAGACCCGGGCCGAAGGGGGCGACACCGGCGCCATGCGCCGGCTCGCCGGCCTCTACGCCCCCGACGGCCTGCTCGACGACCGCCCCGAGCTGCGCCAGGAGTGGCTGGTACGCGCCGCCGATGCCGGCGACGAGGATGCCCTGGGCCACGCCGGCACCGCGCTGCTGCGCGGCGGCGACCCCCGGCAGGGCATGCAGCTGCTCGAGGAGGCCGCCGGCCGCGGCGACGTCGACGCCATGACCCGCCTGGGCCAGGCCCTGCTCGACCCCGACCTGGGGCCGACGCGACCGGCGGAGGCAAAACACTGGCTGGAGGCGGCGGTCGAAGCCGGGAGCGTCGACGCCATGGTGCTCCTCGGCGCGGCACTGCTCGAGGAAGCCGAGGAGCAGGCCCGCCTGATGGACGAGCCCGTACCGGCCGACCAACCGGGCGCCGCCCTGGCCGCCAATGCCCTCGCCACGCCCCCCGAGGTGGCGCGCGCCATCGAGCTCCTCGAGCAAGCCGCCGAGCAGGACGCGCCCCTGGCGCTGGCCCATCTCGGCGCGCTCTACCTGGACGATGGCCTGGTCCCCAGCCAGCCCTGGCTGGCCGTGGACTACCTCGAGCGCGGTCACGAACTCGGCCACCCCTGGGCCACCCAGCAGCTCGGCGCGGCCTACCTGGAGGGGCGCGGCGTGCCGGCCGACGGTCGCCGGGGCGAGGCGCTGCTCATCGAGGCCGCCGAACAGGGTCAGGCGAGCGCCCTGCGCCTGCTGGGCGACGCCTACCTGGAGGGCGAGGCGATCCCCTTCAACCCCGTCCGCGGCGAAGCGCTGCTGGAGCAGGCCGTCGAGGCCGGCGACAGCGCCGCCCTGACCGCGCTGGGCGAGGCCTACCTGACCGGGCCCCTCGAGGAGCAGCCGCAGCGCGGGCGCGCCCTGCTGGAGCAGGCCGCCCACGCGGGTGACGCCTACGCCATGGTGGTGCTGGGCCGCGCCTATCGCGAGGGCAGCGTGCTGCCGCGGGATCTCGACGAGGCCAGCCACTGGCTGAGCCGCGCCCGGGACGCCGGCCACGCCTCCGCCGAGGAGGCCATGGTCGGGGTCAACCGGGAGCGCGGCGCCCAGGGAGACATCAACGCGCTGATCGCTGCCGCCGAGGAGGGCCACCCGGGGGCCATGGCCGACCTGGGCCGTGCCTTCCGTGACGGCGAGGGCGTCCAGGCCAATCCCGAGGCGTCCCGCGCGTGGCTCGAGCGCGCCGCCAATGCCGGGCATACCGGGGCCCGGGCCGAGGTCGGCGAGATGCTGCTCGAGAGCGACCCCGAGCGCGGCCTGACCCTGCTGCAGGGGGCGGCCGAGGCGGGCCACGACGGGGCCCGGCTGCGGCTCGGCGAGGCGCTGCTGCGCGGCGAACACCTCGAACAGGATGCCGAGCAGGGTGTCGCCACCCTGCGTCCCGTCGCCGAGGCCGGCAACCCCCACGCCGCGCGGCTGCTGGGCCAGGCCTACCTGGAGGGCAACGGCGTCGAGGCCGACCCGGCGCAGGCCGCGGAGTGGCTGGACCAGGCGGCCCAGAGCGGCGATCTCTCGTCGCGGGCCAACCTGGGCCGTATCCTGCTGCGCGGCGAGGAGGGCATGCCGGAGGACATCGAGCGGGGCCAAGCCCTGCTCACGGAGGCCGCGGACGAGGGCCACCCCGGCGCCCAGGCCACCCTGGGGCGCGAGTACCTGCACGGCGAGCGCCTGGAGCGGGACAGCCGCCGTGGCGCCGACTACCTGCTCCAGGCCGCCCGCCAGGGGCACTCCAGCGCACGCCTGGCACTGGCCGAGGCCTACCTGGAGGCCAACGGGCTCGAGAGCGCCAACCGCGAGCAGGCGCTGCTGTGGCTGGAGGAGGTGATGGAGGCCGACAGCGACATGGCCCTCGAGACGCTCCACGACCTGCTCTCGGATGATCTCGCCGCAGCGCAGTGACGTCGTGACGTCGTGGCTCCTATACGCAGAAGGCCGGCACCAGGTGCCGGCCTTCTGCGTTGTCGCGCGGGCCGCGTGCGGCCCGTCGAGCCTCAGCCCTCGAAGGGGTTGCGCAGCACGATGGTCTCGTTGCGATCCGGGCCGGTGGAGATGATGTCGATGCTGACGCCCACCTTCTCCTCCAGGTAGCGGATGTAGGCGCGCGCGTTGGCCGGCAGGTCCTCGACGCGCTGGGCGCCCAGGGTCGACTCGCTCCAGCCCGGCAGGTCCTCGTAGAGCGGCTCGATGGCCTCATAGCCCTCGGAGTCCACCGGGGTGTCGAGCACATCGCCATCCTTGCTGCGATAGCCCACGCAGACGCGGATGTTCTCGAGGCCGTCGAGCACGTCGAGCTTGGTCAGGCAGATGCCCGAGACCGAGTTGATCTGCACCGCATGGCGCAGGGCCACGGCGTCGAACCAGCCGCAGCGGCGCGGGCGGCCGGTGGTGGCGCCGAACTCGTGGCCACGCTCGGCCAGGTGACGGCCGTGGTCATCGAACAGCTCGGTGGGGAACGGGCCGGAGCCGACCCGGGTGGTGTAGGCCTTGGTGATGCCCAGCACGTAGTCCAGGTAGAGCGGGCCGACGCCGGAACCGGTGGCGGTACCGCCGGCGGTGGTGTTGGAGCTGGTCACGAAGGGGTAGGTGCCGTGGTCGATGTCCAGCAGCGAGCCCTGGGCGCCCTCGAAGAGGATGTTTTCGCCCGCCTTGCGGTAGTCGTGGACCAGGCCCACGGTGTCACACACCATGGGGCGCAGCTCCTCGGCCATCTCCATGGCGCTGTCCAGCACCTGCTGGAAGTCCACCGGCTGCTCGCCGTGGTAGTTGACCAGCACGAAGTTGTGGTAGTCGAGCACCTCGCCGAGCTTGGAGGCGAAGCGCTCGCGGTGCAGCATGTCGCCCAGGCGCAGGCCGCGGCGGGCCACCTTGTCCTCGTAGGCCGGGCCGATGCCGCGCCCGGTGGTGCCGATCTTGGCCACGCCGCGGGCCTTCTCACGGGCCTGGTCGAGGCGCACGTGGTAGGGCAGGATCAGCGGACAGGCCGGCGACAGACGCAGGCGCTCACGCACCGGCACGCCCTTGGCCTCCAGCTCGCGGATCTCCTTGATCAGCGCGTCAGGCGAGAGCACCACGCCGTTGCCGATCACGCAGGTCTTGTCCTTGCGCAGGATGCCGGAGGGAATCAGGTGCAGGACGGTCTTCTCGCCGTCGATCACCAGGGTGTGGCCGGCGTTGTGACCGCCCTGGAAGCGCACCACGGCGGCGGCGGATTCGGTGAGCAGGTCGACGACCTTGCCCTTGCCCTCGTCACCCCACTGGGTGCCCAGTACGACTACGTTCTTGCCCATTGCTCTCTCGTCTCTCGTTGCCGCGCGGCGGCAGGCCGTCGCGCCCAAGGTTTAACCCAGTCTACAGTGCCACGGCCTGCCAGTGGCCATCGATCAACACCAGCTCACGGTCGCAGCGATGCTCGGCCGGTCCGGTGCGCTGCCCCGGCAGGGCCTGGACCACCCGCTCGCCCTGCCCGCGCAGGGCCACCACGGTCTCGTGCAGGCCCTCGCCCTCGGCCGGCGCCCAGATGCCGTCGCACGGCGGCTCCGAGGGGCTGAGCCCCGCCAGCAGCTTGAGGTCCATGGAGAAGCCGGTGGCGGGCCGGGCGCGCCCGAAGGCGCGTCCGGTGTCGTCATAGCGGCCGCCCTTGGCCAGCGCCTGGCCGTAGCCGGGCACATAGGCGGCGAACATCATGCCGGTATGGTAGGCGTAGCCGCGCAGCTCGCCCAGGTCGAAGTAGGGCGCCACCTCCGGGTGGCTGGCCAGCACGCCCTGATGCAGGGCGCGCAGCTGCTCCAGCGCCGCGCCCACGGCGGCGGGCGCCTCGGCGAAGGCCTCGCGGGCCTCCTCGAGCACCTCGGCACCGCCGTGCAGGCGGCCCAGCGCCAGGAACATCTCGGC
Organism: Halomonas sp. PGE1; assembly: GCF_013000985.1. Lineage (NCBI taxonomy): Bacteria > Pseudomonadati > Pseudomonadota > Gammaproteobacteria > Oceanospirillales > Halomonadaceae > Halomonas > Halomonas sp. PGE1. The sequence goes on from NZ_CP053032.1 coordinate 3,077,327, forward strand.
CAGGGCCGGATCCTCGACGCTCTCGGCGACCCGCTCGGCGATCTCGCCGGGGCTCTTCAGCTCCAGGGCCTCGAACAGGGCTCGCTCGGCGTCGCCCGCCAGGCCCGCCGCCTCCACCAGGCTGCGGTAGATGCCGATATGGCCCAGCGCCAGGTGAATCTCGCCGGCGCCGGCGGCGGTAAGGCTGGCCAGCGCCAGGTGGAGGATCTCCAGGTCCGCCTCGATGCCGGCGTGGCCGAACAGCTCCACCCCCACCTGCACCGGGCTGCGGCCGCCCTGGTGCTGGTCGGCGGTGGCCCGCAGCACGTTGGTGCAGTAGCAGAGGCGCACCGGCCCCTGGCGCTTCAGGGAGTGGGCGTCCATGCGCGCCACCTGGGGGGTGACGTCGGCACTGATGCCCATCATGCGTCCGGTGAGCTGGTCGGTGAGCTTGAAGGTCTGCAGGGCCAGGTCGGAGCCGGTGCCGGTGAGCAGGGAGTCGAGAAACTCCGCGGTGGGCGGCATCACCTGGTCGTAGCCCCAGCGGTGGTAGAGGTCGAGCAGCGCGCGGCGCAGCTCCTCCATCCGGCTTGCCTGAGGCGGCAGCACCTCGTCCATGCCGTCGGGCAGCAGCCAGCGGTCAGCGATGGTCATGTGAATCATCCTGCTAGGCAGTGAAAATGGCCGTGAAGCCGTATGACAGGCGCTCGAGCCGAGGCCTCGGCGAGCGTCTCACGTGCAACAGGGCCTGCGCGGTCTTGCGACAGGCGGCCACAAAAAAACCGGGCCACGCCCGGTTGCAGGAGTCTACCACGTTTGCGCCGGGGATGAACCCCGGCGCGTCTCGCTGTCACTCCGCGCCGGAGGGCATGGCGCTCTTCAGGTAGCGGAAGAAGTCGCTGGAGGGATCCAGCACCAGCATGTTGCCGTCACCCTGGAAGCTCTCGCGGTAGGCGTTCAGGCTGCGCCAGAAGGTGAAGAACTCCTGGTCCTGGGAGTAGGACTCCGCGAAGATCGCCGCGGCCTCGGCATCACCCTCACCGCGCAGGGTCTCGGCCCGCTCGGTGGCCTGGGCCAGCAGCACCTGGCGACGACGGTCGGCGTTGGCGCGGATGCGCTCGGACTCTTCCTGACCCTGGGCGCGCCACTCGCGGGCCTCCCGCTCACGCTCGGAGCGCATGCGCTCGAAGACCGCGGCGGAGACATCGTCGGGCAGGTCGATGCGCTTGACGCGCACGTCGACGATAGCGACACCCAGCTCCTCGCGCAGCAGGGCATCGAGGTCCTGGGTCGGGCCGATCATCAGATCGTCGCGGCGCTCGGCGATGATCTGCTGGAGGTCCAGGCGACCGAACTCGTTACGCAGGCTCTCGTCGACCCGCGGCTGGATCAGGCGCACGGCCATCATCTCGTCGCCGGCGGTGGCCTCGTAGTAGCGGGTCGGATTGACCACCTGCCACTTGACGTAGGAGTCGACGATCACCGCCTTCTGCTCCAGGGTCAGGTAGCGGCTGGTGTCGGTGTTCAGGGTCAGCACCCGGGTGTCGAACTTGCGCACCGTCTGGGTGATCGGCACCTTGAAGTGCAGGCCCGGCTGGATGTTCTCCTCGATGACCTCACCGAAGCGCAGCTTGACGGCACGTTCGGTCTCGTCGACCACGTAGAGGCTGTTGCTGGCCAGCCAGGCCACGGCGGCCAGGCCGCCGACGATGAGCAGGGAACGATTGTTGATCATTTAGCGGCCCTCCCTGCGGATTCCACTGTTGCTGCTGCTCGAGGTGGTCTGGCCGGAGCGCAGACGCTCCAGGACCCGCGGGTCGAGCTCGCCCTGCTCGCCCAGGCGCTCGCCGGAGGCCGAGGTGCCGCCGCTGCCGCCGCCGTTGCCCATCTGGTCGAGGGGCAGGTACATCAGCGGGCTGTCGGAAGCCACGTCCACCAGGACCTTGGGCGTGCTGCCGAAGACATCGGCGATGGCATCCAGGTAGAGACGCTCGCGCATGATCGCCGGCGAGTTCTGGTACTGGGAGAGCAGCGCGTTGAAGCGGTTGACCTGACCACGGGCCTCGGCCACCACCGACTCGCGGTAACCCTGACCCTGCTCGACCAGGCGCTGCGCCTGACCCTGGGCCTCGGGGATGATGGCGTTGGCGTAGGCCATGCCCTGGTTGATGGTCCGCTGGCGGTCCTCACGGGCCCGGATGACGTCGTCGAAGGCGTCGATGACCGGGGCCGGGGCCGAGGTGGACTCGATGTTGATGGTCTGCAGGCGGATGCCGGTGCCGTAGCTGTCCAGGTAGGACTGCAGACGGCTGGACACGGAGCTGCCGAGGATCTCACGACCGGAGGTCAGGATCTCGATCATGTCGGTGCCGCCGACCACGTGGCGCAGGGCGGAATCCAGCGCGTTCTCGATGGAGAGCTGCGGGTTGCGCACGTTGAGCACGAAGTCGCGGGGGTTGGCGACCTGGTACTGGGCCGAGATCTCGACCTCGACGATGTTCTCGTCGCGGGTCAGCATCGACTGGGTCTGGGTCAGCGAGCGCACGCGGGTCACGTTGACCATGCGCACGTCGTCGATCAGCGGCGGGTTCCAGTGCAGGCCGGGGCTGACCACTTCCTGGAACTTGCCGAAGCGCAGCACCACGCCCCGCTCGGACTGGTCCACCAGGTAGAAACCGGAGGCCGCCCAGATCGCCAGCGCCACCACGACCAGCAGGCCAGGCAGCGCGAAGGTGTTGCGCGGCTTGCCGCCTCCCCCCTTGCCGCCCTTGCCGCCGCCCTTGCCGCCGCGGCCGCCGAGCATGCCGTTGAGCTTGTCCTGAAACTTCTTCAGGGCCTCATCGAGGTCGGGTGGGCCCTGGTTGCCGCCGCGGTTGCCACCGCCGCCACCATTGCCACCGCCTCCGTTGCCGCCGCGTCGGCCACCACCACTCCAGGGGTCGTGCTGGTTGCCACCGCCACCAGGCTCATTCCAGGCCATAGGTCTTCTCCACTATGCGTTACTGCCCCGGCCGGCAAGCCGGCCGGGGCCTCGGTTGCGATCCTGTCGGCGCCCCTCCATCCGGGACGGTGGCGCCCGTCGTCCATGTCGTCGTTGTTAACAGCCGCCCGCTGCTAGTCTGCCCCCTGCTCTTCCCAGGCCTCGCGGTCGTGCAGGGCCTCGGGGAGATAATCATCGGCGCGCTCGCCGAGTCGCGACATCAACTGCAGGAAGTCGCGCCGCGGCAGGCGCACCTGCAGCCGGGTGTCGCCCTGCTCGTCGAAGGCCTCTTCACGCACCGCCCCCAGTTCGTGAAGGGCCGCACGCAGGCGGCCCTGGGCCGGCCCCAGGCTGAGGGAGAAGTCGAGGACATCGTCCGCCAGCCGCTCGGCCAGGGCCTGGGCCAGCAGGTCCAGCCCCCTGCCCTCCTGCGCCGAGAGCCACACCACCTCGGGGCGCCCCTCGCCGTCGCGCTCGATGCGCGGCGCGCTGTCGAGCAGGTCGATCTTGTTCATCACCTTGAGCATCGGCACCTCGAGGGCGCCGATCTCGTCGAGCACCAGCTCGACCTGCTGCACGTTGAGCTCGCGGTCCGGGTCGGCGGCATCGATCACATGCACCAGCAGGGTCGCCTCGGCGGCCTCCTGCAGGGTGGCGCGAAACGCCTCCACCAGCTTGTGGGGCAGGTGGCGGATGAAGCCGACGGTATCGGCCAGCACCACCGGGCCCACGTCCTCGACCTCCAGGCGCCGCAGCGTCGGGTCGAGGGTAGCGAAGAGCTGGTCGGCCGCATAGACCTCGGAGGAGGTCAGGGCGTTGAAGAGCGTTGACTTGCCCGCGTTGGTGTAGCCCACCAGGGAGACGCTGGGAATCTCGGCCCGGGCCCGGGAGCGACGGTTCTGCTCGCGCTGGCCGCGCACCTTGTCGAGGCGCTTGTGGATCGACTTGATGCGGGCGCGCAGCAGGCGGCGGTCGGTCTCCAGCTGGGTCTCGCCGGGACCGCGCAGGCCGATACCGCCCTTCTGGCGCTCCAGGTGGGTCCAGCCGCGTACCAGGCGGGTCGACATGTATTCCAACTGGGCGAGCTCCACCTGCAGCTTGCCCTCGTGGGTACGCGCCCGCTGGGCGAAGATATCGAGGATCAGGCCGGTGCGGTCGAGCACCCGGCACTTGAGCTCACGCTCGAGATTGCGCTCCTGGGAGGGGCTCAGGGCGTGGTTGAAGATCACCAGCTCGGCACCGTGCACCGTCTTGGCCTCGCGGAGCTCCTCCAGCTTGCCGGAGCCCACGAAGGTACGCGGATCCGGCCGCTGACGGCTGCCGGTCAGCAGGGTGGCCGGCACGGCGCCGGCGGAGCGGACGAGCTCGAGGAACTCGCCTGCATCCTCGCGCTTCTGTTCGTCCTGGAAGTCCACATGGACGAGGACGGCCGTTTCACCGGCGTCGGGGCGTTCAAAAAACAATCACTACCTCACTGGCTGTCCTGCGGCGCGGCAGGGTCCTGGGCCGGCAGACGCACGTTGCGTGACGGCACCACGGTGGAGATGGCGTGCTTGTAGACCATCTGGCTCACGGTGTTGCGCAGCAGGATGACGAACTGGTCGAAAGATTCGATCTGGCCCTGCAGCTTGATGCCGTTGACCAGGAAAATCGATACCGGGATGCGCTCCTTGCGCAGGATGTTCAGGTACGGATCTTGAAGGGACTGCCCTTTGGACATGTTGCTCTCCCTGAAATTGTCTCTGGGGTTGATGTTATTTCGTGACGTACTGCTGTTGCCTCACTGGCATCGCCGACGCCGCGAGGGGCCCGGCTACCCGGCTCGTGAAAGGCGTATCTTACGCTAAGTGCCGAAATTGCGCACGAGTTTCAGCACTTCGCCCAGGGGGTCAGGCCCCAGGCTGTCGACCCAGGCAAGCCCCTCCCAGCTGCGCATCCAGGTCAGCTGGCGCTTGGCCAGCTGGCGGGTCGCGACGATACCGCGCTGGCGCAGGGTCTCGCGATCATACTCGCCGTCGAGATAGGCCCAGACCTGGCGGTAGCCGACGCTCTTCATCGATGGCAGCTCCGGGTGCAGGTCGCCGCGCGCCTTGAGTGCCGCCACCTCCTCGATGAAGCCGCCGGCCAGCATGGCGTCGAAGCGTCGGGCGATGCGCTCGTGCAGCACGGCGCGATCCGCCGGGGCGAGCCCTATCGACAGCGTGCGCCAGGGAAAGGTTTCAGGCCGCTGCTCGGCCCACAGCTCGCTCAGCGGCCGGCCGCTGAGCCGATACACCTCCAGCGCCCGCATCAGCCGCTGGGGATCGTTGGGGTGGATGCGGGCCGCCGAGGCCGGATCGACCCGGGCGAGCGCCTGGTGCAGGGCGGCAAGGCCATGTGCCGCAGCCTCGGCCTCAAGCTCGGCGCGCACCGCCGGATCCGAGGAGGGCAGGTTGGCCACCCCGTGCAGCAGCTGCTTCAGGTACATCATGGTGCCGCCGACCAGCAGCGGCACCCGGCCTGACGCCGTGATCTCGGCCATCTCGCGCAGGGCATCCTCGCGGAAATCCGCCGCCGAGTAGGGTTCGGCGGGGTCGCGGATGTCGATCAGCCGATGGGGCGCCCGGGCGAGCTCTTCCGCGGAGGGCTTGGCGCTGCCGATATCCATGCCGCGGTAGACCATGGCGGAGTCGACGCTGATCAGCTCGCAGCCGAGCCGCTCGTGGAGCGCGATGGCGAGGTCGGTCTTGCCGGCGGCGGTGGGCCCCACCAGCAGGATGGCGGGAGGACGGGTATCTGACATCGGGCCTCTCAAGCTGGGCGAAGAGAAGCTGATCCGGCGTCAGGCCGTCGAGGAGGCGCTGTGAACCCATCCCTGGGCGCTACCGATGCCATCCCTGGCATAGGACCTCCTCTTCGGCCTGCCCCCGGCGCTTCTCGCCACGCGGGTGGAAAACGTTTACCTACTGCCCCCTCATGAAGAGGCGGTCCAGGTCCTTCATGCTCATCTCGGTCCAGGTGGGGCGGCCGTGGTTGCACTGGCCGCTGCGCTCGGTGCGCTCCATGTCGCGCAGCAGGGCGTTCATCTCGGCCAGGCTCAACTGGCGATTGGCACGCACGCTGCCGTGGCAGGCCATGGTCGCCAGCAGCTCGTTGACGTGGGCCTCGATACGGTCCGAGCGGCCGTAGCGCTCGAGGTCCCCCAGCATCTCGCGGATCAGGGGCTCCACGTCGGCGTCGATCAGCAGCGCCGGCAGCTGGCGCACCAGCAGGGTCTCGGGGCCGGCCACGTCGAGCTCGACACCGAAGCGGGCAAAGGCCTCGCGCTCCGCCTCGGCGGTGGCCACCTCGGCCGGGCTGGCGGCCAGCGACACCGGCACCAGCAGCGGCTGGGCATCGAGACGCCCACCGTGCACCTGGGTCTTCATGCGCTCGTAGACGATGCGCTCGTGGGCGGCGTGCATGTCCACCAGGATCAGGCCGCGCTCGCTCTGGGCGAGGATATAGACGCCATGCAGCTGGGCGATGGCGTAGCCCAGCGGGGGCGCCCGGGTGTCGTCGGCCTCCGGCAGCACCGGGCGGTGGGCCTCCTGCAGGGTCCGGCGCTCGGCCAGGGCCACCTCGGCGGCCGCACCCCCGACCCCGGCGCCCGGAGCGGCGGGCTGCGGCGTCAGCAGCATCTCCTCGTGACCGGGATGCAGCGCCCGATAGCCCTCCATGAAGGCGCGGACGCGATCGGGCGTCACCCGCTCGCCCTCCTCCCGGCCCGGCAGCGCCATAGGCTGCTGCTGCCAGCGCCCGGCGCTCTCGCGCACCTGCCCTGCCTCAGCGGTGCGCGGCGTCTCATCCGCAGCGACAGGTTCCCGGGCCTCTTCCAGGTCATGGCCGGCCCCCGGCTGGCCGGCCCGCGCCTCCCCCAGGGCGCGATGCAGGCTGGAGAAGAGGAAGTCGTGGACCAGGCGGCCGTCGCGGAAGCGCACCTCGTGCTTGGTGGGGTGGACGTTGACGTCCACCACCGACGGCTCCACCTCCAGATAGAGCACGAAGACCGGATGGCGCCCGCTGAACAGCACGTCGCGGTAGGCCTGGCGCACGGCATGGGCCACCAGGCGGTCGCGCACCACCCGGCCGTTGACGAAGAAGTACTGCTGGTCGGCCTGGGCCCGGGAGTGGGTCGGCAGGCCCACCCAGCCCCACAGGCGCAGCCCCGAGGCCGCAAGGTCCAGGTGCAGGGCGTTCTCCAGGAAGGCACGGCCGAGCAGCGAGGCGATGCGCCGCTCGCGGGAGGCTTGGTCCTCGCCGGGACGCAGCTGGTGGAGGGTCTTCTGGTTGTGGCGCAGCGTCCAGCCGATGTCGTAGCGGGAGAGCGCCTGGCGGCGGAAGGCCTCCTCGACGTGGCCGAACTCGGTCTTCTCGGTGCGCAGGAACTTGCGCCGCGCCGGGGTATTGAAGAAGAGGTCGCGCACGGTCACCGAGGTGCCGCGGGCGTGGGGGGCCGGGCTGACCCGCGGCTCCATGTTGCGCCCCTCGGCCACCACCCGCCAGCCGGCGGTGGGGTCCTCATCGGCGTTGGAGACCAGCTCCAGGCGCGATACCGAGCTGATCGAGGCCAGCGCCTCGCCGCGAAAGCCGAGGCTCGCCACGCCCTCGAGCTCCTCCAGGGAGACGATCTTGCTGGTGGCGTGGCGCGACAGCGCCAACGGCAGGTCGGCCTCGCCGATGCCGCTGCCGTCGTCGCGCACGCGAATCAGGCGCGTGCCGCCGGCCTCGAGCTCGACCTCGATGCGGCGGCTGCCGGCATCGATGGCGTTCTCGACCAGCTCCTTGACCACCGAGGCGGGGCGTTCCACCACCTCGCCGGCGGCGATCTGGTTGGCCAGCCTCGGGTCGAGGACCCGGATGGGGCGCGGTTCGCTCATATCACTGCCTGCCCTTCGATTCAGGAGCGCGGGATGCGCAGTACCTGTCCCACACGGATCACGTCGCCATTGAGCTCGTTGGCCTGCTTGAGCCGATCCGTGGAGACGTTGTGCCGGGCGGCGATCTGCGAGAGCGTATCGCCGGGTTGGATGCGGTACTCGTTGCCGCCGGTGGTGCGGTTGTTGTCGCGCTGCCAGGCCAGCAGGCTGGCCGGCGGCGGGTTGCGCCGGAAGTGATCCTGCAGGCCCGCGAAGATTGCCCGGGCCAGGCCCTGCTGATGGTTCGGATCGCGCAGCCGGCGCTCCTCGTCCGGGTTGGAGATGAAGCCGGTCTCGATCAGTAGCGACGGGATATCCGGCGACTTCAGCACCATGAAGCCGGCCTGCTCCACCCGGTTGCGATGCAGGCGGTTGACCCGGCCCAGCTGGTCGAGCACCTGGCCGCCGATGGAGAGCGAGTCGTTGAGGGTGGCGGTCATGGTGAGGTCGAGCAGCACCCCGCGCAGCACCTCGTCCTTGTCCTTCAGCGACAGGCTGCCATCCACCCCGCCGATCAGGTCGGCGCGGTTCTCGCTCTCGGCCAGCCACTGGGCGGTCTCCGAGGTGGCGCCGCGCTGGGAGAGGGCATAGACCGAGCTGCCGTTGGGGCGCGGGCTGGTGAAGGCGTCGGCGTGGATGGAGACGAAGAAGTCGGCCTTCTGGTCCCGGGCGATCTGGGTGCGCTGGCGAAGGCCGATGTAGTAGTCGCCGTCGCGGATCATCACCGCCCGGAACCCCTCCGCCTCGTCCACCAGCCGCTGCAGGCGCCGCGAGATCTGCATCACCACGTCCTTCTCACGGGTGCCGCCGGGGCCGATGGCCCCCGGATCCTCGCCGCCGTGGCCGGGATCGATGGCGATGATGATATCGCGCCGGGGATGGGGCTGGGCCTGCTGCAGGGCCACCGCCGGCTCCGGGCTCACCTGGGCCGGGGCACCGCTCGATTCGGCGCGGGCGCGGTTGGCGGCGATCTCCTGCTCGCGGATCATCGCCTCGATGGGGTCGATGGGGTCCTGCACGGCGCTCTCGCCGGGGTACTCGAGATCCACCACCAGGCGGTGGCCATACTGGTCATTGGGCGCCAGGGTGAAGTGGCGGGGCTCCACGTCGCGCTCGAGCTCCAGCACCACGCGCAGGCCGTTGCCGTCGCGCGTACCGCTGCGAATGCGGCTGATGGCGCTGCCGGCGAGGTCGATGCCGGCCAGGTCGGCGGCCATGCGGCTGTCGTCGAGGTCGATCACCAGGCGCCGCGGGTTGTCGAGCGCGAAGATATTGGCCTGGGTCGGCGAGGCGAGGTCGAACACCAGGCGGGCATGGTCCGGCGCCGCCCACAGGCGCACGTTCTCCACCTCGGCGGCCTTGAGGCCTGCCAGGGGAAGCCACAGCAGGGTAGCGGCCAGCAGGCCGCGAAGTAGCCACTTGCTCATGGTGCGGTGTCGCCTCCCCTGGCGTCATCGGGTTCCTTGCGGAGGCTGGCGGCCAGCTCCGGCATGGCCGCCAGCCTGGCCAGCAGCTGCTCGCCCCGCGCGGTGAAGGCCTCGAGCCGAGCCTCCCGGCCCACCTCGGCCAGCGACAGGGCGATGCGCAGATCGGGCTCGGGCAGCCAGCCCTCGCCGCGCCCGGGCCACTCCACGAGGCACAGGACATCCTCGCCCAAGAGGTCGCGCCCCCCGATGAACTCCAGCTCCTCGGGGTCACCCAGCCGATAGAGGTCGAAATGGTGGACCCGCACCCCTTCCAGCTCATAGGGCTCCACCAGGGTATAGGTGGGGCTCTTCACGGCGCCACGGTGGCCATAGGCCCGCAGCACGCCGCGGGCCAGGGTGGTCTTGCCGGCGCCCAGCTCCCCCTCGAGATAGACCAGGCCACGCCCCTCCAGGGCCCGCCCCAGGCACTCGCCCAGGCTCACCTGGCGCGCTTCATCATCGAGTCGCAGCAGCATCGTCACCGCCCATCGTCGGGTTGACCAGAATTCGCGCATAGGATGCCAGATCACCGGCCAGCAGACCACGCTCCCCGGCCTTCGCCGCGGCGAGATCCGCGGCCCGGGCATGCACCAGCACACCCAGGCGGGCCGCGGCCTCCAGCGGCACCCCCTGGGCCAGCAGCGCGCCGAGCATGCCGGAGAGCGCATCGCCCATCCCGCCGCTGGCCATGCCGGGGTTGCCGAAGGGGCAGACGGCAAGCCCCGCGGGCCCCGCCACCAGGGTACCGGCCCCCTTGAGCACCACCACGCCGCCGAAGCGCTCGCGCAGCGCCAGGGCCGCGGCGGGGCGGTCTGCCTCCACCTCGGCAGCCGTGCCGCCGAGCAGGCGGGCCGCCTCGCCGGGGTGAGGGGTGAGGATCCAATCGTCGCGGGTGTGCCCTGAAAAGCGCGCCGCCAGCAGGTTGAGGCCATCGGCATCCACCACCAGCGGCCGGCCGGACGCCAGCGCCGCCTGCAGCACGCCCTGGCCCCAGCTGCCCTGCCCCAGGCCCGGGCCCACCACCAGCGCGTCGGCCTGGCGAGGCAGCTCGCCGAGATCGCCGGCCCCGCGCACCCCGTGGGCCATCACCTCGGGGCTGCGAACCAGGCTTGCCGTGACGTGCTCGGGCGCGGTGGCCAGGCTCACCTTGCCGGCCCCCAGCCGGGCGCTCGCCTCGGCGGCGAGCAGCGCCGCCCCGCCGAAGCCCGGCGCGCCGCCCAGGATCAGCACATGGCCGCAGTCGCCCTTGTGGGCGGTCCGCCGCCGCGGCGGCAGCCAGGCCCGGATCAGCGCTTCCTCCAGCCGCCATGCCGCCGGCACCAGGTCCTCCTCGGCCCCGGCATCCACGCCCAGCGCGCAAAAATGGTGTTCGCCGACGTGATCCGCCGCCGCCCCGGTGTGGAGCCCCAGCTTGTCGCCGATGAAGGTGACCGTCGCGGTGGCACGCACCGCCTCCCCCAGCACCGCGCCGGTGTCGGCATGCAGCCCGGAAGGGATATCGACGGCGTACACCGGCCGGCCCGAGGCATTGATGGCGGCGATGGCTTCCCGGAAGGCGCCGCGCACCTCCCCGGTGAGCCCGGTGCCGAGCAGCGCATCCACCACCAGCTCCCCCTCCAGCGCCATGCCGGCGCGCCACGGCTCGGCGCCCACGCCGGCCGCCGTGGCCATGTCGGCGGCCAGCCGGGCGTCGCCTGTGAGCTCATCGACGCCCTTGAGCAGGATACGCTGCACGGCCAGGCCCTCGGCGGCGGCCAGGGCCGCGAGCACATGGCCATCGCCGCCGTTGTTGCCGGCACCACACAGCACCGTCAGCCGACGCACGCCGGGCCAGCGCTCGCGCAGCAGCTGCCAGGCGGCGGCCGAGGCCCGCTGCATCAGGGCGAAGCCGGCGATACCGCCGGCGATGGTGCGCCGGTCGAGCTCGCGCACCTGTTCGGCGCGGTAGAGGGGGAGCAGGGTCTCGTCAGACATCCGGTGTCTCCTGGCGGGGGGTTGCTTTACCATCAGTGTGTCGTTTCCCGGCCCCGGCGCCAATCGCCAGGCCTCACTTGCCCGGTATTTTCGCGATCATGAGCCACTCCCCCCGCCCCGCCGACCTCACCGCCCTGGCCGAGCGCATCAAGGCCTGGGGCCGCGAGCTCGGTTTCCAGCAGCTCGGCATCACCGACGTGGACCTGGCCGAGGACGAGGAGCGCCTGGCGCGGTGGCTGGATGCCGGCTTCCACGGCGAGATGGGCTTCATGGCCAAGCACGGCACCAAGCGCACCCGTCCCGCGGAGCTGGAGCCGGGGACGGTCCGGGTGATCAGCGTGCGGCTGGACTACCTGCCCGCCGAGGTGGAAACGGCCAAGGTGCTGGGCCAGCCCGAGCGCGCCTATGTGTCGCGCTACGCCACCGGCCGCGACTACCACAAGCTGATGCGCAAGCGCCTGGCGACCCTGGCCCAGCGGATCGAGGCCGAGGTGGGCCCCATCGGCTACCGTGCCTTCGTGGACTCCGCCCCGGTGATGGAGCGGGCGCTGGCGCGCAAGGCGGGGCTCGGCTGGTTCGGCAAGAACGCCATGCTGCTCAACCCGAAGGCCGGCTCGCTCTTCTTCCTGGGGGAGCTCTACACCGACCTGCCGCTGCCGGTGGACCCGCCCTTCGAGGACGAGCACTGCGGCAGCTGCAGCGCCTGCCGCACCGCCTGCCCCACCGGTGCCATCGTCGCTGACCGGGTGGTGGACGCCCGGGCCTGCATCTCCTACCTCACCATCGAGCTCCACGGCGCCATCCCCGAACATTTCCGGGAGGCCATGGGCAACCGGGTGTTCGGCTGCGACGACTGCCAGCTGGTCTGCCCCTTCACCCGCTTTGCGCGGGCGACCCGGGAGCCCGACTTCGCCCCGCGCCACGACCTGGACCGCGCCAGCCTGCTCGCGCTCTTCGCCTGGGGCGAGGAGGAGTTCCTGGAGAAGACCGCCGGCAGCCCGATCCGCCGCATCGGCTACGCGCGCTGGCTGCGCAACCTCGCCGTGGGGCTCGGCAACTCCCCCTGGAGCGAGGCGGTGGAGGCCGCCCTCAGGGCGCGCCTGCCCTACCCCTCCGACCTGGTGCGCGAGCACGTGCGCTGGGCGCTGGCCCGCCAGCGCGAGAAGCGCCGGGCGCTGATCGCCAGCGGCTGACCTACTCCTCCTCATCGCTCCACTGGCCCGGCAGGCGCAGGAAGGTCTCGCGGTAGTGGGCAAGCTCGGCGATGGACTCCTTGATGTCATCCATGGCCAGGTGAACGTTGCGCTTCTGGAAGCCCGCCATGGCGCCGGGGTTCCAGCGCCTGGCCAGTTCCTTGAGGGTCGAGACGTCCAGGTTGCGGTAGTGGAAGAAGGCCAGCAGCTCGGGCATCTCCCGCTCCATGAAGCGACGGTCCTGATGCACGCTGTTGCCGCACATGGGCGAGGTGCCGGGCGCCACGTGCTCGCGCAGGAACTCGAGAGTACGGCGCTCGGCTTCGGCGGTGTCGACGGTGCTCGCCTTGACCCGCGCGGTCAGCCCCGACTCACCGTGGGTCCGGGTACACCACTCGTCCATGGCCTCGAGCAGGCCGTCGGGCTGCCTGACGGCGATCACCGGCCCCTCGGCCACGACGTTGAGCTCGGCATCGGTGACCAGGGTCGCCACCTCGATGATCCGCTCCTTCTCCGGGTCGAGCCCGGTCATCTCCAGGTCGATCCATACCAGACGGTTCTGGCGCGGATCCTTGGGTTCGTTGCGCTGGCTCATCGCTATTCCTTGGGTGAGGTCCTTGCATGGCGCCGCGCGGCTCGCGACAGCGGGCGCCCAGGGTGAGTACAATGATCGACATTGTAACGAGCATCGGGCCCCCATGAGCAAACGCAAGTTGAACCGCCAGCAGCGCTGGCGCATCGAGAAGATCCAGGCCGAACGGGCCGCCCGCGCCGCCCGGCTCGACGAGAAGGACAGCGAGAAGCTGGCTGCCGGCGAGTACGGTCCCGAGCAGCCCGGCCGGGTCGTAGCCCACTTCGGGCGCACCCTGGACGTGCGCCCGGAGGGGGCCAGCGAGCCGGTACGCTGCCACCTGCGCGCCAACCTGGAGGGCCTGGTCACCGGCGACCGGGTGATCTGGCGCGGCCGCCAGGACGCCGAGGGCGCCATCGTGGAAGGCGTGGTGGTGGCCCGCGGCGAGCGGGAAAGCGTGCTGGAACGCCCCGACGCCCGCGGCCAGCTCAAGCCGGTGGCCGCCAATATCGACCAGATCCTGATCGTGTTCGCCGTGGAGCCCGAGCCCCACCCCAACCTGATCGACCGCTACCTGGTGGCCGCCGAGGCCACCGGCATCGCCCCGGTGCTGGTGCTCAACAAGATCGACCTGCTGCCCGAGGGCGGCGGCGAGCTGATGGCGCTGCTGCATCGCTACGAGGCGCTGGGCTACCCGGTGGTGGCCAGTACCACCGAGCGCGAGGAGGGCCTCGACGCCCTGCACGCCCGGCTGTCCGGGCGCACCTCGGTGTTCGTGGGCCAGAGCGGCGTGGGCAAGTCGTCGCTGATCGACCGCCTGTTGCCCGACGAGGAACTGCGCATCGGCGCGCTGTCCAAGGACAGTCGCAAGGGCACCCATACCACCACCACGGCGCGCCTCTACACGCTGCCGAGCGCCGTGGAGGCAGAGCTGATCGACTCGCCCGGGATCCGCGAGTTCGGCCTCGGCCACCTCGACGAGCAGCAGGTCGCCGAGGGCTTCATCGAGTTCCGCGACCTGCTGGGGCACTGCCGCTTCCGCGACTGCCGCCACCGCCAGGAGCCTGGGTGCGCGCTGCTCGCAGCGCTTGAGCGGGGCGACATTCATCCCGAGCGCTTCGCCAGCTACCGACGCATCCTCGACACGCTCGAATCGGGTTTCTAGACCCCGGGTTTGTAGAACGGGTTTGTAGAACAAGGAATAGGAGAGCCGCCATGAGTTCCGAAGCCAACCTGCTGCCGCTGATCATCGAGCCCGAGCGGCTCGCCGAGCACCTGGACGAGCCGTCGCTGCTGATCATCGACGTGCCGCTCAAGGCCGAGAGCTACGCCGAGGGCCACGTGCCCGGCGCCATCTTCCTCGACAAGGCGCGCCTGATGCGCGGCTCGGGCGAGGTCCCCTGCCTGGAACCCACCGTTGCGCAGCTCTCCGCACTGTTCAGCGAACTGGGCCTGACCCGCGACACCCACGTGGTGGCCTACGACGACGAGGGCGGCGGCTGGGCCGGCAGGCTGCTGTGGACCCTGGAGCTGATCGGCCACACCCGCTACTCCTACCTCAACGGCGGCATCCATGCCTGGCGCCAGGATGGCCTCCCGGTGGAGACCGCGCCCAATGCCCCCACCCCCAGCGCCTACGAGGCGGAGATCCTCCACCCCGAGGTGGTCATCGACCGCGTCGAACTCGTCGAGCGCCTCGGCGAGAAGGGCTTCGCCATCTGGGACGCCCGTTCGCCCGAGGAGTACCGCGGCGAGAAGGGCGATAACCGGCAGCTGGGCCATATCCCCGGCGCGGTGAACATGGAGTGGACCCGCGCCATGGACCCGGAGCGCGGTCTGCGCATCCGCGACTACGCCGAGCTCGTCACCGAGCTGGAGGCGCTTGGCCTGACCCCGGACATGGAGGTCGCCACCCACTGCCAGAGCCACCACCGCAGCGGCTTCACCTGGCTGGTGGGCCGTGCGCTGGGCTTCGAGAAGATCCGCGGCTACGCCGGCTCCTGGAAGGAGTGGGGCAACCGCGACGACACCCCGATCGAGAAATAACCCTCAACGCTTGCCACAGGAATGCCCTTGTCACTCTCCCGGCTCTTTGCCCTGATCCAGTACCCGCTGCCCCACCACCTGCTCTCGCGGCTGGTGGGGCGCCTCGCCGACTGCCGCACCCCCTGGCTGAAGAACGCCCTGGTGCGGCGCTTCATCCGCCAGTTCAAGGTCGACATGAGCGAGGCGGCCAACCCCGACCCGACGGCCTACGCCACCTTCAACGACTTCTTCACCCGGGAGCTGAAGGCCGACGCCCGCCCCCTCGGCGAGGGGGTACTGAGCCCCGCCGACGGCAGGCTCTCCCAGTTCGGCCCGCTCACGGCCGGCCAGCTGCTCCAGGCCAAGGGCCACCGCTTCTCGGCCATGGACCTGCTGGGCGGCGACGGCGAGGCCGCGCGCCGCTACCTGGGCGGCAGCTTCGCCACCGTCTACCTCTCTCCCAGCGACTACCACCGGGTGCACATGCCCCTGGCCGGCACCCTGACCGAGATGGTCTACGTGCCGGGGCGGCTCTTCTCGGTCAATGCCGCCACCACCGAGCACGTGCCCAACCTCTTCGCCCGCAACGAGCGGCTGGTGTGCCACTTCGACACCGAGCAGGGCCCCATGGTGATGGTGCTGGTGGGGGCGATGATCGTCGCCGCCATCGAGACGGTATGGGCCGGGCAGATCACCCCGCTGCCCCGCGGCGGCGTGCAGCGCATCCGCTTCGATACCCCGGTGCACCTGGAACGCGGCGCGGAGATGGGCCGCTTCAAGCTCGGCTCCACGGTGGTGATGGCCTTCGCCGAGCCGGTGGCCTTCGCCGACGGCATCGAGCCCGGCGCCAAGGTGCAGATGGGGCAATCGCTGGGGGCGTTCCCCTCCTCATAGCGAGGGGCGCCGGGGACAGGCCGAAGAGGGGGTCCTACGCCAGGGATGGCGTCGGTAGCAATGGGATGGAGTCCTCCCCACCCTATATCGGCGTCATTGCGCCACACTGGTGGGCAGGAACACCAACCAGCCTGAGGGTGAGGAGAACTCGTCATGAACATTACCCGTGTCGGCGTCGATATCGCAAAGTCTGTTTTTCATGTCCACGGCGTCGATCGCCATGATCAGGTGCAGTGGCAAGGTAAGTACACCCGCGAAAAATGGCTGGATGAGGTCAGCAAGCGGGTGCCGGCGGGAGCCGAAATCGGCATGGAAGCCTGTGCCTCGTCTCACTACTGGGCGCGGGCCTTGCAGGAGCGAGGCTATCGCGTCAAGTTGATCGCCGCACAGTTCGTGACGCCCTACGTGAAGAGCAACAAGAATGACCGGGTCGACGCCGAAGCGATCTGTGAAGCCATGGGGCGGCCCAGCATGCGCTTCGTGGCCGTCAAGAGCGTCGCTCAGCAGGATACCCAGGCGGCACACCGCATTCGTGAAGAGCTGGTACGGCAGCGCACGGCCAAGGCCAATCAGATACGTGGGCTGGTGGGGGAGTATGGCCTGGTCGCTCCGGTGGGTATCGGTCAGTTGCGTGCCGCCCTGCCTCGCTGGCTGGAAGAGGCAGACAACGGGCTGACGGATGCCTTTCGTGTCCTGCTTGCCGGCCTTGCCGAGGATCTGCGACACCTGGATGAGCGCATCGCGACGGTCACGGCGAGCCTCGAGCGACAGGCCAAGGCAGACCCCGTGGCCAAGCGGCTGATGACGCTGCAGGGTATCGGTCCACTGACCGCCACCGCGCTGGCCGGCGCCCTCGGCGATGGCAAGAGCTTTCGGCGCGGGCGAGATTTTGCCGCCTCGCTCGGCTTGACGCCTCGACAACACAGCACCGGGGGGCGAGACCGCCTGCTGGGCATCAGCAAACGCGGCGACAGTTACCTGCGCAAGCTACTGGTGCATGGTGCGCGATCGGTGCTCCGGCATGTGGGTACCAAGGACGACGGCCTGAGCCAGTGGGTCAGGCACCTGGCCGAGCACAAACATGCCAATGTGGCGGTCGTCGCACTGGCCAACAAGACGGCACGTATCGCCTGGGCGGTAACCCGCCATGAGAGCGCCTATGATGCGTCGCTGGCGTCCCGGCTTTCGGCATGAAAAACCATTGGATTTAGCACGTTAATATAATATTGAGCACCGTCCACCACGATTGCTGAGCATGCTGCAGGATGGCGAACAGGTCGAACCGACGTCAGACAACCCCTTCTGGACGCTGAGCCTTTTGAGCTCGAGGTAGCGATTGGGAGCTGACGTGCGGATAGCCCATCAAGGTCCGATGTTCATGAGAGCATCATTACTGAGACCGGATATACGTGTGCAGTCGTACCTACCGACCATCGTGCCTCGTGCTTGCAAACGGGGAGGACTCCATATACGTACAGGGAGGTATTCACAGCGCCCCCTCGTAGGGCTGTCGACGGATCAGCCCCGAGCGGTGCAGATCCACGCCGCCTGGGAATCTTGCTAGCAGCGCGGCGTGGCGAAGGCCATTACCTCCGCCACGCTCGACTTGCCCAGCGCCAGCTGAATCAGCCGGTCGATGCCCAGGGCCACCCCACTCCCCTCGGGCATGCCGTGCTCAAGCGCCGCCACCAGGCGCCGGTCGATGTCCACCTCCGGCAGCCCCGCCGCCCGCCGGGCGGCGTTGTCCTCATCGAAGCGCGCCGCCTGCTCGGCGGCATCGGTCAGCTCGTCGTAGCCGTTGGCGAGCTCCAGCCCCTCGAGGTAGAGCTCGAAGCGCGAGGCCACCCACTCCCCGTCCTCCGGGTCGCGGTGGCGTCGGGCCAGCGCCGCCTGGCTGGCCGGGTAGTCCACCACCACGTCGATGCCCTCGCGGCCCAGCCCCGGCTCGATCACGAGGCTCATCAGCAGGTCGAGGCAGTCGTCGCGGGGGGCGTCGTCCATGGCCAGTCCGCCCTTGTCGGCGGCCAGCCGGCGCAGCTCGGCCAGGGGCGCGGTGAAGGGATCGATGGCGAGCGCCTCGCGAAACAGCGTCCGGTAGCGGCGACGACGCGGCGGCCCCGCCTCACTCCCCGGCTCCCGACCCAGCACCCGGCTCACCAGCGCGGCCGTCTCCTCGATCAGCTCATCGAGGGTAAGGCCGGGGCGGTACCACTCCAGCATGGTGAACTCGAGGTTGTGACGCCGCCCCACCTCACCGTCGCGAAAGCAGCGCGCCAGCTGGAAGATCGGCCCGGCGCCCGCTGCCAGCAGCCGCTTCATGGCGAACTCCGGCGACGTCTGCAGCCACAGCCGCTCGCGCCCCGCCGGCGTGGTCGCCCGAGCCGAGAGCGAGGCCAGGTGCAGGTCGGTGCTGCCGCCGTGGCCCAGCACCGGCGTCTCCACCTCCAGCACGTCGCGCTCGGCGAAGAAGGCCCGCACCTCGGCCAGCAGCCGCGCCCGCTCGCGCAGGGTCGCGATCGTCGCCGTGGGGCGCCAGTCATCGGTCATTTCCTGTCCTCCGGAATCGTCAAGGCCACGCCGAAGCGTGGCCTTGTCTGGGATGCTCTCGTCGACCTGTCCCCGACGCCGCTGCCTGAGGCGTCTTTTCTCAGGCGCGGGAGACGTAGTCGCCGCTGCGCGTATCCACCTTGAGGATCTCGCCCTGGTTGATGAAGAGCGGCACGCGGACCACGGCGCCGGAGGAGAGGGTCGCCGGCTTGGAGCCGCCCTGGGCGGTGTCACCCTTGAGGCCCGGATCGGTCTCGACCACCTCGAGCTCGATGAAGTTCGGCGGGGTCACGCTGATGGCGTTGTCGTTCCACAGGGTCACGGTGTAGACCACCTGCTCCTTGAGCCACTTGATGGTGTCGCCCAGGGCCTTCTTCTCCACCGCGTACTGTTCGAAGGAGCCGTCGGTCTTCATGAAGTGCCACATCTCACCGTCGGTGTAGAGGTACTCCATGTCGAGGTCCATGACGTCGGCGCCCTCGAGGGACTCGCCGGACTTGAAGGTGCGCTCCCAGACGCGGCCGGTGATCAGGTTGCGCAGCTTGACGCGGTTGAACGCCTGCCCCTTGCCCGGCTTCACGAACTCGTTCTCGACGATCGCGCAGGGATCGCCGTCCAGCATCACCTTCAGACCGCCCTTGAATTCGTTGGTAGAATAGTTCGCCATCTTCTCTCACCCATGTTCGAGCGCGCCCCCGGAACCCGGCGGCGCGCTGGGAAACGACTTTCGACGAGGCGACGCTTCCAGGAGCCCGCCTCGCCCGCATTGACTGGTGTGCCGCATGATAACCCGAAGCCCCGCCCTTTTGCAGCGTCACGACGAGGCCGAGCCGCTGGCGCCGCCGCCCGCCTGGCAGGCGCAGCTGGCGGGCGCCATTCGCGACCCCGCCGAGCTCTGCCGGCGCCTGGGGCTCGACGCGGCCTGGCGGCCCGGCGCCGAGGCGGGCCATGCCCTCTTCGAGGTGCGCGTGCCCGAGGCCTTCCTGGCCCGCATGCGCCCGGGTGATCCGACCGACCCCCTGCTGCGCCAGGTGCTGCCACTGGGCGAGGAGACCCTGCCGGCACCCGGCTTCGTGGCCGACCCCCTCGAGGAGGCGGCCCACACCCCGGCCCGAGGGCTGATCCACAAGTACGCCGGCCGGGTGCTCTTGATCGCCAGCCCCGCCTGCGCGGTCAACTGCCGCTACTGCTTTCGCCGCCACTTCCCCTACGGCGAAAACGCGCCTTCCCGGGCTCAGTGGGAGACCAGCCTCGACCATCTGAGACGCGACCCCACAATCGTTGAAGCGATCCTCTCCGGCGGCGACCCCCTGGCCGCCAGCGACCGCCAGCTCGCCTGGCTGGTCGAGCGCCTGGACGCCATTCCCCACCTCAGGCGGCTGCGGATCCACACCCGCCTGCCGGTGGTGATTCCCGACCGCGTCGACGCCGCCCTGCTCGACTGGCTCGGCAAGACCCGCATGCAGAAGGTGATCGTGCTGCATATCAACCACGCCCAGGAGATCGACGACACCGTGGTCGACGCCTGCGCCCGGCTCAAGACGGCAGGGGCCACCCTGCTCAACCAGAGTGTGCTGCTGCGCGGGGTCAACGACTCGGTGGACGCCCTGGCCGAGCTCTCCGAGCGGCTTTTCGAGGCCGGCGTGCTGCCCTACTACCTCCACGTGCTCGACCCGGTGGCCGGCGCGGCCCACTTCGACGTGCCAGACGACCAGGCCCGCGAACTGATCGCGGGCCTGAGGGAGGTGCTGCCGGGGTTCCTGGTGCCGAGGCTGGTCAGGGAGATCCCCGGCGAAGGAAGCAAGACGCCGCTATAGCTACAAGGAGCAAGCACCAAGACTAGCGGCGCCGGGGACAGGCCGAAGCGGGGGTCCTATGCCAGGGATGGCATCGGTAGCAATGGGATGGAGTCCTCCCCACCCTATATCGGCGTCATTGCGCCACACTGGTGGGCAGGAACACCAACCAGCCTGAGGGTGAGGAGAACTCGTCATGAACATTACCCGTGTCGGCGTCGATATCGCAAAGTCTGTTTTTCATGTCCACGGCGTCGATCGCCATGATCAGGTGCAGTGGCAAGGTAAGTACACCCGCGAAAAATGGCTGGATGAGGTCAGCAAGCGGGTGCCGGCGGGAGCCGAAATCGGCATGGAAGCCTGTGCCTCGTCTCACTACTGGGCGCGGGCCTTGCAGGAGCGAGGCTATCGCGTCAAGTTGATCGCCGCACAGTTCGTGACGCCCTACGTGAAGAGCAACAAGAATGACCGGGTCGACGCCGAAGCGATCTGTGAAGCCATGGGGCGGCCCAGCATGCGCTTCGTGGCCGTCAAGAGCGTCGCTCAGCAGGATACCCAGGCGGCACACCGCATTCGTGAAGAGCTGGTACGGCAGCGCACGGCCAAGGCCAATCAGATACGTGGGCTGGTGGGGGAGTATGGCCTGGTCGCTCCGGTGGGTATCGGTCAGTTGCGTGCCGCCCTGCCTCGCTGGCTGGAAGAGGCAGACAACGGGCTGACGGATGCCTTTCGTGTCCTGCTTGCCGGCCTTGCCGAGGATCTGCGACACCTGGATGAGCGCATCGCGACGGTCACGGCGAGCCTCGAGCGACAGGCCAAGGCAGACCCCGTGGCCAAGCGGCTGATGACGCTGCAGGGTATCGGTCCACTGACCGCCACCGCGCTGGCCGGCGCCCTCGGCGATGGCAAGAGCTTTCGGCGCGGGCGAGATTTTGCCGCCTCGCTCGGCTTGACGCCTCGACAACACAGCACCGGGGGGCGAGACCGCCTGCTGGGCATCAGCAAACGCGGCGACAGTTACCTGCGCAAGCTACTGGTGCATGGTGCGCGATCGGTGCTCCGGCATGTGGGTACCAAGGACGACGGCCTGAGCCAGTGGGTCAGGCACCTGGCCGAGCACAAACATGCCAATGTGGCGGTCGTCGCACTGGCCAACAAGACGGCACGTATCGCCTGGGCGGTAACCCGCCATGAGAGCGCCTATGATGCGTCGCTGGCGTCCCGGCTTTCGGCATGAAAAACCATTGGATTTAGCACGTTAATATAATATTGAGCACCGTCCACCACGATTGCTGAGCATGCTGCAGGATGGCGAACAGGTCGAACCGACGTCAGACAACCCCTTCTGGACGCTGAGCCTTTTGAGCTCGAGGTAGCGATTGGGAGCTGACGTGCGGATAGCCCATCAAGGTCCGATGTTCATGAGAGCATCATTACTGAGACCGGATATACGTGTGCAGTCGTACCTACCGACCATCGTGCCTCGTGCTTGCAAACGGGGAGGACTCCATATACGCCCAGGGACGGGTTCACAGCGCCCCCGCATAGGCCTGTCGCCGGATCAGCCGCGACGCTGCTACTTGGCCACCTCCAGCGACTCGGCGGTCACGTTGGCCGCCGGGGCCTGGGTGGAGACATGGCGGTTGATGGCGCTCATCACCGCCTTCATGGAGGCGCTGGTGATGCTCTCGTCGGTGCCGACGCCGAACACCGCCTTGCCGTCGATGCGCACCTCCACATAGGCGATCGCCTCGGCGTCGGCGCCCTGGCCGCGGGAGTGCTCGTGGTAGTCGATGATCTCCACATCGTGGCCGGCAGCGTCCAGCGCCTTGATGTAGGCGGCCAGCGGGCCGTTGCCCTCGCCCCTGATGCTGCGCCGCTCGCCGTGCTCCTCGATGGTCGCCTCCAGGCTCACCCGGGGGCTATCCGCCTCGGAGGAGAGGCGATGGCTGACCAGGCCGAAGGGCGTGGTCTGGGCCAGGTACTCGTCGGCGAAAGCCTGGTAGATCATCTGTGAGGTGATCTCCTTGCCCGTGCGGTCGGCCACCTCCTGCACCACCTGGCTGAACTCGATGGAGAGGCGGCGCGGCAGCTCGATGCCATGCTCCTGCTCGAGCAGGTAGGAGACCCCGCCCTTGCCGGACTGGCTGTTGACGCGAATCACCGCCTCGTAGCTGCGGCCCACGTCCAGCGGGTCGATGGGCAGGTAGGGCACCTCCCAGACGGCGTCGGGGTTGGCGCGGCGCTCCGCCATGCCCTTCTTGATGGCGTCCTGGTGGGAGCCGGAGAAGGCGGTGAAGACCAGATCGCCCACGTAGGGGTGGCGCGGGTGCACCGGCAGCTGGTTGCAGTACTCCACCTCGCGCATGATAGGCGTGATGTTGGAGAAGTCGAGGCCCGGGTGCACGCCCTGGGTGTACATGTTCATGGCCAGGGTGACGATATCGACGTTGCCGGTGCGCTCGCCGTTGCCGAACAGGGTGCCCTCGACGCGGTCGGCGCCCGCCATCAGGGTCAGCTCGGCGGCGGCCACGCCGGTGCCGCGGTCGTTGTGGGGGTGCACGCTGACGATCAGGGCATCCCGGTTCTTCACGTGGCGGCAGAACCACTCCACCTGGTCGGCGTAGTTGTTGGGCGACGCCGCCTCCACGGTGGCCGGCAGGTTGACGATCATCGGCTTCTCGGCGGTGGCGCCGTAGGCCTCCATCACCGCCTCGACCACCTCCTTGGCGAAATCCATCTCGCTGGTGGTAAAGAGCTCCGGCGAGTACTGGAAGGTCCAGTGGGTCTCCGGCGCCTCCGCCATGCGCTGCCTGATGCGGGTGGTGGCGTCCACGGCGATGCCGATGCACTCCTCCTTCGTCACGTTGAACACCACGCGGCGGAAGACCGGGTCGGTGGCGTTGTAGACGTGGACGATGGCGTTCTTGGCGCCCTTGAGGGACTCGAAGGTACGGTCGATCAGGTGGTCGCGGGCCTGGGTCAGCACCTGGATGGTGACGTCGTCGGGAATCCGGTTGCCCTCGATCAGCGAGCGCACGAAGTCGAAGTCGGTCTGGGAGGCCGAGGGGAAGCCCACCTCGATCTCCTTGAAGCCGATCTTGACCAGCAGGTCGAAGAAGCGCTGCTTGCGCTCCTGGTCCATGGGGTCGATCAGCGACTGGTTGCCGTCGCGCAGGTCGACGCTGGTCCAGATCGGCGGCTGCTCGATGCGACGGCTGGGCCACTGGCGATCCGGCAGGTCCACGGCGACGAAGGGGCGATACTTGCAGGCGGGGTTGTCGAGCATCATGGTGGCGTTCTCCCTGGGCGACGGTGCGGCTGAATCAGTGGGCGGTGCGGAAACGATAACGCCCCGACGGGCAATGGCCTGTCGGGGCGTCGGGACTCGCTATGCACATGATCGCACAGACGGCAACCACTTGGCTGACGCAGGCGACACGATGGGCATGGATGGGGCAATTCATGGGGGCAGACATGGTACAACCTCGTTTTGACCGGACTCCAGGCGATGCACGGGGGGCATCGCCGCTCGCTGTTCAGGCGCGGGCTAGTAGTCGTAGGTCGAGGTCGTACGCAGTCATGTTCATGCCTCTAGAGAATCAAGGTTGAGACCCGTTGTCAACTTTCCATGTACAGTGCCTGCCGGCTTAACGCCGCTGACGTTCCAGCAGCGCTTCCATCCGCGACAGCTGGGCGCGCAGTTCGCGCACGTCGTCGCGCAGGCCGTGCAGCTCAGCGGCCTCTCCCTCCCCGGTCTCCAGCTCGATGGCCAGGCTCTCCTTCTGCATCACGTCGAGCACGATGCCGATCATCATGTTCAGGAAGATGAAGGCGTTGAGGAAGATGAAGGTCAGAAAGTAGATCCAGGCGTAGGGGTAGTGCTCCATGGT
Source organism: Halomonas sp. PGE1 (assembly GCF_013000985.1). Lineage (NCBI taxonomy): Bacteria > Pseudomonadati > Pseudomonadota > Gammaproteobacteria > Oceanospirillales > Halomonadaceae > Halomonas > Halomonas sp. PGE1. The sequence goes on from NZ_CP053032.1 coordinate 3,101,582, forward strand.
CGGGTAGAGCACCGCCGTGGCCCAGCTCTCGAAGGTGGCCACCTGGAAGAGCGTCAGCATGGCCAGCGAGATGTTGCCCCACAGCTTCTCGTCGACGCTGGCGAACAGGAAGCTGCCGATGGCGCCGTAGATGTAGAAGATGATGAACATCAGCAGCGCCACGTAGCCCATGCGCGGGATCGACTTGAACAGGGCGGCGATCAGCAGGCGCAGTTCGGGGATCATCGAGACCAGACGCAGCACCCGGAAGATGCGCAGCAGCCGCGCCAGCAGCACCATCTCCGAGTCGTCCATGGGAATCAGGCTGGCGGTGACGATCAGGAAGTCGAAGATGTTCCAGCCCTTGCGGAAGAAGTCCCGCAGGCGCTTCTCCGCCGCCATGCGAATCAGGATCTCCACCAGGAAGAACACCGTGACGCCGACATCGAGCCACAGCATCACCTCCTGGAAGCGGCTGACCTCCTCCTCGTAGGTCTTGGCGCCGATCAAGAGCGCCGAGACCACGATGATGGTGATCACCGTGAGCTCGAAGGCCTTGTTGCTGCGCAGCCGCTCGAAGCGGTCGCGCCAGGTATCGAAGGGGGCGCTCACGTCCACTACTCCTCCAGGTCCACCTGGCGATACCCGATCAGGTAGAGCACCGCATCGAGGCCCAGGGTCGAGATCGAGTGGTTGGCCTGGGCGCGCACCAGCGGCTTGGCCCGGAAGGCGATGCCGAGGCCTGCTGCCGCCAGCATCTTGAGGTCGTTGGCCCCATCCCCCACGGCGATGGTCTGCTCCAGGGTCAGCCCCTCGCGGGCGGCGATCTCGCGCAGCAGCTCCGCCTTGCGGTCGGCGTCGAGGATCGGCTCGCGCACCTCGCCGGTGACCTTGCCGTTCTCGATCAGAAGCTCGTTGGCGTGGACCTCGTCGAAGCCGAGCTTCTGCTGCAGGTGGCGGGCGAAGTAGGTGAAGCCCCCGGAGAGGATCGCCGTGCGATAGCCCAGGCGCTTGAGCTGGGCCATCAGCCGCTCCACGCCGTCCATCAGCGGCAGCGTCTCGGCGATCTCGGCCAGCACCGACTCGTCGAGGCCCTTGAGCTTGGCCATGCGCTCACGGAAGCTCTGCTGGAAGTCGAGCTCGCCGCGCATGGCGCGCTCGGTCACCTCGGCCACCTCGTCATAGACGCCGTGGCGGCGCGCCAGCTCGTCGATCACCTCGGCCTGGATCAGGGTGGAGTCCATGTCGAAGCAGACCAGGCGGCGATGCCGGCGCCAGATGGAGTCCTCCTGGATGGCGATGTCGACGCCGTGCATGGCGCCGAGCGCCAGCGCCTTCTCGCGCAGGGCGTCGAGGTCGACCTCCTCGCCGCGCAGCCAGCACTCCACGCAGGCCCCCTGGATGGCATCGCGCTCGCCGGGGACGCCGCCGTCCAGGGGCTCGCGGCCAGAGAGGCGGTGGATCAGCTCCACGGTGAGGCCGTGCTCGGCGGTGAGCGCCCCGACCTCCGCCAGGATGCCGGCGGGCAGGTGGGGCGCCAGCAGGGTCAGGATCAGCCGCGGCTGGCTGGCCTGCACGCTCCAGCGCTGGTACTCCTCGGCGCTGACCTGGATCGCCTGGACGTCGAGGCCCAGCAGATCGCCGGCGGCGGCCAGCGCCCCTTCGAGATCGGCCTCATGCTCGAGGCCCACCAGCGCCTCGAGGGAGAGCATGCCGAAGGTCACGCTCTGGTTGATGTCCAAAAGGCGCGCGCCGCTTGCGGCCAGCGCCTTGCCCAGCCCAGCCAGTTGGCCCGGCCGCGCCGCGCCGGTGGCGCGGATCAGTACTCGTCGTGTCATGGTTGCCTCAAGAGCTCTCTCGGTCCGCGGCGGGCCCGGCGCCGCGGTCTCATCGTGTCAGGTGTCGACGCTCATCGCTTCCAGCCGGTCGACCTTCTGCAGGCCGCGGGGCAGCTTGCTGCCGCGCCGGCCGCGTTCGCCGCGATAATACGCGAGATCGTCGGGCTTGAGGGTGAGGTGACGCTTGCCGGCATGCACCACCAGGCTGGCGCCGGCCGCCAGCACCACCAGGTCGCGCACGAACTCCTCGCGACGAGCGGCCCGGGCCCCGGGGATATCGATCATCTTGTTGCCCTTGCCCTTGGCCATCTCGGGCAGCTGCTCGAGGGGGAAGAGCAGAAGACGCCCCTCGTTGGAGACCGCCGCCACCATAGCGCCCTCGTCCGGCGGCACCGCCACCGGCGGCAGCACGTTGCACCCCTTGGGCACCGAGAGCACCGCCTTGCCGGACTTGTTCTTGCCGACCAGGGCCTCGAGCGGCGCCACGAAGCCGTAGCCGCCGTCGGAGGCGAGCAGGAAGCGCGAGGCGGGCGGCGCCAGCATGACGCCGGCCATATGGGCGCCAGCCACCACGTTGACCCGGCTGGTGACCGGCTCGCCCTGGCCGCGGGCGCTGGGCAGGTTGTGGGCGGCCAGGGTATAGGCACGGCCGGTGTCGTCGAGCAGCACCAGCGGCTGGTTGGTCTTGCCCCGGGCGGCCAGGGCGAAGCGGTCGCCGGCCTTGTAGGAGAGCCCCGCCGGGTCGATCTCGTGGCCGCGGGCCGCGCGGATCCAGCCCTTCTCGGAGAGCACCACGGTGACGGGGTCGGCCCCCACCAGCTCTACCTCGGAGAGGGCGCGGGCCTCCTCGCGTTCGACGATGGGCGAGCGGCGCTCGTCGCCATGGGCCTCGGCGGCGGCGCGCAGCTCCTCCTCGATCAGATCGGTGAGCTTGGCCTCGTTGCCGAGCAGTTCCTGCAGGCGCTGGCGCTCCGCCTCGAGCTCCTCCTGCTCGCCGCGGATCTTCATCTCCTCGAGCTTGGCGAGGTGGCGCAGGCGCAGCTCCAGGATCGCCTCGGCCTGGCGATCGGAGAGCCCGAAGGCCTCCATCAGGGCGGGCTTGGGCTCGTCCTCCTCGCGGATGATGCGGATCACCTCGTCGATGTTGAGGTAGGCGATCAAGAGGCCCTCGAGCAGGTGCAGGCGATCCTCCACCTTGCCCAGGCGGTGCTCCAGGCGGCGACGCACGGTGGAGCGCCGGAAGCGCAGCCACTCGCCGAGCAGGTCGGGCAGCGGCATCACCCGCGGCCGGCCGTCCAGGCCGATCACGTTCATGTTGACGCGGATGTTCTTCTCGAGGTCGGTGGTGGCGAAGAGGTGCGCCATCAGCGCCTCGATGTCGACGCGGTTGGAGCGCGGCTCGATCACCAGACGGGTGGGCTCCTCGTGGGTCGACTCGTCGCGCAGGTCGGCCACCATGGGCAGCTTCTTGGCCTGCATCTGGGCGGCGATCTGCTCGAGGATCTTGGCCCCGCTCACCTGGTAGGGCAGCGCGGTGACCACGATGCTGCCCTCCTCCATGACGTAGCGGGCGCGCAGCTTCACCGAACCGCGGCCGCTCTCGTAGAGCTTTCGCAGGTCGGCGCGCGGCGTGATGATCTCCGCCGCGGTGGGGAAGTCCGGGGCCGGCAGGTGCTGGAGCAGGTCCGCCGTGGTGGCCTCGGGGTGGCGCAGCAGGTGGCAGGTCGCCTCGACCACCTCGTTCACGTTGTGGGGCGGGATGTCGGTGGCCATGCCCACGGCGATGCCGGTGCCGCCGTTGAGCAGCACGTGGGGCAGGCGCGCCGGCAGCACCACCGGTTCGTTCATGGTGCCGTCGAAGTTGGGGGTCCAGTCCACGGTGCCCTGGCCCAGCTCGGCCAGCAGCACCTCCGCGAACTTCGAGAGCCGCGCCTCGGTGTAGCGCATGGCGGCAAACGACTTGGGATCGTCGGGGCTGCCCCAGTTGCCCTGGCCGTCCACCAGCGGGTAGCGGTAGCTGAAGGGCTGGGCCATCAGCACCATCGCCTCGTAGCAGGCGCTGTCGCCGTGGGGGTGGAACTTGCCGAGCACGTCGCCGACGGTGCGCGCCGACTTCTTGTACTTGGCGTTGGCATTCAGCGAAAGCTCGCGCATGGCGTAGACGATGCGCCGCTGCACCGGCTTCATGCCGTCGCCGATATGGGGCAGCGCCCGGTCGAGGATGACGTACATCGAGTAGTCGAGGTACGCCTTCTCGGTGTATTCGCGCAGCGAGAGGCGCTCGACGTCGCCCTCCGCCACCTGGATATCCATGGTCATAGCACGGTGGCCTTGTTCACACTTGTGGAATCGTCGAGGGATCATCCCTCTGCACACTCATCGGCACCAGTGGCTCCGAGTCGCGGCTGATCCGGCGACAGGCCTTCGGGGAGGCGCTGTGAACCCATCCCTGGGCGCTACCGATGCCATCCCTGGCATAGGACCTCCCCTCCGACCTGTCCCCGGCGCCGCTCGCCCTTGGCGCTTGGCGCTTGGCGCTTGGCGCTTGGCGCTTGGCGCTTGGCGCTTAGCGCTTGGCGCTTGGCGCTACACCTCGATATCCGCGAGGTTGCCATAATCTTCGAGCCAGCTCTTGCGGTCGGCGGCGCGTTTCTTGGCCAGCAGCATGTCCATCATCTCCATGGTGCCGTCGCCCACTTCGCGGGTGAGCTGCACCAGCCGGCGGGTCTCCACCGCCATGGTGGTCTCGCGCAGCTGCAGCGGGCTCATCTCGCCCAGCCCCTTGAAGCGCTGCACGTTCACGGTGCCGCGCTTGCCCTCTAGCTTGCGAAGGATCGCCGCCTTCTCGCTCTCGTCCAGGGCGTAGAAGACTTCCTTGCCGAGATCGATGCGGTAGAGGGGCGGCATCGCCACATAGACGTGGCCGGCATCCACCAGCGCCGGGAAGTGGCGCACGAAGAGCGCACACAGCAGGGTGGCGATATGCAGGCCGTCGGAGTCGGCGTCGGCGAGGATGCAGATCTTGTGGTAGCGCAGCTTGGAGAGGTCGTCGCTTGCCGGGTCCATGCCGATGGCCACGGCGATGTCGTGGACCTCCTGGGAGCCGTAGATGTCATGGGACTCCACTTCCCAGGTATTGAGGATCTTGCCGCGCAGCGGCAGGATCGCCTGGCTCTCGCGGTTGCGCGCCTGCTTGGCGCTGCCGCCGGCGGAGTCCCCCTCCACCAGGAAGAGCTCGCTCATGGCCGGGTCCTGGCCGGAGCAGTCGGCCAGCTTGCCGGGCAGCGCGGGGCCGGAGGTGACCTTCTTGCGCGCCACCTTCTTGGCGCTCTTCTGGCGACGCTGGGCGGCGCTGATGACCAGCTCGGCGAGCGCCTCGGCCTGGTCCACGTGGTGGTTGAGCCACAGCGAGAAGGCATCCTTGACCACGCCGGAGACGAAGCCCGCCACGGTCCGCGAGGAGAGCCGCTCCTTGGTCTGGCCGGCGAACTGGGGATCGAGCATCTTCACCGAGAGCACGTAGGCGACCCGCTCCCAGAGGTCCTCGGCGGTGAGCTTGACGCCGCGGGGCAGGAGGCTTCTGTACTCGCAGAACTCGCGCAGCGCCTCGAGCAGGCCGGCGCGCAGGCCGTTGACGTGGGTGCCGCCCTGGGGGGTGGGGATCAGGTTGACGTAGCTCTCCAGCAGCGGCTCGCCCCCCTCGGGCAGCCACTGGATCGCCCAGTCCACCGCCTGCTCGTCGTCAGCGAAGTGGCCGACGAAGGGCGACTGGGGCAGCACCTCATAGCCATCGGTGGCCTGGGCCAGGTAGTCGCGCAGGCCATCCTCGTACTGCCACTCGCTCTGGGTGCCGTCCGCCTCCATCAGGGTGACCTTCAGCCCCGGGCAGAGCACCGCCTTGGCCCGCAGCAGGTGCTTGAGCCGCCCCACCGCCAGGCGCGGGCTGTCGAAGTAGCTCGCCTCGGGCCAGAAGCGCAGCACCGTGCCGGTGTTGCGCTTGCCGACGCTGCCGATCACCGAGAGGTGCGAGGCGGGCTCGCCGTGCTCGAAGGCGATGGCGTGGCGGCCGCCGTCGCGCAGCACCTCCACCTCGAGGCGCCGTGAGAGGGCGTTGACCACCGAGACGCCGACGCCGTGCAGGCCGCCGGAGAACTTGTAGCTGGCGTTGGAGAACTTGCCGCCGGCATGGAGCCGGGTGAGGATCAGCTCCACCCCGGAGACGCCGTGCTCCGGGTGGATGTCGATGGGCATGCCGCGACCGTCGTCGGCCACCTCGATGCCGCCATCCTCGAAGAGCCGCACGGTGATCGTCGAGGCGTGGCCCGCCAGCGCCTCGTCGACGCTGTTGTCGACCACCTCCTGGACGAGGTGATTGGGGCGACTGGTGTCGGTGTACATGCCCGGGCGCTTGCGCACCGGCTCCAGGCCGGAAAGCACCTCGATCGAGCTGGCACTGTATTGCGTCATGGGTCGTCCGGTTCCTTGTGTGATCGTGGCTGCCAGGCGAGCGACAGGGCGTGGCCGCCGTGGGCCAGCAGCGCCGGCAGGTGCCGGGCCAGCACCGCGAAGCCGTGGTCGGCCCCCGGGTGCAGCAGGGTGCGCGCACCGCGATAGAGGGCGAAGGCGTCCGCCGGGTCGAGCACCTCGTCGGCGGTGCCCAGCAGCAGCAGGTAGCGCTCCGGAGCCGTGATCCGCTCCGGCGTCAGCGCGGCCAGCTCCGCCAGGTGCGCCTCCCCTACCGTGAAGCGCTCACCGCTGTAGTCGTTGACGAAGACCTCGTCGACCCAGTCGGCCACCAGCCGGGCCGGCGCCACCGCCGGATTGATCAGCGCGGCGTGCAGGCCGTGGCGCTCGGCCAGGCAGGTGGCCAGGAAGCCCCCCATGGAGCTGCCGGCCACCAGCGGCGCGGGGCCGAGCTCGGCGAGCCGGGCCTCGGCCAGCGCCAGCGCCTCGGCGGGCCGATGCGGCAGCTGCGGCGTCTCGCAGGGCAAGCCCAGGTGGGCGCACGCCTCGCGCACCCACACCGCCTTGGGCGACCCAGTGCCGCTGTTGAAGCCGTGCAGGTAGAGCACCCCGCTGGCCGGCGCCGGCTGGCAGGGGTCGCTCAGCATAGCGCAACTGCTGTACGAACAGCCAGTATCACGTGGCGACCTTGCCGTTGCTGTCGGCCGCCCAGGCCGCCTCGATCAGCGCGCGCGTGGAGGCATCCATCGCCTCGGCCCCCTGGCGCTCCTCGAGGATGCGCTGGGTCTCGCCAGCGATCTGCTTGCCCAGCTCCACCCCCCACTGGTCGAAGGGGTTGATGCCCCAGATCGTCGCCTGGACGTAGACCTTGTGCTCGTAGAGGGCGATCAGGGCGCCCAGGGTGGCCGGGGTCAGCTCGTCGAGCAGCAGGGTCGTGGAGGGCTGGTTGCCGCGATAGCGCTTGTGCCCGGGGCGCTCTCCCGGCTCGTCGATGGCATCGTCGCCCAGCGCCAGCAGCCGCGACTGGGCGAAGCAGTTGGCCAGGGTCAGGCGGTGCTGGCCCTTGAGGTGCCGGCGGGTGGCGTCGTCGGCCACCTCGTCGTAGCGCCGCAGCGGCGCGATGAAGTCGCACTCCACCGCCTGGGTGCCCTGGTGCAGCAGCTGGTAGAAGGCGTGCTGGGCGTTGGGCCCGAGCTGGCCCCACAGCACCGGGCAGGTGGAGTAGTCCACCTCGCGCCCCTCGGCGGTCACCGACTTGCCGTTGGACTCCATCTCGAGCTGTTCGAGGTAGGCGGCGAAGTACTCCAGGCGTCCGTCGTAGGGCAGGATGGAGTGGGCGCGGATATCCAGGAAGTTGACGTTCCAGACCCCTGCCAGGGCCAGCAGCACCGGCAGGTTGTCGGACGGTGCCGCGGTGCGGAAGTGCTCGTCCAGGGCGTGGGCCCCGGCCAGCAGCTCGCGGAAGCGCGGCATGCCCACCACCAGGGCGATGGGCAGGCCGATGCCGCCCCACAGCGAGTAGCGCCCGCCGACCCACTCCCAGAACTCGAGCTGGTGCGCGGGGGCGATGCCCCACTCGGCCATCTTCTCGGGGCTGGCCGAGACGCCGATGAAGTGCTGGCGCATCACCAGCTCGGCGTCGACGCCCTCCTCCCCTTCCAGGCGGGACATCAGCCAGTCCCGGGCGGTGCGGGCATTGGAGAGGGTATCGATGGTGGTGAAGGACTTCGAGGAGAGCACGAAGAGGGTGGTCTCGGGGTCGAGGCGCGCCAGGCAGTCGGCGAGCTGGGAGCCGTCCATGGTGGAGGCGAAATGCACCCCCACCCGGTGCACGTCGCGCAGCCGGTAGTCGGAGAGCGCGTGGGTCACCATCAGCGGACCCAGGTCCGAGCCACCGACGCCGAGGTTGACCACGTCGCGGATGGCCCTGCCGGTGGCGCCACGCCACTGGCCGGTATGGAAGCGCTCCACCATGGTCTCCATGCGGTCGAGGGTGCGGTGCACCCCGGGCACCAGGTCCTCGCCCTCCACCACCAGCGAGGCGTCCTGTGGCAGGCGCAGAGCGGTGTGCAGGGCCGGGCGGTCCTCGCTGAGGTTGACCCGCTCGCCCCCCAGCAGCCGCTGGATCGCCCCGGGGACATCCGCCTGCTCGGCCAGGGCCAGCAGGCGTGTCAGGGTCTCCGCGGACCAGCGCTGCTTGGAGAGGTCCAGGGTGAGGCCGGCAGCACTGCGGGTGAAGCGCAGGTGGCGGCTCGGCTCGGCCTCGAACAGGTCACGCAGGTGGCGCTCTCGCATCGTCCCGGCGTGGCTCGCCAGATCGCGCCAGGCGCTGTGCTGATCGATCGGCTGGGTGGGCATGATTTCCTCCTTGACGTCCTGTCGTGCAGACGGGGCGGCCGAGGCGTAGAATGTCGGCCTTTCCCGCATGATTCCGGCTTGGCCCATGAGTGACGCATCTTACCGTGACGCGATCTTTTCGACACCCCTGGACCGGGTCGCGCGCTTCTCCTTCGATGAACGGGTGGTCGCCTGTTTTCCGGACATGATCCGCCGCTCGGTGCCGGGCTACGGACAGATCCTGGGGATGCTGGGGCTGATCGCCCGCCGCCACCTGCGCCATGGCGCCCGGGTCTATGACCTGGGCTGCTCGCTGGGCGCCGGCGGCCTGGCCCTGGCCGGCCAGCTCGCCCCGGAGGCCTTCCGCTACACGGGCGTGGACCTCTCCCCGGCCATGGTGGCCCGCGCCCGGGAGACCCTGGCCGCCGAGTGCCCCGACCACGCCATGGAGGTGATCGAGGGCGACATCCGCACCCTCGACTACGCCCCCGCCGGCATGATCGTGCTCAACTTCACGCTGCAGTTCCTGCCCCCGGCGGATCGCGAGGCGGTGATGGCCCGGCTCTTCGAGGCCCTCGAGCCCGGTGGCGTGCTGGTGCTCTCGGAGAAGATCCGCGCCGAGGACGAGCAGGAGAACGCCTGGCTGGTGGAGCGCTACCACGACTTCAAGCGCGCCAACGGCTACAGCGATCTGGAGATCAGCCAAAAGCGTAACGCGCTCGAGAACGTGCTGGTGCCGAACACCCTGGACGCGCACCATGCCCGCCTGGCCGGCGCCGGCTTCGCCCGCAGCCACACCTGGTTCCAGCTCCTCAACTTCGCTTCGCTGGTCGCTTTCAAGGACGCCGACACCCCGGCGCCCCGGGAGGGCTGAGCGTGCCGATCCCCCCCGAACACCGCGACCTCTACCGGGCCTTCCTCGACCAGGGCCTCGACACCTGGCTGGCCCGGCTGCCCGAGCAGCTCGCCGCCGGACTCGATCGGAAGCGCTACGGCGACCTGCCCGCCTGGGAGAAGGCGGTGGCCAAGCTGCCGGCGCTGCCCGACGAACGCGAGGTCAGGCTCGACGCCGATACCCTCGAGGTCGAACTCGCCCTCACCGACAGCCAGCGCCGCCAGGCCGAGAACCTGCTGAGAAAGCTGATGCCCTGGCGCAAGGGCCCCTTCTCGCTGGGAGGCATTCACATCGACACCGAGTGGCGCTCCGACTGGAAGTGGCAGCGCCTCGCCCCCTACCTGGCCCCGCTCGCCGGCAGGAAGGTGCTCGACGTCGGCGGCGGCAGCGGCTACCACGGCTGGCGCATGGCAGGTGCCGGCGCGGCCTTCGTGCTGGTGATCGACCCCTCCCCGCGCTTCTTCTGGCAGTTCCGGGCGGTGCGCCACTTCGTGGGCGACGCCGACGGCCATCGCACCCACTTCCTGCCGGTGGGCATCGAGGAGGTCCCCGAGGGGCTCGCCTTCTTCGATACGGTCTTCTCCATGGGGGTGCTCTACCACCGCCCCTCCCCTCTGGAGCACCTGCTGCAGCTCAAGGAGGCCCTGCGCCCCGGCGGCGAGCTGGTGCTGGAGACCCTGGTGGTGGAAGGCGACGAGACCACGGTGCTGCTGCCGGGCGAGCGCTACGCCGCCATGCCCAACGTCTACTTCCTGCCGTCATCCGCCGCGCTCTGCCAGTGGCTCGAGCGCTGCGGCTTTACCGACGTGCGGGTGGTGGATGAGGCGGTGACGACGACCGACGAGCAGCGCGCCACCGAGTGGATGACCTTCCAGTCGCTCGCCGACTTCCTCGACCCCGAGGACCCGACCCGGACCCGGGAGGGCTACCCCGCCCCGCGCCGCGCCGTGGTCATGGCCAATCGGCCCCGCTAGCGCCTGAGGATCACCAGCCAGCGCCCCAGGTTGAGGATGCTGGCCAGTGAGGCCGCCACATAGGTGAAGGCGCAGGCGGTCAGCACGTGGCGGGCGCCGGGCATGTCGTAGGGGGGGATATACTCCTTGAGCAGCGGCAGGGCCCGCTGGAAACTGGCGTCGAACTCCACCGGCAGGGTCACCAGATGCACCAGCGCCGCGGTGCCGAAGCTGATCACCGCCGCGGCCACCACGATGGCAAGGCCCCCCGGCAGGCGCGTCAGCAGGAACAGCAGCGGGGCCGCCATCATCAGTACCGCACCGAGCTTCTCGGCCTTCTGAGCCACCGCCACCAGCCGCGAGCGTGCGATCAGCGGCGCATAGCCCTGATGGTGCTGGATGGCATGACCCACCTCGTGGGCCGCCACCGTCACCGCGGTAAGTGAGCGCCCGCCGAAGACCTCCGGCGAGAGCCGCACCCGGCGCGCCTCGGGGTCGTAGTGGTCGCCCTGCTCGGTGAGCTCCACCTTGACCCCCTCGATGCCCAGCCGGCGCAGCAGGTGGTCGGCCAGCTCCGCTCCGGTGCCGGGATAGTCGTCGCGGCCACGGGCGTGGCGCTTGATGACCCACTGTGCCCAGAGGTTGGGCAGCAGGAAGATGGCCAGCAGCAGGGCAATGGCGAGAACGATCATCGAGGCGTGGCTCCGGGTCGCTATGCTGGATATAGCAGCTTGCTCGGGGCTGTTCCGTCGACAAGCCTGCGAGGAGGCGCCATGAACCCCTCCCTGGGGGCTACCTAGACCATCCCTGGTCCACGGATCTCCTCTTCGGCTTGTCCCCGGCGCCCCTCGTCAACGAACGCTGCGAGAGCATGGGGTTGGCTGTGATGCTTTGGACACAGCCTACCACCGTGGGTTTCCGACTGCCGAAATGCCACGGGCCCGACCGCCATGGCGATCGGGCCCGTATGCTGGACGTTACCCGCCCTCAGCGCTTCAACAGCTTGCGAATATCCTTCGCTTCCCAGTGGGGGAAGTACTTGCGTACCAGGGCGTTGAGCTCCAGCTCGAAGCCGGCCCAGTCCACCTCGGTGGCGCTCGGCGAGTCGCCGTCACTGGCCACCACGGCGCGGATCATGCCCGCCCCCAGGGTAACGTTGGTCAGCCGGTCGATGACGATGAAGCTGCCTGTGCCGGGGCTTATCGCGTAGTCGTCCAGCGCCACCTCGGCGGTGAGGCTGACCCGGCAGCGGGCGATGGCGTTGAGCTCGAGGCGTTCGGCGGCGTGGTGCGACAGGGTGTTGACGTCCACCTGGTGGAGGATCTCCTCCACCTGTCCCGCCACCGAGCGCCCGGCCAGGCGAATGTCGACCTGCCGGCCCGGCTCGAGGGGCTGCTCGTGCATCCACACGATGTCCGCCTCGAAGGCGTGGGAGCTGGTCACCTCGGCGTCCGCCGCCACGATCCAGTCGCCCCGGGAGATATCGATCTCGTCCGCCAGGGTCACAGTGATCGCCTGGCCCGGCCAGGCCACTTCCAGGTCGCCGTCCCAGGTCACGATGCGCTCGATGGTGGAGCGCTTGCCCGAGGGCAGCACCTTGATCGCCTGGCCCGGGCGCAGCACGCCCGCCTCCAGGGTGCCGGCGTAGCCGCGGAAGTCGAGGTTGGGGCGGTTGACGTACTGCACCGGCAGGCGCAGGTCGGTCAGGTTGCGATCGCGGCTGATCTCGACACTCTCCAGCAGCTCCAGCAGGGTCGGCCCGGGGCTTCCATCGACACGGTACCAGGAGAGCGCGTCGCTCCTGTTGACCACGTTGTCGCCCTTGAGCGCCGAGAGCGGCACGAAGCGGATGTCGCGGGCCTGGAGCCTGTCGGCGATGGCCTGGTACTCCTCGACGATCTCCTCGAAGCGCGCCTGGGAGTAGTCGACGAGGTCCATCTTGTTGACCGCCACCACCAGGTGCTGGATGCCCAGCAGGTCGGCGATGAAGCTGTGCCGACGGGTCTGGGTCTGCACGCCGTGGCGCGCATCGACCAGGATGATGGCCAGGCTCGCCGTGGAGGCCCCGGTGGCCATGTTGCGGGTGTACTGCTCGTGCCCCGGGGTGTCGGCGATGATGAACTTGCGCCGGTCGGTGGAGAAGAAGCGGTAGGCCACGTCGATGGTGATGCCCTGCTCCCGCTCGGACTGCAGGCCATCCACCAGCAGGGCGAGGTCGACCTCCTCGCCGGTGGTGCCCACCGTCTTCGAGTCCCGGGTCAGCGCCGCGAGCTGGTCGTCGAAGATCATCTTGGAGTCGTGGAGCAGCCGGCCGATCAGGGTCGACTTGCCGTCGTCGACGCTGCCACAGGTGATGAAGCGCAGCAGGTCCTTGTTCTCGTGCTCGTGCAGGTACTGCTCGATATTGTCGGCAATCAGATCAGACTGGTGGGCCATCAGAAGTACCCCTCACGTTTCTTCTTCTCCATGGAGCCGGCCTGGTCGTGGTCGATGGCGCGGCCGCTGCGCTCGGAGGTCCTGGTCAGCAGCATCTCCTGGATGATCTCGGGCAGGGTGGCGGCGGTGGACTCCACCGCACCGGTGAGCGGGTAGCAGCCCAGGGTGCGGAAGCGCACCGAACGCTCCTCGGGCACCTCGCCCTCGGCCAGCGGCAGGCGCTCGTCGTCGACCATCACCAGCATGCCGTCGCGCTCCACCACCGGACGGGGGGCGCTGAAGTAGAGGGGCACGATGGGAATGGATTCCAGGTAGATGTACTGCCAGATATCCAGCTCGGTCCAGTTGGAGAGCGGGAAGGCGCGGATCGACTCGCCCTTGTTGACCCGGGCGTTGTAGAGGTTCCACAGCTCCGGGCGCTGGTTCTTGGGGTCCCAGCGGTGGAACTTGTCGCGGAAGGAGAAGACGCGCTCCTTGGCGCGGCTCGCCTCCTCGTCGCGGCGCGCGCCGCCGAAGGCGGCGTCGAAGCCGTACTTGTCCAGCGCCTGCTTGAGCGCCGCGGTCTTCATCACGTCGGTGTAGCCGCTGGAGCCGTGGTCGAAGGGGTTGATGTTGGCCGCGCGCCCCTCCTCGTTGGTGTGCACTAGCAGCTCCATGCCCGCCTCGGCGGCCATGCGGTCGCGGAAGGCGATCATCTCGCGGAACTTCCAGGTGGTGTCCACGTGGAGCAGCGGGAAGGGCGGAGGGCCGGGATAGAAGGCCTTGCGCGCCAGGTGCAGCATCACCGAGGAGTCCTTGCCGATGGAGTAGAGCATCACCGGGTTGCGGAATTCGGCCGCCACCTCGCGCAGGATGTGGATCGACTCGGCCTCGAGCTGCTGCAGGTGGGTCAACCGCTGGGGCGACAGCGTCGGGGGGGGCGCTGCTCGCCTGGGCAGGAGACGCTTGGGTCGCGGCGTGAAGAGTGGTCATGGCCCGGCTACCTCGCATGACGGTGGGCATGGGAATCATGCCATCGAGGGTAACGCCGGACCATTATTACTCAAAAGAATTAATGGCGATCTTTTTATAGCCAATAATCAAAGATCGACCCGTTCTACCCAGGTCGCGAAGCCCTCCTCGCCCAGGTCCACCACCCGATAGCCGGGGCGCGAGGCCTCGTCGATGGCGAAGGTCTCGGCACCGGCCAGGAACTGGTCGGTGGTGGAGGGGCAGCCGAAGACCGCCACCTCGCCATCTTCCAGGCGCTGGTGGCTGGCGAAGGCCTGATGGATATGGCCGCAGAGGATGGCGCGCACCTGGCGGTAGGCGGAGAGGGTCTGCCAGAAGGCTTCGCGATCCTTGAGCCCGAGCGCGTCGATCCATGCCGATCCCACCGGCAGCGGCGGATGATGCATGGCCAGCAGGGTCGGCCGGTCGTCCTCCTCCAGTCGCGCGGCCAGCTCGGCCAGGCGCTCCGGCCCCAGCTCACCGTGAGCCTGGCCGCTGACCCGGGTGTCCAGCATCAGGATGCGCCAGGCGCCGATATCGAGCTCGTCGAGCAGCTCGCGGGTCTCGGCCATCAGCGCCGGGTCATCGTGGTTGCCGGCCAGCCAGAACCAGGGGGCGGCGAGCCGGCCCAGGATGCGTGCGGCCAGTTGGTAGGAGGCGGCAGTCTCATCGTTGCTGATATCGCCGGTCACCAGCACCATATCGGGGCGCTCGCGGTTGACCTCGGCCACCACGGCCTCCAGCTGGCGCAGCGGGAAGCCCGCCCGGGCGCGGGCGGCGGGGTCGGCGTGCAGGTGGCAGTCGCTGATCTGGACCAGTCGCATCATCGAAGGGGCTCTCGTCGGGCGCCGGTGAGCGCAGCGGGTTCAGGGAAGTGGCGTCAGGAGAGTTCGGGCAGGTCGCGCGAGTGGCCATGGGCCAGCCCATGCTCCAGCCACTCGCCGAGAAAGCGGTTGAGCTGCAGCTTCTCGTCGGGCTGATGCATGCGCGAGTTGGGGTAGCGGTAGCGGCCATCGAAGTGGCGCTGGCGCTGGAAGTCGGTGACCTCCGCCATGCGCACGTCGTGGTAGAGGTGAACGCGCATGCGCGGGGCCTCGATCAGCGAATCGAACACGCCGCGCTGGGTGACCCGCACGATGCTGGTGTAGGGGGCACGCTCCAGCAGCGTGAGGCTGAGCACGCCCAGCCAGCGCCCGTCGCTGGCCAGCTCGATCTCGCGGGTCTCGCCGACCTCGAGATCCCCAAGCAGGCGCACCAGGCGCAGGAAGTTGATGCTGCACTCCCCCTGCAGGCTCCTGAGATCGGTCACATAGGCACTTCGCCGCACAGCGTCTCTCCGCACACTCTCTCCCCGGTCTATCGTGTCGCTCGCAGTGAGGCCCGTTCGACGGCCAGCCACTGCAGGGCGATCAGGCACATGGCATTGTCGAGTCGCCCGGCCTGCAGGAGTTCCCAGGCCCTGGCAAACGGTAGCACATGCACGCGGATATCCTCGTGCTCCTCGTCGAGGCCATGCACGCCGCCCAGGCCCTCGCTGTCGACCAGGCCGCAGAAGAGGGTGACCCGCTCGTCGCAGGCGCCGGGGCTCGGGTAATAGGCATAGAGCTCGATCAGCTCGCCCACCCGGGCGCCCGCCTCCTCCACTGCCTCGCGCCGAGCCACCTCGGCGGGCGACTCGCCCTCCTCCACCAGGCCGGCCACCACCTCGAGCTTCCAGGGCGAGGCGGGATCCTCCAGGGCACCGGCGCGGAACTGCTCCACCAGCACCACGGCGTCGCGCGCCACGTCGTAGAGCAGCACGCCCACGGCGTCGTGGCGGCGATGCACCTCGCGGGTCATGGCGCCGCTCCAGCCCCCTTCGAAGAGGCGATGGCGCAGCTGAAGTGCCTCCAGGCGAAAGAAGCCCTGATGCAGGCAGCGGCGCTCCAGCAGTTCCACGTCGGCGCGAGTAAAGGGCGCCTCCGTGGCCAGGTCCGGGGTCCGTTGGGCGTCACTCATGGCGCTCTCCGCATGCACAAAGTGGCCATTATCGTGACCGGGGGCACCGATGCCAAGCTGCCCCCGCTCCTCGCGACGACTCAAAGCCGCTCGAAGAGCTCCCGGGCTTCCTCGCGCAGCGCCTCGTCGGAGGCAGTGCGGTCGGGGCGGGCTTCACCTTCCACGGCGCGGCGGGCGTGCTCCCGGGCCTCCTCAATGCGCCCCTCGTCCTCCAGAAAGGCGGCGTAGTAGAAGTTGACGTCGATGCCGCCGGGGCGAATGGAGAGCGCGCGCTGGAACATCCGCTCGGCGGTCTCGCTGTTGCCGAAGCCCACCGGGCGGCCCGGCGCGCGGTCGTAGAGGGCACCCAGGGTGACGTAGGCCGAGCCCGCGGCACCATCGGGGTCGAGCTCGACGGCGCGTTCCAGGGCATCCCGGGCGCTGCGCGCGCTGGAGAGCGCCCCCAGGCCGCTGCGCTCCCGGGCATAGGAGGCCTCGATGATTCCCTGCCACACCAGCGGCATGGCCTCGTCCGGATGGTCGGCCACCAGGCGCTCGGCCTGGCCGGCCAGCGACCTCAGGCCGCTGCTGCGCTGGCCCTCCGCCTGTTCGGTGATCAAGCGCTCCCAGTGGCTCTTCATGCCCTCCACCCGGGCCTCCCAGGCATGAGCCGCGGCCAGCGGCAGGGCGGCGAGGCCCAGGCTCAGACTCAAGCCCATGGCGGTATTCAGCAGGCGACGTCGAAACATGGCGAAACTCCTTTGCGGGGTGTTGTGGTTGTTGGGGGTCGCCCTGGCAATGTAACGAACGTTTGAATGATTCGCCAGCCGCCGCGTCTCCGCTTCTCCCTTGCCCTCCCCCCTTGGCCACCCCGGGCGCATGGCGTATGGTCCCGCCAGACGCAAGCGTGCGAGGAAGAGCATGAAAGGCCGCAACATGACCCGCTGGCGCGACCCCGCCAAGGACCCGCGCCAGGAACCCAAGAGCCACCTGATCACCGCCGAGGGCGCCGAGCGGCTGCGCGGCATCCTCGACCACCTCTCCCGGGTCAAGCGCCCGGCGCTCTCCGCCAAGGTGGGCGAGGCCGCCGCCCTGGGCGACCGTTCGGAGAATGCCGACTACACCTACAACAAGAAGGAGCTCAATCGGGTGATCGCCCGGATCCGCTACCTGACCAAGCGGCTCGACGAGCTGCAGGTGGTGGATCGCCTGCCGGCGGATACCGGCAAGGTCTATTTCGGCGCCTTCGTGACCCTGGAGGACGAGGACGGTGAGGAGATGGCGATCCGCATCGTCGGCCACGACGAGATCGACCCGGCCAAGCGCTGGATCAGCGTCGACTCCCCGCTGGCCAAGGCCCTGCTCGGCAAGCCGCTGGACGAGGAGGTGACGGTGGCCGCACCCGGCGGGGAGACCACCTACGTGATCACCGAGATCGACTATCGCGATCCGGGGAAGTGAGCGCGTCGCCTGATCAGCGACTGACGGCCCGGTAGACCCGGAAGCGGCGGTCGTCGGCGAGGATCTCGAAGCCGCCGAAGGCGCGTTCGAGCAGGTCCGGGTAAGGCAGGAAGGCGTTGGCCACCAAGAGCAGTTGTCCGCCGGGCTTGAGGTGCGCCAGCGCCTCAAGGATCAGCTGCGCTGCGGGACCGTAGTCGATGGCGCGCTCCTGGTGGAAGGGCGGGTTGCTGACGATGGCGTCGAAGGTGCGCCCCGCCAGCGCCGAGTAGACGTCGCTCTCCAGCGTCTCGCCAACCAGACCATTGGTTGCCAAGGTGCGCCGGGTCGCCTCCACCGCGAAGGCGTTGACGTCCACCGCCGTGACCGCCGCCCCGCGGCGGGCCAGCCAGGCGGCCAGGATGCCGTCGCCGCAGCCCATGTCTAAGACATCGCCCAAGACATCGCCCAGGACATCGCCCGGCCCATCGCCCACCGGCAGCACGGCAGGCAGCGTCTCCAGCAGCAGCCGGGTGCCGTCGTCCAGCTTGCCGTGGCCGAAGACCCCGGGGTGGCTGGCCAGGAGCAGGCGCTCGGCGTCCGGCTCGACCTCGAAGGCGGTCCAGGCGGCATCCGGGTCGATCGCCACCCGGCCGAGGCGAGTCTCGAACAGCGAACAGCGCCGGGCGCTGTCGAGTTTGCGGCAGCCGAGCCCCAGCGCGGCCAGCACCTTGAGCACCCGCTTGATGCCTCCCTGATTCTCACCCACCAGCTGCAGCGGCGTGCCCTCGGGCAGGGTGGCGCAGAGCCACAGCAGCCACCACTCCCCCAGGGCATGGCTCTTGGGCCAGAACAGCACCGCGCCCTGCACCTCCCTCTGCCCCTCCCCCTGCGGCGCTTCCTCGGCGCTGCCCGGCAGAGAATCAAACGGAGAGTACGCAGGACGCCCGGCGGCCTGCCACGCCTGGCGCACCGCAAGATCGGCGCTGATCGCCAGGCCCTGCCCTCCTTCCAGCCAGGGGTCCCGAGGCGGGGCCACCCACCACCAGCCGCGATAGTCCGTCTCCTGGCGGGCCAGTAGCTGGCAGGTGGGGGGCAGGGCTTGGGGGGTATCGGCATTCATGTCCCGGGCTCCTCGGCGGGCGGGGTTGGGGAATCGGGGCGCACCAGGGTGTAGAGCAGATAGCGCCCCAGGCGCCAGTGGGGGTCGACCCGGCAGTAGCGACGCTCCAGCGCCAGCAGCGCCTCACGGTCGGCGTCGTTCTGCGGCGGGTGGCGCAGGTAGTCGTTGAAGATGCGGATGCCGGCCACGCCGCGGATCTCAAGCCCGCACTCGGCGCTCCAGGCCTCGACCTGGGCGTGGGTGAGCGGCGAGATCGGCGTCAGGCGCAGGCGCTCGCCCTTGCCTTCCAGGCGATCGGCCAGGGCCTTCTCCAGGTTGCCCTTCACCACATTGGAGAAGCGCAGGGCATCGCGGTTGAAGGCCATCAGCGAGAGCTGCCCGCCCGGTGCCAGCAGGCCCGCCAGGGTCGCCAGGGCGGCGCGCGGGTCGGCCAGCCACTCCAGCACCGCGTGGCAGGCGATCAGCGACCAGGGGCCGGGGGCCACCTCGGGCAGCGTCTGCAGCGGCGCCTGGATGAAGGTCACCGGCTGGCCAGACAGGGATTCCCGGGCCCGGGCCAGCATCTCGGCGGCGGGCTCGGCCAGGGTCACGTCATGCCCGCGCTCGGCGAACCAGCCGGCCAGCTGCCCCAGGCCACCGCCCACGTCGAGCATCGGCTGGTCGTGCAGCGCCAGCATCTCCGGCAGCAGCTGGTCGAGCAGGGCCAGGCGCAGCTCACCCCGCACGCCGCCGTAGAGGCTGGCGGCGAACTTCTCGGCCAGGCCGTCGAAGTGGCGGTCGCCCTGGGCGGAGAGCGGCGAGACGGTGGGGCCAGATGGCCTGGTGTGAGAGGGCTGGGACATGCAGAAGGCTCCGGCGGTGTCGCCGGGCATTCTACCTGAACTTAGCCGCCTGGCGGTCGCGGCAGGTGGCGGGCCCAATCCACCTCCGCCTCCAGCTGGGCGGCCAGCGCCAGCAGACGCTTCTCGTCGCCCATGGGGCCGATCACCTGGACGCCCACCGGCAGCCCCTCGGGGGTGACGTGCAGCGGCAGCGACATGGCCGGCTGGCCGGTCAGGTTGGCCAGCTGGGTATAGGGGGTCATGCGCAGCGAGTCGGCGGCCAGGCGCTTGAGCATGCCGGCCTTCATCGCCAGCCGGGAGGTCCCGGGAATGGCCAGCAGCACCATCAGCCGTTCCCGGGCGGGCGTCGGGTAGAGCGCGCCGCGGTGGGGGGCCGGCGTGGCGGCCACCGGCATCAGCAGTGCATCGAAGCGACGGTGGAAGACGGCCATGTCGCGGGCCGCCCGGTTCCAGTAGCGCTTGGCCGCCTCGTAGTCCCGGGCCGGCAGGCAGCGCCCCAGGCGCCCGATGGCCCGGGTGGCGGGCTCGATGGCCAGGCGCGATACCGCCACCTCGGTCTGCTCACTGATCCAGGCCAGATCCGCCGCCAGGTGGCCCAGGTAGAGGGTGAGGTAGCTGTCGGCGAGGGCCTCCCCGTCCAGGTCGGGCTCGGCCCACTCGACATGGTGGCCGAGTCCCTCCAGGCGCGCCGCGGCCCTCTCCACGGCCAGGCGCACCTCCGGGTCGAGGCGGGCGCCCAGCGGCGCCCCCAGGGGCTCGCCCAGCGACACCGCCACCCGCAGCGGCCCGGGCGGACGTGAGAGCGCATCGAGAAAGCCCTCCTCTCGGGGCAGCGGCCAGGGGCTGCCCTCGTCCATGCCGTTGATGGCGTCGAGCAGCGCGGCGCTGTCGCGCACGCTGCGGGTCAGGGCGTGCTCCACCACCGCGCCCTGCCACACCTCGCCGAACATGGGGCCCAGCGGCACCCGCCCGCGGGAGGGCTTGAGGCCGAACAGGCCACAGTGGCTGGCCGGGATGCGGATCGAGCCGCCGCCGTCGCCGGCCAGGGCCAGGGGCACCAGGCCGCCGGCCACCGCCGCGGCCGCCCCGCCGCTGGAGCCCCCCGGCGAGTGTGCCGGCGCCCAGGGGTTGACCGGATGGGGGAAGGCGCGGGGCTCGGTGATGCCCATCAGCCCCAGCTCCGGGGTGGCGGTCTGGCCGAGGATCGAGAAGCCGGCCTGGCGCAGCCGCGTCACCAGGCTCGAGTCCTCGGGGGCGCGCCACTCGGCCATGGCGGCGCTGCCGAAGGCGAGCGGCTCGCCACCGATGGCCATCAGCAGGTCCTTGGTGAGGGTGGGCACCCCGGCGAAGGGCGCGGAGGGATCGACGCGCAGGCCCTCCTCGCGGGCCTGCTCGAAGCGGGTGCGCACGACCGCCCCGAGGGCGGGGTTGCCTGCCTCGATGGCCGCGCAGGCCGCGGCAAACACCTCGCCGGCGCTCACCTCGCCGGCGCGGATCAGCGCCGCCAGCCCCAGGGCGTCATGGGCCTGATAGTCGCGAACGTCCATGATCTGCCTCCCTCTGAGTGACCAGAGCCTCAGACTACTCAACATTGGCAATGATGGAAGCCACATCTCGAGGCTGACCCGGCGACAGGCCTTAGAGGGGGCGCTATGAATACGTCCTTGTACGCTACTTCGGCCATCCCTGGTCCTCAGACCCCCTCTTCGACCTGCCTCCGGCGCCTCTCACCCTGGCAGCTTCGACAACCCTGCTCCTGATGCTACACCGCAGATTCCAAGGCCCGCCGCCGGGCCAGGCGCTCGCGGCCGTGCTCCAGCCAGGAGAGCAGCGCCGGGGTGACCAGCAGCACCAGAAACGTGGAGCCACCGAGGCCGAAGGCGATGGAGGTGGCCATGGGGATCAGGAACTGCGCCTGCAGCGAGGTCTCGAAGAGCAGCGGCAGCAGGCCACCGATGGTGGTCAGGGAGGTGAGCAGCACCGCCCGCACCCGCTGCACCACCGCCTCGTTGAGCGCCTCGTCGATGGCCAGCCCGCGCTCGCGCTGCTCGCGGTAGAAGCTCACCAGGATGATGGCGTTGTTGACCACGATCCCGGAGAGCCCGAACAGGCCGAACAGCGAGAGGATGGTCAGGTCGATGCCCAGCGCCCAGTGGCCCAGCAGCGCCCCTACCAGGGAGAAGGGGATGATGGCCATCACGATCAGCGGCAGGCTCCAGGAGGCGAATACCCAGGTCAGCACCCCGTACATCAGGCCGAGGCCCACCAGCAGGCCCATGCGCATGTCGGCCAGGGTCTCGCGCTGGTCGGCGGCGCGGCCCTCGAAGCTGTAGTGCAGGTGGTGCTCCCGGGCCAGGGCCGGCAGGAGCTGTGCCGAGAGGCTCTCCAGCACCTGCTCCGCGGAGGTCACGGAGGTATCGAGCTCGGCGGTCACCTCCACCGCCAGCTGGCCGTCGGCGTGGCGCAACGCCTCGAAGCCCTGGCGATGGTCGAGCTCCATCACCTGGGTCAGCGGCACCTGGCGGCCGTCCGGCAGGCTCACCGCCAGCCCGGCGAGGGTGGCGAGCCGCTCGCGCTGCTCGCGGGGCAGCTGGACGCGCACCTCGATCTCGTCGGCGCCGGCCTGGTGGATCTGCACCACCCGGCCATCGAAGGCGGTACGCAGCTGGCGACCCAGTTCGGCGGTGGTCAGCCCCAGCGCCTCGCCGAAGGCGTTGACGCGGTAGATCAGCTGCTCGCGGCCCCAGGGCATGTCGTCCTCGGTGTCGATCACCCCGGAGAGGCCCGCCATGGCCTGGGCCAGGGTATCGGCGGCCAGGCGCAGCGCGAGGGCATCCTCGCCGGTCAGGCGCACGTTGACATCACGCCCCGGCGGACCGGCGGCGCGCTCGTTGATATTGAGGGCATCGAGGCCGGCAGGCTCGCGGATGCGCTCACGCCAGGCGCGGATGAAGGCGGCATTGCGCACCTCGCGGTGGTCCGGCGAGACCAGCTCGATCATCAGCGAGCCCACCTCGTCGGCGCTGCGCCCGGGGGAGCCCCCCTCCAGGGTGGTGCCATAGCGCGACACCGCCACCCGGACCAGGCCGCCGCCCAGGGCCTGGTCGGTCTCCTCCAGGGTCGCCTGGAGGTGGTCGACGAACGCCGCCACCCGGGCGCGGTCGGTGCCGGCCACGAAGCTGGCATTGGCATAGACCACGCTGGACTCCGGGGCCGGGAAGAAGTTGAAGCCGAGCCGTCCGCCGGCCAGCAGCCCCGCGGTGACCAGGGTCACCGCCAGGGCGCCGGCCACCGTAGCGCCGCGATGGCGCAGGGTCAGCGCCGAGAAGCGCCGGAAGGGGCCCTCGCGGAAGGCCTCGAAGCGCGCCTCGAAACGCTCGCGCAGCCGGGCGATGCCGCGGGGGCGGCGCGCCTCCCCCTTGCCGGGCAGGAAGGCGTTGCGCAGGTGGGCGGGCAGCACCACGAAGCACTCCAGCAGCGAGGCGATCAGCACGCAGATCATGATCACCGGGATGTCGCCGAGGATGTTGCCGATCACCCCGCCCACCATCAAGAGCGGCATGAAGGCCGCCACCGTGGTCAGTGAGGAGGCCACCACCGGCCACAGCATGCGCCGCGCCGCCCCCGCCGAGGCGTGCCTCGGCGCCTCGCCCAGGCGGTGATGGGCGTCGGCGTCCTCGCCCACCACGATGGCGTCGTCGACGATAACCCCCAGCGCCATGATCAGCGCGAAGAGCGACATCATGTTGATGGAGCCACCGATGCCCCAGAACACCCCTAGTCGGGTAGACCGGGCGATTGCTCGTCCCGGCCCCCCTCAGATCCGGGCGTGCGCAATTAACGCACCCGGCTCCTCAATCATCAGGTTCGCTGAAGGACTCAGCATTGCTGCACAATCCTCACCGGAGTTAGTGGCAGGGCATCCAGTAGCTTGCAGGCTTTGTCCCACGGGATATGGCCCTTCTGTGAGCGGCGACTCAGCCACTTCACCCAGATCCACGACACTCGGAACCGGAATGTCTGTAGGGCTCTCATGTTGCCACGAATACCGTAGTAGGCTGCATGCCCCTGCACTTTCCTGCATAGCTCCCGATGTTGGTCACGCAGTGGACGGTGTCGGTTATGGCGACACCAATGTGCGATCCGTTTGAGCCCGCGACTGAACCTGTCCTTCGCCGTCTTCCGCTGAATAATCAAGCTGCCCCGGCGTGACTTCCCCCAGTAGTGGGTGAAACCCAGGAAGTCGAAGGTCTCGGCGCGTTGCCCCGGGCGCGGCCGGAACCGCACCAGCCGGGTCTTGGTGGGGTGCAGGGTCAGCCCGTAGCGCGCGAAGCGCTTGGGCAGTACCTCTAACACCTTGCGGGCGTCGGCTTCGTTGCTGAAGGCGAGCACGGCATCATCGGCGAAACGCACCTCGAACGCCTGACTTTTCAGTCGTGGCTTAACATCTTGTTCGAACCACTCGTCCAGCACGTAGTGGAGGTAAACGTTCGCCAATAAAGGGGAAATCACGCCCCCTTGCGGACTGCCTAGCTCACCCTTCTGCCACTGCCCGGCCTCCAGTACCCCGGCCTTGAGCCACTTGCCGATCAGGCGCAGGATCACACCGTCCTTCACTCGTTGCTGCAGAAACGCTCGCAGGTGCCGGTGGTCGATCGTGTCGAAGAAGGCCTTGATGTCCAGGTCGATGACCCAACCACCGCCCATCCTCGACAATTCATCCCATACCGTCTTGATCGCCTGGTGCGCCGAGCGCCTTGGCCGGAAGCCATATGAGCACTCCAGGAAGTCATGCTCGTAGAGAGGCTCCAGCAGGGCGACCACGGCACGCTGCAGGACCTTGTCTTCGAAGGTGGGGACGCCGATCGGTCGTGTGGCACGCCCGTCTCCCTTGGGGATATGGACACGCCGCACCGGCGGCGCCCGGTAGCGACCGCTCTTGGCCGCTTCCAGCAGGCGCTGGATGTTGGCCTCGAAGTCACGCGCGAAGTCGTCCGCCGTCTGGCCATCGATCCCGACGGCACCGTCACGGCGCGTCATCAGGTAGGCCGTCTTTAGCCACTGGGCGTCGATATGGTGCGCCAGTGACGTGAAGGCACGCTGCGGGAAGCGCTCTGCCAGCGCTGCTATCCGCACTTGTTTCGTGGACATGACCTCAGGTTCCTGTGTACCTGTCATGTGTCCCTCGTGCAGTTCTGATGATTGATTGCCCCTTCCCTCCAGCGGGTCCCGTCGAGTAGGTTCCCCGCCTTCTTCGGTACTATGGGCAACTCCGACTCCCGCCCTTCCGTCCGACTGGCTCCTTGTGATCGCCTGGCCGTACCCCCTGAGTGCCTGTGGTTCGCTTCCGGTACCGTCAGGCACGACAGCACCGAACCGGGAGCTTTCGGGACAGGTGGCTCCTGCACCTGATTTTTCACCTTTCGGGGGAGAAAGGCGGGCCTCCCAGGTTCCTGGGAAACCCCTGTGTGAGCATGCCCTGCTCTCTGACACCGGTGGCTCCTTTCCGCCAAGCCATTTCAGCGGGTCGGTGTTGCCTTCCACGTCGGGCAGAATGTCGGCAGCCACGATTCCAACATTTCGGTGCTCTATCACACGGCCTGCTCACTCACTGTCTACGCTTCACAGCGCCGGTTGCCCGATGCTGCGCAAGACTCGCTACCGGCTGGCGGCTACCCTTGGCCGGGTGGGACTTGCACCCACTGGGTTTCAATTCGCTGTTTAGGCCACGCCTCCCTGTGTGGCTCCCCCAGCGACCAGGCTTTGCCTGGCGCACGCCCGAATATTGCACCAGGCATGAAAAAAGCGGCTGAAAATCGGTTATAATTCAAGAGCCTAACCAAGAATTAGCCGACACAGCCGCCATGACAAAAGGTTCATCGCATTTTGCCGGGAAACGCGGCACGGATCTTCAGGAAGAAGTATTCCGTGTCGCGGTACCCATAGGCCATCCGTTTGATGACCTTGATCCGGTTGTTCATGCCCTCCAGCACGCTGGTGTTTAGCCGGTGGCGAGCACTGGACACGATGCCATCCAGGTAAGGCTCCAGCTTCTTGGTGAAACGCACCAAGGCGTCGATGCCGCTGCTCAACGCCATGCCGGCCCACTCTCGCCAGCCATGGCGGGCGGTTGCCTCGTCATCGGCAAACCACAGCGTCTTAAGCTGGTCCTTGAGCAGGTAGACCTTGGTCAGTGAGGCATTGGCAGCCAGCAGCTCCTCCAGCTTCACCGCCTGCTCAGGCTTGAGATTGTCCTGATTGCGCAGTAACAGCCAGCGGCTGCCTTTGATCACCTTGCGGGCCGCCTTATCATCGCGCAGCTGGTTGGCCTGATCGACACGCACCCGGTCCATCACTTCACGCCCGTACTTGGCCACGACATGGAAGCGGTCGTAGACCACCTCGGCGTTGGGGCACTGGTCCTTCACTTCGAGATCGAAAGACGCGTTCATGTCCATGGCGACGGCCTCGATCTGCTGTCGCGCATCACCCAACCATTCGAAGAACGGGCGGATCGCCTCCCGGGAGCGACCTTCGCCGATCCACACCACCTGCTGGGTGTCGGCACACGCAATCACCGTGGCGTAGCGGTGCCCCTTGTGGAGGGCGAACTCGTCCATCATCAGGCGACGTAGCCGTGTCGGGTCCGGAGCCGGCAGGTCACGCTGAAGGCGCTGCTTATCGATGGTCTTGACGGTATGCCAGTGCAGGCCGACCAAGTCGGCGACATGCCGGATCGGCAACAACTCGACCAGACGCTCCACCCACTGGCGCAGCGTAGTGGTCACCGGTGAACGACCCGGCAACCAGTCAATGCGCTCGCGTGTCGGGCCGCAGACGGGGCAGCGCAGGCGACGTACCGGCACCTCCAGCTCCACCCGGTAGGTCAGCAACGGCGCCTCTCGGACGCGACGGTGATGCACGTCATGGACGAGAAAGCAGGCATGGTCACAGCCGCTGCAGACCGGCGGGACTCGGTCATCAGGCGCCAACTGGAGCCGTAGTGTTTGCTCATCCAGGAATTCGTGATGGGCGACGGTGAAACCTTTCCAGAACAGGCAGAGCGGGGTAGCATCCATGGCAACGGCGGTATCCGTAGGCTGGGGTTTGTGGTGAACATCAGCTTACTCGGATTTACCGCCGTTTCTCTATCCCGCCTCTGCCTAAGGTTGCTTCGCTTTCACGCCAGTCTGCGAAGAACCTGACAAAATGTACCACGCCCACCGCCACCTTTCCACGCTGCAAAGGCCGTCAGATCACCGCCAGCTTCGATGGCGGCGAGGTCACCTCTGACGGTGGCATCCTGCTGCTGCGGCAGCTCGACCGCGAGATGGGCCTGACCCGCGCTATCGCTCGCCGGCTGAGTGATGACCGCGATCCTCAACGCTGCCTGCATCGCACCGAAACCCTGGTTCGGCAGCGCGTGTTTGGCCTGGCGCTGGGCTACGAGGATCTCAACGACCACCAGGCGCTGCGTCACGACATCGCCCTGCAGACCGCCGTCGATACCGACGGCGTGCTGGCCAGCCAGTCCACGCTGTGTCGCTTCGAGCAGCAAGCCGATCGGGACTGGGCGGTCACCATCCACGAGGAAATGATCGAGCAGTTCATCCGCTCGTTCCGGCGGCCACCCAAGAAGCCGCTCTACCTCGACTTCGATGCCACCGACGACCGGGTGCACGGCCAGCAGCTCGGGCGGCACTTCAACGGCTACTACAACCACTACATCTTTCTGCCGCTGTTCGTGTTCTGTGGCGATCAGCTGCTGGTCAGCTACCTTCGCCCGGCCTACCGAGATGCCGCCCACCACGCCGGCGCCATTCTTGCCCTGCTGGTTCGGCGGCTGCGCCAGGCGTGGCCTGAGGTAAAGGTCGTATTCCGCGGCGACAGCGGCTTCTGCCGCCCGCTGATCCTCAGTTGGTGCGAGCGCCACGGTGTCGACTACATCGTCGGCCTCGCCGGCAACCCGCGGCTGGCCAAGCTAGCCCTGGATATCGACTACGAGTCAGCTATCCGCTTCGAGAAGACCCGTGAGAAGCAGCGAGTCTTCGGCTTCATCGAGTACGCCGCCAAGAGCTGGAAGAAGCGCCGACGAAAGGTGGTCGTCAAATCCGAGACCAGTTGGCGTGGCTTCAACACCCGCTACGTGGTGACCAACCTGCGCGGCTGCAGCGCAGAGTGGCTCTACGACCACCGCTACTGCGCCCGAGGCGAGATGGAGAACCGCATCAAGGAGCAGCAGCTCCTGTTCTCAGACCGCACCAGCTGCCACCAATGGTGGCCCAATCAGTACCGACTGCTGCTCTCGGGGCTGGCCTACCTGCTCCTGGAGCGGCTGCGTCGGATTTACCTTAAGCGCACCGCCTTCGCCCAAGCCCAGGTCAATACCATCCGCCTGAAGCTGCTGAAGATCGGCGCCGTCATCACTCGCAACACACGGACCATTCGGCTGATGTTGAACAGCCAGTATCCGGAGCAGGACCTCTTCCTGATGTTGGCCAGCAAGCTGGTGCCGGGATAGCGTCGCGGCGTGCTGTCCCCGGCACAGAAAAGACATGGGGGTGGGGGGAGGTGCGCCCTGAGCACAGGAACTTGATCAAAAAACAGCCAAACTCCACCCCAGATCCCTTTTATCCCCACCGAGCCTGGCATCTGAGGACTTCTGACTGACCCGGTGCAACATCCGGGCTAGGGCCGCCATGAAGGCGGTGGGAATGCCGATGGCCACCCACAGCGCCACCCGCGCCGGCAGAAAGAAATAGAGCAGGATCACCACCAGCAAAAGGCCGCTGGCGCCGTTGAGCAGCAGCAGCGAGATGCGGTCGTCGATCAGCTGCCAGGACTCGTCGTAGACCTCGAGTTCGACGCTAGGCGGCAGGGTCGGCCGGGTCTCCTCCACCCAGCCCGCCAGTACCCGGGCGGCGGCCAGGGAGTTGCCCGACTCGGCGCGCTGCAGCACCAGCTCCGCCGCCGGGCGCCCGCGGTAGGCGAGCTCCACCTGCCCATCCCTTGGTTCCTGCCGAATGGTGGCGATGTCGCCCAGGCGCAGCTGCACCCGATCGCC
The DNA here is from genome assembly GCF_013000985.1 of Halomonas sp. PGE1. Classification (NCBI taxonomy): domain Bacteria; kingdom Pseudomonadati; phylum Pseudomonadota; class Gammaproteobacteria; order Oceanospirillales; family Halomonadaceae; genus Halomonas; species Halomonas sp. PGE1. The sequence continues at coordinate 3,129,917 of NZ_CP053032.1, forward strand.
GCTGAGGATCGGCAGATCCTCGAAGCCGAGCGCGTCGCGACGCTGCTGCAGCGAACGCAGCTCCCGGGCACTGTCGCGCTGGCCCAGCAGCCCCGCCGGCAGGTCCCGGGACATCCCCTCCACCCGGCCGGCAATGTCACCCAGCGAGAGCCCCATGCCCTGCAGCCGCTCCACCGGCACCTCGATGCTGATCTGCTGGGCCGGTAGCCCGGTGATCTCCACCCGGTCGATGCCGGCCAGCAGCAGCTCATCCTCGAAGCGCTGGGCCATCTGGCGCAGCTCGTGGGGCGCCAGGTCGCCATGCACCAGCAGCCGGGCCACCGGCTCGTAGCGGGCCAGCCGCGACACCTCCGGCGTCTCGGCGTCCGCCGGCAGGTTGGTGAAGCTGTCCACCTGCTGGCGCACGTCATCCAGGGCCAGCACCGGGTCGGTGCCCTCCCGGAACTCCAGGGTGATGTTGGCGATGCCCTGGGCCGAGGTGGAGGTCATGCGCTTGAGGCCGTCGAGGCTGCGCAGGCGCTGCTCCAGAGGGTTGGTGATGCCCTGCTCGATATCCTCGGCGGAGGCCCCGGACCACACCACCCGCACGCTGACCACGTCCAGGGCGAAGGTGGGGAAGAACTGGATGTTCATGCGCGCGATGCCGAGCGCCCCGCCGAGCAGCATCACCAGCATCACCAGGTTGGCCGCCACCCGATGGTGGACGAAGAAGCCGATCAGGCCGCCGCGCCGCCTCACTGGCCGGCCTCCTCGACGGCCGGGGCCTCGGCCACCTCGACCCTGAGCCCCTGCATGGCGTTGGGCAGGTGAGTGGCGATCACCCGGTCCCCCGCGGCCAGGCCCGGCGCACGCACCAGCAGCCAGCGCTCGCCGTCGGGCCCGATCGTCTCGCCCAGGCGCTCGACCCGCGCTCGCTCGAGGCGGGCGTCATCATCGATGCGGTAGAGCAGGTCGCTGCCGTGCAGGGCGGCGAAGGGCACCGCCAGGGTGTCCGCCAGCGCCGGGCGCTCCAGCAACACCGCCACCAGCGCCCCGGGGCGCAGCCCGGCGGCCGGCCCGTCCAGCGCCAGGATCGCCTCGGTGCCGGCGGGGTCGCTCTCGCCGGCCAGGCCCGACAGCACGAAGCGCTGGCCACCCTCCTCGGCGGTGGCATGCAGCGGCTCGCCACGCTCGAGGCTAGCCGCCAGCTCGGCCTGGAAGCGGCTCGGCACCCGGGCTCGCAGCTCCAGCCCCTCACCCGGGTAAAGCGAGAGCAGCGGCGCCCGGGCCGCCACCTGGTCGCCCGGGGCCACCTGCACGCCGGTCACCACGCCATCGAAGGGCGCCAGCACCCGGCCGCGCTCCCGGTCCCGCCCGGCCGTCTCCAGGGTGGCCCGGGCGCGGGCCAGCCGCGCCTCCAGGCTGGCCAGGCGCGAGGGGTGCTCGGCCACGGCGCTCTCCCGGGTAGTCACACTGAGCCGGGCCCGGGCCACCGCGTCGCGGGCGGCATCGAGGTCGGCCTGGGAGGCCAGGTTGCGCTCCACCAGCGAGCGGTTGCGCTCCAGCTGGCGATTGGCGCTGGCCAGTATCTCCTGCTCCCTGGCCAGGGCCTGGCGATCATTCGCATGGCGCAGGCGCTCGTTCTCCGCCTGGGCCTCCAGGTCGGCCACCTCTGCCTCGGCCTGACGCAGCGGCGGCAGCAGGTCGGCGTCGTCCAGGGCCACCAGCAGCGCCCCCTCCGCCACCCGCTGGCCATCGCGCACCGGGCGCTCGGCCACCCGGGCGGCGATGGGCGCCGCCAGGCTGACCCGCTCCGGCGCCACCAGCTCGCCGAACAGCTGCAGCACCGGTACGTGCTCGGCGTGGGCCACCGTCAGCGCCTCGACGCGCCAGCTGCGCTCCTGGGGGACGGCCGGCGGCGGCTCGGGGCGGGTCAGGCGCAGGGCCATGAAACCGGCGATGCCGAGGGCGAGGATCAGCAGGGGAAGCAGACGCTTGAGCATGGGGAGGTCCGAGCCGGGGTGATTAGCGAGGACTACTATACGCCGCCCACGGCGGGCAACGAACGGCCAAGGCCAACGCTGCGGCAAGGTAACGCAGCTGCCCTGGCCAACCCGGGCGGTTTCACTCGCCGCCGACTTTCCCTATAATGCGCAGCGCTTCGCCCCCATAGCTCAGCTGGATAGAGCGTCCCCCTCCTAAGGGGAAGGTCTCAGGTTCGAATCCTGATGGGGGCGCCAAAAACAGCAACGAAAACAGCCACTTAGCCCACATCGGCGGTGGCTGTTTTTCTTTTCGGGGTGTCACTGACTGGCCGTGTCACTGATATGTCACTGTCGGATTTTTTTCCTGCCAGCGGTGCCTCCATCGTCCAGCGTCTACCCGCGTCCAGGGCTTCCAGCATCAGTGCGGCCACCCTCTCAGCATCAGCGTCCAGCGGTCGGCACAGGTTGGCCAGCAGCTCCCGGCTACCTGTCAGATCGTCCAGGGCTTCAGTGTGCGCGGTGCGTATCCCGCGTGCGGCGCTCCGGCAATCGCTGTAGTAGCAGCGCAGCGCGGCAAGCCAAATATCAGCGCAGCCCATCGCAAGCTCGGCCAGCTCCACGGCGGTCGTGGGCGGTGTGTCGGCGGTGTCTGTCATCTGATTGGCTCCAGCGTGTTGAAGGTGCCGCCCGCGATGGCATGGAGGCGGAGAGTGACCATCCAGCGGCTGTCGGGGTTGCTTGTGCCGTGCGTGACTCACCGACTAAAACGCACCCGCTCAAGGCGGGAAGAAACAGATGGGGTGCATTGCTGTGGTCTGGGGGCACCCCGTAACCCAGTGCCGTCTTTGCTCGACTGGGGGAGACGGCCTAGACCCCATGCCCACCAAGGCGGTGGCTCTACAACTCTTTGTCGGCCAGTTGCGCCAGCTTCACCGAACGGCTGGCGCTGTCGCTGAACGGCTGTCCCAGACGCTGGGCGATGTAGCGGGCACGGCTGATACCGTGCAGGCGCTCGGCCTCTTCCGCCTCTTGGTTCAACTGCTCGGGGCTGATACCCGGCATGGGCGCTATCTTCTTCATCGGATCACCTCCAGGGCACCGGACTGAACGGCGTTGCGGAATCCGTCATGTTGCAGCATCTCGGCCAGCTCCCGGCGCTCCACGGGGTGGGCGCGTCCCGGCGCGAACTGACGGCCTTTGATACCGAACTGACGCTGTGACGTGTTGTGCAGCTTCACGTAGCTCTGAGCCTTGTACGGGGGTGACGCCAGCAGCTCGACACCTTCCCGCATCCGTCCCAGCCGCTTCAGCTCATAGCTGGCGCTGGCGAAGTCCAGGGCGGCGGTGTCGTGGTCTTGCTTGATCTTGGCCAGCGTGTCGGGGCTTACCCAATCCACCATGCGGGACAGGTCATCAACGCTCATGGCGTCGTGCCAGTCCTCGTCAACCTGCATCAGTCCAGCGGGCACCTCGCCACGGATCAGCGCCAGCAGCGCCAGGGTAATAGCGGCGGCTTGATCGTCACTGACGCGGTTCTCCCGGCGCAGCGTCATCAGCATACGGGGCAGGTAGTTGACCTCCCCCACGCGATGGGCGGGGAGCATGGCGGCGAACTGTTGAATCACGGCGGCGTCAGGGTTCGACTTGACGGCCTCCAGGGCGGCCAGCAAGCGCTCCCGCACGTTGCCGCGATCCATCCGGCTCAGGGCATCGGTTCGCTTGGCTTCAGCGGCGCGGGTTGCCTCTTCAATCAGGGGGCGCAACGTCTCGACGGATTCAGTTGCGGCGGTGTTGACGGTCGGCATGGTGGTTTCTCCGGTTGGTGGTTACAGCAGTGCGCCGTAGTCGATGAAATTGGACTTGCGCGAGTTGGCCAGCAGCCCCGCCACCACGTTGGCGCGGTCGTCGTGGCCGCCTGGGGGATGGTCGATGCTGTCTTGCCCGCCGCGTGACGTGCGGCGCTCCAGGGCGGCAAGCTGCGTCAGCAACTTGTCACAAGGGGGAATCTGCACCTGTCCGCTGTTGAAGGCGGAAAGCGCATCCATGTACATCTGTGATTTCGGCTTGGCCGATTGCTCGACGGTGATGCCGTGCTTCTTGAACTCGTCCACTGGCCACTGCCCGGCATAGCGGTCACTGGTGGCGCGGGAAATGCGGTAGTCCTTCAGCAGCGCGGCGTATTCCTCCACGATGCTTGCAGGCGTGCCACGGCGGCCCCGCACCACGTCCACCACGGTGCAGCCATCTTCAACGTGGCCGATACCCACGGTGAACTCGTCCTTCCCGCCGCCCGCTGGATCGACAAAGCCGAAATAGCGTTGCCGTTGCATGGGCGGCAGCTCCAGCGGCGACGGGCGGGCGGCAGCGTCCACCACGTCACGGGTCAGGAAGTCGGACACGTCATCGCGGAACTGTCCCAGCCATTCGGACTTTGCCCCGGCTGGGTCTTCCTCCAGCGCCTCCTCGATCACACGGGCGTCAATGGTCGGGTTGAATTGCTGCGTTCCGCCTTGGATCACCAGCACGTCAGAATCTTGGCCGAAATGGCGCTTGTGCTTGTTGTACAGCAGCCCCTTTCGAGCGTATGGGGAACTGATACCGATCAGCAGTCCGCCCGTTGTGGCCAGCCCTGGGACAATCGCCCGGTACAGCTCCACGTCAGGCGTGGCGCTCGCCTCGTCACGGTAGAAAGCGCACTCGTCCAGAATCGACGCCAGCAGGGTACGGCCCCGCACCGCCTTGAATGAGTTGGTGGCTACCTCAATCGTCACGCGGTTGTTCAGGTCGATGAACTCGGCACCCTTCTTTGTCACCATGCGGGACAGCAGCGGGCTTGCCTCGATGATCCCGGCGACATAGCCGAAAGCCACCTTGGCTTGTTCACGGTCAACGGCAATGATGTTCACCACGCCACGCTCGCCAGGCTTCAGCTTGTTCAGCAGTCCATCCAGCTCAGCCCCCACGGTGGCCAGGTACACGGCAACGGCGGCGCTGGTGTTGCTCTTTGCACTGCGGCGGCCTGCTACCACCCATAGCTCCCTGACGCGGCGGGTAGGCGCTGGGCGGCCACCTGCAAGGCGGTCGAACGTGGCCAGGCGCTTGCTATTCATCGGCAAGCCAAAGGCACCGGATAGAACGGCCTTCCACGGCTCCCAGCTATCGCCCTCGAAGCTCCCCGGCGTCAGTTGCGGCGACTCGATGAAGTCAACGATGTTCACTGTGCCGCCCCCTTGTGGCTGTAACCGGTCATTCCAAGGCGTGCCGGTTTCCGCTTGCCTTATACGTCGCGTAGTGGCTGGATCAGGGCCACCGCGACCTTCCACTGCCGGTGATCTTCCGACTGCACGACGACCGTCTTGCGGTTGATCTTGATGACCCGGCCGAACACCTGACCCTCGCGGCTCTCGAAGGAAACGGCCTGCCCCAGGGTCAGGCGGCTCAACACCGCCATCTCCTGTCGGGCCTGGAGGTCGTCGATACGGCGGCAGATGAGGTCGTTGAGCGCCAGGAGCTGGTCGAGGCTCATGTCGTCGATACGCATGGGGAACCGGATCTCGTGCATCGGGAAAGGCGCCACCTTGCCCGATGCGCCGGCGGGTGTCGATTCAGCGCTCGATGTCGGAGCGCAGCGGCGCGTCGGCGAACAGGGTCTTCCAGCGACGCGGTGTCAGCTCGTCGACCCGTGAGGCGGGATGAAGCGCCACGCGCTGGAGGACATCGACCAGATAGGTGTAGGGGTCGACGCCCTGCAGCCGGCAGGTGGTCAGCAGGCTCTGCACGATGCCGACGTGCTCGGCGCCGACCTCGCTCCAACAGAACAACCAGTTGCGCCTTCCCATGGGAATGCAGCGCAGGCCACGCTCCAGGTGGTTGGTGTCGATCGGCACGTCGGGATCGGACAGGAACACCTCCAGACTGCGCTGCCGCTTCAGCGCGTACTCGACGGCCTTGCGCAGCGGGTGGCGGGGCTCCAGATCGTCCCGATGAAGCTGGTGATCGCACCATTGCCAGAAGGCTCGCACCCGCGGTTCGCTGTAGTCGGTGCGCGCCTTGAGTTTCTCCGGTCCTTCGCGGCCCTTCTCACGGATCCAGGTCTCGGCCTTGTAGAGCCCGGCGATCCGCAGCAGGCCTTCCTCAACCGCGTCATCACTGCCCCGCGCCTTCTCGAAGTGCCTCCGTGCGTGGGCCCAGCATTCGGCGTGGGTCACCCCCGGGCGCTTCTCGGCATAGCGGGCATAAGAGGCGTTGCCGTCGGTCAGCAGCACGCCTTCGAAGTGGTCACCCAGCACCGTGTCGATGTGGGCCTTGGCGCGTGACGGGGAAAAGGTGAAGCTGATCTCGTCGTGGTCACCGTACAGCGGCCAGAACCACGCCTCCTTCATCTTCCCTTTGGCTTTACGGCCGGCCTTGATCGGTGTCTCGTCCATGGCCAGCACGGCGCTTTTCAGCACATGCTCCAGCTGGGCCACATGGATCGGTGACAGCAGGGCGGCGGCCCGCGCGACCTGCTGGGTCAGCGTGGTGCGGCTGAGCGGGATGCCGGCCTGCTGCAGGCGCTGATGCTGGCGGTAGAGCGGCAGGTGGTAGCAGAACTTGTCGACCAGCATGCCGGCAATGAAGCTGACGTCGGCCAGTGAGCCATCGAACAGCGTGGCCGGCGCCGGGGTGGCCTGGGGAGCGGACTCCGCGCTGACCTTGATCACCGGGCAGCGGTACTCCAGGATCTCGTAGCTGGCCCGACGCTGCGCCAGGCGGAAGGTGCTGCGCGTGGCGATCACCTCGACGTCGTCCAGGCTCATGCCCTCGGGCAGGTCCGGTGCCACCTCGATCACCTTGACCGGCACCGAGGCATCGAAGCGCAGCCCGGTGTCGTTGACGGCATCACGACGCGTCTTGCGTGACGGCGTCTTGGCGGGTGAGGCGTCTTCATCAGGCTCGGGCGGCGGCGGAGCCGGCAGATCCTGCATACTGCCGAGCAGGCTCTGTTGCACGGCCGGGTCGATCGCCAGCAGGCGCTCCGACTTGCGACCGAACAGCTGCCGCTTGAACCAGTCGAGCTGGCGTTGGAGCGACGCATTCTCTTCCCTGAGGACCGAGTTTTCGGCCAGAGATTGCTGGTATTTCTGCTCCAGAGACGGCGACGACACGAGGCGATATTTCCTGGTGAATCAGGCCGTTATTTTACCATGCCATCAGGCCGCTGACACCTTGGGATGCCAGCGTTTGCGGCGTTTCGTGACCACCAGATCGAGTCCCTCGATCAGGGCTTCGAACTCGGCAGGGCTGAGCGTGATCGCCTGGCCGGCGGTGGACGACGACAGGGTGGCGAAACGTCCGCGCTCCAGGCGCTTGCTCCACACGCAGTAGCCGCCGGCCTGGAAGTACAGGCACTTGAGCTGGGTGCGCCGCCGGTTGATGAAGATGAAACCGTGCCCGCTCAGCGGATTCTGACCCAGCTGTCGGCGAACCAGGGCGGCCAGCCCATCATACGAGCAACGCATGTCGGTGGGCTGGGTGCACAGCCAGAGCGTGATCGGCGGGCGCATCATGCCCCCCGGCGAAAGCGCAGACAGACACCATCCCCCAGGTCGAGCTCGATCTCCCAGCCGCGTGGCTCGTCACTAATGGCATCTTCCTCTGGCACTGACACGGGTGCGAAGAGCGCCGGCTCGGCAGCCCTGTGATAAGGCATTGGTGCGTCGCCGGCCAGTCGCCGCTTCCAGAGCTTGAAGGAACTGACGGGAAGCCCTACCTGCCGACAGAAGGCTTGCTGGGAGAGCCCGCTTTGGGCCTGTTCGTCGACCCAGGCCTGCCATTGCGAGGCGGGGTGGCGGGAGTGGCGTCGCTTCGACATGGGGACTGATGCTCCGTCGGTGAATGACGGGATCAGCGTAGGGGGTCAGGCCATTTCAAGAAACGACGCGCCAGGACGGCCGCTTACGTAGATGCGGGCGATCAGCACCGCCCACAGGTAGTGCGCTGCACGCTTGGGCAGCACCGGCTCGCTCTGGGATGGCAGCGCGCTGCTCATCGGTACCACACCAGGCGCGCACTCCCCCGTGCTGATCGACGCGCCCAGCACGGGAGCGGCTTGCGCCGGTGTCGCCAGCGCCGTCACCGCAGCCCTGAGCGGCGAGTTGGGTGCCAACACGCCAAAATAGCGGTGCCGGTGGGTGCGTGGCGGGGGAACCAGCGCGGCAATGCGGTCGATCAGCTCCAGCGGTGTGAGGTGCAGCTCATAAAGGCCGATATGAACCGGCCGGGGCGGGCGCAAGCCTGAGCAGCCATTCCCTGCACCGGAGTGTTTCGTGCCGCGCCTCGCCGCGACCGTGTCGCAGCTGCAGGATGCCGTGGCGCACGCAACGTCGCCGGCAGCGCATCTGCCCACGGCTCGCTATGCGCCTCACCGTCCCGAGCGCACGCTGCTGTATTCGCTGGTGCAGGCGCATTGGCCGGACTTTCTCGCGCGCCGTGAGGTAGAAGACCGCCCGCTGCCCGAGTATGTGCGCGAGGAGTTCGAGACCTACCTGCGCTGCGGCGTGCTCGAGCACGGCTTCCTGCGCGTGGTCTGCGAGCACTGTCGTGCCGAGAGGCTGGTGGCGTATTCCTGCAAGAAGCGCGGCTTCTGCCCCAGCTGCGGCGCACGGCGCATGGCCGAGTCGGCGCGGCATCTGGTGGACGAGGTGTTCGGCCCGCGGCCGGTGCGGCAATGGGTGCTGAGTTTTCCGTACCCGCTGCGCTTCCTGTTCGCCAGCAAGCCTGAGGCGATCGGCCCGGTGCTGGGCATCGTGCATCGTGTGATCGCCGGTTGGCTTGCCGATCAGGCCGGCGTGCCACGGGATACGGCGCAATGCGGCGCGGTAACGCTGATCCAGCGCTTCGGCAGCGCGCTGAACCTGAATGTTCACTTCCACATGCTGTGGCTCGACGGCGTGTACGACGCGAACGTCGAGCCCCCGCGGCGCAAGCCGCGCCTGCGCCGCGCCCGTGCCCCCACCTCTGCGCAACTGACGCAGCTCGCCAACACCATCGCGCATCGCGTGTGCCGGCACCTGTCGCGCCGCGGCTGGCTCGAAGGCGAGGACGAATCCGTGTTCCTGTCCGACAGCGCGGGTAGCGACGACGGCATGGATGGGCTGCGGATGAGTTCGATGACCTACCGCATCGCCACCGGTCGCGACGCTGGCCGCAAGGTCGTCACGCTGCAAACATTGCCCGGTGACGCAGGCTCGCTGGAGGGCGATGCCGGCAAGGTCGGCGGCTTCTCGCTGCATGCCGGCGTGGCCGCGGAAGCACACGAAAGCCACAAGCTCGAAAAGCTGTGCCGCTACATCACGCGCCCGGCGATCAGCGAGCAGCGGCTGTCGATCTCACCGCAGGGTAGGGTGCGGTATCAGCTCAAGACGCCGTGGCGAAATGGGACCACGCATGTCGAATGGGATGCGGTGGACTTCATCGCCAAGCTGGCGGCACTGGTCCCGCCACCTCGCGCGCATCTCACCCGCTTCCACGGCGTATTCGCCCCGAATGCAAACCTGCGTGCGCAGCTGACGCCCTCGGGGCGCGGCAAGCGGCCTGCGGGCGATGCGGCGCCAGTGGACGTCAGCGCCCACGACGAGCCGCGCAGCCCCGAGCAGAAGCGCCGTGCGATGAGCTGGGCGCAACGGCTCAAGCGGGTCTTTTCCATCGACATCACCACCTGCGCCCACTGCGGCGGCGCGGTACGGATCGTCGCCAGCATCGAGGAACCCACCGCCATCCGCGCCATCCTCGCCCACTTCGAGAAGCACGGCGCGCTGGAGCAAGCGCACTACCGGCCCGCAGCGCGCGCGCCGCCGCCGGCCGCGTGACGAGGTGCCGGCCACACAGCCGGCAGCCAAGCCAGAGTCCGATCCGATGCGGCCACGACCCCGCAGGGCTGCGCTCGGCCCTGTGCCGGGATTCGGTGAGAAATGGCTACGCACTGAGCCGCTGCGTGGCCCCGCGATGTCGAAAACCCACGCATGAACCCCCGATCTGTGCCCGATCTGTGCCCAAAGCGGCGCTTGCGCGGCCGCTTCCTACCTGCCAGACTCGCCAAAAAGGGCGGTTGAACTTCCTATACCCCAACTCGCGTGATTTCGTCCACACGGCCTAGATATTCCTGTTTGATTGCGGGAAGCCGATTGCCAACCGGCACTGCGCAAGGTTGTAGGTGGGCTTCATAGCCGCGGCGGCAGCCCAAACCGTTTAGCGTACGAATAGTGGTTTTGTCGCACACGGCAACGGATGGGGGAGTAAACTTGGAGACATCAGAGGCATTATTGCTGCTCGAGGCCTTGGGCATCGGACTTCTGATCGGGATCGAGCGCGAGCGGAATGCAGGCGTGACCGGGGGGCTTGTCCCGGCAGGCGTGCGCACCTTTGCGCTCGCCTCACTGACCGGCGCGCTGAGTCAGATTGCCGGTGGATGGCCAATGCTCGCCGTCGCCGTCGCCGTCATCGGCGGCCTTCGCATGGCGACGCACCTGTCCCAACCGGATCGCCAAGCGGGCCTGACCACCAGCCTTGCCCTGTTGATCGTGGTCGTGCTGGGTGCGCTGTCAATCGAGCACACGTTCCTTGCGGCGGCATCGGGCGTCCTGGTTGCGGCGCTCTTGGCTGCGCGCACGGTGCTGCGCGACTTCAGCCGCTCGGTGCTAAACGATTTCGAGATCCGCGACGGTCTCATCCTCGGCGTCTCGGCGCTCCTGATCCTGCCGATCCTGCCCAACGAAGCATTGGGTCCGGGCGGGGCGATCAATCCACAGAAACTGTTCGTGATCGTCATTCTTGTCATGGCGATCGGCGCTGTCGGCCACATCTGCACACGGGTCTTCGGTTCACGGCTGGGTCTGCCATTAAGCGGTTTCCTCTCCGGGTTCGTGTCGAGCACCGCCACCGTGGTGGCTATGTTGAAGAAGGTGCAGGATCGGCCGCTCGAGGCCTATCCCGCCGCTGCGGGTGTTACGTTCTCCTCAGTTTCGTCGCTCGCGCAGACCGGTATCGTACTGCTGTTTCTCAGCCCTTCGATGTTCACACTTGCAGCCCCGATCCTGATCATCCCTTCGCTAGTGGCATTGCTCTACGGGACCGTGCTTGCACGCATCGGATCGCGCGGCGGCGGAGCAGAGCCCGATGGGCTCGAACTTCCCAGTCGGATATTCAGCGTCCGGGGCGCCGTGAGCTTTGCGGCTATGGTGGCAACAGTCATTGTCGTCTCCGCTGTCCTGAACGAGTATTTCGGAAGCGAGGCCATCTTGGTGTCGGCGGCACTCGCTGGGCTGGTGAGCACGGGATCCGCTGCGGTTGCGTTGGCCTCGCTGGTTGTGGCCGGACAGCTGCCCGCATCCGAGGCGGTCGTGCCGCTGGCAGCAGCGATCAGCGTGAATGCCGGGGTACGGATCGTCCTGGCCTTGCGGGGAGGAGCGGCGGCGTTCGGCTGGTCTGTTGCCGGCGGCCTGATGCTGACGGCCGCTGCTGTCTGGGCGGGGTGGTGGTTTGCAGCAGCCATCAGCATAATGGTCGCGCCCTGAGCCTCATGCCGCGGCGCAAACGCGTAAATCGCTACACATCAGGAATGGGATGGTCCAAAAACAACTTCGCGGCGAAGATGTCGGCTCTGAGGCTCTGAGATAGCCGAGCTGTTGGTCTTTGATTGACCCCAAGCGAAGCAGTATGCCGTTCTGTTTTTTGCGGAGAAGGTTGTCTTTCAGGCCCGTCCCCTCCGCCACTTTCCCCCGCGAAAGCGTTCTCCCGATCCGGCTGTGGCCAGATTTTTCCGTTGTTTTCGAGGGTTATGCGTATGGGGCTGTTCAGCGGCGTCGGTGCCAGGAGGTCCGGTAGAGGTCTCTCATGGCCGATATTCTCCGGACCTCATGACTGCGCGGATTTGGTGAATTTGTTGCAAATATCTGGATTTGCGAGACTTTTTCTACGTCGCAGCTGGGCACATCGACACCAGTGGCGTTCGCTGAAATGGAACAGAACTCGAACTTTTGCTACAGCCAGCCGGCACGGTCGTCTCACGCATCAACTTCCGCGATGCGGACCGTACCGCCTTCAGACCTTCGACGGCGTCCACCCCATCGCTTACGGCTCATCGCTGCTCTGCGTCGCCTCACTGTGATGACGGCAGCCTGCGAACAAGGCACTCGTCATTCGCCCATGGACTGTGCGTCGGCCTGCAGCGTTGTCCCCTTCAACCACCCACGCCACAACGAGCAGCCCAATCGGCACTGCCCTCTACAAGATGTTGCTCATGAGGGTGTCGTTGTGCCATGTTGACCGTGACCCGATCTTGAATTCATACGGAGCAACGCAGCAACAGAGTCTTCGTTCATCTTAGACACTCATTAACGTCGATTGGCGCAAATTCGGCAGCAGCGTGGAGCGACGCCCCCGAAACCATGACACAAACTCCTCGTAGTGATGCCAACCAGAATATAGAAAAACAAGAGCAGGGAGAACGTCCGTACATGTCATTCCGTTATATCGGATCAAAGGCCCGTGTCGTCGACACCATCATCGACCGGATCGGGTCGCCGGATAGCGGGATGTTCATTGATGCATTTTCGGGGACTGGTGCGGTTGCGGAAGCTGCTTCCAGAGCCGGTTGGAAAGTACATGTAAACGATCATCTGAGTTCGTCGGCCATCATGTCATTCGCGAGGCTGGTCTCCAAAGCCGACGTTCTGTTTTCCGGGCTCGGGGGGTATGCCAGTGCCGTCGATGTGCTGAATTCGCTCAAGCCACAGCGCGGCTTCATCTGGCGTGAATACAGCCACAACATTGTTCTGTGTCCCGCATGTATTTCACGGAAGGCAATGCCCAGAAGATCGGTGCAATCCGCAGCCAGATCCGCGAATGGCGCTCTCGTGAAGACATAAACCAGAGTGAAGAACGTGTTCTGATCGCAGACCTAGGTCATGTTGACAAATGGCGGAGCCAGAGGCGGATCGACGTGATGTCGATGAAGCCCAGGAAGCTTTCGGCGGTCTTGTCGTAGCGGGTGGCGACGCGACGGGCATTCTTGAGCTTGTTGAAGCGTAACCGGTCATTCCAAGGCGTGCCGGTTTCCGCTTGCCTTATACGTCGCGTAGTGGCTGGATCAGGGCCACCGCGACCTTCCACTGCCGGTGATCTTCCGACTGCACGAGGACGGTCTTGCGGTTGATCTTGATGACGCGACCGAACACCTGACCTTCGCGGCTCTCGAAGGAGACGGCCTGTCCCAGGGTCAGGCGGCTCAACACCGCCATCTCCTGACGGGCCTGGAGTTCGTCGATACGGCGGCAGATAAGCTCGTTGAGCGCCAGGAGCTGGTCGAGGCTCATGTCGTCGATATGCATGGGGAACCGGATCTCGTGCATCGGGAAAGGCGCCACCTTGCCCGATGCGCAGGAAGGTGTCGATTCAGCGCTCGATGTCGGAGCGCAGCGGCGCGTCGGCGAACAGGGTCTTCCAGCGGCGCGGCGTCAGCTCGTCGACCCGTGAGGCCGGGTGGATGGCCACGCGCTGGAGCACATCGACCAGGTAGGTGTAGGGATCGACACCCTGCAGCCGGCAGGTGGTCAGCAGGCTCTGCACGATGCCGACGTGCTCGGCGCCGACCTCGCTCCAACAGAACATCCAGTTTTTCTTACCCATGGGAATGCAGCGCAGGCCACGCTCCAAGTGGTTGGTGTCGATCGGCACGTCGGGATCGGACAGGAACACCTCCAGACTGCGCTGCCGCTTCAGCGCGTACTCGACGGCCTTGCGCAGTGGGTGGCGGGGCTCCAGATCGTCCCGATGAAGCTGGTGATCGCACCATTGCCAGAAGGCTCGCACCCGCGGTTCGCTGTAGTCGGTGCGCGCCTTGAGTTTCTCCGGTCCTTCGCGGCCCTTCTCACGGATCCAGGTCTCGGCCTTGTAGAGCCCGGCGATCCGCAGCAGGCCTTCCTCAACCGCGTCATCACTGCCCCGCGCCTTCTCGAAGTGCCTCCGTGCGTGGGCCCAGCATTCGGCGTGGGTCACCCCCGGGCGCTTCTCGGCATAGCGGGCATAAGAGGCGTTGCCGTCGGTCAGCAGCACGCCTTCGAAGTGGTCACCCAGCACCGTGTCGATGTGGGCCTTGGCGCGTGACGGGGAAAAGGTGAAGCTGATCTCGTCGTGGTCACCGTACAGCGGCCAGAACCATGCCTCCTGCATCTTGCCCTTGGTCTTGCGGCCCGCCTTGATCGGCGTCTCGTCCATGGCCAGCACCTGGCTTTGCAGCACGTGCTCCAGCTGGGCCAGGTGGATCGGCGACAGCAACGCCGCAGCTCGCGCCACCTGCTGAGTCAGTGTGGTGCGACTGAGCGGGATGCCGGCCTGCTGCAGGCGCTGATGCTGGCGATAGAGCGGCAGGTGGTAGCAGAACTTGTCGACCAGCAGGCCGGCGATGAAGCTGACGTCGGCCAGTGAGCCGTCGAACAGCGTGGCCGGCGCTGACGTTGCCTGGGGCGGCGCCGCCTTGCTGACCTTGAACACCGGGCAACGATACTCCAGCACCTCGAAGCTGGCCCGGCGCTGCGCCAGGCGGAAGGTGCTGCGCGTGGCGATCACCTCGACGTCGTCCAGGCTCATGCCCTCGGGCAGGTCCGGTGCCACCTCAATCACCTTGACCGGCACCGAGGCATCGAAGCGCAGCCCGGTGTCGTTGACGGCATCACGACGCGTCTTGCGTGACGGCGTCTTGGCGGGTGAGGCGTCTTCATCAGGCTCGGGCGGCGGCGGAGCCGGCAGATCCTGCATACTGCCGAGCAGGCTCTGTTGCACGGCCGGGTCGATCGCCAGCAGGCGCTCCGACTTGCGACCGAACAGCTGCCGCTTGAACCAGTCGAGCTGGCGTTGGAGCGACGCATTCTCTTCCCTGAGGACCGAGTTTTCGGCCAGAGATTGCTGGTATTTCTGCTCCAGAGACGGCGACGACACGAGGCGATATTTCCTGGTGAATCAGGCCGTTATTTTACCATGCCATCAGGCCGCTGACACCTTGGGATGCCAGCGTTTGCGGCGTTTCGTGACCACCAGATCGAGTCCCTCGATCAGGGCTTCGAACTCGGCAGGGCTGAGCGTGATCGCCTGGCCGGCGGTGGACGACGACAGGGTGGCGAAACGTCCGCGCTCCAGGCGCTTGCTCCACACGCAGTAGCCGCCGGCCTGGAAGTACAGGCACTTGAGCTGGGTGCGCCGCCGGTTGATGAAGATGAAACCGTGCCCGCTCAGCGGATTCTGACCCAGCTGTCGGCGAACCAGGGCGGCCAGCCCATCATACGAGCAACGCATGTCGGTGGGCTGGGTGCACAGCCAGAGCGTGATCGGCGGGCGCATCATGCCCCCCGGCGAAAGCGCAGACAGACACCATCCCCCAGGTCGAGCTCGATCTCCCAGCCGCGTGGCTCGTCACTAATGGCATCTTCCTCTGGCACTGACACGGGTGCGAAGAGCGCCGGCTCGGCAGCCCTGTGATAAGGCATTGGTGCGTCGCCGGCCAGTCGCCGCTTCCAGAGCTTGAAGGAACTGACGGGAAGCCCTACCTGCCGACAGAAGGCTTGCTGGGAGAGCCCGCTTTGGGCCTGTTCGTCGACCCAGGCCTGCCATTGCGAGGCGGGGTGGCGGGAGTGGCGTCGCTTCGACATGGGGACTGATGCTCCGTCGGTGAATGACGGGATCAGCGTAGGGGGTCAGGCCATTTCAAGAAACGACGCGCCAGGATGGCCGCTTACTCCCATCTCGCTCGGGCAGCGGGGGATGAACGTCAGGGCCGGCCAATACGTCTGGCCTGCTTGCGCTCGTACATCGCGGCATCGCAGAGCTGCAGAATGGTCTCCACGTCGTGATCCTCGGGTGAGGCAGCCACCACCCCGACGCTGGCACCCGGGTAGTCGATCACGTCGTCGCAGGCGCGAAATTCACCGATCGTCAGGCGTTCCAGGGCCTGCTTGAAATCATCGAGCTCAATATCGGTCGCCTCGTCGGCCAGGTGCACGACCACAAACTCATCACCGCCGTAGCGGGCCACCAGATCCTCGGGCCGGCAGCCGTCCACCAGCCGATGCGCCATCTCGATCAGGAAACGATCTCCCGCATCGTGACCGAAGCGGTCGTTGATCGCCTTGAAGCCATCCAGATCGATGAAGGCCACGTAGAGCGGCCTCCCGAGCGCAGCCGCCTTGCCGAGACGCACCTTCAGTCCCTGAAGCAGTGCCCGGCGGTTGGCTATCCCGGTCAGGGGATCGGTATTGGCATGCTGTACCAGGATGCGATTCTCACTGGCCAGCAGATGCAGCAGCCGCTCGCTCTCGATATGCCGGGCGATCAGCTGGGCAAAAAGCACCAGATAACCCCGGGCCTTGTCGGAAACCTCAACCGACTCGTCGCTCGCCGCACACAGGGTGCCGTAGAGCCCGTCATCGATCAGTCGGATGGGCTCGCTCAGATAGGTCTTGAGGCCGAGCTCCCTGGCCGCGGCGGAATCCCCCCAGCACCCGGCGACGTCCCGGGTGTAGCGTTTCCCTTCCAGGATGGCGCGGCGGCAGAGGGTATCCTGCCAGGGCACCGAGAGGCCTTCCGGAATCGACAGTCCCCCGCTATTGCGGGCGTAGACGACGGTCTGCACCTGACCGACTTCATCGATGACCGTGAAGGAGGTCGACGGCAGGCCGGTGACCTCCTCCAGCAGCTCAAGCAGGGGGCGAATCACCTCCTCCAGGCGGTCATTCACGTCGGTGGCGTTTTCCAGCCGCTCCAGCGCTGCGGCGATCTTCTCGGCATAGGGTGTCATGATGCCGGCTCCTGATTCTCACGCATGGCCGCCTCCCAGCGTTCGATGAACGCCTCGGCGGGCAGGGGCCGCCCGAAGTGAAAGCCCTGGGCCTGATCGCAGCCCATCGCGGCCAGGGCCACTGCCTGTTCGGCGGTCTCGACGCCTTCTGCCACGGTCTTCATGCCCAGTGCCTGAGCCATGGCAATGATGGTCTGTACGATGGTGCTGTCATGTTGACTCTCCAGCATGTGACGCACGAAGGAGATATCGATCTTCAGGGAGTCAGCAGCAAAGCGCCGCAGGTAGGCCAATGACGAATAGCCGGTACCGAAGTCATCGATCGCCAGCGTGAATCCGGCCCGGTTCAAGGCGCGGGTCGTCTCCACCGCCTGCTCCGGGTCGCGCATGAAATCGCTTTCGGTGAGCTCCAGAGCGATGGCCGAGGCGGGCAGACCATCGGTCTGCATGCCGATCCGCTCGGCGAGGC
Organism: Halomonas sp. PGE1; assembly: GCF_013000985.1. Lineage (NCBI taxonomy): Bacteria > Pseudomonadati > Pseudomonadota > Gammaproteobacteria > Oceanospirillales > Halomonadaceae > Halomonas > Halomonas sp. PGE1. The sequence continues at coordinate 3,147,177 of NZ_CP053032.1, forward strand.
GCGGGTCGGCAAACTGCTGGGCGGAGATGTTGATCGACAGCCGCCCAGGCAACGCCAGCCCTGCCTCGCGCCAGAGCAGCAGCTGACGCGTGGCACACCGCAGCACCCAGTCCCCGAGCGGGCGGATCAGGCCTCGCTCTTCGGCCAGCGGGATGAACTCCCCCGGGCTGACCCATCCCCACTCGTCATCATGCCAGCGGCACAGTGCCTCGGCGCCGGTCAGCCGTCCACTGCGCAGGTCGACCTGGGGCTGGAAGTGCAGGGTCAGCGCCTCTTGGGCTATGGCGCGTTCCAAGCGCTCGCTCATCTGCTGCCGGCGCTCCAGCGCCTGGGCCATCGAGGCGGTGAAAGGGCACACCCCTTCATCCTCCTGCTTGGCATGATAGAGCGCGATGCTGGCGGCCTTGAACAGCTCGCCCGGGGTCAGCGCATCCTGTGGGTAGCGGGCCAGGCCGATCGAGACCTTCAGCGAGAAGGTCCTTCGACCCAGCTGAATCGGCCGGCCGATCGCCTCGCCCATCCGTGTCACGCCCTCCTCCACGACCTCGGCCGATGCCTCGGGGACCAGCAGCGCAAACTCGTCGCCGGAGAGCCTGGCCAGCGACTCCCCATTACCGATGGCACGCTGCAGGCGACCGGCCACGGTGGCCAACAGCTGATCGCCCAGCTGATGACCGTGCAGGTCATTGATCTCTTTGAAGCGGCGCAGGTCGAGAAGGAGCAGCCCCAGCGGGGCCTGGGCACGCTCTGCCGCCAGGCGCATCTGGTGGAGGTCCTCCATGAAACGAACCCGGTTGGCCAGGCCCGTGGTGCCATCGAAGTAGGCCAGCTGCCGCATGCGGCGATGATCCTGGCGTCGCTCGATCTCTGCCGCCGCGCCGGTGGAGAGGATGCGCAGCACCGAGGTGGCGAACGCATTGGCGTCAGTTGGCTCCCGGTACAGCAGCAGGAGCGCCCCGACCGTATCGCCCCGGGTGTTCTCCAGACGCCGGCCGACCCAGGCCGTAAAGCGCCCCTCGACGCCCGGGAGCCAGGCCGCGGCCGCCTCACGCACGATGACCTCCCGGGAGTCCGCCAGCTCGGCGAAGGGCGAATCCCGCAGGTCAAAGGAGTGATTCTCCCGGCGCCCTCCTGCTGCATTCACGCTCACGGTGGTCAGGCGGCGTGGAGGCTGGCCGCCGGCCGCGACCAGGCTGGCTGGCGCCATGTCCACCGTTGCGATGATGCCGGCATCGGCCTCCAGAATCTCCGTCAGGTGGCCGACAAGCTGGTGGAAGTAATCGTCCCCCATGCGTGTCGTGATCGCCGAGGCGACCCGTGCCACCGCCTCCTGCACCCGCTGGGCCTCGTGCTGCTCGCTGATATCGGAGATGAAGCCTTCGAGGCAGGTCACCTCGCCATCCGCATCGTAGAGTGCCTGGCCCTGCTCCAGCATCCAGCGCAATTGACCGCAGGCGGTGCGCAGCCGGTAGATGACCCGAAAGGTATCACGGCGCGCCACCGCCTCGGCCACCTTGTCAGCGAGCGGTTGCCGGTCGGGGGCATGAATCAACGAGGCGTAGCTCGCCTCGCGGTTGTGAATCAGGGCCGCGGGCGAGTAGCCGGTCAGGCCTTCGGCCCCCTGGCTCACCACCAGCATGGTCCACTCGGAGTCATTCAGGCAGCGATAGGCCATGCCGGGCAGGTGGTTGAGCAGCGTGTCCAGGCGCCGCTCGCTTTCCCGGGCGCTGGCTTCACTCTGCTGCAGCGACTGCCGTGCCAAGCTGCGCTCGATCTCCGCCCCGGCTTGAGCGGCAGCGATATGGAGAATTTCCTTCTCCAGGCCAGTGAGCGACATCGGCGCATTCTTGAGCAGGGCCAGCAGGCCAAGCGGTGCCCCGTCCAGCCCGAACAGCGGCAACCCCATGTAGCTTTCGGCACCGAGCGCTTCCAGCAGCTCATCCTCGGGGAAGCGTTGCTGAACATCACAGGCATAGAGGCAGGGCTGGCGGCCACTGACGGTCTCGCAAGGGGTCCCTGCCAGGTGATAGCGAAGGTTGGGCTGAAGGGCGCCTCGGGACCAGACCGCCAGGGTCTGGGCGTAATGCTCCTCCTCTACCTGGGCCACCAGCACATGATCGACGTCGAGGATCTTGGCCAGGTGCCCTACCAGCGTAGGCAGGAAGGTATCCGTGCCCGCTCGCGACATTCCGTCGGCGAGCAGGCGAAAGGCCGCTTCGGCGGTCATGCGCGCTTTCATGGCACTGCATCCCTGTCAGGTCGAGACTCGGTTCGCGTTGCTTCAACGATAAAGCTTACATGAAGTGAGGTCTCGGCACCGAGTCGCTCCGACGAAGGGTAGGCCCGCACGAGAGGGTGCCGCATATGCTGCTCCTGCCAGAGATTTCGATGGTTCCGCCAGCGCATACCGCGGCATCGTCGGGTATGCTGGCGATGACGCCCAGCCGCCCTGCCCCAAGGAGCCCCGATGGACCTGCTTCACGCTGCCTTCGAGCACTCCCCGGATGTATTGATGGTGGTTCAGGCAGAAGCCGATGGCGGATTTCGTTTCTTGAGAGTCAATACAGGCTTCATTGAGGCCACCGGCTTTTCCCGGGCGCAGGTCGAGGGCGTTCGCCTCGACGACTTGCTGCCCCCTGAGGACGCGGAGAGACTCGCGGCCGAGTACCGACGCTGCCTGGCCCAGGGAGAGGTCGTGGAGTTCGAGCAGCTTTTCGAGGTGCCCAGCGGTCAGCGGACCTGGCAAGTACGCCTTCATGTCATGGGGCCACTCGGCACCCAGCGGCTGATCGCCTCAGCTCGGGATATCACCTGGTCACGCAACTTCGCCCAGCAGCTCACGGCGGTCGCCGCCTATATCCCCGGCTTCGTCTACCAGCTCTGCCTGACACCAGAGGGGCACTGGATATACACCTTCGTGGGCGAGCGTGCCGAATCGATGTTTGGTGTGCCTGTTGCTGAGGCTCTGGAAGACGCCGATGCCCTGATGGGACTGATCCATCCAGAAGACATAGAGCGCGTCATTCGGGATAGCCTTTTCTCTGCGGAGAGCCTGCCCCCCTGGCACGCTGAATTTCGCATGTATCACCGCGATGGCCACATACTCTGGGTGGAGGCCCATGACCAGCCGCAACGACTGGCCGATGGACGCATACTGTGGACGGGGTATGTCAACGATATCACCGAGCGGAAGGCGCTTGAGGCGTCCTTGCTGGCCAGTGAAGCGCAGTTCCGTCAGCTGGCCCAACTCGATCCGGTCACCGGGCTCGCCAATCGCTCTGAGTTCTTTTCGCGGCTGCAGCTGGCCTTGAGCCTCGCCGAGCGCCAGGGGCAGTCCTTGGCGCTGTTGTTCATCGATCTGGACCGATTCAAGCCAGTTAACGATGCCCACGGCCATGGGGTGGGGGATGCCTTGCTGAGACAGGTAGGTGAGCGCCTGCGCCATGAATTGAGAGCTACGGACCTGGTCGCACGTATCGGTGGAGATGAATTCACGGTCCTGATCCCCGGCCCCATCGATACCGAGACCGCCCAGCAAGTCGCCGAAAAGCTCACCTTTGCGCTGGCCGCTCCTTTTCAGCTTGGCTCCCATGAGGTCGATATCTCGGCTAGCATCGGGGTCGCGCTCTACCCCGATCACGGCCAGGAAGTTGAGGCCCTCACCCATGCGGCCGATCAGGCGATGTACCAGGCCAAGGCGTCGGGAAGGAATGCGGCCATGCTCTATCGTGATGAAAATCCAGCGCCACCCTAGCGGAGTCTGTCAGCATGGATGACACGGATAGTGGTCAAGTGGTCTTGGCCACCACCTTGATCGCGGATCAGCGCGACGCAGGCGCCCTTGCCAACCATCTCCGGTTGCAGGATTAAAGTTGCACCTGAAGACGCCGATAACTGCTAATCAAGCATTGACGGTCGTTCGACTCCCTTCCCCTGCACCAGACGTTGGAACCCAGCGGATGCCCTATACCGAAGCCAAGGAACATGCGCCAGGCAAGCTGCACGGGATCTTCGTCGATCCCTACAGCGCCTTCGACAACATGACCACGGAGCGCCTGCTGCACCTCAGGGTCGCCATGCAGGCGCTCATCGGTCGCCCGCTCGCCGGAGGCAAGCTGATTCTGCGTGTGATTCACGGCTGGGAGAACGGGGGATGTGACCCGACGGAGCTGCGCCACACCGACTACCCCATCGCTACCCTGGAGGAGCTGCGCGACATCGAAGCGCTCCACCGGCGTGCCCTGGAGCAGCTGACCCCCTGGCCCGGCACGGCGGGGGATCTGCTGGCCACCCCCCTGGTCGAGGCCATTCGGGTTGCCGAGGCGGAGGGCCTGACGCTTGATCAGGAGACTCGCCAGACACCGTCGCGCTGGCCGGCCTTTCGGCATGGCCTGTGGCTCTACACGCTGTTCAAGGCGTACCACCGCCTGACCTACGGCGAGGATGACCCCTATCGGGCGAGCCGTGTCCGCCTGCCGGCAGGCGAGCGGGAGGTGCATGAGTTTCACCTCGAAGAGGGCGAGTTCGCGGTGATCGCCCCAGCGGATGGCGCTCCCGGCGAGCACCTGCTGGTGCTCCACCCCAGCCAGCTGGCGCCGGTGCTCGCCCTCCTCGAGGAAGCCCTGGCGGCCGTGAAGTAGCCAGGCAGGCCAACCTTCAGGGCTGGCCCCTCCTCAGATGGCCTGCTGAAGCTCCTGCAGCCGCGGGCCGAGATCCTCACCCAGCGAGGCCACCGCCGGCCGGGCATAGAAGAACCCCTGCTGGCGCAGGATCCCCGATCTCGCCAGCCACAGCGCCTCTTCGCGGGTCTCCACCCCCTCGGCGATCAGCTCGAGCTTCATCTCCGTGGCCAGGCCCCGCACCGCCCTCAAGAGCGCCTGACGACGCCGGTCCTGATCGCAGCCCATCACCAGCTCGCGATCGATCTTCAGCTTGTCCGGTTCCAACAGGGTGAGCAGGTCGAGATTGGCGTAGCCGTTGCCGAAGTCGTCGAGCGCCGTGGTGAAGCCCATGCTGCGATAGCTGTCGATGATGCGCTTGAGGTGCGCCTGGTCGGTCACCCGCTCCGTCTCGGTGAATTCGAAGACCAGCTTGTTCGTGGGCCAGCCCACCCGCTGGGAGACCTCCAGGGTCGCCTGGATGCAGGCCTCCGGTTCGTAGACCGCATTGGGCAGGAAGTTGATGGAGAGTCGCTCCTGCATGCCGAGCGCGCTGGCCATCTCGATCGCACTGACCCGACACGCCTGATCGAAGCGGTACATCAGCGAGTCCGTCACCTGGGAGAGCACGCTCCAGGCCGACTCCCCGTTCGGTCCGCGCACCAGCGCCTCAAAGGTCGTGGTTCGCGCACTGGCGAGGTCGACGATCGGCTGGAAGGCCATGGTGAAGTCGAAAGGCAGCTCGACATCGCAGCGGCCGCAGTCTCCCGCCACGCGTGCACAATGATTCATGTTTCCCCCTGCTCGGCCCTCAGTGCCGTCTGTCTTTCGTTATGTTGATATTGTCATGTCAGCGTGGCTGCTGGTGAAGCAGCAGCTCCACTCGGCGGTTGGCCGCGCGCCCCTCGGCGGTCGCATTGCTCTCCAGGGGCCGGGTCTCCGCGTAGCCGATCGCGCGCAGTCGCGCCTCCTCGACGCCCGCCCCGGCCAGATAGCGCAGCACCGAAATGGCCCTCGCGGTGGCCAGCTCCCAGTTGGAGGGAAAGCGTGCCGTGGCGATGGGAATGCTGTCGGTGTGCCCCTCCACCGAGACATCGCCATCGAACTCCTGGATCAGCTCCACCAGGCGCTGCAGCACCCGGTCCGCGCCGGCGATCAGCTCGGCCTGACCGCTGGCGAAGAGCAGGTTGTCATCGATGCGCAGGGTAATGCCCTGGGCGCTCTGGTCGACGCTGACCCCTTCGATCTCCAGCCCCTGAAAGCGCGGCTGCAGCCCATCATGGCGCGGCTGGATACCGGTTGCCAGGGGACCCAGCCCACCCGCCACGGCAATCGCGGCCGACTGCGCCACCGGCGAGATCTGCCGGGTGGACTCGCCACCGTGCTGGCTGCCGGTCACCGCCAGGCCATTGCCCGCCAGGGAGAGCAGCAGCACGAACAGCGTGATAAGCAGCGTCAGCACGTCGAGGTAGCTGACCAGCCAGGCCTCACCGTCGCCCTCCCCCACGCTGCCGGGCGCCAGCACCTCCCTGACATTGCGATCAAGCATTCTGGCCCGCCTCACCGCCGCGCGGCCGCGGCTTGCCGGGCTCGCGGATCTCGTCGTGGTAGTTGGCCACGAAGGAGTTGAGGGTCTCCTCGATGAAGGAGGGCAGGCGGCGCTTGGTGATCAGGGAGATCCCCTCGAGCACCATGTTCATGGCGATGAGGCGCTCCTCGGTGCGCCGCTCGAGCTTCACCGCGATGGGCTTGAACACCAGGTTGGCCAGCAGGATGCCATAGAAGGTGGTCAGCAGGGCCACCGCCATGCGCGGGCCGATCACATGCAGGTCGCCGGCCTCCATGACCTCCAGCATGTTCACCAGCCCGACCAGGGTACCGATCATGCCGAAGGCGGGGGCATAGGTCGCCATGGTGCGGAAGATCTGCGCCTCGGCCTGCTCGCGCGCCCGCAGGCGGGCAATGCGCCAGCTCAGCAGGTCGTAGATCTCATCCGGCTTGGTATTGGCGATGACCAGCTGGATACCCGTGCGCAGGAAGGGATTGCGGGTATGCTCCAGGGCCGCCTCCACGGCGCGCACGTCCCCCTTGAACCAGAGCCGGGACATGTCCACCAGCTCCTTGATGTCGTCGCGGGTATAGGTGTTCTCGCGCCGAAAGACGATCCCCACCAGCCGCACCACCCGCACCACCTCCTTGAGGGGATAGCTGATGAAGGTGGCCGCCATCGTGCCGGCCAGCACGATGGCCAGCCCCGGCAGGTTCAGGAAGCTCTGCGGCGACTCCGCCGTGAACAACAGGACGCTGGCCAGCAGCACACAGCTGGCGAAGATACCGATAAGCGTCGAGGGATTCATGCACGGCTCCTTGCCGGGTGAGAAAAGGTCACAGTGACGGGAAGGGACACTGGAGGTTTTATCGGCCGCCGCGGCCCTTTCTTTAGTGGGCTTTAGCAGGCTTTAGCGGGGCAACGCGGTAAACGCAGTGATATTCTGGCAGCGAGCGGCCGCCCCGGGCCTGGAGGCCCCGGGAGAATGGCCAGCCACCAACGCAGGGAACGACAGGGAGAGCCCGATGACACAGCAGCCCGACAGCCACGCCTTCAGCGTGGCCCTCCAGCCGATTCATGACGCCGAAGGCCGGCACGTGGCCGACCGACTGCTCTATCGACACCGGTCAGAAGACGGTGATGCCCCCGAGGTGGCCATCGCCAGGGCCCTGGCCACGACCATCTACGAGCTGGATGAGCGCAGTCGGCTGGGCAAGCGTGACCTGGTCATCGACCTGCCCGTGGAGTGGCTGGAGCGCCCGGACCTGCTGCCCTCCCCGGCCAACCAGATCATCATCGGCGTGCCGCGGCTGCTGGAGGTCAACGCCTCCCTGCTCGAGCGCCTCGCTCAGGTGAGAGAGCGCGGCTACCGACTGCTGATACACGGCTCGAGCCTGCGCGGCCAGATCCCCACCCTGGCGCCGCTGGCCAACCTGGTGAGGCTGAGCCACCCGGACGAGCTGGACGAGGACGTGCTCCGCGCCCTGCGCCTGCGCGGGGCGCGCCTGCTCGCCGACAACATCGCCGATGCCGAGGGCCTTGCGCGCTATCAGCAGCTCGACTGCCACTACTTCGACGGCGGCTATCTGGCAGCGCCGGCGTTCTATGTGGCGCGGCCCCGAGGGCGCCATGGCAACCGCGCCGCCCAGCTGCGGCTGGTCAATGAGCTGTACCGGGAAGAGGTGGAGCTCCAGCGCCTCTACGAGCTGATCCTGCAGATGCCGCACCTGCATGTCGCCGTGCTGCGCCGGGCGAACTCCGTTCACTTTTCTCACTCCGGCGCCCAGGCGACGGACCTCAAGCGAGCCATCCCGCTGCTGGGCCTGAACGAGCTGCGCCGGCTGGTGATGACGCTGTCGCTGGCCGGCGAGCTGCCCTCCTCCAAGCTGAAGATCCGCATGGCGCTGATCCGCGCCTACACCTGCCGCAATCTCGCCGCGCCCTTCCAGGGCATCGATCCCGAGGACGCCTTCACCGCCGGGCTGTTTTCGCTGATGGGGCCGCTGCTGGAAGAGTCCCAGGAAGAGCTGCTGGATGAGCTGCCCCTGAACACCCACCTGAGCGCGGCACTGAAGTCACGCGAGGGCATCCTTGGCGCACTGCTGACGCTGGCCGAGGAGCAGGAGGGACTCATGGCACAGCCGACCGACCAGGTCAGTGGCGATCAGCTGCAGCGCTGCTATCTGGACGCCATGGAGCAGGCCGATACCCTGATGGGCCACCTCTAACAGGCGGCCCGGCCGCGTCAGCCCTGATCGCGCAGCCGAGCCCGCAGGCGACTCACCGCCTGGCTGTGCAGCTGGCATACCCGTGACTCGGTCACCCCCAGCACCGCACCGATCTCCTTGAGGTTCAGCTCCTCCTGGTAGTAGAGCGCCATCAGCAGCTGCTCGCGCTCCGGCAGCGCGGCGATGGCCTCCACCAGGCGCTCGCGCTGCTCGTGCTCAACCAGTTCGGCGAAGGGGGTGCTGCGCTGGGGACTGTCGAACCCCTGCTCGTGCCCCTCGGCCACCAGCTCCTCGAAGGGCAGCAGCTGGCCGCAGTTGGTATCGCTCAACAGCTGCCGATAGTCGCCGAGCTCCATCTCGAGCTCGGCGGCGATCTCATGCTCCTCCGCGGGCCTGGCGAAGCGCTGCTCCAGGCGCCTGACGGCCTCGTCCACCGCCCGGGCATTGCGCCTCACGCTGCGTGGCAGCCAGTCACGGCTGCGCAGCTCGTCGAGCATCGCGCCCCGGATACGCTGGCTGGCGAAGGTGGCAAAGCTCGCCCCCTGCCCCGCATCGAAGCGGCCCAGCGCCTCCAGCAGCCCCACCGTACCGGCCTGGATCAGGTCATCGAGCTCGATGCTGGCCGGCAGCCGCACCTGCAGCGCCAGCGCCTGGCGCCTGACCAGAGGCAGGTACTCGGTCAGCAGCTCGTTCTGTTGGATCTTTCCCTTGGCGGTATACATCTCGTTCGCCTGCCCTACCGATAGTTGACGATGACCTGAAGGTCGCTGACCCGAACCGCCGCCCGCTGGCCCGGTGCCAGGGCGAACCGGAAGTGCAGGGGGGTCGTCGCGGGTAACCCTGCCAGCGCCCGGCTGCTGCCGGCGCTCGAGGCAAGCTCCGCACAGCCGCCCGGATGGCAGAGCCAGCCCGTCACGACCTGGCCGGCCGGCACCCCGTAGCGCCAGCGCACCTCCTCGATGACGCCTGCCGTCACGGCAGGCGGTGGTGGCATCGTGGCGCTTGCCATGCTGCGCTCTGCCAGCACCGCCCTGACCGGCCCGGCCTGGCCGACCCAGCTGCCTGCTGCCGACACCGGCGAGGCCAGCGTCAGCATGGCCAGCGCCAGCCAGCCCACCCGCTGCCGGCTCATGCCAGCACCACCAGCTCGACGCCCAGGTAGTGGGCAGCGGCCTGCTGCAGGTTGTCGAGCAGGCCGGGACGACGGAGGCCCGGCGGATGCAACAGCAGCAGCCTGCCCGGGCCACCGGCCTCCGCCAGGGCAAGCAGCAGCCGCCAGGCCCGCCGAAAGCTCTCGGCGTCGGCCTCTACCCAGAGCGCCCAGCGCGGCTGCTGGGCCGCCAGCAGCGACAGGTGGGGGCTGTCTGGCGCCACGGGCACCAGCTGCCAGCGCTGGGGGTCACCGACCCAGCGGCGCCCCTGGCCGTGCCAGTGGGTCAGCGGCTCGCGGGCGCGCTCCAGCTGGCGCGCCGGCAGGCCGACGATCAGCAGGGTGGCCGTCGAAGTCGCAAGCTGTGCGGCCGGCGGCGGCCGGCGAGCCACTGCCACCCGGCTCGCCGCGGGCACTTGCCCGGCCAGGGCGATCAACGCTTCGGCCACATGGGTCGGGCAGCCGCCCGCGTCCCTCTCCTGCCGTGATGCCCAGTGCCGAAGCCCCGAGGCTTGATCCATCGTCATATCAGTGCAGCCCCTCAAGCCCGACGGTTCCCAGTTCGCGCAGCGCCTCGCGGGCGAGGCAGAGCTGCAGCAGCGCCTCGAGCAGCGTCTCGGCGCTGCAGCGTTTCCTGCCGGCCAGCAGCGCCAGGAGCTCACCCCGCAGGGAGAGCGCCCAGGCCTCATCGCTCGCCTCGAGCCGGGTGGCGACGCTCGCCAGGCCGGCGGCCAGGGTGAGGCGCAGCGCCGGCGCCATGGCCGGGTCCGCCTCGACGAGCCGGCGATTGGCACGCCGCGTCAGGGCCGGCAGCACCTCGGCGAGCAGCTGGGTCACCAGCAGGGGCACGGCACGCCCGCGCAGGGTCGCCGGCGACAGCCAGTAGCCGCGCTTCAGCACGCGACCGCTGTAGGCATCCACCAGCTCGCCCGCCCAGGCGCGCAGCGGCTCCGTCTCCCCTCGCCCCAGGCTCACCGTACAGGACGCCAGCGCCAGCTGCGCCTCGCGCCCCCGCCAGCGCAGCGCTCGCGGCTGCCGCGGCGACATCACGGCGGCCAGGGCAGCCAGCGGCTGACGCTCGCCGTCGACCACGACCCGCTGGGTGCCGCGCACCTGGGCGATCCAGTCCCGCTGCTGCTCGGCCAGCCAGGCACGGGCATCGAGCCCGGGCAGCCCGGCCAGCAGGTGGGCGCCGAGCGGGCCGGCCTCCTCGGCGGACGCCAGTCGCTCCAGCTCCCCGGCGGGCGCCAGGTGCTGGGGCACCGGCAGGGCCGACCACTGCCCCGCGGCATCCAGGGTCAGATCGGGCTGTGACCAGGCCTCGCCGCGCACGCGGGCTCGCGGCATCCAGACCCGGCTGCCACCGGGTGGCCTGGCCTGCCCCAGCAGAGGCGCGAGTCGCTCGGACTGCAGCGCTGGCGGCACCCCCGCCAGCTGCCAGGCCCGCGTCAAGTCGGCAAAGCCCGGCACCCGCTCGCGCAGGGTCGAAAGCAGCGTGGCGACGCGACGCCCCTGGCCCAGCAGCAGCGCGGCGGCGGCCGGCGGCTCCGGGCGAATCGACGTGCTGCGCACTTCCAGCGCCTGCCTGACCAGGGTGGGGGCGTCCATGACCACCAGATCCTCGGGAACGCGCTGGCCCTGGGCAACCAGCAGCAGACGCAGCCCATGGCGCATCAGGGCGTCGAGCAGCGGCCCCAGGCGCCCCGCCTCATCGTGCTTGCTGATCAGACAGTCATCCAGAGGCATGCCCGCGGCGCGCGCCGCCTGCCGGTAGTTGATGATGACCTCCTCCAGCGCCTCCGGCTGGCTGACGGCATTGAGCACCAGCAGCGGGCGCACTGGCGCGCCCCCCCTTGAGCCTCGCCAGTTGGTCGATGACCCGCCGGTCGCGCTGACTCATGCCCACGGTGTCGACGATCACGAAGCGCCTGTCCGCCAGCGCCAAGTGCAGGGTCTCCAGGGGCTGGTCAAGATCGAGGCCATGCATGGGGACGCCCAGCAGCTCGGCGTAGATCCGCAGCTGCTCATGGGCGCCGATACGAAAACCGTCGGTGGAAACCAGCGCCACGGCGTCAGGGCCATGGCGCATCACGAAGCGGGCGGCGAGCTTGGCCGCGGTGGTGGTCTTGCCGACCCCGGTGGGGCCTACCAGGGCCACGATGCCGCCGCGATCCAGCAGCGCCAGCTCGTCCTCCTCGACCGGCAGGCGCGCGGCCAGGCGCGTCACCAGCCAGGCCGCCTCGTCGTCGGGCGACAGGCTCTCCGGCAGTCCCTCCAGCACCTCCTCGCCGACCGACCGCGAGAACCCCGCCTCGAGCAGCCACTGCATGAGCCGCTGCCGGGGTGAGGGCGACGCCTCGGTGCGCTGGACCGCCAGCAGGCTGCGCATCTCCTGCATCTCCGCCAGCAGACGCGCGCTCATCGCCTGGAAGGCCTCCTCCTCCCTCACCCTGGGCGCCTCCGGGGCGACCGGCGTGGGCGTCGGCGCCAGGGGCAGCGCCTCGACAGGACGCGGCGCGGCCGCGGCCGGCTCGGGGGTCCCCGCCTCGGCCATGGCGAGGATCTCGACGCCCTGCTCGGTGTGCCGGTTGGCCAGGATCAGCGCCTCGTCGCCCAGGGCGGCCCGTACCTGGCGCATCGCCTCGCGGCTGGTGGTGCCGGTGAATCGCATCACGCTCATGCTGTCAGCTGCCTCTCATCTCAGCGTCCTCCCACCAGCTGCGTCACGCGCAGGGTGCGGTCGTCGGGGATCTCTGCCTGGGAGAGCACCGCCAGGTGGCGCAGCCGGCGGCGCAGGAAACGGGCCAGCACCGGGCGCAGGCTGTGCTGCACCACCAGCACCGGCGGCTCGCCGCTGGTCTCCTGGCGCCCCAGCGCCTGTTCCGCCTGGGTCATCAGGGTATCGGCGAGGCCGGGCTCCAGGGCGCCGTTGCCGCTCATCGCCTGCATCAGCACCTGCTCGAGCTGCGCCTCCAGCCCGATGACGCGGATCTCAGGCTCGGCCCCGAACCACTGCTGGACGATGCTGCGGCCAAGCCCGATGCGGACCCGCGCGGTCAGCTCCCCGACATCGGCCTGCTGGCCGGCGTGCTCGGCAAGGGTATCCAGGATGGTGCGCAGGTCGCGAATCGAGACCTCCTCCTCCAGCAGGTTCTGCAGGAGGCGCTGGAACATGGTCAGCGATACCAGCTTGGGTACCACCTCCTCGACCAGCGACTTCTGCTCCTCGCCCAGGCGGTCGAGCAGCTTCTGCACCTCGCCGCGGCCCAGCATCTCGCCGGCGTGGCGGTGCATCAGGTGGTTGAGGTGGGTGGCCACCACGGTGCTGGCGTCCACCACGGTGTAGCCGTAGACCTGGGCGTGCTCGCGCTGGGAGGCCTCGATCCACACCGCCGGCAGCCCGAAGGCCGGGTCGGTGGTCGGGGTGCCGGCGAGCTCGCCGGAGACCTGACCGGGGTCGATGGCCAGCCACTTGCCGGGGAAGGCCTCGGCGCGACCGATCTCCGCTCCCTTCAGGGTGATCACATAGGTGGAGGGCCCGAGCTCCAGGTTGTCGCGGATGTGGACCACCGGCGGCAGGAACCCCACCTCCTGGGCAAACTTCTTGCGCACCCCCTTGATGCGGCTGAGCAGCTCCCCCTCCTGGCGCTGGTCCACCAGCGGGATCAGCCGGTGGCCCACCTCGAGCCCCAGGGTGTCGACCAGCTGGACATCGTCCCAGCTCGCCTCGGGGGCCTCGGGGGCCGGGGGCAGCTCGCTCTCGGCGAGCGCCTCCTTGACCTCCTGCCGCTTCGCATTGCGGATCAGCGCCCAGGCCAGGCCGCCGAGCAGCCCGGTGAAGAGCAGAAAGACAAAGTTGGGCATGCCGGGCACCATGCCCAGAAGCCCCATCACCACCGCCGCCAGGATCATCACCTGGGGGTTGGTGAAGAGCTGGCCGAGCATCTGCTGGCCGACGTCCTCGCCCTTGTCGGTGCTGACCCGGGAGACCGTCACGCCCGCCGCGGTGGAGATCACCAGCGCCGGGATCTGGGCCACCAGGCCATCGCCGATGGTCATCAGCGTATAGGTGCGCGCGGCATCGCCGAAGCCCATGCCGTGCTGCAGCATGCCGATCAGCAGGCCGCCGATGACGTTGACCACCATGATCACCAGGCCCGCCATGGCGTCGCCGCGCACGAACTTGCTGGCGCCGTCCATGGAGCCGTAGAAGTCGGCCTCCTGGGCCACCTCGGCGCGGCGCTTGCGGGCATCCTCCTCGCCGATCAGGCCGGCGTTGAGGTCGGCGTCGATGGCCATCTGCTTGCCGGGCATGGCGTCGAGCATGAAGCGCGCACCCACCTCGGCGATCCGCTCGGCGCCCTTGGTGATGACCATGAAGTTGATGACGATCAGGATCAGGAACACTACCAGACCCACGGCGAAGTTACCCCCCACCAGGAACTGGCCGAAGGCCTCGATCACCTTGCCGGCGGAGTCGCCGCCCTGGTGCCCCTCCATCAGGATCACCCGGGTGGAGGCGACGTTCAGCGACAGCCGCAGCAGGGTGGTGAACAGCAGCACCGCCGGGAAGGCGGCGAAGTCCAGCGGCTTGTGGGTGAACATGCTGACCAGCAGCACCATCACCGCCAGCGCGATATTGAAGGTGAAGAAGAGATCCAGCGCGGTGGGCGGCAGCGGCAGGATCAGCATCGCCATCACGAAGAGGATCAGCAGCGGACCGGCCAGCAGTTTCATCTGGGAACCGCTGGCCCACTGTCCGCCGAGGTATTCGCTCACGGCCTTCATGCATCAGCTCCTGCAGCGCCCGGCGGCACATCCAGCGCCTCCGGAACGGGCAGCGCTTCGGGGAGCGGCGGGGCCTCGCCGCCCTCCTCCGCGACCCGCTTGAGGCGGAAGGCCCAGGCCATCACCTCCGCCACGGCGGTATAGAGCGCCTCGGGAATCTCGGCATCGAGGTCCACGTGGTGATAGAGGGCGCGCGCCAGAGGCGGCGCCTCCAGGCGCGGCACGCCGTGCTCGTCGCCCAGCTCGCGGATGCGGCCGGCCACGAGCTCGGTACCCTTGGCGATGACCCGAGGCGCGGCCATGCCGGTCTCGTCGTAGCGCAGGGCCACGGCATAGTGGGTCGGGTTGGTGATGATCACGTCGGCCTCCGGCACCTTGCTCATCATGCGGCCGCGAGCCATGGCCTGCTGCTGCTGACGAATGCGCGCCTTGATATGGGGGTCACCCTCGGACTCCTTGTGCTCACGTTTGACCTCCTCCTTGCTCATGCGCATCTCCTTGGCATGGCTCCACAGCTGATAGGGCACGTCGATCAGGATCACCACCAGCAGGGCCAGCACGATCAGGCCGCAGGCCAGCGCCGCCAGCTGCAGCGCATGGGCCAGGGCCAGCTGCACCGGCTGATCCATGAGGCTCATGTAGGTGCCGCGGTTGGCCCACAGGAAGGCGATGGCCACGCTGCCGACCAGCAGCGACTTGGCGATCGCCTTGGCCAGCTCCACCAGGGCCTGGACACCGAACATGCGCTTGAGGCCCTTGAAGGGGTTGAGCTTGGAGAGCTGGGGCTTGAGCGACTTGGCCGAGATCAGCCAGCCGCCCAGCAGCGCCGGCGCCACCAGGGCCACCACGGCGAGCAGCAGGAACAGCGGCAGCATCGCCATCAGGGTACGCCGCCCCAGCTCCAGGGCATGACTGAGCATCGGCGCGGTCTCCAGCGCATGGCGGCGCTCGAAGAGGAAGGCCTGCTCCATCACCATGCCCAGCTGGTCATAGAGCAGCGAGCCCATGCTCCACAGCCCCACCACGCCACCCAGCAGCAGCATGAAGGTGGTCAGCTCCAGGGAACGGGCGACCTGGCCCTCTTCGCGGGCCTTCTCCAGCCGCCGAGGCGTTGCCGGTTCGGTCTTTTCCTGATCGCTGCTCTGCTCGGCCATGGCCACTCATCGGGGACAGTCTTGCGGACCCTGGCCATTGTGGAGAGTCGAGGAAAGGGGTGATACGCGAATAAGGGCCGATAATCGCGAGCTATTCGTTCGCGACCATCGGCCCTCGGGGTCTTGCGTTCGGCGTTCGGCTCTCAGCCCTCAGAAGCCGAGCTGCTCCAGCAGGTCATCGACCTGGTCCTGGCTGCTGACCACGTCATCGCCCTTGGTATTGACCTGGGGACCATTGAGCAGGCCGGTATCGCGGCGCGATTCGTCGGCACGGCGCTGCATGTCGTCGCGGCGCTCGCCCTCGGGCACGCTGTCGATCAGCACCTGGACGAGCTGGCTCTCGATCTCGCGGATCACGTCCATCATCTTCTTGATCACCTGGCCGGTCAGGTCCTGGAAGTCCTGGGCCATCATGATCTCGAGCAGCTCCTTGTTGGTCGCGCCGGTCTGCTCGGGCACCTCGGCCAGGTAGGCGCGGGTGTCGGTGACCAGCTCGCGGGCCTCGTCCAGTCCCTTGGGCTCGGCGAACCACTCGGCCCAGCGACCGTCCAGCGCCTCGGCCTTCTCACCCATGGCATCCTGAATCGGCTGGGCGCGGTCGATGGCATTGAGCGCCCGCTCCGCCGCCTGCTCGGTCATGGTGGCCACATAGCTCAGGCGATCACGGGCGTCGGGGATCGCCTCGGCGGCCTTCTCGATCTCCTTGTCCAGGCCGAGCTCGCGCATGCTTTCGCGCAGCATGCGAGTCAGCTGGCCGATGCGCTGTACCAGGTCATCGCCGCTGGCGGAGGCTGCCGCCTGGCTCGGGTCTTGGGTGCTCATGCTCTACTCTCCTCGCGTCGGCCGCAGGGCCTGGTGATCACATGCCCAACTTCTCGAAGATCTTGTTGAGCTTCTCTTCGAGGGTCGCCGCGGTGAACGGCTTGACCACGTAGCCGCTGGCGCCGGCCTGGGCGGCCGCGATGATGTTCTCCTTCTTGGCCTCGGCGGTCACCATCAGTACCGGCAGCTCCTTGAGCGCGGCATCGGCGCGGATCTGCTTGAGCATCTCCAGCCCGTCCAGGTTGGGCATGTTCCAGTCCGAGACCACGAACTGGAAGCCGCCGGCGCGCAGCTTGTTGAGCGCATCCTGGCCGTCCTCGGCCTCCTCCACGTTGGTGAAACCGAGCTCCTTGAGCAGGCTGCGCACGATCCGGCGCATGGTGGGAAAGTCGTCCACCACCAGGATGCTCATGTTCTTGTCTGCCATTGCACTACCTCGATTCGCGATGTTCTCGTTGAATGATGGCCCGGCGAGATGGCCGGCCGGGCCGAGCATGCCGCCCGACAGGCGGCAGCCGAATCAGAACTCCTGCCACTCTTCCTCGGCGGATTCGGCCCGCTGCGCGCTGCGCCGGCGGCTCGGTGCCGGCAGGCCCGCCGGTGCCTCAGGCGCGGTCAGGGTGAGTGCCTCCGGGGCCGGCTCGCTCGCTATCCGCGCGGCCTCGCCGGCCAGGCGGAAGCGCGCCACGGCCTGCTCGAGGCGCTCCGCCTGCTCCTCCAGGGAGGAGGCGGCCGCCGAGGCCTGCTGCACCAGGGCGGCGTTCTGCTGGGTCACCTGGTCCATCTGGCCCACCGCCTGGCTCACCTGCTCGATGCCGTCGCTCTGCTCCTGGGAGGCCGCGGAGATCTCGTCCATGATATCGGTGACCCTGCGTACCGCCTGGACCACCTCGTCCATGGTATCCCCGGCATTCTCGGCCAGGCTCGACCCCGCCTGCACCTGAGCCACCGAGCTCTCGATGAGCGTCTTGATCTCCTTGGCCGCCTCGGCACTGCGGCTGGCCAGGTTGCGCACCTCGCCGGCCACCACCGCGAAGCCGCGGCCCTGCTCCCCCGCCCGCGCCGCCTCCACCGAGGCGTTGAGCGCCAGGATATTGGTCTGGAAGGCGATGGAGTCGATGACACCGGTAATATCGGCGATCTTGCGGGAGGAGTCCGAGATGCCGTGCATGGTCTTCACCACGCGATCGACCACCTCGCCGCCGCGCTCGGCGGTGGTGGAGGCCTCGAGCGCCAGGGTGCTGGCCTGACGGGCGTTGTCGGCATTCTGCTTCACCGTGGCGGTCAACTGCTCCATGCTGGCCGCGGTCTCCTCCAGCGACGCCGCCTGCTGCTCGGTGCGCGACGAGAGATCCGTATTGCCGGAGGCGATCTCCCGGGTACCGAGATGGATCGAGCCGCTGCCCTGGCGCACTTCGCCCACTACCTGTGCCAGCCCCTGCTGCATCTCGCGCATGGCGGCGAACAGTCGGCCCACCTCGTTGCGCCCCTTCACCTCGATGGTGGCCGAGAGGTCCGCCTGGGCGATGCGCTCGAGATGATGCACGGCCGCGCCCAGCGGGCGAATGACAACAGAGCGCAGGCCCGCATAGATCGCCGCCACCAGCAGGCCGATCAGCACCAGCAGGCTCAGGCCGATCCAAGCAAACAGGCTGGACTGGCGCTCATGGGAGTCAACGAGGTTACGACTACGCTCAAACCCATAGCGCACAAATTCGTTCATCTGCTGGGCGAGAAGCGCCTCCTGATCGGCAATTTGCGTGCGCAGGTCGTTAAAGCGAGTGGTATCCAGCTGATAGAGCGCCTCGTGCTGCTCGCGCGCCAAGGAGAGCACCTCCTGGAAATACTCCGCCAGCGCATCCGCCATACCCTGTCCCTGCTCGGTCTTGGGGGTAGCCACAAAATTGTCGAAACGGCGCTCGGCTCGATTGAGGCGATCTAGCGCAATATCGAGATTGCTATTGGCTTCGCGAATGCGCCCCACCATGATCTGGTTTGACGCCACCTCCAGGTTGGTACGCCCCACGTTGAGCAGGGAGTCGGCCCGGTTGATCTCGTTGAGCTGCTCGGCACTGATCATGTTAAGAGTGCCAAGCGAGTGACCGGCACTGCGATCGGCCATCACCCCCATTCCGGCGATCACTCCGATGAAGGCCACGAAGCAGGCCAGCACGGCCACCATGGCCGCGTGGATACTGATGTTACGAGTGAAGCGAAGCATAGTGGCGCCTCCCTATGAGGGCGTTGTCGTTATGATGGGGCTACACCCGCTGGGCCCGGCCGGAAGAGGCCACCAGCGCCAGCAGGCGCGGCGCGATCTCCTCGAGGGGGAGCACTTCCGAGGCACCTCCCAGGGCGATCGCCTCCCGCGGCATGCCGAAGACCACGCAGCTCGCCTCGTCCTGGGCGATGGTGGGCGCGCCGGCCTGGCGCATCTCGACGAGGCCCGCCGCCCCGTCCTTGCCCATGCCGGTGAGCAGCACCCCGACCGCATTGCGGCCAGCCTGCTCCGCCGCCGAGCGAAACAGCACGTCCACCGAGGGGCGATGCCGGTTCACGGGAGGGCCCGGGTCGAGCCGCGCCACATAGTTGGCCCCGCTGCGCGCCAGCTTCAGGTGGGCGTCTCCCGGGGCGATATAGGCGTGGCCGGGCAGCACCCGCTCGCCGTCCTCGGCCTCCTTGACGCTGATCTGGCAGAGGCGGTCGAGGCGTTCGGCGAAGGAGCGGGTGAAGCCGCCGGGCATGTGCTGGGCAATCATGATGGCCGGGCTGTTGGCGGGCAGCGGCTCCAATACGCGGCGTATCGCCTCGGTGCCCCCGGTGGAGGCGCCGATGATCAAGAGCTTCTCGCTCGACATCAGCGGCGCCGTCAGGCGCTGGGGCGGAGCCTCGCTGCGCGAAGCAGCGCGCCGCGGCCGCGAACGTGCCGCGGCGCGGATCTTCTCGGCGATCTCCTCGGCGTACTCGAGCATGCCGCTGCGGATGCCGAGCGACGGCTTGGCAACGAAATCCAGCGCGCCGAGCTCGAGCGCCCGAAGGGTGACCTCGGAGCCGGACTGGGTCAGCGACGAAACCATCAGCACCGGCATCGGCCGCAGGCGCATCAGCCGCTCCAGGAAGTCGATGCCATCCATTCGCGGCATCTCGACGTCGAGGGTCAGCACGTCGGGGTTGTGGCGCTTGATCAGATCCCTGGCCACCAGCGGGTCCGGCGCCACCGCCACCACCTCCATGTCGGGCTGGCTGTTGATGATCTCGCTGAGCAGGTCGCGGATCAGCGCTGAGTCGTCAACGCAAAGCACCTTGATCGTGGCGGCACTCAAGAGGGCTCTCCTGTAGCAGATGGCTCGCCGCCCGGGTCAGGCAGCAAGAGGTCCTTGAATAGGGTATCGGCCGGTGGCCGGCGGACTTTAGCGGTCAGGCGTCGGCCTGCCGCCCGCGGCGGCCGGGGCCAGGGTATAGACGGTCTGGCCGCGCAGCCGCAGGGCTCGCGTGATGTAGGAGAAGTTCTCGGAGTGGCCGGCAAACAGCAGTCCGTCCGGCTTCAGCAGCGGCGCGAAGCGCTCCAGTATCCTGGCCTGGGTCGCCTTGTCGAAGTAGATCATCACGTTACGGCAGAAGATCGCATCGAAGGGACCGCTGACCGGCCAGCTCGGCGCCAGCAGGTTCAGCGGCGAGAACTCGACCATGGCACGCAGCTCCGGCCTGACCCGCGCCAGGCCCGCCTGCCGGCCGGTACCCCGCTGGAAGAAGCGGCGCATGCGCTCGGCCTCCAGCTTGTGCACCTGCTCCAGGGGGTAGATCCCTGCCTCGGCCCTGGCCAGCGCCTCGGTATCGATGTCCGTCGCCACCACCCTGGCATCGCCCGCGCGGCTGCCCAGCGCCTCGCTCAGGGTCATGGCGATGGAGTAGGGCTCCTCACCGGTGGAGGCCGCGGCACTCCACACCCGGATCGGCCCTGGGCGGGCACGGACATGCTCGGCGAGCAGCGGAAAGTGGTGCGACTCGCGGAAGAAGGCGGTGAGGTTGGTGGTCAGGGCGTTGGTGAAGGCCTCCCACTCCCGGGCATCCGGCTGGCGCTCCAGGCGCGCCAGGTAGTCGCTGAAGCGCGTCAGGCCATGATGGCGCAGCCGCTTGGCGAGACGGCTGTAGACCATCTCGCGCTTGTGCTCGGCCAGCACGATCCCCGCCCGCTGGTAGATCAGCTGACGGATACGCGCGAAGTCCTCGGCGGTGAGCACCAGGTCACGCTCGAGGGAGCTTCCACTGCCCCAGTTGCCGGCGGAGAACGACGCCGGCTCCCTTGGCTCGCTCAAAATGCTTCCCACTCCTCGATATCGGACGGACGGTTGGCGCCACCGGCGGGCGGCAGTGCCTTCTGCTGAGCGGGTTCGCGCTCACTCGGCGCCGCCAGCCCGCGCCGCTCGGCTAGGCTCGGGGCGCGCTCCACGCCGGCGCCGCGCGCGCGGAAGGCGGTCACGGCGATGACCAGCTGCTCGGCCTGACGCTCCAGGTCCAGGGCCGCCCGGGCCATGGTCTGCACCCGCTCGGCATTCTGCTGGGTGACATGGTCCATCTCGGCCACCGCCTGGTTGATCTGGCCGATGCCGCCGCTCTGCTCCTGGGAGGCAGCCGAGATCTCGCCCATGATGTCGTTGACCCGGGTGGTGGCCGCCACCACCCCCTCGATGGCGCCCTCGGCGCGCTGCACCACCGCGGCACCGGCCTGGATCTCCTTGCCGGCCCCGTCGATCAGGGTCCGGATCTCCTTCGCGGCGGCGGCGGAGCGCCCGGCCAGGTTGCGCACCTCATTGGCCACGACCGCAAAGCCGCGCCCCTGCTCGCCGGCGCGAGCGGCCTCCACCGAGGCGTTCAAGGCCAGGATATTGGTCTGGAAGGCGATGGAGTCGATCACGTCGATGATCTCGGCCATCTTGCGGGAGCTCTCGGTGATGCGCCCCATGGTATCCACCACCTGATGCATCAGCTCGCCGGTCTCGCGAACCCGCTCGGCATTCTCGGTCGCCAGGCCGCTGGCCTGGCGCGCGTTGTCGGTGTTCTGCTGCACCGTGGCGGTCATCTCCTCCATGCTGGAGGCGGTCTGCTGCAGCGACGCCGCCTGCTGCTCGGTACGGGTGGAGAGGTCGTCATTGCCCACCGCGATATCCCGCGCGGCCGGCGTCACCACCTGAATACCCGCATGCACGTCGCCCACGATGCTGCCGAGGCTCTTGCGCATCACGTCCAGGGCGCCCAGCAGGCGGCCCACTTCATCGCGGCCGCGCTGGGGCACACTCGCCGCCAGGTTGCCCGAGGCGATCTGCAGGGTGAAGCCGATGGCCCGATCCAGCGGACGCGTCACGGCACGCAGGGTCATCATGCCCAGCGCGATCAGCAGCAGCAGGGCCGCACCGAGCACGCCGCCCTGGGCGAGCAGCATGGTGCGCTGACCGGCCTCGGCGGCGGCCGCCATCGTCGCCGCACCGCGGCGCTCGCGCTCGATCAACTGATTGACGCTGGCGGTCAGCGCCACCGCCTGCTCCTGGAGCGGGGTGACCTGATTGTTCAGCGCCATCATGGCGTCGAAGGCCTCGCCGGTCAGGGCGTTGGCCAGGGGCAGCAGCCCCTCCTGCAGGTAGGCGTTCAGGTCGGCGCCGAAGTCTCGGGTCTCGGGGGCCTGGTTGATCTCGCGGGCCATGAAATCGGTCCAGATTCCCTCGACGCGCGCGACGGTAGCCTCGATCTGCTCGGCCAGCTCGTGGCGCTGGCCGAGCAGCGCCATGCGCTCCTGGCTGGCCATGCGCTGCGGCGGCTCGTTGACCAGCTGCCCGACCTGCTGCAGGCGCACCACGTCCTCGAGTCCATCCCGGTTGAGCTCGGCGAGTCTCTCCCCCGAGGCCTGCAGGCCAAAGAGCCCGAGCCCGCCGCTGACCAGCAGCATCAATGACGCCACGGCGACCATCAGGCTGATGCGGGCGCGCACGGTGCTGAGGTTCAGGCGCCGCAGCGCGCCGAGTACGCCGCGCCGGCGCAGCCGACCCTTGTGCAGATAGAGGTGGCGCCCCTTGCCTTCGCGAATGCTGGCGTAGGCGAGCTCCGCCCGGTCGATCTGCTCGCGATCGGCCTTGACCCGTACCGAGGCGTAGCCCATCACCTCGCCATCCTCGATGACCGGGGTCACGCTGGCATCCACCCAGTAGTGGTCGCCGTTCTTGCGCCGGTTCTTGACCAGGCCGCGCCAGCTCTCCCCCGCCGCCAGGGTCTCCCACAGGTTGGCGAAGGCCTCGGGCGGCATGTCGGGGTGGCGCACCAGGTTGTGGGGCGAGCCGATCAGCTCCTCGTGGCGATATCCACTGACCTCGGTGAAGGCCGGGTTGGCGTAGGTGATGCGTCCCTTGAGGTCGGTCCGCGAGATCAGGAAGTGCTCGTCCTGGAGCTCGTATTCCCGTCCAGTCACTGGCTGGTTGTCGCGCATGCTGTGCTCTCCGAGGCGGTTAGCGGTGTGCAGCTACCGCTCTTCTGGTTATTGGTACAGGTGGTTGGGCGGTGCCGTCAGGGTCAGAAGGATTCCCACTCCTGATCGCTGCCGGCGCGTCCGCGCGCCTTCGTCTGGGGTTCGCGCCCGGCCGGGGACGGCATCAGCGCCGGCATCCAGCGGGCCAGGGAAGGATCCTGGCCGGCGCCGCCTGCGGATTCCGCCCCGTCGGCAGCGTCTGAGACGGGGACTGCCATTCCGGCGCCCTTCCCGTCCAGCCGAAAGCCGGCCACGGCCTGGCTCAGGCGCTCTGCCTGGGTCTCCACCTGGTGCGCGACGGCGGCCGCCTGCTGCACCAGCGCGGCGTTCTGCTGGGTGACCTCATCCATCTGCGCCACGGCCAGGTTGACCTGATCGATGCCGCTGCTCTGCTCGGCGGAAGCCGCGGCGATCTCGTCCATGATGTCGCTGACCTTCCGAACCGCCGCCACGATGTCACCCATGGTGCTGCCGGCGCGGTCGGCGCGCTCGGTTCCGGCCTCCACCCTGGCCACCGAGATCTCGATCAATTCACGAATCTGGCGAGAGGCATCGGCGGAACGCTGGGCCAGGTTGCGCACCTCACCGGCCACCACCGCAAAGCCGCGCCCCTGCTCGCCGGCCCGGGCGGCCTCCACCGAGGCGTTCAGCGCCAGGATGTTGGTCTGGAAGGCAATGGAGTCGATCACCTTGATGATGTCGCTGACCTGGTGGGAGCTCTCGCGGATCTCGTGCATGGTGGCGACCACCTCGTCGACCACCCGCCCACCGTCGCCGGCGGTGCGCGAGGCATCCTCGGCCAGCTGGCTGGCATGGCGCGCATTGTCGGCGTTTTGCTTCACCGTCGAGGCGAGCTGCTCCATGCTGGCGGCGGTCTCCTGCAGGGCGGCCGCCTGCTCCTCGGTGCGCGCCGACAGGTCCTGGTTGCCGCTGGCGATATCCCGGGAGCCCTCGTGGATCGCGTCGCTGCCATGGCGCACGGTCCCCACCGTCCTGCCCAGGCTGGTCTGCAGCGCCTCCAGGGCACCGTAGAGGCGCCCGATCTCGTTGTTGCCCAGGTGCTCGATGGGCGCCGAGAGATCCCCCTTGGCCATGGTGTCGAAATGCGTCACCACCCGCGACAGCGGCCGCAGCACGTTGACCGTGACGCCCCAGACCACCGCCAGGGTGGTCAGCACTGCGACGGCCAGCACGCCGAGGATGGCCAGGCGCAGGGTCCCGGAAAGCTCGGCGAAGATCTGCTGGTGACGAGCACCGGTATCGCCGGCATGCACCGCCAGCTCGGCCATGGCCGCGCTGGATACCGCCAGCAGGTAGAGCCCCAGGCCGCTGAGCGCCAGGATCAGGGCGAAGAAGGTGCCCAACACCAGGAACCAGCTCAGGCGCACCGTCATGTTGTCGAAGATTCGCTTTATCAGTCGCTTCACACTGCCACCTTCTTTCTGCTGCGGCCGGGGCGAGATCGCCCCATCCGGTTCCGGGAGGGACGGCATCTGTCGGCCGGCTCTCCTCCCCTGGCGCCAGGGGGCGTCGGGATGTCGTCGTCTCAGCGCTCGGCCAGCGCCAACTGGCGAGGGCGAGCGGCTTCCACCATCACCGGAGCGGGCACCGGCGCAGGCTCGGCCGGCACCGCCCGGTGACGCTCGGCACCGGTGCGGAAGCGCAGCACATGCTCGCGAAGGCGGTGGCTCTGGGTCGCCAGGCGCTGGGAGGCCAGGGTGTGCTCCTCGACCAGGCCGGAGTTCTGCTGGGTCATGCGGTCCATCTGGGAGACGGCCTCGTTGACCTGCTCGATGCCTAGGCTCTGTTCCCGGGAGGCCGCGGAGATGTCGCCGACCAGGGTGCTGAGCTCTGCGATCTCGCGGGCAATGCCGGCGATGATGCCCCCGGCCTCCTCCACCCGCCGGCTGCCCTCTGCCACCTGGGTACCGGAGGTCTCGATGAGCCCCTTGATCTCCCGGGCGGCCTCGGCGCTGCGGCTGGCGAGCTTGCGCACCTCCTCGGCCACCACGGCGAATCCGCGGCCGTGCTCGCCGGCGCGGGCCGCCTCCACGGAGGCATTCAGCGCCAGGATATTGGTCTGGAAAGCGATGGCATCGATGGTGTCGACGATGGTGATCATCTGGCTGGCGCTGTCGTTGATCGCCGCCATGGAGGCCTCCACGCTGCTCATGGCCGCCCGGCCCCGCTCGGCGCTGCTGGCCGAGCTGCCGGCCAGCTCGCGGGCCTGGTCGCTGTGCTCGGCGTTCTGCCGCACGGTGGCGGTGAGCTGCTCCATGCTCGAGGCGGTCTCGGCCAGGGAGGCCGCCTGCTGCTCGGTACGCGTGGCCAGTTCATCGTTGCCGGCGCTGAGCTCGTCCACCGCCTGCCCCACCTCGTCGGCGCTGCGATGGATGTCGCCGATGGTGGCCGCCAGGTTGGCCCGCATCCGGTCGATGTCGTGCAGCAGGCTCTCGCCCTCGGCGCGGGCGAGCCGGACATCACGGGTCAGATCGCCGTCGGCGATATGGCGCACCACCTCGGCCGCATAGCGTGGATCGCCCCCCAGGCGCCGGGAGATATCCCGGATCGTGAGGCCCATCAGCAGCGTCAGCGGCAGGCCCACCGCCAGCAGCGACAGCAGATTGCCGATCAGGGAGCCCAGGAAGGCCGAGTCGATATCGTCGATATAGACCCCGGTGCCGATCACCCAGCCCCAGGGGGCGTAGTAGCCGTGGAAGGAGGACTTCTCCGCCAGGCCGCCCTGCTCTTCGTGGGCCCACAGATAGTCGACGAAGCCGTCGTCCTGGTGCACCGACTCCACGAACTCGCGGAACAGGTAGCGCCCCTCCTCGTTCTGAAAGTCGCCGACGAAGGTCCCGACCGGCAGGCGCGGATGCGCCAGCAGTTCATAGTCCTCGTTGAAGACATAGACATAGCCGCGACCCTGGTCGTAGGTCATGTCGCGCACCATGGCGGCCGCCAGGGCCCTGGCCTCGGCCTCATCGAGCTCGCCGGCGGCGAGGCGCTCGGCCTGGCCAGCCACGGCGTTCATGGCCATGTCGACATAGTCGCCCAGGGCCCCCTTGCGCTCGGCCAGCATGGTCTGGCGGGTCTCCCAGGCTCCCCAGCCGGCCAGCATCAACATGGCCACCCAGATGATACCCAGCAACCCCCAGAGCTTCCGACTCGTCGACATTCCCCGCATGACTACCTCGTTGTAATGTTATGACTTGTTCAAGGCTCGCATCGCTTCACTGCCCACGGCGGCTGCCCTGGGCATCCAGGCCACTCAGTCGGCGGCCTTCTCCACCAGCGCCATCTCCTCGCTGGTCAGCAGCTTGTCGATGTCCACCAGCACCAGCATGCGGTCATCCAGGCTGCCCAGGCCGCTGAGGAAATCGGAGGAGAGGGTGACCCCGAACTCGGGCGCCGGCTTGATCTGCTCCGGGGTGAGGGTCATGACGTCGGAGACCCCATCCACCACGATGCCGACGACACGGTCGGCCACGTTGACCACGATCACCACGGTCTGGCCGCCATACTCCACCCGCTCGAGGTGGAACTTGATGCGCAGGTCGACGATCGGCACGATCACGCCGCGCAGGTTGGTCACCCCCTTGATGAAGTCCGGCGCATTGGCGATGCGGGTCACGTTCTCGTAGCCGCGGATCTCCTGCACCTTGAGGATATCGATGGCGTACTCCTCCTCCCCCAGGGAGAACACCAGAAATTCCTGATTGCTGGCCTCGGCGGACAGGGCCGCCTGATGGGTCGCGCTGTTCATTGGACGTCAACCTCCTTGAGAGAAAGCGGAGTAGCGGAGAGCGTGGCGCGGCTGGCATGTCGCGCCTGCTTCCTGAACCGGCTGAGCTGATGCAGGCCGGCAATGTCGAGAATCAGCGCCACGCTGCCGTCACCGAGGATGGTGGCGGCCGAAACGCCTGGCACCTTGCGATAGTTGGTCTCGAGGTTCTTCACCACCACCTGCTGCTGGCCGATCAGGTCGTCCACCAGCAGCGCATAGCGCCGCCCCTCGCCCTGCACGATCACGGCGATGGTCTCGGTGAGCTCGGTGCGGGCACCCGCCACCTCGAAGGCCTCGTGCACCGCCACCACCGGCAGGTACTCGTCGCGAACCTTGAGCACCACGTCGTCCCCGGCCATGGCATAGAGGTCCTCGCGAGCCGGCTGCAGGGACTCCAGCACCGCCGTCAGCGGCAGAATGAAGACCTCCTCCCCGACCCGGATCGACATGCCGTCGAGGATGGCCAGGGTCAGCGGCAGCAGGATGCGAATGGTGGTGCCTTCGCCCGCCCGGGACATGATCTGCACATGCCCGCCCATGCCCTGGATGTTGCGCTTGACCACGTCCATGCCCACGCCGCGGCCGGAGACATCGGTCACCTCCTTGGCGGTGGAGAAGCCGGGGGCGAAGATCAGCTGCCACACCTCGTCGTCGCTCATGGCGTCGGAGACGTTGAGCCCGCTCTCGCGCGCCTTGGCCAGCAGCTTCTCGCGATTGAGCCCGGCGCCATCGTCGATCACCTCGATGATGATGTTGCCGCCCTGATGGCGGGCCGAGAGCGTCAGCCTGCCGGTGCGCGGCTTGCCCGCCGCCTCGCGCACCTCGGGGGGCTCGATGCCGTGGTCGAGGCTGTTGCGCACCAGGTGGGTCAGGGGGTCGATGATCCGCTCGGTGAGGCTCTTGTCGAGCTCGGTGGACTCCCCCTCGGTGATCAGCTCGATCTCCTTGCCGAGCTTGGCGGAGGTCTCGCGCACGACCCGCGGGAAACGGCTGAAGACGAAGTCCATGGGAATCATGCGGATCGACATCACCGCTTCCTGGAGGTCCCGGGCGTTGCGCTGCAAGAGGCTCATGCCGTTGAGCAGCGCGCCATTGCCGACCCCGTCGAGCTGGCTCACGGTCTGGTCGAGCATGGACTGGGTGATGATCAGCTCGCCCACCAGGTTGATGATCTGGTCGACCTTCTCCACCGAGACGCGGATCGACGATGACTCGCTGGCCTTGGGCTTCGGCTTGGCCTTGGCGGCTGCCTCGACCACGGCCTGCTGCTGGGGGGCCCCAGGCGCCGGCGAGGGAGAGGGTGCGGGCGGCTCGGCCGCGGCCGGCGCGACGGCATCACCGGCCGGCGCTTTCGCGACCGCCTCATCGGCTGAAGCGGCGGCCGGCGTGACCTCGATCTCGTCGGGCTCGATGATGAAGCACATCACCGCCTCGATGTCGTCCGGGCTCGCCGTGGTCTCCAGCAGCACCTCGTAGCGTGCCTGATCGCCGCTCTGGGCCTTCACCTCACCCAGCTGGCCGAGCTCCTCGATGAGCAGCGCACGGTTCTCGTCGCTCACCCCCAGCAGGGCCACCACCAGGCAGCCGCTTGAATCGGCGCTTGAATCGGGGACAGCCCCCCCATTCCGGCGCCCCCGCTTCGGCCGCGGGCTCCACGGCGGGTGCCGGGCTGGCGGGCACGGGGCTGGCCGACGCACCGCCCGCCAGGCCCTGATCGATCTCCTCTCGCGCCAGCTGCTGCAGGATGGCGCAGATGCGCTCGAAGGCGGCCTGGTCGGGGTCTTCGCCGTTGCGGTAGGCGCCGAGCTGGTCGTTGAGCATGTCCTTGGTTTCCAGGAAGGTATCGACGATGTCCCGGCGCAGGCGCAGCTCGCCCTTGCGGGTGTGGTCGAGGAGGTTCTCGAACAGATGGGTCGTCTTCTGCAGCACCTCGAAGCCGAAGGTCCCCGCGCCGCCCTTGATGGAGTGGGCCGCCCGAAAGATGGCGTTGAGCTGCTCGGCGTCCGGCGCTTCCACGTCGAGCTCCAGGAGGTGGCGTTCCATGTCCGCCAGCAGCTCCTCGGCCTCCTCGAAGAAGGTGTCATAGAAATCGGTGATATCCATCGCGTGTCCTTCTCCTCGTTATGGCGTATCGGCAGCGCCGGCCTCGCCGCCCAGGGCCTGGCGCAGGCTCTGCTGAAAGGCCTCCACCGGGGCCAGGTCGACCCCTCCGCCCAGGCGAGCCGACGGCGAAGGCATGCCGGGCCCGTTGATCAGGGACGGCGTGCGAATCTGCTCGCTCACATCCGGAAACAGCAGCAGCAGCTCGATACGCCGATTGGCGGAATCCTGCGGATCGAGGTCCGGCAGCGGCACCCGATCGGCGAAGCCCGAGACGCGCAGCAGCTTGCCGGAGTCGAAGCCCCCGGCCACCAGTTCACGGCGGGAGGCGTTGGCGCGATCGTTGGAGAGCTCCCAGTTGCTGTAGCCGCGATAGCCCCCGGCGAAGGGGGTGCTGTCGGTGTGGCCACCGATGCTCAGGTCGTTGTTCAGCTCGTTGAGCAGCGGCGCCATGGTGCGCAGCAGGCTGCGCATGTAGGGCGCGACCCGATCGCTGCCCACATCGAACATCGGGCGCTGGTCGGTATCCAGCAGCTGGATGCGCAGCCCTTCGCGGGTCATGTCGAAGCGCATCTGGCTGCGCAGATGGCGCAGCTCGGGATCCTCCTGGAGCGCCGACTCGATGCGCCGCTGCAGGTCGGTGAAGAAGTTGCGCTGCACATCGCTGGGGCGGGTCTGGGCCCGCATGTCGAGGCGCGCCCGCTCGCCCTCCGAGTGCACCGGGTCGGGCCCGCCGCCGGGAATCACGTTGCTGGTCTGGGCCGAGCCGCTGCCACCGGTGATGGCCGTCACCAGCGGAGTGCGAAAATACTCGGCCACCCCTTCGCGCTGCTCCGGGCTTGCCGCCGACAGGATCCACATCACCAGGAACAGCGCCATCAGCGCCGTCATGAAGTCGGCCAGGGCGATCTTCCAGCTGCCGCCATGGTGGCGATGCACCACCTTCTTGCGGCGAATGATGATGGGCCGGCGCCCCTCCCCCGTGCTCATGCGCCGGCAGACTCCGTCTTGGCGCTACGCACGTGCTCCTCCAGTTCGTGGAAGCTGGGCCGCTCCGCGGTATGCAGCGCCTTGCGCCCGAACTCCACGGCCATCTGCGGCGCATAGCCGTGCAGGCTGGCCAGCAGGGTCACCCGCATGCACTGCAGCACCTTCTCCGCCTCCTTGGCCTGGCGCTCGATGCGGCTGGCCACCGGGTTGATGAAGCCGTAGCCCAGCAGGATGCCGAGAAAGGTACCCACCAGGGCGTGGGCGATCATCTCCCCCATCTCGTCGGGGCCGGCGTCGGCATAGGTCAGCGCCTTCACCACGCCCAGCACCGCCGCCACGATGCCGAAGGCTGGCATGGCATCGCCGACCTTGGCGATGGCGTCCGCGGGAATATGCACCTCGGCCTCGAAGGCCTCGATCTCATGGAGCATCAGCTCGTCGAGCTCCATGGGCTCCATGCTGCCGCTCACCATGATGCGCAGGTAGTCGGTGAGGAAGTTCATCACCATGGGGTCGGCCAGGAGCCGCGGGTAGTCGTTGAAGAGCGCGCTCTCCTGGGGGGCGTCGATATCGCGCTCGACCCCCAGCATGCCCTCGCGGCGAATCTTGGCGAGGATCTTGTACTGCAGCCCCATCAGCTCCATGTAGAAGCTCTTGTCGTAGCGGTTGGCGCGCTTGAGCTTGGAGAAGACCCGGAAGGTGGCCTTGATCGCCTTGCCGTTGTTGGCGGCGATGAAGGCACCCACCCCTGCCCCGCCGATCATCAACAGCTCGAGAGGCTGGAAGATGGGCCCGAGGCTGCCGCCGGCCAGCACGAAGCCGCCGAACACGCAGAGAATGACAACGATATATCCAAGAGGTATCAGCACTGCCCACTTCCTTCGCTCAGCCCGTCGTCCGCCCCGGCTCGGCCTTGC
The DNA here is from genome assembly GCF_013000985.1 of Halomonas sp. PGE1. Taxonomy (NCBI): domain Bacteria; kingdom Pseudomonadati; phylum Pseudomonadota; class Gammaproteobacteria; order Oceanospirillales; family Halomonadaceae; genus Halomonas; species Halomonas sp. PGE1. The sequence goes on from NZ_CP053032.1 coordinate 3,177,834, forward strand.
CACCAGCGGTGGAGCCACCGAGACGTCGTACTGGTCTTATCGGCCTCCCGGCCCGGGACTTGAGACATGCCAACAAAAAACCGCGCGACTCGATGAAAGCGCGCGGTCAGACGTAGGGGGTGGCGCCGTGCCGGCGCCTGTGTGTCAGGAGACTCGACGAACCGCGGCAGGGGTCTCGGCACCGGCCTTCTGGCGCTTGCGGGTCTTGCCCGCCCGAGAGGGGGGCTGGCAGATGCCGCACACATAGTCATGAGCGGGGCTGTGGGCATGGGCCACGAAGTGACCGGTACAGCGCGTGCACTCGGAGAGCTGCAGCAGGTCGCTTTCGAAGAAGCGCAGCAGCGTCCAGGCCCGGGTCAGGCCCAGCACCGTCTCGGCGCCATCGAGCTTCACCTGCTCCTGATAGAGCCGGAAGGCCGTGACGAAGGCCTCCATCCGCTCGCAGCCCTGATCTTCCCGCAGCCGCAGATAGATGTTGTAGAACAGCGAGGAGTGAATATTGGGCAGCCAGGTGATGAACCAGTCGGCGGAGAACGGCAGCATCCCCTTGGGGGGCGACATGCCGCGCACTTCCTTGTAGAGGCGAATCAGCTTGGCACGGCTGATCTCGGTCTCGGTCTCCAGCACCTGCAGGCGAGCGCCGAGCTCGATCAGCTCGATAGCCAGCTGCACCTGCTGCATCTCATCGACAAGACTCTTCTGCGACATGGCTCAGGCCCCCTCACCGGCGGCCAGCGACAGCCGGGTACGCGAGGCCATCAGCAGGGAGGCGTGGAAGCGGTCCTGCCCCTGGTCGCGGGGATTGCCGACGATCTGGCGAAGCTGGTCCGCGCTGCCGTGGCCGAAGTGGCAGAGCAGCTGATTGGTACGCGCCAGCCGCGCCAGCTGCCGGGAGCTCAGCGCCAGCAGCAGGTCCGCCATCTCATCGTCGATCTTGAGACGGAACATGGCCGAGACTCGGTCGGCAAGCAGCATCCGCTGCGCCAGCAGCAGGTAGGCGAGATTGATCTCCTCGATCTCGTCCAGCAGGTCGGTATGTTGCATGGTTCCCTACGCCAAGTTGTTGCCGCGCCAGGGGATTGCCGCGGCTTTCTTCTTGTCACCCACCTCTCGCGCTCGAGATGATTCTCGAGGACCGGCAGGCTTGACGGTTTGGAGTGCCCGGCTGAGCGGGCAAGGCTCCTCATCAGTTCGACGTTGATTCTGGGGAAATACGGCGGGGATGCAATAGGTCAGCACATTACGAAATAGTGATGGAAAATTGACGCAGATCAATACAGAAAAAAAGGTGATGGAAATCATCCTTCTGGAATGGCAAATCTCATACTGTGTCAGCCTGGAAACAAAACGGACTTTGGTTTCTTACTTCATGACGACAATTTTTTACAAAAGTTAACTCAAGTTCTGGCTTCCTCGGCCAGTTCTCCGACCCATGTCAGCAGCTCGGCGATCACCTGGTAGAGCGCGGGAGGAATCCGCTCATCCAGGTCGAGCCCCATCAGCAGCCCGACCAGCTCCGGCGCATCATGCACGTGAATGCCCTGCCGGCGCGCCTCCGCCATGATCCGCTCGGCGAGCTCGCCATAGCCCTTGGCGATCACCCGCGGGGCGTCATCGCCCTCGCGATAGGCCAGGGCCACGGCCCGGCGTCGCGGCAGCCCCTCGCGCCCGGTCATTCCATCACGCTCGGCCATGCGCCACCTCCTCGAGCAGCCGCACCCTCACCTCCGCAAGCCCCAGCGCCGACAGCCTGCCTTCGAGCCGGTCGAGTCCTCGCGCCAGCGTCTGGCGAACGTCCGGCTCAGGGGCAGAGAGGCCAAGCTCGAGGCGGGAGTCCGTCAGCCACAGCGATACCTGCACCTCGCCGAAGCCCGCCACCTGCAGCGTCATCGCGCTGCGCCACGCCTCCTGCTCGTCGCGCTCCTGGTCCCCCTTTTCCTCGGAGGGCGCATCCCTCTCGGCCACGGGCACCTGCAGCACCAGCGCCATGAAGAGCCCCGTCCAGACGTCGCCCTCCCAGCGCAGCACCGGCGTCACCAGCATCTCCAGCTGCTGGCGCACGATCCCCTGCAGGCTCTCCTGCACCGGCTCGCGAACGGCCGGCAGGGGGACATCACGCCCGGGGGCGACCTGGCGTTCCGGCGGCTCCGGGCTTCGGGCCGGGGCCAGCGGCGACATCAGGTCGCGACGCAGCGAGGGCGCCGCCGGCTCGAAGGTCTGGAGGCGCAGGTTTGGCGGTTCTGCCGCCGCCTGGCCCTGCGGGGAGACGCCGGCACGACCCGGCACAGGTGCCGCCGGCACGAAGCCCGGCGGACGCAGCAGGTGCTGGGGCTCGCGCAGCGGAAGGTTCTGGGGCTCTCGCAGCAGCTGCTCCCGGGGCATCTCGCCCCGATACCAGCGGTTGAGGTGCGATTCATAGAAGAGCCCGCTGTCGCGCACGCTGAGCTGCAGCCGCTCGGCCGTCAGCGCCGGGGTCGCCGGCTCCGAGGTCGCCACCAGCGGAGCCGCGGGCCGGAGCGCCGATGGCGGCGCCGGGAAGCGCAGCAGCACATCGGCAATGGAGCGCGCCGCGGGGGTGAAGTGGGTCTGGGTAGAGGACGGTGGCGATGGCTCGCCACCCGGCCGCGCGGCGGGAGGGGGGGCCGCCCCTTCGCGACCGGGGCGCTGAGGCTCCACGACCAGCGCAGAGCGCGACCTGGCATCCAGGCGCGAATCGCTGTGCAGAGCGCGGGGCGCTTCGGAGGGAGAGATCGGCCGCACCGGCTCGTTGAGGTCACGCGGTGGCGCGGTGTCGATCCGCTTGCCCAGTACCTGGTGCAGAACGGTGTCGATCAGCGAGTTGATACCGCTCACGGCTCCGGCGGACCGAACCGGTGTGCCGCGTCGATGGGCATGCCCCCCTGCTGAGGGCCATAGGCGCGGGACAGGGCCTGCTGCCGCCGTGAGCTGCCGATCAGGCGACCGAGCTCCTCGCGCCGCTCGACGAGCCGCCGGCGAACCTCCAGATCCTGCTCGAGGATCTGCTCGAGCAGCGCCGCCTTGCGGGCCGCCGCGCCGTCATCCAGCGGCTGCTGTGCATCCATGCGCTTGATGCGCTCGACCCGCACCAGATAGTCGGCCTCCTGCTCGATCAGCGCCTCCCAGTCGCCGGCCTCGGCCGAGACCAGCATGCGCCGCGAGGCGTTCATCAACGACTCGTAGGCCGCCAGCAGCAGCGCCTGGCGATCGACAGGCGCCTCGGCATCGCCCTTCAGGTGGGCACTCATTCGCGCCCCGCCTGGCCGCCGATGTCGCGCCAGGCGGAGGCCACATTCTCGAGCAGGGACTCGGCCTGGGCCAGACTCTGCGGGTCGTTGTGCAGGTTGGCGGCCAGCAGCAGGCGAGCGATGTAGTCGTAGAGCGACGCCAGCCGCTCGGCCACCTCACCGCCCTTCTCGGTGTCCAGGGCGGCCGCCAGGCCGTTGTTGACGATATCCAGCGCCTTGGAGATGGACTGCCCCTTCTCCGGGGTGTTGCCGGCTTCCATGTGAATGCGCGCCGCACGCATCGCCGCCAGGGCCCCGTCGAAGAGCATCACGATCAGCTGATGGGGGCTTGCCGACATCACACCACTCTCCACGCCGACCCGGGCATAGGCGCTGGCGCCTCGGCCGTAGGCGGCGGCTCCACGTATGGCACTCATCGTCTTCTCCTCTGATTCGCATACGATGCCCGATCTTGCACCGCATCATGACACTCAGTGTGACACCCTTGGCACCCGCCCAGGCCATGAATAGCCCGCGATCAGGTGGATATATTCCTCTATCGGCCCGGGGTAAGGAGACTTTAGCGTGCGCCGGCGGAGAGGGCGAAGCGAGGTGGCCTCAGCAGGAGACCGCCAGCACCTCGGCGACCTCGCCCAGCCGCTCGAGACGCTCGCCACGCAGCACCTCGCCCAGCGCCTCCCCAGGCGCTTCGGCCCGCTCGGTCAGCTGGATCTGGGCCAGGCGTCCCATGCCATCCAGGCGCTGTACCCAGCCCAGTTCGCCCCCGGCGAAGCGCACCAGGGTACCGATCGGCATGACACCGAAGTGCTTGAGATAGCGCTTCACCCAGCGGGCATCGAACTGGCCAGGGTGGCTGAGCAGGTAGCGATAGATATCGCTGATCGTCCAGGCCGGGCGGTCGGGACGGTCGCGCCGCATGGCCTCCACCACATCCACCACGCTGGCCAGCCGCGTCAGCTCGCCGAGCTGCTCCCCGGAGAGCCCATCGGGGTAGCCGCTGCCATCCAGGCGCTCGTTGATTCGCATGACCACCGCCTGCACCACCCCCGGAGCGAGCCAGTGGCAGGCCCCCAGGCGCTCACGCATCACCTCGACGTGGGCGGCGAGCGCCTCGCGCCGAGACGCTTCCCAGCTCGACGCCTCCAGCAGCTCGGCCGGGAGCAGCGACTTTCCGAGGTCGTGCACCATGGCGCAGGCGACCAGCGCCTTGCGCACATCGCGTGGCAAGGGACCGCTCGAGGCGAGATCGAGCAGGTGTACGGCAACGCCCAGGCCGTGGCGCACCAGCAGCGGCTCGTTGTAGAGGCAGCAGGTGGCAAACAGCAGCGCCTCGCGATCTTCGGCATGCAGCCCCAGCAGGCGGTCGGCAAAGCTCGAGAGCTGCACGGAATCGAGGCGGCCGCCCTGCTTGATCTCGAGCAGCTGGGCATCCAGGTAGCCGGCGATGCGAGCCAGCCGCTTGGCCATGGGGGTGGCATAGGGGGAGACGTTGCGACGGCTCACCGGGGCAGGGGCGGCCAGGTCGGTCTGGAACAGCAGCGAGGGCAGCAGCGAGCTGTCGCTGCCCTCCCCCTGGCGGGTGGACTCCCGCTCGATCTCGCGCACGAAGTGCCAGAGCTGCCGCTCCTGGTCGCCGCTCGGTGCCACGAACTGCATGCCGACGCGCAGCGCCTGGCGCTCGGGGTCCGCCTGGCGGTGGCGGGGCTTGGCAGGAATCACAAAGCGCGTGCCGTTGAGGAAGCAGAGCTCGATCTCCACCAGGTCGGCGTCAGCCAGGAAGCCGGCCCCCGACAGCGGCAGCTCCAGCTGACACCCCTCCAGGGAGAGATCCTTCAGATCCCCCTGCAGCGATGCCTCGGTATCGTCGCCACGCACGATGGCCCCCACCTCCATGCCGAGGCGCAGGCGGGCGCGGAAGGCGGCGCGCCGCTGCAGCACCTCGAGGCTGGTGGGGTAAGGGCAACGGCACATCAGGCGCCCCCCCTGCTCCTGGCACTCGCTCATCGCCAATGGCGGCGTGCGCAGCATCTGGTCGCGGCTCTGCCCCAGCAGGCGGAACGCCGTGCCGCGCTTGAGCTCCGGGGCGATCTCACGGATGGCACTGATATCGAGCCACAGGTGCTCGCCCGGCAGCTGCTCCACCACCAGCACCGGAAACGGGTGGCTCTCCTCGGCATCGAGCTGCAGCGAGGCACCTCCCGGCTGGCTGAGCCGTAACAGCATCTCTTCCATCTCGGCGGGCGTCGTCACCCGAACGTAGCCGTCGTCTGCTCCCGTCATCCCTGTCCCTGCCTGCTCTCGTCACACCATGGCCCGTGCCCGATGGCTCCCTCGGTGCTATCGGCCATCAGGCCGGAAACTTGAGCCTGCCGCAAACAGCGGCGACAAAAACCTATACAGAAGTTATATTCAACAGGCAGGCCGGCTAAAGGTTTCCCGATGCCGGCCGATAGCAGGAAGGTGGCCGGCCATGACGCCCAGGCCTCCCCCTCTCACAGAAGGATGCTCCGGATGCCCCGCGCCGGCCAGGGTCGACTGGACGATGTCTTCACCCGCCGCGACCTCGGCAGGCCGACGCTTGCGGCCATCGAGACCATGCAGCAGCGGGTCGCGAGCACCCTGCATCAGGTGCGGGCGACGGCCAGCGAGGTCGGCGAGCTGGGCGACGCCCTGGCCAGCAGCCAGACCGAGCTCGGCGAGCAGGCCGAACGCAACGCCGGGCAGGTAGCACGGGTCTCGGCCAGCACCACCCAGCTCAGCGCCACCACTCGCGAGAGCGCAAGCGAAGCCGCCCGGGTGCGCGAGCTCGCCGAAGCTGCCGCGCGTCATGCCCGGCATGGGCAGCAGGAGGTGGAGGCACTGGGCAGCGCCATGCGCCGGCTGGAGAGCGACGCCGCCGGCATCGCCTCCCTGCTCGGCGACATCGACCAGATCACCTTCCAGACCAACCTGCTGGCACTCAACGCCTCGGTGGAAGCGGCCCGGGCCGGCGATCAGGGGCGCGGCTTCGCGGTGGTCGCCGGCGAGGTCCGCCAGCTCTCCCAGCGCACCAGCGAGATCGCCGAGAGCATTCGCCGGCGCATCCACGAGACCGGCGAGAGCGTCCAGGCGGGGGCGCAGCGCACCCGCACCGCCAGCGATGCCATGGCCGAGGTGCTCGGCGCCTTCGACCAGGTGGCGGCACGGCTGGTGGAGATCGACGGCGCCAGCCGCGAACAGCATCTGGGGATCGAGGAGCTGGAGGGCAGCGTGCTGGAGATGCAGGCCGCCCTGCAGGCCTCGCGCCAGGCCCTCCATGCCTCCCACGCCAATGCCGAACGGCTGGCGGAAACGGCCAGCAACCTGCTGACCGCGGTGGGCACCTTCCGGCTGGCCAGGCCGACGACGGCCGCACGCCTGGCAAAGACCGGCTGATAATCGACCAGCTGACGATCGGCCGGTTCGCAGGGGTGCCGCTGCAAGGGAGTGCTTCCCCTCAGGCGGAGGAGGAGACGTCGCTGCCGAGCCTCCAGCCATCGCGGCCGTTTGCCTTGACGTGATAGAGAGCCTGGTCGGCCGCGGCATAGGCGCCCGAGAAGCCGTCACCCCTGGCAGTGAAGTGGACCGCCCCCAGGCTGAGTGTCACCCAGTCACCGGCTGGGTGGCCCGGATGGGGCAGCGCCGCCCGGTGAACCGCGTCGACCAGGTTCTGGCAGGCGCGTTCCAGGATGGCCTCGCCCTCACAGGGCAGCAGGGCGGCGAACTCGTCGCCGCCCATGCGATAGAGCCTAGCCCGCCGGCCCAGGGCCGCGTCGATCAGCTCCGCCAGCTCGCGCAGCAGGCGGTCTCCATCGGGGTGGCCGAGGGTGTCGTTGTACTGCTTGAAGTAGTCGATATCGATCAGGACAAGCCCCAGGGCGCGGCCCTGGTCGCCCATCACGTCATCGTGCAGGGCGCTGCGGTTGCCGATACCGGTGAGCGGGTCGCGCAGTGCCTGGGCCATCCAGCGCAGGCTATCGCGGCTGGCCCGCTCGGCCTGGCGGCGCCGGCGCTCATGCATCCACCAGAAGACCAGGCCCAGCAGGTAGATCAGCAGGCTGCCCACCAGCACCTGGGTCTGGTGGCGACGGGTCTGCTCCACGAACTCGTTGGTCACCTTGCTGCGGCGATCGAGCTGGTCCATCTCGATCTCGGTAAGGCAGCGGATCGGCCCCAGCAGGTGCTGGCTGAGAGACGACGGCGGCAGGGCCTCACCGCGCGTCAGTCGCCGCTGAAGCTCGTCCAGGCGCGCCAGGCTCGGCAGCGTGCAGGCGTACTCGTTTCGGTAGAGTCCGATATCGAAGAGGCTGTAGCCCAGCTCGACCTGGAAGCTGGCTCGCTCGCGGGCGGCGGCACTCTCGCCCTCCTCCAGCAGCAGGCCCAGGCTCTCCTCCAGGTAGCGGCGGGAGCGCGTGGCGAGCTGCTGACCGGTGAGGTTGCCGGACTGGCTGAAGTAGGCGTTGATGTCGGGGTGCACCCAGCGCGTCTCGTAGGTGATCAGCAGCATCAGGGCGGTGAAGCTCATCACGCTGAGCCACAGCCACCCCAGATGGCGACGCCAGCGCAGACCCCGACTCATGGCAGCGCTTCGACCTCGCGAATCATCCAGATCCAGTCGTTGAAGTTGCGCAGGTTGCCGGGATCGCGACTGCCGTAGTCGCGCTCCACCAGACGCAACGGGCCGCGCTGGCGAAGGGTGAGCGGCTCACCGTCGTGATGGGTCACCAGGATCCAGTTCGGATCGTCCCAACCCCCCAGGGTGACGTCGTAGTCATCCCAGGCGGTGAAGCGCAGCTGCGCCGGCACCTCGCCGAACGTTTCAAGCAGCAGGTCGCGAAACACCAGGCCGGTGATCTCCACGTCATCCGCGAGGTAGGGGTCGTAGAACGAGAAGCGCAGGTCGGCACGCTGGCGCAGCTCCTCCACGGAGAGGCGGGTCTCCTGCTGGCCCTGCTTGAGGATGACGTACTCCGGCGACGCCGAGGCTGCCGTTCCGGCAAGACACAGCAGCGCGACCGATAACCCGGCAAACGAACGGCGCAGCACGGTTCCAGGCACCATGGGCGAGCTCCTGACACAGGTGTTGTAAGTTGTAAGGATATTGTTACCGGCATGTTATCACGTCAACGGAGATCCGCCTGCCGCGTGATCTCCAGCAGCTTGCCCTGGTCCGAGACCCTCAGGCGATAGATGCCATGCACGCCTTCCCGGGTCACCACCCGGCGCAGCGCCACGGCCGGAAAGGCCACCCGCCGCCCGTCGGTGCTCCAGGCGTGAACCTGCTCGGCTCGCCCCTCGTAGTAGGCCCGGCACGCCTCGGGCGAGAGCGACAGCACCACATCCAGCGTCATCATCCTGCCCTGCCCTCATCGGCATCATCCCGCGAGCATAGCGGCTCGTGGCCATCTCGGAAACGAGAGGGTTAAGCGGGCCAGCCGTTTCGACCAGCAGCCCGGGTAGCCGCCCGCCTAGGCTTTGTCTGAAAAGTCGGCGAGCGAAGGACAGACAAGGCAAAAATCAGCGAAAAGACGGAGTTTACGGGGTGTAAATGAGTATTTTGATCGGACTCGCGCACGAGCTGATTTTTAACGCCGTATGGTCGAGCGCAGCCAGTTTTCGGACAGAGCCTAGGTTACATTCTGCCGGCCATCGGCGAAGGCCTGGCACCAGGCGGGCAGCGCCTCGCCTGGCATCGGCCGGGCGATACCGAAGCCCTGCAGCAGGTCGCAGCCCATTGCCTGGAGGCGTTCGCTGTGGGCAGCGCTCTCCACCCCTTCGGCCACCACCTGCTTGCCGAACCGCTTGGCGAGGTAGATCACGCTCTCCACGATGGCCAGGTCGTGCTCGCGCTCCAGCATGCTCATGACGAAGCTGCGATCCACCTTGATCACATCCACCGGCAGGTTCCGCAGATAGGCCAGCGACGAGTAGCCGGTGCCGAAGTCATCCAACGCCACCTGCACGCCCAGCGCACGACAGTCGCGCATCACCCGGGTCGCCGCCTGGAAATCGTCCAGCGCCGTCGATTCCAGCACCTCCAGGCAGAGCAACTTCGGCGGCACCCGGGGATGAGCGGCCAGGGTCGCACGCAGAGTATCGACGAAGCCATCCTGGGTCAGCGACTTGGGCGTGAGGTTGATGCAGACGCCCAAGGAAAGGCCCTCGGCCAGCCAGGCCTCGACCTGACGCAGCGCCGTGCGCAGCACCCAGGCATCGAAGGCCAGCTCCAGGTCGCTACCGGCGATGGTGGGCAGGAAGGCATGGGGGGCCAGCAGCCCCTGCTCGGGGTGCTGCCAGCGAATCAGCGCCTCCACGCCTATGGCGCGCCGGGTGCGCGGGTCGATCTGCGGCTGATAATAGAGCACGAACTCATCGTTCAGCAGGGCCCGGGAGAGCGCCTTGCGCCGCGCCTGCAGCGCCTTGATCTGCTGCTCCCGGTCCGGGTCGAACAGCACATAGCCATTGCCCCCCAGCACCTTGGCACGGTACATCGCCTGGTCGGCATGGCGCAGCAGGGTCTCGGGGTCGGCGTCATCGGCCGGATAGAGGGTCACCCCCAGGCTGCCGGTCACGCGCAGCCCTTCGTTCGTCCCAACGGACAACGGCTCGGCCAGCCGCTCGATGATGCGCTCGAGACGCTCCCCCGCGTCCTGGAAGCGATGCAGCAGGAAGGCAAATTCATCGCCGCCGAGCCTCGCCACCAGGTCGCCCGGCGCCACCGCTTCCGCCAGCCTCCCCGCCAGCGCCACCAGCACGCGGTCGCTCTCCTCCCGACCCAGGCGGGCATTGAGGTCCTGGAAGCGGTCGAGGTCGAGCACCCCGACTGCCAGTGCCCCTCCTCGCGGAGCGTCTGCCACAGCGCCTGATAGAAGGCCGGCGTCTGGCGTCCGGAAGAGAGCAGGCCGGGATTCTTGCCCAGCACCTCGTCTCGTGAATAGCCGGTGATGCGCTCGAAGGCCTCGTTCACCTCGATGATGCGATTTTCGGCATCCGAGATCATGATCGCCTCGCGGCTGCTGGAGAACACCTTCGCCGACAGCTCCAGGCGCTGCCAGGCCGCATCATGCTGGCGACGCAGGCGCAGGCTGTGCACCAGCTGGGCCAGCGGCTCCAGCAGGGTGAGTGAGCGCTCGCTGTAGCCATCGGGGCGGTTGGCCAGCCCCACCATTGCCACCATCTCCCCCTCCAGCAGCACCGGCAGGCAAAGCAGCGCCTTGAGCGGGGGGTGCCCCGGCGGCAGCCCGCCGCTGCGCGGGTCGCTGCCCGGCGCATTGGAGATCAGCGGCTCAGCGCTCTGCAGCACATGGCCAAAGAGGGTATCGAGGCGGGTAAAGCGCAGCCCCTGGGCCCTGGCCCGCTGGAAGAGCGCCTGCGAGGCCTCGTCCCAGCTGATGTCGGTGATGGCGTAGGTCTGCAGGTAGGGGAGCCCCTCGGCGTCATGGAACACCTCGCCGATGAAGCCATACTCGCTCTCGGTGAACTCCAGCAGCGCCTCGAGCGCCGTGGCGAAGGTGCCGGGGATATCATCCCCTGCGATGAATCCCGACTGCAGCCGGGTCACCAGCTGGTCGATCCGGTGGCGCCACTCCAGCTCGCGCTTATTCTGCTTGAGCGACGTGATGTCCTGGAGGGTGCCCGCCAGGTGGCGGGACGGACTCACCGCATCCGCCCGGGCGGCCGTCAGCTGCACCCAGGTGGTCTGCGCCTCCCCCGGGCGCCTCAGGCGCAGGCACGCCTCGAAGGGCGCTCCCTCGCGAATGACCGCCTCCAGCCCCGCCTGCAGCCGCTCGCGGTCTTCCGGCAGATAGTCCTGGCTCAGCGCCTGGCGGCTGCCAAGGGTCAGCGGCCCCGAGCCATGCAGGCGCTGGAACGCCGTATTCCCCCACACGGCGTCCGAGGCCACATCCAGCTCCCAGGTGCCCAGCCCCGCGCGGGTGACGGTCTCCTCCAGTCGCCGCAGGCGCTGCAGCTCGAAATGGCGCATGACCTGCTCGCCCAGCCCCATGAGGTCCGCCTTCTGCGCCTTATCCAGGGTGCGCGGCCGCGAATCGATCAGGCACAGGGTGCCGATGGCGAACCCCTCCGGCGTCACCAGCGGCGTCCCCAGGTAGTAGCGGATATGCGGCGGCCCGGTCACCAGCGGGTTGGCCTGGAGGCGCGGGTCCTGGGCGGCGTCCACTACCTCGAAGGGCCCTTCGCCCAGGATGGCGTGAGCGCAAAAGGAGAGCTCACGCGGCGTTTCATCGAGCCCGAGGCCCACCTGGCTCTTGAACCACTGACAGTTCTCGTCCACCAGGCTGATCAGCGCGATGCGCATGTCGAAGGCATCGACCGCCAGCTGGACGATGGCCTCCAACGCCGGATCGACGCTGCGGTCATGGCGGGTATAGCGCCACATGGCGCGCAGCCGCGCCGCCTCATCGGCCGGCAGGGGTGCCGCCATCAACGGGGGCCACCGGATCGCCCAGCCAGGGCCGACAGGACGTAGATCGAGGGCAAGATCGGCTCGCTAGGCATTGGGGCTTCCTGTGTGTCGCGTCGGGACGGCTCTGCCTAGCTATCGGCCAATGCCGGGGCAGCTTGAGGCAGGCCTGATGCGAGTCAGCCCAGGATGCGCTCGTAGGTCTGCTCGGTGGCCGGCTGCCGGTCGGCATCGAGCACCTCGCCGCCGAGTGCCTCGAGCTCCCTGCCAAACGCCACGAAGACGTGCATCTGCTGGTTACGGCTTCGCCGCAGCGGAGGTTTTACCAGCAGGCTCAGGCCGCGAAGTTGGAAACCATCGCTGCCCTGCCCGTTCAGCAGGTCCGGCAGGGTGCCGGGCGGAAAGGCATTGGCGACCTTGATCGGGTTGGCGGGCTGTTCACCAGCCACGTTGAAGACCTCGAAGACGGAATCGTAGCGGGCCTCCACCTTGCGAAGCCATGCCACTACCTCTGCCTGTGTCTCGGACGTTGGCTCCGGAAAAATCACGAAGAGGCTATGCGCCGTGACCGCTTGAGCGCGGCGCGGACCGCCACCATCGCGGGAGGGTGCCGAATCCTGGGTCGACTCACTGGTCGGCCCGGGCCGCGGCTTGACGTCAGGCTCAGCGCTGCGTGCCGCCCGCTGTGGCTTCAGGAACGCAACAGATAGATAGAGCGCCAGCCCGGCCGCCGCCAGGCTTCCCAACAGGGCGACCACACCCAACACCGCAGGCAGGGAATCGAACACCATGCTCTCCTTGTACTTTTTATAAGAATATTGACAGGACGACGATGCTAACACACAGAGTTAACACAGTATTATTGACTCATATCAAGCCACACCCAGCCAGACAGCACCCGCAACAGAGGTACCGTCACTGGGCGGGAGTCACGCCAGCCCTGAACTACGGCTGGACCTCGTGGCCGATTGCCTGCTCCCTGGATTCATAGCATAACCGCAGCCCACGACACCGAGCGTCTCAAGCGATTTGGCGAGATCGACTAAAGTCTCGCCCTACCGGGCCGATATGGAAAATGCTTCCAAGTCACCCCACGACGAGACCCTGTCCATGCCCCACACCGCAACGCCCTTAAGGCGCGCGCTCTCGCTGCAGACGCGCCTGCTGCTGCTGGTCCTGATCCCCCTGCTGGTGGTAATCCTGACGCTCACCGCCAGCCAGGCCCTCTCACGTATTCAGGACAGCCGCCAGCAGCTGGAGCAGCAGCGCCAGCTGCTCCTCGATACCCGCCAGACCGGCGTGCAGGACGTGGTGCAGAGCGCCCGCTCCGCCATCACGCCGGTGCTCGAGAACCCGGGGCTCAGTGCGGCCGAAAAGCGCCGCCTTGCAGCCGAAGTGCTCCGCGCCATCCGCTTCGAGGGCGACAACTACATCTTCGTCTACGACTTCGACGGCACCAACGTGGTGCTGCCCTACAGCCGCGAACGGGAAGGCACCGACATGAGCGGCCTGCGCGCGCCGGATGGGCGCTACCTGGTGCGCGACTTCATCGAGGTGGGCCGCAGCGGCGGCGGCCACTACGCCTATCCCTGGGAATACCCCGGCACCGACCGGGTAGAGCCCAAGTACTCCTATGTGGATGCCATTCCCGAGCTCGGCTGGGTGCTGGGCGCGGGGGTCTATGTCACCGACATCGATGAGAGCATGGCGGCCGCCGAGACGGTGGCTGCGGCGGAGCTTCGCCGCAGCCTGCTTACCACTGCCCTGCTCGGCCTGCTGATCTTCGGCGCGGTGGCCGCCGTCAGCCTGGTGCTGGTGCGTCACACCGTGCGCCCCATTCGTCATACCGCCGAGGCCATGGGCGAGATCGCCCGCGGCCAGGGCGACCTGACGCGCCGCCTCACCGCCCAGCGCAACGATGAGTTGGGCGACCTGGCCACCCAGTTCAACGCCTTCGTGGCACGCATGCAGGAGACCCTGCGGGACGTGCGGCGCAGCACCTACAGCGTGCACCAGGCCGCCGGCGAGATCGCCCAGGGCAGCGACGAGTTGGCCACGCGCACCGAAGAGGCCGCGGCCAACCTCCAGGAGACCTCGGCCTCCATGGAGCAGATCACCGCCACCGTGAACCACAGCGCCGAGGCCGCCGAGCAGGCCAACCAGCTGGCTCAGCAGACCGCCGGCGTCGCCCGCGAAGGCGAGACCGCCATGCGCGAGGTCGCCCGTACCATGGGCGATATCGACCACTCCGCCGGCCAGATCAGCGAGATCATCACCCTGATCGACTCCATCGCCTTTCAGACCAATATCCTGGCGCTGAATGCCTCGGTCGAGGCCGCCCGGGCCGGCGAGCAGGGTCGCGGCTTCGCCGTGGTGGCTCAGGAGGTGCGCTCTCTCGCCAGCCGCTCCAGCGAGGCGGCCAAGGAGATTCGCACCCTGATCGACGCCTCCGTGGCCCACACCCGCGAGGGCACCCAGATCGTCGAGCGCGCCGGCACCACCATGCAGGGCATCGTCGAGAGCGTGGCGCGAGTGAGCGACGTCATCGCCGAGATCAGCGCCGGGGCCCGTGAGCAGAATAGCGGCATCGGCCAGATCAACACCGCGGTGGCCGAGATGGACACCATGACGCAGCAGAATGCCGCCATGGTGCAGCAGAGCGCCTCGGCCGCCGGGGAAATGCGCCACCATGCGACCCAGCTCAGCGCCCTGATCGACACCTTTGTGCTGGGCGACGAGCCCGGCGACCAGCGCAAGACTCCGCAAGCCAAGGCACCGACAGCTACCGCCGGTTCAGCATCCGTGGCGCCTCGGCAGGCAGCCCTTGCCTCGCCGGGGCGCACCGCCCCCGTGCGTACTGCGCCCTCCTCCACCGAGGCCGAGTGGGAAACGTTCTGAAATAGAAGAAGGCCCGGCCTGGCTCACCCGCTCTAGACGACCGGGGCAAAGAGCAGCGCCAGGTCCTCTTCGTCGAACATCGGGCCCTCACTCGGGCGCTCGGCACCGCCCTCTAGGATCGAGGCAGCGAGATCGGCCTTGCGCGCCTGCAGGTCGAGAATGCGCTCTTCCACGGTGCCGGCGCACACCAGCTTGTAGACGAACACCGGGTTCTGCTGGCCCATGCGGTGGGCACGGCCGGTGGCCTGGGCCTCCACCGCCGGATTCCACCAGGGATCGTAGTGGATCACGGTGTCCGCGGCGGTGAGGTTGAGCCCGGTGCCGCCGGCCTTGAGGCTGATCAGAAACACCGGGATCTCGCCCTGCTGGAACAGCGCCACCCGCTGCGTGCGGGTCTTGCCCGGCGTGTCGCCGGTCAGGGTGGTGAAGGGGATGCCGTCCTTCTCCAGGGCCTCACCGATCAGCGTGAGCATCTCGGTGAACTGGGAGAAGATCAGGATACGCCTCCCCTCCTCCACCAACGGCGCCACC
Source organism: Halomonas sp. PGE1 (assembly GCF_013000985.1). NCBI lineage: Bacteria > Pseudomonadati > Pseudomonadota > Gammaproteobacteria > Oceanospirillales > Halomonadaceae > Halomonas > Halomonas sp. PGE1. Next base: position 3,192,969 of record NZ_CP053032.1, read on the forward strand.
AGTTCGCGCAGCTGTTCGAGCTTGGCCGAGCGTTTCGTCTTGCGCACGCTCTCCAGCTTGACCAGCCGCGGGTCGCAGCACACCTGGCGCAGCTTGAGCAGCGCATCGAGCATCACGATGCCTGAGCCGGCCAGGCCGCGCTCGGCCACCGCCTGCTGCACCCGCTGGTGCTGGGCCAGGCGCAGGCTCTCGTAGAGCTCGCGCTGGGCGCCGCTCAGGGTGACCTCGCGACGGGTCTCGGTCTTCTCCGGCAACTCGGCGAGCACCTGCTGCTTGGTCCGGCGCAGCATCAGCGGGGCGATGCGCCGGGAGAGCCGCTGGCGCAGTTCGACGTCGCCCTCTTTCTCGATGGGGGTGCGAAAGCGCTGACCGAACCACTGCTGGCTGCCCAGGGCACCGGGGGCCACGGCGTTGAGCTGCGCCCACAGCTCACCGAGGTGGTTCTCCAGTGGCGTGCCGGTCATGGCGATGGCGCGGGCCACATTGAGCTCGCGTACCGCGCGGGCGGTCTGGCTGGCGGCGTTCTTGATCGCCTGGGCCTCGTCCAGCACCAGCAGGCCGAAGTCGTGCTCGCGCAGGCGCTCGAGATCGCGGATCAGCAGCGCATAGGTGGTCACCGCGAGGTCGGCACTGGGAAGCGCCTCCCCGAACTGGCGCTCGCGCTGAGCCTTACCCCCCTGCAGGGCGACGACGTTGAGCTCGGGGGCGAAGCGTTCAGCCTCGGCGCACCAGTTGCCCACCAGGCTGGTGGGCGCCACCACCAGGGTCGGGCGGGTCAGCGCCCCGCGGGCGCGCTCATCGAGCAGATGCGCCAATACCTGGACGGTCTTGCCCAGGCCCATGTCGTCGGCCAGGATGCCGCCGGTGCCCAGCTCGGAGAGAAAGCGCATCCAGGCGATGCCGCGGGCCTGGTAGTCGCGCAGCTCCCCGGTAAAGCCTGGGGGAGCCGGCAGGCTGGCGGGCAGTGCGCGCAGGCGGCTGGCCAGGGCAGTCACGTCTTCTCGCCCCGCCCAGCGCTCGTGTTCGGCAAGCGGCGCGACCTTCTCGGCGGCGGTCACCGGTAAACGCAGCGCAGCCTCCGGGTCACTCTCGTCGCTGAGCCAATCCAGGATAGGCGCCATCAGCGCGCGCAGGCGCGAGAGCGGCATCACCAGGCGCCGATTCTCCGCCAGGGGCAGCGTCCAGCTGGCATCCTCGGCTTCGTCCTCGGCGGGCTCCAGCGGGAAGCCGGGATCCCGAAACAGGCGGCGCAGGATCGGTAGCAGGTTGAGGCGCTCGCCTTCCACTTCGATATCCAGCGCCAGGTCGAACCAGCCGTTGCCGGCCGGCTCCAGTTCGCCGTACCAGTCATCCGGTTCGACGTAGGTCGGCTCCTCGGGGAAGTCGTCGCTGAAGTGAACCAGGCAACCGGCCTGCCGCAGCCGGGCAATCATCTCCCACCAGTCATCGGGGCCGGCCAGGTGGGTCGACCACTCCAGGACCGTGGCCGGCAGGCGTCCCGCGACAGGCAGCAGGAGCGACCAGTTGGGAAGCTTCAGATAGGCCGGCACCACGCCTAGTTCGCGTAGTCGCTCCAGGGTGACCATGCCCGGCGGCAGGCTGCGCACCAGCGCCAGCTCCGCCTCGGTATCGCGCCGGATGATCAGGCGCTGGCCGTCGCGAAAGCCCTGTACGCGCTCGCCACGCTCAGGCACCACCTCGATGCCTGCGTAGTCGAAACTCACCACCGCGGCCCCCACCTCGACCCAGCGCGGCAGCGGGGCCCCATCACGAAAGCCCAGCTGCCCCGCGGCAGCCTGCATGGTGACCTTGAGGCGCGGCGCCACATCATCCAGGTGGCGCTCCTCGATCTGGTGCGGCGCGACCAGGGTCTCGGCCAGCGCCGGCGCCTCGCGCAGGCGCTCACTCAACCAGCCGCTCATCTCAGGGGGCAGTGGCGGCGCCCGCTCGACCCGGCTGAGCCATTCCGGGTCCCCCGCCATGCGCCCGAAGAGGCCCTGCTCAACGTCCAGGTAACACAGCTCGCGCCCTGCGCGTAGGACGATCCCCGCTGGAGAGAGCAAGTCAGCGGGCTGGACGTCCAGCTCAAGGTGCTGGACACCCTCCTCATCGGCTTGCCAGTAAGGTGCCAACTGCCCGGCAGGCCCCAGCGCCAGCGGCGAGCCGGTCTGCTTCTCGTGGAACAGCAGCGGGGGAGCCTCAGCTTCCAGCAGGCGCCACAGCGCCCGGGCCTGGAAGGGCTGAGACACCAGGGTGGCGCCGCGCACCTGGCCGGACACCCAGGTGGACTCTCGTTGGCCGTGCAACAGCAGGGTCAGGGCTTCCTCAAGATCGGCCGACCAGCCGCCTTCGGGAACCGGCTGCAAACCATGGGGGCCAGATTCGATGATCCGCGGCGCTACCCAGCCCGTATGACGCCGGCTCTGACGCGACGGGCGCACCCACACCGGCACCACCCGCAGTATCGGGTCACGATAGGCACCGGGGACGCTCAGAAACAGCGCCAGGCGATACTCCTCGCCAACGCGCTCGCTGTCAGGGCCTGGGTGAGCCGGGGCGGCCAGCCAAGCCTCCCAGTCGCGCTTCAGCCGCTCGCTTCTGGCAGATGCCAGCTCGGCAGGCGACGACGAGTTGGCGTGCGGCGGTGCAGGGGGCGAGTCGGGAGACGGCTCGGCGCTTTCCTCATGCCAGGTGCCACCCTCCTCGGCCATCTGCTCCATGAAGGTCTCGATCAGCGCCACCGCATGCTTGCAGCGCACGCCGACCGGGCAGTTGCAGAGGGTAAAGAGCCCCTTGTCGAGCCCCTTGGGGTCAAGATAGACCTGCGTCATGTAGGCCTGCTTGCGCCCCCCAGCCACCCGCCCGTGTATCCCCAGCATGTCTTTGCCGACCTGCAGGTTGAACCCGCCATATACACGCCCCTTATGGGCGTACCCCAGGCCACGCGACAGGGTGGCGGCATCGAAGGCAGTCGGCCAATCCACCTCCATCAAAGCCCAGAACAGGTCAAGGGCAGGATCTTCAGGGAAGTGCTCGGACACATTGGCTCCTTATACCTGACTAGTGGCGACCTCTCGGGGCGGCGATGCTACCACGAGAGCTCCCGCTCACCCGAGTTGCGCCTGCTCCACCTCGAAGGCCACGATCTGGCGCTGCTCCCGGGAGAACTCCACGCCCACCAGGTGAACGGGCATGCCCCGGCCAAGATACTTGTCCGCGTAGCCGCGAGCCTTGAGCTGGGCGAGGGCACTGCCCTCGGGCAGTTGCTCCACCACCTTGAATTCGAACAGGTAGAGGTGCCCGAAGGCCTCCACGGTCATGTCTACCCGGCCGTGGTGGCTGGCATCCTCCACCGTGACCCGCACCCCCAGGGCAGCGAAGTGGCTGTAGAAGACGCTGGCATAGTGGCCCTCGTACCTGGCGATAGGATTGTTGCGATACCAGTCGTGGGGCAGGCCAGCATAGAGCGCCTTGAAGTAGGACTCCAGCCCCGCAAAGTCCGCCTCTCTCAGCAGGCCTGGCAGCCGCAGTATCAGGTCGTCCTGGGCATCGTCGTTCAGCCCCAGCACTGGCAGCAGCGCCTCGTTGAGGCTCATCTCCACCTCCTGGTTGGGGAAGCCCAGACGATAGAAAGGCCGGTTAGGAATCTCTTCGCGCACCTCGTGCAGCGTCAGGTAGCCCGCCTGAAAAAGCAGCGCTTCCGTCGCGATATCGTCCACATCGAAACGGCCCAGCAGCGCCGGGCGACTATGCCAAGCGGTCAGGGCCGGAGTGAACACACCGCGCTGCCGGAGCAGCTCCACAAGGAAGCTGGGCGTGGCACTCTCGAACCAGTAGGCGCCGAACGCTCGCTTCTGAAACAGCAGCAGCACATCGAAGGGGTTATAGACCGACGCCACGGCCTCCCCGCCCCAGCGGTAACCGTTGTACCAGTGGCGGATCGCCTCGCGATCCAATCCAGGCAGCTCTGCGGCAAACACCTGGTCGATATCCGCATCGGTATAGCCGCAGAGCGTGGCGTAGGGGGCATCCAAGGTGATGTCGTTGAGGTTGTTCAGGCCAGAGAAGAGACTCACCTTGCTGAACTTGGAGACGCCGGTAAGCAGCACGAAGGCCAAGTGCGGGTCGGCATCCTTGAGCACGCTGTAGAGGTTCTTCAACCCCTCGCGCAGCGCCCGGGCACGCTCCGGCTCCAGCAGGTTATCGAGGATTGGCTTGTCATATTCGTCGATCAGCACCACCGCGCGTTCGCCATGCCGGGCGTGTGCGTCGCGAATCAGCGCCGAAAACTCCCCGGCAATGTCGGTCTCGCGATTCAGCGATACCCCCAGGCGCTCACGCTCCCGGAACAGCTGATCACGGATGCGAACATCCAGGGCCTCGCGGCTCTGCAGCACGCCATCGCCAAAGCTCAGCCGGATCACCGGATGGCGGCGCTGCCACTCCCACTTGTCGTGGATATAAAGCCCATGGAAAAGCGCCTCGCGCCCCTCGAAGAGGCAGGCCAGGGTATCCAGCAGCAGGCTCTTGCCGAAGCGCCTCGGGCGCGAGAGAAAGTAATAACCGCCCTCCTCTACCAGCCGATGCATCAGGGGTGTCTTGTCGACGTAATAGCACCCTTCCTTGCGAAGTTTCTCGAAGGACTGGATACCGATGGGCAGTTTCTTGCGAGCGGCGGTGACCATGGCGTCTCCAAGCGTGGCCGTGCAGCAGAGCGCCAGTGTAGCACCGGACGCTCCATGGAGGTCTGCTGGGCATTCTGAGCTTTTCCTCCCAGGCACCTTCTCAGCAAGAATCCGCGTGAAGCCTCGCCCAGCCGGGCGGGGAGCAGTCACCACGCCAAACTTGCGCGAAACCATCAAGGTTCAATAGTGGTACCTGCAAGAGATGATCGTGATCGAAGACTCCTCCACCACGTAAACCAGTCGGTTTGATTCGTCAATGCGTCGAGACCAAAAACCGGACAGGTTCTCCTTTAGTGGCTCGGGCTTACCAATACCTTCAAACGGCGAGCGCTTGACGTCCGCTATTAGCTTATTGATTCTCTTTAGCGTTTTCTTATCTTGACGTTGCCAATAGACATAATCACGCCATGACTCATCCGTCCAGCACAGCAGTCGATTACTCATCGTCATCGAGCAACTTACGCTCAACGACTTTTCCTGAACGGTACTGCTCAATCGATCTGTTCAGATGTGCCGCATTCGCTGGGGAGCGAAGCAGGTGCACGGTTTCCATCAGGCTGTTGTAGTAATCGAGTGACATCACGACGGCATCTTCAGAGTCTCGACGTGTGATGATGGCCGTATCGGCATCGTTAATCACACTGTCCAGCACGCTCTTTAGCCCGTTTCTTGCTTCGGTAAAGGACACGACCCTCATGGCACTTCTCCACGGTCATTGCATTGTGCTCACGATAGCATAGACATCAGACATGTTCAATATGTTGCACATGTTGTCGATTGCCGAGGGCTACCCTCTCCCCCACTAGGCTGTGCCAGTGGCGGTCGATCACTTGAAGGGGTGAATACCGATGAGCAGCTTCTTGCGAGCGAGGGTGGACATGGCGCCTCCGGGCACGACGGTTCAGCAGACGCTCCATAGAGGCCTGCAGGGCGCTCTGTGCTGGCCGGCACGGGCAGTTGCCTCAGCCCGTGATTGCCTCCTCCACCTCGAAAGCCACGATCTGGCGCTGCTCCTTCGAGAACTCCACGCCCACCAGGTAGATCGGCATACCCCGGTCGCGGTACTTGTCGGCGTAGCCTTTGGCTTTTAGCTGCTCCAGGGCCCGCCCCTCGGGCAGCTGCTCCACCACCTTGAACTCGAACAGGTAGAGCTGCCCGAAGGCCTCCACGGTCATGTCCACCCTGCCGTGGTGGCTGGCATCCTCCACCGTGACCCGCACCCCCAGGGCGGCGAAGTGGCTGTAGAAGACACTGGCATAGTGTCCTTCATATTTCGCGATCGGGTTATTGCGGTACCAGTCGTGAGGCAGGCCGGCATACAGCGCCTTGAAGTAGCTCTCCAGGCCCGCAAAGTCGGCGGCTTTAAGCAGGCCCGGCAGCCGCAGTATCAGCTCGTCCTGGGCATCATCGTTCAGGCCCAGCACCGGCAGCAGCGCCTCGTTGAGGCTCATCTCCACCTCCTGGTTGGGGAAACCCAGACGGTAGAAAGGCCGGTGGGGAATCTCCTCGCGCACCTCGTGGAGCGTCAGGTAGCCCGCCTGAAAGAGCAGCGCCTCGGTGGCGATATCGTCCACATCGAAACGCCCCAGCAGCGCCGGCCGACTATGCCAGGCGGTCAGGGCCGGCGTGAACACGCCCCGCTGCCGGAGCAGCTCCACCAGAAACGTCGGCGTGGCGCTCTCGAACCAGTAGGGGCCGAACGCTCGCTCCTGAAACAGCAGCAGCACATCGAAGGGGTTGTAGACAGCCGTCACCTCAGCCCCGCCCCAGCGATAACCGTTGTACCAGTGGCGAATCTGGTCACGATCCAGCCCCGGGAGCTCGGCGGCGAACACCATCTCGAGGTCGGCATCGGTATAGCCGCAGAGCGCGGCATAGGCAGGCGAAAGGGTGATATCACGCAGATTATTCAGCCCCGAGAAAAGGCTCACCTTGCTGAACTTGGAGACGCCGGTGAGCAGCACGAAGGCCAGGTGCGGGTCGGCATCCTTGAGCACGCTGTAGAGGTTCTTCAAGCCCTCGCGCAGGGCTCGGGCGCGCTCGGGCTCCAGTAGGTTATCGAGGATCGGCTTGTCATACTCGTCGATCAGCACCACGACGCGTTCGCCATGCTGGGCATGGGCATCGCGAATCAGCGCCGAAAACTCCCCGGCAATGTCGGTATCACGCGTAAGCGACACCCCCAGGCGCTCACGCTCCCGGAACAGCTGGTCGCGGATGCGAACGTCCAGGGCCTCGCGGCTCTGCAGCACGCCATCGCCGAAGCTCAGCCGGATCACCGGATGGCGGCGCTGCCACTCCCACTTGTCGTGGATATAGAGCCCTTCGAACAGCGCCTCGCGCCCCTCGAAGAGGCAGGCCAGGGTATCCAGCAGCAGGCTCTTGCCGAAGCGCCGCGGGCGCGAGAGAAAGTAATAACCGCCCTCCTCTACCAGCCGATGCAGCAGGGGTGTCTTGTCGACGTAATAGCACCCTTCCTTGCGAAGTTTCTCGAAGGACTGGATACCGATGGGCAGCTTCTTGCGAGCGAGGGTGGACATGGCGCCTCCGAGTACCACGGTTCAGCAGAAGCGCCAGTGTAGCACTCTGAGCATTTGCCCCCAGAAATTTCGCGGCATGCCCCAGGCACCTGCTCAGATCAGAGTCCATTGGTGCGTACCAGCGGCGATTATAGATTCACCTGGCCGAATGCTAGACTGCCGTAAGCTTGCTCAGCCGATTGCCAAGGCAGGACCCATGCAGGATTCCACCGCCATCCAGGACGCTCTTGCCGATCTGGCGTCCCACAGCGACGAAATCGCCGTGCTGTGGCTCTATGGCTCACGGGCCAAGGGCACAGCGACGCCAGCCAGCGACTTTGATCTGGCCGTTGCCTTCAGGGAGTTCGATAAGGACCCGCTGGAGAGGCGCCTGCGCCCCGAGCTCCTGGCGCAAGCCTGGCAGGATGCCCTTGGCCTGGCGGAGGGCCGGCTCTCGATGGTGGACATCAACCTGGCGGAGGGCCGGCTCTCGATGGTGGACATCAACCTGGCGCCGCTGCCCCTGGCGCATGTCATCATCCGCACCGGGCGCGTGCTTCAGGCCAACGATCGCCTGAGGCTGATTCGAGAGGAACAGCGAATCGGCTCGATGTGGGAGATCGACCACCTTTACCACCAGCGCCATTTCGCCTGATCGACCGAGCCGACCTCCTATGGAACGCGAATATATCGACGCCATGCGGGAGCACCTGGCCACCCTCGCCGAGGAGCTGGAGCAGCTCTCACAAGCCGCCACGCAGCCGAGCGGGCTGAGCCCGCTGCTCTATCGTGCCGCCGAGCGCAACCTGCAGCTGCTGACCGAGGCCTGTATCGGCATCGCCAAGCAGCGCCTGAAGGCACTGGGGCAGGCCGTGCCCAGCGAGGCAAGGCAGGCCTTCGCCAAGCTGCACCGCCTCGGCCATGACGACAGCGGCACCCCCTGGAACAAGGTCATCGGCCTGCGCAACGCCCTGGTACATGACTATCTGAACCTTGACGCCGGCATCGTCGAGAGCGTGATACGCCAGCGCGACTACCAGCGGCTGCTGGACTTCGCCGAGACACAGCTTCGGGCTGGCTAACAGGGAAAGCAGGCAGGCCTCTCCCCCATCAGCCCAGCATCGCCAGCGTATGCTCACGTTGCTGCTTCACGGCATCGTCCAGAATCTTCAGCAGCTTGTCATAGTCCTCCGGCATCTGCTCGTCCATGCCGGTGGCCTCGAATCGCTCCATCGTGGCGCGAGTATCGTCCAGCACGGTCTGAAGCTCATCAATGATTTGCTGGTGCTGATTCTCGGTCATCCTCTCACCTCGTCTGCAACTCCTGGGCACGACGGTACAGCCGCTTGGCACTTTCGATGGCCACCGATTCCGAGTCATCCATCTCCAGAAGCGGGCTAGTGAAATGCTGCCGCCCTTCTGACGCAGCCTTGAGCTGATCGGAGTAGCGCTTGAGCAGGTGTTCAAGATTCATGCGGATCATCATCATCTCCAGCTCGAACTCCTGCTGAATACGTGTCAAGCGCTCTCGCTCCGTTTCATCCTGACATGTCTCGATACGCATCTTCAGCGTGTTGTCGATCAGATGCTCGGTTGCCTTGAGCTTGGGCAGTACATCGCGGGTCAGCTCACGCGCATCGATCTGTTCCATCTTTTCCACCTGCTAGCGTCGTCGTATCCATTGGAAAAAACCGGCCCCACGAATGGAGCCGGTTCGATGGCAGTACCAAGGGAAGGAAACTCTTCCCTATAGGCTCAAGTCCCGGATTAACCCAGCAGAGAAAGAACGTTCTGCGGGATCTGGTTGGCCTGTGCCAGTACGGAAGTGCCGGCCTGCTGCAGGATCTGCGCGCGGGTCATGTTGGCCACTTCAGAGGCGTAGTCGGCATCTTCGATGCGCGAACGAGCGGCTGCGAGGTTGGTCTCGTTGGTGTTCAGGTTGGTGATAGCGTCTTCGAAGCGGTTCTGCACGGCACCCAAGTCAGAGCGCAGAGAGTCGACAGTCTTGAGAGCGGAGTCAAGCGAGCCCAGCGGGTTATAAGCGTTCGCATCAGTCGAGCTGGTTTGATCAACCTCGCCTTTGAAAAGGCCATCCTCGCCAACTGAATCAACCTCAGCCGCTACTGTCGTATCGATTGTTGCTACAGCAGCAAGAGTAAGGTTTCTATCGCCGTTAGTACCGGTAGCAGTCACATACTCACCATCAGAAGAGTACTTGACGTTAACTGCGTTAGGTACAGCAGCACCATCGTTAACAGTCTTTATAGCAGCGGTAGTACTGGTCGCGATGTCGAAAGCGGCTTCAGCGGCAAAAAGGGTGCCATTAGCGTCTTTGATGACATAATCGCCGGTGCCTTTCCCGTCATCGCCAACCACTTCATGAAGAGTGCCACCTGTAACGGTGATGGCGCCACCAGCTGAGTTCTCGGTAATAGACTCACTAAGGCCAACATCGACAGACTTTGTTACATCAAAGCTATTAAGTCCGAGAGTGGCCTGATTGATTTCCTGAAGGTTGATGGAGATGGTTTCTCCGTCGTTTGCGCCAACCTGAATATTCAGCTTTTGATCGCTAGCCAGAACTTTTACGCCGTTGAAGCTGGTTTCTTCAGCGATTCGGTTGATTTCGTTCAGACGCTGACCGATTTCGTTCTGGATGGATTCCAGGTCTTCAGCGGAGTTAGTGTCATTCTCGGCCTGAACAGACAGTTCACGAATACGCTGCAGGTTGTCGTTGACCTGGTTCAGCGAACCTTCAGCGGTCTGCGCAACGGAGATACCGTCGTTGGCGTTCCTTTGTGCTTGTGCCAGACCGGTGATCTGAGCGGTCATGCGGTTGGCGATGGCCTGACCGGCGGCGTCGTCCTTGGCGCTGTTGATGCGCAGGCCGGAGGAGAGACGCTCCATGGAGGTCTGCAGCGCGTTCTGGGACTTGGACAGATTGGACTGGCCAATCATGGAGGTAATGTTGGTATTGATCACTGACATGGTGTGATTCCTTCCAAGCTGTTGGGGGCTCCATTGGCGGGCCCGCTGCGATTGGTCTTTCAAGGCCCAGCGGGCCTGCCACAACGGCGCCGTTGGCCGTTACTCTCTATAACGGCGGCCCCGGGGAAACCTTTAGGCCCGTGGCGAAATAATTTGTGACATTTGCCTTGACAGTGCGTAACAAAAGGTAAATCTGGCCTGTAGATAACCCGGAAAGGCCAGCGCCCGGCGGAGCCGGGCGCTGCGGGGAAGGAGGGACTGGTGATGAAGGGGCTGGAAAGCCGAAGAGCCGCCCTGGCCGTTCCCGCTTCAGTTGCCGGCAGCCAGCTGCCGGCCAACCAGGCGCAAGGCTATTCCACCTGGATATCATGATGTCTAAAGTAATCAATTTTCTGCTAAAATAGACATCATGATGCCCCACGATGGATTCATTGATGCGTCTCTCTCTCCTCACCGCCAGCGACACCCAGCACGATCTTGCCAAGGCTGTGCGCCGCCACCGGCGCGAGCTGAAGCTTTCGCGTAGCGCCCTGGCAGAGCGCAGCGGGGTACCGGCCCCAACGATCAAGCGGTTTGAAACCACCGGGCAGATTTCCCTGCGCCAGTTCCTGCTGCTGTGGCAGTGCGTGGATCGACTGGAGCGAATCGCGGCGCTGGCGGCGCCAACGCCTGAGGCGCCACGCAGCATCGAAGAGGTGCTCCGCGATGAGTGAGTTCACGCCCGTGCGGCAGCTGGAGGTGTGGCGCACCCTCGGCGACGGCCGCCAGGTTGCGGTGGGCCGGCTGGCGCAGAATCGCCAGGGCGTGTTCTTCCAGTATGACGACGCCTATTGCCAGGCCTTCCACAACCTCGCGCCGTTTCAGCTGGCCTTCGACACCCGGCTGCAGGCCGCCCCTCGCTCCCCGCACCGGGGGCTGCATGGTCTCTTCGCCGACTCGCTGCCGGACGGCTGGGGCATGATGCTGATGGACCGCCTGTTTCGCCAGCACGGCATTTCACCCCATGACGTGACGCCGATGGATCGGCTGGCCTTTGTGGGCGAACACGGCATGGGGGCCTTGCGCTATTCCCCGGCATCGGCGCTTGGCGCTGACGGCGACACCGCCCCCGAGTGCAGCCTGCGCGAGCTGGGCGAACAGGCCCGCCGGCTCTTCGAGGGCCAGACCGACACCGTACTGGCCTCCCTGGCACAGGCCGGCAGCTCGGGCGGGGCCCGCCCCAAGGTGCTGGTGTATCTCTCCCCGGAGACTCCCGACCGGGCCAGCACCCACCCCCGCACAGGGCTGGAGCCCTGGCTGGTCAAGTTCACCTCCGGCACGCTGGCACTGGGGCATGAAGAGGGGCTATGCGAGGCCGCCTACCTGACTCTTGCCCAGCGCAGCGGCATCGAAACACCGAGCTGGAAGCTGATCACGCCGCCCGAAGGTTCCCCGGCGCTTGGGTGGCTGGCACTGCGGCGCTTCGACTGCAGCGCGAGCTCCAGCGAACGGGGCCGGTATCACATGAGCAGCGCCTGCGCACTGCTGGATGCCGATTTTCGCCTCCCCTCTCTGGATTACGAGGATCTGATCAAGGCCGGCCAGGTGCTCTGCGCCAGCCCTGCCGTCGGCAGGCAGCTGTTTCGTCGCGCCCTCTTCAACCTGTTCGCCTGCAACCAGGACGATCACAGCAAGAACTGGGCGTTCCTTCTGGACGATGAAGGCCAATGGCGCCCCTCGCCCGGCTACGACCTGACCTTCAGCCCGAGCCCCTATGGTGAACACGCCACGGCGTTCAAGGGGTATGGCAAGGCCCCACCGCTCAAGGCCGTTCAGGTGCTGGCCGATCAGGCCGGTTTCGCGCGCTGGCGCGAGGCAAGAGAGACGATCGAGGAGGTCGTGACGGCGATCAGCGGCTGGAGCTCAACCGCCAGGGCGCTGGGGGTCAGCGACGGGGTGCGCCGGGAGATACAGCAGCGGCTGAACGCCACTCTTGAGGAGAACCGCCCGCTCTGGCGCGGCTGAGGGGCGGACCACGCCCGCCTTGGCCACCGGCGCCAAGGCGGGTGTCTGGATCACGGCGCCGCTACCGCTTCCTGGGGTTGCCCAGGTCCGCCAGCATATCGAACTGCTGGGTGAGGTAGGCGCTGGTCTGGTTCATCTGGGCGATCATCGAGTCGAGCTGGCCGAACTGCACTCGGTAGCGGTCGATGGTGCGCTCGATGGAGACCTCCATGCGCTCGAAGCGTTCGCCCAGGCTCTTCATGCGGGTCTCGGCGCCGCTGATGGAGCGCTTGACGATGCCGTTGCCGTCCAGCAGCTGCTCCAGGGTACCGTTGAGGCTACCGGCCAGGCCGCCCTTGGCGTCGGCGCCGGCGAAGAACTCGCCCAGGGCGGCCATGTTACCGCTGGTGAGTTCGTTGAGCTTGGCGTCATCGAGCTTCAGGGTGCCATCGCGCTGCAGGGTGATGCCCACCTGGCTGAGCATGCGCAGCTCTCCTTCACCTGTTCCACCGGAGAGCACGCTGCGCAGGCGCGCCTCGATGGTGCGCACGGCGCTGTCGCCGTTGAGCTCGCCGGCCTGGCCGGTCTCGGCATTGAAGGAGGTGAGCTTGCCGATGGTGCCCTTAAGCTCGTTGAACGCCTTGACGAAGCCCTGCACCGCCTCCCGAGCCTTCAGGGTGTCCTGCTCCACCCGCAGGGTGATGGGCTGCCCCGCCTCGGTGGTCTGTTCCAGGTTCAGGGTCACGCCCTGGATAGCGCCCTCCACCTTATTGGTGGCGCTGGTGATGTCGATGCCGTTGACCTTGAGCTCAGCGTTCTGCCCCGCCTGGGTGATCACCGTATTGCTGCCCGGCTCGGCATCGTTATCTGCCGTGATGGCCGCCTGGGCCTCCGCGCCGAGGATGTCTAAGAAGTTGGTAGAGGCGATGGAGGCCTCGGCGCCGGTTTCGGTGCTGTTCAGCGCCAGGCGGAAGCCGCTGCCGTCGTTGACGATGGAGGCGCTGACGCCGCTCTCCTTCGTGGCGTTGATGGCGTCGCGGATGTCTTCCAGGCTCGCGCCGGCTGCAATATCGATCTTCAGGGGCTCATCGCCCGGCGCCATGCCGGCAAAGGTGAGCTCGAGCTGGGTATCGGCATCGACAATGGCGGTATCGGCAGCTTCCACCCGCTGGGTGGCCAGGGTGCCGGCACGCGCCAGTTGGGTGACCTCGACGCTGAAGGTCCCGGGCTGGGCCGCCTTGCTGGTGGTGGCGGTAAAGGCCTCGCCGCGTACGTTGGCGGAGAGGCTCTGGAACAGCGAGGCGTCGTTGAGCTTGGCCACGCTGTCCTGAAACTTGGTCAAGGAAGACTGCAGCTGGCCGAAGGCGGAGATCTTCGCCTGCTGCTGCTCCCTCTGTGCCTGCAGGGGGGCGAGCTTGCCGCGCTCCGCATCGCGCAGCTGATCGAGCAGACCGGAAAGGTCCAGGCCAGAGCCAACGCCGAGGGCCGTGATGGTTGACATGGAAGTTCCTCAGTAGGCGCGCGAGGCGCGGATACCCATAGGGGCTTTAGCCTGTTATCGGCAAGCGCCCGAGGAACTTTAGCATGTCATAGGTGACGGATCAGTCCCGGCCCAGCTGGGCATCCATGGCGGCGAACTGCTGGGTCAGGTAATCGCTGGTCTGGTTCATCTGGGCGATCATGCCGTCGAGCTGACCGAACTGCACCCGGTAGCGCTCGATGGTCTGGGCAATGCCCTGCTCCATGCGCACGTAGCGCTGGTTGAGGCTCTCGATGCGGTTCTCGGCGCCGCCGATGGCGTTGGTGAGCGCGCCGTTGCTGCCCAGCAGTTGGCCGCTGGTCTCCGCCAGGCGCCCGGCCATGCCCGGGGCATCCTCGCCGCCGGCGAAGAAACGCTCCACGGCACCCATGTCGTTGGCGATGGCCATGTCGAGCTCGGCGCTATCCAGGCTCAGGGTGCCGTCCAGGGAGAGCGAGATGCCAAGCTCGCTGAGCATGGCCAGCTCGCCCTGGGCAGGGTCGCCCATCATGGCGCTGAGATCGCTTCGCAGCCGCGATTCGATGGTGCGCACCGCGCTGTCGCCCAGCAGCTCGCCGGCCCGGCCGGATTCAGCATCGAAGGCGGTCAGCTCGCCGATGGTGCCCTTGAGCGAGTTGTAGGCCTCCACGAAGCCGCTCACCGCCTCGCGCACCGCCAGGGTGTCCTGCTCCACGCCGAGCGTGGCGCTGCCCGGCTGCTGCAGGTCCAGGGTGACCCCCTGAATGGCCCCCTCCACCTGGTTGGTCGGGCTGGTAATCCCGATGCCGTTGACGCTGAAGGCGGCATCGCGGCCTGGCTGGACCACCAGGCCTTCGTCGGGGTCTTCGGCATCGCTGACGATCACGCCATCGGCAAAGAAGCCATCTTCGAAGGTCATGCCGGTGACGGAGGCCGCCTCGCCGGTGTCGTTGGACATCAGCGCCAGGCGATAGCCCTCGCCGTCGTTGACCACGCTTGCCGAGACGTTGGCACTCTCATGGGCGTTGATAGCGTCGCGCACCTCCTCGAGGGTGCTGCCGGCCGCCACGCGGATGTCGATGGCATCGGGCTCCCCCTCCGGGGCGTTGCCAAACGCCAGGGTAAGGGTCGAGTCGCTATCGGTCAGGGCCTCGTCGAGCGCCACGTCGATCCGCTGACTGGCCAGGCTGCCGGCGCTGGCCAACTGCTCCACCTCCAGCTGGTACTGGCCAGGGGCGGCATCCGAGTCGGCGGCGGCCTGCAGGGCGTCGCCGGTCACATTGGCGGAGAGGCTCTGGAAGAGCTCGGGGCTCGCCAGACGGCCCGCCGCGCCCTCGAAGGCGGCCAGCGTCCCCTGCAGCTCGCCATAGGCGGAGATCCTGACCTGCTGGGATTCGATCTGGCGCTCCACGGGTTCGAGCTTGCCGCGCTCTGCTTCGTTGAGCTGATCCAGGAGCCCGTTGAGGTCGAGCCCGGAGCCGATGCCGAGGGCTGAAATACTCGCCATAACACACTGCCTTATTGCCGGTGAATTTGCCTCCTGGGGAAGGGGATCGGCGGGGGAAGCGAGAACTTTAGGGTTGGTGGTCTCGCGACCTGGCGAGCCAGGCGTCAAGCTGCCGCTGGGAGAGGCCCATGCCGGCAATGCGATGGGGCGCCAGGACGCGCAGATCCTCGTGAAGGTGGCGCAGGAAGTGTTCACGATCCTGCTCGGGAACGGTGAGACAGCGCGCCTGAATCCGTGCCTCCATGTCTGGCCCCGTGAGCAATTCGGCCACGATCTCGGCGATGATCTGGCGGCGGAGCTTGCGGTATTTCACCCGCAGCGGATCGAAGCCGACGGCTTCGGCCGCTACGTCATAGTCGCGGCAGGAGCACAGGTAGGTCCAGACATAGAGCTCTGCCAGAGGCGAGACGTCGTTGAACTCGTAGGCCACCAGAATGGCCGCGTGGTAGTCGCCGGGCTCGACATCGTGAAAGGAGAGCGGCACTAGATTGTGGCGCACCAGTGGCAGGTTGGCGGCCAGGCGCGCCGTGCGCTTGTTCACGTCCACGAAGGGCTGAAGGTAGGCCAAGTGCACCAGCAGGAAAAAGCTCTGCTCATAGGGGTCACGAATGGCTCGTGCTTTCTCGACCAGCCGCTCCAGGCGCGGCAGCAGTTGATGGCGGCGCTCCAGAGGCAGGTAGCGCGACCCACCGATTCTCACCCCTTCATCCCGCAGCTCGCCGGCAATGCCCGGCGCGACCAGACCATCAGCCAGCAGGTAGTGAAGCGACTGGATGTTGCTGACAGAAATCTCCAGTCGGTTGATCCCTTCGACGAGGAACTGGATCGCATCGCGGTGATTGAGGATCATCGCCTGCTCGGCATCGAGCTTGTCATCGGCGGCAACGCCCTCCAGCAACAGCCGCTCGGTTTCCGCCAGGGAGTAGGTATTACCCTCCAACCTTGAGGAGTTGTAGGAGAGGTCTACCAGCAATCGATTGTAAATGCGCCTGGCGAAGGTACCGGCTGGCATGACACCTGCAAAACGGCTACCGCTGGAAGAGAGCGTTTCGCGCTGCGATTCGCTCAGATAGAAACTCTGGTTGGGAACGTAGGCCTCGACCCACTCATCCCGATAGGTGCTGGCCGGGCGCTGGAAAATCGGCACATCGAGGCGCCGCAGCGCGGCCCGCGCCCGTTCGCTCAAGGGCTCGGCTGGCACCGGGAGCGCCACAGCGCTACTACTGCCCCCCACCTCCCTGGCCCCGTCGGATATCACTCGGTACTGGCGGTTACGCTGGCCTCCACGGCTCACCAACACCCCCTGCTCGACCCACGCCTTGAGCCAGCGCCGTAGGGTACGAGGCGCAAGGTCGCTCCCCTGGGCAACGAGAATCTCACTCAAGGAAAGCCACTCACCTCGTGCCGAGAGGTAGTCGAGAACAGCCCGGCGGATGGATTCATGCTCTGTCATACAACAGCTCCAGGGGCGGATCGGCGTTCTTATCGGCCACTTATCGGCCACTTATCGGCCAGCATAGCGCTTTGAGGCCTTTATTGGCCACTTGCCGGCCATTTATCGGGCAAATTCTCAGTTGCCGGCCACTAATCAGCCACGCTTCGACCACCAGGGTCGCAACCTCAGCCCGGAAGCTACTATGCTGCGACCTGCCGATCCATCGCATCGCCCACGAGACCGGCGTTACACTGTGATGCAGGAAGCCTTCGAACACATCAAGGCGTTTTCCCTGCCCTATCAAACACCTCCGAACTGATCCCTTTCAGCTTTTTGAACCCTCCGACGATTCATTCAGAGAATAGAATCGCGGATTCTTACCCCTCTCACGCGCTCTGTTGCCAGAGCGAGGAGAGCGATACCGGGGTTCTCGGTGCATGAGTCGGCATTTGCGATCTCATACGGGCGGTCGGCTTACGCTGACCTCCCTGGAAAACGACATGGCCGCGGGCGGCGATGTTGTAAGCCGCATTCAGATCGGCGTGATAGCGCTTGCCGGAGCTAAACGTGCACTGGCTGTAGTTGTTCTTATCGCGCTTCACCGGCCCCGAGCCGTCGAAGGCCTGGCTTGACGTGCCTCGGGTATAGACCGCCACGAAACGCAGGCCAGCTTCGACGGCCTTGCTGTCGAGGCGCGTCACGAGCTGCCGATGAAACCAGCGGTGAAAGCGCGCCTTCATGGGCGTGCGCTTGCGTCCGCCCTTGGGACGCCAGCCCTTCAGGTTCTCGACCACCACGGCCTGGCAGTCGCGTTCCAGCGCCAGATTCACCAAACGCCGACTGATCTGGTGCGCCTCATTGTCGGCCAGGCGCGTCAGCCGGTCGTGATCCCGACCACAGAAGCCCAGTGGCAGACGGCTGCCGTGGCGTGTGTGCTTTTTGGCAGCCTGGCGAATGCGGTTCATTAGCCGACACTCCCGGTCTTTATCCGTGCGCGAGAGAAAGCCACGCGCATGGACAGTGCCTTGAGCATCGACCACCGCCCAGGTTGCCGCTGTGTTGATGCCGACATCCACCGCCAGCACCCGATCCGGTGCGCCCTTGGCGGGCTTGGGTGGGTCGAACTGCTCGGGCAGTGACAGCTTCCACTGCCGCCCGTTGAAGGTCAGCAGGGGCGATTTCGCCTGACCCTTGCCGCGGAAGCGGCATTGGCCCTTGAGCCGAAAGCCCACCCAGAGCCAGTCATTGCGCTGCCGCACCTTGATGAAGGCATGGGTGGCACCGGCATTGACCTTGGCACACTGCCCACCATAGAGGCTGGGGAAGGTGCGTGTACTGGCGGTCAGTCGCGGTGGCTTAGCATGTGGGTGTTTCCGCTCGCCACGCCGCCAGGCGTCGAAGCGCGTGACGAAAGAACGCACCTGGCCGACCGCATCCATGATCGCCACCCGGCGCAGGTAGGAGGGGAACTTGTAGTAGCGGCGGGAGAAGTAGGCATACCGCACCGATGGGCGCTTTCGGGTAGGGTGGATCAGGCCTTCCAGCACTTTGACCGCGTCATTGCCATCACAGACGTAACCGGTCATTCCAAGGCGTGCCGGTTTCCGCTTGCCTTATACGTCGCGTAGTGGCTGGATCAGGGCCACCGCGACCTTCCACTGCCGGTGATCTTCCGACTGCACGAGGACGGTCTTGCGGTTGATCTTGATGACGCGACCGAACACCTGACCTTCGCGGCTCTCGAAGGAGACGGCCTGTCCCAGGGTCAGGCGGCTCAACACCGCCATCTCCTGACGGGCCTGGAGTTCGTCGATACGGCGGCAGATAAGCTCGTTGAGCGCCAGGAGCTGGTCGAGGCTCATGTCGTCGATATGCATGGGGAACCGGATCTCGTGCATCGGGAAAGGCGCCACCTTGCCCGATGCGCCGGCGGGTGTCGATTCAGCGCTCGATGTCGGAGCGCAGCGGCGTGTCGGCGAACTGGGCCTTCCAGCGGCGCGGCGTCAGCTCGTCGACCCGTGAGGCCGGGTGGATGGCCACGCGCTGGAGCACATCGACCAGGTAGGTGTAGGGATCGACACCCTGCAGCCGGCAGGTGGTCAGCAGGCTCTGCACGATGCCGACGTGCTCGGCGCCGACCTCGCTCCAACAGAACATCCAGTTTTTCTTACCCATGGGAATGCAGCGCAGGCCACGCTCCAAGTGGTTGGTGTCGATCGGCACGTCGGGATCGGACAGGAACACCTCCAGACTGCGCTGCCGCTTCAGCGCGTACTCGACGGCCTTGCGCAGCGGGTGGCGGGGCTCCAGATCGTCCCGATGAAGCTGGTGATCGCACCATTGCCAGAAGGCTCGCACCCGCGGTTCGCTGTAGTCGGTGCGCGCCTTGAGTTTCTCCGGTCCTTCGCGGCCCTTCTCACGGATCCAGGTCTCGGCCTTGTAGAGCCCGGCGATCCGCAGCAGGCCTTCCTCAACCGCGTCATCACTGCCCTGCGCCTTCTCGAAGTGCCTCCGTGCGTGGGCCCAGCATTCGGCGTGGGTCACCCCCGGGCGCTTCTCGGCATAGCGGGCATAAGAGGCGTTGCCGTCGGTCAGCAGCACGCCTTCGAAGTGGTCACCCAGCACCGTGTCGATGTGGGCCTTGGCGCGTGACGGGGAAAAGGTGAAGCTGATCTCGTCGTGGTCACCGTACAGCGGCCAGAACCATGCCTCCTGCATCTTGCCCTTGGTCTTGCGGCCCGCCTTGATCGGCGTCTCGTCCATGGCCAGCACCTGGCTTTGCAGCACGTGCTCCAGCTGGGCCAGGTGGATCGGCGACAGCAACGCCGCAGCTCGCGCCACCTGCTGAGTCAGTGTGGTGCGACTGAGCTGGATGCCGGCCTGCTGCAGGCGCTGATGCTGGCGATAGAGCGGCAGGTGGTAGCAGAACTTGTCGACCAGCAGGCCGGCGATGAAGCTGACGTCGGCCAGTGAGCCGTCGAACAGCGTGGCCGGCGCTGACGTTGCCTGGGGCGGCGCCGCCTTGCTGACCTTGAACACCGGGCAACGATACTCCAGCACCTCGAAGCTGGCCCGGCGCTGCGCCAGGCGGAAGGTGCTGCGCGTGGCGATCACCTCGACGTCGTCCAGGCTCATGCCCTCGGGCAGGTCCGGTGCCACCTCAATCACCTTGACCGGCACCGAGGCATCGAAGCGCAGCCCGGTGTCGTTGACGGCATCACGACGCGTCTTGCGTGACGGCGTCTTGGCGGGTGAGGCGTCTTCATCAGGCTCGGGCGGCGGCGGAGCCGGCAGATCCTGCATACTGCCGAGCAGGCTCTGTTGCACGGCCGGGTCGATCGCCAGCAGGCGCTCCGACTTGCGACCGAACAGCTGCCGCTTGAACCAGTCGAGCTGGCGTTGGAGCGACGCATTCTCTTCCCTGAGGACCGAGTTTTCGGCCAGAGATTGCTGGTATTTCTGCTCCAGAGACGGCGACGACACGAGGCGATATTTCCTGGTGAATCAGGCCGTTATTTTACCATGCCATCAGGCCGCTGACACCTTGGGATGCCAGCGTTTGCGGCGTTTCGTGACCACCAGATCGAGTCCCTCGATCAGGGCTTCGAACTCGGCAGGGCTGAGCGTGATCGCCTGGCCGGCGGTGGACGACGACAGGGTGGCGAAACGTCCGCGCTCCAGGCGCTTGCTCCACACGCAGTAGCCGCCGGCCTGGAAGTACAGGCACTTGAGCTGGGTGCGCCGCCGGTTGATGAAGATGAAACCGTGCCCGCTCAGCGGATTCTGACCCAGCTGTCGGCGAACCAGGGCGGCCAGCCCATCATACGAGCAACGCATGTCGGTGGGCTGGGTGCACAGCCAGAGCGTGATCGGCGGGCGCATCATGCCCCCCGGCGAAAGCGCAGACAGACACCATCGCCCAGGTCGAGCTCGATCTCCCAGCCGCGGGGCTCGTCACTAATGGCATCTTCCTCTGGCACTGACACGGGTGCGAAGAGCGCCGGCTCGGCAGCCCTGTGATAAGGCATTGGTGCGTCGCCGGCCAGTCGCCGCTTCCAGAGCTTGAAGGAACTGACGGGAAGCCCTACCTGCCGACAGAAGGCTTGCTGGGAGAGCCCGCTTTGGGCCTGTTCGTCGACCCAGGCCTGCCATTGCGAGGCGGGGTGGCGGGAGTGGCGTCGCTTCGACATGGGGACTGATGCTCCGTCGGTGAATGACGGGATCAGCGTAGGGGGTCAGGCCATTTCAAGAAACGACGCGCCAGGATGGCCGCTTACTCACAGACACCGACTGCCGGCCAATGGGTATAGGCCACCGTCATCAGATCGCGCACCAGCCGACGATATAGCGCCAGCGTGTCGGCCAGTGCCGCTTGCTGCTCGGCGCTGGCAACCTGGAGAGTGAGCGTATCGGAGCGAATAATGGCCATGAATTAACTATATATTTATCCAGCCAAACCGGCAAGGCTTCCGCCTTGCACCGCCTCGACTGCCGATTCATTCGGAGAATCGAATCGCAGAATGCGGCGGTTTTTTGTTCAAATTTCCTTCGCGTTTGGGTGAGCATGATAGGGGCACGACAGACCTGCCGCCTACCCGATGACAAGGATGCCCCCATGCGCCATGCACCGCACACACTCCCGACGCCTCAGCGCCCAATCGTACAAGCCGCCGTGGCCCTGGGCTTGATACTGCCGCTGGCGGGCTGTGCAGCCCGCTACCCGCTGGATATCCCCGAGGCGCAGTGGGAGGCGATGACGCCCACCGAGCAGCGCCAGGCTCGGGAGCAGCAGGCGGCGCTGGATCGCGCCCGGGCCGAGCAGCGCGCCGCCGAGGCCCGCGCCCGGGAGGAGAAGGCCCGCGAGGCGCGGCTGGCACTGGAGGTTCGCCGCCAGGAGGCGCGGCCGGGCGAGCGGGTGCAGTGCGTGCTGGAGGGCGAGCTGCGCAGGGGCAGCAGCTGGCACGCCATGACGCCGGCGGGCATCGATGCGGTGAGCGGTATGACGGTCCCGGTGGCGCTCACCAGCCGGGATGGCCGGAGGCGCCAGGACGCCTACGCCACCTTCGATGGCCAGGCCGTGACGCTCTGCCGCCACGAAAGAGAGCTCGCGCGCCCCGGCGCCGACTGCGCCCGGCTGGTCGGCACCCAGCGGGACTTCGCTCGAGGCCTTGCCGGCCGCGTGGAGACCGAACGCTTCGTGCGCGGGACACTGCGCTGCGACCTGCCGCTCCGGACGCGGTGAGTCCCCTCCTGTGACTGCTCCCCGCTCTAACCGCTGACGCGCCACGGGCGAGCGCACTGCCCGCTTACCTCCCCGCCCGAGCCGATTCACACCAGCCTACGAAGAACCCAACGTTAGGCAGGCAGCGTCTCCACCTCGAAGGCGACGATCTGCCGCCGCTCGCGGGAGAACTCCACGCCGATCATATGGATCGGCTTGCCCTGGCCGCGGTACTTGTCGGCGTAGCCTTTTGCCTTTAGCTGCGCGAGGGCGCTGCCGTCGGGCAGCTGCTCCACCACCTTGAACTCGAACAGGTAGAGGCGGCCGAAGGCATCCACGGTCATATCTACCCGGCCATGGTGGCTGGCGTCTTCCACGGTAACGCTCACGCCCAGGGCGGCAAAGTGGCTGTAGAAGACGCTGGCGTAGTGCCCTTCGTATTTCGCGATAGGGTTGTTGCGGTACCAGTCATGGGGCAGGCCGGCGTAGAGGGCCTTGAAATAGGTCTCCAGGCCCGGCATGTCGGCGGCCTTGAGCAGGGCCGGCAGCCGTAACATCAGCTCGTCCAGGGCATCGTTGCCCAGACCCAGCACAGGCAGCAGCGCCTCGTTGAGGCTGCTTTCCACCTCCTGGTTGGGAAAGCCCAGGCGGTAAATGGGGCGGTGGGGAATGTCTTCGCGCACGCCGTGCAGCGTCAGATAGCCGGTCTGGAAGAGCAGCGCCTCGGTGGCAATATCGTCGACATCGAAGCGGCCCAGCAGCGCGGGCCGGCTGTGCCAGGCCGTGAGCGCCGGGGTAAACACGCCGCGGGCCTTGAGCAGCTCGACCAGAAAGGTCGGCGTGGCGCTCTCGAACCAGTAGGCGCCGAACTGGCGCTTCTGGAACAGCAGCAGCACGTCGAAGGGGTTGTAGACCGATGTCACCTCCTCCCCGCCCCAGCGGTAGCCGTTGTACCAGTGGCGGATCGCCTCACGCTCCAGCCCCGGGAGCTCCGGGGCGAATACCGTGTCGATATCCTCGTCGGTGTAGCCGCAGATCGTGGCAAAGGGGGCGTCCAGGGTGATGTCGTTGAGGTTGTTGAGCCCGGAGAAGAGGCTCACCTTGCTGAACTTGGAGACCCCGGTGAGCAGCACGAAGGCCAGGTGCAGGTCGGCATCCTTGAGCACGCTGTAGAGGTTCTTGAGCCCGTCACGCAGCTCCCGGGCGGCTTCAGGTTCGAGGAGATTGTCGAGGATCGGCTTGTCGTACTCATCGATCAGCACCACCACCCGCTGACCGTGACGCTCGTGGGCCAGCCGGATCAGCTGGGAGAAATCGTTGGCGATCAGCTCAGGCGGCGCCGTTTCGATGCCCAGCCGCTCGCGGTGCTGCAGCAGCTGATAACGAATGTGGGCGTCCAGCTCGTCGCGGCGACGCATCACGCCATCCGCAAAGCTGATGCGAATCACCGGATGCTGCACCTGCCAGTCCCACTTGTCGTGGATATCGAGCCCCTGAAACAAGGCCTCGCGCCCTTCGAACAGGCAGCGCAGGGTGTCGAGCAGCAGGCTCTTGCCGAAGCGCCGCGGCCGGGAGAGGAAGTAGTAGCCGCCCTCTTCCACCAGCCGATGGAGCATTGGCGTCTTGTCGACGTAGTAGTAGCCACCCTCGCGCAGCTTGTCGAAGGCTTGAATACCGATGGGCAGTTTCTGGCGGGTGACTTGCGACATATCCCCTCCCGTGCCTGGATAGGACGCCGGCAGAAACGATTCTTCGCCCATCCCCCAACGGAAAACGGCGTCGCTGCCAGCCTTTGCCGGCCATCATAGCCCAGGAGGCGCTCTTGTTGGCCCCCTGCCGGCCAGCTAGCGGCCATCGGCGCTGCTCTAGGGTAGCAGTTAGTCACGTGGCGCCTGCGGTGGTGCGGCCACCTGGCCTCCCAGCCTGAAGCCGCCCACCGTCTCGGCTAGGCGGTCGGCCTGTTCCTTGAGGTGCTCGGCGGCGGTGGTGGACTCTTCCACCAGGGCGGCGTTCTGCTGGGTGGCGCGGTCGAGCTCGGCCACGGCGACGTTGACCTGCCCGATGCCGTCGCGCTGCTCGCCCACGGCCACGTTGATCTCGCCCAGCACGCTGGCCACGCGCTGCACGCTCTCGACCAGCTCGCCCATGCTCGCGCCGGCCCGATTCACCAGGGCGGTGCCGTCGGCGACCCGGGCGCCAGAGGCCTCGATCAGGCCGCGGATCTCCCGGGAGGCGTCGGCGGAGCGGGTGGCGAGCTTGCGCACCTCGCCGGCGACTACCGCGAAGCCGCGACCCTGTTCACCGGCCCGGGCCGCCTCCACCGAGGCGTTGAGCGCCAGCAGGTTAGTCTGGAAGGCGAGGTCATCCATCAGCTTGACGATCTCGCCAATGCGCGCCGAGGAGGCGCTGATCTCGTCCATGGTGGCCACCACCTGGCTGACCACCTCGCCGCCCTGGCCGGCCTGCTCGGCCGCCGCCTGGGAGAGCCGGCTCGCCTCCCGGGCGGCGTCGGCGGTCTGGGCCACGGTGCTGGTGATCTCCTCGATGGACGCGGAGGATTGCTGCAGGCTGGAGGCGGCGCTCTCGGTGCGCCGTGAGAGGTCCTGGCCGCCGGTGGTGATCTCCCCCGCGGCCACCCTTACCTCCTGGCTGGCGTCACGAATGGTCAGCATCACCGCCTGCATGCGCTCCACGAACTGGTTGAAGGCACCGGCGATCTGGGCCACCTCGTCGCGCCCCTGCGCGGGCAGGCGCTGGGTCAGGTCGGCCTCGCCGCTGGCGATCTCCGCCATGGCATCACGAACGCCCAGCAATCGGCGGAAGATCACCCTGAGCAGGGCACCGAGCAGCACGGCGGTGGCCAGCGCCACCAGCAGCAGGGTGGTCAGCGACGACGCCAGCACGCCGCGCAGGCCGGCGGTGGCGTCGTGGCCATCCAGAGCGACCACCAGCTGCCAGTCGGTGCCGGCAATGGGCTGGCTCAGCAGGCGTCGCTCGCGGCCGGCCAGATTCACCATCAGAGGGTCGCTTGCGGCACCAAGGGCCGCCAGGGTCTCGCCGCTCAGGGCTTCGTTGAGCCGGCTGACCGGCTCAAGGCTGAGATCGGGGTCGGGATGGGCCACAAGCGTGCCGTCGGCGGCCACCAGGAAGGCCAGGCTGTTGGGCGTGGGCGCGATACCGCGCACAATCTCGACCACGCTGTCGATGCCGACATCGCCGCCGGCCACGGCCTGCAGGCGACCATCGCTCAGCAAGGGGACGGCCATGGTAACGACCAGCCCGCCGGTCACGGCGTCCACATAGGGGGCGGTGACGATGGCCGCTCCGGCCTCCACCGCCTGCCGGTACCAGGGGCGCTCGCGGGGGTCGAAGTCGGCGGGAGGCTGCCAGCCGTCGTGGAAGTGGGTCTCGCCGCTCTGCGGGTCGGCCAGATAGGTGGCCTGGAAGTCGCCGGCCCGTTGTAGCAGCTGCAGCGCCGGCAGGGGGTCGGACTCAAGAGCCGTGTCGGGCAGGGCCTCGAGCGTCGCGGCGCGAGACTGGACCCATTCGGCGATGGCCTGGCCGTTGCCCTGGGCCACGGCCGCCAGGTTGCTGGCCACCTGGTCGTCGTTGTGAGACTTGACGGTGAAGTAGCTGGCGGCGGTATTGATCGCCAGCGCCAAGACCACCACCACCAGGGTGGCGATCAGCAAGCGGTGTCGCAGGGAAGTGGGCATTGTCGCTCTCTCGGATAAGCAGGTAAGCCCCAGGCGCGGGTGCCACGCCGGGGGCTGCTGGAGAGATATCGTCCACTGGAAGGAAGACTTGAGGGGCTTTTTAGCTGCCCTACCCCACCAGTGCAGCCGTCTCGCGCAGTTTGTTGCGCCTCTGCCTACAAGCCTACAGGGTCGCGCCGCCCGGCCGGCGGGTGGAGGCACTGGGGCCTGTGCTAGACTTGCCATGCATCTTGGGAGGCAAGACGAATGCGGATCAGCGAGCAGGAGCACCACATCATCGTTGACGTACTGAAGCGCCACTTCGGTGAAAGTGCCGCTGTATGGCTGTTTGGCTCGCGGGCCGACGACAACGCTCGGGGCGGCGATATCGATTTGATGGTGGAGACACCGCTTCAGAGCGCCGACGAGATTGTCGAGGCCAAACTTGATGCGCTGGTGGAACTGCATCAGCGCCTGGGCGACCAGAAGATCGACCTGGTGATCAAGCGGCCCGGGGGCTGCCAGCTGCCGATCCACCGGGTAGCGCGGGAAAGCGGGGTGCACCTTTGACAGCAGCGTTTGAAGGCACCCTCGACATCTGCGAGCGTCATGCGGAGCGGCTGCGCTGGGCAATGTCCACACTTGGCGACAAGTTTCCTCTCTCGCCGCCTGATCTCGGCGGGCTCTCGGATATCGACCTGGCCGTAGTGGATCAATTCATCATGCGATTCTCGAAATTGCAGGACGCAATGGGAGCGAAGCTGCTGCCGGACGTGTTGGAGTTGACAAAGGAGCCCGGCGAGTTTCCCGCCTTCATCGACAAGGTGAATCGGCTAGAGAAAATTGGCGCGATCCCGTCTGCTTTCCAGTGGCTACAGCTCAGGGAGATGCGCAACCAATTCTCTCACGAGTATCCCGACGACCCCGACATCCAAGCCAGCCTACTGAACAAGGCATTTCGTCTTGCAAGCGCGCTGCTGGACACGTTAGAGCACATCAAGGCGTTCTCCGCACCCTATCTGGCGGACGCGCGACGCCGCTAGCACCGCCTTTCGCGCAATAAATTGCGCTCCTACATGGCAATTAGCCACGCGCCCGCATGGTGTTACCGTGGCTTGCTGCAGCAAGCTCAGAACTCCTCCCACTCCGGCTCGGCCTGCGCCTGGCGCTGCGCTGGGGCCCTGGAACCGGCGGCGGGGGCCTGCAGCGCAGGCCGCTGGGAGGGGCGCCCGTTGCCGAGGGCCGGCGCAGCGGGGGTAAAGGGGGCGTCCGGGGAGCGGTTTGCCTGGGCGGCCTCAAACTTGAAGGTGCCGACCACTTCGGCCAGGCGCTGAGCTTCGTCCTTGAGGTTAGCGGCGGCGGTGGAGGTCTGCTCCACCAGGGAGGCGTTCTGCTGGGTCACGGCGTCCATCTGAGAGACCGCGGTGCCCACCTGCTCGACGCCGGACTGCTGCTCCTGGGCGGCGAGCGCCAGCTCGTCGATCATCGCCGCCACCTGGCGCACCGACTCCACCACGCCGCGGATCTTCTCACCGCTGCGACCCGCCTGTTGGGAGCCTTCGCTGATGCGCTGGGTCACCTCCTCGATCATGGTGCGAATCTGACGGGAGGAGTCCGCCGTGCGGCTGGCCAGGATACGCACCTCGCTTGCCACCACCGCAAAGCCCTTGCCGTGCTCGCCGGCCCGGGCCGCCTCCACCGAGGCGTTGAGCGCCAGGATATTGGTCTGGAAGGCGATACCGTCGATCACCCCGATGATCTCGGCGATCTGGCGCGAACTCTCCTCCATGCCCTGCATCAGCTCGACGCTGGCTTCGACCTCCTTGATGCCCACCTCGGCGCGCTCGGCGGCGGTGCGGGAGATCTCGTTAGCCTGAGAGGCCGTGTCGGTATTCTGGCGCACGGTCGAGGCGATCTGCTCCATGCTGGAGGCGGTCTCCTGCAGGGCGGAAGCCTGCTCCTCGGTCCGCGAGGCCAGGTCCTGGCTACCCTCGGCGATCTGGGTCGCCCCGGTGGCCACGCTGTCGCTGCTGGCGTGCAGGGTGGTGACGATTCCGCGCAGGCGATCCTGCATTCCGCTCAGGGCGGCGAGGAGCTGGCCGATCTCGTTGCGGCTGCGGTGGTCGATGGTGCCGGTGAGATCACCCTCGGCGATGCGCTCACAGTGGCCTACCGCCTCGCGGAGCGGTGCCACGACACGCCGGCTGATCAGCAATACCACCAGGCCGGACACCAACAGGGCGAGCACCAACAGGGCGATGGAAATCCACTGCATGCGTTCGCCGGCCGCTGCGGCACCCGCATAGCCCATATCGGCACGACTCTCGGAGAAACTCATGAATTCGCGCATGATATCGGCGAAGCGATCCCCCGCCTCGGTGACCTGTTGACGATAGGCGAAGATGCCTTCCAGCTCACCACTCAGAATGGCGGACTTGAAGCCGGGGCTGACAAGTTCGGAATAAGCAGCGTTCATCTCATCCACCAGCCGGGCTCGCTCGGCGGAAGGGCCGAGAGTAATGCCGCGAAAGGCCTCCATGCGAGCCTCAGCACGCTCCATGGCCTCCCCTGCCAGGGCGATCTCCCGTGCCGCCGCGGCGTCCTGCCCCTGGCGAGCAAACTCACCGAAGCGCACGATGTGGGCCCGCATCTCGGCGACGTTCACGTCGGCCCGGTTGGCATGATTGGCCTGGGCCAGGTTGACGCGCACCAGGTCATTCAGGGCCGCTCTGCTGACTCCCTGTGCCTGAAAGCTGAGCACGCTGATGCCGAGAATCAGCGCCAGCATGGCACCGAAGGCCATCAGCAGGCTGGCACGAATCGAAAGATGACGCATGAGGTTCTCCCTAGCAGGCTGCGCCGCGGCAAGGCTGCGGCAACATATTGACCGAAAAGACAATATCGGCAGCCTGCAGAACTACTTTAGGAGTCCCACTTGCGGCTCAGATAGCAGCTCTCAAACGTCGCGGCGTCTACCGGCCTGCCGGTGAGATATCCCTGGATCAGGGTGACCGGGTAGCGGGAGAGTGCATCGAGCTGCTCCTGAGTCTCCACCCCTTCCGCCACCACGCGCAGGCCGAGCTCCAGGGCCAGGCCGGTGACGGCGGCGACAATGGCGGCACTGCCGCGCCGTTCGCTCTCGTCGCCGGTCAGGCGCTGCACGAAGCGCCGGTCCACCTTGAGGGTGGTCAGAGGCAGGTCCTGCAGGTAGCTGAGCGACGAATAGCCGGTGCCAAAGTCGTCGATGGCGATGCGGCAGCCCAGCTCTCGCAGGTCACTCAGCACGGCCACAGCCTCCTGCTGGCGGTCGAGCAGCACGCTCTCGGTGAGCTCGAAGCCGATCTGCCCCGGCGGCAGCTCGAAGCGCTCGAAGAGCTGGCGGATCTCTTCGACCAGGCTGCGCTGCCAGAACTGGCTGGAAGAGAGGTTGACGGCCACCCGGGGCGGGTTGAGCCCTGCCTGGCGCCATGCCCTGAGCTGCCCGGCCACCTCCTCCATGACCCAGCGCCCGAGCGGAATGATCAGCCCGGAGCGTTCTGCCATGGGGATGAAGACCCCCGGCGAGACGCTGCCGAACTCGGGGTGCGCCCAGCGCACCAGCGCCTCGGCGCCCTCGACCTCGCCGCTGTCACGATTGACCAGCGGCTGATAGTGCACGGCCAGCCCCTCGCCACTCTCTACGGTGTCGCGCAGGGCGCTCTCCAGCGCCAGCAGGCGGCTATCGTGGTCGTTCATCTCGGCGCGGAACAGCCGGTAGGTGTTGCGCCCCTCGCGCTTGGCACGGTACATGGCGGTGTCGGCGCTGCGCACCAGGGCGTCGGCGCTGGTGCCATCCTCCGGGTAGAGGCTGATGCCGAGGCTGCAGCCCATGCGGAAGGTGTTGCCGAGCACCTCGAAGGGCTGGGCGATGGCGTCGATCAGCCGGCGGGCCACAAGCGTCACCTCTTCCAGGCTGTTCAGCTCCGGCAGCAGGGCGAGAAACTCATCGCCGCCGAGGCGGGCCAGAGTGTCGTCCTCGCGCAGCCGCGACTGCAGCCGTTGGGCCACCTGGAACAGCAGCTCGTCGCCCACGGCGTGGCCCAAGGTATCGTTGACCTGCTTGAAATGGTCCAGGTCGATGAAGATCACCGCCAGCCCCTGTTGCTGGCGATGGGCGTGGCGAATGGCCAGTTTCAGGCGATCTTCCAGCAGGCGACGGTTGGGCAGTCGCGTGAGCGGGTCGTAGTAGGCCAGCCGGCGCACCCGCTCCTCGTTCTCGCGAATGAGGGTGATGTCGGTGAACAGCGCCGCGTAGTGGGTCACCTTGCCGTCGTCATCGCCGATGGCGGTGATGGTCAGCCGTTCCAGGTAGAGCGCACCGCCCTTGCGGCGATTCCAGATCTCGCCGCGCCAGTAGCCGTGGGTATCCAACTCATGCCACATCTGCCGGTAGAAGATGGCGTCGTGGCGTCCCGAGGAGAGCAGCGCCGGCGTGCGCCCGATCGCCTCCTCCTCGCTGTAGCCAGTGACCTGACAGAAGGCCGGGTTGACGTACTCGATCACGCCGTTGGGATCGGTGATGATGATGCCCTCCAACGAGGCATCGATCACCCGCTCGGCCATCTGCAGGTTCTGGCGAGAGAGCGCCAAGGCCTGGTCGCGCTGCTTCAGGGCGCGGCGCAGGTCCTCCACGTAGAGCCGCTCGGCGCCGGCCAGCATATCGCGGAACCCCAGCAGGCCGACGACCTGGCCGTTAACGTCGACCACCGCAAGGTGACGCAGCCGCAGGTCGATCAGGCGGTCGCGGGCATGGATCAGGGTGTCATTCTGGCCCACCGTCATAAGCGGGCGGCTGGCCAGCTCCGCCACCGGGGTGTTGCCCGGGTAGCGGGCGATGAAACGCACCATGTCGCGCTCGGTGATGATGCCTAGTTCGCCTGCGGCGTTCGCCTCTACCACGGCAGCATCGCAATGCTCACGCATGGCCGCGGCAGCCTCGGCAAGCAGCAGGTGGCCCGGCAGCACCAGCGGGCGGTGGCTGAGCACGCTGCCCACCTCGCGCAGGCGCAGATAGGGCTCGATACCCTGGTTCACAGCGAGATCGGTCTGGGTCAGCATGCCGAGGGGTTCGCCGTTATCGCCCACTACCAGCAGGTGGCGACGCCGCGCGCTACCAAGTGTCATCGCCGCCTCTCCCAGGGTGGCGGTGCGCGGCAGGCTGGCCACCGGCGCGCTCATCACCTCGGCGATGGGGCGCTGCAGGGCCGCCAGGTCGGTGAAGTCCACGGCCAGGGCGTCATGCTCGGTCCAGATGCCTACCGGCTTGCCGGCCTCCACTACCAGGATAGAGCTGCAGCGCCGCTCGGCCATGCGCGCGGCGGCCACGCTCAGCGGCGTGGTCGGGTCGCAGGTCAGCAGCGCGGACTGCATGATGCGCTCGATGGGGAGTTCCTGACTCATGGGATCACGTGGCTCGCTTCGGCAAGAATTGTCAGAAAAAACATCGCAGTCTAGCGACGACAGCGGCCCGAAATATTGACCCCCATCAACCCTGGCAACTCGCCTGCAGGGAGAGGGCGCGCCATTCGTGACGCACCGCCCAGTCCTTGAGCCATGCGGCCAGCGCCTCGGCCGGCATCGGCCTGGCGATGCCGTAACCCTGGGCTAGGGAACACCCCAGCTTCACCAGGGCGCGGGCATGGGCGAGGGTCTCGACCCCCTCGGCGAGCATGGGGCGCTTGAAGCGATTGGCCATGAAGATGACGCTCTCGACGATGGCGAGGTCGTCGGGGTCGCTGAGCATGTCGCGCACGAAGCTCTGGTCGATCTTGATCAGGTCCACCGGGAGCTGGCGCAGGTGGGTCAGCGAGGAGAAGCCGGTGCCGAAGTCGTCAATGGCGAAGTCGATGCCCATGGCCTGACAGCGGCGCATGGTGGCCAGCGCCTGCTGGACGTCATGGATGGCAGTGCTCTCGAGGATCTCCAGCTTGAGCCGGCTTGGCGATACATTGGGGTAGCGCGCCAGCAGCGCTTCCAGGCTGCTCACGAAGGTGTCGCTCAGAAGATGTGGGGGGCTGATGTTGACGTGCACGGGCAGGTCGATGCCAATGCCCTGCCACTCGGTGATTTGCTTAAGGGCGGCCTCGAGCACCCATTCGCCGAGCTCCTGTTCCAGGTGGGAGCCAGTGACCACCGAGAGGAAGGCGCCCGGCGCCAGCAGCCCGTCCTCGGGGTGCTGCCAGCGAACCAGGGCCTCGACGCCCACCACGCTGCCATCGAACAGGTCGACCTGGGGCTGGTAGTGGAGACGCAGCTCGCCCAGCTCGAGCCCTTCTGCCAGCCGGGTGCGCCGCTCCTGGCGCACCTGCAGCTCGCGGTCCTGATTGGGGTCGAAGCGGTGGAAGGTGTTGCGTCCACGCTGCTTGGCCCGATACATGGCCTGGGTGGCATGGCGCAGCAGCACGTCGCCCTCGACGCTGTCGTCGGGAAAGCAGGTGACGCCGAGGCTGGCGGTCAGGCGCACGCTGTGGCCCTGCAGGACCAGGGGCTTCTCGATGGCCTCCAGCAGCTGCTGATAGATGGCATCGCCCGAGACGCCGTGGAGCAGCAGCACGAACTCGTCACCCCCCCACCCGGGCGACCACGTCCTCGCCGCCCATCAGGTGGGTGATGCGCTTGGCAAAGGTGGCCAGCAGCAGGTCACCGAGCTGGCGGCCCAGCTGGTCGTTGTGGTGCTTGAAGTGGTCGATATCCAGGGCGCACACGGCCAGTTGGCCACCCGAGTGCCGGGCATGCCGGATCGACTCCTCGATCAGCTGTGTGACCAGTTGCTGATTGGGCAGCCCGGTCAGGCTGTCGAAGTAGACCTCACGGGTCGAGCTTGGCACGCCCCCCGGCACCGCCAGGCAGGCCAGGTCCGTCAGCACCAGCACCTGATAGGGCTCGCGGCTGGGCTCTCGCACCCGGCGCGCGGAGAGCAGGCCGGGGCGCTCATGGCCACGGGCATCGCGCCAGTGCACCTCGGCACGCGCCCGGCCGCCATTTTCCAGCTCCGCCAGAAAGCGCGGCCTGTCAATATGCCAGCGGCCCTCAAGCCCCGCCGCCTCGAGGGTTTCGCCGATCAGCGCATCCAGCGGCTTGCCGGTCAGCTCCATGAAACGCGGGTTGGCCGCCACGATGCAGTGGTGCTTATCGGTCACCAGGATCGCCTCGTCGGCATGCTGAAAGCCGGATTCGGCGTAGCGGGCGGGAAACGCCAGGGGGTTGATGGAAGAGAAGGAGTTCATCACGGCATCTCTTCCCCATGCGCTGACTCGCCGTTGCCCCCTGGCTCGGCATCCACCACCACGCTGTTGCGTCCGGCATTCTTGGCGCGGTAGAGCGCAGTGTCCACGCGGCGCAGCAGCGCCTCGGGCCCTTCACCGGGACGGAGAGCACTGATACCGATGCTGACGGTGATCGAAATCCCGTGCAGGCGCTGCTCGGCAACCTGAGCCCGCAGCCGGTCGGCGAAGGTGGCTGCCCCCTTGAGGGGTGTGCCGGGGAGCAGGATAGCGAACTCCTCACCGCCCCAGCGCGCCAGCAGGTCGCTGCTGCGCAGGCTGGTGCTCAGCCGCTTGGCCACGCTCTGGAGAACACGGTCGCCGACGTCGTGACCATGGCGATCATTGACGGCCTTGAAGTGGTCGATATCGAGCAGCAGCAGGGACAGGGGCTGACCATCGTGCTCGGCTTCCTGCATCGCCTGACGCAGCGCGGTATCGAAGGCGCGGCGGTTGTAGGCGCCGGTGAGGTGATCACGCGAGGCCTGACGCTCCAGCTCCTGCTCCATGCGCTTGCGCTCGCTAATGTTATGAAACACCGCCACATAGTTGCGCACCTGGCCGTGGTCGTCGAGCACCGCGGTGATCGACTGCCAGAGGGGATACACCTCGCCGAAGCGGTTGCGGTTCCATATCTCGCCCTGCCAGTGACCAGTGGTCTCGAGCGACTCCCAGAGGCGGTCGTAGAAGGCCTTGTCATGGCGCCCGGACTTGAACAGCCGGGGCGTCTGGCCGACGACCTCCTCGGCCTGGTAGCCGGTGATATCCACGAACGCCTGGTTGACCTTCTCGATGCGCATCTCGGCATCGGTGATCAGGGTCGCCTGGCCGGTCTCGAAGACCATGGCCAGTAACCGCAGCTCGTTCTGCTGACGGCGCTGCTTGGTGACATCCTCCTGAACGGCCACGAAGTTGACCAGCTCGCCCGCGGCGTTGCGCACCGGGGTAATCACCTGCTTCGCCCAGTAGATTTCGCCATTGCCGCGGCGATTCTTCAGCACCCCCTCCCAGACGCAGCCATTCGTGATGGCGCCCCAGAGCTCGCGATAGATCTCAGCGGGAGTCTCACCAGACTGCACCAGGGCGGGCGTGCGGCCGAGCAGGTCACTCAGGGAATAGCCGGAGATCTCCTGATAGCAGCGATTGGCATACAGGATGCGTCCGTCGAGATCGGTGATGGCGATGGCGACGGGGCTCTGCTCGACCGCCACGTGCAGCTGGCGGCAGAAGACCTCAGGCGAGGCCGGCTCGAAAGTCACGGCGCCTGCCGGCAGGGAGAGCGCCTCTTCGATGGCAGCATCACGGCCCGCCAGACCATCCGGGGAGTGGCATGGGTTACACATGAAGAATGTCCTTGTTCTTATCGCGAAGGATAATAACAGCGTATCGCAGCGCAGCACGAGAGACGAAGGTATCACTCAAGTCTCGGAAAAATCAGTCGAATGGCAGGGGCAGGCCAGTGTATCGCTCAAGACTCCACCCGGTTGCGGCCGCCGTGCTTGGCCCGGTACATGGCGGCATCGGCGCGGGCCAGCAGGCTCTTGCGGGTATCGCCCGGCTGCCAGGTAGCCACCCCGATGCTGATGGTGATGCGCCGAGAAAGACCCGGCACGCTGAGCGCCGCCACATGGGCGCGCAGCCGCTCGGCCAGCCCCAGCCCCGACTCCAGGCCGCAGTGGCTGGCCATCACCACGAACTGCTCGGCGGCGCCGATCTCGGCATCCAGGGCGCGTTCGATGCTGTAGCGGTTCCAGGACTGCGTCAGGGGGTCGTAGTGGGCCAGCCGCTCGAGGCGACGGTTGGCCTCGGCCAGGGCCTCGCGCTCGCGGCGCAGGTCGGCATAGAGCCGGTGAATCTGCTGGGCCGCGGCCATCACCCCCAGATCCTCGGCCAGGTCCATGGCGGCCAGCCGCTCGATCCTCTCCCAGGGCGCGCTCCGGCCGCGCACCTCCTCGCGCCACTGTTCGAAGAGCTGGCCAAGCAGCGGCTGGGTAGCCGGCGCCATGGCCTCGCGGCCGCTTCTCGGCTGTCTCGCACCTCCTCGAGGTAGCGGGCCTCGCGGCGCGCCTTGAGCAGGAAGAGGCGCTGGGTGGTCATCTGCACCAGGCTGACGACCGCATCCCGGGCCAGCGGCGAGATCGGATGCGCCGCCAGGCCGTGGCAGATCAGCAGCCCCCACAGGCCGGCATCGCCCTGCAGGGCGACGGTCAACACCGCCCTGACCTGCATGGCCCGCAGGTAGTGCCGCTGGGCAGAGGAGAGCCCCCGCAACAGGGCGGCCGAGAGGTCGACGGGGGCCCCCGTCAAGGGGTCTCGGCGGGGCCTCAGGGGAATGGAGGCCGCCTCGACATCGGGGACGCTGCGCACCGCCTGACGCTCGAAAACTTCCCGCATCTGGGGCGGGAAATCGCTGGCGGGAAAGCGCATGCCCATCAGCGAGGGCACCTTCGCCGCCACCGACTCGGCCACCACGGCGCCGTGCCCCTCGGCATCGAAGCTGGCCACCAGCACGCGGTCGTGCCCGGTGATCGACTGCACCCCCTCCACCAGGGTCTCAAGCAGCCGGTCGGGGTGGTCGGCTGCCGCCAGCTGAACAAGCCAGCCACTCACCGCGGCCAGCAGTCGGCGCTTATTACTGCTTGCGTGCAGAGGCTCGATCTCGACGAATACGCGCTCGCCCTGTCGATGGAGATCGACCTGCAGGCGCCGCACCTGGCCCGCCACCCGCCGCGAGATCACCACGGCGGCCGCAAGCCGGGCACGCCCCTGCAGCTCACGAGACAGCCGCTGCCAGAGGGCATGGCCCAGCACCTTCCCGGGCCCGTGCGCCAGGGCGGTATCCGGCGATACACCGGCCACCTCGGCGAGGTTGTCACTGGCCTGCAGGACCTGCCCCAGGTCTGCGGAAAGCACCAGCAGGGCGCCGCAGGACTGGATCATGCCGGACATGTCGGATTCGGCAGGTTTCGAGGAGTAGGGCATTCACGGATCCAGAGGGTGGAAGGCGGGGCGATGCCGGAATAGACCTCGACCGAGGCTCTTTATTTGCGCCGTTGCATCCTTGGTGTCAACTACTTCATCGGGCAGCACTTAGGTGCGAGATGCCAACCTTCAACCATGACTTCTGGAATCGGAGGTTTGAGCAGGCGTTTCGCCTGGCCGCCCTCCGCCGGCTCAGGCGTGGCGAATAGGGCGGCGCATTTTTGACCTGGGTCATCGTCGGCACCGGTGGCTGCCCGTTCGCCTAAAGCCTAAAGGCACACTGCCGATAACGCTTTCAGACAGGCTGCCTGCCACCCTCCGGAGAGACCTTGATGACCCACCTTCTTCACCGCATCCCCATGGGCAGGAAGTTCCTGCTCACCCTGCTGCTGCCGCTGCTGGCCCTGGCCTGGTTCGCGGGCAGCGGCATCCTCGAACGCCAGCGCCTGGCCGCCAACATGGCCGAGCTGGAGGGGCTGGCCGTGCTCGCCCTTCGCGCCGGCTACCTGGTGCATGAGATGCAGCGCGAACGTGGCATGACCTCGGGCTACTACCTGGGCAGCCAGGGCAGCGAGTTCGGCAACCGCCTGGCGGCCCAGCGCTCGCAGACCGATGCCCAGATCGCGGCCCTGCGCGATTACATCGACAACATGGAGAGCCGCCTGGACGAGCGGATGCAGGGCAGTCTCGACCGGGTGCAGCAGCTGCTGGCGAGCCATGAGGGCATTCGCCAGCGGGTCGACGGCCTGGCGATCGCCGCCGAGGAGGCCATCGGCCACTACACCGCCATCAACGGCGAGCTGATGACCCTGGTCGGACGCATGACCCAGCGCACCGAGGCCGCCAGCATCACCCGCGGGCTCTCCACCTACTACGCCCTGCTCGAGGCCAAGGACCTGGCGGGCATCGAGCGCGCCCTGCTCACCAACGCCTTCGGGGCCAACGTGATGCGCGCCCCCGCCCACCAGCGCCTGCTCTCGCTGGTCGGTGAGGAAGCGGCCTTCCTGGCGACCTTCGACAGCCTGGCGAGTGCCAGCCTTCGCGAGCGGCTGGCCGAGGCGCTGAGCGGCCCGGAGATCGAGCGTTTGGTGCCGCTGCGTCAGGTGGCCGTGGAGCGCGGCGTCATGGGCGACTTCGAGGTCGATGCCGAACAGTGGTTCGACTGGCAGACGGTCAAGATCGAGCGCCTGCGCGACGTAGAGTACGCGGCGATCGGTGAGGTCGAGACGGCCGCGGCGGCCCTGCGCCGCGAGGCGCGCCAGGACCTGATCGCCTACTCCGTGGTGACGCTTGTCGCCGCGGGCCTGGCCATCCTCTTCGCCTTCCTGGTGGTGCGCAGCATCACGCGCTCCCTGCGCCTCGCCCTCGAGGATATCGAGAGCCGCGGCGGCGATCTGACCCGGCGCCTGCCGGTGCTCGGCACCGACGAGCTGAGCCGCCTCTACCGGGCGTTCAACGACTCCACCGACGCCACCGAGCAGCTGGTGGCCAATATCCGCCGCGGGGCGCTCTCGGTGGAGGTCGCCAGCGGCGAGATCGCCCAGGGCAACCAGGACCTGGCCCAGCGCACCGAGGAGCAGTCCGCCTCCCTGGTGGAGACCGCCTCGAGCATGGAACAGATCACCGCCACCGTGCGCCAGACCGCCGACAACGCCCACGCCGCCCGCACCATGACCGGCGAGACCACCGAACACGCCCGCGCCGCCAACGAGGTGGCCCTGCAGGCCAGCGCGGCAATGGAGCAGATCCATACCGCCAACCAGGAGGTGACCTCCATCGTCGCGGCGATCGACAACATCGCCTTCCAGACCAACCTGCTGGCCCTCAACGCCTCGGTGGAGGCGGCCCGCGCCGGCGAGCACGGGCGCGGCTTCGCGGTGGTGGCCCAGGAGGTGCGCAAGCTGGCCAGCCGCAGCGCGGAGGAGGCCGAGCAGATCCGCCGCCTGATCAGCACCAACGTGGCGCGCATCGACGAGGGCGAGCGGCTGGTGCGCACCACCGGTGAGACCCTGGCCGAGATCACTCGCCAGGTGGAGAAGGTCGCCGAGCTGGTGGCCGAGATGGCAGCGGCCACCGGTGAGCAGTCGGCGGGCATCGAGCAGATCAACCAGGCGGTCTCCCAACTCGAGGAGGTGACCCAGCAGAACGCCGCCCTGGTGGAGCAGGTGTCGGCCGCCAGCCGCTCGCTGGACGACCAGGCCAGCGACATGGCCCGGCTGATCGGCCAGTTCAAGGTGAGCGAGAACACTTCGCTGCCCACCGCCTGGGCGCCCACCGCCTCCAGCCAGCGCGAACCCGCCTTCTCGTAGGCCTTCAGGCTGACGTCAGGGCACCCGGGGGCGGCCGAGCTAAAGCTCTGCCGCCCCCGTGCCGATAAAAGGAGGGAAGCGATCGAATCAAAGGGTGCCGCGGCAGCCTGCCGGGGTGTCTCGCCTAGAACAACGTCCGCCAAGGAACCGTGCCATGAGCTCACCTCTCTATGATGCCACCAGCGTCACCGCCGTCAGTCCCGCCCTGCAGGGACTGACGCCCCGCCAGCAGATGGAGCGCGTGCTGGAGACCGCCCTGCCCGCCGCCGGCGGCGTCCTCGCCCAGGCGGAAAGCGGCCAGGTGCCGCCTAGCCGCGGTGAGCTGGTCGAGCCGATCCAGCGCATCAACGAGGTGATGCGCCACTACGGGGTGCAGTTCGAGCTGGGGGAGGTGGAGTCGCGGGTGGTGACGCGTATCGTCGACCGCGAGAACGGCGAGGTGATCCGTCAGATTCCCTCGGAGGAGGTGCTGCGGGTGGCGGAGCGCCTCGGCGAGGTGCAGGGGCGGCTGCTCAGCCTGGAAGCCTAGCGGGTGTTTGCTCAATGAGGATCTTGAGTACCGCCGGCGGACGGGAAATCGAGCGCAGCAGGCAATATCACACCTGCATGTTCATCACGTCCTTGTAGGCCGTCACCAGGCGATTGCGCACCTGGGTGCCCATCTGGAAGGCCACGCTGGCCTTCTGCATGTCGACCATCAGGTCGTTGAGTTCCACGCTGGGGTCGCCGGCCTGGAAGGCCTGCGCCTTGGCCGCGGAGACCTGCTGCAGGCGGTTGATGCGCTGGATCGACGCCTGCAGCTCCCCGGCAAAGCCCCCCGCCCCCACCTGAGTGGAGACCTGCTGTCCCTTGGCCGACTGGCCGGCGGCCTGGGTCGCCAGGCTCTGCATCTGGGTCAGGGCGGACTGAATGGCCGGTGAACTCATGAAAACGCCTCGCCTGCTGCTGTTCTGGTTGACGGTAGTCGATGGCTGACAAGGCTAGCACCGGGTGGCTCGCCGCCATCGGGGCAAATGCCGATGAAAAGGGGGGCTTATTCCGGATTAGGGGTCGACGGCGACAAGGATAATGGCGTCCATCACAGTTCCGACTGCCGCCAGGGCAGCCAATCGCGAGCCATGGACGCCGATAATGCCTTTTTCTTCCATGACAGTGGCCATCGTCATTGCTCATGCCGACCCTCGGGGTGGCATGAATGAGTAATGGCGCCCAGGCCACCGGCACCCAGGATAGCTCCTCTCGCCAGGGGGCCAAGCCCTCAAGCGGCGTCGAACGCATGCTGCAGCAGCTGCGCGGCAATCCGCTGATCCTGCTGATGGTCGCCGGCGCCGCCTGCGTGGCCATCATCGTGGCGCTGCTGATGTGGGCGCGTGCGCCCGACTATCGCGTGCTCTACAGCAATCTCTCCGACGCCGATGGCGGCCGCATCGTCAGCGAGCTGGAAAGCCGTGGCGTGCCCTACCGCTTCAGCCAGGGCGGCCAGGCCCTGCTGGTGCCGACCGACCAGGTGTTCGGCCTGCGCCTGCAGCTGGCCGAACAGGGCCTGCCCCGGGGCGGCAACGTCGGCTTCGAGCTGCTCAATGACCAGGCCTTCGGCATCAGCCAGTTCGCCGAGCAGGTCAACTTCCAGCGCGGCCTGGAGGGCGAACTGGCGCGCTCCATGGAGTCGCTGGGCCCGGTGGAACGCGCCCGCGTGCACCTGGCGCTGGCGCGCCAGTCGGTCTTCGTTCGCGACCGCGAGCCGGCCAAGGCCTCGGTCATCCTCACCCTGCACCCCGGCCGCCTGCTCAGCGATGGCCAGGTAAGCGCCATCGTGCACATGGTGGCCAGCAGCGTGCCGGAGCTCTCCGCCGAAGACGTCACCGTGGTGGACCAGAGCGGGCGCCTGCTCTCGACCCAGGTCGCCGGCCGCCACGACCTGGACGGCTCCCAGCTCGACTATATCGACGAGGTGGAACGCTCCTTCCAGCGCCGCATCGAGAACATCCTGGTGCCGCTGCTGGGCCAGGGCAACGTGCGCGCCCAGGTGGCGGCCCAGATCGATTTCTCTCGACGCGAGGAGACCGCCGAGCGTTACGGCCCCAACCAGCCGCCCAACGAGGCGGCGGTGCGCAGCCGCCAGGGCAGCGTCTCCTACAACGGCGACGAGGGGCTGGCCCAGGGCATCCCCGGGGCGCTGAGCAACACGCCGCCGGGCACCGCGCCCTCCCCCATCGAGCTTGCCGAGGGCGAGGAAGGCGTCGACGCCGAGGCCCAGCAGGCCGCCCTTCAGGCCATCAACACCCTGCGCCAGGACGAGGTCGTCAACTACGAGGTCGATCGCAGCGTTTCCCACGTCCAGCACCGCCTGGGGCAGGTGGAGCGCCTGACGGCGGCAGTGGTGGTCAACTACCGCGACGATATCAACGAGGAGGGCGAGCGCGTGCGCGTGCCGCTCACCGAGCTCGAGATGTCCCAGATCGAGCGCCTGGTGCGCCAGGCCATGGGCTTCTCGGTCGCCCGCGGCGACGAGATCGAGGTGGTCAACAGCCGCTTCTCGCTGGCCACCGAAGAGCAGCACCAGCTGGAGTGGTGGCAGTCTCCCGAGATCCAGGCGCTGGCGCTCTCCATCGGCCGCTATTTGCTGGTGGCCCTGGCCGCCCTGCTGCTCTACCTGCTGATCCTGCGCCCGCTGATCAAGCGCCACACGCAGCCCCCGGTGGCCGTTGCAGCCCCCGGCGCCACCCTGCAGGTTCAGGTCGGCGATGACGAGGAGAAGTCGACCACGGCTGCCGCCGCGGATGCCGACGACACCTACGAACCGCCGCGCAAGCGCCGCCGCAAGGCCTCGGAGTACGAGCAGAACCTCAGCGACCTGCGCGAGATGGCCCAGGAGGATCCCCGCATGGTGGCGATGATCGTGCGCAGCTGGATGAACAAGGAATGAACAAGCCACAGAACATTAGCGGCGCTCGGCGCAGCGCCATCCTGCTGCTGGCCCTCGACGAGGACAACGCGGCCGAGGTGTTCAAGTACCTCTCGGCCAAGGAGATCCAACTGATCAGCGCCGAGATGGCCCGCCTCGACCAGGTCTCCCATGACGAGATGCGCCAGGTACTGGCCGACTTCCACGCCGAGACCGAGGAGTTCATCGCGCTGAACCTGAACTCCAGCGACCATATCCGCTCGGTGCTGACCAAGGCGCTGGGCAGCGAGCGCGCCTCTAGTCTGATCGAGGACGTGCTGGAGAGCTCCGGCGCCAGCTCGGGCATCGACGCCCTGAACCTCATGGAGGCCTCCATGGTGGCCGAGCTGATCCGCGACGAGCATCCGCAGATCATCGCCACGGTGCTGATCCATCTGGAGCGCCACCAGGCCGCCGACGTGCTGGAGCTGTTCGACGACAAGCTGCGCAACGACGTGGTGCTGCGTATCGCCACCTTCAGCGGCGTGCAGCCGGCCGCCCTGCAGGAGCTCACCGAGGTGCTCTCCGGCATGCTCGACGGCCAGAACCTCAAGCGCAGCAAGATGGGCGGCGTGAGAACCGCCGCCGAGATCCTCAACCTGATGAACTCCAGCCAGGAGGAGGCCGTCATCGAGACGGTGCGCGCTCACAGCGAGGACCTGGCCCAGAAGATCATCGACGAGATGTTCCTGTTCGAGAACCTCATGGATCTCGACGACCGCAGCATCCAGCTGGTGCTCAAGGAGATCGACACCAACTCCCTGGTGGTGGCCCTCAAGGGCGCCCCCGAGGCGCTCACGGACCGCTTCCTGCGCAACATGTCCCAACGCGCCGCCGACCTGGTGCGCGAGGACATGGAGGCCCGCGGCCCGATCCGCATCTCCCAGGTGGAGGCCGAGCAGAAGGCGATCCTTCAGATCGTGCGCCGCCTGGCCGACAGCGGGGAGATCGTGCTGACCGGCGGAGACGACACCTATGTCTAAGCGGCTCGGTCCGGAGTCTGAGCCGCGCCCGGGGCATCCGCTACCCGGGCGCGAGGGCGAGGTGCCCTGGCAGCGCTGGGAGATGGGCGAGCTGCCCCAGGCGCGGCGCGCCGCCGGCAGCACCCCGCCCTCCCCCGAGGAGACCGCCCGGCGCAAGGCGGCCTTCCAGCGCCAGGCCGAGCTGCGCGCGCTGCAGGACAGCGCCAGGGAAGCAGCCCGCCAGGAGGGGCATCGGGAAGGCTACCAGGCCGGACAGGCCGAGGGCTTCCAGGCGGGGCTCGCCGAGGGCCTCGAACAGGGGCGCGCCCAGGCCCGGGAGGAGCTCGAGCGGCAGCTTCGCGAGACCCTGACGCCACTGCTGCCCCTGGCGGCGTCCTTCGGAGAGGCCCTGCATGAGCTGGACGAGGTGCTGGCCGAGGAGCTGGTGGAGCTGGCCCTGGCCACAGGCCGCCAGCTGGCCGGCGAGGCGCTCAAGGCGCGCCCCAAGCAGGTACTGGAGATCGTGCGCGGCCTGCTGCACACCGAGCCGGGCATGAGCGGCAAGCCGCGCCTATGGCTGCATCCCCGCGATCACGCCCTGGTCGAGGAGTACCTCGGCCAGGAGCTCGCCGCCGCCGGCTGGGTCCTGCAGCCCGACGACCAGGTCACCCGCGGCGGCTGCCGGGTGACCAGCGCCAGCGGCGAGCTCGATGCCACCTGGGAGAGCCGCTGGGCTGCGGTGAAGCGCCAGGTGCGCCGGCGCGCCGCCCCTCCGCCCCGCGAGGAAGGCGCACCATGAACGCGGCCGACCTGCCGAACCCCTACCACCAGCATTGGCAGCAGTCGCTGCGCAAGGTGCGAGCGCGCATCGAGAAGGTGCCGCCCTTCCGCGCCAGCGGGCGGGTGGTGCGCGCCACCGGCATGGTGATCGAGGCGATAGGCATGCAGGCCCCGCTGGGCAGCGCCTGTCGCATCGAGCTGCCGGCCCCCTACAGCCACGAGCCGCCCCGCTACGCCGAGGCCCAGGTGGTGGGGTTCGCCGGCGAAAAGCTGTTCCTGATGCCGCTGACCGAGGTCACCGGCCTGCTGCCCGGCGCCCGCGTGTTCCCGCTCGGCAGCGGCGGCAACGGCGCGCGGCGCTTCCCGCTCGGCGAATCGCTGCTGGGGCGGGTCATTGACGGCAACGGCGAGCCCCTGGACGGCCTCGGCCTGCTGGATGACGCCCGGCAGGCGACCCTGCAGACCCCGCCGCTCAACCCCCTCGCCCGAGCGCCCATCGACACCCAGATCGACGTCGGCATCCGCGCCATCAACGCCCTGCTCAGCGTGGGCCGTGGCCAGCGCATGGGGCTCTTCGCCGGCTCCGGCGTGGGCAAGTCGGTGCTGCTCGGCATGATGGCGCGCTTCACCCAGGCCGACGTCATCGTGGTGGGGCTGATCGGCGAGCGGGGCCGCGAGGTGCAGGACTTCATCGACAACATCCTCGGCCCCGAGGGCCGGCGCCGTGCCGTGGTGGTGGCGGCCCCCGCCGACACCTCGCCGCTGCAGCGCCTGCAGGGAGCCTCGTACGCGACCCGTCTCGCCGAGGGGTTCCGCGACGAGGGGCGCGACGTACTGCTGATCATGGATTCGCTGACGCGCTACGCCATGGCTCAGCGCGAGATCGCGCTAGCCATCGGCGAGCCCCCGGCCACCAAGGGCTATCCGCCCTCGGTATTTGCCAAACTGCCGAGCCTGGTGGAGCGCGCCGGCAACGCCGAGCGCGGTGGCGGTTCCATCACCGCCTTCTACACTGTGCTGACGGAAGGCGATGACCAGCAGGACCCCATCGCCGACTCCGCCCGGGCGATCCTGGACGGCCATGTGGTGCTGTCGCGGGCCCTGGCCGAGGCGGGCCACTACCCCGCCATCGACATCGAGGCCTCCATCAGCCGGGCCATGACCCAGATCATCGGGCCGGAGCAGGCGCAGATGGCACAAGCGTTCAAACGCCTGTTTTCCCGCTATCAGCGCAACCGCGACCTGATCAGCGTCGGGGCCTACAGCCCGGGGCACGACCCCCAGCTGGACGAAGCGGTACAGCGCTACCCCGCCCTGGAGGCATTTCTCCAGCAGCATATCGATGAGCAGGCCCCGGCCGACGCCTCCCTCGAGGGGCTGGCCCGGGCCGTCGGCGCCGCGTGAGCCATCCGGCAAGGAACGATGCGAGGAACACCGCCATGAGCCACTCTGCCTCACCGCTGAATACCCTGATCGAGCTGGCCCGCGGCTCCCGTGACCAGGCCGGCCAGGCGCTGGCCAGCGAGCGCCAGAACGAGCACCAGGTAAGTGGCCAGCTCGAGTCGCTGCAGCAATACCGCCTGGAGTATGCCCAGCGCCTGCAGCAGGCGATGCGGGACGGCATCGATCCCGCCACCATGCGCAACTACCAGCAGTTTCTCGATTCCCTGGATGCCGCCCTGGCGCGCGCCCGGGAGGCCCTGGCGGCCCAGCAGCAGCGCGTCGGCCAGCGCCAGGCCCAGTGGCAGCA
Source organism: Halomonas sp. PGE1 (assembly GCF_013000985.1). Lineage (NCBI taxonomy): Bacteria > Pseudomonadati > Pseudomonadota > Gammaproteobacteria > Oceanospirillales > Halomonadaceae > Halomonas > Halomonas sp. PGE1. Next base: position 3,237,528 of record NZ_CP053032.1, read on the forward strand.
GGAGCAGCGCAAGCTCTCGTCCTACGACACCCTGGCCTCGCGCCGCGAAGGCCATCAGCGCCGCCAGGAGGCACGCCAGGAGCAGCGCACAAGCGATGAACTGGTCAATGGCCGACTGGCCCGCACTCGCCACGCCGGCGACACCTGATTACCGGAGGCACCATGGATATCACGCTGCTGCTCAATTCGATTGCCGGGCCCGTACGCCCCGCCGCCCAGGCCGACAGCGCCCCCGGCCAGGCCGGTAACGGCTTCGCCCAGGCCCTTGCGAGCCTCGAGGCGGCGCCTCAGGGCCTCGCCCTGCCTGCCTCTGTGCAGAGCAGTGCACAACCTGGCGGCCCGGGGGCCGCCCAGGCGAGCCTGGTCGCCATGATGCAGGCGCTGGGAGACGACACCGAGCTCCAGGGGGATGGTGCCCTTGCCGAGATCGCCGAGCGCCTGGCGCTGATTGCCTCGGCCGGCGCACCCGCGGGCGACGCCGAGCTGGGAGACCTCGCACGCGAGGCGGCACGGGTCGCCCGGGAGCAGGCGGAGGGCATCGCCCTCGCCGACGGTCAGCCGCCGGCACTGGCCGCAGCGGCGGTTGCACCACTCCTGCCGGATGACGCCAATGGTCGCGCAGCGGGCACCAAGGCGGGTGAACCGTGGCTCGCGGCCACCGCCAATGCCCTGCCGAGCAATGCCCTGCCGAGCAATGCCCTGCCGAGCAATGCCCTGCCGAGAGAGGCTCGCCCAACGGCCGATGGCCTGACTGCCGCCACTGCTGCCAACCCCGCCGGCCGCGAACTGCCCGCCCAGGCAGGCCGAGCCCAGGGCCTTGCCGAGGCCATGGCGCGTGCCGTCGAGGCGCCTCAGGCGCCCGGCGCTTCCGAGCTGCGCCCTGCGGCACCCGCCGAGTGGCGCAGCGAGGGCCTCGCCGGTGTGTCTGCCCCCCTCGCCGGCGCCAACGCTCCGGGCGCGGCTACTGTGCCTGGCGCAGCCGCTGCGGGCATGAGCCCGCCAGCCGCACTCACGGCACCGCTCGCCAGTGCCGCCTGGCCGGGTCAGCTCGGCCAGCAGCTGGTGATGATGGGCCAGCGCGGCGGTGAGCAGCGGGTCGAACTGCACCTGAACCCCGCCGAGCTCGGTCCGCTGACCATCTCGCTCAAGCTCAACGAGCAGGGGGCCCAGGCCCAGTTCCTCTCCGCCCATGCGCCGGTGCGCCAGGCCGTCGAACAGGCGATTCCCCAACTGCGCGAGGCGCTGGCCGAGCAGGGCATCAGCCTGGGCGAGACCTCGGTGGGCGAGCAGCGCCACCAGGGACAGGACGAACGCCAGGCACTGGCGGGTGGGCCGGCTACAGGCAGTAATGCCAGCGGCTCCGAGGAGCTCGACCCGAACGCCGGCGCCATGGCCGCCTCAGCCGTCCCGCTGGCCGAGGGGCGCGTCGACCTCTACGCCTGACACCCCCGCCGAACGGCCCAAAAAGCCGAGAAGGGCCCGTAACGCGGGCCTGTTTTCATCATGGGCATGGCCAGGGCGCAGGCATACTGCCCAGCATGGCATTCGACTCTTTTGCGCACCGCGCCCAGAGGTAGCAAGGCAATGGCAAACACCGGTGGTGGCTCACGCAAGCTGCTGTGGCTGATGGCAATTCTGGTAATCCTCTCCGTTTCTGCGGCGGGGGCGGCACTCTATATGGTGATGGGCCAGGGCGAGCCGCGCGCCTCCCAGGCCCAGGCGATGCCGGAGCGTCGTGCGCCGATCTTCGTGAAGATCGATCCCTTTACGGTCAACCTGGCCGACGATGTCTATGGCAGCCGGCTGCTCTATACCGGCATCTCCCTCAAGGTTGGCGATCAACAGACCCGGGACATCCTTCAGGAGCACATGCCCCAGGTGAGGAGCCGCCTGCTGATGCTCTTTTCCGGCCAGGAGGCGCGGGAGCTGACCCAGTCTGACGGCAAGGTACGGCTGGCGGAAAAGGTCATGGCCACGCTGCATGCGCCGATGACCGACTACCAGCCCGACCTGCTGATCGAAGACGTGCTGTTTACCGAATTCATCGTCCAATAAGCGGATCGAGCCCCATGTCACAAGACGATCTGCTCTCGCAGGAAGAGATCGATGCCCTGCTCAAGGGCGTCAGCGGCGAGGAGGAGTCCAGCGGCGGCAACGGCGCCGAGGACGCCCGCATTCGGCCCTACAATCCGGCTACCCAGCATCGCGTCATCCGCGAGCGACTGCATGCGCTGGACATCATCAACGAGCGCTTCGCCCGTCACTTTCGCATGGGGCTGTTCAACCTGCTCAGGCGCAGTGCCGACATCACCGTGGAGTCGGTACGCTATTTGAGCTACAGCGAGTTCTCTCGCAACGTGCCGGTGCCCACCAATATCAACATGATCGCCATGAAGCCGCTGCGCGGCTCGGCGCTGATCGTCTTTCCACCGGCGCTGGTGTTCATGGTGGTGGACAACCTGTTCGGCGGCGACGGGCGCTTTCTCACCCGCTCCGAAGGGCGCGAATTCACCAACACCGAGCAGCGCATCATCATGCGCCTGCTGCACCTGGCCATCGACGCCTACGCCGAATCCTGGAAGTCGGTCTACCCGCTTGAGATCAGCTTTCTGCGCTCGGAGATGCAATCCAAGTTCGCCAACATCACCAACTCGCCCAACGAGATCGTGGTCAATACCTCGTTCAACATCGACGTTGGCAACCTGTCGAGCAAGTTCCAGATCTGCATGCCCTTCGCCATGATCGAGCCGCTGCGCGACCTGCTCTCCAACCCGCTCAACGACAGCCAGCATGACGATGGCACCTGGAAGCGCCGCATGGCCGGCGAGATCCGCCAGTCCGAGGTGGAGCTGGTCGCCGACTTCGCCAGCATTCCCACCCGCATCGCTCATGTCATGGCGCTCAAGGAGGGGGACATCCTGCCGCTGGACCTCCCCGAGACGGTCATCGCTCGCGTGGATGGCGTCCCCGTCATGGAGTGCGAATACGGTAGTCAACATGAACAGCGCGCGCTGCGGGTCTTGAGGATGATCGACCACGCCCCGAGCACCGCTTCGCCCGACACCTTCGTCAAGGGGTCGGCGCCGCCATCCAAGGAATCGAAGAATGACTGATCCCAAGAAACCCGATCAGCCCATCGGCGACGACGACTGGGCCAAGGCCATGTCCGAGCAGGAGGCAGACGAGACCCAGAGCGCCGAGGACCTGTGGGCCGACGCCATGGCCGAGCAGGAGGGAGGCAGCGCCCCCTCCGATGCCGATGACGACCCCTGGGCCGAGGCGATGGCCGAGCAGGCCGCCGCCGAACACGACAGCGGCCCGGCTGAGCCGCCCTCCTCGCCGGCCACGGCCAGGGCTGTCGGTGACAGCGTGTTCCGGCCGCTGGAGCAGGCCAGCAGCACCCGGGGTGCCCGCGATCTGGAAATGATCATGGATATCCCGGTCAAGCTCGCCGTGGAGCTGGGCCGGACCCGGATCACCATCAAGCAGCTCCTGGAGCTCGCCCAGGGCTCGGTGATCGAGCTCGATGGCCTCGCCGGCGAGCCCATGGACATCCTGATCAACGGCTACCTGATCGCCCAGGGCGAGGTGGTGGTGGTGGAGGACAAGTACGGCATCCGTATCACCGAGATCATCACCCCCTCCGAGCGTGTGCAGAAACTGAACAAATGAGTGACACCCCCGTCCGCGACACGGCCAGCGGCGGCCTCGAGGCCGTGAGCGTCGGCACAGACGCCCTGGTCGGCATGGCCACCCTGGGCAAGACCGCCGCGGCCCTGGCGCTGGTGCTGGTGATCATCTTCGCCGCCAGCGCCCTGCTCAAGCGGCTGCAGCTTCATCGCCAGCCCGCCGGAGGGCGCCTGCGGGTGATCAGCGCCGCGGCCGTGGGGCCCCGCGAACGGGTGGTGATCGTCCAGGTGGAAGAGCGCTGGCTGGTGCTCGGCGTGGGCGGCGGCCAAGTCAACAAGCTGCATGAGCTGGAGGCTCCTCCCCAGGAGGCCGCCGCCTCGTCGGGGGCCGGCTTCGAGGCGGGCGACAGCTTCGCGACCCGCTTCGCCAAGGCGCTCAGGCACAATGCGGGGCTCAAGGAACGGGCTGGGACGGGGCGAGGCAAGTCGTGAATCGTGCGCTCTTCCTGCTGATCGGCGCCGCCCTGCTGCTGCTCTTGCCGATAGAGGCCGCAGCCCAGCAGATTCCGGGGATCATCAGCCAGCCCCTGGAGGATGGCGGCCAGCAGTGGTCGCTGTCGCTGCAAACGCTGCTGCTGCTCAGTTCCATGGCCTTCCTGCCCGCCATGCTGCTGATGATGACCGGCTTCACGCGCATCATCATCGTGCTGAGCCTGCTGCGCACCGCCATGGGCACCCAGGCCACGCCCCCCCAATCAGGTGCTGCTGGGGCTGGCGCTGTTCCTGACCTTCTTCGTGATGGCCCCGGTCTTTCAATTGGTCTATGACACCGCCTGGGTGCCGCTCTCCGCCGAGGAGATCAACTTCGAGGAGTTCCTGGTCCTCGCCCAGCAGCCCTTCCGCGAGTTCATGCTGGCCCAGACCCGCGAGCCGGACCTGATGCTCTTCGCGCGACTGGCCGAGGTGGGCCCCATGCAGGGGCCGGAGGACGTCCCGCTGCGGGTGCTGGTGCCGGCCTTCGTGACCAGCGAGCTGAAGACCGCCTTCCAGATCGGCTTCATGATCTTCATTCCCTTCCTGATCATCGACCTGGTGGTGGCCAGCGTGCTGATGTCGCTGGGCATGATGATGGTGCCGCCGATCACCATCTCGCTGCCCTTCAAGCTGATGCTGTTCGTGCTGGTGGACGGCTGGCAGCTGATCGTGGGCTCCCTGGCCCAGAGCTTCTATATCTAGCGCCGCTATATCAAGCGCACGCCTATCTGGCGCCCACCGTGGCGCGAGGAGAGAACGATGACACCGGAAATGGTGATGGGCCTGGCCTACCAGGGCATGAAGGTGACCCTCTTCCTGGCCGGGCCGCTGCTGATCACCGCCCTGCTCACCGGCCTCACGGTGAGCCTGTTCCAGGCCGCCACCCAGATCAACGAGATGACGCTGTCGTTCATCCCCAAGATCCTCGGGGTCTTCCTGGTGCTGATCCTGGCCGGCCCCTGGCTGCTCAAGCTGATCACCGACTTCACCCGGGAGCTGTTCCTCAATATCCCGATGATGGTGTCGTGACGGGGCGGCCATGGTCGAGGTGACCTTCGCCCAGCTGCAGGGCTGGATCATGGCCTTCCTGTGGCCCTTCGCCCGTATCACCGCCTTCCTGGCGGCCTCGCCGCTGTGGGGCCACTCCAGCGTGCCCAACCAGGCCAAGGTGGGACTCGCCGCCCTGGTGGCCATGGTGATCGCCCCGCTGGTGACGCTCCCCGAGGTGCCTCTGGTCTCCTGGGCGGGCTTCGGTATCATGGTCGAGCAGATGCTCATCGGCATTGCCATGGGCCTGGTGATGCACGTCACCTTCGCCGTGGTGCAGGCCACCGGCGAGTTTATCGGCCTGCAGATGGGCCTGGCCTTCGCCACCTTCTTCGACCCGAGCAGCGGCACCAACATGGTGGTGCTATCGCGCTACCTCTACATGGTCACCCTGCTGATGTTCCTGGCCTTCAACGGCCACCTGATCGTGCTGGAGATCCTGGCCACCAGCTTCGTGACCCTGCCCATCGGCCTGGGCGGCTTCAACGCCGGCGCCTTCGAGATGCTGGCCCGCTACGGGGGCACCATCTTCATGTCGGGGATGCTGCTGGCCCTGCCGCTGGTGGGGTCACTGCTGATCATCAACCTGTCGCTGGGCATCCTCAACCGCTCCGCTCCCCAGCTCACGGTCTTCAACATCGGCTTTCCCACCTCGCTGACCGTGGGGCTCGCACTGATGATGGTGCTGATGACCGATATCGGCCGCTTCCTGCAGGGGCTCTTCGCCAGCGCCCTGATGTTCATGCGTGAGCTGCTCGACGCCCTGGCACCGCTGGCATAAAAAAGCCCGGGCGGTGGTGCGCCAGGGCAAGGGACACCGGGTGCCGAGAGTGGCAGCACCCGGATCAGGGAAGGTTCGACGTCAGCGCGGGAGGGAATCAGCGCAAGTAGTCGAAGAGCGACATGCTCTTGATATCCACGAAGGCCTTCTGGGCCGCCTGCAGCCCGACCTGGCGCAAGCTGTACTCGGAGATGGCCTGGGCATAGTCGAGATCGATAAGGTCCGAAAGGGTCTGCTCGTAGTTGAGCATCCGGTTGCCGGCCACCGAATCGACCACGTCCAGCTCGTTGAGGCGCGCGCCCACGGAGGCACGCACGGTCAGCACGTTATCCAGGTTGTTGTCGAGCTCACGCATCACGGTATTGATGGTGTTGCGAAACAGGGCACGGTTCTCGGCGGTGCCCTGCTGGTCCATCTCCAGGACGTCGATGGCATCCTTCAGGGACTTGAAGAGATCCTGATTGGCCTCCGGGGCATTGGCCGGGCGCACCTGTACCTGATCGCCATCGGCGGGGACTCCCTGCAGCGTGATGCTGACGCCGGCTACGGCAACCGTCCCGCCCGGCACATAAGCTTCATCGTAGAGATCATTTGCCGGGTCTGCGGGATCGGCAACCTTGAGCCTGAAACCATCGCCGTCAGCCTCGAAACGCAGGGTAAGCGACTCGCCAAAGCCTTGGGCGCTGGGGTCGACGCGGCTGGGGCCAGAAGTAAATGTCAGCGAGCCCTCATTGCGGGTCCCATCATCGCGCTCGGCCCGGGCCACGAAGCCTGCCCCGCTCGGCACGCTCTGGAAGATAGTCTTGCCATTTTCGGTCACCGACATCTCGCGGGAGGCATCGATACGCTGGGCGCGGCTGTTCTCGTCGCCCTGGTAGTTGATCACCGCTGCGCGGCCATCGCCAGACTCGGTGCGGGCGAAGGGCGGGGCGTCGTCGCGGTAGCCGCCGAACAGGTAGCGCCCATTGCCGTCGGTGGCGTTGGCCTGGCCGATCAGCGTCTCGTAAACGCCGCGCAGCTCCGAAGCCACCGACTGACGGTCGGCATCGCTCAGGGTGTCACTCGCCGCCTGCACCAGCAGCGTCTTGGCGCTGGTGATGGCGTCCCCCACGCTGTTGAGCACGCTCTCCGTCTGCGCCAGAGTATTGCGCGCGCTGATGCGCGAATCGGCGTACTGCTGGGTCACCGCCTTGGCCTGGCTGACCGCCACGGCTCGGGACGCCGCCTGGGGGTCGTCGGATGGGTTGACCACCCGGCGCCCGGTGGCGATCTGCTGGCCCACCTTCAGGAAGTCTCCCTGCTGGCGGTTCAGGGAGTTGATGCTCTGCTCGTACATGGTGACGGTGCTGATACGCATCGCTTGAGTCTCCCTGATCAGCTACGCAGGCCGAGGATGGTGTCGAAGATGGTAGAGGCGGTGTCGATGACCCGGGCATTGGCCGCATAGAACTGCTGATAGCGCAGCAGGTTGGCGGCCTCCTCGTCCAGATTCACGCCGGACTCCGACTGCTGCACGGCGCGCAGCTGGTCGGTCAGGCCCTGGCGGGCCTCCAGGTTGACCTGAACCACGTTGGTCTTGTTGCCCACGTCGCTGACCATGCTGGCGTAGGCCTGGTTGAAGGACGCACGCCCCCCCACCAGCAGCTTGTCCTGCAGGCCTTGGAGGGCCAGGGCATTTTCGTTGTCACCGGTAGCACCGCTGAGTCCTGCGGCGATCTGGTCAGTTCCCTCGATCGCCGTCTCGAAGCCTTGAGCGGCCCGACGCACGGGCTGTACTTCAAAGCGATCACCTGCCTGAGGGGCGTCAGTGAAGCTCAAAGTGATACCGCCAAAGCTCAGCAAGTCACCGTCCAGCGGCTGGGTGAAGCGCTCGCCTCCCTGCTTTACGGTGATTTCAGCGGTAGCGTCATCAAGGAAGCGAATGCTGTAGTCGGTCGCCCTGAGCGCACCGATGTCAGTGGCATCGAAGCTAGCCTCAACCGCGATATCTGCAATGTTGTGAGCATGCCCAAACACTGTCGGCCCAGCGATGTTGAAGAAGTCGCCGCCCGGTTCACCGTCGAGCCCGGTGCCCTTGGCATGCTGCTCGTTGAAGCCCACGGCCAGCGACACCGCCAGCTGACCGATCTGGTTCTGGGTCTTGTCCAGAGTTTCCGCGCGGAATGCCATCAGCCCACCGAGGGTGCCGCCCTTGACGGTGTTCTCGGGCAGGGCCACCAGGCTACCGCCGGAATCGCGGTAGCCCAGAATGGTACGCTGGGGGTCATTCGGTGAATCCATGGCCTCCAGCTTGTAGTGGTTGGTGCCGGAGACCAGCGGCTGGCCGTTGGGCAGGCTGATGTTGTAGCTCTTGCCATCCTGGATCACCAGGCGCACGTCCATGCGCTCGCTGAGCTCGGCCACCAGCTGGTCACGCTGGTTGAGCAGGCCGTTGGGCGCCTCGCCGGTGCGGGCACGGGCCAGCGCGATCTCCCGATTGAGCATCGCCAGCTGCTCGGTGGTGTTGTTGATCTGGATGACCTCGTCACGGATCTGGCCGTTGATGCCCTGCTGCATGTCCTGCAGGTAGCTGTCGAAGGCGCGGAACTGGGCGGTCAGGGTCTGGGCGGTGCCCAGTACCCCCTGGCGGGCCGCCGGGTCGGAGGGGGCCCCGGCCAGGTCCTCCAGCGAGGAGAAGAAGCTCTGCATCAGCGGCGCGAGGCCCGCGTCGCGGTCGGCCAGCAGGTTGTCGATCTGGCTGATCTGGTTCTGGTAGGCGGAGAGCGCCTTGGAGCCGCTGGTGGCCGAGTTGAGCTGGTTGGCCACGTACTGGTTGAACTGGCGCTGGATATCGTTGACCCGCACCCCGCCATCGCCACGCCCCTCCCCCAGGATCGTCACCTCGCGGTTGTAGCCCGGCGTGTAGACGTTGCTGATGTTGTTGCTGGTGGTGTTCAGGGCATTCTGGGCGGCGTTCAGACCGCTCAGGCCGATGGAGAAGATACTCATGGTCGAAAGATCCTTGGGCCGTTGCCTTGACTATCGGCCGCGGCAGATTTTTCTTTAGGAGCCGGCGCCCCTTGCAAGGCGCCCGCTCAGTAGCGCAGGAACACCAGCGAATCCGACGCGGGCGCGCCGCGGCTGGCCAGCATGCTGGTGCCGGCCGCCCCGTTCAGGGTGCCCATGACCGCGATCAGCTTGTCGGCATAGGCCGGGTCGGTGGCGTACCCCCCCGCCTGCAGCGCCCGGGCGGCCTGCTCGGCGCTGCCCGCGCTGACCACGCCGGCATAGCGGGGGTTGTCGCTGATCAGGCGCGCATAGTCGGTGAATGACTCCTCGAAGGAGCCATAGACCCGGAAGGTATCGGTCATCCGGGTGCGCTGGCCGTTGAGGTACTCGTGGGTCACCACCTCGGTGGTGGGCCCCTGCCAGCGGCTGCCCGCCTTGATGCCGAAGAGATTGTGACTGTTGCGGCCCTCGGCGGTGGCGATCTCATGGCGCCCCCAGCCGGTCTCCAGCGCCGCCTGGGCGAGTATCAGCTCCGCCGGCACGCCGGTCTGACGACTGGCGGCGCGGGCCGGCCCCTCCAGCTTGTCCACGAAGGCCTGCACATGGGCCGGCACCGGGCCACTGTCGCTGCGGGAGGGAGCCTGGCTCTCTGCCCGAGCCCCCGGCAGTGCACCCGGGGTCCTTTCGCCATCGGCGACTCGAGATTGAACATCGCGGGCCTGCGGTTCGCGAGAGGATGGCGCCGCCGCCAGCGGCTGGGCAGCCAGCTCGCCCATGAAGCCGGCGGGCGAGGCCTCGAGGGCCTCCATAAAGCTGGCGGGGGCCGTCTCGGCGGCCTTCGCACCTTGCGATTCGGGCTCACCTGGCGTTCCCGGAGCCGCAGTCGGCGGCGTCTCGCTTTCATCCTCTTCGCCCAGCAGCGCATCCTGCAGCGGACGTGGCGCCCCGCGGGGAATGCCGGCGATCAGCTCATCCACTGCGCTGCCACGCTGCTCCTGCCCGGGCACCATCCCGCCGCGCTCCAGTTGAGCCACCAGCTTGTCGGCCAGGCCGATGCCGCGAGAGGCCATCACCTGGGACCACTGCTGGTCGAGCATCGACTGGTAGAGGTCGGTGGCCTGGCTCTCCATCAGCCCGCTCTCGGGGATGGTGTCGCGCATGCTCTTGAGCATCATCTGGATAAAGAGCGCCTCGAACTGCTCGGCGGCGCCGCGCACGCCCTGGCTCGGGTCCTGGCGGGCGGTGTGCTTCAAGCGGTTCAGCCCCTGCATGTCCAGCGCGAACTGGCTACCGGTGTCCTGCACGCTCATCAGAGGATCTCCAGGTCGGCGCGCAGTGAGCCTGCGGCCTTCAGCGCTTCGAGAATCGCCATCAGGTCCTGGGGCGTGGCGCCCAGCGCGTTGAGCGCGTTGACCACGTCGGCCAGATCGGCCCCTTCCACCACCTGCAGATAGGCGTCCTGCTGCTCGATCGCGATCTCGGTATCGGGGACCACCACGGTCTCGCCTGGACTGAAGGGAGGCGGCTGGCTCACCCCGAAGCGGGTGTCGATCACGATGGAGAGGTTGCCGTGGGCCACCGCCGCCCGGCGCAGGGTCACCGCGCTGTTCATCACCACCGAGCCGGTGCGAGAGTTGAGCACCACCTTCGCCGGCGCCTCGGTGGGGGTCACGCGTATGTTCTCCACCTGGGCCATGAAGTTGACCCGGGAATTGTCCGTCATCGGGCCATCCAGAGCGATCACCCGGCCGTTGCGGGCCGAGGCCACCGGGCGGCCGAACTCCTGGTTGATGGCGTTGACCACGCGCTGGGCGGTGCCGAAATCAGCCTGCTTGAGCTCGAGCTCCAGCAGCCCGCCGTTGGCGGCGAGATCCAGCGGGACCTCACGCTCGACCATGGCACCGCCGGCGATGCGGCCGCCGGCCAGCTGGTTCACCTGCACCGAGCTGCCGCCGCCCTCGGCACCGGCGCCGACCACCAGCAAGTTGCCCTGGGCGATGGCGTAGGTCTCACCGTCGGCGCCCTTTAGGGGCGTCATCAGCAGGGTGCCGCCGCGCAGGCTGCGCGCGTTGCCCACCGAGGAGACGTTGATGTCGATGCGCTGGCCTGGCCTGGCAAAGGGCGGCAGATCGGCGGTGATCATCACCGCTGCCACGTTGCGCAGCTGCATGTTGGTGCCGGGGGGCACGGTGATGCCCAGCTGGGAGAGCATGTTGGTCAGGCTCTGGCCGGTGAAGGGCGCCTGCATGGTCTGATCGCCGGTGCCATCCAGCCCGACGACCAGGCCATAGCCCACCAGCACGTTGTCGCGCACGCCGGCAAAGCTTGCCAGCTCGCGAATGCGCTCGGCCTGGGCAGGCAGGGCCACAAGGCAGGCCAGCGACACCAGCAGCAGCCTGACGAACCAGCGCGAAGGCCGGCGTGAAGACGAGGTTGTGGCAACGGCCTGCATGCTGCCCCCTAGAACGGCGAGATGTTGAGGAAGAAGCGCTGCAGCCAGCCCATGTGCTGTGCCTCGCTGATGTAGCCATTACCCACGTATTCGATGCGCGCATCGGCGACGGAGGTGGAGGGCACGGTATTCTGGCCGCTGATGGTGCGCGGGTTGATGACCCCGGAGAAGCGGATGAACTCGACCCCCTGGTTGATGCCGATCTGCTTCTCGCCACGCACCCGCAGGTTGCCGTTATGCATCACCTCCAGTACCGAGACGGTGATGGTGCCGGTCATGCTGTTGCTGGCCTGGGAGCCGCCGCCGCCATTGAAGCTGCTGTTGCCGGACAGATCACCGGACAGGTCGATGCCCTGCGCGGCCAGGCGCTCCAGCACATCGGGCAGCGCCGACAGATCGAGCCCCGCCGAGCCGTTGCGCGTCATGTTGGACTGGGCGTTCTTGCTGGCGCTGACCTGCTCATCCAGCACGATGGTGAGGATGTCACCCACCATGCGCGGCCGGCGATCCTCGAACAGCGGCTGGGAGCCACGATGCGCCTGGTAGATGGAACCGTTGGCCAGGGGCGGGGGCGGCGGCGTGATATTGATCTGCTCCTGCTCCCCCACCACCGAGGCCCGCGGCACCTGGGCGCAGCCCGCCATCGTCAGCAGAGCCAGTGCCACCATCAGCATCGCCCCACGGCGCACGCTCGAAGCCATCTTCATCATCTCGTTCACCCGTTCACGGCCACGCGGCCGGTTACAGCTGGCTCAGGCGGGCCAGCATCTCGTCGCTGGTCTGCACCGCCTTGCTGTTGATCTCGTAGGCGCGCTGGGTCTGGATCATGTTCACCATCTCCTCCACCACGTTGACGTTGGAGGTCTCCACATAGCCCTGGAAGAGACGCCCGGCGCCGTTCATGCCCGGCATGGTCTCGTTGCGCGGGCCGGAGGAGGTGGTCTCCAGGTAGAGGTTGCCGCCGATGCTCTCGAGGCCCGTGGCGTTGACGAAGGTGGAGATGCTGATCTGGCCCACCTCCAGGGACTGGGTCACCCCGGGCTGGCGCACCGAGACGATGCCGTCCTCGCCGATGGAGATCGACAGGGCGTTGTCGGGGATGATGATGGCCGGCTCCAACGGATAGCCGTTGGCGGTGACCATCTGGCCGTTCTCGTCGAGCTGGAAGCTGCCGTCGCGGGTGTAGGCGGTGCTGCCGTCGGGCATCAGCACCTGGAAGAAGCCGTTGCCGTTGATGGCGAGATCGCGGGAGTTGCTGGTGTTCTCGAGCCCACCCTGAGTGTGCAGGCGTTCGGTGGCCACCGGGCGTACCCCCGTGCCCACCTGCATGCCGGAGGGCAGACGGTTCTGCACGTCGTTCTGTGCGCCGGGCTGGCGCAGGTTCTGGTAGAGCAGGTCCTCGAACACCGCGCGGCTGCGCTTGAAGCCGTTGGTGCTGACGTTGGCCAGGTTGTTGGAGATGACGTCCAGCTTCACCTGCTGGGATTCCAGGCCGGTCTTGGCGGTCCAGAGTGACTTGATCATGATCGGATTCCTTTAGCCTTCAGCCCTGAAGAGAGCCCTCAGCCCTGTAAAGAAAGCAGGTTGTTGGCGCGCTGGGCGTTCTCGTCGGCGGTGCTGATGACCTTCATCTGCATCTCGTAGTGGCGGGCAACGTTGATCATCGACACCATGGCGTCGATGGCGCTGACGTTGCTGCCCTCCAGCACGCCGCTCACCACGCGCACGTCCTCATCCTGGGGCAGCGCGGCGATCTCGCCCTCGGCGTTGGGGCCAGGGCGGAAGAGCCCATCCTCGCCGCGCACGAGGCCAGTCGCGCCCGCGGTGACGAGCTTGATTCTGCCGACGTCGACCAGGGCCTCGGGGCCCTGCCCCTCGCCGATGGCGCTCAGGGTGCCGTCGGCGCCCATGGAGACCTGGGCGCCCAGCGGCACGATGATGGGCCCGCCCTCGCCGATCACCGGGCGTCCGGTGACCATCAGCACGCCGTCGCCATCGATCTGCAGGTCGCCGCGGCGGGTGTAGGCCTCGCCGCCGTCCGGCGCCTGCACGGCGATCCAGCCCTGCCCCTGCACCGCCACGTCCAGCTCGCGGCCGGTGGTGGCCATCGGGCCCGGGCTGAAGTCGCTGCCCGGCGTGCTGGCCGCCACCGAGGTGCGGGTGGCGTGAGCGGCCTCCCCCTGCACCGGCACCGCCCGCATGGCGTGGAGCTGGCTGCGGAAGCCGGCAGTATCGACGTTGGCCAGGTTGTGGCTGACCACGGCCTGGCGGTCCATGGTCTGCTTGGCGCCGCTCATGGCGGTGTAGAGGATGCGATCCATCGGTCAGGCTCCGGCGGCGCTTAGCGCAGGTTGATGGCGGTCTGCAGGAGCTCGTCCTGGGTCTTGATGGTCTGGGAGTTGGCCTGATAGGCGCGCTGGGCGACGATCATGTCCACCAGCTCGCGGGCCATGTCCACGTTGGAGGTCTCGATGGCGCCGGAGACGATCAGTCCCAGCTGGCCGGTGCCCGGGGCGCCCACCAGCTCCTGGCCGGAGGCCTGGGTCGCGGCCCAGACGTTGTCACCCACGGGGCGCAGCCCTTCCGGGTTGCGGAAGTTGGCCAGCGAGATCTGACCGGACGGGCGCGACTGCTCGTTGGAGTAGTTGCGCATGATGGTGCCATCGTCCTCGATGGTGATGCCCACCAGGGTGCCGGAGGTGAAACCGTTCTGGGTCAAGGAGTTGGTGGTGGAGGTGTTGCCGAACTGAGTCGAGCCCGCAAGGTTGAAGTTGAACTCTAGGTCTTCAGCCTCGCCGTTCAGGAAAGCCCCCGCCTCGAAGGAGACGTTTTCGATCACACCCTGGTCGTTGACGTCAGTTCCACCTTCACGCTCCAGCTGACCGTTCGTATTAAAGGCCAATGTGTATTGAGTCGGCGTGGCGCCCCCAAGGACCTGACCATCCATCGCCATCTTGACGGTCCACTGGTTTGGGTCGGTCTTTTCGTAGTAGACCGTCACGTTGCGCGGATTGCCCAGGGAATCATAGACGGTAAAGTTGTTGGAGAAGTGGTAGTTCACTGGCACGGTGGCTGCGTCTGCCGCAGCACCCACGCGAAGGTCCACCGTGGAGCGTCCCTCATTCACGACCGCGCGAGCATCCAGATTCACGGTGGTGGCCACATTGGTGGTCATGCCCGCCGGCATATCTTCGGCGTCCACCCGCAGCACCTGGGGCTGACCGCCGACCTGCACCTGACCCTGGGCATTCAGGCCATAGCCCATCAGGTTGGCGCCCTGGGCATTCTGCAGCAAGCCGTCGGTGGTCAGGGAGAGCTGGCCATTGCGGGAATAGACCACCTCGCCGCCCTGCTCGAAGCGATAGAAGCCGCTGCCACTGATCGCCAGGTCGAGGTTGCGGTTGGTGGACTCGATGTTGCCCTCGCTGAAGTTCTGCAGCACCGCCGAGACGCGAGTACCGAGGCCGACTTGGGAGTTGGCGAAGACATCGGCGAACTGCACGCCGGAACTCTTGAAGCCCACGGTCTGGGAGTTGGCGATGTTGTTGCCCAGCACGCCCAGTTTCTGCTGCTGGGCGTTGAGGCCGGAGAGTGCTTGAGAGAAGCTCATGTCGTGTTCCTTTGCCTAGTGACGTTCATGGCCTAGTGGCGTTCATGGCCTGGCCGCCAAGCGGCCCGCGCAAATCAATAGAGAGTCAGAGAATCTGGCGGACTTGGTCCAGGCCCACCTGGCCGTAGACGGCCCCCAGGTCGAGACGGACACCGCCCTTGTCATCGGGCGGCGTTACACCCCCCACTACGGCGTAATTGAGCGCCTCAACGGCGACTGGCTTGTCGTTGCTGGACGCCTCGATACGCACCCGGTAAGCGCCTGGTACGGCGATCTCGCCCTGGCTGGTCCTGCCATCCCAGGTGAAGGAGTCGACCCCGGCGCCGATCGCCCCCAGGTCGTAGCGGTTGATCACCTGGCCATCGCCGCCCACGATGGTGACCTTGACGCTCTCGGCGGAGCGCGCCAGATCGAAACCGAAGGGGGTGGTGTGCACATTGCCCTCGGCATCGCGATCCAGCAGCACCCGATCCCCCGGCACCAGCACGCCCTGGCCGATCAGGCCGGCGGCCTGCATGGTCTGCCCCGCGGTGATCTGGGAGGTGATGCCCTCCATGGTCTTGTTGAGCTGCTCGATGCCGCTGACGGTGTTGATCTGCGCCAGCTGGGAGGTCAGCTCGTTATTCTCCAGCGGGTTGAGCGGGTCCTGATTCTGAAGCTGCGTAATCAGCAGCGTCATGAAGTTGTTGCGCAGCTCATCGGACTGGCGGCTGTCCATGCCGGGCGCACCGCCGGCGTTGACGCTGCTCAGCACATTGCTACCGATCGGGCTCGTCATCGGATCAGCCCTCCCCCAGCGTCAGGGTCTTGAGCATCATCTGCTTGCTGGTGTTCATCACCTCGATGTTGGCCTGGTAGGAGCGCGAGGCGGAGATCATGTTGACCATCTCATGCACCGGCTCGACGTTGGGCATGGTCACGTAGCCCTCCTCGTTGGCCAGCGGGTGGTCCGGGCGGTACTCCAGGCGCATGGGCGAGGGGTCTTCCACCACCTGGCGCACGCCGACGCCGCCGATGCCATGAGCCTGGCTGGCCCGGCTCTCGAAGAGCACCTGCTTGGCGCGGTAGGCCTCGCCATCCGGGCCCGCGACGCTGTCGGCGTTGGCCAGGTTGCTAGCCGTCACGTTCATGCGCTGGGACTGGGCGCTCATGGCCGAGCCGGCTATATCGAACACGGAAAACATCGACATCGAGGTGCTCCTTTTTAGTCAGGCCGCCCTTACTCGGGCTGCATCGCGTTCTTGAGGCCCTGGATGCGGCTGTTGAGGATGGTCAGGCCCGCTTGATAGCGCACCGAGTTATCGGCAAAGGCGGTGCGCTCGCGATCCATGTCCACGGTATTGCCGTCCAGGCTCGGCTGGTCCGGCACCCGGTAGAGCAGTCCGGACTGGGCGCTCGACGCCCCCTGGCCGGCAATGTGCCGCTCCGAGGTGCGCGCAAGGCTGAGCCCCTGGCCGCTGGCCCCGCCCTTGCCGACGGCCTTCTTCAGCTCGCTGGCAAAGTCCAGGTCCCGCGCCTTGTAGCCGGGCGTATCGGCGTTGGCGATATTGCTGGCCAGCACCTTGTGGCGCTGCTGGCGCAGGCCCAGCGCCTGCTGGTGGTAGTGAAAGGCGGCCTCGAGCTGGTCGATCATCCCGGCGCATCCTCGGCTAGGGGGAATTGGTTGACGATGGAGAATAGCCAGCCTGCCGTCACCCCAAAGCCCCAAACAGCCCTCTCTTCCATACCCATTTCCGCGAATGCCCGCAGCGCGCGGGTCCTAGAATGGCGATAGCCCCCTACCCGCCTCAGAGAGTCACCATGCCCCACCCCCGTGTCGTGCCGCTCCTGCTGCTGAGCATCTGGCTGCTGGCGGCCCCCACCATGGCCGCCAGCGATCCGCACGATGCGCTGATCCATCGGGTGCAGGCGTTCCTGTATGAGCAGGCCGAGGCCGACGAGGTGATGATCGAGGTGAATCCGCCATCGGCACACCTGCCGCCCTGTGAGTCGCCCGAGCCGTTTCTGGCCCGGCCCGATGCGCCGGTGGCGGGGAGAATCTCGGTGGGAGTTCGCTGCGGCGAGGACGGCCGCCAGGTGCGCTACCTGCAGGCGGAGGTGGGCGTGATCGCCAGCTACCCGGTGGCCGCGGTCGATATCGCGCCGGGTACGGTGCTGACCCAGGACCACCTCGAGCAGCGCCACGGCAACCTGGCCGCGCTGCCTCGACAGACCGTGCGTGACGCCTCTTCACTGCTGGGACACCAGGCCCGTCGCAGCATCCGTGCGGGCTCGCCCCTGCAAGCCCAGTTCTTCCAGGCAAGAGCCCTGGTGGAACGGGGCCAGACGGTGGCGGTCGAAGCCGGCGGCGCCAGCTTCCGGGCGGTGCGTGAGGGGGAAGCCATGGAGCCCGGCGCCCTGGGAGCGACCATTCGGGTGCGCTTCGGCCAGCGGGAGATCATCCAGGCCCGCGTCATCGGCGAGGGCAGACTTGCCGTGGACTTGTAGCGACCCCTCGGTTAGTCTGCCAGCTACCTTTATCGCCGCAATCGCGGCAACTTCTGTTCATGCCTAAAGTCTTTCGCCGACCTGCCGATAACAGGGACAAGCACCCCTGAACGGCATACGGTCAAGAGGCAACCATCTTGAAAATTGACAACCATAACCCGCTGATCCGCACCGGCCAGACGCCTGGGCGAGACGAGGCTCAGAAGGTCAAAGGCGCCAGCCAGCAGCCTGCGACCCATGACGCCGAACCGGCGGCCAGGACGCACCTCAGCCACGGCGCCGCCGATGCCAGCCAGGATATCGACACCGCCCGCGTCGCCGAGATTCGCGAGGCCATTCGGGAAGGCCGGCTCGAGATCCACGCCGAGCGCATCGCCGATGGCCTGATCGCCAACGTGCGCGAGCTGCTCGGGCAAGACAAGGCATGAGCCTGGCGCGCCTGCTCTCCGACCAGCGGGGCCGCCTGAACACGCTGACGCAGCTTCTCGAACGAGAACTTGAGCAGCTCACGTCAAGCCAGGTCGATGGCGATGCGCTGGCACAGCTCGCCCGGCGCAAGCAGGAGCTGCTGGCCGAGATGGAGCGCATGGAGACGCTGCGTCGACAGGTCCAGGCGCGCCTGGGCTACGCAGAAGGACCGGCGGGTGCCCGCACCGCCGCCGAAGAGGCCGGCTGCCTGGAGGAATGGGAAGCCTGCCTGGGGGCCACCGAGCGCACGGCTCGCCTGAATGACCTGGCAGGCGAGCTGCTGCAGATGCGCGCCTCGCACAACCAGAAGATGCTGGATTTCATCCACCAGATCGCCGACAAGACGCTCTACGAGCCCAGCGGCCGCACCAGCCGCCAGCCGGCAAGGCTGAACACATCGGCTTGAAGCCTACCAGCTGCCGAATGACCACCCGCGCAGACGTCAGGGCTGATCCTGCCCCCACCTGGCCGCCAGCTCATCGGCGGTGAGCGGCGGGCACAGGTAATGCCCCTGGACTCCCGCCACCCCCAGCCGCTTGACCCGCTCGAACTGCTCGGACGACTCAACGCCCACCGCCACCGTGGCAAGCCCCAGCTCATGCAGTCCCGCGATCAGCCCTCTCGCCCCCTGGCGAACCAGCTTGCTCTGGTCCATTTCGGCCATCATGGCAGGTGCAAGCTTGGCACCACTGACCCCAAGGGCAGGCAGGGCAACCAGCGAGACCGGCGCCGTCCCCAGGCCATCCGCCACCAGGGTGACGCCCATTCGCTGCAGCCGCTTCAGCAGGTGCCTTCGATTCTCGCCAAGCCCATCGAGTACCGCGGCAGGAAGCTCCAGGCAGAGCCCCTCCAGCGGCTGGGGATAGCGCTTGAGGAAGTGGTCCAGCGGACAGCCATCGAAGACTTCCTGTTCCAGGGTCTCCGCCATCAGGTTCACGCTCAGCGGCAGCGAAGCCAGCCCCACTCCTGATGCCTGCCAGGCGGCCCTGAGTGCGATCACCTGCCCCAGCACCCAGCGATCCAGGCGCACCTGCTCGCCCAGCTCCGTTACCGCGGGCAGCAACTCGCCGGGGTAGGTCATGCCATGCCGCGGCCGCGGCCAACGCACCAGAGCCTCGAGCCCCACCCAGCGACCGGTCTCGGCGTCGCACTGGGGCTGAAACACCAGCTGGAAATGGCCTGTGGGTGACAGCAGCGCCTCCTGGAGCTGCCCCAGAAGCGTCTCTCGCGCCTCGATATGCTTGCGCAGGCCGCGGTCTCGGAAGGCGTGGGCGCCCGGCCCAAGGCGACGCGACTGTCCCAGCGCCAGCGCGGCCTCCTCCATCAGCGCCGCACTGTCCGCGGCATCCTCCGGAAAGCGAGCGATCCCGATGGAGAGCGTCATCAGGGCGCTGCCACCTTCCTGGTCGAAGGGAGCATCCATGGCCTCTTCCAGGCGCAGCGCCACGGCATGCAGGCTCTGGGGCGTCACCGGGTGCTCGATGATCACCCCCCAGCGTCCCTCGCCCAGCCGCGCCAGGCTGTCTTCCTCGCGCAGCACTCGACTGAGCCGGCGGGCCACCTGCTCCAGCAGCTGCCAGCGCTGCCAGCGCTGCCAGCGCATCAGCCCGGCACGCCGAGGAGGGCGGTCCAGTTCCACCAGCAGGACGGCCAGGGGGCGCTCATGGCGCTCGGCGCGGGCAATGGCGTGATCCAGCCGGTCATTGAAGAGGCTGGGCGAGCCCAGCCCGGTCAGCGCATCCCGAGCGGGCATGCTGCCGGTGAGCAGCCCTCGAGGAACCAGCGTCAGCAGTCGGCCGCCATCGCCATCCAGGGCCGTCACCGAGAGCAGAAGCTCCCCCTCGTTCCCTTCGGCATCGGACAGGTAGACCTCGTGCCACCCCCCCTGCCCCGGGCGCGACGGCGTGAGTGCAAGAGAGAGTGCCGAGCCGATCGGCATCAGCCGGCCAATGTCCATGTCAGTCAGGGCCTGATCCGACGGAATACCCGCCAGGTCGCGGAAGAAGGAGTTGACGGCCAGCAGCCGCCCCCCTTGATCGATGATGGCCAGCCCCGTTTCGGCATTCTCGAAGGCAAGGGTGGCAAGCGCCGCAGGATGGTGCACCAGGTCCGACTCGGCATGGCGCCCTCCGGGGGGAGATCCGTTATCGTGGATAGCCATGGGGCGCTCTCATGTCAGCCGCGGAAGGCGAGGATGTGCCAAAGTTTGATTAAGAGTATCACAGACTCCTCTTAAAGCACATATCGGCCTGCCCTCGAGAACCTTGAGCCCGCGGCCAGTCCGCCTCCCGCCCACGAACCTGGCACTGGAGACCAAGGCTTCTGGTCCGCCGCCGCTCAGGTGGTCTCGATAAAGGTCGCCGTACCGTCCCGGCCCTCCCGCTTGACCCGGTACATGCTCTGGTCGGCGGCATCGATCAGTTCGCGCGCGCTGCGAAACTCGGCATCGTCCAGACAGGCGATGCCGATGGAGACCGAGACATGCAACGGCACGCCGTCGGCATGTGCCATGGGCCGCGAGGAGAGCTGCTGGGTCAGCCTCTCGGCCATCGCCATGGCACCCTCCACCCGCTCATCCGGCAGGATGACCAGAAACTCCTCCCCCCCATAGCGGCCGGCGAGATCTCCCTCGCGCACCGACTCCTGAAGCGTTGCCGCAAAGTTCTCCAGCACCCGGTCTCCGAGCACGTGGCCATAGCGATCGTTGAGCTTCTTGAAGTGGTCGAGGTCGATGAACACGACCGACAGGGTGCGTCCCTGTTCCTGACAGAGGCGAAAGCGCTCCTTCAGTTGCGCCTCGAGCCAGGCCCGGTTGGCAAGCCCGGTCAGGTCGTCACGCCGGCTGCGCTGTTCGAGTTCGGTCTGACGCTGGCGCAGCGCCTCCAGCTCGGCTTCCTGGATGTCCAGGCGCGCGCTCAGGGCCAGCGCCTGCCGGAACAGATGCTGCTGCGCCTCCTCCAGCAGGGCGTGGTTGTCGTATATCGGTGGCGCCGTGATATCGAGCAGTTTCGCCATATCCGGGAGATTCTCCTGAGCCTCTTCGAGCAGGCTTGCCAACGATACCGGAAGGGCATCGCCAAGCGTCTCGAAGCGGTGCAGCAGCCGGAACAGGGCACGCGCCGGTGACCTGGAGAGCCAGGCGTCGGCGATGGGACCCGACAAGCGCAGGCAAAGGGCTTCCGGGGAGCTGTCGTCGAGATCGCCATGACTCGACGCGATGCCCCTGGCCAGGTGGACCGGGAGCCCCCAGCTATCGGCAAGCCAGCCACCGATGCTCGCATGGTCACAGCCGTAGAGCGCGTGCTCCGCCGCCACCAGGCTGTCATGCCCCTCCGAGGAGGCGATGAGCTGACGGTAGTCCTGCTCATCGAGCGCGATGGCGGCCAGCACGCCGATATCCTGCAACAGGGAAACGGTGAAGAGCACGCCGGCCTGCTGGGGGCAAAGCCTGGCCGCCAGATGCCGGGCCGCCAGCGCGGCGATGATGGCCCTCTGCCAGAGATGGTCGAGGCCGAGGGCCGAGGTGCTGACCCGGGTCAGCGCAAAGCTCATCACGGTCGCCAGCGTCGTATCCAGGCCCAGTCGGGATACCGCCTCACGGCAGGTGTGCGACTCGACGCCGCCACGGGAGTAGTAACCGCTGTTCGCCAGGGACAGCAGCCGCAGGGTCAGGGCCGGGTCCTTCTCGATCGCCTCGGCATAGTCGACCAGGCTGGCATCGGGGTGGCGAGCAAGCATCAGGACACGCGCGGCGGCGGCAGGCAATGAGGGCAGGCTATCGCACTCGTTAAGCCTGGCGCGCAGCGTCTCGGGCAAGGGGAGCAGACCGAGCGGGGGACTGGCGCTGCGTTCACAACTGATCATGTTGGCTCACCACTGCGCGAGGCAAGAATAAGGAGTCACTGAAGTCTGCCTTGAAACACCGTTTAGTTCATCTATTAGCTGCCGTAAGCGGCCAAACGGGCATCGACGCCACCGGCGCCAATCAACCGCCCGGCTTCCGGCATCCTGCCCGCCCCATCTCAATGCCCTACTCGACGGCGGAAAGGGGCATGGCTATAGAGCGATGACACCCGCCAGCCAACATGCGATGCTTCGCGCAAAATTCATGGGGCGGTAATCAAATTGTGATAAGCACGCACACAGACCTCGAGCCCCGGAATGACCACTGGCGGCAGTTTATGCCTACTGCCTTCCTGCTCGGCCTGCTGTTGATAGCCCTGGGTGCCATGGCCTGGGCCCTGGCCGAGCGGCGCACGGCATCCATGGAAGAGGCAAGGCGCTACACGATCGCCAAGGCGGAGCTGGTCGGCGACTGGGTCTCCGCCAGTTTCGCCCTGAGCGAACAACTCCTTGCCGGAACAGGGCAGCTGGCGCTGGAATCGCTTGCCGACAGCGATGCCTCCGCCATGCCCCAGTTGTCCAGCCGTCTCGCCCGGCGCGTCGATGCCGTGGATTTCGTCGACGCCGCGGCCCTGCTCACCCCCGCGGGTGAGCCGCTGGCAAGCTCCGATGGCGCCAGGATGCGCGCCGTGCTGGACGACAATGCCCACATTGTCGATGCGTTTCTGGCGAGCCCTGAGCGCAGCCGCGTCACCGGCCTGCTGACTCAGGGAGACAGCCCTGCCCTGACGGCCCTGCACTTCATGGCGTTGCATGACGCTGACGCACAGTTGCAGGGCGTGATGGTCGCTCAGCTCAACATGGCAGTGCTGAGTGCCACCATTGCCAGAGCCGCCCAGCTCGAGAGCGAGAGCATTGCCCTGGTGGACCTCGACCTGCAACTGGTCACTCGCCACCCGCCGCCCACGGCGGAAGGCGTGGGTATCGGGCTTCCCTTTGAGCTCGCGCCGCTGAGTCGGGCAGTGAGGGAAGGCCTGGTCCCGGATGGCATGATCGTTCGCTCCCCCATGGACCAGCAGGTGCGGCTGCTGTCGGGCAAGCGACTCGCGAGCGCTCCCTACCTGGTGGTGATCGGACGCAGCACCACCGACATCCTGCGTCCCTGGTGGCGCGAGCTGCGCATTCTTCTGGGCGGCTGGCTGGTGACCGCCCTGCTGGGCTGGCTGGCCCTGCGCCGCCACCTGAGCGCGCTGGCCAGCCGGCAGCGGCTGGCCAGGGAGGTCGTGCAGCGCAAACAGGCCCAGAGCGACATCCAGCAGCGGGAGGCCGAGCTGAGAACCCTGGTGACCGGCATCGAAGCGCTGCTGTTTCGCTTCGACGAGCACGGCAACCTGCAGTTCGCCCATGCCCATCGGCCTGACCTGCTGCTGGCCCCGCCGGAACAGCTGCTGGGGCGCCACTATTCGGAGATCCTGCCCGACGATATCACCGAGCGCTTCCGAGTGGCTCTCGATCGGGTCGCCGATACCGGGCTGCCTATCGAGGTCGGCTATCGCCTGTCGCTGGATGGCACGCCCCGCGACTTCAAGGCAGTGCTCAGGCCCTTGCTGAACGATGCCGCCATCGCGGCCGGCACCGTGGTGCTGGCCACCGACATCACCCGGGAAAAGGCCCTGGAGGCCCAGCTGCGGATCGCGGCCATGGCCTTCGACACCCATCTGGGCATGTTCATCACCGATGCCGACGGCAATGTCATCAGGACCAACGGCACTTTCACCCAGATCACCGGCTACCCGGAGAGCGAGGTGGTGGGACGCAACCCGAGGATGTGGAGCTCGGGGCAGCATGATGCCGACTTCTATCGCGACATGTGGGGTGCCATCGAGCGCGATGGCAGCTGGCAGGGCGAGATCTGGAATCGCCGCAAGACCGGGGAGATCTACCCCCAGTGGCTGACCATCAGCGCCATCCGCAATGCCCATGACGAGCTTCTGCACTTCGTGGCCACCCTGAGCGACCTGTCGGCCTCCAAGGAGGCCGAGGATGCAATCCATCGCCTCGCCTTCTACGACCCGCTGACCGGGTTGCCGAACAGGCAGCGGCTCCAGGAGCGGCTCCACCACCTCGCGGAAAACCCAGAGAGGCAACAGGAGCATGCGGCCCTGCTGCTGGTTGGCCTGGACAACTTCAAGGCCTATAACAGCACTCTCGGCCACCAGCAGGGTGACGCCCTGCTGCAACAGGTCGCCGAACACCTTGGCGACTCCCTCGGCGAGAATGAGACGCTGGCACGCTGGGGCGGCGTAAGCGGCCGTCCTGGCGCGTCGTTTCTTGAAATGGCCTGACCCCCTACGCTGATCCCGTCATTCACCGACGGAGCATCAGTCCCCATGTCGAAGCGACGCCACTCCCGCCACCCCGCCTCGCAATGGCAGGCCTGGGTCGACGAACAGGCCCAAAGCGGGCTCTCCCAGCAAGCCTTCTGTCGGCAGGTAGGGCTTCCCGTCAGTTCCTTCAAGCTCTGGAAGCGGCGACTGGCCGGCGACGCACCAATGCCTTATCACAGGGCTGCCGAGCCGGCGCTCTTCGCACCCGTGTCAGTGCCAGAGGAAGATGCCATTAGTGACGAGCCACGCGGCTGGGAGATCGAGCTCGACCTGGGGGATGGTGTCTGTCTGCGCTTTCGCCGGGGGGCATGATGCGCCCGCCGATCACGCTCTGGCTGTGCACCCAGCCCACCGACATGCGTTGCTCGTATGATGGGCTGGCCGCCCTGGTTCGCCGACAGCTGGGTCAGAATCCGCTGAGCGGGCACGGTTTCATCTTCATCAACCGGCGGCGCACCCAGCTCAAGTGCCTGTACTTCCAGGCCGGCGGCTACTGCGTGTGGAGCAAGCGCCTGGAGCGCGGACGTTTCGCCACCCTGTCGTCGTCCACCGCCGGCCAGGCGATCACGCTCAGCCCTGCCGAGTTCGAAGCCCTGATCGAGGGACTCGATCTGGTGGTCACGAAACGCCGCAAACGCTGGCATCCCAAGGTGTCAGCGGCCTGATGGCATGGTAAAATAACGGCCTGATTCACCAGGAAATATCGCCTCGTGTCGTCGCCGTCTCTGGAGCAGAAATACCAGCAATCTCTGGCCGAAAACTCGGTCCTCAGGGAAGAGAATGCGTCGCTCCAACGCCAGCTCGACTGGTTCAAGCGGCAGCTGTTCGGTCGCAAGTCGGAGCGCCTGCTGGCGATCGACCCGGCCGTGCAACAGAGCCTGCTCGGCAGTATGCAGGATCTGCCGGCTCCGCCGCCGCCCGAGCCTGATGAAGACGCCTCACCCGCCAAGACGCCGTCACGCAAGACGCGTCGTGATGCCGTCAACGACACCGGGCTGCGCTTCGATGCCTCGGTGCCGGTCAAGGTGATCGAGGTGGCACCGGACCTGCCCGAGGGCATGAGCCTGGACGACGTCGAGGTGATCGCCACGCGCAGCACCTTCCGCCTGGCGCAGCGCCGGGCCAGCTTCGAGGTGCTGGAGTATCGTTGCCCGGTGTTCAAGGTCAGCAAGGCGGCGCCGCCCCAGGCAACGTCAGCGCCGGCCACGCTGTTCGACGGCTCACTGGCCGACGTCAGCTTCATCGCCGGCCTGCTGGTCGACAAGTTCTGCTACCACCTGCCGCTCTATCGCCAGCATCAGCGCCTGCAGCAGGCCGGCATCCAGCTCAGTCGCACCACACTGACTCAGCAGGTGGCGCGAGCTGCGGCGTTGCTGTCGCCGATCCACCTGGCCCAGCTGGAGCACGTGCTGCAAAGCCAGGTGCTGGCCATGGACGAGACGCCGATCAAGGCGGGCCGCAAGACCAAGGGCAAGATGCAGGAGGCATGGTTCTGGCCGCTGTACGGTGACCACGACGAGATCAGCTTCACCTTTTCCCCGTCACGCGCCAAGGCCCACATCGACACGGTGCTGGGTGACCACTTCGAAGGCGTGCTGCTGACCGACGGCAACGCCTCTTATGCCCGCTATGCCGAGAAGCGCCCGGGGGTGACCCACGCCGAATGCTGGGCCCACGCACGGAGGCACTTCGAGAAGGCGCAGGGCAGTGATGACGCGGTTGAGGAAGGCCTGCTGCGGATCGCCGGGCTCTACAAGGCCGAGACCTGGATCCGTGAGAAGGGCCGCGAAGGACCGGAGAAACTCAAGGCGCGCACCGACTACAGCGAACCGCGGGTGCGAGCCTTCTGGCAATGGTGCGATCACCAGCTTCATCGGGACGATCTGGAGCCCCGCCACCCGCTGCGCAAGGCCGTCGAGTACGCGCTGAAGCGGCAGCGCAGTCTGGAGGTGTTCCTGTCCGATCCCGACGTGCCGATCGACACCAACCACCTGGAGCGTGGCCTGCGCTGCATTCCCATGGGAAGGCGCAACTGGTTGTTCTGTTGGAGCGAGGTCGGCGCCGAGCACGTCGGCATCGTGCAGAGCCTGCTGACCACCTGCCGGCTGCAGGGCGTCGACCCCTACACCTATCTGGTCGATGTCCTCCAGCGCGTGGCGCTTCATCCCGCCTCACGGGTCGACGAGCTGACACCGCGTCGCTGGAAGACCCTGTTCGCCGACGCGCCGCTGCGCTCCGACATCGAGCGCTGAATCGACACCTTCCTGCGCATCGGGCAAGGTGGCGCCTTTCCCGATGCACGAGATCCGGTTCCCCATGCATATCGACGACATGAGCCTCGACCAGCTCCTGGCGCTCAACGACCTCATCTGCCGCCGTATCGATGAACTCCAGGCCCGTCAGGAGATGGCGGTGTTGAGCCGCCTGACCCTGGGGCAGGCCGTTTCCTTCGAGAGCCGCGAGGGTCAGGTGTTCGGTCGCGTCATCAAGATCAACCGCAAGACCGTCCTCGTGCAGTCGGAAGATCACCGGCAGTGGAAGGTCGCGGTGGCCCTGATCCAGCCACTACGCGACGTATAAGGCAAGCGGAAATCGGCACGCCTTGGAATGACCGGTTACGGGGCGGCGACCAGTTCGTGCTGCTGAGCCGACACCTGGGCAGCGATCCGCAGAGCGCGGCGCTCAAGGCACAGCGCGCCGCCGACGCCCTGCTGCTGCAGATCCGAGCCTGCAGCGGCAGTAACCAGAAGGCGCTGCCGATCAGCGCCAGCATCGGGATCGCGCTGTTCCACCAGTCGACGCAGGAGTCGGCGCAAAGCGTGCATCAGGCGGAGCTGGCCATGTATGAGGCCAAGCGCCAGGGCGGCAATACCTCACGCTTCTTCGATACGAGCATGCAAGCCGCCATGGTGGAGCGTACCCGGCTCGAAGCCGACCTCTACCACGCCCTGGAACGCGGCGAGCTGGTACTGCACTACCAGGCACAGGTCAATGAAACGGGCGATCCGATTGGCGTAGAATCCCTTCTTCGCTGGCAGCACGCCGAGCGCGGCATGATCTCTCCCGGGGTCTTCATTCCCCTGGCCGAGGAGAGCGGCCTGATCATACCCATCGGGCACTGGGTGCTGGAAACCGCTTGCCGGCAGCTGGCAGAGTGGCGCCACCGCCCCGAGCTGCAGACGCTCACGCTCTCGGTCAATGTGAGCCCAGCGCAGTTCAACCAGCCGGGCTTCGTCGATGAGGTGTGCCAGCTGCTCAACGAGAGCGGGGCCGACCCGACCCGGCTGCTGCTGGAGGTCACGGAAGGCCTGTTTCTGCACGACCCCAAGGCCACGCGCCTGGTCATGGAGAGGCTGAACTCGCTGGGCGTGCAGTTCTCGCTGGACGACTTCGGTACCGGCTATTCATCGCTCGGCTATCTGAAAGGGCTGCCGCTGGATGAACTGAAGATCGACCAGAGCTTCGTGCGCGACCTGCTGGAGAGCCCTGCCGATGCGGCGATCGTCATGACCATCATCGCCCTGGCAGAAAAGCTCAACCTGAGCGTGATCGCCGAAGGCGTGGAGACGGTCGAGCAGCGCGACTGGCTGATGGCGCACGGCTGCCGGCGCTTCCAGGGCTATCTGTTCGCGCGCCCGCAGCCGATCGAGTCGGCGCTGATGACTGAGCGACACGCATAAACGGCACATCAAACGCCAGGCCATCATTCCTCGACAGGAGGGTGGCCAACACGGAGCTGCAAGATGCTGGAAGGAGACGAGGCCCCGAGACTCATCGATGCCGTGACAGAGCAGGCCTACAACGCCGTGCTGATCACCGACGGTGACCTGACCAATGGGGGCCCCTTCATCGTCTACTGCAATCCCGCCTTCTGCCGAATGAGCGGGTACGAGCGCAGCGAACTGCTGGGGCGCTCCCCTCGCCTGCTGCAGGGCCCCGACACGGACCGGGCGGTCATCGAGTCGCTGCGCAGGGGGCTTGAGGAGCAGGTGTTCTGGGAAGGCAGCACCGTCAACTATCGCAAGGATGGAAGGCCCTATGTCGTCAACTGGAGCATCTCTCCGGTCTTCGGCGATGACGGCCGCGTGACCCACTTCGTATCGATGCAGCAGGACATCACCTCCCGGATCCAGGCGGAGGCGGAGCGCGACATGCTGATCCAGGCCCTGAACCAGGCCCACGATCCGATCCTCGTGACCGACAGGGACGCCCGCATCGTCTTTGCCAACGCGGCCTTCGAGGCGCTGACCGGCTACCGCTTTGAGGAGGTCAAGGGCCACACGCCCGCCCTGCTGGGCTCCGGCGAGCAGAGTCCCGACTTCTATCGCAAGATGTGGCAGACCCTGGAGAACAACCGCCCCTTTCAGGCGCGTTTCATCAACCAGCGCAAGGATGGGAGCCGCTACTTCGTCGAGCAGAGCATCGCCCCGGTGCTGGACGACATCGGCAGGCGCACCCACTTCATCAGCACCTCATGGCATGTGGATGAGCTGGTAGAGCGGGAGCGGGTCCTGCACTCCATGGCCACCGAGGACAAGCTCACCGGCCTGCTGACCCGGCGGGCGGGAGACGACGCGCTGCACGGTGCCCTCCATGCACACCTCATCGGCGGTGAGCCGCTGAGCGTGGTGATCTGCGATATCGACCACTTCAAGACCGTCAACGACCGCTTCGGCCACCTCGCCGGCGACCGCATCATCCAACAGGTCGCCAAGGTCATTCATCAGCAGGTGCGCGCAAGCGATCCGGCCATCCGCTGGGGAGGCGAAGAGTTCCTGATCGTGGTGCGGGCCAACAGCGCCGTGGCCATGGGGCTCGCGGAGCGCCTGCGCAAGGCGGTGGAACAGCTGCGGGATGCCGAGGTCGGGCAGGTGACGCTGTCGCTCGGCGTCGCCGAGATGCTGCCCGGCGAGTCCATCGAACAGCTGCTGGGCCGGGCGGACGGCGCCCTCTACCGCGCCAAGCGAAGCGGCCGCAACTGCGCCATCTCCGGCGCGGGGAACTGAGCCGACTCGAACCGTTGGCTCGCTCATGGCGCCAAGTTCTCACCCTGGTGGCGGCGCCGGCCGTTTACCCCCTCTTCTGGTGCTCCCCTGCTCCCCTGCCTATGCTTGGCGTGTCGTGAAACGCGGATGTCATCTGGCTGACATCCGCCGCCCCTAGGCTTGCACAACAAGAATCGCACCGACCGGAGCTCACTCATGCCGAAGACTCGCTTCCTGACCGCACTCGCCGCCGGCCTGGCCTTCGCCACTGCCGGCCTCGCCGGCACCGCCCAGGCCGCCGACTACTACGACGGCAAGAACATCCGCATGATCATCCCCTTCTCGCCGGGCGGCGGCACCGACACCTTCGGCAGGCTGATCAGCCAGTACCTGGGCAAGCACATCCCGGGCGAGCCGACCGTGGTAGCCGAGAACGTCACCGGCGCCGGCGGCCTTCTCGGCAGCAACGAGTTCGCCGAGCGGGTCGACCGCGACGGCACCACCCTGATGACCGCCTCCGGCCACCTCAACCTGCGGGCCTTCCTGGGCCTCAAGGGCCTGCGCCTGGACCTCGACGAGCTCGAGCCGGTGGTCGCCGCCCCCATGGGGCACGTTACTGCCATCTCCACCCAGGCCGGCATCGACGACCCCAGCGAGCTGCTCGAGGCCCGCGGCCGCCTGACCAAGGGCATCACCGATCCGGTGGGCCTGCTCGAGTCGCTGGTGGCGCTGGAGATGTTCGACCTCAACTACCGCGCGGTGCCGGGCTACGGCGGCCGCGGCGACACCCGCATCGCCTTCGAGCGCGGCGAGCTGATGATCAACACCCAGTCGACCCCCGCCTACCTCAACAGCGTGGTGCCGCTGGTGGACGAGGGCCGCGCCATGCCGCTCTACGCCATCGGCTTCATCGACGCCGACGGCAACCCGGTGCGCGACCCCGCCGTGCCCGACATGATCACCGCCCCCGAGCTCTACGAGCAGATCCACGGTGAGATGCCTTCCGGCACCATCTGGGAGGCCTTCAAGGCCACCGTGCCGCTGGTGCAGAACACCCGTGGCACCGTCTGGGCCCACAGCGATATCCCCGAGGAGGCCATGGAGGCGCTGCAGATCGGCGTCGAGGGCATGGTCAACGACCCCGACTTCCAGGCCGCCGCGGCCAACATCCTCGAGGGCTACGACATCATGTGGGGCGACGACCTCGGCCAGATCAAGGCCAGCATGGACGCCGCCTCGCCGGAGGTCCTCGACTTCCTGCGCGACATGCTCAACGAGCGCTTCGGCACCGAGTTCGACTGACCCTCGCACCTGCCGTCCGGCCGCCCGAGCTGCTCGGGCGGCCGTTTGCGTTCCTGTAAGCCGGAGACTCCGTCTGCATGCTCGACGCCCTGATCAACGCCCTGTGGATCCTGCTCGACCCCTTTCGCCTGATGATGCTCTTCGCCGGCGTGGCCATCGGCATCGCCGTGGGCATCCTGCCCGGCCTCGGCGGCCTGATGGGCATGGCCCTGGTGCTGCCCTTCCTGTTCGGCATGGACGCCTACGCCGGCGTGGCCCTGCTGATCGGCATCGCCGCCGCGGTGCCCAGCGCCGACACCTTCCCCTCGGTGCTGATGGGCATTCCCGGCTCCTCGGGCTCCCAGGCCACCATCATGGATGGCTACCCCATGGCGCGGCGCGGCGAGGCCGCCCGGGCGCTGGGTGCCGCCTTCACCGCCTCGCTGATCGGCGGGCTGATCGGCGCGCTGGCCCTCTCCGCGGTGGTGCCCTTCGCCCGCCCGCTGATCCTGGCCTTCGGCTCGCCGGAGCTCTTCATGCTGACCCTGCTCGGGCTCTCGATGATCGGGGTGCTCTCCGGCAACCGCCCGCTCAAGGGGATGCTGGCCGCCGTGGCGGGCCTGGCGCTCGGCACCATCGGCGGTGCCCCGGTGGCCGCCGAGTACCGCTTCGCCGGCGACTTCCTCTACCTCTATGACGGCCTCTCGCTGGTGATCGTGGCGCTGGGCCTGTTCGCCCTGCCGGAGATCATCGACCTGCTGGCCCGGGGCGGCGCCATCGCCGAGCGCTCCCGGGGCCTCGGCCACGGCTGGGTGCAGGGGGCGAAGGATACCCTCCACCACAAGTGGCTGGTGATTCGCCACAGCATCATCGGCGTGGCCATCGGTGCGATCCCCGGCATGGGCTCGTCGATCATCGACTGGGTCAACTACGGCATCGCCGCCCAGACCAGCAAGGACCGCAGCCAGTTCGGCAAGGGGGACGTGCGCGGGGTGATCGCCCCCGAGAGCGCCAACAACGCCAAGGAGGGGGGCGTGCTGATGCCCACCCTGCTGTTCGGCGTGCCCGGCTCCTCGGCCATGGCGATGCTGCTCGCCGCGCTGATGATCTTCGGCGTGCAGCCCGGTCCCCAGATGCTCACCCGGGACCTGGACCTGGTGTTCGTGATCATCTGGTCGCTGGCGCTGGCCAACGTCTTCGGCACCCTGATCTGCCTGCTGCTCTCCAGGCCGATCTCGCGGCTCACCTTCATCCCCTTCCAGTACATCGCCCCGGTGATCATCG
Source organism: Halomonas sp. PGE1 (assembly GCF_013000985.1). Taxonomy (NCBI): domain Bacteria; kingdom Pseudomonadati; phylum Pseudomonadota; class Gammaproteobacteria; order Oceanospirillales; family Halomonadaceae; genus Halomonas; species Halomonas sp. PGE1. Next base: position 3,269,304 of record NZ_CP053032.1, read on the forward strand.
TCATCGTGGTGGTGGGCGCCTGGCAGGAGACCCGTCACTGGGCGGATCTCGCCTTCCTGCTCGGCTTCGGGATGCTCGGCTGGATCATGAAGCGCGCCGGCATGCCGCGGCCCCCGCTGCTGATCGGCTTCATCCTCTCGGGGCTCGCCGAGCGCTACCTGTGGATGTCCTACAACCTCTACGACTGGGAGTGGCTGGTACGCCCCGGGGTGCTCACCATCGGGGCCCTGGCGGTCTTCCTGGTGGCGGGCAGCGTGATGCTCAAGCGCTCCACCGAGCGGCGCGCCGACGCCCTGCAGCACGCAGGCGAGGACAATGGCAAGAGGCAGGACGCCAAGGAGGAAAGATCATGAAGGCACGCCTGGTCGCCGCGCTGACCCACCACCTGCAGACCCCCTTCGTGCTGTTGATCCTGGCCTGCCTGGTGGCGATCCTCTGGATCAGCCAGGGCTTCTCGCTGGGCGCAAGGCTCTTTCCCACCGCGGTGGCCGGCCTCGGCATCCTGCTCGCCCTGCTGGAATTGGGCCGCCAGGCGCTCCGCCGCGGCGCGAAGGAGGAGAGTGACTTCAGCGACCTCGCCGAGGAGGAGGAGACCCCGGCCTTCTATGCCCGGGGCCTGCTCTTCTTCGCCTGGATGGCGGCCTTCATCGGCCTGTTCTTCCTGATCGGCGCGCTGCCCGCTGCCGGGCTCTATGTGCTCGGCTTCCTCAGGCTGCAGTATCGTAGCCCCTGGCTGCCGAGCCTGGCACTCTCCCTGGGCCTGGTGGCGCTGCTGTGGGGGCTCGGCGTGGCGCTGCAGCTGCGCTGGCCGAACCCGCTGCTGTTCTGAGCGCGACGCGCCGGCGCTCAGTCACCATCCAGCGGCAGATAGGCATCCGCCATCACCACTCGGTTGCGCCCGCCCTGCTTGGCCCGGTAGCTGGCCTGATCGGCGCGCTCCATCAGGCTCACGTCGTCGTCTTCCTCGCTGAACAGGGCCACCCCCACGCTGGCACTGATCCCGAAGCGGCGGCCACCATGGCGAAAGTCGATCTCCGCCAGCCGCCGGCGTACGCGCTCGGCCACCTCCCCCGCCACCGCGGCTGAGGCCCCGGCGAGCAGGATGGCGAACTCGTCTCCACCCAGGCGCGCCACGGCGTCCTCGTCGCGCACGGTGTCATGCAGCGCCTCGGCCACCCGCTGCAGCAGGGTGTCGCCCACCGTGTGGCCGGCGCTGTCGTTGATCTCCTTGAAGTGGTCCAGGTCGAGCATCACCAGCGCCAGAGCGTGGTCCGCCTTGCGCCGTGACAGCTCGCAGGCCGCTGCCAGCCGGCGGGCGAAGCCGCGCCGGTTGAGGCAGCCGGTGAGGGGGTCGTGTTCCGCCTCCCAGCGCTGGCGCTGCTCGCGCTCGTGGCGGTCGGTGATGTCCTGCACCAGGCCCACATAGCCCAGCACGCGGCCACCACCGCTGACCCGATTGGCGTGCACCTCAAGCCAGCGCCACTCGCCCTCGCCGCTGCGGAAGCGATAGAGCTGGGTCAGGACACCGCCCGGCAGCAGCGCCTGGCGCCAGCCCGCCAGGAAGGCGCCGCGGTCCTCGGGATGCACGCGGCGCAGCCAGGCCTGGGGCCGATAGTCGTCGAGCGCGATGCCAGAGAGTGCGGTCAGCGCCGGGTTGAGGTAGTTCACCTGGCCGCGGGGGTCGGTGAGGAACATGCCCACCGGTGACGAGGCCAGCACCGCCTGCAGGAAGGCCTCGCGGGCCTCCAGCGACTCCATGGCATCACGGCGACCCGCCTCCACGTGGTTGAAGGCCTCGGCGACCTGCTGCAGCTCGACCATGCCGGTGTCGAGCTCCAGTCGTTCTGCCTCACCCTGCCCCACCCGGCCGATCTGACGCTCCAGGCGGTGCAGCGGGCGCAGTCCGAGCCCGAGCAGCCACCACAGCAGCGGCAGCATCAGCGCCACGCTGCCGATGCCCACCCAGCGCAGCTCCCTGGCGTAGCGGCGCACCGGCGCCTGCAGCTCGTCCATCGGCAGGTAGACGCCCACCAGCCAATCCGCCGGCCATACCTGGCGGAAGGCGACCAGCGCCGGCTCCCCATCCAGGGTCAGCCCCTCGCCGCTGCCCTGCCAGCCCAGCAGCGCCTGCTCGACCAGCGGGTGGGTTTCCATCCCCGGCAGCGCCTGCATCAGCCACGCCTCGTTGGGGTGGCTGATCACCTGGCCATCGGCGGTGGCCAGCAGGATATGGCCCGCCTCGCCCAGCCGCCTGCCGCGCAGGTTCAGGTAGGCCTCACCGTCCCGCAGGCTGGTGTTGCCGCCGAGGATGCCGAGGAATTCACCCCGCTCGCTCAGCAGCGGATGCATCACCATCACCTGGTCGATGCCGGTCTCGCCGCCGCGGTAGGGCTCGCTGACATGGGGGCGACGAAAGGCCTTCACGTGTGTGAAGTAGGGGCGCTGGCCGATCTCGGGGCCACCCGCGGGGAATGGCGGCCAGTCCGCCACCGGACGGCCCTCGGCATCGAACACCATCAGCCGGTCGAAGAGCGCCAGCAGCGGCTGCTGGTTGCGCAGCCGCGACTCGAGCCCGGGTCAGCGATGTCGATGGCGTCGGCCAGCCGCGCCAGCATCCGCTTGCGCTCGGCAAGCTCCCGGGTGAGCTGGTCCGCCACCAGTTGGGCCTCGTACTCCAGATGGACAAGGTTCTCGTGGCGCGTGAGGTTCTCGCCGCTCAGACGGCTGTAGCCCAGCAGCGCCACCACCAGCACCAGCCAGCCGAGGCCGATGCCGAGCAGCAGCCGCAGGCGAAGGGAGAGATTCAGCCAGCCGGCCAAGGAGCCTCCGGCGCTGGCGGGCCAGCAGGGCGAGTCGTCATCAGCGGTAGGAAGATCGTATGAGAAGGGTAAACCGATGTTATCAGGTGATGCCCTCAGCGTCGCCGAAAGAGGACATCGGGAGAATCACGCGGCTTCAACCCTTAGGGGCACGGGGAGTGTATGGGTCAGGGCTCCTCGCCCAAGGCCTCGAGCCCTTCCAGGGAGCGGATGGTCAACTCTCGCCCCGATACCTTCACCAGCCCCTGGCGCTGGAAGCGCCCCATCACCCGGCTCACCGTCTCGAGGGCCAGCCCCAGGTGGCTGCCCATGTCGGCGCGGGACATGGTGAGCTGGAAGCGATAGCGGGAGTAGCCGCGGGCGTGGAAGCGCTGGGAGAGACCCAGCAGGAAAGCCGCCAGGCGCTGCTCGGCGGTACGCCCTGAGAGCAGGCAGACCTGGCGCTGGTCGCCGCGCAGCTCACGGCTCATGCAGCGCATCAGCTCGGCGCGCAGGGCGTCGTGGCGCACCGCGAGGGACTCGAGCTGCTCGAAGGGCAGCTCGCAGACGAAGGTGGTCTCCAGGGCCACCACCGAGGCGGGGCAGCTCGCCTCGCCGATCGCCTCGAGCCCCACCGCTTCGCTGGGCAGGTAGAAGTGGATCACCTGCTCGTCCTGGCGCCCGGGCAGGCGCATCACCTGCTTGAGGCTGCCGGTGCGCACCAGATAGAGGCTGCGGAAGGGCTGTCCCTGGCGCACCAGCTCCTGGCCGCGCTTGAGCGGCTGAGGCTGCACGATGATCTCGTCGAAGGCGTCCAGGGCGGCCTGGGTGAGCCCCCGGGTCAGGCAAGCCGAGTGCAGCGAGCAACCCTCGCAGTGCCGCTCGCCCTGGCGTCGCTGTGTCTGGCTGGCAGTGGTCATACGCGCATCCTTGGCGTCTTGTCAGGCGTTCATTGACCTAGGTCAGGTTAGACCATGCCGCTCGGGAGAGGGCAAGTCACGTTCTCTTGATCGCCCAGACTGTCGCCCACGTCATCGCCACGCATTATCACCACCGTGGCTCGGCGGGTCCCACCAGCCCAACGGAAAGTTCCGGCGATGACCTTATTCTTTTGTCTAAGAATGCTGCCATACCATTGTCATCAACGTTTCCGATGGATAATTTCGTACCGTCTAGCATCAAGTCACCTACATCTTTCGATGGATGCAGCTGACGTAAGCGTTAAGACAGCAACCAATAAGGAGCGCCCTCCTGCGAGGGGCGCCGTTGAGCACAACAACGCATAACAAGGAACAGCACGTGACAATTAAAAAGACCGCATCGATCTTCACCGCCTCCGCCCTGGCGCTGGCCGTTTCCGGCGCCGCCCAGGCCTATACCATCGAGGCAGGCGACACCACCGCCAATATCTACGGCTACGCCAAGCTCGACCTGATCTATGACGTGGATGACAAGTTGGGCAACGCTGTGAGCCGGGGAAATATCAGCCTTGATGGCACGCCCAACTCCACCGGCCATACCACCATGCACGCCTACCAGAGCCGCCTGGGCTTTACCACCTCCACCCCGGCGGGCGGTAGCGAGCTCAAGACCATGATCGAGGGCGACTTCTACGGCAGCGGCGGCGGCACCTTCCGCCTGCGCCACGCCTACGGCGAGTGGAATGGCCTGCTGGCCGGCCAGACCTGGACCAACTTCGGTGGCTTCCTGGCCATGCACCCCACCGTCGACTTCACTCCGACCCCGGGTATCGGCAACGCCGCCCGCCAGGCCCAGCTGCGCTATACCGTCGACGGCTTCTCCATTGCCCTCGAAGACCCGGAGAGTCTGGGTGGCAAGCCGAATGCAACCTACCGCTTTGTAGACACCGTTACTGTCAATGGTACAGATGTTGACCAAGTTGGCTCAGGCGATGCCGCCAAGAGCCGCCTGCCCGACCTGACCATGCGCTACCAGGGAGCTGCTGGTGACTTCAACTATGCCGCCTCCGCCATGCTTCGTCAGGTGCGTTACGACGCCAACAGCCAAGACGATGCTCCTGCAGCCTGGAGCAGCGATTCCGCCACCGGCTGGGGCCTGGCCCTCGAAGCCAATGCCAAGGTCGCCGAAGGCGTGACCATCCGCGGCGGCGTGACCCACGGCGACGGCATCGGCGGCTATCTGGAGGGCAGCCCGGCGGCACCGGCCTATATCGACCCAACTACCGGCTCCCTGGAGACCATCAAGGCCACCGGCGGTGCAGCCAGCATCACCTTGGCCGCCGGTCCCGGCAACATGACCCTGGGCTACGGTATCGCCCGCGCCGACCTCGACGATGCCGAAGCCGCCGGAGCAGCAACTGCCAATTCCAACAAGCAGTTCGAGGCCGTGCACCTGAACTATATCTGGTCGCCGATCCGCAACGTCACCTACGGTGTGGAAGTGGGCTACCACACCCGCGAAGTGCAGGACGGCCGGGACGGCGATGCCGTGCGCGTCCAGGGCATGGTGCAGTACAACTTCTAAGCCTGCCCCCGGCGGCGCGGGAAGCGCCGCCACCGTTTCACACGGTTCCCAGTACAAGCAGAATTTCGATCCCCTTGCCCCGGCCATCCGCCGGGGCTTTTCGTTGGCGCCGTGCAGATTGGTGTGACACTGCCAAGCGTGGAACGCAGAACAATAGCCTCAGCCCTTACGAGGCTGGAGGCGGCTGGCGGGAGATCCTATTGGGGGAGCCAAGAGCTGTGGGCCGGTTCGATTCATTGACGAAGCAAGGCCAAGGGCCTGCCTGGCGGCGGGCTTGCGGTGACTGGTGGGAGATCGGCTCTGCCGAGCGAATGGCCTAGCGGGCGCCACGGGCGGTGTTGTTTGGCTTGCTGCCTGCCGCCAGGCGGATGTGCCATAGAGAATCACCTGTTGGGCAATATCATCTCGACCTGCAAAGCGCGCACAAGAAAGCCGGCCCACAAGGGGCCGGCTTCTGTGTACTGCTTTCACGTTCGCTAGATCTGATGGCCAGAAGCCTATCAGAAGTGGTAGCGAGCGCCGACCAGCCAGTAGACGTTGTCGCGGACATCGCGCAGGTTGTCGGTGAAGTCGCTGCCGGTAGTGTCGCTGTCAATGATGGTGCCCTGATCGGACTCGTGCAGTTCGGTGAAGACGTCGAAGTTGCTGGAGACCTTGTAGTAGGCGCCGGCGGCCCAGGAGTTGCGGCTGGTGCTCAGACCTGCATCCTGCTGAGCCGCTTTGTAGTCGCCCTGAGACTCGATGCGGTAGTAGTCCAGGTTAAAGGCCCACTCGTTGATGGCGTAGGTCATGCCGACGCCGATCTTGTCCTCGAAGTCGGACTGGTATTCGTAGGCCAGACGACCGGAGAAGCCAGGCACGAACTCATAGACAGCGGAGCCGCCGTAGATGTTCTCGCCGAGACCACCGGTGCTCTCGCGATCCTGGGCATAACCCAGGGCCAGGCGCAGGGCGTCGACTTCATAGACGGCGCCACCGGCGGTATTCCAGTTAGAAGAGTTGCTGCCCTCTGAGCCAGCCAGATCACCAGAGCCGCTGTTACCGGTACGAGAAGTAGTGTTACCGGTGTAGTGCTTGGCCATCAGGTAGACCTGGAAGCCTTCCAGGTTCGGTGAGATATAGCCCAGGGAGTCGCCGCGAGCCTGATGGGAGCCGTCGGTCAGCTCGAGGCCCTGGTCGATGTAGACATCAAACGGGGCGGCAACGGTGTTCAGGTAGAAGCTGTCGAAGTTACCCGCCTGCAGGCTACCGAAGGTGTTGCTGCGCAGACCCAGGAAGCTGTTGCGCACCTGCTGATTGTCGCGGTTAACTTCATCCATCTTCGGACGAACTTCGAAGTTACCGTAGGCGGTCAGGTCGTCGGAGATGCGCTGGGTGCCGCGCAGGCCGAAACGGGAGTAGACGTCACGGAACTCGGAGCCGTTGATCTTCTCGCCATCTTCGTTGACCTCTTCACCACCACCGGAAACGCCCAGCGCGATGCGGCCGTAGAGGTCCAGACGGGTGCCGTCCTGGTCGTAAACGGTGGCGGCCTGGGCAGCAGCGGAGACGCCCAGGGCGCCGGCGATAGCAGTCGCTAACAGTGTCTTTTTCATCATTGGTTCCTTTGACTAGCAGTCTGTTTCGATCGTTTTCCTGCGGACCGCGGGGCGGTCGCTGCAGCCGGCTTGCCTGGCCTGCTCTTCTCTGGCGGGCCGGTTCCCTTCCCGGGAAGCGGCGGCGCGGCGGCATGCCTCGGCGAAGCCTTGTTGTAGTCCAATGCTCGCAAGAGGAACTCTATACCGGGAGAAATGGGAACGCAACAAGAAAAAACAGTGTTTCCCTTCGGGGTTCACCCTCCCACAGGAACTTTCGATGCCACCTGCGGTCTTGCGCCGCAGGCGTCACGCGGTTCAGGAGTGGCGATGCTTGGCCACCAGGGCGGCCAGCTTCTCCTCCATGGTGACGGGGCGGGACTCGGCGGCGGGCTGGGGCTTGGTCGCTGCCTTGAACGCCGACGGCCTGGCGGCGTCGCCCCCGGTCGCAGGCGCCTCCCGGGAGGGGCCGGCCTTGAACCTGGCCTTTCTATCCTCCTGTCTATCCTCCTGTCTATCCCCCTGTCCATCCCCCGACTTGCTCAACGGCTTGTCTGCCGATTTGCTCCCCGGCCGGGGGCGCCCGGGGCCTGCCTCCTGGCGGCGGGCAGCGCCAGTCGGCACCTTGCCGCGGCGTTCGGCCTGGAGGCGGTCGAGCTTCTTCCTGGCGTGCTCGGCGGCCTGGGCATCCACGCCGCCGGCAGGCTGGCCGGCGAGATCGATCCGCTCGGCGCCCTCGCGTACCGCCTTGAGGTAGCGGGGCAGGTTCACGTAGCAGGCCAGCGCCCGGCGCACCAGCTTCTCGGGCCAGGGCTCGCGCGCGGCCAGCTCCTCGTGAATGCCCACCTTGAGCGGGCGGGTGTGGCCCTTGAAGAAGGCAGCGGGGTAGCGCTGGTACCACTCGGCCAGCAGCGTGTGGGGCGAAGGGGCCTCGCCGATGGCGAGGCTGTCCTGCTGGCCGGCGACGGTCGGTGCCGGTGAACCCTCTTCCTGTGAGGCGACCGATGCCGCCCCGCTGACACCGCCTTTCGCCCGGTCGACCTCCTGGCTGATCTCCTCGCTGAGCCCCTCTCCCGCGGGGAGCTCCTCGGGCGTCGCGGGGGCCTGGGCCGAATCGGCGGTCGGCACGGTGCGGCGCCCGATCAGCGCCGAGAGCCCCTGGGAGCGGCGGGCGGGGCGAGGAAAACCGCTGGCCTGCCCTTCCCGCTGCTCGCTCAGGCGCTCGTGGAGGTGGCGGTTATGCTCCTCCAGCTCGCGGTTCTGCTCGTCGAGCTCGCGGTTTTCTTCTACAAGCTCCAGGCGGCTGGCCTCAAGCTCGCGACGCTCTTCCAGCAGCTGATGGCTCTTCTCTACCAGCTGATGATTCTTCTCCACCAGCTGCTGGCTCTTCTCGGTGAGCGCCAGATGTGCGGCCTCCAGCTCGTCCAGGCGCTGCTGCAGGGCCTGGCGCGACTCGCGCTCCTGCCGCCACAGCCTGAGCAGGGTGTCGGCGCGCCCCTCCAGGGCGTCCAGCAGGGGAATTGGGCGTTCCTCGATCAAACCGTTGTCCTCCACGCGTGAGCCAGAGAGCGAGGCCATGCCGGCCAGTCTGTGCCAGATGCCGCCCCATGACAAATGTCGTCAGGCACCGACAGCTCCGCGGCGGCGATACTCCACGAAATCATAGGCGGGCTGGCCCTCGGCGGGGCTGCCGGGCACGCGCTGCAGCTCTTCCCACTCGGCGGGGTCGAGCTCGGGGAAGCGGGCGTCGCCATCCACCTCGATGGCCACCTCGGTCAGGTAGAGGCGCGAGGCGTGCGGCAGCGCCTGGGCGTAGATCTCGGCGCCGCCCATCACCATGATTTCCTCCACGCCGTCGATGGTGGCCTGCTGATCGGCCAGGGCCAGGGCCGAAGCCAGGTCGTGGCAGACGCGGATGCCGTCGTGGCGAGAGTCTCCACGGTTAAAGTCAGGGTCGCGAGTCACCACGATATTGAGCCGCCCGGGCAGCGGCCGGCCGATGGACTGGAAGGTCTTGCGGCCCATCACCAGCGGCTTGGCCTGGGTCATGCGCTTGAAGAACTTGAGGTCCTCGGGCAGGTACCAGGGCAGCTGGTTGTCCACGCCGATCACCCGGTTGCGGTCCATGGCGGCGATCATCGCCACGGGAATCAGGGTCTCGCTCACAGGGCCTCTCTCCTCTTACACCGCCACGGCGGCCTTGATATGGGGATGGGGATCGTAGCCTTCGATGGCGATGTGCTCGAAGCGGAAGTCGAACAGGTCCGTGACGCTGGGGTCGAGCGCCAGGCGCGGTGCGGGACGCGGGGTGCGGGTGAGCTGCAGCTCGGCCTGCTCCAGGTGGTTCAGGTAGAGGTGGGCATCCCCCAGGGTGTGGATGAACTCCCCGGGCTCGAGCCCGGCGACCTGGGCGATCATCTGGGTCAGCAGCGCGTAGCTGGCGATATTGAAGGGCACGCCCAGGAAGATGTCGGCGCTGCGCTGGTAGAGCTGGCAGGAAAGCCGCCCCTCGGCCACGTAGAACTGGAACAGGCAGTGGCACGGCGGCAGCGCCATCTCGTCCACCAGCGCCGGGTTCCAGGCGGAGACGATCAGCCGCCGGGACTGGGGATTCGTGCGCAGCTGCTCGAGCAGCCCGACGATCTGGTCGACGTGGCCGCCGCGGGGGTCGGGCCAGCTGCGCCACTGGTAGCCGTAGACGGGGCCGAGATCGCCCTTCTCGTCGGCCCACTCGTCCCAGATGCTCACCCCGTTCTCCTTGAGGTAGGCGATATTGGTGTCGCCGGCCAGGAACCAGAGCAGCTCGTGGAAGATCGAGCGGGTGTGCAGCTTCTTGGTGGTCAAGAGCGGGAAGCCGCGGGCCAGGTCGAAGCGCATCTGGTGGCCGAAGATGGAGCGGGTGCCCACCCCGGTGCGGTCGCCGCGCTCCACGCCGTGGTCGAGCACCTGGCGCATCAGGTCGAGGTAGGGCTGTTCGAGGGCGGGTAGCGTCTGGTCGGTCACGGCGTTCTTCTGGTTGCTGGATGGGGACGGGAGTCTACCGGATCTCACTGCGGTTGTTGATCGGGTAACACCAGGAACTCGGGCAGTTCCGACTCGAGGGCCATGCGCTGTTCGGCAAAGCCACGTATGCGGTTATAGGTTGTCATCAACATCAGGGAGTACTCCTTGGCTGCGGCCAGCGCAGCGGCAAATGCCTCCGGGTCCTGCATGTACTCGTGAACCAGCTGGTTACGAAGCTTGCGGGCCGCCAGCCAGCTTTCCGTGCTCTCCAGCACGCTCAGTCGCTCGGCTCTATTGAGGTTCTCGATCTGACTACCGGTGCGCTCGGCAAGACTCTGCAACCAGCGAGGGATCAGTTTATCGGCAATGGTGTCCTGCATGCGGCTGAAGCGGGAGACGAAGGCCTCGAGCCTTATCGCCTCCTCGGGATGTTGCTCGAGCGAAGCGACCCAGTCGGCCCCGAGATCACTGCCGCTTGCGAACAGGCTTTTCCAGCTGTAGCGAAGATGCCTCCCCTCACGCTCGACGATATCGAGGGTCCAGAGAAAACGATCGATGGGAAGCAGCGGCTGCTGGTCTTCAGTCATAGCGCTCGACCTGTCTGAATGGCATGGCGATGCACGGGGTTCAAGGGCGTGGCGGGATCGACGACCAAGATATCAATCGGCTGATCGCCGAGGCGAAGCTGCAGGCGCGCCGTCAAGGTCAGCATCTTGTCCATCCTGTTCTCGATGACGTCCGGGCTCTCCAGCAGCAGGTCGATATCACCGCCCCGCACGGCATCATTCAGGCGTGAGCCGAAGAGCTTCACGCTGACCCTATCACCGAAGACCTCAACGGCGGCCTGCTTGATGATGGCAACCTGCTCCGGTGTTAGTCGCATACTCCACCTCCTGCCTCACTCGTCGTTACTGAGCATCACTCACGATTCACCACTCACCACTCACCACTCACCACTCACCACTCACCACTCATACTTTTGCATCCACCGGCTGATTCCGCGACCAGGCGATCAACGCCAGGCCGGCAACGATCATCGGCAGGGTCAGCAACATGCCCATGGTCACCCAGCCGAAGGCGATGAAGCCGATATGGGCATCGGGCAGGCGCACGAACTCCACCGCGAAGCGGAACACCCCGTAGAGGATCAGGAAGAGCCCGGAGATCAGCCCACGGGCGCGGGGCTTCGCCGAGACGAACCACAGCACCACGAAGAGGACCGCCCCTTCCAGCACCGCCTCGTAGAGCGCCGAGGGGTGGCGCGGCTCGGGCCCCAGGCCCGGGAACGGCATGCCCCAGGGCAGCTCGGTGACGCGGCCCGGCAGCTCGCGATTGATGAAGTTGCCGATGCGCCCGGCGCCCAGGCCGATGGGCACCAGGGGGGCGACGAAGTCGGTGAGGGTGAAGTAGGCGAGCCCCTTCTTCCTGGCGAACCACCAGCTGGCGAGCAGCACCCCAGCCAGGCCGCCGTGGAAGCTCATGCCGCCGTCCCAGACCCGGAAGATCCACAGCGGATCGCTGGACCACTGGCCCAGGCCGTAGAAGAGCGCATAGCCCAGGCGCCCGCCCACCACCACGCCGATGGCGGCGTAGAAGAGCAGGTCGCCGATGTCGTCGTGGGTCAGGCCGATGCGCGCGGCGCGGCGACGGCCGAGCCACCAGGCGGCAACGAAGCCCACCACGTACATCAGGCCATACCAGTGGACCTGGAAGGGACCGAGGGAGATGGCCACGGGATCGATATCGGGGTAGTCGAGCATCGGGAGTCCTTGGGGGTAAAACGGAATCAGGGGGTATCGGGGGCTTCATGATGGGCCGGCAGCCAGCGCCTGACCAGTTCGATCAGCTCCTGGGGCCGGTAGGGCTTGGCCAGGTAGTCGTCCAGCCCCGCCTCGGCGAAACGCTGGCGATCCTCCAGGCTGGCGTTGGCGGTCAGCGCCACCAGCACGCTGCGCTGGTCGGGGTAGTGTGCAGCCTCGACGTCACGCCAGCGGCGGCTGGTCTCCATGCCGTCCATGCCGGGCATGAAGATATCCATCAGCACCAGGTCGAAGGGGAGCTGCTCCAGGCTGGCCAGGGCCTCGGCACCGCTGGTGGCGGTGCGCACCGCAAGCCCCTCCCGCTCCAGCACCTGGCGCGCCAGCATCAGGTTGACGGGGCCGTCGTCGACGATCAGCACCCGACTCTCCCGGTGGGCGGGCGGCGCCTCGGTGGCGGCCGGCTCCTCGCCGGCGATGTCCTCGAGCAGCACCGCGAGGTCGCCGAGCCTGTCGCGCAGCTCCTCCAGAGCGCGGCGCGGCGGGCCAACCGGGGGTTGCTCGTCCTGGGGCGTCAGCAGTGCATCCAGGCGGGCCTTCAACGGCTGGAGCTCGCGGCCCAGCAGGGTCAGGTAGTCGGACTTGAGCCGCGACTCCTCGCGGGCGCGATCGCGCCCCGCCGTCAGGCGCTCCAGGCGCTGCTCGCGACGCACCAGGTCGTCTTCCAGGGCCTGCAGGCGGCGGCGAAGCTGCTCCTCGCCGGCAGCGACAAGCTCCACCGAAGGTGCCGCCTGCGGAGGGGTCAGGGGAGCCGGGGCGCCGGCCGAGGGCTCGGCATGGCGGGAAGGCTCGCGCAGGCACCCGGCCGCCACCGCGGCGAGGTTGAGCGTCGAGGCGAACAGCAGCGCTGCCAGCCAGCCGCCGGGCGCGCTTGTCAGCAGCATCGCCAGCCCCGCCAGCAGCAGGCCGGACTGGAGCAGCAGCGCCAGGCGAAGGTAGGGGGGAAGCCGCCGACATGGGCGACACTTGTCGACTCGCATTGTCATCCCTGGCTTGTCACGAGAGTGACGGACGAGTGTACGCCGGGGGCGGCCGGCTGTCATGGCGCCCGTCCGGGTGGCCGGCTCAACGCTTCCCGCGCCCTGCGGGAGCCGCTAAGCTGGCGGGATGTGCCTGATTGCCTTCGACCACCGTCCGGGCAGCGCGTGGCCGCTGCGGCTGGTCGCCAACCGCGACGAGTTCCACGCCCGCCCCGCCGCCCCCCTCGCCCGCTGGGCGGATGCCCCCGCCATCGTCGGCGGCCGCGACCTGGAGGCCGGCGGCAGCTGGCTGGCGGTCCACCGCCGCGGGCGCTTCGCGGCGGTGACCAATGTGCGCGACCCGCGCCTCAAGGTGGCCGGCGACGCGCCCAGCCGCGGCGACCTGGTGCGTGATGCCCTCACCTGCGCCGACCTTCCCGCCTGGCTCGACCGCCTCGCCGGCGGCGAGGCCAGCCGCTTCGCCGGCTTCAACCTGCTGGCCGGTGACGGGGAGCGCCTGTGGCACCTGCACCGCGGCCTGGACGGCATCCAGCTGGGCGAGATCGCCCCGGGCCTGCACGGGCTCTCCAACGCAAGCCTCAACACGCCGTGGCCCAAGCTGATCAGCGTACGCCAGGGGCTCGGCGCCAGCCTGCGCCACGGCCGCTGGCCCGAGGATGCCCTGGCGGCCATGGGCGACCGCCACCCCGCCGATGACGATCAGCTGCCGGAGACCGGCGTGGGCCTGGAGATGGAGCGGATGCTCTCCTCCCCCTTCATCGTCGGCGAGCGCTACGGCACCCGCGCCATGACCTGGCTGAGCTGGCATGCCAGCGGGCGCCTCGAGATCGGCGAGCGGCGCTTCGGGCCGCATGGCGTGGCGCTGGGGGAGAGCGTGGAGCGGCTGGTGGGTTTACACCGCTAGGCAACACCGCCGGGGCGGCTTCGCCGCCATTCGCCGGGCAAAGCCCAGCTCCCACCAGTAGCCTCGAGCCTCGGGAATTATCCAGTCATCACAGAGGTCATTGGGCGCCTGCGGGGCGCAGACGCCTCAATCCCGCGGCGGCAGCAGGTGGCCAAGTTCCCAGCCGCCCAGGCGCTCGGCCAGGTGGTGGCGCACCTCGCCGGGGGTGTCGAGGCGCAGGGTCTCCTCCACCAGGTCGCGGGCGCCTTGCAGCGGCACGCGGCGGATGGCGGCGCGCACCCGGGGCAGGCTGGGGGCGTTCATGGAGAGGGCATCGAAGCCCATGCCCATCAGCAGCAGGGCGCCGGCGGGGTCGCCGGCCAGCTCGCCGCACACCGAGATCGGCCGATCCAGGCGTTTCGCCTCGCGGGCCAGGGTCGCCATGGCGGAGAGCACCGCCGGGTGGCAGGCGTCGTAGAGCGCGGCGACCCGCGGGTTGTTGCGGTCCACCGCCAGCAGGTACTGGGTCAGGTCATTGCTGCCCACCGAGAAGAAGTCGGCGCGCCGGGCCAGGGCGTCGAGCTGATAGAGGGTCGCCGGCACCTCGATCATCACCCCCACCTTGGGCCGCGGCACTGAGACACCCTCCTCGCCCAGCTCGACGATGGCGCGATCGAGCAGCTTGAGGGCATCGTCGACCTCGTCGACGTTGGTCACCATGGGCAGCAGCACCTGGAGGTTGTCGAGCCCCTGGGAGGCGCGCAGCATGGCACGCAGCTGCACCATCAGCACCTCGGGGTGGTCGAGGGTGACGCGAATCCCGCGCCAGCCGAGGAAGGGGTTGGCCTCCTCGATGGGGAAATAGGGCAGGTCCTTGTCGCCGCCGATATCCAGGGTGCGCATCACCACGGGCAGCGGGGCGAAGCTCTCCAGCTGATCGCGATAGAGCCGGGTCTGCTCCTGCTCACCGGGGAAGCGCTCGGTGACCATGAAGGGCACCTCGGTGCGGTAGAGCCCCACCCCGCTGATGCGGCGCTTGAGCTGAGCCACCGCGTCCACCACCAGGCCGGTGTTGACCATCAGCGGCATGTCGTGGCCGTCCGGCGTGCGGCTGGGCAGGTCCTGCTCGTGCTCGAGCACCGCGGTGAGCACCTGCTCCTCGGCGATCAGGCCCTGATAGTGGGTGAGCAGCTCCTCGCCCGGTCGCACGAAGAGCCGCCCCCGGTGGCCATCGAGGATCACCCGCGCGCCGGAGAGCCGCGGCAGCGGCAGGTCGACCATGCCGAGTACCGTGGGGATGCCCATGGCCCGGGCGATGATCGCCACGTGGGAGGTACTGGAGCCGCGCACCGAGACCAGCCCGGCGAGCTTCTCCCGGGGCACCTCGCCGAGCATGGCCACGCTGAGCTCGTCGCCCACCAGGATGGTGCTGTCGGGGAAGACCTCCGGCGTCTGGGGGGTCTCCTCCTGCAGGTGCGCCAGCACGCGGCGCCCCAGGTCGCGCACGTCGGCGGCGCGCTCGCGCAGGTAGTCGTCGTCGACCCGCTCCAGGTACTGGACATGGCGCTTGACCACATCGGCCAGCGCCCCGGGCGCCCACTGCCCCTCGCGGATGCGCTTCTCCACCTCCTGGGAGAGCGCCGCCTCGCTGAGCATCTGCTGGTAGACCTCGAAGAGTGCCAGCTCCTGGGCCGAGACGCGGTTGGCCAGGCGCTCGGCGGCGGCGCGCAGCTCCTCGCGTACGCGGCCGATCGCCTCCTTGAGGCGGGCGATCTCGTACTCGACGTCGGTGGGAATCAGGTCCGGCACGCTGTCGAGGTCGGCGGGCGGGGCGATCACCACCGCCTCGCCGATGCTCATGCCCGGGGCGCCGGCCACCCCCTTGAACTGCACCTGCCCCGCCAGGCTCGGCCGGGTGAGGTTGCCGGTGGCCAGGGCATGGGCCAGCACGCCCGCGAGCTGGGCCGCCATGGTGACGAGGAAGGCCTCGTCTTCCTCGCCGTAGCGGCGCTTCTCGGCCTGCTGAACCACCAGCACGCCGAGCATGCGGCGCTGGTGGATGATGGGCACGCCGAGGAAGCTGGAGTAGCGCTCCTCACCGGTGGATTCGAAGTAGCGGAACTGGGGGTGGGCCTGGGCGTCCTCGAGGTTGAGGGGCTCCTCGCGGCTGGCCACCAGCCCCACCAGGCCCTCGCCCACCGGCAGGGCCACATGCCCGACCGCCTGGGTGCGCAGGCCGATGGTCTCCATCAGCACCAGCTGCTCGATCTCCTCATCGAAGAGGTAGAAGGAGCACACATCGGCCTCCATGGCCTTGCGGATACGCCGGACCATGGTGGCGAGCGCCGCTTCCAGGGTGCGGGCCCCGGTGACTTCCTGTGTGATGCGGCGCAGGACCTCGAGCATGGGCGTGGCATCTTCCGTTGTTGTCGTGGGTAGGGAGGAGGGAGCGAACTCCCGCCCCTGAGACTGCCTCACCGGGGCGGGGTTCCTCTAGCCGGCAACTGCCCGGGCCGGTCGGGCCGGCCATGACACCCTCTAGCCGAAGCCCAGGGCCAGGCGCTGGGCGCTGGGAGAGAGCTCCCGGAGCGCGCGGCGGTAGACCTCTCGCTTGAAGGGCACCACCTGGCCCAACGGATACCAGTAGCTGACCCAGCGCCAGCCGTCGAACTCCGGCGTGGGCGTGCCATCCATGCAGATCCGGCTCTCCTGACAGCGGATCCTCAGCAGGAACCACTTCTGTTTCTGGCCGATGCAGACCGGCCTCGAATGGGTACGAATCATGCGTCGCGGCAGGCGATAGCGGAGCCAACCCCGGGTGCAGGCAAGGATCTCGACGTCATCGGCGGTCAGGCCGATCTCCTCGAAGAGTTCGCGAAACAGTGCCTCTTTCGGTGTCTCGTTCGCCTTGATGCCTCCCTGGGGAAACTGCCACGCGTTCTGCCCTACCCGACGCGCCCAGAGCAGCTGCCCCTGATCGTTGGCGATGATGATGCCAACGTTGGGGCGAAAGCCGTCAGCGTCGATCACGGACTTCACCTTGTTGAAACCTGAATTGAACCCATTCTTCCACAAGGCCACGAAGCGCATCAATACGCCTTGCGGACGAGCCGCCCCGGCGCGGCTCGCAGCCGGCTGCGGGTTCTGCGATAATCGCGGGCTTTCGACCCTGATTGTTACCCTCTGCAACCTGCCCATGGGAGTCATCGTGAGCCTGGCCATCTTCGACCTGGACAATACCCTGCTGTCGATCGACAGCGATCACGCCTGGGGGGAGTTCCTTCTCGAGCAGGGCGCCGTGGACCCAGTGGCCTACCGCGACGCCAATGATCGCTTCATGGCCGACTACGAGGCCGGCACCCTGGATATCCACGCCTTCCTCGAGGTGGCGCTCAAGCCCCTGGCCGAGAACAGCCCCGAACAGCTCGCCGCCTGGCACCAGCAGTTCATGGCCAGCAAGATCGAGCCGCATATCCTGCCCAAGGGCGAGGAGCTGGTGGCCCGCCACCGCTCCCGCGGCGACACCCTGCTGATCATCACCGCTACCAACCGCTTTATCACCGGCCCCATCGCCGAGCGGCTGGGCGTGGATGACCTGATCGCCGTGGAGCCCGAGATCGCCGACGGCCGCTACACCGGCCGCGTGAAGGGCACCCCCAGCTACCGCGAGGGCAAGGTGGTGCGTCTGGAAGCGTGGCTGGCCGACAAGGAGCTGACCCTGGACGACGCCTGGTTCTACAGCGACTCCCACAACGACCTGGCGCTGCTGGAGAAGGTCGACCACCCGGTGGCGGTGGACCCGGACCCCTCCCTGCGCGAGGTCGCCGAGGCCCGCGGCTGGCGGATCATCAGCCTGAGGGACTGAGCGCCAGGCGACCAGGCAAGACCCACGACAACGAAAAAACCCGCCGGAATTCGCTCCGGCGGGTTTTTTCACTGCTCTGCGCCGCTACGCGGCGATTCGCCCGGGAAACCCGGGCTCCCACAGGGTGGAAGCCCGCTCCCGAAGGAAGGCCCGATCAGCCCAGCAGGTGCTCGACGGCGGCGCGCTCTTCACGCAGCTCGTCTTCGGTGGCCTTCATCTTCTGCTGGCTGAAGTCGTCCAGCGCCAGGCCCTGGACGATCTCGTACTTGCCGCCTTCGCAGGTGACCGGGTAGGAGTAGATGATGCCCGGCTCGACGCCATAGCTGCCGTCGGAGGGGATCGCCATGCTGACGATCTGGCCGTTGGTGCCCAGCGCCCAGTCGCGCATGTGGTCGATGGCGGAAGAGGCCGCAGAGGCCGCGGAGGAGGCACCGCGGGCCTTGATGATGGCCGCGCCGCGCTGCTGCACGTCCGGAATGAAGGTGTTCTCGTACCAGTCACGCTCGACCAGCTCGGCCGCCGGCTTGCCGGCCACCTTGCAGTGGGCGATGTCGGGGTACTGGGTGGCGCTGTGGTTGCCCCAGATGATCATGCTCTCGACGTCGGTGACGTGCTTGCCGGTCTTCTGGGCCAGCTGGGTCAGGGCGCGGTTGTGGTCCAGGCGGGTCATGGCGGTGAACTGCTTGGGATCCAGGTCCGGCGCGTTGCAGGAGGCGATCAGGGCGTTGGTGTTGGCCGGGTTGCCCACCACCAGCACCTTGACGTCGCGGCTGGCGTTGTCGTTCAGGGCCTTGCCCTGCACCGAGAAGATGGCGGCGTTGGCTTCCAGGAGGTCCTTGCGCTCCATGCCCGGGCCGCGCGGACGCGCACCCACCAGCAGGGCGAAATCGGCATCCTTGAAGGCGACGTTGGCGTCGTCGGTGGCGACGATGTCCTGAACCAGCGGGAAGGCGCAGTCGTTCAGCTCCATCACCACACCCTTGAGGGCTTCCATGGCCGGGGTGATCTCGAGCAGCTGCAGGATGACCGGCTGGTCCTTGCCCAGCATGTCGCCGGAGGCGATGCGGAAGGCGAGGGAGTAGCTGATCTGGCCGGCAGCGCCGGTGATGGCAATACGGACGGGCTGTTTCATGGAGGCTCCTTGGTTGTCAACGCACGGGGTGTCGCCGTGAGGACGGACCCGCCGGGCAAGCCGCCGGGCCTCAATTCAAACCGGCAAGATGGTATGCCTGCGCCGCACAAAACTCAATGCAACATAAGGTGAGGGGTGAGCGCCCTGCGGGCTTGTGAGCGCTTCGCTGGTGAGTAGTGAGGGGTGAGGGGTGAGGGGTGAGGGGTGAGGGGTGAGGGGTGAGGGGTGAGGGGTGAGGGGTTTACCATTCTCAAGCGCGAAGCGCGCTCACGACTCACTCCTCACAAGCCCGAAGGGCGCTCACAAGCGAAGCGCTAACGGTAGTAAGCTGGCGCTTCATGCCCGCTGATGGATCACACCGCATGCCACGCCGTCGCCTCCCCCTCTCTCCGCTGCTGGCCATCGCCGTCACCTTAGCCCTGGGAATATGGCTTGCCTTCGGCGACCTGCAGCGCTTCCAGGACACCGCCCCCGAGAGCGAGCCGACCGAGGCACCGCCCGCCGTCCGGGTCGAGGTCATGGAGCGCGAGGCCGAAGCCCACGCCCCGCGGCTGGTGCTGCAGGGCCACCTGGAAGCCGACCGCGAACTGACCCTGCGCGCCCGCCAGGCGGGGCGCGTCGAGGCGCTGCCGGTGGCGGCGGGAGAGCGGGTCGAGGCCGGCACGGTGCTGATCCATCTGGCCCGGGACGAGCTGCCGGCCCGGCTCGAACAGGCCGAGGCGGAGCTCGCCCTGGCCCGGGCCGAGCTGGCCGGCGCCGATGACCTGCGCCGCCGCGAGCTGATCGCCAACACCGACTACCTGCGCCTGCAGAGCGGCGTCGCCCGGGCGGCCGCCGAGGTGGCGAACCTGCGCCGCCAGCTCGACGATACCCGCCCCACCGCCCCCTTCAACGGCGTGCTCGACCGCCTCGACGTGGAGCTCGGCGAGCTGCTCCAGGTGGGCGAGGCCTTCGGCCAGCTGGTGGATGACCGCCACCTGGTGGCCAGGGCCTGGGCGCCCCAGCGCGACGCCCAAGCGCTGGAGGTCGGCCTGCCCGCGACGCTGCGCCTGCTGGACGGTTCGCGGCTCGAGGGCGAGGTGAGCCTGGTGGCGCGCCGCGCCGAGGAGGAGGCGCGCACCTTCAGCGTGGAGGCCCGGGTGGCCAACCCCGAGGGACGCCGCCTGGCCGGCGCCAGCGCCACCCTGGTGATCACCCTCCCCGAGCGGCAGGTGCACCGGCTCTCCCCTGCCCTGCTGGAGCTCGATGACGACGGCCGCCTGGCGGTGAAGCACCTGGATGACGACGACCGGGTGGTGCGCACGCCGGTCGAACTGGTCGACGCCGCCACCGACGAGGCCCGCGTCACGGGGCTGCCCGAGCGGGTGCGCCTGATCACCCTGGGCGGCGGCCTGGTGGCGGCGGGCGAGCGCGTCGTGCCGGTGGTGGCCGACACCACCCAGGCGTCGCCCTGAGATGCGCACCCTGATCGAGGCGGCGCTGGACCGCTCGCGCACCACCCTGCTGCTGCTGGCCGCGCTGCTGCTGGCGGGCCTGGCCGCCTGGCAGGCGATCCCCAAGGAGGCCAACCCCGACGTCACCATCCCCATCATCTATGTCTCGCTGTCGCTGGAGGGGGTCAGCCCCGAGGACGGCGAGCGCCTGCTGGTACGGCCCATGGAGCAGGAGCTGCGCAGCATCGAGGGGGTGCGCAAGATGACCTCCCAGGCCAGCGAAGGGCACGCCGCGGTGACGCTGGAGTTCGACGCCGGCTTCGACCCCGACCAGGCGCTCTCCGACGTGCGCGAGAAGGTCGATATCGCCCGCGCCGAGCTGCCCGCCGAGGCCGACGAGCCGCGGGTCATGGAGGTCAACGTGGGGCTCTTCCCGGTGCTCTCCATCGGCCTCTCCGGCCAGCTAGAGGAGCGCCAGCGGCTGGCCGTGGCAAGGCGCCTCAAGGAGGAGATCGAGGGCATCGGCGAGGTCCTGGAGGTGGACATCGGCGGCGACCGCGAGGAGCTCCTCGAGATCGTCGTCGACCCGCTGGTGCTGGACAGCTATGGGGTCGACTTCGACACCCTGTTCAACCTGGTCAGCCGCAACAACCGCCTGGTGGCGGCGGGCAGCCTGGACACCGGCGCCGGGCGTCTGGCCCTCAAGGTGCCCGGGGTGATCGAGAGCCTCGAGGACGTGATGGGCATGCCGGTGAAGGTGGAGGGCGACCGGGTGGTGACCTTCGGCGACGTGGCCTGGATCCGCCCCACCTTCAAGGACCCCGACGGCTTCGCCCGCATCGACGACCAGCCGGCGCTGGTGCTGGAGATCTCCAAGCGCGCCGGGGCCAATATCATCGCCACCATCGAACAGGTGAACGGCCTGCTCGACCAGGCGGCCGGCCTGATCCCGGACGGGCTCGAGATCACCACCATCATGGACCAGTCCCAGATGGTGGAGGAGATGCTCGACGAGCTGCTCAACAACGTGCTCACCGCGGTGGTGATGGTGCTGGTGGTGATACTCGCCGCCATGGGGCTGCGCAGCGCCCTGATGGTGGGGCTGACCATCCCGGGCGCCTTCCTCACCGGCATCCTGCTGATCTGGACCCTGGGCTACACCCTCAACATCGTCGTGCTCTTCTCGCTCATTCTCGTCGCCGGCATGCTGGTGGACGGCGCCATCGTGGTCTCGGAGCTGGCCGACCGCCACCTGCGCCAGGGCCAGCCACCCCGGGAGGCCTGGGTCAACGCCGCCGCGCGCATGAGCTGGCCGGTGATCGCCTCCACCGCCACTACCCTCGCGGTGTTCGTGCCGCTGCTGTTCTGGCCCGGGGTGGTGGGCGAGTTCATGAAGTACCTGCCGGCCACGGTGATCCTCTGCCTGCTGGCCTCGCTGGCCATGGCGCTGGTGTTCCTGCCCACCCTGGGCGGCGTCTTCGGGGTGCGCGCCTCGCGCCGGGAGATCGCCGAGGACCACATCAGCGCCGGCGGCCGCTTCTATCGCGCCCTGCTCGCCCGGCTGCTGGCCATGCCGGGGCTGACCCTGCTCTTCGCCCTGCTGCTGCTGGGGCTGATCTACACCGCCTACGCCCGCTTCAACCACGGCGTGGAGTTCTTCCCCGCCGTGGAGCCCGACAGCGCCCAGGTGCTGGTGCGCGCCCGGGGCGACTTCTCCGCCGCCGAGAAGGACGCCGTGGTGCGCCGGGTGGAGGCGCGCCTGGCCGGCATGAGCGAGGTGGAGGCGCTCTACGCCCGCTCCTTCGCCACGCCCAACCAGCAGCTCGGCAGCGACGTGATCGGCGCGCTGCAGTTCCAGCTGATCGACTGGCAGCAGCGCCGGCCGGTGGCGGCGATCTTCGCGGAGATGAGCGAACGCACCGCCGACCTGCCCGGAATGGTGCTGGAGTTCCGCGAGCAGGAGATGGGGCCCGGCGAGGGCAAGCCCATCGTGCTGGAAGTGAGCGGCCATGACGATGCCGCCACCGACCGCGCGGTGGACCGGCTGCGCGAGCTGATGGGCGAGCTGGGCGGCTTCCGCGACATCGAGGATGACCGCAGCCTGCCCGGCGTGGAGTGGCGGGTGATGGTGGACCGCGAGGCGGCGGCGCGCTTCGGCGCCGACGTGGCCGCGGTGGGCAGCGCGGTGCAGCTGCTCACTACCGGCCTGCAGGTGGCCAGCTACCGCCCCCCCGGAGTGAGCGACGAGGTGGATATCCGCGTGCGCCTGCCGGCGGGCTACCGCTCCCTGGACCAGCTGGGCCGGCTGACGCTCAACACGGCCCGGGGCCAGGTGCCGATCGCCAACTTCGTGGAGCTGGTGCCGGCGCCCAAGGTGGGCACCCTGCACCGTATCGACGGGCGGCGAGCGGTGACCCTCGAGGCCGACGTGGCCGAGGGTTACCGGGCCGACGAGCGGCTGCGCGCCCTGCTCGAGACGGGCGGTACGCCGCCGGAGGGGGTGATCGTCAACGTGGCCGGCGAACAGCAGGACCAGCAAGAGGCGAGCCGCTTCCTGGCCAGCGCCTTCCTGGTGGCCATCGCGCTGATGGCGCTGATCCTGGTCACCCAGTTCAACAGCCTCTACCAGGCGGGGCTGGTGCTCTCGGCGATCGTGCTCTCCACCGCGGGGGTGCTGCTGGGCCTGCTGGTCAACGGCCAGCCCTTCGGCATCGTCATGGTGGGAATGGGCATCATCGCCCTGGCGGGGATCGTGGTGAACAACAACATCGTGCTGATCGACACCTACAACCAGCTGCGCGGCGAGGGGCTCTCCCCCTTGGAAGCCGCCCTGGAGGCGGGCGGGCTGCGCCTGCGCCCGGTGCTGCTGACGGCCATCACCACGGTGCTGGGGCTTATGCCCATGGTGCTGGGGGTGAACGTCAACCTCTTCGCGCCGAGCCTGGGGCTGGGCGCCCCCTCGACCCAGTGGTGGACCCAGCTCTCCAGCGCCATCGCCGGCGGGCTCACCTTCGCCACCGCCCTGACGCTGCTGCTGACGCCCTGCCTCCTGGTGCTGGGCGGACGCTTCGAGCGCCGCGGCCAGGGCGCCTGACCGGGCATGGCGGGCCAGGCGGGTGAGACATCAGGCCCGTGACTGGGCCGCGGCCTCCTGGCGGGCGGCGTCAGGGGCGTGGGCGGCATGGACGCGCCCGATCAGCTGATCCTCGAGGGCGAAGCGCTCGGTAAGGCCGTGGGCCAGGCGTTCGAGCCAGGCGGGCAGCCGGCCGAGATGCTGGCGCACGCGACCGGGGCTCTCGTACTCGGCATCGAAGGAGAGCACGAGCTCGGTGGACATCTCCAGCCGCGCCAGCAGACGGTCGGCCAGCGTCAGGGCGGCCTCGTCGTCGAAGGCCTTGGCCTCCTCGCGCAGCTGGGGGTAGATCTCGAAGTGGCCGGCGCTGATGTAGTCCATCAAAAGCTCGCTGAAGCGGTCGATCTGCGCCTTGCTCACCGCCTCCAGTTCGGCGTCGCAGGCCTCCTTGAGCTCCACGAAGTGGACCAGCAGCTCGCGGCGCTCGTCCAGCCATTGATCGATCAGCTTGTGCACGCCGCCCCAGCGCTCCAGGGCGCTCTTGCAATCTTCCAGCATGGGGGCCTCCCTACGTTTGGTGGAGCCAGATCGGTGACGCCGGGAGCCTCCTGTTCCCGGCGGGGACTCCAGACTCGCCCGCGCCGCCGGCGCTGTCAATCCCCGAGGGGAGGGCCATTGGCCAGGGGCATCGGGGAGACTCAGCGGCGCTCCCGGAACGCCGAGAGCAGAAGGCCCAGCGGCGCCAGGGCCAGCACCAGGAAGCCGATCAGCGTCCAGCCGGGCAGCGAGATGCCGAGCAGCAGGAAGTCGATCTCGGCGCACTCGCCGGAGCCCGAGAGCACCATGGCCACCACGTCACGCCAGGGCAACAGCTCCATCATGTAGTCGAGGCCGGGGCCGCAGCTGGGCACCTGGTCCGGCGGCAGCGACTGCAGCCACAGATGGCGCCATGCCACGCCGATGCCACCGGCCACCGAGGCGAGGCCCAGGGCGCCGTAGACGCCCGCCCCGACCCGCCCGGCGGGGTTGTGGATGGCGGCGATCGCGAAGACCGCGGCGGCCGACAGCACCGCCACCCGCTGGAAGATGCACAGCGGACAGGGCTCGAGGCCGCCGAGGTGCTCGAGCCCGAGGGCCACGGCCATCATCAGCACGCAGAAGGCCAACCCGGCGAGGCTCCACTGGCGCACCGAGAGGCGAGTCAGGTGCGTGCTCATGGGCTCTCCTCCCCGATCAGGCGAGACTCTCGGGCACGCTCGAAGTAGTCGGCCAGGAAGTCATCGAAGGCGACCCGGTCGGCGGCCTCGATCTCCTCCTGCTGGCGCCAGGAGGTGCCCACCAGCTCGGCGAACATCGCCTCCCGGGCCGGGTCCATGGGCTCACCGCGCAGCCGCTCGGCCTGCTCCCGGGCGATGGCCAGCATGGCGTCGCTGAACTCCTCGCCGCTCTCCTCGAGGCGCGCCATCAGCCTGCCCGAGGGCGTCAGCGACGGGTCGGCCAGGCGCGGGGCCATGGCGGCCACGGCCTCCCTGTGGGGGCTGCCCGCCTCCAGCTGGTCGAGCAGGCCCGCCACCTGGTCGATCTCGGCCAGGATCTCGCCGCCCCACTCCGCCACGCTGCGGCCTTGCCCCCGGTCGCACAGCTGGAGCGCCGGATCGCGGCCACGCTCCACCACCCGCCGGCGGTTGTCGTCCAGGTGCTCGCACTCCTCGTCGCTGATCCAGGGGCTCTCGGCCAGCAGGCACCACATCACGAAGGCGTCAACGAAGTGGATCTGCGCCTCGTCCAGGCCCAGGGTCAGCAGCGGGTTGAGGTCGAGGCAGCGCACCTCGATGTACTCCACCCCGCCGGCCTCCAGGGCCTGGCTGGGGGTCTCGCCGTGGCGGGTCACCCGCTTGGGGCGGATGTCGCTGTAGTACTCGTTCTCGATCTGCAGGATGTTGGCGTTGAGCTGGCGCCACTCGCTCCCCTCCTGAACGCCCAGGGCCGCATAGGCGGGCCAGGGCGTGGAGATGGCGTTGCGCAGGGTATTGACGTAGTTGGAGAGCGAGTTGAAGCAGATCTTGAGCTGGGCCTGCACCTTGTTCTGATAGCCCAGGTCCGACATTCGCAGGCTGGTGGCGTAGCGCGATACCAGCGTCTCGCTGCCATGGGCCTCGAGGTTGTCGGGGATCTCGCGGCCATCCAGGAAGCTGCGATCCAGCGCCGGCGAGGCGCCGAACAGGTAGAGCAGCAGCCAGCTGTGGCGGCGGAAGTTGCGGATCAGCCCGAAGTAGCGCTGGGAGCGATAGTCGGCCATGGGGGTGTCGGTCGCCCCCTCCAGCTCGCGCAGCAGCGTCCAGAGGTCGTCGGGCAGGGAGACGTTGTAGTGCACCCCGGCGATGGCCTGCATGATGCGCCCGTAGCGCACGTCCAGCCCCTGCCGGTAGACCCGCTTCATGGTGCCCACGTTGGAGCGGCCGTAGTCGGCGATGGGCACGCTGTCGTTGCCGGCCAGGCGCGACGGCATGCTGGCCGGCCAGATCAGCTCGTCGCCGAGGTAGCGATAGCTGAAGCGGTGCAGATCGCCGAGGAAGGCCATGGCGTCGGCGGGCCGGCAGTAGACCGGGGTGATGTACTCCAGCAGCGCCTCGGAGTAGTCGGTGGTGATGTGCGGGTGGGTCAGCTTGGAACCCAGCGCCTCCGGGTGCGGGGTGCGGGCGATGCGCCCTGCGGGGTCGACGCGCAGCCCCTCCTTCTCGAGGCCGCGGCGAAGCCGGCTGAACTGCCCCTGGCGGGCGGGGCCGGCCAGGCGCTCGATGAGGGTGGCGAGTGAGTCGGACAAGGTAACACCCCTGGTAGCGGAAAATTAGCGTGGAAGGTTAGCGCTTCTGTTTGGCCTTGAGCAGGGCGGCCCCTAGGGCACCCATCTGCCCCTGGGAGTCACTCGAGTCGCGTCCGCCGCCCCTGCGGGGCGCCTTCTGGCCCCCGGGCTTCTGGCCGGTCGACTGACGCCCCCCGCCGGCACGGCGCGGGCTCTCGCCCTCCTCCCCCGGCTGGTCGTCCAGGCGCATGGAGAGGCCGATGCGGGCCCTGGGAATATCGACGCTCATCACCTTGACCCTGACGATGTCGCCGGCCTTGACCACCGAGCGCGGGTCCTCGACGAAGGTGTGGGAGAGCGCCGAGATATGCACCAGGCCATCCTGATGGACGCCGATGTCGACGAAGGCGCCGAAGTGGGTGACGTTGGTGACGCTGCCTTCGAGGATCATGCCGGGCTCGAGGTCCTTGAGGGTCTCGACCCCCTCGCGGAACTCGGCGGCCTTGAACTCGGGGCGCGGGTCGCGGCCCGGCTTGTCCAGCTCGGCGAGGATATCGGTCACGGTGGGCACGCCGAAGCGCTCGTCGGCGAACTCGGCGGGCCTGAGCGACTTCAGGGTGGCGCTGTCGCCGATCAGGCTGCCGAGATCCCGGCCGCTCTTCGCGGCGATGCGCTCCACCAGGGGGTAGGCCTCGGGGTGCACGGCGCTGGCATCCAGGGGGTTGTCGCCGTTCATGATGCGCAGGAAGCCCGCGCACTGCTCGAAGGTCCTGGGCCCGAGGCGGCTCACCTCGAGCAGCTCCTTGCGGCTGGCGAAGGCGCCCTGCACGTTGCGCCGGGCGACGATCGCCTCGGCCAACGCCGGGGAGAGCCCCGCCACTCGGGAGAGCAGGGCGCTGGAGGCGGTGTTGAGGTCCACCCCCACGGCGTTCACGCAGTCCTCGATCACCGCCTCGAGGCTGCGCGACAGCTGCACCTGGGAGACGTCGTGCTGGTACTGGCCCACGCCGATGGACTTGGGCTCGATCTTGACCAGCTCGGCCAGCGGGTCCTGCAGGCGCCGGGCGATGGAGACGGCGCCGCGGATGGTGACGTCGAGGTCGGGCAGCTCCCGGGAGGCGTACTCCGAGGCGGAGTAGACCGAGGCGCCCGCCTCGCTGACCATCACCTTGGAGAGCGTACGCTTGCCGGCGAAGCGTTTCAGCAGGTCGCCGGCCAGGCGGTCGGTCTCGCGGCTGGCGGTGCCGTTGCCCACGGCGATCAGCGCCACATCGTGCTTCTCGACCAGCCGGGCCAGCTCGGCCAGCGAGGCGTCCCAGTCGTTGCGGGGCGCATGGGGATAGATGGTGGCGTGGGCCAGGAACTGGCCGGTGGCATCCACCACCGCCACCTTGCAGCCGGTGCGCAGGCCCGGGTCGATGGCAAGCGTGGCCTTCTGCCCCGCCGGCGCGGCCAGCAGCAGATCCTTGAGGTTGGCGGCGAAGACCTCGATGGCGGCGAGCTCCGCGGACTCGCGCAGGCGGCCCAGCAGCTCGGTCTCCAGGTGGGTGTAGAGCTTGACCCGCCAGGTCCAGCGCACCACGTCGGCCAGCCATTTGTCCGCGGCACGGCCCTCATCGCGGATCGAGAAGTGGCGGGCGATGGCCACCTGGGCCGGATGGAGCGGCGCCTCGTCCTCGCCGGGCAGCTTGATGGCGAGCGTCAGCACGCCCTCGTTGCGGCCGCGGAACATGGCCAGCGCCCGGTGGGAGGGCGTCTTCGAAAGCTTCTCGTCGTGCTCGAAGTAGTCGGAGAACTTGGCGCCCTCGCCCTCCTTGCCCGGAATCACCCGGGCGCTGAGCTCGCCCTCCTGCCACAGCCGCTCGCGCAGGCTGCCCACCAGCTCGGCGTCCTCGGCGAAGCGCTCCATCAGGATCTGGCGGGCGCCGTCGAGGGCCGCCTTGGCGTCCTCCACGGCGGGGATGTCGCCCTCGGCCGCCCGAAGGTACTTCACCGCCTCGCTCTCGGGGTCCAGGCTGGGGTCGGCCAGCAGCGCATCGGCCAGGGGCTCGAGGCCCGCCTCCCGGGCAATCTGTGCCTTGGTGCGACGCTTCTTCTTGTAGGGCAGGTAGAGGTCTTCCAGGCGCTGCTTGGTGTCGGCGGCCTGGATCAGTCCCTTGAGCTCCTCGGTGAGCTTGCCCTGCTCGTCGATGGCGGCGAGCACCGCGGCGCGGCGCTCCTCCAGCTCACGCAGATAGCCGAGCCGTTCGTGAAGGGTACGCAGCTGGGTGTCGTCGAGGCCGCCGGTCACTTCCTTGCGATAGCGGGCGATGAAGGGCACGGTCGCCCCGCCGTCGAGCAGCTCCACCGTGGCCAGGACCTGCTGCGGGCGAACGGAAAGCTCCTCGGCGAGGCGCGCGATGATGCGGTTGGTGGCGTCCATGTTACCCCTTCACTGATGCTCGAAAATCGATCGCGACAAGGTATCACAAGCGCCCCGCCCGCGGCAGGCTTGACGTCCGTGTAAAGCAGCAGCCCCACGGCCTGGGGCGCGTGGGGCTGCTGGGGGTCACCAATGCCGCCGGCGGCGGCCGACCATCAGGTCAGGCTGGGGCCTGCCTTGACGATCGCTTCGCTGACGCCGTCGAACTTCTTGAAGTTGTCGACGAACTGCTCGGCCAGGTCCTGGCGCTTGCGGTCGTAGGCGGCCTTGTCTTCCCAGGTCTCGCGCGGGTCGAGCAGGCGGGAGTCGACGCCCGGCACGGCCACCGGCACCTCCAGGTTGAGCCCTTCGAGGCGCTTGGTCTCGACCTCGCGCAGCACGCCGGTCTGGATGGCGCTGATGATGGCGCGGGTGGTGGGGATGGAGAAGCGCGAGCCGCCCTCACCGTAGGAGCCGCCGGTCCAGCCGGTGTTGACCAGGTAGACCTGGGCGTCCTTCTCGGCCACGCGCTTGATCAGCAGGTCCGCGTACTCGCGGGCCGGACGCGGGAAGAAGGGAGCGCCGAAACAGGTGGAGAAGGTGGTGGAGAGACCTTCGGCGGAGCCCATCTCGGTGGAACCCACCTTGGCGGTGTAGCCGGAGAGGAAGTGGTAGGCCGCAGCTTCCTTGGAGAGCACGGAGACCGGGGGCAGCACGCCGCTCATGTCGCAGGTCAGGAAGACGATGGCGTTGGGCTCGCCGGCACGGTTCTCCGGCACGCGCTTCTCGACGTGCTCCAGCGGATAGGCGGCGCGGGAGTTCTGGGTCAGGCTGTCGTCGGCGTAGTCCGGCTCGCGGCGATCGTCGAGGACCACGTTCTCCAGCACGGTGCCGAACTTGATGGCGTTCCAGATGACCGGCTCGTTCTTCTCGGAGAGGTCGATGCACTTGGCGTAGCAGCCGCCCTCGATGTTGAAGACGGTGCCCGGGCCCCAGGCGTGCTCGTCGTCACCGATAAGGTAGCGGGCCTGGTCGGCGGAGAGAGTGGTCTTGCCGGTGCCGGAGAGGCCGAAGAACAGGCAGGTCTCGCCGTCCTCGCCCACGTTGGCGGAGCAGTGCATCGGCAGCACGTCGGAGGCCGGCAGCAGGAAGTTCTGCACGGAGAACATGGCCTTCTTCATCTCGCCGGCGTAGCGCATGCCGGCGATCAGCACCTTCTTCTGGGCGAAGTTGATGATCACCACGCCGTCGGAGTTGGTGCCGTCACGGGCCGGGTCGCACTCGAAGCCGGCGGCGTTGAGGATGGTCCACTCTTCCTTGGCGGAAGGGTTGTAGGCCTCGGGACGAACGAACATGGTGCGGCCGAACAGGTTCTGCCAGGCGGTCTCGGTCTGCACACGCGCCGGCAGGTAGTAGGTCGGGTCGCTGCCCACGTGGAGCTCCGACACATAGTGCTCACGACCCAGCAGGTAGTCCTCGACGCGGGCCCAGAGAGCATCGAACTTCTCGGCGTCGAAGGGACGGTTCACGCTGCCCCAGTCGATCTGCGCGCTGGTGGACGGCTCATCGACGATGAAGCGGTCCTTGGGCGAGCGCCCGGTGCGCACACCGGTATTCACCACCAGGGCACCATTGGCGGCCAGGCGGCCCTCGCCGGTGGCCACTGCACGCTCGATCAGTTCTGCGCTGCTGAGGTTGACGTGGACTTTGGGAGCTTGGGGTGTGGTCATGTCGGTTCCTGGGCCTTGCGGCCGATTCTCTCTCGTGTGCCGGGCGTCGGTGGCGACGCAGCGGATACCTGCCATCGATCGCCGCTGCGGGTTTCCCGTCTTGTGGCGAAGCGATCGAGCCGAAAAAAGCGGCGCTATTATGGCAAAAAGCGCCGCCGCGGGGAACGCCGTTTTTGGGCGAAATTCATGTAGTTTTTCTACAACATCTCGCCCGTTCACTACAGAATTTGTTGTGCGGCGCAGCAAGCGAATCAGTGCAGAACGGGTGGCGGCGCATCACCCTCGCTCAGCAGCGCCTCGACGTCGGCCTCGTCGAAGTGGTAGCGGGTGTGGCAGAAGTGGCACTGGGTGTCGATGCTGCCGTGCTCGGCCAGCACCTGGCGCAGCTCTTCCTGGCCCAGGGTCAGCAGCGCGGAGGCGATGCGCTCCCGGGAGCAGGTGCAGCCGAAGCGCAGCGGCTTGGGGTCGAAGAGCCGCACCGTCTCCTCGTGGTAGAGGCGATGCAGCAGCGCCTCGGGAGCCAGCGCCAGCAGCTCCTCGTCCTTGACCGTGTCGGCCAGGACCACGCTGCGATCCCAGGCGTCGAGGTCCTGGTTCTGGGACTCGTCAGGCATGCGCTGCAGCAGCAGGCCGCTGGCCCGGTGACCGTCCGCGGCCAGCCACAGCCGGGTGGGGAGCTGCTCCGACTGGACGAAGTAGGCGGCCAGGCAGCCGGCCAGGCTGTCGTGGTCCAGGGCCACAATGCCCTGGTAGCGGTGCCCCTCGCGGGGGTCCAGGGTGATCATGATCTGCCCCCCGCCGAGCAGCTCGAGGAAGCCCGCGTCATCCGCCGGCATCGGGGCGTCCTCGGCCAGCCGAGCGATGGCGCGCAGCTCGCCGCCGGGGTTCGATTCGGCCATCAGCAGGGCCAGGGCGCCCTTGCCGCGCACCTCGATGCTCAGGGTGCCATCGAGCTTGACGGTGTCGGTGAGCAGCGCCACGGCGGCGAGCAGTTCGCCGAGCAGCCGATTCACCACCGGCGGGTAGTCGTGGCGGTCGAGGACCTCGGCGTAGGCCCGTTCGAGGGTGACGAGCTCGCCGCGCACGTTGGTGTTGTCGAAGAGGAAACGCTGGATCTGGTCGGTCATCATGACTCTCTGTGAATCGTCGGCCGGCTGGCTAATCGTCGGACTGCTGACGCTGGAAACGCTGGATATCCCGGCGCTGCTTCTTGTCGGGGCGCTTGAGCGGGTGCTGCATGGCCTGGTTGGTGAGGCGGCGCGCCTCGGCCTCGCGCTCGCGGCGCACCGCGCTCTCCTCGGTCTCGCGGTAGAGGGCGCGGGCCTCGGGGGCGCCGCGGCGCTGGTCGGAGAGCGCCACCACCTCGACCTCGAGGAGATCCCACCCCTGGGGCACGCGCACCAGGGCGCCCACCTCGACGGTCTTGCTGGTCTTGGCCCGGGCACCGTTGTAGTGGACCTTGCCGCCCTCGATGGCCTTCTTGGCCAGGCCCCGGGTCTTGAAGAAGCGTGCCGCCCACAGCCACTTGTCGAGCCGCACGCTACTCATGATCTCTCTCCATGGGCGCCCTCCCCCGGCGCGCCGGCGGCCCCGGGTGCCTGGCCGGGCGGCAGGTTGCCGGGTAGGATCGCCGCGAAGCGGTCGAGTGCCACGAACTCCTCGAGCTCCTTCTCCGGCCGAGTGCTGTCGGGCTGCTTGATGCCGAGCAGGTGGCGGATGCCGAACTCACGGGCGCTGGCCAGCACCCTGGGGTTGTCGTCGATGAACAGGGTACGCGCCGGGTCGAAGGGCTCGATCGCCTGGAGGGCGGGCCAGAAGGCCTGCTCCTCCTTGGGCACGCCCAGGTCCGCCGAGGAGACGATGGCGTCCAGGTACTCCTCCAGGCCGGTGAGCGGCAGCTTGAGCTCGAGGCTCGCGCGGTCGGCATTGGTGGCCAGCACCACCCGGGGATGGGCCACCTTGAGCCACCGGAGGAAGTCCAGGGCGTCGCTGCGCAGGCCGATCAGGTGCTGGATCTCGCGCTTGAGGGCGACGATGTCGAGGTCGAGCTCGCGACTCCAGTAGGCCAGGCTGTACCAGTTGAGGGTGCCCTGCTCGTGGAGCACCTTGGAGCGCACCACCTCCTGGGTGGCCTCATCGAGCTGGTGCAGCTCCACGTAGCGCCGGGGCAGGTGCTCTAGCCAGAAGTGGCTGTCGAAATGGAGGTCCAGCAGGGTGCCGTCCATGTCGAGCAGGACGGTGTCGATGGCGCGCCAGTCGATCATCGCGACTCCCGGGTGGTGGCGGTAAAGGGGTGGTATTGTATCAGGCGCTCTCCCCTCCCAGAAATGGAGCCTCCATGTCCAACGCCCCCGAGTCCCAAGCGCCCAAGCCCCAGGCCCCGAGGTCCGAGGCCCAGTGGCCCCGGAAGCCCGAGGTGCTGGCCCGCCGGTCGGTGGCCACAAGCCGCCTGTTTCACGTCGAATCCCTGGACCTACGCTTCTCCAACGGCGAGGAGCGCACCTTCGAGCGGCTGACCGGCAGCGACAGCGGCGCGGTGATGATCGTCGCCATGCCCGACCCGGACCACGTGCTGCTGATCCGCGAGTATGCGGCGGGCTTCGAGGACTACGTGCTGACCCTGCCCAAGGGGCTCGTCGACCCGGGCGAGGACATCGTCACCGCGGCCAACCGCGAGCTGATGGAGGAGTGCGGCTTCGGCGCCCGCAGCATCGAACCGCTGGTGGAGCTGTCGCTGGCCCCCAACTACATGCGCCACCGCATGCAGGTGCTGCTGGCCACCGACCTCTATCCCAAGCGCCTGCCAGGCGACGAGCCGGAGCCGCTGATCGTCGAGACCCATGCCCTCGAGGAGCTGCCCGCGCTGCTCGCCCGGGAGGACTTCCACGAGGCACGCGCCATCGCCGCGCTGTTCATCGCCCGCGACCGCCTACGCGGCGATCGCGACGGCGGCCCCAGGCTCTGGTAGCACCCGGCCCTGCCTGAGGCACTGCTCTGCCAAAACCACTGCCCCGGCGCCTGGCCGGGGCAGCAGAGTCGCTCGGGCGCGCCGGGTCAGTCGAGCTTGGAGAGGTCGCGCACCGCGCCCTTGTCGGCGGAGGTGGCGAGCATGGCGTAGGCCTTGAGCGCCGCCGAGACCTTGCGGTCGCGCTGGATGCTGGGCTTCCAGGCGGCAGCGCCCTTGGCCTCCTCGGCCTCGCGGCGGGCGGCCAGCTCGGCATCGGTCAGCTTGACGTTGATCGCCCGGTTGGGGATGTCGATCTGGATGATGTCGCCGCTCTCGATCAGGCCGATGGCGCCGCCAGCGGCGGCCTCCGGGGAGACATGGCCGATGGAGAGCCCGGAGCTGCCGCCGGAGAAGCGCCCGTCGGTCATCAGCGCACACACCTTCCCGAGCCCCTTGGACTTGAGATAGCTGGTCGGGTAGAGCATCTCCTGCATGCCGGGGCCACCGCGCGGGCCCTCATAGCGCACCACCACCACCTCGCCGGGCTTCACCAGCCCGCCGAGCACGTGCTCCACCGCCTGGTCCTGGGACTCCACCACGTGGGCCGGCCCCTCGAAGACCAGGATCGACTCGTCGACCCCGGCGGTCTTCACCACGCAGCCGTCCAGGGCGATGTTGCCGAACAGCACGGCGAGCCCCCCCTCGCGGGAGAAGGCGTGCTCGAGGTCGCGGATACAGCCGTTGGCGCGGTCGCCGTCGAGGCTCGGCCAGCGCGCGGCCTGGGAGAAGGCGGTCTGGGTGGGGATGCCGCCGGGGCCGGCCTTGTAGAACTCCACCACCTCGGCGCTCGGGTTGCGCATGATGTCCCACTCGTCCAGGGCGTCCTTCAGGGTATCGCCGTAGACGGTGGGCACGCGGGTATCCAGGACGCCTGCGCGGTCGAGCTCGCCGAGGATCGCCATGATGCCGCCGGCGCGGTGGCAGTCCTCGATGTGGTACTGCTGGGTGTTGGGCGCCAGCTTGCAGAGCTGGGGGACCTCGCGTGAGAGCCGGTCAATGTCGGCCATGGTGAAGTCCACCTCGGCCTCCTGGGCGGCGGCCAGCAGGTGCAGGATGGTGTTGGTGGAGCCGCCCATGGCGATATCCAGGGTCATGGCGTTGCGGAAGGCCGCCCTGGAGCCGATGGCGCGGGGCAGCAGGTGCGCCTCATCACCCTCGTAGACGCGCTTGGCCAGTTCGACGATGCGGCTGCCCGCCTCCTCGAAGAGCCGGCGGCGGTCGGCGTGGGTGGCAAGCACGGTGCCGTTGCCGGGCAGCGCCAGGCCCAGCGCCTCCATCAGGCAGTTCATGGAGTTGGCGGTGAACATGCCGGAGCAGCTGCCGCAGGTGGGGCAGGCGCTGCGCTCGATCTCCTCGATCTCCTCGTCGCTGTACTTGTCGTCGGCGGCGTAGATCATGGCATCGATCAGATCGATGTTGTGGTCGAGCAGCTTGGTCTTGCCCGCCTCCATGGGACCACCGGAGACGAAGATCACCGGGATGTTCAGGCGCATGGCGGCGTTGAGCATTCCGGGGGTGATCTTGTCGCAGTTGGAGATGCACACCAGGGCGTCGGCGCAGTGGGCGTTGACCATGTACTCGACGCTGTCGGCGATCAGGTCGCGGCTCGGCAGCGAATAGAGCATGCCGTCATGGCCCATGGCGATGCCGTCGTCCACGGCGATGGTGTTGAACTCCTTGGCCACCCCGCCGGCCTTCTCGATCTCGCGGGCCACCAGCTGCCCCATGTCCTTCAGGTGCACGTGGCCGGGCACGAACTGGGTGAAGGAGTTGGCCACGGCGATGATGGGCTTGTGGAAGTCCTCGTCCTTCATGCCGGTGGCGCGCCAGAGGGCGCGGGCGCCGGCCATGTTGCGGCCGGCGGTGGTGGTGCGGGAACGATACTCGGGCATGGTGTCCTCTATCTCTTTACGGCCGCCCTGTGCCGGGCGGCTCCAGTGTCCAGGTCGGTGTCGATTCTGGCATGCGCCCGCCCGTCAGGCCAGGCCCGGAGCTGCACGTCTTGCACCTGGCACCGGCAGGCGGGAAGATGAAACACCCCTCGACGGAAAGGCGGCCATGTCATCCACTGTTGTCCACAAGGATGCTCCCGGTGACTCGAGCATCCCCCAGAGCGAAACGCTGACGGCCATCATCTCCCTGGCACGCCGTCGCGATGACCTGGCGGCAGTGTGGCTGTACGGCTCCAGGGCGCGCGGGGACCACCACCCCGAAAGCGACTTCGATCTGGCCGTGGCCTTCACCGGCTGGATCGCTGATCCGCTGGAGAGGCGCCTTCGCCCCGAGCTGCTGGCTCAAGAATGGCAGCGTGAGCTGGGGTTGGGCGAGGAACAGTTGAGCGTGGTGGACCTGGCCATTGCCCCGATTCCGCTGGGCTGGAGCATTCTCAGCCAGGGAGTGCTGCTGGTTGACCTCGACTGGGACACTCGGATACGCCAGGAATCCCGTATCCTCTCGCGCTGGGAGATCGACTACCTTCACCCGGAGGGAATCCATGCCTGACGGCCAGCAGAGCGCCTACCTCAAAGCCCAGCGGCAACATCTCGAAGAGTGCGAGCAGGACCTTGCCGAGCTCGGCACCCTGCTGGAACAGCGCCCCTGGAGCCGGATCGAGCGCCACGCTGCCGAACGCTCACTGCAGCTCCTGATCGAGGCCTGCATCGGGCTGGCCAAGCACTGGGCACGCGAAGAGACCGGGATGGCATGCCGAGATGCCATCACCGGTTTCGAGCGACTCCAGGATGCCGGCAGGATCGAAAGTGATATCCCCTGGCGCAAGATCATCGGCCTACGCAACGTACTGGTTCACGACTACCTGGATGTCGACCCGGACATCGTGAAGAGCGTGATCGCCGACCGGCACTACCGCACCATCATCGACTTCGGCCATCAGGCCCTGGCCGCCCTGGACCGGGTTGGCTAGGGCCAGCGACGCCACTACCCGAACACCACCCGGGCCACGTCCCTGTAGCGTTTGGCGAAGTGCACCGTCATGCCCTCCTTGAGGTGGTCGGGCAGCTCCTCATAGTCGCGGCGGTTGGCGTCGGGCAGGATCACCTCGAAGATGCCGCTGCGCCGGGCGGCGATCACCTTCTCGCGGATGCCGCCCACCGGCAGCACCTGGCCGGTGAGGGTCAGCTCGCCGGTCATCGCCAGGGGGCGGTCGATGGCGTGGTGCTTCGCCAGGGAGAGCAGCGCCGTGGTCATGGTGACCCCCGCCGAGGGGCCGTCCTTGGGCGTGGCGCCCTCCGGCACATGCAGGTGCACGAAGGCGGAGTCGAAGAAGTCGGCGTCGGCGCCATATTCGGCCAGGTGGCCCAGCACGTAGCTGTAGGCGATGTTGGCCGACTCCTGCATCACCTCGCCGAGCTTGCCAGTGAGCTTGAAGCCGCGGGTCAGCGAGTGCACCTTGCCCGCCTCGATGGGCAGGGTGGCACCGCCCATGGCGGTCCAGGCCAGGCCCGTGACCACCCCTTCTCCCTTGAGCACCTGCTCCTTGCGGAACAGCGGGGCCCCCAGGAAGGTCTCGAGGTTCTTCACCGAGACCTTCACCGACGCCTGGTCGCCCTCCAGCAGCTGCACCGCCGCCTTGCGCACGATGCGATGGAGCTGCTTCTCGAGCTGGCGCACCCCGGCCTCCCGGGCGTAGCCCTCGACCACCTGGCGCAGCGCCGCCTCGGTCAGGTTGATGCGCTTCTTCGGGATATTGGCGCGCTTGAGCAGTCTCGGCCACAGGTGGTTGCGGGCAATGGCCAGCTTCTCCTCGGCGATGTAGCCGGAGAGGCGGATCTGCTCCATGCGGTCGAACAGCGGCCCGGGGATCGAATCCAGGGTGTTGGCGGTGCACACGAAGAGCACCTTGGAGAGGTCCAGGCGTACGTCCAGGTAGTGGTCGAGGAAGTCGACATTCTGCTCCGGGTCGAGCACCTCGAGCAGCGCCGAGGCGGGGTCGCCCTGGAAGGACTGCCCCATCTTGTCGATCTCGTCGAGCATGATCACCGGGTTCTCGACCTCGACCTCCTTGAGGGCCTGCACCAGCTTGCCGGGCATGGCGCCGATGTAGGTGCGCCGATGGCCCTTGATCTCCGCCTCGTCGCGCATGCCGCCCACCGAGAAGCGGTAGAACTCGCGCCCCAGCGCCTCGGCGATGGAGCGGCCGATGGAGGTCTTGCCCACCCCGGGCGGGCCCACCAGCAGCAGGATGGAGCCGCCCACGTCGCCCTTGAAGGTGCCCTCGGCCAGGAACTCGATGATGCGCTCCTTGACGTCGCCCAGGCCGTCGTGGTCCCGGTCGAGCACCTGCCGGGCGTGGGCCAGGTCGAGCTGGTCCTGGCTGTGGACGCCCCAAGGCATGCTGGTCAGCCAGTCCAGGTAATTGCGGGTGGTGCCGTACTCCGGCGAGCCGGTCTCCAGCACGGCGAGCTTGTCTAGCTCCTCCTCGATGCGGGTCAGCACCTTGGGCGGCACGACGAGGCTCTCCAGGCGGTCGCGGAAGGTGTCGACGTCGTTCTCGCGGTCGTCCTTGGAGATGCCCAGCTCGCGCTGGATCACCTTGAGCTGCTCGCGCAGGAAGAACTCCCGCTGGCGCTCCTGCATCTGGGCGTTGACCTGGTCGCTGATCTCGCTCTGCAGCTGGGCGACCTCGATCTCCTTGCGCAGCAGCGGCAGCACCTTCTGCATGCGCGCGAGCACCGGCAGGGTGGCCAGCACGTCCTGCAGCTCGCGCCCCTTGGCCGAGGTGATGGCCGCGGCGAAGTCGGTGAGGGGGCCCGGCTCGTGGGGGCTGAAGCGGTTGAGGTAGTGCTTGAGCTCCTCGCCGTAGAGCGGGTTGATCGGCAGCAGCTCCTTGATGCCGTTGATCAGCGCCATGGCATAGGCGCGGGCCTCGTCGGCCTCGGCATCCACCGGCTCCCGGGGGTAGCTCACCTCCACCAGATAGGGGGGCTCCCGAGAGATCCAGCGCTGGATGCGAAAGCGCTGCAGGCCCTGGGCGATGAACTGCAGCTGTCCCTCTTCGCCCTGCAGCTTGTGCACCTTGACCGCGGTGCCGATCTCCGGGAAGTCGTCATGGGCAAGCCCCTCCACGGCGGCCTCGCCGACGAAGGCCAGGCCCACGGTGTGGTGGGGCGTCTTGGCGACCCGCTGCATGGTCTCGTCCCAGCGCTCGCGGTTGATCACCAGCGGCTGCACCTGAGCAGGAAAGAAGGGACGATTGTGGATCGGCAGCAGGTAGATGCGTTCGGGAAGGGAGTCACGGGCCGGCACCACGGCACGCCGGCTCTCGCCAGGCAGGTCGTCGAGGTCGAACTCCTCGTCCTCGTCGTGGGCCGCGTCGTGTGCATCGTGCAGCCACTCCGGTGCCTCCGGGTCGTGGTGGCGGTCCTGGTCGTCACTCATGGTTATCGTCCTGATCCGATGATGGCGGATGCCGTTGGCTCAGGAATGCGGGCGACGGGCGGCAACTTCAAGTCGCGGGGGGGGCGACTCAGCCCCATTTCACCGCCAGAGCGGTGGCATCGGCCGCCCATTGACCCTCACCCGGCCGCGGATCACGTCGAGCTCCAGGTCTCGGGTCCCCAGCGGCAGACCCAACCACAGGGCCACCACCGCGGGCACCTCGCGCCAGATGCCATCGCCGTCGATACGGGTCAGCCAGCGCGCCCGCTCCTCTTCGTCATCGAGCCGCGCCAGGCTCAACTCGTCGAGGCGGCGCGGGTCGAAGAACAGCGACCCGTCGCCGCGGGCGGCGAGCCCCAGCATGGGGCTCTCCAGGTCGACCTCGGTGAGGTCCAGACGCGGGGAGTCGACCAGGGTCGCCCGCAGCTCCGGCTCCAGGCGGGCAATCAGCTCCCGCGGGGCGAGCTCGCGGGCCTTGGCCGCCTCCCGGCGCAGCCCGGCCAGCGCCTCGCGCACCCCGTCGGCGTTGATCCGCGACAGCTCCATGGCCACCCGCCCGGTCAGCAGCACCTGCTCCGCCGCCAGCACCTCGGCCAGGGTCAGCTCGCTGTCGATGCGCAGCTCGCTGTCATCGAGCTGCATGCGGCTGCGGTAGACGAGCTCACTGGCCTCCAGCGCCAGGCCCGGCTGCTGCCAGGCGAGCTGATCGATGCGCAGCAGGTCACGCTGGGTGAAGTGATGGGCGCCGGCGGTGTAGGCGTAATGGCTCTCCAGGGAGACCGGCCCGGACTCCAGGGTGGCCACCCCGTCGGTCAGCCGCCAGGGCTGCAGCCTGGCGCGCAGGCGCCAGTCGCCCTGCTGGCCACCGAAGCTGAGCTGGCCACCGCGGAAGTCGAGCTCGCGGGGCCCCTGGCTGATCAGGAAGGGGGCGAGCTGGATGATGCCCTCCAGGGTGCCACCCAGGGTCTGGTAGCGGGCATGCCAGCTCGGCGGGCTGGAGGGCAGCCAGTCGCCGAACAGATGCAGCTGGCGCGGGCCGATGGCGGGATGGAAGCCCCCCTCGATGCGGGTGCTGAAGACCCCGTGGCGCGCCGAGTAGGTGAGTTCGAGACGCCAGCCATCGCCCAGCACGGGGGAGAGGTGCACCACCCCCGAGGAGCCCAGCCAGCCGCGCTCCACCTCGCTGCGCTCCGTCACCAGCTCGCCGCGGGCCTCGAGATCCGCCAGGGCGCGAACCAGCTCCCGCTCGAAGAGCAGCGAGGCGAGGTACTGGGCCACCGCCCAGACCACGGCCAGCGCCACCACCACCGGGACGATCAGTCGTTCCTTGCGCATAGCGCCCCCTTCCCTGCTCGGCCACGCCCGGACGGGCGAGCCGCGACTCGACCCTTCAGTGTAGCCAGAACCAGATATGCATGACGCTCCAGGCGTATATGCCCGCCATCACGTCGTCGATCATGATGCCGAAGCCCCCCGCCACCCGGCGGTCCGCCCAGCGGATCGGCCAGGGCTTGATGACATCGAAGATGCGGAAGAGCACGAACCCCCACAGCGCCGCCTCCCAGGAGAAGGGCACCGCCGCCATGGTGATCCAGTAGCCGACGAACTCGTCCCAGACGATGCCGGAGTGATCGTGGACGCCGAGGTCGCGGGAGGTCTTCTCGCAGAGCCACACCCCCCACACGAAGGCCGCCATCACCACCGCCAGGTACCAGCCCAGGGGCAGTTCGGAGAGCAGCCAGTAGAAGGGAATGGCGGCCAGGGTGCCGAAGGTGCCTGGGGCCCAGGGCGATGCCCCGCTGCCCAGGCCAAAGGCCAGGAAGTGGGTAGGTCGGTGCCAGATGCTGGGGGGCGCTCGGTTCATGTCGCCCCTCCTGCGTGCTCGTCGCCTTCCGCCTGGAAGTGCTGCCAGCCGCTGCGGCCGGGCATGGCCACGCCGCGCAGGCCGGGCTCGGCCTCGAGGCGGCCGATCACGGTGAGCGGCAGTCCCAGGGCGGCGAGGCGGGCGCTGGCCGCCTCAAACCGCTCGGCGGGCAGACTCAGCAGCAGTTCGTAGTCGTCACCGCCGGCAAGCGCCGCCTGACGGGCGCCCTCCTCGCCCAGCGCCTCGGCCAGCCCTTCGGCCAGGGGCAGCGCCGCGGGGTCCAGGGTGGCACCCACGCCGGAGCGCTCGAGGAGATGGCCCAGGTCGGCCAGCAGGCCATCGGAAATATCGATGGCCGCCGTGGCCAGTCCCCGCAGCGCCTCGCCGGCGGCGAGACGCGGCTGGGGACGCAGATAGCGGAGCAGCAGCGGGTGGGACGGGTCGCGCTCGCCGCGCTGCCAGAGCGCCAGGCCGCCGGCGCCCCCCCCCCAGCGTGCCGGTCACCGCGACCAGGTCGCCCGGGCGGCCGCCGTGGCGGGTCAGCGCCGCCCCGTGCGCCACCTCCCCCATCACCGTCACGCCGATGGTGGTGGCGCCGCGGGTCACGTCGCCGCCCACCAGGGCCGCGCCGCTGGCCTCGGCGAGGTCGCGGAAGCCCCGCGAGAAGCCCTCCAGCCAGGCCTCGTCGGCCTCTTCCAGGGTCAGCGCCATCAGGCACCAGCGGGCACGGGCACCCATGGCCGCCAGGTCGCTGAGGCTGACCGCCAGGGCACGATGACCGACCGCGTCGGCGGGGGCGTCCTCGGGGTAGTGGACGCCGGCCACCGAGGTGTCGACGCTCACCGCCAGCTGCTGCCCCGCCGAGGGGAGCAGCAGCGTGCAGTCATCACCCACCCCCAGCGCCACGCCGGCATCAGGGCCGGGCGGCGACGGGGTGAAGTAGCGGGCGATCAACCCGAATTCACTTTGCTGACTTTGACTGACCATGGGGACATCCCCTTCAGCGGCGGCGGGCGGCCACCTCGGCGGAGCGCAGACGCCCGGCGAGCTTGTCGAGGATGCCGTTGACGTACTTGTGGCCATCGGTGGCGCCGAAGGACTTGGCCAGCTCCACGCCCTCGTTGATCACCACCCGGTAGGGCACATCGAGGCGCCGGGAGAGCTCATAGGCCCCCAGGCGCAGGATGGAGAGCTCGATGAGGTCGAGCTCCTCGAGCTTGCGGTCAAGCAGCGGCGCGATGGACGCGTCGAGGTCGGCCTTGAAGCGCGCCACGTTGTGCAGCAGCTCATGGAAGAGCGCCAGGTCGGCGATCTCCATGACCTTGAGCCAGTTCTCGTGGTCCTCGAGGTCGTCGTCGGCACGCTGGCTGCGAAACTCGGCCTCCACCGCGGAGATCGACTTGCCGGTCATCTGCCACTGGTAGAGGCCCTGAACGGCCAGCTCCCGCGCGGCACGCCGAGAGAGCTGCGCCTTGGAGGGACCGCGAGCGCGCTCGCGACTCATGCCTCTTCCTCCTCGTCGTCGCCGAAGCAGCGCAGCAGCGAGACCATCTCCATGGCCGCCATGGCCGCCTCGGCGCCCTTGTTGCCGGCCTTGGTGCCGGAGCGCTCGATGGCCTGCTCGATGGAGTTGACGGTGAGCACGCCATTGGCGATGGGGGTATCGAACTCGAGCTGCAGGCTGCTCAGGGCCGAGTTGCAGCCGCCGGCCACGTACTCGAAGTGGGGGGTGCCGCCGCGAATCACCGCGCCCAGCGCGATCACCGCATCGGGGCGGGCCACCTTGAGCACCTGTTTGACCGCCAGCGGCAGTTCCCAGGCGCCCGGCACGTGGACGATGTCGATGTTCTCGCCGGCCACGCCGTGGCGCACCAGGCTGTCCACGGCGCCTTCCACCAGGCTGTCCACCACGTGATGGTTGAAGCGCCCCACCACGATGACGTAGCGGCCGTCCACGTCGATGAAGCTGCCTTCCACTTGAGAAATGGGTTGCATGTCTGTCTTCCTGATGATGCTGGGGCGCGGCCCGGGGCCGCGCCCGCTGGATGGTCGGGATCGGGGTCGGCGTCAGTCGCCGCGGTTCTCGGCACGCTCGGCCTCGGCAGCGTCTGCCGCGGCGATGTCCTCGGGGCTAAGGCGCTCGACCACTTCCAGGTCGAAGCCGGAGAGCGCCGAGAACTTCCAGGGGGAGCTGAGCAGGCGCATCTTGCCGACGTTGAGATGGCGCAGGATCTGCGAGCCGGTGCCGATGGTCAGGTAGTTGCCAGCACCGTCGGAGGCGCTGTTGCGCGGCGCACGCCGGCGCTCCAGGAAGGTGTCCAGGTAGTCGCGCAGGTCCTGGCGGGGGCGGCCGTCGTCGAGCAGCACGAAGACCCCGCGCTCGCTGCGCGCCACCTCGGCGATGGCCCGCTGGGAGTTCCACAGGGCGCTGTCGCCCTTCTGCAGGGCGAGCAGGTCGCGCATGGCATCGGCCAGGTGCACGCGCACCGTGGTCGGGGTATCGGGGTTGGGGCGCCCCTTGACCAGCGCCAGGTGGTGGGCGCCCTGGATGCTGTCGCGGAAGACGTGCAGGGTCAGCTCGCCGTAGGCGGTCTGCACCGGCGTGGCCTCCACGTGCTCCACGGTCTGCTCGTTGTGGATGCGGTAGTG
Source organism: Halomonas sp. PGE1 (assembly GCF_013000985.1). Classification (NCBI taxonomy): domain Bacteria; kingdom Pseudomonadati; phylum Pseudomonadota; class Gammaproteobacteria; order Oceanospirillales; family Halomonadaceae; genus Halomonas; species Halomonas sp. PGE1. The sequence continues at coordinate 3,312,218 of NZ_CP053032.1, forward strand.
GATCAGGTCGGCGATGGTGCCCATCTTCAGGCCGTGCTCGGCGGCGAAGCGCTCGAGCTCCGGGCGACGCGCCATGCTGCCGTCGTCGTTCATGATCTCGCAGATCACGCCGCTGGGGTCGAGGCCAGCCAGGGCGGAGAGATCGCAGGCCGCCTCGGTGTGGCCGGCACGACGCAGCACGCCGCCGGGCTCGGCCATCAGCGGGAAGATATGCCCCGGCTGGACGATGTCCTCGGCCCGGGCGTCACGGGCCACCGCGGCCTGCACGGTGCGCGCGCGGTCGGCGGCGGAGATGCCGGTGGTCACGCCCTCGGCGGCCTCGATGGAGACGGTAAACTTGGTGGCGAAGCCCGAGCCGTTGTCGGTGACCATCAGCGGCAGCCTGAGGCGCTCGCAGCGCTCGCGGGTCATCGGCAGGCAGATCAGCCCACGGCCGAAGCGGGCCATGAAGTTGATGTGCTCGGCCTCCACCTTCTCGGCGGCCATGATGATATCGCCTTCGTTCTCGCGATCCTCATCGTCCATGAGGATCACCATCTTGCCCTGGCGGATGTCCTCGATCAGGTCCTCGATGGGGGCCAGCCCGCCGGCAGTTGAGTTCACCATGAGATCTCCAGAAATTCAGCTTGGCGGTGTTGGCTGACGGCGACGCTGGCGTCGTCCGCAGGCAGCACCCCGCCTCGAAACGGCGTCAGGTTACCGTGGCAAGCCCCTGCACGCTACTTTTCCGCTTTCGTGCGGCGCTCGGGCCGGGCGGTGATGCGCCAGTCGCGGCCCACGGCGCGAATATCGAGGATCTCGAGGCCGCGCTGCTGGGCCATGGTCTCGATGCCGGCGAGCTGGAACAGCGGGCGCGCCTCGCCGCCCAGCAGGGTGGGCGCCACGAAGAGCTGCATCTCGTCCACCAGGCCCGCGTCGAGCATGGCGCCGGCCAGGGTGGCGCCGGTCTCCAGCAGCACCTCGTTGGTCTGCTCCACATCGGCCAGGTAGCGCAGCAGGGCATGGAGGTCGACGCGGCCGGCGGCGTCCGCCGGCAGCGCCACCACCTCGGCGCCGGCGGCCTCGAGCCGTTCGCGCCGCTCCGGCTCATGCCCCTCCACCGTGGCCACCAGGGTGCGGCCGGGCTCGGTGAGGCAGGCCGCGGCCTCGGGCAGGCGCAGGCGGCTGTCCACCACCACCCGCAGCGGCTGGCGGCCGGCGATCAGCTCCACCCCGTCGAGCTCGGCCTGCTCGGGGCGCACGGTGAGCCGAGAGTTGTCGAAGATCACCGATTCCACCCCGGTCAGCACGGCGCTGGACCGGGCGCGCAGGCGCTGCACCTCGCGACGGGCCTGGGGCCCGGTGATCCACTGGGACTCGCCGGAGCGCATAGCGGTGCGGCCATCGAGGCTGGTCGCCATCTTGAGGCGCACGAAGGGGCGGCCGTGGTCCATGCGCATGATGAAGCCGGGATTGAGCGCCCGGGCCTGCTCCTCCAGCACGCCCACCTCCACCTCGATGCCCGCCTCGCGCAGCCGCGCGATGCCGCGCCCGGCCACTGCCGGGTTGGGGTCGGCCATGGCCACCACCACTCGCGCCACGCCGGCCTCGACCAGCGCCACCGCGCAGGGGCCGGTGCGCCCCTGGTGGGAGCAGGGCTCCAGGGTGACATAGGCAGTGGCGCCGCGGGCGGCCGCGCCGGCCTGGCGCAGGGCGTGGACCTCGGCGTGGGGCTCGCCGGCGCGGGCGTGGAAGCCCTCGCCCACCAGGCGCTCTCCCTTGACCAGCACGCAGCCCACGCGGGGGTTGGGGTCGGTGGTATAGAGGCCGCGGCGGGCCAGTTCCAGGGCCCGGGCCATCCAGGCTTCGGGGGGCGTTACGGCCATGGGATTCCTTGGGGTCGGGAAAGGACGCTTAGCCGCGCGGTTCGTCGGGGCCGAAGGTAGGCTCCTGGGCCAGGCGGTCGATCTCGGCGCGGAACTCGTCAATGTCCTGGAAGCGCCGGTAGACCGAGGCGAAGCGGATATAGGCGACCTGGTCGAGGCGCTTCAAGGCGAGCATCACCTGCTCGCCGATGTCGCGGGCGTGGATCTCCCGCTCGCCGCGGGCGCGCAGGGTCTGACGGATGCGCTGCACCGCCGCTTCGATGGACTCGGCGCTGACCGGCCGCTTCTCGAGGGCCCGCAGCATGCCGGCGCGCAGCTTCTGCTCGTCGAAGGATTCGCGGGAGCCGTCGCCCTTGATCACCCGGGGCATCACCAGCTCGGCGGTCTCGTAGGTGGTGAAGCGCTCGCCGCAGGCCACGCACTGGCGGCGGCGACGCACCTGGTCACCCTCGGCGACCAGCCGCGAGTCGGTGACCTTGGTGTCATGGGTACCGCAGAAGGGGCAGTGCATCGCAGGGTTCCGGGCTGGGGAGACGGGGACGTGGTCATATTGTAACGACTGCGGCCGCCCCCGCCCAGCGTGGCTCTCAGTGCCCGCCGTGGCCGCCGCCGTGGCCGCCACCGTGGCCGCCATCCTGCCCGTGCATGCCGCCGCCCATCACCTCGATGCGCCGCACCGGGGCGGTCAGCTCAAGGCTCTCGCCGCTGTCGAGCACCAGGGTGATCTCGACCTCGTCCCCCTCGTGGAGCGGCGCCACCAGGTCGATCAGCATCAGGTGCAGGCCGCCCGGGGCCAGCTCGGTGCTGGCCCCGGCGGACACGCCGATCTCGTCGACGCGGCGCATCTGCATGACGCCGTCCACGTCCACATGGTTATGCAGCTCGGTGGTCCCGGCGGCCGGCGAATGGGCCTCGACCACCGCCAGGTCGCCATCGCCGTGGTTGGTCAGCACCATGAAGGCCGCGGTGGTGGTGGAGACCGGCGGCACGGCACGCACCTGGGCGTTCTCGACCGCCAGGGACTGGGCCAGGACGGTCTGGCTGGCCAGCGCCAGGGCCAGGCCGGCAAGGGCGGTGCGCAGGAAAGGCAGGGCGGGATAGAGCATGGCAAGAGGTTCCTTGGGCGAGTGTGGCGAACAGGCGTATTCCGATATCCTACTGTCGAGCGGGCGACACGACCTTGCGACATAACGCCCCACGCCGCCGCCCCGGCTGCCAGGATAATACTCTGCTAATCCACGGCTGCCACTCTCGCCACGGGCTGTACAGTGCCCGACCCCCGACCCCCGACCCACAGGGAGCTTTCACATGCACGGACTGAACCAGAGCATCGCCATCGGCCCGCTGGGGCTCTCCATTGGCCAGCTGCTGCTGGTGCTGGCCTTCTCCATCGCCCTGCTGGCCGGCGCCCTGATCGGGCGGCGCCACCGCACCCCGACCGCCGACACCCTCTTCACCCTGCTGTTCGTGGCGCTGGTGGGCGCCCGCCTGGTGTTCGTGGCCCGCTACTGGGGCAGCTACGACGGCGCGCTGGCCATGCTGGATATCCGCGACGGCGGCTTCGACCCGCTGGGCGGCCTGGTCGCGGGCGTGGGCTATGCCCTCTGGCGGCTGTGGAAGGCGCCGCAGCAGCGCGCGGCGCTCTCCGGCGCCCTCGTGGCCGGCGCCTTCACCTGGGGACTCACCGCCGGCCCCCTGCTGCTGCTCGAGAGCCAGACTCGCCCCATGCCGGACACCCCGCTGGCGACCCTGGCAGGCGAGCCCATCGACTTGCCGACCCTGGCCGAGCGAGAGGCCCGGCCCATGGTAGTCAACCTCTGGGCCACCTGGTGCCCGCCCTGCCGGCGCGAGATGCCGGTCTTCGAGCAGGCCCAGCAGGAGGAGAGCGACATCACCTTCGTGTTCGTCAACCAGGGCGAGGATGAAAGCCTGGTGAACCGTTTCCTCGACCACGAGTCACTGACCCTGGAGAACGTGCTGCTGGATGCGCGCAACGCCCTGGGCGACGCCACCGGCGCCATGGCCATGCCGACCACCCTCTACTACGACGCCGAGGGTCGCCTGGTGGACACCCACTTCGGCGAGCTCTCCAGAGCGACCCTGCAGCGCGGGCTGGAGCGCCTGCGCTGAAGGCCACCACCGCCCATTTCCGTGTTCCCATCCATGAGAAAGGACCTCCCCATGCGACTGCCCTCTCCCCTGCTTCCCGTCGGCGCCCTGGCCATGGCCATGGCCGCGCCTGCCCTCGCCGATGACCACTGGCCGGCCCCGATCCAGGCGCTCAGCGCCCAGGGCCTGCAGATCCACGCCGAGTTCGAGGCCCCCGGCGGCCTGACGGGCTACGCGGCGAGCTACCCCGCTGGCGAAGTGGCCATCTACCTGACCCCGGACGGCGGGCACGCCATCGTCGGCACCCTGGTGGACGCCGAGGGCAACGACCTCTCCGATGCCGCCCTGGACGAACACGTGCGCGCCGCCCAGTTCGCCGAGGTATGGGAGCGCCTGGAGAAGAGCCACTGGATCCTGGACGGCGACGCCGACGCGCCGCGGGTGGTCTACACCTTCACCGACCCCAACTGCCCCTACTGCCGGCAGTTCTGGGAGGCCGCACGCCCCTGGGTCGAGGCCGGCGAGGTGCAGCTGCGCCATATCATGGTGGGCATCCTCGCCTCCAACAGCCCCGCCAAGGCGGCGAGCCTGCTGGGCGCCGAGGACCCCGCCGCGGCGCTGCACGCCCACAGCGACGGCGGCGAGGAGATCGTGCCCACCGCCCAGGCGCGCGAGATCGAGGAGCAGGTCTACGCCAACAACCAGCTCTTCGACGAGCTGGGCATGATCGCCACCCCTTCCACGCTGTTCCGCGACGGCGATCGGGTCGATCGCGTCCAGGGGCTGCCGAGCGACGAGCGGATGGTCGAGGCGATGGGCGGCGAGGCGCCCTGACGCCTCGACACCCGTCCATGGGAAGCAAGCGTTGAAGCGAAGAGCCCCGCCTGGCACGCCAGGCGGGGCTCTTCACTGGCTGGCCACCGCCTCGGCGGGGCAGCGCCGGGCGGGGCCAGGGTGGCCTCAGTCCTCGAGATCCTTGAAGCGCGGCTGGCCGATGTTCCACGGCTTCACATCCTCGCCCTTCTCGCCCCAGTTGGCGTGATCGGCAAGGATATTGCCGTCAGGGCCTTCCTGGCCGTAGAGAGAGGTGCGGTGGAAGCTGGGGCCGAAGCGCTCCAGGGTCTCGGCCACGTCGCCGGTGTAGCGCGGATCCTGCGGGCGCTCCTGGTTGCTCATGTAGTAGGCGATGTCCCAGGCCTCCTGGTCGGAGAGCGATAGCGGCTGGCCCAGCGGCATGTTGTTCTTGATGAACCCTGCCGCGGTGTGGACGCGCACGATGCCGGCCCCCCAGTTGTTGGAGCCGTCACCCCAGGGCGGCGGAAAGACATACTCGCCGTTCTGGTAATAGCCGGAGCCATCCTCGCTGTGACAGACGGCGCAGTTCTCCATGTAGAGCGCCTCGCCGTTCTCGTAGCTGAGCTCGTCGGGGCGATCCGGGTGCGGGAAACCGCGACCGTAGATCGGCTGGTCGGGGTACATGGGGGCACCCTTGGCCAGCCACTGGTGGTAGGCGGTCAGCGCCAGCATGTCGTCGCTGCCGTACTCGGGCGGCACGCCGTTCATGGAGTAGGCGAAGCAGCCGGCGATGCGCTCCTCCAGGTTGTTGACGTGGTCGTTCTTGCCGCGGTAGTTGGGCAGGGTGACCGCCGCCGCCCACACCGGCGCGCTGAACGGCTGGCGCCCCTCGCCCAGATGGCAGCTCGAGCAGTTCATGTCGTTGTAGACGTTCTGGCCGCGCAGCTGCTGGGTGTCGGTGAAGAGGTCGTAGCCGCGCCGGATGACCTTCTTGGTCTCCGGGTGCAGGTCGGAGGCCTCGAGGTCCGCCATGGTCGGCGGGACATGCACCAGCTCGCCCTCCTGGGGGGCCGGATAGCCCATCTCCACCAGGGTCTCGATGGCCGGGTGCAGGGTGTCGGCGCTGGCCGCCAGGCTGACGCCAGCCACCAGAGTGGCGCTGGCCATGGCCAGGGTGGTCCTGCCCAGGTGTGTCCTGAAGTGGTTCATGCTCTGCTCCCCTTATTCCTCGGACGCCACGGACTGGCCGGCCAGCCAGGCCGCCACGGCGGTGATGTCCTCGTCGCTCATGCGCTTGGCCACGGCCCCCATCAGGTTCTGCGGGTCGTTGCTGCGCTCGTCGGCCTGCCAGGCACGCAGCTGCTTCTCGATGTAGCCGGCGTGCTGGCTGCTGATGCCCGGGAAGGTGCTGCCGGCCCCCTCGTTGCGCGGGCCGTGGCAGCTCTTGCAGGAGACGATGTACTGGTCCCAGTCGCCGCGCAGGGCGAGCTGCTCGCCGCGGGCCAGCAGCTCGTCATCGACGTCACCGCCCTGGGCGGCGGTCACCGGCATCTCGCTGTAGTAGGCCGCCACGTCGGCGATCTGCTGGTCATCGAGCATGTTGGCGAAGGGCAGCATGCTGGCGCTCTGGCGACGCCCCTCCTTGAAGTCGTGCAGCTGCTTGGCGATGTAGTCGGCATCAAGCCCCGCCAGGCGCGGCCAGGATTCACCGCCGGGCACGTTCATGCCACTGCCGTCTGCCTGATGGCAGGCCACGCAGGTTCCCGCGGCCGCCTGGCCCCGCTCGGCGTCGCCTTCCAGCGCCATGGCCTGACCGGCGGCCAGGCCGACGCCCAGCAGCAGGCCAAGCCCGCCCGTGATCCTCTTGCTGGTCATGTGGTTTCCCCTTGTTGTGTCATCGGCCCCGGTACGCGGTGATCGGTACGGGGTATTCAACGACCCGCCTTGACCGGCACGGTCAGGCAGGCCTCAAGCCCCTCCCCGTCGGGACGGGCAAACTCGAGCCGGCCGGCGAAACGCTCGGCGATGGCCATCACGATGGCCAGCCCCAGGCCGCTGCCGCGCTGCTTGCTGGCGCGCCAGAAGCGCTGGGACATCTGGGCGAGGGCCTTGTCGTCCACCCCCGGGCCGCGATCGCGCACCCGTAACGTCAGCTCACCCGCTGCCTCGTCCAGGCGGGCCGTGACCGTTACCGGCGCGCCCTCGCCGCCGTGGCGCAGGGCGTTGTCCACCAGGTTGCGCAGCGCGGTGACGGCAAGCTCCCGGGGCAGCGCCAGGTCCACCTCGGGCCACGCCTCGGGCAGCGCGAAGCACCCCGGGTCCACGCCGGTATCGCGCAGGGCCAGCTCGACCACGTCGGCCACCCGGCTCGGCTCGCCATCCTCGAACTGCACGCGCCCCTCGACCCTGGCCAGCATCAGCAGCTGGTCGAGGATCCGCGCGAGCCGCCCCACGCCCTCCTCGGCGTAGGCCAGCGACTGGCGGGCCGCCTCGCCCTCGACCCGGCCCGCCACCTGCAGGTGGGTCTTGATGGCGGTGAGCGGCGTCTTCAGCTCATGGGCCGCATCGCTGGTGAAGCGCTGCTCGCGCACGATGGCCTGCTGGATCCGCGCCAGCAGGCCGTTGAGCGTCTCGATCAGGGGGCGCAGCTCCATGGGCACGCCGTAGGTGGCCACCGGCGCCAGGGCGTCCGGGTGGCGCCGCGCCAGGGAGTCCCGCAGCCGCGAGAGCGGCGCCAGGCCGCGCAGCACGCCCAGCCAGAGCGCCACCATGCTGCCCAGCAGCGCCACGGCGAAGGGCACCACCGCCACCTTGAAGACGTCGGCCAGCAGCTGGTCGCGCTCGTCCATGCGGTCGGCGGTGGTGATGGTCAGCCCGCCGCGCTCGTAGGTGAACACTCGCCAGGTGACGCCGCCCTCCTCGCGGAAGGTGTGGCCGCGCTCCCCCGCCGCCAGGATCGTCTCCAGGTCGGTGTGGGTGCGTGCCATGATCTCGCCCCGCGGCGAATGCACCTGGCAGGCCAGCCCCTCGATGGGCGGAATCGAGAGCGCGCGGCGGTCGGCCTGGAGCCACACCTCCTCGGGGAACTGGGCCATCAGCCCCGCCACCATGCGCGCCGACTGGGCAAGGCGCTGGTCCAGGGTGGCCACGAACTGCTCCTCGAGGTCCCGCATCAGCCAGGCCGCGGCCAGGCCCCACAGCAGCGCCAGGGTGAGCCCCAGGGTCAGCAGCAGCCGCGTGCGCAGGCTCATGCTCCCCGCCCCCTGTCGGTCGACTCCACCGCGGAGGGCTTGCCGAGCCGATAGCCCAGCCCGCGCACCGTCTCGATCACGCGGCTGCCGAGCTTGCGGCGCAGGTGGTGGATATGCACGTTGAGGGCGTTGCTCTCCACCTCGTCGTTCATGCCATAGAGGCTGTCCTTGAGCTGGTCGGCCGAGAGCACGCTGCGAGGCGACTGCAGGAAGGTCTCCAGCAGCACCAGCTCGCGGCGCGACAGCGCGACCGGGCGCCCCGCCACGGTGACCTCCCGGGCCACCGGATCCAGGCACAGCGCCCCGTGCTCGATCAGCGAGCGCGGCCGCCCGGCGGCACGGCGCAGCAGCGCCTGCAGCCGGGCCACCAGCTCGTCCAGGTCGAAGGGCTTGATCAGGTAGTCGTCGGCGCCGCCGTGAAGGCCCGCCACGCGGTCCTGCACGGTGTCCCGGGCGGTCAGCACCAGCACCGGGGTGGTCACCCCGGCGGCACGCCACTCCTCCAGCAGCGTCAGGCCATCACCGTCGGGCAGCCCGCGGTCGAGGATCACCACATCGCTGGAGACCGCCCCCATGGCGCTGCGCGCCTCGGCCAGGGTCGCCACGTGGTCGACCACGAAGTCGTGGACGGTCAGGCCGGCCCGAATGCCGGAGGCCACCAGGGCGTCATCCTCGATCAACAGAACGTGCATGAGATGGATTCCTCGTCGTGTGGGGCATCGTGTCACCCGTCAATTAAGCAAGTGTTAAGCGGTTATAAGCGTACAACTGTTCGGCATGATCCATTGGTCCAATGACCCCGGGGAAACGCAAGCGTCCCCGCCGGCGATGCCGACGGGGACGCGAGGCGCCGCCCGGTGGGAGGGATTCAGCTGCGGGCTGGAATCGCCCTGGCCAGGAACCAGCCGGCCACCATGGCCACCAGCATGGCGACAAGGGGCGCGGTCAGGCCGCCGATGGAGGCAATGGCCGGACCCGGGCAGTAGCCGGAGAGCCCCCAGCCGATGCCGAACAGGGCGGCACCGCCGATCAGCCGTCCATCCAGGTCCTGGCGGGTCGGCAGCTGGAAGGCCTCGCCGTAGACCGGGGCCGTGCGCTTGAAGACCAGGCGGTAGCCGATGAAGTTGGTGACCACGGCGCCACCGAGCACGAACATCAGGGTCGGGTCCCAGGCGCCGAAGAGGTCCAGGAAGCCCAGCACCCGGGCCGGATCGGTCATGCCGGAGATGCCGAGGCCTAGGCCGAACAGCAGGCCGGCGATGTAGCCCGCTACTGATTTCACATTCCGGGGCTTCAAGGTCTCGGTCTTCATGCGCCACCTCCGATCAGATGCCGGACCACGTAGACGGTGATGATCGCCGCCACCAGGAAGGTCAGGGTCGCCACCATGGAGCGCGGCGAGAGGCGTGACAGGCCACAGACCCCGTGGCCGCTGGTGCAGCCACTGCCGAGCCCGGTGCCCACGCCGACCAGCAGGCCGGCCACGAGCATCAGCGCCACGCCACCGGCGGGGGCGCCGATCACCTGGCCTGTCACGTCGATCCCGGTGCCGGCCACGTTGCCGAGCCCGCCGCCGAGCAGCATCAGCAGGAGGGGCCCGCTGATCAGGCCCAGCAGGAAGGTGAGCCGCCAGGCGCTGTCGCCCCTGGGCCGAACCGTGATCAGGTTGCCGATGATGCCGCTGATGCCGGCGATGCGGCCCAGCGTGGCCATCAGCCAGGTGGCGGACAGGCCAATCAGGATACCGCCGGCCAGTCCAGACAGGGATGAGCTCCAGTCCACTTTCTCTCTCCTTCAGTGCATCCGCGGATGCGGGTGTGTCGAATCATCGATGGGGGAATCGAGTGTCGCGCCCATCTGCAGCTCGGCGCAGCGTCGCGACAAGCTGCCGTCGCTCTCGCCGCGCAGCTCCTGCCAGGCATCGAAGGTGCTGAGGAACACCTTGCCGGTCATCTCGTGGCAGAACTCGGTGTGCTGCAGGCGGTCCATCACCGGCCCCTTGACCTCGGCCAGGTGCAGGGCGACGCCGGAATCCTTGAGCCGCGCGTTGATCGCCTCCAGGCTCTCCAGGGCCGAGGCGTCGATGACGTTGACCGCCTGGCAGGCCAGCACGATGTGGGCCAGGCCCGGCTGGCGGGCGGCGAGCGCCATCACGGTATCTTCCAGGTAGCGGGCGTTGGCGAAGTAGAGGCTCTCGTCGACGCGCAGGATCGCCAGGCGCGGGTCGGTCTCCACCGTGTGGCGCTCCACGTTGCGAAAGTGCTCGCTGCCCGGCACCAGGCCCACCACCGCGCTGTGCGGGCGGCTGGTGCGGTAGAGGTGCAGCGCCAACGACAGCCCCACCCCGGCCATGATGCCGCTCTCCACACCGACGACCAGGGTCACGGCGATGGTCGCCAGCATGGCGGCGAAATCGCTGCGCGAGTAGGCCCAGGTGCGCCGGATGGCCGGGATGTCCACCAGGGAGAGCACGGCGACGATGATGGTGGCCGCCAGGGTGGCGATGGGCAGGTAGGCGATCAGCGGGGTGAGCAGCAGCGCCGCCACGGCGATGCCCAGGGCGGTGAAGGCCCCGGCCGCCGGGGTCTCGGCGCCGGCATCGAAATTGACCACCGAGCGGGCGAAGCCGCCGGTGACCGGCATGCCCCCGGTGAAGGAGGCGGCGATGTTGGAGGTGCCGAGCCCCACCAGCTCCTGGTCGGGGTCGATGCGCTGGCGGCGCTTGGCGGCGAGGGTCTGGCCCACCGACACCGACTCCACGAAGCCGACGATGCTGATCAGGAGCGCCGCCACGAACAGCTGGCTCCACAGGCCGCTGTCGAAGCCGGGCAGGGTCAGCGGCGGCAGGCCCGCCGGCACCGCCCCCACCACGGCCACGCCGCGCTCGTCGAGCCCATACCGCCAGGTGACCAGGGTCGTCACCGCCACGGCGAGAATCGGCGCGGCCTTGGTCAGCATGTCGGCCGGCCGGCCCGGCACGCCGAGGCGCACTAGGGCGGACTTGAGCCAGCGCCGGGCGGCGTAGAGCAAGGCCAGCACCGAGAGCCCGATAGTCAGGGTCGGGGCGTTCACCTGCCCCAGGCTGCCGGCCAGGCCAAGGAGCAGCTCGAGCAGATTATGGCCGCCGGCTTCGACCCCCAGCACATGCTTGAGCTGGCTCGCCGCGATGATCAGGCCCGAGGCGGTGATGAAGCCGGAGATCACCGGATGGCTCAGGAAGTTGGCCAGGAAACCCAGCCGCGCCACCCCCATCAGGGTCAGCATCAGCCCGGACATCAGCGCCAGCACCAGGGCCGCGCCGAGGTACTCCGGGGTGCCCTGGGGGGCGATCTGCCCGATCGCCGCCGCGGTCATCAGCGAGACCACCGCCACCGGCCCCACCGAGAGGGTGCGGCTGGTGCCGAACACCGCATAGACCACCAGCGGCGCGATGCTGGCGTAGAGGCCCACCTCCGGCGGCAGCCCGGCCAGCATGGCGTAGGCCAGCGACTGCGGGATCAGCATGATGGTGACGATCACCGCCGCCAGCAGGTCGCTCCCCAGGGTGGCGCGGCCGTAGCCGGGTAGCCACTGCAGGATCGGGAAGTAGCGCTTGGGGTTCACGCGGCAGCCCTCAGAACTTGTTGATCGGCACCTTGAGGTAGACCTGGCCGTTGTCCTCGGCGGGCGGCATGTGCCCGGCGCGCATGTTGACCTGCACCGAGGGCAGGATCAGCTTCGGCATGTCGAGGGTGGCATCGCGCTCGGTGCGCATCTTCACGAACTCCTCCTCGCTGATGCCCTCGTGCACGTGGACGTTGTGACGACGCTGCTCTTCCACACTGGTCTCGTGCTGGTACGCCTCGCGGTCCGGCGCCTTGTAGTCATGGCACAGGAAGATGCGGGTCTCGCCGGGCAGGGCCAGCACCTTCTGGATGGAGCGGTAGAGGGTGCGGGCATCGCCGCCGGGGAAGTCGCAGCGGGCGGTGCCGTAGTCGGGCATGAAGAGGGTGTCGCCGACGAAGGCGGCGTCGCCGATCACATAGGTCAGGCAGGCCGGGGTGTGGCCCGGGGTGTGCAGCACCCGCCCTTCCAGGTTGCCGATGGTGAAGGTGTCGCCCTCCTCGAAGAGGCGGTCGAACTGGCTGCCGTCCCGGGCGAACTCGGTGCCGGCGTTGAAGGCCTTGCCGAAGACGTCCTGCACCACGGTGATCTTGGCGCCGATGCCGGTCTTGCCGCCCAGCGCCTCGTGCAGGTAAGGGGCCGCGGAGAGGTGGTCGGCGTGGACGTGGGTCTCGAGGACCCACTCCACCTCGAGGTCGTGGTCGCGCACGAAGGCGATGATCTCGTCGGCGGAGCGCACGTCGGTACGCCCGGCGGCGTAGTCGAAGTCGAGCACCGAATCGAGGATCGCGCAGGACTTGCTGTCGGGATCCTGCACCACATAGCTGAAGGTGTTGGTGGGCTCGTCGAAGAAGTGGGTCACGATGGGTCGGGCCACGGCGGCCCGGGACGCGTTCGACTGGGTCATGGGAAGCGGCCTCCTTGGAGATCAATGCTGCCGGTTGCTACCGGATATGGACTCAGCATAGCCGAAAACAAGTTCTAACCATAGATTATTTTAGAATAAATGAGCACCGCCGCCATTCTGCCCGTCATGGCGCCCCCGAAACACACGAGGCCCACCGCCATGGCGGTGGGCCTCGCTAGGTGCCTGCAGAGGCTGGGGACTACTTCTTCAGCTTGCAGGTATTGATGCCGAAGATGCTGTAGGCCGGACAGAAATTGATCAGGCCGGTGGCCAGCGGCAGCACGCCGATCCAGCCCCAGGCGCCAATGACGCCGGTCAGCGCCAGGCCGATCAGCAGAGCGCCGATGACGATACGCGCGATCTTGTCGGCACCGCCCACGTTGCTTTTGATGTTCATGGTGACTCTCCTTCAGTGCCGGATGGCGGCATGCCGGCCGCCCCAAGGGCTGCCGGCATCGACATCGGGGCGAATGGGCTCAGAAGCTGAAGACCGGGATGGCCGGGTCGCGCATCATCTCGGCCATGGGACCCGGTGCGGCCACGCCCACGCCCTCGCGCAGGTCGCCTTCCTCGTAGTCGGTGTTGGGCAGGTAGATGGCACAGACATCCACACCGGCGCCCTCACCCATCATCATCTGCATCAGGCCCTCGGGCTTGACGCCGCGCGGACCCAGCTCGGTCTCGCTCTCGTAGCCCTCGATGGCCAGCTCGCCGGCGGCGTCGCAAAGCAGGATATGCGGGGTGGTGCCCTGCTCGCGCATGGCGTTGGCCAGGATCATCGCCATGCCCTGGGTCTGCAGGGAATCGCTGGTCACGATAAAGAGCGCCTTGTCGGCGTAGTCGTCGTGGGCGTCGTCACCGCCACCATGGCTACCGGCCAGGGCAGGAAGTGACAGGCCGGCAGTCAGCAGCGCACCGGCAAACAGGGAAACCGCAGCTCTATTCATAACAATAACCTCTAAGCTAATTACTCAATCAACCATTAGCCGAGGATAGACCAGGGATCGCCGAATGACATGGGGCAAGTCGTCGCAGCTTGATCCAGATCAAGCCGCGACGAATGGCATCAGAGCTCGATGCGGTCGCCGTAGGCGGGAATCTCGGCCTCGATGCCGCTCTCGGCCAGGGCGGCCTTGAAGGCCTCCTGTGTCTCGGGCTCGCCGTGCACCAGATAGAAGCGCGGATTGTTCCGGAAGGCCCCGGCCCAGCCGATCATGTCGGTCTGGCCGGCGTGGGCGGAGAAGCCGCCGATGGTGTGCACCTTCGCCTTTACGGCCAGATCCTGGCCCAGCACCCGCACCCGCTCGGCGCCATCGACGAGCCGACGGCCCAGGGTACCGGCGGCCTGGAAGCCGACGATCACCAGGCGGGTATTGGGCTTCTCCAGGTTGTAGCGGAAGTGGTGGATGATGCGCCCGCCGGTGCACATGCCGGCCCCGGCGATGATGATGGCCCCGCCGTGGATGCGGTTGATGGCCATGGACTCCTCCACGGTGCGGGTCATGCGCAGGATCGGCAGGTACTGGCTGGTGTCGCCGCTGGCGGCGATGTTGAGCACCTTGAGGTCCTCGGGATCCAGCGCCTTGCGCGCCCGGTGGTAGAGCTCGGTGACCTTGATCGCCATGGGGCTGTCGAGGAACACCAGCTGCTGGCGCAGGCGCTCCTCGTGGTAGAGCACGCTCAGGTGATAGAGAATCTCCTGGGTGCGCCCCACGGCAAAGGAGGGAATCAGCACGTTGCCGCCCGCGTCGTGGGCCTCCTCCAGCACCCGGGCGAACTCCTCCAGAGTCTCTTCCAGGGGGCGGTGGTCACGATCGCCGTAGGTGCTCTCCATCAGCACCACGTCGGCCTCATAGAGCTTCTCGGGATCCTTCATCAGCACCGAACTGGGGTTACCCAGGTCGCCTGAGAAGACCAGCCGTTTCTCCTGGCCGCCGGAGGGGATCGTCAGCTCGACGATGGCCGAGCCGAGGATATGGCCGGCATCGCGAAACACCAGGCGGGCGCCGCCGGGCAGGTCCACCGGCTGGCCGTAGGGGTGGGACTCGCACAGCGCCAGGGTGCGCTCCACGTCTTCAAGCTCGTAGAGCGGCTCGACCAGCGGCTTGTCCTGGCGCTTGCGCCACTTGTTCTCCCACTCGACGTCCTTGGCCATGATGAAGGCGGCATCCTGGAGCATGATCTCCAGCAGGTCACGGGTGCCCCGGGTGCAGTGGATCGGGCCATTGAAGCCCTCGCGAACCAGCTTGGGCAGCAGCCCGGCGTGGTCCAGGTGGCCGTGGGAGAGCACCACCGCGTCCACTTCATGAGCTAGCTTGCCGAAGGGTTTGGCGTTGGCCTCGTCGGCGTCGCTGCCCCCCTGGTGCAGCCCGCACTCCAGCAGCAGCTTCTTCGGGCTGCCGTTGCCGTCCACCTCGATCAGGTAGCGGGAGCCGGTGACTTCCTTCACCGCGCCCTGAAAAGTGAGTGTCGACATGGTGTTGCGCTCCTTTGCCCGCTGAGGTGCCCTGCTTGTGTGGCTCTTCCTTGCAGCATACTGGATCATCGCACGGGTGCACATGAGGTGATGGCAATATGCATAAGCAGCGCGCCCCGCGCCGTTTCCACGGCGCGGGGCGCGAAGTGCCCGGCGACAAGAGGTCGCCGGGCGCTCGAGGCAGGAGGCGCTCAGCGGTAGACAGGGAAGTGGGCGCAGACGGCCTCGACCTTGCCCTTCACCTCGGCCTCGATGGCGGCGGAGTCCTCGCCCTTGGCCATGACGTCGAGGATGTCGCAGATCCAGCCGGCGAGATCCTTGCACTCACCCTCGCCGAAGCCACGGGTGGTCACCGCCGGGGTACCGATACGCAGGCCGGAAGTCACGAAGGGGCTCTGGGGGTCGTTCGGCACGGCGTTCTTGTTGACGGTGATGTGGGCACGGCCCAGGGCAGCGTCCGCGTCCTTGCCGGTCAGGCCCTGCTTGACCAACGAGAGCAGGAAGAGGTGATCCTCGGTGCCGCCGGAGATCACCTCGAAGCCGCGCTCGATGAAGACGGAGGCCATGGTCTGGGCATTCTTCACCACCTGCTGCTGGTAGGTCTTGAACCCGGGGTCCATGGCCTCCTTGAAGCAGATCGCCTTGGCGGCGATGACGTGCTCCAGGGGGCCGCCCTGGCCGCCCGGGAAGACCGCGGACTGCAGCTTCTTCTCGATGTCGGCGTCACCCTCGGCGGAGAGGATCAGGCCGCCGCGGGGGCCGCGCAGGGTCTTGTGGGTGGTGGTGGTCACCACGTGGGCGTGGGGCAGCGGGGTCGGGTAGACACCGGCGGCCACCAGGCCGGCCACGTGGGCCATGTCGACCAGCAGGTAGGCACCCACCTCGTCGGCGATCTCGCGGAACTTGGCCCAGTCGATGATCTGGGAGTAGGCGGAGAAGCCGGCGATGATCATCTTCGGCTGGTGCTCGCGGGCGAGCTTGGCCACTTCGGCGTAGTCGATGCGACCGCTCTCATCTATCCCGTACTGCACGGCGTTGTAGTGCTTGCCGGAGAAGTTGGGCTTGGCACCGTGGGTCAGGTGGCCGCCGGCATCGAGGCTCATGCCCAGGATGGTGTCGCCCGGCTTGACCAGCGCCTGGAAGACAGCGCCGTTGGCCTGGGAGCCGGAGTGGGGCTGGACGTTGGCGTAGGTCGCGCCGAACAGCTCCTTGGCGTAGTCGATGGCCAGCTGCTCGACGATATCGACATATTCACAGCCGCCATAGTAGCGCTTGCCGGGATAGCCTTCCGCATACTTGTTGGTGAGCTGGCTGCCCTGGGCTTCCATCACCCTTGGGCTTGCGTAGTTCTCGGAGGCGATCAGTTCGATGTGCGCTTCCTGGCGCGCGACTTCCTTCTGCATCGCGTCGAACAGGGCATCATCGAAACCGGCAATCGTCATGTCGCGGCTGAACATGGGCGGGGGACCTCGCATCAAAGGGGGAAATCTGAGGCCGTCATGATACCCCAGCCCCGAAGCGCTTTCATATGAAAGGCAATCATCCCGGGCTGCGGGGGATTCATGCCGCGCCGCCGCTCCCTGGCCGTCGGCTGCTAGCCTCCCCGGCGTCAGCGGGTCTCGACGCGCAGGTCGAGCCGCTCGGGCAGCGCCAGGGGGTCGTCGGCCAGGCTGTCCAGCCGGCTCTCGGCGGGCAGGGTGACGGTGAGCTCGAGCGTCTCGGCGCTGCCCTCCATCAGCGCCACCAGCCCCGAGAGCAGGTTCTGCACCTGGGGGCCGAACATCATGCCGAAGCCCTGGGCCTGGGTGCGCGCCTGCTCCAGATACTGGCTCTCGGTGACGCCCCCCATGGCGGCCCCCAGGGTCACCAGGCGCGGGAAGAGCCCGCGATCGCCCAGGGTCAGGGAGAGCTCACCGCCGAGCAGGGTGGCGGCCTCCAGCAGGGTCTCATCGGTGAACAGGTCCGCCGCGTTCACGCCCTCGGGCAGCCGCACCGGCAGCGTCACGGCATGGGCCAGGCGCAGGGCATCCACCAGGTCGATGTACCCCTCGCTGGCCAGGCGGGCATGGTCGTCGTGCTCCTCCCACTCGGCGTCGAAGGCGGCGTCCAGGCGCAGCCGGCCGCTGCCGTCGGTGAGCACGTTGCTGATCATGCGCAGCCGGGTGCGCTCCTCCGCCGGGGCCTGGTCGATCATCCGCGCCAGGTCGAGCTCCAGGGCCTCGATCCACAGGCCGCCGCTGCCGTCCTCGAGGTCGCCATCCAGGCGCAGGCTGGCCAGGGAAGCCACCGAGCCCTCGGCGAGTTCGAGGTTCAGCCCGGAGAGCACCAGGCCGCCCAGCCACTGCTCGGCCAGGGCCTCCTCGTCCCGGGGCGGCACGGCGCGGCCGGGATCGCTCAGCACCACCCGCTCGATGCCCATCACCGCCGGCTCGTCCAGGAAGGCCTCCAGGCGGATACCCTCCAGGGTGACCTCGTCGGGCGCGTCGTAGTCGCCGCTGACCACGTAGCGGTCGACCGAGAGCCGCTCGCCGTCGTGACTCTCGAAACGCAGGTCCTCGGCGGTGACGCGGCTGCGCAGCAGTGCCGAAGAGATGTCACCGATCTCGAGGGTACCCTCGCCGGCGAAGAAGGCCTGCAGGTCGGCCTCGAGGCGGTCGGTCGCGGAATCGGCCAGCGCCGGCGGGGCCGCAGCAAGGGCAACGGCGAGAGTCAGGGGCAGGACAGACAGCGCCGCGGCGCGCGCGGCACGAATGGGGCAAATGGGACGAGACATGGATCACCTCCTGTGTGATCGAGGGAAATAGAGCCTGGTGTGAGACAGCATAGCGGGTTCACGCAGGGCTCAGACAGCCGAGGCGAGGCGCGCCTCGAGCCGCTCGTTGACCTGCTCCAGCACCGCCAGCCGGGCGCGGCGCTTGTCGTCGCAGGCGATCAGCGACCACTCGGCGCCGGGGGCATGGGTGCGGGCGAACATCTCGTCGATGGCACGCTGGTAGTCGTCCCAGCGCTCGCGGTTGCGCCAGTCCTCGTCGGTCAGCTTGTGGCGCTTGTGGGGGGTGGCGGCGCGGTCCTCGAAGCGCTTGAGCTGCTCGTGCTTGTCGATGGCGAGGAACAGCTTGATCAGCACACCGCCATGGGCCAGCAGCTGCTGCTCGAAGTGGTGGATCTCACCAAAGGCACGCTGCCACTGGGCATCGCTGGCCAGCCCCTCGACCCGCTCCACCAGCACCCGCCCGTACCAGCTGCGATCGAAGATGGCGATGCGCCCGTCGGCGGGCAGACGGCGCCAGAAGCGCCAGCCCCAGGGCAGCGCTAGCTCCTCGTCGCTGGGCGCGCCGATGCGGTATACCCGGTACTGGCGGGCATCCAGCGCCGCGGTGACCCGATGGATGCTGCCGCCCTTCCCCGCCGCGTCGTGGCCCTCGAAGGCGATCACCACCGGGATGCGCCGTCGTGCGAGCTCCCGGGCGTTGTTGGCAAGGCGCGCCTGCCCATGGGCCAGGCGCTCGCGGTAGGCGGCCTTGTCGAGTCGCTCCTCCACCGCGGCGTCGGCGCGATCCAGCGAGGGAACCCCCGGCGCCTCCTCCGCCAGCGCCCTGAGCGTCGCCTTTGGCGGCTCGGGCGGGTGCTCCATGGCCGCCAACAGGGCACGGCCGACCTGGGTGAGTTGCTCACCCGCTGGGCGGTAGGGCAGCCGCTGCCAGGGGGCATGGGGCGCCTCGGTGTCATCGCGCAGGGTCCGGCCGATGGCCTCGATGACGGCATGCTGCCCGTGGCGCTGCCACTCGCTGGGCCCCACCTGCCAGGCGCGCGCCGGGTCCTGCTGCAGCTCGGCCAGGTGGCGGCGCTGCTCGCGTCGACCGATGTCGTTCCACAGCTTGAGCAGCACCACGCCCTCGGCGGCGAGTTCCGCCTCGAAGGCATGGATCTCCGCCAGGCGGTCCTGGAAGGCGCCGGGGGAGAGCCGGCGCTCGGCCCGGGCGAAGAGCGCATCGCCGTACCAGCCGTGAATGAAGATGCCGACTCGGCCGCGATCGGGCACCCGCCGCCAGTAGCGCCACCAGTAGGGGCGCGAGTGCTCCTCGCTGCTCGGCCCCAGGGCGTGCACCTCGGTATGGCGGTTCTCCAGCCAATGGTTGAGGCGGTTGACCACCTCGCCCTTGTGGGTCACCGCATGGCCGGTGAGCAGCAGGATCACCGAGCGCTGCTTCTCTCGGGCCAGGGCGAGCTGGGCATCCAGCAGCCGGTAGCGCAGGGTCTCCGTGTTCATGCGCTTCCCCTCAGGTCTCGCCCAGCAGGCCGAGGCTCGCCGCCGGCGCCTGGCGGCGCAGGTTCCGGGAGAGCAGATGGCCGATGGCGCCGATCAAGAGCGCCCCGCCCAGCGGCAGCGCCAGCCACAGCCATAGGTGCAGGCGCGGCGTCAGGTCGAACCAGGCCAGGTAAATGGCAGCGGTGGCAAGCTCCGCCAGCAGCGCCCCCATGAGGCCGCTGGCCAGGCCAAGGATGGCGAACTCCGCCCCCTGCACCCGGGAGAGCATGCGGTTGCCCGCGCCGAATACCCGCAGGAGACCGCTCTCGTGGGAGCGCACCGGGCGGCTGGCGGTGAGGGCGGCGTAGAGCACGCTGACCCCGGCCAGCAGCACGAAGACCAGCACCAACTCCACCGCACGGGTCACCTGGGTCAGCAGCTCGCGAACCTGGCCGAGGATGGCGTCCACGTTGAGCAGCGACACCCCGGGGTAGGCCCGCACCAGCTCGCGCAGGGTGGTGGTCTCCTCGGCGTCCAGGTGGAAGGCGGTGATGTAGCTGTGGCCGAAACGCTCCAGCACACCGGGCGGGAAGATCACGAAGAAGTTGGGCCGGAAGCTGTCCCAGTCCAGGTCACGCAGGCTGGTGATCTCGCCGACGATCTCCTCGCCGCCGATGGTGAAGGTCAGGGTATCGCCGAGCGCGAGCCCGAAGCGTTCGACCAGGCCATCCTCCACGGAGATCGGCACCCGGGTCACCGCGGGCTCGGCGGCCACCTCGTCGAGCCAGCCACCGGGTTCGGCGCCGTTGGGCGCATCGAACCACTGCCCCGCCACCAGGCGATTGCCCTCCGGCAGGGTCTCGCGCCAGGTCAGGTTGAGCTCCCGGCGCAGGGTGTTGTCGCCGCGGGCATCCGCCGGCACCGCCTCCCGGGGGGCCATGTCGTTGATGGCGGTAATGCGACCGCGCACCATCGGGTAGAGGGCGCTGCGCGCATCGGCGGCGTCCCCCAGGGCGGCCTCGAAGCCCTCGCGCTCATGGGGCTGGATGTTGATGGCAAAGTAGTTGGGCGTGTCCTCGGGCAGCTGGGTCTCCCAGGTGCTCAGCAGGTCGCCGCGCACCAGGGCGATCATCGCCATGGCGAAGAAGGTCACCGAGAAGGCCAGCAGCTGGCCGAGGCTCGCCGTGCGTCGCCGCGCCAGCTGGGCCCCGCCCAGGCGCAGCGCCTGGACGAGATCGGCCTCGCCGCCGCGGCGCGGCAGCCGGGCGGCCAGGCGCAGCACCCCGGTGAGCAGCAACGAACCGAGCCCCCACAGCACCACCAGCATGACGAGCCCGCCGAGCAGCAGCCCCACCGAGAGGCCGAGATCGCCGGAGTAGAGCCACAGCAGGGCACCGAACACCGCGCTGGCCACCGCCACCACCAGCCAGGCCGAGGCCGGCAGCGGGTCGAGTTCGCGGCGCAGCACCTTGAGGGCGCTGACCTTCTTGAGCCGCAGCAGGGTCGGGCCGGCGAAGCCCACCAGCACCGCCAGCGCGGTGAGCACGCCAAGCCACAGCGGCAGCGCCCCGGGGGGCGGCAGCTCCATGGGCAGGAAGGCGGTGAGCAGCGCCAGCAGCCCCGCCTGGCCGGCCAGCCCCAGCACCGCGCCCACCGCCGAAGCCGCCAGCGCCAGCCACAGCAGTTGCAGGCTGAACAGCCGCGTCAGCTCCCCCTGGGTGGCCCCGAAGCAGCGCATCAGCGCCGCGGTGTCCAGGTGGCGATCGACATAGCGCCGCGTGGCCATGGCGACGGCCACCCCGGCCAGCAGCACGGCGGCGAGCCCCGCCAGACTCAGGAAGCGCTCGGCGCGCTCCAGGGCGTTGCCCAGCTGGGGGCGGTCGCGTCGCACATCGCGCACCTCGATGCCGTCGCGGCGCAGCTGGGCCAGCAGCGGCGCCAGGTCGTCGATGATGTCCGGTGGCCCGGCGGCGAGTAGCTCATAGGAGACCCGCGAGCCGTCCTGCACCAGGTTCGAGGCCGCCAAGTCCGCGGTATGCATCATCAGCCGCGGGTTGAAGTTGGCAAAGCCGCCGGACTGGTCGGGCTCGCGCTCGACCAGTCCGGCCACGGTCAGCTCGGTCTCGCCGACCCGGACGCGATCGCCGATCTCGGCCTCGAGCAGCAGCGCCAGGCGCGGCGCCAGCCACGCATCCCCCGGGGCCGGGCCGCGGGAGACCACCTCGCTGCCCTCGCCGAGGTCCACGTGGACCCCGCCATAGAGCGGGTAGCGCTGGTCCACCACCTTGAGGCTGGCGGGCTGGAAGGCGTCCCCGAAGCTGACCATGGAGACCATGCCCACCTGGTCGGCGAGCACCAGCCCGGCCTCCTCCAGGGTCTGGCGCAGCTCGCTGCCGAAGGGGCGGCCCTGCTCCAGCACCAGATCGCCGCCCAGCAGCTGGCTGGCCTGGCGCTCCAGGCCGCGGTCCAGGCGGTCGAGGAAGAAGCCGATCATGGTGGAGGCGGCCACCGCCAGGGCCAGGGCGACGAACAGCGCGCGCACGTCGGCGGCCCGCAGGTCGCGGGCCAGCCCCCGGGCCGAGAAGCGCGCCAGGCGCAGGGCGGTCAGGCTCATGCGCTCACCTCGTCGAGGCGCAGGGTCTCCAGGCGGCCGTGGTCCAGGCGCAGGCAGCGGTCGCAGCGCCGCGCCAGGGCGTGGTCGTGGGTGACAAGCACCAGGGTGGTGCCGGCCTCGCGGTTGAGCGAAAAGAGGGTCTCGATGATGCGCTCGCCGGTGTCCGGGTCGAGGTTGCCGGTGGGCTCGTCGGCGAACACCAGCTCGGCGCCGGTGACGAAGGCCCGGGCCAGGGCGACCCGCTGCTGCTCGCCGCCGGAGAGCTGCTTGGGCAGGTGGTCGAGACGCTCGCCCAGCCCCACCCGCTCGAGCCACTCCCTGGCGCGGGCCTCGGTGCCCGGCCGCGGCGAGAGCTCCAGCGGCAGCATCACGTTCTCAAGCGCGGTGAGGGTCGGCAGCAGCTGGAAGTTCTGGAACACGAAGCCGACCCGGCCGGCGCGCAGCCGGGCGCGGCCATCCTCGTCCAGCGCGGCGAGGGACTGCCCGAACATCGAGAGCTCGCCGCCGGTGGGCAGGTCGAGCCCGGCCAGCAGGCCCAGCAGGGTCGACTTGCCCGCGCCGCTCTGGCCGAGGATCGCCACCGTCTCGCCGGGGAACACCGAGAGGGCCAGGTCACTCAGAATGGTGAGCTGCCGGTCGCCGCTCCTGACCTGCTTGGCCAGGTGCTCGGCGTGTAGAATCGGTGCCATGTCCATGCGAGAGGTATCGTTCATGATGAAGGGATTCCCTGGTTGTGCGTATCGTCGAGTGACCGCCTGGCTGCTGGCCCTGAGCCTGACGCTGGCCGCCGGCGCGGTCCTGGCCGAGGCACGCCCCACCCTGCTGGTGATGGGCGACAGCCTTAGCGCGGCCTACGGCATCGAGGCCGACGAGGGCTGGGTCAGTCTGCTGGAAGCGCGGCTCGACGGAAAGGCGCGGGTGGTCAACGCCAGCATCAGCGGCGAGACCAGCGCCGGCGGCGCCAGCCGGCTGCCCGAGCTTCTCGGACAGCATGCCCCCGACATTGTTCTGCTCGAACTGGGCGGCAACGACGGCCTGCGCGGCCTGCCACCGGGCCAGTTCGAGGCCAACATGACCCGCATGATCGAGGCGAGCCTGGCGGCCGAGGCCGAGGTGCTGCTGCTCGGCATCGACATCCCGCCCAACTACGGCCAGGCCTACCGTGACGCCTTCACCGGGGTCTTCCACCGCCTGGCCGAGGCGTTCGACCTGCCGCTGGTGCCCTTCCTGCTGGAGGGGGTGGCGCTGGACGAGACGCTGATGCAGGGCGATGGCATCCACCCCACGGCAGAGGCCCAGCCGATCATCCTCGACACCGTCTGGCCCGAGCTCGCACCGCTGCTCAAGGCGAATGGTGCCCTGGCGGCGAAGGCCGATCTGCCCTGACAGCGACCCGGAGCCGACGCCGGCTCAGGCCTGCGGGTGCGGCGCCGGGGCCTTCTGCCACTGCTGCAGCGCGAGGCCCCCGAGGATCAGCACGAGGCCGACCAGGGTCGAGGCCAGGATCGGCTCCCCCACCACCAGGAAGAGCAGCAGCAGCGACACCGGCGGCGAGAGGAAGATCAGGTTGGAGACCTTGGCCGTGCGCGACACCCGGTGCACGGCGAGCTGCCACAGCACGAAGGCGATGCCCATCTCGAAGAGCCCCACGTAGACCCCGGCGGCGAGCCCCGGCCAGCCGTACCACTGGAGGCCCGGCCCCGCCAGCAGCAGCAGCGTGAGCACCGGCAGCCCGACGCTGAAGTTCTGCCACTGGGCCACCAGCGGCGGGCGATGATCCCGTGCATTGAGCAGCCAGTAGAGCGCCCAGATCAGGGTCGAGGCCAGCGCCAGGGCGACCCCCAGGGGGTCCGCGAAAGCCACGTCGAACACCGCCCCGCGGGTGGCGATCACCCACACCCCGGCGTAGGCGACCAGGCCGGCCAGCACATCCATTCGAGTCAGCCGCTGGCCGAGCAGCGGCACGGCGAGAAACGCCATGGCCAGCGCCCAAGTGTAGTTGAGGGCCATGGCCTCCTGGCCCGGCAGGCGGTCATAGGCCCCAAAGAGCAGCAGGTAGTAGGCCACCGGGTTCATCAGCCCCGCCCAGGCGGCGGTGCGCCAGCCGCGCTGGAACGCCTGGCCGGCGAGCCCCTGGCGCACCACCAGGGCGCCGATCAGCGCCCAGGAGACCAGCGAGGCGAGCCACATCAACTCAAGCGGCGACATGTAGCCCAGCGCCACCTTGAAGGCGGTGGCCACGGTGGACCACAGCGCCACGGCGCCGAGGCCGTAGAGCATCGCCTGACCGTCCCGGGTCATGGCGATGAGCGCCCGCCGGGAGAGCGGCGGTGAAGCAGGATGGATGACACGGCGGCCTCCCTGTCGCGACAATATGAGTGAAACATCCTACCAGCGAGGAGCCCCCATGGCCGCACCCGAGATCAGCCAGTCCCGCCTCTACGAGTGGCTGACCGGCGACGAGGACAGCCGGATGTGCAAGGACATCCCGGACGAGGCCTGCGACGAGCAGCCGCGGAGCTTCTTCCTGCACCTGGTCGCCTCGCTCGGCAACAAGCTGGCCGACGAGCTTTCCAGCGCAAGGCTGGTGCTGCCCTGGCTGATGGGGGTAATCGGCGCACCGCTGTGGATGGTGGGCCTGCTGGTGCCGATCCGCGAGGCCGGCGCCCTGCTGCCCCAGCTCTTCGTGGCGGGGTTCATTCGCTTGAGGCCCGAGCGCAAGTGGGCCTGGGTGGCGGGCGGGCTCCTGCAGGCGGTGGCCGCGGCCCTGCTCGCCCTGCTGGCGCTGTTCGGCTCCGGCGCCGTGGGCGGCGGGCTGGTGCTCGCCGTGCTGGTGGCGCTGTCGCTCGCCCGGGGGCTCTCCTCGGTGGCCACCAAGGACGTGCTGGGCAAGACCATCAGCAAGCAGCGCCGCGGCACCCTGATGGGCTGGAGCGGCAGCATGGCCGGGGCGGTGACCCTGGCCGCCGGTGCGGTCCTGGTGCTCTTCGACGACCGGCCAGGCGAACTGGCCCTGGCGGTGCTGCTCGGCATCGCGGCCCTGGGCTGGGCGCTCAACGCCCTGTGTGCGGCGCGCATCAGGGAGGCCCCCGGCGCCGTGGGGGGCGGCGAGAACGCCTGGGACAGTGTCAGGCTGGGGCTGCGCCTGCTGCGCGAGGATCGCGCCTTCCTGCACTTCAACCTCTCCCGCGCCCTGCTGCTGGCCAGCGCCCTGGCACTGCCCTACGTGGCGCTGCTCGGCCAGCAGCAGAGCGGCACCGCACTGGGGGGACTCGGCGTGCTGATCGTGGTCTCGGGGCTCGCCGGCATGGTGGCGAGCCCGGCATGGGGGAAGCGCGCCGACGCCTCCAGCCGCCGGGTGATGCGTGATGCCGGGCTCGGCGCGACTTTCTGCTGCCTGCTGGCCGCCGCCATCGCCTGGCTGCCGGGCGCCTGGAGCCAGACCGTGTGGCCCTATGCGCTGGTCTATGCCCTGCTGGTGATCATCCACGCCGGGGTGCGCCTGGGCCGCAAGACCTATATCGTCGACATGGCCGGCAGCGACAGGCGCGCGCTCTACGTGGCACTCTCCAACACCATCACCGGGGTGCTGATGCTGGTGGTGGGTGGCTTGGTCGGTGCGCTGGCCCAGTGGCTCGGCACCGCCGCGCTGATGGTGGTGCTGGCGCTGATGGCGCTGGCCGCCGCGGCCAGCGCCAGCCGGCTGCCTGAAGTGGAGTGAACAGGTGGAGTGAGCGCGCCGCGTTGAAATCCCCCGGCCGTCTGGCCATGATGTAACCAGCTGTGGAGTGCCCGCCGCCGTCGCCCTACCGGGCGGCCAGGACAGGATTTGCGACAGGATCGCCCAGAATGGAACGTCCAGAATGAAACGATCACCCCTGATCAGCCCGGAACTGCTCGAGCGCATCGTCGATGCCTCCGAAGATGGCATCGTGGTCGCCGAACAGGAGGGCGACGAGAACATCCTGATCTACGTGAACAAGGGGTTCGAACGCCTGACCGGCTACAGTGCCGACGAGATCCTCTACCAGGACTGCCGCTTCCTGCAGAACGAGGATCGCGACCAGGAGGGCCTGGTGGCCATCCGCAAGGCACTGGCCGAGGGGCGCCCCTGCCGCACCGTACTGCGCAACTACCGCAAGGACGGCACCCTGTTCTGGAACGAGCTCTCCATCACCCCCGTCCACGACGACGATGACAACCTGACCTACTACATCGGCGTGCAGAAGGACGTCACCGAGCGGGTCGAGGCCCAGCTGGAACTGGAGCGCCTCAAGGCCGAGCATGGCCTTTAGTGAGACGGTCCGGGCTGCCCCGACCGGCCGCGCCGGCAAATAAATTCGCGCGGGGGCTTGTGCCCCGCGCCAAGTGGCGATATATAGCGCCCAGGCAACCACGTTGCCTGGGCGCTTCGGATTCCGCGTTACAGACCTGCAACGCACTGGGGAAGAGAAGCGATATGTGACCGGTCGACGCCCGTCGACCCCTGGCCATGGGAGGAGATCGCATGGGCCGTGAACACCTTCTCGAACCGAGCCTCGATGACGAGGTGGATTTTTCCGAAGCGGTGAATGACGAGGAGTATGCTCGTCCCCGCACCAGCCGCGCCGATACCCTGCGCGCCCGCCGCCGCGTGGAGGCGCTGCTCGAGGAGCGTCGCCTGCGTCGCGCCATCGAGGACGACTGGGCCATAGACGAAGAGGAGTAGGGCCGCGGCTGGCCTTTGCCTGCAGTGGCCACTATCATCGTGGCCACTGCAAATCCTCCAACCGATGGGTTCCCATGGCGCAATACGTCTTCACCATGAACCGGGTGGGCAAGGTCGTGCCCCCCAAGAAGCAGATCCTCAAGGACATCTCCCTCTCCTTCTTCCCGGGTGCCAAGATCGGCGTACTGGGCCTCAACGGCTCGGGCAAGTCGACCCTGCTGCGCATCATGGCCGGGGTCGACACCGAGTTCGAGGGCGAGGCGCGCCCGATGCCGGGCATCAACGTCGGCTACCTGCCCCAGGAGCCCGAGCTCGACGACGACAAGAACGTCCGCGAGACCGTGGAAGAGGCCCTGGGCGCCATCAAGGAAGCCCAGGAGAAGCTCGACGCCGTCTATGCCGCCTACGCCGAGCCGGACGCCGACTTCGACGCCCTGGCCGCCGAGCAGGCGCGCCTGGAGAACATCATCGAGGCCGCCGACGCCCACAACCTCGAGCGCAAGCTCGAGGTGGCCGCCGAGGCCCTGCGCCTGCCGCCCTGGGAGGCCCGAGTCGGCCATCTCTCCGGCGGCGAGCGCCGCCGCGTGGCGCTCTGCCGCCTGCTGCTCTCCAGCCCCGACATGCTGCTGCTCGACGAGCCCACCAACCACCTGGACGCCGAGTCGGTGGCCTGGCTGGAGCGCTTTCTGCACGACTACAACGGCACCGTGGTGGCGATCACCCACGACCGCTACTTCCTCGACAACGTGGCGGGCTGGATCCTCGAGCTCGACCGCGGCCAGGGCATCCCCTTCGAGGGCAACTACTCCGGCTGGCTCGAGGCCAAGGAGCAGCGCCTGGCCCGCGAGGCCAAGCAAGAGGCCTCGAAGAACAAGGCCATCAAGCAGGAGCTGGAGTGGGTGCGCTCCAACGCCAAGGGCCGCCAGGCCAAGAGCAAGGCGCGCCTCAACCGCTTCGAGGAGATGCAGTCCGGCGACTTCCAGAAGCGCAACGAGACCAACGAGATCTACATTCCGCCCGGCCCGCGCCTGGGCGACAAGGTCATCGAGTTCCACGGCGTCGCCAAGGGCTTCGATGACAAGCTGCTCTACGAGAACCTCTCCTTCACCGTGCCCAAGGGCGCCATCGTCGGCATCGTCGGCGGTAACGGCGCGGGCAAGTCGACCCTGTTCAAGCTGATCACGGGCAAGGAACAGCCCGACGCCGGCGAGGTGGTGATCGGCGATACCGTCGATGTCGCCTATGTGGAGCAGCTGCGCGACGGCCTCGACGACAAGCAGACGGTGTGGGAAGCGGTCTCCGACGGCCAGGACATGCTCAACATCAACGGCTACGAGGTCTCCTCGCGGGCCTACGTGGGGCGTTTCAACTTCAAGGGCAATGACCAGCAGAAGCGCTTGAACGAGCTCTCCGGCGGCGAGCGTGGTCGCCTGCAGCTGGCCCAGACCCTGAAGCAGGGCGCCAACGTGCTGCTGCTCGACGAGCCTTCCAACGACCTGGACATCGAGACCCTGCGCGCCCTGGAAGAGGCCCTGCTGGCCTTCCCCGGCTGCGCCATGGTGATCTCCCACGATCGCTGGTTCCTCGACCGCATCGCCACCCACATCCTGGCCTTCGAGGGCGACTCCCACGTGGAGTTCTTCGAGGGCAACTACGCCGAGTACGAGGCGGACCACAGGAAGCGGGTGGGCGACGACACCCCGCACCGCATGAAGTACAAGCGCATCGACGCCTGAGGCGTCGACGCCCTTTCCTCATGCGCAGATAGAGAAGGCCCCTCCAGATGGAGGGGCCTTCTGCGTTGGGGGTGATGGCCGCCGGGGAGAGGCGGTCAGCGTCGTCCGAAGAGCAGCGACACCACGAACAGGATCAGGAACAGCACGAACAGGATCTGGGCGATCGAGGTGGCGACCCCGGCGATACCGGTGAAGCCGAGGACGCCGGCGATGATAGCGATAATCAGAAATAGCAGGGCGTTGCCAAGCATGGGAACCTCCCTTTCCGGTGCATTTTCCGGTTATCCAGCGGGGCCAGCCTTCGCCCCGCGCTCCCCTACAGCCTTGTCATCCCGAGCAGGAATGGCAAGTTACGCTTGGTGTCCCCCTGTAATCCCCGGCCTCAGTAGAGGTCGGCCTCCCCCTCCGGTCGGGTCTTGAAGCGCCGGTGCAGCCACAGGTACTGCTCGGGATGCTTGCGGATGGCGCCCTCGATGAAGGCATTGATGCGCGCCGCATCGGCCACCTCGCCCCCGCTGGGGAAGTTGTCCAGCGGCGGCAGGTACTCCAGGGTATAGGTGCGGTTGTCCGGGTTACGGTGGAACATCAGCGGCATGACCGGTGCCCCGGTCATGCGGGCGATCTTGGCGGTGAGCTTGATGCTGGCCGCCTCGATGCCGAAGAAGGGAGCGAAGACGCTGACATCGCGACCGAAGTCCTGATCCGGTGAGTACCAGACGTGATGGCCTGCCTTGATGCGGCGCACCACGCCGCGCAGGTCGTGGCGGTCGATGGCGGTGCCGAAGATGCGCTTGCGGGCCCGGGTCATGAAGCGCTCGAAGAGCGGGTTGTCGTGGGGGCGATAGACCACGTCCGCCGGGAAGAAGAGCGAGTGCAGGGCCCCGCCCAGGTCGAGGGTCGAGAAGTGCACGCCGATGACCAGCGCCCCCTTCCCTTCGGCCTGCACCCTGGCCATATGCTCCTGGCCCTTGAAGGTGACCCGGTGGCGCAGGTGCTCCGGGTCACGGCACCAGCCGGTGGCGGTCTCCATGATGCCGATGCCGTTGGCGATAAAGGTCTCCCTGACCAGCCGCCGCTGCTGGTCATCATCCAGCTCGGGAAAGCAGAGCCTGAGGTTGGTCTCGGTAATATGGCGCCGGCGCCGGGCGAAGCGCCAGGCGGCAAGGCCAATTCCCTTGCCGACCCAGAGCTTGAGCCGCCAGGGCAGCCAGGCCGCCAGGTACATCAGCCCGATGGCGAACCACACCGGCCAGTAGCGGGGGTGGGCGAAGTTCTGGTGGCTCATGGGGAC
This sequence comes from Halomonas sp. PGE1, assembly GCF_013000985.1. Lineage (NCBI taxonomy): Bacteria > Pseudomonadati > Pseudomonadota > Gammaproteobacteria > Oceanospirillales > Halomonadaceae > Halomonas > Halomonas sp. PGE1. The sequence goes on from NZ_CP053032.1 coordinate 3,341,822, forward strand.
AGACCCCAATTAACGGACCGCTCCATGTGAACCCTCTCCTTGTGCATGATTAATTGGGGTCTGTCCCCGATTCCCCATGATACCGCCTCGGCACCCGGGGCAGCACCCCGGTGAGCAGGGTGTAGCTGATGGTGTCGCAGTGACGGGCGACCTCGTCCACGCCGAGCACCTCGCCGCCCGCCGCCCGGCCCCACAGCACCACCTCGCTGCCGATGTCGGCCTCGGGAATATCGGTGATATCCACGGTCATCATGTCCATGGAGACCTTGCCGGCGACGGCGGTGCGCTTGCCCGCCACCAGCACCGGGGTGCCGTCTACCGCATGGCGGTCGTAGCCGTCGCCGTAGCCACAGGCCACCACGCCGATGCGCGACGGCCGCGGGGTGACCCAGCGCCCGCCATAGCCCACCGGCTCGCCAGCGGGCAGCTCGCGCACGGCGATGATCGCCGAGCGCAGGGTCATCACCGGCGCGAGCCGGCGGCTCGCCGCGTTGGACTGCTCCAGCGGGTCGCTGCCGTAGAGCATCACCCCGGGGCGGTTCCAGGCGCCGTGGGCCTCGGGGCGGGCCAGGGTGGCCGGCGAGTTGGCCAGGCAGAGCGGTGCGCCGAGCCGCTCGGCCAGGGCCGCGAGCCGCGTCATCTGGCCGGCGAAGTAGCCGGTGGCGGCAAGGTCCGCGGTGGCGAAGTGGGTCATCAGGTGCAGGTCGCAGGCGTGACCGGGTGCCGCCGCCAGGCGTTGCCAGGCGCCCTCCGTCCGCTCGGGAGAAAAGCCCAGGCGGTGCATGCCGGTATCCACCTTGAGCCAGGTGGGAATCGGCCGGGCGGGACGCCGGGCGAGCAGCGCCTCCACCTGCCAGTCGCTGTGCACCGCCATCCACAGGCCCAGCGCCTCGACCTGGTCGAGCTCAGCGGCCTCGAAGATCCCCTCGAGCAGCACGATGGGAGTACTGATGCCCGCCTCGCGAAGGGTCACCGCCTCCTCGATGCAGGCCACCGCGAAGGCCGGGGCGAGGCCCTCAAGCGCTCGCGCGCAGGCCACCGCACCATGGCCGTAGGCGTCGGCCTTGAGCACCGCGACGGCACGGCTGTCGGGGGCCAGGGAGCAGGCGAGACGATAGTTGTGACGCAGGGCATCGAGGTCGATATCGGCGATCAGCGGCCGGGCCATGGCGGATCCTGAAGCTGTGAAGGGAGAGGCTGGCGAGAAGAATTGACCAGAAGAGCTGGCATTATCCATGGATAGCGCGGCTATCTCATGACAGAAACCACCAAATTATTGGTGGTTTCTGGTGGCAAGAGTCAATAAATAATCAGCTGGCAGCAAATCTTCAGGATGGCGACCGAGGCCGCTGACCGATGTTCATCACCGGGTCATCGTTGGCCATCGCCGGCAGCTCCAGCGACACCGCCCCCTCGCTGCGCAGCCAGGCGTTGACCGCCTGGATCGACTCGGCGTCGAGCAGCCCCGCCTGCTGCTGCAGGCGCAGCAGGCCGAGCACGTAGTCGTAGCGCGCCTCGGCGTGGTCGGCGATGGCGTTGAACAGGTTGCGCTCGGCGTTGAGCACGTCGACGATGTTGCGGGTGCCTACCTCGTAGCCGGAGCGGGTCGCCTCCAGGGCGCTGCGGTTGGAGACGATGGCCTGGGCACGAGCCTCCACCGTCTCCACGTCGTTGCTCACCCGGGTGAACAGCGAGCGCACCTGCTGGACGGTATCGCGGCGCTGGGCCTCGAAGTCGTACTGGGAGACCTCCAGGGCGAAGCCGCTCTGACGAATCTGTGCCTGGGTGCTGCCGCCGGTGTAGAGCGGCATGCTGGCGCGCAGGCCGAGCTGGCTGCCGGAGTTGTAGCCGGAAGCCCCGCTGCGGTCGTTGTCCGAGTAGTCGTAGCGGGCGAAGGCCTCCAGGCGCGGCAGCTGGCCGGCCCGGGAGACGTCGAGCTCGCTGCGCGCCACCTCGATGCCGGCCTCGGCCATCTGCAGCATGGGACTGTTGGCCATGGCGAGCTCGACCCAGTCGCCACGATCCACGGGCTCCGGCGGCACGATGGGAATCTCCTCGGCGAGGCCGTCGATGCTCTCGTAGCGCTTCCCGGTCAGGCGCTCCAGGGCCTCGAAGCTGACCTGCATGGCGCTCTCGGCGGCGATGCGCTGAGCGCGGGCCAGGTCGAAGGAGGCCTGGGCCTCGTGCACCTCGGTGATGGCGATCAGCCCCACCTCGAAGCGCTCCCGGGCCTGCTCCAGCTGGCGCTCGATGGCGGTCTCCTGGGAGCGGCGCGCCGAGAGGATGTCGTGGGCGCGCAGGATCTCGAAGTAGGCCTCGGCCACGTCCAGCAGCAGCTGCTGCTCGGCTACCGCAAGCGACAGCGATTCGCGATCGACCCGGCGCTCGGCCTGGGCGAGCTGGGCGCGCCGCGCGGGGTCATAGAGCGCCTGGCTGGCGTCCAGGTTCACGCCGAGGCTGTTGACGTCGTCATCCTCGTCCCGCGGCAGCTGGCCGGGCTGCACCACGCCGCCCGACTGGCTCTCGTAGGTACGGCTGTGGGTCAGGTTGGCACCGAGGCTGAGCTGGGGCAGCAGGGTGCCGCGCTGCACGTCGCGCCCCGCCTCCACGGCGGAGAAGCCCGAGCGGGCGGCGGCCAGGGTGGCGTCGTTGTCGAGGGCGTCGCGGGCGACGGTCCAGAGGTCGGTGGCCTGAGCGGTGCCGGCCACGGCCAGCCCCACGAGGAGGACCAGCGGCCGGGGCAGCAGGCGGGTCAGGGTCGGGCGATGCATGGGCTTGCGATTCCTGTACGGGGCCGAAGCCTGCATGCTGCCCCAGCAGCATGCAGGAAATCGGCAAGGGGTGCCGGCCGGGGCGACACGCGAGCCGGCACCGAGCGCTAGGCGAAGATCGAATCCAGCGAGAGTCCCTGCTTGTCGAGCACCCGGCGCAGCTTCTTGAGCGCCTCGACCTGGATCTGGCGGACCCGCTCGCGGGTCAGGCCGATCTCCTCGCCCACCTGCTCGAGGGTCGCCGCCTCGTGGCCGCGCAGGCCGAAGCGACGCACCACCACCTCAATCTGCTTCTCGGTGAGCTCGGAGAGCCACTCGTCGACGTGCTGCTTGATGTCGCCATCGAGCAGCGAGGACTCGGGGCCCAGGTCGTTGTCGTCGGCCAGGGTCTCGATCAGCGGCTTGTCGCTGTCGCCGCCTACCGGGTAGTCCACCGAGGAGATGCGCTCGTTGAGGCCCATCATCTTCTTGACCGCCTCCACCGGCTTGTCGAGGTGCTCGGCGATCTCCTCGGCGGTGGCCTCGTGGTCGAGCTTCTGGGTCAGCTCGCGGGCCGCACGCAGGTAGATGTTGAGCTCCTTGACCACGTGAATGGGCAGGCGGATGGTGCGGGTCTGGTTCATGAGCGCCCGCTCGATGGTCTGGCGGATCCACCAGGTGGCATAGGTGGAGAAGCGGAAGCCACGCTCGGGATCGAACTTCTCGACCGCGCGGATCAGGCCGAGGTTGCCCTCCTCGATCAGGTCGAGCAGCGACAGGCCGCGGTTTAGGTAGCGCCGGGCGATCTTGACCACCAGACGCAGGTTGGACTCGATCATCCTCGCGCGCCCGGCCGGATCCCCCTTGCGGGCCAGGCGGCCGTAGTAGACCTCCTCCTCCGGGGTCAGCAGCGGCGAGAAGCCGATCTCGTTGAGGTAGATCTGGGTCGCGTCGAGGCTGTGGTTGCTGTAGCGATCCTCGCGACTCAGCGCCTTCTCGAAGGCCTCCTCGTCGTCACGACGGCTTTCCGTGTCGTCGTGGTCGTCGTCCAGTTCGTCGGCAGCGTCATCCACTACCGCGTCGTCCTTCTCCTCGAGCGTGTCGAGATTCACATCCTGAAGGTCCCGTTCAAGCATGCTCATCGATGGCTACCCTGTGGTTGCGTCCCGGCGCCGATGCCAGACAACAGCATCGGCGCACCTGATTATTATTGTGTGACACCCCGCCACTGCGCGGGCCTTCGGGGCCACCGAGCGCCTCAGCGGGACGGCAGGTAGTTCAGGGGGTCCTGCGGCTGGCCGTTCTTGCGCACCTCGAAGTGCAGTCGCACGTCCTCGGCGTCGCTGTCGCCCATGGTCGCAATGACCTCACCGGCCTCGACCACATCGTTCTCGCGCACGCGCAGGGAGTCGTTGTGGGCGTAGGCGCTCAGGTACTCGTCATTATGCTTGAGCAGGATCAGGTTGCCGTAGCCCCGCACCCCGCTGCCCGCATAGACGACGATCCCCGGACCGGCCGCTCTGACAGGTTGCCCCTTTTGCCCAGCGATATCAATGCCGGCGGTGATGCTGCCGCCCTCGCCGAAACGACCGACGATCTCGCCGTCGGCGGGCCAGCGCCAGTTGACCTCGTCCACCGGCGTGTAGCTGCGCGAGCTGCGATCCGGCGCCGGGCTGCCGCCGGCCACGGCGGTGCCGGCATCCTGCTCGGGCTGTGCAGCGGGCGCAGGCTGGGGTTCGGGCGCAGGCTGGGTGGCCGGCTCGGCCGCCGCCACCTCACGGGCCGCCTCCTGAGCTTCCGGCGCCGGCTCGGCGCTCGCCTCCGGCGCGGTCTCGGCGGCGCGCCGCTCGGCCAGGTCACGCTCGCTCAGACTGCCGTCGGCGCCGGGCGTCGTGGCGTCATAGATGGGGCCGGGGCCCGCCGTGCCGCCGGCGGCCTCCATGGCCCCCTCCATGGCCACCTGGGTCGGGACGTCGGCCTCGTCCAGGGACTGGGCGGAGAGCCGACGGCCCTGCTCGGTGGTGCCGTCGGGCAGCAGCCACTCCATGCTGCCGCTCTCGACATCGGCGGGGGGCTGGCCACCACCCAGGGGGGTGGCCACCACGCCGGGCGTGCTGGCCACGGCGGTGACGCCCTCGTCGCGGGCCGGTCCCGGGCCTTCCGCGTCCAGCACCAGGCGCTGGCCCGGCTGGATCTGGTAGGGGGGGCCAATGCGGTTTAGACGTGCCAGGTCGCGGTAGTCCATGTTGTGGCGCCAGGCGATGCCATAGAGGGTATCGCCCGTCTCCACGGTGTAGTGGGAGGCGGGAGCGCGCTCGCGGCTGGCGGACAGGTCGCGGACCTGCGGCGCCTGGCCCTGCTGCTGGGCGGCACAGCCGGCCATGGCCAGGGCCAGCGCGGAAATCATCATTGCCTTACGCATCGGAAGCATCCTCCTTGTTCGCCCCCTTGGGCGTGCTCACGGCGGCCGGACGCCGGCCGGTACGATCCAGCAGCAGGACCAGGGCCAGGCCGGCCAGCATCAGCGCGGCCACCGCCGGCAGCTGGGCCGATTCGCCGGTGAGCAGGGCGAAGTCGCCCGGGGTGAGATAGCGATAGTCCAGCGGGATCATCTGCCCCTCGGGGCCGAGCTGATAGCGTACCAGTTCGCGCCACGGCCAGAGTACCGGCAGCGATCCCACGATGAAGCCAAGCAGCAGCTGGAGGGTGGCCGCATGGTGGCGGCGCAGCAGCCAGGAGAGCAGGCGAGAGAAGAAGAACAGGCCGATCAGGCAGCCCACCCCGAACACGGCGATCAGGCCCAGGTCGAAGGTGCGGATGCCCTGCATCACGGTGCCATAGAGCCCCATGGTGAGCAGCAGGAAGCTCCCGGAGACTCCGGGCAGCAGCAGCGCGCTGATGGCGATGGCACCGCCCACGATGAGCATCAGGTTGGGGCTGCCGAGCAGGGTGATCAGCGGCATCACCGCCGGCAGGAAGTGGGCCAGCAGCAGCCCCGCCACCAGCGGGGCGATGTGCCACCATCGCCAGTCGGTGGGATGGCGCCCCACCACCAGGGCCGAGGCCGCCACCAGGCCGAAGAAGAAGCCGTTGAGCAGCAGCGGATGGTCCTCCATCAGCCACACCACCAGGTGGGCGACGCTGATCAGGCTGGCGGCGATGCCGGCTAGCAGCGGCACCACGAAGCCCAGGTTGAGGTGGGCGATCAGCATCGGCAGGCCGCCGCGGCGCCAGGCCACGAAGGCGCTGGGCCCGAACTGCTTGATGGTGTGAATCAGCTCCTCGTAGATGCCGGTGACGAAGGCGATGGTGCCGCCCGAGACCCCCGGGACCGCATCGGCGGCCCCCATTCCGGCGCCCCTGAGAAAGATTCCTGGATAACGCTTCAAGCACGAACTCCTTTCAACGAATTACGCCTTCCAGCAGCGGCACGAAGCGAACCGACTCCAGGCGCTGCTGTTCGAATGTGTCGCCCTGGCGCCGCACGCGGGTCAGCCACTGGCGCCCCCGGGCATCGGCCAGCGGCGTGATCAGCACCCCCCCCTCGGCCAGCTGGGCCAGCAGCGGGGCGGGCAGCTCACCGGCACAGGCGGTGAGCAGGATGACATCGAAGGGGGCCTCCTCCGGCCAGCCGTGGCCCCCATCGGCCAGGCGCAGCTGTGCACCCTGGGCCTCCAGCAGGCGCAGGCGCTCGGCGGCGCGGCGGTGCAGGGCATTGATCCGCTCGATGGACCAGAGTTCCGGCACCAGCCGCGCCAGGATCAGGGTCTGGTAGCCCGAGCCGGTGCCGATCTCCAGCACCCGGGCGGGGGCCGCCTCCAGCACCAGCTCGGTCATCCTGGCCACCATCCACGGCTGGGAGAGGGTCTGGCCATGGCCGATGGGCAGCGCGGTGTCCTCGTAGGCGCGATGGGCCAGCGCCTCGTCCAGGAAGAGGTGGCGCGGTTCGGCGGCCATGGTGGCCAGCACGCGGGCATCGCGGATGCCCTGATCGGCCAACCTGGCCACCATGCGGTCGCGGGTGCGCTGGGAGGTCATGCCCACTCCCCGCACCAGCGCCGGCAGTCGTTCAGGTGAGTGCATCCAGCCAGCCCTGTACGTCACTGATCGCCGCATGCCGGGTCAGGTCGGTCTGCAGCGGGGTGATGGAAACGTAGCCGGCCTCGACGGCGGCGAAGTCGGTATCGGCGCCGTCGTCGGCGTTCTCCCCGGCGGCGGCGATCCACCAGCGCACCCGGCCGCGGGGGTCGCGCACCTCGAGGGGCCGCGAGGCCGGACCGCGATAGCCCAGGCGGGTGACCCGGAAGCCCTGGATCTGGTCCCAGGGCAGGTCCGGGACGTTGACGTTGAGCAGGCTGCGCGGCGGCAGCGAGAGCTGGTCGGCGGCGCCCACCAGGCTCGCCGCCACGCGCCCGGCGGTATCGAAGTGGCGCGAGCCCACAAGCGACATGGCGATGGCCGGCATGCCCAGGTTGCGCCCCTCCATGGCGGCAGCCACGGTGCCGGAGTAGAGCACGTCGTCGCCGAGGTTACCGCCGTGGTTGATGCCGGAGATCACCAGGTCAGGCTTCTCGTCCCAGACGCCGTTGACCCCCAGGTAGACGCAGTCTGCCGGGGTGCCGTCGACGCTGTAGAAGCCGTTGTCCATGTCGGTCAGCGACAGCGGCCGGCTCAGGGTCAGGGAGTTGCTGGCCCCGCTCTTGTCGCGGTCCGGTGCCACCACGCGCAGCCGGGCGTGGGGCGCCAGGGCGTCATGCAGGGCACGCAGGCCCGGGGCATGGACGCCGTCGTCGTTGGAAAGCAGCAGTCGGCGCATGGCAGGCTCCTTCACAGGGTGGAGTGGGCGATCAGCTCGCGCAGCACGGCGGTGGCGAAGGCGCCTCGCGGCAGGCTGAAGGCGAGCCACAGCTCGCCCTCGCCGCGGGTCAGGCTCGGCTCGCCGAGGCGCAGGCGCAGCGCGCGTCGTGCCAGGCGCACGCCGGCGCGCTCGAGGCCCGCGCAGAGCGCCGGGTAGCGCTCGCCCAGCCGGGCCTCCCGGTCCAGCGCCTCGCCGGCCGCCACGGAGCCGCCGACGCCCCACAGCACGCCGCTTCCGTGCAGGTCGAGCCGGGCCGCCCGAGCCTCGAGCTCGGCATCCGGCGTCTCCAGGGTGAACTGGCTGGCGGTGCCGTCGAGGATCGCCACCTCGCCGGGCAGCAGGCGGTGCCAGCTGCCGTCGTGGACGCGCTCGGCCAGCTGCTCGTTGAACAGGAAGCTGCGCGCCGCGGAGAGCAGCATGCCGTCGCGGTCATCGCGCTTGCGCCAGCCGCGGGCCAGCAGCGAGCGGGCACGCTGCAGGTTGCGGCCATCCGGCCCGAAGCGCTGGGGCCCGAAATAGTTGGCCACGCCCTGCTCCACCAGCCGCGCCCAGCGCACCTCGAGGGCAGGGTCGGCCACCGCGGGGCCGGTGATCCGCAGGCGAAAGCGATTGGCGCGGTGCACGCCGCGCTTGAGCTTGCGGGGATGGCGCGCCTCGGCCAGCACGCGGATGCCGCGCTCGGCCAGCGCCTCGGCGAGCCCTGCCGGGGCCTCGCGCCCGGGCAGCTGCACCGAGAGCCACTGACGGGTGATGGCGACGCGATCCTTCATGCCGGAGTAGCCGACGTCGCGGGGCGAGGCCTCGCACAGCCGGGCCAGCTCGCGCACCGCCATGGCGGTGGTCAGGTCGCGCTTCTCGACGTGCAGCCAGAGGTGCTCGCCCTGCCCCTCCGGGGCGAAGTCGAGCACCTCGGCGACCTGGAAATCCTCGGGGGTGGCGCGATACTCCCCCGCCGGCGGCGGGCCGAAGTCGGCGTCGAGCACCCGCGGCCAGCTCGGCGGCCAGGCGATGGCATCCGGCTCGCGCCGGGCGTCGGTGTCACTCACCGGCGCGCTCTCCCTCAGCGACGAGGGCCGCGGGCAGCAGCAGCACCACCGCCTCGGCGGCGATCCCCTCGCCGCGCCCGGTGAAGCCCAGGCGTTCGGTGGTGGTGGCCTTGACGTTGACCGCGCCGACCTCGACGCCGAGATCCTCGGCGATGGTGGCGGCCATGGCCGCGATGTGCGGGGCCATCTTCGGCGCCTGGGCCATCAGGGTGGCGTCCAGGTTGCCGACCCGGTAGCCGGCCTTACGCACCAGGCCCACCACGTGGCGCAACAGCACGCGGCTGTCGGCCCCCTTCCAGGCCGGGTCGGTGTCGGGAAAGTGGCGACCGATGTCGCCCAGGGCGCAGGCGCCCAGCAGGGCATCGCTGACGGCGTGCAGCAGCACGTCGCCGTCGGAGTGGGCGACAAAGCCGTGGTCGAAGGGAACGGCGACGCCGCCGATCATCAGGTGGTCGCCTTCGCCGAAGCGGTGGACGTCGAAGCCGTGGCCGATGCGCATCATCTCTCCAGTGCGCCGGAAGGCGCCTTGTCCTGCTCGCCCGAGGCCGTCGCCTGGCGCTGGGCGGCCAGGATCTGCCCGGCCAGGGCCAGGTCCTCGGGATGGGTGATCTTGAGGTTGTCGCGACGCCCGCTGACCAGCCGCGGGGAAAGCCCCAGCGCCTCCACCGCCGAGGCCTCGTCGGTGACCGCCACGCCGGCTTCCCGCGCCGCCGCCAGCGCCCGGCGCAGCAAGCCGTAGCGGAACCCCTGGGGGGTCAGCGCATGCCAGAGGCCGGCGCGGGGCTCGGTGGCCGCGACTCGACCGGCGCCGTCATCGCGCTTCATGGTGTCGGCCACCGGGGCGGCCAGGAGGCCACCCACCGGATCGTCCGCCAGCACGGCGTGAAGGCGGACAAGATCCGCCACGGTCACGCAGGGGCGCGCCACGTCATGGACCAGCACCAGGTCATCGTCGCCGGCCTCGCCCGCGATGGCCGCCAGGGCGCTGGCCACCGAGTCGACCCGCTCGGCACCGCCGGGCACCCGGCGCCACTCGGCGAAGGGCACCCAGGCCGGGTCGAAGCGGGCATCCTCGGGGTCCAGACAGAGGCAGAGGCGCGCCGCGGGAAAGGCGGCATGCAGACGCGCCAGGGTGTGGGCCAGCACCGGGCGGCCGTCGATCGCCAGGTACTGCTTGGGGCGATCAGCCCCCATGCGTCGCCCCTGCCCCGCCGCGGGCACCACCAGCCAGGGCGCCACGCTCATCGGCCGGCCTCCAGGCCCACCGCCGGCGCGGGATTGACCACCGGGACGGCTTCCACCGCCACGCCCGGCACCCAGAAGAAGTACTCGTCGGCGCGCACCATGCCGATGTCGCTGCGGCTGCGCTCCTCGATGGCGTCCAGGCCGGTCTTGAGGTCCAGCACCTCGGCGCCCAGGCGGGCGTTGCGGTCGCGCAGCGGCTTGTTGGCCGCCTCCAGGGCCGCCACCCGCTCGCGCACCTCGCCGAGGTCGCGGATGCCCCCCTCACCCAGCCACAGGCGATACTGCAGCAGGGCGAGCAGGACCAGCAGCACGATGGCCAACCACTTGAGCATGAACAGCGTCCGTCGCGAGAAAAAGGATGGCGGCATTATGCCACCATCGCCGGGCCCGCTCACGCCCTGAACGGCAGCGCCTGCGTCGCGGCGGCGCAATAGGCGCGGATCTGGGCGCGCTCCTCGGCGCAGAAACGCGCCACGGCGTCGCGCAGGCGGGGGTCGGCGATATGGTGAAGCGAGGTGAGCAGGCGCGGCGCGAAGCCCCGGGCCAGCTTGTGCTCTCCCTGGGTGCCGGGGTCGAAGAGGGTCAGCCCCCGGGCCAGGCAGTGCTCGATGCCCTGGTAGTAGCAGGCCTCGAAGTGCAGGCAGTCGGCCATCACCTCGCTGCCCCAGTAGCGGCCGTAGAGGGTGCGCGCGCCCTGCAGGCAGAGCGCCGCGGCCACCGGCCGGCCCTCGAGCCGCGCCTGCACCAGCAGCAGGCTCTCCGGCATGGTGGCGCGCAGCCGGCGGAAGAAGTCCGGGTTGAGGTAGCCGTGGCGCCCCCGCTCCAGGTAGGTGATCTCGTAGCAGCGAAAGAAGTGCTCGAGGGCCGCCGCGTCGATCTCCTCCCCTTCGAGGCGATGCAGCGTCAGCCCCTGGTCGGCGACGAGGCGCCGCTCACGGCGGATCGCCTTGCGCCGCTTGGAGGTCATCGCGGCCAGGAAGCCCTCGAAGTCGCCGTAGCCGGCGTCGCGCCACTGGAACTGCACCCCGTGGCGGGCCAGCAGCCCGGGGCGCGCTGCCTGCCAGGCGGCCACCTCGGCCTCCTCGGCAAACAGCAGGTGCCAGCTGGAGAGCTCGCTGGCCACGCCTTCCCCGCGCCCCTCCCAGGCCATGGCCAGGGCCTCACGGGCGGCCAGCGGGTCGATGCCCTCGGCCAGCGCCAGCCGCGGCCCGGGCGCTGGGGTGTAGGGAATGGCGGTGAGCCCCTTGGGATAGTAGCGCCCGCCGGCGCGCTCCCAGGCATCGGCCCAGCTCCAGTCGAAGACGTACTCCCCGAAGGAGTGGTGCTTGAGGTAGTGGGGCATCGCCCCCACCAGGCGCTCGCCCTGCCAGAGGGTCAGGTGGCGCGGCACCCAGCCGGTGGCCGGGCTCACCGAGCCGCTCGCCTCCAGGGCATGCAGGAACTCGTGACGCAGGAAGGGGTGGTCATCGCCGACCAGGGCGTTCCAGGCCGCGGCCGGCACCGCCTCGATGGCGGGGAGTTCTTGCAACACAAGCGAGGACATGGCGGCTCCGGCAGCTGACAAGCCGTTGGCAGAAGGCCTACATTGTGCCCAGTGCCCGAGCCCCCTTCCATCCTCATCGACACACGGAGACGTGCATGACCGATGCCCGCGAGCTGCAGGCGCAGTTCGATGCCCAGCGTCGCGCCTTCGCGGCCGAGCCCTACCCGACGCTTGCCACCCGCCGCGAACGCCTGGCCCGGCTGGCGACCCTGACCCGGCGCCACCGCGACGAGATCATCGCCGCCATCGGCGAGGACTTTGGCCACCGCGCCGAAGCCGAGAGCCGGCTGGCCGAGATCGCCACCGTGCTCCAGGCGGTGCGCCATGCGCGGCGCCACCTGCGCCGCTGGATGCGCCCCCGCCGCGCCGCCGTGCCCTGGCGGCTCCAGCCGGGGCGGGCCCGGGTGCACCGCCAGCCGCTGGGGGTGGTGGGCATCATCGCCCCCTCCAACTACCCCTGGAACCTCGCCTGGCTGCCGGCGGTGGACGCCCTGGCCGCCGGCAACCGGGTGCTGATCAAGCCCAGCGAGCACACCCCCGCCACCAGCGCGCTGATGGCGCGCCTGGCCGAGCGCTACTTCGACCCCGCCGAGCTCGCCGTGGTCCCGGGCGACGTGGAGACGGCCCGCGCCTTCTCGGCGCTGCCCTTCGATCACCTGCTGTTCACCGGCAATGCGCGCATCGGCCGCGAGGTAGCCCGGGCCGCCGCCGCCCACCTGACCCCCATCACCCTGGAGCTGGGCGGCAAGACCCCGGCCCTCATCGACCCCGATGCCGACCTGTCGCGTGCCGCCGAGCGCATCGCCTTCGGCAAGTGGCTCAACGCCGGCCAGACCTGCATCGCCCCCGACCACGTGCTGATCGATGCCTCCCGGCTCGGCGACTTCATCGAGGCGATGCGCCGAGTGGTCAAGGACTTCTACCCTCGGGGCACCGCCGGCAAGGACTACACCGCCGTGCCGGGAGAGCATCAGCGCGCGCGGCTCGAGGCCATGCTCGACGAGGCCCGCGACCACGGCTGCCGGGTGATCGCCCTGGGCGAGCGCGTCGAGCTCCCGGGCGGCGGGGCCAAGCTGCCGCCGACCCTGGTGATCGACCCCAACGAGGGCCTGGCCCTGATGCAGGAGGAGATCTTCGGCCCCTGGCTGCCGGTCCTCGGCGTGCGCGACTTCGATGCCGCCTTGGCCCACGTCAACGCCGGGCCGCGGCCGCTGGCGCTCTACGCCTTCACCGACGATGCCGAGCGGCGCCGCCGGGTGCTTGAGACCACCCACTCCGGCGGCGTGGTCTTCAACGACACCCTCTGGCACAACGCCGTTCCGGCCCTGCCCTTCGGCGGCGTGGGCGAGAGCGGCATGGGCGCCTACCAGGGCGAGGCCGGCTTCCTGCGCTTCAGCCTCGAGCGCAGCGTCTTCCTCCAGGCGCGACGCAACGCCGTGGGCCTGCTCAACCCGCCCTACCGGCGCTGGCTGCTCAGGCTGCTGGGGCTGTGACGGGCCGAACGGCACAAGAGGTAATAAAACTACAATTCCGCCCAAATACCGGCTAGGATGGCGGAGACTCCCGAGATTATTTTGGTAAACTTACCAAAAATACACAGAGACCGAGGTGCCCCATGGCCACGACGCCCCCCGCCCTGAACGCCACCGTTGCCGACGTCACCCGGCGCATCCGCGAGCGCTCCGCCGAGCGGCGCGCCCTCTACGAGGCGCGCATGGCGGCCCAGCATCGCCGCGGCGTGCACCGCGGCGAGCTCTCCTGCGGCAACCTGGCCCATGGCTTCGCCGCCTGTGGCGAGACCGACAAGGGGCGCCTCAAGCTGATGAACAGCGCCAACCTGGGCATTATTTCGTCCCATAACGATATGCTCTCCGCCCACCAGCCTCTGGAGACCTACCCGGCGATCATCAAGGCCGCCGCCCGGGCCATGGGCTCCACCGCCCAGTACGCCGGCGGCGTGCCGGCCATGTGCGATGGGGTCACCCAGGGCCAGCCCGGCATGGAGCTGTCGCTCTTCTCCCGGGAGGTGATCGCCATGGCCACCGCCGTGGCCCTCTCCCACAACATGTTCGACGCCACCCTCTACCTGGGCGTCTGCGACAAGATCGTCCCGGGGCTCTTCATCGGCGCGGCGCGCTTCGGCCACCTGCCGGCGCTCTTCGTGCCCGCCGGCCCCATGGAGAGCGGCCTGCCCAACAAGGAGAAGGCCCGCATCCGCCAGCTCTACGCCGAGGGCAAGGTGGGCCGCGACGAGCTGCTGGAGGCCGAATCGGCCTCCTACCACAGCCCCGGTACCTGCACCTTCTACGGCACCGCCAACTCCAACCAGCTGATGATGGAGATCATGGGCCTGCACCTGCCCGGCGCCTCCTTCGTCAACCCAGGCACGCCGCTGCGCGAGGCCCTGACCCGCTACGCCGCCGAGCAGGCGATTCGTAACAGCGAGCCGGGCGGCAGCTACCGCCCCTTCTACCGGCAGGTCGACGAGCGCGCCATCGTCAACGCCATGGTCGGCCTGCTGGCCTCCGGCGGCTCCACCAACCACACCCTGCACCTGGTGGCCATGGCCGCCGCGGCGGGGCTGACCATCACCTGGGACGACTTCACCGCCCTCTCCGCGGTGACGCCGAGCCTGACCCGCATCTACCCCAACGGCCAGGCCGACGTGAACCACTTCCAGGCCGCCGGCGGCATGAGCCTGCTGATCCGTGAGCTGCTGGGCGCCGGGCTGATCCATGGCGACATCCCCACGGTGTTCGGCAGCGACCTGACCGCCTACATCCGGGAGCCCTTCCTGGAGGAGGGCAAGCTGACCTGGCGCGAGGGCCCCGCCGATAGCCTCGACCGGGACGTGCTGCGCGGCGTAAGCGAGCCCTTTGCCCCCACCGGCGGGCTCACCGTGCTCGACGGCAACCTGGGCCGCGGGGTGATCAAGGTCTCGGCGGTGGCCGAGGAACACCGCCTGGTGGAGGCGCCGGCACGGATCTTCGAGGACCAGAACGAGCTCAAGGCGGCCTTCGAGGCCGGCGAGCTGGATCGCGACGTGGTAGTGGTGGTGCGCTACCAGGGCCCCAAGGCCAACGGCATGCCGGAGCTGCACAAGCTCACCCCCTATCTCGGCGTGCTCCAGGACCGCGGCTTCCAGGTGGCGCTGGTCACCGACGGGCGCATGTCCGGGGCCTCAGGCAAGGTGCCGGCGGCCATCCACATGACCCCTGAGGCCCTGGACGGCGGCCCCCTGGCGAGGCTGCGCGATGGCGATATCGTCCGCCTGGACGCCAATGCCGGCACCCTCGAGGTCAAGGTGGACGCCCACGCCTGGGCCGAACGCGAGCGCGCCGAGCCGCACCTGGAGCACTACCATCAGGGCCTCGGCCGAGAGCTGTTCGCCGGCCTGCGCCACCTGGCCAGCGGCTCCGAGCAGGGCGCTTCGGTGTTCGGCGGCTTCGAGGCCGACGACCTCGCCTGCCAGGTCGGGATGATCCACGACGAGGACGCCTGAGCCACTGCCATCGCGAGAAGCGCCAGGGACAGAAAGGACACATTGACGATGACACGACCCGCGTTGATCGGTGATATCGGCGGCACCAACGCGCGCTTCGCGCTGGTGACCCCGGGCGCCTTCGCGCCCCGCGATATCCTCGCCCTGCCCTGCGCCGACTACCCCGGCCTGGTGGAGGCGGTGCACGACTACCTGACCCGGGTAGGCGCCACCGGCGAACGGGCCCCACAGGAGGCCTGCCTGGCCTTCGCCTGCCCGATCCGCGGCGACCGGGTGACCATGACCAACAACCACTGGGCCTTCTCCCGGGCCGAAGCCCAGGCGGCGCTGGGGCTCACGCGCTTCAAGGTGATCAACGACTTCACCGCCCAGGCGCTGGGCGTGCCCCACCTGCCCGAGGCCGACCTGGTCGAGGTGCAGCCCGGCGAGGCGATTCCCCATGCGGCCCGGCTGGTGTTCGGCCCCGGCACGGGGCTCGGCGTCGCCGGCCTCTTCCCCGGCCGCCACGCCTGGATCCCGCTGCCCACCGAGGGGGGCCACGTCACCTTCGCCCCCACCGACGAGCGCGAGCAGAACCTACTGCGCCACTTCCGCAACCGCTACGGCCGGGTCAGCGTGGAGCGCCTGCTGTGCGGCCAGGGGCTGCTGGACCTCTACCTCGCCCACTGCTCGCTCAAGGGCGCCAACCCCGTGCACACCACCCCCGCCGAGGTCACCGCGGCGGCCGACAGCGACCCGCTGGCCCGTGATACCCTGCTGCGTTTTCTCAAGATCCTCGGCGACGTCTGCGGTGACGCCGCCCTGATGCTGGGCGCCCGCGGCGGGGTCACCCTGTGCGGAGGCATCCTGCCGCGGCTGCGCGACTGGCTGCCGCGAAGCCGCTTTCGCGAGGCCTTCGCCGCCAAGGGACGCATGGACGCCTACACGGCGACGATCCCCGTGCACCTGGTGACCGCCCCCTGGACGGGACTGCTGGGCGCCGCCGAGGCCCTTTACAATCCAGAAGTCGACTAACGCGATGGAAGAGGTCGAATGATGATTCCGCAAAGCCTGCGCACCCTGCTCGACGAGACCCGCGGCCAGCGCCGCGCCCACTGGGCCGGCCGCGAGCTGTGGCTGGCCAACGAGGCCTGGGGCGAGCTGGCCCTCTCCCTGCAGGGGGGGCAACTTCTCCACTTCCTACCGGCCGGTGACGGCAGCGAAGGCTGGCTGTGGGTGACGCCCACGCCCCAGGATCTCCCCGGTGCGATTCGCGGCGGCATCCCGCTCTGCTGGCCCTGGTTCGCCGACGATCGCTACGCCGACGAGTCCGAGGATCACAGCGGCCCCTTCCACGGCACCGCACGCCTCGCCGACTGGCGGCTGGACGCCGTGGACGAGCACGAGGAGGGGGTGGAGCTGCACCTCTCGCCCGAGACGCGCCTGCACAGCCAGCTCACGGCGCGCCTGGTGGTCCAGGCCAACGCCCGGCGCCTGCACGTGGAGCTGATCACCGAGCACGTCGGCGAGACGCCGGTGAAGATCAGCGGCGCCCTGCACAGCTACCTGGCGGTGCGCGACGCCTTCGCCTGCCGCGTCGAGGGGCTGGCCGGCGCCCGCTACCTGGACAAGCTGGCCGGCTTCGCCGACCGCGAGCAGCAGGGCGAGCTCGGCGTACGCGGCGGGCTCGACCGCATCTATCACAGCAACGCCGAGTTGACCCTGGACGACGGCGCTCGCCGCCTGCGCATCGCCCGCCAGGGCAGCGACTCCGCCGTGGTCTGGCACCCCGGCGAGGCGCTGCCCGAGGACACCCCCACCGAGGCCGGCCACCGCTTCCTCTGCGTGGAGTCCGCCAACACCCGCCTCGACCCGGTGTGGCTGGTGCCCGGCGCCCAGCACCTGCTGGGCACCACCCTCAGTCTGGCGCTGCCCGCATGATCCCGGTGATCGCCTTCGGCGAGGCCCTGGTCGACATGCTCTCCAGCCGGCTGGGCGATACGGCACAGGGCCACGAGACGTTCACGCCCTATGCCGGCGGGGCACCGGCCAACGTGGCCGTGGCCTGCGCCCGGCTCGGCGTGCCCAGCCGCTTCCTCGGCATGGTCGGCGATGACCGCTTCGGCGACTTCCTCGCGGCACAGCTGGCCGCCCACGGCGTCGACACCTCCGGGGTGGTGCGCACCCGCGAGGCGCGCACGGCGCTGGCCTTCGTCTCCCGCGATGAGCACGGCGAGCGCACCTTCGACTTCTATCGGCCGCCGGCCGCCGACCTGCTCTACCGCCTCGAGCACCTGCCCCAGGGCATCTTCGCCGCCCCCGCCATCCTGCACCTGTGCAGCAACAGCCTGACCGAGGCGGCCATCGCCGAGACCACCCTGGCCATGGCCGAGATGGCCCGCCGGGCCGGCTGCCTGATCAGCGTGGATGCCAACCTGCGCCACAACCTCTGGGCCGAGGGCGCCGCGGACATCGCGCTGGTCACCCGCCTGCTCGATCGTGCCGACCTGCTCAAGCTCTCCACCGAGGAGCTCGACTGCCTGCGCGCCGACCACCCACAGGACGCCTGGCTGGCCGAGCGCCTGGCCGCCGGGGTCAAGGCCATCGTGATCACCGACGGGCCCGGCGAGGTGCGCCTGCTGGGCGCGGGCCTCGAGCGGCGCGTGACGCCGCCGCCGGTCCAGGCGGTGGACACCACCGCCGGCGGCGACGCCTTCATCGGTGGCCTGCTGGCCGAGCTCGCCGCACATCTCGGCGAGGCAGGCACCGACGGCGACTGGCACCGCGACGCGGCGCTGCTGACCCGGGCCGTGGAGACCGCCTGCCGCTGCGGCGCCCACGCCGTGACCCGCCCCGGCGCCTACGCCGCCCTGCCGACCCGTGAGGACCTGGCGCGCCTCGAAGACTGACCCGCCGTCATGACACCCGCCGGCGATCCGGCCGCCGCCAGCGCAGCCGCCGGGCGATGACCGTCTCGCCCGGGCGATAGTCGCCGCGGGCCGCGGCCAGGGCGGCCTGCAGGGCCGTGGCAGCGATGCGCTCGTGGTCCTGCACCGCCGAGTTGACCGGCTGCGGCAGGAAGTCCAGCAGCCGGCTGTCGCCGAAGGTGGCCAGGCGCAGGCCCTGAGGCAGCCCGCCCTCCTCCAGCAGCACGTCGAAGACGCCGTCGAGCAGCGCATAGGAGGCCGTGACCAGGGCATCGGGCAGACCGTGGGCGTCGATCAGCTCGCGCAGCAGCCGTGCCCCCTCGTCGCGGTCATAGCGCTCACCGCTGGCGATGATTGCCCCGGCCTCGCTGTCCGCCAGGGCCCGCTCGAACCCCGCCCGGCGCTCCCGGGTGATGGAGATCCCCGGCACGGCATCCAGCCAGGCCACCCGTTTCACTCCCTCGCCCAGCACCGAACGGGTCAGCCGCTCGGCGGCCTCGCCGTCGTTGCTCACCACGCTGACGAAGCGCGAGGGATCGAAGCCCCGATCCACGGCGATGACAGGCAGGCCATCGGCCATCAGCTCGGCGTAGAAGGGATCGTCCGGCGGCAGGCAGCTGGCGGTGATCAACACTTCGCAGCGCTGGGCGCGCAGCGCCAGCGCCAGGTCGCGCTCGCTCTCCGGCCGATCATCTGAGCCGACGATCAGCAGCTGATAGCCCTGCTCCCGAGCGCCGCGCTCCAGCCGCTTGGCCAGGCGCGCATAGCTGGTGTTCTCCAGGTCCGGGACGATCAGCCCCAGGGTGCGACTCGAGCCACGCCGCAGTGCCGCGGCCTGGGCATCGACCCGGTAACGGTGCTTGCGCACCACGGCCATCACTCGCTCCACGGTCTGGGGGCTGATCCGCCGTTCCTCGGCCTTGCCGTTGATGACATAGCTGGCCGTGGTGCGCGAGACGCCGGCCAGGCGGGCGATTTCTGCGAGCGTCATGACGTTCCCTTGTGATGGAGGTGACACGATTCTACGCCACCCGCTACCGACCTGGCGCCCCGCCGAGATGCGACCAATGTCGTAGGCCGTCCGCCTTGCCATCTCAAGTGAATCGATCCAGCCTTATCGGCATGGTGACTCGATTCACTAACCCTCGAGACATTCCCGATGCTGACTCTGACACCCGACGACATCCTGCTCGACTGCCATGCCGATGACTGGCAGGCAGCGCTGGACCACGCCGCCGAGGCCCTACTGCAGGCCGGCCTCACGGCCGATGGCTACCGCGAAGGCCTGCACGCCCGCGAGGCCCAGTCCTCCACCTTCCTCGGCAATGCCATCGCCATCCCCCACGGCACCCCGGAGAGCCGCGAGCACGTCCGTGCCACCGGGGTGCGGGTGCTGCAGTTTCCCCAGGGCATCGACTGGCACGACGGCAATCGCGTCCATGTGCTGGTGACCATCGCCGCCCAGAGCGACGAGCACCTGGAGATCCTGCGCCAGCTGACCCATGTGCTGGACCGCGAGGGCATCTCCGAACGGCTGGCCGCCGCCGACTCCCGGGGCGAGATCGCCGGGCTGCTGTCGAAGACGGTGGTGGAGCCGCGCCTGGATGCCGACACCCTCTGCCTGGGCTTCCCCGCCCGGGACAGCCAGGAGCTGGCGCTGGCCGCCGCCGCCCGGCTGCGCCAGGCCGGCTGCGTGGAGAACGCCTTCGTCGCCACCGTGGCCGACCAGGCGCCTCGCGCCCTGGGCCAGGGCCTGTGGCTGGTGGCAAGCGACCTGGGGGTGACCCAGCCCGCCCTGGCGCTGGCGACACCGGCGCACCCGCTCAACATCGGGGACGCTGGCCTTGTCGGGGTCTTCTGCCTGGCGGCCCAGGGCGACGCCCATCACGGCCTGCTGGAGCGGCTCGTCACCCTGCTGGAGAGCGGCAGCGCCGGCGACCTGGCCGGCGCCGACGCCGCCACCGTGCTGGCCCGCCTGGCCGGCGAAACGGCGAGCGCTATCACCGCCACGGTGCGGGTGCTCAATGCCCACGGCCTCCACGCCCGACCGGCCAAGCAGCTGGTCCAGGTGGCCCGCGCTCAGGGCGTGTCGATCCGAGTGCGCCTGGCCGAAGGCAGCGGCCAGGCGGTCTCGGCCACCAGCCTGACCAAGGTGATCGGCCTCGGCGCCCGCCGCGGCCAGCCGCTGCTCTTCTCCATCGACGGCAGCGACCTCCCCGCCGACGCCGCCGAGCGTGCCCTGGCGGCCGTCTGCCGGGCGGTGACCGAGGGCCTGGGCGAGGCGGTCGCGCCCTTCGACGAGGGCCGCGAGCATCACCTGCCCGAGCCGGAAGTCATTATCGAGCCGCTGGTCGAGAACGAGCCCCAGACGGCGGTGGCCGCCTCCCCGGGCCTGGCCATCGCCCCGGCCTTCGTGCTGCGCCTGCCACGTTTCGAGTACCCCGAGCGCGCCGGCGACCCGGCCACCGAGAACCGTCGCCTGGACGCCGCCCTGCTCGAGGGTGAGGACCAGCTCGAGGCCCTGGTGCGCCAGGCCCGCGGTGGTGAGGTGGCCCAGATCCTCTCCATGCACGAGGAGATGCTCAAGGACTCCGAGCTGCACCAGGCCGCCCGCGAGGGCATCGCCGAGGGCGCCTCCGCCGAGGCCGCCTGGTGGCATGCCATCGAGACCGCCGCCCGCGCCCAGGAGATGCTCGCGGACCGGCTACTGGCCGAACGCGCCGCCGATCTGCGCGATGTGGGTCGCCGGGTGCTGGGCATCCTCTGCAACGTTGCGCTGCCCAAGCCGCCGGACAGCCCCTATATCCTGGTGGCCGACGACCTCGGCCCCTCCGACGTGGCCCGCCTGGACACCGCACGGGTCCGCGGCCTGCTCACGGCGAGGGGGGGCGCGACCGCCCATAGCGCCATCCTGGCCCGTGCCCTGGGCATCCCCGCCGCGGTTGGCGCAGGCGAGCGAGTGCTGACGCTTTCCAACGACACCCTGCTGATCCTCGATGGCGACCGGGGCCGCTATACCGTCGCGCCTTCCGAGGAGCGCCTGGCCAGTGCCGAACAGCGCCTGGCCGACCAGCGCCGCCGCGAGGCCGAGGCCTGGGAGGCCCGCCACCAGCCCGCGGCGACCCGCGACGGCCACCGCGTCGAGGTGGCCGCCAACCTGGGTAACACCGCTCACGCACAGGACGCCGTGGAGCGTGGCGCCGAGGGGGTGGGCCTCTTGCGCACCGAATTCATCTTCATGGCCCATGCGGCGATGCCCGACCTCATGACCCAGGTCGAGGAGTACCGCGAGGCCACCGAGGCCCTGGACGGCCGCCCCCTGGTGGCCCGCACCCTGGACGTGGGCGGCGACAAGCCGCTGCCCTACTGGCCGGTACCCAGGGAGGACAACCCCTTCCTCGGCCTGCGCGGTATCCGCCTGGCGCTGACCCGTCCCGAGGTGCTGGAGACCCAGCTGCGCGCCCTGCTGATGGCCGCGGCGCCTGCGGCAGAATCGGAACAAGCGCCTGCGGCTGGGGTCAAGGCGCCCGCGGCTGGGGTTGATAAAAAGTCCCGCCCGCTGCGCATCATGCTGCCGATGGTCAAGGACCTCGGCGAGTTCCGGCAGGCCAGGGCGATCTACGACCGCCTGCTTGAGGAGATTCCCGAGACCGAGCGCGCCACCGACGTCCAACTCGGGGTGATGATCGAGATCCCCTCCGCGGCGCTGCTGGCCCCGACGTTGGCCCCCGAGGTGGACTTCTTCTCGGTGGGCACCAACGACCTGACCCAGTACGCCCTGGCCATCGACCGCGGCCACCCCGAGCTCTCCGCGCAGTCCGATGGCCTGCACCCGGCGGTGCTGCGGCTGATCCAGCTGACCGTCCAGGCCGCCCACGCCCAGGGCAAGTGGGTCGGGGTGTGCGGCGAGCTGGCCTCGGACGCCACGGCGGTCCCGGTACTGGTCGGCCTCGGCGTCGACGAACTCTCCGTGAGCGCCCGCCAGGTGCCGCTGGTCAAGGCGCGGCTGCGCGAGTTCGACCTCGAAGAGGCCCGTGCCCAGGCCACGCTGGCGCTCGCCCAACCCACCGCCGAGGCGGTGCGTGACGCCCTGGAGGTGCGCTGATGGCCCGGATCCTCACCCTCACCCTCAACCCCGCCCTGGATCTGTCGATCGGCCTCGAGCGGCTCGTCCCCGGGGAGGTCAACCGCACCCGGGAGACCCATCTCGAGGCCGCCGGCAAGGGGGTCAACGTGGCCCGGGTGCTGGTCGCCCTCGGCCACGAGGTCACGGTGTCGGGCTTTCTCGGCGCCGACAACGACGGCCCCTTCCTGCGCGCCTTCGAGGCACTCGGCGTGGAAGACGCCTTCCTGCGCGTGCCCGGCGAGACCCGCATCAACGCCAAGCTCGCCGAGGCCGACGGGCGGGTCACCGATATCAACGGCCCCGGTGCCACCATCGACCAGGGAGCCTGGCAGCGGCTGCTGGCCTGGCTCGACGCCCGCCTCACCAACCCCGAGCGTCGCCCCGCGGCGGTGGTGATCGCCGGCAGCCTGCCCCCCGGTCTCTCTCCTGCGGGGCTCGCCGAGCTGATCGCCCACCTGCGCGGCAACGGCCTGCCGGTCTGGGTGGACACCAGCGGCGAGGCGCTCGGCCAGGCCATCGAGGCCCGTCCCACCGCGGTCAAGCCCAACGAGCATGAACTGGCCGACTGGGCCGGCCACTCCCTGGAGGGCTTCGAGGCGCGCCTCAAGGCGGCGCTCCGGCTCTACGCGGTCGGCGTCGAGGAGGCGCTGATCTCGGCGGGCCCCGCCGGGGTGCTGTGGGTCAGCGGCCGCGGCGCCTGGCAGGCGGTGCCGCCACAGCTCGAGGTGGCCAGCACCGTGGGCGCCGGCGATACCCTGCTCGCCGCCCTGCTCCACGGCGTGATCGAGGGCCACACCCCGGAGCAGACCCTGCGCCTGGCCACCGCGCTCTCCGCCGAGTCCGTCCGCCACCTGGGCGTGGGCAACCCCCGCGCCTCCGACTTCCCCCACCTCCAACAACAGACCCGCGTGCGTCGCCTCAACGATGTCGATGCCAGCGCGGGGGGAGCCATCGCATGAATGTCCTTATCGTCACCGCCTGCCCCAGCGGCATGGCCACCACCTTCCTTGCCGCCCGTCGCCTGGAACAGGCCGCCAGGCGCCTGGGCTGGTCGCCCAGCGTCGAGATGCACGGCGAGCTGGCGCCCCCGGCACCGCTCTCCGCCGAGGCCATCGCCGCCGCCGATCTGGTGATCGTCGCCGCCGAGCGGGTCCCGGCTCCCCAGCGCTTCGCCGGCAAGCCGCTGTTCCAGGCCGCCATCGACCAGGCGCTGCCCGACCCGGCGGCCTTCCTGGCCCGCGCCGAGCGCGAGGCGGCCCCCTTCACCCCACCGCAGGAGGCCGAAACCGAGGTCCCGGCCGCCGCCCCGGGCGGCGCCCGGATCGTGGCGGTGACCGCCTGCCCCACCGGGGTGGCGCATACCTTCATGGCGGCAGAGGCCCTGTCCGAGGCCGGCAAGGCGCTCGGCCACGAGATCCGCGTGGAGACCCAGGGCTCGGTGGGGGCCCAGGACAAGCTTACCGAGGAGGAGATCGCCGCCGCCGACCTGGTGATCCTGGCCTGCGACATCGAGGTGGACCCCACCCGCTTCGCCGGCAAGCGCCTCTATCGCACCTCCACCGGCAACGCCCTGAAGAAGGCCCAGACCACCATCGAGGCGGCCCTGGCCGATGCCGCGGTGGAGAGCGCAGACGCCTCCGCCAAGGGCGAGGCACCGAAGGGCGTCAAGGAGAAGGGGGTCTACAAGCACCTGCTCACCGGGGTCTCCTTCATGCTGCCGATGGTGGTGGCCGGGGGACTCTTGATCGCGCTCTCCTTCGTGTTCGGCATCGACGCCTTCGAGCAGGAGGGCACCCTGGCCGCGGCGCTGATGCAGATCGGCGGCGGCACCGCCTTCGCCCTGATGATCCCGGTGCTGGCCGGCTATATCGCCTACTCCATCGCCGACCGTCCCGGCATCGCTCCGGGCATGATCGGCGGGATGCTGGCGGCCAACATCGAGGCGGGCTTCCTCGGCGGCATCCTCGCCGGCTTCCTGGCCGGCTATGTGGCCCTGGCGGTGGCGCGCCACGTCAAGCTGCCGGCCAGCGTCGAGTCGCTCAAGCCGATCCTGATCATCCCGCTGGTGGCAAGCCTGGTCACCGGCCTGACCATGATCTACGTGATCGGCGAGCCGGTGGCGGCCATCATGGCCGGCCTGACCAGCTTCCTGGCCGGCATGGACGCCACCAACGCCGTACTGCTGGGCATCCTGCTCGGCGCCATGATGTGCTTCGACCTGGGTGGGCCGGTCAACAAGGCCGCCTACACCTTCGGCGTCGGCCTGCTGGCCTCCCAGACCTACGCCCCCATGGCGGCGATCATGGCCGCCGGCATGGTGCCGGCCATCGGCATGGGCGTCGCGAGCTTCGTGGCCCGGAACAAGTTCTCCGAGCCGGAGCGCGAGGCGGGCAAGGCCTCCTTCGTGCTGGGGCTGTGTTTCATCAGCGAGGGGGCGATTCCCTTCGCCGCCAAGGACCCGCTGCGGGTGATCCCCGCCTGCATCGCTGGCGGCGCGGTCACCGGCGCCCTCTCCATGTGGGTCGGCGCCCAGCTGATGGCCCCCCACGGCGGCATCTTCGTGCTGCTGATCCCCAACGCCATCACTCCGGTACTGCTCTACCTGGCGGCCATCGTGATCGGCTCGCTGATCACCGGCCTGGGTTATGCGGCGATCAAGCGCGGCGCCGCCCCGGTGGCGGTGGGCGCTGCCACCTGAGCCCTCACCGACGGCACCACCCAGCCACAGGGCCCGGGCACCAGCCCGGCCCTGATGCTGTGTTCCATGGCGCTCGACTGGCTGCCGGCCCCGCCCTCCGTGTCGCGCAGTGCGCCGGTCTCTCGCCCGGGCGCCGAACACGAGAACGCCGGGAGGTTCCCCATCCCGGCGTTCACTGCAGGACCCGGCGGCAGGCCGGCGGATCAGGCCGCGTCGCGCTTGGCGTCGCTCACCGCCTGCATCGCCAGGGCGGTATCCAGCATGCGGTTGGAGAAGCCCCACTCGTTGTCGTACCAGGCCATCACCTTCACCAGGCGACCGTTCACCCGGGTGTGGTTGGCATCGAAGGTGGAGGAGTGGGCGTCGTGGTTGAAGTCGATGGAGACCAGCGGCTGGGCGTTGACCGCGAGCACCGGGGAGGCCTCGGCGGCCCTGGCGACGATGGCGTTGATCTCCTCCCGGGTGGTGTCGCGACTCGCGGTGAACACCAGGTCCACCAGGGAGACGTTGATCACCGGCACCCGCACCGCCAGGCCGTCGAGGCGACCGTCGAGCTCCGGCAGCACCAGCCCGACAGCGGCGGCGGCCCCGGTCTTGGTGGGGATCATCGAGTGGGTGGCGCTGCGCGCTCGGTAGGGGTCGCTGTGGTAGACGTCGGAGAGGTTCTGGTCGTTGGTGTAGGCGTGCACCGTGGTCATCAGGCCGTTCTCGATGCCCACCGCCTCGTGGAGCGCCTGGGCCACCGGCGCCAGGCAGTTGGTGGTGCAGGAGGCGTTGGAGACCACCTTGTGCTCGGGCCGCAGCACCTCCTCGTTGACCCCGTAGACCACGGTGGCATCGGCATCCGGGCTCGGCGCGGAGATCAGCACCCGCCGGGCGCCGGCCGCGAGGTGCTTGGCGGCGGCGGCACGCTGGGTGAACAGGCCCGTGCACTCCATCACCAGATCGACGCCAAGCGACTTCCAGGGCAGCGCCGCCGGGTCGCGCTCGGAGAGGATGGCGATGCGATCGCCGTCAACGCGCAGGCTCTGCTCGTCATGCTCCACCGGGAAGGGGAAGTGGCCATGCACGGTGTCGTGGCGCAGCAGGTGGGCGTTGAGGGCGGGATCCCCCAGGTCGTTGATGGCCACCACCTGCACGCGGTGGCGATAGCCGTTCTCGTAGAGGGCGCGCAGCACGTTGCGCCCGATGCGGCCGAAGCCATTGATGGCAATCTTGAGGGTCATGGTTCTCTCCTCCCAGGCGGTGGCCCTGTTGTGATCTTGTCGTGGTCCGGGGGGAGCCGGTCGGCGGAGGTGGCGGCCGGTCGCCGCCCGACTTGCCCACGGGCTCGTCCTCTCCGCAATGTGCCTCAGCGGAGGGAAGGATTCAAGATTATTTTGGTAAGTTTACATTCATAACGCTTAAAAACTAACCATTATCTGGGAAATGACACTTATCACGAACCAGATCTCCGTCCGATTGGTAGTAAACTTACAGATAACCCGCTATTCTGGACACCCAGCCCCTTGCCCCAGGAGACCGCGATGTCGAGCCAGCCTCACCACTCCTCCATCCATGACCCCATCCGCCGCACCAAGATCGTCGCCACCCTGGGCCCGGCCAGCGACCGCGAGGGCGTGCTGGAGGCCATGATCGCGGCCGGCGTCGACGTCGTGCGCCTCAACTTCTCCCACGGCTCGGCCGACGACCACCGCCAGCGCCTGGTGCGGGTCCGCGAGATCGCCGACCGCCTGGGCAGAAGCGTGGCCGCCCTCGGCGATCTCCAGGGGCCCAAGATCCGCATCGCCCGCTTCGCCGAGGGCGCCGTCGAGCTCGCCGAGGGCGCCCCCTTCGTGCTCGACATGGCGCTCGACGGCAACGCCGGCACGCCGGAGCGGGTCGGCTGCGACTACCAGCAGCTGATCGACGACGTCGTCCCCGGCGACCGCCTGCTGCTCGACGACGGCCGGGTGGTGCTCGACGTCACCGCCATCCAGGGGCGCGAGATTCACACCCGCGTGGTGGTGGGCGGCAAGCTCTCCAACAACAAGGGCATCAACAAGCAGGGCGGCGGCCTCTCGGCCCCGGCCCTCACCGACAAGGACCGCGCCGACCTCGCCACCGCCGTCGCGATCGGCGTCGACTACCTGGCGGTGTCGTTTCCGCGCAGCGCCGCCGACATGGCCGAGGCCCGCGCGCTGCTCGGCGAGGCCGGGCGCGAGATCGGCCTGGTGGCCAAGCTGGAGCGCGCCGAGGCCGTGGCCTGTGAGGCGACCCTGGACGGCATCATCGAGGCCTCTGAAGCGGTGATGGTGGCTCGCGGCGATCTCGGCGTGGAGATCGGCGACGCCCAGCTGATCGGCATGCAGAAGCGCATCATCAAGCGCGCCCGCACCCTCAATCGGGCGGTGATCACCGCCACCCAGATGATGGAGTCGATGATCGAAGCGCCGCTGCCCACCCGGGCCGAGGTGTTCGACGTGGCCAACGCCGTGCTCGACGGCACCGACGCGGTGATGCTCTCCGCCGAGACCGCCGCCGGGCGCTTCCCGGTGGAGACCATCGAGGCCATGGACCGGGTCTGCCTGGGCGCCGAGCGGGAGAGGGTCGCCCAGGCCTCCGGCCACCGCATCCACGAGGGTTTCTCGCGCATCGACGAGACCATCGCGCTCTCCGCCATGTACGCCGCCAACCACCTCTCGGGCGTGGCGGCCATCGCTTGCATGACCTCCACCGGCTACACGCCGCTGATCGCCTCGCGCATCCGCTCCGGCCTGCCCATCGTCGGTCTCGCCCACAGCCCGGTGGCGCAGCGGCGCATGGCGCTCTACCGTGGGGTGGTCTCGCTGCCCTTCGATACCCAGGACATGGCCCCCACCGAGCTCAACGACCGGGCGCTGGCGCTGCTGGTGGAGAAGGGCATCGCCGCCCCCGGCGACCACGTGATCCTGACCCGCGGCGACCACATGAACGCCCACGGCGGCACCAATACCCTGAAGATCCTCGAGGCGTAACACCATGAGCGACCCACGTCCGCAGCACACCGTGACCCGCACCCTGCCCGCCCGCAAGCGCATCGCGCTGGTCGCCCATGACGGCAAGAAGGACGAGCTGCTGGCGTGGGCGGCACGCTGGCAGGCGACCCTGGCCCGCCACGAGCTGACCGGCACCGGCACCACCGCGGGTCGGGTGGGCAAGGCGCTGGGGCTCCCCGTGAAGGGACTGCTGAGCGGACCGCTGGGCGGCGACCAGCAGATCGGCGCTCTGATCGCCGAGCAGCGGCTCGACCTGCTGATCTTCTTCTGGGACCCCTTCGCCCCCCAACCCCATGATCCCGACGTCAAGGCGCTGCTGCGACTCGCCGCCCTGTGGAACATCCCCGTGGCCTGCAACGCCGCCAGCGCCGACTTCCTGATCAGCTCGCCCTGGCTGGAATCGGCCTACGAGATGACCATTCCCGACGCCAGCGCCTGGGTCTCGACCCGCAACGCCGACTGACACTCCCGACCCGGCTCCCATCGACCCCATCAATGACAAGAGGCGAGGCTTCCGATGTTCCAGCTGACCCGCAGCGTGACCTGGCAGGCACTCAAGCGCCTGCATGAGCAGACCGCCAACGACCGCATCCGCGACTACTTCACCGCCGATCCCCAGCGTTTCGAGAAGATGAGCCTGCGCGTCGGCGGCCTCTTCCTCGACTACTCCAAGCACCAGGTCTCCGACGCGGTGCTCGACCGGCTGATCGAGCTGGCCAACCACTCGGCGCTGGTGCAGCGTCGCGCCCAGATGTTCTCCGGGGACATCATCAACGTCACCGAGGACCGCCCGGTGCTGCACACCGCCCTGCGCAACCTCGCCGAGGGGCCGCTGATGGTGGACGGCCAGGACGTGATGCCGGAGATCCAGCGCACCCGGGAGCAGATCCGCCAGTTCTCGGAGGCGGTGCGCAGCGGCGAGTGGAAGGGCTACAGCGGCGAGCGCATCCGGGACGTGGTCAACATCGGCATCGGCGGGTCGGACCTGGGGCCCAACATGGCCTGCCGGGCGCTGCTCAAGCACCGCCACCCGGAGCTGAACTTCCACTTCGTCTCCAACGTCGACGGCGCCCATATCCAGAAGGTGCTGAGCCGCCTCGACCCGGCCACCACCCTGTTCATCGTCTCCACCAAGACCTTCTCCACCCAGGAGACGCTGCTCAACGCCCATACCGCCCGGCGCTGGTTCGTGGAGACCGCCGGCCCGGATGCCGACGTGGGCGCCCACTTCATCGCCGCCTCCACCAACAAGACGGCGGCCATGGCGTTCGGCATCCGCGAGGAGAACGTCTTCGAGTTCTGGGCCTGGGTGGGCGGTCGCTACTCGATGTGGTCCTCCATCGGCCTGCCCATCGCCCTCTCCATCGGCTTCGAGGGGTTCATGGAGCTGCTGGAGGGGGCCTACGCCATGGACCAGCACTTCCTCGCCGCCCCCTTCCGGGAGAACATGCCGGTACTGATGGCGCTGATCGGCATCTGGTACATCAACTTTCACGGCGCCGAGACCCAGGCCATCGTGCCCTACGACCAGGCGCTGCATCAGCTGCCGGCCTTCCTGCAGCAGCTCGACATGGAGTCCAACGGCAAGTCGGTGGACATCTTCGGCCACCCGGTGGACTACAAGACCGGGCCCATCGTCTGGGGGCAGACCGGCTCCAACGGCCAGCACGCCTTCTTCCAGCTGCTCCACCAGGGGACGCGCTACGTACCCATCGACTTCATCGCCTCGCTGAAGCCCGAGCCCGGCATGGAGGAGCACCACTTCGCCCTGCTCACCAACATGCTGGCCCAGGCCAACGCCTTCATGGAGGGCAGCCAGAGCGGCAGCCGCCTCGATCCCTACAGCTGCCCCGGCAACCGCCCCTCCAGCGTGCTGCTGCTCGATGAGCTGACGCCGAGGAACCTCGGCGCGCTGATCGCCCTCTACGAGCACAAGGTGTTCGTCCAGGGGGTGATCTGGAACATCAACTCCTTCGACCAGTGGGGCGTGCAGCTCGGCAAGCGTATCGCCGGCGAGATCAGCGAGCGCATCGACGAGCAGAGCCAGGACTTCGACGCCTCCACCCAGGGGCTGCTAGCGCTGGTGCGTGAGCACTTCACGGCCAGATCATCGACGGACGCCACCGAGCCCGCGACGACGCCCTCCGACAAGGGCGGCAAGCGCCGCCGGCGCTGAGTCAGCGTGCAGCGCGGGGGCCGGCAACTGCCGGCCCCCGCTCGTTTCGGGCTCGTTTCGGGAGAAAAAAAACCCGGCCACGAGGGCCGGGGAGAGGGACAGCAAGAGGCTGTCGAGAGAGCACGCGGGAACTTCTTTCGCAGGGAACCTGGGGAGTCAGTGGTGGAAGCGCTGTGCCGCCTCCCGAGCCAGCTGGCGGATGCCGTGCCAGTCCTCGGCCTCCACCAGGGAGTTCGGGGTCAGCCAGGAGCCGCCCACACACATCACGTTCTTGAGCGCCAGGTAGTCCTCGGCGTTGTCGAGGTTGATGCCGCCGGTGGGACAGAAGCGCGCCTCGGGGATCGGGCCGGCGAAGGCCTTGAGCGCCTTGACGCCGCCGCTGGCCTCGGCGGGGAAGAACTTGAAGCGGCGGTAGCCGAACTGCCAGCCGGTCATCAGCTCGGAGACAGTGGCAACGCCCGGCAGCATCGGCACCGGGCTGGTCACCCCATAGCGATAGAGCGCCTCGGTGGTGCCGGGAGTGACCACGAAGTCGGCGCCGGCCTGCTCGGCCTGGCGGTACTGGGCCGGGGTCAGTACGGTGCCCACGCCGATGCTGGCCTGGGGCAGCGCCGCCTTGATGCGGCGCACCGCCTCCAGGGCGCAGTCGGTGCGCAGGGTCACCTCGAGCACGGTGAGGCCACCCTCGACCAGGGCGGTGGCCAGGGGCACGGCGTCTTCCACGCGCTGGATGGCCAGCACCGGGATCACCTCGGCCTTCAGGCAGATGCTGTCGAGCTCGGTGGTGCGGGTGGAGGGCAGCTGCTTGTCGATGCTCTTGTCGAAGGTCATTGGTGTCTCTCCGTGAGATCAGGGGGCCCAGTAGATGGCCAGCGGGCAGGAAAGAAAGGCGCGGATCGGCAGCTCACGGACGTCATCGCCCGACAGCGCCCGGACCAGCATGTCACGCTTGTCGCCGCCGGTAATGTGCAGGAAGTGGCGCCGGGAGCGGTGCAGGCGATCGGCGGAAAGGGTCAGGCGCGGCTGAGACTGGCTCCGGGCACGCACGGCCACCGCCGCCTCGGCGGTGGAGAGCGCCAGCGCAAGCTCCCGGCTGTCGGGGAAGAGCGAGGCGGTGTGACCATCGCCGCCCATGCCCAGCACCACCGCGCTGGCCGGCCAGGCCAGGCCGGCAACACGCTCGGCCACGACCTCGGCGCCCTGCTCGGGGGTGGCGTCATCTGTGGTCAGGGGCACGAAGCTGGCCGCCGCCGCCGGGCCCTTGAGCAGGTGCTCGCCCACCAGGCGGGCATTGCTGTCGGCATGGGCCGGGGGCACCCAGCGCTCGTCGGCGAGGGTCACCTCGACCCGCGACCAGGGCAGCTCGCAGGCCGCCAGCGCCTGGAAGAAGGGCACCGGCGTGGAACCACCGGAGACCACCAGCAGGGCACGCTCCTGGCTCGCCAGGTCCTGTCGCAGCGCCTCGGCCACGGCCTCGGCCAGCTGGGTGGCCAGGCGTTCTCGGCAAAGCTCACTCATCTTGGAGTTCCTCAGTAATCCTCATACCAGCTGCGCCCGTCCTGAGTGATCATGGCAATGGATGCGACCGGCCCCCAGGAGCCGGCCGGATAGCGGCGCGGCGGCTCATCGCGATCGGCCCAGGCGGCAATCAGGTTATCGCACCACTGCCAGGCGTGCTCGACCTCGTCGCGGCGCACGAAGAGGTACTGCTGCCCCTTCATCACCTCGAGCAGCAGGCGCTCGTAGGCATCGGGAATCCGCGACTTGGGGAAGGCGCTGTTGAAGTCCAGGTGCAGCGGACCACGGCGCAGACGCATGCCCTTGTCCAGTCCGCTGTCCTTGGTCAGCACCTCCAGGGCGATGCCCTCCTCCGGCTGCAGGCGGATCACCAGCTTGTTGGCGGCGAGTCCCCGCTGGTCGGGGTCGAAGATGTAGTGGGGCTGCTGGCGGAAGTGGATGATGATCTGCGAGAGCTTCTCGGGCATGCGCTTGCCGGTGCGCAGGTAGAAGGGCACGCCGGCCCAGCGCCAGTTCTCGACGCCGGTCTTCATGGCCACGAAGGACTCGGTATGGCTCTCGGTATTGGCCCCCTCCTCCTCGAGGTAGCCGGGCACCGACTTGCCGTTGATGGTGCCCGCCGTGTACTGGCCACGCACCACGTCACGCCCCAGCATGTCGTCGGTGAAGGGCCTGAGCGCCTTGAGCACCTTGACCTTCTCGTCGCGGATGGCATCGGCGTCGAGGTTGGCCGGCGGGTCCATGGCGATCAGGCAGACCAGCTGCAGCAGGTGGTTCTGCACCATGTCGCGCAGCTGGCCGGCGTCGTCGAAGTAGCCCCAGCGCCCCTCGATGCCGACCTGCTCGGCCACGGTGATCTCCACATGGGAGATATGGTTCTGGTTCCACTGGGTGCCGAACAACGGGTTGGCGAAGCGCAGCGCGATCAGGTTCTGCACCGTCTCCTTGCCCAGGTAGTGATCGATGCGGTAGACGCGAGACTCGGGGAAGACGGCGCCGATGGCGTCGTTGATCTCCGCCGAGGAGGCCAGGTCGTAGCCGATCGGCTTCTCGACCACCACCCGGCTCTGGTCGTCCAGGCTGCCGCTGGCCTCGAGGTGCCGGCAGATGTCGCCATAGATCCTCGCCGCCACCGAGAGGTAGACCACCATGGGGCGCTCCTGCCCCGCCTCGCGCCCCGCCTTGCGCCACTCCTGAATCGCCGCATAGCCCTCGACGCGAGTGAAGTCGAGCTGGCGGTAGTCGAGCCGCGCCAGGAAGCGCGTGAGGGCCTTGCGGTCGAGCTCCTCGGCCTTGACGTAGGTCGTGAGCGCCTTCTCGACGCGCCCCTTGAAGCCGTCGAGGTCGAGCTCCTGGCGTGCCAGGCCGAGCAGGCGCGTGCCCGGGTCGAGCAGACCCTCGCGATCGAGCTGGAACAGCGCCGGAAAGAGCTTGCGCTGCGCCAGGTCGCCAAGGGCGCCGAACAGCGCCAGGTCGATGTCGGTGCTGGCTGCCTGGCCGGACCGGCTGAAGTGACTCATGTCCGCCTCTCTTTTCGTTGGATTACCAAAAAAATACCCGAATCCCGGGATCAAGACAATGATTTGTTGTAATCTTACGCAATTAATTGCCAGCCACCGAGGACGATTGGCCGCGGCCGACCTCCTCGGGCTAGGATAGTCAGCATAATGTAGTTAAATCACTACATCACCCGTTCCGGCTTCACCCCGCGGCCCCGTCCCGCCCAGCATGGAGAGCGCCACCGCGCCATGGCCCGTCACGACCTGATCGATCGCATTCGTCAGCGCCTCGAGGAGCTCAACCGCTCCGAGCGCAAGGTTGCCGATGTCATCCTCGCCGACCCGGCAACCGCCACCGGCATGAGCATTGCCACCCTGGCCCAGGCGGCTTCGGTGAGCGAACCTACCGTCAACCGCTTCTGTCGCAGCTTCGATGCCAAGGGCTATCCGGACTTCAAGATCAAGCTGGCCCAGAGCCTGGCCGGCGGCACCCCCTACGTCAGCCAGGCGGTGGAACCCGACGACACGGCCGCCGACTACACCGAGAAGATCTTCGGTGCCACCATTGCCGCGCTGGACAACGCCCGTCGCCAGACCGACCCGCTGCGCATCGAGCGGGTAGTGGACTACCTGATCCAGGCGCGACAGCTGCACTTCTTCGGCCTGGGCGCCTCGGGCGCCGTGGCCCAGGACGCCCAGCACAAGTTCTTCCGCTTCAACATACCGGTCACCGCCTATGTCGACGTGCTGATGCAGCGCATGGTGGCCTCGAGCTGCCATACCGGCGACGTGGTGGTGGTGATCTCCTGGACCGGGCGCACCCGGGAGCTGGTCGACATCGCCCGCCTGGCCCGCGAGAGCGGCGCCGTGGTGCTGGGCATCACCGCCCCCGACTCGCCGCTGGCCCGCGAGTGCACCGAGACCCTGGAGGTCGCCACCCCCGAGGATACCGACCACTACATGCCGATGACCTCGCGGATGATCCAGCTGGCGCTGATCGACGTGCTGGCTACCGGAGTGACCCTGCGGCGCGGCGAGGACTTCCTGGGCCACCTGAAGAAGATCAAGGACAGCCTGAAGGATACCCGCTACCCCGCCGGCCGGCGCTGAGCCCCGCGACGCGCCAGCCAACTACCCGCGAGAGGCTGGCCCAGGGCCCTCCGACAGCTTGCCATTCCCGCGCCATCCCTTACCATTGGCGGCCCTGCCTCATCCTCCACGGAGCCGCCCCATGCGCCGCCTCGCCCTTGCCACCGCCGCCCTCGCCCTGTTTGCCCAGGGGGCGGTCGCCGAGACCTTCCGCTTCACCGCCATCCCCGACGAGGACCAGGCACGTCTGGTGGAGCGCTTCGGCAAGGTCGCCGACTACCTCGAGGAGCGCCTCGGCGTCACGGTTGAGTACGTGCCGGTCAAGTCCTACAGCGCCGCCGTGACCGCCTTCCGCAACGACCAGGTCCAGCTGGCCTGGTTCGGCGGCCTCTCCGGGGTGCA
This sequence comes from Halomonas sp. PGE1, assembly GCF_013000985.1. Lineage (NCBI taxonomy): Bacteria > Pseudomonadati > Pseudomonadota > Gammaproteobacteria > Oceanospirillales > Halomonadaceae > Halomonas > Halomonas sp. PGE1. Next base: position 3,376,197 of record NZ_CP053032.1, read on the forward strand.
AGCGCGCCGCCTGGTGCCGGACTCCCAGGCGCTGGCCCAGGGCAGCGAGGACGACGCCTTCATGAGCTACTTCATCGCCCATGAATCGACGGGGCTGTCGCTGGCCGACGAGCTGCCCGACGAGCTCGAGGGCATGAGCCTTACCTTCGGCTCGCGCACCTCCACCTCCGGGCGCCTGATGCCGGAGCACTTCTTCCGCCAGCGCTTCGACAATGTCGACCCCGAGGCCTTCTTCTCCCGGGTCGGCTACTCCGGCGACCACTCCCGCACCATCGCCCTGGTGGAAGCGGGCACCTGGGACATCGGCGCGGTGAACTACACCGTCTGGGAAGCCGCCGTGGCCGATGGCCGCGTCGACACGGACAGGGTCTCGGTGATCTGGGCCACCCCGACCTACCCGGACTACAACTGGACCCTGCGCGGCGACGCCGACGCACGCTTCGGCGAAGGCTTCACCGACAAGGTGCAGGCCGCCTTCCTGGAGATGGACGACCCGGAGCTCCTGGCGAGCTTCCCCCGCGAGGCCTTCATCCCCGCCGACAACGCCCTCTACGCGCCCATCGAGGAGGTCGCGGAAGAGCTCGGCCTGCTGCGCTGAGGGCCGACGCCATGGAGAGCGAGCAACGCCGGCTGCTGATCCGCTTCGAGGGCGAGGATCTCGGCCACGGTCGCGACCGCCAGGGGCGCCTCCAGCACCTGGTGCTGCCCGGGCTGACGCTCACCCTGCACGAGGGTGAGCGCGTGGCGCTGCTGGGCCAGAGCGGCTCGGGCAAGTCGACCCTGCTCGCCGAACTGCGCGCACGGCTCGGTGATCGCGCCGCCTGGTGCCCTCAGCACCACGGCCTGGTGCCGCAGCTCGCCGTCTACCACAACGTCTTCATGGGACGGCTGCCGGAGCATTCGACGCTGGCCGGCCTGTGGAACCTGGTACGCCCGCTGTCCCGCCCCTGGCGGGAGGTGGGCGAGCTGTGTGCGCTGCTGGGGCTTGAAGGGCTCGAACGGCGCCCGGTGGGTCAGCTCTCCGGCGGCCAGCGCCAGCGTGTGGCCATCGGCCGCGCGCTCTACCAGGGCCGCGACCTCTTCCTCGGCGACGAGCCGGTGGCCAGCGTCGACCCCCACCAGGCGCTGCGCCTGCTGGCGCTGATCGATTCGCGCCACTCCACCTCGGTGGTCGCCCTGCACCAGCGCGAGCTGGCGCTGTCTCACTTCGACCGGGTCTGGGGGCTGCGCAACGGCCGCCTGGTGATCGATGCCCCGGCAGCGTCCCTGACCCTGGCCGACCTGGACGCCCTCTATCCGGATGCCGACGCACCGGCCGGCGCCTCCGGTGAGCCGGCGGCGACCGGGATGCCGAGCCCGGAGGCCCTGCCCTGCGCCCGGGGCCGCCCGTGAGCGAGGCGCTGCCCCACCCGCCCCGCCACGGCCGCCACTGGTGGCGGGGCACCACCCCCGGGCTGCGGCTGGCCCGCCATACCCTGGCGCTGCTGGCGCTGGCCGTGGTGCTGGCACCCCTGGCCGATCTCGCCATCCACACCCGGGATCCCTGGACAGAGCTCGGCCGCATGGCCAGGGGCATGGCCTGGCCCGCCTGGGGATCGCTGGAGTCGCCCTTCACGGCCATCGGCCTCACCGTCGCGGTGGCGATCTGGGGGACCCTGGCCGGGATGCTGCTGGGCATTCCTCTGGCGCTGCTGTTCGCCCGCTCGCGGCTGGTGCGCGCCGGCTGCGCCTTCGTACGCGCCATCCACGAGCTGTTCTGGGCGCTGCTCTTCCTGCAGGTGTTCGGGCTCTCCGCCTTCACGGCACTGGCCGCCCTGGCGATCCCCTACGCCGGTATCTTCGCCAAGGTCTATGCGGAGATCCTCGAGCAGACGCCCCGCGCCCCCCCGCGACGCCCTGCCCCCGGGCACGGGCCGCCTGGTGCGCTTCGTCTATGCCGAGCTGCCGCTGGCCTGGGCGCAGCTCCTCGCCTATACCCGCTACCGCTTCGAGTGTGCCCTGCGCGCCAGCGTGCTGCTGGGCTTCGTGGGGCTGCCCACCCTGGGCTTCCACCTGGAGACCGCCTTCCGGGAGGGGCGCTATCACGAGGCGGGCGCCCTGCTGTGGCTCTTCTACCTGCTGATCGCCAGCCTGCCCTGGTGGAGCCACCGTCGGCTGATCCCGGTGCTGCTGATCGGCGGCGCCTGGCTGCTGGGCCCCTGGCCCAGCGTGGATGGCGCTCTGGTGTGGCGCTTCGTGTCGGAGGACATCTGGCCGCCGGCGCTGCTGGCCGGCGACTGGACAGGCCTGGTCGAATGGCTTTCGCGCATTCCGGACCTGGGGCCAGCCATCGGCAATACCCTGCTGCTGGGGCTGCTCGGCAGCGTAGGCGCGCTGGTGGTGGCCATGGCGCTGTGGCCGCTGGCCTGCCGGCACTTCGGCAATCGCGGCACGCGACTGGCCGGCCACGGCCTGCTGATCGCCCTGCGCTCCACGCCGGAGATGATGCTGGCGTTCCTCTTCCTGCTGCTGCTGGGCCCTTCGCTGCTGCCCGCCTGGCTGGCCCTGGCGCTGCACAACGGCGCCCTGATCGCCTTCCTGGTGGCGCGCCACGCCGATGCCATCCAGCCCGCCATGCCGGGGCTCTCCGCTCCGGGCCGGCTGGCCTACGAGCTGCTGCCGCGGCTCTATCCCGGGATGCTGGCACTGCTCTACTACCGCGCCGAGGTGATCCTGCGCGAGACGGCGATCCTGGGGATGCTGGGGGTGGCGACGCTGGGGTTCTACATCGAGGAGGGCTTCGACTACCTGCTGTTCGACGTGGCCTTCTTCCTGCTGCTGGTCACCGCGATGCTGAACATCGCGGTGGACGCCCTCTCGCGGCGGCTGCGCCCGAAGGACGGGGCCGTCATGGACGACCCCTGCGCGCGATAGGGCAGCGACTCAGTAGCTGTACTCGCCGCTGACCACGGCCGCGGTCACGGTGATCTCCACCCGGAGCTCGTCGGCCGGCATCGGCGCACAGACGCAGGTACGCGCCGGGGCGTGGCCGGTGGGCACCCAGGCGTCCCACACCGCGTTCATGGCGGCGGCGTCGTTACCGTCCTTCAGGTAGACGGTGGCGGTGAGCAGGTTCTCGCGGTCGGAGCCGATCTCGGCCAGCAGCGCGTCCACCCGCGCCAGCATGCTCTTCGTCTGCTCGGTGATGTCACCGTGGCGCGCCTCGGGGCCGGGCACCTGGCCGCACAGGTAGGCGATGCCGTTATGGATCACGGCGCGGCTCATGCGCGCCTTGGTGTCGTGGCGAATGATGGTCATGGGTACTCCCCTTGGCGGTTATCGACAGGAGGATGGCCTGCCGGATGACGATCAGGCCGCCAGTATCAACGGATCCTCGCCAACAGTCGATACGTCGTGGCAGCGCATGAAAAACCCGTGGCCACCGGCCACGGGCAAGGATCGAAACAGCCGACAGGGCCCGGCCGGCGCCGGCCCCCTGCCATCAGAACCAGACTTCGGTCTGGACGCCGAAGCTCCACTGCCCCCCGGTGAAGCCCTCCTCGCCGAAGCTGCCGCCGTAGCCGTTGAGCGCCTCGCTCCAGTCGGTGTAGGAGGCGAAAAGGCGAATTTCGGGCCGCTGCCAGAAGCCGCCCACCTGGGGCTTGAAGGTCGGGGCAATGGTGAACTTGCCGAAGTCGCCCCTCGCGGCGTTGCCGCCCTCCCCCTGGTCGAGGTCCATGAACTGGTAGCTGGCCTCGTACTGCATCTCGAAGTTCTCGGTCAGCTCGTTGGCCAGGCGCACGTTGAGGCCCGCCCAGGTGAACTCGTCGCCCTGCACGTAGCGGTCCCGGCTGGTCTCGGCGAGCAGCGAAGGCGCCACGCGCCAGGTCGGGGCCAGGTAGGTGGTGCCGTAGAGGCCGAGGCGGGTCGCCTGGGCGTCATCGGTCAGCGCGCCGTCGGCGCCCAGCACCTTGGCCTCCGCGCCCAGGCCCTGGCCGTGAATCAGGGCCGCCTTGAAGTTACCCTCCCCCAGGCCGAAGAAGCTGTCGCCGTGGTAGGCCACCATGGTGTGGAAGCCGCTGTCGGCGGCGGTCTGGCCCGCCCCGATATCGCGCTCGTCGTTGTCCGCGGCGGAGAGGCCGCTGACCATGAACTGCCAGTTGCCGACGTAGTTGTTGCTGGTGAGGATCAGGCTGTCGGTGCTGCCCGCGGTCGGATCATCGCTGCCGATCAGGTCGAAGCCGCTGAAGCTGCGGCCATAGAGCGACAGGTTGGAGGTCCAGTCGTCGGCCAGCTGCATGTCGTAGATCCCCGCGCCGGTGCCGGCCAGGAAGACGAAGTCGCTGTCGATCCAGTGGATGTCGAAGTTGTCGCGGTCGAAGCGCTTGCCGGCCCAGATCGAGGCATTCTCGAAGACGCCGGTGAAGCTCGGCAGCTCACTGAACTCCGCATAGACCTGGCGAACGTTGAGGTTCGACTCGTCGGCGGTCCAGTCGTTGCTGGTGCTGACGGAGTCGGCCAGCATCATGCGGTAGTGGGCCCGGGCGCCGTTGTCGTAGCGCATCCGGTAGTTGAAGATGCCCTCCACATAGGTATCCCCCTCGTTGCCCAGACGCCCCACGGCCCCGCCCAGCGGGCCGGCGGGTGTCACGTAGGGACCGCCCGGCAGACTCTTGCGATCTTCGCCCAGCAGCAGTCCCGAGCGGGCATAGGCGTTGAAGGAGAAGCCCTCCTCGCCGCTGGCCTGGCGCTCGACCCGAGCCAGGCGCTCTTCCACCTCGTCGGCGTCCGGCCGGGCCCCGCTCTCGGCCCGGGTCTCGGCAAGGGTGGCACGCTGCTCTGCGGCATCGGCACGTTGTTCGGCCGCGGCGATACGCGCCTCGAGCTCGGCCAGGCGCTGCTCCATGCCATGGGTCTCGGCGCTGGCGGCGCCGCTCAGCGCCAGGCCGGCGACGGCGATGCCAATGGCCAGAGGGGTCTTGAACATGACGGCGTTCATGGTGATGTCATCCCTTGTTGTTGTGATCTGTAACGATTCAGTCCGGCAGCGCAACCCGACCGTCGGGGCACCCCGGAGGGCGGGCTGGGCAAGCCCACCAAAACTTAATCGTTTAAGTCGACCTCCTCAACGTCGCCCGGCAAGAACGCGACCAATGTCTAATGCCCGCTCCCTGACACCCGCCCGCGCCGGCGAGAGCGGCGTAATCATTAGCTTGCAAGGTAAGTCGCCGCTCACTCCCTCGTTGCCGGCCACGCCACCGCCCCTTCGACAAAAGTCTAGGTTGATGGGGCCCGGCCCATGCTCTTAACTGTGCCGACGTACTTAATCGTTTAAGACCATCGCCAACCGACAATAACAACCGACGAGGACTCCCATGCTCAAGACACCTCTCATCACCGCCCTCGCCCTGGGCACCGCGACGCTTGCCACCACCGGCCAGGCCCAGGCGGCGGATCTGACCATCTCCTGCGGCGCGGTCGGCGCCGAGCTGACCCTCTGCGAGGAGGGCGTGCGCGCCTGGGAGGAGGCGACCGGCCACCGCGTCGACATCGTCTCCACGCCCAACTCCTCCACCGAGCGGCTGTCGCTCTACCAGCAGATCCTCTCCGCCAACTCCCGGGATATCGACGTCTTCCAGATCGACGTGATCTGGCCCGGCCTGCTCGCCAACCACCTGCTCGACCTGCGCAAGGCGCTGGGCGATGAGGCCGGCGAGGGGCACTTCGAGGCCATCGTCGAGAACAACACCGTGGATGGCCGCCTGGTGGCGATGCCCTGGTTCACCGACGCCGGGGTGCTCTACTACCGGGCGGACCTGCTGGAGCAGCACGGCCACGAGCCTCCCGAGACCTGGGAGCAGCTCACCGAGATCGCCCGCGAGATCCAAGCCGCCGAGCGCGAGGCGGGCAACTCGCGCATGCACGGCTTCGTCTTCCAGGGCCGCGCCTACGAGGGGCTGACCGTCAACGCCCTGGAGTGGGTGGCCAGCCACGGCGGCGGCAGCGTGGTGGAGCCGGACGGCGAGATCAGCATCAACAACGCGCAGGCCGCGGCGGCCCTCGACCTGGCCGCCAGCTGGGTCGGCGAGATCGCCCCGAGCGGCGTACTCAACTACACCGAGGAGGAGGCACGCGGCGTCTTCCAGGGAGGCAACGCGGTGTTCATGCGCAACTGGCCCTACGCCTGGGCGCTTTCCCAGAGCGACGGCAGCGAGGTGCGCGGCAAGGTGGGGGTGACCCAGCTGCCGGCGGGCGGTGATGGCACCAGCGCGGCGGGCCTCGGCGGCTGGAACCTGGCGGTCTCCCGCTACAGCGCGAACCCGACGCTTGCCGCGGATCTGGTGGCCTTCCTCACCGGCTTGGAGGAGCAGAAACGCCGCGCCATCGAAGGCGCCTACAACCCCACCCTGGCGGCCCTCTACCAGGACGAGGAGGTGCTCGAGGCGGTGCCCTTCTTCGGCGAGCTTTACGACACCTTCGTCAATGCCGTGGCCCGTCCCTCGGCGGTGACCGGCAATGCCTACGGTCGGGTCAGCAACGCCTTCTTCAGCGCCACCCATGATGTGCTCTCCGGCAGCAAGAGCGGCGAGCAGGCGGTGGCCGACCTCGAGCGCGACCTGTCCCGCATCAAGCGCCGCAACTGGTAACCCGGGAGCCCTCCCATGAGTACGACCCTCGACGACAGCGCGCCCACCGTGGCGCGCCCCCCCCACCAAGGCTTACCGCAGTACCAAGGTCCGCCGCCAGCGGGTCAAGGCCGCCTGGCTGTTCCTCGCGCCGATGCTGGTCGCCCTGGCCCTGGTGGCCGGCTGGCCGCTCGCGCGCACCTTCTACTTCAGCTTCACCGACGCCTCGCTTTCCGATCTCGGCGACGCCCTCTTCGTCGGCCTGGAGAACTACCTGGTCCTCGACGACGGCCAGTGGTACGGCGTGCTCGCCGACCCGATCTGGTGGCGCGCGGTGTGGAACACCTTTTTCTTCGCCATCGTCTCGGTCTCGCTGGAGGTGGTGTTCGGGGTGATCGTGGCGCTGATCCTCAACGCCCAGTTCAAGGGGCGCACCTTCGTGCGCGCGGCGGTGCTGATCCCCTGGGCGATTCCCACCATCGTCTCGGCGCAGATGTGGGCCTGGATGCTCAACGACCAGTTCGGGATCATCAATGAGCTGTTGATGGCGCTGCGCATCATCGCCGACCCCATCGCCTGGACGGCGGACGCCAGCTACTCCATGTGGGCGGTGATCATGGTGGACGTCTGGAAGACCACGCCCTTCGTCGCCCTGCTGGCGCTGGCCGCCATGCAGATGCTGCCCAAGGACTGCTATGAGGCCGCCGAGGTAGACGGCATCCACCCGGTCCGGGTGTTCTTCAGGGTGACCCTGCCGCTGATCACCCCGGCGCTGATGGTGGCGGTGATCTTCCGCCTGCTCGACGCCCTGCGGGTGTTCGACGTCATCTACGTACTGACCTCCAACTCCACCAGCACCATGTCGATGTCCATCTACGCCCGCCAGCAGCTCGTCGAGTTCCAGGACGTGGGCTACGGCAGCGCCGCCTCCACCCTGCTGTTCCTGATCATCGCGCTGGCCACCATCGCCTACCTCTACCTGGGCCGCAACCGTCTCAACCTGGGAGGTGACGCATGACCTCGCGCCAGTTCAACAAGCTCGCCACTCGCATCGGCTTCTGGGTCCTGGTGGCCTTCGTGGTGGTCGTCGCGGTGTTCCCCTTCTATTACGCCGTGATCACCTCCTTCAAGCCCTCGAGCGACCTCTTCCGAGTCGAGCTGTGGCCCAGCACCTGGAGCCTGGCCAACTATGTTCAGGTGTTCACCCAGCGAAGCTTCCTCCAGGCGATCTTCAACTCCCTCCTGGTCGCCACCAGCGTGGTCTTCATCGCCCTGCTGCTCGGCCTCACCGCCTCCTACGCCCTGGGCCGGGTGCGCTTTCGCGGCCGCTCCACGGTGCTGCTGGTGATCCTCGGCGTGTCGATGTTCCCCCAGGTGGCGGTGCTCTCGGGGCTCTTCGAGGTGATCCGGGCGCTCAATCTCTACAACAACCCGGGCGGGCTGATCCTGAGCTACACCATCTTCACCCTGCCCTTCACCGTCTGGGTGCTGACCACCTTCATGCGCCAGCTGCCCATGGAGCTCGAGGAGGCCGCCATCATGGACGGCGCCACCCCCTGGGTGACCATCACCAAGGTGTTCCTGCCACTGATGTGGCCGGCCATGGCGACCACCGGGCTGCTGGCCTTCATCGCCGCCTGGAACGAGTTCCTCTTCGCCCTGACCTTCACCCTCACCGACAGCCAGCGCACCGTGCCGGTGGCCATCGCCCTGCTCTCCGGCGGCAGCGCCTACGAGCTGCCCTGGGGCCCGATCATGGCCGCCTCGGTGGTGGTCACCGTGCCCCTGGTGATCCTGGTGATCATCTTCCAGCGCCGCATCGTCTCCGGCCTGACCGCCGGCGCGGTCAAGGGCTGACCTCTTCACTCATTCTCGACCTGGGATTCCTGCATGCAAGACACGACTACCTGGTGGCGCGGCGGCGTCATCTACCAGATCTACCCGCGCAGCTTCATGGACGCCAACGGCGACGGCATCGGCGACCTCAAGGGCATCACCGAGAAGCTCGACTACGTGGCAAGCCTGGGCGTCGACGGCATCTGGCTGTCGCCCTTCTTCACCTCGCCGATGCTCGACTTCGGCTACGACGTCAGCGACTACCGCGACGTGGACCCGATGTTCGGCACCCTGGAGGACTTCAAGACGCTGCTGGCCAAGGCGCACGCGCTGGGCCTCAAGGTGATGATCGACCAGGTGATCAGCCACACCTCGGATCAGCACCCCTGGTTCCAGGAGAGCCGCGCCGATCGCACCAACGCCAAGGCGGACTGGTACGTCTGGGCCGACCCCAGGCCCGACGGCACCCCGCCCAACAACTGGCTGTCGATCTTCGGCGGCGCGGCCTGGACCTTCGACTCGCGTCGGCGCCAGTACTACCTGCACAACTTCCTGACCAGCCAGCCGGACCTCAACTTCCACCACCCGGAGGTGCGGGCCGCCCAGCTCGATAACATGCGCTTCTGGCTGGAACTCGGGGTCGACGGCTTCCGCCTGGACACCGTCAACTTCTACTTCCACGACCAGGCGCTTCGCGACAACCCGCCGGTGCCGGCGGGCGAGGCCAAGACCCTGGGCGCCCCGGACGCCAACCCCTACACCTGGCAGCGCCACGTCTATGACCTGAGCCGCCCGGAGAACCTGGACTTCCTGCGCGAGCTGCGCGCGCTGATGGATGAGTTCCCCGGCACCACCACGGTGGGCGAGATCGGCGATGACAACCCGCTTGCGCGCATGGCCGAGTACACCGCCGGCGGCGACAAGCTGCACATGGCCTACACTTTCGACCTGCTCAACGCCCCGCACTCGGCGGCCTATCTGCGCGAGGTCATCGAGCGCTTCCAGCGCCTGGCCGGCGACGCCTGGCCCTGCTGGGCCACCTCGAACCACGACGTGGTGAGAAGCGCCACCCGCTGGGGCGCGGACGAGGATCCCGTTGCCTACCCCAAGGTGGCGCTGGCGATGCTCTTCTCGCTGCGCGGCAGCGTCTGCCTCTATCAGGGCGAGGAGCTGGGCCTGATGGAGGCGGACGTCCCCTTCGAGCGCATCCAGGACCCCTACGGCAAGGTGCTGTGGCCGGAGTTCAAGGGACGCGACGGCTGTCGTACCCCCATGCCCTGGGAGAACGTCGAGAACGGCGGCTTCAGCCCCGCAGGCGTCGAACCCTGGCTGCCGGTGGAGGCGCGCCAGCTGCCTCTGGCCGTGGCCGCCCAGCAGGACGACCCGGCCTCGGTGCTCAGCGCCACCCGCCGCCTGCTGGCCTTCCGCGCCGCGCATCCGGCCCTGGTCGATGGTGACCTCGAGCTCGTCGAGGTCGGCGACGAGCTGCTCGGGTTCGTGCGCGCGACGGGCGAGGAGCGGCTCCTCTGCCTCTTCAACCTCACCGGCCAGGCCCGTGAGGCCCGCCTGCCGCTGCCGGTCACCGAGGCCCTCGAGGGGCACGACTTCCGCCACGAGCGCGACGACGAGACCCTTCATCTGCCGCCCTACCAGGCCGCCTGGTTCAGGCTCTGAGCCACACTGATGTCATCACAGCATCGATAACGAACAGCACGCATAACAACAGGCCGGCCCGCGGCGCGAGCCGCCGGGCCGGCAAGGAGACACCCCATGGCAAGCGTCACCCTCGACAAGGTCAACAAGGTCTTCGGCAGCACCCATATCATCAAGGACGTCGACCTCGAGATCGGTGCCGGCGAGTTCGTTGTCTTCGTTGGCCCTTCGGGCTGCGGCAAGTCGACCCTGCTGCGGCTGATCGCCGGGCTCGAGTCGATCAGCGACGGCGAGCTCTCCATCGGCGAGACCGTGGTCAACGAGCTGCCGCCCCGGGATCGCGGCGTGGGCATGGTCTTCCAGTCCTACGCCCTCTACCCGCACATGACGGTCTACGAAAACATGGCCTTCGGCCTCAAGCTGGCCAAGACCGCCAGGGAGACCATCCACGAGCGGGTGATGGCCACCGCCCGCATCCTGCAGCTCGAGGAGCTGCTCGAGCGCAAGCCCAAGGCGCTCTCCGGCGGCCAGCGCCAGCGGGTGGCCATGGGCCGCGCCATGGCCCGGGAGCCGCGCATCCTGCTGTTCGACGAGCCGCTCTCCAATCTCGACGCCTCACTGCGGGTGCAGATGCGCAACGAGATCGCCCGCCTGCACCAGCGCCTCGAATCCACCATGATCTACGTCACCCACGATCAGGTGGAGGCCATGACGCTGGCCGACAAGATCGTGGTGCTCAACGCCGGCCGCGTGGAACAGGTGGGCAGCCCCCATGAGCTCTATCAGCGCCCGGCAACGAAGTTCGTCGCCGGCTTCATCGGCTCCCCCACCATGAACTTCCTGCCGGCCGCCCTGGTGAGCGGCGACTCGCGCGGCTGCCGGGTACGTACCGCCGGCCTCAATGAGCTGGCCCTGCCCCAGGACACCCGCCAGCATGCCGCCGGCGAGGCGCTGACCCTGGGCGTGCGCCCCGAGCACCTGCGCCTGGACGAGGCCAAGGGCGACAACGCCTTCGAGATCGTCAACGTGGAGTACCTGGGTAACGAGGTCTACGTCTACCTGGCGCCCAAGGCCGGCGAGACCCTGCTGATCCACCGCAGCGAGGCCCCGAGCCAGTGGCGGGTCGGCCAGCGGGTGGCGCTGGTCCCGGACCCCGATCACGTCCACCTGTTCGACGGGCAGGACCGGGCACTGGGCGTCGCCCCGGCCCGGGCGGTGGCCTGAGGCTCACGGCACGGCCCGCTTGCGGAGCCGTGCCGCTCGCACAGTGGCCAAATGGCGCGCGGACCACTAGGATAGCGAGCTGACTGAATCGATCCAGATGGCGAAGGAACCGCGCTTGTGTCTACCCCCCGTCGTATCACGCTGAAGGATCTGGCAAGGGAGCTCGGTGTCTCCACGGCCACCGTCTCCAACGCCTTCAACCGGCCGGACCAGCTCTCGCCCGCCCTGCGCGAGCGCATCCTCGGCGAGGCCAAGCGCCTGGGCTACCGAGGGCCGGACGCCAAGGCGCGCAGCCTGCGCACCGGGCGCTCGCGGATCATCGCGGTGATCCTCGCCGAGAGCCTCACCTACAGCCTGAACGATGCCGTGGCCAGCGAGTTCCTCTCGGGGGTGGCCGAGGTGCTCGACGCCCAGGGGCACACCCTGCTGCTGCTCTCCTCGCGGCAGACCCAGGCTCAGTTCCCGGGCTCGGCCAGCATGGCCGACGGCTTCATCGTCTACGGCCTGATGCCGTCGCCCACGCTGCTGGAGAGCCTGCCGAGCCAGGCGGCCCTGGTAGCGGCGGACTTCGATATCGAGGGGCGCCCGGCGATCCACGTGGACAACGAGGCGGCCTGCCAGGCCATCGCCCGGCACGCCCTGGCGACGCCTCCCCGGCGCCCGGCGATCGTCAACCTGCGCCTGACCGCCGAGCCCTGCAACGGCCGCATCACCCCGGCCCATGCCCTGCTCGGCGCCGAACAGACCATCACCCGCTCCCGCCTCGCCGGCTTCTATCGCGCCCTGGCAGAGCGCGGCATCGACCCGGCCGAGGTGCCGATGTGGAACATCGAGGAGAACACCTTCGAGGTGTGTGCCCCGGTGCTCGCACCGATCCTCGACCTGCCGGGCGACGAGCGTCCCGACCTGCTCCTGTGCATGTCCGACCGCATCGCGCTGACCGCGCTGACCCTGGCCGAGCAGCGGGGCCTGCGAGTCCCCGAGGACCTGCGCATCACCGGCTTCGACGGCATCGCCGAGGGGCAGTACCGGGCACCGCGTCTCACCACGGTGCGCCAGGACAGCACCGAGAAGGGGCGCATGGCGGCCCGCATGATCCTCGGCCTGACCCCGCCCGCCTCGAGCCTGCTGACCACCGAACTGATGGTCGGCGACAGCTGCCCCTGACGGCAGGACGCCCCGGGCTCCCGCGATTCACTCGGGCGCACCGGGGCATCCAGGGACTATCGGCCTCGGCGGTCAGCGCAGCAGCAGCACCGGCACCGTGGCCTTGCGCAGCATCCCCGTGGTGGTGCTGCCCACCAGCAGTTGGCGGATGCGCGAGTGGCCGTAGGCGCCCATCACCAGCAGGTCGATGCCCTTCTCCTCCTTGTAGCCACGCAGCGTCGCTTCCACCTCGCCGGCGCGGATGGCGCCCTCGGCCTCGACGCCGGCGTCGCGCAGCGTCTTGAGCGCCCAGTCGAGCTGGGAGCGATTGTCGCCGGTCTCGGCGCCGATGATCACCACATGCACCGGGATACCCGCGAACAGCGGGCTCTTCGCCAGCATCTCGACCCCCTTGCGGGTGGTCTGGCTGCCGTCGAAGGCGAGCATCGCCGTGGCGGGGGCCTTGAAGGTGTCCGGCACCATCAGGATCGGCCGGTGCAGGGTGCGCACCACCCGCTCCAGGTTGGAACCCAGATGGCTGCTGTCCTGGTGGGCGGACTCGCCCCGCTTGCCCATCACCAGCAGACGGATCTCCTCCTGCAGCTCCTCGAGGGTCTCCACCAGGGTGCCGTTGCGCTGGCGGGTGCCCGGTTCGGTGACGCCATCCTCGATGGCCCGCTCCCTGGCGGCCTTGAGCATCAGCCGGCCCTGCTCCTGGGCCACCTTGGCGCGCTGCTCGTCGAGGTGGGCGAGCTCCTCGAGCAGATGCTCCCGGGCGCCCAGGCCGATATGGCCGGAGAGATCCGCCTCGGCGATCTGGGGGTGGTTGTCCACCACGTGCAGGAAGGTCAACGGTGCGCCCAGGGCGAGGCTGGCCCAGGCCGCCGCGTCGCAGACCCCTTGCGAGTACTTCGAGCCGTCGATGGCGGCCATCACCTGATCTGTCATGGTCATCGTGCTCCTCAGTGGCCGCCCATCAGCTTGTCGACGGCGGCAGGATCATTGTGCACAGCATAGCGATCCACGATGGTGGCCGTCGCCTCGTTGAGGCCCACCAGCGCCACCTCGGTGCCCTCGCGGCGGAACTTGATCACCACCCGGTCCAGGGCCTGCACGGCGGTGATGTCCCAGAAGTGAGCCCGGGAGAGGTCGATGGTGACCTTCTCCACGCTCTCCTTGAAGTCGAAGGCGTTGCCGAAACGCTCGGAGGAGGCGAAGAACACCTGGCCCACCACCCGGTAGCGGCGACGGCTGCCCTCGTCGGCCTCCTCGGAGCCGATGTAGAGGATGTTGCCCACCTTGTTGGCGAAGTTCATGGCGGCGATCAGCACGCCGACGAAGACGCCGATGGCCAGGTTGTGGGTGGCCACGGTGACCGCCACGGTGGCCAGCATGACGACGTTGGTGCTCATGGGGTGCTGCCTGAGATCGCGGATCGAGGCCCAGCTGAAGGTGCCGATGGAGACCATGATCATCACGGCGACCAGCGCCGCCATGGGAATCAGCGAGACCCAGTCGGAGAGGAAGACCACCAGGATGAGCAGCAGCACCCCGGCCACCAGGGTGGAGAGGCGCCCGCGGCCGCCGGACTTCACGTTGATCACCGACTGGCCGATCATGGCGCAGCCCGCCATGCCGCCCATCAGGCCGGCGCCGATATTGGCGATACCCTGGCCCTTGCACTCGCGGTTCTTGTCGCTCGGCGTATCGGTGAGGTCGTCGACGATGGTGGCGGTCATCATCGACTCCAGCAGGCCCACCACGGTGAGCATCAGCGCATAGGGCAGGATGATCCACAGGGTCTCGAGGTTGAGCGGCACGTCCGGCCACAGGAAGACCGGCAGGGAGTCGGGCAGCTCGCCCATGTCGCCCACGGTGCGGATCTCCATGCCGGAGAGCAGGTAGACCGCGGTGAGCACCACGATGCAGACCAGCGGCGAGGGGATCGACCTGCCGATCCTCGGCAGGTAGGGGAAGCCGTAGATGATGCCGAGCCCCGCCGCGGTCATGGCATAGACGTGCCAGGTCACCCCCGTCAGCTCCGGCAGCTGGGCCATGAAGATCAGGATCGCCAGGGCGTTGACGAAGCCCGTCACCACCGAGCGCGAGACGAAGCGCATCAGCTCGGCAAGCCTGAGATAGCCGGCGACGATCTGCAGCACCCCGGTGAGCAGGGTGGCGGCGAGCAGGTACTCGAGGCCGTGGTCGCGCACCAGGGTGACCATCAAGAGCGCCATGGCGCCGGTGGCCGCCGAGATCATGCCCGGCCGGCCGCCGGTGAAGGCGATGATCACCGCGATGCAGAATGAGGCGTAGAGGCCCACCTTGGGGTCCACGCCGGCAATGATGGAGAAGGCGATCGCCTCGGGTATCAGGGCGAGGGCCACCACGATACCGGCGAGGGTGTCTCCCTTCACGTTGGAGAACCAGGTCTGTCGTAGCGATTCGAACATGCTGTGTTCCAGTCAGGAGTGAGTGTCATGCCGCAAGGCATCGAGCGGTACGGACTACGCCGCTGGCCGCACCGCAGGGTGCCGGCCGGGCGGCCAGCGCCAGGCGTTGCCTCTTGAGGGTCTTGTCTTGTGCTGCGCGGTGCCGCCGCCGTTTGCGGGGCCCATCGCCGGGGCGCAGGGGCGCCCGGGCATCCACAGGGGGATGCCACGCGGCGGCGCCTCGATGACGAGGCGCCGCCGAAGGGGGAAGGAGAGGTGCGCTAGGGCGGAGTCGCCTGCCCTGCCGGGGGAGTCATCACGGGGTGCGGTCTCTGGTCTTGGAGGAGCGCTTGCGGGGCGCCCGGGTCTCCGTCACGGCTCCGAGCCACGGCATGAGCCGGGGTCAGGGTCGCCAGGAAATCGAGCCGCGAATTCTAGCAGTAACGCCGCGGCCCTGCACCCGGGGCAGGGCCGCCACGACCGGGTGGTCGTAATGGCGGGATCAGGAGGGGTCGTGACTGCCGTTGGACGACTGTCCGGCGCTGCGCGCCTGGGCCGCCGGCGAGGCCTTCATGTGCTTGAAGGCCTCCATGATGTCCATGGGCAGCGGGAAGACGATGGTCGAGGCGTTCTTGTTGCTCATGTCGCTCATGGTCTGCAGGTAGCGCAGCTGCAGGGCCGCCGAGTTCTCGGCCATGACGTTGGCAGCCTCGACCAGCTTGCGCGAGGCCTGCAGCTCACCCTCGGCGTGGATCACCTTGGCGCGGCGCTCGCGCTCCGCCTCGGCCTGGCGGGCGATGGCGCGGATCATGCTCTCGTCGAGATCGACGTGCTTGATCTCCACGTTGGAGACCTTGATGCCCCACCCCTCGGCAGAGGCATCGATGATTTCCTGGATGTCGTCGTTGAGCTTGTCGCGCTCGGAGAGCATCTCGTCGAGATCATGCTTGCCGAGCACCGAACGCAGGGTGGTCTGAGCCAGCTGGCTGGTCGCCACGGTGAAGTTCTCGACCTGGATGATCGCCTTCTCCGGGTCGACCACCCGGAAGTAGATCACCGCGTTGACCTTCACGGTGACGTTGTCCTGAGAGATCACGTCCTGCTCCGGCACGTCCATGGTGATCACCCGCAGGTCGACCACCTCCATCTTCTGGATGCCGGGAATGATGATGATCAGCCCCGGCCCCTTGACCCCCTGGAAGCGCCCCAGGAAGAACACCACGCCGCGCTTGTACTCCGGCAGGATGCGGATCGAGGCCGCGATCAGCATGAACAGCAGCACGACCGGTACGAGATAGGGAATCAACATGCTCTTTCTCCATGGTTTGCGTGGAACGTTCAGCGTGCAAGCGTGACGCGTCGAACGCGACGCCTCAGTGATGCTCATCCAGGGGTTCGACCTCGACGGTCAGGCCATCGATGCCCGCCACCCGCACCCTCTGGCCCTTGACCAGCGGCTGGTCGCTGCGGGCGTTCCAGCGCTCGCCCATCAGGCGCACGTGGCCGCTGCCCTCGAAGTCCTCGAGGACCCGGGCCTCGCTGCCGACAAGCTCCTCCTGCCCGCCCTTGGCCGGGCGCCGGCGCAGGCTGACGAAGCGGGTCATCACCCACAGCATCAGGACCGCGGCCAGCAGGGCGATGCCACCGATCATCGGCAGCGAGATACTCAGGTTGTCTGCGTCCATCAGAATCACCGATCCGATCACGAAGGCGACGATGCCGCCCATTCCCAATATGCCGAAGCTGGGCATCAGCGCCTCGCCCACCATCAGCGCCAGGCCGACCAGGATCAGCGCCAGGCCGGCGTAGTTGACCGGCAGCACCTGGAAGGCAAAGAGCGCCAGCAGCAGGCAGATGATGCCGATGGTGCCCGGCACCAGGCTGCCCGGATTGGAGAGCTCGAAGATCAGCCCGTAGAAGCCGATGATCATCAGGAAGTAGGCGACGTTGGGGTTGGTGATCACCGAGAGCAGCTGGGTGCGCCAGTCGGGATCGAAGCGCTCGATGACGAGCTCCGCGGTCGCAAGGGTCAGTTCGCCACGCTCCATCACCACCGTGCGACCGTCGATCTGCGCGAGCAGGTCCTCGATGTCGCTGGCCACCACGTCGATGACATTCTTCTCCAGCGCCTCCCGGGAGGTGAGGTTGACCGCCTCGCGTACCGCCTCCTCGGCCCAGTCGGCGTTGCGGCCGTGGCGCTCGGCCAGGCCGCGGATGTAGTAGACGGCGTCCTCGAGCACCTTGCGCTCCATGGCGGTCTCGCCGCGGCGCGGGCCATCGGCGGCGCGGCTGCGCTCCTCGGCCTCCTCGTCGGTGGTCGCAGCGGCGCCCTCATCGCTGGCGGTCTCTTCGTCATCGGCAGCGGCCTCTTCCTCGCGCTCCTCGGCACGCGCCCCACCTCGCGTGCCGCTGCGCTCGTCGTCATCGTCATCGTCGCCGCCGATCCCCGGAAATCCCCCTCCCATCTGCACCGGCGTGGCCGAACCCAGGTGTGTGGAGGGCGCCATGGCCGCCACGTGGCTGCCGTAGAGCAGGTAGGTGCCGGCGCTGGCCGCCCGAGCGCCGCTCGGCGACACGTAGATGGCCACCGGCACTGGCGAGGTGAGCATGGCGCGGATCATGTCGCGCATGGAGGCGTCGAGGCCGCCGGGGGTGTCCATCTGCACCACCACGATCTCGGCATTGCCCTCGGCGGCCCGGCGCAGGCCACGCTGGAAGTAATCGCTGGTGGCGGGGCCGATGGCCCCTTCGACGGTCATCACCAGCGCCGTGCGCTCGCTCTGCTGGGCCTGGACCACCGACTGGAAGACGGCCAGCGCAATGCCCAACGCCAGGCACAGGAAGCTGAAGAAGAGGAGGCGTCGCCCGACCAGGGCGGCATGAACTCGGCTCATGGTGATCCTTCCTGCGCGACCCATACAGTGAATGTGAGTACCGGCACGGTGCTTGGTTCAGAATGGATTAAGTTGACACTGATATCAGCGTAGCAGCCCGGGCCGTGCTGCATGAAATCGAGTAGGAGGGGGAGTCGCCTCCCCCGTCCTCTCACACCACCGGGCATACGGTTCCGTACCACGGCGGTTCACGAAGAACGACTAAGCCCTCTTGACCGTATCGAGTACCGAGATCAGGCCCTGCTGCTCGAACCATTTCCGTGGCAAGGCCTGATTCATGTGCGAGGCGCCGGCGTTCCACCAAGGGCCTCGCCCGTTTCCCGCTGACTTCCACGCCCGATGGTCGTCCAGACCCAGCGCCCGTAGCTTGCGGCGCCGGGTCCGCGGGCGTTTCCATTGCCGCCAGATCACGCAACGCAGTCGACGACGTATCCAACCCTCCAGCGCTTCCAGCGGGCGCTTTACGTCGACGAAGGAGAAGTAGTTGGCCCAGCCCCGCAGGACCGGGGTCAACTCTTCGATAACGCGCCGTATGTTGCGCCCCCTGCCACGCTTGAGGATCTCGCGGACACGCTGCATCAGGCGCTGCAGGCTGGCCTTGGCCAGCGTCAGCTTCGGCCGCTTGTGCCGGGTCAGCGTGTAGCCCAGATACCCCCGGTTCCAGGGTCGGTCCACCGCACTCTTGTCGCGATTGACCGTCAGCCTGAGTGAGCTCTCGAGAAAATCACTCAGACTGGCCATGACGCGCTCGCCCGCTCGCCGACTCCTGACATACACCTGCATGTCGTCGGCATAGCGGCAAAAGCGGTGGCCGCGGCGTTCCAGTTCCTTGTCCACGTCATCCAGCAGGATATTGGCCAGCAGCGGGCTGAGTGGTCCGCCCTGGGGCGTGCCCTGCCGGCGTGGCGCGACCAGGCCGTCCTGGAACATCCCGGCTTCCAGATAGCGGCGGATCAAGCGCAACGCTCGCTTGTCGCAGACGCGGCGCGCGACCCGCGCCATCAGCAGGTCGTGATTCACCCGGTCGAAGAAGGCTTCCAGGTCGAGGTCGACCACCCAGCGGTGGCCGGCAGTGACATGGGCCTTCATCGCCGAGACGGCCTGCTGGGCGCTGCGCCCGGGCCGATAGCCGTAACTCGATGCGGAGAACCCCGGATCGAAGATCGGCGTCAACACCTGAAGCAGCGCCTGCTGGATCAGCCGGTCGGTCACCGTGGGGATGCCGAGCTGTCGCGTCCCGCCCTTGGGCTTGGGAATCTCGACGGCTCGGATCGGGCTGGGGTGGTACTCACCGGCCAGCAGCCGTTCGCACAGCGTTGGCCAGCATTCCTTCAGGTGGTCGGCCAACTGGTGGACCGTCATGCCGTCGGCACCCGGCGCCCCCTTGTTGGCGACCACCCTTCGGTAAGCCCGCGCCATGTTGGCCTTCCCTACCACGGCCTCCATGAGCGGGGCGGGCTCCGCTTTCGTCCACGATGACGACGCCGGGATCGTCTCGACGCCCACCGGCCGGGACTCGGGGTTCCGCCCCTGCCCCTCTGGGTGGGTGGCGGTATCAGCGCCACTTTCTGCCTTCCTGATCGATCCTCGAGACATCATCGCCTACTCGCGGTTCTTCATGTTCGGCCCTTGGTGCCGCGGTGAACCAGCACTTACTATGGCCTCTGCTGACGTCTGGTGGCCCATCCCGTCGCCTCTCGGCGCCGGTAGCACCGTGGCAGACCACCAGACCTCCCAGGGTAAGACGCGCGACCTTCCTCCCATCTACCCGCCGCATTTACCTCCACATCTTCCGGATAGCTATTGGGCTTCGAGTGTCATTGCCCTCTCGCCCAGATGTGGCTGCCTCATATGCGATTCCTGTTCGTCAGGCCGGGAGTTTGCCTTCAGCTTCCTTCAGATTCCGCCTCGCGGCGGACACCCTTGCTGTTCGGCTAGCGGTTCCCGCTATCAGGGTCCGCAGGGGACTTTCACCCCCAAGTCATCCCGAGGCACCACCCTCGGGAACAGCACCTATCGGTGCTACGCGCCATGCCTGGCGCACAACGAAAGCGCCGCGGGGCCCCCCCGCGGCGCTCTCATTGATGGCTGTAGTTTGCGATGACTGTAGTTTGCGATGACTGTTGTTTGCGATGACTGTCGTTTGCTGATCAGGCACGCACGGCTTGGACGGCACCCTTGCGCACCAGCTCGTCGGTGACGCGGTCCACGGCGCGGCGGGCGCGGGCGACGATCTCGTCAACCTCGTCGCGGGTGGTGACCAGCGGCGGCGCGAAGCCCAGGATATCGCCCTGGGGCATGGCGCGGGCGATCAGGTTCTCCTCCAGGGCCGCGGCGGCGATGCGCGGGCCCACCTTGAGGGCCGGGTCGAAGTGCTTGCGCTGCTCGGGGTCCACGGAGAACTCCAGCGCCGCCAGCATGCCCACGCCGCGCACGTTGCCGACGATCGGGTGGTCGCCGAAGGCGGTGGCCATGGCCTGCTGCAGGTAGGCGCCGGTATCACGGGCGTTCCCGGTCAGATCCTCGCGCTCGATGATCGCCAGGTTGGCCAGTGCGGCGGCACAGCCCAGGGCGTGGCCCGAGTAGGTCCAGCCGTGGCCGATGGGGCCGTACTGGCCGGTGCCCTGCTCCAGCACCGCCCAGACGCGGTCGCCGACGATGACGCCGGAGAGCGGCTGGTAGGCGCTGGTCAGGCCCTTGGCGACGGTGATCAGGTCGGGCTTGATGCCGTAGAAGTGGCTGCCGAAGTCGGCGCCGATACGCCCGAAGCCGCACACCACCTCGTCGGCGATCAACAGCACGTCGTACTTGGCCAGCACCGCCTGGATCGCCTCCCAGTAGCCCTCGGGCGGCGGTACGATGCCGCCGGTGCCGAGCACCGGCTCGCCGATGAAGGCGGCCACGGTCTCGGGGCCCTCGGCCAGGATCATCGCCTCGAGCTTCTGGGCGCAATACTGCGAGAACTCGCGCTCAGTCATGCCCTGCTGCTCGGCGGCGCGGTGGTAGTAGTAGGGCGCCTCGGTGTGCAGGATGCCCTCGAAGGGCAGGTCGAACTGGTCGTGGAACGCCTTGAGGCCGGTCAGCGAGCCGGTGGCCAGGCCCGAGCCGTGGTAGCCGCGCATGCGCGAGATCACCTTTTTCTTCAGCGGGCGACCCAGCACGTTGTTGTAGTAGCGCACGATCTTGAGCTGGGTCTCGTTGGCATCAGAGCCGCCGAGGCCGTAATAGACCTTGGACATGCCGGGGCCGGCGAGCGCGATGATCTTCTCGGAAAGAGCGATCTGCGGCTCGTTGGAGTGGCCCACGTAGGTGTGGTAGTAGGAGAGTTCCAGGGCCTGCTGATAGATCGCCTCGGCCACCTCGGTGCGGCCATAACCGATGTTGACGCAGTAGAGGCCGGCGAAGGCATCGATGAACTCGCGGCCATCCTTGTCGCGGATATGGATGCCCTTGCCGCCGGTGATCACGCGGCCCGGCGCGTCGCCCTGGGCGAAGTCGCGCAGGTGGGTAGAGGCGTGGAAGGTCACCTTGCGGTCGCGATCGATCAGGTCCTGGTGCTGCTGGCTCATGGCTTTCCTCTAGTCATATCAGGCTCCCCGGCGTCCCGCCGGGGAGGATGGTCATCTAATTCGTTTGCCGGTATTGCAACATCTCGCGATGCCCGAGGACGAAACCCTGAGGCTTCGCTTGCGGCCTGCGCGTCGAACCGGAACAAGGTCCCTCTTGCCGGTTCTCGATCGACATCCCTGTCGATCGCCGCGCGCCGCTGCACTCGACTCAGCGTCCTCGGGTAGATATCGCTCGATATCGCATCCCGGCAAGGGTTCAGTCCTAGCTGCCCGAGACAGAGCCCAGGGCGCCGAGGCAGTAATACTTGGTCTCGAGATACTCGTCGATGCCGGTGGTGCCGCCCTCGCGGCCGAGGCCGGACTGCTTGACGCCGCCGAAGGGCACGGGCGGGCCGGTCATCTTCACCGAGTTGACCGACACCATGCCGAACTCCAGCGCCCGCAGGAACTTCCAGATGCGGCGGATATCGTGGGTGTAGACGTAGGCGGCGAGACCGTACTGGGTGTCGTTGGCCAGGGCAATGGCCTCGTCATCATCGGCATAGGCCATGACGCCGGCAATGGGAGCGAAGCTCTCCTCCTGCCACAGGCGCATGTCGCGGGTCAGCCCGGTCAGCAGCACCGGCATGAAGAAGTTCTCGCCGGGGGCGGCGCTCTGGTCGCCGGCCACCAGGGTGGCCCCCTTGGAAAGGGCGTCGTCGACGATGCCGGCGGCCTTCTCCACTGCCTGGCGGTGGATCAGCGGCCCCAGGTCGACCTCGCTCTCCAAGCCGTTGCCCAGAGTGAGGGCGGCCATGCGCTCGGCGAAGTGGGCGACGAACTCGTCATGGATCGACTCGTGGACCAGGATGCGGTCCGCGGCCAGGCAGTCCTGCCCCGAGGTCTGGAACTTGGCAGCCACGGCGGCGAAGGCGGCCTCCTTCGGGTCCATGTCCGGGCCGACGATGAAGGGGGCGTCGCCACCCAGCTCCAGGGAGACCCGCTTGACGGTATTGGCGCTCTGCTCCAGCAGCAGGCGGCCGACCCGGGTGGAGCCGGTGAAGGAGAGCGCCTTGACGCGCGGCTCGGCGCAGAGCAGCTGCGACACCTCGGCGGGCTCGCCCAACACCACGTTGAAGATGCCCGCGGGAATGCCGGCGCGCTCGGCCAGCTCCGCCAGGGCCAGCGCCGAGAAGGGCGTCTCGCCGGCCGGCTTGACGATCACCGGGCATCCGGCGGCGAGCGCCGCGGCGGCCTTGCGGGTGATCATCGCCAACGGGAAGTTCCAGGGCGTGATCAGTGCGGCGATACCCACCGGCTCCTTGATCGTGCCCAGGGCGGCGTTGGGAATATGGCTGGGGATGGTCTCACCGAAGGTGCGCTTGCCCTCCTCGGCGAACCAGCGCACGAAGCTGGCGCCATACTCCACCTCGCCACGGGCGTCCGGCAGCGGCTTGCCCTGCTCCATGGTCATGATGGTGGCCAGGTCCTCGCGGTTGGCCAGGAGCAGGTCGTACCAGGCCAGCAGGCGCTCGCAGCGCTCGTCGGCGCGCAGCGCCCGCCAGTGCACGAAGGCGGTCTCGGCGGCGTCCACCGCGGCGCGGATCTGATGCGCCTCGAGCCAGGGAATGTACCCCAGGGCCTCGCCGGTGGCCGGGTCGAACACGGCCTCCTCGCGACCACCCTCGCCGTGGGTCCACTGACCGTTGACGTAGGCGTGCTGACGAAACAGACGCGGATCGTCGAGCATGGTGGACAGAGTCCTGGACAGCTTCATGTTCATGCGGCACCTCCCTGACGCGCCGACCGGATTGGCCTTGTGGGTTGATGTTGCCCAGCGGCCGGCGTGAAGAAACGGACGAGCCGCCTGGCGTAATCCCTCCAGGGCGGCTCGATGGGTTCATGGTAAGGGAGATGAGCGGCGGGGACTTTTCGTTGGGCGGCGGGGAAGATGCGCTTTTTTTTGTCCGCCGCCGCCCGACAGGAGGATTTTCTGCGCGACCGGTCAGCCCGCCTCGGGGTTGGCCAGCGCCGCCTCGGTGAACACCAGCAGGCCGAGTTCCGGCCGATAGCCGTGGATCTCGGTGACGTCCAGGGCCTGCAGGAAGTGGAGGATCTCCTCGCTGACCACCTGGCCCGGCACCAGCACCGGGAAGCCCGGCGGATAGGGGATCACGAAGCTCGCCGAGACCGCGTCGCGGCCCGCACGCATCTCGGCCTGCAGCTCGCCGTTGTCGAAGCGCAGGTATTCGGTGTTCTCCTCGTCATAGGCCAGGAAATAGGCGCGGCGGATATCGCCCTGGGGCGTCTCGCTGCACGGGCGGAAGGCGTCATGGAAACGGCTGAAATCGGGCAGCGGCGGCAGCTCCTCGGTCAGCGAGCGCACCCGGTTCTCGATGATCCGGCGCTCCGGCCGGCTGCTCTCCTCCCAGCGGGCCTCGAACTCCTTGGCCAGCTTGATCAGCACGTCGAGCAGGTAGGCGATGGAGCCCCGGGTGGTGCCGATGTTGGTCATGAACAGTACGGTGTTGCGCGAGGTCTTGTTGATCTGGATGCCGTACTTGTTCATCAGGTATTCGTTCTTGAAGGTATCGCCGTCGATGCCGGTGGCGCCGATGGCGATGGTGATACGGCTGGGGTCGACGACGAACTCGTCGTTGGCCCAGGCCTCCTCCATCTTGTTCCAGCCGGTGACCGGGTCATAGAAGGTATCGACCCCGGACTGACGGTACTCCAGCGGCACCATGTCCTTGTTGACCAGCACCCGGAAGTACTTCTGCAGCAGCGGATGGGTATAGAGCTGCTCGCGCAGGGAGAGCGCCGCCTCCACCTGGGCATGCACCAGCTCGAAGCCCTCCATCTCGGCCTGCATGCGGCCCACGTCCAGCGAGGCGATGATCTGATAGTTGGGCGAGGTCGAGGTGTGGGTCATGTAGGCCTCGTGGAACGGCGCCTCGACCTTCTGGCGGTAGTCCTGGTCCCAGACGTGGATCATCGAGCCCTGGCGCAGCGAGGTCAGGGTCTTGTGGGTGGAGTGGGTGGCGTAGGTGCGGATGCGTACCACCTCAGGGTCGGGCAGCAGGCGCTGTTCCAGCCAGGTGGCGTCGTCGTCCGGGTCGAGCTGATCGAACTCGGCCTTCCAGGCCGCATACTCCTCCCGGTAGGCCTCGCTGCGGTAGCGGTCGCGCAGGGTGCGGGCGGCGTGCATGGCGGTGCGCGGGCGATAGGTGGGGTTGAAGCCGGCAAAGGCGAACCACGCCTCATCCCAGAGGAACACCAGGTCCGGCTTGATCGCCAGGCACTCCTCCATCACCCGGCGCACGTTGTAGACCACGCCGTCGAAGGTGCAGTTGGTCAGCAGCAGCATCTTGACCTTGTGCAGGTTCCCCGCGCGCTTGTACTCGAGCAGCGTTTTCTTGATCTCCTTGAGGGGCACCGCGCCGTACATGGAGTAGTCGTGCAGCGGGTAGGAGTCCAGGTAGCTGACGTGGGCCCCGGCCAGCACCATCCCGTAGTGGTGGGACTTGTGGCAGTCGCGGTCGATCAGCACGATGTCCCGCGGCTTGACCAGCGCCTGCACCACGATCTTGTTGGCGGTGGAGGTGCCGTTGGTGACGAAGAAGCTCTGCCGGGCGCCGAAGGCGCGGGCGGCGTACTCCTGGGCCTTCTTGATCGGGCCGTAGGGCTGCAGCAGGGAGTCGAGCCCGCCGGAGGTGGCCGAGGTCTCGGCGAGGAAGATGTTGATACCGTAGAAGTCGATCATGTGCCCCGCCCAGTGCGAGCGGGTGATCGACTTGCCCCGCGAGATGGGCATGGCGTGGAACACCCCCGTGGGCTTGCGGCTGTACTCGCGCAGGGCATCGAAGAAAGGGGTGCGGTAGCGGTTGTCGATGGCCCGCAGGATGGTGTGGTGCTGCTCGATGTAGTCCGTCTCGCGATAGAAGATCCGGTTGAAGAAGCGGATATCACGACTGGCCGTGGCCTCCACGTCGCCGCTGGTGACCAGGAACTGGTCGATCTCAGGGCGCAGCTCGTGGATCATCGAGCTCAGCAGGATGCTGCGCTCCGCCTCGGACTGGTGCGCGAGGGACTGCTCGGAGAGCCCCTCCAGGTAGTTGCGCAGCGCGCTCAAGTTGTACTTCGACTTGTAGGGGAACTCGTAGCGGATCAGGCAGGCCTGGATGTTGGGGTTGACCAGCACGGCGATCAGCGCGTCCTCGAAGCTTCTCACCGTCACCACGTCATAGGCGAAGCGGTCCTCGGGGCGGCGCATGTTGCGGAAGGCCTCTCGCACCACCTCCTCCTCCTGGGACGAGAGGTTGTCGACGATCAGCAGCTCGAAGTAGGGCTGGGCCGAGCTGTTGGAGGCCGGATGCCCGCGGCGCAGCTGGGCCAGGGCATCCAGGGTCTCCATGTCCTCGGCATCGGCGTCGGTCTCGCTGAGATCCACGTGGCGGCGCCGGTAGGACTCGCTGATCAGCGCCCGCACCAGGCGCTTGACCACCTTCTCCAGCAGCAGGTACTCCTCGCGATCGAACAGCGACCAGAGGTGGCGGAAATCCTCCTTGGAGGGGAAGGCGTGGTAGTCCTCGATGATCTCGAGCCGGGTCAGCTTGACGTCGATCGCCTTGACCAGGTTGCGCACCTGCGCCTCGTCGGCCAGCCGATTGAGCTGGCCGAGGTCGCGCTTGAGCGCGTTCCAGGTATCGGCACGCAGCTGAGAGATCTTGTGGTAGAAGCCCAGCGCGGTATAGGGCGTTTCTGATTGGCTGCTCTCTTGCATGGCGACACCCTTCTCTGGTGATTGTCGTTGTCGATATCGATCAGCTGCCGAACCTCTCCCTCACGCCGTAGCGCACGGTGATCGACTCCTCGGGAAAGTGATCGAAGCCGAGGTCGAGGTCGAGGCCGGGCCAGTGGTAGCGCACCCGCCCCTCCCCGGGGCGGTAGAAGGCCGAGTAGATGGTGCCCAGCCCGCGGCGATAGTCGTGGCGGAACAGCGGCGGCGCCGAGAAGGCCGCCTCCAGGCGCGCCTCGCTGGTGGCCTCGTCGTCCACCAGGATGGAGAGCTGACGCTCGCGGATCAGCGTCTCCGAGGCCAGCGCATGGGCATACCACTCGATGCGCTTCTGGTGGTTGGTGGCCACCGGCACCCGGCGGATGCTGGCCCGGCGGTCGGGGCCGATCATCGCCGTGACGTAGCGCCCGGCGGCGTCGGCCACGGTGATGTTGTAGGCCATGTGGGTGGGCACCCGCGCCAGCACCTCGGCCGCCTCGGGCACGCTGTCGCAGAACTCCAGCAGGTAGCGCAGGATCACCGGCGCACCGAACCCCTCGCCCACCGCCTTGCGCCCGCCGAAGGCCAGCGACACGGCGAGCCCGCGGTCGTTCATGCCGTCGAGCACCCCCCACAGGCAGTCGGTCATGGCGATCACGCCGCGACCGTTCCAGCGGGTATAGAGGATCGACCCCTCGCAGAGCTCCGGCGGGTAGTCGTAGTTGCGGGCCAGCAGGGTGGTTCCGGGGCGGGCCAGCACCGCCTGGGAGCAGCCGGTGATATAGGGCGGCGGCTGGTAGAGGCTCAGGAAGCGCGAGGCCAGGTCGCCGCCGCCGGCCAGGTCGCACAGCGTTCGGTAGGTATCGAGCAGCTCCGGCATGTGGCGGCGCAGGGCGTTGAGGCAGGCCAGGTACCCCGGCCGCTCGCGCTCGCCCTCCGCCAGGTACCAGGCCTCGTAGGCGGACCAGTGCGCATCGAAGAGCGAGCGCCACTTGGGGCCCGGCGCCGCCTCGTGCAGGGTGCGAAAGACCAGCGTCTTGTCGTCCATCGTTGCGGACGCCGACCCTCGCGGGCAGGCCCCCTCCCCCTTCACAGGATCTTGAAGTTGCCGCCGCCCACGGCGTGGCTGACGGCGACCTGCTCCACCACGGGATCCTGCAGCGACTGGCCGGCGTACTGGCCGCGGATGCCGTCGATCCAGGCCTTCGCCCGCTCGTTGAGCTGGAAGTCGTCGTCCATCAGCCGGCCGCGGGTGATCAGGATGCCGAGGTCCGCCCCCTCGTAGCGGAAGTCGCCGGCGCCGCTGATGCGCAGGAAGAAGCCCTCCTGCTCGTTCTCGGCGGCATGGGGGTGATAGCTGTAGTGGTCGTAGGCGATGCTGCCGTCCCCGGCCATCTTCCACACCCCGGTGCGCGGCGCAGCGGTCAGCAGGTCGACGCTCTCGTCGGTGTGCTTGATCACCAGCTGGCTCCAGCTGTCGACGCTGTCCGGGTGGGACCAGCGCTCGTTGATCTCGTTGATGTCGAGGTCGAACTCGACGTCGGAGAACTCCAGCAGGTGGAAGAGGAACAGCGGAATGTCGGAGTGGGCGAAGGCCGCCACGTTGGTCAGCGAACTCGCCCCGGTGACCCGCGGGTTGAGCTCGCCCAGGTAGACCTCGCCGCTGTCCATGTCGATCAGGAAGTCGAGCTCGAAGTAACCGCGGTAGCCCTCCTCGCGCAGCGCCTCGCCGAACTTGAAGGTGTACTCCCGGGCCTTGTCGCGGATCTCCTGGGTGAAGGCGCCGGCGAACATCTCGTTGCCGCACCAGCCCCCCTTGTAGGGGGTCAGGGTCTTGAAGCCGACCAGCTCGGTCATCAGCGGCCCCACCACGGTGCCGCAGCGGGTGGCACAGGCCTCGATGGCCGAGCCGCGGCAGTTGATCCGCTTCATGATCTTGACCTCGGCCTCGGCCTCGATCTCCTCGGCGTGCTTGTAGTAGTCGTCCTCGCTGGCGATGAAGAAGGTGGTGTGGCCGGAATCGCCGAAGGCGGTCTGCACCACCAGGTCGGTACCGAGTTCCCGACTCACCTCGCAGAGCTCCTGGTAGCTGCCCACCCGGGCCAGCACATTGGGCACACTGGGCACGCCGGCCTTGTTGCCGATGCGCACCGTCTCGATCTTGTTGTCCATGCGGCTTCGCAGCGCCGCCGGCGGGAAGGCGACCTTGAGCCCCAGCTGCTGGCACACCTCCTCGGTGTGCTCGTCGAACATCAGGAAGGCGGCGGTGCCGGCATGCTCACCGTCGGCCCTCGACTGGATGAAGTCGATGACCTCCTTGTGCTCCAGCAGGTAGTTGTTGATGTCCTCGATGCTCTCGAAGTCGCGGGGAAACTTCTCCTTCGGCACGAAGACGTTGCGCTGCTGGCCGTCGAAGCAGTCGATGTAGTTGATGTGGCGGAAGTTGCCCACCCAGTCGCCGATGCCGAGCAGGTTGAAGTTGGTGGCCGAGATGAAGTAGATCGGCTCCTTGTTGTTGCGAAAGTGGCGGCGGACATCGGCAATGCTGGTGATCTTGTTCATTGTTGTCGCTCCAACGATGGCGGATGAGGGGGCGTCAGCCGCTCTCGCGGCGGGCGAGGGGGAGTCCCGGCGGCCGAGCAGTCGGCACAGGGCGCGCTTCAGGGACTCCAGCATGATGGTCTCCTTGCGGGTCAGGGGGCTGCGGATCAGTACTCCTCGACGTCGGCGCGCAGGGGCTTCTGCAGCGGGCCCAGGGTATCGAGGAAGGGCGAAGAGCCGGTCTCGCTGCGATAGAGCGAGAAGTCGACGCTGCGGTCGCGGAAGCTCTTGAGGGGCTGGCCGAGGCCGCGCAGGCCGGTCTCGCGCTCGCGGCGTACCCGGTTGAGGTCCACCTCGATGGGCATCACCTCCTCGCCGGTGCCGGCCTGGTGGATGACGTCGCCGGAGGGGCCCACCACGATGGAGCGCCCGTTGCCGATGGCGCCGGCGCCGTTGATGTCGAAGAAGTAGCACTGGTTGACCGCTGCGTTGGTGCGCGCGATGGAGAGCTCGATGTCGCGGTCGATGGTATCGGTCATGGTCGGGTGGAGGATCACCTCGGCCCCCATGGCGGCCAGGGTCCGGGTGGTCTCGGGGAACCACATGTCGTAGCAGATCGAGACCCCGAAGCGCGCCACGTGGGGCACGTCGAACACCACGAACTCGCTGCCGCTCTCCACCCCCGCCTCGTAGGGCAAGAAGGGGAACATCTTGCGGTAGCGGGCCACGACCTGGCCGTGGGGATTGATCACCGACAGGGTGTTGAAGATCCCGTGCTCGGTCTTCTCGAACATGGAGCCCGGGATCAGCCAGATGCGGTGCTGCTCGGCCAGCTGGCAGAAGAACTGCTCGGCGTGGCTGGGCATCGGCTGGGCGTGGTGGGGCGAGGCCCCCATGGGCATCAGCTCGCTGAACAGGACCATCTGGACCTGGGGAAAGCGGCTCATCAGCACGTCGACCCGGTGGCGCATGGCTTCGGTGTTGTCGCCGTGATGCAGGGCATGCATCTGCACACCGGCAATCGTGAAGTAGGACATGGCAGTCTCTCTGCGTCAGGCGATCTCGTCTCTTCCGGGGCGGAGTCAGCCATGACCGGCACCTGGGAAGCGTGCCGGAAGGACCGCCCGGCGTGGGTAAGCCCATGCTCACACACTTACACAAGCATATGCCACAGGCTTCGCCGGAGAATCAACGCTGGACTCGCGCAGGGCGGGCCTGCAAGCGGGGGAGATCGTGGGTCAGGGGGAGAAGTCGTCGCGGGAGAAGCCCGGTTCGGGGCGCTTGACGGTCTTGGTGACGATGTAGGTGAAGTAGCGCTCGATGCCGGCCTCGCCGGTCAGCCAGGCATCGATCAGGCGCTGGTAGGCGTCGATGGAATCGGCCTCGACCTTGATCAGATAATCGACGCCGCCCCCCACCGCCACGCACTCGGTGACCTCGGGGGTGGCCTGCACCAGCGCCTCGAAGCGGGCGAAGCTCTCGGCGTTGTGGGCCTTGAGCTCGATCTGCACCCACACCGGGGTGCGCTTGACCAGCGCGGCGCCATTGATGCGGGCGCTGTAGCCCTCGATGATGCCGGCCTTCTCCAGCCGGCGCACCCGCTCCCAGCAGGGGCTGACCGAGAGGTTGATCGCCTCGGCCAGCTTGGACTTGGTGATGCGGCCATCCCGGGAGAGGATCTCGAGGATCTTCAGGTCGTAGCGGTCCAGTTTCATCGTGATTCCGGCACCCTCAACCCAGCGAGTCGACGACATCGGCGATCACCGCGATGGTGTCACCCATGTTGACCAGCGCCGGATGACGGCGTGCCGCCAGCACCCCGCTGCGCCCGGCGCGGTACTCCACCGGGGCGGTGCCGCTGCGGGTCATGTCATAGACCCGGGCCACCACCTCGCCCTTCTCGACCCGCTCACCCAGGGCAAAGCAGAGCTCCAACACGCCGGAGTGCTCGCTCTGCACGTAGCAGCTGGCATCGGGCATGTCGAGATAGACCTGGGGCTCGGCGGGCATCTCCACCTCGCCTTCCAGCAGGCCGTAGTGGATCAGGAAGTTGCGCACGCCGCGCTCGGTGATGGCCATGCTCTCCGGGGTGGAGGTGCCGCCGCCGCCGAGCTCGGTGGCCACGAAGATCTTGCCCTGGCTCTCCACCGCGGTGTCGAAGAGGGCCGCGGCGTCGAGCTCGAACATCATCATGGCGTAGGGGGCGCCGAAGGCCTTGGCGCCCTCCAGGGCACTGCGCTGCTGCTCGGGGTCGTCGAGCACGTGGGAGGCGCCGAAGGGGATGATGTCCAGGGTGCGCCCACCGGAGTGCAGGTCGAGCACCACGTCGCACATCGGCACCATCACCCGGGTGAAGTAGTCGGCGATCTTCTCGGTCACGGTGCCGTCGGGGTCGCCGGGGAAGCTGCGGTTGAGGTTGCCGCCGTCGAGCCCGGAGGTGCGCTTGCCGGCCATCACCGCCGGGGTGTTCATGCAGGGCACGATGATCACCCGGCCGGTGACCTCCTCGGCCTTGAGCTGGCCCGACAGCTTGAGCAGCGAGGTGATCCCCTCGTACTCGTCGCCGTGGTTGCCGCCGGTGAGCAGGGCCGTGGGGCCCTCGCCGTTCTTCACCACGGTGACCGGGATCATCACTGCCCCCCAGGCGGAGTCGTCCACCGAGATGGGCAGCTTGAGGAAGCCGTGCTGGACGCCGTCGGCGTCGAAGTCGACGGTGGCGCTGATCGGGCTGGGACGCTTGGTCATTGTTGATACTCCTTGTTCTGATGTGACATGGGCGCCATGGCCTCGTGCCACTCGGAGCTGATCTGGCGGCAGATCTACGAGGGGGCGCTGTGAACCCATCCCTGGGCGCTACCGATGCCATCCCTGGCATAGGACCCCCTCTATGATCTGCCCCCAGCGCCCCTCGCGATTCGATGTCGTTAACTCAGCTTGAACCCGTTCAGCGCACGAACAGCTGGCGCGGGAAATCGGCCAGGGTCTCGCAGCCGGTCTCGGTGATCAGGATGCTCTCGGTGATCTCCAGGCCCCACTCGTCCTCCCACAGGCCCGGCATGAAGTGGAAGGTCATGCCCGGCTGCAGGATGGTCTCGTCCGAGGGGCGCAGGCTCATGGTGCGCTCGCCCCAGTCCGGGGGATAGCTGATACCGATGGGGTAGCCGCAGCGGGCGCCGCCGCGGTCGAAGCCGTACTTGTCCATGGCCGCGCCCAGCGCCATGGCGATGTCCGCGGTACGGTTGCCGGGCTTGGCCACCGCGAGGCCGTTCTCGATGCCCTCGAGCAGTGCCGACTCGGCACGCACGAACTCCGTCGGCGGGCGGCCCAGGAACACCGTGCGCGACATGGGCGCGTGGTAGCGCTTGTAGACCCCGGCGATCTCGAAGAAGGTGCCCTCCCCCTTGCGAAACGGCGTGTCGTCCCAGGTCAGGTGCGGGGCGGCGGCATCCTTGCCGGTGGGCAGCATGGGCACGATGGCCGGATAGTCACCGCCGAAGACCCGGCCCTGCTCGTCGCGCCAGCCCTCGATGCCGACCCGGTAGATCTCCGAGACCAGCTTGCTCTTGGGCAGGCCGGGCTCGATCACCTCGAGGATGCGCGAGTGCATGCCCTCGACGATCTTCGCCGCGACGCGCATGTACTCGATCTCCTGGGGCGACTTGATGGCACGGCACCAGTTGACCAGGGAGTTGGCGTCCATGAAGCGGGCGTGGGGCAGCTCCCGCAGCAGGCTCTGGTAGGCCTTGGCGGAGAAGTAGTAGTTGTCCATCTCCATGCCGACCACCCCCTGGTGCCAGCCGCGATCGGGCATGATCGACTGGGCCAGGTAGTCCATGGGGTGCATGTCGGGGTTCTGGACGTAGTAGTCCGGGTAGTAGGTGATGTTATCCGGATCGATCCAGCAGGTGCGCAGCGCCCCGTTGGCGTCCATGCGCCGGCCGTACCAGACCGGCTCGCCCTCCAGCCCCAGCAGCACGCACTGGTGCACATAGAACGACCAGCCGTCATAGCCGGTTAGCCAGGCCATGTTGGAGGGGTCGCTGATGATCAGCACGTCGATGCCGCGGCTGGCCATCTCGGCACGCACCTTCCATAGCCGGCTGGCGTACTCCTCGCGGGTGAAGGGCAGGTTTACCTGGGTCATTAGGCCACTCGCCAAAGCAACATCAAGAAAATCGGCCCTCTCGATGAGGAGAAGGCCGGCCAGGGTCACGGTCACCGACGGATGCCTGGACGGGTCGCGAACCGGTCGGTGGCACGAGGCAGTGGGGTTGACCCCTCTGGGTGGAGGTTACTGCCAACCCACGGTAGGCGGTCAAGCATTTCCGCTTCAGGTGTCACCCTTGTTCACAACGTCGCCGGCTTCCATGATGAACGCAACCCCTGTGCAAGGAGAGACCATGAAGGTACTGGTGCATATCGACGATGCCGAGCAGTGGCGAGACGCCCTGGCCGAGCGGCTGCCCGAGGCCGAGGTAATCACCAGCGCGGCGCCGCCGGCGCAGCGCCGCCAGGCCGACTATCTGGCGGTGTGGAAGCCGCCGGAGGCACTGCTGCGCGAGCCCGAGGCCCTCAGGGGCATCGTCAACCTGGGAGCCGGGGTGGACGCCCTGCTCAACAACCCCGGGCTTCCCGAGGGGGTCCCGATCGTCAAGCTGCGCGACGCCGGCATGGCGGAGCTGATCGGCGACTACGTGCGCTACGGGATCCTCCACTTCCAGCGCGACTTCGACCGCTACCGCCGCCAGCAGCACGCCCGGGCGTGGCGCGAGCACGCGGTGGTGGAGAAGAGCAACTGGCCGGTGGGGGTGCTGGGGCTCGGCGCCATCGGCGCGAAGGTGGCCGCCATGGTGGCCGCCGACGGCTTCCCGGTCCACGGCTGGAGCCGCTCGCCCAAGCGTCTCGAAGGCATCACCTGCCACCACGGCGATACCGGTCTCGACGAGCTGCTCGGCCGGGTCAACACCCTTGTGCTGCTGCTGCCGGACACCCCCGCGACGCGCCATATCATCGACGCCCGCGCCCTCGCCCGGCTGCCCGAGGGGGCCAGCCTGATCAACCCCGGACGCGGTACCCTGATCGACGAGGCCGCGCTGCTCGCCGCCCTGGGGCCGAGCGACGACCCCGCAAGCGTGGGGCGGCTGCGCGGCGCCCTGCTCGACGCCTTCCCCGAGGAGCCGCTGCCCGAGGCGAGCCCGCTCTGGACCCACCCACGGGCCTGGATCACCCCGCACATGGCCGGCCCCACGCCGCTGGGCGCGGCGCTGGACCAGGTGGCCGAGGCGCTGCGCGCCTTCGAGGCCGGCACGCCCCAGGCGACGGTGGACCCCGCGGCCGGCTACTGACGCCGCTACACGAAGGGCGGTGAAGGCCCTACCCTGAGAAGAGAGGTGCCACCTTCAGGGGAGAGGCAGATGATGAGCATGAGCTTGGAGTACGGCCCCGGCGACGCGCTGCTCGTCGTGGACCTGCAGAACGACTTCTGCGAGGGGGGCGCCCTGGCCGTGGCCGGCGGTGCCGCCTTGGTGCCGGGCATCAACGCCGAGATCGCCGCCGCTCGGGCCGCGGACGCCCTGGTGGTGGCCAGCCGTGACTGGCACCCCGTCGACCATGTGAGCTTCGCCCATCGCGGCGGCCCCTGGCCGGTGCACTGCGTGCAGGACACCGACGGTGCCGCCTTCCACCCCGATCTGGCGCTGGACGCCGCCACCATCCGCGTCAGCAAGGCCACCGCCTTCGACGCGGACGCCTACTCCGCCTTCGACGGCACCGGCCTCGCCGGCTACCTGCGCAGCCGCGGCATCGAGCGCGTGTTCGTCTGCGGCCTGGCGCTGGACGTCTGCGTCCGGGCCACCGCCCTGGACGCCCGCCGCGAGGGCTTCACCACCCGGCTGCTCGGCCCGCTGTGCGCCGCGGTGGTCCCCGAGGCCACCGAGGAGACCCTGGGGGCGCTGCGCGATGCCGGGGTGGAGGTGGTGGCGGAGCGGGTGCCATGACGCCGGTGCCCTATGCGGTCGCCGACGACGACCTGGCCCTGCTCACCGACCTCTACCAGCTCACCATGCTGCAGGCCTACTGGGCCGAAGGGATGGAGGCCCGCGCCACCTTCAGCCTCTTCTTTCGCAGGCTGCCGGCGACTCGCCGCTTCATGCTCGCCTGCGGCCAGCAGCATGCGGCCGAGCTGGCCACCCGGCTGCGCTTCGGTGAGTCACAGCTGGCCCGCCTGGCCGGCACCGGGCTGTTCGACGCGGACTTCCTCGCCTGGCTCGGCCGGTGGCGCTTTCGCGGCGACATCTGGACCCTGCCCGAGGGGACCCCGGTGTTCGGCAACGAGCCCCTGCTGGAGGTGGAGGCCCCCATCGCCGAGGCCCAGCTGCTCGAGAGCCTGCTCATGAACCTGGTGCAGCTGGAGACGGTGCTCGCCTCCAAGGCGGTCCGCCTGGTGATCGCGGCCCGGGGCCGGCCGGTGGTGGACTTCGGCCTGCGCCGCATGCACGGCATCGACGCCGCGGTGCGCGGCGTGCGCGCCTACCGCACGGCGGGGCTCGAGGGGACCAGCAACGTGCTGGGCGGGCTGCGTCACGGCATGGCGCTGCGCGGCACCATGGCCCACAGCTATATCCTCGCCCACGACGACGAGCGCGAGGCCTTTCGCGCCTTCGCCCGCCGCTATCCCGGCACCACCCTGCTGGTGGACACCCACGACACCCTCGAGGGGGTGCGCCGGGTCATCGCGCTGCTGCGCGAGGAGCCCGGGCTCGCGGTGAAGGCGATCCGCCTCGACTCCGGCGACCTCGGCGAGCTGGCCAGGGGCGCCCGGGCGCTGCTCGACGCGGCGGGCCATGGCGAGGTGAAGATCGTGGCCAGCAGTGGCCTGGACGAGGGGCAGATCACCGCGCTGCTCGACGCCGGCGCGCCCATCGATATCTTCGGGGTGGGCACCGAGATGGGGGTCTCCGCCGACGCCCCGGTGATCGACCTCTCCTACAAGCTGGTGGCGTACGCCGGCACCCCGCGGGTGAAGCACTCCCCCGGCAAGATCAACCTGCCCGGGGGCAAGCAGCTCTATCGCCGCCTGGGCGCCGACGGCCGCTACGCCGGCGACGTCATCGCCCTGCGCGACGAAGCGGGCATCGACGGCGAACCGCTGCTGCGCCCGCTGGTGGTGGATGGCCGGGTGGTCGCCGAGGAGATGGCACTGGCCGAGGGCGCCCGGGAGCGGGTGCGGGAAGCCCTCACGGCGCTGCCCGCCCCCCTCCTCGAGCTCGCCCCGGGCGAAAGCGACTACCCGGTGACGCTAAGCCCGGGGCTCGCCGCGCTCAGCCGCCGGCTGTGAGGCCGGACGAGGCGACAGCTCACAGCGGCTGGCGGGTCGGCCGGATGGTCAGTTCGTTGACGTCCACGTCGGCGGGCTGGGCGATGGCGAAGGCAATGGCCCGGGCGATGGCGTCGGGCTCGATGGCCAGCTCATAGAGCTCGCCCACCCCCTGGGCAGTGCGCGGGTCGCTGATCGACTCGGTCAGCTCGCTGGTCACCGCCCCCGGCGAGATATTGGTCGAGCGGATCTCGCGCGACTCCTGGCGCAGCCCCTCGGAGATCGCCCGCACCGCGAACTTGGTGGCGCTGTAGACCGCCGCCGCCGGCGACACCACCTGGCCGGCCACCGAGGAGACGTTGATCACGTGGCCGGCACGCTGGTCGCGCATGGTGGGCAGCACGGCGGCGATACCATAGAGCACCCCCTTGATGTTGACGTCGATCATCCGCTCCCACTCCTCCACCTTGAGGCGGTTGAGGGGCGAGATCGGCATCACACCGGCGTTGTTGACCAGCACGTCGATGCGCCCGTAGGTCGCCAGGGCGGCGGCGGCCAGCGCCTCGACCTGATCGCGCCGGGTGACATCGGTGACCCGGTAGATCGCCTCGCCGCCCTCCGCGGTGATCGCGTCGACCAGCGCAGCCAGGCGCGATTCGCGGCGGGCGCCGAGCACCAGGCGGGCGCCCTCGCGGGCCAGCCGTCGGGCGGCGGCCTCGCCCAGCCCGCTGCTCGCCCCGGTGATGATGATGACCTTGCCCTTGATCTCCGACATGCGCTCTTCTCCCGATTGTGCGGTGGCTCGTGACCCGCCAAGATAAAGACACGGCCTGAATATGCAAGAACCCCGCATGCCGGAACCCGCGCACGCCCCGGGGGTCCACTGCTCTGCCATCGCCCAGCGAGAACGACATGCCCCTCAGACGCCTGCTGATTGCCCTGCTGATCTGCTTGCCCCTCGCCGCCGCGGCGGCGGAGGCGCCGGCCGCCCCCTCCCCCAGCTACCGCAAGGCGGAGCCGGCCGTCGAGAACGCCGCACGGGTGGTCCCCCAGCCCTTCGCCGCCCGCTACCGTCTGGAGGTGAGCGGCTGGCCCAGCACCAGCGTCGAGCACCGGCTCTCCCGGGACGGTGGCTCCTGGCACAGCGAGATGAGCGCCGCCATCGCCGTGGCGCGGGGGGAGGAGCGCAGCCGCTTCATGATCAAGGACCAGGGGGTGCGTTCTCTCCAGTACATCAGCGGCTACTCCCTGCTGGGGCTGGGCGGCGACTACCGCCTCGCCCCGGACGACCTGGCCGTGCTTCCCGACCGCCAGGCCGCCCTCTTCGAGCTCTCCCGCCGGGTGATCGACGGCACCTGCCGGGATAGCTGTGACATCCGCTACCAGAACCACCGCGGCCGGGAGGAGCGCATGGCGTACCAGGTGCTGGGTCCCGAGAGCCTGAGCCTGCCCGCCGGAGAGTTCGAGGCCCTGGCGGTCGAGGTCACCGAACCCGACAAGCCGGAACGCCACCTGGTGTTCCACTTCCACCCCGAGGTCCCCGGCCTGATGCTGGCCGTGGAGTACCACCGCGACGGCGAGCGCCGAAGCCGCCTCTCCCTCTCCCGCCTCTCCCTCGGCGAGTGATGCCCAGCCCCGCAAGAGCCTGCTAGAGTAGCGGGTTTTCCGTCGCCGCCTTGGCGACAGCACAGGGAAGGGACTCTCGATGCTGACAGGTCTGGTGATCGTGCTGCTGCCGCTGGTGCTGGGCTATCTGGTACCGGTGCGCCGCGCCGGCCTGATGGCGCTGATCAACCGTGGAGTCAACGCCTCCGTCTACGTGATCCTGCTGCTGATGGGGGTGAGTCTGGCCGGACTCGACGACCTCGCCGGCCAGCTCTCGCGCATGGGGGGCCAGGCACTGGTGCTGTTTGCCGTGATCAGCGCCTGCAACCTGGCGGGGCTCTGGTGGCTCTCCGGGCGCCTCGGCCTCGCCGCCGACCCCTCCCGGGTGGTGCCCGGCGCCCCGCTGAGCAAGCTCGCCGCCATGGCCGGCTCCCTGGCGCTGGTGGCCGTGGTGGTGCTCGGCGTCGGGCTGGGGCTGGCGGGCCGTGCCCTCCCCGGGCTCCACGACGGCGCCGAGACCCTCGCCGAATGGGTGCTCTACGCCCTGCTGGTGCTGATCGGCTGCCAGCTGCGCAACTCCGGCATGCCGCTGCGCCAGATCCTGCTCAACCGCCACGGCCTGGCCATCGCCCTAGTGCTGGCGGCCACCTCGCTGGCCGGCGGCCTGCTCGCCGCACCGCTGCTGGACCTGCGCGCCAGCGAAGGCCTGGCGCTGGCCGCCGGCTTCGGCTGGTACTCCCTCTCCGGCATCCTGGTGGGTGATGCCCTGGGCCCGGCCATGGGCGGCGTGGCCTTCTTCAACGACCTGGCCCGTGAACTCCTCGCTTTCGTACTGATCCCCCTGGTGATCCGCCGCCATGCGGCCCTGGCCATCGGCTACGGCGGCGCCACCTCCATGGACTTCACGCTGCCGGTGATCCAGCAGCACGGCGGTGTGACCTGCGTGCCGGTGGCGGTGGTCTCGGGCTTTATCCTCTCGCTGCTTTCGCCGCCGCTGCTGCTGTTCTTCCTCTCCCTCTGAGGCGCTCCCGCCGCCACCGGCTTGCATATCGCTTGCACATTTCCTGACCATTGGCTGCATCGCCGCGCGCGATGCTCTTCGCTCCCCTTCCCTGCCCGAGTCGCCCATGAACCGCCCGCCCCACCCCTCCCAGGCACGTCCTCACCGCCAGCGCGGGCGCTTCGGCCTCGGCGCCCTGGTCGCCCTGCTGGTGCTGGCCGGCGGGCTCGCCATGGCCTGGTGGCTGATGAGCCAGCCGCCACGGGTGGAGCGCCGCCCCGCCCCGGCGCCCGTCCCGCCGCTGGTGGAGGCCATCAGCGTGATGCCGCGTGCCGCCGCCCCGGCGCTGCACGGCTTCGGTCGGGTCGTGGCAGAGCGCGAGTCGCGGCTGGCGAGCCGGGTGGCCGGCCGCCTGGAGGCCTTCGCCCCCGGGGTGGTACCGGGCCGCGTGGTAGAGGCCGGTGCCCCCCTCGCCCACCTGGACGACGCCGACCTCGGCCTGGCCCTGCGCGAGGCCGAGGCCGCCCTGGCCCAGGCCGAGGCGGCACTGGCCATGGAGCAGGGGGAACAGCAGCGCGCCCGGGCCGAGTACCAGAGCTTCGGCCGCGAACTGCCCGCGGAGCGGCGCGCCCTGGTGCTGCGCGAGCCCCAGCTGAGAAGCGCCCAGGCCGACGTGGAGCGCGCCCGGGCCGCCCGCGACCGGGCCCGGCTGGATCTCGCGCGCGCCACCCTCACCGCCCCCTGGGCCGGCATGGTCCAGGCGCGCCTGCTCGGCGAGGGGAGCGAGGTGGGCAGCGGTACCGAACTCCTCCACCTGGTGGACGTGTCGCGCTTCTGGGTGCAGGCGTCCTTGCCGGGCGAGGCGCTGGCCTGGCTGGTGCCTGCCTCCGAGGAGGCCTCGGGCAGTGCCGTGACCCTGACCAGCCGCGGCTGGCCCGCCGGCAGCGAGCGAAAGGGCGAGCTGCTCTCGGTGCTGCCGGCCCTGGAGGAGAACGGCCTGCAGGTCCAGCTGCTGGTCGCGGTGGAGGACCCCCTGGCGCTGGCCGAGGCGCAGCGCGGCGCGCCGGCGCTGCGTCTCGGCGACGTGGTGCGCCTGGAGTTCCAGGCAGGCGAGCGCGAGGACCTGATCGCGCTTCCCGCCGCGGCCCTGCGCCCCGGCGACGAGGTATGGGTGCTGGACGAGGAGGAGCGCCTGCGCCGCCGCCCGGTGAGCGTGCTGCATCGCGATGACCATCAGGTGCTGGTGGCCGAGGGCCTCGAGACGGGCGAGCGGGTGATCACCTCGCCGCTGGGCCAGCCCCGGGAGGGCATGGCGCTGCGCACCGCCGCCAGCAGCGCCGAGCGACCGGCCGGCGCCGCGCCGGCGGAGCCCCGCCCATGATGCGCCGCGGCCCCATCGCCTGGATGGTCCATCACGGGGTGGCCCCCAACCTGCTGATGCTGCTGCTGATCATCGGCGGGCTGATGGCCTCCACCACCATCAAGAAGGAGGTCTTCCCCGACTTCGAGCTGGAGATCATCACCGTCGCCATCGGCTATCCCGGTGCCACCCCCGAGGAGGTGGAGCGCAGCCTGCTGCTGCCCCTGGAGGCAGCACTGGCCAACGTGGACGGCATCGACGAGCTCACTGCCACCGCCAATGAGGGCGCCGGCCGCGTCTCCGCCAGCCTGGTGGAGGGGGTGGAGGTGATGCGGGTCTACCAGGAGATACAGCAGGCGGTAGGCGCCATCACCAGCCTGCCGGCCGCCGCCGACCCGCCCCGCTTCGGCCTGGCCGGGCGCTCGCGCAGCGTGATGAGCCTGCAGCTCCACGGCCCGGTCGACGACCAGCTGCTCCACGACCTGGCCGAGGAGGTGCGCGCCGAACTGCAGGCGTCCCCAGGCATCGCCCGGGTGGAGCTCTCCGGCAACCGAGAGCGCGAGATCCAGGTGCTGCTCGACGAGGAGGCGATGCAGCGCCACGGCCTCGACCACCGCCAGCTGGCCAACCGCATCGGCGACGAAGCCCTGGACCTGGCCGGCGGCCGCCTGACCACCGGCGAGGGAGAGTGGCTGATCCGCTACCAGGGACGCCGCGACGAGGCCCGGGAGTTCGCCGAGCTGCCGATCCTCGGCACCCCCGACGGCGGCCAGCTGCGCCTGGGCGAGATCGCCCGGGTCGAACGCGGCTTCGCCGAGACCGACCGCGAGGTGCTCTACAACGGCGCGCCGAGCCTGACCCTGGACGTCTACCAGGTCGGCGACCAGACGCCGATCGGCATCTCGGACGCCGTGCATGCCCAGCTCGAGCGGCTTCAGGCGGACCTGCCGGAGGGGGTGAGCCTCACCATCTCCCGGGACAGCTCCGAGGTCTATCGCGACCGCCTCGACCTGCTGCTCAAGAACGCCTTCCTGGGCCTGGCGCTGGTGCTGGTGCTGCTGGGCCTGTTCCTGGAGGCGCGGCTGGCCTTCTGGGTCACCCTCGGCATTCCCACCGCCTTCCTCGGCGCCCTGCTCTTCCTGCCCTGGTTCGGGGTGTCGCTGAACATGATGTCGATGTTCGCCTTCATCATCGCGCTGGGCATCGTGGTGGACGACGCCATCATGGTGGGCGAGAACATCCACAGCTACCGGGAGCAGGGCCACTCCCTGCGCGAGGCGGCGGTGCGCGGCGCCCGGGAGATGGCGGTGCCGATCAGCTTCGCCATCCTCTCCAACATCGTCGCCTTCCTGCCGCTGCTCTTCCTGCCCGGCTTCCTGGGCATGATCTTCGCCGTGGTGCCGCTGGTGGTGATCACGGTGTTCCTGGCCTCCTGGCTGGAGGCGCTGTTCATCCTGCCGGCCCACCTGGCCCATCGCGCCGGCGGCCGCGAGGCGCCGGCCTGGCGGCGTCCCCTCGACCGGGTGCGCAAGGCCCTGCAGGCCTGGCTGTCTCGCGTCACCCAGCAGCGTTTTGCCCCCTTCCTCGAGCGCTGCCTGGACCAGCGGCTGCTGACCGTGAGCCTCGCCGTGGCGTTGCTGGCGGTGGCCCTGGCCTGGGCCATGAGCGGGCGGCTCGGCTTCTCGCTGATGCCCCGGGTGGAATCTGACCGGGTCCAGGCCACGGTGACCCTGCCGGTGGGCAGCCCCATCGCCGACGACCGCGCCATCCGCGACCGCCTGCTGGCCGCCGCAGAGGCCCTGGCCGCTCGCGACGACGGCCCCGCCTTTACCGCCAACCGCGCCCAGATCGACGGTGACCGGCTCAGCGTGCAGCTGACCCTGGAGCGCGCGAGCCTCGACGCCTGGCCCCCCTCCCGGGTCGCCCGGGAGTGGCGCGAGCTGGCCGGCGAGTTCAGCGGCGCCCAGGCGGTGC
Source organism: Halomonas sp. PGE1 (assembly GCF_013000985.1). NCBI lineage: Bacteria > Pseudomonadati > Pseudomonadota > Gammaproteobacteria > Oceanospirillales > Halomonadaceae > Halomonas > Halomonas sp. PGE1. Next base: position 3,418,107 of record NZ_CP053032.1, read on the forward strand.
GCTTCGAGTCCGACGTGGGCGGCCCCGGCGCCGGGGCCGGCCTGACCCTGCGCCTCTCGCACCCCGACAGCCGTGCGCTGGAGGGTGCCGCCACGCGGCTCGCCGAGGCGCTGGGTGAGTTCGAGGGGATCACCGACATCGACAGCGGCCTGGCCGACGGCAAGCCCCAGCTGGAGATTCGCCTCTCGCCGGAGGGGCGCGCCCTGGGCCTTACCGGCGGCAACCTGGCTGGCCAGCTGCGCGCGCCCCTGCAGGGCATCACGGCGCTCGAGCAGTTCATCGGCCGCCACGAGATCAGCGTCGAGGTGCGCCTGCCCGCGGAGGCGCGCCAGAGCCTCGCCGACCTCTACCGGCTGCCGATCCGCACCCCGGACGGGCGCCAGGTGCCGCTGGCCCGGGTCGCCGAGATCGAGCTGGGCCGGGCCGCCACCACCCTGCAGCGCATCGACGGCCGGCGCATCATCAACGTCACCGCCGATGCCGCCGGCGACGAGCGCATCAATCAGGTGCTGGGCACCCTGGAGGCCGACGTCTTCCCCGCCCTGCGGGCCGGCTGGCCGGGGCTCGAGATCTCCCCGGGCGGGCGCCAGCAGGAGACCGCCGACAACGTCTCGGCACTCACCAAGGCCTCCTGGCTGACCCTGATCGCCCTCTATGCCCTGCTGGCGATTCCCTTCCGCAGCTACCTGCAGCCGCTGCTGGTGCTGGCCGCCATTCCCTTCGGCATCATCGGCGCGGTAGCCGGCCATATGATCATGGGCTTCGGCCTCTCGGTGGTCAGCCTGATGGGCATGCTGGCGCTCTCCGGGGTGGTGATCAACGACGCCCTGGTGCTGATCGACTACGCCAACCGCCGGCGCCGCGAGGGCATGGCCGCCCGGGAGGCGATCGTCGCCGCCGCCACCCGGCGCCTGCGCCCGATCATGATGACCACCCTGACCACCTTCCTGGGGCTCGCGCCGATGATCTTCGAGACCTCGCGCCAGGCCCGTTTCATCATTCCCATGGCGATCTCGCTGGGCTTCGGCATGCTCTTCGCCACCGTCATCCTGCTGCTGCTGGTACCCTGCCTCTACCTGATGCTGGAGGGGGTGCGCGAGCGCCTCCAGGGCCGCAGCCCCCAAGCCGAGGAGGCCTCCCCATGAGCCTGCGTCTGCCCCGGCCCGCCGTCTCCCGGCTGGGCGTCAAGCTGTTCGTGGTGATCCTGTCGGTCAACGTGGCCATCTCGGCCCTGGTGTTCCTGGGCATCTCGCGCAGCCTCGACCGCGGCTTCATCGAGTACCTGGACACCACCCAGGCCAACCGCGCCGAGACCCTGGCCGAGGGGCTCGGCGAGGAGTGGGCGAGTCGCGGCGGCGACTGGCAGTGGCTGCGCGCCTCACCCTCGGCCTGGCATCGGCTGGTGCGCCAGCAGCTGTGGCCCGGGGCCGGCATGCCGCCCCAGGGCATCGAGCGCCGCCTGGGCGACCCCAAGGACTTCGTGCTCCACGACGCCAGCGGCCTGCCGGTGATCGGCCTGCCGCCGGACGACGAGGAGGAGGCCGCCACCCTGCGCTGGCTGCCGATCCTCCACGAGGGGGAGCGGGTCGGCACCCTGGGCTACCGCCCCCCGGAGCAGCTGATGGCGCGCATGGACCATATCTTCCTCTCCCGCCAGCAGCGTAACCTGGCGATCATCGTCGGCTCCCTGGGAGTCGCCTCGCTGCTGCTGGCCGGCGGGCTCTCCTGGTGGCTGGGGCGGCGCACCCGCAGCATGGCACTCGCCACCCGGCGCCTCACCGAGGGCGACTACAGCATCCGCCTGCCGGAGCGCGGCCAGGACGAGCTGTCGCGGCTCTCCCGGGACTTCAACGTGCTGGCCGCCACCCTGGAGGCGAGCCGCGAGGCACGCAGCCGCTGGGTCTCCGACATCGCCCACGAACTGCGCACGCCGCTGGCCGTGCTGCGCGGCGAGATCGAGGCGATGCAGGATGGCATCCGCCGCCTCGACCAGGATAGCCTGCACTCCCTGGCCCAGGAGGTGGGCCAGCTCGAGCGGCTGGTGGCCGACCTGCGGCTGCTTTCGCAGAGCGACGCCGGCGCCCTGGAGGTGCTGCTCGCGCCGCTGGACCTGGCCGAGAGCCTCGCCGACCGCCTCGAGGAGGCGGAAGGCTGGCTCACCGACAGCGGCATCACCCTGGAGACCCGCATCCAGGCCGAGGCCTGGATGCGCGGCGACGTCCAGCGCCTGCGCCAGCTCTGGAACAACCTGCTCGACAACACCTGCGCCTATACCCGGGCCCCGGGCCGGCTGCGGGTCACCCTCGACGTCACCCCCCGGGGCATCCGGCTCACCTGGGAGGACAGCGCCCCCGGCGTGCCCGAGGGCGAGCTTGCCCGGCTCACCGAGCGCCTCTACCGGGTGGAGGGCTCGCGCAATCGCGCCAGCGGCGGCAGCGGCCTGGGACTCTCCATCGCCGCGGCCCTGGTCAAGGCCCACGGCGGCGAGATGCACCCCTCGTCCTCGCCGCTGGGTGGGTTATGCTGGACGCTCACCTTTCCACCGCTCGATGACGACCGCATCAGGGAGGAGATCGCATGACATCAAGGGAACACGAGGGACAGCAGGTCCTGATCGTCGAGGATGAACCCAAGATCGCCCGGCTGGTGGCCGACTACCTGGCCGGCAGCGGCTTCGCCACCCACCACCTGGATCACGGCGACGCCGTGCTGCCGTGGCTGGCCGAGGCGCGCCAGGCGGGCCAGGGGCCCGCGCTGGTGCTGCTCGACCTGATGCTGCCCGGCACCGACGGCCTGACCCTGTGCCGCGAGATCCGCCAGCGCTGGCCTGCGCTGCCGGTGATCATGCTCACCGCCCGGGTCGAGGAGGTGGACCGCCTGCTGGGGCTCGAGCTGGGCGCCGACGACTATATCTGCAAGCCCTTCAGCCCCCGGGAGGTGGTGGCCCGGGTCAAGGCGGTGCTGCGCCGCAGCCAGGGCAGCGACGGCGCCGAACAGGCCGCGGGCAGCGATCTACTCCTCGACGAGGAGGGCTGGCGGGCGCTGGCCGACGGCCAGGACCTGGCCCTCACCGCCGTGGAGTTCCAGCTGCTCAAGGTGATGATGCACGCCCCGGGACGGATCTTCTCCCGGGACCAGCTGATGGACCACATGTACCGTGACCACCGCATCGTCTCCGAGCGCACCGTGGACAGCCACGTCAAGAAGCTGCGCCGCAAGATCAGCGAGGTGTGGCCGGAACGCGAGGTGATCCGCTCGGTCTACGGGGTGGGCTACAAGTACCAGCCCGAGGAGTGAGCATGCACCACCTTTGCACGCTCGCTGCACCGACCTTGCACCGCGCCGGGTGAGACTGGAACCATCAACCCGAGGCACGAAGGAGTGACCCCATGAAGATGACCGTTTCCCGCAAGCTGCTGGCGCCGGCCCTGCTGGCCATCGCCATCGCCCCCCTGGCGCTCTCCGCCACCGCCGCCCACCACGGCAAGGGGGCCGAGCAGTCTCAGGAGCAGCGCGAGCAGTGGAAGGAGGCCCGCGCCGAGTACCGGGCCGAACAGCGCCAGGCGCTCTTCGAGCGCGCCGGCATCGACGAGGCGACCCGCGAGGCCCTGGACGAGGCCCGCACCGAGCACCGCGAGGCGATGCGTCAGCTCCACGAGCAGCATCAGGAGCGCCTGGCCGAGATCCTCGATGATGAGCAGCGCGCCGCCCTGGAGGAGGCCCGCCGGGAGATGCGCGAGGAGCGTCGCGCCGAGATGATGGAGCAGCGCCGCGCCAGCATGCAGGAGCGCCTCGAGGCGCTGGTCGATGAGTGGGGCCTCTCCGACGAGGAGCGCGAGGCCCTGCGTGAGACCCGCGAGGCGATCTACGCCGACATGGCCGAGCTGCGCGGCCGCGACTTCGACTCCCGCGAGGAGCGCCGCGATGCCATGCGCGAGATGCGCGACCGCCATCAGGAGGCCCTGGCCGAGCTCCTCAGCGAAGAGCAGCTCGAGGAGCTGCGCGAGACCATGATGCAGCGCGGCGAGCGCGGCTATGGCAAAGGTCATGGCAAGGCCTACCGCGGCCATGGCGAGATGCGTGGCAACTGACACACTGCAACCCAAGCGCGGCCACTGAAGCACACCCCCTGAAAAGAGCTGCCGCCGGCCCAGGCCGACGGCAGCTAAGAGAAGCCCTCCCCCGGACCCGACGCCCTGCGTCGGGTCCGGTCTTTTCGAACATGGCCACGAAGACCAGCAGCCGGAAGGTGCGCTGCACCTCCCGCATTCAACGCGGGAGAGTCCCCCTCGACCTGCTGCCCTCCATCCCCCTCACCCGCAGGTCTGCTTGCGGCGGCGCAGCAGAGAGGCGTAACGTATTGGCTCTTGCTCATTAGCACGCAAAGGAGTCGCCATGTCCCGGTCTACCCCCAGGAGCGGCTATCGTCTTCCCGTGCCCGGCAGCGCCCTGCTGGCCGCCTGGCGCGCGGGCTACGGCCTGGCCGAACTGCGTCACGACCTGATGGCCGGCCTGACCATCGGCATCGTCGCGGTGCCGCTCTCCATGGCGCTGGCCATCGCCACCGGGGTACCTCCCCAGCACGGGCTCTACACCGCCATCGTGGCCGGCGCCATCATCGCCCTGACCGGCGGCTCCCGATTCAACATTTCCGGCCCCACCGCGGCCTTCGTGGTGATCCTCTTTCCCATCGTCGCCAGCCACGGCGTCGGCGGGTTGCTGATCGCCACCCTGATGGCGGGATTGATCCTTACGGCCCTGGGCCTCGCCCGGCTGGGCAGCCTGATCCAGTTCGTGCCCTACCCGGTGGTGCTCGGCTTCACCGCCGGCATCGCGGTAGTGATTGCCCTGCTGCAGCTCCCCGACTTCCTGGGACTGGCCGGAGTCGAGCTCGGCGACAGCACCCCGCACAACCTGGCCGCCATCGTTCGCGCCGCGCCGACCCTGGCCCCGGCCGAGCTGGGCATCGGCCTGGTGACCCTGGCCACCCTGATCCTCTGGCCACGCTTGAAGATTCCGGTGCCGGCTCCCCTGGTAGGCCTGATCGCAGGCACCCTGGCGGCCCTGGCAGTGAGCGCCGCCGGGGTCGAGGTCGCCACCATCGCCTCGCGCTTCAGTTGGGAGTTCCAGGGCCAGGGCGGCAGTGGCATCCCGCCCTTCGCTCCCGGGCTGGTGGTCCCCTGGCGACTGCCAGGGCCCGACGGCACGCCACTGGTGGTGGACTTTGCGCTGATTCGCGAACTGCTTGGTCCGGCGCTGGCCATCGCCATGCTGGCGGCCATCGAATCACTGCTCTGCGCGGTGGTGGCCGACGGCCTGACCCGCACCCGTCACGACCCCAACGCCGAGTTGATCGGCCAGGGGCTCGGCAACATGGTGGTGCCCTTCTTCGGTGGCATCACCGCCACCGCGGCCCTGGCGCGCACCGCCACCAATATCCGCAGCGGCGCGGTCTCGCCGCTGGCCGCGGTGGTCCATGCCCTGGTGGTGCTGCTGGCGGTGGTGCTGCTGGCCGGGGTGCTGGGCTACGTGCCCATGGCGGCACTGGCCGCCCTGCTGTTCATCATCGCCTGGAATATGAGCGAAGCGCGCCACTTCGCCCATACCCTGAAGAGTGCCCCGGGAAGCGACGTGGCGGTACTGGTGATCTGCTTCGCGCTCACGGTGGTCTTCGATATGGTGCTGGCGGTGGCCGTGGGCATGGGCCTGGCCGCGGCGCTGTTCATCCGCCGCATGGCCAGCCTCACCGAGACGCGCCAGCTGCATGCCGGCGAACGCGAGGCACCGCCGACGCTGCCCCGCGGGGTGGCTTGCTACGATATCAACGGCCCGCTGTTCTTTGGCGCTGCCGAGAAGGCCGTCTCGTCGCTGCGGGTGGTAGACCCGGAGGTGAGGGTGATGATGCTGGACATGCGCGATGTACCGAGCCTGGATGGCACCGCCATCGTCGCCCTGCAGTCGCTGGTGCAGGAACTTCACGCTCAGCGGGTCGGGCTGATCTTCGTCGGCCTGCCGGCGCGGATGGTGATCAAGCTCAAGCGGGCAGGCGTTCGCCGCGAGGCGGGACGGCTGGCCATGGTCGCCAGCCAGGCCCATGCCGGCCGCCTGGCCGAACGCTGGCTAGCCATGGGCTAGGCGACATGATGGCATGGCCGCCCACCGGCAGCTGCTGCGTTGCTTCGGGATCGAAGGTCTCGCCGGGCGAAATGCCGGGTCCCGGTGAGCCACAAGGGGCGCCGGAGCGCCCCTGGAACCGCCATGGCGGCGCCTTCAACCGGTCATGTCGAGCACGATGCGCCCCTCGATCTTGCCGTCGATCATGCGCTGGAAGACATCATTGATGTTCTCCAGCCTGTCGGTGGCGACGGTGGCCTTCACCTTGCCTTCGCCGGCAAAGTCCAACGCCTCCTGCAGATCCTGTCGAGTACCGACGATGGAGCCCCGCACGGTGATGCCGTTGAGCACGGTATCGAAGATCGGCAGCGGGAAGTCCCCCGGCGGCAGGCCGTTGAGCACCAGGGTACCGCCGCGACGCAGCATGCGCTGGCCCTGGTCGAAGGCCTTGGGTGATACCGCAGTGACCAGTGCCCCATGGGCACCACCGATCTCACGCTTCAGATAGTCGGCCGGATCGGTCTTCATGGCATTGACGGTAACCGTCGCACCCAGCCGTTCGGCCAGCGCCAGCTTGCCGTCGTCGATGTCCACCGCCGCCACGTTGAGCCCCATGGCACGCGCGTACTGCACGGCCATATGGCCGAGCCCGCCGATGCCCGAGATCACCACCCACTGCCCCGGGCGAGTGTCGGTCATCTTGAGCCCCTTGTAGACGGTCACGCCGGCACACAGCACCGGGGCGATCTCGACGAAATCGACATTGTCGGGGAGACGCCCCACGAAGCCGGCATCCGCCAGGGTGTAGTCGGCAAAGCCCCCGTTCACCGAATAACCGGTGTTCTGCTGGGACTCGCAGAGGGTCTCCCAGCCGCCCAGGCAGTGCTCACAGTGGCCACAGGCCGAATAGAGCCAGGGAACGCCAACACGATCGCCCTCTTTGACGTGTTTCACGCCCTCGCCGATGGCGACAATATGCCCGACGCCCTCGTGGCCGGGAATGAACGGCGGATTGGGCTTCACCGGCCAGTCACCGTGAGCGGCATGCAGATCGGTATGGCAGACGCCCGAAGCGGCCACCTTGACCAGGATCTCCCCCTTCTGGGGCCGAGGCGTCTCTACCTCCTCGATAGCCAAGGGCTCACCGAACTTGCGTACTACAGCGGCCTTCATCGTCTTGTCCATTATCTTACTCCTGCTGTTGCTCGAGTGGAGAGCCCCTGTCGGGCTCGAGGCATCGCCCGGGGAAGCGAGGTGGTGGTCCACCTTCTATCGGGAAGGGAAGCGCCGCCCGGCGAGTCCGGGCGGCGAAGGGGTCAGAAGAAGCCCAGCGGGTTGATGTCGTAGCTCACCAGCAGGTTCTTGGTCTGCTGGTAGTGCTCGAGCGCCACCTTGTGGGTCTCGCGGCCGACGCCGGACTTTTTGTAGCCGCCGAAGGCGGCGTGGGCCGGGTACTGGTGGTAGCAGTTGGTCCACACCCGGCCGGCCTGGATGCCGCGGCCCATGCGGAAGGCGACGTTGATGTCGCGGCTCCACACCCCGGCACCCAGCCCGAACTCGGTGTCGTTGGCGATGGCCAGCGCCTCGGCCTCGTCCTTGAAGGTGGTCACGGCCACCACCGGCCCGAAGATCTCCTCCTGGAAGACCCGCATCTTGTTGTGGCCTTTCACCAGGGTCGGCTGGATGTAGAAGCCCTTGTCGATGCTCGGGTCCAGGCTCTCCTTGTCGCCGCCGGTGAGGAACTCGGCGCCCTCTTCGCGGGCGATCTCCATGTAGGACATGATCTTGTCGAACTGCTCCTGGGAGGCCTGAGCGCCCACCTGGACGTCGGTATCGAGCGGGTTGCCGCGCTTGATCCTGCCGACCTTCTCCAAGACCCTGGCCATGAAAGCGTCGTACATGGACTCCTGGATCAGCGCCCGGGACGGGCAGGTGCACACCTCGCCCTGGTTGAAGAAGGCCAGCACCAGGCCCTCGGCGGCCTTGTCGATGAACTCCGGCTCGGCGTTCATGATGTCGGCGAAGTAGATGTTGGGCGACTTGCCGCCCAGCTCCACGGTGGTGGGGATGATGTTGTCGGCGGCACACTTGAGGATATGCGCGCCCACCGGGGTGGAGCCGGTGAAGGCGATCTTGGCGATGCGATTGCTGGTGGCCAGCGCCTGGCCCGCCTCGGCGCCGTAGCCGTTGACGATGTTCACCACCCCCGGCGGCAGCAGGTCGCCGACCAGCTTCATCAGCTCCAGTATCGAGGCCGGGGTCTGCTCGGCGGGCTTGAGCACCACGCAGTTGCCGGCCGCCAGCGCGGGGGCCAGCTTCCACACCGCCATCAGCAGCGGGAAGTTCCAGGGAATGATCTGCCCCACCACGCCGAGCGGCTCGTGGAAGTGATAGGCCACGGTATTGGCGTCGATGTCGGCGGCGGTGCCCTCCTGGGCGCGGATGCAGCCGGCAAAGTAGCGGAAGTGGTCGACGGCCAGCGGCAGGTCGGCGTTGAGCGTCTCGCGCACCGCCTTGCCGTTGTCCCAGGTCTCGGCCACGGCCAGCATCTCGAGGTTCTGCTCGATGCGGTCGGCGATCCTGAGCAGGATGTTGCTGCGCTCGGCGGCGGAGGTCTTGCCCCAGGCCGGGGCGGCGGCGTGGGCGGCATCCAGCGCCTTGTCGATGTCCTCGGCGGTGGAGCGCGGGATCTGGCAGAACACCTCGCCGTTGACCGGGCTGACGTTGTCGAAGTACTCACCCTTGACCGGCGGGACGAACTCGCCGCCGATGTAGTTGCCGTAGCGCTGCTCGAAGGTGATGACGGAACCGGACTGGCCGGGGTTGGCGTAGATCATGGCGTGACTCCAGAGTGTTGTGGTTATGTCGGGTCACTTCACAGTCTTGGTCAGGCCGCGCTTCTGCGACATACTCCGGTGGCATGAGATGCCCTCCTCCCTTGGGAGGAGGGCCCGACGGGAGAACGCGATGACGACCCTGATGGTCGCCGATGACCATCCGCTGTTCCGCGACGCCATCGGCGCGGTGATCGCGGCGGGCCTGCCAGGCACCCGCCTGCTGGAGGCCGATAGCCTGGCGCTGGCCCTGCAGCTGGCCGAGCGCCACGAGGAGGCGCTCGACCTGCTGCTGCTGGACCTGAACCTGCCCGACGCCCAGGGACTCGACGGGCTGCGGCGCCTGCGGGAGGTGCTGCCGGCGCTGCCGGTGGCCATCCTCTCGGCGGAGCAGGACCGGCGCACGGTGCTGGCGGCCATCGAGATGGGCGCGGTGGGCTATATCCCCAAGTCGACGCCCCGCGACGACCTGCTGGCCGCCCTGCATCAGCTCCTCGAGGGGCAGCTCTACCTGCCTCCCCAGGTCATGCGCCGTCCGCCGCCCGCCCACCCGGCACCGGCGATCACCGGGGCCGCGGCGCCCGACCGGCGCCTCACGGGGCTCACCGACAAGCAGCTCGAAGTGCTCGAACTGCTCAGCCGAGGCGCCTCCAACAAGGGCATCGCCCGGGAGCTGAACGTCGCCGAGACCACGGTGAAGACCCATGTCTCGGCCATCCTGAGAAAACTGGGCGTGGCGAGCCGGGTCCAGGCGGTCCTGCTGGCCGGCGAGCTGGACCTGGCCCGCTACCGGGCGGGACGCCGCTCCGGCTGACGCCCCAGCAGCGAGGTGAGCAGCAGGCGCAGGCGCAGCGGCTTGACGGGCTTGAGCAGGCAGTCGTAGCCGGCCTGGCGTATCCGCGCCTTCAGCGCCGCGTCATGGTTGGCGGTGATCACCACCACCGGCAGTCCGGGATGGCGCTCGCGCAGCCGGGCGGCGACCTCGAGGCCGTCGGGCTGCCCCTCCCCCAGGTGGAAGTCCACCAGCAGTGCGGCGCCGGGCGCCTTGATCCGCCCCAAGAGTTCGGCCGGTGAATTCGCGGCCACCACCCGACAGCCCCAGCCCCCCAGCAGGGCCTCCATGCCCTCGCGGATCGCCGCATCGTTGTCCAGCACCCAGATGACCTCACCGGCCAGCGGCTGCCCGCTCGGCAGCGGCTCCCGTGGCGGCCCGGCAGACCGGGCCGCCGTGGCGTAGGGCACCGTCACCGAGAACAGCGAGCCCCGCCCCGGCACCGAGGCCAGGCCCAGCGGGTGGCCCAGCATCCCGCTGATGCGGTCGACGATGGCAAGCCCCAGCCCGAGCCCGCGGTCCGCGCCCTCGTGGCCCGCCTCGAGGCGCCGGAACTCCTCGAAGATCTCCCTCTGCTGCCCGGGCGCGATCCCGGGGCCGGTATCGCCCACCAGGATCTGGAGCCCCTCGGGGCGGCGTCGACAGCCCAGCAGGATACGGCCGCGGGAGGTGTAGCGGATGGCGTTGCCGAGGAAGTTGCGCACCACCCGGGCCAGCAGCGCCAGGTCGGTCTCGATCAGCGCACGGCTGGGGACGTGGCGGAAGCCGAGCCCCCTGGACGCGGCCATCTGGCGATACTCCTCGGCCAGCACGCCCAGCAGCTCCTCGGCGGGAAAGGGGGCGATATCGGGCCTGAGCACCCCGGCATCGAGCCGCGAGATGTCCACCAGGCTGCCGATCAGCGCCTCGACGTCCTTGAGCGAGCGCCCGATGTTGCCGACCAGCCGGCGGGAGCCCGGCGGCAGCGGCTGCTCCTCCAGGGCGCTGGCGAAGAGCCGCGCGGCGTTGAGCGGCTGCAGCAGGTCGTGACTCACCGCGGCGAGAAACTTGGTCTTGGAGAGGTTGGCCGCCTCGGCCTCCGCCTTGGCCCGGTGCAGCTCCCCCAAGGTGCGCTGCAGGGTCTCGGTACGCTCGCGGACCTGCTCGGCCAGCAGCACCGAGTGCTCGAAGGCCGCATAGGGCGCCCCGCCGGGCACGCCGCTGGACTCCACCCGCTCGATCAGCGCCGCACAGATGCGCCGCAGGCGGGCGTTCTCCTCGGCCAGCAGGGCCGCCCGGGCCGCGGGTGCCTCAGGCAGCGTCGTCGGGTCGAGCGGTGCCAATGGCCACCCCGGTGAAGGTTTGGTTGATGTGCATGCCATGGTACTGCTCCCCGTAGGTGTTGAAGCCGATCACCCGGCGCCGGCTCAGCAGGTCCGAGACCTCGGCCTCCTGGCCCAGCACCTCCAGCTCCAGGCGCCTCAGGAAGCAGTCGCAGCCGATCACCAGCTCGGTGGCGCCCAGGCGGCCCTCGAGTCCCGCGAGTGTCTGCGCCAGATCGTCATGGATAGGGGCACAGGCCATGGCCGTGAGCACAATGCCGTTCTCCACCGCACAGTAGAAGCTCAGGCTGCCGTCCTCGTTGGCCCGCTGGATGGAGCGCACGTAGTAGTGGTCGCCGATGCGCACCGCCAGCGGGTGCCGGGCAAACAGCTCCGGGCCGAGCCGTGACTCCGGCTGCCCCACCAGCTGGGCATAGGCCGCCACGGCGGGGGCAGCGTTGAGCTCCAGCACCCGCCGCGATTCCCGGTCGACGCCGGTGACCACCAGCTTCTCATGCCGGGGCCGCAGGTGGTGGGTGGAGAAGACCTCGAAGGGCAGCGGGGTGTTGACCAGCAGCACCACGGCCGCCTCGGCGTGAAACCGCCCGTCACAGAAGACGTGGGTGCGGGCGAGCCGGTTGTCGTCCCCCGCCGAGCCGCCGAAGCTGGGAATGCTGCCGAGGGCGGCATCGAGGGTCGCGATCACGCTCTCCTCGCTGCTCGAGAGGCCATCGAGGAGGGTCACCACGAAGCTGTTGCCGGCCAGGGGCGCCAGGGCCCGCTCGCGACATCGCCCGAGAAGGTCATCCACCAGCCGCTGGGCGCGGGGCAGGTCGAAGGCCTCCAAACGCTCTACCAGGGCCGTCGCCGGCACGAAGTGGCGCCGATCGAAGCCGATCGCCACGATCCCGCCCCGGGCGTAGCCCGCCGGGGTGATCTCGCCGGCCGTGGTGCAGCCGGCCACGGGCACCCCCTCGAAGGCGCTCCGGAGGGCATGGGAGAGGGCCTCAAGCGGATACTCGACGCTGCAGAAGAAGAGCACGAAGCCCAGCGACCCGTGCCGCAGCTCGGCGGCGAGCTCCGCCACGGCCTCGGCCGGGTCGGAGAGAAGGCTGACCGCGGTGCGCAGCGGGGACGCGCCGGCCTGTGCAGCAGAGGGGGAGAGGCTCATGGCATCTGGCATTGCGGACTCCGGTGTCAACGCTCGCCCCAGTGTAGGCGTCCCGGCGTGCGCCCCACAAACGCCGGGGTCAGCGGTTCGGCGGCACCCGCCAGGCCTGCAGTGCCTCCATGGTGGCCTCCAGGCAGCGCTTCAGTTCTCCCAGCAGCCCCCGGGCCGCCTGCCGGTCACCGGACTGGGCTAGGCGCTCGAGGCGCGTGGCGAGGCCGGCCACCTTGACGGCACCCAGGCTCGCCGACTCGCCCTTGAGCTGGTGAGCCGCATGTTGCGCCTCCTGCAGATCGCCCTCGCCGAGGGCTCGCGCGAGGGTCGCCAGTCGCGCCTCGACCTGGCCACAGAAGAGCACCATCAGCGACGCAAGCCCCTCCTCGCCCACGGAGTCGCGCAGCGCCTGCAGCGTCAGCGGATCGATCAGGCTGTCGCGCCCGGAGGCGGGCACCGCGGCGCGCACGGGTTCATGCGCACCCCCTCCGCTCAGGTGGCGGAACAGCGCCTCCAGCAACTCTTCCTGGCGCAGGGGCTTGGTGAGGTAGCCGTTCATGCCGGCGGCCAGGCAGCGGGCCTGCTCGCCTCCGGGACCACCGGCCGTCATTGCCACGATCGGCACCCGGGACTCCCAGCCATCGCGGGCGCGCAGCCGGCGGGTCACCTCCAGGCCGTCCATGTCCGGCATCTGGATATCCATGAAGATCAGGTCAAAGCGGCCTGCCGCGGCCAGCTGTAGGGCGGCCGCACCGGAGCCGGCCATGGTGACCGAACAGCCGAGGCGCTCCAGCATGGCCCTGGCCACCTGCTGGTTGACGGGGTTGTCCTCCACCACCAGTAGGTGGGTGCTCTGCAGGTCCAGGTGGCGAGAGCGCCCTGCCGCCGGCAGCGCGTCCGGATCAGGCGCCTCGGCGGTCGCCAGCGACAGCACAAACCAGAAGCGGCTGCCCACCCCGGGTTCGCTGGCGACCTCGATGCGCCCCCCCATGGCCTCCACCAGCCGGCGACAGATCGCCAGGCCCAGCCCAGTGCCACCGAAGCGCCGAGCAGTGGAGGCATTGCCCTGCCGGAACGGCTCGAAGATCCGCGTGAGCTGTTCGGGAGCGATACCGCAGCCGGTATCCACCACCTCGAAGCGGAATCGCCCGCCCCCTTCGGCGCTCACCTCCAGGCGAATCTCGCCCTGCGCGGTGAACTTCACCGCGTTGGAGACCAGGTTGATCAGCACCTGGCGCAAGCGCCCCGGATCGGCCAGTACCCGTGCCGGCAGTTGCGGGTCCAGCCGCGTCCGCAATGCCACGCCGCGAGCCTCGGCGCGCGGCGCCAGCAGCGCCACCACGCCATCGACGAGTTCATCCAGCGCCATGGCGCGCTGCTCCAGCTCCAGGCGTCCCGCCTCGATCTTGGAGAAGTCCAGCAGGTCGTTGATCAGCTCCAGCAGCAGCCCGGCGCTGTCGTGGATGGTGGTCACGCACTGGCGCGCCTCCCCCTCGAGCCGGTGCTCCAGCAGCACATCACTCATGCCGATGACCCCGTTGAGCGGGGTGCGGATCTCGTGGCTGACGGTGGCCAGAAACTCCGACTTGGCCTGGTTGGCCGACTCCGCCTGCCGAGCGGTCGCCTCCAGCTCCCGGCTCAGCACCTCCAGGTCACGCCGCGCCGCCGCGTTGTCACGGGCCTCGCGGAACAGGATCAGCGCCACCAGCATGGCCGAGAGGCTCATCGCCAGGATCAGCACCAGCAGCAGGGCATAGAGCCGCTGCAACTGGCCACGCTCACGGGTGGCGGTCTCGGCCAGGTGGCCATTGATGGCGATCACCAGCCGCTCGGTACGATTGCCCAGGGTATCGAGGTGCTGGTCCAGGGCAAGGCGGTCGCTCTCGTGCAGCGCCTCGAGCGCATCGATCATGAGGTCGAGGGCATCGATGCGCTGCTCGATCTCGTCCAGCAGAGCGCTGGCCGCGGGAATCGTGGCCAGCAGCTCGGTGATATCGCCCCCCCCTCGCATCAGGAAGAGCCGGCTGTAGAAGAGCTCGAAGCGCAGCGCCAGGCCCGCATGGTCGGCGTCCGGCTGCGCCAGGTAGTTGCGCAGCTGCACCACGTCGCGGTCGAGCTTGTAGGCGTGCCAGGAGGCATCCCCGCCCACGCTCTGGGCCAGGCTGTCCTGGCGCCAGGAGACCAGGCCTACCACCACCAGCGCCGCCGCCAGCAGCAGCAGCGCGCTGATGGCGCCGAGCTTGACGCGCAGGGGCAGGCGCAGCATGGGACGCTCCCGATAGCGGGCCCTCAGGGGGCGTGAATGTGCACGACCTGCCACACCGAACGAAAGCGCACGGACTCGTTGTGCAGCTCCGGGTGGTCGTCGAAGGGATAGAGCACGAACAGCGGGCCGAACTCGCGGATCTGCATCGGCGAGCCGTTGCGACTCATGGCCAGGATGACGTCATAGTCGTGGAGGTCGGCGAGCGGGATCTCCGCCTCGAAGTCGTTGAGCGCCCGCACCAGGACACGATCGCTGCGCACGCCGGCGGCCGCCAGCACCTCCCGCAGCAGCGGGCCCTCGTAGCGGCCGCGGTCGGCGTGCCAGGGGGTGCGGGTCTCGATTACGGTGGGCGCGATGGCCATCAGCATCTCGCGATCGAAGCGGGCCTCGTCCTCCCCATTGGGGAAGTCGAGGTTGCCGCTGATGGTGAGCAGCACCTCGCCGCTCGGCGCCGGCAGCGTCTCCTCGGCGACGGCGGACGGCGCCAGGCACGAGAGTGACACCAGGGCAAGCAGCAGGGGCAGGATGCGTTGGCGCATGGAGGGCAATCCTGTGGAGAGATCCGGGAGTGGCACAAGCCTACCCGATCAGAAGACAAAGATCAGTTAGGAAAAGGGATGATCTGCCCGTTGCCGTCAGGGGCTCTCCCGGACCGGGTCAGGCCGCTGCTCCTCGAGGCCCTCCAGCAGCCGCTGCAGATAGCGGGCACGCTGCTCCCACACGGCGTTACGGTGCAGCTGCCGGGACAGCGGCAGCAGGTCCGGGTCGCCCAGCCGCGCCTCGGCGAGCTGACCATGATAGGCCTCGACCAGAGCCAGGTCGGCCTCTCGCCCCTCTTCCCAGGCCGCCCGAGAGGCCTCCAGGGCCAGGCGCGCCTCCCGCCCGAGCACCTTGTCGAGCCGTGCACCGAGGCGCTCCACCTCCTCCTCCCAGCGTATCCCGGCCTCCCGGGCACACGCCAGGGCGGGTTCGGACAGCCACTGGGCCTCCGCCAGGCAGGCATCGAGCTCATGGGCAATGGTCTGGCCTCCGCCCGCGGGCGACAGCGTCTGGGCATGCAGCGGCACCAGGGGAAACAGGAGCAGGAGGCAGGCAAGCGGGCGAAGTATCGGCATGGCATCACCTTGTGGGGGCCGGGATGGCGCCAGCAACGAAAAGGGGGGCGTCAACGCCCCCCAGCATAGTGCCCTGGCCCCGGCAGGGCGAGCGGGCTCAGCCGTGCAGTTCGCCGTCCTCCTCGATCACGTCGACACGCACCAGATCCTCGTAGGCGTGCCAGCTGGCGAAGCCCAGCACCGGCAGGATCAGCGCCAGGCCGATGTAGAAGGTCAGCACACCGACAAGCACACAGCCGGTCAGGATCGCCGCCCACAGCAGCATCGGGCGGAAGTTGCGCCCCACGGAACGCACGCTGGCCTCGATGCCCTCCATGAAGGTGAGGTCGTGGTGCATCAGGGTCGGAATGGCCACCACGCTGATGGCGAAGGCGCCGAAGGCGAGGATGCCCCCCAGCACGCTGCCCACGGCGATCATCCCGAGGCCCTCGGGGGTAGTCAGCAGGGCGGAGTAGAGGGTGGCCGGGCTCGGCACCTCGAAACCGAAGAAGAGGGCGAAGAGCAGGGTCGCCAGCCGAATCCAGGCCAGGAAGAAGATCATCATCATCACGCCCATCATGGCGAGCTGGCCGGCGTGAGGCCGCCAGGCCTCGAAGGCATCTCCCAGGTGGGGAGCCCGATTCGCCTCCAGGGCGCGACTGACGCCGTAGGAACCCACCGCCACCAGCGGGCCGATGAACATGAAGCCTGCCACCATGGGCAGCAGCCAGTGCCAAAGCCCCAGGGTGATGGCCCCGGCGGTGATGGCGATGCTCAGGCCCACCCAGAACATGCCGTAGGCGAGGCTCACCGCCGTGGCCTGGCGGAAATCCTCGATGCCGGCCGCCAGCCAGGCCCTCGGCCGATCCATGCCCACCGGGTTGATGGTGATCTTGACCCTGGGCGCTGCAGCCTTGTGATCCGCTTTTGTTGTTGCCGCGTTCATGGTGTCACCCCTGTTGCGCCATGTAATTCCCGCTTCCCGCGGGACGGTTCCGGCACCGGCCTGCGACCTAATGCCGCCTTAACCACTTAACTCAGGATTAATGTAGTTGACCGGAGTCAATCCTGCCGCCTGGCCACCCTCGCGAATTCCACGCTTTCCGGCGTGAGATACATAAGCTGATCACGATTGGTTCTTTGTCAGACTGGCCATGGCTGCCCTAGCATGGCGTTCTGCCATAACTCCAGACCAGAACCAGAAGAAAAGCCCCCTCGGGGCCCAGCCCAAGGAACCTGACGATGACCCTGCCACGACCCATGGCGGTCTCCCTGCTGGGGGCCCTGCTACTTGGCGGCCTGGCCCTGGCCGCCCATGCCGATGATGAATTCTCCCGCGAGCAGCTCGAGGTGATGGCCGGGGGCTGCGCCAGTTGCCACGGCACCGATGGCCGCCTCTCCGGTCCGGTGCCCGCCATCGCCGGCCGGCCCCAGGCCGTGCTGGAGTCGCGCCTGCTCGCCTTCAAGCGCGATGAGATTCCGGACACCACGGTGATGAACCGTATCGCCCGCGGCTTCAGCGACGAGGAACTCTCGGCGCTGGCCGGCCACTTCGCCACCATCGACGCGCCCTGAGGAGGCCCCATGAGTCATGATTCCCAACGCCAGGGCGTTTCCCGGCGTCGCTTCCTGCAGGGCATCGGCGCCGCCTCGGCCCTGCCCCTGCTGGGCGGTATTGCCCCCTTCGCCATCGCCAATGGCTCCGCCGGCCGCGTGGTGGTGATCGGTGGCGGCTTCGGTGGCGCCACCGCCGCCAAGTACCTCAAGCGGGCCAATCCGGCCATCGAGGTCACCCTGGTGGAGCCCGCGGAGGTCTTCTACACCTGCCCGTTCAGCAACCTCTTCCTGGGCGGCCTGCGCGACATGCGCTCCATCGCCCACGGCTATGACGAACTGCGCGATCGCTACGGCGTGCGGGTGGTGCATGCCCTGGCCGAGGACGTCGACCCCGACGGGCACCGCGTGCGCCTCTCCAACGGCGAGACCCTGGCCTACGATCGCCTGGTGCTCTCGCCGGGCATCGACTTCCGCTGGAACGCCCTCGAGGGGTACGACGAGGCGGCCGCCGAGCTCGCGCCCCACGCCTGGAAGGCCGGCGCCCAGTCCGAGCTGCTGCGCCGCCAGCTCGAGGAGATGGACGACGGCGGTACCTTCGTGATGGTGGCCCCCGAGAACCCCTTCCGCTGCCCGCCGGGACCCTACGAGCGCGCCAGCATGGTGGCCCACTACTTCAGCCAGCATAAGCCCAACTCGAAGGTGCTGATCCTCGACGCCAAGGACAACTTCTCCAAGCAGGGGCTGTTCACCGCCGGCTGGGAACGCCTCTACGGCGACCGCATCGAGTGGGTGGGCCTCTCCGGCGACGGCCGCGTGACCCGGGTGGATGCCGAGAACCTCGAGGTGGAGACCGAGTTCGGCACCCGCCACCGGGCCGATGTGCTCAATGTGATCCCGCCCCAGAAGGCGGGCTTCATCGCCGAGCGCGCAGGCGTCACCGATGAGTCCGGCTGGGTGCCGGTCAAGGCCGAGACCTTCGAGTCCGAGCGGGTCCGCGACATCTATGTGGTGGGCGATGCCACGGTGGCCGCGCCGATTCCCAAGTCGGGCTTCTGCGCCAATAACCAGGCCAAGGTGGTGGCCGCCGCCATCGCCGCGGACCTCTCGGGCCGCGCCGCCCCGGAGCCCTACTGGACCAACACCTGCTACAGCCTGATCGGCCCCGAGTACGGCATCTCGGTGGCCGGGGTCTACCGGGTCCAGGAAGGCGTCATCGCCGAGGTGGAGGGCGCCGGCGGGCTCAGCCCGGCCGACGCCCCGGACCATATCCGGGCACTCGAGGCCGAGTACGCCGTGGGCTGGTACAACGCCATCTGCCAGGACACCTGGGGCACCAGCGTCTGACCCGGGAGCGGCAGTGATATGATGCGCAGGGCCACCTTCGGGTGGCCCCGTTTCGTTGAAGGATCGAGGAGTCTTCCATGAGCCATACCGAGCTGGTGGCCTGGTCGGGCCTGGTGATCGGCCTGGCCTTCGGTGCCACCGCCCAGGCCAGCGGTTTCTGCCTGCTGCGCGGCCTCAACCACAGTTGGACGGCCGGGGATAGCCGCAAGCTGCGCGCCTTCGCCCTGGCCATGGCCGTGGCCCTGCTGGGCAGCCAGGGGCTGGCCGCTTTCGGGGTGGTGTCGCTGGGTGGCGCCCTCTACCTGCCCCCCAGCGCCTCCTGGCTGGCGGTGCCCCTGGGCGGCGTGCTGTTCGGCTACGGCATGACGCTGGCCAACGGCTGCGGCGCCCGCGCCCTGGTGCTGCTCGGCGGCGGCAACCTGAGAAGCTTCGTGGTGCTGGTCTGCCTCGGGCTCGCCGCCGCCATGACGCTCTCCGGCCTGCTCGCCCCGCTGCGCGTCTGGCTGGAGGGCGCCACCACCCTCACCCTCCCCGCCCGGGACCTGCCCGGGCTGCTCGGCATTCCCGCCTGGCTGCCGGCCCTGGTGCTGGGCGGCGCGCTCACCGCCTGGGCGCTGGCCAGCCGCGCCTTTCGCGCTTCGCCGCGAGACTGGCTCGGCGGCCTTGCCATCGGCGCCCTGGTGCCCGCCGGCTGGCTTGCGACCGGCGTGCTGGGCGTCGATGACTTCGAGCCGGTGCGCCTGGCCACCCTCACCTTCATCGCCCCCATCGCCGATGGCCTGCAGTACGCCATGCTCTCCACCGGCACCCGCCTCGGCTTCGGCGTCAGCGTGGTGGCCGGCGTGCTGGCCGGTGCCCTGGTGATGGCGCTCGTCCGTCGCGACTTTGCCTGGCAGGGCTTCTCCGGGCCCGGCCATATGGGCCGCAGCATGGCGGGCGGCGCCCTGATGGGCATCGGCGGCGTGCTGGCCCTGGGCTGCTCCATCGGCCAGGGGCTCTCGGGCTTCTCGACCCTGGCCCTGCCCACCTTCGCCGCCCTGGCGGGCATCGCCGCCGGCGCCTGGCTGGGGATCAAGGGCCCCCTGGCGCTGTCCAATCCCACGACCACCTGACCGAACGACGCACCCGGAAGCTATCCATGACCCACCCCATGACTCGCCCCCTGACGCGCCGCCGCCTGCTGATCGGCGCCGGCCTGATGGCCCTCTCGCCGCTGGGCTTCTCCACGACGGCCCTGGCCGAGGGCCCCTGGCAGCGCCTGGAGGCCGCCGACGAGCTGCTCGGCGACACCGCCCCGGCCACCGAGGGCCTCGTCCTCGAGCTCCCCCACGTCTCCGAGGATGGGGCCGCGGTGCCGCTCAGCGTGCGCTTCGACGCCTCGCTGGCGGAGGATGACCACCTGGCCGAGATCCACCTCTTCGCCACCGGCAACCCTTCCCCCGAGATCGCCAGCTTCCGGCTGAGTCCCGCGGCCGGCCTGCCGGAGATCTCCACCCGGGTGCGCCTCAACGAAACTCAGCAGGTGATCGCCATCGCACGCAGCCACCGGGGGGAGACCTTCGCCACAGCCCGGGACGTGCGCATCACCGTCAGCGGCTGCCTGATGCGCGGCGACGACCAGGGTCCCGAGCCGCTGGCCAACCCGAGGGTGAGCCTCCCCGAGCGCTTCACCGCCGGCCAGCCCGGCGAGGTTCGCACCCTGATCAGCCACCCCATGGAGACCGGGCTGCGCGAGGGCGCCGACGGAGAGACGCTGCCGCGCCATATCATCGAGCGCTTCACCGTGACCCTCGACGGCGAGACCGCCTTCGCCGCCGACCTCCACCAGTCGGTATCGGCCAACCCTTACCTGCGTTTCCACCTGGCACCGCAGGAGGACGCCGAACTGGTCATCGAGTGGCAGGACGATACCGGCGAGAGCGCCCGCCACGAGGCGAGCCTCAGCGTCGGCTGATCGGCGACTCCACCCACCCGAACGCAAGCGCCCCGGCCGTCTGGCCGGGGCGCTTGCGTTGGGCGCGGGCACCGAGGGCGCCCGCCAGGTGAGTGCCTAACGCACGATCATCACCGACATCTTGGAGTGGTGCACCACGTGCTCGGCGTTGGGACCCAGCACGTAGTCGGCGAACTTGCGCTTGTTGTGCGAGGCCATCACGATCAGGTCGACCTCGAGCTTCTTGGCCGCCTTGATGATCGCCTCCCAGGGCGAACCATCCACGATCACGCTCTGCACCTTGATATCATCCGGGACATGCTCCTGGATGAACTGGTGCTGGGCATCGGACACCGCCTGATGCGCCTTCTTCGCGAAGTCCTTCGGGAAGTAGGAGCCCACCAGCGGCATTCGATAGTCCGGCAACACCGTCAGCACGTGCAGGGAGGCCCCGAAGGTACGGCAGAGCGTCAGCGCCGTGGGCAGGGCCTTCTTCCAGGAGAGCTCCTCGTTGAGGTCCAGCGGCAGCAGGATCTTGTGGTACATGGTCTTCTCCCTCCTCAGGCGGTGGCGGCGGTAGCGCCGGGCTCACGCCGGCGACGCTGCAGCAGCACGACAAGGCTGAACACCAGGAAGCCCGGTATCCACATCCACTCCTTGGCCCAGCGATCGGTGGGCGCCAGCACCTCGAGGATCTCCTGGTCGAAGTCGAAGCCGAGATCCTGGGCCAGGCCGCCGAATTCGACGAAGTCCACCAGGGTCTGGTCGCCATCCACCCAGAGCTCCATGCCGAGGCGCTCCATGCGCTCCTCCGGGGTATCGCCCCGCGGCACCGGCACCAGGATGTAGGTGGTCAGGGGGTCGCCGAAGGCGTCCTCGCCGGCGATCTGCACCCTCAGGTTGCTGCCGTCCTCCACCTCGCCCAGGGCCTGGGCGAACTGGCTGGGCGGTACCGACTCATAGGGGTCATGGATCTTGTCCATCCAGAAGCCGGGGCGGAACAGGGTAAAGGCCACCAGCAGCAGCAGCAGCGACTCGTACCAGCGGTTGCGCACGATCATGAAGCCCTGGGTGCCCGCCGCGAAGATCAGCATGGCGATGGTGGCGATGATGAAGATCACGAAGCCCTGCAGCCACCCCACATCGATCAGCAGCAGGTCGGTGTTGAAGATGAACAGGAAGGGCAGCGCCGCGGTGCGCAGGCTGTAGTAGAAGGCCTGGAAGCCAGTGCGCAGCGGGTCGCCACCGGAGACCGCCGCCGCGGCGAAGGAGGCCAGGCCCACCGGGGGCGTCACGTCGGCCATAATGCCGAAGTAGAAGACGAAGAGGTGCACCGCGATCAGCGGCACGATCAGGCCGTTCTGCTGCCCCAGCATCACGATCACCGGCGCCATCAGCGCCGAGACCACGATGTAGTTGGCGGTGGTGGGCAGGCCCATGCCGAGGATCAGGCTGAGCAGCGCGGTGAGCAGCAGGATCAGCATCAGGTTGCCCATGGAGAGGATCTCCACCACGTCGGCCAGCACCAGGCCGACACCGGTCTGGGAGACCGCCCCGACGATGATGCCCGCCGCCGCCGTGGCGATACCGATGCCGATCATG
The DNA here is from genome assembly GCF_013000985.1 of Halomonas sp. PGE1. Taxonomy (NCBI): domain Bacteria; kingdom Pseudomonadati; phylum Pseudomonadota; class Gammaproteobacteria; order Oceanospirillales; family Halomonadaceae; genus Halomonas; species Halomonas sp. PGE1. The sequence continues at coordinate 3,440,146 of NZ_CP053032.1, forward strand.
TTGCGGGCACCGGCCACCAGGCCATCCCACAGGTCCCTGAAGCCCTCCTTGATGTCCCCAGCGACCTTGCTGCGACCGCGGAAGAGCGCGATCAGGGGGCGCTGGGTGACCATGATGAAGATCATGAACACCGTGGCCCAGAAGGCGGAGAGGCCAGGCGAGAGGCGCTCCACCATCAGGCACCACACCAGCACGATCACCGGCAGGATGTAGTGCAGGCCGACCATCACCGTGGGCCGGGTCTCGGGCAACTTGACCACCTTGGAGCTCGGGTCGTCGAGCTCCAGCTCCGGATACCTGGCGCCCACCTTGAGCAGCGCCACATAGATCACCGCCAGCCCCACGGCCACCACCCAGGGGGTGGCATCGCCGAGCACCGGCTTGAGCCAGCCGAGGCCGTAGTAGACGGCAAAGGAGAGCGCCATCAGCAGCAGCAGGCCGGTCAGGAAGCCGATGACCTTGTTGAGGAAGGGGCGCGCCGGATTGCTCGAGGGCAGGCCCTGCATGTTGGCCTTGAGCGCCTCCAGATGGACGATGTAGATCAGGGCGATATAGGAGATCAGCGCCGGCAGGAAGGCGTGCTTGATCACCTCCACGTAGGAGATGCCGACATACTCCACCATCAGGAAGGCCGCGGCCCCCATCACCGGCGGCATGATCTGGCCGTTCACCGAGGAGGAGACCTCCACGGCGCCGGCCTTCTCCGCCGAGAAGCCGACCCGCTTCATCATGGGGATGGTGAAGGTGCCGGTGGTGACGGTATTGGCAATCGACGAACCGGAGATCAGGCCAGTCATGCCCGAGGCGACCACCGCCGCCTTGGCGGGGCCTCCCTTGTAGTGACCCAGCAGGGAGAAGGCCACCTTGATGAAGTAGTTGCCGGCCCCGGCCTTGTCGAGCAGGGCGCCGAAGAGCACGAACAGGAAGACGAAGCTGGTCGAGACCCCGAGGGCGATGCCGAACACCCCCTGGGCGGTCAGCCACTGGTGGTTGATCAGACCGTTCAGACTGACGCCGCGGTGGGCCAGGATCCCCGGCATCTGGGGACCAAACAGAGAATAGAGGATGAAGACCGTGGCCACGATCGCCAGCGGCGGGCCCAGCGCCCGGCGCGTGGCCTCCAGCAGCATCACGATCCCCACCACCCCGACGACCACGTCCTGGGTCAGGGGCGCACCGGGGCGCGTCGCCAGCTGCTCGTAGAAGAGGAACATGTAGGCGCCACAGAAGGCCGCCACCGCCGCAAAGAGCCAGTCCTGGAGCGGAATGCGGTCGCGGGGCGAGCGCTTGAGCGCCGGATAGGCCATGAAGGCCAGGAAGAGGGCGAATGCCAGGTGGATGGAGCGCGCCTCGGTGGCATTGAAGACCCCGAAGCGGAACAGATAGGGGAGCGGCGAGGCGATCCACAGCTGGAACAGCGACCAGGCGGCCGCGATTCCCACCAGCAGCTTGCCGGGTGCCCCCAGCGGCTTGCGTGCTCCCGAGTCGCTGGAGGCGACCATATCCTCCAGGTCGACGTCGGCGGTACGGGACGTTGTCTTCTCGTCAGTCATTTGCTGGCCCTGCCCGCAGTCAATAATTGAATCGTTCCCTGCCCCGTGGCCGCCGGCCCCAAGGGGGCCTCAACGAGATGCGCGGACGCCCCGAGGGGGTCCGCGCATCGATCACCACGGGTGATTGGCTGACGCAGCCGGAATCACTCGATCCAGCCACGCTCGCGATAGTAGCGGGCCGCACCGTCATGCAGCGGCGCAGTCAGACCCTCGGAGATCATCTGCTCCTCCTGCAGGTTCTCGAAGGCCGGGTGCAGGCGCTTGAAGCGATCGAAGTTCTCGAACACCGCCTTGACCGTCTCGTAGACGATCTCCTCGTCCACCTCCGCAGAGGTGACGAAGGTCGCCGCCACGCCGAAGGTCTCGACGTCCTCGTCGTTGCCGCGGTACATGCCACCCGGAATCACCGCGTGGGTGTAGTAGGGATTGGCCTCGATAATCTCCTCGATCTCCGGGCCGGTCACCGGGATCAGGCGCGCATCGATGGTGGTGGTGGCCTCCTGGATGGAGCCGTTGGGGTGACCCACCACGTAGACCATGGCATCGATGTTGTTGTCGGAGAGGGCCGCGGCCTGCTCGGCGGCATCCAGCTGGGAGGCCAGGGAGAAGACGCTGGTATCCCAGCCCATGGCCTCCATGACGACGTTCATGGTGTTGCGCTGGCCGGAACCCGGGTTGCCGATATTGACGCGCTTGCCCGGGAAGTCGCTGATGTGCTCGATGCCGGAGTCGGCGCGGGCCACCACGGTCAGCGGCTCGCCGTGCATGGTGAAGACGGCGCGCATCTCTTCCCAGGCGCCATCCTCGGCGAAGTTGTCCTCGCCGTGGTAGGCGCGATACTGGACGTCGGACTGCACCACGCCCATGTCCAGCTCGCCGCTCTTCATGCCATTGACGTTGGCCACGGAGCCGCCGGTGGAGGGGGCGTTGCAGCGGATGTTGTGCTCGTCGCTGCCGCGGTTGACCATGCGGCAGACCGACTGGCCGACCACGTAGTAGACGCCGGTCTGGCCGCCGGTGCCGATGGTGATGAAGCGATCCTGGGCCACGGCCGGGGCCGAGAACATCGCAGCACCGAGCAGGGCGCCGGAGAAGGCAGCAGCCGAGAAAGCATGGCGTTTCATGAACACACCTCTTTGCGTTGTAGGCATTCGGTTGTAGGCAATCGTTGGTGGCAGCTCCGACACCCTGGTCGGGGAATCTACCAATCTCTTCTACTTTAGCGGAAAAAACTGCTTACGGGTAACCAACCTCCCTCAACGAAAAGCGGAAAGATGACTCCCATCAGTCTAGCCCCTGGCAGCGTTTATCGCGCGTTGGGGCCATGGCAGGACAGAACGAAAGAACCGCGCCGTGGCGCGGTTCCGTTTCCTGCGTGGCGGGGCCGGCGTAGCGGCCCACCGCCTGTCACGAAGCCTTCATGATCAGCGCCTGCTTCTCGTCCTTCATGGCGGCGAACTCGGGCTCGAAGAAGAACTCGCTCTCCCCAAGCGCAGGCTCCAGATGGTTGAGCCAGGTGGCCTCTTCGTCGTATTTCGCGAAGAAGGGACGCTGCACCCAGTCGCTTTCGCGCCCCTGGATGAAGCGCAGCACGAACACCTTCTCGCCGTTGATCTCGGTGACGCCCTGGATCTCCACCTTGCCGGGATCGGCGGACATCGACGGCCCCCGGGCGGTGCGCGCCAGGCCCGGCACCTGCTTCATCGCCTCGCGGTAGATCTCCCAGGCGCGCACCAGCGGCACCTCGAAGTAGTGGCGGGCGCCGGTGTCGCGCTCCACGAACAGGTAGTAGGGGATCATCCCCAGGCGCACCTGCTGGGTCCACATCTTGGCCCACTGGTCGGCGTCGTCGTTGATGTGCCTGAGAAGCGGCGCCTGGGTGCGGATCTCGGCCCCGGTGGCACGGATGCGGCGGATCGCCTCGCGGCAGATGGGGGTGTCCATCTCCTTCCAGTGGTTGAAGTGCGCCATGAAGGCCACATGCTTGCCGGCGGCGGTCAGCTCGCGGAAGAGGTCGAGGATATCCTCGGCGTCGGGATCGGTGACGAAGCGGTAGGGCCAGAAGGTGAGGCTCTTGGAGCCGATGCGGATGTCCTGGACGTGGTCCAGCTCGGGGGCCATCAGCCCCTCCAGGTACATCCTCAGGTGCTTGGCCTTCATCACCATGGGATCGCCGCCGGTCATCAGCAGGTCGGTGACTTCCTTATGCTCGGCCAGGTAACGGTGCAGGGAGTCCGCTTCGCTTGAGGCGAACTTCAGGTCCTTGTCACCCACGAACTGCGCCCAGCGGAAGCAGAAGGTGCAGTAGCTGTGGCACACCTGGCCCTGGCTCGGGAAGAAGAGCACCGTCTCGCGGTACTTGTGCTGCATGCCGGGCAGCGGTTCGCCGTCGAGCAGCGGCAGGTTGAGGTCCATCTGCCCTGCCGGATGGGGGTTGAGCTCGCTGCGAACCCGCTCGATCACCGGCTTCATCTCGGCGGCGGAGGCCTCGCGGCGCACCAGCTCGGCCACCTCGTCGTAGTGCTCGGGACGCAGCATGCCGCGCCGGGGAAAGGTGAGCTGGAAGATCGGATCGTCGGGAATGTTGCTCCAGTCGATCAGCTCCTCGATCACGTACTCGTTGACCCGGAACGGCAGCACCTGGCTGACGACCCGCATGTCGAAGCGCAGGTCGTCAGGCAGGTTCTGTATCGCCTCGATCTTGTCGAGCTGGCGGTGGGTGTAGACCTTGAACTGTCGGGCCTCGAAGGCCTCGGCCTCGGGGCTGCCGAGCTCGATATTGACGCGCTGGTTCATCTCGCCTCCTCTTCGTTGTCCGGGGCGCCGGCCAGGGAGGCAGCGCCGCCGTCTTCTCATCGGGGGAGGCCATTGGTACAGAGTCGGTGAGAAAAGTGCAAATTTATGCGCCGATTTGCAACGAATGTCGCGAAACGACGCACAAGGCGCAACAGTTCGTTCGCTCCCGGCTCACCGGGCGGGCTGGCGGATCAGCTTCGCCGCGAGGCGCTGAAGACGCGGGGCCCCGACCAGGATCAGCGCGAGCTCCGGGCAGCCCGAAGCACGCGACTAGCGCCCTACCCCACGTTGTAGCCCAGCGTCCGCGGCAACCACAGGGCGATCTCCGGGAACACGGCGACGAGCGCCAGGGCGCTGGCCATGGCCACCACGAAGAGCAACGCCCAACCCACCGTCTGCTCCAGGCGGATCTTGGCCACCTCGGTGGTCACCATCAGGTTCACCGCCACCGGTGGCGTGAACTGGCCGATGGCGATGTTCATGGCCAGCAGGATGCCGAACCACACCGGGTTCCACTCGAAGTGCTGCATCACCGGGATCAGGATCGGCATCAGGATCAGGTAGATGGAGATGGCATCGAGCAGCATGCCGGCGGCCAGCACCGCCAGCATGATAAGGATCAGCAGCAGCACCCCGTTGTCGGTGAGCGCGATGATCCACTGGGCCATGTCGCGGAAGGTGCCGAGCATGGTGCCGGCCCAGGCGAAGATGCCGGCCAGCGCGATGATCAGCATCACCACGCCTGAGATCACCGCCGCCTCGCCGAACAGCCGCCACAGGTCGCGCACCCCGATCTCGCGGGTCACGAACAGCCCGATCGCCACCCCGTAGGCCACCGCCACCACCGCCGCCTCGGTGGGGGTGAAGAGCCCGGAGCGCAGCCCGCCGAGGATCAGCACCGGAGCGAAGAGCGCCGGCAGCGCCTGCTTGAAGGTCTCCCCCACCTTGAGGCGCTCGGCGCCCTCCACCGGGGTGCCGCCTTCCCAGCCATAGCGCTTCGAGACCAGCAGCGCCGGCACCAGCAGCGCCAGGCCGGCCAGGATCCCGGGGAAGAGCCCAGCGGCGAAGAGCGCACGCAGGTCGACCCCCGGCACCACGATGGAGTAGAGGATCAGCGCCACCGAGGGCGGAATCAGGATCGCCGTGGAGGCCGAGGCGGCGATCAGCGTCGCCGAGAAGGGCTTGGGGTAGCCCGCCTTGGTCATGCTCGGCAGCATCACCATGGCCACCGCCGCGGCGTCCGCCGGCCCCGAGCCGCTCATGCCGCCCATGATCATGCAGACCAGCACCGCCACCAGGGCCAGGCCCCCGTGGCGCGGGCCGATCAGCGCCTGGGCGAAGCGCACCAGGCGCAGCGCCACCCCCGAACGCTCGAAGATCAGGCCGGTGAGGATGAACAGCGGAATGGCGATCAGCGGATACTTGGCGATGCTGTTGTAGGTGTTGGTGCCGAGCGTCGCCAGCATGGCCGGCGGCAGGCCGGCCAGGATGCCCACGGCGCCGGCCAACCCCAGGGAGAAGGCCACCGGCACCCCGGCGATCAAGAGGCCCGCGAAGGCAAGCAGCATCCAGAGATCAGGGCTCATCACTGAGCCTCCCGCGCAGGCGGTCCCAGGTCTGCTGGGTCTGGCGGATCATCATCGCCGCCGAGAGCAGCGGCAGCCAGACGATGTACCACCACTGGGGCAGCCCCAGCCCCGGCGAGAGCGACTCCCACTGGTACTCCTGCCAGGCGAGCTTGCCACCGAACCAGGTGATCAGGCCGAGCACCGCCACGCCGCAGCCCCACTGGAAGAGGATCAGCACCCGGCGCGGCGCGGCGGGCAGCGCCCGCTCCAGCAGACCCACCCGGATATGGCCGTTGCGGCGCAGGGCCACGGCGGCGCCGGCGAAGGTGAGCACCACCAGCAGGAACACCGAGAACTCCTCGGTGAAGGCCAGCGAGCCCCCGGTGATATAGCGGGTGACCACGTTGCCGAGGCTGATCACCGCGATGATGATCAGCGCCAGGGAGGCGAGCCAGCGCTCCGGCCGGGCATCAGGTGAGGGTGTCATGTCGACCTCGTGAAATGACGTCGCCCCCGGTAGCGGGGGCGACGGAGGGAGTAAGCGCCGCGATTCAGCGTGCCTCGACGGCCTCGCGGGCCGCTTCCACCAGGGCCTCGCCGATGCGCGGCACCCACTTGTCGTGGACCTCGGCGGTGGCCTCGACGAAGGCCTGGTACTGCTCGTCGGTCAGCTCGGTGACGGTGACGCCGCGCTCCTGGATATCGGCCAGGCGCTCGCTCTCTTCTTCGCGGGTCATGGCGATCTCCCACTCGCCGGCCTCGACGGCCGCCTCGCGCAGGATCTCGCGGTCACCCTCGTCCAGGGACTCCCACACCTGGCGGTTCACGGCGAAGATCAGCGGGTCGTTCATGTAGTTCCACAGGGTCAGGTGCTGCTGGCCCACCTGGTCGATGCGCGCCACATCGAACACCGAAAGCGGGTTCTCCTGGCCGTCCACGGCGCCGGTGGTCAGCGCCGGCTGGGCGTCGGTCCAGCTCATCTGGGTGGGGTCGGCGCCCAGGGCGTTGAAGGTGTCCTGGAAGAGCGGCGAGCCCACCACGCGGATCTTAAGGCCATCGAGGTCGCCGGGCTCGCTGATCGGGCCGCGGGAGTTGGAGAGCTGGCGAAAACCGTTCTCGCCCCAGGCCAGCGGGATAACGTCGCGGGACTCGATCGCCTCGAAGACCATCTCGCCGGCCGCGCCGCCGGTCACCGCATCCACCGCCGCCTCGTCGGGCAGGAAGAAGGGCAGCGAGAAGAGGTTGAGCTCGGGCACCTGAGGCGACCAGTTGATGGTGGAGCCCACGGCGGCGTCGATCAGCCCGGAGCGCATGGCGGAGAACTCGCGGGTCTGGTCACCGGCCACCAGCTGGGAGTTGGGGTAGACCCGCATGGTGATGCGGCCTTCGGTGCGCTCTTCCACGAGCTCGGCCCAGCGCTCGGCGGCCTGCCCCCAGGGGAAGGCGTCGGAGAGCACGGTAGAGATGGAGAGCTCGCGGGCCTGGGCGGAGAGCGAGGCGCTGAACAGGGCGGCACCCGCCAGGGCGGCGGCCAGCTTGGCAAGCGGTCGATGGAGTGTCATGGCGTGTCCTTGCTGCGGTGGCCCAAGGGGCTCGGGCCACAGTTGTCATTATGGAGCGGGCGGCCAGGCGCGGCGGCACGGCCGTCAAGGCGGATATTCTACGAATACCAGCGTTGAATGACAGCCGGCCGCACACTACTCGGCCGGGCCCATTCCTTCTTCGGCAGCAGATGACAGGCAGTGGCCGACGCTGCTGGGCCAGCTGACGCAGTCGCCCTCGGCGATGCCCAGGCGCTCGAAGAGGCCGGCATTGACCTCCAGCGCCGCCCGGTAGGGCACGCCGGGGTAGGTCACCGGGCACTCCGAAGGGTTGGCCGAGCCGCAGGGCCACATGGTGAAGACCGCCGCGATGCGCTCATCCTCGCCGATAAAGGCGATATCCAGCGGAATCAGGGTGCGATACATCCAGAAGCCGTTGCGGGGCGACTGGGTGTCCCGGTAGAGAAACAGCATGCCGGCGTCCTCGTCGAGGTGATCGCGCTCCATCAGGCCGCGGCTGCGCTCGGGAATGGTGCGGGCCACCTCCACCTCGAAACGGTGCACGTCCTCGGCGGCGTGCACCGTGAGAGGCACTACCGCCAGGCCCGACGGCGCACGCGCCTCGGCCAGCAGCGCCGGTGAGAGCGCCAGCAATACCACCAGCCCCGCGATGCCCAGCCACACCCTCCCCAGGCCCTGCTGCGGCCTCCGGGTGTCCGGCCCCGGCGTTTCCGCTCCCTGCCCGTATCGGCTCATCTCGGCGTCCTCGTCTCCTCCGGCGCATCCTCCGCCGGCATCAGGTGAATGCCCGCCGCCAGCAGCGATACCTGAACCGGCTCCCCCCTGGCCAGGCCGTTGCGCCGGGCCGCATGAGTGGCGATATCGAAGCTGAGGGTCTGCCCAGTATGGTCGAAGGCGAGCGATACCGCGGTGATGCCCCCCAGCACCACCAGGGACTCGACCCGGGCGCGCACCGGGTTCTCCCGCTCCCCCTGGGAGGGGCGCCCGCGCCGGTGCAGCACCACGTCGGAGGGGGGCAGATACCAGGTGACGCGCTCGCCGACGGGCAGCGATTCGAGCCCTGCCGCCACCTCCAGCCGCCAGGGTCCCCAGGCCAGGCGTCGTTCACCGCCCTCCTCCACCACCTCGCCGCTGAAGAGGTTGTGGCGATCCAGCACCCGGGCCACCTCCGCCGATGCCGGGCGGCGAAACAGCGCCTCCGGCGGGCCCGCCTGCAGGCTGCGTCCGCCGTGCAGCACGCAGAGCCGGTCGGCCAGGGCCGCCGCCTCATCCAGGTCATGGGTCACCAGCACGATGGGGATGCGAATCTGCTCGCGCAGCATGGCCAGCTCCCGCTGCAGGCGGCGGCGCGTCACCTGATCCACCGCCGAGAAGGGCTCGTCCAGCAGCAGCACCCGGGGGTTTCGGGCCAGGGCCCGGGCCAGGGCCACCCGCTGCCGCTGGCCACCGGAGAGCTGTCCCGGGTAGCGCGCCTCCAGCCCCGTCAGGTGCACCCGCGACAGCCAGCCGCCGGCCCGTCGACGGCGCTCACGGGGCGGCAGGTGGTCCAGGGCCACCATGACGTTGCCCAGGGCGGTGAGGTGGGGAAAGAGCGCATAGTCCTGGAACACCAGCCCCACCCGGCGCCCCTGGGGCGGCAGGGAGAGGCGCCGGCCCGAATCGAACCAGGCCTCGCCGCCACAGGCAATGCGCCCCTGGGCAGGGCGATAGAGCCCGGCGATGGCGCGCAGCAGGGTGGTCTTGCCGCTGCCGGAAGGGCCCACCAGGGCGAGCAGTTCGCCGGCCTCGCAGTGGAACTCCGCTGACAGAGGGATGGGGCCCGGCTGGTGCAGACTCACCGAGAGCGAGGCAGGGGATCCAGGACGCTCAGGCACGTCGCCACCTCCGCCGGCCCGCCAGGCCGTAGACCACGCCGATGGTCAGGAAGGAGACCAGCAGCAGCATGGCCGACATGATCCCCGCCCCCGCCTCGTCGAAGGCCTGCACCCGGTCGTAGATGGCGATGGCCAGGGTACGGGTCTCGCCGTCGATGGCACCGCCCACCATCAGGATCACCCCGAACTCGCCGAGGGTGTGGGCGAAGGTGAGGGCCAGGGCGGAGATGATGCCTGGCCACACCAGGGGCAGCTCGATACGCAGGAAGGTCTGCCAGGGAGAGAGCCCGCTGCACCAGGCCGCCTCGCGCAGGTTCGCCGGCACCGTCTCGAAGGCGCGCTGGATCGGCTGCACCGCGAAGGGCAGGTTGGCCACCAGGGAGGCGATCAGGATGCCGGTGAAGGTGAAATTGAGCCCCGAGCCGAACACCCTGGCCCAGAGCCCGCCGAAGGGCGCCTCGACCCCGAAGGCCTGCATCAGGTAGAAACCCAGCACCGTGGGCGGCATCACCAGCGGCAGGGCGACCAGGGCCTCGCAGAGGGGCTTGCCGCGAAAGCGGGTGGTGGCCAGGGTCCGCCCCATCCAGAGCCCCACCGGCAGCAGCAGCAGGCAGGTGAAGGCGGCCAGGCGCAGCGAGACCGAGAGAGCCGTCCAGTCCATCAGGGCGTGGCGTCTCCCTCGTCGGCGGGCGTGGCTTCAGGATCGGGCAGGCGGAAGCCATAGTCGGCCAGGATCGTCCGGGCTTCCTCCTCCTGCAGCCAGGCGTAGAAGGCTCGCGCGGTCTCGCCGGCCCCTTCGACCAGCGCCATGCGCTGCACCAGGGGGGCGTGCCAGGACTCCGGAATCAGCACATGCTCGCTGCGCTCGGCCATCGCCGGTGCCAGCGCCAGGGACCAGGCCACCAGGCCACCGCGGGCGTCGCTGGTCAGCGCAAACTGAGCCGCCTGGGAGACGTTCTCGCCCAGCACTCGCAGCGGTGCCGTAGCCTCCCAGAGACCGGCATGTTCCAGCGCCTGCTTCGCCGCCACCCCGTAGGGGGCGTGCTCGGGGTTGGCCAGCGCCAGGCGCGGCCTGCCCTGCCCTGCCGCATGAGCCGCCAGCGCCTCACGCACTCCTGCCAGGGGAGCTTCCTCGCCCGGCAGATCATCGCGACCGGGGCGCTGCATCCACACCAGCCGGCCGATGGCGTAGACCACGCCCGCATCCTCGGTGCGCCCCTCCTCATGGAGCGCCAGCACGTAGGCCTCATCGGCGGAGAGGTAGAGCTCGAAGGGTGCCCCCTGACTGATCTGGCGGCGGAAGTTGCCGGAGGAGCCGAAGTTGAGGCGCAGGTCGCGGCCGGTCTCGGCGCGGAAGCGCTCGGCGGCCTCGGTGAGGGCAAACTGCAGATCCGAGGCCGCCGCCACCGTAGGCACATCGGCCTTGAGCAGGCCAGCCGGCAGCAGCAGCGCCAGGCCGAGCAGCCAGGCCGCGTATCGTGAACGCATGTAGGGACCTCCTGAGCGAGCGAACAGCGCGCATTGTCGTTCAGGCCAAGAGGAAACCACAAGTTGATAGGCCGACGCAGACGACCGCGATCTGGGTCAGGGTTCGGCGGCGGCTACGCCGAAGATCGCCTTGAGGTCGGTGACGCTCTCCCGGCTGCCGAGATCGAGCAGTCCCTCGAGGCTCTCCAGGTGGCGCACCACGGCATGGCGGGCGCCCTCGGCATCGCCTGAGCTCAGGGCCTCGAGGAGCCGCGGGTGGTCACCCTGCAGAAAGCAGGAGGCCAGCGTAGGGCGCTTGTAGAGGGCGATGACAATGGAGGTGCGCAACACCAGATCGGTGAGCATGGCGCCGAGCACCCGGTTGGGAGAGAGCTCGGCCAGGCGGTGGTGAATGGCCAGGGAGTGGGCGATACGCGCCGGCTCATCGCTGCGCTCATGGGCAGCGGCCTCCGCACGAGCCTCCGCCTGCAGGGCCGTCAGGGCGTCCCGGGAGAGCCTGCCAGCCAGCTGGGCGGCCACCTCCCCCTCCACCAGACGGCGGGCGTCGAAGGTCTCGCGGGTCTCCTCCACGCTGGGCGCGCGCACCCGGGAGACCTGGTTCGGCCGCTGGTCGACCACGTGGTCGGCGGCCAGCCGGGTCAGGGCCCGGCGCACCACCGAACGACTCACCCCGAAGATCTCGCCCAGGGCCACCTCGGGCAGTCGCGTGCCGGGGGGCAGCCGCTGGGTCAGCACCGCCTGGCGCACCTGGTCGACGATATGCCGGTCGCTGATCCGCTCGCCCGCCTTCACGGCGGCCTCGACGTCTTCCCTCCAGGAGTGGCTCATGGCGTGTCTCGACGGTGATGATCCTGAGGGCACCTTCGCACTTTTTGCGCCGACTGGCCACACTTTGCCACATCCGTGTATACAGGATCAGAAGCAGGTGGCCATCACTTCCTGCACCTCGAGCCGGTCATCGACCCGCAGCACGGCCCGCCACCGGTCGAAGGTGAGGCAGGGGTGGGAGACCCCGAAGGCGACGATATCGCCCACGCGAACGTCACCAATGCGAACGTCGCCCACGCCCATGTCGCCGGCCGACTCGGGCAGGCGCACGAAGGCGTGCTGGTCCATCAGCTTGACCACCTCCCAGCCTGCCACCGGGAGCACCGCCGCCGGGTCGCCCCCCTCGCGGTAGCGGCGCAGCGCCAGCGGCATGCGGTCGCCGCCCACGTCGCGCCGCCCCATGGCGACGATGGCCAGGCCCGGCTCCGGCAGCGACTGCACCTGGGCGAACACCTCCAGCGCCGGGCGCAGCCCCTCCGCCTCGCCCTCGCGGGCCAGCAGGTGGCGCTGGGCCTCGGCGTAGAGGCCATGGTCGTGCACCACATAGCAGCCCGGGCGCAGCACCGGCGCAAAGGCCTGGGACGGCGCCAGGGTGTGGAAGGCCTCGGCGATCAGGTCGTACCAGGCCGAACCGGCGGCGGTCACCAGCGGCACCTCGCGCTCGAACAGGCCCTTCCCGGCCAGGGTGTGGGCCGCCGTGACCAGCTCACGAGCGTAGGCGCGCACCGCCGTCTCCGGGTCGTCGGCCGCCACCACCCCCTCGTAGCCCTCGAGGCCCGCCAGCCTCAGCGCCGGCGCCTGGTTCACCCGCCGGGCCAGGGCCAGCACCGCCTCGGCGCTGCGACAGCCGCAGCGCCCGCCCGGGATGCCGAGCTCGATCAGCACCGGCAGGCGCAGGCCTCGGGCCGAGAAGTAGCGGTCCAGCGCCGCCACGTTGGCCTCGCCGTCCACCACCACGAAGAGCTCGGCGCCGGCCTCGATCAGCCCGGCGACGATCGCCATGTTGGCCTCGCCTACCAGCTGGTTGGCCAGCAGCAGGCGCCTGATGCCGTGGGCGAAGGCGGCCCGGCACTGGGGCGCGGTGGCCAGGGTCATTCCCCAGGCGCCGGCCTCGAGCTGGCGCCGGAAGAGCGCCGGGGCCATGGTGGTCTTGCCGTGGGGCGCCAGGTGCGCCCCGCGCGCCTCGGCGAAGCGCTGCATCCAGATCAGGTTGTGGGCCAGCGGCGCCTCATGGACCACCGCCGCCGGCAGGCTGATACCGGCAAGCAGCCCGCGGCCGGTCTCCGGGCAGCCCTTCTCCTCCACCTCGGCGCTCGGCTCGTGCGTCACCTCGGTCGGCCGCTCGGCACCGGGCTCAGCCGACATGCCGCTCGTTGACGTCGAGGATCTTCAAGGTATTGGTGCCGCCGTGGGCGTTCATGTGATCGCCGCGGGTCAGGATCACGTGGTCGCCGGGGGCGGCGATGCCCTTCTCCACCAGCAGTGCCAGCGCCCGGTCGTTGAGCTCGGTGGGGGCCATGTCGCGGGTATCGAAGGGCAGCGAGACCACCCCACGGTAGAGCGCCATGCGCCGCTGCGCCACCGGGCTGTGGGCGAGCCCGACGATGGGCAGGCCGGAGCGGATGCGCGAGGCGATCAGCGGCGTGTAGCCGGTGGAGGTCATGCAGGCGATGGCCGCCACGCCCGAAAGGTGGTTGGCGGCGTACATGGCGGAGAGCGCGATGGTCTCGTCGATGCGCGAGAAACCCTCGTGGATGCGGTGGCCGGAGGCCTGGGCGACCCTCTCCCGCTCGGCGCCCAGGCAGACCCGGTCCATGGCCTCGATGGTCTCCACCGGGAAGCGCCCGGCGGCGGTCTCGGCGGAGAGCATCACCGCGTCGGTGCCGTCGAGCACGGCGTTGGCCACGTCGAACACCTCGGCCCGGGTGGGCAGCGGCGCTTCGATCATCGACTCCATCATCTGGGTGGCGGTGATCACCGCCCGGTTGAGCTGGCGGGCGCGCTTGATGATGCGCTTCTGCATGCCGATCAGCTGGGCGTCGCCGATCTCCACGCCGAGATCGCCGCGGGCCACCATCACCGCTTCAGAGGCCTCGATGATGCCGTCCAGGGTCGCCTCACAGGCCACGGCCTCGGCGCGCTCCAGCTTGGCCACCAGGCCGATCTCGCGCCCGGCCTCGCCGAGCAGCGCCCGGGCCTCGGCCATATCGGCGGCGCTGCGCGGAAACGACACCGCCAGGTAGTCGACACCGATCGCCACGGCGGTGGCGAGGTCGGCGCGGTCCTTGTCGGTGAGCGCCGGAGCCGAGAGGCCGCCGCCCTGCTTGTTGATGCCCTTGTTGTTGGAGAGCCTGCCGCCTACCACCACGGTGGTGTGGACCTCGCGCCCCTCGACGGCGGTGACGTCGAGCACCACCCGGCCGTCGTCGAGCAGCAGGCGGTCGCCCGGGGCGACATCGTCGATCAGCTGCTGGTAGTCGCAGCCGACCCGCTCCGGCGTGCCGGCGTTGCCGTCGAGGGCCATGTCGAGCACGAAGGGGGCACCCTCGGCGAGCTCGACGGCGCCCTCGGCGAAGCGGGCGATGCGGATCTTGGGCCCCTGGAGGTCGCCGAGGGCGGCGACGCTCCGGCCCAGGCGGTCGGCGATCTCGCGCACCCGGGTCAGGCGCTGGCGGTGGTCGTCGGGGGAGCCGTGGGAGAAGTTGAGGCGCACCACGTCGACGCCGGCCGCGATCATGGCCTCCAGCACGCCCTCGCGGTCGCTGGCCGGGCCCAGGGTGGCGACGATCTTGGTGCGGCGGATGGGGTCATGGATGGGGGCGTGGGGGGGAAGCGTCATGGTGTCCTCGGCAAGACCAGAATGGCACGGAAATCGTTGACATTGGTGCGCGTCGGCCCGGTCACGATCAGCCGGTCGAGCGCCTGGAAGAAAGTATACGCGTCATTGCGTGACAGGTAATCGCGCGCCTCGAGACGCAGCGCCTCGGCCCGGTGCCAGTCGTCGGGCCCGAACAGCGCACCGGCATTGTCCTCGGAGCCATCGATGCCGTCGGTGTCGACGGCCAGGGCGTGAATGCCCTCGGCCCCGCGCAGGGCCTCGAAGAGCCCCAGCAGGTACTCGACGTTGCGCCCGCCGCGGCCGTGGCCCGTGACGGTGACGCTGGTCTCGCCGCCGGAGAGCAGCAGCAGGGGCCTGTCCCGCGGCACGTCGCGCAGGGAGAGCGCCAGGCGCGCCTGGGCGCGGCCGAGTTCGCGGGCCTCGCCCTCCAGGTCATCGCCGAGCAGGCGCACCTCGACCCCGGCCGCCTCGGCGGCGGCGCGGGCGGCCTCGAGGGCGTCCGCCGCACGCGCCAGCACCCGGGTCTCGTCCCGGGCGAAGCCAGGGTCGTCGGCGGAGGGGGCGTCGCAGGTCTGCGCCAGACGGTCACGGACGCTTGCCGGCACCCGGATCGCATGGCGCTCGAGAATCGCCAGGGCCTCGGCCGGCGTGGAGCCGTCCGGCAGGGTCGGGCCGGAGGCGACCAGGGAGGGCTCGTCACCCGGCACGTCGGAGATCAGCCAGGTGATCACCCGGGCCGGATGGGCGGCCGCCGCGAGCCGGCCGCCCTTGATGGCGGAGAGGTGGCGGCGCACGGTATTGATCTCGCGGATCGGCGCCCCGCAGCGCAACAGCGCCCGGTTGATCGCCTGCTTCTCGCCCAGGCTGACACCAGGGGCCGGCTGGCTCATCAGCGCGGAGCCGCCGCCGGAGATCAGCGCAATGACGAGGTCCTCCTCGCCGAGCTCGCCCACCGCCTCGAGCATGCGCCGGGCGGCCCGCTCGCCCAGGTCATCGGGCATGGGGTGCGAGGCCTCGAGCACCTCGATGCGCTCGCAGGCCGTGCCATGGCCGTAGCGGGTCACCACCAGCCCCGACAGCAGGGCCTCGGGATGGTGGGCCTGCCAGGCGCGCTCCAGGGCGGCGGCCATGGCGGCGGCGGCCTTGCCGGCGCCCACTACCAGGGTGCGCCCGGCGGGGGGCTCGGGCAGCTGCCCCGCGAGCAGGGCATCCGGATGCACCGCCGCGACGGCGGTGTCGGCCAGCTCGCGCAGCCAGGCGAGGGAATCGACCTCGCAGGGCAGCAGCGGTGTCTCCGGGGATGAGATCGCGGTCATGGGTGCTCCTCGCGGCGGGCCGGCGTCGACGGGGGCACCGCCGGCGGAAGAATACGATAGGGAATTCGGGGGTCGAAAAAAGCCCGGCGACAGGCGGGGCTGCCTCCCGCCGCCGGGCAAGGTCGCCTTGCGGCGACCGGAAGGCAGACGACGACCCGACGCCTGCCCTCAGGGAGCAGTCACCTCCCTGTCGCCGCCGCCCCGAGAACCGGGGCGGCGAACCGACTCATGCCGGGTTGGCCGGCGACTGGCCGACCTCATGGCCGGCCAGCGCTTCCAGGGCGCGCAGGATGCCGGCGTGGTCCCAGTCACCGCCGCCCAGGGCGGCGCAGGCCTGGAACAGCTGCTGGGCGTTGGCGGTACCGGGCAGCGCCAGGTCGAGGCTGCGCGCCCCCTCGAGGGCCAGGTTGAGGTCCTTCTGGTGCAGCCGGATGCGGAAGCCCGGGTCGAAGGTGCGCTCGATCATGCGCGCGCCGTGGACGTCGAGGATCTTCGACTGGGCGAGGCCGCCGAGCAGCGACTCGCGCACCTTGGCCACGTCGGCACCGGCCTTGGAGGCGAACAGCAGCCCCTCGGCCACCGCCTCGATGGTCAGGGCCACCACGATCTGGTTGGCCACCTTGCAGGTCTGGCCGGCGCCATGGCCGCCGATATGGGTGATGGTCTTGCCCATCACCTCCAGGATCGGGCGGGCGCGCTCGAAGCCCTCGTCGGTGGCGCCCACCATGATGGTCAGGGCCGCATTGATGGCCCCGCCCTCGCCGCCGGAGACCGGGGCGTCGACGTACTCGCCGCCCGCCTCATGGATGCGCCTGGCGAAGCCCTGGGTCGCGATGGGGGCGATGGAACTCATGTCGATCACCAGGGTGCCGGGCTTGAGCCCCTCGATGACGCCCCCCTCGCCGAACAGCACCTCCTCCACGTCCGGGGTATCCGGGACCATGGTGATGATCACCTCGGCCTCGGCGGCCACCGCCGCGGGGCTATCGAGCTCGCGCAGGCCCTTCTCGGCCAGGGTGGCGTCCAGCGTGCCGCGCCTGACGGTAACGACCTCGTGGCCGGCGTCCAGCAGGTGGCCCGCCATGGGGCGGCCCATGATGCCGAGGCCAATAAATCCAATCTTGCTCATCGTCACTCTCCTCTTGTCGTTGTCATCCTGGCTAGAAGGCTACTTACCGCGCGAGGCTGTTCCGGCGCCTCTCGCTATGAACAGCGCTCTCAGCTCCGCACCGCGTCCAGCCAGCCCAGCCCTTCCTCGGTGCGGCCGGCCGGCTTGTACTCGGCGCCGATCCAGCCGTCGTAGCCCAGCCGGTCCAGATGGGCGAACAGGAAGGGGTAGTGGATCTCGCCGGTGCCGGGCTCGTGGCGGCCGGGGGTGTCGGCGATCTGCACGTGGGCGAGGCGCGCGAGGTGCTTCTCCATGGTCGGCGCCAGGTCCCCCTCCATGATCTGCATGTGGTAGATGTCGTACTGCAGCTTGAGGTTGTCGCTGCCCACCTCGTCGAAGATGGCGAGCGCCTGCTCGGTGCGATTGAGGAAGAAGCCGGGGATGTCCCGGGTGTTGATCGGCTCGGCGATCAGCAGGATGCCGGCAGCCGCGAGCTTCTCGGCGGCGAAGCGCAGGTTCTCCACCAGGGTGGCGCGCGCCTGGTCGTCGCTCCCCCCCTCGGGCTTGATGCCGGCCAGGCAGTTGACCTGGGTATTGCCCAGCACTCGGGCATAGGCGATGGCGCGCTCGACGCCCTCGCGGAACTCCTCGACGCGATCCGGGTGGCAGGCGATGCCACGCTCCCCGGCGGCCCAGTCGCCGGCAGGCAGGTTGAAGAGCACCTGGGTCAGGCCGTTGGCGTCCAGGCGCCGCTTGAGCTCCTCGGCCGGGTAGTCATAGGGAAAGAGGTACTCCACTCCCTTGAAGCCGGCCCGGGCGGCGGCCTCGAAGCGGTCGAGAAACTCCACCTCGGTGAACAGCATGCTGAGGTTGGCGGCAAACTTGGGCATGGGAAACTCCTTGGGTCGCTATAGTTGTCCGGGCTTGTCTGGCGACAGGCCTGTTCGGAGGCGCTGTGAACCCCTCCCTGGGCGCTACCGACGCCATCCCTGGCATAGGACCTCCTCTCTGGCCTGCCCCCAGCGCCCTTCGATGAGGTGAAAGATTCAAACGAGGGCGGCGATGGAGGTAGGCGCATCCTCGTGGTTCTCGGCCAGGGCCTCGAACTCGTTCACGCCGTCCAGGTCGGTGCCCATGGCGATATTGGTCACCCGCTCGAGGATCACCTCCACCACCACCGGCACGCGGTGCTCGGCGATCAGGCGGCGGGCCTCCTCCAGCGCCGGGGCGATCTCCTCGGGCCGGGTGACGCGCAGCGCCTTGCAGCCCAGCCCCTCCACCACCGAGACGTGATCCACTCCGTAGCCGTTGATCTCCGGGCAGTTGATATTCTCGAAGGAGAGCTGCACGCAGTAGTCCATGTCGAAGCCGCGCTGGGCCTGGCGAATCAGCCCCAGGTAGGAGTTGTTCACCAGCACGTGGATCCAGGGCAGGTTGAACTGGGCACCGGCGGCCAGCTCCTCGACCATGAACTGGAAATCATAGTCGCCGGAGAGGGCTACCACCTCGGCCTCCGGGTCAGCGCGCCGTACCCCCAGGGCCGCCGGGATGGTCCAGCCCAGCGGGCCCGCCTGGCCGCAGTTGATCCAGTGGCGCGGCTGATAGACGTGCAGGAACTGGGCACCGGCGATCTGTGACAGCCCGATGGTGCTGACATAGCGGGTGTTGCGGCCGAAGACGCGGTTCATCTCCTCGTAGACCCGCTGGGGCTTGACCGGCACGTTGTCGAAGTGGGTCTTGCGCAGCAGGGTGCGCTTGCGCTCCTGGCACTCCTCCGCCCAGCGGCCACGGCGCTTGAGCCGGCCGGCCGCGTCGAGCTCGCGGGCCACCTCGATGAAGAGTTCGAGCGCCGCCCGGGCGTCGGAGACGATGCCGTAGTCCGGCCCGAAGATGCGCCCGATCTGGGTCGGCTCGATGTCCACGTGCACGAAGGTGCGGCCCCGGGTGTAGGTCTCGACGTTGCCGGTGTGGCGATTGGCCCAGCGGTTGCCGATGCCCATCACGAAGTCCGCGGCGAGCAGGGTGGCATTGCCGTAGCGGTGGGAGGTCTGCAGCCCCACCATGCCGGCCATCAGCGGATGGTCGTCGGGGATGGCACCCCAGCCCATCAGGGTCGGGATCACCGGCACCCCGGTGAGCTCGGCGAACTCGAGCAGCAGGTCGCTGGCGTCGGCGTTGAAGATGCCGCCGCCGGCCACGATCAGCGGGCGCTCGGCCGCCTGCAGCATGGCGATGGCCTTCTCGGCCTGGGCACGGGTGGCACGGGGCTTGAAGGCGGGAAGCGGCTCGTAGGTGTCGGGGTCGAACTCGATCTCGCTCATCTGCACGTCGATGGGCAGGTCGATCAGCACCGGGCCCGGGCGGCTGGAGCGCATCAGGTGGAAGGCCTGCTGGAAGACCCGCGGCACCTGGGCGGGCTCCAGCACGGTGACCGCCCACTTGGTGACGGGGCCGGCGATCGCCTGGATATCCACCGCCTGGAAGTCCTCCTTGTGCATCCGGGCGCGGGGCGCCTGGCCGGTGATGCAGAGGATCGGGATGGAATCGGCGCTGGCCGAATAGAGCCCGGTGATCATGTCGGTGCCGGCGGGACCGGAGGTGCCGACGCACACCCCGATATTGCCGGCCTTCGTCCGGGTATAGCCCTCGGCCATGTGGGAGGCGCCCTCGACGTGGCGGGCGAGGATATGGTCGATGCCCCCCACCTGGCGCAGGGCGGCGTAGAAGGGGTTGATGGCGGCGCCGGGCACCCCGAAGGCGACCTCGATGCCTTCCTTCCTGAGAACGTGAACGGCGGCTTCTGCAGCGGTCATGCGAGCCATGACGGGATCCTCCAGTGAGGGATTTTGTTTTTGGAAAATCATTTTTTATACCGAGATTAGGCCCGCCCACCGACCCCGTCAAGAATAAATGGAAAATATTTTCAAAATATTGATATGCATGAAAATACCCAAGTGGCGTCAACCACTTGGGCATGAAAACCAGGCCAGATGCGTGGCGATCAGAGGGTAATGCGCAGCGCCAGCGGATGCTCGTCGCAGTTGTTCCCCTCGCCGCCGCGATCGACGACGAGAAACTCCCCTTCCCGCTCCAGCACCGACTGGATGGCGTGCCAGGTGCCGGCGCGGTAGTTGACCCCCTGACGGCCGTCGGTGACGAAGGCGCGCACCTCGGCGGGATCGATGGTCTCGCCCGGCGGCGCCACGACCACCACAAACCTTTCTTCATGGAGCGGCATGAAGGCCTGGCTGCCCAGCGGGTGGCGCTCCAGGAAGTCGAGTTCCAGGGGAATCGATACCGGCTGGCTGACGAAGATGCTGATCAGCGTCCGCGCGCCCTCTCCCAAGGTATCGACCGTCGCCAGGTCGTGGTGGCGCCGGGTGCGCCCGGCGTTGATGGGAAACCACTCCGACGCCCGGGCGTCGATCACCTCGCCGAAGGGGGCGAAGGCCTCGGCGGTCAGCGGTTCTGCTTTGAGTTCCAGCATTTTCTTGTATCTCCGACGTTGGATGCGAGAGGCGCCGGGGACAGGCCTGGAGGGGGTCCTATGCCAGGGGTGAGAAGCACTGCTTCGAACGGGCTGGCCATGGAGGGCCAGCACCGGTCCTGCAAGCGGAGCAGGACGCGAGAGCGAAGCAGGGCATCTGCGCCCAGGGAGGGGTTCACAGCGCCCCCGATCTGGTCCGGCACCCCGGGGCCTGTCGCCGGATCAGCCTCGAGCCCCGCCAACGCAGCTCGCGAGTCTCGGGCAGACGCCTGAATGCTCAGCGGCCACCCAGGCGCAGCTTGGGATGGCGGTTAACGTCCTTGTAGAGCAGGTAGCGGAAGGGCCCTGGGCCGCCGGCGTAGCAGGCCTGAGGGCAGAAGGCACGCAGCCACATGAAGTCGCCCGCCTCCACCTCGACCCAGTCCTGGTTGAGGTGGTAGACCGCCTTGCCCTCCAGCACGTAGAGGCCGTGCTCCATGACGTGGGTCTCGTCGAAGGGGATCACCGCGCCGGGCTGGAAGGTGACGATATTGACGTGCATGTCGTGGCGCACGTCGTTCGGATCGACGAAGCGGGTGGTGGCCCAGCGCCCCTCGGTGCCCGGCATGGGGTTGGGCTCGAGGTCGTTCTCGTTGGTGACGAAGGCCTCCGGCACCTCGATGCCCTCGACCCGCTCATAGGCCTTGCGCACCCAGTGGAAGCGCACCGGCGCCTCGGCTTCGTTCCTGACCTGCCAGTCACTGCCCGGCGGGATGAAGGCGTAGCCGCCGGGGCCCATGGCGTGGCGCTCGCCGGCGAGTGTCAGGGTCATCTCGCCCTCCACCACGAAGAGCACCCCTTCGGCCTCGGGGTCGATCTCGGGGCGCTCGCTGCCGCCGCCGGGGGCGACCTCCATGATGTACTGGGAGAAGGTCTCGGCGAAGCCGGAGAGCGGGCGCGCCAGCACCCACAGCCGGGTGCCCTCCCAGAACGGCAGGTTGCTGGTGACGATATCGCCGAAGACGCCCTTGGGGATCACCGCATAGGCCTCGGTGAACACCGCTCGGTCGGAGAGCAGCTGAGTCTGGGGCGGATGACCGCCGGTGGGTGCGTAGTAGGTACGTGGTTTCATGGGGTGTCCTGAATAAGTCTACGGCCGAAAACCGTGCCCATGGCCGAGATCGCTCGAGGCTGTTCCGGCGACAGGTCTGCGAGGGGGCGCTGTGAACCCCTCCCTGGGCGCTACCGATGCCCTGCGGCGCTCTAGCATCCTGCTCCGCTTGCAGGGCCGGTGCTGACCATCCATGGTCAGCCCGTTCGGAGCAATGCTCCTCACCCCTGGCATAGGACCCCCTCTACGACCTGTCCCCGGCGCCTCTCGCTTCGGGCAGCGGCAGTTGAAAAGACGTTCGCCGGATCAGCCTCAAGCAGTTCAGCGCAGAATGGGCTCAGCGCGCCGGTGCCGGATGATGCTCGGCCCAGTGGCGGGCAATATCCACCCGACGCGCCACCCAGACCCGGTCATGGCTCTCGATATGGTCCAGGAAGCGCTGCAGGGCGCGGAAGCGGCCCGGCCGCCCCAGCAGGCGGCAGTGCATGCCGATGGAGAGCATCTTGGGCGACTCCTCCCCCTCTGCATAGAGCACGTCGAAGGCGTCACGCAGGTAGGTGAAGAAGTGGTCGGCGGTGTTGAAGCCCTGGGGCGCGGCGAAGCGCATGTCGTTGCTGTCCAGGGTGTAGGGCACGATCAGGTGGTCGTGCTCGACCCCCTGGCTGTCGCGCTCGCGGGTCCAGAACGGCAGGTCGTCACCATAGTAGTCGCTGTCATAGAGGAAGCCGCCCTCGTCCAGCACCAGCCGGCGGGTGTTGGGGCTGTCGCGACCGGTGTACCAGCCCTGGGGTTTCTCGCCATAGAGGCGCTGGAAGATCGCCATGGCCTGCTTCAGGTGCTCGCGCTCCTGAGCCTCCGGCATCTCCTGGTAGTGGATCCAGCGATAGCCGTGGCAGGCGACCTCGTGGCCCAGCTCCTTGAAGGCGTGGGCCACCTCCGGGTGGCGCTCCAGCGCCATGGCCACCCCGAAGACGGTGAGCGGCAGGCCGCGGCGCTCGAACTCGCGCAGGATCCGCCATACCCCCGCCCGGGAGCCGTACTCGTAGATCGATTCCATGCTCAGGTGGCGGTCCGGATAGGCCGCCGCCCCGATGATCTCGGAGAGAAACTGCTCGGAGCCGGCGTCGCCGTGCAGCACGCAGTTCTCGCCCCCCTCCTCGTAGTTGAGCACGAACTGCACGGCGATCCTCGCCCGGCCGGGCCAGTTGGCATGGGGCGGGTTGCGGCCGTAGCCGATCAGGTCGCGAGGGTAGTCGGCGATCGTCATTTGCACTCAATTCCTGTATTTATTGTATACATAATGAATTTAGCGCTGTCGCCTTCGTCATGCAAGCCCGAACCCGCAAGGTTCAGGATGCGAAGATGGCCTGCAGGTCGGGAGCCTCCTCCTCCTCCTCCACCATGGAGAGCGTGGCCTCCACGGCTTTCAGGTGCTGCGACATCAGCGCGGCCGCCGTTTCGCCTTCACCGGCCTCCAGGCATGCGATCAGGGCATCATGATCATGGGTCTCGCAACCCAGGTGGGCGGGGTGCCCATAGACGGCCAGGATCAGCGAAGAGCGAAAGCAGAGCCGCTCCACGAAGTCGGCCAGGGTAGCGTTCCCCGAGACCCTGGCCAGGCGGGTATGGAACTCCGCGGAGAGGCGGATGCCCGCACTATGCTCCCCCTCCTTCACCGCCCGCTGCTCGCGCTCGCTGAGCAGACGCAGCTCGCCCGCCTCCTCGGTGGTGAGGCGCCGGGCCACCTCGGGCATCAGGCCGCACTCCACCATCTGGCGGGCATCGAAGACATCCTTGGCCTCGTCGGCGGTGGGGCGCGTGACGCTGGCCCCGCGGCGGGGGGTCAGGGTGACCAGCTGCTCCAGCGCCAGGCGCTGCAGGATCTTGCGGATACCGGTGCGGCTGACGCCGAACACCTCGGAGAGCGCGTCCTCGCGCAGGCGGGCACCGGGCTTGAGGCGATGCTCGATGATCGCATCGCTGATCGACCGGTAGATGGCCTCGTGGCGCTCGGCACCGTCACCGTCCTTGCCGCGGCGCGGGGAAGACGGCCGGTGTTCGGGCTCGGGCTGGCGCTGATTCATGCTGGCATACCTCCCCTGCCTTCACTGATGGCGTTCATTGTATACGCCGGATGACCCCTTATACGACTGCCCGATACGCCTTGACCCGCCGGAGGGCGGGTCAAGGCGTGGCGCATGGTGAAGAACGCGCGGAGGGGCAAGGCGGCCGGCGCCGTCACTGTGACCAGGCGGCGATGGCCTCGCGCTCCTCGTCGGTCATGCCGGTCATGTTGCCCAGCGGCATGTAGCCACTGGCCACCACCTGCTGGATCTGGGCACGCTGGGCGGCGGTCTGCTGCGGGGAGTCGTAGGCGACCCCGGCCGGCGGCGCGTTGAAGCCGGGCTGGGTGGGCTGGCTGGCGTGACAGGCCACGCAGCGGGTCTCCATGATGGCGTGGACCTCCTCGAGGCTCACCGCGGCACGATCCGGGTCGGCGGCGGGTGACGGCGAGGGGGCGGCGATCCAGAATGCCAGGGCGATCAGCGCCACCCCGGCCGCCGGATAGGCCGGTTTGATGCTGCCGGCATGCATCAGCACGAAGAACTGACGAATCAGGGCCCCGGCGAAGATGAACAGCGACATGATCACCCAGGCCTGCTCGTGGGAGTAGGCGAAGGAGTAGTGGTTGCTGATCATCAGCAGCACCACCGGCAGGGTGAAGTAGGTGTTGTGCACCGAGCGCTGCTTGCCGCGCTTGCCGTCCAGGGGATTGGGGGCCTCGCCCGCCTTCATGGCGGCGACCATGCGGCGCTGGCCGGGGATGATCCAGAAGAAGACATTGGCGGACATCGCCGTGGCCATCACCGCGCCGGTGATCAGGAAGGCGGCGCGGCCGGCGAAGAGCTGGGTGCTGAGCCAGGCCACCACGACCATCATCACGGCCACCGCGATGCTCAGCAGGCCATCCCGGGTCATGTCGGGGCTGATGCGCTTGCACAGCTCGTTGTAGACCACCCATCCGCCGACCAGGAAGAGCAGCGCCAGCACGTTGGCCTGCCAGCCGGTCATGTTGGCGGCCCACTCCCAGCTGGCATTGGGGTTGACCAGATAGAAGCTCGGGTTGGCCATGTAGAGCAGCACGAAGAGCGCGAAGCCCGACAGCCAGGTGGTGTAGGACTTCCAGAACGACCAGTGCAGGTCATCGGGCAGCTTGGCCGGCGCCGTGGCGTACTTCTGGTTGTGGTAGAAGCCGCCGCCGTGCACCGCCCACATCTCGCCGAAGACACCCTTGTCGCGGTCCTCGGCGGCCTTGGGTTTCTTGAGGCTGTTGTCCAGCATCACGAAGTAGATCGATTCGCCGATCCAGGCGATGGCCGCGATGACGTGCAGCCAGCGCAGCATGAAGTTGGCAAAGTCCAGCAGATAGGCTTGCATCAGGGGAGCCTCGACTCATGGCATTGTTGTTGGTGACCGAAGGTCAGCCTTGGTCTTGAAAACTGGCGAGTGCCGCCAACGCTCGGGATGAGGCTAGCTGCCGCGGTAGGTGGAATAGCCATACGGCGACAGCAGCAGCGGCACGTGATAGTGCGCCTCGACATCGGCCACCCCGAAGCGCAGCGGGATCACGTCCAGGAAACGTGGCTCCTCGGCCTCGACGCCCTCCCGGCGCAGGTAGTCGCCGGCGTGGAAGACCAGCTCGTACTCGCCGCGGGCCAGCTCGTCGCCCTCGAGGATCGGCGCATCACAGCGCCCGTCGTCGTTGGTGACGACCTCCTTCAGGCGGGTACGGCTGCCGGCGTCCAGGCGATAGACCTCGATGCGAATGCCCTCGCCGGGCAGGCCCCGGGCGGTATCCAGTACATGGGTGGTCAGGCGTCCCATTGTCTCGACTCCCTTAGGTGTAGGTTGATTGGCGGGTTGGATGGACGGCGGAGGATTATCCTGACAACATTTTTAGACCTTAACGGAGTACATTTCAAAACATTTTTTGTATACATTTATCCGACACCCCCAACCGGAGCCTCTTCATGACCCACAACAATACGCTGACCCCGCGCCCCAGCGAGCTGGACAGGACCGCCTTCGTCGCCGGCTACGGCGAGATCTACGAGCACTCCCCCTGGGTCGCCGAGCTGGCCTGGGAGCGGGGCCTCTCCGAGGCCCATGACCGCCCCGAGGCCCTGGCCGCCCTGATGGGCGAGATGCTGGAGCGCGCCTCCCCCGAGCGCCAGCTGGAGGTGATCCGCGCCCACCCGGACCTGGCCGGCAAGGCGGCACTGGCCGGCACCCTCACCGACGACTCCACTCGCGAGCAGGCCGGCGCCGGCCTCGACCAGTGCTCGCCGGAGGAGCTGGCCCGTTTCGAGCGGCTCAACGAGGCCTACAAGGCGAAGTTCGGCTTTCCCTTCGTGATGGCGGTGAAGGGCAGCGACCGCTTCGCCATCCTCGACGCCTTCGAGGTGCGCCTGGAGAACACCCCGGCCGAGGAGCGCCGCACCGCGGTGGAGCAGATCAATCGCATCGCCCTGTTCCGCCTGCAGGCCCGCGCGGAGGGCTAGGGCTCTCCTTCACCCCACGCTTCGCTCGGCGCCCCTCATGCCAGCCCCGCGGCTTCCTCCGCGGGGCTTTTGTCGTTCTGGCTGGCCCCCTGCACTCGATCACGATATGACCAAACGGTCAATAGATAACGGATAACCCACTGATCAACAAGGGATCCGTAAAATGAGTTCCGGGAAATCATCCAGATGTCTTTCAAACAGAGTCATATTGTGTACATTTAAAGGCATGGATTGGCCTCAATCACGATAACAACCGGCCAGCCTCACGACCCGCACGCCAGCACCGACAACAACCCAAGCTGCGAGCCCGACCATGACCAGACCCCGTTCCGCGCCCCATCCCGAGACGAACCCCACTCGCACCATCAACCGCGACCCGGACGCGATGCCGCCGCTCTCCAAGGCGATTCCCCTGGGGCTGCAGCACATCATGGCGATGTTCGCCGGCAACGTGACCCCGCCGATCATCATCGCCGGCGTGATCGGCGCCGCCACCGGCGAGACGATCTTCCTGATCCAGGTGGCCCTCTTCGTGGCCGGGGTCTCGACCCTGATCCAGACCATTGGCGTGGGCCCCATCGGCGCCCGCCTGCCCATCGTCCAGGGCACCAGCTTCGGCTTCCTGCCGGTGGCGCTACCCCTGGCCAACGCCTTCGGGCTGGCCGCCGTGCTCGGAGCCTCCTTGATCGCCGGCCTGCTGCAGGTGGTGCTGGGGGCCTTCCTCAGGAAGATCCGCCACTGGTTCTCGCCGGTGGTCACGGGCATCGTGGTGCTGCTGATCGGCATCACGCTGATGCCGGTAGGCCTCAACTACGCCGCCGGCGGCGTGGGATCCGACGACTTCGCCTCGCCCACCAACCTGCTGCTGGCGCTCTTCGTGCTGGTGGTGTGCATCGCCGTTCACCAGCTGGGCCGCGGTTTCGTCAAGGCCTCCTCGATCCTCTTCGGGCTGCTGGCCGGCTACCTGGTGGCCATCGCACTGGGCATGGTGGACTTCACCAACCTGCGCGAGGCGGCCTGGTTCGCCGTGCCGAGACCGCTGCAGTACGGGATGGAGTTCCACCTCACCGCCATCGTCGGCATGGTGCTGATCATGTTCGTGGTGGGGCTGGAGACCATCGGCAACATCTCGGCCATCACCACCGGCGGCGCGGGCCGCCCGGCCAAGGATCGCGAGCTCTCGGGCGGCGTGATGGCCGACGGCGTGGCCACTTCCTTCGCCGCGCTCTTCAACACCCTGCCCAACACCGCCTACGCCCAGAACGTGGGCCTGATCACCCTGACCGGCGTGGTTAGCCGCCACGTAGTGACCATCGGTGGCATCCTGCTGATCTGCATGGGGCTGTTTCCCAAGCTGGGCGGCCTGGTGGCGGCCATGCCCCACGCGGTGCTGGGCGGTGCCGGCGTGGTGATGTTCGGCATGATCGCCTCGGCGGGCCTCAAGATCATCCAGGAGTGCGAGCTCGACCAGCGCGCCATGCTGATCATCGCGGTTTCCCTGAGCCTCGGCATCGGCCTGCCCGCCGTGGAGGCGATCTCCGAGACCATGCCCGGTCAGGTGGGACTGCTGCTGAAGTCGGGCCTGGTCCCGGCGGCGCTGGCCGCCCTGCTGCTCGACGCCATCCTGCCCGGCAAGCCGAAGCGCCAGCGCGGCGGCGAGGACGCCGAGGCCGAGACCGGCAAGGCCGAGTCCAACGCCTGACGCCCGACTTCGCCTCTCCTGTCCACCACCCCTTTCGCCACCCAGGCGCCGCCGGTGACCCCGGCGGCGCGCGCGTCTTCGCCTGGTCGCCCGGGCCACCTCGGCTAGACTTCTCTCGAACGCATTGCGGAGGGATAGCCATGTACCGCGACCGGCTGGAGGCGGCCAGGCGCCTGGCCGAGGCCCTGGGCCACCTGAAGGGGGAGCACCCCCTGGTGCTGGCCATTCCCCGCGGCGGCGTGCCCATGGGCCGGGTGATCGCCGACGCCCTGGAGGGCGAGCTGGACGTGGTGCTGGTGCGCAAGATCGGCGCGCCCGGCAACCCCGAGTACGCCATCGGGGCGGTCAGCGAGGACGGCAGCGTGCACCTGGAGGAGCAGGCCGGGCAGTGCCGCCAGGAGTGGCTGACCAGGGCGATCGAGGAGCAGCGCCAGCTGATCGACGAACGCCGCCGCCGCTATACGCCGGTGCGCTCGCCCATCGACCCGGTCGGGCGGACGGTGGTGGTGGTGGACGACGGCAGCGCCACCGGGGCCACCATGGCCGCGGCACTCGCCACCCTGCGCCAGCGCGCACCGGCCCGGCTCATCGCCGCCCTCGGCGTGGCCCCCCCGGATACCCTGGCACGGCTCGAGGCCCTGGCCGACGAGGTGGTCTGCCCCGAGGCCCCGAACCGCTTCGGTGCGGTGGGACAGTTCTTCGCCGACTTCGACCAGGTGGAGGATAGCGAGGTAATCCGCCTGCTGGGTCAGGCGCCCCCCTGAGCCGGCCGCCTCGGCGGCCACCAGCGTCACGGGCCACCAACGACACGGGCCGCCCCGAGGTGGGGCGGCCCGTTCGATGTCGCAGCCGGCGTGGCGCCGGCGCCTGCCTTACTTGGCGGCGGCGGTCGCGGACTTCAGGCTTTCCTCGACCAGCTTCTGGCTCTTCTGCAGGAAGTCCTGGCCGAGGGCATTGACCTTCTCGGCATCGGCCTTCATCCGCTCGCCCAGGTCCTGGGCCGCCTTCTGCTGGCCCTCCATGGCCTTCTTGAAGCCCTCGACGTCGCGGGCGTCGACCCAGGCGCGCGCCTGAGCCAGGCCGAGGTCGGTGTAGGTCCGGGCCGCTTCCATCTGGGCGGCCATCAGCTTCTCGTAGTACTCGAGCGTCAGGGAGCCATAGGCGCGGGCCGGCGCGACGAACAGGCCCTCGAACTGCTCGGTGGCCTTCTGGGTGGTTGCCTTGGTCATGGAACACCTCCGTCTACCTTGGGAAGACAGGGCATTTCGCCCTGCGCTGCATTGCAACATAGCAGGCGATTTTGTGCGATGCAACATGGCGAAGGACCATTCTGCTCATGCCTCCAGCCGCTTCCTTACGGTCAGCGGTAGGCCCCCTCGATATCGGTGATGCGCATGGCGCGGCGACCCAGGCCGCCGTGCTGGTCGAGCATGCGCTCGAGCCAGGCGTAGACCGGGTCGGCATTGGAGACCAGGTCGGCGCTCGACACGCAGCGCGCCCACATGAAGCTGCCGAACACCAGGTAGTCACCGGCCGCGGGCGCCTCGCCGTCGATGTAGTCCGCCTCCTTCAGGCGACCGCGCAGCGGCTCGAGCGCCGCATCCAGCTGCGAGAGCCCCTTCGCCGGGGAGTGGAACTCCTCCAGGGTGCGACCGAGGCGCTTCTCGCGGGTCTCGCGGAAGTAGTCGCGATCGTCGGGGTGAATGGCGTTGAGCAGATCCATGATGATGGTGCGCAACATGGCCGGCTGCAGGGAGCGCTCCGCGTAGTGCTTGAGGAAACTCGCTCGCCCCTCGGCCAGGGCGTCACCGAACAGCGGGGACTCGGGGTAGGCGCGATCCAGGTAGCGCAGGATGGCGTAGCTGTCGGTGATCGTCTCGTCACCGTCGACCAGCACCGGCACCTTGTCGTGATCGGCAAAGGCCAGCGCCGCCCTGTCATTGAAGCGCCAGGGGCGGGTCTCGGCCTCCAGCCCCTTGTGGGCAAGCGCATAGCGCACCCGCCAGCAGTAGGGCGAGAAGCGCAGCCCCTCATCGATGCCGCAGAGATCAAAGAGCACCCGTGTCATGACGTTCCCCCGTTGCGATTGGCGTGTCCCGGCAGTGTGCCAGCCTTTTCCCGCCCCCGCCACGCGGCATGCCGTGGTCCATCCGGCCCTGCCCTCCCTGTCCTTTAGTCTATAGTCAGGAGGCGCCGTTTCGCGGCAGATCTCGAGCGTTCCCGAACAACCCATTGTTGAAAAAGGCATTTCCTTATTTCAGGTATTGCGAAAACAAGAAATCGATTGGTAATACCAATTCTCCACCGCTGGCGAGTCAACGCTCCCAAGGCGTATCTTTCGCGCATCCGCCGCGCCCCCGGCAGGCGGAGTCGCGCCACCTCATTGCAGACAACATCATCACAACAGTCGAGGGGAAACCTGCCTCATGAATGACACCCTACTTGCGCTGCTGGCCTTTACGCCTCTGGTGCTGGCCGGTGTACTGCTGATCGGCTTGCGGATGCCGGCCAAGACCGCCATGCCGGCCGTCTACGTGGTCACCGCCCTCATCGCCCTGCTCGCCTGGGACATGAGCTTCAACCGGGTACTGGCTTCGACCCTTCAGGGTCTGATCCTCACCGTGTCGATCCTGTGGATCATCTTCGGGGCCATCCTGCTGCTCAACACCCTGAAGCACTCCGGCGGCATCACCGCGATCCGCAACGGCTTCTCCGGCATCAGCCCCGACCGCCGCGTCCAGGCCATCATCGTCGCCTGGCTGTTCGGCTGCTTCATCGAGGGCGCCTCCGGCTTCGGCACCCCGGCCGCCGTGGCCGCCCCGCTGATGGTGGCCCT
Organism: Halomonas sp. PGE1; assembly: GCF_013000985.1. Lineage (NCBI taxonomy): Bacteria > Pseudomonadati > Pseudomonadota > Gammaproteobacteria > Oceanospirillales > Halomonadaceae > Halomonas > Halomonas sp. PGE1. Next base: position 3,470,755 of record NZ_CP053032.1, read on the forward strand.
CGGCTTCCCGGCGCTGGCCGCCGTGGTAGTGGGCATGATGATCCAGTCCACCCCGGTCTCCTTCGGCGCCGTGGGCACCCCGATCGTGGTGGGTGTCACCGGCGGCATCAACCGCGATGCCATCACCGAGTCACTGGAAGCCGGCGGCTACACCTGGCTGGAGTACTTCCGCCTGATCTCCGCCGAGGTGGCCCTGATCCACGGTATCGTCGGCATCCTGATGCCGCTGATCATGGTGGTCATCATGGTCAAGTTCTTCGGTGCCAACAAATCCTGGAAGGAGGGCCTCTCCATTGCCCCCTTCGCGATCTTCGCGGGCGTGGCCTTCGTGGTCCCCTATATGCTGGCCGGCGTGCTGCTCGGGCCGGAATTCCCGTCGATGATCGGCGCCATGGTCGGCCTGGCCATCGTCGTGCCGGCGGCCCGTCGCGGCTTCCTGATTCCCAAGGATGTCTGGGACTTCCCCGAGCGCAAGTCCTGGCCGGACGAGTGGATCGGCAAGCTGGAAATCAAGCTGGATGACATCGCCGGCAAGGCGCCGATCTCCACCCTGATGGGCTGGGTACCCTACGTGCTGCTGGCCGTGATCCTGGTCGCCTCTCGCACCATCGACCCGCTGCGCGACGCCCTCAATGCCTGGACCTTCGGCTGGAGCAATATCCTCGGCGAGGCCGGCGTTTCCGGCAGCATTGCGCCCCTCTACCTGCCGGGCGGCATCCTGCTGATGGTGGTGCTGATCACCGCCTTGCTCCACAAGATGCGCATCAGTGAGCTCGGGGCCGCCTTCAGCGAATCCTCGAAGACCATTCTCGGCGCCGGCTTCGTGCTGATCTTCACCATCCCCATGGTGCGGATCCTGATCAACTCCGGCGTCAACGCCTCGGACCTGGTCTCCATGCCGGTAGCCATGGCGCAGTTCGTGGCCGACGGTGTGGGCGGGGTCTATCCCTTCTTCGCCCCGGCCGTGGGTGCCCTGGGCGCCTTCATTGCCGGCTCCAACACCGTGGCCAACCTGATGCTGGCGGACTTCCAGTTCAACGTGGCACAGCAACTGGGTGTCTCCACCGCCATGATGGTCTCCCTGCAGGCCGTGGGCGCCGCGGCGGGTAACATGATCGCCATCCACAACGTGGTCGCGGCGTCTGCCACCGTGGGCCTGCTGGGCCGCGAGGGCATCACCATCCGCAAGACCATCCTGCCGACGATCTACTACCTGATCTTCACCGGCATCATCGCGCTGATCGCCTTCTACGTGATCGGTGTGACCGACCCCTTGATGCGGGCCGGATGATGGCACGAGCATGACGCTCACCGGGCCTCGCCGACTCTCGGCGGGGCCCGGTCATTTTCCGCCGAACGCCCTCCAGAACAGAGCCGATACCGCTTCATATGGAATAATTTTCCATGGATAAATGGAAAATATTTTCATACAATTGACATCTACACTGAAGAGATACCTCCCTCTCCTCCGGAGTCATCATGAACACCCTCTTCGATGAACGACTCGATGGCGAAGTGACCCAGCGCGACCCCGCCGAGGTGCTCGCCGACCTGCGCCAGGCACTCCCCGGCATGACCCTGCTGCACCGCGAGGAGGACCTGCGTCCCTTCGAGTGCGACGGCCTCTCCGCCTACCGCGCCCTGCCGATGCTGGTGGCGCTGCCCGAGACCCTCGAGCAGGTCGAGACCCTGCTCAAGCGCTGCCGCGCCCTGGGCGTGCCGGTGGTGACCCGCGGCGCCGGTACCGGCCTCTCCGGCGGCGCCCTGCCGCTGGAACACGGCGTGCTGCTGGTGCTGTCGCGCTTCAACCGCATCCTCGAGATCGACCCCGACGCGCGCACCGCCCGGGTCCAGCCCGGAGTGCGCAACCTGGCGATCTCCGAGGCGGCGGCGCCCTACGGGCTCTACTACGCCCCGGACCCCTCCTCCCAGATTGCCTGCTCCATCGGCGGCAACGTGGCGGAGAACGCCGGCGGCGTGCACTGTCTGAAGTACGGACTGACCGTGCACAACGTGATCCGGGTCGAGGTGCTGACCATAGAGGGCGAGCGCATGACGCTCGGCTCCGACGCCCTGGACGCCCCCGGCTTCGACCTGCTCGCCCTGTTCACCGGCTCCGAGGGCATGCTCGGTGTGGTCACCGAGGTGACCGTCAAGTTGCTGCCCAAGCCGGAGAGCGCCAAGGTGCTGATGGCAAGCTTCGACGACATCGAGAAGGCCGGCAACGCCGTGGGCGCCATCATCGCCGCGGGCATCATCCCCGGGGGCCTGGAGATGATGGACAACCTGGCGATCCGCGCCGCCGAGGACTTCATCGGCGCCGGCTACCCGGTGGAGGCCGAGGCGATCCTGCTTTGCGAGCTGGATGGCGTCGAGGCAGACGTGGACGACGACTGCGAAACGGTGCGCCGCGTGCTGGAGCAGGCCGGTGCCACCGGCATCCAGCAGGCCCGCGACGAGGCCGAGCGCGCGCTGTTCTGGGCCGGGCGCAAGAACGCCTTCCCGGCGGTGGGCCGCATGTCCCCGGACTACTACTGCATGGACGGCACCATTCCCCGCCGCGAGCTGGCCCGGGTGCTCAAAGGCATCGGCGATCTGGGCGAGGCGTACGGCCTGCGGGTGGCCAACGTCTTCCACGCCGGCGACGGTAACATGCATCCGCTGATCCTCTTCGATGCCAACCAGCCCGGTGAATTCGAGCGCGCCGAGGAGCTCGGCGGGCGCATCCTAGAGCTGTGCGTCGAGGTGGGGGGCACCATCACCGGCGAGCACGGGGTGGGTCGCGAGAAGATCCACCAGATGTGCGTTCAGTTCAGCCCCGGCGAGCTCGCCACCTTCCGGGCCGCCAAGCGCGCCTTCGACCCCGACGAGCTGCTCAACCCGGGCAAGAACATTCCCACCCCGGCGCGCTGCTCCGAGTTCCGCCTGACCAAGAGCGCCGGCGACGCCCCCGCCCCGACCCAGGCCCCAGAGAGCCACGGCTGAGAGACTTCGACGACATGGTGAGCACACACGACACCCCCCAGCACGATATCCCCAGCCATGACGCCAGCGAGGCGCTGGCGGAGCGCATCCGCCGTGCCGAGGCCGAGGGTACCCCCCTGCGCATCGTCGGCGGCGACACCAAGGCCTTCTATGGTCGTAACGTTCAGGGCGAAGCGCTCTCGACCCGGGAGCACCGCGGCATCACCGAGTATGACCCGGTGGAGCTGATCGTCTCGGTGCGTACCGGCACGCCGCTGCACGAACTGGAGGCCGCCCTGGCCGCCAACGGCCAGATGCTGCCCTGCGAGCCGCCCCACTTCGGCGAGGACGCCACCGTGGGCGGCATGATCGCCACCGGGCTCTCCGGCCCGCGCCGCCCCTGGGCCGGCAGCGTGCGCGACTTCGTGCTGGGTACGCGGATCATCACCCGCCAGGGCAGCGAGCAGCGCTTCGGCGGCCAGGTGATGAAGAACGTGGCCGGCTATGACCTCTCGCGGCTGATGGTGGGCGCCCAGGGCACCCTGGGGCTGCTGACCGAGGTCTCCATGAAGGTGCTGCCGCTGCCCGGCGCCAGCCGCAGCCTGCACCTGGACATGCCGCTGGCCCGGGCGCTGGAGAAGCTCTCCGAGTGGGGCCGCCAGCCGCTGCCGATCACCGCCGCCGCCTGGCTCGACGGCGCCCTGCACCTGCGTCTGGAGGGCGGACCGAGCTCGGTGGCCGCCACCGCCGAGCGGCTGGGCGGCGACGAGCTCAAGCCCGACTTCTGGGCCGCCCTGAACGAGCAGCGCCTGGCCTTCTTCGCCAGGGATGACGGCCGCGCCCTGTGGCGCCTCTCGCTGCCCCACCACACCCCGGTGCTCGAGCTTCCCGGCGTCAATGATGCCGACGTGCTCTACGACTGGGCCGGTGCCCAGCGCTGGCTGAGAAGTGACCTCGACGCCGCGACCCTGCGCGAGGTGGTCTCCCGGGCCGGCGGCCACGCCACCTGCTGGCGCGGCGCCAACGGCCAGCCGGTGGACGAGCCCTTCACCCCGCTCGCCCCGGTGCTGGCCAAGTACCACCAGAACCTCAAGGCAGAGCTGGACCCCAAGGGGATCTTCAATCCGGGCCGGCTCTACGCGGCATTCTGAGACAGAGGGGATAACGCCGAGATGCAGACGCATTTTTCCGAGGAAGATCTCAAGAAGCCGCATATCCGCGAGGCCGACCGGGTGTTGCGCAGCTGCGTGCACTGCGGCTTCTGCAACGCCACCTGCCCCACCTACCAGCTGCTCGGCGACGAGCGCGACGGCCCCCGCGGGCGCATCTACCTGATGAAGGAGATGCTCGAGGCCCCCGAGGGCGCCGACAAGGTGACCGAGGAGACCCGGCTGCACCTGGACCGCTGCCTGACCTGCCGCAACTGCGAGACCACCTGCCCCTCCGGCGTGGAGTACCACAAGCTGCTCGACATCGGCCGCGCCGAGATCGAGCGGCGGGTGCCCCGCAAGCCGGCCGAGCGCGCCCAGCGCTATGCGCTGCGCAAGATGCTGGTGGAGCCGAAGCGCTTCCAGGCGCTGCTCAAGCTCGGCCAGACCTTCCGGCCGCTGGTGCCCGGCGCCCTGCGCGACAAGCTGCCGCCCGCCCCCGTGGATGCCGGCAAGCGCCCAGAGGGCAGCCGCCACGCCCGCCAGATGCTGATCCTGGAGGGCTGCGTGCAGCCGGGCCTTTCGCCCAACACCAACGCCGCCACCGCCCGGGTGCTGGACCGCCTCGGCATCGGCCTGACGCCGGTGGCGGAGGCCGGCTGCTGCGGCGCCATCGACTTCCACCTGAACGCCCACGACGACGGCCGCGCCCGGGCGCGGGCCAACATCGACGCCTGGTGGCCGCACGTCGAGGCCGGCGCGGAGGCCATCGTGCAGACCGCCAGCGGCTGCGGCGCCTTCGTCAAGGAGTACGTCGACATCCTCAAGGACGACCCGGCCTACGCCGAGAAGGCGGCCCGGGTGAGCGCGCTGGCCAGGGACCTGGTGGAGGTGCTGCGCGACGAGGCGCTAGACGCCCTCGATGTGAAGCAGAGCCGCAAGCTCGCCTTCCACTGCCCCTGCACCCTGCAGCACGCCCAGAAGCTCGGCGGCGCCGTGGAGTCGGTGCTGACCCGGCTTGGCTTCTCGCTGACGCCGGTGGCCGATGCCCACCTCTGCTGCGGCTCGGCGGGCACCTACTCCATCACCCAGCCCGAGCTCTCGACGCAGCTGCGCGACAACAAGCTCGACAACCTGGAGGCCGGCAAGCCCGAGGTGATCGTCACCGCCAATATCGGCTGCCAGACCCACCTCAACGGCGCCAACCGCACCCCGGTGCGCCACTGGATCGAGATCGTGGACGAAGCACTCACCCACTGAGGAAAATGCCATGAAGACCAAGCCCGTACTGACCCTGACCGACGTCAACGCCATCCTCGATGCCGCCCAGAAGGAGGCCGAGGCCAACGGCTGGGGCGTGACCATCGCCGTCGCCGACGACGGCGGCCACCTGCTCGGCCTGCGCCGCATGGACAGCGCCCCGCCCTTCAGCGCCGACGTGGCCACCCAGAAGGCCCGCAACGCCTCCCTGGGCCGCCGCGAGACCCAGGCCTTCGAGGAGATGATCAACGGCGGCCGTACCGCCTTCGTCACCGCCCCCATGCAGTCGCTGCTCTCTGGCGGCGTGCCGGTGATCGTCGACGGCGAGGTGGCCGGCAGCGTCGGCATCTCCGGCGTCAAGCCCGACCAGGATGTCCAGGTAGCCAAGGCCGGCGTCGCCGCCATCGGCTGAGGCCAGATCGGTCCCGCAACGCACAGGGCCCCGCTCCGGTTGGAGCGGGGCCCTGTACGTCTGGGGCGTCGAGCCGCCGCGGGCTCGGCCGGCCGGTCAGTCGAGGCGCTTGAGCTGGCTCGCGTGGAGCCGGCCGCGCTCCACGTAGCCCGCCGCGTTCTTTCTTAGCCCCTCGATCGCCTCCGCGGAGAGCTCGCGCACCACCCTGGCCGGGGCGCCGACGATCAGCGAACCCGCCGGGAACTCCGCCCCCTCCTTGACCACGGCGCCGGCTGCCACCAGGCAGTTCTCGCCGATCACCGCGCCGTTGAGAATCACCGCCTGGATGCCTACCAGACTGCCGTCGCCGATGGTGCAGCCGTGCAGCATCGCCTGGTGGCCCACGGTCACCCCCCTGCCCACCCGAAGCGGGAAGCCGGGGTCGGCGTGGAGCACCGCCCCGTCCTGGATGTTGCTCTCCTCGCCCACCTCCAGGTGATCGGTATCGCCGCGTAGCACCGCCTGGTACCAGACGCTGGCGCCGGCCTTGAGGGTCACCTGGCCGATCACGTCGGCGGTCTCGGCCACGTAGACATCGTCCTGAATCTCGGGGCGATGCTCCCCGTACTGATAGATCGCCATATCGCGCGTCTCCTTGTCGTGTCGCCGCGGTGGGTGGTCAGGGGATCAACTGGCAGCCGCCAGGTCGCGGCCGGCACGGGTGACGTAGTCGCCCACCGCCGCCACCACCCGGTGGATGTCGTCGGCGCTCACGTCGAGGTGGGTCACCCAGCGGGTCACCGGCCCCACCGCGGCGAGGATGCCCTGCGACACGAGATGTGCCTGGAGCGGCCCGCAGTGGGCCTCGGGGAAGGCGGTGAACACCATGTTGGTGTCGCAGGCGCGCACCTCGACGCCGGGGATCGCCCCGAGCCCCTCGGCCAGGCGCCGGGCGTTGTCGTGGTCCTCGGCCAGGCGCACCACGTGATGGTCGAAGGCGTGGTGGCAGGCCGCGGCCAACAGCCCCGCCTGGCGCATGCCGCCGCCGAGAGTCTTGCGCCAGCGCCGCGCCCGGGCGATGAAGTCGGCCTCGCCCAGCAGCAGCGAGCCCACTGGCGCGCCGAGCCCCTTGGAAAAGCAGAGCGACACCGAGTCGAAGCCCTCGCAGAGTTCGGCAAGCGACAGCCCCGTGGCCACCGAGGCGTTGAAGAGCCGCGCCCCGTCCAGGTGGGTGGCCAGGCCCTGGGCGTGAGCCTGGGCCGTGGCGGCCAGGGCGTAGTCCCGGAGCAGCACCTTGCCGCGGAAGGTGTTCTCCAGCGCCAGCAGGCGACTGCGGCAGTGGTGGATGTCGTCGCCCTTCACCGCGGCGCGCAGGCTCTCCAGCGCCAGGCTGCCGTCGGCCTCGTGGGGCAGCGCCTGCACGCTGATGCTGCCGAGCGCCGCCGCCCCGCCCCCCTCGTCGCGATAGATATGGGAGTACTGGCCGGCGATCACCTCCTCGCCCCGCTGGCAGTGGGTCAGCAGGGCGCAGAGGTTGCTCTGGGTCCCCGAGGGGAACAGCAGCGCGGCGGCCTTGCCAGCGCGCTCCGCCACGGCCTGTTCGAAGGCGTTGATGCTGGGGTCGTCGCCCCAGACGTCGTCGCCCACCTCGGCGCGGGCCATGGCCTCGCGCATGGCCGCGGTGGGCCGGGTCACGGTATCACTGCGCAGATCGATCATCGAAGCTCCTCGCCTCCTCTGTCGCCGGGCTGGCACTGCCGCCATGATGGGGGCTCGCGGCCTCGCATGCCAGCGGCACTCCAGGTCATGCCAGCGCCCGCTCCAGCAGCCGCGCCACGTGGATCGCCTCGCGCCCGCTGCCGTCGCGGATCTGGTGGCGGCAGCTGGTGCCATCGGCCACCAGCACGCCGTCATCGTCCGCCGCGCGGATCGCCGGCAGCAGCGAGAGCTCGGCCATCTTGAGCGAGGCCTCGTAGTGCTCCGCCTCGTAGCCGAAGCTGCCCGCCATGCCGCAGCAGGAGGACTCGATGGTCGCAACCGAAAGCTCCGGGATCCAGCCCAGCACCTGCTCCACCGGGCGCAGGGCGTCGAAGGCCTTCTGGTGGCAGTGGCCATGCAGCAGGGCGCGCCCCGGCAGCGGCTTGAGTTCGAGGGCCAGCTCCCCCGCCTGATGCGCCCGCACCAGGAACTCCTCGAAGAGGAAGGCCGACTCGGACAGCGCCCGGGCCTGGTCGCCGAAGCCGTACTGCAGGAACTCGTCACGCAGGGAGAGCAGGCAGGAGGGCTCGAGGCCGACGATGGCCACGCCGCGCTCGACGAAGGGCATCAGCGCCTCCAGGGAGCGCTTCGCCTCGGCCTTGGCCTTGTCGAACTGCCCCGAGGAGAGGTAGGTGCGTCCGCAGCAGAGCGGCCGCTCCCCCGGCTTCACGTTGAGATGCACCCGGTAGCCGGCCGCCTCCAGCACCCGCTTGGCGGCCCGGGCGTTGTCGCTCTCCATGTAGTTGTTGAAGGTATCGACGAAGAGCACCACCTCTCGGGTCGCCTGGTCCGAGGAGGCCGGAGGCGCCGAGGCGTGGGACTCCTTGAGAAAATCACCGGTGAAGGCCGGGAAGCGGCGCTCGGGGGCCAGGCCCAGCGCCCTCTTGAGCGGCCGCGCCACGGCATCGACGCGCTCCACGGCGCCCAGCAGCCCGGCAAACCGTTTCGCCCAGGGCGCATAGCGCGGCATCTCGCCGACCAGGCGGTCGCGCAGGGCGAGCCCCTTGACTCTGGCGCGGGCGGCGCGGGCCTCGATCTTGAACTTGGCCATGTCCACCCCGGTGGGGCAGTCGCGCTTGCACCCCTTGCAGGAGACGCAGAGATCCAGCGCCTCCTTGACCTCGTCGCCGGCCAGGCCCGCCTCGCCCAGCTGGCCCGAGAGCACCAGGCGCAGGGTGTTGGCCCGCCCCCGGGTGAGGTGCTGCTCGTCCTTGGTGATGCGGTAGCTGGGGCACATGGTGCCGGCGTCGAACTTGCGGCAGTGGCCGTTGTTGTTGCACATCTCCACCGCCATGGCCAGGCCATGGGTGGCGTCGCCGGCGCTGCCGGGCCCGCCCTGCTCGCCGGTCAGCGGGTCGCGGGTGACGTTCCAGGCCGACCAGTCGAACAGCGGCGTGAGCGGGATGCGCTGGTAGCTGGTGGGAAAGCGGAAATAGGCCTCGTCGTCCATCTTCGGGGTGTCGACGATCTTGCCGGGGTTGAGCAGGTTCTCTGGGTCGAAGGCCCCCTTCACCGCCCGGAAGGCGTCGTTCAGGGTCTCGCCGAACTGCCAGGCCACCCACTCGCCGCGGCACAGGCCGTCGCCGTGCTCGCCGGAGTAGGCCCCCTTGTACTCGCGCACCAGCGCGGAGGCCTGCTCGGCGATCTCGCGCATCTTGCGGGCGCCGTCGCGGCGCATGTCGAGGATCGGCCGCACGTGCAGGGTGCCGACGCTGGCGTGGGCGTACCAGGTGCCCTCGGTGCCGTAGCGGTGGAACACCTCGGTGAGCTTGTCGGTGTACTCGGCGAGGTGCTCCAGGGGCACCGCGCAGTCCTCGATGAAGGAGACCGGCTTCCCGTCCCCCTTCATGCTCATCATGATATTGAGCCCCGCCTTGCGCACGTTCCACAGCGCCGCCTGCTCGGCGGCCTCGGGCATCTCCACCACGCTGCTGGGCAGGCCGAGATCGGCCATCAGCTCGGTGAGGCGCTTGAGCGAGGCGAGCTGGGCCTCGCGCTCCTCGCCGGCGAACTCCACCAGCAGCACCGCCTGGGGCTGGCCGATCAGCGCCTTCTCGATCACCGGGCGGAAGGCCGGGTTCTCGAGCGACAGGTCGATCATGGTGCGGTCGACCAGCTCCACCGCCGTGGGGTCGAGTTTGACGATGTGCTGGGTGACGTCCATCGCCTGGTAGAAGGTGGGGAAGTTCACCACCCCCAGCACCTTGTGCACGGGCAGCGGCGAGAGCCTGAGCGTGATGCGCCGGCTCACCCCCAGGGTGCCCTCCGAGCCCACCAGCAGGTGAGCCAGGTTGACCCGCTCCTGCGCATCGTAGGGCTTGGGGTTCTGGCAGTCGAAGAGGTCCAGGTTGTAGCCGCCGACCCGGCGCAGCACCTTGGGGAAGTGCTCGCGGATCTCCGGGGCGACCCCGTCGGCGATGGCCTTGACCCGGTCCGCCAGCGCCCGCACCGGCCCGCTCTCGGGCAGCTCGTCGAGGAAGCCGAAGTGCCCCTCGCCGCCGTCGGCGAGCCAGGCGTCGACCCCCAGGACGTTGTGGACCATGTTGCCGTAGCGGATCGAGCGCGAGCCACAGGAGTTGTTCCCGGTCATGCCGCCGAGGGTGCACTGGGCGCTGGTGGAGACGTCCACCGGGTACCAGAGCCCGTGGGGCTTAAGCCAGGCGTTGAGGTGGTCGAGCACGATGCCGGGCTCCACCACCACGGTGCGCGCCTCGGCATCGAACTCGATGACCTCGTTGAGCCAGCGGGTGGTATCGATCACCAGCGCCTCGCCCACCGTCTGGCCGCACTGGCTGGTGCCCGCGCCGCGGGCCAGGATCGGCACGCGGGCATCGCGGGCGATCTCGAGGGCCGTAGTCAGGTCCTGCTGGTGGCGGGGGATGATCACCCCCACCGGGGTCACCTGGTAGATCGAGGCGTCGGTGGAGTAGCGGCCTCGCGAGGCCTGGTCGAACAGCACCTCGCCTTCCAGCTCCCGGGAGAGGCGCGCGGCCAGCTCGGTCACCGGCTTGACCCGGGCATCCGGAGACGCAGTCTTGTCCGTCAGAGACGTCATCGTGCCATCCTCATGCCGTGGCGGGGGTTAGCGGGCATCCAGAGGATGCTTGGCGAAGTAGTCCAGCGCCGCGGTCACGCCGCTGCCGGCCAGCGGCACGCCGGCGAGCCTCATCCCCGCCTCGCAGCCGCCAAGGGTGGCGATCAGGGTCAGGTCGTTGCAGTCGCCCAGGTGGCCGATGCGGAACATCTTGCCCTTGGCCTTGCCGAGCCCCATGCCCAGCGAGAGATCGAAGCGCTCGTAGATGATCTTGCGCACGGCGTCGGCGTCGACCCCCTCCGGCATCACCACCCCGGTGAGCACCGGCGAGTAGACAGCCGGATCCAGGCACTGCACCTCGAGGCCCCAGGCCTCGACCGCGGTGCGCACCCCGGCGGCCCAGCGCTGGTGGCGGGCGAAGACATGGTCGAGCCCTTCATCCAGCAGCATGTCCAGCGCCTCGTTGAGGCCATAGAGCAGGTTGGTGCTGGGGGTGTAGGGCCAGTAGCCGTTCTTGTTGGCCTCGAGGATCTCGTCCCAGGCCCAGAAGCTCTTGGGCATGCGGTTATGGCGGCTCGCCTCGATGGCCTTCTCGGAAAGGGCATTGAAGCTGATGCCCGGCGGCAGCATCAGGCCCTTCTGGGAGCCGGAGACGGTGACGTCCACTCCCCACTCGTCGTGGCAGTAGTCGGCGCTGCAGAGCCCGGAGATGGTGTCCACCAGCAGCAGCGCCGGGTGGCCGGCGGCATCGATGGCGCGACGCACCGCGGCGATGTCGCTGGTGACCCCGGTGGAGGTCTCGTTGTGCACCACGCAGACCGCCTGGATCTCGTGGCCGCTGTCTTCGCGCAGGCGCGCCTCGATCATGTCGGCCTGCACGCCCTGGCGCCAGCCCTCGTAGCCCGGCAGGCCCAGGAACTCGGGCTCGAGCTGCAGCCGGCGCGCCATCTTCTGCCACAGGGTGGCGAAGTGGCCGGTCTCGAACATCAGCACCTTGTCGCCGGGCGAGAGGGTGTTGGAGAGCGCCGCCTCCCAGGCGCCGGTGCCGGAGGCGGGATAGACGATCACCGGCCCCTCGGTCTTGAAGACCTTCCTGAGCTTGTCGAGCAGCTCGAGGCCCAGCGCGCCGAACTCGGGGCCGCGGTGGTCGATGGTGGGCAGGCTCATGGCGCGCAGGATGCGATCCGGCACCGGCGACGGGCCGGGGATCTGCAGGAAGTGGCGGCCGGAGGGGTGGAAATCGAGCTTCAGCATGGGTCTCTTCCTCGTGTTCGCTGTTGTTCTGATCGCTGTGGTTCTGATCGTTGCTGTTCTGATCGTTGTCCAGTCAGGTGCCGGCCTCGGGCCAGGCGCTACTTGATGCAGCCGGCTTCACGCAGCTCGGCGAGTTCCTCGGCATCGAGCCCGAGCCCTCCCAGCACCTCGTCGGTGTGCTGGGCAAACAGCGGCGCCGGGGCGCGGATGCTCGAGGGGGTGGCCGAGAACTTGCTCGGGAAGCCGATTGTCTTCATGCGCCCCATCACCGGATGCTCTACCTCCCGCACCATCTCCCGGGCCAGGTAGTGCTCATCGCTCATGGCCTGGGCGAAGTCGTTGATGGGGCCGGCCGGGACGCCGGCGGCGTCGCAGCGCGCCAGCCAGTCGTCCACGTCGCGCTCGGCCATGATCGATTCCAGCAGGGCCTCGAGCTCCTCGACGTGCTGGCCGCGGTCGAAGTTGGTGAGGAAGCGCGGGTCCTCCATCAGCTCGGGGCGCTCGAGCACGTCGCCGCAGAAGCGCTCCCAGGTGCGCTGGTTGGCGCAGCCCAGCATCAGGTAGCCGTTCCGGGCCTTGATCGCCTGGTAGGGGGCCGAGACGCGATGGCGCCAGCCGGTGGGCTCCGGCACCTTCCCCTCGGAGAAGTAGGCGGCGGCTTCCCAGGTGAACCAGGGCAGGCCGCACTCGGTGATGGCGATATCGATGTGCTGACCCTCGCCGGTGTTCATCTTGTGGATGTAGGCGGCCAGGATGGAGTAGACGGCGGTGATGCCACCGCCGATGTCGTAGACGGCGATGCCGGTCTTGAGGGGGCGGCGCCCCGGCTCGCCGGTCATCGACATCAGCCCGGACATGCCCTGGGCCACCAGGTCGAAGCCGCCGCGGTGGCTGTAGGGGCCGGTCTGGCCGTAGCCGGAGATCGAGCAGTAGATGATGCCGGGGTTGATCGCCTTGACGGTGTCGTAGTCGATCTTGAGCGAGGTGGTCACGCCGGGGCGGTAGTTCTCGACGATGACATCCGCCTCCCGGGCCAGCCGATAGAAGACCTCCCGGGCCCGCTCCTCCTTGAGGTTGAGCGAGATGCTCTTCTTGTTGCGGTTGATCTGCGCGAAGCAGGTCGACTCGTCATTGACGTAGGGGCCCATCTGGCGGCTGTCGTCGCCGCCGTTGATCTTCTCGACCTTGATCACCTCGGCGCCCATGTCGCCCAGCACCATGGTGCAGTAGGGGCCCGCCATGATCTGCGAGATATCCAGGACCTTGACTCTTTCCAGGGGAAGCATGGCTTCACCTCACTTGTCGTTGTTGTGTCGTCGCCATGGTGTCATCCCGGCTCAGCGGCCGGTCCACTCGAAGGGGGTCTTGTGCAGGAACTTGTTCACCGCCGCCTTGAAGTCGTCGCTCATGTAGCAGGCGGTGACCCAGTCGTCGCTCTGGTCGCGGGCCAGGCGGCGGTGGGCCAGTACCCGCCCCATCAGCGCCTTGCTGGCCTTAAGGGTGAGCGGCGCCCGCCGGCCCAGCTCAGCGGCCACGGCGGCCACCTCGGCGTGGATCGCCTCCGGCGGGAAGACGGCGTTGACCAGCCCCGCCGCGCTGGCCTGGTCGGCATCGAAGAGGGTGCCGAGCATCAGCGCCTCCTTGGTGCGCGCCACCCCCAGCATGTCGATCATCCGCGAGACATTGGTGATCGAGAGGGTGTTGCCCAGGGTGCGGGCGATCGGCACGCCGAACTTCAGGCTCGGCGTGGCGTAGCGGAAGTCGCACACCAGGGCCAGCGCCGCCCCGCCGCCCACGCAGGCCCCCTCCAGCAGGGCGATGGTGGGCTTCTCCAGCGCCTCCAGCTTGCCGACCACCGCATCGATGCGCTGCTCGTAGCCGATGGCGTCCTCGGGCTCGCTGAAATGCTCGAACTGGCCGATGTCGGTGCCGGCCACGAAGGCCTCGCCGCCGACCCCGTGAAGCACCACGGCATGGATGGCGTCGTCCTCACGGATACGGTCGCAGTGCGCCGAGAGGGCGTCGTACATCTCCCAGGTCATGGCGTTGCGGCTCTCGGGGCGGTTGAAGCCGAGCCAGGCCACGCCGTCGCGCGCCTCATACAGCAGGGTGTTGCCTGTCATCTCGCCTCTCCCCTGTCCTTGCGCCGCTCACGGACGTCGCGATGCATAATGAATTCACTTGTTTCGATGATCATTTATCCCTCCCGTGTCGAGCGGCCCGGCGGAGCGCCTCCGCCGGGCCCGCCGCTAGCGGTAGAAGAACTCCACCAGGGCCATGGGAATGGCGGGGATATAGGTCACCATAAGCAGGATGAAGAGCAGCACGCCGATGAAGCCGAGGTTCGACCGGGTCACCGACCAGACGTCCGACTTGGCGATCGAGCAGGCCGTGATCAGCACGCTCGCCACCGGCGGGGTCTGCTGGCCGATGGCCAGGTTGAGGCACACGATCAGGCCGAAGTGGACCGGGTCGATCCCGGCCGCCCCGACCAGCGGCATGACGATGGGCACCACCAGAATGATCGCCGCCGCCGAGTGCAGGAAGAGCCCGATCAACAAGAAGAAGACGTTCAGGATCATCAGGATGACGTACTTGTTGTCGGTCAGGCTGAGCACCGCTTGGGCCAGCTGCTGGGGGGTGCGCATCTCGGTCAGGAAGACCCCGATCAGGGCCGAGGCTGCCACCAGCAGCATCACCACCGCGGTCTGCTGGCCGCCGTCGATGATCGCCTTGTAGAGGGTGCGCAGGTCCAGCTCGCGGTAGATCACCGCGCTGATGAAGATCGCCGCCGCTACCGCCAGGCCCGCCCCCTCGGTGGCGGTCACGAAGCCGCCGAAGATGGAGCCGAGGATGATGATCGGCAGGGTCAGGGCCCAGCCCGCCTCCTTGGCGGTCTGCTTGACGCGCTTGAACTGGAACACCTCTTCCACCGGCCAGTCGTACTTGCGGGCATAGTAGTAGCACAGCGCCGCGAGACCGCCGGCCCCCAGTAGCCCGGGCACGATGCCGGCCACGAAGAGCTGGACGATGGAGGCGCCCGACATGACGCCGTAGAGGATCATCGGGATGGAGGGGGGAATGATGATCGCCAGCGACGCCGACGAGGAGGTAATGGCCGCGGCAAAAGGCGCAGGGTAGCCGCGCTTCTTCATGGCCGGGATCAGCACCGAGCCGGTGGCGGCCACGTCGGCCACGGCGGAGCCGGAGATCTCCGCGAAGAATAGCGACACGCCGACATTGATCATCGCCAGGCCGCCTCGGACAAAGCCGAAGAGCGCCGAGGCGAAGGCGATCAGGCGCTTGGAGATGCCGCCGGTGTTCATGATGGCCCCGGCCAGTACGAACATGGGAATCGCCAGCAGCGGGAAGCTGCTCGCCCCCTCGAACATGGTGAGGCCGACGTTGGGCAGCATGTCGACGCCCTGGTAGATCACGATGGCCGCCGTGGCGACGATCGCCAGCGCCACCGCGATGGGCAGCCCCATCAGGATCAGCCCCAACAGGCCCCCGATCATGTAGAGCAGTGTCATGGCTGATCCCTCCTGGTGGTCAGGGCTTCCGCAGTGAAGCCGGCCCGGGCGTTGTCGCGCTCGGCCTCGGCGATGGCGTGGGCAATCTCCTCCTCCTCCTGGGTAAGGCCGGAGCGCACCTTGGCCAGGTGGGTCGGCATGCTGAGCAGCTGGGCGATGATGAAGAGCCCTGCCCCGATGGGGATGACCGACTGGGTGAAGGTGAGCGGGACCCAGCGTAGGGTGATCAGCGACATGCCCTGCATGACGTTGAGGACCACCAGGCCGGCCCAGCCGAGCACCAGGAAGAAGCCGATGAACAGCGCCTCGGAGAGGTAGGCGATCGGCATGCGGATATTGACCGGCATGGCGGCCAGCACGCCGTCGACCCCGATATGGCCGCGCTTGAGCGCCGCCAGGGCCCCGGCGTAGTAGGTCAGCCAGACCAGCATGATGGCGGCCACCTCGTCATACCATGAGGGGGTCCGCCAGGCGTAGCGGGTCACCACCGCGTAGAGCACCACCAGCGTCAGCGAAACCATCAGCACTACCGTGATGACCTCGAGCAGACGCTCCATGATGCGGGAGAGTTGATTCACAGTACCCATGGTGTTCGACTCGTTCAGGAAAGGGGGACAGGAGCCCCCACGCCGGCATGGCGTGAGGGCAACGCTGCGGGTCACGCAGGGCGGATCAGGATTCGTTGCCGAGCTCCAGCACCCTGTCGATCAGTTCCTGGGAGCCGGGCACCTCGCGGGCGAAGGCCTCGTAGATCGGGGCGGAGGCCTCGATGAAGACCGAGGTATCGACCTCGTTCACCTCGGTGTTGGCCTGGCGGATCACGTCGATGAGGTCCTCATCGAGCTGGGCGGCGTGCTCGTAGACGAAGTCCTGGGTCTCCCGGGCCGCCTCGATGATGATCTCCTGAATCTCATCGGGCAGGTTGTTGAAGCGGCGGCCGGCGGTGAGGTAGGCCGGGGTGTAGACATGACCGGTCAGCGACAGGTAGTTCTGCACCTCCTGGAAGCGCTGGCCGGCGATCTGGGCCAGCGGGTTCTCCTGGCCGTCCATGACGCCGGTCTGCAGGGCCATGAAGACCTCGGAGAGGGACATCGGCGACGGCTCGGCGCCGTACTCCTCGAACATCCGCACCCGCCAGACGCCCTGGGGGACGCGCAGCTTGATGCCGCGCAGGTCCTCCGGCGTATTGATCGCACGCCGGTTGTTGGTGATATGGCGGAAGCCGTTCTCCCAGACGGCCAGGATGCGGTAGCCGTTCTGCTCGGCCAGCGGCGCCAGGTGCGGCCAGAAGATCTCCTCCTCGACCCGCTTCATGTGCTCGCGGTCCTGGATCAGGTAGGGGAGCTCGAAGAGGCCGAACTCGTCGGCCACCGACGACATGATGGTGGAGGGCAGCGCCAGGTCGACAGTGCCCAGGCGCATGCGCTGGAGTAGCTCGGAGTCGGTGCCCAGCTGGCTGGAGCCGAAGACCACCACCTGGTAGGGCTCCGGGAGGCGCTCGTTGACGAGTTCGGCGAAGTGGTCGGCGGAGTCGGCGAACAGCGAATCCGGGCCACCGACGTGGCCGAAGGTGATCTCGCGGGCCTGGAGCGGGGCCGACACCAGGGCAACGGCGGCGGCGACCGCCGTGAGACGGAGCAGATGCATGGCGCTTTTCCTCTTGTTGTAGTAATCGCTCGAGCGGGGATGCCGCCCGGATTCCGCTGGAGTTATCGTTGTGTGAATCAGCGAAGCCGGATAGACGCCGCACAAATTGAATTCTTTATGCGAAATGCGTCTTCCCCTCAAGCTAGTCCCGGTCCCGAAGGGGTGTCAAGCGGTTCGTTTCAGCACAGTGTTCGCCCCCGCTCTTCCTTCGCCCCCGGCCGGGGATCATTCGGGCGCCAGGCCCCAGGCCAGGCCGGCCGCCTCGATGCCGGCGATGGCGGCCCGCTCGTCCTCTGCCGAGGAGGCGCCGCTGACGCCTACCGCCCCGATCACGCACTGATCGTCATCCAGGATCAGCACGCCGCCGGCCACCGGGATCGAGCGCCCGCCCGAGGCCGCCGCGACGCTGGCCAGGAAGGCCGGCCGCTCGGCATTGCGCTCCCCGATCACGCCGCTGGCCGCGCCGTTGCCCAGGGCCGCGAAGGCCTTGCCGCTGGCCACCGGGAAGCGCAGCGGGGCACAGCCGTCCTCCCGCTCGGCGGCCACCACATGGCCGCCGCCGTCCAGCACCACCACCGTGAGCGGCTCCATCTCCTGCGCCCGCGCCAGCGCGAAGGCGCCATCGAGGATGCCTCGCGCCTCGCTGCGCCCCAGCAGTACCCGGCTGCGATAGACCTTGCCTGCCATACGCTCTCTCCTCTTGCTGTACCGAATGGAATTTTGAATTCATAATAACTTTGCACACTCTCATTGCCCGCGCCACCATGAGAAAGAGGGCCGGGGTAGAATGCCCAGGCGCACAGGGCCGTCGGCACCGGACAACGGCGCTGACGGCGCCGGCCGGCAACAGGCACAAGGAAGCGAGCATGAGCAAGATTCAGCACCGAAACCTCTACCGGGAGGTCGCCGACCGCATTCTCGACCTCATCGAGCTGGGTGACCTGGCCTCCGGTGACCGCATTCCCGAACGGGAGCTCTGCGAGCGCTTCGGCGTCTCGCGCACGCCGCTGCGCGAGGCCCTCAAGGTGCTGGCCTCCGAGGGGGCGGTGGAGCTTTTGCCCAACCGCGGCGCACGGGTCAGGCAGCTGACGCTCAAGATGGTCAAGGACACCTACGACCTGATGGGGGCCCTGGAGGGCCTGGCGGGGGAGCTGGCCTGCCAGCACATCAGCGACGAGGAGATCGCCGAGATACGCGAGCTGCATGGAAGGATGCTCGGCCACTACCGGAATCGGGAGCTGGCCGACTACTTCCGGGTCAACCGGGAGATCCACGAGGGGATCCTCGCCGCCTCGCATAACGAGGCGCTGCAGGAGATGTACAGCAATCTCAGCCAGCGGGTGAAGCGGGTGCGCTACTCCAAGCAGATGACCGACGCCTTCTGGCGCCAGGCGGTGGAGGACCACGAGGCGATGCTCGAGGCCCTGGAGCAGCGCGACGGCCGCTGGCTGGGGCAGATCCTGCGCGACCACCTCAGCAACAAGCTGGAGGTGGCCGCCATGGATGAGATCATCGACGACCGCCAGCGCGCCTGACCCACCCGCACAGCCGCGGCCGTCGCCTGACAGACGCACCTGAAGTAAGCTGAGGAGCCCCGCCGCCGCGGGGCTCTTCCGTGATGGCCAACGAGGATGCCATGCCCCTGCTCTATTTCCTGCCGCCGCTCGGCGCCGTGCTGATCTGGTCGGGCAACATGACCATCAACCAGCTCACCGTGGGCGCCATCGCACCCTCCAGCATCGCCTTCTTGCGCTGGGTGCTGGCGCTCGCCGTGCTCACCCCCTTCCTGGCCCCGGCGGCCTGGAAGCACCGGGCGACGATCCGCCGCGAGTGGCCCAAGCTCGCCGTGCTGGGCCTGCTCGGCATGGGGCTGTGGCAGGGACTCGCCTACGTGGCCGCCGAGACCACCAGCGCCACCAACATGGGCATCCTGGCCGCCATGGTGCCGCTGCTCACCGTGCTGCTCAGCGCCCTGATCCTGCGCGAGCCGCCGAGCCTCGGCGGCGTGGCCGGCGGCGCCCTGGCGCTGTTCGGGGTGACCATCCTGCTGGGCCGCGGCAACCCGCTGTCGCTGCTGGAGCTGACCGTGGCCAAGGGCGACGCCCTGATGCTGGTGGCCGCCACCTGCTACGCCCTCTACGGGGTGATGCTCAAGCGCTGGCCCATCGGCCTGCCCCCCTGGGTACTGCTCTACGCCCAGGTGATCTTCGCGGTGCTCTTCCTGCTGCCGCCCTACCTGATGGGCCCCATGACCCCGGTGGACGCGAGCAACATTGGCCTGATCCTCTATGCCGGCATCCCGGCCTCGATCATCACCACCTTCCTGTGGATGCTGGCGATCCGCCAGATCGGCGCCAGCCAGGCGAGCATCTTCATCAACCTGATGCCGCTGTTCAGCGCGCTGATCGCCATGGCGGCCCTCGGCGAGCGCATCGCGCTGTTCCACCTGCTGGGCGGCGTGCTGATCCTGGCCGGGGTGATCATGGCCCAGACCCTCACCCGGCCGCTGCTGCGCGCGCGACCCGCACCGAGCGATGCAGACCGCCCGTGCTAGACTCGGACTTCGCCCCCTGAACGACAGATAAGGATGCGCCATGTCCCTCGACGACCTGCACCTGACGCTTCGCAACCTGACGCCGGAGGACTATCCGCAGCTCGAGACGCTGATGGACGCGGTCTATCACGACATCGGCGGCGCCTGGTCGAAGCACACCATCGAGACGCTGATCGCCTCCTTCCCGGACGGCCAGATCGCCATCGAGGACGACGGCCGCCTGGTGGGCATGGCGCTGACCGCACGGGTGGACTATGACGAGTTCACCAACCCGCACAGGTACGACGACCTGATCGGCAAGCGCGAGGTGATCCTCGACGACCAGGACGGCGACGCCATGTACGGCCTGGACGTGCTGATCCACCCGGAGTACCGCGGCTACCGGCTGGGTCGGCGCCTCTACGACGCCCGCAAGGAGCTGTGCCGCTCGCTGAACCTGCGGGCGATCCTCGCCGGCGGGCGCATCCCCCAGTATCACCAGCACGCCGAGACGCTCTCCCCCACCCAGTACATCGATCAGGTGGCCCGCAAGGAGATCCACGACCCCATCCTCTCCTTCCAGCTGGCCAACGACTTTCAGGTCAAGCGCCTCCTGCGCGACTACCTCCCCGAGGACGAGAAGTCCCAGGGCTATGCCACCCTGCTGGAGTGGAACAACTTCCTCTATGAGCCCGCCGAACTGGTCCTCGACAACCGCAAGACCCAGGTGCGGGTCGGCGCGGTGCAGTGGCAGATGCGCGAGTTCGACTCGGTGGAGGCGGTGCTGCAGCAGGTGGAGTACTTCGTCGATGCCCTCTCCGGCTACAAGAGCGACTTCGCGATCTTCCCGGAGCTCTTCAATGCCCCGCTGATGGGGCTGCAGGACCGCGCCGCCCAGCGCGACCAGATGGCCGCCGTGCGCTTCCTGGCCAGCTTCACCGAGCAGTTCAAGGCCGAGCTGTCGCGCATGGCGGTCTCCTACAACATCAACATCGTCGCCGGCTCCATGATCGAGGTGGGCGAGGACGACCGGCTCTACAACGTCAGCTACCTCTGCCACCGCGACGGCGAGATCGAGAGCCAGGCCAAGCTGCATATCACGCCCCAGGAGCGCCGCGACTGGGTCATCGAGGGCGGCGACGACCTGCAGGTGTTCGACACCGACGCCGGCCGGGTCGGCATCCTGATCTGCTACGACGTGGAGTTCCCGGAGCTGCCGCGGCTCTTGGCCGAGCAGGACATGGACATCCTCTTCGTGCCCTTCTGGACCGACACCAAGAACGGCTACCTGCGGGTGCGCCACTGCGCCCAGGCCCGGGCTATCGAGAACGAGTGCTACGTGGTGCTGTGCGGCAGCGTGGGCAACGTGCCCTCCATCGAGAACCTCGACATCCAGTACGCCCAGTCGGCGGTCTTCTCGCCCTCGGACTTCGCCTTCCCCCACGACGCCGTGCTCAACGAGACCACCCCCAACACCGAGATGATTCTCTTCTCGGATCTCGACCTGACCCGACTGACCATGGTGCGCAACGAGGGCTCGGTGACCAACCTCAAGGACCGCCGCAAGGACCTCTTCGACCTGCGCTGGCGGGACTGGTCCTGGAAGTCAGGGGCCGACCTGGAAGAGAGCTGAGTCGAGGCGAGGAGAGCCGATGCTGGGGCACCTGAAACGCTGGCGGGCCGAACGCTTCGCCGCCCGCCACCCCTTCCCCGAGGCGGCCTGGGCCGAGGCCCGGTCGCGCCTGCCGCTGCTTGCCGCCCTGCCCGAGGCGCAGGCCGCTTCGCTTGGGCAGCGCGCCTGGCAGTTTCTCCACGCCAAGCGCCTGAGCCTGCACCCGACGCTTGCCGAGTCCACCCCCTTCGACCTGCCTGCCCAGCTGGCTCTCGCCGCCCAGGCCTGCCTGCTGACCCTGGGCTGGAGCGACGAGGAGCACCGGGAGGCCTTCGCCAACGTCCACGAGGTGCTGATCCTGCCCGACGCCTTCCAGCGCCAGGTGGAGGAGATGGACGAGTTCGGCGTGATGCACGAGTACGTGGACGAGCGCGCCGGCGAGACCTCCCACCAGGGGCCGGTGGTGGTGGCCTTCCCCGACCTGATGGAGAGCGGCGACTTCTCGGGCTTCAACGTGCTGATCCACGAGTTCGCCCACAAGCTCGACATGGGCAACTCCCTGGACGTGGACGGCTTCCCGCCGCTGCCCGCCGACATCGATCCGCGGGAGTGGCATCGGGTCTTCATGGGCGTCTGGGAAGACCTCCAGGCGCATCTCGAGCGCGGCGACCCCACGCCCATCGACGACTACGCCGCCACCCACCCCGGCGAGTGCTTCGCGGTCTGCTGCGAGGCCTTCTTCACCGCCCCGGACCTGCTCCACGACGCCTATCCGGCGCTCTATGCGCTGCTCGGCCGCTACTTCGGCCAGGACCCCCTGGCCCGGCTACCCGCGCTTGCCGAGGAGCGCCCGGCGCCGCAACACCACGAGCGGCACTGAGCGCCCCCGCTAAGCGGGCAGCGCGGCGACGCGACGCGGCAGCTCCTGCTGCAGCAGCTCGACGAAGGCGCGCAGGCGCGCAGGCACGTGGCGGCGCTGGGGATAGACGGCATGGAAGTCGGCGCGCACCCCTCGCCAGCCGGGCAGCAGCTCGACCAGCTCGCCCCGGGCCAGCCACTCATGCACGTCCCACCAGGAGCGCAGCATGACGCCGTGGCCGTCCAGCGCCAGGCCCACGATCACCTCGCCGTCGTTGCTGGCCAGCGGCCCCGCCACCTTCACGGCCTGCTCGGCCCCGCCATCGCGACGGCGAAAGCGCCACACCGCATAGTCGCTGTCGTTCTCGCGCAGCACCAGGCAGGGGTGGGCCGAAAGGTCCGCCGGTGTCTCCAGCGGGGGCATGCTCGCCACATAGCGGGGCGAGGCACACAGCACCCGGCGGTTGGCCAGGACATGCCGGGCCACCAGCCGCGAGTCGGGCGGCTCCCCCACCCGGATGCCGATATCCACCCCCTGTTCGCCCGGGGTCAGCGGGAAGTTGGAGAGCTCCAGCGATGCCTCCACCCCCGGGTGGCGGGCGCAGAAGTGCGACAGCAGCGGGGCCACGTGGCGGCGCCCGAAGCCGAAGGTGGCATTGATCTTGAGGGGGCCCGAGAGCTCGGCCCGCTGCGCCCCCAGCGCCTCCTCCAGCTCGACCAGCTCCTCGAGGATCGCCGCCCCGCGCACCAGATAGCGCTCCCCTTCCGGGGTCAGGGTCAGGCGGCGGGTGGTGCGGCTGGCCAGGGTCACTCCCAGGCGCGCCTCCAGCTGCTTGAGCCGCTTGCTCACCGCCGAGAGCGACAGGCCAAGCTCCCGGGCCGTGGCCGTGAGACTGCCGGCCTGGGCCAGGCGCTGGAAGAAGGCCAGGTCATCGAGCTGGGCCACCGAACTCTCCACTTTTTCTCAACAATGGCTTGCATTCTAGCCCGATTATCGACAGCCATGGGAGGGCTAGACTGTGGGGGTTCGTTCCTCCCCCCGGAAATCGATGGAGCCCGACATGACCCACAGAATCGCCGTGATCCCAGGTGACGGCATCGGCAAGGAAGTGATGCCCGAGGGGCTGCGCGCCCTCGAGGCCGCCGCCAGCCGCTTCGGCATCGCCCTGGAGCTTGCGCACTTCGACTTCGCCAGCTGCGACTACTACGCCGAGCACGGCAAGATGTTGCCCGACGACTGGTTCGAGACCCTGAAGGACTTCGATGCCATCTTCTACGGCGCGGTGGGCTGGCCGGCCACCGTGCCGGACCATGTCTCGCTGTGGGGCTCGCTGCTGCAGTTCCGTCGCCGCTTCGACCAGTACATCAACCTGCGCCCCTGCCGGCTGCTGCCCGGCATCAAGAGCCCCCTGGCGGACCGCAAGCCCGGCGACATCGACTTCTACGTGGTGCGCGAGAACACCGAGGGGGAGTACTCCAGCGTCGGCGGCAAGATGTTCGAGGGCACCGAGCGCGAGGTGGTGATCCAGGAGACGGTGATGACCCGCCACGGCACCGACCGGGTGCTGAAGTTCGCCTATGAGCTGGCCGCCTCGCGCCCGCGGAAGAAGCTCACCTCGGCCACCAAGTCCAACGGCATCGCCATCACCATGCCCTGGTGGGACGAGCGGGTGGCCGAGATGGGCAAGCGCTATCCGGACGTGGCCGTGGACCAGTTCCATATCGACATCCTCACCGCCAACTTCGTGATGCACCCCGACTGGTTCGACGTGGTGGTGGCCAGCAACCTGTTCGGCGACATCCTCTCCGACCTGGGCCCCGCCTGCACCGGCACCATCGGCGTGGCCCCCTCGGCCAACATCAACCCCGAGGGCACCTTCCCGAGCCTCTTCGAGCCGGTCCACGGCAGCGCCCCGGATATCGCGGGCAAGGGCATCGCCAATCCTATCGGCCAGATCTGGTCCGGCGCCATGATGCTCGAGCACCTGGGGCACAGGGAGGCCTCGGACGCCATCGTCAGCGCCTTCGAGGCGGTGCTGGCCGAGGGCGACAGGAGCGTGCTCACTCCCGACGTGGGCGGCAGCGGCACCACCGAGAGCCTGGGCCGGGCGATCGCGGCGCGCCTCGAGAGCTGAGCCTGCCCGAGCGTCATCAGCCCAGGCGCCATGCCCCTTCGAGGATACGCACCCTGCCGGCGGCCAGGTTGTCGCGCAGGTTGCGCCCCATCTCGGCGAACTCCTCGCCGAAGATCAGCGCCGGCCCCGGAAGACGCCGGGCCGGCGCCTCCCCCGCCTCGCGGCGGCCGTGCTTCTGGCGCCAGGCAAGGGCTTCGTCGGTCACATCGCGCACGCAGAGCGGCTCGAAGCCCGCCGCGGCAAGGCTCGCCTCGAGGGTCTCGCGGCGCTGCAGGTGGCTGGTCGCCGCCGTGCGCGCCCAGGGCACCGGCAGCGCCAGCGGTTCGGGACTGTCGCCGGCCACCACCTCATGCAGCAGCACCCGGCCGTCGGGCGCCAGCAGGCGACGCCACTCCGCCAGCACCCCGGGCACGTCCGGCATGTTCATCAGCGCATGCTGGCACCAGATGACGTCGAAGGCGCCATCCGCCAGCGGGGTGCGAACGGCATCGGCGCACAGGAAGCGGGTATGGCCCGACAGCCCCGTGGCCGCGCTGAGCCATTCGGCCACCGCGATGAAGGCGGCGGTGATATCGACGCCGACCACCTCGCAGCCGAACTCGTCGGCGAGCAGGCGGCTGGCCCCGCCGGTGCCGCAGCCCACGTCCAGCACCCGCTGCCCGGCGCAGAGCTCGCCCAACACCGCCAGGGAACGGCTGGCGGCCCGCCCGCCCAGGTGCAGCTGGTCGATCCCGGCGATCTCGTCCAGGGTCAGGGCGTCCGGGTCGCACCCGGCGGCGCGGAAGGCCGCCTGAAGACGCACCAGCAGGCTTTCCTCGCCCCCGGCGGCGAGGGCATCATAGTGCTCATTGAGTACGCGGGCATCGTGATCACGGGCGTGGTCGGGCATGGCGGCCTCCTGGCGCGGGTCGGGCGGCCAGTCTAGCCTGACTCCGCGCCCTGCCCCATCCTGCCAAGGTCACAGCCGATCGCCGCCGGCACCACGACAAGGAGTCACCCCATGCCATTCCCCTCTCGCCCTGCCCTCCTCGGCGCCAGCGCCCTGCTGCTGGCCGGCTGCACCGGCATCCCCAAGGGCACCGAGCCGGTCACCGGCTTCGAGCTCGACCGCTACCTGGGCCAGTGGTACGAGATCGCGCGGCTCGACCACTCCTTCGAGCGCGGGCTGGACTGCGTCACCGCCGACTACTCGCTGCGCGACGACGGCGGGGTGCGGGTGCTCAACCGCGGCGTGAAGCTCGCCGAGGGCGAGGTCAGCGAGGCGGAGGGGCGCGCCTACTTCATCGGCGACGAGGATGTGGGCCGGCTCAAGGTGAGCTTCTTCGGCCCCTTCTATGGCGGCTACAACGTGCTGGCCCTGGACGACGACTACCAGTGGTCGCTGGTGGCCGGCCCGGACCGCGACTACCTGTGGATCCTGGCCCGCACCCCGACCCTGCCGGAGGCCACCTACCGCGATCTGGTGGAGCGCGCCGAGGCGCTGGCCTTCCCGGTGGAGGAGCTGATCGAGGTGGAGCAGGGCGAGGCCTGCGACCCCTGGCGCGAGGAGGCCCGATAGCGTGTCCCGTCACGACATGTCCCCGTCCCCGGGGCTCGCGAGCTGGCTCGAGGCCAGCATCGAGGAGGCAGATTTTCCCGAGCAGGGCCGGCTCCCCGGCGGCCACTTCCGCTGTCTCGGCCACGGAATGCTGGCGCTTGAGCCCGACAGGCCCGGGCCGGCGGCGCGGGCCGGCGTGCTCTCGGTGGGCGTGCACGGCAACGAGACCGCCCCCATGGAGCTGCTCGCGGCGCTGCTCGCCCGCCTGGCCGCCGGCGA
The DNA here is from genome assembly GCF_013000985.1 of Halomonas sp. PGE1. NCBI lineage: Bacteria > Pseudomonadati > Pseudomonadota > Gammaproteobacteria > Oceanospirillales > Halomonadaceae > Halomonas > Halomonas sp. PGE1. Next base: position 3,496,698 of record NZ_CP053032.1, read on the forward strand.
ACTCGTGCTCGGCGCGCCGGTGCTGCTGCTGCTCGGCAACCCCGAGGCGACCCACCAGGGGGTGCGCTACGTGGGCACCAACCTCAACCGCCTCTTCCGCCGGGAGCTCGACGAGCAGGGCATGGAGCCCGACCGGGCGCGGGAGCTGATGGCCGCGGTGGACGCCTTCTTCACCCGGCACGAGACGCTGCCACGGCTGCACTACGACCTGCACACCGCCATCCGCGACAGCCGCTACCCCCGCTTCGTGGTCAGCCCCTATACCGAGCGCACCGCGGTCACCGCCGAGCAGTGGCGCTGGCTCGCCGCCGCCGGCATCCAGGCGGTGCTCCACCAGCACCGCCACAGCTGGACCTTCTCCCACTACAGCAAGCACTATCATGGCGCCCAGGCCTTCACCCTGGAGCTGGGCCGCGCCCTGCCCTTCGGGCACAATGACCTGGCACCGCTGGCGCCCATGGGCGTGCTGCTGGCGGCGCTGCTCGAGGGGCGCGAGCCCCCCGCGGCAGCGCCCGAGCGCATGGCCTTCTTCCGGGTCGCGCATGAGCTGATGCGGGAGTCCGCGGCGTTTCGACTGGCCTTCCCCGACGATACGCCCAACTTCACGGCCTTCCCGCCGGGCACCCTGCTCGCCGAGGATGGCCAGGCCGGCGAGACCCGGGTCGGCGAGGCACCGCTGGCCGTGGTCTTTCCCAACGCCGGAGTGGAGATCGGCGCCCGCGCCGCCCTGCTGGTGCACCCCGAGCCACCGCCGTCGGGTTGAGGCCGGCGGCCCGCCGAGGCCCCGGGAAGCATCGGCAGCAGAAAAACCCTTATAACAACCACAACGGGAGGGTAAAATCTTGCCCCTTTGCCGATCAGCACTGGACCCGCGCCGCATCCCATCTCGCCCTCTCACACCACTCGGAGGGCGGATGCGCCGCTGGCATCGCCCCTGCCAAGCGCCGCTTACCCACGGCGTGTCGCCGCGGCGACCCTGACCCGGAGCCCATACCATGGCCGAAACCCCGATTCCGCTGGAAGTCCGCAACATCAAGAAGCGCTTCGGCGATACCGAAGTGCTCAAGGGGCTCTCGCTCTCTGCCCACAAGGGCGACGTGATCACCCTGATCGGAGCCTCCGGCTCCGGCAAGAGCACCTTCCTGCGCTGCATGAACCTGCTCGAGCAGCCCGACGAGGGCGACCTGATCGTCCACGGCGAGGAGATCCGCTTCAAGCAGACCCGCCACGGCCGCGAGCCCGCCGACTGGAAGCAGGTGGTACGCATGCGGGCCAAGCTCTCCATGGTCTTCCAGGGCTTCAACCTCTGGGCCCACATGACCCTGCTCGAGAACATCATCGAGGCCCCGGTGCATGTGCTCGGCAAGCCGAAGAAGGAGGCCATCGAGCAGGCCCGCGCGCTGCTCGAGCGGGTGGGCCTGACCGCCCGCGCCGACGCCTACCCGGCCCAGATGTCCGGCGGCCAGCAGCAGCGCGGCGCCATCGCCCGGGCGCTGGCCATGGACCCGGAGGTGATGCTGTTCGACGAGCCCACCTCGGCGCTGGACCCGGAGCTGGTCGGCGATGTCCTCAAGGTGATGCGCGAACTCGCTGACGAGGGGCGCACCATGATCGTGGTGACCCACGAGATGGGCTTCGCCCGGGACGTCTCCAGCCAGGTGATCTACCTGCACCAGGGGCTCGTCGAGGAGGCGGGCCCGCCGGACCAGGTGCTGGGCAACCCGCAATCACCGCGCCTGAAGCAGTTCCTGGCCCCCAAGTACTGAGCGGGAGAGCACTATGCTGGATCTTCATGGCTACGGCCCACGGCTGCTGGAAGGCGCCGGCGTCACCCTGCAGCTGGCGGTGCTGTCGCTGGCGCTGGCCATCCTGCTGGGACTGGCGACCGCCAGCGCCAGGATGTCTCGCAGCTGGCTGCTGAACCGCCTCGCCACCCTCTACACCACGGTGATCCGCGGCGTGCCGGACCTGGTGTTGATGCTGCTGCTCTTCTTCGGCGGCCAGATGGCGCTCAACGTGGTTACCGATGCCCTCTACGACCGCACCGGGCTGGACTGGTACGTCAACCTCAACGCCTTCGCCGCCGGGGTGATCACCATCGGCTTCATCTTCGGCGCCTACATGGGCGAAACCTTCCGCGGCGCCTTCATGGCGGTGGACCACGGCCAGATCGAGGCCGGCAAGGCCTACGGCATGACGCCCTGGCTGGTGTTCCGGCGCATCCGCTTCCCGCAGATGATGCGCCACGCCCTGCCGGGGATCTCCAACAACTGGATGGTGCTGCTCAAGACCACCGCGCTGGTCTCGGTGATCGGGCTCTCCGACATGGTGCGGGTGGCCGCCGAGGCCTCCCGGGCCACCCACGAGCCCTTCACCTTTCTGATCCCGGTGGCGGCGGTCTACCTGCTGATCGCCAGCGTCTCGGAGTGGCTCTTCGCCAGGCTCCAGAAGCGCTACAACGTCGGCTTCGGAGGCCACTGAGATGGACGCCCTCACGACCTGGTTCCACGACCTGCTGGCCGGCAACGTCATCTTCACGCCCCAGACCCTCGGCTACTACTGGGATGGCCTGGTGACCACCACCCAGCTGGTGTTCCTGTCGCTGGTGGTCGGCCTGGTGCTGGCGGTGCCCCTGGCCATCGGCAGAAGCTCGAACCGGCGCTGGATCAGCCTGCCGATCTACGCCTACACCTACGTGTTTCGCGGCACGCCGCTGCTGATCCAGCTCTACATCATCTACTACGGGGTGGTCTTCTTCGACGGCATCCAGGAGACCTTCCTGTGGCCGCTGCTGCGCGAGGCCTTCTACCCCGCGCTGATCGCCTTCACCCTGAATACCGCCGCCTACACCACCGAGATCTTCCGTGGCGCCATCAAGGCGACCTCCCGCGGCGAGATCGAGGCGGCGCGGGCCTACGGCATGTCGGACGCCCTGATGATGCGGCGCATCATCCTGCCCAGCGCCTTCCGCCGCGCCCTGCCCGCCTACGGCAACGAGGTGATCTTCATGCTCCACGCCAGCGCCATCGCCAGCGTGGTCACCCTGATGGACCTCACCGGGGCGGCGCGCTTCGTCTACGCGCGCTTCTATGCCCCCTTCGAGGCCTTCCTGTTCGTGGCGGCGATCTATCTCTGCCTGACCTTCGCCATCCTCTACTTCTTCCGCTGGCTGGAGAAGCGGCTGCTGGCCCACCTGAGGCCCCAGAGCTGACCACCCCCTCCGCCGCGGGCGGCATCGGACAGCGGCCGTGGCGCCAGCGTCAAACACCCGTTGGAAATTCCGCCGCCCGGGGCTTTCGGCCCCGCGGCGGCTGGGCTAGAGTCTGCCCGGTAGGCACCCGCAGGGTGCCATCTCTCATCATCAGGAGCTCCTCCATGAAGAAACTGCTGACCGTCTCGATCCTCGGCGTGGCCATGGCCGCCGGCACCGCCCAGGCGCGCGACTACGACCACGTGCGCATCGGCGTCGACGTGCCCTACGAGCCCATGGAGTATCGCGGCGCCGACGGCGAGCTGACCGGCTTCGACATCGACCTGGGCAACGCCCTGTGCGCCGAGATCGGCGTGACCTGCGAGTGGATCGAGCAGGAGTGGGACGGCATCATCCCGGGCCTGCTGGCGCGCAACTACGACGCCATCATGTCCTCCATGTCGATCAACGACGAGCGCCGCCAGACCGTGCTCTTCTCCGACTCCTACATCACCATCCCGGGCGCCTGGTTCGCCCCCGAGGGCAGCGCGATCGAGGAGATCAGCGAGGAGACCCTCTCCGGCAAGAGCATCGGCGTGCAGCGCGGCACCACCTACGACAACTACGCCACCGACAACTACGGCCGCATCGCCACCATCAACCGCTACTCCACCGCCGATGACATGGTGCTGGACCTGCAGGCCCAGCGCCTGGACATCGTCTTCCTGGAGTACGTGGTCGGCCAGGCCACCCTGCTGCAGAGCGAAGAGGGCGACTACCATGTGGTCGGCGAGATGGTCACCGAGCCCGAGGAGTACTTCGGCGAAGGGTTCGGCATCGCCTTCCGCCAGCGCGACACCGCGCTCGCCGAGCGCTTCAACGAGGCCCTGGCCACCCTGAAGGAAGACGGCACCTACGACGAGATCTTCGAGCGCTACTTCGGCGACGAGTGATTCTCGGCACACCATGAGCGGCAAGCGGCCTCGCCTTCGCGAGGCCGCTTGCGTTCCGGGGCCGGCCACCGCGACGAGCCTTGCGGAACTCTCGAGGCCAAGGCCTGTCTTCCCGGTGTGGATAAACACCGAGAGGACAGGATGACCTCACCGACAACCCGCCATACCGACGCCCCCTGCAACACCTCACACGAGAGTATCGCCCCCGGCACCCGCGCCGTGGCAGCCCGCCCCGCGTCCACCTGGACCGGCTGGGGCCAGTGGCTGGCGCTGGCCACCATGACCCTCGACCATCTGACCCGCTACGTGCTGCCCGAGGCGTGGAACCTCGACTGGGCCGGCTCGTCGCTGGGCCGCATCGCCTTCCCGCTGTTCGCGGCCATGGTGGCCTGGCACGGGCTCTTCAATACCCGCAACCCCCTGCGCTACGCGCGCCGGATCCTGGTGATCGGCCTGGTCGCCCAGCTGCCCTTCATGCTGATGCCCCGCGCCTCGGACGCCCTGCTGCTCAACGTCTGCTTCACCCTGGCGGCGGGGCTCGCCTGGGGTGCCGGGCTGCGCGAGCTGCTCGCCCGCTATCGCAGCGGCGAGCTCGAAAGCCGCTGGCTGGCCCTCGGGGGGCTGGCCTCGCTGACGGTCTGGGCCCTGCTCGGCCACTGGGTCGAGTATGGCCACGAGGGGCTGCTGCTGGTGCCGCTCCTGATGCTCGCCATGTACCACCTGCACCGCGCCGGGGAGCCCCTCGCCGAACGCCTGGCGGCGGCCGCCCTGGCCCTGCCGGTGCTGGTGGTGGCCGGGCAGATGAACGCCACCGACCTGGCCAAGTCCTTCACCGTGGCCACCTGCGTGGCGGCCCTGTGGCTGGCGGCCGGCGCCCATCGCCTGGCGCCGGGGGTGCCCCGGGCGATGCCGCGCCGGCTGTGGCTGGCCTGGTACCCGGGCCACTTCGCGCTGATCGCGCTGTGGCTGTGGCTCGCCGGCGGGCTCGGCTGACCCGGTCTCAGGGCCAGCTGTAGACGCCGCGGTTCAAGGCGTCGCGGAAGGCGGAGTGGACCTTGTTGCCGCGCAGGGTGGCGCCGCTGTAGCCGTCGATGTCTTCGGCCAGCCGTTCCGGCTCGTATAGGGCGAAGATGGCGGTCAGCGGCTGGCCCTCGAGGGCCTCGACGAGCTGCTGGTGCTGCTCCCATACCGGATAGAGGTCGTCGTCCTCGTCCAGCCGGCGGTAGTCGACGCCGCGATAGGCCAGGTGGCGATAGCCGATGTTGGAGAGAGTGCCATCGCGCAGGTCGAACTGGACGTTGACCTGCATCTCGCCGCCGTCGCCGAACACGCCGCGGTAGCGCCCATCCAGCGGCAGCCCCAGCAGCGCCCGGTGCAGGCGCTCGTCCTCGGCGGGCGAGAGCCGCGCCGGGTCGCTGTCGGCCTCGCCCTCCTCGGTCGGGGCCGCCGCCTCGGGTTCGAGGGGCTCGCCCTCCTCATCCACCAGGCGTCCGATCAGGTACGCCTCGAGCATGGCCTCGGCCCGCGGGCTGTGGGGTACACCGGGGCGCTTGTTGTCCCACCCCTCGGTGGACTCACGTCCGCACCATTCGAGGATCACCGCCTCGTCGGTGGGGTGGTCGGGCACGTAGTCGGTGATGTCGTAGACCCGGCCATGGATGGCCTTCCAGCAGCTCTCGGCGCCGTCGTGCTCGGCCAGCTCGCCGAGGGTGATGGGATCCAGGGCGTCGTCGTCGGCTGCGTCGCGCTCACTGCTCGAGAGCGCCTGGATCGAGACCAGGGTGGCCAGGCTCGCCACGAAGGCGATGAAGGCAGAGCAGGCGATCTTGTTGATGTTCATAGGAAATCGAAGACCTCGCTGTGGATGCGTGAGGCGGGCACACCCTGCTCGGCCAGCAGCCGCTGCAGGTGGGCGTTCATGGCTGGCGGGCCGCAGAGGTAGATCTCCCGCTCGATGAAGTCCGGGCAGTGCTCGCGCAGGAAGGCTTCGGTCATGCGCCCCTGCTCCCGGGAGTAGTGCCGGGTGAAGGTGAACCCCTCGACCCGCCCGGCGATCTCTTCGAGTTCCTCCCGGTAGTAGGCCCGGGACTCGTCTCTGGCCAGATAGATCAGCTGGACCCGACCCGCCACCTCGGCCCCGGAGGCCAGGTCGCGGGCGCCGCCCACGAAGGGGGTGATGCCGATGCCGCCCCCCAGCCAGAGCATGTCACGCTCGGGGAAACGCCGCCCGAAGAACTCCCCGTAGGGGCCCTCGATCAGCACCCGGGTCTCGGGGGTCACCGTCTGCAGGGCATGGCTGGCGTCGCCCAGGTCCTTGATACCGATGCGCAGGCGCCCATCCGCGGGCGCCGAGGCGATGGTGTAGGGGTGCTCCTCGCCGCGCCCGGCGGAAAGGGTCTCGTCCAGCGGCGAGAGGTAGACGAACTGCCCCGCCTCGTGGCGGATGCCGCCACCCTCGGGGCGCAACACCAGTTCCACCACGCCCCGGGCCAGGGGCACCACCTCCTCGACGCGATAGGGATGGCGCCGCCCGGGCGCCAAGCCCTTGCGCCAGGCGATGGCGCCGAGCCCGGCGATGCCGAGCAGCCACCAGGGCCAGGCCTCGCCGGCCAGCAGCAGGGCGTGCCAGAGCCCCAGCAGCAGCGCCGCCGCGGAGACCAGGTGCAGGCGCTTCCAGCGCTGGTAGTGGGGCTGACCGAAGAAGTCGAAGGTGGGCGCCAGGAAGACCACCAGCGCCGTCCAGGCCAGCCAGCCGAGCCAGATGGCCCCATGGGAGAGCGGCGGAAAGAGGGTCGCCACCGCGGCGTCCAGGGAGGCCGGCACCGCGGCGAGCCCCAGCGCCAGGGCGTGGACCATCACCAGGATGAAGGCGGCAAAGCCCAGCCAGTGGTGCAGGCGCCAGAGCCGCGCCAGCCCCCCGAAGGGACGATCGAAGCCCGGCACCCGGCAGCTCACCGCCCCGGCCAGCAGCATCATGGCGAGCCCCAGGATGCCGGTTACCTTCCCTACCCAGGTGAGCCACAGCTCGGGCGGGCCGGCGAGCCCACCCAACCGCGGCAGCGCCACCGCAAGCGGCAGCAGCAGTGCCGCGATCAGCACGATATCGCCCGCTTTCAGCCGTCGTTGCATGCTCCCTCCCCTTTCACCGACTGACTGTCAGTGTCGTCGATCGGCGCCAGCCTTCAAGCTCACTGGCCTTTAACCGACGGACACTTGATTCGGATCAGCCACGCAGCCGTCATCGAACCGACTTCATTCATACACGCTGATGTAACCCCGCCGGGGCAAGCTCTCCCACCGAGATACCCATCCTCATCCGTGGAGAGCCCCCATGACCCAGCACCAGCATCCCGGCCACGTCGACACCGTTCTCGCCGACGGCGACGAGCCCATGAGCAACCCCTCCGCCAACGGCTACTTCGGCGATATCCTCGAGGCCCGCATCAGCCGCCGCGCCATGCTGCGAGGCAGCCTCGCCGCCGCCGTGGCCGGCGCCATGGCCACCAGCCTGCCCTTCGGCAGCGCCTTCGCCGCCGGCGGCGGCAGGGCCGCGGCTCCCTCCCTCGGCTTCAAGGCCGTGCCGGTCAGCGCCGCCGACAGCGTGGTGGTGCCCGAGGGCTACCGGGTCAGCGCCATCCTGCCCATGGGCACCCCGATCAGCGGCAACATGCCCGCCTGGTCGCCTGGCGCCAGCGGCGAGGCCCAGGCCCACCAGGTGGGCAGCCACCACGATGGCATGCACTTCTTCCCGCTGGAGGGCAGCTCCCGGGACGGCCTGCTGGTGATGAACCACGAGTACGTGGAGCCGCGCTTCCTGCACGCGGCCGCCGCGGGCCTCGCCCTGGATCGCAACGGCTTCCCCCAGAACGCCGACGGCAGCCGCGACGACGACCAGGTGCTCAAGGAGCTCAACGCCCACGGCGTCAGCGTGGTGCGCATCCGCGAGGACGACAGCGGCCAGTGGCAGGTGGTGGAGGACGCCCGCAACCGCCGCATCACCGGCCTGACCCCGATGCGCCTGGCCGGCCCGGTGGCCGGCACCGAGCATGTGGTGACGAAGTACAGCCCGGACGGCACCATGACCCGCGGCACCCTCAACAACTGCGCCCACGGCGTCACCCCCTGGAACACCTACCTGGCGGCCGAGGAGAACTGGGCCGGCTACTTCGCCAACGCAGACGCCGAGATCGATCGCCGTCAGGCCCGCTACGGCATCCAGACCCGCGACACCGGCCGCTACCAGTGGCACCGGGCGGCGAGCGGTGCCGACCAGTACGTGCGCTTCGACGCCAGCAGCCGCGGCGCCTCTCCCACCGAGGACTACCGCAACGAGCCCCACGCCTTCGGCTGGATGGTGGAGATCGACCCCATGGACCCGGCAGCCACCCCGGTCAAGCGCACCCACCTGGGCCGCTTCGCCCACGAGGGGGTGATCTTCGCCCCGGCGGTGGAGGGCCAGCCGGTGGTGGCCTACTCCGGCGACGACGCCCGCTTCGAGTACATCTACAAGTTCGTCTCCGCCCGCCCCTACCACGCCGCCACTGCCGACGGCTCCCTGCTCGACGAGGGCACCCTCTACGTGGCCAGGTTCCACGAGGATGGCCGCGGCGAGTGGCTCGCCCTGGCCCCGGGCGAGAACGGCCTCACCCCGGAGAACGGCTTCGCGGATCTCGCCGATATCCTGGTCAACACCCGCGCCGCCGCCGACCAGGCCGGCGCCACGAGGATGGATCGCCCCGAGTGGGGCGCGGTGGACCCGGCCACCGGCCAGGTCTACTTCACCCTGACCAACAACACCCGCCGCGAGGCGGGCGACGAGGACGCCGCCAACCCCCGCGCCGAGAACCACTTCGGGCACATCATCCGCTGGCAGGAAGAGGGCAGCCACGCCGGCACCCGCTTCGCCTGGGACCTCTTCGTGCTGGCCGGGGACGGCGACGACAGCCGCGACCTCGCCGGCGAGCCCCTGGACCAGGACGCCATCTTCGCCAGCCCCGACGGCCTGTGGATCGACGCCGACCGCCGGGTGTGGATCCAGACCGATATCAGCGAGTCGGTAATGAACACCGGCATCTTCGAGGTGTTCGGCAACAACCAGATGCTGGCCGCCAACCCCGAGACCGGCGAGATCCGGCGCTTCCTCACCGGGCCCGTCGGTCAGGAGATCACCGGCGTGGTGACCACCCCGGACCAGCGCACCATGTTCGTCAACGTCCAGCATCCGGGCGCCACCACCGAGGCCGAGGCCTTCGCCGCAGGCGAGCTGGTGAGCCACTGGCCGGAGGGCGGCAGCGCCATCCCGCGCTCGGCGACCCTGGTGATTACCCGGGAGGACGGCGGCATCATCGGGGCCTGAGGATTCGCTGCCCCCGAAACGCAGGCGGCCCCGCCAGATTGGCGGGGCCGCTTGCGTTACCGATGGGGAGCGCCGTTCAGTCGGTCTGCTCGAAGCTGAAGCGCGGCGCCGGGGCCTCGGGCAGCAGGGCCGCACAGGCGCGCACCCGCTCCATCAGCGCCTCGTGGGTCGGCGCCAGCAGGTTGACGTGGGCCAGCTTGCGCCCGGGGCGCTCGCTCTTGTCGTAGCGGTGCAAGTGGGCGTCCGGCAGGGCGAGGATCGCCGCCGGGTTCCCCTCGCGGCCGATCACATTGACCATGCAGGTGGGCATCCGCGCCGCGGTATCGCCAAGCGGCAGGCCCTGGATGGCCCGCAGGTGGTTCTCGAACTGGCTGGTCACCGCGCCGTCCATGGTCCAGTGGCCGGAGTTGTGCACCCGGGGCGCCATCTCGTTGGCCAGCAGGCTGCCGTCGGCGCACTGGAAGAGCTCCAGGGTCAGCACCCCCACGTAGTCGAGCTCGTCGAGCAGCGCGCGGATGTAGCCGTCGGCGGTCTGCTGGACGCTGTCGTCCAGGTCCGGCATGGGCGCCACGGAGTAGCGCAGGATGCCGTCCACGTGCTGGTTCTCGGCCATGGGGTAGAAGACCACCTGGCCGTCGCGGCCGCGCACGGCGATGATCGACACCTCGCGCACGAACTCCACGAAGGCCTCGACGATCAGTCTGGGATGGCCGATGGCGCGCCAGGCTTCCGCCGCCTCGGCGGGGTCGCGGATCACCGCCTGGCCCTTGCCGTCGTAGCCTTCGGTGACCGACTTGGCCACCACCGGACAGCCCAGCTCCCGGGCCGCGGCCTCGAGCTCATCGGCGTGCGCCACCAGGCGGTAGCTGGGGGTGGGAATGCCCAGGCGGTCGAACAGCGCCTTCTCCTCGGCGCGGTTCTGGCAGACGCGAATCGCCTCGCTGGAGGGATAGACCGGCTTGACCTCCTCGATGGCCTGGACCAGGGAGACCGGCAGGTGCTCGAACTCGTAGGTGACGAGATCCACCTTCGCCAGGAAGTCATCGAGCAGATGGTGCTGGTCGGTGTGGATCAGGACCTCACCGATCCCGGCGCTGGGGTGGCCGGTGGTATCGAGGAAGGTGAAGCGGTTGGCCAGCGGGTAGCCGGCCAGGGCCAGCATGCGGCCGAGCTGGCCGGCACCCAGGACGCCGATGTTCATGGCTTTTTCCACGACCTTCTCCTCACTCGTCTCTCTATCAGGGCTGGGCTATCAGGGCTCGGGACGGGGATCGGGGTTGTCGAGCACCGTCTGCGTCTGCTCGGCACGGAACGCCTCCACCGCACCACGCACCGCCGCATCCTGCAGGCCGACGATCTGGGCCGCCAGCAGGCCGGCATTGGTGGCGCCGGCCTTGCCGATGGCGAGCGTGCCCACGGCGATGCCGCCGGGCATCTGCACGATGGAGAGCAGTGAATCGAGGCCCTTGAGCGCCTTGGACTCCACCGGCACGCCGAGCACCGGCAGCGCGGTCTGGGAGGCCACCATGCCCGGCAGGTGGGCGGCGCCGCCGGCGCCGGCCACGATCACCTGGAGCCCCCGCTCGGCGGCGGACTTGGCGTAGTCGAACAGCAGGTCCGGCGTGCGGTGGGCGGAAACGACGCGGGTCTCGAAGGGAACGCCCAGGCGCTCGAGCATCGCCACGGCGTGTTCCATCACCGGCCAGTCGGACTTCGACCCCATGATCACGCCAACCTTCGGCGACTGTTCGGACTGCATGGATGCTCCTCGGCAACGGCCTCTGTGCGGAAAAGAGTGCGGAAAGGAAAGCCGCACATTCTAGCCGCGCGGCCCTCCCCCGTCACCTTGACTATCCGGACAGCTCGGCCTCGCGCCGGCTGGCCATCCAGTTGCCGCCGATGGCCACGATCATCACCGCCACCCCGATCGCCTCCACCAGGAAGTTCGGCCAGAACACCGCGACGATGGCGCCGGCGATGGCGATCCGCGGCAGCCACGACATCCGCGTGAACAGATACCCCTCCAGCGCCGCGGCGAAGGCCCCGAGGGCGAGTATTGCGATCAACCCGTTCCAGGCCAGCACGTGCAACGGCCCGCCCATGATGATCTCCGGGTTGAAGACCATGAACATCGGGATCAGGTAGAGCCCCTTGGCGAACTTCCAGGCCTGGAAGCCGGTTTCCATGGGCTTGGAGCCGGCAATGGCCGCCCCGGCGAAGCCGGCCAGCGCGATGGGGGGCGTCACGTTGGAGTCCTGGGAGTACCAGAACACCACCAGGTGGGCGATCAGCAGCGGGATGCCGAACTCGGCGGTCAGCGCCGGGCCCACCAGCACGATCAGCACGATGTAGCTGGCGGTGACCGGTAGGCCCATGCCCAGCACCAGGCTGGCCAGCAGCACCAGGATCAGCGCCAGCACGATGTTGCCGCCGGAGAAGGCCAGCATCATGGCGGAGAACTTCAGGCCGAGCCCGGTCAGGCCGACGATGCCGACGATGATGCCCGCCACCGCACAGGCCATGGAGACCGCCACGGCGTTGCGCGCGCCGAGCTCGAGGCCCTGTACCAGCTTCACCCAGCCGGCCCAGACCACGGACCCGACCCGGGCCAGGGTCACCTTCTCGCCCTGGCGCGGGGCGACGAACAGGAACCAGATGGCGTAGCGCAGCACGGCCACGGCCAGCATGGTGACCACCGCGTAGAAGCCTACCCGCATGGGCGACATGTGCATCACCAGCAGCCACACCAGCACGCCCAGCGGCAGCAGGAAGTGCCAGCCCTCCTTCATCACCTCGCGCACCTGGGGCAGCTCGCTCTTGGCCATGCCCTGCATGCCCTGCTTGAGGGCGATGATGTGTACGAAGAGATAGACGGTGGCGAAATACATGATCGCCGGCAGCACGCTGACCTTGACCACCTCCAGGTAGGAGACCCCGGTGTACTCGGCGATCAGGAAAGCGCCGGCGCCCATCAGCGGCGGCATGATCTGCCCGCCGGTGGAGGCCGCCGCCTCGATGCCCCCGGCCTGCTTGGGCTTATAACCCAGGCGCTTCATCAGCGGGATGGTGAAGGCGCCGGTGGTCACCACGTTGGCGATGGCGCTGCCGGAGATGGAGCCCATGCCGGCGGAGGCGATGACCGCCGCCTTGGCGGGCCCCCCGCGCTGGCGTCCGGTGGCGGCGTAGGCCAGGTCGATGAAGAACTTGCCGGCGCCGGTGATCTCGAGGAAGGCGCCGAACAGCACGAAGATGAAGATGTAGGTGGCCGCCACGCCCAGCGGCAGGCCGAAGATGCCCTCCTGGCCCAGGTAGAGCTGGCCCACCACACGGTCGATGTTGTAGCCGCGATGCTCCAGGATGCCGGGCAGCCACTGCCCGAGCCACGGCAGCTCGCCCCGCGGGCCGGCGAAGGCGTAGAGGATGGCCACGGCACCGATGATGGTCATGCCCAGGCCCACCGCGCGGCGGCTGGCCTCCAGCACGGTCAGGGTGGCGATGCAGCCGACGATGATGTCGGTCTGGCTCCAGAACCCGGCACGGCGGAAGATCTCGTCCAGGTAGATCACCAGGTAGCCGCCGGTGAGCAGGGCCCCGGCCAGGAACAGGCAGTCGATGGTCCAGCCCAGCACGCCGCGCTTGCGGTGGGGGCCGAAGACCGGAAAGATCAGGAAGGCCAGCACCATGATCAGCATCAGGTGGATGCTGCGCTGGTAGAAGAGTCCCAGCGGCTGGATGCCGGCCGAATAGAGCTGGAACAGGGAGAGCCCCACGGCCACCAGGGTGATCAGCCAGAGGATGGGACGCGCCTGGATGGCGTTGCCACCGGGCACGGTGACGTCGGGCGCGGTGACAGTGGGCTTGGCGGATTCGCTCATGGGCGTCTCGTCAGGAGGTGGATGCCGAGGTGCGCAGGTGGATCGTCACCCGCTCGCCGGCGGCCTGGTCGCTCAGGCTGAGCCGGCGGCCCTCGTGCAGCAGTCGATGATTGACCTCCGGGGATCCGACCCGGAGGCGATAGCGGTTGCCGGGCACCGGCTCGTCGATCTCCTCGATCCAGTAGCCGCCCTCGCCGTCGGAGACCTGCCGCCCCCGGCCGGGCACGTGGCCGAGCCCGGCGGCGAAGTCGGGCTGGTGGCTGCGCTCCAGCACCATCAGGCCATCGCGGTGGCGATAGCAGTCCTGCACGGGAAAGCCGGCCACGGAGTGGTTCCACTCCAGGCACCAGGCCTCGCCCTCGGGCATCGGCAGCGAGGCGATCCGCCGACCGTTGTCGGCGGTGACCTCCAGCCAGCCCTCGTCGTCGGCATGGGCCGACGGAGCGAGCAGCAGACAGAGCGCAAAGGCCGCCGGCCCGAAGGCACGGCGGCTGACGTCATGGATCGAAGAAGACATCGGGGTGCCCGGCTCGGGGCGCGTTACGGGCGCTGGTGGTCCTGGACCTCGGCGCCGATCTCCTCATAGTAGCGCAGCGCGCCATCATGGAAGGGCACCGGGGTGGAGTCGATGCTGAACTCCACGGTGGTGTCGTTGGCCGCCGGGTGCACCGCGATCAGCTCGTCAGTGTTCTCGAAGAGCAGCTTGGTGATCTGGTAGGCCAGCTCATCGTCCATCTCGCTGCTCACCGCCAGCACGTTGGGGATGCTAATGGTCTGCACCGCCTCGTCCATGCCGTCATACATGCCGGCGCGCAGGTCGTAGGCGGCGAAGACCGGCTCCACCTCGCGGGCGTTGGCGATCTCCTCGTCGGAGAGGCCGATCAGGCGAATGTCGCGGGTGGTGGCCAGGTTGAGGATCGAGCTGGTGGGCGGCCCCACGCTCCAGAAGCCGGCGTCGATGTCGCCGTCGCGGATGGCGTCGGCGGTCTCGTTGAAGTTCAGGCGCTGGGGGGTGAAGTCGTCATAGGTGATGCCGTTGGCTTCCAGCAGGGCGCGGGCGTTGAGCTCGGTACCGCTGCCCGGAGCGCCCACCGAGACCCGCTTGCCGCGCAGGTCCTCGAGGGACTCCACGCCGGAGTCGGCCAGGGTGACCAGCTGCACGGCATTGGGATAGACCGAGGCCAGGGCACGGATGTTGTCGAGCTGGCGGCCCTCGAAGTCACCGGTGCCGTTATAGGCCTGATAGACGGTATCGGCCAGGGCGAAGGCGATATCGGAATCGCCGCGCCACACCAGGCCCATGTTCTCCACCGAGGCCCCGGTGACCTCGGCCACGGCGCTGGCCCCCTCGATATGCTTGTTGATCATCTCGGCCAGGCCGCCGCCCAGCGGGTAGTAGACCCCACCGGTGCCGCCGGTGGCGATGGAGAGCTGCTGGGCAGCGGCCAGCGGGGCCGTGGCGAGCAGCGAAGCGGCGATGGCGTACTTCATGGCGTTCATGGCAATCCTCCGGGCTGGAACCCGATTCTCTTATGGGGTTGTTATCGGCGCAGTGGTCGTCGCGCCTGCACGAAACCTAGCATGGCCCCTGCGTGGGAGGCCAACGGCCATATTTCTACGTTTCCGGATTCTTTCGGCAATTCCACCAAGGTCGCCCGCTCAGCCCTCCACCAGCGACTTCACCTGCTCGACGATATGGGCACCGATGGGAATCGCCGAGGTCGCCGCGGGCGACGGGGCATTGCCCACGTTGAGGGTGCGCCGGGTGTTCACGAACAGGAAGTCGTCCACCAGCCTGCCGTCCCGGGAGACCGCCTGGGCGCGCACCCCGGCCGGATAGGGCTCGAGGTCCTCGAGGGTCAGGCTCGGGCAGTACTTGCGCACCAGCTCCAGGTAGCCCCGCTTGTAGAGGGAGTTCTTCATCTCCACGAGGCCCGGACGCAGGTTCTTGCCCAGCACCTTGAGGATGCCGGGGTTGGTGAACATCCGCGCCATGTCGGTGAGCGAGATATCGCGCTTGTGGTAGCCCTCGCGCTTGAGCGCCAGCACCGCGTTGGGCCCCACGGTGACGCTGCCGTCGATCATCCGCGTCAGGTGCACACCCAGGAAGGGCATGGAGGGGTCGGGGATCGGATAGATCAGGTGGTTGACGATCGCATTGTGCTTCGCCGGCAGCCGGTAGTACTCGCCGCGGAAGGGGCAGATGGTGAAGCCTGGGTCCTGGCCCAGCAGGCGGATCACCCGGTCGGCCATCAGCCCCGAGCAGGTCACCAGATAGTGCCCCGTGAACTCGCCTCCACTGCTGCTTACCACCACCTCGCGGCTTCGCTCCTCGAGGCCCGTCACCTCGCAGCCGTAGCGGATCTCGCCGCCCATCCGCTCGAACTCGGCGGCCATGGCGCGGGTCACCGCGGCGTAGTCGACGATGCCGCTGGAGGGCACGAAGATGCCGCCGACCCCGGTGATATTGGGCTCGCGCTCGGCCAACGCCTCGGCGGAGAGCCACTCACGCTCGAGGCCGTTGGCCGCGGTGCGCTCCCAGAGCGCCTTCATGCGCTCCATCTCCAGGTCGTTGGTGGCCACCAGCAGCTTGCCGCAGGTGTCGTAGGGAATGCCGTGGGCCTCGCAGAACTCGACGGTGGCCCGGTTGCCGGCCAGGCAGAAGCGCGCCTTGAGGCTGCCCGGGGTGTAGTAGACCCCGGCGTGGATCACGCCGCTGTTGTGGCCGGTCTGGTGCATGGCCGGCCCCGCCTCCTTCTCCAGCAGCAGCATGCGCCGCTCCGGGTAGGCCTGCTTGAGCTGCATGGCGGTGGACATCCCCAGGATGCCGCCGCCGACAATGATGAAATCGTGCATCTTCTCTCTCTGCTGAAGGGTGCTGGCTGAACCACGCTGGCGGACACGCGCATGCCACGCCGCAGGGCGTGGCATGGCTCATATCATGACAACCGCTCGGGCTGCCGTCACTTCCCGGCGCCTTACACCTGGCGCGGGTCGCGCAGGGTCTTGGCGTGGGTGAAGTAGCCGCGCTGGCGCATCAGCTCGCGGCGCAGGTCCGGGTGCGGGGTGAAGCGGTCGCGACCGTGCAGCCAGAAGTGGTTGTTGATCAGCAGGAAGCTGCCGACCGGGTTGGGCAGGGAGACGATGGCCGGGCTGGACTCCAGGGACTCGGAGAGGTCGGTCAGCCAGTTGCCCTCCTCGTAGTCCTTGGGCTGCACGAACTGGTCGATGTAGGCCATGATCGGGCGCCCCTCGCGGTCCACGTCGAAGACCGGGTGGAAGACGTCGCGGGCCACGTTCTTGCTGGGCGGCGCGGTCCAGCGCATCGGGCGATGGGCCAGCGGGTGGGCGAAGAAGCGCTCCAGGTCGGCCCAGTCGTCCAGGTGCAGCAGCAGGGAGTTGCCGCCCGCCATGTTCTGCTCGTCGATCTTCATCATCAGCACGTAGTCGGTGTCCTGCTCGACGAAGGTGCCGTCGTTGTGCAGCTCCATGACCCGATGCGGCTGGCGCAGGTAGGAGTCGGAGTTGTCGACGTTCTTCACCACGAAGCGCGCATAGTACTGGCCGCTCATGGCGTCGTAGTTGGAGCGCCCCATCAGGTGAGCCACGGCGGTGGAGAGCTTGACCATCTCCTCGGCCTGCTCCACGGAGTCGAGCCCCTCCATCACCACCTGGAAGCCACCGGTGGCGCGATCCACCAGGGTATTGACCAGCACCGGCTGCAGGGTGTTATCGCACAGGTCGTCCAGGATCTTCGCCACGCGGAAGCGCAGCATCGACTTGTACTCCAGCGCCTGCACTGGCCACTCGGCCACGGCCGCCACGAAGGCCTCGACCACCTCGCGCGAGATCGTCAGCTGGATCAGGCGCGGCGAGGCGGCGGAGGGGGCCAGAGTGAAGCCGCGGATATCGGCGGGCAGCGGCATGGCGACGGCGGGAAGCTGGGTCAGGATCGACATGTCAGGGTCTCCAGGGGAGTGAGAGGATGACTGCCCCTCAAAAATATCTACATTTTTAACTTGTGTCAAAATATATATTTAATGGCGATAGAAATTGCTCGCCATGCCGCCCTCTCCTGCCCCCTGCAAACGACACCGCCGAGGCCAGGGGCCTCGGCGGTGAACGCCACACGAACGGAAGGGACTGGCCGGGCGCGCCCGGCCCGCCTCAGGCGGTGATCGCCTCGAGAGAGCGCTCGATGATGGCGAGCCCCTCCTCCAGCACCGCGGAAGGGGCGGTGATCGGCACCAGCACGCGGATGGTGTTGCCGTAGAAGCCGCATGAGAGCAGGATCAGCCCCTGCTCGCGGGCCTTGGCGCACAGCGCCTGGGCCTGGGCCGGGTCCGGCCGGCCCTCGGCGTCGAGCAGCTCGAAGGCCGCCATGGCGCCCAGGTTGCGCGCATGGCCCACCGGGGCGAAGCGCTCCTGCCAGACCGCGAAGCGCTCGGCCAGCATGCGGCCCATCTGCTCGCTGCGCTCGAGGATGTTCTCCTCCTCGATGGCGTCGAACACCGCCAGCGCGGCCGCGCAGGAGAGCGGGTTGCCGCTGTAGGTGCCGCCCAGGGAGCCCGCCCCGGAGGAGTCCATCACCTCGGCGGTGCCCACCACCGCCGAGAGCGGCATGCCGTTGGCCAGGGACTTGGCGGTGGTCAGCATGTCGGCCTCGATGCCGCTGTGCTCCAGCGCGAAGAGCTTGCCGGTACGCGCGAAGCCCGACTGCACCTCGTCGACGATCAGCAGGATGCCGTGGCGGTCGCAGAGCGCGCGCAGCGCCTTGAGGTACTCGGGCGAGGCGATATAGAAGCCGCCCTCCCCCTGCACCGGCTCGATGACGATGGCCGCCACCCGGTGGGCCGGGATGTCGGTCTTGAAGAGCTTCTCGATGCCCGCCAGGGCCATCTCGTCGCTGATGCCGTGCAGCGGGTTGGGGTAAGGCGCGCGATAGACGTCACCCGGCATCGGGCCGAAGTCGTTCTTGTAGGGCAGCACCTTGCCGGTCATGGCCAGGGTCATCATGGTGCGGCCGTGGAAGGCGCCGTCGAAGGTGATGACGCCGGAGCGGCCGGTGGCGGCGCGGGCGATCTTGACCGCGTTCTCCAGCGCCTCGGCGCCGGTGTTGACCAGCATCGCCTTGCGCTCCGGGCCCTTGACTGGGGCCTTCTCGCAGAGCCGCTGGCAGAGCTGGATATAGGGGGCGTAGGAGATCACCGCCGAGCAGGTGTGCATGACGCGCTCGAGCTGGTCCTGCACGGCCTTGACGATGCGCGGGTGGCGGTGGCCCAGGTTGAGCACGCCGATGCCGCCGGCGAAGTCGATCCAGCGCTGGCCATCCTCGTCCCACAGCTCGGCGTTCTCGGCGCGGGCCACGAACTGGGCGGTGGGGGTGGCGGCGCCGTTGGCCACGAAGCGCTTCTTGAGCTCGTTGAGCTCGGCGTTGGTGAAGGTCTGGGTCATGGTGAGATCCTGGCAGAGAGTGGGTGACACGGCGGGCTCAGAGCCCACCCACGCAGACGTACTTGAGCTCGGTGAACTCCTCGAGGCCGTGGCGCGAGCCCTCGCGGCCGAGGCCCGACTCCTTGACGCCGCCGAAGGGGGCAAGCTCGGTGGAGATGATCCCCTCGTTGACGCCGACCATGCCGTACTCGAGCCCCTCCATGACGCGCCAGATACGGCGGTAGTCGCGGGCATAGAAGTAGGCGGCAAGGCCAAAGGGGGTGTCGTTGGCCATGGCGATCGCCTCCTCCTCGTCGCGGAAGCGGAACACCGGCGCCAGCGGGCCGAAGGTCTCCTCGCTGGCCACGTTCATCTCCGGGGTGGCATCGGCGATCACGGTGGGGGCGTAGAAGCTCTGGCCCAGCGCATGGGGCGTGCCGCCGCACAGCAGCCGCCCGCCCTTGGCCACGGCGTCATCCACGTGACGCTGTACCTTGTCGACGGCGGCCTGGTTGATCAGCGGGCCGATCATCACGCCCGGCTCGCGGCCGTCACCCACCGGCATCGCCGCGACCTTCGCGGCCAGGGCCTCGACGAAGGCGTCGTAGATTCCCTCCTGGACCAGGAAGCGGTTGGTGCAGACGCAGGTCTGGCCGGCGTTGCGGTACTTGGAGGCGATGGCCCCGGCCACGGCGGCGTCGAGGTCAGCGTCGTCGAAGACGATGAAGGGGGCGTTGCCGCCGAGCTCCATGGAGGCCTTCTTGACGGTGCCGGCGCACTGGGCCAGCAGCTTCTTGCCCACCGGGGTGGAGCCGGTGAAGGAGACCTTGCGCACGCGGGGGTCGGTGGTCAGCACCTCGCCCACCGACGCGGGGCTCGCCGCGGTGACCACGTTGATCACCCCGGCCGGGATGCCGGCCTCGCGGGCCAGGCGCGCCAGGGCCAGGGCGGTGAGCGGGGTCGCCTCGGCGGGCTTGATCACCACGGTGCAGCCGGCGGCGATGGCCGGGGCGCACTTGCGGGTGATCATCGCCATGGGGAAGTTCCAGGGCGTGATGGCCGCCACCACGCCGATCGGCTCGCGCAGCACCAGCAGGCGCTTGTCGGCGGCATGGGTCGGCAGGGTCTCGCCGGCCATGCGCTTGGCCTCCTCGGCGAAGTACTCGATGAAGCTGGCGCCGTAGGTCACCTCGCCGCGGGATTCCGCCAGCGGCTTGCCCTGCTCCAGGGTCATCAGCTCGGCCAGCCCCTCGGCCTCTTCCTGGATGCGCAGGAACCAGGCGCGCAGCAGGGCGGCGCGCTCCTTGGCCGTGGTCTTCTTCCAGGCGGCGCCGGCCGCCTCGGCGGCGGCCACCGCCTGGCGGGTCTCGTCGGCACCCAGGTCGGCCACCTGGACCAGCCGCTCACCGGTGGCGGGGTTGGTCACGGGGAAGCTTGCGCTGCCGGTCAGCCAGGCCTCGCCCACCAGGGCGGCGGCCGTGCCGTCGATCAACAGCGAGTCGATCAGCGTCATGGGGGTCTCCTCTTGTCGGTATGGGGAAGCACGCTAGCAGCAAGGCGACCCGCCACCTATGGACCACTTCCCCGGCCAGGTGGACCAATCCTCACCCGCAGGGGATAATCGCCACACCCCGCGCCACCGTTGCCACCGCCATGCCGCCCCAGGTCTCCCTCGCCCCGCTTCTCGCCCGCGTCAGCCAGCAGCCCGAACGCCTGGGCAAGGGCGTACGCATCGAGCAGGCCCTGCGCCTGACGATCCTGCACGACTGGCCCGACGGCAGCCGGATGCCCTCCCACCGGCTGCTCTGCCAGGAGCTGAAGGTCGCGCGCAACACCCTGGCCCAGGCCATGCGGCGACTGGGGGAGGAGGGGCTCATCTTCACCGGGCAGGGCCAGGGCACCTGGACTCGCCGCCCGGTCACGCCGGACCCGACGCCGGCCGACGCCGCCCCGCGCCTCTCGACCCGGGCCGCCGCCATCCTGGACGCCCCCAGTGCCAGCGCCATCCAGAGCGGCGCCTTCATGCCCGGCATCCCGGACATCACCCAGTTCCCCATGGCCAAGTGGCGCGAGCTCTATGCCAGCGTCACCGTGCCGCGCAACGCCCTGCTGCTCTCCTACTCCGGCGGCGGCTACGGCCCGCTCAAGCGCGCCATCCGCGACTTCCTGTGGCGCTGGCGCCGGCTGGAGTGCGAGACCGACCAGATCATCATCACCGAGGGCACCCACAACGGCATCGAGCTCTGCGCCCTGGCGCTCACCGACGTGGGTGACCGGGTGCTGATGGAGTCCCCCTGCTACTGGGGGGCGCGCAACGTCTTCACTGCCGTGGGCGCCAGGGTCGACCAGCTCGCCTGGTCCCCGGAGGCGGGCCACGCCCCCGGGGAGGCGAACGCCCCGGTGCGGCTGGCCTACTTCACCGGCTCGCACCACTACCCGCTCAGCGTGCCCACCTCCCGAGCGCACCGGCAGGCGCTCTGCGCGCGCCTTGCGCCCGACTTCGTGCTGGAGGATGACTACGAGTTCACCGGCGAGGATGGCGCCAACCTGATGTTCGACGGCCGCTCGCCCCGGCACCTGCTGGTCGGCTCCTTCTCCAAGCTGATGTTCCCCGGCCTGCGCCTGGGCTACCTGGTGGCCCCCCGGTCGCTGGTGGCGCCACTCAACCAGCTGCGCAGCGAGGTGTTCCGCGAGGGGCGCCTGCTGGACCAGGCCGCCCTGGCCCAGTTCATCGCCGAGGGGGAGCTGGACGCCTGGTACCGCCGTATCCAACGCGACTACCTGGCCCGCCAGCAGGTGATGCACGACCAGCTGGTGCAGGTGCCCGGCGTGCTCCACGTCTCCCCGCCCAGCCACTCCATCAGCCTCTGCGTGCAGTTCGCGCCGGAGGTGGATGACCGGCGCGTCGCCAGCCGCCTGCTGCAATCCCACCTCATCACCCGCCCGCTGAGCCCGGCCTGCGCCCCCG
This sequence comes from Halomonas sp. PGE1, assembly GCF_013000985.1. Lineage (NCBI taxonomy): Bacteria > Pseudomonadati > Pseudomonadota > Gammaproteobacteria > Oceanospirillales > Halomonadaceae > Halomonas > Halomonas sp. PGE1. Next base: position 3,518,473 of record NZ_CP053032.1, read on the forward strand.
ACGACCCGCGCAGCGGCCTGATCCTCGGCATCGGCATGCTCTCCGGCAACACCCTGGCCAGCGAAGCGGTACGCCTGCGCCACGTGCTGACGCGCTGCCTGGGGAGCTGACGCCCTGCCGCCCCTCTGCCACGCCAGCGCCCCCTTCTGCCCCACCCCCGCGGCTCGACCAAAGTTCCATGGCCATCCCCCATTCCCCTCAACACCCCGCCAGGCGTCCGTCAAGGCACCACGGGCAGCCGCCGCGGCCCGATTGGTCCATTTCGACGCGGCATTGGTCCATAGGCCGGCCTTGTCGATGCTGCTAGCGTGCTTTCCGTGCCTGAGGTGAACGGAAGCCGCTGCGACAAGGCCGCGGCGCCCTTCCGAAGAGTGTTAGCAGGGTAAAAATACCGACGCTAAATATAGAAATAACGGGAAAATTTCTATGGTCTGTATTTTTATCTTATGCTTAACTCGAATCACCGATGCACAATCGGCATCAAGGCTCGGACTCGCCGCCCGACAGCGAACAAGCAGACAACGAACAATCCGAAGAACCGACCACCAAGAGGCCTCCATGAAACTCTCCACCCTGTTCAAAGGCACCCTGACCACTTCGATCGCGGCATCCCTGATCGCCAGCCAGCTGGCCTACGCCGACAACATCCGTCTGCGCATGCACACCTTCTACGGCACCGAGGTGGATTCGATCGCCGCCGACCTGCGCGACCGGCTGCAGGAGGCCAGCGACGGCTCCATCCGCCTGCAGTTCTTCCGCGGCGGCGAGCTGGTTGACAGCGACCAGTTCGTGGATGCCGTGGCGCGCGGCACCATCGACATCGCCCACGGCGTCGGCAGCTACTGGCCGGGCCGCGTGGGCATCGGCACCATCGAGGGTGGCCTGCCGGGCGCCTGGGTCTCCGCCGACGAGGCCCGCGACATCTTCGCCAACCAGGGGCTGGACGAGCTGATCGCCGAGGCCTACGAGGAGCAGGGGGTCAAGCTGATCGGCCGCGGCTTCGGCAGCGACTATGGCCTGCTGACCCGCGAACCGGTCACCAGCCTCGATGACCTGCGCTCCATGCGCATCCGCGCCACCAGCTCCATCGCCACCGTGCTGGAGCAGTTCGATGTTCCCACCGTCTTCCTGCCCGGCCAGGAGCTCTACGTGGCGCTCTCCACCGGCGTGATCGACGGCGCCGTCTACGGCGGCCCGGTGGAGTACGAGCAGCTCAAGCTGCACGAGGTGGCCAAGCACTACACCGACATCAACCTGCTCAACCCGGGCTGGACCGAGAACGCGCTGATCAACCCGCGCACCTGGGAGCGCATGACCGAGGAGCAGCAGACCATCCTGACCGAGGCGCTCGACCAGTACCTGCTCGACGTTCATCAGTGGCTGGAAGAGGGCAACCGCGCCGTGATCGAGGCGGGCGAGCTCTTCGAGATCGCCGAGCTGCCGGAAGAGGACTCCCGCCGCCTGGCCGAGGCCGCCCTGCCCATCTGGGAAGCCGAGGCGGAGAAGTCCGAGCGCAACGCCCGCGCCGTGGAGATCCTGATCAACAACGCCATCGAACAGGGACGGATCAGTGAGTAATGTCACCCGCTATCTGAGGGTGCAGGATGGCCTTTCCGACTGGGTCGGGAGGGTCGTCTCCTGGCTGACGCTGGGGATCATCGGCGTGCTGCTGTTCGAGGTGTTGGCACGCTACCTGCTCAACGCCCCCACCGTGTGGGGGCACGAGCTCTCCACCATGTTCTTCGGCGCGCTGAGCATCCTCGCCGGCAGCTACACCCTCCGCCACCAGGGCCACGTCCGCAGCGACGTCGTCTACCGGCTGCTGCCGCCCCGGGGCCAGGCCTTCTGCGACGTGGTGATCTTCGTGCTCGCGCTGGTGGTGCTGGCCGTGGTCTTCCGCATGGCGGTGGACTTCGCCTGGCACGCCTGGCGCATCGGCGAGTTCTCCAACCGCAGCGTCTGGCGCCCGCCGCTCTGGCCGATCAAGGCCACCATCCCGCTCGCCGTGGGACTGCTGATGCTGCAGTGCCTGGCCGAGCTGGTACGCGGCGTGCTGCGCCTGGCCGGCGTGACCTACGACGACCCCCGCGACGACCTCGACGACAGCAACCCCTGACCCTGCGCCCGGGGCGGCTGCGTGCTCGGCCCCGAGGACACTTCATGACAAGAGCGTTCCTATGGCTGAACTCGAGCCCCTGACAATTACCGCCATCATGTTCTTCTCCATGCTGGTGCTCATGGCGATGGGGGCCCCCCTGGCTCTGGCGCTGATGATCTCCGGCATGGGTAGCGCCTACCTCATGTTCGGTCCCGGCGGCCTGGACCTGCTGCTGGCCTCCGCCTACAGCGCCATGGACAACTTCCTGCTGGTCTCCCTGCCGCTGTTCATCTTCATGGGCCTGGTGCTCGAGAGGTCGGGCATCACCGATGACCTCTTCGAGATGATCCACAAGTGGATGGGCGGCATCCCCGGCGGCCTCGGCGTGGGCACGGTGCTGATCTGCGCGCTGATCGCCGCCATGGCCGGCGTCTCCGGCGCTGCCACGGTGAGCCTCGGCATCATCGCCCTGCCCGCCATGCTCAAGCGCGGCTATCACAAGCGCCTGGTCACCGGCACCATCATGGCTGGCGGCGCCCTGGGCTTTCTGATTCCGCCCAGCGTGCTGATGATCGTCTACGCCTTCCTGGCCCGGGAGTCGGTGGGCAAGCTGTTCGCCGCGGGCCTGATGCCCGGGCTGATGCTGGCCGGCATCTACATGGCCTACGTGCTGATCCGCTGCCGGCTCAACCCGGCGCTGGGCCCCGCCACGCCCCCCGAGGATCGCTTCACGACCCGGGAGAAGCTGCAGTCCCTGCGCCACGTCGTGGCCCCCGGGCTGCTGGTGGTCACGGTACTCGGCTGCATCATCGGCGGGGTGACCTCGCCCTCCGAGGCCTCCGCCGTCGGCGCCGCCGGTGCCCTGGTGCTCACCGCCCTGCGCGGCAGGCTCGACTGGAAGCTGCTGCGCTACGTGATGCTCAGCACCACCAGGATCACCGGCATGCTGATCTGGATCGCCATCGCCGCGGTCTTCTTCAGCCGCATCTACATGGGCCTGGGCGCCGGCATGGTGATCAGCGACCTGATCTACGACTACTCCCTGTCGCCCTACACGGTGATCCTCTTCATGCTCTTCAGCTTCTTCCTGCTGGGCATGTTCCTGGATGACTTCGCCATCCTCTTCATCACCGTGCCGCTCTACATCCCCATCGTGCGCGAGCTCGGCTTCGACACCACCTGGTTCGCGGTGCTGTTCATCCTCAGCATGCAGTCCGCCTACCTGACGCCCCCCTTCGGCTACAACCTCTTCTACATGCGGTCGGTGGCTCCCAAGTCCATCACGATAGTGGACATCTATCGCTCCGCCTTCCCTTTCGTGGCCCTGCAGATCCTGGGGCTGGCGCTGATCGTGGCCTTCCCGGGTATCGCCCTGTGGCTGCCCAACCTGCTCTTCTAGCGCCATCTTCGGCACCATCGCGGGGGCCTGCCCGGCCCCCGCCCTTCGCCTGCCGCGGCGTCTTCTTCCTGCCACCAAAGCATCATCGAATCGACACTGGCAAAATCGCCGAAGAGACCCCATAGTGTGCATGTCGCAATCGCCCACTGGAGCATCATGAGTACTGCACGTCACACCCAAAGCGCGGACCTTCTCGACCCCCCGCGAAGAAGCCCTGACCTCGACGTCAGGGACCTGGAAAAACGTACACGCCTCATGCGCATCGTGACTCGGCTGATCGCCGTATCCGACCTCGGCTGCCGAGAGATCGCCCGCCGCGCCGGCCTGCCGGCCCAGAAGGTCAGCGATCTGCTCTCCGGCCGACTGGAGCATCTCTCCGTCGAGGAGCTGCAGATTCTCTACCGCACCATCGACCCGGAGCCGACGGCCCACTGACGCCGCCGCCCCCCATCTCCTATCACGCCCTGCCGGGTCACCGGCGGGGCGTGATGTTTTCCCTTCCCTGTCAGCTACTTGCACCAACATTAATGCAGCATTAAGAGCTTTCTAATCATCTCTTGATGCATGTCAAGCGGCTCGACCCTGGCCGCCGCTAAGCTTTCCGGTGTCACCTTATTTCCCGCCGCAGGGCACGCCCCCGCGACACCCCGCCACCGGAGGCGCCATGGATCACATTCGCCGCTCCCTTCTCGGCCAGCTGGCCCGCCTCAGCGCGGGTGCCGCCCTGATACCGCTCTCAAGCGTTGCCAGCGCCGGCATCAACAGCCAGCCGCCCCGCCGAGAAGGCGACCCCACCAAGCGCTACGGCATGCTCATCGACCTGCGCCAGTGCATCGGCTGCCAGGCCTGCACCGTGTCGTGCCATATCGAGAACGACGCCCCCCTGGGCAAGTTCCGCACCACCGTCTCCCAGTACGAGGTGGAGCATCAGGAGACCGGCGAGCTCGCCACCTTCATGCTGCCGCGCCTGTGCAACCACTGCGAGAACCCGCCCTGCGTGCCGGTCTGCCCGGTCCAGGCGACCTACCAGCAGCAGGACGGCATCGTGGTGGTGGACAGCGACCGCTGCGTGGGATGCGCCTACTGCGTCAACGCCTGCCCCTACGACGCCCGCTTCATCAACGACAGGACCCAGACCGCCGACAAGTGCACCTTCTGCGCCCACCGCCTGGAAGCCGGCCTGCTGCCGGCCTGCGTGGAGAGCTGCGTGGGCGGCGCGCGGATCATCGGCGACATGCGCGACCCCGAGAGCCAGATCAGCCGCATGATCGCCGAGCACCGGGACGAGCTGATGGTGCTGCAGCCCGAAAAGAACACCCTGCCCCAGGTCTTCTACCTCGGCATGGACGAGCGCTTCATCACGCGCCCGCTCGCCGAGCCGGTGGCCCTGGAAGTCCTCGACCCCCACGGCAAGGAGATGGGTTATGAATTCCATGGCCATTGAGCTGCTCGCTCCCCGCTACGCCATCGCCTGGTACCCCTGGGCGGTGCAGTACTTCTTCCTGATCGCCATCTCCTACGCCACCCTCTGGCTGGCGGCCCCGGCGCTGGTGTTCGGCAAGCAGCGCTGGCTGCCCACCGCACGCCTGGCCATGCTGGCCTGCCTGACCACCACCCTGGTGGCCCCAGTGGCGCTGCTCGCCGACCTGCACCAGCCGCTGCGCTTCTGGCACTTCTACGCCTACTCCACCTCGAGCTCCTGGATGTCCATCGGCAGCCTGCTGCTGCCGCTCTACGTGGTGGGCGTGCTGCTGCTCGCCTGGCTGGCCTGGCGCCCCGCGCTGCAGGCCAATCGCCAGGCGCCCGGCCTGCCGGGCCTGGTGGCCCGCCTGCTGTCGTTCGGTGCCGCCCCCACCCCGCGCGCGGCGCTGGTGCTGGTGGGCCTGGGCACCCTCGCGCTCTCCACCAGCATCATGCTCTATACCGGCGCCGAGCTTGCCGTGGTCAAGGCGCGCCCGCTGTGGAACACCGTCTGGCTGCCGCCGATGCTGGTCGCCACCGGCTTTATCGCCGCGGCGGGTCTCGTGCTGGTCTTGAACCGGGTCAGCGGCCTGCGTGACCAGGCCACCATCGGGCAGATGCTCAGGGTGCTGCTGGGCGCCTGTCTGGTGGCCGGCCTCGTCGCCGGCAGCTGGTTCCTGGACGGCATCAACGCCAACGTCGGCTCGGTGGCCGCGGCGCTGGACTCGGTGCGCGAGAGCCCCTCCTGGCGCAGCACCGCCCTCTGGGGCGGCCTGACCGGGGTGGCCCTGTTCGGCGCCGTGCTCTACCTGCTCACCCGCCCCGCCGCCCGCCGCCCGGCCCTCTTCGCCTGGGCCTGGGTGCTGGGTCTGGTGGCCATCCACATGGGCTGGATGTTCCGCTGGGTGGTGCTGATGGACGTGCAGCACGTGGCCCGCAACAGCGCCGGCTTCCACCACTACGGCATCCCCGCCGGCTCCTCCGGCATCCTCGGCATCGTCGGCACCTTCGGCCTGTGGCTCGCCGCGGCCCTGGTGATCGACCTGCTGATCCCGTGGCGCCAGGCGCGCCAGGGCGGCAGCGCCGCCGACGCCTCCCCCTCAGACAGCAACGCACAGCCCGACGCCCAACGCGCTGCACACAACATGGAAGGAGCGCCCCGCCATGGCTAAGTCCCCCGTCGATACCTCACGCCGTCGCTTCATGAAGGGCGCCGTCGCCGCCGGCGGTGCCGCCACCTTCGTCGCCGGCTATTCCGACCCCCTGGCCAAGATGGCCAAGGGCGTGACCGGCAGCGCCGGCGAGAAGCCGAAGGATCCGATCCACGGCAACTCCCTGGCGCCGGAGTACCGGGTCGACCTCGCCACCGGCGAGCTCACCCTCAACCCGGACCAGCGCACCGCCTTCACCATCTGCTACGGCTGCACCACCCAGTGCGGCGTGCGGGTACGCGTCGACAACGAGAGCGACCGGGTGCTGCGCGTCTCCGGCAACCCCTACCACCCGCTCTCCGCCGACGACCACCTGCCCATGCGCACCCCGGTGGCCGAGGCGCTGCGCCACGTCAGCGCCTACGGCGGCCAGGGCCAGGTCAACCGCTCCACCGCCTGCGCCCGCGGCAACGCCATGATGAGCCAGCTGGAGAGCCCCTTCCGCATCGACCACTGCCTCAAGCGGGTGGGCGAGCGCGGCGAGCGCCAGTGGCAGAAGATCTCCTTCGAGCAGCTGATCGAGGAGATCTGCGAGGGCGGCGACCTGTTCGGCGAGGGCCAGGTGGACGGCCTGCGCGCCATCCATGACCACGACACCCTGATCGACCCGGAGAACCCGGAGTTCGGCCCGAAGGCCAACCAGCTGATGGTGATGGAGGCCACCGACTACGGCCGCTCGGAGCTGCTCAAGCGCTTCACCCTCAACGGCTTCGCCACCCGCAACTACGGCCACCACGGCTCCTACTGCGGACTGGCCTTCCGCATGGGCTCCGGTGCCGTGATGAACGACCTGGGCGCCAACGCCCACGTCAAGCCGGACATCCAGAACGCCCGCTTCATCATGTACATCGGCACCGCGCCGAGCCAGGCGGGCAACCCCTTCAAGCGCCAGGGCCGGCTGATCGCCAAGGCGCGCGCCGAGGGCACCCTGGAGTACGTGGTGGTGGACCCGGCGCTCAACGCCGCCGCCTCCCACGCCGCCGACCACAACCGCTGGGTGCCGATCCGCCCCGGCACCGACAGCGCCTTCGCCATGGCCATCATCCAGTGGCTGCTGGACAACGAGGGCTATGCACGGGCGTTCCTCGAGCTGCCCGGCAAGGCTGCCGCGGACGCCGCCGGCGAGGCCACCCACTCCAACGCCACCCACCTGGTGATCGATACCGAAAACCACCCCCGCCGCGGCCGTTTTCTGATGGCCAGCGACCTGGGCCTGGCCGAGGCCGGAAGCGACGCCGATGCCCCCCTGGTGGTGGTCGACGGCGAGCTCGTTCACGGCGAGGAGGCGATGGCCGCCGAGCTCTTCGTCGACCGCGAGGTCGAGCTCGCCGGTTCGTCGGAAGGGCCTGGGAGCACCGTGCGGGTGAAGAGCAGCATGACCCTGCTGCGGGAGTCGGCCAACGAGTACGACCTGGCCACCTATGCCGAGCACTGCGGCATCCCCGAGGCCACCATCGTCGAGCTGGCCGAACGCTACGCCAGCCACGGCCGCCGCGCCGTGGTCAACTGCCACGGCGGCATGATGTCCGGCAACGGCTTCTACGCCGCCTTCGCGGTGCAGATGCTCAACCTGCTGGCCGGCAACTACAACATGAAGGGCGGCAGCGCCGTGGGCGGCGGCCAGTTCAACGGCTTCAGCCAGGGCCCCCGCTACGATCTCGTGGACTTCCCCGGCAAGCGCGGCCCCCAGGGGGTCTTCCTCTCCCGTTCGCGTTTCCCCTACGAGCGCTCCTCGGAGTACCGCCGCAAGGTCGAGGCCGGCGAGAACCCCTACCCGGCCAAGGCGCCGTGGCGCTCCTTCGCCCCGCCCATCCTCACCGAGCACCTGCCCTCGGCGCTGGACGGCTACCCCTACCCGATCAAGGCGCTGATCGGCTGCATGGCCAACCCCATCTACGGCCAGGCCGGGCTCGAGGCGATGATCGCCGACAAGCTCAAGGACCCGAAGCGCCTGGGGCTCTTCGTGGCGGTGGACGGCTTCATCAACGAGACCAACCGCTACGCCGACTACATCGTGCCCGACTCGGTGATGTACGAGGTGTGGGGCTTCACCGGCGCCTGGAAGGGGGCGCTGGGCCGCATGACCACCGCCTGCTGGCCGGTGGTGGAGCCGCGCCAGCAGAAGACCGCCGAGGGCGAGCCGGTGTGCCAGGACAGCTTCTTCATCGCCGTGGCCCGGCGCCTGGGCCTTTCCGGCTTCGGCGACGAGGCGATCCCGGATGCCGACGGCCACCTGCACCCGCTCAACCGCGCCGAGGACTATTACCTGCGCGCCGCGGCCAACATCGCCTACATGGACGAGCCGCTGCCCGAGGCCGACGAGAGCGACGTCGCCCACGGCGGCATCGCCCCGCTGCTGCCGCGGCTCGAGCGCACCCTCAAGGAAGAGGAGCGTGGCCGGGTGGCCTACCTCTACGCCCGCGGCGGGCGCTTCCAGGACGCCAGCGACCACTTCCGGGGCGAGCGGCTGACCAACGCCTGGCGCCGCACCCTGTGCGTCTACAACGAGGTGGTGGGCACCAGCATCGATACCATGAGCGGCAAGCCCAACCGCGGCGTGCCCGGCCACAGCCTGCCGCTGCTGGCCAACCAGCAGACCATGCGCGAGGTGTTCCTCGAGGAGGAGTGGCCGCTGCTCGCCTTCTCGTTCAAATCCAACCTGATGAACTCCTACGCCATCGGCAACGAGCGGCTGCGCATGATCAAGCCCTACAACCCGGTGCAGATGCACCGCGAGGACGCCGAGCGCTACGGCATCAGCCACGGCGATACCATCCGCATCGAGAGCCCCGGCGGCAGCGTGGTGGGCCTGGCGCTGGTCAGCGAGAGCGTGATGCCGGGGTCACTGGGCATCGAGCACGGCTACGGCCACCGGGATCTCGGCGCCACGCCGCATGTGATCGACGGCGAGTCCCAGCCGGACATGCCCTGGCTGCGCGCCGGCATCAACATCAACGACCTGGGCTTCCGGGACCCGACCCGCAACGTGGACGGCACCTGGCTCGAGCCCATCAGCGGCGCCAGCGTGCGCCAGGGCCTGCCGGTGAGGGTCCGCAAGGCCTGAACCCGCCGCGCCCGAACCAACCGAGCCTGGATAAACCACTGAAAGGCAGAGCGCCCCCGCCGGGAAACCGGCGGGGGCGCTGTCGTTGGCGCTTCTGTCAGTCGCGGGGGCTCAGTCGAAGGCGTCGGTGACCGCCCCGGTGCTGGCGGAGCTGACGGTCCTCGCGTACTTGGCCAGCACCCCGCGGGTGTAGCGCGGCGCCGGCTGCTGCCAGGCGGCGCGGCGGCGCATCAGCTCCTCGTCGGAGAGATCGACGTCGATGGTATCGGCCTCGGCGTCGATGGTGATCCGATCGCCATCCTCCACCAGGGCCAGGGGGCCGCCGTCGAAGGCCTCCGGCGTGACGTGGCCGACCACGAAGCCGTGGCTGCCGCCGGAGAAGCGCCCGTCGGTGATCAGCGCCACCGAGTCCCCCAGCCCCCGGCCCATGATCGCCGAGGTGGGGGTGAGCATCTCGCGCATGCCGGGCCCGCCCCTTGGCCCCTCGTAGCGGATCACCACCACGTCGCCCGCCACCACGGTGCCGTCGTTGATGCGCGCCTGGGCCTCCTCCTCGGAGCCGAATACCCGGGCGGTGCCGGAGAAGCGCGTGCCCTCCTTGCCGGTGATCTTGGCCACCGCCCCTTCCGGGGCCAGGTTGCCGAAGAGGATGCGCAGGTGGCTCTCGGCCTTCACCGGGCGATCCAGCGCCGCGATGATCTTCTGGTCATCGGGATAAGTGGCGACATTGGCCAGGTTCTCGGCGAGTGTGCTGCCGGTCACCGTCAGGCAGTCGCCGTGGAGCAGGCCGGCATCGAGCAGGGTCTTCATCAGCGGCTGGATGCCGCCGATGGCGACCAGCTCGCTCATCATGTAGTGGCCGCTGGGGCGCAGGTCGGCCACCACCGGCACGCGCCGCCCGATGCGGGTGAAGTCCTCGAGGGCGAGGTCCACCCCAACGGTGCGGGCCATGCCGATCAGGTGCAGCACCGCATTGGTGGAGCCGCCCAGCGCGATCACCACGGTGATGGCGTTCTCGAAGGCCTCGCGGGTCATGATGTCGGAGGGCTTGAGGTCGCGTTCGAGCAGCGCGAGCACTGCGGCACCGGCCGCCTCGCAGTCCTCGCGCTTGTCGCTGGAGACGGCGTTCTGCGCCGAGCTGCCCGGCAGGCTCATGCCCAGCGCCTCGATGGCCGAGGCCATGGTGTTGGCGGTGTACATGCCGCCGCAGGAGCCGGGGCCGGGGATCGCCGTCTCCTCGATCTGCTTGAGCTCGATCAGGTCGATGTCGCCGCGGCTGTGGGCGCCCATGGCCTCGAACACCGAGACGATATCGGTGTGGCCCTTGCCGGGCAGGATGGTGCCGCCGTAGACGAAGACGCTCGGCCGATTCAGCCGCGCCATCCCCATCAGGCAGCCCGGCATGTTCTTGTCGCAGCCGCCGATGGCCACCAGGCCGTCGAAGCCCTCGCAGCCGGCCACCGTCTCGATGGAGTCGGCGATCACCTCCCGGGAGACCAGGGAGTACTTCATGCCCTCGGTGCCGTTGGCGATGCCGTCGGAGATAGTGATGGTGTTGAAGATCACCCCCTTGCCGCCGGCGGCGTCGGCGCCGTCCCGGGCATGCTCGGCCAGCTCGTTGATGTGGCTGTTGCACGGCGTGACCATGCTCCAGGTGGAGGCGATGCCCACCTGGGGCTTGGTGAAATCCTCATCGGTGAAGCCCACCGCGCGCAGCATGGCGCGGCCGGCCGCCTTGCCGGGGCCGTCTACCACGGAAGCGGAGTGACGGCGGCGGGGATCCTTCGGGGTTTCGCTCATGGCAGGGCTCCTTGTGAAGATGGGGTAACCCTCAGAGGGTGGACCTCAAGGCCCGGCATGACAAGCAATGGTGCCCATGCATCGAAACGGGGCAAGGCCCCTGACGGGCTGCTAGAGTGTCTCGCAGCTCATCGCTACCCCTTGGAATCGATTCGCTCATCAACCACGACAAGGAACGTGACATGGACCCACACTCCCAGGAACTGCTGCGCGACATGGTCGAACCGCTCTATCGCGGCAAGTTCTGGATGCAGCTTACCGGCGTGATGCTGATCCTCTCCGGTATCCTCACCGCCCTCTCCATCGTCGGCCTGGTCGTGGCCTGGATTCCGATCTGGGCGGGCTGGGTGCTGATGCAGGCGGCGGGTGCGGCCGGCCGGGTCTTCGAGAGCGGCGACGCCCGGGACATGAAGTTCGCCCTGGGCAAGCTCAAGACCTACTTCACCATCTTCGGCGTGCTGATCCTCATCTACCTGGCCATCGCCGTGGGCGGAATGCTGTTCGGCGCCGTCGGCATGATGGGCATGATGGGCGGCCACATGTAGTCACCGGAACGACCCCGTCACGAGAGCGCCCCCGCCGGTAAACCGGCGGGGGCGCCATTGCCGTATCCGAAGCCAGAACCTATACTTTATAGCAAAATGCGATAGGGCAGCCGCCATGCATGTCATCACCCAGAAGCGCATCTGGGAAGCCAAGCAGAAATGGCCGCAGGCCGCCTCTGCCCTGGATGCCTGGTATCGGCTCATGAAGTCGAGCGAGCCCGGCAGCTTTGCCGAGATGAAGGCGCTGTTTCCCGCCACCGACAAGGTCGGCCGGCAGCATGTCTTCGATATCGGCGGCAACAAGATTCGTCTCATCGCCGTGGTGCACTATCGCTTCAGGAAGGTCTATATCCAGTACGTCCTCGATCATGCCGAATACGACAGGGACACCTGGAAGGAGTGAACATGAACAGCATCGTCCAACAGGCGGCCGCCCACTGGCGCTTCGTGGCCCCACTGCTCAATGCCCCAGAATCGGAAGACGACTACGATGCCCTGGTCGCAGCGCTCGATGAGCTGCTGGAGCTGGTCGGAGACGACGAGGAGCACCCCCTGGCGAGCCTCGCCTCTCACATGGGTGACCTCATCGAGGAGTACGACGACGCCCACCGCCCGATGCCTGAAGTGAGGGGGGCCGACATGCTCCGCCACCTGATGCAGTGGCACGGCCTCGACCAGTCGAGCCTGCCGGAAGTCGGCACCCAGTCGGTGATCTCGGAGATCCTGAACGGCAAGCGACGCCTGAACGTTCGCCAGATCAAGGCCCTGACCCAGCGCTTTGGGCTGCCCGCCGACCTCTTCCTCGACTGAGGGGCGCCTGCTCTCTTCCCCTGAGCAACGCCCACCGGAACGGCTACCCGCCCTGCCCGCACAACCCGCTCAGCGCGGCACCACGGCGTCGTGGAAGGCACGCTCCTTCGCCACCGTCTCGCGGAAGCATTCGGCCATGCAGGTAAAGGCGCCGTCATCGAGCGTCTCCGCCTCCTCGTCCAGGCGGCGCCGCAGCCAGGCGACGAAGTCCCGGAAGGCGGGGTTGTCGTGCAGGTCGATCCACTCCCCCACCAGCGGGTCCAGCCCCTCGGCGCGGGTGATGCGCAGCGCCCACTCCAGATAGACCCACTCGGTGACCACCAGCGCCGCCAGGATCTCGGCATAGCCTCCGGCGCGGCCGGTCTCGCTCAGCAGCACCTGGAAGGCGCGGGTCTCGGGCAGGTAGTCCGGCGCCTGGCGCTGGGCGACGGGCACCGCGAAGGCCTCGAAGGTGCGCTGGAAAGTGCTGTTCTCGTCGCTGGTCAGCATGCCCATGAACTGCCCCAGCACCACCCGGTCGGCCATGCCCGGCGCACGGCCGATGGCGAAGCCGATCAGCGCGGTGAAGGGGTCCACGAAGCCGTAGTCCTGCACCATGTAGGCGGCGAAGTCGGCACCGGAAATCCGCCCCTCGGCCATGGCGTCGAACAGCGGGTGGTTCACGGTGGCGGACCAGTCGGGCTCGCTGATCTCGCGCAGCCAGTCGGTGAGGCGCGGTGCGTCCTGCTGCGCCGCCCAGGCGGTCCAGTCGGCTCGAGTCGTCATCGGGCATCTCCTTGGAGTGTCGGTTGGAATCTCGCCCCCGGGTACCGCCAGGCGATCAGCAGGCTCACCAGCGTGGAGGCGAGCAGCGCCCCCAGGAAGGGCGGAAGCGTCGGAATGCTCTCCGGGAAGGTGGCCGCCAGCACCCCGGCGGAGAGGCTGCCCAGGGTGATCGAGCCCGGCAGCACCGCGCCGAGCAGTCCGGCCACGCCGCCCGCCACGGCGGCGAGCGGCGACATGCGACGCCACAGGCCCAGCAGCACCGGCACCACGATGGCGGCACACAGCAGGTCGGCGATCAGGAACAGCCGCAGCACCGAGAAGCCCTGCAGCGCCACCCACACCACCGGCAGCATCAGCGCCACCGTGACCAGGCGCGCCGCCCGCACCGAGAGCCCGCGCCGGCCGGAGCTGGCCACCGCCATGGAGGCGATGGCGTTCTGCAGGGTATCGACGCTGGAGGCCACCAGGGTCACCGCCAGCACCAGGGCCGGCAGCGCCAGCCAGGCCGGCGCGGCGGAGAGCAGCGCGAAGAAGGGAATCGGCGGCTCGCCGAGCGGCAGCGCATGCATGGCCGCCACGATGCCGAGCCCGCCGATAGCCATCACCACCAGCAGGCTGCTGGCCCCGCCCAGCAGGGCCCCACGGGCCAGGGCGCGGTCATCCTCGGCGGCCCACACCCGCTGCCAGTAGCCCTGATGGAAGAGGTTGGCCGCGGTGACAGCGATCACCAGGGTGAGCGCCACCGAGAGCGCGCTGCTCGTGGGAATGGAGGGCATCACGGCTTCGGCCGGCATGGGCGGCAGCCACCACCAGGCCACGCCGCCCACCAGCACCAGCAGGGCCAGCAGCAGCCAGGCCTGCCAGCGGTCGGTGGCGAGGCTCGCCCGCAGCCCGCCCAGGGTGGTGTAGACCAGGGTGACCACCGCCACCCCGAGGATCACCAGCGCCGGCGGCACGTCGGAGAGCAGCGCGGCGATGGCGCCGATGGCGGTGAGCTCGGCGGCCAGGAAGATCGCCATGTAGGCCACCGAGACGAAGGAGACCCAGCGCCGCACCCCGGCGCCGTAGCAGGACTCCGCGAACTCGCCGATGCTGCGCCCCTGCGGCAGGTGGCGACGGATCGCCGGGCCGTAGAGCCCCAGCACGATAAAGGGCAGCGACGAGCCGATGGCGTAGCCGGCCAGCGCCACCGGCCCCACGAAGGCGCCGATCTCCGGCGGCGCGAAGAGGATCCAGGCCCCCATGCTGGAGGCCAGGAACGACAGGCCGATGGCCTGGGCGCCCTGGGAGTTGCGGGCGGTGACGTAGTCATCGAGCAGGCCATCGGCCCGGCGGGCCCGCAGGCCCAGGAAAGCAAAGCACAGAAGCGCCGCGCCGAGCACGGCAGACGTCAGGTAAGGCATGTCGCGCTTCCTCCGCCGGTATGAACCGGATCAGGTTCCAGGGTCGGCGCTTGGCCCTCTCAGCCCCCGCGGATGCGGCGGGACTCCCCTGGCGACAAGTGAATGAATTGTGTGGGCCCGCCGCTGTCGGCGACACGACGGGCCGGAGGCATCATAGCGAGGCCATGGGCCGGCGGCCAGGGGTCGCCGGGGGTATCAGCGTCGGAAGCACTCCCGGAAGTGCCAGGCGAGATAGTCTCGGTTCGGAAAGGCGCGAGGGCTCAGGATCAAGGGCTGGCCCTCGAGGTCATGGAGCTGCGCCTTGAGCCGGCCGTTGGGGGCCGCGCCGGTCAGCTCAGGAGAGATGCGAATGCGGTCCCGGTCGTCGATGGCCAGCAGTCCCTTATCGAAGGCGCGGTCATGGAGCGCGTTGAGGCAGAGCCCATTAGCGGGATCGAGGCGAGACTCTGGGCGCGCCTGCCAAGGCACGATATGGCTCGCAATCAGTAGATCCTCGTGACGAAGCCCGGTAATCACGCATCGCGTGTCGTAGCGCACCATCACGGCCTTGCGGAATAGCGACTGCCCAATACGCCGTCGCTGCAGGGCATAGGCCTCGCTGCCGGTGTAATCCTCATCTGCCTCGGCACTATCGCCACAGGGATCGAGCTCTACCCAGGCCGACTCACTCTCGGCGGCGACACTCTTCGGGTCGGCGATAAAGCGCTCCCACAGCAGGCGATCCTGGCGTGAGGCACCCGACAGCCCCTTTTTGCCCAGCGCCCGTACCTCTGGGTCGAGGCTCGCGTAGTTGGAGAGCTTCATGGCCACCGAGCTGGCAGAGCGGCCCATCTGCTCGGCCAGGTGAATGACCTCGGGCCGCTCGCGATGCAACTGACCGAAGCTCAGGCGGCAGTAGAGCGCCAGCGCCTGCAGTCGGTCTTGGTCGCTCCATGCCTTACGCTCTGCCACTGAACATGCCTCGCATCATTCCCCTTTTCATCTTCGAGCGTACCGGCAGCCCTTCTGGATGCCAACGACGTTACTTCTCCCTCGGCACCCGGCCCATCAGGTAGAACTCCTCGTTGGGCGGGGTGCCAGCGAGGGTGACCAGGCGGTTGGACATGCCGAAGAAGGCGGCGATGGCGCCGATGTCCCAGATGTCGTCCTGGGTGAAGCCGACCTCCAGCAGGCGGGTCTGCCACTCGTCGGTGAGCTCGCCGACCTCCAGGCCGCTGTGCATGGCGAAGTCGAGCATCACCCGGTGGCGCTCGCTGAGGCCAGCGACGCGTTGATTGATGGCGACCTGGTCGGCCAGCAGCGGGTCCTTGCTGTAGATGCGCACCAGAGCACCGTGGGCCACCACGCAGTAGAGGCACCGGTTGCGGGCGCTGGTGGCCACCACGATCATCTCCTTCTCCGCCTTGGTGAGGGTGTCGGCCTCCCTCTCCATCAGGGCGTCGTGGTAGGCGAAGAAGGCGCGGAACTCGGCCGGGCGGTGGGCCAGCATCAGGAAGACGTTGGGGATGAAGCCGGCCTTCTCCTGCACCGCCAGCATGGCGTCGCGGATGTCCTCGGGAAGGTCCTGGATCGACTCGGGGATGGGAAAGCGGCTGATGGGCGCGGTCATGATGGCTCCTGGCGTTGTGGTTGTTGTTGGAAACCTCCAGTTAACGTCAGCGTCAAGTGACTGTCCATGCGGACGATCGTCGCAAGCGCCACGAGCGCCACGAGCGCCGCTCACGTCTCGCCGAGGATGGCCCGGGTCACCACCCGGTTGCGATTGCGGTCCTTGGCCTGGTACATCGCCTCGTCGGCCTCCCGGTAGAGCCGTTCGGCATCCGGCACCCTCTGGAAGTCATTGCAGCAGACCAGCCCGAAGGAGGCGGTGACCACTCCGCCCTCTGCCTGCACGTGGGGAATGGCGAGGTCCTCCAACGACTGACGGAAGGCCTCCATGACATGCCGGCCCTGGTCCAGAGTATCGACCTCCAGCAGCAGGCCGAACTCCTCGCCGCCCAGGCGGAACAGACGGTCGCCAGCGCGGCGGAAATGTTGCTGCAGCAGCGCGGAGACACGCCTGAGCACCTCGTCACCGGCCTGATGGCCGTAGGTGTCGTTGTAGGCCTTGAAGGCATCGATATCCATCACGGCGAAGAGCAGCGCCCGGCCGCTGCGGCGACGCTGCAGGAGCTCCGCATCAACGAGCTCATGGAACTGGCGGCGGTTGAGCAGCCCGGTCAAGGGGTCGGTGCGGGCCATGGCGGCGAGCCGCTGGTTGGCGGCTTCGAGCTCACGGGTGCGCTCATCCACCTCGGCCTCCAGCCGCTGGTTGTGCGAGCGCTGCAGCTCATGGGTGGCCCGCTCGGCGGCGAGCTTCTCGTTCTTGAGCAGGTTGATCTTGTAGGCCAGCCCGAAGGCCAGCAGCAGGAACTCGATGCCCGAGCCCGCCTGCACGGCGTACTCGGTGAAGACGTTATAGGGCAGCACCCCGGCCACGCGCAGGAAGTAGAGCGCGATCCCCACCAGCAGCACACACCAGGCCACAAGGAAGATCTGTGCCAGGCGGTCGCCCAGCCAGCTGCGCCACACGGCCACGGAGAGCATCAACAGGGAGAGCAGGATGGCGGCGGGGATCATGACGCGGAACACCGGAGCGTAGTGCCCCTGCAGCGCCGGCAGCGCACTCGCCAGGCACAGGCCCGCCACCCCGTGCAGCCCCCATGACAGTCGCGGCGCGTGCCGGCGCAGGTTGAGGTAGCTGCTGCTGAAACTGGCCAGGGTGACGGCGAAGAGCCCGATGGTCAGCGGCAGCATCTGGTTGTTGAAGGTCGGCCAGTTCGGCCACCAGTACTGGTAGGCAAAGCCCCGCGCCGCGAACATCAGCACGAAGAAGGTGCCGAGGTAGACCACATAATGCAGCAGGCTGCGCTCCCGGATAGCCAGGAACAGCAGCAGATTGAAGATCATCAGCGCCAGCAGAGCGCCGAAGTAGAGGCTGAAGGCCATCAGTTCGCGCTGGGCCTTCTGCAGGAAACTGGCGTCGCTCAGCAGGTAGAGCGGCGTGGCATCGAAGAGGCCATCGTGGGTATCCAACCGCAGGATCACGCGGCGCGTCTCGCCGGGCGGCAGCACGATGGGCAGCACGAAGGTGCGGTGGGCCACCGGGCGCGTGTCGAAGGCACGCCGGTTGCCGGTCTGCCATTCGGCGACCACCTCCCCCGCCTCGTCGACCACCCAGGCGTCCAGATAGTCATGCAGCGGCATGGCCAGCTCCAGCAGGCGTCTCAACGGCGCCTCGCTGGCGTTGACGAGCTCCACCTGCAGCCACCAGGCAGAGTCGGAGAAGCTGAAGTTGAGGGTCTCCTGCTCTGAGGACCGCCAGGGCAGGTCGTCATCCCGGGAGAGCAGGTCGTCGATGGTGAACTCGCGATCGACATCCTCCAGCAGCTGCACCTGCGGGCCCAGGTTGAGCCCATCGAAAGGGTCGGCAACATCGAGCGCGGCCCGGGCCGGCGAGGCCAGCAGGCAGGCAAGCAGCAGCCAGGCGGCCAGGGCCGACGGCAGGCGGGGAAATGGGCGAGTCACGAGAGCTCCGGTATCGTATCCGTACGATGCCTGCACTCTAGCAGTTCTGCCTGACCATCCGGTCGAAGGCCATCAACGCACAGGGCCCCGCCTCTCTCGAGGCGGGGCCCTGTCGTTACCGAGCGGAGGTGATCAGCTCAGCGAGATGGTGCTGTTGATGCCGCTGGAGACGTTCTCCGGCTCGTACCAGCGGGCGGTGACGGTCTTGGTCTGGGTCCAGAAGGCGATCGCCTGCTTGCCGTTGGGGCCCAGGTCGCCCAGCTTGGAGGCCCGGGAGCCGGTGAAGCTGAAGTAGGCGACCGGCACCGGGATCGGCACGTTGATGCCGATCTGGCCCACGTCGATGTCGGTCTCGAAGCGGCGCGCCACCCAGCCGGAGTTGGTGAAGATGGAGGTGCCGTTGCCGTTGGGGTTGGCGTTGATGAACTCGATCGCCTCGTCCAGGGTGTCGACGGTCACCACGCAAAGCACCGGGCCGAAGATCTCCTCGCGGTAGATGCTCATCTCCGGGGTCACGTCGGCGAACAGGGTCGGGCCGACGAAGTTGCCGTTCGGGTAGCCCTCGACCTGGTAGCCGCGGCCGTCCACCAGCAGCTTCGCGCCCTCCTTCTCGCCGGCAGTGATCAGCCGCTCGACGCGCTCCTTGGCCTGGGGAGAGACCAGCGGGCCGAGGTCGGCGTCGGTCTGGGTGCCGGGGCCCACCTTCATGCTGCGGGTGCCCTCGACGATATCCTCCAGCCACTCGCGGGCCTCGCCCACCAGCACCACCACGGAGTTGGCCATGCAGCGCTGGCCGGCGGCGCCATAGGCGGAGCCGAGCAGGTTGTTGATGGCCTGGCTGCGGTTGGCATCGGGCATGATCACGCAGTGGTTCTTGGCGCCCATCATCGACTGCATGCGCTTGCCGGCAGCGGCGGCGCGGTTGTAGAGCAGCGAGCCCACGTGGGTGGAGCCGATGAAGGAGAGCGCCTTGATGTCGGCATGGTCGGCGATCTGGTTGGCGACGTCCGGGCCGCCGTGGACCACGTTGAGTACGCCGGCCGGGATGCCTGCCTCGTGGGCCAGCTCGACCAGGCGCATGGTGGAGCTCGGGTCCTGCTCGGAGGGCTTGAGCACGAAGGTGTTACCGGTGGCGATGGCCAGCGGGAACATGAAGCAGGGCAGCATGATCGGGAAGTTGAAGGCAGTGATGCCGGCGCCCACGCCCAGCGGCTGGTGCATGGTGTAGACGTCCACCTCGCTTGCCGCGTTCTCGGCCAGCTCGCCCAGCTGCAGGCTGGTGATCGAGCAGGCGTGCTCCACCACCTCCAGGCCGCGGCCCACTTCGCCCACGGCGTCGGGCAGGGTCTTGCCGTGCTCCTCGGTGATCAGCGCGGCCAGCTCGTCGGTGTGCTCGCGGATCAGCGCCTGCAGCTTGAGCATGATGCGCATGCGCTTGCCCAGGGGCACCTTGCGCCAGGTCTTGAAGGCCTCCTTGGCGCTGGCCACGGCGCGCTCCACCTCCTCCGCGGTGCAGAACGGCACCCGGGCGACCACCTCCTGGGTGGCCGGGTTGACCACGTCGCGCCACTCCTGGCTCTGGGACTGGACGGGCTGGCCGTCGATGATCATGGGGATTTCGCGGACTGACATGGGGCGTGCTCCTCTCTGTGCTGTCGCTGCCCGGGGGATCGGCTTGTTGTTGACGTTGCCGTGGATCACCCTGGCATTAGACTTTGTGTGTATAAAAACACGGAAGGTGATAGAAACGAGTCTATCCAGAGGTCGGATGGTGTGACAACGGGCACTCGGGCACATTGTTTGTGCATTCATGCACAAGCAAACCCGACTCCCATCTTCGGCGAGGCCCCCATGCTCGACTGGCAGGATATCCAGATCTTTCTCGAGGTGGCCCGCAGCCAGCGGCTCACCGATGCCGCCCGCCGCCTGGGGCTCGACCACTCTACCCTGTCGCGGCGCACCCGGCGCTTCGAGCAGAAGCTCAACACCCAGCTCTTCGAGCGCAGCACCCACGGCTACCACCTCACCGAGGCGGGCCAGCAGCTGCTCGCCCACGCCGAGGAGATGGCCCGCCACGCCTTCGAGGCCGGCGAGAGCCTCACCGACAAGAACCACCAGATCAGCGGCCAGATCCGCCTGGGGGTGACCGAGGGCTTCGGCACCTGGGTGATCGCTCCGCTGCTCTCGGCCTTCTGCAGCCGCCACCCCGGGGTGACCCTGGACCTGCTCGCCCTGCCCCGGGTGGTCAACCTGAGCCGCCACGAGGCGGATCTCGCCATCACCGTGGAGCGCCCGGTGAGCCCGGGGCTGGTGATCTCGCGGCTGTGCGACTATCGCCTGCGGCTCTACGGCAGCGAGGGGTACCTCGAGCGCCACGGCGCGCCCGGGCGCCTCGCCGAGCTGGGGGAGCACCGGCTGGTCGGTTACGTGGACGATCTGATCTTCAGCGAGCAGCTCAGCTATCTGGAGCCGCTGCTCGACCCCGCGGTGGTCGGCCATCCCGGGCCGCACTTCGCCATGCGCAGCACCAGCGTGACCACCCAGCACGCCGCCTGCCTGCACGGGGCGGGCCTGGCCGTGCTGCCCTGCTTCATGGCGGAAAGCAGCGGGCCACTGGTCAGGGTGCTGGCAGACGAGGTGGCGATCGACCGCCAGTTCTGGATCACCGCCCGCCAGGAGCAGCGCCGCCTGGCCCGGGTACGCCTGCTGTGGGACTTCCTGCGCGAGGCGTTGGAGGCCAACCGCGACTTCCTGATGGGCGAGGCCCGCGAGCTCGAGATACCGACCGCCGTGGGCTGAGGCCGCAGATCAGGCCTCCTCGGCGTGCACCACTACACCGTTGCGCCCCTGGCGCTTGGAGGCGTAGCTGGCGGCGTCGGCGCGCGCCAGCACCGTCTCGATGGCATCATCGCCCTCCTGGAACACGGTCAGGCCGATGCTGGCGGTCACGAAGTACTCTCGGCCCTCGTGGCTGACGCTCACCTGGCTCACCACCTTCCTGACGGTTTCGGCAATGGTCCTGGCCTGGCTCAGGGTGCAGCTCGGCAGCAGCAGGCCGAACTCGTCGCCTCCCTGGCGCGCCAGGTGATCGCTGCGGCGCACCTCCCAGGCCACCACCTGGGCCACGCGCCGCAGCAGTTCGTCGCCGAGGGCATGGCCACCGTTGTCGTTAACGGACTTGAAGTGGTCCAGATCGAAGAGGATCAGGGCCGAGGGCGCACCGGTCTTGGTGAAGTCGGCCAGCGCCTCCTCGAGGCGGCGCTCAAAGCCGCGGCGGTTGAGCAGGCCGGTCAGCGGGTCGTGCTCCGCCTCCCAGCGCCGCAGGGCCTCCTCGTGGCGGCGTTCGGTGATGTCCTTGACCACCCCGACGATGCCGAGCGGCGCCTCGCCGCCCCCCACCGGGCTGGCGTGCACTTCCAGCCACAGCAGCTCGCCGCGGGCGTCATGCATGCGCAGCTGCCGCAGGAAGTCGTCCCGCCGGGCCAGGGCATGCTGCCAGAGGTCCAGGGCCCCCTCGCGGTCGTCCTCATGGACACGCTCGAGCACGGCTGCGGTGGTGGTGTCCGGCGCGAGCCCCAGCATGGCCACCAGGGCGGGGTTGAGGTAGGTGATCTCGCCCTCGAGATTGGCCACGAACATGCCGGTCGGGGTCGAGCCCAGCACGGCATTCAGGAAGGCCTCGCGCTCCCGCAGCCGATGCAGCGCCTCGCTTCTCTCCTGCTCCAGACGATTGAAGGTCGCCGAGACCTGGCGCAGCTCCTGCAGGTCGGTGGAGAGCAACAGGCGCTGACGCTTGCCGGCGCTCACCTCGCCGATCTGGCCCTCAAGGCGGTGCAGCGGCGCGAGCTGACGACCCACCCACCAGCGGGTCAGCGCCAACAGCAGCAGTGCGGCCACCAGCCAGGTCCACCATAGCTGCTTCAGGAAGGCCTGCAGCGGGGCCAGCACCGAACGGCCAGGCATCATCATGGCCACCACCCAGTCGGCATCCCACACCTGGCGGTAGGCCACCAGCAGGGTATCGCCCTGGAGCTCGTGGCGGGTCTCCCCCTGCCAGCCATCCAGCGCCAGCTGAAAGTCCGGTGGATCGAGCCGGCTCAGATCATCGACCGCCCCCGCCAGGCCACCCGGCACGAAGAGGGGCTCTCCCTCGGCGGTGAAGATCGCCACGTGCCCCTGGTGCTCGAAGGAGAGCGAGGCGATGCTGCGGAAGAACTGACCATGGGCCAGGTTGAGCATGCCGCCCACCACTCCGGCGAACTCGCCCTCGCCCGTGAAGCGGGGCACCAGCATCAGCACCAGTGGCTCCCCGCTGGCACGCCCGACGAAGGGCCGGCTCACGTAGGGCCAGGGCGAGTGGCGCAGCATCTGGAAGTACTCGGTATGGGCGGTCTCGAGCCCCACGCGGCCCGGGACCTCGGGCAGGTCGGCGACCACACGACCCTCGGCGTCGCTCACCATGACGCCCTCGAAGTGGGCCAGCAGGCTGCGGTTCGCCCGGAGCTGTTCGACGGCCGGCTCACCGCTCTCGTCGCCCAGTTGACCGGCGAGATGCTTGAGCGCCGCGAAGCGCTGATCAAGACGATCCTGCAGGCCCCGGCTGAGCATCTCGGCCTGGTAGCCCAGGTGGGCATGGTTGGCGTCGCGGGCCAGGGTCTGGCCCATGCCCCAGGCCACGGCCAACAGCAGGGCGATGATGACCAGCCAGGTCACCACCAGCCCTGCAAGAAGGCGGCCCTGCAGCGTCTGCAGTGGCCGCCAGAAACCCCATTTCACCAACCCTTTTCGCAACCTTCCCTCGGCGCTGCCCCGAATGACAACCAATGTCACAATTTGGGGGCATGTTACAACATTCGCCGTGCGGGCTTCACTTTCCCGAGGCCTGACGGACCGCGCCAGACATAGCAGCTCCGCTGCCGCCCGCCGATTGAGATTGGCTATCGCCGCGGTCGACAATGCCGCATTGTGCTAATGGATCTCCTAGGAGTAGGTTAGGGGTGATCCGGACAGGGAGCCGCGGCCGTCGCGCCAGCGAGGTTGGCGATGGTTGATATGGCTCATTGTCCCCCCGGGAAGTCATCGTCTATACAAGGATGGCTATTCCCGAAACACAGCCAAGCTCACAGCAGCCAAGATGGAGTGCGACATGGGTGATCAGCAGAACACAGGCAAGTGCCCGGTGATGCACGGGTCCAACACGCAGGAGAAGGCGGATGTTGTCGCCTGGTGGCCGGAATCCCTGAACCTGGACATCCTCCACCAGCATGATCGCAAGACCAATCCGATGGGCGAGGATTTCGACTATCGCGAAGAGGTCAAGAAGCTCGACTTTGAGGCGCTGAAGCAGGACATGCATGCGCTGATGACCGACAGCCAGGAGTGGTGGCCGGCCGATTGGGGTCACTACGGCGGCCTGATGATCCGCATGGCCTGGCACGCGGCGGGCACCTATCGCCTGGCCGACGGCCGTGGCGGCGGCGGCACCGGCAACCAGCGCTTCGCTCCTATCAACTCCTGGCCCGACAACGGCAACCTGGACAAGGCACGCCGCCTGCTCTGGCCGCTCAAGAAGAAGTACGGCAACAAGATCAGCTGGGCCGACCTCTTCATCCTGGCCGGCAACGTGGCCTACGAGTCCATGGGCTTCAAGACCTTCGGCTTCTCCTACGGCCGCGAGGACATCTGGCAC
Source organism: Halomonas sp. PGE1 (assembly GCF_013000985.1). Lineage (NCBI taxonomy): Bacteria > Pseudomonadati > Pseudomonadota > Gammaproteobacteria > Oceanospirillales > Halomonadaceae > Halomonas > Halomonas sp. PGE1. The sequence continues at coordinate 3,542,285 of NZ_CP053032.1, forward strand.
CCCGAGAAGGACATCTACTGGGGCGCCGAGAAGGAGTGGCTGGCACCTTCGGATAGCCGCTACGAGAACGTCGACAAGCCCGACACCATGGAGAACCCGCTGGCCGCGGTGCAGATGGGGCTGATCTACGTGAACCCGGAGGGGGTCAACGGCCAGCCCGACCCGCTCAAGACCGCCGAACAGGTGCGCGTCACCTTCGCCCGCATGGCGATGAACGACGAGGAGACCGCGGCGCTGACCGCCGGCGGCCACACCGTCGGCAAGACCCACGGCAACGGCGATGCCGGGGCACTGGGCCCGGAGCCGGAAGGCGCAGACGTGGAAAACCAGGGCTTCGGCTGGCTCAACCCGCACATGGACGGCAAGGCGGCCAATGCCGTCACCTCGGGCATCGAGGGGGCCTGGACCACCAACCCCACCGTGTTCGACATGGGCTACTTCGATCTGCTGTTCGGCTATGAGTGGGAGCTCAAGAAGAGCCCCGCCGGCGCCTGGCAGTGGGAGCCGATCGACATCAAGGAGGAGCACAAGCCGGTCGATGCCACCGATCCCTCCAAGCGCCACAACCCCATCATGACCGACGCCGACATGGCGATGAAGATGGATCCGAAGTACCGCGCCATCTGCGAAAAGTTCATGGCGGATCCGGAGTACTTCAAGGACTGCTTCGCCCGCGCCTGGTTCAAGCTGACCCACCGTGACATGGGGCCGAAGTCCCGCTACATCGGTCCGGAAGTCCCGGCCGAGGACCTGATCTGGCAGGACCCGGTGCCCCAGGGCGAGACCAACTACATCGAGGAGGTGGTCAAGGAGAAGATCGCCGAGGCCGGCCTCTCCCTCGAAGAACTGGTCTGCACCGCCTGGGACAGCGCCCGGACCTTCCGCGGCTCCGACATGCGCGGCGGCGCCAACGGTGCACGCATCCGCCTGGCGCCCCAGAAGGACTGGGAAGGCAACGAGCCTGCGCGACTGGCCAAGGTGCTGAAGGTCTACGAGCAGATCTCTGCCGAGACCGGTGCCAGCATCGCCGACGTGATCGTGCTGGGCGGCAACCTGGGCATCGAGCAGGCCGCCAGGGCCGCGGGCCATGACGTCCACGTGCCCTTCCTGAAGGGACGCGGCGATGCCACCGACGAGATGACCGACGCCGAATCCTTCGAGCCGCTGGAGCCGCTGGCCGATGGCTTCCGCAACTGGCAGAAGAAGGATTACGTGGTCAAGCCGGAGGAGATGCTGCTCGACCGCGCCCAGCTGATGGGCCTGACCGCGCCGGAGATGACCGTGCTGCTGGGCGGCATGCGGGTGCTGGGCACCAACCACGGCGGCAGCCAGCACGGGGTCTTCACCGATCGCGTGGGCCAGCTGACCAACGACTTCTTCGTCAACCTGACCGACATGGCGAACCGCTGGGAGCCCACCGGCAAGAACTCGTACAACATCGTGGACCGCAAGAGCGGCAGCACCAAGTTCACCGCGACCCGCGTCGACCTGGTGTTCGGCTCCAACTCCATCCTGCGCGCCTACGCAGAGCTCTACGCCCAGGATGACAACCAGGAGAAGTTCGTGAAGGACTTCGTTACCGCCTGGACCAAGGTGATGAACGCCGACCGCTTCGACGTCGCGTAACGCGCAAGCGCTGGCCGGGGAGACCCGACCACGCCGTCACCCACAGAGACGCCCGAGGAGACTCGGGCGTCTTTTTTGGCTGGTGATGTTCCGCGTCAGCTCAGGTGCCGCAGAAGGTGCGGAAGACCCGCTCGGTGGACGGTGCCGGCTGGGCGTATTCTTCCCGACCTGGCTGCTCGGAGAAGGGCTCGGCCAGCACCTCGCGCAGCGCCTCGAAGGGGCCGAAGTCATCCTGCTCGGCGGCGGCCGCGATCATCCTCTCCACCAGGTGGTTGCGGGGGATATAGAGCGGATTGACGGCGTTCAGGCGCGCGGCGATCTCCTCCCTGCCGACACCTTCCCGAGCCAGACGCTCGCGCCAGCGCGGCAGCCACTTCCGCAGGGCCGCGTCGTTCTCGAACAGCGCCAGCAGCGCGGGGGCGTCGTCTTCCACCGCCTCACCCTCTTCAACCGCTTCACTCAGGCGACGGAAGGCCAGGGTGAAGTCGGCTCGGCCGGCCTGCAGTGCTTTCAGCAGGCCCTCGACCAGCTCGCGGTCGCCCGCCTCCTCCTGCGCCAGCCCCAGCTTCTCGCGAAAGACCGCCAGCCACTCGGCCCCATAGCGCGGCTCGAAGGCCTCGACCAGCGCCGTGGCCCGCTCAACGGCGCGCTGCTGGTCCGCATCGATCAGCGGCAGCAGCGCCTCGGCCAGCCGCGCCAGGTTCCACTGGGCGAGCCAGGGCTGGTTGCGATAGGCGTAGCGCCCCTGCTCGTCGATGGAGCTGAACACCGTCGCAGGATCATAGGCCTCCATGAAAGCGCAGGGGCCGTAGTCGATGGTCTCGCCGGAGATCGCGCAGTTGTCGGTGTTCATCACCCCGTGAATGAAGCCGAGCCCCATCCACTTCGCCACCAGCGCCGCCTGGCGCCCGACTGCCGCCTCCAGCAACGCCGCGTAGCGCTCACCCTCTTCCAGGCCCTTAAGCTGGGGATAGTGTCGCTCGATGGCCAGGTCGGCCAGGGTGCGCACCGCCTCATGCTCGCCCCGGGCGGCGAAGTACTGGAAGGTGCCCACCCGCAGGTGGCTCGACGCCACCCGGGTCAGCACCGCACCGGGCTCCGGCACTCGGCGGAAGACCCGCTCGCCGCTGGTCACCGCGGCCAGCGCCCGGGTGGTGGGCACGCCGAGGCGATGCATCGCCTCGCTCACCAGGTACTCACGCAGCACCGGCCCGAGGGGAGCGCGACCGTCGGCGCCGCGGGAAAAGGGCGTCATCCCGGCGCCCTTGAGCTGGATATCGCGCAGGCGCCCGTCGCGGTCGGTTACCTCGCCGAGCAGCACCGCCCGGCCGTCGCCCAGGCGCGGGTTGAAGTGGCCGAACTGGTGGCCGGCGTAGGCCTGGGCGATGGGCTCGGCGCCTTCCGGCACGGCGTTACCGGAGAACCACTCGGCGGCGAGCGCCTCGTCGAAGGCATCGAGTTCAAAGCCGAGCTCCTCGGCCAGTGGGCGATTGAAGGCCACCAGCCGCGGCGCGGGCACCGGCACGGGGTCGAAGCGGATATAGAAGTGTTCCGGCAGGCGAACGTAGCGCAGGGTGAAGGCGGGAAACATGGCGGCTCCGGGCGGGCGAAGATCGGGGTCAATACCCGAGTATAACGCTCGGAATTGAGGCTTTCGACCAATCGCCGTCCCCTATCGCCGCATCATATCGCGGCGATGGGCGGGGCTGCGGCGACAGGTGGGGGCGTTCAGCGCACGGCGGGATCCATGAAGGTGCGAGCAAACTGCTTGAACTGGCCGAGGTGTTCCTGGCAGATGGAGAAAACCACCTGCCAGTTAACGGCTTCGTAGTTGTGCACCACGATATTGCGAAATCCGACCGACTTCCTCATGTTGTCGGCAAGTTCTCTACTGATGACGCCTCGTTCGGCCAGCACTTCGAAGCTCTGCCCCATGGTAATGGGCGATGTCAGGTCATGATGCTCCGCAATCCAGTGGGCAGCGATATCGACACAGAGCTGTACGGCACGCGTGAGGTTGAGCGCCAGGATATCCTGAATATCGATATCGGCCTCGAGGGCTTCAAGGGTATCGGGGCAGCGACTCTCCAGCCGCACGACACAGCGGCGCAGCGACTCGAGTTTCTGATTGATCAGGAGTTGATCCATGCGTCCTGCCTCGCCCTGAGAATCCTCTGCTGGAGAGGCACGAAGTCCTCGTTATCGATGATGTTGCGATAGACCAGCCTGGCCCAGCAGGTATCGCTGCCCTTGAGACGAACGCCGGTCGTGACGATCCGAGTCAGCAGCGGCTGCCCCGCCGCCCTGAGATCGACCAGGTCCACGGGACGCGACGACGCCAGCGCCAGCGCCTCGATCATGGCCATCTTCTGCTGGCTGCTCAGGGGCTCGCGGCTCTCCACGGCGACGTCGAGATCGCTCTCGGGCCGCGCCCTGCCTACCGCCAGGGAGCCGAACAGCACGACCTGCTCGACTTCGAAGGGCGCCAGGGCCTGAAGAATCGCCTGGTGAAGCTCTCGATCCACATCGTTAACCACGGGCTGCATGTCGTCGCCTCTGGGGATGACTTCGATTACAGGCAGTGTACCCCGACGGTGAGCACCCTGCCTTCCCTACTCCGACCCAGTGCTTCGCGAATCTGTTCGGCAAGGCGTCGGGCGGGTTCGGTGGGGCGACGGGCCGCACTGCTGGTGGTCGCCGGCAGCCTGGTGGCGAGTCGGTGAGGGCCCCTCAGCGCCCGACCAGCGCCGTGGTCAGCCAGGGCTGCCAGGCCAGCAGCACCAGGGTGACAAGGCTCGCCAGCAGGAAGGGGAGCAGCGAGCGGAAGATGCGCATCGGCGAGGCCCCGGTCATCGAGGAGGCGATATAGAGCCCCGCCCCCACCGGCGGGGTGAGCAGGCCCAGCACCAGGGTCAGGCAGACCACCACCCCGAACTGGTAGGGGCTGATGCCGAACTGCTGGGTGGCGATGGGCAGCAGGATCGGCACCACCAGGATCAGCGCGGCGATGCCGTCGATGATCATCCCCACCAGCAGCAGCACGCCGATCAGCAGCAGCAGGAACAGGAAGGGATCGGTGGTGAGCGCGGCGATCCAGGCCGCGGCCATCTGCGGCAGCCGCTCGTAGACGATCACCCAGCCGAACACCCCGGCGGCGGCGATCAGCATGATCACGAGCCCCGCATTCACCGCGGTGCGCCGGAGCACCGTCGGCAGCATGGCGAACTTCAGGTCGCGATAGAGGAAGCGCCCCAGCAGCAGCGCGGCCAGCGACGCCAGCGCCGCGGACTCCGTGGGCGTGGCCAGCCCCAGCAGGATGCCACCGATGATGATCAGCGGGATGGAGAGCGCCGGCAGGCCCATGAGCAGCGCCCGCTTCGCCTCGGCGCGGCTCGGCCACGCCCCCTTGGGGTACTGCTGTACCAGCCCCACCACGGCGATGGTCAGGAAGAAGCTGAAGCCCAGCAGCAGGCCCGGCAGGATGCCGGCGATGAACATCTCGGCGATGGGCACCTGGGCCATGACACCGAACAGCACGAAGAGCATCGAGGGCGGGATGATCGGCGAGAGCAGGCCCCCGGCGGCGGTGATCGCCGCGCCGTAGGAGCGGCTGTAGCCCTCCCGTTCCATGGCCGGCACCATGGCCCGCGACATGATGGCGATCTGCGAGGCGGCCGAGCCGACGATCGCCGCCATCATCATGTTGGCCACCAGGTTGATATAGGCGAGCCCGCCGCGGAAGCCGCCCACCAGCAGCCGCGCCAGGTCGATCAGCCGGCGGGTCACCCCGCCCTCGTTCATCAGTTCGCCTGCCAGCATGAACAGTGGGATCGCCAGCAGCCCGTAGCTCTCGATGGCGCCGAAGAGCTGCTGAGGGTAGGAGTCGAAGAGCACGCTGTTGCCCGAGACCTGGATGTAGAACATCGCGGTCAGCGCCAGCACGAGCGCGATGGGCACCGCCCCCAGCAGCAGCAGCGCAAAGATCGCGACCGTCATGGCATCGCCTCCGGGGGCGCCTGGCCCGGGTCACGCAGCCCGCGCAGGGCGCCGCCCAGGTTGACCAGGCCGTGGAAGGTCAGCGACAGCGCGAACCAGGGCACGATCAGCCACACCCAGAACTTCCTGATGCCGAGCGTCGAGGTGTTCTCGGCATAGATGAAGTTGAAGGTCTCGCCCTGGAAGGCGCGGAAGTCGAAGCCCGCCTGGGCCAGGGCCAGCGGCTGGTACCAGCGCCAGCAGAGCCAGAGCAGCAGCACCGCGAACAGCAGCACGGCGAGATCCACCGCGGCCATCAGCAGCCGATGGCCGAAGCCAGGCACCAGGTCACTGAGCAGGGTGACCGAGATGCTCTGGCGGCGCTTGAGCACCGCACTGGCAATCAGGAAGGTCATCCAGATCATGGCGTAGATGGCCAGCTCGCTGATCCAGTAGAGGGGGCTGCCCGCGGCGCGGAAGGCCACGTTGACGAGGATCAGCAGGGTGACCGCCGCCGCAAGGGCGGCGGCGGCGATCTCCTCCAGGTAGGCCAGGCGGTCGGAGAGGCGGGACAGCATCGGCTCGCCTTCCGCTTACTGGCGCAGGCGCTCGGCTTCCTCGCGCAGCGCCTCGAGCATGGGCGCCTTCTCGGCCCAGGTGGCCTCCCACTCGGCGATGGCCTCGCTGAAGAACTCGGCATCGGCCTCGACGATGTTGAGGTCCAGGCCGCGAATCTCGGCCTCCTGGTCGGCGTCCATCTGCTGGAAGCCGGCCAGCACGTTCTCCAGATGCTCGGCCATGGTGGTCTCGATCAGCTCGCGATCCTCCGCGGAGAGCTCGCGCCACACCCGGCCCGAGACCACGCCCACCATCGGGAACATCATATGGTTGGAGATCAGCAGGTTGCGCGCCTGCTCGTGGAATTTGAGGATCAGGATCGAATCGAAGTCCATGTCGATGGCGTCCACCTGGCCGTTGGCCAGGGCGTCATAGACCTCGAGCAGCGGCAGCGGCGCCGGGGCCGCGCCGGTGGCGGTGTAGAAGTCGCGGATGGGCTCGAAGGGGGTGATGCGCAGACGCTGGCCACGCATGTCGCCCATGCTCTCGATGGGGCTGCGGGAGAGCACCTGGCGCATGCCCACCATGCCGTAGCCGAGCCCGACCAGGCCCACCTCGGCGGGCATCAGCTCGAGCAGCTCGGCGGCGGTGTCGGAGCGCAGCAGGCGCGCGGCGTGGTCCACGTCGTCCACCAGGTACGGCGCGTAGAGGGCACCGAAGTCGGGGATGCGGTTGGAGATCTCGGCGATGGTCAGGAAGGCCATGTCGAGTGCGCCGGTCTGCAGCTGCTGGACCATCTGCGCCTCGTTGCCGAGCTGCTGGGCCGGGTAGACGCTGACGCTGTGCTCGCCGCCGGAGCGCTCGTGCAGGCTCTCGGCGAAGGCCTCGGCCTCGGTGCTCCACAGGTGCTGCGGCGGGGTGATCAGCCCCAGGCGGAAGTCCCGCGCCTGGGCGGTCAGGGAAGCGGTGGCAAGCGCAGCGGCGGCCACGGCCAGGGTCAGCGTCTTGAGTCGTTTCATGGGAGCCTCGTGTCGGTCCAGCGTGGTCCGGCCGTGCGTGCGGCCGGGCCTTGTGATCATCAGGCTGACGAGATTACCGCAGACGAGGCGTTGATGGCAGCCATGCATTGGCGCCGCCGGCTGGTTAGGATTAGCCACACCCGTACACAGCGCGAGACATGTCATGTCCCACAACCTGTTCGAGACCTTTGCCGCGCGCATGCGCGAACGCGGCAATGCGGACTTCATCACCACCCGCGAGGGACGCCGCTACTCCTACGCCGACGCCCTCGGCGAGAGCGGCCGGCTGGCCGGGGCGCTCACCGCGCTCGGCGTGCAGCAGGGGGATCGGGTCGCGGTGCAGGTCGACAAGAGCCCGGAGGCGATCCTGCTCTACCTGGCCTGCCTGCGCATCGGCGCTGTCTACCTGCCGCTCAACACCGGCTACACGGGGGAGGAGATCCGCTACTTCCTCACCGACGCGGAGCCGGCGCTATTCGTCTGCCGGGCGGCCGTGCTGGACGAGGCCCGCCGCCTCGCCGCCGAGACCGGCTGCCCCGCCGTGGAGACCTTGGGCACCGCCGCCGACGGCAGCCTGATGGAGAAGGCCGCCGCGGCCACGCTCCGCGACGATATCGTCGAGCTCGGCGAGCGCGACCTGGCCGCCATCCTCTATACCTCCGGCACCACCGGGCGCTCCAAGGGCGCCATGCTGACCCACCGCAACCTGGGCTCCAACGCCGAGACCCTGGTCGGGGCCTGGCGCTTCAGCGCCGAGGATCGGCTGATCCACGCCCTGCCGATCTTCCACACCCACGGCCTCTTCGTGGCCTGCAACGTCACCCTGATGGCAGGCGCCAGCATGCGCTTCCTGCCGAAGTTCGATGCCGACGTGATCTTCGAGGAGATGGCCCATGGCACGGTGCTGATGGGCGTGCCCACCTTCTACACGCGGCTGGCGGCCGACGAGCGCCTGACGCCCGAGGCGACCGCCCGCATGCGGCTGTTCGTCTCCGGCTCGGCACCGCTCACCGCCGAGACCCACGAGGCCTTCGAGGCGAAGAGCGGCCACGCCATCCTCGAGCGCTACGGCATGACCGAGACCAACATGAACATCTCCAACCCCTACGACGGCGCGCGGCGTGCCGGCACCGTGGGCATGCCGCTGCCCGGCGTGGAGATGCGCATCACCGACCGCGAGACCGGCGCCGAGGTGCCCGAAGGCGAGATCGGCATGCTGCAGATCCGCGGCCCCAACGTCTTCATCGGCTACTGGCGGATGCCCGAGAAGACCCGCGAGGAGCTGCTGGAGGACGGTTTCTTCATCACCGGCGACCTGGCCATGGTCGACGACCAGGGCTATGTGCACATCGTCGGCCGCGACAAGGACCTGGTGATCTCGGGGGGCTACAACGTCTATCCGAAGGAGGTCGAGCAGCTGATCGACGAGCTCGACGAGGTGCAGGAGTCCGCCGTGATCGGCCTGCCCCACCCCGACTTCGGCGAGGGGGTCACCGCCGTGGTGGTGCGCCAGCCCGGGGCCGCCATCGACGAGGCCGGGGTGCTCGCCCATCTGGAGGGCCGGCTGGCCCGCTACAAGCAGCCGAAGCGGGTGTTCTTCGTCGAGGTGCTGCCCCGCAACACCATGGGCAAGGTGCAGAAGAACGAGCTGCGCCGGCAGTACGACGCCACCTACCGCTGAGGAGAAGAGGAACGCCCATGGCCCACCGGATCACATACTACTATAGCCTGGTCTCCCCCTGGAGCTACCTGGGCCATGCGCGGCTCGGCGAGATCGCCGCCCGCCACGGCTCCACGGTCGACTACGTACCGATCTCCCTGGGCGCGATCTTTCCGCGCACCGGGGGCCGGCCGCTCGCCAAGCGCGCCCCGGCCCGCCAGGCCTATCGGCTCGCGGAGCTGAGACGCTGGCCCCAGCGGCTGGGGCTGCCGCTCAACGTGGAGCCGAAACACTTCCCCACCGATGACCGCCCAGCGGCTCGGCTGGCCCTGGCCACCAAGGCCTGCGGGCACGACATCGCCGAACTCTCGCTTGCGCTGATGCGAGCCTGCTGGGTCGAGGAGCGGGATATCGCCGATACGAGCACCCTGCGCGAGATCGCCGACGCCGCCGGTCTCGACGGCCAGGCCCTGCTCCGCGAAGCGGAAGGCCCGGACTCCCAGGCCCGCCTCGACGAGGCCTGCCGAGCCGCCCTGGTGGACGGCTGCTTCGGTGCTCCCTGGTACAGCGTCGACGGCGAGCCCTTCTGGGGGCAGGACCGCCTCGATCTGGTCGAAGTGGCCCTAGTTATTTAAGGATTTTATTGTCCTATATTCTTAATTCTTATCGATCACAAGGGCCTGACTTTTACAATAAGGCCCTTAGGATTCCTGCCCTTCCACCTACCACATGACACTCGGCAACCAGAGTGCGATAGAAGGAAACAAAATAAGAAGAAGGATTGCAAATGCCTCGACAAACACAAACGGAAATGCACCCCTGATGATTTCTGAAAGTGAAATCTCAGGCGCCACCCCCTTTATCACATAGAGATTCAATCCTATTGGAGGTGTGATGACAGCCATTTCGCACGCAATGATCAAGACCACACCAAACCAGATCGGGCTGAAGCCCAGCACCTCGATAACGGGTAGCACGATAGGAGTCGCAATAAGTATTATCGAAACGATATCGAGAAACATGCCAATTACAACAAGGAACAACAAGATGAACAAAAATATCACCCAGGCAGGAAGATCCATAACGCTAATCCACATCACCAACTGCTGAGGAATCATCAACCTGGTTATCACCCAACCAAACAAAAGCGCAGCAGCGAGTATCAGAAGAATCATTCCACTAGTAACAACTGTTGAGCGAAAAATATCAAGCACAGTCCGCACATCAAGCTGACGATATAAACCCGCAACGATGAAGGCACCAATTGCCCCTAGCCCAGCAGCTTCAGTAGGCGTTGCAACTCCAAAATATATACTACCCAAGACCACCAAGACCAAGGCGATTGCTGCCCAGACATCTTTAAGCGCCTTGAAACGCTCTCTCCATGTCACTCCAGTTTTCACATGAGGAGCCATCTCTGGCCTAACCACAGCTAAAATGCCAATATAAACAACCATTAGCATTGTCACCATGATCCCAGGAATAATTGCTGCAACAAACAGCCTACCGATTGATTGGTTGGCAATTTCTCCATAGAGAATAAAGCCAATACTCGGAGGGATCAGTAGTGCCAGCGCGCCTGCTGCCGCTACCGAACCACCCGCCAAACTTGGAGCATAGTCTCGCTTGATCATTTCCGGTATGGCGAACCGACCAATAGTCGCAGCACCCGCAACGCTGACCCCGCTCATGGCTCCAAAAACTGCAGAGCTTCCAACACTTGCCATCGCCAGACTTCCCGGCAAGCGATTTAACCATAAATAGAAAAGTGTAAACAACCGCCCGCCCAGGTTGGTTCTAGCGATAACCTCGCCCATCAGTATAAAAAGAGGTATTGCGATGAGTGAGTAACTCGACATACCCCTGTAGAGGATTGATGGAATTGCCATCAGCGACGAAGTGCCATTTATAAAATACATACCAATAATACTAGCAACACCTAGTGCAGCGAACACCGGAGCGCCGATGGCCAGCAAGAAACCAAACGCGCCTAGCAGCCAGAGAAATATGGTCGTGGAATCCATTTATTTACCCTTACGCCTTATCTTTCAAAGAAAGATAGATCATTGCCATAAGCAACAGAATACCGCCGAGAGGAATCAAGGTGTAGGGCATCCACATGGGAAAACTTAGCAAGGAAGAGGACCGATAACCCTTATCCAGAGCAGTCATTACGTTGACACTCCCCGCCCAGATGATCACACCACAAAACACCAGAACAGACAGACCACTCAGGATGTCCGAAAATCTCTTAAGCAACCCCGGAAGAACATTATATAACGCTTCCATTCGAACATGCCGCCCAACTATTAACACCCACCCAACGGACATCCATGAAATCACCAGAAGCAAATACTGACTAACCTCAAGGGCATGTATGCTCGGACTCCGAAACAAGTATCTAGTCATGACGGCATATACCGTCAACAGCATCAAGCCTAACAAGGCCATCTCGGCAATCACTACACCGAGCTTGCCCGTAAAAAAAAACACTCTCGAAACGACCCTATTGGCAAATTTCATAGCAGCCTCGTAGACATAGGAGAAGGGAAATCCATTTCCCTGACTCTAGTTAGCGCGTCGCCTCAATCAACTCAATATATTTTTCACCATTCGGAACAGCTTCCACCCACTCATCAATCGCCGTCTGCGTACGCTCAGCCAACTGTGAAATCGTCTCAGGGTCGAGTGTTGTCACGATCATGCCTAAGGACTCATACTCGCCAACGGCACTACTGATAAATTCATTTACCATGTCGAATTGACGCTGATCACGTATAGCAGCCGCCTCCTCGAAGATAACCTGAATATTATCAGAAAGGGCATCCCAAGTGTCTGCATTAATAGCCAATATAGAAGTATCGATGGCAAAATTAGTCAGCGTAATGTGGTCCGTCACCTCATATAAACTACGCCCCATGCCAGTCAATAATGGCCGTGGAGTTCCGTCGATGACACCACGTTCGAAGGATAGATATAGGTCAGACGATGCCATGGTGGTAGGTGCACCACCGAGGAGCTGCAGCGCACGCGCATCGGTCGCCCCAGTAGTTGCCCAAGTCTTGCCAGAGAAATCTTCGACAGAGTCAATGGAAAAACCTTTGGTATAAAACTCATAGGGATCCCAAGGAGCCACTCCTAACACATAGGTGTCATGCCTCTCCTCCAGCTCCTGGCGCATTCCGAGGTCTAACAAACCTTGCTGAAGAGCCCTCTGCATATGATTAACATCATCAAATATAAATGGCATTGTGAACAGAGTCAGCGCCTCGACAGTACCGCTGGGGTAGGTGCCGGTCATGTTTGTGATGTCGATATCACCCCTTGATAACGCAGGCAATTCCTCATAGGCATCAAATAGCTGACCCGAATGAAAAACGTTAATTTTCACCGCGCCCTCAGATGCCGTTTCCACATGATCAATAAAGGCTTGGATAGGCTTCCAAACATACTCATAAGCCGGAGGGAGATATGTTGAAAATGTCAACTCATATGTTTCGTTTGCATGGAGCTGCATGGATGAAGCCATGAAAAAAACTCCAAGCCCAGGCAGCGTGAAATTTTTTATAATCGATAATTTTTTCATTTTCATCACTCACTCAGTTTTTATTGTGAAAGTGTGCAACTGCCTTAAAGCAGTAGCCAGATCTACCACTTCTGCATATTTGTCTCGCATGTCGATAATATTACTGTCGTGCTGGCACTTAGAACGGTCAGTACAGGCCTCCTCGACAACAAACGGTGGGAAACCATGCTGCATCGCATCAACTACTGAGGCACGAATACAGCCGCTGGTGGTGCAACCCGCTACGTAAAGAGTATCAATACTCATGGATGTAAGGATGCCCGCGACGGGCGTACCGAAGAAGGCAGATGCTTGTGTCTTCTCAATAACAAGATCTTGAGACTCTGAGGCGATGGAAGGGTCAAGCTCACACGCCGCCGTACCCCTGGCAAGGGTTGCCAGGGTGGGGCACTTCTTATGCCATAACCCCGAGTCCTGCAAACTCGTAGAATAACTGCACACAGTGAAGATCACAGGGCCGTGCGGACGGATTGCTCGAATCAGCTGGTTAGTGGCTGCAATCGCCTGCGAACAATCCGAAGCAAGCGGGCTCAGTGACGGCTCCGTAAAGCCTCGTTGAAAATCGACGACAAGCAGTGCGGGACGCTGGCCAATGGCCAGCGCTCCTCCGAAACCACTTTGCAGATTGGCTTGATCGCTCATTGAGCCTCAACGCCTCCTTCCCGGGTAGCTTCGATGATCTCGAGATAGCGCTCGCCGTTGGCGACGTTGTTCGCCCATTCCTCAATAACCGGGGCCGTCAAATTACGCAAATCCGCCACGGTATCAGCGCTCATTTCATGAATCGTCACCCCATTCTCTTCATAGTAGGCCAACGCCTCAGTGATAAAATCTTCAACCATGGCAAACTGTTCAGCGTCACGCTCCTTCGCGGCCTCAAGGATGATTTCTTGAAGATCCTCAGGAAGACGCTCCCAAGCATCGCGATTCATAGCCAGGATGGAGGTATCAACCAAGAACGTTGCCAAGCTGATATGTTCGATAACCTCATCGAGGCTTCGTCCAAGCCCCGTGATTAGAGGACGCGGGGTGGCATCCACAACTCCCCTGTCAAAAGCCAAGTAAAGCTCCGAGGAAGCCATACCTGTCGGAGACCCACCAAGAAGCTGGATGGCTTGCGCGTCTGTGGATCCAGTAGTTGCCCATACCTTACCGCCAAAGTCTTCCTTTTCAAGGATAGGGTGCTGACGGCTGTAGAATTCATAGGGGTCCAAAGGCGCTACACCTAAAATTATAGTGTCGTGATTTTCCTTCATCTCCTCGTTCAATCCGGACTCTAGCAACCCAGCCTCAAGGGCTCTCGAAAGGTGATCAATATCATCGAACATGAAGGGCAAAGCAAAGACACCAATAGAAGGCACGCTAGCGCTTGGGTAAGTTCCTGTCATGTTGGTAATATCAATATCCCCTCGAGAAAGGGCCGACAGTTCATCATGCCCTGCGAAAAGCTGGGCCGAGTGGAAAAGGTCAACCTTCAGCCGTCCCTCACTTCTTTCCTGAATCTTATTCACGAAATTTTCTGCCGGCACATAAATATACTCATACGAAGGTGGCAAATAAGTAGAGAACACCAAGTTGTACACATCATCAGATGCTTCTGAACTAATCGAAAAAGCACCGAGTGGCAACGTCGCCGCAGGGATAGCCATTAGAATTTTAGCTGCTTTCATTTTCTTCCCATCCTTTGTTTCTGTTATATTAATTCGCTGCTACGCAGCGGGAAGCGCCATTACAGTTAACGAAAGCCCCCATGCATACTTCATATCTTGGAGCACTATCGGCAACTGTCTGACATCAGCGATGTTTTGTATCTGACAGTTTTTCAGGGTTATTACAACGAATATGGTTGATCACCCCGCCCATGGCGATCAGCTCCCGCTGGCGGGCGGTGAGGCCATGGTGCAGGCGGAAGGAGCCCTTGCCCACCACTTCGGCGGTCAGCTCCGGACCTGCGGCCAGCTGGGCGTGCAGGTCGCGGATCATCAGGCTGTCGCCCTGCTCGAGCCGGGCCGCCTCCTGCTCGTTCACGAAGGTCAGCGGCAGCGCCCCGAAGCAGACCAGGTTCTGCCAGTGGATGCGCGCGAAGCTCCTGGCCACCACCACCTGCAGGCCGAGGTAGCGCGGCACCAAAGCGGCGTTCTCGCGACTGGAGCCCTGGCCATAGTTGTGGCCGCCGACGATGGCGTGGCCACCCAGTTCGCGGGTCGCCTCGGCGCGGCGGGCATAGTCCGGGTCCACCGCCTCGAAGGTGAAGGGCGCCGAGGCGTAGACGCTGCTCCAGTAGGGCATCACCCGCTGCCCCGCCGGCATGATGTCGTCGGTGGAGATGTTGTCGCCGGTGACCAGCAGCACCGGCACCTCCAGGGTATCGGGCAGCGGCGACAGGTCGGGCAGCGCCGGGGTGTTGTCGGTCTTCTGCAGCGGCCTCAGGCGTGCCTCCGCCGGGGGCAGCGGCGCGGTGAACAGCTCGCGGTTGACCACCATCCGGGCGGGCTCGTCTATCCGCGGATAGGCCATGCCGAGGGTGCGCGGATCGGTGATCACGCCGGTCAGCGCCGAGGCGGCGGCGGTCTCGGGGCTGCACAGGAAGACGCTGTCCTCGCGGGTGCCGGAGCGCCCCGGGAAGTTGCGCGGCACGGTGCGCAGGCTGTTGAGTCCCACCGCCGGCGCCTGGCCCATGCCGATGCAGCCGTTGCAGCCGGTCTGGTGCAGCCGCGCCCCGCTCGCCACGAGGTCGCCCAGGTATCCCTCGCGGATCAGGGTGGTCAGCACCTGGCGCGACGAGGGGTTGATATCCAGCGAGACGCCGTCGGCAACAGTGCGCCCGCGCACTATCTCCGCGACCACCGCGAAGTCGCGATAGCCCGGGTTGCCCGAGGAGCCCACATAGGCCTGGTGCAGCGGCTCGCCGGCCACCTCGCGCACCGGCACGACCTTGTCGGGGCTCGACGGCAGCGCGATCATCGGCTCCAGGCTCGAGAGGTCGAGGACCTCCTCCCGGTCATAGGTGCAGCCCAGCTCCGCGGCCAGCGGCTGCCAGTCCGCCTCGCGGCCACGGGCGGCCATGAAGCGGCGAGTCTCCTCGTCGCTGGGGAAGACCGTGGCGGTGGCGCCCATCTCGGTGCCCATGTTGGCCAGCACGTGGCGGTCCATGGCGGAGAGGCTGGCGAGACCCGGCCCGTGATACTCGATGATGGTGTTCTTGCCGCCGGCCACGCCGTGTCGGCGCAGCAGCTCGAGCACGGCGTCCTTGGCCGAGACCCAGTCCGGCAGGCGGCCCTCCAGGCGAATGCCCCAGATCTCCGGCATGGTCAGATAGAGCGGCTCGCCGGCCATGGCCATGGCCACCTCGATGCCGCCGGCGCCGATGGCCAGCATGCCGAGCGACCCGGCCGAAGTGGTGTGGCTGTCGCAGCCGACGATGGACTGCCCCGGCACGCCGAAGTGCTCCATGTGCACGGGGTGGCTGATGCCGTTGCCGGGACCGGAGTACCAGACTCCGAAGCGCTCGCAGGCGCTCTTCAGGAACAGGTAGGTCTCGGCGTTGAGGTTGTCGGCCTGCACCAGGCCGTGGTCGATGTACTGCACGCTGGGCTCGGTGTGGACCCGGTCGAGCCCCATGGCCTCCAGCTCCAGCATCACCAGGGTGCCCAGCACGTCCTGCAGCAGGGCCTGGTCGATACGCAGGGCGATCTCGCTGCCGGGGGTCATCTCGCCCTCGACCAGATGATCGCGGATCAGCTGCCTGGCGAGGTTAAGGGGGGTGGATGAGGTCGTCATTGTTGTTGGTCTCATGATCAAGAGGTTGATGGGGCAGGCGTCAGCGGGCCGGCATTGGATAGCGTCTGTCGGCCTTGCCCGCCTTCACCACCTGGCCCGGGGTGTCGTGGCCCACCAGCTCGGGCAGCATGGCCGAGGCCGCCAGCAAGGCATCGAGATCGACGCCGGTGGGCACGCCCATCTGCTCGAACATGTGCACCAGGTCCTCGGTGCAGACGTTGCCGGTGGCGCCGGGGGCGTAGGGGCAGCCGCCGAGGCCGCCCAGGGAGGCATCGAAGCGGGTGATGCCCGTCTGCCAGGCGGCCAGCGCATTGGCCAGCCCCATGCCGCGGGTGTTGTGGAAGTGCAGGGTGAAGGGCACGCCGGGGAAACGTGCCTGGGCCGCCTCGCAGAGCCGCGCCACCTGGGCCGGGTTGGCCATGCCGGTGGTGTCGCACAGGGTCACCCCCTGCACGCCCAGCGCCAGCTGGCGTTCCACCAGGTCGAGCACGCGGGCCTCGGGCACCTCGCCCTCGAAGGGGCAGCCGAAGCTGGTGGAGAGCGAGGCGTTGATGAAGACCTCCGCGCCTTGCGGGTGCGCCCGTACCGCCTCGACGATGGCGGCGAACTGTTCGAGCGACTGCTCAGGCGTCATGCGCAGGTTGGCCTGGCCGTGGGAGTCGCTCGCCGACATCACCAGGTTGACCTCATCCACCCCGCAGGCCAGCGCCCGCTCGGCGCCCTTCACGTTGGGCACCAGCACGGTGATGGCCACCCCCGGGCGGCGCTGGATGCCGGTGACCACCTCGGCGGCATCGCGCAGGTGGGGGATCGCCCTGGGCGACACGAAGGAGGTGGCCTCGATGCGCGCCAGGCCCGTGGCGGAGAGGGCGTCGATCAGGCGGATCTTCTCCGCGGTGGGAATGAAGGTGGCCTCGATCTGGAAGCCGTCGCGGGGCGCCACCTCGTTGATTTCTAGCTGGGTCATCATGGGTGTCCTGGGTCGCTCGGTGGGTCAGATGATGCCGGCATCGCGCAGCTTGGCGCGGGTCTCGGGGTCGATGCCGAGCTCGTCGAGCACCTCGTCGGTGTGCTGGCCCAGCGCCGGGCCGCCCTCCCCCAGCCGTCCCGGCGTGGCGCTCAGGCGCGGCAGCACGCCGGGCACGCGGAGCGGCTTGCCGTCGGGGCGGGTGATGGTCTGGATCATCTCTCGGGCCAGGTAATGGGGGTCATTGGCGATGTCGGCGGCGGTATAGGGATAGCCGGCGGGCACCCGGGCGTCGTCCAGGGCGGCGAGAATGGCATCGCGGTCGCGCTCCAGCGTCCACGCCTCGATGGCGGCATCGATGCGCTCGGCCTGGCGGCTGCGGCCGTCGTTATGGGCGAGGTCCGGATCCTCCGCCAGGTCAGCGCGGCCAATCACGCCCATCAGCCGCTTGAAGATGCTGTCGCCGTTACCGGCGATCAGCACGTAGTCGCCATTGCGGGTGCGGTAGGCATTCGACGGCGTGATGCCCGGAAGGGCGCTGCCGCTGGGCTCGCGCACCTGTCCGGCGGCGTCATACTCGGGCAGCAGGCTCTCCATCATGGCGAACACGGACTCATACAGCGCCACGTCGATCTGCTGCCCGAGGCCGCTGCGACTTCGCTCCTGAAGCGCCAGCAGGGTGCCGATCACCGCGTAGAGGGCGGAGAGGGAGTCGCCGATGCTGACCCCGACCCGCACCGAGGGCTCGCCGGGCTGGCCGGTGAGGTAGCGCAGCCCGCCCATGGCCTCGCCGATCACCCCGAAGCCGGGCTTGTCGCGGTAGGGGCCGGTCTGGCCGAAGCCGGAGACCCGCACCATGATCAGGCCCGGGTTGTGTTCGGCCAGCGCCTCGTAGCCCAGCCCCCAGCCTTCGAGGGTGCCGGGGCGGAAGTTTTCCACCAGCACGTCGGCCTCGGCGGCCAGTCGGCGAACCATTGCCTGGCCCTCCTCGCTGCGCAGGTCCAGGGTCATGGAGCGCTTGGTGCGGCTCTGCACGTGCCACCAGAGCGAGGTGCCGTCCTCGATGATTCGCCACTTGCGAAGGGGATCGCCGGTGCCGGGGGGCTCGACCTTGATCACGTCGGCGCCGAACTCGCCCAGCAGCTTGGTGGCGAAGGGCCCGGCGATCAGCTGGCCCAGCTCGAGGACCTTGAGGCCGGCCAGCGGCAGCTGGCGTGAAGCGGGGGAGGTCATGGGGATCTCCTGAGTGTGAGCGTGGCGTGATTGCCCTTAAGGATGTGCCAGCCCGACCGCTGATCACAATCAGGCAATCGGGAACCCAGGCTTCGCTGCCGACGAAGCCTTGGGCTAGCATGGATCGATCGACCGCCCCCGCCCTGGAGCCCGGATGCCATGCGCCGCTTCGACTTCGTGACCCTGAAGCTCTTCGTCACCATCGCCGACGAGGGGCGCCTGACCGCCGCCGCAGAGCGCGAGCACCTGGCCCTGGCCGCCGTCAGCAAGCGGGTCAGCGACCTGGAATCGCTGATCGGCACGGAGCTGCTCTACCGCCGCTCCCGCGGGGTCGAGCTGACCCCGGCCGGCCAGGCCTTCCTGCACCACGCCCGGCGCATCCTCGAGGATGTCGCACGCCTCGAGGCGGAGCTCAGCGAGTATGGCGAGGGGGTTCGCGGCCATGTGCGCATCCACTCCAACACCTCGGCGATCATCGCCTTCCTCCCCGAGGACCTCAGCGTCTTCTCCCGGGAGTACCCGCAGATCAAGCTCGACCTCCAGGAACGCACCAGCGCCGAGGCCATCGCCGCGGTGCGCGACGGCGTGGCCGATGTGGGCATCTTCGCCGGCCACGTCGCCGCCGAGGGCCTGGAGGTGGTGCCCTACCGCCGCGACCAGCTGGTGCTGGTGACGCCCGCGGACCACCCCCTCTCGGGCCGCGAGCGGCTCTGCCTGCACGAGGCCACCGAGTACGACTTCGTGGGCCTGCAGCAGGATGCCTCGCTGCAATCGCTGCTCCACGAGCAGGCGAGCCTCGCCGGGCGCGCCCTGCGCATGCGCATCCAGGTGCGCAGCTTCGATGCCATCTGCCGCATGATCCACCACGGCATGGGGATCGGCGTGCTGCCCCAGCGCACCCTCTACCGCGACCTGCGCGACCTCAACCTGCGGCTGATTCCGCTGGCCGATGACTGGGCGAGCCGGGAGATCGTCATCGGCATGCGCCACTACGAGACCCTGCCGGTGGTGGCTCGCCACCTGGTCGATCACCTGCTGGCCACCCGCGACGAACCGGCCTGACCCTCAGGCTCGCCGCTGCTCGCGCACCGGTCGGATCTGCGCCGCCCGCGCGGCCAGGATATGGGCGCGCATCACCGACGCCCCCCACTCGCCGTCCCCCGCCTCGAGGGCGCGGATCAGCTCGCGGTGGTGGCGCATGCTCGCCTCCATCTCCTCGGCGGTGTAGTGGTGGAAGCTGCGTCGCGACACCGGCACCTGCACGATGGTCTCCAGCAGCCGCTGCAGCCGCGGGCTGTCGGCCGCGGCCACCAGCTCGGCATGGAAGCGGTTGTTGAGCACGGCGATCTCGTCCACCGCCTCCTCCCCGCCGCTGGCGCAGAACGATTCCATCTGCTCCGCCAGGGCCTCCAGCGCAGCCAGCCGCTCCGGCGCGATCCGAGTGGCGGCACGGCGTACCACCTGGGGCTCCAGCAGCACCCGCAGCTCGAACACCTCCTCCACGTCGCGGGAGGTCCAGGCTACGACCCGGGCCCCGTGGTGGGGAATCGCCTCCACCCAGCCGTCCGAGACCAGGCGCCGCAGCGCCTCGCGGATCGGCGTGCGGCTCAATGCCAGCTCCTGGCCGATGGCAGCCTCGCGCACGTAGCTCCCGGCGGGGTAGTGCCCATCGAGGATACGGTGCTTGATGATCCCGTAGACGCGGTCGGCGGCGGTCATGAAGCGCTCCTTGCCTCCTGGCGCATGCGACCATGGTCGAACGCCAAGTTGTGTACGATTGATTGATTATCGAGCAACTATAGGCCTACATTTGGCTTCGTTCGACCGATATTGCATACAACTTTACTGTCAGGCGCTCGCCGGTCGAGTCAGAAGCGTCTGAGCCTGTTCCAGCAACACATGCCAACAACAACAGAGGCCCCCTCGATGACCCAGCGCCCCTACCGCATCGGCCAGATCGTCCCCAGCTCCAACACCACCATGGAAACCGAGATCCCCGCCATGCTGCAGGCTCGGGAGGCCATCGCGCCGGAGCGCTTCACCTTCCACTCCAGCCGCATGCGCATGAAGAAGGTCACCAAGGAGGAGCTCGCCGCCATGGACGTGGAGTCCGACCGCTGCGCGCTGGAGCTCTCCGATGCCCATGTGGACGTGATGGGCTACGCCTGCCTGGTGGCCATCATGAGCCAGGGGCACGGCTACCACCGCGAGTCCCAGCGGCGCCTGCACCAGGTCACCGTGGACAACGGCCACCCCACCCCGATCGTCTCCAGCGCCGGCGCCCTGGCCGAGGGCCTTGCGGTGCTGGGCGCCCGGCGGGTCTCCATCATCACCCCCTACATGCGCCCCCTCACCGACCTGGTGGTGGACTACATCGAGTCCGAGGGCATCGCCGTTAAACACAGCATCGCGCTGGAGATCCCCGACAACCTCGAGGTCGGCGCCCGCGACCCCCTGGCCCTGGTCGAGATCGTCAAGGACCTGGACATCGAAGGCGTGGACGCCGTGGTGCTCTCCGCCTGCGTGCAGATGCCGTCGCTGGCCGCCATCCAGGTGGTGGAAGATGCCATCGGCCTGCCGGTGGTCTCCGCCGCCACCTGTACCACCTACCGCATGCTCAAGGAGCTGGGCCTTGCGCCCATCGTGCCCAACGCCGGTCGACTGCTCTCCGGAGAGTTCGCATGACGGTAGGCCCCGCTGATCTGACCGAGGTGAAGGCGCTGACCTTCGATGTCTTCGGCACCGTGGTCGACTGGCGCAGCAGCGTGATTCGCGAGGGCGAGGCCCTCGGTCGTGCCCGCGGCCTCGACGTCGACTGGGCCGCCTTCGCCGACGCCTGGCGCGGCGGCTATGCGCCGGCCATGAACCGGGTGCGTCAGGGCGAGCTGCCCTGGACGCGCCTCGACGACCTGCACCGCATGACCCTCGACCGCCTGATCGACGAGTTCGGCCTCGGCGAGGCCCTGGACGAGGCGGACCGCGCGCACCTCAACCGCGCCTGGCACCGCCTCGACCCCTGGCCGGACAGCGTGACGGGCCTGCGCCGCCTCAAGTCGCGGTTCATTCTCGCCACCCTCTCCAACGGCAACGTCTCGCTGCTGGTCAACATGGCGAAGCACGCCGGCCTGCCCTGGGACTGCGTGCTCTCGGCGGAGCTCGCCGGGCACTACAAGCGCGACCCGGAGGTCTACCACAAGGCCTGCGAGCTGCTCGACCTGGCCCCCCACCAGGTGATGATGGTGGCGGCCCACCAGGATGACCTCCAGGCGGCCCACCGGGAGGGGCTGCGCACCGCCTTCGTCAAGCGCCCCCTGGAGCACGGACCGGATGCCATCCCCGACCTCTCGGTGGACCCGGTCTTCGACCTGGTGGCGGACGACTTCCACGACCTGGCCGACCAGCTACTCGACCCCTGACTCGGGAGGGCCGCATGAGACTCGACCCCACCTCGCTTTGGCTCTTCGTGCGCGTGGCGGAGATGGGCACCATCACCGGCGCCGCCGAGGCGGAGTTCATCGCCACCTCGGCGGTCAGCAAGCGGCTCAGCGAACTGGAAGCCCACTTCAACAGCCCACTGCTCAAGCGCAACAACCGCGGGGTAGAGCTGACCCCGGCCGGCAATGCCCTGCTCAACCTGTCGCGTGGCGTACTGCATAACCTGGAGGATCTTGAGCTCCAGATGCGCGAGTACTCCAGCGGCAATCGGGGGATCGTCAGGGTCTTTGCCAACATGTCGGCCATCACCCAGTACCTGCCCAACGAGACCCAGCTCTTCTTCGAAAAACACCCCGACATCGGTGTGCATCTCGAGGAGAAGGTGAGCCCGATCATCACCCGGGAGGTGGCGAGCAACAATGCCGATATCGGCGTCTGTGCGCGCCTCCCCCATGGCTACGACCTGGTGGAATTTCCCTACCATATCGACGACCTGGTGCTGGTCACGCCACTGGAGCATCCGCTGGCCGACCGCGAGACGATCGACTTCCGCGAATGCCTCGATTTCCCCCACGTGGGGCTGCACACCTCCAGCGCCATCAACCTCGAGCTGCTGCGGGCTGCCAGCCTCGCCAACCGGCCGCTCCGGCTGCGCATCCAGGTCACCAGCTACGATGCCCTATGCATGATGGTGCAGGCCGGGCTAGGGGTCGGTGTGGTGCCACGCGGGGCGATCCGCCAGTACGTCGGCGGGCTGAATGTCAGGGTTCTGTCCATCCGAGACGACTGGGCCAGGCGAAAGTTGAGCATCTATGTCCATGACCTCGACAGGCTCTCCATGGCCGCAAGAATGTTCGTCGATCATCTAGTGGAGTCCGCCGTTACAAGCGGATGAGGCCGGTCACCATTTTCCTGCTCAGGCTGTCTTTTATCGCTGCAATGCGGCATGGATAGGGTCACTTTCCAGCCTTCTTGTTTGGAGAAGGCAGCTTCATCAATCACCAATGTACAGCCTGACATCCTGGAGGTATCAATAGAGCGTGGCTCGCTGCCTCCCATCCCGTGAGCAGCAGCAAGCCGTCGGGCGAGTGCGGCTACCGACGCCGCCAGCGGCCCGAACGCAAACCGCAAACCGCGATATAACAGTTGACAGCCATCGGCTTCCCGAAAGCCAGGAGAACACCACAATGACAACGCTATCCCGCAAGGCACGCCTGCTGCTCCCTGCCTCTCTCATCGCCATCGGCAGCCTCGGCGCCGTCACCGCCCAGGCCAGCACCTCGCTCAACATCGGCGCCGCCCCCACCGGTACCGGCTGGTTCTTCGGCATCTCCGAAGGCGCCCGGGTGATCAGCGCCAACACCGACTACGAGATCACCGTGCGCGAGACCGGCGGTACCCGCGAGAACGCCATTCGCCTCGGGCGCGGCGAGCTCGACCTGGCCTTCACCGAGGCGCTGGTGGGGTACGAGATGTACAACGGCATCGGCCGCTTCGAGGACACCCCGAACCCCGACGCCCGCCTGATCTACTGGATCGCCCCCTCCACCATGCACTGGGCGGTGCGCGAAGACTCCGGCATCGAGACCTTCGAGGACCTCGACGGCCAGCGCTTCAACCCCAGCAGCATCGGCGGCGGCGGCGAATACATCACCGAGCTGGTGTTCGGCATCCTGGGCGTCGAGCCCGACTTCCAACGCATGCGCATCGATGACGCTGCCGAGGGCGTGATCGACGGCCGCCTGGTGGGCTTCAGCTACAACGGCGTGCCGCCGATTCCGGCCTTCACCGAGGTGCACTCCTCGCGCACCCTGCGCCTGCTG
The DNA here is from genome assembly GCF_013000985.1 of Halomonas sp. PGE1. Taxonomy (NCBI): domain Bacteria; kingdom Pseudomonadati; phylum Pseudomonadota; class Gammaproteobacteria; order Oceanospirillales; family Halomonadaceae; genus Halomonas; species Halomonas sp. PGE1. Next base: position 3,565,947 of record NZ_CP053032.1, read on the forward strand.
TCGCTGACCGACGAGCAGGTCGAGGCAGTCACCGAGGAGCTGCCCTTCCTGGCCGCCACCGTGATCCCCGCCGACACCTACCGCGGCATGCCCGACACCACCTCGCTGAGCATCTACATGGGCGTGGCCGCCAACGCCGATCTCGACAACGACACCGTCTATGAGATCACCAAGGCCTACTGGGAGAACCACGAGCAGGTGGCCAACTCCTTCAAGCCGGCGGATGGCGTGACCCCGCAGACCGTGATCGACAACGCCACCTTCCCGCTGCATGCCGGCGCCCTGCGCTACTACCAGGAGCTGGGCCTCGAGATTCCCGAGGACGTGATTCCGCCCGAAGCGCAGTAATCCCCCCTGTCCCCGCGGGCCAGGCGCCCGCGGGATTGCCCCGATGCCTTTACCCTGACGCACCGCCCTCCCCTCGTGCCGCGGTGCGGGAGTCATCCGATGGACACCCCAGCAAATCCCACAGTCGTTGAGAAATATTCGGAGGACTCGGGCAAGCGCCAGCTGACCGGCTTCTGGTTCCTGGTAACCCGCCTTGCCGCGGTCTCCATGGCGCTGTTCCACCTCTACACGGCCCTCACCGGCCCGATGAACACCCAGAACGCGATTCACCTGCTGTTCGCCCTGCCGCTGATCTTCCTGGCCTACAGCTGCCGAAGCCGCGACGCCAATCGTATTCCCTGGTATGACCTGGTGCCGATCCTCCTCGGCGCAATGGTCAGCATCTACTACGTGATCCACTTCGACCGGATCATCTATCAGCTGGGCTACCTGATGCCCACCACCCTGGACATCGTCTTCGGGGTCTCGGCCATCCTGCTGCTGCTCGAGGCCTGCCGCCGCGCCATCGGCCTCGCCTTCCCGATCCTCGTGCTGATCGCCCTCTCCTATGCCGCCTTCGGCCAGCATCTGCCGGGCGTCTGGGGTCACGGCGGCTTCCGCTGGGATGACCTGGTGGCCACCTTCTACCTGAGCCCCACCGGCGTCTACGGCAGCCTGATGCGCACCTCCTCCACGGTGATCGTCATCTTCATCATGTTCGGCGCCCTGCTGGTCACCACCGGCGGCGGCGACAGCTTCATGCGCCTCTCCAACGCTGCCACCGGCCGCATGTCCGGGGGTCCGGCCAAGGCCGCCACCCTGTGCAGCGCCATGTTCGGCAGCATCAGCGGCAGCACCGCCGCCAACGTCGCCACCACCGGCGTCTTCACCATCCCGCTGATGAAGAAGAACGGCTACAGCCCGCGCTTCGCCGCCGCCACCGAGGCCTCCGCCTCCACCGGCGGGCAGATCCTGCCCCCCATCATGGGCGCGGCCGCCTTCGTCATGGCCGACGTCATCTCGACGAGTTATCTGGAGATCATCAGTGCCGCGCTGATCCCGGCCCTGCTCTTCTACCTCGCCATCTGGATGAGCGTGCACTTCGAGGCCAAGCGCCTGGGCCTAGCGCCGATTCCCAAGTCCCAGCGCCCCAGCCTGCGCGAGGGGCTCTACAACATCGAGACCCTGGTGATCCCGCTGGCGGTGCTGATCACCCTGCTGGTGATGCGCTATACCCCGACCACCGCCGCGGTGGCCGCCTACTTCACCGCCATGGCGCTCTACCTCTTCTCCTGGCGCAGCCCGGGCACCTTCGTGGAGCGCCTCAAGTCGCTGCCCGCCGCCCTCGAGGCGGGTGCCATGACCGCCGCCATGATCGCGGTGATCATCGGCAGCGTAGCGATCATCGCCTCGGTGATCAGCCTCACCGGCCTCGGCCTCAAGGTCTCCTCGGTGATCCTGGTGGTCAGCGGCGGCGACGTGCTCATCACCCTGCTGCTGGCCATGGTGGTGGCGATCATCCTCGGCATGGGCCTGCCCACCGTGGCCGCCTACATGCTGGCCGCCTCGGTGGTCGCGGGGGCCTTCATCGAGGCCGGCCTGCCGAGCCTCTCGGCCCACCTCTTCATCCTCTACTTCGCGATCCTCTCCGGGGTCACCCCGCCGGTGGCGCTGGCCGCCTATATAGGCGGCGCCATTGCCGGCTCCCACTGGTTCCGCACGGCGCTCACCGCCACCAAGATCTCGCTGGGCGGCTTCCTGATTCCCTACATGTTCATCTACCACCCGCCGCTGCTCGGCAACGGCACGGCGCTGGAGATCGCCCTGGCGGTGGGCTCCGGGGTGCTCGGCATCATCGCCCTGGCCGCCTCCACCATCGGCTACTTCCTGCGCCCCTGTTCCTGGCTGGAACGTGGCCTGCTGCTGGCCGCGGCGCTGATGCTGATCAGCGGCCAGCTGATCACCGATGCGGTCGGCATCGCCGTGATCGGCGGCCTGTTCGCCTGGCAGTATCTGAGAAATCGCCAGGCGGGGGTCCCCCTGACTCACGCCCCCGACAAGGAGCCCGCTCGATGAGGATCGTGATTCCCGACGACTACCAGGACTGCGTGCGCACCCTGGACGCCTTCGCCAGACTGGAAGGCCACGAGGTCACGGTGTTCAACGACACCGTCACCGACCTGGACACCCTGGTGGAGCGCTTCCGCGACGCCGAGGCGCTGGTGCTGATCCGCGAGCGCACGCCGATCACCGCCGAGCTGCTGGAGCGGCTGCCCCACCTCAGGGCGATCAGCCAGACCGGCGGCGGTGCCGCCCACGTCGACATGGGCGCCTGCAAGGCGCGGGGGGTCACGGTGATGGCCGGCACCGGCTCGCCCTACGCCGCCGCCGAGCTCACCTGGGGGCTGGTGCTGGCCGCCATGCGCCATATTCCCGAGGAGGCCGCCAACCTCAAGGCCGGGCGCTGGCAGCGCACCCTGGGCACCGGCCTCAAGGGCCGCACCCTCGGCATCTTCGGCTACGGCAAGATCGGCCAGCTGATGGCGCGCTACGCCCGAGCCTTCGAGATGGAGGTGCTGGTGTGGGGCCGCGAGGGCACCCGCCAGCGGGCCATCGAGGCGGGCCTCGCGGTGGCCGGCAGCCAGGCGGAGTTCTTCGAACGCAGCGACGTGCTGAGCCTGCACCTGCGCCTCAACGAAGAGACACGCGGCATCGTCGCCGCCGAGGACCTGGCTCGCATGAAGCCCACCTCGCTGCTGGTCAACACCGCCCGTTCCCAGCTGATCGCTCCGGGGGCCCTGGAGGCCGCCCTGCGCGCCGGTCGCCCTGGCATGGCCGCCGCGGACGTCTTCGACGACGAGCCGGTGGTCAGCCACCCGCTGCTGGAGCTCCCCAACTTCCTCGGCGTGCCTCATCTCGGCTACGTGGAGAAGGACAGCTACGAACTCTACTTCGGTGACGCCTTCGATAACCTGCTGGCCTTCGCCGCCGGCGAACCCGTCAGGAACCTGGCCGAGTAGCCGCCCCGTGAACGAGAAGGAGCCGTGACATGAGCGAACGACAGGACGACCTCGACCCCAGGGGACTCGCCACCCGCCGCGAGGTACTGGGCGACGCCTACGTGGACGCCGCCCTCTCCCAGGTGGATGACTTCAGCTGGCCCATGCAGGAGCTGGTGACCCGCAACTGCTGGAATGACATCTGGAACCGCCCGGGGCTCTCACGCCCCACCCGCAGCCTGATCAATATCGGCATGCTGGTGGCGCTCAACCGCCCCCACGAGCTCAAGGTGCACCTGCGCGGTGCGCTGAACAACGGCTGCAGCGAGGAGGAGATCCGCGAGGTGCTGCTGCAGTGCGTGCCCTACTGCGGCTTCCCGGCCGCCATCGACGGGCTGCGCACCGCCCGCGAGGTGCTCGCCGCCTGGCGGGAGGAGCAGGGCGGCCGCTGAGGCCGGAGTGGGGCTATCATCATGGCCTGGAACACGAAGGGCCATGATGACAAACGCACCGATAACAACAACCGTGCAAGGAGAACTGCCATGACGCTATCCCCTAAACGCCTGCTCACCCCGCTGGCCGCCGCGGTGCTGACCGCCGGTCTCGCCTCGGGCATGGCCGCCCAGGCCGCGGCCGACGAGGCCGTCAGCATCGGCGTCGCCCCCACCGCCTCCGGCTGGTACTTCGGCTTCTCGGAGCTTTCGCGTCTGGTCAGCGGCGACGCCCCGCTGGAGGTCTCGGTGCGCGAGACCAGCGGCTCGCGGGAGAACGCCATCCGCCTGGGCCGCGGCGAGATCGACCTGGGGCTGATCGACGCTCCCGGCGCCTATGAGGCCTACAACGGCGAGGGCCGCTACGAGAATGACGCCATCGAGCAGATGCGCATGGTGCTGTGGGTCGCGCCCTCCACCATGCACTGGGCGGTCCGCCAGGACAGCGGCATCGAGACCTTCGAGGACCTGGAGGGGGCCCGCTTCAACCCCAGCAGCATCGGCGGCGGCGGCGAGTACATCACCGAGCTGGTCTTCGACGCCCTCGGCATCTCACCGGACTTCCAGCGCATGAGCATGTCGGACGCCGCGGACGCCGTGGTAGACGGGCGCATCGTTGGCTTCAGCTACAACGGCATTCCGCCGATCCCCGCCTTCACCGAGGTGCACTCCTCGCGCCCGCTGCGGGTGCTGTCGCTCACCGAGGAGCAGGTGGCCACCGCCACCGAGGCGCTGCCCTTCCTGTCGCCCACCGAGATCCCTGAGGGCACCTACCGCGACATGCCGGCGGCCACCACGCTGGGCACCTACATCGGCATCGCCGCCACCAGCGATCTCTCCGAGGAGGTCGGCTACGAGTTCACCCGCGCCTACTGGGAGAACATCGAGCGCCTGGGTGAGACCTTCGCCCCCGCCCGCGGCATGACGCCGGAGATCTCGGTGGAGAACACCACCACCCCGCTGCATGCCGGCTCGCTGCGCTACTACCGCGAGATCGGCATCGAGGTGCCGGAAGCACTGGTGCCGCCGGAAGCCGAATAACCCCCCCTCCCGCGGCGGCCTTAACGGCCGCCGCGCTGCTGTGCGCTCATGGCGCTGCCCGAGGCCGGGCGCTCCACCTCGAAGAGGTCGGTGCAGCGGGCGTAGTCGTTGCCCGCCATGCGCCCAATGGGCTTGAGCCCCTCGGCATCCACGTGGCGGCCGTCCCACAGGGCGTCGTCGATGTGGATCGACACCACCTCGGCCAGCACCAGGTTGCCGGCCAGTGGCTGGTCCCCGAAGCGGATGATCTCGCGCAGCCGGCAGCCGAAGGCCACCGGGGCGCCGGCCACCCGCGGCACCGAGACCCCGGCCATGGCCACCTTCTCCAGCCCGGCATGGACGAACTCGTCGGCGCCGTGCTCGAGCCCCGCGCTGGTGGCGTTCATCTCCGTCACCAGCCCCTCGCCGCTGATATGCACCACGCACTCGCCCACCTCGCCGAGGTTGCGGATGGTGTCCTTCGGGTTGGCGTCACCGGCGAGCAGCGGGGAGAAGCCCAGCACCGGGGGGTTGACGCTGACCACGTTGAAGAACGAGAAGGGCGCCAGGTTGGCGTTGCCGGCCGCGTCCAGGGTCGAGACCCAGGCGATGGGCCGCGGGCAGATGCTGCCCGAGAGCAGGCGGTAGATCTTGCCCGGGCTCAGGGCGTGTTCTTCCAGCAGGTAGTCACTCATGACAGGGGCTCCGTGAGAATCGCGATCCCCCGATGGTAGCCCATCCGGCACCGCGCTGTGGCACCATGAGAGGCCTGTCATCGCCCTCGGCACCCAGCGAAGGAACCGCGCCATGCCCGCCCTCGACGATTCCGCCCTGCAGCCCGGTTTCATGGTGATCCACGGCAACCGCCTGGAGGCGCTGCGCGGCCTCGCGGTGGAGTGGATGCGCCGCCACCCGCTGGGGCCGCTGGAGAACGAGACGATCCTGGTGCAGAGCAACGGCATCAGCCAGTGGCTGAAGCTCGCCCTGGCCGCGGACGAATCCCGGGGCGGCGCCGGCATCGCCGCGGCGCTCGACGTCAGCCTGCCGGCGCGCTTCCTGTGGCAGGCCTACCGGGCCGTGCTGGGAGAGGAGCAGGTGCCGCCGGTCTCGCCCTTCGATAAGCCGCGGCTGGTGTGGCGGCTGATGCGCCTGCTGCCCGCCCTGCTGGACGCCCCCGTCTTCGCCCCCCTGGCACGCTTCCTGGAAGGCGACGACGACCTGCGCAAGCGCCACCAGCTGGCCGAGCGCCTGGCCGACCTCTTCGACCAGTACCAGGTCTACCGCGCCGACTGGCTCACCGCCTGGGCGGCGGGCGAGGACGTGCTGATCACCGCCCGCGGCGAGACACGCCCGCTGGCCGAGGAGCAGCGCTGGCAGGCCGAGCTGTGGCGGGCGCTCCGCGACGACATCTCCCGGGCCCATGGAGAGGCGGGCCTCGCCTCCAGCCGCGCGGCGGTGCACGAGCGGTTCCTCGCGGCGTGCCAGGAGCTCGATGCAACGAACCGCCCGCCCGGGCTGCCGCGCCGGGTGATCGTCTTCGGCATCTCCTCGCTGCCCGTCCAGACCCTGGAGGCGCTGGCCGCCGTGGCGCGGGTCAGCCAGGTGCTGCTCTGCGTACACAACCCCTGCCGCCACTACTGGGCGGACATCATCGAGCACAAGGATCTTCTCAGGGCCGAAAGGAAGCGTCAGCGGCGCCGCCCCGGCATGCCGGCGGACCTCGCCGAGACCGAGCTGCACCTCCACGCCCAGCCGCTGCTGGCCGCCTGGGGCAAGCAGGGCCGCGACTACCTGCGCCTGCTGGACGAGTTCGACGAGCAGCAGGCCTACCGCGGCCTCTTCGAGGGCGAGGCGCTGCGCATCGACCTCTTCGACTCCCCTCTCCACCACAACGCCGAGCCCAGCCTGCTGCGCCAGCTCCAGGACGATATCCTCGAGCTGCGCCCGCTGGCCGAGAGCCGCGCCACCTGGCCCGCCGTGGACCCGGCTCGCGACCGCTCGCTGCGCTTCCAGGTGGCCCACAGCGCCCTGCGTGAGGTGGAGATCCTCCACGACCAGCTGCTCGCCGCCTTCAGCGAGGACCCGACCCTCAAGCCCCGGGACATCCTGGTGATGGTGCCCGACGTGGACCAGTACGCCGCCGCGGTGCAAGCGGTGTTCGGCCGCCTCGACCCCGACGACCCGCGCCATATCCCCTTCACCCTCTCCGACCAGGCCAGTCGCCACCGCCTGCCGCTGCTGATCGCGCTGGAGTCGCTGCTGCGCCTGCCGGAACTGCGCCTATCGGTGAGCGACCTGCTCGACCTGCTGGAGGTCCCGGCGGTGCGCGCCCGCTTCGGCATCCCCGAGAGCGGCCTGCCCACCCTGCGCCGCTGGATCGAGGGCGCCGGCATCCGCTGGGGGCTCGACGCCCGCCAGCGCCAGAGCCTCGACCTGCCGGGCGGCATGGCCGCCAACACCTGGGCCTTCGGCCTGCGCCGGCTGCTGCTGGGCTATGCGGTGGGCGACGCCGCCGACGGCCCCTGGCAGGGAGTGGAGCCCTATGACGACATCGGCGGACTGGAGGCGGCGCTGGCGGGCCCCCTGGTCAGCCTGATCGACACCCTGGAGGCCCAGTGGCGGACGCTCGCCGCGCCCTGCGACGTGGCCACCTGGGGCGAGCGCCTGCGCGAGCTGCTGGCGGCCTGCTTCGTGGCCGACTCCGACCAGGACCTGATGGCGCTGACCCGGCTCGAGCAGGCGCTGGACGCCTGGCAGGAGAGCGCCGAGGAGGCCGGGCTCACCGAGCCCCTCCCGCTCTCGGTGGTGCGCGACCACTGGCTCGCCCAGGTGGACGAGGCGAGCCTCTCCCAGCGCTTCCTGGCCGGGGCGGTGAACATCGCCACCCTGATGCCGATGCGCGCCATCCCCTTCCGCCACGTCTGCCTGCTGGGCATGAACGACGCCGATTACCCGCGGGTCCAGCGCCCGCTGGACATCGACCTGATGGCCCAGGACTACCGCCCCGGCGACCGCTCCCGCCGCGAGGACGACCGCTACCTCTTCCTGGAGGCGCTGCTCTCGGCCCGGGACCGGCTGAGCATCAGCTGGGTGGGGCGCAGCATCGTCGACAACAGCGAGCAGCCCCCCTCGGTGCTGCTGGGCCAGCTGCGCGACCACCTGGCCCGGGGCTGGGTCCTCTCCGGTGAAGGGCCGGCCGGACACGCTGCCGACGACGGCGGCAAGGCGCTGCTCGCGGCGCTGACCACCGAGCACCCGCTGCAGCCCTTCAGCATCGAGTATTTCCGTGGTGCGGCACCGGGCACCGGTGGAGAGGGCTCGCCGCTGAGCACCTACGCCCACGAGTGGCGCGAGCTGCACCTGCCCGGCGACGAGAGCGCGCCGCCCGAACCGGTGCCCCTGGCCCCCTTCCGCCAGGAGGCCCCGCTGACCCTGGCCCAGCTGGGCGCCTTCCTCAGGGCGCCGGTACAGGCCTTCACCACCACCCGGCTCAAGGTCTTCCTGGAGCTCGATGCCATGGAGCGCCTCGATCACGAGCCCTTCACCCTCGGCGGCCTCGACCACTGGCAGCTGCAGCATGCGCTGATCGAGGCGAGCCGCGCCGCGGTGGAGGCTGGCGAACCCCATGAGCCCGCCATGCTGGCCACCCTCGAGCGTCTCGAGCGCCAGGGGCGCCTGGCCATGGGCGGATTCGCCGAGCGCATGCGCGACTCCCTCGTCGAGCCCATGGAGAGCCTCTTCGCCGACTACCGCCAGGTGCTCGACGAGTGGCCCCACGCCATGGAGGAACCCCTCACCGTCTCGCTGGACCTTCGCGAGGCGCTGGGCGAAGGGGCCGATGAGAGTCCGAGCGGCGGCCTGGCCCTGGAGGACTGGCTGGGCGAGCTGCGCGTCAACGACGCCATGGAGCGCTGCCGGGTGCTGCTGACCACCAGCAGCCTGGTCAACAAGGGCAAATACCACTGGAAGCACTGGCTCGGCCCCTGGGTGGCCCACCTGGCCGGCCAGCTGGAGGGGCCCATGACCACCCGGCTGCTCTCCCGCGCCGGCGGCGGCACCCTGGCCCCGCTGCCCGCCGAGCAGGCCCGCGCGCGGCTGTCCGATATCGCCGCGGCCTGGCAGCACGGCATGGCCACCCCGCTGCCCCTGGCCCGGGACACCGCCTTCGCCTGGCTGGAGAAGGGCGGCAGCCCTGCGGCCATGGCCCGCTGCCTCGCCGGCACGCCCAGCGAGGAGGACGACAAGGCCTGGAAGGCCGCCAGCACCGTCTTCTACGGCAGCGGCTTCAACAACGACCACGGCGAGCGCGGCCGCGCCCCCTACCTGCTGCGCCAGTGGCCGGAGCTGGAGGAGATGGTCCGGTCGCCAGAGGGCGGCGGCTTCGCCGAGCTGGCCGAGCGGCTCTACGCCCCGCTATTACACGCGGTACGCAAGCCCAAGGAGAAGAAGGGCAACGGCGGCAAGGGCAAGGGAGGCAAGGCATGAGCACGCAGGACCAGACGACGCCCCCCCACCCTGGACCCGATCCGGCTGCCGCTCACCGGCAGCCGGCTGATCGAGGCCAGCGCCGGCACCGGCAAGACCTTCACCATCGCCCTGCTCTACGTGCGCCTGGTGCTGGGCCCCCGGGACGAGGTCGACGCCGAGAGCTTCCCCCGCGCCCTCACGCCGCCGGAGATCCTGGTGGTGACCTTCACCAACGCCGCCACCCGGGAGCTGCGCGACCGCATCCGCGCCCGGCTGGTGGAGGCCGCCGAGGCGTTTCTGGCATCAAAGAATGGAGACGGATCGTCGGGGGCAGGCCTACGAGGAGGCGCTGTGAACCCTTCCCTGGGCGCTACCGACGCCATCCCTGGCGTAGGACCTCCTCTTCGGCCTGCCCCCGACTCTACCAGCTCAGGCGATGGACTCACGGGAGACCTCTTCGCAGAACCACCGGTGGATAACTCAGAGGCGGTGGACAAGTCGCACGGCAATACGCCGGGCGGCGACCCGCTACTCGCCCTGCGTGACAGCTACCCCCGCGAGCGCTGGCCCGCCTGCGCCCGCCGTCTGCAGCTGGCCGCCGAGTGGATGGACGAGGCCGCGGTCTCCACCATCCACTCCTGGTGCCACCGCATGCTGCGCGAGCACGCCTTCGAGAGCGGCAGCCTCTTCTCGCTCGAGATGAACCTCGACCAGTCGGAGCTCGAGCTGGAGGTGGCCCGGGACTACTGGCGCAGCTTCTACTACGCCCTGGACGCCGAGGCCCTGGCGGTGGTCACCCGCTACTGGGAGACCCCCGACGCCCTGGCCGAGGACGTCCGCCGCCTGCAGGGCGACGCCGAGCTGCTGCCCGACGCCCCGCCCCCCGCCGGGGCGCTGGCCAGCATGCAGGCCGAGCGCACCCGGGTGCTCGCCGAGCTCAAGGCGCCCTGGCTCGCCTGGCTGGAGGAACTATCAGACGCCCTGGAGAGCGCCGCCGCCGCCAAGGCCTATGACCAGCGCAGCCTCAACAGCCGCAGCCGTGCGAGCTGGCTGGGCGCCCTGCGCGACTGGGCCCAGGACCCAGAGCTCGCCACCCCCGCGCTCACCGACGCCGCCTGGAAGCGCCTGACGCCCGAGGGCATCGCCGAGATCTGGAAGCAGGGTGAGCCGCTGGACCACCCGGCCCTGCACGCCCTGGCCGCGCTGCCCGGGCAACTCGAGGCCCTGCCCAGCGCCCATGCCGACCTGCTGGCCCACGCCGTGCGCTGGATGAGCGAACGGCGCAGCCGGGTGCAGCAGCGCCGCGCCGAGCTCGGCCCCGACGACCTGCTCGAGCGCCTCGACCGCGCCTTCGCCGGCCCCGCCGGCGGGGCGCTGGCCGAACACGTGCGCCGCCAGTTCCCGGTGGCCCTGGTGGACGAGTTCCAGGACACCGACCCGGTGCAGTACCGGCTCTTCGACCACGTCTACCGCCTGGCCGAGGCCCCCGACCCCGACAACCCCGGTGCCGTCCTGCTGATCGGCGACCCCAAGCAGGCGATCTACGCCTTCCGCGGCGCGGATATCCACACCTACCTGCAGGCGCGCCGCGACACCGCCGGGCGCCACGTCACGCTCGGCACCAACTTCCGCTCCTCCACCGCCATGGTGGAGGCGGTCAACCGGGTGTTCCGCTTCGCCGAGGCCCACCCCACCGGCCGCGGCGCCTTCCTGTTTCGCTCCCCCGAGGGGGACAACCCCGTGCCCTTCCTGCCGGTGTCGGCCAAAGGCCGCAAGGATGCCCTGACCCGCGACGGCGAGCCGCTGCCCGCCATGACGCTCTGGTACTTGAAGGGCGGGCACCTCGCGGCACAGGGCGACGATGCCGAGAAGGGCATGAGCAAGGGCGTCTACTTCCAGGAGATGGCCGCGCGCTGCGCCACCCGGATGGCCGAGCTCCTGCGCGAGGGCCAGGCCGGGCGCACCGGCTTCGGCGCGCCCGGCGAGCCCTTCCGGGCACTGAAGCCATCGGACCTCGCCGTACTGGTCAACAACGGCAACGAGGCGAAGGCGATCCGCGGTGCGCTGCTCGAGCGCGGTATCCGCAGCGTCTACCTCTCCGACAAGGAGGGGGTCTTCGAGACCCCGGCCGCCCTGGAGCTCGAGGTGTGGCTGGCCGCCTGCGCCGAGCCCGACAGCGAGCGGCGCCTGCACGCCGCCCTGGCCATGCCCAGCATCGGGCTCTCGCTCGCCGAGCTCGACGCCCTGCAGCACGACGAGCTGGCCTGGGAGGCGCGCGTGCTGCAGTTCCGGGGCTACCACCGGCAGTGGCAGCGCCAGGGGGTGCTGCCCATGCTGCATCGGCTGCTGGCCGACTTCGCCGTGCCCACCCGGCTGCTCAGGAGCCCTAGTGGCGAGCGACACCTGACCGACCTGCTGCATCTCGGCGAGCTGCTCCAGCAGGCCAGCGCCGAGCTCGACGGCGAGCACGCCCTGCTGCGCCACTTGAGCGAGGCCCGCGCCCACCCGCCCCAGCAGGCCGACACGCACCGCCTGCGCCTGGAGAGCGATGCCGACCTGGTGCAGGTGATCACCATCCACAAGTCCAAGGGGCTGGAGTACCCGCTGGTCTTCCTGCCCTTCATCTGCGCCTTCCGCGAGAAGAAGGCCACCGACCTGCCGCTCACATGGCACGACGCGGCGGGCCGCCGCCACCTCTCGCTGGAACCCGACGAGACCGTGCTGGCCCGCGCCGACGACGAGCGCCTGGGTGAGGACCTGCGCAAGCTCTACGTGGCCCTGACCCGCGCCCGCCACGCCACCTGGCTGGGCATCGCCCCGCTCAAGGGGTTCGAGCGCAGCGCCATCGGCCAGGTGCTCACCGCCGGGGCACCGCTCTCGTCACCCTCGACGGACGGCCTGCTCGAGGCCCTCTTCCCCCTCGCCCAGGGCGCGGCGGAGACGGAGCTCAAGGTCGAGCCGGCGCCGGAGCCGAATGACCAGATGGTGCCCAGCGAGGCGAACGACGAGGCCCTGCGCGAGGCGCTCACCCCGGCCCGCCGCGCCCGGGAGCACTGGTGGATCGCCAGCTACTCGGCGCTGCGCATGGGGGGTGAAAGCATCGGTGGCGAGAGAATCGGCGGTGGGGAGGAAGAACACGCTCTTCTGGAAGAACCCGAGACGGCTCTGGAAGCCACCGCCCGGGAGATGCGCGACGAGCCCAGCGACCCGGCCAGCGTGCCGCTGCCGGTGAGTGATGCCTCGCTTCACCGCTTCCCCCGCGGCCCGGCGGCGGGCACCTTCCTGCACGGCCTGCTGGAATGGGCCGGTGCCGAGGGCTTCGCCCGACTGGCCGCGGAGCCCGAGCGCCTGAACGACACCCTGGCGCGGCGCGCCAACCTGCGCGGCTGGCGCGAACGCATCCCGGCGCTGCAGGCCTGGCTGCGGGGGCTGCTGGCCTGCGAGCTGCCGGTGCCGAACGCCCCCGAGGGGCCGGTGTCGCCGCTGCGGCTGGACCGGTTGGAGAGCGCTCACTATCAGGTGGAGCTGGAGTTCTGGTTCGCTGCCCACCGGGTCGACACCACCCGACTGGACGCCCTCGTAAGCGCTCACACACTGGGCGGCGCCGAGCGCCCGGCGCTTGAGCGCGACCGGCTCAACGGCATGCTCAAGGGCTTCATCGACCTGGTGGTGGAACACGAGGGGCGCTTCTACGTGCTGGACTGGAAGTCCAACTACCTGGGCCGCGACGACGAGGCCTACAGCGAGGCGGCCATGGCGGAGGCGGTGCGCGAGAAGCGCTACGACCTGCAGTACTGCCTCTACCTGCTGGCCCTGCACCGCCTGCTGAAGGCGCGGTTGCCCGGCTACGACATCGACCGCCACCTGGGCGGCGCGCTCTACGTCTTCCTGCGTGGCCAGCACGCCCCCTCCCGCGGCGTGCACCGCGAGCGCCCGCCCCGGGCGCTGATCGAGGCGCTCGACGCCCTGTTCCGCGATGCCGATGCCACCCCGGAGGAGCAGCCATGAGCGCTGGAGACAAAGCCATGAGTGACCACTCACCCACCGCCGAGACCACCCCCAACGAGGCCGCCGGCGCCGAGGCCCTGCACAACAGCGCGGCGCTCTTCGTGCTGCTCGACCGCTGGGTGGCCCGCGGCTGGCTGCGCGCCCTGGACCGCGCCTTCGCCGCCTTTCTGTCCCGCGAGGTACCGGACGCCCCCGCCCCGCTGCTGCTGGCCGCGGCGCTGGCCAGCCACCAGCTCGGCCGCGGCCACGTCTGCCTGGACCTGGAGCGCACCCTGGCCGAGCCGGACCTCGCCCTCTCGCTGCCCCCGGAGGGCGACAGCCTGGAGGACCCGCCCCCGCTGCCCAGCGCCCTGCTCGGTGAGCTCACCCTCGCCGACTGGCAGGCCAGCCTCGATCACCCGCTGATCGTCGGCCACGGCCCCGGCAGCACCCCGCTGGTGCTCGACGCCACCCGGCTCTACCTGCGCCGCTACTGGCACCACGAGCGCTCGATCCGGCAGCATATCGCCGCCCGCCTTGGCGAGAGCACCGGGAGCCCTACGGAAACGGGTGGGAGCTCGGCTCTGCCGGGCAAAGAGGATGGCGCCAGCAGAGGCTACTCCAACGGGAGCCCTGCGGAGTCTGGTGGGAGCTCGGCTCCGCCGAGCGAAGAGGATGGCGCCAGCAGAGGCTACTCAAACGGGAGCCCTGCGGAGTCTGGTGGGAGCTCGGCTCCGCCGAGCGAAGGCGCCGATAGGCGCCCGGCGGACACCACTACCCTCGGCCAGGCCCTCACCGCCCTCTTCCCCGCAAGCCCCACTCTGGACTGGCAGAAGGCCGCCTGCGCCCTGGCCGCCCGCTCCCCCTTCGCGGTGATCACCGGCGGCCCCGGCACCGGCAAGACCACCACCGTGGTCAAGCTGCTCGCCCTGCTGCAAACCCTGGCGCTGGGCGAAGGCCGCCGAGCGCTGCGCATCCGCCTGGCCGCCCCCACCGGCAAGGCCGCCGCACGCCTCAACGAATCCATCGCCGGGCAGGTCTCGGGGCTCGACCTGACGGCGCTTGCTCCACTACTCGAGAGTGGCGACGGCGATACCGAGCCGCTCCGCCGCGCTATTCCTACCGACGTAACCACCCTCCACCGCCTGCTGGGCTCGCGCCCCGACACCCGCCACTTCCGCCATAACGCCCGCCACCCGCTGCCCCTGGATGTGCTGGTGGTGGACGAGGCCTCCATGGTCGACGTGGAGATGATGGCCGCCCTCCTCGACGCCCTGCCGCCCCGCGCCCGCCTGGTGCTGCTGGGCGACAAGGACCAGCTCGCCTCCGTGGAGGCCGGCTCGGTGCTGGGCGACCTCTGCGCCCGGGCCGAGGGCGGCCACTACACCCCCGAGACCGCCGACTGGCTTGCTGAGGCCACCGGCCAGGCACTGCCCCCCGAGATGATCGACCCCGCGGGCGCCCCTCTGGACCAGGCCATCGCCATGCTTCGCGTAAGCCACCGCTTCGACGCGGCCAGCGGCATCGGCCGGCTGGCCGAGGCGGTGAACCGCGACGCGGCGGGCCGCGAGAAGCGCGCCGCCATCCGCGAGGTGCTTGGTCATGGCTACGCCGACCTCTCACACCTCAAGCTGGAAACGGACAGGGATCGCGGCCTGGAGCGGCTGGTGGTCTCGGGCCACGCCGCGGGCTTTCCTGATCGAGGAAAGAGCGCCGGCGAGGACCGCGTGGTAAACGGCAAGGTCCTGCCGCCCCCGGTGGGCTATCGCCACTATCTGGAAGTGATGCGAAGCGCGGCGCCGGAGCCAGGCCCGGACGGCGAGATCGCCCGCGAGGCGCTGGACGACTGGGCCCGACAGGTGCTGGCCGCCCACGGCCAGTTCCAGCTGCTCTGCGCCCTGCGCCGCGGCCCCTGGGGCGTGGAGGGGTTGAACGAGCGCATCCGCGCCGCGCTGGAGAAGGAAGGGCTGATCGACAGCGGCGACGGCCGCCGGCTCTGGTATCCCGGCCGCCCGGTGCTGGTCACCCGCAACGACTACGGGCTGGGGCTGATGAACGGCGATATCGGCATCACCCTGGCGCTGCCCCAGCCCACGGGCGAGGGCCGCGGCCCGGCGCTGCGTGTCGCCTTCCCGGCAGGCGATGGCAGCGGGCGCATCAAGTGGGTGCTGCCCAGCCGCCTGCAGGCGGTGGAGACGGTATTTGCGATGACGGTGCACAAGTCCCAGGGCTCGGAGTTCACCCACACCGCCCTGCTGCTCCCCGACGCCCCCAACCCGATCCTCACCCGGGAGCTGGTCTACACCGGCATCACCCGGGCCAGGCACTGGCTCACCCTGGTCGAGACCGGGCGAGGCCAGCTGCTGGATGCGGTGGAGCGTCGGGTGATGCGGGTGAGTGGATTGGGAGCCGGATGAAACGTGGAATCCGCCTGTGTTACCGCCATCTTGAAACGCTTATATTGCATCGGTCCGGCAGCACCGCGAACGCTGCCTCGATCACGCCTTGGATAACCACAAGACCGGGAGAGCCGTGCCTTGTCATCACCCTCCGCACGATACCCGCTGCACCGGCTGACCGGCCAGTTTCATGACCCGGACAGGGAAGCGATGTATCGCCAGGACATCGCCCCCCGAGTTCGACGCGAGGCCTTCGTGACGCTGATCGTGGCAGCCCTGGTCTTCGGCATGTTCGCCATTTCCGACTACCACTTCGTCGGCGTGAGCACGGCACTCTATCTGCTGCTCGCCATGCGCCTGGTGGTGGTGGTCTCCTGCCTGGTGCTGGCCTTCGTGATCGGCCGCCTCGGCGACTATTCCCTCAGGCCCTGGCTGCACGCCCTGCCCCTCTGGATACTGGCGACGGCCATCATCCTGATCGTCCCCCTGCGCCCCGAGAGCCTTCCCACCCAGGTCACCGCGGTGGTGGTGGCCACCATGGCGTTCTACCTGCTGATCCCCAACCTGCTGCCCGTGGTGGCAATCGCCAGCCTCTTCATGAACCTGGGTTTCCTGACCGCGGCGGTAACGGTGGCCGACATTCCCGCCGTGATCGCGCTGCGCATCCTGCTGCTGCTGGTCCTGACCAACGCCGTGGGATTCTTCGCCCTGCTGCGCCTGGAAAAGCTGCAGCGCAGGCAGTTCGCGCTGCTGCAGGAGGAGCGCGTGCATAACCGCCAGCTGGTCGAGGAGATCGCCCACCGCAAGTCGCTGGAAGCCCAGCTGCGCAGTGTCGCCGAACAGGATGTACTGACGGGCCTGGACTCTCGCGGCCACTTCATGGAGCGCGCCCGGGAGCTGCTGCAGCGTGCGCAGTTCGACGGGTCGCCCTTCAGCCTCTTCATGATCGACGTGGACCACTTCAAGGCCATCAACGATACCTGAGGGCACCGCCAGGGCGACTCGGTGCTCCAGGCGATCGCGGAGACCTGCAAGCACTCCCTCCGGCCCCAGGACGTGATCGGGCGCTTCGGCGGCGAGGAGTTCATCGTCGCCCTGCCGGATACTCACCCGAAGGAGGCGCAGATGGTGGCCGAACGGCTGCAGCAGAAGGTCAGCGAGCTTGCGGTGATGGAGGCCATGCCCGAGCACCGCCTCACCGTCACCATCGGCATCGCCGGGGTGCTCGACGAGGCAACCGACCTGGACGCCCTGATCCACCAGGCCGACCAGGCCCTGTACGCCGGCAAGCACAGCGGCAGAAACCGGGTCGTGGTGAGTCACCAAGGCCAATCCTGACTCGGGAGCTGGTCGATATCAGACTCACCCGCGCCCCCCACTGGCTCCCTGGATAAGCCGGGATCAGACGACCTACGACTGTCTAAAGCGACGAGATTCGCTCCTCGATGCGTTCTTTTACACGGGCTTGTGACTCAGAGAGTGCCTTACGCTTTGCCTCATCTTGCGGCGTCCCTTCGCTAACAAGTTCATTAATCCGAGAAATTATTCTTTCCGGCTCTACATCAGCCATTTCAGCGAGCACGTCCTGCTCCACCCTGACTCTATCTGCGAACTCAGATTCTGCACGCATCTTAGTTTGGACAAGCTCCATGCGCTGCTTTCTCTCCATGAAGAGCTTCTGCAAGTAAACGTTTTTTTCATCGTGCTGTTCTTTGAGCTTTCCTTGCTGATGAGACAAAGGAAGAGAGTCGTATCGCTGTAGCCACTTCATCTCAGAGTTAATGCGGGCGTCTAGAGCAGCGTTGCTAAGGCTGCTGGGCTCAGGAGCCCCAGCAGCCTTACCTCTTGCCCAGAGGACTATAATAGTGACTGCCACTGCACCTAACAGTATCCAGACTGCTTCCATGGTTTACCTCCTAGCTGGCCGGTGGCTTTTTGAGAGTGACCGAAAGTCATATCAGATAGTAGTCCATCCACAAGCAGAAATCGGAGACAGACGCTCATTCCTCGGGCACTCGATAGTCGCCATAAAACACCACCCTCCCCTCAATCGCCTCCATCCTCTCCTTCGGCCGCTCATAACTCCATGCCACATCCCTGTGCTCGCCAAAGGAGAAGTACGAGGCATCGCCCTTGAAGGGGCAGTGGGTCAGGGTGTCGGAGGGGGTCAGCAGGTCCATGCGTACGTCGTCGCGGGGGAGGTACTGCCGGGGCGGGTAGCCGCGTTCGCGCAGCTCGATGGCGCGGGTGGTATCGGCCAGGACGGTGCCATCGATGACAACCCGCACCCGGCGGGAGTGCGGGTGCAGCGTGATGCGCGGCTCTGGGGCATCGTCCATGATCGTTCCCTGTGCGTTTTTCTAATACTTCATTACGTATCGTAACAGTCCTGACAGCCCTCGCCGACGGCAGATTTCCTACGACGAACGTCTTGCCGACAAGGGCACCACGCCAGGGCGTGGCTCACGATCCGGCGGCGGGCTGCTCTTCTTCCTCCTCCTCGAGGGGGTCCTCCAGCGGCTCGCCCTGCTCGTCCAGGAGCTGGCTGTCGTAAGCCGCCTGCAGGCCGCTCTCCTCCTCGGCGGCCTCTTCCTCCTCCGCCTGGGCGATGGCGCCCGGGTAGAAGGGCGAGAGGATGGCCACCAGGATGCCCAGCGCGGCGAACATGGCGAAGGCGTCGGCGTAGCCGAAGCCGTCCACCAGACTCCCGACCACCGGCGAGCCGGCCGCCTGGCCGAGCGATACCGCCATGAAGGGCAGCACCGGCCCCACGGAAAGCCGGCCGGGCAAAAGGCGGATGCCGGTCATCAGGTAGAGCCCCGTCAGGCTCATGTAGGCCAGGCCGAAGACCAGCGCGGAGAAGGCGGTGAGCAGCGGCTGGTCGGGGCTCGCGGCCAGCAGGGCGAGGCTCGCCGAGAGCATCATCAGCATCAGCGCCTGGGTGATGGGCGGGTTGTTGCGATCGGCCAGGTCGGCCACCACGGCGCCGCCGAGGCCGGCAACCCCCACCGCGAGCCACAGCCAGGCCGTGGCGCTCGATGGCAGGCCGCCGAGGGTCACCACCAGGTCGGGCGCGAAGATCCAGTAGGCGGCGGAGACGAAGCCCATCAGGAAGGCGAAGAGCGTGAGCCGGACCAGGCGCGACCAGGGCAGCTCGTTGAGGGGCGGCGGGTCCGCCGCGTTTGCCGGCACGATCCGCGAGACCGAGGGCAGCAGGAGCCAGGCCGCGATCACCCCGAGGCCGGCGAGGATAGCGAAGGAGAGGTAGGCGTGGCGCCAGGCGCCGGCCAGGAACAGCACCGTGGGCACGGCCACGATCACGCCGATGCTGGTGCCGGCGTTCATTACCGAGCTGACGCGCCCGTGCAGCGAGCGCTTGACCACGGCCTGCATGGCCGCCGTCAGCGCAGGCATCATCAGGCCGGTGCAGATCCCGCAGGCGAACACCCCCGCGCCCAGCATCAGCGGGTCCGAGGCCCGGCTGATCAGCGAAAGCCCGGCGAGGCCGAAGCCCCCGGAGAGCACCGCCGTGTAGCGGGAACCGAGGCGACGAGTGACGAGGGGGGCGACCGCGGTGGCCAGCAGGAAGCTGATCAGCGGCAGGGCGCCGATGATGCCGATCACGGAGGAGCCGAGGCCCAGCTCCTCGCGAATCGGGGGGACGAAGAGCCCGAAGGCGAAACGGGCGAGGCCGAAGCTGATGGCGATCAGCGCGGCCCCCAGGACCGCGAACCCCGTGCTCGAAAGTCTCATGATCCTGCCTCCGCCGGTCCTGCTCGGTGGTCGAGGTCGTCAGCGTGGCCGGACGCCCGATGGCCGCCCCTGGGGGGCCATCGGGTGTCGGCACCTTGGCCCAGCGTGAAGCAGCCAGGCGGCCTCGGCAACCGTCATGGGGGTGGCGTCAGCGGGCGAATTCGGTGAACTTCGGCAGGTCGTCGGCGAGCTCGAACCACTCGGCCCGGGAGGAGACCCAGGCGTGGACGCGCCTGCCGGGCGCGATCGGCGTGTCCAGGGTGCCCAGGCGCAGCCGCTTGGCCTCGGGCAGGTCGTCGCGGGCGCTGTAGAGGGGGCTTCCGCACTCGGCGCAGAACACCCGCACCTTGCCCGGCGTGGCGCAGTACTCCTTCAGGTGCGCCTCGCCCCGGGTGAGATGAAAATCCGCCGAGCGGATCGGCGCCACGGCGACGAAGGCCGTGCCCTGGGCCTTCTGGCACTGCTTGCAGTGGCACATGGAGATCGCGTCGATCTCGCCGTGGTACTCGTACCCCACCTTCCCGCACAGACAGCTTCCGGTATGCATCGGCGTTCCTCCCCGCTGGTTTTCCGCCATCTTGGCCGTATCGGGCCAGAGGCACACTGCTCCCTTCGGCGCAGTACACTGGGCCCAGGCATTCCACATGAGGCATACCCACCCCATGACACCTTCCCCCTCTTCCCACCGCCCAGACGGCGGCAACCTGCCCCAGCCGGTGCGGCTGGGCGGCCACGATGTGCTCTTCGTGATGGCCGCCGAGGCCGAGTACGGCCCGCACCTGCGGCAGCGCTTCACCCCGCTGATGACCGGCGTCGGCCCGGTGGAGGCGGCGGTGGAGCTCACCGCGGCCCTGGCCGCCCTGGCTGGGCAGGGCCGCCTGCCGGCGCTGGTGGTGTCGCTGGGCTCCGCCGGCAGCCGGATGCTCGAGCAGACCGAGGTCTACCAGGCGAGCTCCGTCGCCTATCGCGACATGGACGCCACCGCGCTGGGCTTCGAGAAGGGCGTCACCCCCTTCCTCGAACTGCCGGCGACCCTGTCGCTGCCGCTGCGGATTCCCGGCATTCGCGAGGCCACGCTCTCCACCGGCGCCAATATCGTCTCCGGCGCGGCCTATGACGCCATCGCCGCCGAGATGGTCGACATGGAGAGCTACGCCTGCCTGCGCGCCTGCACACGCTTTCAGGTGCCGCTGGTGGCGCTGCGCGGCATCTCGGACGGCAAGGCGGAGCTGCACCACGTCGACGACTGGACGGAGTACCTGCACGTCATCGACGAGAAGCTGGCCGCCGCCGTCGACCGCCTCGGCGAGGCGCTCGCCGCGGGCCTGCTGACGCCCTGAGGCCATCGAGGAGCGGGCACCACGCACCGCGTGCCGGTGGCATGCGCCCTTGCGGCCGCCCGCCGGGCTTGCCACCCTGAAGGAGAGGCCCTGCCGCCAGGCGGCAGGTCTTGGAGGTTTCACCCCCATCAGGAAAGGAGCGTCCATATGAGCAACAGGGAAGCCTACGAGCAGAAGCTGCGCGCGAAGCTGGACGAGTGGCAGGCCGAGATCGACAAGCTGCGGGCCAAGGCCAGGGGCGCCGAGGCCGATGCACGCATCGAGCGGGAGAAGGAGGCCGAGCGCCTCGAGGCCAAGCGCGAGGAGATGCGCCACAAGCTCAAGGAGCTGCGCGAGGCCGGCGACGACGCCTGGGACGACCTGCGGGACGGCGCCGAGCGCGCCTGGAAATCCTTCAGCGACTCCTTCGAGAAGGCCCGCGACCGCTTCAAGTAGCCGGCGGTTGCCTTGCCCTCCCCTTGCTGCGGGCGCCCATGGCGGGCGCCCGTTCGTCATGCCGCTTGACCACCCCTCCGCCCGGTAGTGTCATGGCCCCTGGCGCCGTGGGCGCCGCCGTGCGTTTCGTGATCCGTGCCAGCTAATCCACTCAGCCCATCCAAGTCAGCCAGAGGCCTCCATGCGAAAGATCCTGCTCGTCGACAACGGCTCCCTGCGGGCCCAGGCCACCCTCAACCTGCGCCGCCTGGCCCGGGCCCTCGGCGAGGCCACCGGCCAGGAGATCGAGGCCGCCTCCCTGCTGCACTCCTACAAGATCCCGGCCGAGGAGCTCGACGGGGAGAAGGCGGTGTCGCTGGGGCCGCGGGCCGAGCAGCTGGCGGAGCAGGGCGTGACCGAGCTCGTGATCCTGCCCTTCTTCTTCGGGCCCAGCCAGGCGCTGACCCGCTACCTGCCGGAGCGCCTGGCAGAGGTGCAGGCGCACCATCCGCGGCTCTCCGTGAAGGTGGCGCTGCCGCTGGTGGATAGCCAGGCCCCGTTGGACCTGCGCCTGGCAAGGCTGCTGGCCGACAACGTGCGCGAGCAGATGAACGGGAAATCGCGGCCCAGGGTGGTGCTGGTCGACCACGGCAGTCCGATCCCCGAGGTCACGGCGGTGCGCAACTACCTGGCCGGCCAGCTCAGCGTGCTGCTGAGCGAGGAGGCGGAGTGTGTCACCTTCGCCTCCATGGAGCGGCGTGACGGCGATGCCTACCGCTTCAACGAGCCGCTGCTGGAGGACCTGCTGGCCGCCGAGGCCATGGCCGGCAGCGAGGTGATACTGGCCATGCTGTTTCTCTCCCCGGGGCGCCACGCCGGCGAGGGCGGCGACATCGCGGAGATCTGCGAACAGGCCATGGCGCACTCCCCGGGGCTGCGCGTCACCCCCACCCGGCTGGCGGGGGAGCATGACGGCATCCTGGAGATCCTCGCCACCCGCCTGGAGCAGGGCCTGGCCGGCACGCCGCTGCTGCTGTCGCTGCCGGCCGGCGGCTGAAGGGGTGGCTGAAAGAGTGACCCGGGGGCTCAGGGTGAACCACGGGGCTGTGGCCCGCGGGCCCAGCGTCTAGGCTGGGAGGGGAGATAGCGGCACAGTGCTCAAGGAGGTGCCATGCCTGCCACCCGCGAACGATCCCTCAGCCCCGCCCTGGAGCGGTTCCACCTGGTGTGGGACCTGCTGATCATCCTGCTGGTGATCGCCAACCTGACCCTGCTGCTGTTCGACAGCCTCTTCCTGCTCGCACCGCTGAACGCCGCCTTCGAGGCCGCCGCGCCCGGGCTGCACGCCGCCTACGACCAGCATGTCCACGCCCGCTTCATCGCCATCGACCTGGCCTTCGTGGCAGTGTTCGTGCTCGACGTGCTGCTGGGCTGGGCGGTGGCCATCGCGGAGCGGCGCTATCACCGCTGGTTCTTCTATCCCTTCGTGCACTGGTACGACGTGCTCGGCTGCATCCCGGTGGGCGGCTTCCGGCTGCTGCGCATCCTGCGCGTCGTCTCGTTGGTGCATCGGCTGCACCGGCTGGGGCTGATCGACGTGCGTCGCTGGTACCTCTACGGGGTGGTCGCCAAGTACTACGACATCCTGCTGGAGGAGCTCACCGACCGCATCGCCATCCGCATGCTCGACAACGTCCAGGCCCAGTTGCGCTCCGGCGACTCGCTCTCCACCCGGGTGGTGGAACGGGTGGTGCGGCCCCGCCAGAAGGCGCTGATCCACGAGATCAGCCAGCGGCTGGAGGCCATGCCCGGCAGCGCCTACGCCCACAACCGCGACGACACCCTGCGCTACGTGCGCGGCCTGGTCGGCCGCACCCTGGCGGAAAGCCCGGAGCTGCAGCGGCTGGCGCGGCTGCCGCTGGGCAGCCAGCTGAGCCGGGGGCTCGAGGCCTCGCTCTCCGACCTGGCCTGCCGCCTGGTCAACGAGGCCCTGGAGGGGCTGCAGTCGGCGGAATTCTCCGCCCTGGTGGAGCACCTGGCCGAGAGCGGCTTCGATGCCTGGCTGCGCACCGATCCCCACACCGAACAGGTCACCGAGCAGGTGCTGGTGGACATGCTGGAGGTGCTCAAGGAGCAGATCGCGGTCAAGGGCTGGCAGCAGCGCTACCAGTGATGTCGCCGGCAGCGGAGTCAGGATGGGCCGGGGGCCGTTACCCTACCCTGCCGTTCGGGGGCGCAGCGCCATGACCCGCGCCAGCTCCTGGCGATAGGCCGCCTCGTGGTGGGCCGGCTCGGAGGGAAAGCGCTCGAGGGCCACCGCCAGCTCGAAGAAGCCCGGCCGGGGCAGGTCGCCACGGCGGCTGACCACCAGAGCGGCGATCAGCGGGCGGCCGGCGGCGACGTCCTCGCGCATCAGCGTCTCCAGCGCCAGAGCGACGCGCTGGATGGTGCGCGGTGGCGCCAGGCCCAGCGCCTCGGCGGCCTGCTGGTAGGTGATGGGCACGGCGTCATCGGGCAGCTGCTCGAGCAGCGTGCGCAGCCGCGGGGCCAGGTCGGGGTCAGGCATCACCGGGGGCATGGCGGCAGGGCGACCCGATAGCGGGTGCTGCGCCCTCCTCCCGGCAGCTTCACGAGACAGCCCTTGGCCAGCAGGTCCGCCAGGTGTCGGGTCGCCGTGGCCTTGCTCACCTTGGCGACCTTCTGGTACTGGGCGGCACTGATGCCATTCTCGAAGCCCCGCTCGCCGCCATCCAGCAGCCGGTTGAGCACCTTGATCTGCTCGGGTAGCAGACCGGCATCGGCGAAACGCTGCCAGAAGCGCGTCCTGGACAGGGTTCGATCGATATCGGCCAACACCCCCGTCAAGGTCTGTAGCAGGGTGTCGAGAAACCAGGCCAGCCAGTCGGTGAGATCGGTGGTGCCCCGCTGGCAGGCTTCGAGCACCCGGTAATACGCCTGGCGTTCGGCAAGGATCGCAGCCGACATGGCATAGAGCCGAATGGTCTGTCGGTCGGCCTGGGCCAGGGCACGATCGGAAATGGCACGCGCCAGGCGGCCGTTGCCGTCCTCGAAGGGGTGCAGGGTGACGAACCAGAAATGGGCGATGCCGGCGCGCAGCAGGGGATCCAGGGTGGGGTCGTGGCGGCTCTCTTCGAACCATGTCAGGAACGTGGCCATCTCGTCCTCCAGCACCCGGCGAGGCGGCGCCTCGAAGTGGACCCTGGGCCTGTCGATGCGCCCGGAGACCACCTGCATCGGCTCCTCGCCTCGCCACTGGCCCACTCGCAGCCTGACCAGCGATGCCTCGGCATCGGGAAACAGCCAGCGGTGCCACTGGAACAGCCGCTCGCGGGTCAGCACCGTGTCGGCAAGGCCGATGGCGTCCATCATCATCTCGGCCATTCCCTCCGAACGCGGCGACACGGCACTCACGGCGTCCTCCACACCCAGCCGCCGCGCCAGCGAGGAGCGCACCGACGCCGCATCGAGGCGCTCCCCTTCGATGGCCGAGGAGGTGATGATGTTCTGCAACAGGGTATCCAGCATCACTGCCGGGTCATTGCCGGGGGGAAGGGAACCGGCTCTGCCCAGCAGGATGCCGAGCGTACGCCACGCCTCCTGAAGGCGCGGCTGAACCACGGCAGCCCGCCAATCGAACTCTGGCCAGCCAGGCTGCTGCCAGACCCAGGTCGGCGTTGTGGAGGTCTCGTCCATCGGGGGCACCTGTATGCCGGCATGAGCCGCAAGGTCGACTATTCGGCTCATTATTTGAGCCGTATTTTCAAGCTATTCGGCTCATCGGTCAAGCGAGGGTGGGGTGCGCTATGCCGAGCCTGCGCCGTGGCCTTTTTTCGAGCCAGTGCCACCCCCTGCTGCCCAGACAGGAGCGCCAGGCGCTGGCCGAAGTGCTGGAAGCGCTGGAAGCGCTGGAAGCGCTGGCGCTATGCTGAACCCGGGGGCCGGGGCGATATCACGGCCGCTGGGTGGCACTCACCCCCTTCCAGTCCTCCAGGTCGAGCTCGGGATTGCCAGCGCGGAAGCGGGCGTAGAGCTCGATGCCGCGCGGATCCTCGAGGATCTCCACCTGTACGCCCTTCTCCCGCAGCAGGGCCTCGGTGCCCGAGGCGTTGGTGACATCGCCCACCACCACCCGCGAGACGCCGCGCATGTAGAGCAGCGTGGCGCATACCTGGCAGGGGCTCAGCGAGGTGAAGAGCGTCGCCCTACCGAAGTCGAGGCGGCCGGCATCGCGCATGGCCGAGGTCTCGCCGTGGTTGTAGGGGTGATTCTCCTGCACCAGGGTGTTGTGCCCCTTGCCGACGATGCGCCGGGTGGCGTTGTCGATGATCACCGCCCCGATCGGGCAGCCGCCCTCGTCATGGCTCTTCTGCGCCAGCAGCACCGCGATGCGCATCAGGTCGGCATCGGAGAGCCGCCGGGCGAAATCGTCATCCATCAGCACCGGCAGGCTGGCGGTCGGCATATGGGCGATGGCGGCCAGTGCCGCCCCGGTCACCTCTGTACCGGCATTCAACAGCGTTTCCATGTCTCCTCCTCACCGAAAGTCGAGTGGTGCGGGTCGCGATTAGGCTGTAGATTTTCGCCCGCTGGAAGCCGTTCCATCGGGCTTATTTCTCGCCATTTTGGCGGCATTCCTTCCCCTCCTCGTAGTCACGTTACCTTCCTCGAGCTCCCTGGCTCTCCGTGTAGTCATACTACAACCCCCTGTGCGGCTAATGGCGCGTTGTGGGAGTGGTTGCCCTGACCCATAGTGGAGTCATGGATCAGGACAGAGGGTCGCTACCCCGATTCACTGACCTGATCCCGGCTACAACCTGAGCGCCAAGTAATTTCTGATCCAGGCGCCAGAAGCAAAGGTCTTGGAAAGCTTGCAGACCTGTCGCGGTTGCAGCATGGGGCACTTACCCGGCCCGGCATGAGTAGCCAAGGCACCAGAACGCCATCGGAGATGGCAACCCCAAAACGGGATTTCCCCCGGGGTAATGATGACCTTGATGAGGATTGAAAAATGAACTGCATCCAACTTAGCCAGCAAGCCGACCTTATCGCCAACACCTTCAGCAAGCTCGATCTTGCCAAGCTGGTGGTCGCCCTCAAGGGCAGTGGTGAGTCCCTGCAGAACGCGGTTGAGGTTATCGACACGGTCGATGCCCGCCAGGGTTACACCCTGGAACAGGCCTGGGACGAGGTTCGCACCGGCGAGAACCGCCCCCTGGCCGCCAACGACGACTGATTACCCCCTGCAAACCGCTTGTGTAACTACCCCCTCCCCGCCGGGAGGGGGTTTTCTTTGGGCGCCATTCGGATTCATGGCCGAGGCGTCATCACTTCATCTCGAAGCCACGCTTGATCAGGAAATCGCGCATATGGGGGCGCAGCTTGGTGTCGAAAAGCGGGGTGAGGTTCTGCGACCAGTTGCTCTGCTTGTTGCCGCCCTTCCGCGACTGGTAGTAGGCGTGCATGGTCTCGTCGAAGGCCGCCACCAGCTCGCGGTCGTCGCCGTAGGTGTCCTCCTTGAGGATCGCCTCCACCGGCAGGCGCGGCTTGATATCCGGCTGGTGGGCAGGGTAGCCCAGGCACATGCCGAACACCGGGTAGACGTGGTCGGGCAGGCCCAGCAGGTCGCTGATCTCCTGGGGATTGTTGCGCACCCCGCCGATATAGCAGATGCCCAGCCCCTCGGATTCCGCGGCGATGGCCACGTTCTGGGCCATCAGGGCGGTGTCCACGCTGGCCACCAGCAGCTGCTCGGTCATGCCGCGGATCACCCGGGCGCCGGTGCGCTCGGCGGCGTCGGTGGGCCGCTTCATGTCGGCGCAGAAGACCAGGAAGGCGCCGCAGCTGGCCACGTAGGACTGGCCGCCGGCCAGCTCGGCGATCAGCTCGCGGTTCCTCGGGTTCTTCACGTGGATGACCGTGTAGGCCTGCACGTGGCTGGAGGTGGCCGCCCCCTGGCCGGCGCGGATCAGCTCCTCCAGCAGCTCCCGGGAGACCGGCTGGTCGGTGAACTTGCGAATGGAGCGGTGGGATTTCAGCAGCTCGATGGTGGGGTTCATGGGGCCTCGTTCGCTAGTCGGCTAAGGATGTTACCCAGCATAACCCAGCAGGCGCGAGGTGGCGCAACCGGGGCCGGTGACGCCGAGACTCGCTGGAGGGGGCGCCAGCGGTCGGCTCAGGCTTCGGCCTCCCCGCCACCGGGCACGACACCGATGAAGACCCGCATGGGGTACTCCCCCTCGGCGATCATGAAGGGCTCGTAGATGCCCTCCAGGTCCTGCTGGTGCAGGTTTAGCTCCTGCTCGCGGAAGGCGTGCTCCCAGGTCGCCTGGGTGAAGAGCCCCAGCCGGTGATGGTCCACCTGGACGTCGAGCTCGCCCCCCTGGCGGATCAGGTAGACCAGAGTGGCCTCGTACTGCTCGTCGCCCGGGGGGCGCACGTAGTTGTTCTCCAGCACCGTGATGTGGATGCCGTCACGCTCGCCGGTATAGGCGAAGTTGTTGTCGTGGAAGAGCTCCCTGGGCTTGGCCACCACCAGCAGCGCGCCGCCGGGGAGCAGGTGCTCCCGGGCGGTGGTGAAGGCGAGGGTGAGCTCCTCGCGGCTGGCCATGTAGTCGATGCTGTCGGGAATCACCACGGCATCGAACTGGCGCCCCAGCCGCACGCTGCGCATGTCGCCCTGGTGGTACTCCACCTCGGGGTTGGTGCGCCGGGCCAGCCGCAGCATGGCGTCGTTGAGGTCCACCCCGGTCATCCGGAAGTGGCGCTTCAGGGCGCGGTCGTGGGCACCGGCGCCGCAGCCCAGGTGCAGCACCTCGCGCACCGGGCGGTGGGCGTGCTCCTCGAGCAGGCGGCGGTAGGTGGCGACTTCCTCCTCGACGCCCCTGGGATCCTCGAGCCATGCCTCGGTCCAGGCCAGTTCGTCATAGGCTTTCCACATGTTTCCTCCCCCATCGTTCGCCGGCACTCTCCGCCCTTGCCTTAAAGCTGGCCCAATCCCGTCACGGGCGCCAGCGGAGTTTCCACGCTGGCAATCTGTCCCTGTCGGTTGAATCGCATCACTTTTATCGCGCGCCGGAAAAATTGCCACCTATTGACAGGCGACGGCTATCGAAAATAAAAGGTGAAAGGCTTTGACCCGTACCGGGATACATGACACTGTGGCGTCAGTTGGTCGGCAAGCAGCATGGTTTCAGCAGCATTCGAATTCTTTCGGCAGCCTGATATTGTCTCCCTTGTTCTACCCGCTACTTCATCTGGGTAACACCAGGAATATCGCAAGGCGCTCAGCGCGAAAAGGATGCTTATCATGGCTACCGGCACAGTCAAGTGGTTCAACGATTCCAAGGGTTTTGGCTTTATCTCTCCGTCCGACGGCAGCGATGATGTCTTTGCTCATTTCTCCGAAATTCAGTCCGATGGCTTCAAGTCCCTGCAGGAAGGTCAGAGCGTCTCCTTTGACGTGACCCAGGGCAAGAAAGGCCTTCAGGCGTCAAACATCAAAGCCATCGCCTGATCTTAACGGTCATGTGATGCCTCGAACCCTCCGGGGTTCGACAGCAGGGCCCGCTTCGGCGGGCCCTGCTGCGTTGCGTGCCGACCCTGGCGGAACGGGCCGAATCCCCCTAGAGTGTTGCGCCAGAGCCGTTGGGTCACAGGACGACGGCGAAGGACAGGCATGGAGGTAGGCGAATGAGACCCGAGGACCTGAAGACGCTGGTCACCCTGCGCATGCCCTACGGCAAGTACGCTGGCCGGGTGATCGCCGACCTGCCGGGGCCCTACCTGGCCTGGTTCGCCCGGGAAGGCTTCCCGCCCGGCCGGCTCGGCGCCCTGCTGGCGCTGATGCACGAGATCGACCACAACGGGCTGGGCGAGCTGCTCGAGCCGCTGCGCCCGCCGCGCTGACCCGCCCCCCCCTCGCCGATTGCCAACACCAGCAGGAGCCCCATGCTGCGCATCTCCAACTCCGTGGAACTGGCCGACTGGGAGATCGAGCTCAATGCGATCCGCGCCCAGGGCGCCGGTGGCCAGAACGTCAACAAGGTGGCCTCCGCTATCCACCTGCGCTTCGATATCCGCCGCTCCAGCCTGCCGCCCTTCTACAAGGAGCGGCTGCTGGCGCTGGGCGACCAGCGCATCACCCAGGAGGGCGTGGTGGTGATCAAGGCCCAGCGCTTTCGCACCCAGGAGCAGAACCGCGAGGATGCCCTCGAGCGCCTGCGCGAGCTGATCCGCGAGGCGGTGAAGCAGCGTCGGGTGCGCAAGCCCACCAAGCCGACCCGCGCCGCCAAGCGCAAGCGGGTCGACGCCAAGACTCGCAAGGGCAGGACCAAGGCGCTGCGCGGGAAGGTGAGCGAATGAGCGAGCGCGAAGCAGGACTCCCGACGCGCCCCGAGTCCCCGTGCATCAAGGTCTGTCGGCCGGCGGGCGACCTCTGCCTGGGCTGCCACCGCACTCTGGACGAGATCGCCCGCTGGTCGAGAATGGATGCGGCCCAGCGCGAAGGCGTCTGGCAGCGGCTGGATGCCCAGGCCCGGCGGGCCGCCGACGCGGAGGAGGCCGAACGGCAGGCCGAGGCTCAGCGCGGCTGAGGGGGAGCGGAGATGACGGCACCTGCCGCCGAGCGCGCACGCCGAACCACCTACAGCTACTTTGCGGCCTTCGTGGCCATCGGCATGAGCGGCGGTCTGCTGGGGCCGGCGCTGCCCCATCTGGCCGAGATGACCGGCGCCACCATGGGCCAGATCGCCATCCTGTTCACGGCCCGGGCCCTGGGCAACATGCTCGGCTCGGTGGTCTCGGGCGCCCTGGTGGACCGCTTCCCCGGTCATCGCGTGCTCATCGTCATGCTCGGGCTGATGGCGCTGGGCCTGGTCGCCGTGCCGTTCAGCCAGGCGCTGGCAATGCTCACGGCGGTGGTCTTCCTGCTCGGCTTCAGCGAGGTCTCGATCAACGCCGGGGCCAATACCCTACTGCTATGGACCCATGGCCCGGCCTCGCCGCCCTGGATCAGCGCCCTGCACTTCTGCTTCGCGCTCGGCAACATGCTGGTGCCGCTGCTGCTGGTGGCGGCGCTGGCCGTGACCGGCCTCTTCCACCTGGCCTTCTGGGCGGTGGCGCTCTATGCCCTGCTGCTGATCGCCCCGCTGGCCCGGCAGCAAAGCCCGGCGCCACCGGCGCCACGGCCCGGCACGGGTGCCCAGCGGCCCGCACCGGATCCCTGGCGGCTCGCCCTCTTCCTGCTGCTGTTCGCGCTCTATGTGGGCATGGAGGTGACCTTCGCCGGCTGGATCACCGCCTATGCCACCCTGGCTGGCACGCCGCCCGGCCGCGCGGCGCTGCTGGTGACGCTGTTCTGGGTCACCCTCTCCGCCGGGCGCCTGCTGGCCATCCCGCTCCTGCGCCGCACCACCCCGTGGCGGGTCCTGTGGCTCTGCCTGGGGCTGGCGCTGCTGGCCGGCCTCGCCCTGCAGTTCGGCTGGCTGCCGCTGTCGGGCGTGGCGCTGCTCTTCGGGCTGGCCAGTTCGGCCATCTTCCCGACCCTGTTCGGACTGGCCAACCAGCTGATGACCATGAGCGGGCGCACCACCGGGCTGGTCTTCCTGGCGGCCGGCGGCGGGGCCATGGCGGTGCCGTCGCTGACCGGCCCGCTGCTGGAGCGGGCCGGCACCGGCGCCTTCGCCCCGCTGCTGGTCGGCCTGGTATGCCTGCAGGCCGCGGGGCTGGTGCTGCTGCACCGCCGGATACGGCACACCCCCCGGGACGGCCAGGGTCGGGGGGCCGGGTGAGACACCTCAATGCTGCTTCACCCGCCAGATGCGCCAGGACAGCACCGCCAGGATGCCCAGCCCCAGCGGGGCGATGATAGCCGCGGCCACCTGGGGCACGATGGGCACGCCCAGCGCATCCAGGCTCTGCAGGCCCAGCTTGAAGAGGCTGAAGAGGTAGTAGCTGATCACGATGATCGACAGCCCCTCCACCGCCTTCTGGATCTTGAGCTGGCTGCTGGTGCGCTCGTTGAGGCTCTTGAGCATCTCGGCGTTCTGCTCCTCGATCTCCACCTGGGCGCGGGTCCGCAGCAGGTCGTTGAGGCGCGCCACGCTCTCGGCCAGGGCCTCCTGGCGGGCGTGGATCGCCGCGCAGAAGCGCACCAGGGGGCGGAAGCGGCGCTGGATGAAGATGCCCAGGCGAGGATGCTCGCCCACCTTCCTCTCGCGCAGCTCCTCGATGCGGGCATCGACGATGCGCGCATAGGCCTCGGTGGCGCTGAAGCGCAGCCGTGAGCGGGCGCTGGCGTGTTCCAGGCGGGCGGAGAGCTCGGAGATGGCCGCGAGCAGCGGTCGCGAGCTCTCGCTCTGCCGTTCGGCGTTGCGCACCGAGAGCGTATCCAGCTCGCGCTCGTTGGCATCCAGCTCCAGGCGCATCTCGCGGGCCAGGGGCAGCGCCAGGGACGCCATCATGCGGTAGGTCTCGATCTCCAGCAGGCGGCGGGCCATGCGCCCCAGGCGGAAGCCGTCGAGGGACTGGTTGACCAGCAGCAGGCGATTGACTCCGTCCGGTGTGAGGCGAAAGTCGCTCCACACCGTGGCCTCGCCGTCGGCGACCCGGGAACCGGCCGGATCCCGGAAACCGTAGGCCTCGGGGCTGCCGGACCAGCGGTGGGCGGCCTCCACCAGGATCAGGGTGGCGCTGATCACCTGCTCGCGGTGGGGCGTCAGCAGCGCCTCCAGCAGCGGCGGCGGCTCCGGCCACAGCGCCTGGTCGGGCTGCCGCGGCACCATCAGCGTGAGGGTGAAGAACTCGGTATGGCGCTCCCACTTGAGGGTCATGCCGTCGATCTCGAGGATCTCCTGCACCGCCTCCGGGTCGCGCTCACGGTGGGCAAGTGAATCGATCCGGGCCAGCAGCGCCTCGGCCTGGCCCGCCTGGTCGAGCATGGCGTAGTGGTGCAGGTGTGCCGGTCCGGCGAAATGGATCGAGGGTCGGGCGTGCAGCTCGTCGTGCAGCGCTTCGCGAAGTGGGTGCATGGTCGGGGCTCGAAAGGGGGAACCTCCGAGACTAGAGCCTCACGCCGCGGGAGCCAAGCGCCTGCGGCAAGGCGCCTCGCCCCCAGAATGTCCAAGGCGGCTAGAACCATCCCTTGCGGCGGAACAGCCACGCCAGCCCCACGCCGATGCTCATCATCAGGCCCAGCACCATGAAATAGCCATAGGGGTGCTCGAGCTCGGGCATGTGCACGAAGTTCATGCCATAGATGCCGGCGATGAAGGTCAGCGGCACGAAGACGGCGGTGATCACCGTGAGAATGCGCATGGTGATGTTGAGCTGATGCGAGGAGAGCGAGATATGGCCATCCACCAGGTCGCCGCAGATCTCGTAGTACATCTGGGTCAGGGTGAGTAGCCGTTCGAAGCGCTCGTGGACGTCGTTGATGGCATGCAGCGTCTCGCTGACGTTGCGGGGCAGGTGGGAGTAGTCGTAGGCGGTCAGTTCCTGGGTGATACCCAGGTGGTAGTTGAACAACCGCCGCATCTTCACCAGCCGCGAGCGGTAGCCGATCACCTGGCGCATCAGGGTATCGCTGCCGTTGAGCGTCAGCGCGTCCTCCAGGTCGCTGAGCGCATTCTCGAACTCCAGCAGGCTGTCCAGGTAGTAGCCGGCGGAGTGGTACATGATCTTGAGCGCAACATGCTCCGGGGAGCGCTGCAGCAGGACGGTGCCTTCCTGGTCGAACAGGCGGTCGATGCTCTGCGCCCGACCGGGATGCAGGGTGAGCAGGAAGCGCTCGCCGAGAAACAGCGCCATCTGCTGGGGCGTGTAGTGGAGGTCGGCGTCGAAGGAGGAGATGCCGCGATAGAGGATCAGGGTATGGCCCTCGAACTCCTCGATCTTGGGCGGGTGGCGCTCGCGGTGGGCGTCATCGATGGCCATGGGGTGGCAGTCGAAGGCCTCGAGCATCTCACGCTCCCGGGCCACCGGCTCGCCTTGCATGTCGATCCACAGCCGAGCATCGGGTGATTCACGCCAGCGGGCGATCAGCTCCTCGCCCCCAGCCATGGTCCGGCCCTCGGCGTCCACCATCAGCGTGCGTATCATGGCGTGTCATCCCTGGCAGCGACGGGCGAGGCCGCCCACATGCTCCCCACTCTAGCATTACGTCGGCGCGTCAGCGCACCGCCTCGCCGGACAGCGGTGGCTGCAGGTAGCGGGACATGAAGGCCAGCGCCGGTCCGAGGCTGGCCCGCCACACGCGCCAGGTATGGCCGCCGGAGAGCACCTCCAGAGGCACCTGGCCCGGCTGGTGGACCTCCAGCGCCGCCTGCAGCCGGCGGGCATGGCCCACGGCATCGAAGACATCGCGGTTGCCGGCACTCAGGTAGAGCGGTACCACGTAGTCCTGGGCCAGGTAGCTATCCAGGTGGGCGGGATAGTTGAGCCGCTGCCAGAGATCGGCATCGAAGCGGTTGTCCGGGGTCAGGAAGGCGGCATGCTCCCGAGCCGTGGAATTGGCCGGCGGCAGCGGATAGTAGCTGGCCGGGCTCAGGGCCGCGGCGGCAACGAACAGCTCGGGCCGCTCCAGGACGAAGTTGATGGTGCCGTAGCCCCCCGCGGAGAGCCCGGCGATGCCGCGCCATTCACGCTTCGGCACCACCCGCCAGACCTCCTCCACGTGGGGCAGCAGGTCCTCCAGGAAGGCGGTGCGGGCCGCCTCGTTGTGGCCGTCGACCCACCAGCTCTGGCTGCCGGGCATCACGATCACCGCCGGCGGGATGCGCCCCTGGCGGATCATGCGATCGGCGATCTCCTTGAGGGCGCCTCGGGTCACCCAGTCGCGGTCGCTGCCGAAGGAGCCGTGCAGCAGGTAGATCACCGGGTAGTCGAGGCCGGAGTCGTGGTAGCCGTCGGGCAGGTAGAGGGTGTAGGGGTAGTCGCGCCCCAGCGCCTCGGAGTGAAAGCGGTGGTGGGTCACCTGGCTGGCCAGCGCCTGGCCGGCCAGCAGCAGGAACATCAGGATGGTGAATACGCAGCGTCTGGCTGCCGTCATGTCAGGCCTCCCTCGCCTCGGGTTGATGCGAATCCCCGGATGAAAGGGAATTCATGGTGCCTGTCGCGGTCCGACAGCAAGTGCCCAAGCAGCGTTCAACCATTCGAGGCCCACAGGGAACCGGGACATGCAACGGATCGAGGAAATCTACTGGCTGCGCGCCTATGGCTGCCTGGCGGTCTTCAGCTTCCATCTCCTCGATTACCTGAATCAGCGCGTCGACACCCTGGCCACCGACCTTGCCCGCATTCCCACGGTGCTCGGCACCCCGATCTTCATCTTCATCTCGATCTTTCTCTTCTCGATGCGCTACGGGCGCGACATCCCCCAGGGCTTCCTGGGCAGTCGCGTCAAGTACGTGATGGTGCCCTACCTGGTCTACGGCCTGGCCTACTCGCTGGCGGAGTTCCTGCGCCTGCAGGCCAACGGGGTCGAGGCGGGCCTCGTGGAGACGCTGCGCGAGTACCTGGTCTATGCCGGCTGGCACGGCTACTTCCTGATCATCGCCGCCCAGTTCTACGCCTTCTACTGGCTCTACGGGCGCTTCGACCTCGCCCGCTGGCTGCCTGCCACGCCATGGCTTCTGATCGGCAGCCTGATCGGCATGGCCTGGTGGGGCTACTGGCAGTGGCGCAGCAGCCTGCCGCCGGGCTACCTGCACTGGATCGCCCCGCTGGGGTGGCTCTACCTCTTCTTCCTGGCCATGGTACTGGTGAAGCACTATCAGGATACGCCTGAAGCGCGGCCGGCCTGGCTGGTGGCGCTGGCCCGCCCGCGCTGGCTGGTCGCCCTGATCGGCCTGGTGGTGCTGCTCTCGCTGCCCGGCTGGCTGGAGTACTCCTCCAAGGAGGTGTGGGTGGTGCCGTTCTTCCTGCTCTTCACCCTGTGGATCATGGGGCGGCTGCGCGGCCGCCCGGCCCCCCCCACTGGTGCGGCGCCTCAACGAGTTCTCCTTCGGCATCTACCTGGCCCACCCGATGTTCTTCAACCTGGTGGACGTGCTGGACCCCGGCCAGCGGCTGCCGCTTGCGCTCTACGTGCTGGCCCTGGCGGTGGTCGGCATGGCCGGCTCCATCGCCTGGAACCTGACCGCCAACCGCGTGCAGTGGGGCGGGCTGCTGTTCGGCAAGCGGCTGCGGGTGGCCTGAGGCGACGGCGGCCACCGGAGGCTGCTAATCTAGTCCCAGCCCCGCCCCTCGCCTCAGGGGGCAACGACAGTCATCAAGGGAGAGTGTGTCGATGAGTGAGCAGGTCTCTCGGATCATCGTCCCGGTGGACGGTTCACCCACGGCCGCCGCGGCGGCCCGCCATGCCAGCCTGCTGGCCCGGCTGCTGGACGCCCCGCTGCAGCTGCTGCATGTGATGCCCCTCAACCCGGCAGAGCTGTGCGATATCCCCGCCAACCGCCAGGCCGAGGCCGACCATGACCGGGCGGTGCGCCTCGAGATCGCCGAGGAGGCCTTCGCCAAGGCCCGTGCGGCCATCGAGCCCGACCTGACACCGCCCCCGGAGGAGGTGGTGCTGGAGGACAGCACCTTCATCCGCCACCCGGACCGGGCCATCGTGGCCCATGCGCGCAGCCAGCCCGACTGCCTGCTGGTGCTGGGGGCACGCCACTTGAGCGAGGTGGGCAAGTTCGTGCAGGGCAGCGTCAGCAACGAGGTGGTGCACCGCGCCCGCTGCCCGGTGACCATCGTCCACGACGACGCCAGCATGCAGGAGGCCTCGGGCATCGGCCGGGTACTGCTGCCGGTGGATGGCTCGCGCCATGCCAACCAGGCGGCGGGGCTGGCCGGCGACCTGGCGCGCAGCGCCGAGGTGCCGGTGGAGCTGGTGTTCTGCCAGCCCGGCGGCCAGACCGGGGGGCTCGAGGAGGACGGGGAGAGCCAGGCCGGGCGGGTCTTTCGCCTGGCGCGGGAGGCCCTGGGGGAGATCCCCGGGGGCATCGAGGAGGTGCTGCTCCACGAGGAGCGCTTCGCCGAGGCGATCGTCTCCCGGGCACGCCACCACCTGGCGGAGCGGCCGATGATCGTGATGGGCCGGCGCGGGCTGGGCAAGTGGCGCGAGTCGCTGCTCGGCAGCGTGAGCCACCGGGTCATCGACCTGGCGCCCTGCCCGGTCACCGTGGTGGTCTGATTCCGCCTATTGCCCGGCCGCGTCTCAGGCGAGGCCGGTGATGTTGCCCTCGGCGTCCAGGCCGATGCCCAGGGCCGCCGGTTCCCGGGGCAGGCCCGGCAGGGTCATCAGCCTGCCGCACACCGCCACCACGAAGCCGGCGCCGGCCGAGAGCCTGAGCTCGCGGACCCGCAGCCGGTGCCCCTTGACCAGGCCGCCATCGGACGGGTCATCCGAGAAGCTGTACTGGGTACGGGCGATGCACACCGGCAGCTGCCCGTAGCCGGCCCCTTCGAGGCGGCGCAGCGTCGCCCGGGCCTCGGGCGAGAGCTCGACCCCGCTGGCCCCGTAGAGCCGGGTGGCCACGACCTGCAGGGCCGTCTCCACGGGCGTGCCGTCGGCATACAGCGCTGCCGCTTCGCCGCCGCCCTCCTCCAGCCGTTCCAGCACCCGCCGCGCCAGGGCCAGGGCGCCCTCCCCGCCCCGAGCCCAGTGGTCGCAGTGCGCCAGGGCCACGCCGAGCTCGACGCAACAGGCCGCCAGCCTCTCCCGCTCGGCCTCGCTGTCGTCCGGGAAGGCGTTGAGGGCCACCACCGGCTCCAGGCCGAAGGCGCGGGCCACGGCCACCTGGCGGACCAGGTTGTCGAGGCCGGCGATGAGCGCCGCGAGGTCGGGACGATGCATCGCCTCGCGGCTCGCTCCGCCATGGAAGCGCAGGGCACGCAGGGTCACCACGATCACCACGGCATCCGGAAAGAGGCCGGACTGGCGCGACTTGATGTCGATGAACTTCTCCAGCCCCTGGTCGGCACCGAAGCCCGCCTCGGTGACCACCACTTCGCCCAGCGCCAGGGCCGCCCGGGTGGCCGTCAGCGAGCTGCAGCCGTGGGCGATGTTGGCGAAGGGCCCGCCGTGGATCAGCACCGGGGTGTGCTCCAGGGTCTGCACCAGGTTGGGGGCCAGGGCATCGCGCAGCAGCGCGGACATGGCGCCGACCGCGCCCAGGTCCGCCGCGGTCACCGGGGTGTCGTCGCGCCGCCAGGCCACCACGATGCGGCCCAGGCGTCGCTCGAGGTCGGCGAGGTCCTCGGCCAGGCAGAGGATCGCCATGATCTCGGAGGCGGCGGTGATCTCGAAGGTGCTCTCGCGCTCCACCTCCCCCAGGCCAATGCGCACCCGGCGCAGGCTGCGGTCGTTGAGGTCGAGCACCCGGGACCACACCACCCGAGCCGGGTCGATGCCCAGGGCATTGCCCCAGTAGAGGTGGTTGTCGAGCAGCGCGGCCAGCAGGTTGTGGGCCGCGGTCACGGCGTGGAAGTCGCCGTTGAAGTGCAGGTTGATGGCCTCCATGGGCACCACCTGGGCGCGCCCGCCACCGGCGGCACCGCCCTTCATGCCGAACACCGGCCCGAGGGACGGCTCGCGCAGGCAGGCCAGGGCCGAGATTCCGAGGCGCGAGAGGGCGTCCACCAGCCCGACGCAGGCGGTGGTCTTGCCCTCGCCGGCGGGGGTCGGGGTGATGGCGGAGACCAGCACCAGGCGCCCGCGGGGGCGGTCCTTCAGCCGCTGCAGCAGCGGGAGGGAGAGCTTGGCGCGATGATGGCCGAAGGGCACCAGGTCCTCGGCGGCGAGGCCAAGGCGGGCCTCGGCCAGCGGCAGGATCGGTTCGAGCCGCGCGCGGCGGGCGATGGCCAGGTCGCTTTCGGGCGCATGCCCGGAGATGCCCTCGCCATCATCCAGCTGTCGAGACATGGGGACTCCTCCGGGCCGGCCCTGCCGGCAGCGCTCGCGGGTGCGTCAGGCCTCGTAGGCGGCCTTGAGGCGATAGAACTCGGTGACGATCTCGTCCATGGAGGTCGGGTCGTAGTCGCACAGGCCGCTGACCACCAGCTTCTTGGAGCCGGTACCGATGGAGACACCGCCGGACTGGATGTGGAACTCCAGCAGGCAGTCGCCGCGCTTGCCGTTGACCTCCAGGGATGAACGGTCCAGCGCCAGCTCCGGCGCCAGGGCGTCGAGGCGCTCGAGGGAGAAGCCCATGCTGTCGTAGATCACCAGCGGCCGGCGCGGGTTGAACATCACCCCCTTCTCCTCCATCAGCGGCTTGAGGTAGTGGGGGAAGTTCTTGCCGGAGAAGGCCACGTAGCAGCGGGTGAAGGCCTCCACCACCGCCTCGTCACGGGTCGTCTCGCCGCTGCGTGTGACCTCGAGGTAACACTTGCCGTTCTCGTCGCAGACGCGGATCAGGCCATCCTCCCCCTCCTGGAAACAGAGCGGGGTGCCGTCACCCACCATGTTCAGGAAGCGAAAATCCATCCGCTGGGAGAGCCCGAAGCGGGCCAGCACCAGGGCGAACAGCAGGTCACCCGGCACGCAGAAACGGCGCGCATCCGGGTTATGGATAGGGTTGTAGTCGCCGGCGACTCCCTTGGCGAAACGGCTGGCCTGCTCGGCGGAGATGCAGACGCGCTCTCCTGCCGGCGAATGAAATTCATCGAGAAACATGCGTGCTGTGCCTGCCCTGCGTCGTTGGCGATCCAGATCCTGCCGGCGGCTGCCGGAGCGCAGATGATGCCATAAAACCCTCGCCAACGAAGCCTCGTTAGGCGCTACCATGGGCCAATGGGCAGACCAGGCGACGACAAGAGACAGCAGGAGCGACCCCCGCGGAGCGGCCCCTGGCGGTGGCTGGGCGGCTCGGCCGTCGTCGTGGCGCTAGCCCTGGCTGGCGTGATCCTGACCCTGCCCGCCCTGCTGGACAGCCCCTGGCTGCAGGCCAGGCTCTCCGGCCAGGAGGGGCTGTCGATCCGCTGGGAGGGCTCGCGCCCCGGCTGGGAGCACCTCACCGTGGAGCGGCTCGTGATCGAGCGCGATGACGAGGCGCTCCCGCTGGCGCTGGAAGTCGATGCCGCCCGCCTTGAGCTCGCCCTGCCGGCCATGCTGGCGTCCCTGCTGACCCGACGCCTGGCGATTCGCGAGCTGTCGGCCAGCGGCCTGCGCCGCCTGGAGGTCGACGGTCACCGGCTGAGCGGCGAGGGCCGGCTCGCCCTGTCGGACCTGGCGCTGGCCCGGGACGAGCTGGGCGTGGGGCGACTCACCCTGGCACTGCAGCAGGCCACCCTGGCCCGGGACGGGATGCCCCTGGCCGAGGAGATTGCCCTGGCCGCCGACCTCAGCGCGGCGCCCTTCGATCCCGCGGCCCATCCCGGCCAGGCCGCGCTGCGCTTCCTCTCCGGCGACCTCACCCTGGCGGCCCGCGCCGACGCCTGGGACCTCTTCAATCCCTATCTGGCGGAGCTGGGCTGGCTGGGCCTGACCGGACGCGGCAGCCTCGAGGGCGCGCTCTCCCTGGAACGGGGCGTGCTTGCCCCCGGCAGCCGCCTGGTGCTTGACGCCGCCGAGCTCGGCGTCACCCTGGACGAGACCGCCCTGCTGGCGGGCCGCCGCCAGGATGACGCCACACCGGCCTGGGTGGTCCCCGGCGAGGCCTATCGTCTGAGCGGTGCCGGCCGCGTGACGGCCAGCGTCGACGAGGAGGCCACGGCTTCGGGGGATGCAGCGGCCGGCCGGCTGGCGGTGACCCTGGAGCAGCTGGCGATGCATCAGGGCGAGGAGCCGGCGCCGCTGCTGACGGGCCAGCGCTTCGAGCTCGAGGCGTCGCTGCCCACGGACCTGGCCGCCTCACCGGCACCGCCTGACGAGGCGCGGCTGAGCTGGCAGGCGGCCACGGTGCCCGATGTTCGCGCCCTGGCGCGTTTCCTGCCGGAACACGCCCCGGTGGCCCTGCAGAGCGGACGCGCCGCCCTGGACGGCCGGCTGGACTACCGGGCGGGAGAGCTCTCCGGCGCCTTCACCCTGGCCGGCGAACGGGTCGCCCTGACCCTTCAGGGGCAGCCGCTGCAGGGCGACCTGCGCCTCGACCTGGCGCTGCCTGGCCTCGACCCGGAGGCGCGACGACTGGATCTCTCCGGCACCCGCCTACGGCTCGACGTCGCCGGCGACGAGCGCGCCGACGCCCTGGGCCTGGACCTGACCCTGGAGACCGCCCGGCTCGCCTCCCGGGTGCCGCTGGACACCCTGCGCGACCAGCCGCAGCCGCCGCTGGACGGCGAGCTGGCCCTGTCCGGCCGCCTCGACCGGCTGGGATTTCTCGACCCCTTCCTGGCGGGGCTGTTCGACGGAGGCGGCATCGCCCTGAGCGGGGGCGGCGAGGTGCGCGCCAGGGCGCGGCTGATGGATGGCCGGATCGATGCCGGCAGCCGGCTGGAGGTGGCCAGCGATGCGCTCGGGGTGAGCCTGCCCCACGCCCGCGCCGAGGGCCGCGGTCGCCTCGTCGCCGAGTGGCGCGACACCGACACCCTGCCGCTGCGCCTGGACCTGCGCCTGGAGGAGGCCGGGATGATCCGCCACGCTGATGGCGCGCGCCTGCTGGAGGGCGCCCGCCTGACCCTGGCGGCCGAGGGCCACCCGCCGGAGGCAGGCAGCTCGCCGCTGCCCGCGCGGGCCGCGCTCGCCTGGGAGGGCGCCAGCCTGGCGAACGTGGCCGTGCTCTCGCCCTATCTTCCCGAAGGCGCCCCCTTCGCACTCAGCGGCGGCCGGGCCGACAGCCGGGGCCGCCTGACACTCGAGGAGGAGCGCATCCGCGGCGAGGCATGGCTCAGCGGTCGCCGAATCAGCGGCCGGCTGCTCGGCGAGGAGGTCTCCGGGGAGATGACCCTCGAGCTGGCCCTGGGCCAAGCCAGCCTGGACGGCAGCAAGCTCGACCTCTCCGGCAGCCGGCTGACGCTCTCCGCCGCGGCCGCCAATGCCGACGAGGAACAGCGGCTGGGCAGCGTGCTGGTGGCCCGGGAGGCACGATTCACCCGGCTGGATCAGCCCAGCGCGCGGCGCGGTCGGCTGGTGCTGGAGGGCATGGTCGACCGCCTGGGGTTCCTGGACGCCTTCCTGCCCCGGGAGCACGGCCTCATCCTGCGCGGCAGCGGCCGGCTGGCGGCCGATCTGCACCTGGCAGGCGAGCAGCTGCTGGCGCCGAGCCACCTGCGGGTGGATGCCGACGACCTCGCGGTGGGCTTCCTCGACTACCGGGCGGTGGGGCGCGGCGAACTCGACGCGCGCCTGGAGGGCGAGGCAGAAAGCCCCGGCGCCCGGCTGACGCTCTCGCTGCCGCGCTTCGCCCTGCGCCGTGAGGCCGAGCAGGAGCGCACCTGGCTGGCCGGGCGCCACCTGACCCTGGAGACCGCCACGCCCCACTTCTCCACGGACCCCGAGCGGCTCGACATCGGCGCCTTCACCACCAGGGTGGCACTGCCCATCGTCGAAGTGCCGGACCTCGCCCTCTATAACGCCTACCTGCCGGAGGCGGCAGGCGTGGAGCTGCTGGGCGGGCGCGCCAGCCTGGAGGCGGCGCTGGCGATGGAGGGCCTGGGCGCCCACGGCGACCTGGTGCTGCAGGCCTTCGGCACCGAGCTGCGCCTGGCCAGCCAGCGGTTGACGGGCGACCTGCGACTCGAGGCACGCCTGCGCGAGGGCGACCTGGCCGAGCGGCGGTTCGATGCCTCGGGCTCCCTGCTGCGCCTGGACAACGTCACCCGCCGGGATGCCGACGGCCAGGGCGAGGCCGGCTGGTGGACCCGGCTCTCCCTCGAGGAGGGCCGTCTTACCTGGGCGGAACCGCTGGAGGTCGATGCCCGGCTGGGCCTCGCCATGCGCGACAGCGGCCTGCTGGCGCGGCTGTTCCTGGCGGACGCCCGGGAGCGCGACTGGCTGGGGCGCCTGCTGACCGTGCGCGATATCCAGGGCGAGGCTCGGCTGACCATGGCCGCCGACGGCATCTACCTGGATGAGGCACGGCTGGAGGGGGGGCCGCTCGCCCTGCTGGCCGCGCTCGCCTTTCGCGACGAGCGCCTGGACGGCCAGCTCTACGCCAGGCTGGGACGACTCGCCGTTGGCGTCGCCCTCCAGGAGGGCGAACGAACGCTGCGCTTCTGGCAGCCGCGCCGCTGGTTCGGGGAGCAGGATAAAGAGGAGCTGGAGGAGACCTCCCCGGAGGCGTTCCGGGAGGCCCTGACGCCACCCTGATGCGGCGGTCTGCGCGCGCCGTCACAGGCTGCATGAACAAAGGTCCTGATGAAGGTCGTTAGCATGCAAAAAAAGCATGCGAAACGCCTCTGTGACGGGTCCGTCCGCCATATTGCACCGCATCATCACATGCTAGAATCGGCGCGCTTATTACCCCCCTCCCCGCAACCCCTTCCTCGGGACACTGCAACCATGCACACAATCGATGGAATCGCCTCACGGCCCCGGCGCCCTGCCTGGTGGTCGAGCCTACTCGTATTCGCTTGTTTCGCCCTGCTGTTCAGCCCCGCCGCCCATGCGGTGACCGGCGAGCTGGACATGACCGGCTCCCTGGTCGGCGTGCTGGCCGTGAGCATCTTCGTCCTCGCCTATGCCCTCGTTATGGGCGAGGAGAAGCTGCACATGCGCAAGTCCAAGCCGGTGCTGGTCGCCGCCGGCATCATCTGGGCCCTGATCGGCTGGGTCTATGTGCAGTCGGGCATGCCGAACGAGGCCGAGCACGCCTTCCGCGAGACCCTGCTCGAGTTCACCGAGCTGATGCTCTTCCTGCTGGTGGCGATGACCTACATCAACGCCATGGAGGAGCGCCGCGTCTTCGACGCGCTGCGCTCCTGGATGGTGCGCAAGGGCTTCAGCTACCGCCAGCTGTTCTGGATCACCGGCGTGCTGGCCTTCCTGATCTCCCCCATTGCCGACAACCTGACCACGGCGCTGCTGATGTGCGCCGTGGTGACCAAGGTCGCCGAGGGCGACAAGCGCTTCATCAACCTCTGCTGCATCAATATCGTGGTGGCGGCCAACGCCGGGGGCGCCTTCAGCCCCTTCGGCGACATCACCACCCTGATGGTGTGGCAGGCCGGCATGGTGCAATTCTACGAGTTCTTCGAGCTACTGGTGCCCTCGCTGGTCAACTTCCTGATCCCGGCGGTAGTGATGAGCGCCTCCATCAAGAACCGCAAGCCCGACAGCGTCCAGGAGGACGTCTGGCTGAAGCGCGGTGCCCGGCGCATCATCGCGCTGTTCCTGCTCACCGTGGCCACCGCCGTGGCCTGTCACACCCTGCTGAACCTGCCGCCGGTACTGGGCATGATGACCGGTCTGGGCTACCTGCAGTTCTTCGGCTATTTCCTGCGCCGCACCCTGCCGCGCTCGCTGGAAAAGAAGCGCACCCGCTATACCCAGCGCGGCGACGACAAGAAGCTGGCCCAGCTCGGCAGCGTGGTGCCCTTCGACGTCTTCAACCGCGTGGCCCGCGCCGAGTGGGATACTCTGCTGTTCTTCTACGGCGTGGTGATGTGCGTCGGCGGACTCGGCTTCATGGGCTACCTGACGATGGTATCGGAAGCACTGTACGGGAACCTGGGCGCCACCTGGGCCAATATCGCCCTGGGCGTGATTTCGGCGGTGGTGGACAACATCCCGGTGATGTTCGCGGTGCTGACCATGCAGCCCGAGATGTCTCACGGCCACTGGCTGCTGATCACCCTGACCGCCGGCGTCGGCGGCAGCCTGCTCTCCATCGGCTCCGCCGCCGGCGTTGCCCTGATGGGTCAGGCCCGGGGCAACTACACCTTCATGGGCCACCTGCGCTGGGCGCCGGTCATCGCCGTCGGCTACGCCGCCAGCGTGGCCACCCACCTCTGGCTCAACGCCCACAGCTTTACCGTTTTCAACTGATCGATTCCTGGTGACTTCACCCACTCTCCGGCGGCGATTGCCGCCGGAATTCGTTACGCGTTGAGATCCTCGCTTTACATTGCCTTCCAATGATGTAGCGTATCCAAAGATGGCCGCATCAGCACAGTCGCCGAGGCAAGGGGCGGCGGCTGCCGACACCATAACCAGATGGCCACATCTGTATGCAGGAGAGAAGGTCCTCGCCCGGAGCGACGCGCAAGACGAAGCCCGAGGCTGCAGCGAATCATTCACGGGGAACCGATACGCAGATGCTTATCTCCATCCTGTCACCTCCAGCGGTGGCGTCAGGTCGCCTGTTCAGCCGTCACGGGGCCATCCGGTGGCGTGGCTGAGGCTTGGCCTGCTGCCCCCCCTGCTGGCGGCCCTGCTGGCGCTGTCCTGGCCCTCCTTGGCGGCTGCCGACGAGAGCCCGGTCCTGGTGGCCCACCCCGATGTGCGGACCGTCCGCCTGACCCGCGACACCACCCGCGCCATCTTTGCCATGCGGCAACGCACCTGGCCGGATGGTCAGGCGGTAAGGGTTCATGTGCTCAACAACGATGACCCCGTGCACGGGCGCTTCGTCAAGGAGCGCCTGGCCGTCTATCCGCACCAGCTTCAGCTGGCCTGGGACCGCATGGTGTTTTCCGGCACTGGCCAGGCCCCCACGCGAGTCTTCTCCCAGGCCGAGATGCTCGACCGCATCGCCAACACCCCCGGCGCCCTGGGCTATCTGGAAAGGGAGTATCTGGATGATCGTGTCCAAGTCATTTCGGTGGAGTGAGCGCCGTGCCCGACTGGCGCTGGCCGCCCTGCTGCTGGGCGGC
Organism: Halomonas sp. PGE1; assembly: GCF_013000985.1. NCBI lineage: Bacteria > Pseudomonadati > Pseudomonadota > Gammaproteobacteria > Oceanospirillales > Halomonadaceae > Halomonas > Halomonas sp. PGE1. Next base: position 3,610,907 of record NZ_CP053032.1, read on the forward strand.
AACGCTCCGGCTGCGGCAGACAGCAGCATGCTGGATACCCTGCAGTTGCACGGTTTCCTCAGCCAGGCGCTGGTGATCACCGATCGCAATGACTTCTTCGGCCCGAGCAGCAGCGGCGGCGGCAGCCTGAAGTACACCGAGATCGGCGCCAACGCCTCCTTCCGCCCCCATCAGGACGTGCTGATCGCCGCCCAGGTGCTCAGCCGGCGCGCCGGCGGGGATGGCAGCGACGCCAAGCCGGTGCTGGACTATGGCGTCGTCGACTACCAGATGGTCTCCAACCAGCAGCGCACCCTGGGGGTCCAGCTTGGACGCAGCAAGAACCCCTTCGGCTTCTACAACCAGACCCGTGATGTGGCCTTTACCCGCCCCAGCATCCTGCTGCCCCAGTCCATCTACTTCGACAGAACCCGATCGCTGGCCCTGTCCGGGGATGGTGTCGCCTTCTACATGGAGGAGCGCATCCCTTCTGGCACCTTGAGGGGCCAATTGAGCTACGGTGTACCGCAGGCAGGCGATGACCTGAGAGGCACCCTTCGCCTGGACACAGTCCCCGGTTCGCTTGATCCTCAACGCTCGGCAATCGGTCAGATTCGCTATGAGCACGATGGCGGACGCATTATCGCCGCTATCAGCAAGGCGGATGCCAACGCCAGCTTCGACTCGTCGATGCCCGGACTGAGCGACGGCGACTTCTATTTCAGACCCTGGGTCTTGTCGCTGCAGTACAACGAGGAGCAGTGGAGCCTGACGGCGGAATACGCCTGGCGCAACTCCGGCCTCAAGAACTTCAACAACCCGGCCTTCAACTTCGACGTGACCGGCGAGAGCTGGTACGTCCAGTATACCCGGCGATTCCACGAGAACTGGCAGTGGCTGGTCCGCTACGACAGCCTGATCAGCAACCGCGACGATCGCTCTGGCTCTGCCTATGAGGCCAGCGGCGCCGGCCCCGCCCACAGCCAGTTCGCGGAGGACTACACCCTGGGCCTTCAGTGGACCGTCAATCCGCGCGTCCTGCTCGCTGCCGAGTACCACCATATCGATGGCACCGGATGGCTGCCCGTGCAGGATAATCCGGACCCGGCCGAGACCAGCCGCCGCTGGAACATGTTGCTGTTCCAGCTCTCGCTGCGCTTCTGACCGGCCCGAGGCCTCCCATGTCCTCTATCGACCGCCGGCCCTGCCGCCTCAGCCTCACCTGGCGAGTGATCGCCCTGAGCAGCCTGCTTCTGGTGCTGCTGGTGGCGCTGTTCGCTTGGCTGGTGCATACCAACCTGACTCGCCAGTTCGAGACCAGCCGCGCCGAGCACGGTGAGCGCCAGGTCCGCGAGATCCGCCTGGCCCTGGAGCGCTCCGAGGAAGGGTTGCGCCAGCTGGCCTCGCTGGTGGCCTCGGGCCAGGGGCTGGGCGAGGCGCTCCAGGCCGGCCAGCCGTCGCTGCTGGTCGACTCGCTGGAGACCCAGTGGCCCACGCTGCAGCTGGAGGCAGGGATCGACGAGATCCTCGTCTTCGACATCGACGCGAACCAGCAGGCCGCCTGGGGCGAGGGTCAGTTGCACAACGAGCGCCCCGTCCAGGAGTGGGTGCGCCGCGTGCTGCGCGACGAGATGCCCCACTCCGCCCTGCGCTGCGCCAGCGACTGCCGGCAGTATGCGGCCGTACCAGTGCTGGTCGAGGGAGAAAGCGCCGGCGCCGTGATCCTCTCTCACTCCCTGGCCGACGTTACTCGCCAGGCCCAGCAGGTCTCCGAGAGCGACGTGGCCCTGCTGGTGGTGGGAAGCCCGGCTGACCCGGAGCTGCCCGAGGAGCGGGCGATTCCCGCCTGGCGCGGGCAGCTCATCGCCATGACGCGCCAGGAGGCCTACCTGCCGATCCTGCGCAGTGCCGCTTCCCAGGTCTCGGTGCGCGGGCTGGAGCGCCAGCCGCTGCGCCTGGAGCACTCGGGCCAGACCATCGAGCTCAGCGCGGTGCGCATGGACGAGGACGAGGACCGCCGCAGCGTCGGCTACTTCCTGCTCGCCTCTGACATCACCCCCCAGATCAAGGCCATCGCCCATGACACCCGGGTGCTGGTCGCCGTGGGCCTTGCCGGCTGGCTGGTGGCGGAGCTGCTGCTCGCCATCCTGCTCAGCCCGATGGCCCGGCTGCGGCGGATCGCCAGCGTGCTGCCCACCCTGGCCCGTGGGGGCTTCGCCGAGGCCAGGGCCGCCATTCCACGCCCCCGGCGCCTCCTGGCCGACGAGATCGACGTGCTGCAGGGCACCACCCTGGCACTGGCCGACCAGCTCGAGACCCTGGAACGAGAGGTCTCGGCCCGAGGCGAGCAGCTCGCCGAGCGGGTCGAGGAGCTGGCCAGGGAGCGCGACTTCATCGGCAGCTTGCTGGATACCGCCCGGGTCTTCATCGTGACCCAGGACACCAGCGGCCGCATCGGCCTGGTCAACGACTATGCGCTGACGGTCATGGGTACCGAGGAGGCATCGCTGCTTAATCGGCTGTTCGAGGATGTCTTCGCGCCGGGCCAGCCGCCCGCCGGTCCGCCCCTTGCCGCCCCGCACCTGGAGGAGCGCCCGCTGGTCACCGCGGATGGCCAGCAGCACACCATCGCCTGGTACCACGCCCCGCTCCCCGGGAGTAACGGGGCCGCGCCCGGGAGGATCTCGGTCGGCCTGGATATCACCGAGCGCAAGGCCGCCGAGGCACGCCTGACCTGGCTGGCCGAACGCGATCCGCTGACCGGCCTCTACAACCGCCGCTATTTCCAGGATGCAGTCGGCGCAGCGCTCAAGCATGGGCTGAGCGGGGCCATGCTGCTGATGGACCTGGACCAGTTCAAGGATGTCAACGAGCTCTGCGGCCACCAGGCCGGCGACCAGCTGCTGCGCAAGGTGGCCCGGGTGCTTACCGAGGAGCTCGGCCATCGGGGCGTCATCGCCCGGCTGGGGGGCGACGAGTTCGCCCTGCTGCTCAGGGAAGCGGATGCCGATCTCGCCGTGCGCATCGCCCAGCAGATCAGCCAGATCCTCGAGGGCACCGTCTTTGTGGCCGCGGAGCGGCGGCACCGGGTCTCGGCCAGCACCGGTATCGCGCTCTTCCCGGAACATGCCGACAACCCCATCGACCTGATGGCCAGCGCCGACATGGCCATGTACAAGGCCAAGGCCTCGGGCACCCAGCGCTGGCACCTGCTGGCCACGGCGCAGGGGGCGCGGGAGGAGCTGCAAGAGAGGGTCTACTGGGAGGAGCGCGTTCACCGTGCCCTGGAAGAGGATGCCTTCGAGCTGATGGTTCAGCCCATCGTGCGCCTGGGGGATCGCGACGTGCGCCACTACGAGGTGCTGCTGCGCATGCACGACGACCAGGGCGGCCTGATCTCGCCGGCGGCCTTTATCCCGGTGGCCGAGCGCAGCGGGCAGATCATCGCCCTGGACCGCTGGGTGCTGCGTCACAGCCTTCGCGCCCTGAGCCGGGTACAGGAGCAGGGGGTAAGCCTGGCGGTGAACCTCTCCGGGCAGTCCCTGCATGACGATGGGCTGAACCAGTACCTGGCCGATGAGATTGCTGCCAGCGGCGCCGATCCCGAGTACCTGATCCTTGAGGTCACCGAGACCGCCGCCGTGACCGACTTCTCCACGGCCCGAGGGGTACTGCAGGGCATCCGGGACCTCGGCTGCCGCACGGCCCTGGATGACTTCGGCGTGGGCTTCAGCAGCTTCCACTATCTCGGCCAGCTCCCGGTGGACTACATCAAGATCGACGGCAGCTTTATCCGCAACCTGACAGTCAACGCCGACAGCCGTGTAATCGTCAAGGCCATCGCCGATATCGCGGCGGGCTTCGGCAAGCAGGCCATCGCCGAGTTCGTCGACCAGGAAGCACTGATACCTCTTCTCAACTCATATGGCATTGCCTACGGCCAGGGCTTCCACCTTGGTCGCCCCGTTCTCATCGAAGATGCCTTTCCGCATGAAAGATAGCTGATATATTGAGGTGAGAGACTTGATACTCCACGGTGGCAAGCACTTCACCCAGAAGGAACTAGCCTGATGGCCCAAACTCAGACATCCTGGAAGAACCGCGAGGCCACAGACCAGCTACTGGCTCGTTTCGTGAAGGAGTTCAGATTTTGCCTCGCCACATCCCCCCAGGATAAGAAGCGGATCTTCCGGCTTCGTTATGACGTCTACTGCGAGGAGCTGGGCTACGAGGAGCCTGCGGACAGTGCCAACGGCCTGGAGTTCGACGCCTATGACCAGCATGCAATCCACTGTCTCATCGAACACCGACGCACCGGACTGACGGCGGCCTGCACTCGGCTGGTAATGCCGAACCCCTCTCTCCCGGCCCCACTGGACAGGCTACCCTTGGAGACCTATGGCGGCCAAAGTCTCACTCACCCCGTCCTGCACCCTGAACGACTCGACAAGGCCACCTACTACGAGATTTCTCGTCTTGCCGTGGCCAGGATCTTTCGTAGCCGAATCCAGGATACGGAGGTTCCAGGTATCACGACCAACCCACATGAGTTCAGTGCCTCAGAGCGCGAGACATTCCCCTTCCTGGTGAGCGGCCTGTTCCTGGCCGGCTACGCGCTGGGCAGGATGTCAGGCAAGGAGATTGCCTTTGCCATGATGGAACCGAGACTCCCTCGGCTTCTCGCGATGGCTGGGTTCCACTTCACGAAAGTGGGAGAGACGATCGAGTTCCATGGCCAGCGAAGCGCCTACTGCATTACTCGCGAGCAGGCAGACGCCGGCATGCAGCTCGCGCTGGCCCCACTCTACCGCCATATCCAGGAAGTCCTTGGCCCTCAACTAGAGCGGGTCCTCCACGGCGAAAGCACCCGGGTGTCTGCCGTCTAGCGCCGGCCCGGGAGTCAGCATCCCCATCCAGCAAAGTTCCATCATGGTCCGGACGGGGCATGTACCTCTCATAGCTTGTTCGGCCGGCGCCTCGACTGCTCCGGCCGGATCATCCTGACCCGCACCTTGGGGCGCGGCACGGCGGGTGGCGCCGCACCTTCACCGGTCTCCTCGCCGGATGGCGGCGGAGGCGTAATGGTCACCCAGGCGAAGGTGGGCAGCGCCAGCTGCCAGTAGATGGCGGCGAGGCGCAAGCCCAGGGTCACCAGCAGCGCCAGGGCAATGGTCAGGGTGCCCGGTGCGGAGAGGGCGTCCAGCACCACGTAGGTGATGCCGCCGGCGATGGCCGCCGTGGCGTAGACCTCCTGGCGCAGCACCATGGGCACCCGTCGTGCCAGCACATCCCGCACCATGCCCCCAGCTACCCCGGTCAGCATCCCCATCAGCACCGCGACCACCCCGGGCGCCTCGAGCAGCAGCGCCTTGTGGGTGCCGATGACCGTGAACAGCGCCAGACCGAAGGCATCGGCTACCGGCAGGAAACCCCGGTTGAGCCGATGGATATAGTGGAAGCAAAGAATCGAGAGCCCCACGGTGGCCATGATGACCCACAGGTAGGTGGGGTCGGTGACCCAGAAGACCGGCCGCACGCCCAGCACCAGGTCGCGCAGGGTGCCGCCGCCGATGCCCGTCACCGCTGCCAACACCAGCATGCCGAAGGGGTCCATGCGGGAGCGGCAGGCGAGTATCACCCCCGACAGTGCAAAGACGATCACCCCTGCCATGTCCAGCCAGTAGATCAGACCGCTCACCGTTGCTTGCCTCCCGACGAATCAATAGCAAATGGGCGACAGCATAGCCCAATTTTCACCCATCGAGGCCTTCTCGGTCAGGCGCAAGCGTCGACGGCGGCGCTAACGCGAGCAGGCGGCCCAACGGCCGCCTGCGAAGCGTGGCAATACCCGCCGCGGGTGGTCAGTCGACGCTGTGGCCGTGGGACTCGAGCCAATCGCGCAGGAAGGCGATCTCCTCCTCCTGGGCGCGATTCGGGGGCGCGTCTCGGCAATGGCGTGGATCTCCTCCTTGCGGTTCGGCTGGCGCGTCTGTCGATGGGTCATGGTGGGGCTCCTTGCAGAGGGTTCGCTTGGTCGGTGACATTCACACTCTAGAACCTGTGGGCCGCCCAAAGGTCAAGGGGGATGGCCGCGTCCGTTGGAACCCTGACCGCCGCCGGGGTTCCACAGGCCTTCCCCCGGCGGGCATGGCCCACGGGGCCTCAACCGAGTACCCTGGGGGAGCGGCCTGGCGGCATGCGTCCAGATCCCCCCTCGTCGCCCGCCGCGTCTCTGGGCCACTGCGGTCCGGTCTCCCACTCCCGAGCCACTGGAACGCCCCATGGACTGGAATCCCGCCGTCATCTGGCTGATCGTCGCCCTGCTGCTGGGCCTTGCCGAGCTCACCACCGGCGGGCTGGTGCTGCTGGCGCTCGGCATCGCCGCCGCCCTGACCGCCGGCCTCGCTGCCCTGGGGCTGCCGCTTCCCTGGCAGCTGCTGGGCATGGGCCTCTTCTCCGGGGTGCTGGTGCCACTTGCCATCTGGGTGATCCGCCCCCGGTTCTCGCCCCGCGGCGTGGCCTACGGCACCACCGGTACCGGGGTGGAGAAGGGCCACACCTATACCACCCTCAAGCGCGACTTCGACGGCGCCAGCGGCATCAAGATCAACGGCGACTTCTATCGCCTGCGGGTCGCCGCCGACGAGGAGAGCGGCAAGACCGACCTGCCTCCCGGCACTCGGGTCATCTTCCAGGCCTTCGATGGCACCACCGCCATCGTGACGCTGGCCTCTCCAGCGCCGGTCTCCGGCGCCACCCACGACAAGGAGTAATACCCAATGGATCTTCCCGTCAGCCCGGGGCTGATCATCGCCCTGATCGTCGTCGTCATCGGCATCCTGATCATCGCCAAGGGGCTGGTGATCGTGCGCCAGTCGGAGGTGATGGTGATCGAGCGCCTGGGGTCGTTCAACCGGGTGCTGGAGAGCGGCATCAACATCATCGTGCCTTTCATCGACCAACCCCGCGCCATCACCATGATCCGCTTTCGCAAGATGGGCGAGGAGTACCACGCCGTCACCAGCAACGAGGCGCGCATCGACCGCCGCGAGACGGTGATGGACTTCCCCGGCCAGCCGGTGGTGACCACCGACAACGTCACGGTGAATATCAACGGCGCCCTCTACTACCAGATCATCGACCCGAAGCGCGCCGTCTATGAGGTGGAGAACATGAGCCAGGCGGTGGAGGTGCTGGCCAAGACCACCCTGCGCTCGGTAGTCGGCAAGATGGAGCTCGACAAGCTGTTCGAGTCCCGCGCCGAGGTCAACAACGAGATCCAGGCCGCCATGGAGGAGGCCGCCTCCAAGTGGGGGGTGAAGATCTCCCGGGTCGAGGTGCAGGACATCGCCATGCCCGAGGAGGTGGAGTCCGCCATGCGCCTGCAGATGGCCGCCGAGCGCAAGCGCCGGGCCACCGTCACCGAGGCCGAGGGCGAGAAGGCGGCCGCCATCGCCATGGCCCAGGGCCAGCGCGAGTCGGCGATCCTCAACGCCCAGGGCGACAAGGAGTCCGCCATCCTGCGCGCCCAGGGTGAGCAGGAGTCGATCAAGCTGGTGCTGGGCGCCATCGGCGACAGCGAGGAGAACAAGCGCACCGTGGTGGGCTACCTGCTCGGCCAGAGCTACATCAAGGCGCTGCCGACCATGGCCAAGGAGGGTGAGCGCGTCTTCGTGCCCTACGAGTCCTCGGCGCTGCTCGGCTCCATGGGCATGTTCCGCGAGATGGCCGGCTCCCCGGAGGACGCCGTGGCTAGCCACCTTCAGGCCAGCGGCAACCGCAGTAGCCTGCGCGGTGGCGTGGTGGGCGGAGCGGCCAGCGGCGGCTGAGCACCTCTCTTCATCACCCCCTCACCCATGACGACATCGGCCCGCCATCTGGCGGGCCGATGTCGTGGGGGCCGGCAGCCCTCACCCCAGCTGGAAGGGGTAGACGCTGCCGATCTCGAGGATACCGCTCAGTTCGTCCAGGGCGACGAGGGTCTCCCGGGCCAGGGCCGGGTCGGCGAGGTCCTCGGGGGCGAGACGATCGCGGTAGTGGCGCTCGACCCAGGCGGTAAGCTCGCCGTGCAGGGCGTCGTCGAGCAGCACCCGGCCGGCCAGCGCCCCGCGCTCCTCGGCGCCGAGCACCACCCGCAGGCGCAGGCAGGCGGGCCCGCCGCCGTTGCGCATGCTCTGCTTGACGTCCTTCACCACCACCTCGCCGATGGGGTTGGCCCCGGCCAGCAGGTGGTCCTGGACCGTCCGCCACACGCTCGCGTTCTCCTGGCACTCCCCGGGCACCACCAGGGTCATGGAGCCGTCGGGGTTGGAGAGCAGCTGGGAGTTGAAGAGATAGGAAGAGACGGCATCCTCGAGGCTCACCGCCTCGAGGGGGATGCGCACCGGGATCAGCGGCGTGCGCATGCGCTCGCGCAGCGCCTCGAGGGTGCCCGCCTCGTCGAGGAAGGCCATCTCGTGATAGAGCAGCACCGGGCCGTTGCCCACCGCGATGACGTCGTTGTGGAACACCCCGGCGTCGATGGCCTCGGGATGCTGCTGGGCGAAGACCGTCTGCGACTCGGCCAGGCCGTGCTGGCGGGCCACCGCCTGGCTCGCCTCCAGCGTCTGGCGCGCCGGGAAGCGCTTCGGGGCCGGCAGGGTCTCGCTGCCCCAGCCGAAGGCCTCGCGGCCGTAGACGAAGAGGTGAACGCCGGCGTCACCGTGGCCACCGGCCAGGCGCGTATGGTTCGCCGCCCCCTCGTCGGAGAAGGCCGGCGTCGCCGGCAGCGCCGGGTGGTGGGCGAAGCGGGCCTCGTCGCGGAAGATCGCCGCCAGCACCCGGCCGGTGGTGGCTGGCTCCAGGAAGCGATGGAAGCTCGACTGCAGGTTGGCCGGGGTGAAGTGCACCCGGCCATCCGGCGCGTCCGGGCTGGGCGTCACCGTGGCGGCATTGGCGGTCCACATGCTCGAGGCGGAGCAGACCGCCCGCAGGATCTGCGGGGCATCGCCGGCGGCCCGGGCCAGCACCCGCTCGTCGCTGCCGGTGAAGCCCAGCGCCCGCAAGGCGCCCAGGTCGGGGCGCTGCTGGGGCGGCAGCACCCCCTGGAGATAGTCGGCGTCCATCAGCGCCTTCATCTTGGCCAGCCCCTGCAGGGCGGCCTCCCGGGGGTTGGCCACCAGACCGCCGTGGCTCATCGAGGCGACATTGCCCAGCGCCAGGCCCGCGTAGTTGTGGGTCGGCCCCACCAGGCCGTCGAAGTTGACCTCGCGGTAGTCGCGATCCGGTCTCTGCTGGTCGTTCACAGGCTCACCCCCGGCGGCAGCTGATCGGGCAGGTGCAGGTCCTCGCTCTCCATGGAGGCCACCGGATAGGCGCAGTAGTCGGCCGCATAGAAGGCGCTGGGGCGATGGTTGCCGCTATCCCCTACCCCGCCGAAGGGGGCATCGCCGGAGGCGCCGGTGGTCTGGCGGTTCCAGTTGACGATGCCGGCGCGGATGCGCAGCAGGAAGTCGTCCCAGTCGGCGCGCTCGCCGCCGATCAGGCCGGCGGCCAGGCCGTAGCGAGTGGCGTTGGCCAGGGCGATCGCCTCGTCCCAGTCGCGGTAGCGCTGCACCTTGAGCAGCGGGCCGAAGTGCTCCTCGTCGGGCACCTCAAGGCCGGTGACGTCGATCAGCCCCGGCGAGAGGAGGCTGGTGTCCTCCTCCAGGCGCTCCATGCGCGCCAGCACCGTGGCGCCGAGTTCCTCCAGCGACGCCTGGGCGGCGAGCAGCCCATCGGCCGCCGCCACGCTGACGAGGCCGCCGTAGAAGGGGGCGGGCTCGCTGAACGGGCCGGCCACCCGCAGCCGCGAGACGGCGTCGCTGAGCGCGTCGAGCAGGTGGTCACCCACCGGCCCCTCGGGCACGATCAGCCGCCGGGCGCAGGTGCAGCGCTGGCCGCCGGAGAGGTAGGCCGACTGCAGGATGGTGAGCACCGCGGCGTCCTGGTCGGGCACGTCCTTCACCACCAGCGGGTTGTTGCCGCCCAGCTCCAGGGCGAGGATCTTGTCCAGCTGGCCGGCGAACTGTCGGTGCAGCATGCCGCCTACCCCGGCGCTGCCGGTGAACAGCAGGCCGTCGATGCCCGGGACGGCGGCAAGCGCTTGCCCGGTCTCCACGGCACCCTGCACCAGGTTGATCACGCCGGCGGGCAGCCCCGCCTCCAGCCAGCACTGCAGGGTGAGGTCGGCGGTCAGCGGGGCCTGCTCGCTGGGCTTGAAGACCACGCAGTTGCCCGCCAGCAGCGCCGGCACCATATGGCCGTTGGGCAGGTGGCCGGGGAAGTTGTAGGGACCGAACACCGCCATCACCCCGTGGGGGCGATGGCGCAGCACCGCCCGGGCATCCCCCAGGTCGCGCTCCCGCTCGCCGGTGCGCTCCTGGTAGGCGCGCAGGGAGAGCGCCACCTTGCCGATCATGGCGCCCACCTCGGTGCGCGACTCCCACAGCGGCTTGCCGGTCTCGTGGGCGATGGCCGCGGCCAGGTCCTCGCGATGGCGCTCCAGCACCTCGCGGAAGCGTTCCACCAGCGCCTGGCGCTCGGCGAAGGGGGTGCGCGCCCAGCCGGGGAAGGCCGTGCGGGCGGCCGCCACGGCGGCCGCCACCTGGGCCGGGCTGGCGGCACGCCCCTCCCAGAGTCGCTCCCGGGAGACCGGGTCGTGCTTGGTGAAGGTCCGGCCCTCCCCGGCCTGCCAGATACCGCCCACCAGCAGCTCTCGTCTCGCCTTCATCAGCCTTCCTCCTCGCTATCCAGAATCCGCAGGGTGGCGCCGGCGTCCACCTCGAGCCGCGCCGCCTCGCCGGGCGCGAGCCTGAGCACGCCCGCCGCGTCGGGGCCGCGCCCCACCCAGGCGGCGCGGAAGTCGGCCATGCCGGTGGTGGCGGCCAGCCAGCGCGGCCGCGCGCCCTCATCGCTCAGCGTCGGGTCGATCTCGGCCCGACAGTGCCGGGAGAGGCGCACCCCGCGCACATCGTCGATGTAGGCCTCGACGGTGGGGCCGCCATCGAAGATGTCGATGTAGCCCTCCCAGCGCAGCCCCTCCTTCTTGAGCATGGCCAGGGCCGGGCGGGTCTGCTCGTGGACCCGACCGATGCAGGCCCGCGCCTCCTCGGAGAGGAAGGGGGTATAGATCGGGTACTTGGGCATCAGCTCGCCGATGAAGCTCTTCTGGCCCAGCCCGGTGAGCCGGTCGGCCTCGTCGAAGTCCAGCGGGAAGAAGTGGCTGCCCAGGCAGTGCCAGAAGGGGCTCCTGCCCCGCTCGTCGAAGACCCCGCGCATCTCCGCCAGCACCTTGGCGGGGAAGCGGTCGCGGAACTCCGCCATGAACAGCCAGCGCACCATGGAGAGCAGCGCGCCGTTGCGCTGGTGGCGGCGGTCGCCGCCGCGGTACTCGGGGCGCAGGAAGAGCGAGGCCACCTCGGCATCGCCGGTGTGGTCGGAGCACAGGAAGAGGCTGTCGATGGTGCGATGCAGGTCGAGCTGCACCGAGGAGTGGGCCAGGGTGCCTACCCGGTAGTGGTAGAAGGGCACCTCGCGCCCCACCTCGCCCTCGATGGCGCAGCAGCCGGCCAGGTGGCCAGTGGCCTCGTCCTCCAGCACGAAGAAGTAGTTGCGCTGGTCCGGCGGCACACGCTCCTCGAAGGCGTTGATCGTGGCGGCGATCTTGGCGGCCAGGAACTCGCGGTTGTCGGGCAGCGAGGTGAAGCCCACGCCGGTCTCCCGGGAGAGCGCCTGCAGCTCGTCCAGGTCACCCTCGGCGATCGGTCGAATACGCATCACAGCTCTCCCTCGTCGTAGCCCGGGTCGCGCTCCTCGGCGCCGTCGTCGCCCATGCCGGGCAGCGCGAGCGGCGCGGCCAGCACCGCGCGCCCCTCCTCCACGCCGAGGCGCTCGGCGTGCTCCGGCGAGAGCATCAGCTGGCCGGTGGGCGACAGCGCATAGCGCGCCACCACGCAGCAGAAGTCACCGAGACGCTGGTTGGCCACCATGGCCGGCTCCGCATCCGGCAGGGCGTGGGCCGGGCGGATGCGCACCGGGTGCCAGGCGGCGCGGCGGAAGGTCTGCAGCCGCTCGCGCTCGGCCTTGATCACCGGCCCGGCATCGAAGATGTCCACGTGACGCGAACGCAGGAAGCCCTCGGCCAGCATCTCGGCCAGCGCCCCCTCATGGTCGGGATGCTCGCGGCCGATGGCGGCCCGCGCCTGGGGGGTGAGCAGCGGCAGGTAGAGCGGGAACTGCGGCATCACCTCGGCGATGAAGCTCTTGGAGCGGATGCCGGCCAGGGTGTTGATCTCCTGGTAGTCGCGCATGAAGAAGTGGCGCCCCACGCTGTTCCAGAACGGCGACTCACCGGCGCCGTCCAGGAAGCCGGGGAAGGCCATGGCCAAGAGGCCGGCGAAGCGCTCCGGGTACTGGGCGATGAACATCAGCCGCGCGCGGCGCAGCAGGCTCTCGGCGCTGGTGCCCCGGTAGCGGGGGTCCAGCGAGTAGGCACATAGCAGGCTCGCCTCGGAGACCTCGTGGGAGAGCGCCAGGGTCTGCACCTCTCGGCGCACGTTGAGCTGCTGGGAGGCGTGGATCAGGGTCTCCTGCCGGTAGGTATAGTAGGCGTCCCGGGCGCCGGCCTGGGCGCGGATGGTAGCGGTGCCCACCGCCTCGCCGCGCTCCCGGTCCTCGAGCACGAAGGTGTAGTGCTCATCGCCGGGGAAGGCCACCTCGGCGGTGAAGGCCTGGCGGGAGCGGGCGATGCGCTCCTCCAGGCGATCGCGATGGGCCGGCAGGTTGGTCAGCTGCGGCACGGCCATGCCGGCCAGCCGCTCCAGGGCGGGCAGGTCGGCGGGCACAACGGGGCGAACGACCAGCATGGCGGGGTCTCCCTCGGATGACAGGGGGCCGGCGGGCCGGCTCACTGACCGGCCACGAGCCGAGCGATGGCGCGCTCCAGGCGCGCCATGCCCTCGGCGATGTCCGCCTCGGGGATCACCAGCGAGGGCGCCATGCGCAGCACGTTGGGCCCGGCGACCAGCGCCATCAGCCCCTCCTCCACCGCCAGCGGCAGGATCTCGGCGGCGCGCCCCTCGTAGTCGGCGGACATCACGGCGCCGATCAACAGGCCCATGCCTCGGATCTCGCCGAACACCCCGTGCCTGTCGTTGATCGCCTCGAGGTGCTCGCGGAACAGCGCATGGCGGCGCTTCACGCCTTCCAGCACCTCCGGGGTGTCGATGAACTCCACCGCCGCCAGGGCCACCGCCGAGGCCAGCGGGTTGCCGCCGTAGGTGGAGCCGTGGGTGCCGAAGGCGAAGGCCGACGCCACCCGGTCGCTGGCGAGCATGGCGCCCACCGGGAAGCCACCGCCGAGCGACTTGGCGCTGGTCAGGATGTCCGGGGTCACGCCGAGCTGCTGGTAGGCGTAGAGGGTGCCGCTGCGGCCCACGCCGGTCTGCACCTCGTCGAAGATCAGCAGGGCGTCATGGGCGTCGCACAGCGCCCGCAGGCCGGCCAGAAACTCGGGGTCGCCCGGCAGCACGCCGCCCTCGCCCTGCATCGGCTCCACCATCACCGCGCAGGTGTCGTCGTCGATCAGGTCGCGCACGCTGTCGAGGTTGTTGTACTCACCGTGGACGATCCCCCCCGGCACCGGGCCGAAGCCCTGGGCATACTTGGGCTGGCCGCCCACGCTGACGGTGAAGAAGGTGCGGCCGTGGAACGACTGGGTGAAGGAGACGATGCGGTTCTTGTGCTCGCCGAAGTGGTCATGGGCCCAGCGGCGGGCCAGCTTGAGGGCCGCCTCGTTGGCCTCGGCGCCCGAGGAGCAGAGGAACACCTTGTCGGCGAAGGTGCGCTCCACCAGGCTGCGGGCCAGCTTGAGGGCCGGCTCGTTGGTGTAGACGTTGGAGACATGCCAGAGCTTGCCGGCCTGCTCGGTGAGGGCCTTCACCAGCACCGGATGGCAGTGGCCCAGGCCGTTGACCGCGATGCCGCCGGCGAAATCGATGTACTCGCGCCCGGCCTGGTCCCACAGGCGGCTGCCCTCGCCGCGTACCGGGATCGCCTGCTGGGGGGCGTAGTTGGGCACCATGTAGCGGTCGAAGTCGGCGCGGGTCGGGGTCTGGATCATGTCGCTTGTCCTTTACGAAGTGCTTTGCGGAATGCTTTGCGGAATGCTTTGCGGAAAGCTGGGCGAAAAAGGTGACGTCGTAGCGAATACCCCACCGAGTATAGGGAGTCGCCCTGCCGGATGCTTTCATCGATGGGACAGGGAGTTGTGAAAAAGGCTAGGCTGAGGTCGATGCCTCGAAGGATCCGCCCATGTTCAATACCACCGCCTGGAACCGCCTGCGCTACAGCCTCTACGCGCCGCTCTATGACGCCGTGGCCGAGCGCGCCTTTCGCCGGGCGCGGCACCGGTCGCTCGACCAGGTGACCTGGCAGCCGGGGATGCGGGTGCTGCTGGTGGGCGCCGGCACCGGGCTCGATCTGCCCTGGCTGCCGCGGGATGTGGAGATTCACGCCACCGACCTCAGCCCGGCCATGGTGCGGCGCATCGAACGCCGCGCCGAGGCGCTGGGCATGGACGTCCAGGCCGCGGAGATGGACGGCGAGGCGCTCGCCTTTCCCGGCGAGCACTTCGATGTGGTGGTGATGCACCTGATCGTGGCCGTGATGCCAGACCCGGCACAGGGGCTGGCCGAGGCTAACCGGGTGCTCCGGGGCGACGGCCAGCTGTGCGTGATGGACAAGTTCCAGGCCGATGACCGCCCCGCGAGCGCCGCCCGGCGCGCCCTCAACGCCCTGACCAGCGCCATCGCCACCGACATCACCCGCCAGGCCCGGCCGCTGCTGGAAGGCGCCGGCTTCACCATCGAGCAGGACACCCCGGTGATGATGGGCACGCTGTTTCGGGCCCTGCTGGCACGCCCGACACGGCCTCGCTGACGCTCAGCCCAGCCGCTCCTCCCGCGGGGTCAGGCCGAAGTGGTTGCGGTAGGCGGTGGAGAAATGCGCCGCCGAGGAGAAGCCGGTCAGCATCGCCACCTCCCCCGCCGGGTGCTCGCTCTCGCGCAACAGCCGCCGCGCCCGCTGCAGGCGCAGGTCCAGGTAGTAGCGGCTGGGCACCGCCTGCAGGTGCTTCTTGAACAGCCGCTCCAGCTGGCGCCGCGAGATCCCCAGGTGCTCGGCCAGCTCGGCGGTGGTCAAAGGCTCCTCCACGTTGGCCTCCATCAGCGCCAGCGCCTCCGCC
Organism: Halomonas sp. PGE1; assembly: GCF_013000985.1. Classification (NCBI taxonomy): domain Bacteria; kingdom Pseudomonadati; phylum Pseudomonadota; class Gammaproteobacteria; order Oceanospirillales; family Halomonadaceae; genus Halomonas; species Halomonas sp. PGE1. Next base: position 3,626,148 of record NZ_CP053032.1, read on the forward strand.
AGGCTCTCGGGGACGCCGCCCAAGGGCTGGCCGGACGGCTCCTCGCCCATGCGCACCCGCTCCAGCACGAAGTGGGCCGAAACCCGCTCGGCGAGCTGGCTGCCGTGCTGGCGCCCGATGAGGGTCATCATCATGTCCAGGGCCGCGGTGCCGCCGCCGCAGGTCAGGCGCTCGCGGTCGATCTCGAACGGCTGCCGGGAGAGCCGGATGCGCGGATGGGCGCGACGTACCGCCTCGAGGTGCTGCCAAGGCACCGTGGCCCGGTAGCCGTCCAGCAGCCCGGCGCGGGCCAGCAGCTCCGCCCCTCCGCCGATCCCCGCGATCAGCCGTCCCGGTATCGCCAGCTCGACCAGCCGCCGCCGCAGGGCCTCGTCGGCCGCCTGGGCACCGGGGGCGCACACCAGCAGCATGTCCAGGTCGGCGGCGGCCGGGGCTAGGCCAGGTTCAGCAGGACCAGACTCAGCCAGACCAGGTTGAGCCAGACCGGGTTGAGCCAGACCAGGCTCAGACAGACCAGGCTCAGACAGACCGGGTTGAGCCAGACCAGGCTCAGACAGGCCGGGTTGAGCCAGACTCAGCTCGGCCAGCAGCCGCTGGCCGGAGGCGCTGGCGACCGGCTGCACCGCCGCCCCCAGAGTGACGAGGCGATAGAGGGGCGCGCCGGCGAGCTGGCCGGCCACCGTCAGCGGTTCGGTGGCGCAGGCCTGGGCCAGCAGCGAGAAGCCGGGCAGCACCAGCACGCCGACTCGCCGGGAGGGCGACGACGCAGGCGGGGGTGGCGAGGGCTCGTGCATGGGCGGGGCCGGCAGGAAAGGGGGCCCTCATCTTACCCAAGCAGAAGGCCGGGCGCTAAGGCCCGGCCGGCAGGGAGTCTCGAGACGGAGAAGGGCTACTGGGCGCTGCCGCTGTAGATCAGCATGGCCGCCACCAGCAGGCCCAGCACCACGATGATGGTGGGCAGCAGGCGCTGCATCGTCTTGGGCGGCGGCTTCTTGGCCTCGGGCTGCTTGGCATCCGGCTCGGGGTCGTCGAAGTCCTCGGGTTCCAGCACCTCCTTGAGATGCTCGAGTTCCTCTTCCGGTGTCTTGCTCTCTCTGGTGTCCATGAGATCCTCCAGGGTCGATAAGCCACCGCGTCACAAACCCGTCATCCCGACCGGACTCGCGCGCTCCTTACAGTGTCACGACATCGAATTCCACGTCCGGGTTCACATCGGCCTCGTAATCGACGTCATCGCGCTCGAAACCGAACAGCTTCAGGAACTCGTGCTTGTAACCAGCATAGTCGGTGATAGCGAAGAGGTTCTCGGTGGTCACCTGGGGCCAGAGGTCCTTGCACGCCTGCTGCACGTCGTCGCGCAGCTCCCAGTCGTCCAGGCGCAGGCGGCCGGCGTCGTCGGTGGCCATCTCGCCACTGTCGGCGCCATACAGCCGCTCGCCGAACAGGCGGTTGAGCTGCTCGATGGTGCCCTCGTGCAGGCCCTTCTCCTTCATCACCTTGTAGACCATGGCGATGTAGAGCGGCATGACCGGGATGGCCGCACTGGCCTGGGTCACCACCGACTTGAGCACCGCCACGTTGGCGCCGCCGCTGGTGGCCGCCAGGCGCTTGTCGATCTCGCCGGCGGCGCGGTCCAGGTCCTCCTTGGCCTTGCCCAGGGCGCCATGCCAGTAGATCGGCCAGGTGATCTCGGTGCCGATGTAGCTGAAGGCGACGCTGCGCGCGCCCGGTGCCAGTACGCCAGCACGGTCCAGGGCGTCGATCCACAGCTCCCAGTCCTCGCCGCCCATCACCGCCCTGGTGTCCTCGATCTCCTGCTCGGTGGCGGGCTCCACCTCGGCCTCGATGATGGTGTCCTTGTTGGTGTCGATGGCGGTGGCGCGGTAGGTCTCGCCGATCGGCTTGAGGCTGGAGCGCTTGAGCTCGCCGGAGTCCGGCAGCTTGCGCACCGGCGAGGCCAGCGAGTAGACCACCAGGTCGACCTGGCCCAGGTCCTGCTTGATCAGCTCGATGGCGGTCTCGCGGGCCTCGTGGGAGAAGGCGTCGCCGTTGATCGACTTGCTGTAGAGCCCCTCGGCCTTGGCGAACTTGTCGAAGGCGGCGCTGTTGTACCAGCCGGCGGTGCCCGGCTTCTTCTCGCTGCCCGGCTTCTCGAAGAACACGCCCAGGGTGTCGGCACCGTAGCCGAAGGCGGCGGTGATGCGGGCCGCCAGGCCGTAGCCGCTGGAGGCCCCGATCACCAGCACCTTCTTCGGGCCGCGGGCCTTGTCCAGGCCGCGAGCGCGGGTCGCCTCGATCTGCTCGAGCACGTTCTTCTCGCAGCCGACGGGGTGGGTGGTGGTGCAGATGAAACCGCGTACCTTGGGCTTGATGATCACGTCAGACCTCGCTGTTGGTCATTGTCGGGCCGGCATGCCGCCGTCCCGCTGTCATGGAGTGGCAATCGCCCTATTCTAGCGGTCACGCCGGGCGCTGTCCGCCCTTGAGCCCGCCACGCGCCTGGGGCAGGATGCACCTCCGGGCGCATTGCCACGAGGAGGATCCCGATGAATGCACAGGCCCTGGTCGATGAACGCGGCGAGCTGTGGCTGGCGCTGGCCCCGCTGTGGCTGGAGCGCGAGCCCGGCGAGCGCGACTATGCGCACATGATCGAGGTCATCGAGCGCCACGACCTGACGCTGAAGGAGCTGGAGTGGATCTTCCGCCTGGAGCTCGCCCCGGTGCTGGGGCGCCAGCAGATGTCGATGGTGGGCGAGTGGCGCCGCTTCGACGACTACAAGCTGATGAAGCAGCTGGTGGCCCACAACCTCCGGCTCACCGGATGGCGCCGCACCAGCTGGATGCTGTTCTCGGGGCTGACCACCATGATGACGCGGCATCGCTGGAACGAGCTGATCGCACGCCTGATGGTGGAAAGGGGCGAGACACCCCCATGATGACTCGTCTCTCCACACACCCTGCTGGAACGAGCTGATCGCACGACTGATGGTAGAAAGGGGCGAGACACCCCCATGATGACTCGGCTCTCCACACACCCTGCTGGAACGAGCTGATCGAGAGCCCCTACCCTTCGTCCAGGGCCAGCTCCAGCGCCTCGCGCAGCACCGCTTCGCCGTCGCGCGGTGCGAAGCGGCGGATTACCCGGCCATCCCGGCCCACCAGGAACTTGGTGAAGTTCCACTTGATCGCCGTGGTGCCCAGCACCCCGGGGGCGGCCTTCCTGAGCTCCACGAACAGCGGATGGGCCCCGCCGCCGTTGACCCTCACCTTCTCCATCAGCGGGAAGCTGACCTGATACTCCCGGGCGCTCAGGGTGCAGAAGTCCAGCGCCGACTCCGGCGACTGGCGACCGAACTGGTTGCAGGGAAAGCCGATCACCGTGAAGCCCCGCTCGCGATAGCGGCGGTAGAGACGTTCCAGCTCGCGCAGCTGGGGGGTGTAGCCACAGCGGCTGGCGACGTTGACGATGAGCAGCACCTGGCCGCGCAGCGCGCCGAAGTTGAAGGGCTCGCCCTGGGCGGTGCGGCACTGATGATCGTGGAGGGACATGCGCGCGCCTTCATGGTCGATGACCTTCACGATGCCACGCCACCCGCCTGCGCGCCACCCCTCCGGCGGCGTGGCAGCCGACGCAGCCGGCGTCGCACCTCCCTCTCCCGCCGGGCCAGCTGGCGGCGGCGCTCGCGACGCTCGGACCGCCCCAGGGGGGCGTAGCGCAGCCGCTCCAGATGGTGGGCGCAGTCGCGCAGCGCTGGCCCCGCATCGCCCGCCGCCTCGGCCACCCGTCGCAGATGGGCCGAGGGCGACTCCCCGGGCCGCACTCCCAGGCCGCGGCGACCGAGCCAGGCCTGGAGGCGAGCGATGCGCAGCGCCTCGTCGTGCGCCTCCCGCTGGCGTCGCCAGGCCAGACGCAGCAGCGCGGCGAGCCCGGCGGCGGCCGCCGCCGCCATCAGCAGCCCCAGCAGCCCCCCCAGCCAGCCGCGGCCGGGGGCCAGCGCCACCAGGCGGTCCCACAGGGCGTGCAGCCGCGCGGTCACCCGGGCCATCAAGGCATTGCGCGCCTCGCGCTGGTAGCCGATCACGCCGCGCTGCCAGCGGTATTCCAGGCGCTCCCAGTCCAGGCGCAGCCGATTGACCCAACCCACCTCGCGCATGCGCAGCGGCGAGAAGGGGGCATCGGCCAGGAAGGCCTCGCGGCCGTCATCGACGGCCTGGGGCCCCTCCTCGATGCGCTCCGGGGCGATCGCCGCGGTGGGGTCGAGGCGCTGCCAGGCGCCATCGAGCCACACCTCGATCCAGGCGTGGGCGTCGTAGTCGCGGATGGTGAAGTGGCCGTCGGGGTGACGCTCGCCGCCCAGGAAGCCCGCCACCACACGGGCTGGCAGGCCCACCGAGCGAGCCATCACCGCCATGGCCGAGGCGTAGTGGGTGCAGTAGCCGGCGCGGCTCTCGAACAGGAACTCGTCGACCCGATCGGCGGAGGTCAGCCGCGGCGGCGACAGGGTGTAGCGAAACGGCGCCTCGCCGAAGCGCGCCATGATGGCGGCCAGGAAGGCCCGTGGCTCGGCGCCGCTCTCCCGCCACAGCCGCTCGGCCAGCTCGCGGGTGCGAGGGTTGCCCTCGGCCGGCAGCATGGCATGCCAGGCGGGGCCCGCGGGATCGGGGTTGGCCGGCGCCTGGCCGGTGCTGCTCATGCGCAGCAGGCTGCGCGAGGCCAGCGGCGAGGTGCCCTCCAGGGTGCCATCGGCCAGGAAGCGTAGGGGCTCCTCGGTGGCCAGCGGCGCGCCCAGCGACGGCCGCCAGGGGCGGCTGTCCGGTTCCAGCAGCAGCTCCACCTCGAAGCGCGGCGCCCCATCGAGCCAGGGCGAGCGGCGCCCCTCGGCAACGAACTCCTCCAGCGGTCGGCCCAGGGTGGCGGCCAGGCGCTCGGGAGTGGTCCGCCGCCAGCGCTCACCGTCGAAGTCGGAAAGCGTGTAGACCCGCCAGTAGCGCTCGGCGGGTGTGGGCTCGGCGCCCTCGAAGCGCGCCCGGAAGGCGCGGGCGTCGCTGCGCGAGAGCTGGGCGATGTCGCCCGGGGCGATCTCGTCGGTGAGCCCGGTAGAGGCGCGATCGGCCTGGGGCAGGTTCCACAGCGGCCCAAGGCGCGGAAAGACCGCGAACAGCAGCACCATCAGCGGCGCCGAGAGCAGCAGCAGCCAGGCGCTCTCGCGCCAGGCCCGGCGGGCATCGCCCCCGGAAAGCCACACCAGCGAGTGCACCAGCCAGGCCAGCACCAGCAGCCCGCCGGCGGCCATGGGGATGCCCTGGTCGTGCAGGAAGGCCACGGTGGTGGCCACGAAGCCGATGGCCACCACCACCCGCCCGTCTCGCCGGTCATGGGTCTCGAGCAGCTTGAGCAGGTAGACCCCGAGCAGCAGGCCGATCATGGCCTCCATCTGCCCGAGGGTGCCGTAGTGCAGCCACAGGCCGCCGGTGAGCGCACCGACGCCGGCCAGGCGCAGCACGACGCCGGCGCGGGGCAGGCGGCGGCGCAGCTGAAGATGGCGATAGCCGGCCACCAGGGCGGCAAGGGCCGCGAGCCAGGCCGGCATCCAGGCCAGGTGCAGGGCAAGCACCAGGCACTGGCCGAGGAAGAGCTGGCGCAGCATGGCGCCGCTCAGCGCCTGGCCATCGGCCAGCACCGCCTCGCCGCCGCGGCCGGCCATGCCGGGCCTCATGACTCCGCCCCCCCGGTCGCCCGAGGGGGAGAAGCGCGCCAGCGCCTCCAGGGCCACACGGCGCTGGTGGGGCCCCTCCCCCTGGGACAGGGTCACCCCGGGCAGGCGCAGGCCGTAGCGGTCGCCGGCCCGGTGGTGGGCCAGCACCCGGGCGCAGAGCAGGGAGAGCCGCCGCTCGGGGTCGCCGCGACAGGCGTCATAGTCGAGCCACAGCTGCTGGCGGGGCGGCAGGCTGAAGGCCTTGGCGGCCAGCACCCCGGTGCGGCTCCACTGCTTCCAGGCCAGCCGGGCCGGGCTGTCGCCGGGCTCGGCGCGGCGCAGCCCGGCGAAGTCGGTGGCCTCCAGCCCCGCGCCGGCGTGACGGTGCTCGGGCTCGTCCTCCGCAAGCGGGCGGGGATAGACCAGCAGCCGCTCGTCGCTCTGCAGCCAGGCCAGGGCGCGCACCAGCCCCAGCGGCCAGCGGGTCTCCAGGCGCAGCCGCGGCAGCGGCTGCTCGCCGCGCCGCGGAGCCGGCAGGGCCAGGACGGCCTCGCCCTGTCCCTCCGGCAGATCGAGGCGTGCCGAGACGCCCGCGCCATGCAGCTCCAGCGCCGTGCGCGGGCGCCCCCCCGGCGAGCACCACGCCGAGACGCGCCTCGCCGCCGGCGAACACCTCCTGGGGCAGGCGCAGGGTGGGGGTGACGCCGAGCAGGTTGCGCCAGGCACGCAGCAGGGCCACCACCCCCAGGCCGAACAGCCAGAAGGCCAGCACATAGGCGAGGGTGTTCTGGTAGTTGATGCCGAACAGCAGCAGCAGCAGGACCAGCACTGCCCAGCCCAGCCCGAAGCGGGTCGGCAGCAGGAAGAGCTGGCGCTGGGGCAGCGGCGTGCCCGGCGCCATCGCCAGGCGCCGCCACCAGCGCTCGCCCAGCGTCAGCCGCGCCATGCTCAGCCCGCCACCGGCACGCGCGCCAGCAGGTGACGGGCCAGGGCCTCGCCCTCCTCGCGCCGGCCGCTGCTGAGGCGGTGGCCCGCCACCGGCCCCCACACCGCCTGGACGTCCTCGGGCAGCACGTGGTCGCGCCCCTCGAGCAGCGCCCAGCCGCGGGCCGCCTGCAGCAGCGCCAGGGCGCCGCGGGTGGAGAGTCCCCAGGCCAGCTCCGGGTGGTCACGGCTGGCGGCCACCAGCGCCTGGACATAGTCGAGCAGCGCATCCGCCACGTGGATGTCGTCCAGGCGCACCTGCCAGGCACGCAGGCGCTCGGCGTCCAGCAGCACCGGCAGGCGGTCGAGGCGCACGCGCCCGGCGCGACCGCGCAGGATCTCGCGCTCGGCGGCGCGGTCCGGATAGCCCAGGGAGAGGCGCATCAAGAAGCGGTCGAGCTGGGATTCCGGCAGGGCGAAGGTGCCCGCCTGCTCCTGGGGATTCTGGGTGGCGATCACGAAGAAGGGATCGGGCAGCGCCCGGGTCTCCCCCTCCACGGTCACCCGCCCCTCCTCCATGGCCTCGAGCAGGGCGCTCTGGGTCTTGGGGGTGGCGCGGTTGATCTCGTCGGCCAGCACCAGGCCGTGGAAGATCGGCCCGGGGTGGAAGGTGAAGCGCGCCTCCCGGGGGTCGAACACCGAGACCCCCAGCACGTCGGCGGGCAGCAGATCGCTGGTGAACTGCAGGCGCTGCATGTCGAGCCCGGTGACCCGCGCCAGGGACTGGGCCAGGGTGGTCTTGCCGAGCCCCGGCAGGTCCTCGATCAGCAGGTGGCCGCGGCACAGCAGGCAGCACAGCGCCAGGCGCACCTCCCGGGACTTGCCGAGCACCACCCCCTCCAGCGCTGCCACCACGGCCTCCAGGTCGCCCAGCCGGGCCGGGCGGTTCATGGCGCGGGCCCCAGCAGGCCGGTCTCGAGCAGTACCTGCAGCGCCTGGCGGGTGTCCGGGGTGACCCCGGGCAGCGCAAGGGCCTCGGCGGGCGGCCGCCAGAAGACCTCGGCCACCTCCTCCGCCTGCAGCGCCAGCGGGCCGTCGTGGTCGACCAGGAACAGGCTGCCGAAGATATGGTGGCCTCCCTCGGCGTGGATGAAGCCACCGGCCGGGCGCAGCGGCACGCCGCGGATGCCCAGCTCCTCGGCCAGCTCACGGCGCGCCGCCAGGTGTTCGGCCTCGCCGGCGCCCACCACGCCGCCGGCGGCCAGGTCGAGTCCGCCGGGGAAGACCTCCTTGGTGAGGGTTCGGCGCTGCACGCAGATCTCGCCGCGGGCGTTGCGCACCACGATGTAGGTGGCCCGGTGCCAGAAGCGGAAGCGCCGCATCTGGGCGCGCCAGGCGCTGCCGCAGGGGCGATTACGGGCATCCACCAGCTGGATGCGCTCGCGGGCAACGTGCGGCGTCGGCAGCGGCTCGTCGCGAAGGGCGTCGGTCATGGGCATCTCCCGGGGAAATGCCTCAAGCCTACCCAGTCGGCGCCGCGGCGTCACGTTGACCGGGCCCCGCGGGCCCACCATGCTCAGGACACCCCTTCGATACTGGAGGTGTGCCATGTCCGACCACGCTCCCCGCACCCGGCTGGCCACCCATCGGGTGACCAACCAGCCCGCGCCAGGCGCTCGGCGAGGCCGCCGACCGCCACCCGCCGACGCTGCGGCTCTTCGACCGCCATGGGCGACGCCTCGACGAGGTCAGCTACCACCCCGCCTACCACGAGCTGATGCACCTGGCCATCGACCGCGGCTGGCACGCCGTGGCCTGGCAGGAGGAGGGCCGCGGCGGCCACCAGGCCCACGTGGCGGCCCTCTACCTGCTGACCCAGGCCGAGCCGGGGTTCTGCTGCCCGGTGACCATGACCCATGCGGCCATGCCGGTGCTGCGCCACTCCTCCCGGGCACAGGCGCGCTGGGCGCCGGGGCTGCTGGCCTGGGACTACGACCCGCGCCCCCTGCCGGCCATTGAGAAAAGCGGGCTCACCTTCGGCATGGCGATGACCGAGAAGCAGGGCGGCAGCGATCTGCGCGCCACATCCACGCGAGCCGACCCCCTCGCGGCCACGCGAGCCGAATCCCTCGCCGCCACGCACGCCGAGCCCAGCGACGACGGCTGGCGGCTCACCGGCCACAAGTGGTTCTGCAGCGCGCCGATGTCCGATGCCTTCCTGACCCTGGCCCGCACCGACGACGGGCTCGGCTGCTTCCTGGTGCCGCGCTTCACCCCCGACGGGGAGCGCAATGCCATCGAGCTGCAGCGGCTCAAGGAGAAGTGCGGCAACCGCGCCAACGCCTCGGCGGAGATCGAGTACCGCGGCGCCTGGGCCGAGCCCATCGGCGCGCCGGGGCGCGGCATCGCCACCCTCCTCGAGATGGTCCAGCAGACCCGCCTCGACGCCGCCACCGCGCCGGTCGGCATGATGCGCCAGGCGCTACGGGTGGCCTGGCACCACGTGCGCGAGCGCCACGCCTTCGGCCGGGCGCTGGCCGAGCAGCCGCTGATGCAGGCGGTGGTGGCCGACCTGGCGCTGGAGGTGGAGGCGGGCCTCGCCCTGGTGATGCGTGCCGCCCGGGCCTTCGACGGCGCCGCCCGGGGCGACGAGAACGAACGCGCCCTGGCCCGGCTGCTGCCCGCGCTGGCCAAGTACTGGCACAACAAGCGCGGCCCCGGCTTCATGGCCGAGGCCATGGAGTGCCTGGGCGGCATCGGCTACGTGGAGGAGTCGCCGCTGGCGCGGCTCTACCGCGAGGCGCCGGTCAACTCGATCTGGGAGGGCTCGGGAAACGTGATCTGCCTGGACGTGCTGCGGGTGCTGCGCCGCCACCCCGAGGCGCTGGCCGCCTGCTGGCAGGCGATGGCGCCCGCCCGGGGCGAGAACCGCCGGCTGGACGCCGCCCTGGCAGAGCTGGAGCGGCTGCTGGCCGAGCCCGCCGAGGGGCTGGAACCCCGCGCCCGCTGGCTCACCCAGCGCCTGGCCCAGTGCCTGCAGGCGGCACTGCTGGTGCAGCACGCGCCGAGCGAGGTGGCCGACGCCTTCTGCGCCACCCGGCTGGGCGACGAGGCCAGTCCCGCCTACGGCGTGCTGCCCAGCGGCTCGCCCTGCACGACACTGCTGGCACGCATCGAATCCTGAGTCGATCCCACCTCGAGGATCGCCTCGGCCGGCATCGGCCGGGCCAGCCCGTAGCCCTGCACGTGGGTGCAGCCGAAGCGATCGAGGAGCGCCAGGCTGGCCGGATCCTCGACCCCCTCGGCCACCACCCGGATGCCCAGGCGTCGACCCAGCAGGGCCACCGCCTCGACGATGGCCGCGTCCTGGGTTTCCTCCTGGAGATGCTGCACGAAGCTGCGATCCACCTTGAGTTCGCTGATCGGCAGCAGCTGCAGCCGCGCCGCCACCTCGCTGCCCAGCAGTTCATCCTGCATGGCGGCGGTCTCGGTGATCTCGAGCACCAGGGGCGGATCCTCGGGGGAGCGCAGGCAGGCGAGCTCCAGCAGGTCCGGGCACATCAGGTCATCGGCGGTCACGTTGACCGAGACCGATGCCGAGACGCCCTCGCGCAGCCAGACGGCCGCATCGGCCTGGGCCCGCGCCAGCACGTGGCGCGTCAGGCGCTTGCCCTGGTCCAGGGAGAGCAGGGGCAGGAAGCTGGCAGGGCCGATCAGGCCAAGGGCGGGATGGGCCCAGCGCACCAGCGCCTCGACCCCGCTGAGCCGGCCGGTGGCGAGTTCGAACTGGGGCTGGTAGTGAAGGGTGAGCTCGTCCCGGATGAAGGCCTGCTCGAGATCGTCGGCGCTGAACAGCGGCTCGCCTCGGGCCTCGAGAGGCGCCCGACAGCCCACCCTCAGGTTGTCCAGACAGCGGCGCAGTTCGGAGAGGCGCATCGGCTTGTCGAGGCAGCCCAGCATCTGCAGGCCGAGGGTATGCCCCACTCGCTCGGCGATCCGCGCGATCTTGCGCTCGACCCCGGAGAGCAGCAGCACCCAGTCGCGGTAGCCGGTCGCCGCCAGGTGGCGCAGCAGGGCGAAGCCGTCCTCGCTGCCGAACTCCAGCCCCAGCACCACCAGGCGCGGCGGCCGCGCGGCCACCGCCGCGAGGAGCGCGGTCGACTGCTGGAAGTAGCGGGTCTCCAGACCCAGTACCTCGAACTGCAGGGAAAGCACGGCGGCGACGTCCGGGTCGGCCTCCAGGACCAGCGCGAGTGGTGCAGGCGAGGAGTCGTACATCGGCGGGATTCCGGTCAGCAAGTAACCAGAGCGTAACACCGCCTGATGAAAGTCACACGACAGGTATGATGACCGGCATCAACGTTGCCTACGCCAGCGGCCCGGCCACCACGCGCAGCGCCAGGGCCAGCAGCAGCACCCCGGTGATGCGATTGACCCAGTGGGAGCGCGCCTGCAGCCAGGGCAGCACCCGGGAGTGGGAGAGCCCCACCGCTACCATCACGTACCAGGCGCCGTCGATGATCATCGCGGTGAGCACGATCACCGCCTTGGCGGCCAGGCTCATGTCCGGGGTGACGAACTGGCTGAGCAGGGCGATGAAGAAGAGGATCAGCTTGGGATTGCCGAGCGCGACCAGCATGCCCTCCCGGGCCGCCTGGCGCCGAGTGGTGGGCACCGCCCCGGCTTCCAGCGGGCCGGCGCGACCGGCACGCAGGGCCTTGAGGCCGAGCCAGGCCAGGTAGGCCGCGCCGGCCCAGGTGATCACCTGGAACAGCGCCGGCTGACGCACGATCAGCGCGCCGAGCCCCCACACCGTCAGCAGTGCATAGAGACCCACGCCCAGCGCATGGGAGAGCCCCGCCACCACCCCCGGAGCGCGACCGCCGCCCAGCGTATGGCGCAGCACCAGGGCCAGGCTGGGGCCCGGCGACATGGCGCCCATGGCGCAGACCGCCGCCAGGGAGAGCCAGAGGGAAAACGGCATGGTGGAAGGCGGCCTCTCAGCGGTGGAACTGCTTCTCGCGCTCCGGCTGCCAGAAGATGGCATCGACGCGCAGCTGTACCTCGTGACCATCCGGCAGCGGCCAGTCGATCACATCGCCGATGCGCAGCCCGATCAGCCCGGCACCCACCGGCGCCATGACCGAGATGCCATCCTCCGTGGTGGCCAGGGCGTGGGGGTAGACCAGGGTGCGGATCATCTGGCGGTTGCGGGTCAGGTCGGTGAACTGGATCCGACTGTTCATGCTGACCACGTCCTCGGGGATCTCCTCGGGATCGACGACCTCACCGCGCTCGAGCTCCTCCTCGAGGGCCTCGGCAACGAACAGATCCTTGTCGCTGGCCTCGTCGATCAGGCGCTGCAGGCGCTCGGCATCGAGGCGATTGATGATGATGGGGGGGCGGGGTGACATACGACCTCCTGATAACCCGTCAACGCAGAGAGAAAGCCTTGGGCCATCCAATAAAAACAGCCCTCCACCCCCGAAGGGGGGAAGGACTGTCGACTCGGACCATCATAAGCCCAATGAGGCGGCTTGTCAGGTCCCCTCGCCAGGGCCGCGACGCCCGGTGGCCAGCACCACCGCCCCCACCACGGCCAGGGCCAGCCCCACGAAGGCGACCGGGTTCCAGGCCCGCCAGCCGTATAGCCCCAGCACCACGCCCAGCGCGATCAAGCCCCCGGCAAATCCCTTCACTCCCATGACACGCTCCCTGACTGGTCCGACTGCCATCGCCCCAGCATGGGCCCCGCGCCCGAGCCCTGCAACCGCCCGTCACCCCGGTGCCCCCGGACGGCACCGCCACTCGTCGACGCCGGCCTCACGGCAAGGATTGACATAGCCGGCCAATCGGCACTATGGATATGATCAAAGGCATTCGCCTTTCCCCGGCCACCCCGGGTCTACCGTGCTCAGGATGCTGTCCATGGACGCCATACCCTGTCCCCCGTCACTGTCCTCCGAACTGATCGACCAGCCGCTCGCCGACCCCGAGGTTCCCGACGCCTGCCTGGTCTTCGATACCGCCCTCGCCCGCCGCCTGGCCCAGGCCAAGGCGCTGCTCGACCGCCTGGAGCGCGACAGCGACTCCCGCGACCTCAGCGCGCTGGGCGCGGCACGCATCGAGTTTGCCCAGGCCTCCCGCGCCGTGGCCGACGACCTGCTGAGCCGCGGCCTCGGGTAGCCCGCCCTGCCCATGCGGGCGGAAAGGCAGGCATCAGACATAACGCCTCATGCTGCAATGCAGCAAGGAAGGAGCTATGGTGATAGGTGTCCCACTCAGGAGGACAGCTATCATGAATGATTACACTTCACCTACCCTCGACACCGAAGTCCTGGCGTTCTGGTATCGCCAATCACAATGGCAACGCACCGCCTTCGAAGCCGTAGCGGCCTACCTGGGCTGACGCCCCAGCAGCCAGTCAAGCGCTGCCCCCCCTTGCCCGCATGACGTCGCCCCTCGGGAGAATGCCTTGCCCCGAGGGGCGCCCTTGCGTCGAAGCCCGGGAGTGCCAGCACCCGCATCGTCCGACAGGGTGTTCCTGGCGAGATTGACCCGGGCACCTCTCCCTGGCCTAGACTGGCCCACTCCCCGTCACGCAAAGGAAGGGCACCATGCAGTCACGCTACTTCACCATCAACGACTTCCCCCAGGGCACGCCGGGGCGCGAGCTGTTCGAGCTGCGCGAGACCGAGCTGCCTGCCCTGGCCGAGGGCGAGGTGCGGATTCGCAACACCTGGCTATCGGTGGACCCCTACATGCGCGGCCGCATGAGCGGCGTGAGGACCTATATCGACCCCTTCGTGCTCGGTGAGCCACTGGAGGGCGCCGCGGTGGGTGAGGTGATCGAATCCCGGGATGCACGCCTGAGCGTGGGCGACCGGGTCCGCCACATGGCCGGCTGGCGGGACATCGCCCAGCTGCCGGGCGACCAGGTGGAGCCCCTGCCGGGCATCGACGTGCCCGAGCAGGCCTACCTCGGCGTGCTGGGCATGCCCGGCATGACCGCCTGGACGGGCCTGAACCGGATCGCCGAGATGAAGGCGGGCGACAACGTGCTGGTCAGCGCCGCCAGCGGCGCGGTGGGCTCGCTGGCCGTGCAGCTGGCCAAAGCCCGTGGCGGCACCGTGGTAGGCATCGCCGGGGCGCCCGAGAAGCTCGCCTGGCTGGAGTCCAACGGCATCAAGGCGGTGAGCTACCGCGGCCGCGACGCGGGGCAGCTCACCGAGGCGCTCCAGACGGCCTGCCCGGAGGGCTTCGACATCTACTACGAGAACGTGGGAAGCATCTGCCTGGAAGCGGCGCTCAACACGCTGCGCACCGGCGGGCGTATCGCCGTGTGCGGCATGATCACCCGCTACAACGCCGAGGGGCCGACCCCGGGGCCCAGCAACCTCGCCATGGTGCTGATCAAGCGCCTGCGCATGCAGGGCTTCATCGTCTTCGACCACTGGGCCGACTACCCGCGCTTCCTCCAGGAGGTCGGCCCGCTGGTCGCCAGTGGCGAGATCGACTACGCGGAGACCATCGAGGAGGGTCTCGAGCGCACGCCGGAGGCCTTCCTGGCGCTCTTCGAGGGCGCCAACACCGGCAAGATGCTGGTGCGGCTCTGACCCGTATCCCACGGCGGCAACCAAGGAGCGACGCCATGAACACCATCAACCCCGAGAAGCTGCACCACAGCAAGTGGACCGCGGCGAAGCCCCGGAACAAGGAGAAGCACTTCCTGGTGACGGCGCTGGAACGCGACGAGGAAGAGAACGTGGTCGCGGTGGTCCTCGAGGCCGTCTACACCCGCCGCGAGACCACCCTGCCCTGGCAGGACCTGAAGGACGACGCCACCTGGCTGATGGGCTGGCGGTGATCGTCCACGCCTGGCTTCAGGTTCTAGTCCGGCTTGCCCACCAGCCAGTGGGTCACCCCCAGCGCCAGCACCACGGCGGCGATGGCGAGCATTTCCATCGCCGTCACGGTGGCGATATCCAGGATGATCACCTTCCGGGCGATCGCCATCAGCGCCGTGGCCACCACCAGGCGGATGGGCAGGATATTGGTGCCCAGGTAGAGGCGGATATTGATGAAGATCTCGACGGCGATCAGCACCACCATGAAGGCGCCGAAGATCACGAAGATATCGCTGACCTCGAAGAGCAGCACCGGCGGAGAGATGAACTTGGTGTAGAGCACGTAGATGACATCCAGGACGCCCCAGATGATCACCAGCACCATCAGCACCGCCAGCACCTTGATCGCCTGGCGGATGATGAAATGCAGCCGCTGGATCAGCGGGTCCTCGTGCTCCTTGGGCAGCTCATCATGCTGCAGCTGCGGTCCGCGGTGTCTGTCGTGGTCTTGCTGTTCCATCGCCGCCTCTCCCGGTAGCTCCCCAGCGGGGTCGGCTCCATTGATACCCGAGCGCGCGGCGCTGTCAATCCATGCCGTGCATCAGCGTGGCGGCAAGCTCAGCTGAGCGTGGTATTGCCCTTGGCATCGATGGGAAACCCGGGATTGAAGGCCACCTCCCAGAGGTGGCCGTCGGGGTCGGCAAAGTAGCCGGAGTAGCCGCCCCACTCCGCCCGGCTGGCCGGCTTGACGACCCGCCCGCCGGCGCGCTGCGCCTCGCTCAGCAGGGCGTCCACCGCCTCGTCCGAGCGCACGTTGTGGGCCAGGGTGATGCCGGCAAAGCCGCTTCCCGCCTCCGCCACGCCGGCATCCTGCGCCAGGGCGGCGCGGGAATAGAGCGACAGGATCAGGCCGTTGAGCTGGAAGAAGACCACCTCGCCCTCCACCGCCAGGCCCACCCGCCAGCCCAGGCCCTGCTCATAGAAGCGCCGCGCCCGCGCCAGGTCGCCGACGCCCAGGGTAATCAGGCTGATTCGCTGTTCCATACAGTGCCCCTCGGCAGCGCCATTTCCATTGCCCTGATATCACCATAGTCCGGTACGACATTCCCGGAGCGGTCGGCGAGTCGGCCACGGCGGCGATGTCCCGAGCCGGGGGGCAGCGCCACCCCTCTCCAGAAACAGGAAACCCGCCACATGGGCGGGTTTCCAGTCGGTCTTGAGGCGCGCGCCTCACTCCCACTCGATGGTGGCCGGCGGCTTGCTCGAGACGTCGTAGGTGACGCGGGAGACGCCGCTGATCTCGTTGATGATGCGGTTGGAGACCGTTTCCAGCAGCTCGTAGGGCAGGTGGGCCCAGCGGGCGGTCATGAAGTCGATGGTCTCCACGGCGCGCAGGGCGATGACCCACTCGTAGCGGCGGGCGTCGCCCACCACGCCGACGGACTTCACCGGCAGGAAGACGGCGAAGGCCTGGCTGGTCTTGTGGTACCAGTCCGCCTTGTGCAGCTCCTCGATGAAGATGGCATCGGCCTCGCGCAGGATGTCGGCGTACTCCTTCTTGACCTCGCCGAGGATGCGCACGCCCAGGCCCGGCCCCGGGAAGGGGTGGCGGTAGACCATGTCGTAGGGCAGGCCGAGCTCGAGGCCCATCTTGCGCACCTCGTCCTTGAACAGCTCGCGCAGCGGCTCCACCAGCTTGAGCTTCATGGTCTCCGGCAGGCCGCCCACGTTGTGGTGCGACTTGATCACGTGCGCCTTGCCGGTCTTGGCGGCGGCGGACTCGATCACGTCCGGATAGATGGTGCCCTGGGCCAGGAAGTCCACACCCTCGATCTTCGCCGCCTCGGCGTCGAAGACGTCGATGAAGGTGTTGCCGATGATCTTGCGCTTGGCCTCGGGGTCGGCCACGCCCTCGAGCCGCGAGAGGAACTGCTCCTCGGCGTCGACGCGGATCACCTTCACGCCCATGTGGCGGGCGAAGGTCTCCATCACCTGGTCGCCCTCGGCCTTGCGCAAGAGGCCGTTGTCGACGAAGACGCAGGTGAGCTGGTCGCCGATCGCCTTGTGCAGCAGGGCCGCCACCACCGAGGAATCGACGCCGCCGGAGAGGCCGAGCAGCACGTGGCGGTCGCCCACCTGGGCGCGCACGCGCTCGATCTGGTCCTCGATGATCTGGGCCGGGGTCCAGTTGCACTCGGCCTGGCAGATCTCGACCACGAAGTGCTCGAGGATGCGCTGGCCCTGCAGGGTGTGGGTCACCTCGGGGTGGAACTGCACGCCATAGAAGCGCTTCGCCTCCCAGGCCATGGCGGCGATGGGGCAGCTCGGCGTGGAGGCGGTCACGGTGAACTCGGCCGGCACCCGGGCCACCTTGTCGCCGTGGCTCATCCAGACGTCGAGCAGGCTCTTGCCGGTGTCGTGGTCGATGTGGTCGGCGATGTCGCGGAACAGCGCGGTGGGCTCGTCGATGCGGATCTGGGCGTAGCCGAACTCGCGGATATTGGAACCTTCCACGGCGCCGCCGAGCTGCTCGGCCATGGTCTGCATGCCGTAGCAGATGCCCAGCACCGGCAGACCCATCTCGAACACGCACTGAGGGGCGCGGGGCGAGCCCAGCTCGGTGACCGACTCCGGGCCGCCGGCCAGGATGATGCCGTTGGGGGCGTACTCGCGGATCTCGGCCTCGGTGATGTCGAAGGCGCGGATCTCGGAGTAGACGCCGATCTCGCGCACGCGGCGGGCGATCAGCTGGGTGTACTGGGAGCCGAAGTCGAGGATCAGGATCTTGTAGGCGTGAATGTCGGTCATTGAGAGGGTCTCTGTGGCCGCCACAGGCAGCGAGCGAATCCAAAAACACGAGCGGCGGGGGTCAGCCCCGCCGCGATATTAGCTGGCCAGCACCTAGCCCGCGCGGTAGTTGGGGGCTTCCTTGGTGATCTGCACGTCGTGCACGTGGGACTCGGCGAAGCCGGCCCCGGTGATCTGCACGAACTGCGGCTTGGTGCGCATCTCCTGGATGTCGCGGCAGCCGGTGTAGCCCATGGAAGCGCGCAGGCCGCCCATCATCTGGTGGACGATGGCGCTCATCATGCCCTTGTAGGGGACCCGCCCCTCGATGCCCTCCGGCACCAGCTTCTCGGCGCCGGCGTCCTTGTCCTGGAAGTAGCGGTCGGCGCTGCCCTGGCTCTGCGCCATGGCGCCCATGGAGCCCATGCCGCGGTAGGCCTTGTAGGTACGGCCCTGGAACAGCTCGACCTCGCCCGGGGCCTCCTCGGTGCCGGCCAGCAGGCCACCCACCATTACCGCGCTGGCGCCGGCGGCGATCGCCTTGGCCAGGTCGCCGGAGAAGCGCACGCCGCCATCGGCGATCAGCGGGATATCGTAGGGCGCGAGCGCCGCGGCCACGTTGGCCACCGCGGTGATCTGCGGCACGCCCACACCGGCAACCACGCGAGTGGTGCAGATGGAGCCGGGGCCGATGCCCACCTTGACGGCGTCGGCACCCGCTTCGGCCAGGTCCTTCGCCGCCTCGGCGGTGGCGATGTTGCCGCCCACCACCTGGATCTGCGGGAAGTGCTCCTTCACCCAGCGCACCCGGTCGATCACCCCCTTGGAGTGGCCGTGGGCGGTATCGACGATGATCACGTCGACGCCGGCCTCGGCCAGGGCGGCGACGCGATCCGGCGTCTCGGGGCCGGTACCCACCGCGGCACCGACCAGCAGGCGGCCGTCGGCGTCCTTGGCGGCGAGGGGGAAGGTGCGCGCCTTCTCGATGTCCTTGAAGGTGACCAGGCCGCGCAGGTGGAAGCGGTCATCCACCACCAGCATCTTCTCGACGCGGTGCTCCTGCATCTTGGCCTTGATGATGTCGAGGCCGGTGCCCTCGGGCACGGTGACCAGGCGCTCGCGGGGGGTCATGATGTCGGAGACGCTGTCGCCGTGGTTGGGCTGGAAGCGCATGTCGCGCTCGGTGACCAGGCCCACCAGGCTCTCGCCCTCCACCACCGGGAAGCCGGAGAAGCCGTGCTCCTTGGCCATGGCCAGCAGGTCGGCCAGCTTGGCCTTGGGCCCCACGGTCACCGGGTCCTTGACGATCACGCTCTCGTGCTTCTTGACCTTGCGCACCTCGGCGGCCTGGTGGGGGATCGTCATGTTCTTGTGGATGATGCCGATGCCGCCTTCCTGGGCCATGGCGATGGCCAGGCGGGCCTCGGTCACGGTGTCCATGGCCGCGGAGACCAGGGGAATGTTGAGGAAGAGATCGCGGGTCAGGCGGGTCCGCAGGCTGACGTCCTTGGGCAGGACCTCGGAATAGCCGGGAACGAGCAAGACGTCATCGAACGTAAGAGCTTCTTGGGCCATACGTAACATAATCGGCAACACCCAGTGAGCTGGTGGGAAGGGGGTCGTGAAGTTAATCAACCATTATAACGCCCCGAGGCGGGCAACGTCACGGGGGGTGGGGCCCTGTCGAGAGGGCCACATAACATTAGAAAACCATTCATTACCCATGATTACGGTGGCTGTGCTAGGGTGAGAGTCAGCCCCTGCGGGGGCGTAACGCCATGAATCGGGAATCGATCAAAGGAAATGGCACGATCAAGGAGCGAACCATGAGCATGAAGAAGTCCACCCTGACCCTCGCCATCGCCGCCCTGGCCGTCGGCCTCACCCTGGGCGCCCAGGCCCAGCCGGCCTACGAGCCCCAGGGCCTCTACTCCGCCGAGGATATCCTCGACGCCGATGTCTACCTGACCAGCGCCCCCGATGAGCGCGTCGGCGAGGTCGAGGACATCCTCTTCGACGAGGCGATGCAGGTGACCGCCCTGGTAATCGAGAGCGGCAACGTGCTGGGCCTCGGCGGGCGCGACTTCATCGTCGAGTCGGGCCAGTTCACCCTGATCACCCATCACGATGACGACGGCGAGACCGAGCACCGCGTGATGCTCGAGGCCAGCGCCGAGGCGCTCGAGGGCTATCCGGTCTACAGCGACGACTGGTGGGACAGGGCCCGGGAGCGCTCCCGCGAGGCCTGGCTGCAGACCCAGGAGGGCGCCGAGAGCGCCTGGCAGACCACCCAGGAAGGCGCCGAGCGCGCCTGGGACACCACCCGCGAGAATGCTCAGCGGGCCTGGGAAGCCGCCCGTGATGCGGTGGGCGCCGATAACTGAGGCGCCCCCACCCCTCAACCCGCCGCGGCGCTCGCCGCCGCCAGGTTCGCCGCCGGGCCCCGTGCCCGGCGGCGCCGTCTCCGGGAGGGGCTCGCGCCACCGGCGGCGTGGTAGGCTGATGACGCCGCCCCCAGGAGCCCAGTCCATGTCCGCCACTCCCGACGCCCCCGATGCCCTCTCCGTCAGCGAGGTGAACCGCCGCGCCCGCCAGACCCTGGAGCGGGACCTCGGCGAGCTGTGGGTCGAGGGGGAGCTCTCCGGGGTGTCGCGGCCGAGCTCCGGCCACCTCTACTTCACCCTCAAGGACGACCAGGCCCAGCTGCGCTGCGCTCTGTTCCGTGCCCGCGCCCGCTTCGTGGCCGCGCCGATGCGCGACGGTGATCGCGTGCGGGTGCGCGGCCGGCTGTCGATCTTCGAGCCCCGCGGCGACTACCAACTGCTCGCCGAGGCCGTGCAGGCGGCCGGCGTGGGCGAACTGCTGGCCGCCTTCGAGGCGCTCAAGGCCAGGCTCGCCGCCGAGGGGGTGTTCGCCAACGCCCGACCGCTGCCCTGCCCGCCCCGCCACCTGCTGGTGCTCACCTCCCCCACCGGGGCGGCGATCCGCGACGTGCTGGCGGTGCTTGCGGCGCGCTGGCCGCTGGCCCAGATCACCCTGATTCCGGTACCGGTCCAGGGGCGCGAGGCGGCACCGGCGATGATCGCGGCGCTGGGGCTGCTCAATCGCCAGGCGGCGCTGGACCCGACCCGGGACGCGATCCTGATCACCCGCGGCGGCGGCAGCCTGGAGGACCTGTGGGCCTTCAACGACGAGCACCTGGCCCGGGCGATCTTCCACTCGCGACTGCCGGTGATGTCAGCGGTGGGCCACGAGGTGGATGTGACCCTGGCCGACTTCGCCGCCGATGCCCGGGCGCCGACTCCCTCCGCCGCCGCCGAGCAGCTGGTGCCGGACCAGCGCGAGCTGGCCCGCCAGCTGGACGCGCTGGCCATGCGCCTGGGCCGCGCCGCCGAGGGGCGCCTGGAGCGCGAGGGGCAGCGGCTCGACCACCTGCGCGCCCGTCTGCGCCACCCCGGCGAGGTGCTGACCGGCCGCCGCGAGGCCCTGACGCGGCTGCCGGGTCGGCTGGCCCGCGCTCTGGCCGGGTGCCTCGCGGCCGAGCGCCGTCACCAGCAGCAGCTGGCGGCCCGCCTGTCCGCCCACGCGCCGGCACGGCGCCTGACGGAGGCCAGCGAGCGCCTCTCGCGGGTCCAGGCGCGACTGCACGCCGCCATGCCCCGTCAGCTGGCGGGCCACCGCCAGCAGCTGGTGGCGGCGTCACGCGAGCTGCAGGCGGTGAGCCCCCTGGCCGTGCTGGGGCGCGGCTATGCGATTCTCGAGGATGAGCGGGGCCAGGTGGTGCGCCGCGCCGCCGATACCGCGCCGGGCCAGGCGCTCACCGCCCGACTGGGCGAGGGGCGCCTGGTGCTGGAGGTGAGGCGCCAGCTGCCGGAGTGATCGCCGGGCTCAGCGATCCGGCTTGAAGACCCCGGGCTCCAGCTCGTGGCGCCCCAGCAGCTTGTAGAAGTCGGTGCGGTTGCGTCCGGCGATGCGGGCCGCCTGGGTCACGTTGCCCTCGGTGATCTTGAGCACCTTGATCAGGTAGCTGCGCTCGAAGGCGGCCCGGGCGTCGTTGAAGGTGGGCAGGGCGCTGTCCTCGGCGATCAGCGCCTGGGAGACCAGGGCCTCCGGGATGATCGCAGTGCTGGTCAGCGCCACGCACTGCTCCACCACGTTGACCAGCTGACGCACGTTGCCCGGCCAGGCGCTGGCGGCCAGCAGGTTGAGCGCCTCCGGCGAGAAGC
This sequence comes from Halomonas sp. PGE1, assembly GCF_013000985.1. NCBI lineage: Bacteria > Pseudomonadati > Pseudomonadota > Gammaproteobacteria > Oceanospirillales > Halomonadaceae > Halomonas > Halomonas sp. PGE1. The sequence continues at coordinate 3,647,628 of NZ_CP053032.1, forward strand.
CCTTGACGAAGGGCTTGTGGCGCTCGGCCGCCTTGGCCACCAGGTGCTTGGCCAGCAGCGGCACGTCCTCCGCGCGCTCCTTGAGGGCCGGCAGGCGCAGGTTGACCACGTTGAGGCGGTAGTAGAGGTCCTCGCGGAACTCCCCCTCGCGCATGGCGCGGTCCAGGTCACGGTGGGTGGCCGAGATGATGCGCACATCGATGGGGATCGACTGGGTGGAGCCCAGCGGGCGGATCTGGCGCTCCTGGAGGGCGCGCAGCAGCTTCACCTGCAGCGGCAGCGGCATGTCGCCGATCTCGTCGAGGAACAGGGTGCCACCGTCGGCGGCCTGGAACAGACCGTTGTGCTCGCTGACCGCCCCGGTGAAGGCCCCCTTGGCATGGCCGAACAGCTCGCTCTCCAGCAGCTGCTCCGGCAGGGCCCCGCAGTTGATCGCCACGAAGGGCTTGTCGGCGCGGCGGCTCACCCGGTGGATGGCGTTGGCCAGCAGCTCCTTGCCCGAGCCGGAGGGGCCGGTGATCAGCACGCTGACGTCGGAGCCAGCCACCATCCGGGCCTGCTCGAGGATGCGCTCCATCACCGGGCTTCGGGTGATGATCTCGGCGCGCCAGGCGTCGTCCCCTTCGAGGGCGGGGCCGGGCGCCTGGGCCAAGGCCTGGTCGATGGCCGCGAACAGCTCGTCGCGGTCCACCGGCTTGGTGAGGAAGCTGAAGACGCCCTGGCGGGTGGCGCTGACCGCATCGGGAATCGAGCCGTGGGCGGTGAGCAGGATCACCGGCAGCCCCGGTGCCTGGCGCTGCACCTCCTGGAACAGCGCCAGGCCGTCCATCTCGTCCATGCGCAGGTCGGTGAGCACCAGTTCCGGGCGATCGAGCTCCAGCACCTTGAGCGCCTCGCGGCCGCTCTCGGCGGTGGTGACCCGGAAGCCGCGGCTCTCCAGGCGCATGCCCAGCAGCTTGAGCAGGCTCACATCGTCATCCACCAGCAGGATATGCGGGCCGGTGGAGCCGCGCGGGCCCGGCGCCACGCCGCCCGCCATCCGGACGCCCTGGGTGTGGGCCTGCAGGTGCAGGGAGGTCGCGTGTTTCACGGTCGTTCTCCTGTCATTCGGTCTGCTGTCGCAGGTTGATGCTCTGCTCGATGGCAGTGAGCGCCTCGAGCTTCTCGGCCAGGTCGGCGTTCTCCTCCTCCAGCGCCGCGCGGCGGTTCTCGGCAGCGGCCAGCTCGCCCCGCGTACGCTCCAGGCGGCCGACCATGGCGCGGCGCCCCTCCAGCTCGTTCAGCCAGTAGCGCAGCAGCGGCTGCAGCTCCACCGGTGCCGCGGCGAGGTCGGCCTTGAAGAGCTCGGAGGCCTGGTCCCACTCGCGCTCGTTGCCCCAGGCAAGCGCCACGGCGCGGGCCAGGCGACGCTCGTTGGCGCTCCCCTGGAGCCGGGTGAGCATGCCGTCGCGCCAGACACGGTCGCCACGCTGGGAAACGAGCCCGAAGGCCACCCAGTCATGCAGCAGGCACGCCTCGTCGTCGAAGCCGGGAACCTCGGCATGGCAGCCGCTGACCGCCGACGCCGCCGCACTGAGCGCGGGCCGGGACGGCTGGGCAAAGGGCGATTGCGGAAGCAGTTCGCAGCCGGCAAGCCAGAGCACACTCGCACAGGCCAGCAGGGGGCGTAGTCGCATGAGGGTCAGTTCCTTGCATGGTGGCCCGCCTCCAAGGCGGGCATCCGGGAATGGGGAAGCGCCTCGGTCGGCATCCCGAGCGGCAGGGTCAACCGGAAGCAGACCGCGAGGCGGTCATCCTCGACCAGCTCGAGCCGGCCATGTTGGAGCCGGGCGCAGTCGGCGGCCACCGAGAGGCCGATGCCGGACCCCTTGAGCGGCCCCTTGCGTCGGGCGCGGCCCTGGTAGAAGGCCTCGAACAGCCGGTGGCGGTCCTCCTCGGCGATGGGGTCGCCGCTGTTGGCCACATCCACCTCCAGCCGGTCGCGCAGGCGCTTGGCGCGAATCTCCAGCTCGCCGCCATCCGCCCCGTAGGCGATGGCGTTGGAGATCAGGTTGTCGAGGATGCGGGCGGTAATGGTGCGATCCAGCGACCACTCCAGGGGGGCGTCGAAGCAGGTCACCCGCATGCCCTTGCTGGACAGGGCCAGGCGATGCTTGGCCAGCACCTCCCGGATCACCACGGTGATGTCCAGTCGCTCCGGGGCAACCTGGCGGTTGTGCTGCAGCAGGTTGTAGTCGAGCAGCTGCTCGATCAGCCGCTGCAGCTCGGCACCGCTGGCGTCGATCAGCCCGAGCACCTCGAGCTGGCGCGGAGTCAGCTCGCCGGCCACGCCGTCGGCGAGCAGCGCCGTTCCCTCGCGCACGCTGGCCAGCGGCGTCTTGAGCTCGTGGGACATGTGGCGCAGGAACTGCTGCTTCTCGGCCTCGAGCTCATCCAGCCGCGAAGCGAGCCAGTCGAGGCGCTCGTCGAGCTGGACCAGCTCGGCCGGCCCCTGCACGGAGCGTGTCACCTCGCGCGGCGCCCCGCTGCCGATGCCCAGGATGCGCCGCTCGAGCTGGCGCACCGGGCGGATGATCAGCCAGGTGAAGAGCAGCATCAGCACCAGGCTGGCCGAGACCAGCGCCGCGGTCTGCAGCCACAGCCGGGTCTGCACCCCCTCGGCGCGCTCGCGGATGCTCTCGATGCGGATGTCGATATGGCGGTTGGTGGCGCGCCGAATCGCCTCGGTGCGTTCGGCGAAGGGGGGAAACAGCACCAGCTGCTCGCGAAACGCCTCCAGGGGCAGCTCAGGCAGGCGCTCCAGCACCTCCAGCTGGCGCTCCAGCACCGCCACATCGGGCTCCTCGCCGAGCAGCAGGCGCTGGTGCGCGAGAATCGCCCGATACTCCTCGAGGCGCTCGGCATAGATCTCGAGCAGGCTCTCCTGCTCGACCACGGCATACTGGCGGGCGCTGCGCTCCATTTCGAGCGCCAGGGCCCCCAGGGTGCGCGCACGGCGGGTCTCCTCCACCGCCTGGCGGGCACTGACATCGGCCAGGCGCGACAGCTCCGAGAGCGCCTGGCCGGCCTGGAACATCAGCACGCCAAGCGGCAGCATCACCACGAGAAAGGCGAGCAGCACGAGCTGAAACAGTGAACGGGGGCGCCAACGACGCGTTACACGAGTAGTCATGTCCAGCGTTCTTTGCAGGATGAATCGGGGCAGAAAAGCAGGAGATACCGCCATCTTCTTGACCTGTAGGATACCAGAGTTCTGCCAGCCGACGCGGCACCAAACTTCCTGCTCGCTTCCCGCCAGCTGCCGGTTCGGCGAGCACGAGGCGGGAAAAAAAAGGGCCGGCGGAGCCGGCCCAAGTACGCAGGGAACTGAAGGGTTTGGAAAGTGGGCCAAAGGACCGCCTGACCGGTACAGTCGACACGCTTTCCGTGGGCCCTGAGGCCCCGAAGCCATGTGGATCCCTTCGCCGCCAGGGGCTGGCTCCACATGCGGGTGGCGTACCATGGAATGGCCCACCGCCCTGCTTCGTTCCTGGCACCACCGCCTCGGCCGGACCGATGGCGATGCTGCGCGATTCGATCCCCCCGGAGGGGGAGAGGCATCCATGCCAGGGCATCCTTGCCCAAAGTGGTACACGTCCTTGACTGCGTCGGTACCCGTCTCATCGCAACCTTGAGTCACACATCGCTAGGAGCAGACGCTGATCGCCTTGGGGGGCCGGGCGCACAGGGCAGTGATTGCCCGAACTCCCTTGGCGATCGAAAGCGGTTCGAGCCGTAGTGAACCGCTTCCGTTGCTCACCTAGACTATTGCGATCCACGTGCCAGAAATGACAATACATATTAAAAATCAAATAGTTAAAAACGCTGCGACCGAGGGGAAACGCCCAGGAGAGGGAAACGGGGCCCTCAGGGGGCCCTGGAGGGCGTTATTCTGTTGCCAGTTGGCGACGGCTTTGTTCGCAAAGAAAAATATCCCTTTATAATCAAATGCTTTTGATGTCGCCCTCTGGCGACATCGAAACCCGAGGCGACGCAGAAATGCGACGCCCCGGCTTTCGGCCAGCGGTCTGGCAGGGGGAGATGGCGCCTCAGCCGCGCCCGGGGGCGAGCGGCTTGACCAGGATCTTGGACTTGCGCGCGTGGTTGTAGGTGTCGCGCTTGAGCGGCGGCAGCGCGTCGATATCGGCCAGGCGGAAGCCGTGCTCGAAGAACCAGTGGGTGGTGTGGGTGGTGAGCGCGAACAGCGCGGCCAGGCCGAGGCGCCGGGCACGCCGCTCGACCTCGGCGAGCAGCAGCTCGCCGCGGCTGCCGCCGCGATAGTCGCCATGCACCGCCACGCAGGCCAGCTCGCCCATGTCGGCGGCGTCGAAGGTGTGCAGGGCGGCACAGGCGATGATCATGCCGTCGCGCTCGATCACCAGGTAGTCGTCGATCTCGTGCTCGAGGCGCTCCCGGGAGCGCGGCACCAGCATGCCGCGGTGCTCGAGGGGCTCGAGCAGCTCGAGCAGGCCGCCGATATCGGCCAGCTCTGCCGGGCGCAGCTGCTCGTAGCGATGCTGGGTGATCATGGTGCCCACCCCGTCGCGGGTGAACAGCTCACCGAGCAGGGCGTCATGGTCGTGCCAGGAGAGCAGGTGGGTACGGGCCACCCCGTGGCGGGCGGCCTGGCAGGCCGCCTCCAGGTGGCGAGCCAGCTCGCTGCCGGCCAGCGCCTGACCGAGCAGCGGCTCGGCCTCGCCCGGGGTGAGCTGGCGCTGCATCTGGCCGCTCTGGTCGAACAGGCCGCTGGCCTCGCCGAGCAGGATCAGCTTGTCGGCGCCGAGCGCCATGGCGGCGTGCTGGGCCACGTCGGAGGCGTTCAGGTCGAACACCTCGCCGGTGCTGGAGAAGCCCAGCGGCGGCAGCACCACCAGCGAGCCCCGCTCCAGCAGCCCCTGAATGGCCGCGGCGCGCACCCGGCGCACCTCGCCGCTGCGGTCGAAGTCGATCCCCTCGCGCACCCCCAGCGGCTTGGCCATCACCAGGTTGCCGGAGACTGCGGTGAGCTCGACGCCGTGCATGGGAGTGTTGGGCAGCCCAAGCGACAGACGCGCCTCGAGCCACAGGCGCTGCTCGGCGGCGACCCGCTCGATGCAGGCCATCACCGCCTCGTCGGCGATCCAGCGCCCCTGATGCAGGCCGGGCGAGATGCCGGCCTCGTCCAGGGCCTGCTGCACCTGGGGGCGGATGCCGAACACCACCACCAGGCGCACGCCCAGCGTGTGCAGCAGCGCCAGGTCCTGGATCAGCTGCTCCCCTCGCCCGCGCGCCATGGCCTCGCCCTCGATCAGGATGACGAAGGTGCGCCCGCGGTGGGCGTTGATGTAGGGCGACGAGTTGCGGAACCAGTCGACGAAGGGGAAGCGTGTTTCCAAGAACCTCTCTCCAGGGGCGATGAATGCGGGGAAGCGAGAATCGAGAATAGCAGAGCCGCGAAAGCCGCGGCACCACCGCCACAAGGACAAGGCCCGCGCGGTTGCGCGGGCCTCGCCTCGGGGCACCTCGCCGGGGCGGCCTAGCCGAAGATCCCCTTGAAGGTGAAGAAGAAGAGGATCGACAGGCCGGCGCCGGCCGGCAGGGTGATCAGCCAGGACATCACGATGGTGCCGATCACGCTCAGATTGAGCGCCGCCATGCCGCGGGCCAGGCCCACTCCCAGCACCGCCCCCACCAGGGTATGGGTCGTGGAGATCGGCAGGCCGGTGCCAGAGGCCAGCACCACGGTGGTGGCGGCGGCCAGGGTGGCGGCGAAGCCGCGGCTGGGGGTCAGCTCGGTGATCCCCGTGCCCACGGTGGCGATCACCTTGTGGCCATAGGTGACCAGGCCGAAGACGATGCCGCCACCGCCCAGCACCAGCACCCACCAGGGCACCAGGGCCGCGCTGTCGATCACGCCGTCGCTGCGCACCACGCTGATCACCGCGGCCAGCGGGCCGACGGCGTTGGCCACGTCGTTGGAGCCGTGGGCGAAGGCCATGGCACAGGCGGTGAAGATCATCAGCACGCCGAACACCCGCTCCACGTTGCTGAAGCCGAAGTGGTCATCGGCGCGCCGCTCGTACTTGATCCGCCGTTGCAGGGAGATGCCGGTCCCCATGATGACGGCGCCGATCAGCAACGAGAAGAGGAAGCTCTGGCCGAAGCTGAGGTCGAGGCCGACATGGGTCAGGCCCTTGGTCAGGGTCACCATGGCGACGATGAAGCCGACCAGGAAGGTGTAGACCGGCACGTAGCGCTTGGCGGCGGCGAAGGGGTCGTGGGACTCGAAGATCAGGTGCTGTACCGACTTGAAGAGCACGAAGGCGATGGTGCCGGCCAGCAGCGGCGAGACCACCCAGCTGGAGGCGATGGTGCCGACCCGGTTCCAGGCGACCGCCTCCATGCCCAGCCCCACGGCGCCGAAGCCGACGATGGCGCCGACGATGGAGTGGGTGGTGGAGACCGGCCAGCCCTTGGCGGAGGCCACCAGCAGCCAGATGGCGGCGGCCAGCAGCGCGGAGAGCATGCCGTAGACCAGCAGCTCGGGGTTGGCCTCCAGCAGCGCCGGGTCGACGATGCCGCCGCGGATGGTGGCCGTCACCTCGCCGCCGGCCAGCCAGGCGCCGAGGAACTCGAAGATCACGGCGATGATGATCGCCTGCTTGATGGTGATGGCCTTCGAGCCCACCGAGGTGCCCATGGCGTTGGCGACGTCGTTGGCACCAACGCCCCAGGCCATGAAGAAGCCGAAGAGGCAGGCCAGGATGATGAAGATTTCGCCGTGCTGCGCGATGATCGACATAGGGAGTGGTTTCCTATGTGGCTTGTCGTGAGTGGCGTGTGGGTGGCAGGCCCTGGATCGGCGGGCCGGCAGGAGGGCTCAGCGAGCCGTCAGGATCTGCAGGCGGCTGCCTACGCGCTCGGCGCGGTCGGAGAGTTCGCCGACCCAGTCGATGATCTTGTAGAGGAAGATCACGTCCACCGGCGGCAGCTCGCTCTCCAGCTCGAAGAGCTGGCGGCGAATGGCCACCTGCTGGCCATCGGCCTGCTGCTCGAGCACGTGCAGCTGGCGGATCAGGCGCTGCATCACGTCGGAGACATTGCGACCGAAGCCGGACTCCAGCAGCGCCTCGAGCTCCTCCATGGCCTCCCGGGCCTGGGCCACGCAGGCCACCGCGGTGCGCATGTAGTCGCGCATGGCGCCGGCCAGGGGCTCGGGGATCTGCATGGTGCGGCCGAGCATGATGCCGGTGATGTCACGCACCTTGTTGGCCATCTTGTCCTGGACGCTGATCAGCTCCAGCAGGTCGGTGCGCGAGACCGGCAGAAAGAGGGTGTTGGGCAGGTTGAGGCGCAGCTCGGTCTTGAGCTCGTCGGCCTCGTGCTCCAGGCGCGTGATGGTCTCGCGGACCCTCGCGGCCTCTTCCCAGTCGCCGGCCAGGGTGGCCTCGAAGAAGGGCAGCAGCTGGTCGGCACACTCCTGCGCCTTGACGATATGCGCCAGCAGCGGCTGGAATGGCGAACGACCGAACATGGCCGAGAAGGGGTTGGGGGTAACCATAGGATTCTGTCGGCTTGGCAGATGGCGGCGACAGTATAGAGGGCACCCCTGCCAGCGTCATGGAAAAATCATCCAGAATTCATCGACACGAGGTGGCACCGCCATGAGTCATGAGATAGAGCTGAAGCTCGCCCTGGGCCAGGAGGGCCCCGCGGCGCTGCGCCGCCACCCCCTGCTGGCGGGCCTCGCCTGCGAGGTGCAGCACCTCGGCAACACCTACTTCGACACCCCCCAGGGCGACCTGGAGGCGGCCCGCATGGCGCTGCGCCTGCGGCGGCTGGACGGGCGGGTGCTGCAGACGGTGAAGACCCGCGGCGCGGGCGGCGGCGGGCTGTCGCGCCGCGGCGAGTGGGAGTGGGAGGTCCCCGGGCCGGGGCTCGACCTGGCGGGCCTGGCCGGGCTGCCGCCGGCCGCGCTGGGCGACGAGGTGCTCGCCCGGCTCGAGCCCCGCTTCACCACCGACTTCCGCCGCGAGACCCGCCTCATCGATCACGCAGGTGCCCGCATCGAGGTGGCCCTGGACGAAGGCGAGATCGCGGCCGCCGGCCGGCGGGTGGCCATCCGCGAACTGGAGCTCGAGCTCAAGGAGGGCGAACCCGAGGCCCTCTGGTCGCTGGCCGAGGCGCTGGCCAGCGCGGTGCCACTGCGCCCCGCGGACACCAGCAAGGCCGCCCGGGGTGGCGCCCTGCTGGCCGGGGCCTGGCGGCTGCCCGAGGGGGGCACGCCCAGTGCCTGGCTGCATCGCGCCGTGGTGGCCCTGGATGCCCTGGCCGACAGCGACGATGACACCTGGCGCCAGGCGGCCCGGGAGGCCCTCGCGCGGCTGGCCGAGGCGAGCAGCGACCGCGGAGGCGACCGCGGTGACGCGGCGCGAGGGCTGGCCGAGGCGCTTGGCGATCCGGCCTGGCTGACCCCGGCGTTCGGCCTGGCCATGGTGCGCCTGGCCCGGAGCCTGCCCGCCGACAACGCTCTCGCCTGACCCTGCCCCTTCGCGAACCGGCTCAAGGAAAAGCGCCATGAATCTCGAGTTCAAGCCCGGCGGGGAAGGCCTGCGCACCCGCGCCTTCCAGATCATCTTCGAGTCGGACACCCCGGCGGCCAAGGGCTTCGATATCTCCCTGATCGTGGTGATACTCGCCAGCGTGCTGGTGGTGATGCTCGACAGCGTCGAGGCCTATGCGGCGCGCTGGGGGGAGCTCTTCTTCTGGCTGGAGTGGGGCTTCACCCTCGCCTTCACCATCGAGCTGGCGGTGCGGCTCTACTGCCTGGATCGGCCGATGCAGTACCTGAGGAGCTTCTACGGGGTGGTCGACGTCATCGCCGTGCTGCCCACCTGGCTGGCGCTGATCATCCCGGGCGCCCAGGCCCTGCTGATCGTGAGGGTCCTGCGGGTGCTGCGCATCTTCCGCATCCTGCGGCTGATGCAGTTCGTCGGCGAGGGGCGGCTGCTGGTGGAGTCGCTGCGCCGCGCCCTGCACCCCATCTTCCTGTTCCTGATCACCGTGCTCTTCCTGGTGACCATCTTCGCCTCGCTGATCTACCTGATCGAGCCCGCCGAGGCCGGCTTCACCAGCATCCCCCAGGCCATCTACTGGTCGATCGTGACCCTTACCACCGTGGGCTACGGCGATATCGTGCCGGTCACCCCGCTGGGCCAGGGACTCTCGGTGATGGTCATGCTCACCGGCTACTCGATCATCGTGGTGCCCACCGGGGTCTTCTCGGCCCAGGTGATCCGCTCGATCCGCCAGGAGCGCTACTCCGACGAGGCGTGCCCCGGCTGCGGCCATGACCGGCACGAGCGCGGGGCAAGGTACTGCATGAAATGCGGCACCTGGCTCGACGAAAAGACGCCGGACCCGCACCTCTCCGAGGAGGAGCAGGCGGCCTGGTGGGAGGCTCGGGGAGGTGACGAGGAGGCGCAGGGCGAGACGCCGCCGGGCTGACCCGGCGGCGGCCATTACTCGCGGAAGGGGGCGACGTCGCCGCGCCCCTCGCGCAGGATCGTCGGCGGCAGGTCGCGCAGGTCCACCACGCTGGTGGGCTCCAGGTGGCAGGCGCCACCGTCGATGATCAGGTCGATCTGGGCGCCGAAGCGGTCGCGGATCTCCTCGGCATCGGTCATCGGCAGCTCATCGCCCGGCGGGATCAGCGTCACGCTCATCAGCGGCTCGCCCAGCGCCTCGAGCAGGGCATGGGTGATGGCGTGGTCCGGCACCCGCACCCCGATGGAGCGCCGCTTGGGGTGCAGCAGCAGTCGCGGCACCTCGGTGGTGGCATGCAGGATGAAGGTATAGGCCCCCGGCGTGTGGGCCTTGAGCAGCCGGAAGACGGCGTTGTCCACCTTGGCGTAGGTGCCGATCTCCGAGAGATCGGAGCAGACCAGGGTGAAGTTGTGCTTGTCATCCAGGGAGCGCAGCCGCTTGATCTTCTCGACGGCCTTCTTGTCGCCGAGGTGGCAGCCCAGGGCGTAGCCCGAGTCGGTGGGGTAGGCCACCACCCCGCCGGCGCGGATGATCTGGATGGCCTGGTCGATCAGGCGCTTCTGGGGGTTGTCGGGGTGAAGCTGGAAGAACTGGCTCATGGTGTCGCTCCCTGTGCAAAGGCCATGCGGATGATGGTGTGACTATAGCGCGCCGACGCAGGCGACGAGCCTGGGGTGGGTCCATACCGGCGGCGTGGCCGTGCGCGGCACCGGGCTCATGCTGCCCGGCGCCAGGTGGCCGCCGGGAAAGTGGAAGTCGCTGCCCAGCGAGGCGTAGAGCTCGCGCTCCTGGAGCTGGCGGGCCAGGTCGCGGGTGGCATCGGGGTTCTGGAAGCCGCTGACCAGCTCGGCGGCCTGCCCGCCCGCCTGGCGGAAGGCATCCAGCAACAGGCCGCGCTTGCGCCGAGTCAGGCCGTGGCGCAGCGGATGGGCCAGCACCGCTACGCCGCCCGCGGCGACGATCCAGGCCACCGCCTCGCTGAGCCCCGGCCAGTGAGACTTGACGTCCCCGGCCTTGCCATCGCCCAGGTGCTTCTTGAAGGCGGTGGCGACGTCGGGCACCAGGCCCGCCGCCACCAGCGCCCGGGCGAAGTCGGGCCTGCCCAGGGGGCGCTCGCTGCCGGCCTGCTCCCGGGCCCTGGCCAGGGCATTCTCGAGGCCTAGCTTCTCCAGACGCTCGGCGATCTTGAGCGCCCGCCGCTCGCGCGCCTCGGCCTGGGCCGCCAGCCCCTCGGCCAGGGGGCCGCGCACGCCCTGCGGCAGCAGCCCCACCACGTGGATATTGTGGCCGCGCCACTGGGTGGAGAGCTCGGTGCCGGGGATCAGGGTGAGCCCCTCCCGCGCCGCCGCCGCCGCGGCCTCTGGCACCCCGGCCAGGGTGTCGTGGTCGGTCAGCGCGACGTGGGTCAGCCCCCGCGCCTTGCACAGCGCCAGCAGCGCCTCGGGCGAGAGGGCGCCATCCGAGGCGGTGGAGTGCATGTGCAGGTCGATGGTGAGCGGTTCGGGGTCGCCCTCGAAACGGGCGGGAAGTGGGGACATTGGCATGACGCCGGCTGGGGACTTTGTCAGAATGGCTTTCCATGGTGCGCGCCAGGCCCTGCGCGGTCAATCGCAGGCGCATCCTGCAGCGCCAGCCGTCCAACCCGAGGAAACCACTGCCATGCTCTATGCCATCATCAGTGAAGACGTGAACAACAGCCTGGAACGGCGCCTGGCCGCCCGCCCGGATCACCTGGCGCGCCTCGAGCTCCTGCGTGACGAGGGCCGCCTGGTGCTGGTCGGCCCCCACCCGGCCATCGACAGCGAGGACCCGGGCGAGGCGGGCTTCACCGGCAGCCTGGTGGTCGCCGAGTTCGAGAGCCTCAAGGAGGCCCAGGCCTGGGCCGACGCCGACCCCTACATGATCGCCGGGGTCTACGCCAGGGTCACCGTGAAGCCGTTCAAGAAGGTGATGCCCTGACCCCCTGCCCTTCACGGCACCTTGTCCACAGCCGAGTTTTGCACAGAGGCTGTGGATAAGACTGTTGAAACGCCGCGGACGCTTTTCCCCAGCCGGCATGGGGCGCCGCCGCGGCGCCATTGATCAGATAGTGACCAGCCCTCTCGCCTGAGACCACCCCCGCCATGGAGCTCCCGTGACCGCCGCCCCCGATGGCCTGCCCCCGCTCGCCGCCCTGGAGACCGCTCGCCTCGACTGGCAGCGCGATGACACCGGCGAGGAGGCCCCCCGCTCCGCCGCCTTCGACGACGTCTACTTCTCGCGCCACGACGGCCGCGCCGAGACCGAGCATGTCTTCCTCGGCGGCAACCGGCTGCCGCAGCGCTTCGCCGACTGGCAGGCGCGCCGGCCCTTCGTGATCGGCGAGACCGGCTTCGGCACCGGGCTCAACATGCTGGTCGCCTGGGCCTGCTTCGACGCCCATGCCCCGGCGCAGGCGCGGCTGCACCTGGTCTCCACCGAGAAGTTTCCGCTCTCCCGCGAGGACCTGGCCCGGGCGCTGGCCAGCTGGCCCGACCTGGCCCACCGCGCCGAGGCGCTGCTGGCCCAGTGGCCCGAGCCGGTGGCGGGCGTCCACCGGCTGTGGCTCGACCCGCGGGTCACCCTGGACCTGCACTTCGGCGACGCCGCCGAGCGCCTCGCCCTGCTCGATGGCCGGGTCGACGCCTGGTTCCTGGACGGCTTCGCGCCCGCGAAGAACCCCCAGATGTGGCAGCCCGAGCTGTTCGCGGCCATGGCCGCCCGCTCGCGCCCCGGCACCACCTTCGCCACCTTCACCTGCGCCGGGGTGGTCAAGCGTGGCCTGGCGGCGGCGGGCTTCGCCTGGCGCAAGGTGCCGGGGTTCGGGCGCAAGCGCGAGATGCTGGCCGGCGATATCACAAGCCCCCCCGAGGATCCCCGCCGCACCCGCGCCTCCTGGTTCACGCCGCCTGCGGCTCGGCCGCCGCGTCATGTGGCGGTGATCGGCGCCGGCATCGCCGGCGCCAGCGTGGCCGCCGCCCTGTCGCGGCGCGGCATCGAGGTCACCCTCATCGACCGCTTCGACCGGGCGACCCTGGGCGAGACCCACCTGCAGGGGGCGCTCTACGTCAAGCTGGCCGTGGAGACCAACCTCCAGAGCCGGGTCTACCTGGCCGGGCTGCTCCACAGCCGGCGCTGGCTGGCGTGGCTCGACCCGGACCAGCGCCTGTGGCGCCCCACCGGCGTGCTGCAGCTGGCGCTGAGCGAGAAGGAGCAGGCACGCCAGGCGCGCTTCCTGGCGGGACACCCCCTGCCGGAGAGCGTGGTGCGCGGCCTCGACGCCGAGGCGGCCAGCGCCGTCGCCGGCGTCAGGGTCACCGCCCCCGCGCTCGACTACCCGAATGCCGCCTGGGTCCGCCCCCTGGAGCTCTGCGTTCGCCTCGCGGCAAGCCCGGGCGTGCGCTTCCGCCAGGGCGAGGTCAGGGCCCTGCAGGCGGAGGACGACGGCTGGGCGCTGACCCTGGCCGACGGCGAGCGCCTCGCGGCCGACCAGGTGGTGGTCGCCGGGGCCAGCGAGGCCGCCGCCTTCGCCCAGACCGCCGGCCTGCCGCTGCAGCCGGTACGCGGACAGGTCAGCCAGCTCGCCCTGCCCGAGGGCGCCCCCGCCCTGGAGCGGGTGGTGTGCGCCGGCGGCTATGTGCCGCCCGCGGCGGACGGGGTGCTCAATTTCGGCGCCACCTTCGGCCCCGGCGAGACCGACCCCACCGAACGCGAAGCCGACCACGCGGCCAACCTGGCCGAGCTCGCCCGCGGCCTGCCCGATTTCGTGGCGGGCCTGCGCGCCGCCGGCGCCGACCTCGCGCCCGAGCGCCTCACCGGCCGGGTGGGCGTGCGGGCGGCGAGCCCGGACAAGTCACCCTACGCCGGCCCGGTGCCCGACGCCGAGGCGTGGCGGGAGGCCTACGCCGTGCTGGCCAAGGACGCCACTCGCGTCCCCGATGTCCACGGGCGCCACCATGCCGGCCTGTGGATCAGCAGCGCCCACGGCTCCCGGGGGCTCGCCAGCGCCCCGCTCTGCTCGGAGCTCATCGCCTCGCGGCTCTGCGACGAGCCGCTGCCCCTGGAGCAGCCGCTCGCCGACCACCTGCACCCCGGCCGGCGGCTGATCCGCGACATCATCCAGGGGAAGTAAGCGAGAGGCGTCGGGAACGGCTCGTGGAGGGGGCTCTACCCCTCCTCCTCGTCATCGGCCAGGTCCCGCCCAAAGGCCCGCCACTGGGCCAGGGTCATCACCTCGGTGGTCTCGGTCTGCAGGTCGTGGGCGATGATCAGCTCGTCGCGCTCGAGCTGGCGCCGGAGCTCCCCCACCCAGCCGCGCATCCCCTCGCCGGTATCGCTGGTGTCATAGCCCTGGCGGGTGACGAAGACCTCCAGCAGCGCCTCCAGGGTCTCGGCGGGCAGCATGCGGTAAGGCACCTCGATAAAGCGTCCGCTCATGCTTCGCCCTCCTCGTCGCTACCCTGGTGGCTGTCGCGTTCGCCGGCCTCCCAGGCGGCCAGCCGCTCGAGGAAGGCCGCCTCGTCGAGCACCGGCACGCCGAGCTGCATCGCCTTCTCCAGCTTGCTGCCGGCGGCCTCCCCGGCCACCAGACCCGCGGTCTTCTTGGAGACGCTGCCGGCCACCTTGGCGCCCAGCGCCTGCAGCCGCGCCTTGCCCTCGTCGCGGGTCATGCTCGCCAGGGTGCCGGTCAGCACCCAGGTCTGGCCGGCCAGCGGCTGCGGCCGTTCGCCCACCGCCTCCTCCTCCCAGCGCAGGCCGCAGGCGATCAGGTCGTCGACGGTCTCGCGGTTGTGGGGCTGACGGAAGAAGGTATGCACGTGGGCGGCGACGATGGGGCCCACGTCCTCCACTGCCTCGAGATCGGCCTGCTCGGCGCTCATCAGCGCCTCCAGGGTGCCGAAGTGGCGCGCCAGGTTGGCCGCCGTCGCCTCGCCCACCTCGCGGATCCCCAGGGCATAGATGAAACGCGCCAGGGTAGTGGCCCGGGCCTTGGCCAGGGCCGCCACCAGGTTCTCCGAGGACTTCGTCCCCATGCGCGGCAGCTCCGCCAGGCGCTCGGCCTCCAGGCGGAAGAGATCCGCCGGGGTGGTGACCCAGTCGCGCTCGACCAGCGCCTCGATCAGCTTCTCGCCGAGCCCGTCGATATCCAGCGCCCGGCGCGAGGCGAAATGCTTGAGCGCCTCCTTGCGCTGGGCGGCGCAGTAGAGTCCGCCGGAGCAGCGTGCCACCACCTCGCCCTCGAGGCGCTCGATCTCGGCATCGCACACCGGGCAGCGCTCGGGAAAGACGATCTCCCGGGCATCGGAGGGCCGCAGCTCCTTCATTACCCGCACCACCTGGGGAATCACGTCGCCGGCGCGGCGAATGGCCACGGTGTCGCCGATCATGACGCCGAGCCGGGCGATCTCGTCGGCATTGTGCAGGGTGGCGTTGGAGACGGTGACCCCGGCCACCGACACCGGCTCGAGGCGGGCCACCGGGGTGATGGCGCCGGTGCGTCCCACCTGGAACTCCACGTCGTTGAGCCGGGTGGTCTGCTCCTGGGCGGGAAACTTGAAGGCGATGGCCCAGCGCGGCGCCCGGGCCACGAAGCCCAGTTCGCGCTGCAGGCGCAGGTCGTCGACCTTGATCACCACGCCGTCGATGTCGTAGCCCAGCCCGTCGCGCTTCTCGCCGAGGCGCCGACAGTAGTCGATGATCCCGCCCGCGCCCCTGACCACCTCAAGCTCCCGGCTGGTGCGAAAGCCGAAGTCGCCGAGGTGGGCCATCAGCGCGCTGTGGGTGGCATCCCCCTGGGGCGGTTCGATGCGTGCCACCTGGTAGGCGCTGAAGGTCAGCGGGCGGGTGGCGGTGACCCTGGGGTCGAGCTGGCGCAGGCTGCCGGCGGCGGCGTTGCGGGGGTTGGCGAAGACCTTGGCCTCCTCGGCCCGGGCCCGGGCATTCATCGCCTCGAAGCTGGCGTGATCGATGGTCACCTCGCCGCGCACCTCGAGCAGGGCCGGGGGAGCGTCGCCGCGCAGCCGCAGCGGGATGGAGCGCAGGGTGCGCAGGTTGGAGGTGATGCCCTCGCCGGTGCGGCCATCACCGCGGGTGGCCCCGGTGATCAGCACGCCCTCCTCGTAGACCAGGGAGACGGCGGCACCGTCGAGCTTCGGCTCGCAGCAGAAGGCGATCGCGTCGCCCTCCACCTCCAGCCGCTCCGCCACCCGGGCAACGAAGGCGGCCAGTTCCTCCTCGCTGAAGGCGTTGTCCAGCGACAGCATCGGCACCGCGTGCTCGATCTCGGGAAATCCCGCGTCCGGCGGCGCCCCGACCCGCTGGGTGGGCGAGTCCGGGGTCACCAGCGCCGGATGAGCCGCCTCGAGCTCCTGCAGGCGCCGCAGCCGGCGGTCATAGTCGGCGTCGGTGAGGCTCGGGTCATCGAGCACGTAGTAGCGATGGTTGGCGTCATCGAGTTCGGCGCGCAGGCGCGCCACCTCGTCGAGAAGCGACTGATCGGCGTTGGTCATGGAAAGCGGTGTCTCGATGGTTGGCAGGGCGTCGAGGCGGATGGCCCGCAGCGGGAAGCAATCAAGGCCTGCAAGCTTACCAAAGCAACACCCCCCGGTGGGATGCCGGGGGGTGTCGATGGGGCCTGGCCGATGCCGCTGGTCAGTTCACCTGATAGCGGTGCAGGCGATGGCGGCGCACGAACTCCTGCACGCGCTGACGGGCGAAGCCGACGGTCTGGGCGGTCATCACGCTGTGATTCTCGTCCTTCAGCTCGCCGCCCAGATGACGCACGATCACCATGGCGGTCTCCACCATGGCCTCGAAGGCGGCCGAGGGGTCGTCGGCACCGGGCAGCGGCATAAGCAGGGTGATGCCCGGGGTGCGGAACTCATCCATGGCCTTGATGGGGAAGCTGCCCGGCTTGACCACATTGACCATGGAGAACTGCAGGCGGCTCTCCGGGTCCTCGGTCTCGAAGCGGTGGAAGACTCCCATGTCGCGGTCATAGCGCAGGCCACAGGCCAGCATCAGATCCAGCAGGGCGGCGCCGGAGAAGCCTTCCTCATCACGCGACATCACGCTGATGACGATCAGCTCGCTGGCGGCGCTCAGGGTCTCCCTGGCATGCTCGGCGCTGACATCGTGGCGGAGCGCCTTCTCCAGCACCGGGTGCACGCGCACCTTGTCGCTATTGAGCGCAGGCGCCAGGTCGGGTTCGGGCTCACGGAAGTCATCCGCCTGGGCAGTGTCGTACTCGTACTCGACGTCGGCGGGCTCGGTGCGGCGGGCGCGGGGCGGGGCGAAGAGCGGGTCGTTGTCGTCGGCCTCGGCGATGGCCTGGGCCTCGAGGCGACGGCGCTCGGCCTCCCGTGCCGCCCGCTCCGCTTCGGCCTGCTCCCGAGCCAGGCGCTGACGCTCGGCGTCGAGGGCGGCCTTCTCGGCCTTCTCCTTCTCGCGACGCGCCTTCTCCAGGCGCTTCTGCTCCCGGCGCTCGGCCAGGGTCTTCTGCAGGGAGGCCCCGAAGCGCTGGACGGAGGCGCCCACGCGTCTGGAGCCGCTCTTCAGGGAGTCCCCCATGCCTTCCAGGTCCACCAGCCGGTAGCGTTCGTCATCCTGCGGATGGCCGTCATGATCGTCGGGATCGGCGGCCAGGGGCTCGTCGGTGTCGACCGCCAGGACGGCGTCATCGTCCAGGGCAGAGAGGCCCGGCTCGCGGCGCTCGGCCTGAACGGGCTCTGCTTCAACGGACTCGGCCTGAGCGGGCTCTGCCTTGACGGTCTCAGCCTGAGCGGGCTCGGCCTGAACGGATTCGGTCTTGGCGGGCTCGGGCTGAACGGCATCCGGCGGTGCGGATTCGGCCTGAACGGGTTCAACCGGTGCCGCCGCGGCTGGCTCGGCCGATGCGACCGAGGCCGCGGCCCCGGCAACCGGCTCGTCCTTCCTGGCCTTGGTGACCTTGACCTTGGCGGCCTTGGCATCGGCGGCCTTGGCATCGGCAGCCTTGGCATCGGCAGGCGTGTCGGCAACCCCTTCGCCGACGCCGAGCCCGGGCTCGCGCTTCGCGGCCGGCGCCTCGCCATCGCTACGGAAGGCCTCGGCCTTGCGGCGGAAACTGGCCAGCACGCGGGATGGGCCAGGATGTTCCTGGCGCTCCAGCTTGGGCTTGGGCTGCACCTGGCTGTAGTCCGCGGGCCTGACGACTCGCGCCCCTCCATTGGGCAATTCCCAGTTGATCTCGGCCTCGCGGGCCTGCTCGTCGGGGTCGGTGCCGCGAGTCTCTTCCGCTACCTCATCGAGGCGGGGAACTCGCCGCTGGCGCTGAAGGCGACGCACCCCATCCACCACGATGAGGGTCACCAGCGCCAACCCCAGGATGATCAGCCACTCTCTAAGTTCCATGGGTCGTCAGCCTTTCGCTTAGGCGCCATGCCTGATGGTTGTCCGTCCATAGCATAGCGCGATCGCCAAAAAAGGGGCCACTTTTTTTATTTGTCAACCCTCCGGGTTTTCCTGCCCTGAGTCGACGATGCCCCACGCAATCGCCCTTCGATGATCCCCTCGCATCCATGCAATGCAGCATTACCACTCTCCTTGTTACCCCTTTTATTACTCGGCATCAAGCCCGTCAGGCTTCGGCCAGGGCGGCGGCTTCCTCGACATCCACCGATACCAGCCGCGATACCCCCGGTTCCTGCATGGTGACACCCATCAGTCGATCGCCGGCTTCCATGGCGATCTTGTTGTGGGTGATATAGATGAACTGGACGCTCTCCGACATCTCCTTCACCAGCTTCGCATAGCGACCCACGTTGGCGTCATCCAGCGGCGCATCCACTTCGTCCAGCATGCAGAAGGGGGCCGGGTTGAGCTGGAAGATGGCGAAGACAAGCGACAGGGCGGTCAGCGCCTTTTCGCCACCGGAGAGCAGGTGAATGGTGCTGTTCTTCTTGCCAGGCGGGCGCGCCATGATGGCGACCCCGGTCTCCAGCAAATCCTCCCCGGTCAGGGTCAACCATGCGGTTCCGCCGCCGAAGACCCGGGGGAAAAGCGACTGCAGGCCGGCGTTGACCCGCTCGAAGGTGTCGCGGAAACGGGCCCGGGTTTCCTGGTCGATGCGCCGGATCGCCCGGTCGAGGGTCTCCAGCGCCTCGCTGAGCTCGGCATGCTGGGCCTCCAGGTAGTCGCGGCGTTCGGCCTGCTGGTCATACTCCTCGATGGCCGCGAGGTTGATGGCGCCGAGGCGGCGGATGCGCTCGCCGAGCTCCTCCAGGCGGGTCTGCCAGGCGGACTCGGTGGCGTTGGGGTCGAGCCCCTCGGCCAGCTCGCGCTCCTCGAGGCCCAGTTCGCGCAGCTGCTCGTCCTGGGTCTCGGCCTTGAGGTGCAGGGCCTGAACCTGCATGCGCGCCTCCTGGAGGCGTTCGCGAATGCCCTCCAGGCGGCGCTCATGGCCCTGGCGCGCCTGCTCGTCCTCGCGCAGGCGCTCCACCAGCTCGGCGGAGCGGGCACGCACCGCGTTGAGGGCGCGCTCCTCGCGCTCGCGGCGGTCGAGCAGCTCGTCGAGGCGTTCGCGGCGCTCCTCCTCCGGCTCGCGCAGCAGCTCGCGCTCCTCCTCGAGCTCCTCGCGGCGCCCCTGCAGGCGTTCACGGGCCTCGGCGGCGCGCCCCTGCTGTTCGGCGAGGCCGGTGCGCTCGGCGGCCAGGCGCTCCTGCTCAAGGGCCAGGCGCTGCAGCTGTTCGGCCAGGGGGCGCTGGCGGGCCCGCAGCGAGGCGAGCCGCTCTCGGGCGGCCTGCCGCTCGCGCTCGAGCCGCTCGCGGCGCTCGGCGCCCTCCTCGAGCCGCGTCATGGCCTGCTGCCAGCGGTCGCGCGCCTCCTCGATGTCGAGCCGCGCCTCCTCACGCGCCTCGGCGAGGCCAGCGAGCTCCTCGGCCAGTTCGGCGGCGCGGCCCTCCAGGTGCTCCAGGCGGCTGGCCAGCCCGCTCTGCTGCACCGCCAGCTGCTGGCGCTGCTGATCCAGGTCGCGCTCCTCGAGGCGGCACGCCTCCAGGTCCCGCTCGGCCTGCTCGGCGCGTTCCAGCTGCTCGGCCAGCCGCAGCTCCTGCGCCTCCAGGCGAGACTCGACGGCCGCGAAGGCGGCCTCGGCCTCGGCCTGGCGGCGACGGCTCACCAGCAGGGCATCGGGGCCATCGCCCAGCCCGCGATGGCGCATCCAGCCCGCGCCCAGCCAGAGGCCGTCGGGGGTGATCAGGCTCTCGCCGGGAGCGAGGGTCTCGCGCTCGGCCCAGGCGGCCTCGCGGCTCTCGACGCAGCGGATGGTCGCCAGCCAGCGGGCGGCGGCGCCCGCGCCCCGGACGCGGCTCGCCAGGGTGCCGGCGGGCGCCTCGCTCTCGCGCGCCTCGACCAGCCCCAGCTCCGCCGGAGGCGCCGTCAGGGCGGCGGGGTCCAGGGAGGCCAGTCGGGCCCGCAGCCAGGGCGCCAGCACCCAGGACACCGCGGCCTCCCAGCCGTCATCGACCGAGAGGCACTCGCCGAGGCGCGGAGCCTCGGCGAGGCCCAGCCCGGCCAGGTAGGCATCCAGCGCCTCGTCGTGATCGGCCAGCCCGGCCTGGATCAGCGCCTCCAGGGAGGCGAGCTCCCCCTGCAGTTCGCTGCGGCGCTGACGCTGCTCCTCGCGGGCGGCCTCGCTGTCGCGGGCGGCCTCCCGGGCCGCGTCGCGGACCTGCTGCAGGCTCTCGCGGCGCGCCTCCAGGGACTCGCGCCTGAGCTCCAGCTCGGCCAGCCGCTCGGCGAGCTCGGCCTGCTGCTCGGTCAGCGCCGCGATGTCGGGCAGCTCCGCCTGCTGCTGGCGGCGGCGCTGTTCATCGGCGCCGAGGCGCTCCAGGCGTGACTCCTGCTCGCGCAGGCGATCCTGGCCGCGTTCGGCCTCGCGACTCGCCTCGCGCCACTGCTCACTGAAGGCCTCCCAGGCGGCGTCGGCCTCCTCCGCCTCGGGCTCAGCCTCCTCGAGGGCCGCCTCCAGCTCCTCGAGCTGCTCGGCCAGGGCCTCGCGCTCCGGGGTGAGGGTCTCCAGGCGCTCCTCCAGGCGCGCCAGCCGCTCGCCGTCGTCCTCGCCCAGGCGCGCCAGCTCCCGGAGGTCGCGGTGGGCGGCCTCCAGGTCGCGGGCCAGCTGGGCATCGCGGGCGCGGGCATGCTCGAGATCCTGCTCCAGCCTGGCGATGGCGGTGGTGGTCTCGAAGAAGCGCGACTGCTCGGCGTCGAGCTCGGCGGCCAGGCGGTCGTGGTCGACCCGGGCCTCCTCGAGACGGGTCTCGCACTGGCGCAGCCCCAGCACCTCGCGCTCCACCGCGGTCTCGAGCTCGCCGACGCGGCTCTCCTCCTCGCCCTGGCGGGCGCGCAGGGCCCGGGCGCGCAGCAGTGCCAGCTCACCCTTGACCCGATGCTCCTCGTTCTTGAGCTGCTGGTAGCGGCGCGCGGCCTCGGCCTGGCGCCGGAGGCGCTCGAGCTGCTTGTCGAGCTCCTCGCGGATATCCTCCAGGCGATCCAGGTTCTCCTGGGTGCGGCGCATGCGGCTCTCGGTCTCGCGGCGGCGCTCCTTGTACTTGGAGATGCCGGCGGCCTCCTCCAGGGTGGCGCGCAGCTCCTCGGGGCGCGCCTCGATCAGGCGCGAGATCATGCCCTGGCCGATGATGGCGTAGGAGCGCGGGCCGAGGCCGGTACCGAGGAAGAGGTCGGCGATGTCGCGGCGGCGACACTTCTGGCCGTTGAAGAAGTAGGAGGACTGGGCGTCGCGGGTCACCACCCGCTTGACGGCGATCTCGGCGTACTGGGCGTAGATACCGCCCATGGCGCCGTCACGGTTGTCGAAGAGCAGCTCGATGGCGGCCTGCCCCACCGGCTTGCGGCCGGTGGAGCCGTTGAAGATGACGTCGGTCATCGACTCGCCGCGCAGGGTCTTGGCGGAGGACTCCCCCATGACCCAGCGCACCGCGTCGATGATGTTGGACTTGCCACAGCCGTTGGGCCCGACGATGGCGGTCATGTTGCCATCGAAGGGCACCGTGACCGGGTCGACGAAGGACTTGAAGCCAACCAGGCGGATCGACTTGAGGCGCATCGGCGACTATCCGCCGAGGCTAGTCGAAGACACGGTCGACCACCACCTCGACGGGCTCGCCGTCGGTGGCGCCCACCGGCACCCCCTCCAGATCGCCGAACAGGTCGCCGGCCTGGGGGGCCGCGTCGCCGCTGGCCGAGACGCGCACCATCAGCCGCGCCTCGCGCACCTGGGCGAGGCTCGCCTCCGGCGACATGGCATGGCGCTCGTCGAGGACCACCTCGGTGGGCAGCTCGCTGACCGGGAAGCGGGCCACGGCCAGGGGCGCCAGCTCGCCCTCCATGTCGCGCGCCACCACGAACACCGTGGCCTGCTCGCCCAGGCGCCCCTCGAGGGCCTCATCCAGGCTCACCCGGACGCGGATGCCATCCCCCTGGGCCTCGCCCATGGTCGGCTCCCGGGCCTCGGGCTCGACGCCCAGCCGCTCCTGAGCGACGCGGATGCCTTCCCGCAGCGCCTGGCCGGAGGAGGCATCCGACATGCCCGCGATGGCGCGCCGCCAGTAGTCGATGGCGCCCTCGTAGTCGCTGCGGTCGAAGGCCTCGATGCCCAGCACCCCGAGCACCGTGGGCTGGCTGGAGTCGCGCTCCAGGGTCTCGTCCACCAGCGCCTGCACCCGGGGGGTCAGCTGGCGGTCGGCGACGAAGAACTCGATCTGGGCCAGCTGGCCAAGCAGCGAGGGATGGCGCCCTTCGAGCTCGATCAGCCGCTCCAGGGCGTGGATCGCCTCGCGGCCCTGGCCCATGTCCCGATAGAGCGGGAACAGCGAGGACCAGACGTTGGGGTTGCCGGGCTGGCGCACGGCCTGCTCCTCGAGGCGTTCGACCAGCATCTCGATGGAGCCATCGGGGTGGTTCTGCACCTCCTGCTGCAGCGCGAGCAGGGTGAGGTCGCCCTCGGCCCCCTCGCGCTGGTACCAGAGCACGCTGGCTGCCACCACCAGCACCATCACGATCGGCACGACCAGGCGGCCGGAGGCGGAGGCCTTGAGCGGCGCCCGCTTAAGGCCCTCGGTGTCCTCAAGCAGGCCGCGCTCGAGCTCCAGGCGATCCTCCTCGAAGCGGGCCTGGTCGATATCGCCACGCTCGAGGGCCGCCTCCAGCGACGCCAGGCGCCGCTGGAAGATCGCCACGTTCTGCTCCGCGGTACGGTCGTTGATCTCGTGGTCGCGCTGAGCGTCATGCACGGCACGCGCCCGGCGCAGCGGAGCGACCAGCAGCCAGAGTGCCGGCAGCAGCAGGACGGCGAAGGCAATCCATAACAGGGTCATTCGGTTCTCTCGCGGTTGATCAGGGCTTGCAGGCGGGCACGCTCCTCGGCAGAGAGCGCCTGCGCGGAGGCGTTCTGGCGGGACCGCACGATCAGCACCACCAGCAGGGCAGCGAGCAGCACCAGGCCGGCCGGCAGCCCCCAAAGCAGGAAGGTGCGGCCCTCCAGGCGCGGGTTGTAGAGCACGTAGTCACCGAAACGCTGCACCATGTGGTCGCGGATCTCGATGTCGGAAATGCCTTCATGCAGCAGCAGGTAGACGCGGTCACGCATGTCGCCGGAGACCGGTGCATCGGAGTCGTTGATCGCCTGGTTCTCGCAGGTGGGGCAGCGCAGCGAGGCCGTCAGGCTTCGGTAGCGCTGCTCCAGCACCGGGTCGTCGAACTCGCGCACCTCGATGGCCCCGGCCTGGGCCAGGCCGGCCACCAGCAGCAGGGCGAGCGTCGTGATCAGGTTTCGCATCAGCGCCATCTTTCCACCTCCGGCAGGATCTTTTCGCGCACCTCGCCCGGCGAGATGTAGCCCACGTGGTGATAGCGAATCACCCCGTCGGCATCCACCAGGAAGGACTCCGGCGCACCGAACACGCCGAGCTCGAAGCCCAGCTCGTTGTCCGGGTCGAAGATATTGATCTCGAAAGGATTACCGAACTCCTCGAGGAAGCCGAGGCCCTTCTCGCGGGTGTCCTTCCAGCTGATGCCGACCATGCGGACATCGTGGCGATGGGAGAGGTCGAGCAGCTGCGGCATCTCGCGCTTGCACTCCGGACACCACTCGCCCCAGACGTTGACCAGGGTGAGCTCGCCGGTAGTCAGCAGCGAGCGATCCACCCGGCGCTCCGGGTCCTCCAGGGTGGGGAGGTCGAACTCCGGGAAGTCACGGGCCATCAGCGCCGATTCCCGGTGGAAGGGGTTCAGCGAGAGCCCCTGGTAGAGGAACAGCGACAGCGCCAGGAAGCCAACCAGCGGCAGCAGCAGCAGCAGGCGACGATTCATGCAGTCGCCTCCTTGCCGGGGGCACCCGAGGCGGCCTTGAGCGCGGCCTCCTCGGGATCCGGCGCGGTGGCCAGGCGGCGGTAGCGCTTGTCGGCCACGGCCAGTACGCCGCCGATGGACATCAGCAGGCCGCCCAGCCACAGCCAGCGCACGAAGGGCTTGTACTGCACCCGCATGGCCCAGCTGCCGTCGCCCAGGTCCTCGCCCATGGCGACGTAGAGGTCGCGGAACAGGCCGGGGCGCAGTGCCACCTGGGTCATCGGCATGCCGGTGGCGATGTAGAGGCGCTTCTCGGGATTCATGGTGAAGCTGCGCTCACGGTCGCCACGCTGCACCTCGATCACCGCGCGGTCGGCCAGGAAATTGGGGCCGCGACGATCGGTGAGCTCGATCATGGTGAAGGTGTAGCCGGCGACCTGGACGCTGTCGCCCGGCCCCATGCGCACATTGCGCTCGATGTTGTAGTTGGAGACGATCGCCACGCCGACGATGGTCACCGCCACGCCCAGGTGGCCGAGCTGCATGCCCCAGTAGGCCAGCGACAGCTTCTTGAGCCCCGCTCCGAGGGAGCTGGCGTGGCGGGTCTTGTCATAGAGATCGCGAAGCATGGGCAGCACGATCCACAGCGCGGCGATCAGGCCGATGGCCACCGGCGCGCTCCAGCGCTCGGCGAAGATCAGCGGCAGCGCCGCCCCCAGCACCACGGCCACCGCGGCGGAGAGCCACAGCCGCTGGATCAGCAGGCTCGGCGCGGTGTCCTTCCAGCGGGCGATCGGCCCGAGCCCCATGAACACGCACATGATCAGGGTCAGCGGCACGAACAGCGCATTGAAGTAGGGAGGCCCCACGCTGATCTTGCCCAGGTCCAGGGCATCCAGGATCAGCGGATAGACGGTGCCCATCAGCACGGTGATGGTGATGATCACCAGCATCAGGTTGTTGATCAGCAGCAGGGCATCCCGGGAGAGCCAGCCGAAGCCCACCTTGTGGCTGACCCGCGGGGCGCGCAGCGCGAAGATCAGCAGCGACAGGCCCACGGTGATCCCCAGCAGCATCAGGATGAAGAAGCCGCGGGAGGGGTCATTGGCGAAGGCGTGCACCGAGGTGAGCACCCCGGAGCGCACCAGGAAGGTGCCGAGCAGCGACAGCGAGAAGGTGGAGATCGCCAGCAGCAGGGTCCAGCTCTTGAAGGCGCCGCGCTTCTCGGTGACCGCCAGGGAGTGCATCAGGGCGGTGCCGGTCAGCCAGGGCAGCAGGGAGGCGTTCTCCACCGGATCCCAGAACCACCAGCCGCCCCAGCCCAGCTCGTAGTAGGCCCACCAGCTGCCCAGCGCGATGCCCACGGTGAGGAAGGCCCAGGCCAGGTTGGTCCAGGGGCGCGCCCAGCGCGCCCAGGCGGCATCCAGGCGCCCGCCCAGCAGGGCGGCGATGGCGAAGGCGAAGACCACCGAGAAGCCCACATAGCCCATGTAGAGCATCGGCGGATGCAGGATCAGGCCGATGTCCTGGAGCAGCGGATTGAGGTCCGCGCCGTCCGCCGGCATGTGCGGCAGGATCCGCTCGAAGGGGTTGGAGGTGACCAGGATAAAGAGCAGGAAGCCCACGCAGACCAGGCCCATCACGCCCATCACCCGGGCGACCATGTCGCGGGGCAGCTCCCGGGAGTAGCGCGCGGCGAAGTAGCCCCAGCCGGCCAGCATCAGGCTCCACAGCAGCACCGAGCCCTCGTGGTTGCCCCACACCGCGCTGAACTTGTAGTACCAGGGCAGCATGGAGTTGGAGTTGTTGGCCACGTTCATCACGCTGAAGTCGTCCAGCATGTAGCTCGTGGTCAGGCAGGCATAGGCGATGGCCACGAACAGAAACTGACCGGCCGCCATGGGCCGGGCATAGGCCATCCACAGCGGGCGACGGGTCGCCGCACCGGCCAGGGGCATCACCGCCTGCACCATCGCCAGCAGCAGGGCGATGACCAGGGCGTAGTGGCCGATCTCGGGAATCATCTTGGTCAGCATGGGCACTCCTGATCAGTACGAGCTGCTGGTGGCGCCGTCGCCGTTGGCTTCCTCGGCCTCCAGGCGCTTGGCCACCTCGGCGGCCTTCTGCTGGAAGTCCTCGGGCTTGTAGCCGGCGTCCACCAGCGCCTGGGCTACCTCGGGCGGCATGTAGTTCTCGTCGTGGCGCGCCAGCACCTGGTCGGCCTTGAGGTAGCCCTCGTGCTGCAGCTGGCCGACCACCACCACGCCCTGCCCTTCCCGGAACAGGTCGGGCAGGATACCGCTGTAGTGCACGCGCAGGTCGTCCACATAGTCGGTCACGTAAAATTCCACGTCCAGGCTGTCGGGGTTGCGTACTACCGTCCCCTCCTTGACCATGCCGCCGGCGCGGATCTGGCGCTCGAAGGGCGCCTCGCCGGCGGCAATCTGGATAGGGCTGAAGAAGAGGTTGATGTTGGCGCGCAGGGCATAGAGGGTCAGGCCCACGGCCACGGACGCCAGGGCGATCAGGCCCAGGATCACGTAGAGCTTCTGCTTGCGCTTCGGTGTCAGGCTAAGTGTCATGGCGATTACCACCCGTGTGATGTGAAACTCCAGCCATCTCGTTCTGGTTGGCACCCAGGCGCTCCTCGCGCCGCACCCGGCGCTGCAGGTTGCGCAGCAGCTGGCGACGCTCGGCGCGGGCGTGCAGGACGATCGCCACCAGCAGTGCGCCGGTCACGCCCCAGGCGGCCCAGACGTAGGGGGCATGGCCCCCCATGGCAATAAATTCGTTGAAGGATTCGAAGGCCATCAGCGTTCCTCCCCGGCCAGGTCACGCACCCAGCGCTTGTTGGACTCGCGGCGCAGGATCTCGCTGCGGGTGCGCATCAGGGTCAGGGCAATGAAGAAGCTGTAGAAGCCCAGCACCATGATCAGCAGCGGCGCCCACATCTCCATCGGCATGCCGACGCGCCCGGTGATGGTGAAGGTGGCCGGCTGGTGCAGGGTGTACCACCAGTCCACCGAGTACTTGATGATCGGGATGTTGATCACCCCCACCATGGCCAGCACCGAGGCGGCCCGGGAGGCGCTGTCGCGGCTCGTGAAGGCGCCGCGCAGGGCGATCACCCCCAGGTAGAGGAAGAGCAGGATCAGCATCGAGGTCAGGCGGGCGTCCCACATCCACCAGGTGCCCCAGGTGGGCACGCCCCACACCGCGCCGGAGAAGAGCGACACGAAGGTCATGGCCGCGCCCAGCGGTGCCATCATGGCGGCGGCCATGTCGGCCACCTTGATCTTCCAGACCATGTAGACCAGGCCACACACCGCCATGCTGACGAAGATGGACTGGGCCAGGAAGGCCGACGGCACATGCACGTAGATGATGCGGAAGCTGTTGCCCTGCTGGTAGTCGGCGGGGGCAAAGGCCAGGCCCCAGACGGTGCCGACCAGGATCAGCGCGGCCGCGGCGAGCCAGAAGAACGGCTGCAGCCTGGCCCCGATGGCGTAGAACCACTTGGGGGAACGCAACTTGTTAATAAAGGCCCACATGCTTCTTCCACCTCTCAACCGTTGATGCTGATACGCAGTGACGCCGCGATGGCCCAGGGGGCCAGCATCAGCGCCAGGGCCAGCAGGGCGCCCAGGATTGCCAGATGGGCGACGGCTCCGTCGCCGAGGATTGCCGCCTGTACCGCACCGGCGCCGAAGATCAGCACCGGGATATAGAGCGGCAGCACCAGCAGCGACAGCAGCACGCCGCCGCGGGAGAGCCCCACGGTCAGCGCCGCGCCGATGGCGCCGATCAGGCTCAGGCTGGCCGTGCCAAGCGCCAGCGAGAACGCCAGTGTCAGGTAGCTGCCGGCCGGCAGCGACAGCATGATCCCCAGCACCGGCGCCATCAGCGCCAGGGGCAGGCCGGTCAGCAGCCAGTGCACCGCCACCTTGGCCAGCGCCAGCATCGGCAGCGGCTGCGGCGTCAGCAGCAGCTGCTCGAGGGAACCGTCGTCGTAGTCACCGCGGAACAGGCTGTCCAGGGAGAGCAGCGCCGCCAGCAGCGCCGCCACCCACAGCAGGCCCGGGGCGATGGTGGCCAGCAGCTGCGGATCCGGCGAGATGCCGATCGGAAACAGGGTGATCACCAGCGCGAAGAACACCAGCGGGTTGAGCACCTCGCTGCGCCGGCGCATCAGCAGGACCAGGTCACGGCGTAGGGTCGCCCAGAGTGCGACCCCCAGGCCGCCGCCAGGTTCCCCGTGCCGTGACTCGCGGCTCTCGGCGGCCGCCAGCCGGGTCTCAGAGCCCGCCATGCGGCTGCCCTCCTCTGCCCAGGTGCACACGGCGCAGCTCGGCGGTCTGCCGGAGCTCATGGTGGGTGGTGACCAGCACGCAGCCGCCGGCGCGGGCATGCACGATCAGCCGCTCCTCCAGCGCTGTCACCCCGTCGCGGTCGATGGCGGTGAAGGGCTCGTCCAGTACCCACAGCGGGCGCGGCGTCAGCTCCAGGCGCGCCAGCGCCACCCGACGCTGCTGCCCGGCGGAAAGCTGCCCGGCGGGCACGTCCTCGAAGCCCACCAGCCCCACCGACTCCAGAGCGGCCAGGCGCGCCGCCTCGTTGCCGCGCTCGCCAGCCAGGGCCTGGTACCAGGTCAGGTTCTCCAGCGGCGTCAGGGCCCCCTTCACCCCCGGGGCATGGCCCAGGTAGAGCAGGCTCTCGAGAAAGGCCTGGCGCGATTCACGCATCGGCGCGCCGTTCCAGTAAAGCTCGCCCTGATAGTCGGCGAGCTGGCCGGAGAGGATCTTGAGCAGCGTGGTCTTGCCGCTGCCGTTGGGGCCTTCGATGCGAACGATCTCGCCCGCGTGGATATCCAGATCGAGATCCTCGAAGAGCCAGCGATCATCCCGCTCACAGGCCAGCTTTCGGGCTTGCAGGCTCAGGGTCAAGGCACACTCCGGGATGGGTAATTTGGCTCGAGACTCTACACGGAAAGCGGTTTTGCTGCCAGATTACCGCCTGCGTCAGCCGGTCGCGGTTGACCGGTGTCAAGCCTTCCGCCGCTAGCCGAATTTCCTTCCCCTTGCGAACTGACCCGCCGCTGCTATGCTGTTCACGTACTGTATATCCCGACAGTATGCAGCCCCCAGGGGCTGCCGACAGGAGACAGCCACCATGCCAGAGTTCCAGACCCGCTTCCTGCTTCGCCGCCCCAACCTCCCCCTGGCCGAGGCCTGGGCCCTTCTCGATGGCCCGGAGCCGGCCATCGACGACCTCGTCGAGATCCCCCTGCTCGGCAACGTCTCGGCGGGGCTGCCCATCGAGGCCTGTGCGGATGCCGCCACCATCCGCGTACCCAGCTGCATGATACGCCGCAACACCTACGCCCTTCGGGTACGCGGCGACTCCATGATCGATTGCAACATCTTCGACGGGGATGTGATCATCATCGAGCGTCAGGAGAGCGCGGAGAACGGCGAAACCGCCGTGGTGATGATCAACAATCAGGAGGTCACCCTGAAGAAGCTCTATATCGACCGCGCCGGCGTGCGCCTGCAGCCGGCCAACGAGCGCATGGCGCCGATCTTCCTGAAGAACAGCGACATCCAGGTGCTGGGGCTGGTGATGGGCGTCGTGCGCCAGGAGGAACTGGCCGCCTGATGCGCTACCCCGTCCCCGACCTGCCCGGCGGCACCTGGCAGGAGAGCGAGCTGGAGGTGGAGAGGAGCCGCTTCCTTACCTGGCTGTGCCACGCCCCCGACGCAGCCGCCTTCGAGGCGCTGCTGGTCGAGGCCCGGAGGCGCCACCCTGCGGCGAGCCATCACTGCAGCGCCTTCATCGCCGGCCCGCCCGGCGAGCAGGCCGCCATCGGCTTCTCCGACGACGGCGAACCCGGCGGCACCGCCGGGCGCCCCATGTATCAGGTACTGCAGGGCTCGGGGCTCGGCCAGGTGGGCTGCGTGGTGACCCGTTACTTCGGAGGCACCAAGCTGGGCACCGGCGGCCTGGCCCGCGCCTATGCACAGGCCGTGACCCAGGGCCTGGAGAGCCTGCCTCACCGCCAGGTAGTGGAGCGCACGCCACGTCGGCTGCAGGTGGCCTTCGCCGGCGAGGCCGAGGCCCGCAGCTGGCTGGCCAGCCGGGAGATCCCCGTGGAAGCCGCCGACTACGCCGCCGACGGCGTGGTGCTGACCGTGGGCTGGCCCAGCGACACCCCCATCGACCTCGGCGAGCTCGAATCGCGACTGCGCGGGCGGCTCACTCTGCTGGAGAGCTGACGCCCCCCTCGCGTACCCACCGCGCAAACGGCGCCCCGCGGGGCGCCGTTTGCGTGACGGTACCGACGAGCCTCAGCCCAGGTACTTGATCATCACCCCCGCGGCCACCGCCGAGCCGATGACGCCGGCCACGTTGGGCCCCATGGCGTGCATCAGCAGGAAGTTGTGCGGGTTGGACTCCAGCCCCACCTTGTTGGCCACCCTGGCTGCCATGGGCACCGCGGAGACGCCGGCGGCGCCGATCAGCGGGTTGATCGGCATCTTGCTCATCACGTTCATCAGCTTGGCCATCAGGATGCCGGCGGCGGTGCCGATGGCGAAGGCCACCATGCCCAGCGCCATGATCCCCAGGGTCTCCAGGGCCAGGAAGCTCTCGGCCATCAGCCGCGAGCCCACGGCCAGGCCCAGCACGATGGTGACGATGTTGATCAGGGCGTTCTGGGCGGTGTCGGTCAGGCGCTCGACCACGCCGCACTCGCGCATCAGGTTGCCGAAGCAGAACATCCCCAAGAGCGGCGCGGCGTCCGGCAGGAACAGCGCCACCAGCATCAGCAGGGCCAGCGGGAAGACGATCTTCTCGAGCTTCGACACCGGACGCAGCTGCGTCATGGTGATCTCGCGCTCCTTCTTGCTGGTCAGTAGCTTCATGATCGGCGGCTGGATCATCGGCACCAGCGCCATGTAGGCGTAGGCGGCCACGGCGATGGCGCCCAGCAGCTCCGGGGCCAGTACGCTCGACACGTAGATCGAGGTGGGACCGTCGGCGCCGCCGATGATGCCGATGGCGGCGGCCTGCTCGATGGAGAAGTCCATCCAGCCCAGGGCCGACAGGCCCACCGCCCCGAACACCGTGGCGAAGATGCCGAACTGCGCCGCCGCGCCCAGGAACAGGGTGCGCGGGTTGGCCAAGAGCGGCCCGAAGTCGGTCATCGCCCCCACGCCCATGAAGATCAGCAGCGGGGCGATGCCCGAGGCGACCGCGACCTGGTAGAAGGTGTAGAGCAGGCCGTCGCCGTAGCCGACGTTCATGGCCACGTCCTTGGCGGCACGCAGCTGGTCCGGCGAGGCGCCGTTGTCGACCAGCGCCTTGAGGGTGGCCCGCCAGGCCTCCTCGCCGGCCAGCGGGTCCAGGGTCGCCCCCAGCGCCATGGCCATCTGGTGGAGCACCGCGGGGCGCGCCACCTCGATGGCCTGGTCCAGGGCCGAGATGGCCAGGCCCGCCTCGGGAATGTTGGCCAGGATGCCGGCGAAGCCGATCGGCACCAGCAGCAGCGGCTCGAACTTCTTGGCGATGGCGAGATACAGCAGCCCCAGCCCGACCAGGATCATCACGGCCTGGCCCGGGGTCAGGTTATAGGCCCCCGAGCCATACCATAGGGTTACCAGCTTATCCATGGTGAGGCCCCTTAGAGCTCGATGAGGACGTCACCGACGGCGACGCTGTCGCCCTCGCCGACCTTGACCGCGGAGACGGTACCGGCGCTCGCCGCACGCACCTCGGTTTCCATCTTCATGGCCTCGAGGATGATCACCACGTCGCCCTCCTTGACCGCATCGCCCGGGCGCACGTTGACCTTGAAGATGTTGCCGGCCAGCGGCGCGCTGATCACTTCACCGGTGGAGGCCGGCGCGGCCTCGGCGGCGGGCTGGGCGGCAGCGCCCTGCGCCTGAACGTCGGCGATCTCGCCGCCCTCGGCGACCTCGACCACGTAGGCCTTGCCGTTGACCTTGACGGTGTAGGTCTCTGGGCCGGCCGGCGCGCCTGCGCTGACGGCAGGCGACTTGGCCTGCGGCGAAGCGGCCGGCAGGTTGGCGCTCGCGTCGGGCGCCTGGGGCGCCGGCTCGAAGGCGTCGGGGTTGTCGCGGTTCTTGAGGAACTTCAGGCCGATCTGCGGGAAGAGCGCATAGGTGAGCACGTCATCGATCTCGCGCTCGCCCTCGGCCAGGCGGATGCCGTCGGCCTTGGCCTTCGCCTTGAGCTCCTTGGTCAGCGCATCCATCTCCGCCTCGAGCAGGTCGGCGGGGCGGCAGGTGATGGGCGCCTTGCCCTCCAGCACGCGGGCCTGCAGCTCCTTGTTGAAGGGGGCAGGCGCGGCGCCATACTCGCCCTTGAGCAGCGCCTGGACCTCCTTGGAGATCGACTTGTAGCGCTCTCCCATCATCACGTTCATCACCGCCTGGGTGCCGACGATCTGGGAGGTGGGGGTGACCAGCGGGATGAAGCCCAGGTCCTCGCGCACCCTGGGGATCTCCTGGAGCACGTCGTCGAGCTTGTCGCCGGCGCCCTGCTCCTTGAGCTGGCCTTCCATATTGGTGAGCATGCCGCCCGGCACCTGGGCGATCAGGATGCGCGAGTCGATGCCCTTGAGTGAGCCCTCGAAGGCGGCGTACTTCTTGCGCACCTCGCGGAAGTAGGCGGCGATCTCCTCGAGCAGCTCGAGGTCCAGGCCGGTGTCGCGCTCGGTGCCCTGGAGGATCGCCACCACGGATTCGGTGGGGCTGTGGCCGTAGGTCATCGACATCGACGAGATGGCGGTGTCGACGTTGTCGATGCCCGCCTCGGCGGCCTTGACGATGGTCGATGTGGAGAGGCCGGTGGTGGCGTGGCACTGCATGTGGATCGGGATGTCCACCGCGGCCTTGAGCTTGGTGACCAGCTCATAGGCGTCATAGGGCTTGAGCAGGCCGGCCATGTCCTTGATGCACAGGGAATCGGCGCCCATGGCGGCGATGGTCTTGCCGAGCTCGACCCAGCCGTCCAGGGTGTGCACCGGGCTCACCGTGTAGGAGAGGGTGCCCTGGGCGTGGCCCTCGACGTTGCGCACCGCCTGGATGGCGCGCTCCAGGTTGCGCGGGTCGTTCATGGCATCGAAGACGCGGAAGACGTCGACGCCGTTGGTCTTGGCGCGCTCGACGAATCGGTCCACCACGTCGTCGCCGTAGTGGCGATAGCCGAGCAGGTTCTGACCCCGCAGCAGCATCTGCTGGGGGGTGTTGGGCATGGCCGCCTTGAGCTCGCGGATACGCTCCCAGGGATCCTCGCCCAGGTAGCGGATGCAGGCGTCGAAGGTGGCCCCGCCCCAGGACTCCAGCGACCAGAAGCCGACGCGGTCGAGCTTCTCGGCGATGGGCAGCATGTCATCGAGGCGCAGGCGGGTGGCGAACAGCGACTGGTGGGCGTCACGCAGGACGACGTCGGTGATACCGAGCGGGCGAGCGGTGTCAGTCATTGGCTTGACCTTGTCGTAATAGTGAAGGGAACGTCGGGAAAGCGGGGAAGCCGGCGTCAGCGGCGATGGCGCTGACGGTAGCGATGCAGGGCGGCGCCGATCACCGCCATCAGCTCGTCATCCTGGCGGGCGGGTGCCGGCGAGCGCGCGGGCGTGGCGGCGGGCGCGGGCGGCTCGGGGGCGAAGCGCCGGATCACCAGCGACATCAGGGTGGTCACGATCACCAGAACGGTAAGAAAAACAAAAACGAAGCCCATGCCGAGCCCCATCAGGGCCAGGCCCTCCTCCAGCAGTTCCACATCCTGCATGCCGTGCCTCCGTATCAATCGTCAGCCACCGTGCCGCCAACACTCAGCAAGATAGCGTCTTGCGCAAATTTTCCGATGGTATAACCTGCCACACTCCCGTCAGATTGCAATGAGGGCATGGTGGAAGTCAGCGTTGTTAATTTACTACAAGACTGTAGCGGACGGCTCGGACTGGCGCCCATGGAAGGCGTCATCGACGCCCATACCCGTGACCTGCTGACCCGCCAGCCGGGCTTCGACTGGACGGTCACCGAGTTCGTGCGCGTCGTCGATGCCCGGCTGCCGCCGCGGGTCTTCCACAAGCACTGCCCGGAGCTGCTCGGCCCCAGCGTCACGACCCCGAGCCGGATACCGGTCCATCTTCAGCTGCTGGGCTCCGACCCCGCGACCCTGGCCGCCAACGCCTCCCAGGCGCTGAGCCTCGGCGCCGTGAGCCTCGACCTGAACTTCGGCTGCCCGGCCAAGCTGGTCAACCGCCACGACGGTGGCGCCTCGCTGCTGCGCGACCCGCGCCGCGTCTATGCCGCCGTGGCCGCCGTGAACGATGCCGTGGGCCACGCGATCCCGGTCACCGCCAAGGTCCGCCTGGGCTTCGCCGACAGGCGCCTGGCGCTGGCCTGCGCCCTGGCCGCCGAGGCCGGCGGCGCGCGCCAGTTGGTCGTCCACGCCCGTACCCGCAACGAAGGCTATCGGCCCCCGGCCCACTGGGAGTGGATCGGGCGCATCCGCTCTCGCCTGTCGATCCCGGTCGTCGCCAATGGCGACATCTGGACCCTCGAGGACTACTGGCGCGCCCGCACCCTCTCGGGCTGCCGCGACGTGATGATCGGCCGCGGCGCCCTGGCCGACCCCTGGCTGGCCCCGCGCATCCGCCACTGGCAGCTCACCGGCGAGCGCCTGCCGGCGACGCCCTGGTCGGCGCGGGCCGAGATCCTGACCCGCTTCGCCGAGCTTCGGCGCAGCACGCTTCCCGAGCGGGTCGTGGCCTCCCTGATCAAGCAATGGCTGAATCACATGCGCGTCAGGGACCCGGAGGCCGCCCGCCGCTTCGAGCGCCTCAAGCGGATCAATGACCTGGAGGCTCTGCTGGAGGGGCTGGCGACTCGGGAGGAAGCCGCAGGTGCCGCGGCAGGCGCATAAGCCGTAAACAAGCCATAAACCATAAAAAAGAGGCGCACGTCGCAATGGCGACGGCGCCTCAAACGATCGCGGAGTCACGCTCGAACTCGGGCGACTCCGGCTAGCAGAAAACGAAGGGGGCGACCCCGGAAAGCAGAAGACCCGCCCTCCTGAGAGGACGGGTCCAGATCTGGCGCGCCCGGGAGGATTCGAACCTCCGACCACCTGATTCGTAGTCAGGTACTCTATCCAGCTGAGCTACGGGCGCGTGGTGCGATGATTAGCGTGATCGCCATCACGTGGAAATGTTCTGAAGTGGCGCGCCCGGGAGGATTCGAACCTCCGACCACCTGATTCGTAGTCAGGTACTCTATCCAGCTGAGCTACGGGCGCCCTGTCTTCAATAGTGTCGACCCTATGATTGCGAGACCTGAGCCTTGCGGTCATGGCGGAGAGGGAGGGATTCGAACCCTCGATGAGGCTATAAACCCCATACTCCCTTAGCAGGGGAGCGCCTTCAGCCACTCGGCCACCTCTCCCTCATCGACACGGGGCGTATCCTACCGTTTATGAAGCGCTTTGTCCAGCGACGCCTGTTTCTTTTTTCATGGGCGCGGGATCAGTCGTCGTGGCCGGAGGCGGCCTCCTCGCCCTTCTCGCGCTGGATGCGCTGGTAGATCTCCTCGCGGTGCACGGCGACGTCCTTGGGGGCATTGACGCCAATCCGGACCTGATTCCCCTTGACGCCCAGCACCGTCACGGTGATGTCGTCTCCGATCATCAGGGTCTCGCCGACTCGGCGGGTCAGGATGAGCATGGCTGATCTCCTTCTCAGGCTTGTTCTGAAACTCGGCGGCGGCATGTTCGCCGCGGGAAGCACACCGAGTCATTATGTGGCACAGCGTCGTCCGTGACCAATTCGGCAGCCGATGACACCTGACCTCCCCGCTGAAGGGAAGCCCCGTCACGGGCCTCCCTGTCAGCGTAGAAGGTGTCGGTCGCCCGGGGCAGCCTTATTCGCTCTCGATATCGCTCTTGTCGAGGCCGAAGGCGGTATGCAGGGCGCGCACGGCGAGCTCCATCTGCTTCTCGTCGATCACCACGGAGATCTTGATCTCGGAGGTGGAGACCATGCGGATATTGATGCTCTCGTCGGCCAGCACCCGGAACATCTTGGAGGCCACGCCGGCGTGGGAGCGCATGCCGACACCCACCAGGGAGACCTTGGCGATGTTCTCGTCGCCGCGCACCTCACCGCCGCCCAGATCGGGGATCACCTGCTCCTCGAGGATCCGCAAGGTCTTCTTGTAGTCGCCCTTGGCCACGGTGAAGGTGAAGTCGGTGTAGTCACCGGCCGGCGCCACGTTCTGGACGATCATGTCCACTTCGATGTTGGCATCGGCGATCGGGCCCAGGATGCGCGAGGCGACGCCCGGCACGTCCGGGGTGTTGAGCAGGGTCAGCTTGGCCTCGTTGGCGGTGAAGGCGATACCGGAGATCAGCGGTTCTTCCATGGAGTCCTCGTCTTGGTCGGAGTCTGCAACGATCAGGGTGCCGGGGCCATCCTCGAAGCTGGAGAGCACGCGCAGCGGCACGTTGTACTTGCCGGCGAATTCGACGGAGCGAATCTGCAGCACCTTGGAGCCTAGGCTGGCCAGTTCCAGCATCTCCTCCACGGTGATGGAGTCCAGGCGCCGGGCCTTGCTGCAGACCCGCGGGTCGGTGGTGTAGACGCCGTCGACGTCGGTATAGATCTGGCACTCATCCGCCTTCAGCGCGGCCGCCAGGGCCACACCGGTGGTATCGGAGCCGCCGCGGCCGAGGGTGGTGATGTTGCCCTCTTCATCCACGCCCTGGAAGCCGGCGACCACCACCACCTTGCCCTCGTCCAGGTCGTCCTGGATCTCGTCGGTCTCGATGCGCTGGATGCGCGCCTTGGTGTGGGAGCTGTCGGTGAGGATGCCCACCTGGGAACCCGTGTAGGAGGTGGCCGGCACGCCCAGCTTGTGCAGCGCCATGGCCAGCAGCGAGATGGTGACCTGCTCGCCGGTGGAGACCAGCATGTCCATCTCGCGCGGCGTCGGCTCGTCGTTGATCTCGTTGGCCATGCCGATCAGGCGGTTGGTCTCGCCGCTCATGGCGGAGACCACGACCACGACCTGATGGCCGTTGTCG
Organism: Halomonas sp. PGE1; assembly: GCF_013000985.1. Taxonomy (NCBI): domain Bacteria; kingdom Pseudomonadati; phylum Pseudomonadota; class Gammaproteobacteria; order Oceanospirillales; family Halomonadaceae; genus Halomonas; species Halomonas sp. PGE1. The sequence continues at coordinate 3,684,660 of NZ_CP053032.1, forward strand.
CGGAACCCCTTGACCTTCTCGGCCACGGCCTTGATGCGCTCCACGGAGCCCACCGAGGTGCCGCCGAATTTCTGTACGTATAGTGCCATATGCCAGTTTTCCCTCGTGAGTCGAGCGCCAGGGGCGCCCGGATGAGTGAAAGGTGAATCCCTGCAAACAGGGCCGGTACCTTGCGGTCACCGGCCCTGTCGATCGTTACTGGAGGCGCGACTCCACCCAGGCGGGCACGCCCGCCAGGGCCCCCGGCAGGGCGGCGACATCGCTGCCCCCGGCCTGGGCCATGTCGGCGCGGCCGCCGCCCTTGCCGCCCACCTGGGAGGCCACGTGGTTGACCAGCTCGCCCGCCTTGACCCGGCCGGTGAGGTCATCGGTGACACCGGCAATCAGGCTCACCTTGCCGGCGGCCTGGTCCGCCACGCCGAGCACCACGATGCCGGAGCCCAGCTTGTTCTTGAGCTGGTCGAGGACGTTGCGCAGCTCCTTGGCGGAGACCCCCTCCAGGCGGGTCGCCAGCACCTTGACCCCGGCGACCTCGGTGGCCTGGCTCAGCATGTCGCTGCCGGCGGCGCTGGCCAGCTTGGCCTTGAGCCGCTCGAGCTCCTTCTCCAGGCTGCGGTTGCGCTCCACCAGCGACTCGACGCGCTCCTCGACCTGCTCGGGCTTCGCCTTGAGGCGCTCGCCGATGCGGGTCAGGCGCGCCTCCTGTTCGTGGAACCAGGCCAGCGCCCCCTCGCCGGTGATCGCCTCGATGCGACGCACCCCGCTGGCGATGCCCTGCTCGCTGACGATATGGAAGCAGCCGATGTCGCCGCTGCGCGCCACGTGAGTGCCGCCGCACAGCTCGATGGAGAAGTCGTCGGCGCCGATGGTCAGCACCCGCACGTTGTCCGCGTACTTGGCCTCGAACAGCGCCGCCGCCCCCTTGGCCTTGGCCTGGTCGAGGGTCATCTGCTCGATCTGCGTGGCCGCGTTGGCCAGCACCTGCTCGTTGACCAGGCGCTCCACCTCGGCCAGCTGCTCCGCGCTCATCGGCTCGAAGTGGCTGAAGTCGAAGCGCAGGCGCTCCGGGGTCACCAGCGAGCCCTTCTGGGCCACGTGGTCGCCCAGCACCAGGCGCAGCGCCTTGTGCATCAGGTGGGTGGCGGAGTGGTTGCGGATGGTGGCGGTACGCAGCTCGGCGTTGACCTCGGGACGCACCTCGGCGCCCACGGCGAGCGCGCCCTCGAGCAGCACACCGTGGTGCAGGTGGTGGCCGGACTGCTTCTGGGTGTCGGTGACCAGGAAGCGGCTGCCATCGGCGAGGTGCAGGTAGCCGGTGTCGCCCACCTGGCCGCCGGACTCCCCGTAGAAGGGGGTGCGGTCGAGCACCACGATGCCGCGCTGCTCGGGCGCGAGGCCCTCCAGGGCATTGCCCTCGCGGTCGACGATGGCGGTGACGGTGGCGCGATCCTCGAGCCGGTCGTAGCCGGTGAAGGTGGTCTCGCCCTCGAGGTCGAGCGCCGCCCCGTAGTCGGCGCCGAACTGGCTGGCCGCCCGGGCGCGCTCGCGCTGGGCCTCCAGGGCTCGCTCGAAGCCGATCTCGTCGAGGGTCACGCCGCGCTCGCGGCAGACGTCGGCGGTCAGGTCATAGGGGAAGCCGTAGGTGTCGTAGAGCTTGAACACCGTCTCGCCGGGCAGCACCTCGCCGTCGAGGCCGGCCAGCGCCTCCTCGAGCAGGCCCATGCCGTGCTCCAGGGTGCGGGCGAACTGCTCCTCTTCCTTGAGCAGCACGCGCTCGATCTGGTGGCGCGCCTCGCGCAGCTCGGGGTAGGCGTCGCCCATCTCGACGTCCAGTGCCCCCACCAGCTTGTGGAAGAAGTTGCCCTGGGCGCCCAGCTTGTGGCCGTGACGGATGGCGCGGCGGATGATCCGGCGCAGCACGTAGCCACGCCCCTCGTTGGAGGGCAGCACGCCGTCGGCGATCAGGAAGGCGCAGGAGCGGATATGGTCGGCGATCACCCGCAGCGAGGGGTTGCGGGTGTCGGCATGGCCGGTGTGGCGGGCCGCCGAGGCCAGCAGGTTCTGGAACAGGTCGATCTCGTAGTTGGAGTGCACGCCCTGCATCACCGCGGCGATGCGCTCGAGGCCCATGCCGGTGTCGATGGAGGGCTTGGGCAGCGGATGCAGGGTGCCCGCGGCGTCGCGCTCGAACTGCATGAAGACCAGGTTCCAGATCTCGATGTAGCGGTCACCGTCCTCCTCGGGGCTGCCGGGAGGCCCGCCCCACACCTCGGGGCCGTGATCGTAGAAGATCTCGGAGCTGGGGCCGCAGGGACCGGTATCGCCCATCTGCCAGAAGTTGTCCTCGTCGAGCTTCGAGAAGCGTGCCGGGTCGATGCCCATCTCCTCCTTCCAGATCGCCTCGGCCTCGTCGTCGCTGATGTGGACCGTCACCCAAAGCTTCTCCTTGGGCAGGCCCAGGGTCTCGGTGAGGAAGGTCCAGGCGAAGCGGATGGCGTCGCGCTTGAAGTAGTCGCCGAAGCTGAAGTTGCCCAGCATCTCGAAGAAGGTGTGGTGGCGGGCGGTGTAACCGACGTTGTCCAGGTCGTTGTGCTTGCCGCCGGCGCGCACGCAGCGCTGGGACGAGGCCGCCCGCACGTAGGGGCGCGGGTCACGGCCCAGGAAGACGTCCTTGAACGGCACCATGCCGGCATTGGTGAACAGCAGGGTCGGGTCGTTGCCCGGCACCAGGGAGCTGGAGGGCACGACGGTGTGGCCGTGCTCCTCGAAGTAACTCAGGAAGGCCTGTCTGATGTCTGCGCTTTTCATGGGGTATCCGTGGCGATGGGCAGGGTGACCGTCGGCAACGAGGCCACCCGGGGCGTTCGCAAAGGGAGACATTATAGCGCAGCTGTCAAGGGACTGAAGAGGCAGCACCCGCAAGAACGGGGCGGATCCTGCCATTAGTCGAGATCCGGTGCCGAGTCCCAGGCGTGATCCAGGGCGTGACGCACCTGCTCGAAGTCGAAGCCGCGACCGGCCAGGAAGCGCTCGCGCCGGGCGCGCTCGCGGGGGGTGTCGCCGGGGCCGGAGAAGCGCCGGGCGAGGGTCTCGCAGGCCAGGGCGAACCAGTCGACCCCGCCCTGCCCCTCCTGCTCGCTGAAGGCGCTGCGCACCAGCTCCCGCTCGATGCCGCGCTGCGAGAGCGCCTGGCGGATCTTCAGCGGGCCCTGGCCGCGCAGGATGCGCGAGCGCAGGAAGCTCTCGGCGAAGCGGGCGTCGGACTGCAGGCCCTGCGCCTCGAGGGCATCGAGGCACTCGCCGATGGCCGCCGGCTCGTGCCCCTTGGCCGCGAGCCGGGTGGCCAGCTCGGCGCGGGAGTACTCGCGCCGGGCCAGCAGGCGGATCGCATTGTCACGTGGCGTGGCGTCGGAATCGGCCTGAGCGAACATGGCTTACAGCAGGTCGTCCTCGCGGCCGGCCTCGGCCGCCGCGGGCTCCTCGGCTTCCTCCCTGCGGGCCGGAGCAGCGAGCAGCTGGGCGCGGATCTGGCTCTCGATCTCCTCCATGATGGCCGGGTTGTCCTCGAGGAACTGGGCGGCGTTGGCCTTGCCCTGGCCGATCTTGTTGCCCTGGTAGCTGTACCAGGCGCCGGCCTTGTCGACCAGGCTGCACTGCACGCCCAGGTCGATCACCTCACCGGCGTGGTAGATGCCCTTGCCGTAGAGGATCTGGAACTCGGCCTGGCGGAACGGCGGAGCCACCTTGTTCTTGACCACCTTGACCCGGGTCTCGTTGCCGGTGACCTCGTCGCCCTGCTTCACCGAGCCGGTGCGACGGATATCCAGGCGCACGCTGGCGTAGAACTTCAGGGCGTTGCCGCCGGTGGTGGTCTCGGGGCTGCCGAACATCACGCCGATCTTCATGCGGATCTGGTTGATGAACACCACCAGGCAGTTGGCGTTCTTGATGTGGCCGGTGATCTTGCGCAGGGCCTGGGACATCAGGCGCGCCTGCAGGCCGACGTGGGAGTCACCCATCTCGCCCTCGATCTCGGCCCGCGGGGTGAGTGCGGCCACCGAGTCGATGATGATCACGTCGACGCCGCCGGAACGCACCAGCATGTCGCAGATCTCGAGGGCCTGCTCGCCGGTGTCGGGCTGGGAAACCAGCAGGTCATCGAGGTTGACGCCGAGCTTCTCGGCGTAGCTCGGGTCCAGGGCGTGCTCGGCGTCGATGAAGGCGCACACCTTGCCCTGCTTCTGGGCCTGGGCGATCACCGAGAGGGTCAGGGTGGTCTTGCCCGAGGACTCCGGGCCGAAGATCTCCACCACGCGGCCGAAGGGCAGGCCGCCGATGCCCAGTGCGATGTCGAGCCCCAGGGAACCGGTGGACACCGACGGCATGACCACCCGCGGGGCATCGCCGAGGCGCATCACGGTGCCCTTGCCGAACTGGCGCTCGATCTGGGAAAGCGCGGCGCTCAGCGCCTTGGAGCGGTTGTCATCCTGAGCCATGTCGGATCTCCTGGTCGAGGTGTCTGAATACTGTATGACTGGACAGTAGTATGGCGAAAAAGGGTGGGCAGGACCAGTGCAAATTCGGCCCGGATACGGGGCGGGGCTCAGCGAGCCTCGAGGCGACGGACCAGACCCACCAGGGCCTCGCGCACCGCCTGCTCGCGCACCGCACGGCGATCACCGGGATAACGATGGCACTCGGCGCTGGCGCCCCCGGCATCGCCCCAGGCCAGCCATACGGTGCCCACCGGCTTCGCGTCGCTGCCGCCCCCGGGGCCGGCCACGCCGCTGATCGCCACGCCGAGGCCGGCGCCGCTGTCGCGACAGGCGCCGACCACCATGGCCTCCACCACCTCGCGGCTCACCGCCCCATGGGCCTCGAGCAGCGCCTCGGGAACGCCCAGCAAGCGGGACTTGGCGGCGTTGGAGTAGGTCACATAGCCGGTCTCGAACCAGTCGGAGCTGCCGGCCACCGCGGTAATGGCGCTGGCCACCCCGCCGCCGGTGCAGGACTCGGCGGCGGTGATCGTCACGCCCCGCTCTCGACAGAGCCGGCCGAGGCGCTCGGCCAGGGTGATGAGGTCGAGGTTGGCCAGGCTGGCGGCGGAACGGGGCATGGGGCGGTCTCCTGAGTCATCTGCAATCGCTCCTGACGGAGCCGATGCCTGGACGGTAGAATACTGGCTTTTGCCAGCGAGTGCAGAGCCTCAACAGGGAGCTCCGATGTCACAGGCCGCAAGCCCCTCTCATACGCCGATGATGGTCCAGTACCTGAAGATCAAGCGCGAACACCCGGACGTGCTGCTCTTCTACCGCATGGGCGACTTCTACGAGCTCTTCTTCGACGACGCCCGGCGCGCCGCGGCGCTGCTCGACATCACCCTGACCCAGCGCGGCCAGTCGGCCGGCAAGCCGATCCCCATGGCCGGGGTCCCCTACCACAGCGCCGAGGGGTACCTCGCGCGCCTGGTGGCGGCCGGCGAGTCGGTGGCGATCTGCGAGCAGGTCGGCGACCCGGCCACCAGCAAGGGGCCGGTGGAGCGGCGCGTGGTGCGCATCGTCACCCCCGGCACCCTCTACGACGAGGCGCTGCTCGACGCCCGCCGCGACAACCTGCTGGTGGCCGTGCACGCCGCCGGCGAGCGCATGGGCCTCGCCTGGCTGGAGCTCTCCAGCGGGCGCTTCAGCGTGCTGGAGGTCGAGGGTGAAGGCGAGATGCTGGCCGAGCTCCAGCGCCTCGACCCCGCCGAGCTGCTGGTGGCCGAGAGCCAGGCCCTGCCCCCCGCCCTGGAGGGCCGGCGCGGCCTGCGCCGCCAGGGCGACTGGCTGTTCGACCTGGAGAGCGCCACCCGCCTGCTGTGCGACCAGTTCCGGGTCCAGGACCTGCGCGGCTTCGGCTGCGCCCATCTCACCGCGGCCCTCACCGCCGCCGGCGTGCTGATCGAGTACGCCCGGGACACCCAGCGCTCGGGCCTGCCCCATGTCACCGCCATCGGCGTGGAGAGCCGCGACGACGCCGTGGTGATCGACGCCGCCAGCCGCCGCAACCTGGAGATCGACATCAACCTCGGGGGCAGCGGCGACAACACCCTGGCCAGCGTGCTCGACACCACCGCGACGGCCATGGGCTCGCGGCTGCTCAAGCGCTGGCTCAACCGCCCGCTGCGCGACCGCGAGCGGGTGCAGGCCCGCCAGGCCGCGGTGGCGCTGCTGCTCGAGGCCGAGGGGTTCGTGGCGCTGCGCGAGTCGCTCAAGGCGATCGGCGACGTGGAGCGCATCCTGGCCCGGGTCGCCCTCTACAGCGCCCGCCCGCGGGACCTGGCCCGGCTGCGCGATGCCTTCAACGCCCTGCCGGCACTGGAGCAATCGCTTGCCGACTATCCCGAGGGCACGGCGCTTGACGAGCTCCGGCGCCATATCCGCCCCTACCCGGCGCTCGCCGATACCCTGACCCGCGCCCTGATCGAGAACCCGCCGGTGGTGATCCGCGACGGCGGGGTGATCGCCGAGGGCTTCGACGCCGAGCTCGACGAACACCGCGGCCTGGCCGAGCATGCCGGCGACTACCTGGTGAGGCTGGAGACCCGGGAGCGCGAGCGCACCGGCCTGCCCGGCCTCAAGGTGGGCTACAACCGGGTCCACGGCTACTACATCGAGATCCCCCGCGCCCAGGCCAGGGACGTCCCGGCGGACTACGTGCGCCGCCAGACCCTGAAGAACGCCGAGCGCTTCATCATCCCCGAGCTCAAGGAGTTCGAGGACAAGGCGCTGTCGGCGAAGTCCCGGGCACTCGCCCGGGAGAAGCTGCTCTACGACGGCCTGCTCGACACCCTCAACGCCGAGCTCGACGCCCTGCAGGCCAGCGGCCGCGCACTGGCCGCCCTGGACGTGCTGTGCGCCTTCGCCGAGCGCGCCCAGGCGCTGGACTTCGTGCGGCCGCAGCTGGCCGAGACCCCCGGCATCGCCATCCGGGGCGGCCGCCACCCGGTGGTGGAGCAGGTCTCCGACGCCCCCTTCGTGCCCAACGACCTGGTGATGGGCGACGACCGCCGCATGCTGGTGATCACCGGCCCCAACATGGGGGGCAAGTCCACCTTCATGCGCCAGGCGGCGCTGATCGTGCTGCTCGCCCATACCGGCAGCTTCGTGCCGGCGGACGCCGCCGAGATCGGCCCGGTGGATCGCATCTTCACCCGCATCGGCTCCTCGGACGACCTGGCCGGCGGGCGCTCCACCTTCATGGTGGAGATGACCGAGACCGCCAACATCCTGCACAACGCCACCGACGAAAGCCTGGTGCTGATGGACGAGATCGGCCGCGGCACCAGTACCTTCGACGGCCTCTCGCTGGCCTGGGCCAGCGCCGAGCAGCTGACGCGTACCCGCGCCTTCACCCTCTTCGCCACCCACTACTTCGAGATGACCGCCCTGCCCGAACAGGCCGAAGGGGTGGCCAACGTGCACCTGACGGCCGCCGAGCACCGTGACGGCATCGTCTTCATGCACCGCGTGGAGGAGGGCCCGGCGAGCCAGAGTTACGGCCTGCAGGTGGCCCAGCTCGCCGGCGTGCCCCAGGGGGTGATCGCCCGGGCCCGGGAGAAGCTCGCCCAGCTGGAGCAGCAGGAGGTGGACCAGGGTAGCCGGACCGCGCAGCGCCTCGGTGACCGTCCCCCGATGCCGCAGCAGAACGACCTCTTCGCCAGCGCCCCCCACCCGCTGGTGGAAGAGCTCGGCGGCCTGGCCCTGGATGACCTGACGCCGCGCCAGGCCCTGGCGCTGCTCTACCGCTGGCGGGAGTCATTGTAAGGTGCACGGAGTTACCAAGCCGTGTCAGCGAAAGGCGCCGGAGACAGGTCGGAGAGGGGGTCCGAGGACCAGGGATGGCCGAGGTAGCGTACAGGGAGGTATTCATAGCGCCCCCGAACAGGCCTGTCGCCGGAACAGCCTTGAGCGATCCAGCCATCTGCGATGGTCCTGAACATGCCGTCCTTCGTCTTGCTAGGCCAGGGGGCCGCGACTAGAATGGTCTGATTCACCGCCGCCTTAGCATAAGAAACACGGCTTTTATAACCGTTTTATCAACTATCCACAGTGGCCGTGCGACGCCGGCCCGAGGAAGGGAGAGTGGCATGACATTCGTCGTCACCGAGAACTGCATCAAGTGCAAGTACACCGACTGTGTCGAGGTGTGCCCGGTGGACTGTTTCTATGAAGGCCCCAACTTCCTGGTGATCCACCCCGACGAGTGCATCGACTGCGCCCTGTGCGAGCCGGAGTGTCCCGCCGAGGCGATCTTCTCGGAAGACGAGTTGCCAGAGGGCCAGGAGCCGTTCATCGAGATCAATGCCGAGCTCGCCGAGGTATGGCCCAACATCAGCGAGAAGAAGGACCCGCTGCCCGACGCCGAGGAGTGGGACGGCAAGCCGGGCAAGCTCGAGCAGTTGGAGCGCTGAGAGCGTCGCCTGCCTCGCACGCGGGCGCCAGCACGCAAAAAGGAACGCCGAATGTCTCGCGACATTCGGCGTTCCTGTTCCTGCCTGCCATGCTGGAGAACACCGGCAAAAAAGGCGGCCCGCAGGCCGCCCGCTCCAAGCTGTTCCTTGAGCGGCTCCCTCCGCCCGACTCCCGTGATGCCTTCCCTGCCCGGAAGCAGCCTCCTGCCGCACCTGGCGCATCACTCAGCATCCCGTTGCATCCTGCCGGGAGCAGCACTGCTGCCCCCTTGTCCCGAGTTCATTGTGGCAGAGCTGCATTGCAACACAAGCGCGACCATCGGCGACCGACCTCGACCGGCGTGTTGGTCCAGCAGCGGGCCCTCAAGAAAAAGATCTTCAATAACATATGATTAAAAAAAGACCGACGCCAACGGCATCGGTCTTCCCGCCGAACTCGAGCAAATCTCTTCGCCAAATTGTCAGCGATTTCCTACACGGGCTCCCGCCTCAAGCAACAGTGTTCGCTTACTGCCCCTTGATGGCCGAGAGGCCCGGGTAGCGGGCGCGCTCGCCCAGCTCGTTCTCGATCACCAGCAGGCGGTTGTACTTGGCCACGCGGTCGGAGCGGCACAGCGAGCCGGTCTTGATCTGGCCGGCACAGGTGCCCACGGCGAGATCGGCGATGGTGGTGTCCTCGGTCTCGCCGCTGCGGTGGGAGATCACCGCGGTGAAGCCCGCGTCCTGAGCCATCTTGATGGCATCCAAGGTCTCGGAGAGCGAGCCGATCTGGTTGAACTTGATCAGGATGGAGTTGCCGATCTGCTCGTCGATGCCGCGCTTGAGGATCCTGGTGTTGGTGACGAAGAGGTCGTCGCCTACCAGCTGCACGCGGTCGCCCAACTTGTCGGTCAGCACCTTCCAGCCGGCCCAGTCGGACTCATCGAGGCCATCCTCGATGGAGACGATGGGGTAGTCGTCGCACAGGCCGGCCAGGTAGTCGGCGAAACCGGCGGCGTCATACTGCTTGCCCTCGCCGGCCAGGTCGTACTGGCCATCCTTGAAGAATTCGGAGGCGGCGCAGTCCAGCGCCAGGGTCACGTCGCTGCCCAGCCGGTAGCCGGCGTCCGATACCGCCTGCTTGATCACCGCCAGTGCCTCGGCGTTGGACTCGAGGTTCGGGGCGAAGCCGCCCTCGTCGCCCACCGAGGTGGAGAGCCCCTTCGCGGAGAGCACCTTCTTCAGGGCGTGGAAGATCTCGGCGCCCATGCGCAGGCCTTCGCGGAAGTTGGGGGCGCCCACCGGCTGCACCATGAACTCCTGGATGTCGACGTTGTTGTCGGCATGCTCGCCGCCGTTGAGGATGTTCATCATCGGCACCGGCATGCTGTACTGGCCCGGCTGGCCGTAGAGCTCGGCGATATGGGCGTAGAGCGGCATGCCCTTGGCGTCGGCCGCGGCCTTGGCAGCGGCAAGCGACACGGCCAGGATGGCGTTGGCGCCAAGCTTGGCCTTGTTGTCGGTGCCGTCGAGGGCCAGCATGGCGTCATCCAGGCCGCGCTGATCGCGGGCATCCATGCCGACCAGGCACTCGCGAATGGCACCGTTGACCGCCTCGACCGCCTTCAGCACGCCCTTGCCCAGGTAGCGGCTCTTGTCGCCGTCACGCAGCTCCAGGGCCTCGCGGGAGCCGGTGGAGGCGCCGCTGGGCGCGCAGGCCACGCCCACGGCACCGCTCTCCAGACGCACCTCGGCCTGGACGGTGGGGTTGCCGCGGGAATCGAGCACCTCGAGGGCGCGAATGTCGACGATCTTGGTCATGCGAGTTTCCTCAGTTGTGTCAGCGATGGAACATTATTGGATGTCGAGGGGCGCGAAGCCCTTCACCAGCTCATCGATGGCCTTGAGCTGGGCCAGGAAGGGCTCGAGCTGGGCCAGCGGCAGCGCGCAGGGGCCGTCGCAGAGGGCGGCGTCGGGGTCCGGGTGGGCCTCCAGGAAGAGGCCGGCGAGCCCTACGGCCACCCCGGCACGCGCGAGCTCGGCCACCTGGGCACGACGCCCGTCGGCGCTGTCGGCGCGCCCACCGGGGCGCTGCAGCGAATGGGTCACGTCGAAGAACACCGGGCGGCCGGTCTGCTTCATCTCGCCGAAGCCGAGCATGTCCACCACCAGGTTGTTGTAGCCGAAGCTCGAGCCGCGCTCGCAGAGGATCACCCGGTCGTTGCCGGCCTCCTCGCACTTGCGAATGATGTGGCGCATCTCGTGGGGCGCCAGGAACTGCGGCTTCTTGATGTTGATCACCGCCCCGGTGCGCGCCATGGCGACGACCAGGTCGGTCTGGCGCGCCAGGAAGGCGGGCAGCTGGATAATGTCGGCGACCTCGGCCACGGGGGCGGCCTGCCAGGGCTCATGGACGTCGGTGATGATCGGCACGCCGAAGCGCGCCTTCACCTCGGCCAGGATCTCGAGCCCCTTCTCCAGGCCCGGGCCCCGGTAGGAGTGGATGGAGCTGCGATTGGCCTTGTCGAAGCTCGCCTTGAAGACGTAGGGCATGCCGAGGCGTCCGGTCACCTCGACGTAGGTCTGGGCCACTTCGAGAGCCAGCTCGCGGGACTCCAGCACGTTCATGCCGCCGAACAGCATCAGCGGCAACGAATTGCCGGCCTCGAGGCCGGCAATGGAGACATGACGCTCGGGTGCGCTCATCCCGTTACTCCTGGTGGGAGGACTGCGCGCGGGTGCGCGCCGCCTTGTGCTCCAGCGCCGCGTTGACGAAGCCGGTGAACAGCGGGTGGCCGTCGCGGGGGGTGGAGGTGAACTCCGGGTGGAACTGGCAGGCCACGTACCAGGGGTGGTCGGGCAGCTCGACCATCTCCACCAGGGAGTTGTCGACGCTCTTGCCGGAGACCACCAGGCCCGCCTGCTCGAGCTCCTCGATGAACTGGTTGTTGACCTCGTAGCGGTGACGGTGACGCTCGACGATCTCGTCATTGCCGTAGGCCTCGCGGGCCTTGCTGCCAACCTTGAGACGGCACACCTGGCCGCCCAGGCGCATGGTGCCGCCGAGGTCGGAGGCGGCGTCACGCAGCTCGATCTTGCCCTCGGGGGTGATCCACTCGGTGATAAGGCCCACCACCGGATGCTGGGTGTCGTGGGTGAACTCGGTGGAGTCGGCGTCATCCCAGCCGGCCACGTTGCGGGCGAATTCGATCACCGCCACCTGCATGCCGAGGCAGATGCCGAGATAGGGAATGCCGTTCTCGCGGGCATAGCGGGCCGTGGCGATCTTGCCCTCCACGCCGCGCTCGCCGAAGCCGCCCGGCACCAGGATGGCGTCCTTGCCGGCGAGGCGCTCGGTGCCGTGGCGCTCGATGTCCTCGGAGTCGATGTAGTCGACGTTGATCTTGACCCGGGTCTGGATGCCGGCGTGGATCAGCGCCTCGTTGAGCGACTTGTAGGCGTCGAGCAGCTCCATGTACTTGCCGACCATAGCGATATTGATCGACTTCAGCGGGTTGAGCTTGGCGTCGAGAACCTTGATCCACTCGTTGAGGTCGGCCTCGTCGGCCGTGAGCCGCAGCTTGTCGCAGACGATCTCGTCCAGGCCGTGCTCGTGGAGCATGATCGGGATGCGGTAGATGGTGTCGGCATCCTGCAGCGGGATGACCGCCCGCTCCTCCACGTTGGTGAAGAGCGCGATCTTGCGGCGCTCGCTCTCCTCGAGCTCCACCTCACTGCGGCAGATCAGGATGTCCGGCTGGATACCGATGGAGCGCAGCTCCTTGACGCTGTGCTGGGTCGGCTTGGTCTTGGTCTCGCCGGCGGTCTTGATATAGGGCACCAGGGTCAGGTGCATGAAGATCGCCCGGTTGGCCCCCAGCTCGCTTCTGATCTGGCGAATGGACTCCAGGAAGGGCAGCGACTCGATATCGCCCACGGTGCCGCCGATCTCCACCAGCGCCACGTCGAAGCCCTCTCCCCCCTCGTAGACCCGGCGCTTGATCTCGTCGGTGATGTGCGGGATCACCTGGACGGTACCGCCCAGGTAGTCGCCGCGGCGCTCCTTGCGCAGCACGTGCTCGTAGACCCGACCGGTGGTGAAGTTGTTGCGCTGGGTCATCTTGGTGCGGATGAAGCGCTCGTAGTGGCCCAGGTCGAGATCGGTCTCCGCGCCATCCTCGGTGACGAATACCTCGCCGTGCTGGAAGGGGCTCATGGTGCCCGGGTCCACGTTGATGTACGGGTCGAGCTTGAGCATGGTGACCTTGAGGCCGCGCGCCTCGAGAATCGCCGCCAGCGAGGCCGACGCGATGCCCTTGCCGAGAGAGGACACAACGCCGCCGGTCACGAAGATATATCGTGTCATGGAGAACCTGTCGAAACGTGATCATGAGGCTCGGCAGGAAGCCGCGCCAGGATGGGACGACAGACTAGCAGAACACGACCAATGGCTCAATTTCAGCGCCGAGCAGCATGGCCCATACGCTGCAGGCGACTGGTGGGAGACCGGCTCCGCCGAGCGAATGGCGCCGCAGGCGCCCCTGCAGTGTTGTTGCGTTAGCGCATACCGCAGAGGAGCCCTTCGGTCTCCATTCGCCGGGCAGAGCCCAGCTCCCACAGTAAGTTATCAGCCGCAACTGAGATTCTCGCGAGTTTGCGACGCGGCGCTTACACCCCCAGGTAGTCCAGGATGCCCTCGGCGGCCTGGCGGCCCTCGTGGATGGCGGTGACCACCAGGTCGGAGCCGCGCACCATGTCGCCACCGGCGAAGACCTTCGCGTGGCTGGTCTGGAAGCGGAACTGGCCCTGCTCCGGCGCCTTGACCCTATCGCGCTCATCCACCTCGATGCCATGGTCGGCGAACCAGGCGGGCGGGTCCGGCTGGAAGCCGAAGGCGATGACCACCGCGTCGGCCGGAATCACCTCCTCGGAGCCCGGCACCACCTCGGGGCGGCGGCGGCCGTTCTCGTCTGGCTCGCCAAGGCGGGTGCGCACCACCTTGACCCCCTCCACCTTGCCCTCGCCCACCACCGCCACCGGCTGGCGGTTGAACAGGAACTCCACGCCCTCCTCGCGGGCGTTGGCCACCTCGCGGCGCGAGCCCGGCATGTTCTCCTCATCGCGGCGATAGGCGCAGGTCACGCCGCTGGCGCCCTGGCGGATGGCGGTGCGGTTGCAGTCCATGGCGGTGTCGCCGCCGCCCAGCACTACCACGCGCTGGCCCTTGAAGGAGATGTACTCGCCGGGGTCCTTCTCGAAGCCCAGGCAGTGATTGACGTTGGCGATCAGGTAGTCGAGCGCCTTGTGCACCCCGGGCAGGTTCTCGCCGGGGAAGCCGCCCTCCATGTACTTGTAGGTGCCCATGCCCATGAAGACGGCATCATACTGCTCGAGCAGCTGGTCCATGGTGATGTCGCGGCCGATCTCCACGTTGAGGCGGAACTCCACGCCCATCTCCTCGAATACCGCCCGACGACGCTCCATCACGCTCTTCTCGAGCTTGAACTCGGGGATGCCGAAGGTCAGCAGGCCGCCGATCTCCGGATTGCGATCGAACACCACCGGCTTGACCCCGTTGCGCGCCAGGATGTCGGCGCAGCCCAGGCCCGCCGGCCCGGCGCCGATCACCGCGACCTTTCGATCGGTCCAGGTCACCTGGGACATGTCCGGGCGCCAGCCCATGGCGAAGGCGGTATCGGTGATGTACTTCTCCACCGAGCCGATGGTCACCGCACCGAAGCCGTCGTTGAGGGTGCAGTCGCCCTCGCAGAGGCGGTCCTGGGGGCAGACCCGGCCGCACACCTCAGGCAGCGAGTTGGTCTTGTGGGAGAGCTCCGCGGCCTCGAGGATGTTGCCCTCGGCCACCAGCTGCAGCCAGTTGGGGATGTAGTTGTGGACCGGGCACTTCCACTCGCAGTAGGGGTTGCCGCAGTGCAGGCAGCGATGCGCCTGGCTGGCCGCCTCCTGGGGCTTGAAGGGCTCGTAGATCTCGGCGAACTCCCGCGAGCGGGTGCGGGCGTCCTTCTTCTGCGGGTCCTGACGACCCACGTCGATGAACTGGAAGTCGTTGCTCAGACGGTTGGCCATGTCGATTCTCCTGGAAGTCCTGTTGGTCACCCCGGCCGGACCCTGGGCCCGGCGGGGCGAATCACCTGTTGTCGAGGGCGTTATTCCGGCTGACGCCGCCTCTCTACTCCGGCTGACGCCGGGATTGGGCCAACAGGCTGTTCAGGCTTGCCGCCTTGGGCTTCACCAGCCAGAAGTGGCGGATGAAGTCGCTGAAGTCGTCGAGGATGGCGCGGCCGCGGGCCGAGCCGGTCTCGTCGACGAACTCCTCGATCACCTCGCGCAGGTGGCGGCGATAGGCTTCCATGGTCTCCGTGTTGACGCGGTGGATCTCCACCAGCTCGTGGTTGTACTTGTCGACGAAGGTACGGTCCTCGTCGAGCACGTAGGCGAAGCCGCCGGTCATGCCCGCGCCGAAGTTGACGCCGGTCTCGCCGAGCACCGCCACCAGGCCGCCGGTCATGTACTCGCAGCAGTGGTCGCCGGCGCCCTCGATCACCGCGTGGGCGCCGGAGTTGCGCACCCCGAAGCGCTCGCCGGCGGTGCCCGCGGCGAACAGCTTGCCGCCGGTGGCGCCATACAGGCAGGTGTTGCCGATGATCGCCGTCTTGTGGCTCTCGAAGCGGCTGGCCTTGGGCGGGGTGATCACCACCTTGCCGCCGTTCATGCCCTTGCCGACGTAGTCGTTGGCGTCCCCTTCCAGATAGAGGTTGAGACCGCGGGCGTTCCAGACGCCGAAGCTCTGGCCCGCCACGCCGATGAAGCGCGCGGTGACCGGCGCCTCCTCGAGCCCCGCCTCGCCGTAGCGCTTGGCGATGGCCCCGGAGGTGAGCGCCCCCACGCTGCGGTCGCAGTTGGTGATGGTGAAGGAGAAGTCGCCGCCGGACTTCGCCTCGATGGCGTCCGCCAGCGCCGCCAGCACCTCCTGGTTCTTGGCACCCGGGTCGTGGGGTACGTTGCGGCTCACCTGGCAGAACTGCGGGGCCTCGGCCGGCACGAAGTCGTTGCCCAGCAGCGGGGTCAGGTCGAGCCTGCGCTGGGAGGCGGTGACGCCCTCCAGCACCTCGAGTAGGTCGGTGCGGCCGATCAGGTCGGTGAGCTTTCGCACGCCCAGCATGGCCATCAGCTCACGCACCTCCTCGGCGATGAAGCGGAAGTAGTGCTTGACCATGTCCACGGTGCCGCGGAAGTGCTCGCCGCGCAGGAAGTCGTTCTGGGTGGCCACGCCGGTGGCGCAGTTGTTCAGGTGGCAGATGCGCAGGTACTTGCAGCCCAGCGCCACCATGGGCGCGGTGCCGAAGCCGAAGCTCTCGGCGCCGAGGATCGCCGCCTTGACCACGTCGAGGCCGGTCTTCAGGCCGCCGTCGGTCTGCAGGCGGATCTTGTCGCGCAGGCCGTTGATGCGCAGCGCCTGGTGCACCTCGGGCAGGCCCAGCTCCCAGGGGGAACCGGCGTGCTTGATGGAGGTGATGGGGCTCGCCGCGGTGCCGCCGTCGTAGCCGGAGACGGTGATCAGGTCGGCGTAGGCCTTGGCCACGCCGGTGGCGATGGTGCCGATGCCGGGCTCGGAGACCAGCTTCACCGAGACCTGGGCCTCCGGGTTGACCTGCTTCAAGTCGAAGATCAGCTGCGCCAGGTCCTCGATGGAGTAGATGTCATGGTGCGGCGGCGGCGAGATCAGGGTCACGCCGGGCACGGAGTAGCGCAGCCGGGCGATCAGGTCGTTGACCTTGCCGCCGGGCAGCTGGCCGCCCTCGCCGGGCTTGGCGCCCTGGGCCACCTTGATCTGCAGCACCTCGGCGTTGACCAGGTAGGCCGGGGTGACGCCAAAGCGCCCGGAGGCGATCTGCTTGATCTTGGAGGAGCGGATGGTGCCGTAGCGGGCCGGATCCTCGCCGCCCTCGCCGGAGTTGGAGCGCCCGCCCGCCTCGTTCATGGCCTGAGCCAGGGCCTCGTGAGCCTCCGGCGACAGCGCGCCCAGCGACATGCCAGCGCTGTCGAAGCGCGGGATCAGGTCCTCGACTGCCTCCACCTCCTCCAGAGACAGCGGTTCGGCGGCCGGCTTCAGCTTGAGCAGGTCGCGGATGGTGGCCGGCGGACGCTCGTTGACCAGGGAGGCAAACTTCTTCCACTTGGCGTAGTCGCCCTCCTGCACCGCCTCCTGCAGCGCCTTGACCACGTCGGGGTTGTAGGCGTGGTACTCATGGCCGTGCACATACTTGACCAGGCCACCCTGGGAGATCCCCTTGCGCGGCGTCCAGGCATCGCGGGCCAGCCACTCCTGCTGCAGCTGCAGCTCGGCGAAGCCGGTGCCCTGGATGCGCGAGGCCATGCCGGTGAAGCACAGCTCCATCACCTCGTCGGCCAGTCCCACCGCCTCGAACAGCTGGGAGCCGCGGTAGGAGGCGAGCGTCGAGATGCCCATCTTGGAGAGGATCTTGTAGAGCCCCTTCTGCAGGCCCTTGCGGTAGTTCTCGCGGGCGTCGGCCGGGTTGCCGGTGAGCTCGCCGGTGCGCTGCATGTCGGCCATCACCTGGTAGGCGAGCCACGGGAAGACCGCGGTGGCGCCCACACCGAACAGCACCGCCATCTGGTGGGCGTCGCGGGCATAGCCGGTCTCCACCACGATGTTGGCCCGCGGGCGCAGTGCCAGGCGACTGAGGTGGTGGTGGACGGCCCCCACGGCCAGGGCCGCGTGGATCGGCAGCTCGCCCCGCTCGAGGTCGGCATCCGACAGCACCAGCACCACCTTGCCATCGTGCACGGCCGCCTCGGCCTGGCGGCAGAGCTCGCGAATCGCCGCCTGCAGCCCCATTGCCTCGGGGTCGTAGGCCATGCGCAGCCGATGGGGCGCGAAGGTCGGGTCATCCTGCTCCACCAGGGCGGTGAACTTGCGCGGCGAGAGCACCGGGGTGGTCAGGATAATGCGGTGGGCATGCTCCGGCGTCGCCTTGAAGACGTTGAGCTCGGCGCCGATGCAGGTCTCCAGCGACATCACGATCGCCTCGCGCAGCGGGTCGATGGCAGGGTTGGTGACCTGGGCAAACTTCTGGCGGAAGTAGTCGGTCAGCAGGCGCTGCTTGCCGGAGAGCACCGCCATGGGCGTATCGTCCCCCATGGAGCCCACCGCCTCCTGGCCGCTCTCGGCCAGGGGACGCAGCAGCTGGTCGCGCTCCTCGAAGCTCACCTGGAACATCTTCTGAGCGACATTGAGGGCGTCGGTATCCATGTTGTGGAAGCTGGCCAGCTCGGTCAGCGCCGACTCCAGGTAGTGGGCCTCCTGCTTCAGCCAGCGCTTGTAGGGGTAGGCCGACTTGAGGCGCTCGTCGATGTCGCCGGTGTGCAGCACCTCGCCGGTCTCGGTGTCCACGGCCAGTATCTGGCCGGGGCCCACGCGCCCCTTGGCCACCACGTCCTCGGGCTTGTAGTCGTAGGTGCCGATCTCGGAGGCCAGGGTGATGAAACCGTTCTTGGTGATCACCCAGCGAGCCGGACGCAGGCCGTTGCGGTCCAGCATGCAGAGCGCCTGGCGGCCGTCGGTCATCACCACGCCGGCGGGGCCGTCCCAGGGCTCCATGTGCATGGAGTTGTACTCGTAGAAGGCGCGCAGGTCGCCGTCCATCAGCTCCACGTTCTGCCAGGCGGGGGGCACCATCAGGCGTACGGCGCGGTGCAGCTCCATGCCGCCCGTCAGCAGCACTTCCAGCATGTTGTCCATGCTCGAGGAGTCGGAGCCCGTGGTGTTGACGATCTCGTCGAGCTCGGCGATCTCGGGCAGCCGCTCACAGACGAAGTTCTCCTTGCGGGAGTTGGCCCAGCCGCGGTTGGCCTCGATGGTGTTGATCTCGCCGTTGTGGGCCAGCAGGCGGAAGGGCTGGGCCAGGGGCCAGCGCGGCGCGGTGTTGGTGGAGAAGCGCTGGTGGAAGACGCAGATCGCGGTCTCCAGACGCTCGTCGCCGAGGTCCCGGTAGAAGGCCGGCAGGTCCACCGGCATCACCAGGCCCTTGTAGGAGATCACCTGCTCGGAGAGCGAGCAGACGTAGAACTCGGACTCGCTGCGCAGGGCCTGCTCGGCCAGGCGGCGGCCCATGAAGAGGTCGACCTCGAAGGTCTCGACGCTGCCGTTCTTGCCCGGCTCCACGAAGAGGTGGCGGATCCTCGGCAGGCACGCCAGCGCCATGGGGCCACAGACGCTCGGGTCCACCGGCACGTCGCGCCAGCCGCGGATCACCAGGCCGCGGGCGCGCAACTCGCCCTCGAGGGTATCGCACGCCTTGGCGGCACGTGCGTCATCGTCGGGCAGGAAGACCGCCCCCACCGCGAAGCGCTCACCCAGGTCGACACCGAGAGCTTCCTGCGCGATCTGGCGCATAAAGGCCTCGGGCATCTTGAGCAGCAGGCCGCAGCCGTCGCCAGTCTTGCCGTCGGCGGCGATGCCGCCACGGTGGGTCATGCAGGTGAGCGACTCGATGGCGGTGCGCAGCAGCTGATGGCTGGCGCGCCCTTCCATGTGGGCGATCAGGCCGAACCCGCAGTTGTCGCGGAACTCGCCGGGCTGATGGAGACCTCTGTTCATTGGCGTGCCTCGGATAAAGGTGATTTCTTTTGCAGCTCTACCGTGATATTTTACTAGGTTTTTATTTTTTCACGTCACGCCCCGCAAGGCGTCAGGCTGCACGACAAAAGGCCGCCCAGCATAGACACTCCGCCGGGAAACGCGCAACGCCAGTAGTGAAGCATCAATCAAAAAACACCTGAAAATCCGCGACTTGCAGAATCCCTCCGGACGAAAAAAGCCTGTCCCTCAATGACTTGCAGAACACATAGACGAATCTTCAACGATTGAATGCCGATACTAGACTTTAGTCTAACATACCCCTGAAACCCCATGCTGATAGCGCATAAGTCATGCGGATTCTCGGCATGACCCTCGCCGGCGCCCCATGCCGCCCGGCAGAGCCCCCACCAACGACGACGCCCGCACAACAGGGGTGCGGGCGTCGAGATCGGGTGCCAACGGCGTCGGAGGCGGATCAGCCGCGGGGAAATGCCTCGATCAGCGCCTCCAGCAGCTCGGCCGGGGTCTCGTCGAAGAGGCAGGCATCCCCCAGCGTGCGCAGCAGGATCAGACGCAGGCGGCTGTCGACGTTCTTCTTATCGAGCCGCATGCGGACCAGGAAGTCCTCCACCGACATGTCGGCAGGCGCGGCCAGCGGCAGCCCGGCGGCCCCGATGATGGCCCTGGTGCGCGCCACCTCGGCCTCGGAGAGCCAGCCCAGCCGCGCCGAGAGCTCGGCGGCCATCAGCATGCCGGCCCCCACCGCCTCGCCGTGCAACCAGACCCCGTAGCCCTGGTGCGCCTCGATGGCGTGCCCGAAGGTGTGCCCCAGGTTGAGCAGCGCCCGGACCCCCTGCTCGGTCTCGTCCTCGGCGACGATCTCGGCCTTGAGCGCACAGCTGCGCTCGATGGCACGGGTCAGCGCCGATGCCTCCAGGGCCCGCAGGGCGGGCATCTCGGCCTCCAGCCAGGCCAGGAAGTCGGCATCGCGGATCAGCCCGTACTTGATCACCTCGGCGAGCCCCGCGGAGAGCTCACGGGGCGGCAGGGTGGCCAGGGTGTCGGTGTCGATCAGCACGGCACGGGGCTGCCAGAAGGCGCCGATCATGTTCTTGCCCAACGGATGGTTGACCCCGGTCTTGCCGCCCACCGAGGAGTCCACCTGGGAGAGCAGGGTCGTCGGCACCTGGATGAAGGCCACCCCGCGCTGATAGCAGGCGGCTGCATAGCCGACCATGTCGCCGATCACCCCGCCGCCCAGGGCGATCAGGGTACAGCGGCGATTGAAGCCCGCCTCCAGCAGGGCATCCCAGATGCGCGACACGCTGGCCAGGGTCTTGGTGGCCTCGCCGTCGGGCAGCACCAGCTCCCGCACCTCGACACCTGCCGGCAGCGAGGCCCGGCAGCGCTCCAGGTAGAGCGGTGCCACTACCTCGTTGGTGACGATCATCACCTGGCGGCCGGCCAGCCAGGGCGCCAGCGCACCGGGCTCACCCAGCAGGCCGGGACCGATATGGATGGGATAGCTGCGTTCGCCCAGCGCCACCTCGAGGGTGCGCGGGCCTGTCAGAGTCTCGCTCATGGGCCTCATGCCTTGCATTGCAGGGGGTCGACCAGCCGGGTGACGCGCCTGACGATATCGTTGACCACGGCCCGGGGGCCACGGCGGTCGGTACGCACGGTGACGTCGGCGGTGGCTCGATAGAGGGGGTCGCGCACGCCGAACATCTCGCGCAGCACCGCCTCCCTGTCCGGCCGCTGGAGCAGCGGCCGGTTGCGGTCCTTGGCGGTGCGCTTGAGCTGCTGCTCGACGGTGGTGTAGAGATAGATCACGGTGCCGCGCTCGCGCAGCATGCGGCGGTTCTCCTCGCGCAGCACGGCGCCGCCACCGGTGGCGATCACCACCCCCTCGAGCCGGGTCAGCTCATCGATCATCTGGGTCTCGCGGTCGCGGAAGCCGAGTTCCCCCTCCACGTCGAAGATCCAGGGGATATCGGCGCCGCAGCGGTCCTGGATCTCGTGGTCGGTATCGAAGAAGTCGCGAGAAAGTTCGGCCGCCAAGAGGCGGCCGATGGTGCTCTTGCCGGCCCCCATGGGGCCGATCAGTATCAGGTTGGGTAGTGCCTGCATCAGCGAAGGGCCACGCCGTCGTCCAGTATCCGGGGAGTAATGAATACCAGCAACTCTACCTTCTCGTTGGTCTGTTGGGTATAGCGGAAGAGATGTCGAATCACCGGCAGGTCGCCCAGGAAGGGGGTCTTCACCATATTACGCAACTCCTCGGTCTGCAGGATCCCGCCCAGCACCACCGTCTCGCCGTTATCGACCAGCACCTGGGTCTCGAGCTCATTCTTGTTGATCGGCGGCTCCTCGCCCGGGTTGAACTCGCCGAAGGTGTCGTTGGTGATGGCCACGTCCATGATGATGCGATTGTCCGGGGTGATCTGCGGCGTCACCTCCAGCGACAGCACCGCCTCCTTGAAGTCCACCGCGGCCGCGCCGCTGGCGGAGGCCTCGCGGTAGGCGCGCTCCTGGCCCTGCTTGATCACCGCGGTGCGCTGGTTGGCGGTGATAATCCGCGGCTGGGAGATGGTATAGCTGCGCCCCTCGCTCTCCAGGGCGCGCAGTTCCAGGTCGAGCAGCACGTCACCGGAGAGATAGCCGAAGGCGAAGCTAGTCGCCCCTCCAACGCCGCGCGCAGTGGAACCAAAGTCCACGGCCAGGCCGCCCAATCCAATGGGGGCGCCAGTGGAAGCAGATGTCTCACGGCTAGTGTTACCGTCCCTATCGACACCAAGGTTAAAGCGACTTCCTCCACCTGAGACACCCCAGTTGACCCCCAGCTCGCGGGTGGCGCTGTCGCTGGCGATAACGATGCGCGCCTCGATCTGCACCTGGCGCACGGCCACGTCGAGGCGGTCCAGGGTGCGCATGATCTCGTCGATCTGGTCGGCGGTGTCCTGGATCAGCAGGGTGTTGGTGCGCTGATCCACCGCCACCCGGCCGCGCTCGGTCAAAAGCCCGAACCCTTCGCCGCCGCGCAGCAGCGCCGCCAGGTCGGAGGCGCGCGCATAGCGCACCTGCACATACTCGGTGGTGAGCGGCGCCAACACCTCCATCTGCTCGCGGGCCTGCAGCTCCTGGCGCTCGATATTGGCCAGCTCGCTGGCCGGGGCCACCACGATGACGTTACCCTCCTGGCGGCTGGCCAGGCCGTGGCTCTTGAGCACCAGGTCCAGCGCCTGGTCCCAGGGCACGTCCTCGAGGTTCAGGGTCACCCGACCCTGGACGCTGTCGCTGGCCACCAGGTTGAGTCCGGTGAAGTCGGCGATGATCGCCAGCACCGAACGCACCTCGATGTCCTGGAAGTTGAGGGTGATGCGCTCGCCGGTGTAGGGGAACTGCTCGCGGACCCGCTGCTCGCGCTGCTGCTGGGTGACCGGCTGGGCCTCGATGGTGAGCTGGCGGCCGCTCTGGGTGGAGACCATGGCGAACTCGCCGGCCCCCTCGATATCGAGGGTCACGCCATCTCGGCCGACCCGCGGGGTGACGCGGCGCAGCGGGGTGCCGAAGTCGCTGACGTCATAGACCTGATCCAGGGAGGCCGGCAGGTCCACGCCGCGCAGGTCGGCGGTGATGCGGTTTCGCCCGCTCTCGCGCACCCGGGCATCGACCCCGGCACGGTCGAAGGTGACCACCAGGCGGCCGGCGCCGCCCTCGCCGCGGCGGAAGTCGATGTTCTCGACGCTGGGACCGCTGGCCACCGACCGGCTGGGGGCCGGCTCGCTGGGGGCCGACGCCGGTGCCGGCGCCGCTGCCTGTGCCACGCCGGTATCGGCCGCGCCGCCACCGATGGCCAGGCGCAGGCGATTGCCCTGCTCGCGGGTGTTGTAGGGCAGCGGCCCCTCGAGATCGAACACCAGGCGGGTGCGGGAGCCGGCCTCCAGCGCCGTGACCTGCCGCACGCCACCGATCCCCAGGGCGTAGCTGCGCTGGTCGAGGCGGTTGGCGGTCTCCATCAGGTCGATGGTGAGCCGCGCCGGGTCGTCCAGGCGGTAGCCGCGCACCTCGGGCACCGGGCCGGCGAACTGGAGGTCGACCTCCAGCTCGCCCCCGCCGCCCTGCCGGAAGTCGAGCCCCTCCAGGGAGGAGGCGGCCAGGGCGCCGGCGGAGAGCGCCAGCAGCAAGAGTGTCGCGAATCCACGCTTCATGATCGGTAGCATTGTTCCCTTCCCCCGCTTGTCGCCCATCCCTGCCGGTGGGCGGCGAATCGCTTGCCTGGTGGTTTATCCGGATCTCGTTATCAGGATCTAGTCGTTGAGCGTCATCTGCGTCGTGCGCTCGATCCAGCCACCTCGCCCGGTGGGCACCACCTCGATCAGCTGCACCGAGGAGGAGGTGATGCTGACGATGCGCCCGAAATCACTGCCCAGGTAATTGCCCACGCGCAGCCGGTGCACCGTGCCGCTCGGCGCCCGGACCAGCGCCGAGGGCTGCCCGCCATGAGTCAAGGTGCCGACCAGGTCGAGCTGACCGAGGCCATAGGCCTCAAGGGGCTCCCGCGGCCGAGTCAGGTCTGGCGCCAGCTCCTCGGAACCGCGCGGCGGCTGCTCCGTTTCAGGCAGCCTGGCGATGAACGGACTGCGCCGATCGGCCTCGTCGTAGGGCAGCGCCTCATAGTCGGGAATATCGGGCAGCTCCACCCGCGGGGTCGCACCGGGGTTGCTGCGGATCTCGGCCAGCTCGCGGTCGAGCATGCCGAGCTGAGGGTCGGAACATCCCGAAAGCCCCAGCAGCAGCGCGGCCGCCAGTGCCGCCGAAAGACGGTTGGCTCGGCTCATGGCGCCCCCTCCTCGCTCTGGCGGTAACTGTAGGTCCGCGCCAGCAGGGAGAGCCTGAGCCGCTGGCCGCTGCCCCCCTCCGGCGACAGGGTCATGTCGTGCAGGGTGACGATGCGCGGCAGTGCCGCCACGCCGGCCAGGAAGGTAGCGATGCGGTGGTAGTCGCCCTGCACCTGGATATCGAAGGGCTGCTCGATATAGTGCTCCCGGGTGACCGTGCCGCGCAGGCGGATGGAGTCGATGGCGAGCTGATTGTCGATGGCGGTCTCGCTGATGTTGTCGATCAGCGAGGGCACCTCGGCGCCGGTGGGCAGCATCTCGCGCAGTTCGCTCATGCGCGCCTCGAGGACGCCCATCTGTTCGCGCATCGCCTCGAGATTCGCCGCCTGGGCCGCCTTGCTGCGGTAGTCACGGATCAGCTGCGCCTCCTGGCCACGCACCCGTTCGAGCTCCTCCTTGGCGGGGGCCGCCAGGTACCAGTGCATGCCGTAGAAGGTCGCGCCCAGCAGCAGCAGGCAGCAGAGCAGCTGCAGCGACCAGGGCCAGACGCCGGCCTCCTTGATGTCCAGTTCACGCCAGTCCAGCTCGCGCAGGCGACGCACCTCTCCCTTGAGACTCATGACCCCTCCTCCGCCGACGCCTGATTCGCCGCCGCCCGGGGCAGCTGCTGGCTCATGCTCAGGCTGAAGCGACGCCGCTCACCGCCCCCCTCGGCCTCCACCTCGGAGAGCACTGGCTCGGTGAAGGAGGCGGCCGCCGCCAGCGCACGCAGCTGGTCGGAGACCTGGCGGTTGTTCTCGGCCAGGCCGGCCAGCCGCAGGCTGTCACCCTGGCGGGTGAGCTGGGTGTAGTGGACGCCGTCCACCAGGCTTGAGGTCAGGTCGCTCAGGACATGGACGGTCTGGGTGCGACCCATCTGCAGCTCGGTGAACACCCGCACCTGCTCGAGCATCTGCTCGCGGATCGCCTCCAGCTCGCTGATCTCGCGGATCGCCGAGTCGAGCTGGCGACTCTGGGCCTGGATATGGGCATTGCGCTGCTGCTGGGCCTGGGCTTCCTGCTCGTAGTGCCAGGTCAGGCCGTAGCCGCCCCCGAGGCCGAGCAGGGCGGCCAGCCCCAGCGTCACGAAGAAGCGCTTGCTGCGACGGGCTCGGCGCTCTTCGCGCCAGGGCAGCAGGTTGATCTCGATGGTCATGGGCGGGACCTCATTGCCAGGCCGCAGGCGGCAAGCAGCGCCGGAGCATCACCGGAGAGCGTCTGGACGTCGATGCGGCCGTTGACCTTCATGCGCGCCAGGGGATTGGCGATGGAGACCTCCATGCCGCTCTCCTGGGCCAGTCGCTCGGCCAGGCCGGGCAGCATGCTGGTGCCGCCGGCCAGCACCATGCGACGCACCTCCTGCTTGCGACCGGCGGTGTAGTAGAGCTGCAGGGAGCGCCCGACCTGCTGCACCAGGGTATCCAGGAAGGGGCCGAGCACGCTGCGCGGATAGTCCTCGGGCAGGCCGCCGCGCTTCTTGGCCAGGCCCGCCTCGTCGAGGCTCAGGCCGTAGCGGTTGCGGATCTCCTCGGTGAGCTGGCGACCACCGAATACGGTGTCGCGGCTGTAGACCACACGCCCCTCGCGCAGCACGTGAAAGGTGTTCATGGTGGCGCCGATATCCACCAGGGCCACGCAGTCCTCCTCGCCGGAGGAGGCGGGCAGCTGATGGCGCACCTCGGTGAAGGCGCGCTCCATGGCGAAGGTCTCGACATCCACCGCCTCGGGGGTCAGCCCCGCCTGCAGCACGGCGTCGGTCAGCTGGCTGACATCCTGCTGCCGACAGGCCACCAGCAGCACGTCCTGCTGGTCGGCGTAGCGGGCGTTGAGGCCCAGGCGCTGGAAGTCGAAGGCGACCTCACTGAACGGAAAGGGGATGTGCTTGTCTGAATCGAGCTGAATGCGCGCTTCAATTTCATCGTCGCTGAGCGAGGCCGGCAGGGTGAGCGTCTTGGTGATGGCCGCGCTGGCGGGCACCGCGACCACGGCGCGGCGGGAGTGCGGCTTCGCCTGCTGGACCGCCCGGGAGAGGGCATCGACCACCTCCCCCATGTCCTGAATGCGACGCTCGACCACCGCGCCCTCGCGCAGAGGCCGCACCGCGTAGCTCTCGACCTGGTAGCTGGCGCCAGCACGCCTGAGTTCCACGAGCTTGACGGTTGCCGAGGTGATATCGACACCGATCAGTCCCTTGCTGGATGCCCTGAATCGCATCTCGGTCCGCCCCTGCTGATCCATGCGGATGACCGCTTGTTATTTCGCTCACTCCTCACGGCAGGAGGAGTCTGAGCCCCGGGGACTGGCCCCTGTAAGCAGAGGTTACATGATATTGCCGAATCTCACACGGCTAACCGCAAACCTGCACCCTCAACGCTGGTGACCCCGCGCCTGGATTCCTATAATGGCGTCTCAGTCGCCCCGACCCATCCCCTTCGCGACGCTCCAGTTCCCTGCACGGATACCACCTTTTCATGACGTTTATCAGAACCCTGTGCTTTTCCCTGGTCTGGCTGCTGGTGTCCCTCACCGCGGCCGTGACCCTGGGCGTGGTGGGCGCCGCGCTCTACTTTGCCCCCGGACTGCCCGATGTGCGCCAGCTCCAGGACTTCGAGCTGCACTCCCCGCTGCGCATCTTCACCCGCGACGGCAAGCTGATCGGCGAGTTTGGCGAGGAGCGTCGCATGCCGGTGGAGTTCGACGAGATCCCCGAGGACTTCATCCAGGCGCTGCTGGCCGCCGAGGACGCCAACTTCTTCGAGCACCGCGGCGTCGACCCCAGGGGCCTGGCGCGCGCCGCCGTGGAGCTCGCCTCCAGCGGCGGCGAGATCCAATCGGGCGGTTCCACCATCACCATGCAGGTGGCGCGCAACTACCTGCTGACCCTGGACCGCACCTTCACCCGCAAGATCCGCGAGATCCTGCTGGCCCTGCAGATGGAGCAGGTGCTCACCAAGGAGGAGATCTTCGAGCTCTACGTCAACAAGATCTTCCTCGGCAACCGCGCCTATGGCATCGCCGCCGCCGCGGAGACCTACTACAACCGCCCGCTCGGCGAGCTGACCCTGGCCGAGAAGGCGATGATTGCCGGCCTGCCCAAGGCGCCGTCGGCCTTCAATCCCCTGGCCAACCCGGAGCGCTCGCTGATCCGCCGCAACTGGATCCTCTACCGCATGCGCCAGCTGGGCCATATCGACCAGGCCGCCTACGATGAGGCGGTCCAGGCGCCGATCACCGCCCGCCGCTACGTGGCCCAGACCGAGGTGGACGCCGACTACGTGGCGGAGATGGCCCGCCAGTTCGCCGTGGAGCGCTTCGGCGAGGAGGCCTACACCGGCGGCTACCGCATCCACACCACCCTGGACGGCGAGCTGCAGCCCTTCGCCCGCCGCGCCCTGGCCGACGGCCTGATCGCCTACGACACCCGCCACGGGTGGCGCGGCGCCGAGCAGCGCGACCTTCCCGCGAGCCTCGTGGAGGCCCAGGCGCGCACCGACCGTCGCGGCCTGGAGGAGGAGCTCGACGAGTCCCCCGAGATCCTGGAGACCGCCCAGCGCGCCGCCGAGCGCAGCCAGACCGAGATCGAGGGCATCGAGGGCGATGTCAGCAACTGGGTTCAGGTGCTGGAGCGCACCGCTGGCCTCGGCCCGCTGCAGCCGGCCATCGTGGTGGAGAGCAGCGGCCGTGAGATGCGCGTGCTGACCCGCGGCGGCGAAGTGCGCACCATCGCCTGGGACGGGCTCTCCTGGGCGCGGGCCTACCGCAGCCCGCGGGCCCGCGGCCCCGAGCCCGGCTCCGCCGCCGAGATCGCCAGCCGCGGCGACCTGGTCCGCGTGCTGGAGCGCGAGGACGGCAGCCTGCGCCTGGCCCAGCGCCCGGACGCCGAAGGCTCCCTGGTGGTGATGCACCCCGACACCGGCGCCATCCTGGCGCTGCAGGGCGGCTTCAGCTTCCAGGCCAGCAAGTTCAACCGCGCCGTACAGGCACAGCGCCAGTCGGGCTCGATCTTCAAGCCGTTCATCTACCTGGCGGCCCTGGACAGCGGCCTGATGACCGCGGCCAGCGTGGTCAACGATGCCCCGGTGGTGGTCCAGGACGGCAGCAGCGAGCTGTGGCGGCCGGTCAATGCCAGCGGCGACTTCCTCGGCCCGACCCGCCTGCGGGTGGCGCTCGCCCGTTCGCGCAACCTGGTGACCATCCGGGTGCTGCAGGAGGTGGGGCTCGATGCCACCATCGACTTCCTGGAGGGCTTCGGCTTCGCCAGCTCACGCCTGCCCCGGGGGCTCTCCCTGGCGCTGGGCAGCGCCGACCTGACCCCGCTGGAGATGACCAACGCCTATGCGGTGCTGGCCAACGGCGGCTACCAGGTCGCTCCCTGGTTCATCGAACGTGTCACCCGCGGCGACGACGAGCGGCTGATCGAGGAGGCCACCCCCATGGTGGTGTGCCGCGAGTGCTCCAACGGCCAGACCGAGGTGGAGATCGACGGCCGGCTCCACCCGGTGGCACCGCGCGTGGTCGACCCGATGTCCGCCTACATCCTGACCGACATGCTGCGCGACGTGATCGACAGCGGCACCGGCCGCGCCGCCCAGTCGCTGGGCCGTGGCGATATCGTCGGCAAGACCGGCACCACCAACAACCAGCGCGACGCCTGGTTCGCCGGCTACAACGCCGACCTGGTGGCCACCGTGTGGCTGGGCAAGGACAACAACGAGACCACCGCCGAGTACGGCGCCAACGCCGCCCTGCCGATCTGGATCGACTTCATGGGCGCCGCCCTGGAGGGCCGTCCCGAGGCGAAGCATCCGCGGCCCGCCAGCCTGGTCACCGCCCGGGTCGACCCGGACAGCGGCCGCCTGCTGCCCGACGGCCAGGGCGGCGGCATCAGCGAGCTCTTCCACCCGGATCACCTGCCCAGCTTCCAGCCGCAGCGCGTCGAGCGCGAAGTGGAGCAGCACAGCGGCTCCCAGGGCACCGGCGCCTACGAGGCGATCTTCTAGTTAGTGCTGCCTGCCGGGGCGGCAAGGATGCCGCCCCGCCCTCTCACGCACCCCGCTTCCACGCCCGCTGGGATTCACTCACCGGACATCTGGGGATGCCCATGCCACACCTTGCCAGCCGCCTGCTGATCCTGGCGCTGGGGCTTGCCGCCAGCGGCACCACCCTCGCCAGCCCCTTCTACGCCCCGCCCTCCACCGGCGAGAAGCCCCATGGCTTCAGCGGTGAGGCCGAGCTCGGCTACACCCACCTCGCCGGCAATACCGACAGCCAGACGCTGATCGGCAAGAGCCAATTGACCTGGCTGCGCGATCGCTGGACCCACCTGCTGCGCGGCGAGGTGCGCCACGTCTCCCGGGACGGCGAGGCCAGCGCCGAACAGTATCGCCTGACCGGGCGCGAACGCTACGACCTGGAGGGCCCCCACTACCTGTTCGGCTTCGCGCGCTGGGAGAAGGATCGCTTCAGCGGCTACGACCAGCAGCTGGCCGCCATCGCCGGCTACGGCCGCGACCTGATCGAGGGCGAGCGCCATCGGCTCTCGCTGGAGGCCGGCCCCGGCTATCGCCGCGACCGCATCGATACCGAGCCCGACGCCTCCCTCGCCGTGGCCTACGGAGCCCTGGACTGGCACCTCGAGGCCACCGAAACCACCACCCTCAAGCAGGAGCTGTCGGTGGAGGCCACCGACGACAACACCACCTCGCGCTCGCTCTCCTCGCTGACCGCGCGGCTCAACTCGCGCCTGGCGCTGCGCCTCTCCCACGAGATCAAGCGCAACTCCCAGCCCCCGGAAGGCGCCGAGGCTCGCACCGACCACACCACCAGCGCCTCGCTGCTCTACAGCTGGTAGGCGCCAGCACCGTTACCGACACCCAGACACGACGACGCCGGCCCGAGGGCCGGCGTCGCGGAGGCTGATGAGCCGTACGTTACACGCCGTACGTTACACGCCGTAAACGTCGTCCACGCTCTTCAGCGGATAGTGGGAGGGGTAGGGCCGACGCGCCACGCCGGAATCCACCGCCGCCTGGGCTACCGCAGAGGTGATCCGCTCCAGCAGGCGCACATCCACCGGGGTGGGGATGATGTACTCGCGGCCGAAGCTCATCTCGCTCTTCTCGTAGGCATCCAGCACCTCCTGGGGCACCGGCTCGCGGGCCAGGTCCTTCAGGGCGTGAACCGCGGCCACCTTCATCTCCTCGTTGATGCGGGTGGCACGCACGTCCAGGGCACCGCGGAAGATGAAGGGGAAGCCCAGTACGTTGTTGACCTGGTTCGGGTAGTCCGAGCGGCCGGTGGCCATGATCACGTCGGGGCGCACTTCGCGGGCCAGGTCGGGGTGGATCTCCGGGTCCGGGTTGGTGCAGGCGAAGACCACCGGGTTGGGCGCCATCTTGCGGATGTGGTCGGCGCTCATCAGGCCGGGGCCGGAGAGTCCGACGAAGACGTCTGCGCCATCGATGGCGTCATCCAGGGTGCGCTTGTCGGTGTCAACGGCGAACATCGCCTTGTAGGGGTTGAGATCCTCGCGACCGGTGTGGATCACGCCCTTGCGGTCGAGCATCACGAGGTTCTCGGCACGCGCACCGCAGGCCACCAGCAGCTTCATGCAGGCAATGGCCGCAGCGCCGGCACCCATGCAGACGATGCTGGCGTCCTCGAGGCGCTTGCCGGCGATCTCCAGGGCGTTGAGCATGCCCGCCGCGGTCACGATGGCGGTACCGTGCTGGTCATCGTGGAAGACCGGGATGCTGCACTGCTCGATCAGCGCCTGCTCGATCTCGAAGCACTCCGGCGCCTTGATATCCTCGAGGTTGATGCCGCCCCAGGTATCGGCGATGCGCGCCACGGTGTCGATGAAGGCCTGGGGGCTCTCGGAGTTGACCTCAATGTCCACGGAGTTGATGCCGGCAAAGCGCTTGAACAGCACGCCCTTGCCCTCCATGACCGGCTTGCTGGCCAGGGCGCCCAGATTGCCCAGCCCCAGGATGGCGCTGCCATCGGAGATCACCGCCACCAGGTTGCCCTTGCCGGTGTAGCGGTAGGCGTTCTCGGGGTCGCGAGCGATCTCGCGGCACGGCTCGGCCACGCCCGGGCTGTAGGCCAGGGCGAGGTCCTTGGCGGTAGCGGTGGGCTTGGTCAGCTCGATGGAGAGCTTTCCGGGGATGGGCTTGGCGTGATAGTCCAGCGCGGCCTGTCTTGCATCACTCATAGAGGGTGGGTTCCGGTCAGGGTGAAATCGTCCGTCCACGATATAGAAAAACTTTCCACCGCTCAAGTCTCGCGACTTTCTCGCCTTTTGTACGCTCGTTTGACGCCGATGGCAGCCATTTGCTGCAACTTATGCCTGGCGAGCCAGCCATAAGCCATCCCTTATCACAGCGCCCAGCATGAAAAAAACCCGCCACGATGGGCGGGTTTTTCGACGGTCCGGGGAACGTCTGGGCGATCAGCGCTTGATCGCGGCACCGAAACGCTTATTGAAGCGCTCGACGCGACCACCAGTGGTCGCCTGCTTCTGCTTGCCGGTGTAGAAGGGGTGGCACTGGGAGCAGACGTCCAGGGAGAAGTCGTGGCCGGAGGTGGAGCCCACCTGGAAGCTGGCGCCACAGGAGCAGGTCGCGTTGACCGTCTTGTATTCGGGATGGATACCTTGTTTCATCTTGAGCCTCGTTGAGCTGCATGCCGCCACCTGATCTGCTGCCAGGCACCGCATACGGGTTGTCTATCGGTCGCGCTGACTGATGGTCACGAAAACCGCAAGCGCGAGTGCAAACCGGTCGTTCCGCCCTGGCCGAACTCGACAGGCAGGGAGGCGCAGTATTCTAGCAGAGCCTATCCCGGAGGCCAATTGCCCATCTCGACTCCGCCCCCGCGCGTGCTGGGCGTCGCGGTTCCCTCGCCGCTGCGCAGACTGTTCGACTATCGCCCTGCCGGTGCGCCGCCGCCCGGCGGCTGGGCCCCGGGGCTGCGCGTGAGGGTGCCCTTCGGGCGGCGCGAGGTGGTCGGCGTGGTGATGGAGTGCCGCGAGCGCAGCGAGCTGCCGCTGGCCGAGCTCAGGCCCGTCGCCGCCTGCCTGGACGCCGTTCCCCTGCCCGCCGACTGGCTCTGGCTGTGCCGCTTCACCGCCCGCTATTACCAGCACTCCCTGGGGGGACACCCTGCACCAGGCCATGCCGGTGCTGCTGCGCCAGGGCCGCGCCCTGGAGGGGCGCACCCGAGAGCGCTGGCAGCTCACCGCCGCGGGCCGTGACGCGCCCGCCGAGACCCTGTCCCGCGCCCCGCGCCAGGCCGAGCTGCTGGCGATGCTCGCCCAGCATCCCCACGGCCTGGCCGCCCAGGCGATCCTGGCCCAGTCGTTTTCCCGCGACCAGCTCAGGGCCCTGGCCGCCAAGGGGCTGGTGGCGTCCCGCGAGGAGCCGCTCACCGCTCGCTCCCGGCCAGATGCCGATCAGCTGCTGGCGGAGCCCGCCCTGCCCCTCAACCGCGAGCAGGCCACGGCGCTGGCCGCCCTGCACGAGCGCCTGGAGGCCTATCACCCCTGCCTGCTGGAGGGGGTCACCGGCAGCGGCAAGACCGAGGTCTACCTGCAGCTGATCGAGGCGGTGGTGGGGCGCGGGCGCCAGGCGCTGGTGCTGGTGCCGGAGATCGGCCTCACTCCCCAGACCCTGGCCCGCTTCCGCAAGCGCTTCCGGGTGCCGGTGGTGGCCCTGCACTCCGGCCTCACCGACCACGAGCGGCTGGACGCCTGGGAAGCCGCCGCCAGCGGCCGCGCGCCCATCGTGATCGGCACCCGCTCGGCGATCTTCACCCCGCTGGCGCGTCCCGGCGCCATCATCGTCGACGAGGAGCACGACGGCTCCTACAAGCAGCAGGACGGCCTGCGCTACCACGCCCGGGACCTGGCGGTGGCCCGCGCCCACCATCACGGCATCCCGCTGCTGCTCGGCAGTGCCACCCCTTCGCTTGAGAGCCTGGCCAAGGCGCGCAGCGGCGAGTGGCGCCATCTGCCGCTGACCCGCCGCGCCACCCGCCATGCCCCCGCCCGGCTGGAGCTGATCGACCTGCGCGGCCGGCCCCGCCAGGGCGGCCTGATCCCGCCAGTGCTCGACGCCATCCGCGAGACCCTGGGCGCCGGTCACCAGGTGCTGGTGTTCATCAACCGCCGCGGCTTCGCGCCGACCCTGGCCTGCCACGCCTGCGGCTGGCTGGCCGAGTGCGACGCCTGCGACGCCCGCATGACCCTGCACCGCCAGCCGCCGCTGCTCGCCTGCCACCACTGCGACCGCCGCCAGGCGCTTCCGGAGAGCTGCCCGCAGTGCGGCAGCATCGACCTGCGCCCCCTGGGCAGCGGCACCGAACGCACCGAGGAGACCCTGACCGGGCTCTTCCCGAAGGTACCGGTGCACCGCATCGACCGCGACAGCACCCGCCGCCGCGACGCCTTCGAGCAGGCGCTGGCCGAGGTGCGCCGAGGCGAGCCCTGCCTGCTGGTGGGCACCCAGATGCTGGCCAAGGGCCACCACCTGCCCCACGTCACCCTGGTGGTGGTGGTCAACGCCGACGCCGGCCTCTATGCCAGCGATTTTCGCGCCCTGGAGCAGAGTGCCCAGCTGCTGGTGCAGGTGGCCGGCCGCGCCGGCCGCGCCGCCCACCCCGGCCGGGTGCTGGTACAGACCATGCACCCGGATGACCCCCACCTGCGCCTGCTGGCCGAGCGGGGCTACGCCGCCCTGGCCGAGCAGCTGCTCGCGGAGCGCCGCGCCGCCGCCCTGCCCCCCTTCCGCTTCCTGGCGCTGCTGCGCCTGGAGAGCGCCAGGGAAGAGGCCGCCGGCGAGCTCGCCCGGCGCGCCGCCGCCGCGCTGCGCGGCTGGCTGGCCGAGCGCGAGCTCGCGGTGGAGTGCCTCGGCCCGGTGCCGGCCCCCATGGAGCGCCGCCAGGGGCGCTACCACCTGCAGGTGATGCTCAGCGCCGAACGGCGCAGCGCCCTCCACGAGGCCTGCGCCTGGCTGACCGCCTGGCTGGAGGCCGCGCCCGAGGCGCGCCGCACCCGCTGGTCGCTGGATATCGACCCCCAGACGCTCAGCTGACGCCCGCCCTTTAAAGCCGCGCCACAATTGCCGATAATGGCCGGCCGTGCCCGCTCCGGGCTCCGCTTCCATGCCCGCGCCGCGGGCGAGCGCCTCGTTAGCGCCGGTTCATCGGCCGCTCGCCCCGCTCGACGCCACAGGACATCCGACGCTCCATGAAAGAGACCATCGTTTCGCTGCTCGAAGGCGCCCTCGACACCCTCCGGCAGCAGGGCGTGCTGCCCGCCGACCTCGCCCCGCCCATCAAGGTCGACCCGACCCGGGACAAGGCCCACGGCGACTACGCCACCAATCTCGCGCTGATGCTGGCCAAGCCCGCCGGCAGGAAGCCCCGGGAGCTGGCCGAGGCCCTGATCGCCGCCCTCCCCGAGAGCGACGCCATCCGCCAGGTGGAGATCGCCGGCCCCGGCTTCGTCAACTTCTTCGCCGCCACCGACGCCGCCGCCCAGGTGGTGCGCCAGGTGCTGGACGCCGGCGACGCCTACGGCCGCAGCC
Source organism: Halomonas sp. PGE1 (assembly GCF_013000985.1). NCBI lineage: Bacteria > Pseudomonadati > Pseudomonadota > Gammaproteobacteria > Oceanospirillales > Halomonadaceae > Halomonas > Halomonas sp. PGE1. The sequence goes on from NZ_CP053032.1 coordinate 3,719,181, forward strand.
TGATCGGGCAGGGCGCCAAGGTGCAGGTGGAGTTCGTCTCCGCCAACCCCACCGGGCCGCTGCACGTGGGCCACGGACGCGGCGCGGCCATCGGCGACTGCATCTGCCGCCTGCTCGAGGCCACCGGCTACGACGTCACCCGCGAGTTCTACTACAACGACGCCGGCGCCCAGATCGGCAACCTGGCGCTCTCGGTGCAGGCCCGCGTCAAGGGGCTCGACCCCCGACCACGAGAGCTGGCCCGCCGACGGCTACCGGGGCGGCTACATCATCGATGTGGCCAACAGCTACCTGGCCGGCGAGACCGTCCACGCCGACGACCGCCACGTCACCGGCAAGGGCGACCCGGACGACCTCGAAGCGATCCAGGAGTTCGCCGTGGCCTACCTGCGCCGCGAGCAGGACCTCGACCTCAAGGCCTTCGGGGTGCACTTCGACGTCTACTTCCTGGAGTCCTCGCTCTACCGCGACGGCAAGGTGGAGGCCGCCGTCGAGCGCCTGGTGGCGAACGGCCACACTTATGAGCAGGACGGCGCCCTGTGGCTGCGCACCACCGCCTTCGGCGATGACAAGGACCGGGTGATGCGCAAGAGCGACGGGCAGTACACCTACTTCCTGCCGGACGTCGCCTACCACCTCGACAAGTGGCAGCGCGGCTTCACCACCGTGGTCAACGAGCAGGGGGCCGACCACCACTCCACCGTGACCCGGGTCCGCGCCGGCCTGCAGGCGCTGGAGGCCGGCATTCCCCAGGGCTGGCCCGACTACGTGCTGCACCAGATGGTGATGGTCACCCGCTCCGGCGTGGAGGTGAAGCTCTCCAAGCGCGCCGGCAGCTACGTCACCGTCCGCGACCTGATCGACGAGGTGGGTCGCGACGCCACCCGCTTCTTCCTGGCCGCTCGTCGGGCCGACTCCCAGCTCACCTTCGACATCGACCTGGCGCGCTCCCAGTCCAACGACAACCCGGTCTACTACGTGCAGTACGCCCACGCCCGGGTGTGCAGCGTGATGCGTCGCGCCGAGGCCGACGGCCTGGCCTTCGACCACGCCCAGGCGATGGCCAGCCTGGGCCGACTCGAGGAGGCCCAGGAGAAGGCGCTGATGAACCGCCTGGCCCGCTACCCCGAGGTCATCGAGCACGCCGCCGCCAACCGGGAGCCCCAGCAGGTCGCCCAGTACCTGCTGGACCTGGCCGCCGACTTCCATACCTGCTACAACGCGGTGAAGGTGATGGTCGAGGATGACGCCCTGCGCAACGCTCGCCTGGCCCTGGGCCTGGCGACCCGCCAGGTACTGCGCAACGGCCTGGACCTGATGGGAGTCAGCGCCCCCGAGGAGATGTAACCCATGGCGACCCGCAAGCAGACGCCGCCGAAGCGTCGAGGCGCCACCAGCAGTCGCCGCCAGGCCAGCAGGCCGCGCCGCGAGTGGCGCCTGCCCGGCTGGGTATGGGGCCTGGCCGGTCTGGTGGGCGGCTTCCTGCTCTCCCAGCACCAGCACGGGGTGGCGCCCTGGCAGGTCGAGGATTCGCCCCTGGCCACGGTGCTGCCGCGCAGCGCCCCGCCGGAGCCCGAGGCCGCGGCACCGGCGAAGCCCAGCGAGCCGCGCATGCCCACCTTCGAGTTCTACACCCTGCTGCCGGAGTCCGAGGTGATCGCCCCGCGCGGCGAGATGCCCTCCTCCACGGCGCGCCCGCCGGCGCCGCCTCCCGTCGAGGAGACGGCCGCCGCCGAGCCCGGCGGCGACCCCATTGCCCAGGTGATCGCCGCCAACCTGGCCGCCGACCGCAGCGAGGAAGCGAGCCCGGCCGCCGAGCCAGCCCCCCAGGCCGCCGCCAGCAACGGCCACCGCTACATGCTGCAGGCCGCCTCCTTCCGCGAGTCCGGCGACGCCCAGCAGCTGCAGCGCCGCCTGCGCGACTTCGGCCTGCTGGCCCAGGTCAGCGAGGTCAAGGCCTCCGGCGGCGAGACCTGGCACCGCGTCCAGGTCGGCCCCTACGACGACAACCGCGAGCTCAGCCGCGCCCAGGACCTGATGGTCACCCAGGGCATCGAGCCGCTGCTGATCCGGCTCCAGAACTAGCGGCTCCAGAACTATCCGCCCCGGAGCCAGGCCAGCGCCGATTCAGGGCCGCGCTCGCGCCCTGAGTCGGCGACGCCCCTGACGTCTTGAATTCAGGGCTCATCGCCCGCACCTCTCCCTTCAGCCTATTCGCGGCGCCCGGGTCACCCCCGCGGCGCCGAAAGTCATCGGGAGCCCTCTGCTCCCCCAAGGAGACACACCTCCATGACCACGATCGTATCCGTGCGCCGCGGTGACCAGGTGGCGCTGGCCGGCGACGGCCAGGTGTCGCTGGGCAACACCGTGATGAAGGGCAACGCCAGCAAGGTCCGCCGCCTCTACCGCGGCGAGGTGCTGGCAGGCTTCGCCGGCGGGACCGCCGACGCCTTCACCCTCTTCGAGCGCTTCGAGGCGCAGCTGGAGAAGTACCAGGGCAATCTGGTCAAGGCCGCCGTGGAGCTGGCCAAGGACTGGCGCACCGACCGCGCCCTGCGCCGCCTGGAGGCGCTGCTGGCCGTGGCCAACAAGGACGCCTCGCTGATCATCACCGGCAACGGCGACGTGGTGGAACCCGAGCGCGGCATCATCGCCATCGGCTCCGGCGGCAACTTCGCCCTGGCCGCGGCCCGGGCGCTGCTCGAGAACACCGACCTCTCGGCCAAGGAGATCACCGAGAAGTCGCTGGCGATCGCCGGTGACATCTGCGTGTTCACCAACCACCACGTCACCCTCGAAACGCTCTGAAGGCTGCCCCCATGACCCAGATGACCCCCCGCGAGATCGTCCACGCCCTGGACCAGTACATCATCGGCCAGCAGGACGCCAAGCGCGCCGTGGCCATCGCCCTGCGCAACCGCTGGCGCCGCATGCAGCTCGACGCCGACCTGCGCCAGGAGGTGACCCCCAAGAACATCCTGATGATCGGCCCCACCGGGGTGGGCAAGACCGAGATCGCAAGGCGCCTGGCCAAGCTGGCCCGCGCCCCCTTCATCAAGGTGGAGGCCACCAAGTTCACCGAGGTGGGCTACGTGGGCCGCGACGTGGACTCCATCATCCGCGACCTGACCGAGGCCGCCATCAAGCTGGTGCGCGAGCAGGCCAAGGAGGAGGTGGGCCACCGTGCCGAGGACGCCGCCGAGGACCGCATCCTCGACGCCCTGCTGCCGCCGCCCCGCGGCCAGGAGGACGCGCCCCGCCAGGACGGCGGGACCCGCCAGATCTTTCGCAAGAAGCTGCGCGAGGGTCAGCTCGACGACAAGGAGATCGACATCGAGCTGACCCAGCAGGGCCCCGGCATCGACATCATGACCCCGCCGGGCATGGAGGAGATGACCCAGCAGCTGCAGAGCCTCTTCTCCGGCATGGGCAAGCAGAAGAGCGAGACCCGCCGGGTCACGGTGAAGGACGCCTTCGCCCTGCTGCGCGACGAGGAGGCCAGCAAGCTGGTCAATGAGGAGGAGATCAAGAGCCGCGCCATCGAGGCGGTGGAGCAGCACGGCATCGTCTTCCTCGACGAGATCGACAAGGTGGCCAAGGGCAGCGGCCAGTCCAGCGGCGGCGAGGTCTCCCGGGAGGGGGTGCAGCGCGACCTGCTGCCGCTGATCGAGGGCTCCACGGTCTCCACCAAGTACGGCATGGTGAAGACCGACCACATCCTGTTCATCGCCTCCGGCGCCTTCCACCTGTCGCGCCCCTCGGACCTGATTCCCGAGCTGCAGGGTCGCCTGCCGATCCGCGTGGAGCTCAACGCCCTGACCCCGGAGGACTTCAAGCGCATCCTCACCGAGCCCTCCGCGGCGCTCACCAAGCAGTACCAGGCGCTGCTGGCCACCGAGGGCCTCGAGATCGAGTTCACCGCCGACGGCATCGAGCGCATCGCCGAGATCGCCTGGCGGGTCAACGAGGGCACCGAGAACATCGGCGCGCGCCGACTGCACACGGTGATGGAACGCCTGCTGGAGGAAGCCTCCTACAAGGGCAGCGACATCGGCAGCCCGCTGACCATCGACGCCGCCTACGTGGACTCCCAGCTCGGCGAGCTGGCCATGGACGAGGACCTGTCGCGGTATATCCTATGAGCGCCCCGATTCCGACCCGAGTGCACTATCACCGCAAGGCTCAGGAACTCGAGCTCGGCTATGCCGATGGCAAAAGCTATCGGCTGCCCATCGAGTACCTGCGGGTCTTCTCCCCCTCCGCCGAAGTGCGCGGCCACGGCCGCGGCCAGGAAACCCTGCAGGTCGGCAAGAAGTTCGTCGGCCTCAAGGACATCACCCCCGCCGGCCGCTACGCCCTCAAGCTGCACTTCGACGACGGCCACGACAGCGGCCTCTACAGCTGGGACTACCTGTGGTGGCTGATCGAGCAGCGCGAGGCCAACTGGGCGGACTACCTACAGCGCCTGGAGGACGCCGGCGCCAGCCGCGAGCCGCTGGGCATCGAAATCAGGCAGCTCTAACCCCCGTCAAGACAATCGCCATCGCGGGACGCTACAATGTCGCCCATTCGAGGCAGCGGCCTCTCCCATGCAGCGATTCGGGAGCCCCATCGCATGAGCGCCAACCCCAGCTCCAGGGACAAGCAGACCACCCACTTCGGCTACCAGGAAGTGCCCGTCGAGGAGAAGGCCACCCGGGTGGCCGATGTCTTCCACTCCGTGGCCGCCCGCTACGACGTCATGAACGACCTGATGTCCTTCGGCATCCACCGCCTGTGGAAGCGCCTGACCATCGAGCGCGCCGGGGTGCGCCCGGGCCACAGCGTGCTCGATATCGCCGGCGGCACCGGCGACCTGACCCTCAAGTTCTCGCGCCTGGTGGGACCCCGCGGGCGCGTGGTGCTGGCCGACATCAACGAGTCCATGCTGCGCGTGGGCCGCGACAAGCTCCTCGATCGCGGCGTAGGCGGCAACGTCGAATACGTCCAGGCCAACGCCGAGTGCCTGCCCTTCCCGGACAACACCTTCGACTGCATCACCATCGCCTTCGGCCTGCGCAACGTCACCGACAAGGACGCCGCCCTGCGCTCCATGGCCCGGGTGCTCAAGCCCGGCGGACGCCTGCTGGTGCTGGAGTTCTCCAAGCCGCCCAGCGCCCTGCTCTCGAAGGTCTATGACGAGTACTCCTTCCGGCTGCTGCCGAAGATCGGCGAGGTGGTCGCCAACGATGCCGACAGCTATCGCTACCTCGCCGAATCGATCCGCATGCACCCCGACCAGGAGACCCTCAAGGGGATGATGGAGGCGGCCGGCCTGGAGCGCGTCGAGTACACCAACCTCACCGGGGGCATCGTCGCCCTGCACCGCGGCATAAAGCTCTGAGGTGGGCATGGCGTTGACCCCGACCCTGCTGCTGGCCGGCCTGGAGCGCACCCTCAATACCCTGCTCGCCCGCGACCCGGCGGCCCCCTCGCGGCTTGCCCGGCTCGCCGGCCAGCGGCTGCTGCTGCGCCTGGAGAACCCCGAGCTGGCCCTGGCGATCCACTACCATGCCCACGGCCTCGACCTGCTGCGCCCGGACGACGCCGACGAGACGGCCTTCGACGCCGTGGTGGAGCTGGACGCCGAGACCGCAGGCGCCCTGCTCGGTGGCGCCTCCCTGGAGCGGCTGATGTTCCAGGGGAGGCTGGCGGTGCGCGGGCGTATCCCGCTGCTGGAGGCCACCCGCGACCTGCTGCTCGACCTCGACCCGGACTGGGAGGGCGAACTGGCCCGCTGGCTGGGCGATGTGCCCGCCAACAGCCTCGCCGAGGGGTTGCGCCGCCTGGGCCGCTTCGGGCTGCGCACCCGGGAGGAGTTCTGTGCCGACCTCTCCGAATACCTGGTGGAGGAGGCGCGCTGGCTGCCCGGCCGCCCACAGCTGGAGGTGCTGCGCGACCACCTCACCGAGCTGGAGATCGCCACCGACCGCCTGGAGGCACGCCTGGCGCGCCTGCACCGCCGCCTGGCGGCGCAGCAGGCCGAGCGGGTGACGCCATGATGCTGCTGCGGCTGCTGCGCATCCTCTGGGTGATCACTCGCTATCGGCTGGACACCCTGATTCCCCTGGAACGGCTGCCCTGGGCGCTGCGCACTCTCTTCAGGCTCTCGCCGCTGCGCCTGGTGCCCATCGGCGAGCGCTCTCGCGGTGCGCGCCTGCGCCTGGCGCTGGAATCGCTGGGCCCCATCTTCGTCAAGTTCGGCCAGGTGCTCTCCACCCGCCGCGACCTGCTGCCGGCAGACATCGCCGACGAGATGAAGCGCCTGCAGGACCAGGTGCCCCCCTTCCCCGGCGACCAGGCGCTGGCCGTGGTGGAGGAGGAGCTCGGCATGACCGTGGCGCTGGCCTTCGCCCGCTTCGACGCCGAGCCGCTGGCCTCGGCGTCCATCGCCCAGGTGCATGGCGCGCGCCTGCACAGCGGCGAGGAGGTGGTGGTCAAGATCATCCGCCCCGGCATCGACCGGGTGATGCGCCAGGACATGGCGCTGATGTACCGCTTCGCCCGGCTGCTGACCCTGGTCCCCGAGGCGCGCCGCCTGCGCCCGGTGGAGGTGGTGCGCGACTACGAGGCGACGCTGTTCGACGAGCTCGACCTGCACAAGGAGGCCGCCAACACCTCCCAGCTCAAGCGCAACTTCAAGAACTCGCCACTGCTCTACGTGCCGGCGATCCACTGGGAGCTGACCCGCCAGCGCGTCATGGTGCAGGAGCGCATCTACGGCGTTCCGGTGGCCGACATCGCCGCCCTCGAGGCCCAGGAGACCGACCTCAAGCGGCTCGCCGAGCGCGGCGTGGAGATCTTCTTCACCCAGGTGTTCCGCGACAACTTCTTCCACGCCGACATGCACCCCGGCAACATCTTCGTCGCCCGGGAGCATCCCCACGACCCCCAGTACATCGCCATCGACTGCGGCATCGTCGGCAGTCTGACCCGCGAGGACCAGGACTACCTGGCCCGCAACCTGCTGGCCTTCTTCCACCAGGACTACTACGAGGTGGCCGCCCTGCACATCGAGTCGGGCTGGGTCGGCGAGAACACCCGAGCCAACGAGTTCGCCGCGGCGATCCGCACGGTGTGCGAGCCGATCCTCGAGAAGCCTCTCAAGGACATCTCCTTCGGCCAGGTGCTGCTGGGCCTGTTCCAGACCGCGCGGCGCTTCGACATGGAGGTGCAGCCCCAGCTGGTGCTGCTGCAGAAGACCCTGCTCAACATCGAGGGGCTGGGCCGCCAGCTCTACCCCGACCTGGACCTCTGGAAGACCGCCAAGCCCTTCCTGGAGCAGTGGATGAAGGAGCGCGCCGGCACCCGGGGCTTCTGGGAGTCTCTCAAGCGCCAGGCGCCCGAGCTGACCCGCCAGCTGCCCGAACTGCCGGTGCTGGCCCACCAGGCGCTCTCCCAGATGGACCAGGAGAAGCGCCAGCGCCGCCGCCAGGGCGAGGCATTGGGAGGCATCCGCCAGCAGCTGATTCGCGAGGGCCGGCGCGGCCGCCGCCTGCGCCTGGGGCTCCTGCTGGTGGCCCTGGCGCTCGCCTGGCAGCCGCTTAGCCAGTGGGCCGCCGGCCAGCCCTGGCCCGCCCTGGCCGCCGCCATCCTCGGCCTGGCCCTGCTGGCCTGGCACTGACTCCCCTCCACCCACGTCACGGAACCTTCATCCATGAGCGATATTCTCGAGCGCCTGCAAGCTGTCCTGGATCAACGCCGCCAGGGGGATCCGCAGGATTCCTACGTCGCCGCCTTGCATCACAAGGGCCTGAACAAGATACTCGAGAAGGTCGGCGAGGAAGCCACCGAGACCCTGCTGGCCGCCAAGGATGCGGAGCGTGGAGGCGAGGCCGAGCGTGAGGCGTTGATCGCCGAGACGGCCGACCTGTGGTTTCATAGCCTGGTGATGCTGTCGCACCTCGACCTCGACCACCGCGCCGTGCTCGACGAGCTGGGCCGCCGCTTCGGCGTCTCCGGCCACGACGAGAAGGCCGCCAGGCAGCAATAGATTCTTACGGCTCCCGGACAGGCCGGGGCCCCGTTCCAGAGGAAGCACACATGTTAGGTGGTATCAGTATCTGGCAGCTGCTGATCGTACTCGGCATCATCATCCTGATCTTCGGCACCAAGAAGCTGCGCAACGTCGGCAGCGACCTGGGTGGCGCCGTGAAGGGCTTCAAGAAGGCCATGCACGAGGAGGAGAAGGGCGAGGAGAAGGACGACGCCCAGACCCAGGCCCGCGTGGACCACAAGGAAGAGACCAACACCTACGACGTCCAGGCCGAGCGCAAGCCCGAGGAACAGGAAGAGCGCAAGTAAGCCGCCATGTTTGACATCGGCTTTCTCGAACTCATGATCATCGGCGTGGTCGGCCTGCTGGTGCTGGGCCCGGAGCGGCTGCCCAAGGCGGCGCGCACGGCGGGGCTATGGATCGGCAAGATCAAGCGCACCGTCTCCGGCATGCAGCGCGAGATCAGCGCCCAGCTCGAGGCGGAGGAGCTGCGCCAGAAGCTCAACGAGCAGCAGAAGAAGCTCGACGAGAGCGTGCGCCAGGTCCAGCGCGACGTGGAGAGCCTCGCCGAGCCCGACCGCCCTGCCGAGAGCAAGCCGGACCAGGCCCCCGCGCCCAGCGCCGAGCAGCGCCTGGACGACGCCCTGGCCCGCGCCCGCCGCGACGGCGCCGGCAGCCAGGGGCCGGCTGACGATGCGCGCCCCGATGAACGCCCCGAGCCCACCGCCGCCGACAAGGACGCTTCCTCCCGATGAGCAAGACCGGTGACAGCCCGGAACAGCACCAGGCCACCCTGATCGAGCACCTGATCGAACTGCGCTCGCGACTGCTGCGCAGCGTGGTGGCGATCCTGGTGATCTTCCTGGGCCTCTACGCCTTCGCCAACGACATCTACACCTTCGTGGCCCAGCCGCTGATGGCGCTGCTGCCGGAAGGCTCGCAGATGATCGCCACCGAGGTGGCCTCGCCCTTCCTGGCGCCCTTCAAGCTGACCCTGGTGGTGGCGGTGTTCATCGCCGTACCCTATGTGCTGCACCAGGCGTGGGCCTTCGTGGCCCCGGGGCTCTACGACAACGAGAAGGCCCTGGCGCTGCCGATCCTGGCCTCCAGCGTGCTGCTGTTCTACGCCGGGGCGGCCTTCGCCTACTACGTGGTCTTCCCGCTGCTGTTCCAGTTCTTCACCCAGACGGGGCCTGAGAACGTGGCGGTGATGACCGACATCAACGCCTACCTCAACTTCGTGCTCAAGCTGTTCTTCGCCTTCGGGGTGGCCTTCGAGATCCCCATCGCCACCTTCCTGCTGATCGCCTCAGGGGTCACCACGGTGGAGAGCCTGTCGAAGAAGCGCCCCTACATCATCCTCGGCTGCTTCGTGGTGGGCATGCTGCTCACCCCCCCGGACGTAATCTCCCAGACCCTGCTGGCGGTGCCCATGTACCTGCTCTACGAGGTGGGCCTGCTGTTCGGGCGCCTGCCACGCCGCAAGAAGCAGCGGCGCGCGGCGGAGGAAGACGAGGCCTGAGCGGCAAGGCATCCGTCTGGCCCTGCCCAAAAGTGAACCCCGCAGGCGTGAGCCTGCGGGGTTCTTGGTTTCCGGACGCCTGCGGCTCGGGGAGCCTGCCGCTTGCGGCTCAGCGATCCATCAGCTCGTCGATGCGGTCGACCAGCTTGAAGATGCCGGTGGCCGCCTCGCTGATGCGGGTCGCCAGCATGTAGGCCGGGGTGGTGACCACGCGGTTCTCGAAGTCCACCACGATCTCCTCCACGCCGCAGGTGCGGTGCAGCCCGCCCATGGCGCTGATGGCGCCGGAGACACCCGGGTCGTGGCCGATGGTCACGGCGATGCCATTGCCCAGCAGCTTCGGCACCATCACCGGCGCGATGCACATCAGGCCGATCGGCTTGCGGGCGTCAAAGAAGCCGGCCAGGGCCTCCCGGAGCTCGCCCAGTACCTCCATGTCGGCCCCCGCCTCGGCGAAGCTCGACAGGTTCTTGGCCGCCCCGAAGCCGCCGGGCAGGATTACCGCGTCGAAGTCGTCGGCGGCCAGCTCCGCGAGCGGCGAGATCTCGCCGCGGGCCAGACGCGCCGACTCCGTCAGCACATTGCGCGTCTCGCCCTCGGCCACCTCACCGCTGCGATGGTCGATCACGTGGTGCTGCTCGATGTCCGGGGCGAAGCAGCGATAGCCGATGCCCAGCTGGTCGAGCCGCAGCAGGGTCAGGGTGGTCTCGTAGATCTCGGAGCCGTCGAAGACACCGCAGCCCGAGAGAATCACCGCCACCTGTTTGCTCATGCCTGTCTCCTTGCAGGGGTCACCCGCCGGCAGGCGGGCCCGATAATCGAACCCCACACTCTAGAGCGAACGTCCGGGTGCGACAAGGCGAGACTTTCGGCGCACCGGCGCGCTGATATACTCGGAGTCAGCCGCAGCGCCACTGTCACCCAACCGTCATCCTGCGTCGCCACAATGCCGTCTGGCCGGCGACCCACGCTGGAGAATCGCCTTGAGCTTCATGACCACCCGCCAGTTTCCCGCTACCCGCTTGCGCCGCATGCGCCGCGACGACTTCTCGCGTCGGCTGATGCGCGAGCACACCCTGACACCGGCCGACCTGATCTGGCCGGTGTTCGTGCTGGAGGGCGAGAACCAGCGCGAGGCCGTGCCCTCGATGCCCGGCGTCGAGCGCCTGTCGCTGGACCTCTTGATCGAGGAGGCCCGCGAGGCCTTCGCGCTGGGCATTCCCGCCCTGGCGCTGTTTCCGGTGATCGACCCGGCCCTGAAGAGCGAGCTGGCCGAGGAGGCCTACAGCGCCAACGGCCTGGTGCAGCGCAGCGTGCGCGCCCTCAAGGAGGCCCTGCCCGAGCTCGGCATCATCACCGACGTGGCCCTGGACCCCTACACCAGCCACGGCCAGGACGGCATCATCGACGAGCAGGGCTATGTGCTGAACGACCGCACCGTGGAGACCCTGCTCAAGCAGGCGCTCTCCCACGCCGAGGCCGGCGCCGACGTGGTGGCCCCCTCGGACATGATGGACGGCCGCATCGGCGAGATCCGCCGGGTGCTGGAGCAGGAGCACCTGGTCAACACCCGCATCATGGCCTACAGCGCCAAGTACGCCTCGCGCTACTACGGCCCCTTCCGCGATGCGGTGGGCTCCTCCGCCAACCTCGGAAAGGCCGACAAGAGCACCTACCAGATGGATCCTGCCAACGGCGACGAGGCGCTCCATGAGGTGGCACTCGACCTGGCCGAGGGCGCCGACATGGTGATGATCAAGCCCGGCATGCCCTATCTCGACGTGGTGCGTCGGGTCAAGGATGAGCTCAAGGTGCCCACCTTCGCCTACCAGGTGAGCGGCGAATACGCCATGCACATGGCCGCCTTCGAGAACGGCTGGCTGGATGCCGACAGCGTGATCCTCGAGTCGCTGACCTGCTTCAAGCGCGCCGGTGCGGACGGCGTGCTGACCTACTTTGCCAAGCGGGCCGCCCGCCTGCTCGCCCAGTGATGGAGGGGGCTCGGCCCCTTCCTGGACCCCGAGAGAGTTGCCCATGGAAGACCGTAGCCCCGAATCCGCCCCCCCTGTCGCCGGGCCCGCCGAGGCCTCGAGCGAGGAGGCCCTGCCCGAGCCGCCGGCTCCGCGCCTCAACCAGACCCGCACCGGCATCAAGCCCAAGGCGCTGCCGGAGGCGGAGGCGGACCTGGCCGACCCCAGCCTCTACTTCAACCGCGAGCTCTCGCATCTGCAGTTCAACATGCGGGTCCTGGAGCAGGCCCTGGACGAGTCGCATCCGCTGCTCAATCGGCTGATGTTCCTGCTGATCTTCTCCTCCAACCTGGACGAGTTCTTCGAGATCCGGGTGGCCGGCCTGAAGCACCGGGTGGCCCTGGGCGACGACAGCACCGGCATCGACGGCCGCTCGCCGCAGTCGGTGCTCGGCGAGATCTCGCAGATCGCCCATGAGCAGATCGAGCGCCAGTACCGCATCCTCAACGAGGCCCTGCTGCCGGCGCTGGAGGAGCGGGGCCTGCGCTTCCGGCGGCGCAGCGACTGGACCGAGGCCCAGTGCGCCTGGGTGCGCGACTACTTCGATGAGGAGATCATGCCGGTCATCAGCCCGATCGGGCTGGACCCCTCCCACCCCTTCCCGCGGCTGGTCAACAAGAGCCTCAACTTCATCGTCCAGCTCGAGGGCAAGGACGCCTTCGGCCGCGAGGGGGGGCTCGCCATCCTGCCGGCCCCGCGCTCGCTGCCACGGGTGATCGCCCTGCCTGCCGAGCTGTGCGAGGAGGGCTTCAACGAGGCCGTCTTCCTCTCCTCCATGATCCACGCCCACGCCGAGGAGCTCTTCCCGGGCATGAGGGTGCGCGGCTGCTACCAGTTCCGGCTGACCCGCAACGCCGACATGACGGTGGACCCGGAGGAGGTCTCGGACCTCGCCTCGGCGCTGCGCGGCGAGCTGCTGGCACGGCGCTACGGCAGCGGCGTGCGCTTGGAGGTGGTAGACACCTGCCCGGACGAGCTGGCGGACTTCCTGCTCAGGGAGTTCGCGCTCTCCGAGCAGGACCTCTACCGGGTCAACGGGCCGGTCAACCTGACCCGCATGATGGCGCTGCTGGGGGACCTGGATCGCCCGGAGCTCTTCTACCGTCCCTTCTCCCCGGGGCTGCCCAAGAACTTCAAGAAGGAGGGCAGCCTGTTCGATGCCATCGCCGCCGGCGACATCCTGCTCCACCACCCCTTCCAGGCCTTCTCGCCGGTGGAGGAGCTGCTCGCCGAGGCGGCCCGGGACCCCTCGGTGCTGGCGATCAAGCAGACCCTCTACCGCACCGGCGCCGACTCCCCCATCGTCACCTCGCTGGTGGAGGCGGCGCGTGGCGGCAAGGAGGTGACCGTGGTCATCGAGCTGCGCGCCCGCTTCGACGAGGCGGACAACCTGGCGCTCGCCTCACGCCTCCAGGAGGCCGGCGCCATCGTCATCTACGGGGTGATGGCCTACAAGACCCACGCCAAGATGATGCATATCGTGCGGCGCGAGAAGGGGCGGCTGCGCTACTACGTGCACCTCGGCACCGGCAACTACCATTCGAAGACGGCCAGGCTCTATACCGACTACAGCCTGCTCACCGCCGACGAGGCGCTGTGCGAGGACGTCCACCAGGTGTTCCAGCAGCTCTCGGGGATGGGGCGTGCCCGGCATATCGAGACCCTGCTGCACGCGCCCTTCACGCTCCACGAGGGCATGGTGGCGATGATCGACCGCGAGGCGGAGCACGCCCGCAAGGGGCACCGCGCCCACCTGATCATCAAGTGCAACTCGCTGACCGAGCCCAAGCTGATCCAGGCGCTCTACCGCGCCTCCCGCGCCGGGGTGGAGTGCGACCTGATCATCCGCGGCATGTGCTGCCTGCGGCCCGGAATTCCCGGCGTCTCGGAGAATATCCGGGTGCGCTCGATCATCGGCCGCTTCCTGGAGCACACCCGGGTGTTCTACTTCCAGAATCACGGCAAGGCCGAGGTGTGGGCGTCCAGCGCCGATTTCATGAGCCGCAACATGTTCCACCGGGTGGAGACCTGCTTCCCGCTGCGCGACAGGAAGCTGGCCGCCCGGGTCCGCAAGGACCTCGAGACCTACCTGGTGGACAACTGCCAGAGCTGGCGGCTGCAGCCCGACGGCAGCTACGTCAAGCAGACCCCCGGCGACGCCGCGCCGATCAGCGCCCAGGAGACGCTGCTCTACGCCTACGCCGCCAAGGCCTGAGGGGCGTGCCGCCGCGCCGATAGTGCGACTGCAGAGGCTTGGGGAGGGAGTCAGCCGCGCTTGAAGGCGGCCAGGTCCTCGGGGTCGAAGCCGTCGACCCGCTCGGGCAGGCCGCGCTCCTGGCGGGCCAGGCGCACCCGCTGGCGCTCGGCGAGCAGCTCGGCATCGTCATCCAGGGTGCGCCCGTTGAGCTCGGCGAGCTGGGCCATGCCCTGGTGATAGAAGGTGAGAAGGGTGAGGGCCGTGCCGTTGCCCTCCTCCACGCCGCGGCGCAGCGCGGGGAGATAGGCGCTGACCCGGGAGAGATGGTGCTTGAGCTGCCAGACGTAGCGCATCTCGGTCATCCAGGGGCGCTCGCGCAGCACCGCGAAGGTCAGGCTGGTGGCCACCAGGCCCAGCAGCACCCCCAGCGCGTTGAGCCAGAAGCCGCCATCGAAGGCCGCCTGCAGCAGCTGGGCAAAGACCAGTCCGAAGACGATCAGCTGGCCGGCCATGGCCAGGCTGATCATCTTCGCCTTGCGCCGGTAGGTCTCGGGAGCGTGGGTTTCGAACCGGAATGACATGGGGCCTCCAGGGTGGCGAGTCTAAAACGGGGTGATTATCCCGACTCCCTCCCCTGGGGTACAGGGCTAACCCGGTGGCCAGTACCACGGAGCTGCTCCGGCGGCAGGCCTGTTCGGGGGCGCTGTGAACCCCTCCCTGGGCGTATATGGAGTCCTCCCCGTTTGCAAGCACGAGGCACGATGGTCGGTAGGTACGACTGCACACGTATTTCCGGTCTCAGTAATGATGCTCTCATGAACATCGGACCTTGATGGGCTATCCGCACGTCAGCTCCCAATCGCTACCTCGAGCTCAAAAGGCTCAGCGTCCAGAAGGGGTTGTCTGACGTCGGTTCGACCTGTTCGCCATCCTGCAGCATGCTCAGCAATCGTGGTGGACGGTGCTCAATATTATATTAACGTGCTAAATCCAATGGTTTTTCATGCCGAAAGCCGGGACGCCAGCGACGCATCATAGGCGCTCTCATGGCGGGTTACCGCCCAGGCGATACGTGCCGTCTTGTTGGCCAGTGCGACGACCGCCACATTGGCATGTTTGTGCTCGGCCAGGTGCCTGACCCACTGGCTCAGGCCGTCGTCCTTGGTACCCACATGCCGGAGCACCGATCGCGCACCATGCACCAGTAGCTTGCGCAGGTAACTGTCGCCGCGTTTGCTGATGCCCAGCAGGCGGTCTCGCCCCCCGGTGCTGTGTTGTCGAGGCGTCAAGCCGAGCGAGGCGGCAAAATCTCGCCCGCGCCGAAAGCTCTTGCCATCGCCGAGGGCGCCGGCCAGCGCGGTGGCGGTCAGTGGACCGATACCCTGCAGCGTCATCAGCCGCTTGGCCACGGGGTCTGCCTTGGCCTGTCGCTCGAGGCTCGCCGTGACCGTCGCGATGCGCTCATCCAGGTGTCGCAGATCCTCGGCAAGGCCGGCAAGCAGGACACGAAAGGCATCCGTCAGCCCGTTGTCTGCCTCTTCCAGCCAGCGAGGCAGGGCGGCACGCAACTGACCGATACCCACCGGAGCGACCAGGCCATACTCCCCCACCAGCCCACGTATCTGATTGGCCTTGGCCGTGCGCTGCCGTACCAGCTCTTCACGAATGCGGTGTGCCGCCTGGGTATCCTGCTGAGCGACGCTCTTGACGGCCACGAAGCGCATGCTGGGCCGCCCCATGGCTTCACAGATCGCTTCGGCGTCGACCCGGTCATTCTTGTTGCTCTTCACGTAGGGCGTCACGAACTGTGCGGCGATCAACTTGACGCGATAGCCTCGCTCCTGCAAGGCCCGCGCCCAGTAGTGAGACGAGGCACAGGCTTCCATGCCGATTTCGGCTCCCGCCGGCACCCGCTTGCTGACCTCATCCAGCCATTTTTCGCGGGTGTACTTACCTTGCCACTGCACCTGATCATGGCGATCGACGCCGTGGACATGAAAAACAGACTGTAACTATTCAGCACCGGTTGGCTGAGTCGGGGCTTCTTGCTGCATGAAGGCTGGCACCTCCCCCGCAAACAGTTGCTCCAGTGCGGTATGCGCCGCTACCCCTTGCTTGACGGCGGTCGAGAGAAAGCTACGCATGCGGCAGAAGATCTCAGCACCCTCCCAGGAGCGGAAACAGCCCGAGATTTTCTGCTGGACCTTGGTCATTCGCAGATCGCGCTCCCCCTGGTTGTTGGTGAAGGGAGCGGCAGGGTCGTCGAGGAAGCGCAACACGTCGTCCTCGTACGCCTGGAGGCGTTCCAGGAGGTTGCGCGGCTTGGTGCGCTTGGCCCGGCCTCGCGTTCCAGGTGGCGGTTTCACCGGCGGGGGGCACTCGGCGTCCCCTTTCGCCAGGCAATCTCGATAGCGCTGCCGCCAGGCTCGGGTCTCATCGGCCGAGAGGCAGCCGTCGGCCACCTCCACGGCGCGATGCATCTCCAACAACAGGTCATGCAAGGCCTTGGCCCATGCCTGGCCATCGTTCTCCCAGGCCGCTGTCAGCTCCCGAAGGTGGTGCGCATTACAGAGCGCGTGCCGGCAATCCGGATAGCGGTAGTAGGGCTTCCAGTGATCATGCACCAGCACGCCACGCACGAAGGGCAATACGCCGATGGCGTCCATCGCTTCCTGGCCGCGCTTGGGGTGCGGGGCCAACCAGGTCAGGGCCTCGTTGGAGGCGCTGTGTAGCCAGTAGCGTTTGCCACCGACCTGCATTCCGGTTTCATCGGCATGGACGGTGGCTGCTTCACGTAGCGCCGGGATCACCCACTCGGCGAACGCCTCGGCCCGCTGGTAGGCCTCCTGGTTGAAGGCGAACAGGGTGCCGGTGCTCAGCGACAGGCCGCACTGCGAGGTGAGCAACTCGCGGATACGCGCATAGGGCAACAGCTGATACTGGGAGAGATAGACGACATGCGCCTTGAGGCGAGGGCCATACTGGATGGGGCGAGTCACGCCCTCGGGGAATGGCGCCACGTAGCGTTGCCCCTGATCATCTTCGAGGACCTCAGCCTGATATTCGGTGACCACGGCCTGGATTACGATGTCCTGCACTTGGCGCGTTTCGACGCCGACCGGGCGGTAAGAACGCCCCTTGGGGAGTTGCCGACGATCGACACGGAGCTTGACCACCTCGTCGGGGTCCGTCACCGGCGCCAACGTCTTACCCTCATGCCCTGGCTGTCCGCCGGGGCGCCGCTCGCCTTTGGCGCGCGAGCGGCGCTGGCGATTGGGATCCTGGGACGGTGGCTTGCTGCTGTTGCGGCTACTGGTGGCCAGGCGATCGGCCATGAGCTTGACCAGCAGCATCAGCACATCGATGGCGGCACGCAGCGACGGCGAGACCGTCTGGTCTTCCTTGAGCTGCTGCCGGACCCGCTCCAGGGCCTCGTCGACGTTGATATCGCTGATGGTCATATCACCGCATAGGTGTGCCGAATGATGCTGTGCACTATGCCAGAAAAATCAGCTGGTTGGCGATATCCCATCCGCAGCCACCTGAATAGTTACAACAGACTTTGCGATATCGACGCCGACACGGGTAATGTTCATGACGAGTTCTCCTCACCCTCAGGCTGGTTGGTGTTCCTGCCCACCAGTGTGGCGCAATGACGCCGATATAGGGTGGGGAGGACTCCATCCCATTGCTACCGACGCCATCCCTGGCGTAGGACCCCCTCCAGACCTGCCCCCGGCGCTCCTCACGCCGGCAGTGACTGTGCTGTGCTACCGCAGCCGGTCGGCGGCGCTGAGCAGCAGGTGCTCGGTGGTCTCCCAGCCGATGCAGGCATCGGTGACCGAGACGCCGTGGCGCAGCCGGCCGGGTGACAGCGCCTGCTTGCCCTCGTGCAGGTGGCTCTCGATCATCAGCCCGGCCAGGGCGCTCTCCCCCGCCAGGCGCTGGGCCAGCACATCGAGCAGCACCTCGCTCTGGCGACGGTGGTCCTTGCGGGCATTGGCGTGGCTGCAGTCCACCATCAGCCGCGGCGTCAGGCCGGCCTCCTCCAGCGCGCGGCGTGCCGCCTTCACGTGGGCGGCCTGGTAGTTGGGCTCGCCGTGGCCGCCGCGCAGCACCAGGTGTGTGTGGGCGTTGCCGGCGGTCTCGCGCACCACCGGGCGGCCGTCCGGGTCGAGGCCGAAGTGCTGGTGCGGGTGGGCGGCGGCGCGCATCGCATCCAGGGCCACGCCGATGTCGCCGCCGGTGGCGTTCTTGAAGCCGACCACGGCGTCGAGGCCGCTGGCCAGCTCGCGGTGCAGCTGGGACTCGGTGGTACGCGCGCCGATCGCCACCCAGGCCAGCAGGTCCTCCAGGTAGGGGGCCAGCATCGGCTGCAGCAGCTCGGTGGCCACCGGCAGGCCCAGCTCGGCCACCTCCCGCATCAGCCGCCGGGATACCTCGAGGCCGCGTGCCATGTCGCCTGAACCATCCAGGTCGGGGTCATAGGCGAGCCCCTTCCAGCCCACGGTGGTGCGTGGCTTCTCCACATAGACCCGCATCACCAGCAGCAGGCGATCCGCCACCCGCGGGGCCAGCTCGGCCAGGCGCCGGGCGTACTCGAGCGCCGCCTCCGGGTCGTGGACGGAACAGGGGCCAACCACCACCAGCAGGCGGTCGTCGCGGCCGGCGAGGATATCCCGGATCGCACGGCGCTGAGCCTCGACCCGCCGGGCAAGCTCGGGGGTCAGGGGCAGTTCGCGGCGCAGCTCGCCAGGGGTGGGCAGTGGGCGGGCCGGCTGAGCGGCGGAACGGGCGTTGGCATCGGGTTGCGCCGCCATCGGGGCAGGGCGGGCGGTGTCATCGAGGGCAGCGGCGGCAAGGGAAGCGTTCATGGGGCATCAACTCCGGGTAGCGGTCATACATCGTGTCGGTCGGGTGCCACCGATGGTGCTACGGTCGGAGGTGGCGCAGTGGCACGACCGCAGCTCGCTAAATCGCCAATCGCCGTAATAGCCGGTAACGCCGGTCAGCGGGCGAATGGCGAAAGCGATGGGTGCGATCATGGTGCCTCTCCTCTCTGTCATCTTGATGTCCGGGTGAATCGACTGCCCCAGAACGCAAAACCCCCGGGGCGGGTGGCCTTCCGGGGGTTCTGTCGGGAGGCGACCCTGGTGGGGCGTGCCTCCCGGCGATGTCGTCTGCTGCTCAGGACATGGCCGCCGGCACACCGGTCATAAAATAGCCATACCAGTAACCCCGGCCGCGCGTCGCCGAATCGAGCCCACGCGCAGCGGCGCCGGCAGAAGCGGCGAGGCGGCGGTGCATGTCGATGGCGGGTGCGGTCATGGTCATCTCCTGAGTACTCCTTCATCGTGCCCCATCGTCGCCGGGCTGGCAAGGGCGCGAAGTGGCGCGGTTCAGCCGGCGACGACCTGATACCAGCCGACGGTGGCCGGCAGTGCGCTCATGCTCACCAGCACGATCAGGCCCAGGGCCACGGCCAGAAAGCCGGAGTCATCCTTGAAGTTCTCGTCATGTCCCGCCATCTGTCACTCCTTCTTCGAGGGTGGTCTTTGTCAAGGGAGGTGTGTTGCCGGCAATAGTCTAGCGAAGATGCCGCCCGCCATCGACCGGCAGGGTGACGCCGGTGACGTAGCGGTTGTCGAGCAGGTAGCGCAGGCTCTGGTAGATCACCCCCGGGCCCGGGACCATCTGCATGGCGGACTTGGCGCGGGCCTTCTCGGCATAGGCCTCGTCGTCGCCCTCGTTGAGCATGATCAGCGCCGGCGCGATGGCGTTGACCTGAATCGTCGGGGCATACAGGGCGGCGAACGACAGGGTCAGGTTGTCGAGCCCTGCCTTGGTGGCGGCGTAGGCGGCGTGCTTCTTCGAGCCCTTCTGCACCACGTAGTCGGTCATGTGCACGATATCCCGCTGGGGCTCGCTGCAGCGCTCCAGGAGCTCGCGTGCGTGCAGGTTGATCAGGTAGGGCGCCAGCATATGGATGCGGAAGAGCCGCTCGAAGGTGGCGCCGGCCTCGGGGCCGGTGGAGTCCGGCGCCCAGTCACTGGCGTTGTGGACGATGGCCCGCAGCGAGCTCGTTTCGGTCTTGAGGCGCGCGAGGAAGTCCAGGATGCCCGCCTCGGTGGAGAAATCGGCCGGCAGGGTGACGATGCCGCGGCTGCGCAGCGCCGCAAGCTCCGGCCGCTCGCGGCGATAGCTGATGATCACCGGGTGGCCGTCGTCCACCAGGCGCTCGGCGCAGTGGCGGCCCAGGCGCTGGGCGCCGCCGGTGATCAGGATCGGCGAGGCGCTCATCCGCGCGCCTCCTTGATCAGGCTGCCGGTGACCGGGATCAGCGGGTCGCGGGGCGCATAGGCGAAGACGTCGGAGAAGATCCGCGAGGGCGAGAGCCCAAGCGAGGCCAGCACGTCGACGCAGGCGTAGACCATGCCCGGCGAGCCGGAGAGGTAGACATCCTGGCCCGAGACGTCGTCGAGCGCCGCGGCCAGGGCCTGGTCGATGCGTCCGCGATGGCCGACCACCCGCTCGCCGCTCCAGGGCTCCTCCGGCGAGAGCTCGGTCACCGGGTGGAAGCAGAAGCCGGGGTGGGCCTCGGCCCACTCCCGGGGGAGCCGCTCCAGGTAGAGCTGGCGGCGCTCCCGGGCGGCCCACCACAGATCGATCTGCCGCTCGGGGTTGGCCGCAAGCGCCGCCTCGACAATCGCCTTCATCTGGGAGAAGCCGGTGCCCGCGGCGATCAGCAGCAGCGGGCGGGTACTGTCCGGGTCGAGCACGCAGTCGCCGCCGGGCAGCCTCAGGGTCAGCCGGCGGGCCACCTGGACCAGGTCGCGCATGCGCGCGGAATTCTCGCGCTCCGGCCAGTGCTGGATATGCAGCTCGATCACGCCGTCGCCGCCGTGGGCGTTGGCGATGGAGAAGGGTACCCAGGTCTCGTCGTCCAGCTTGAGCTCCAGGTACTGGCCCGGCGCATGGGCCACCGCCTCGGGGCGGCCCTCCAGCTGCACCCGGAAGACGTCCGGGGTGAGGTCCTCGACCTCGTCGACCAGGCAGGTCAGGGTCCTTGGCGTCATGAATGCCTCATGCGGTTGTCAGGGGGTCGTGTTGTCGGGGAGCTCGATGCCCAGCTCGTTCCAGCGCTCGCTGACGCGGGCCTTGACGGCCTCGTCCATGACGATGGGCACCCCCCACTCGCGGTCGGTCTCGCCGGGCCACTTGCTGGTGGCATCCAGGCCCATCTTGGAACCGAGGCCGGAGACCGGCGAGGCGAAGTCCAGGTAGTCGATGGGGGTGTTCTCCACCATCACGGTGTCCCGGGCCGGGTCCATGCGGGTGGTGATGGCCCAGATCACGTCCTCCCAGTCCCGGGCGCTGACGTCGTCGTCGAGCACCACCACGAACTTGGTGTACATGAACTGGCGCAGGAAGCTCCACACGCCCATCATCACCCGCTTGGCGTGGCCCGGGTACTGCTTCTTCATGGTCACCACCGCCATGCGGTAGGAGCAGCCCTCCGGCGGCAGGTAGAAGTCGACGATCTCCGGAAACTGGCGGCGCAGGATCGGCACGAACACCTCGTTGAGCGCCAGCCCAAGGATCGCCGGCTCGTCGGGCGGCCGGCCGGTGTAGGTGGAGTGATAGATGGCATCGCGGCGCATGGTCATACGCGTCACCGTGAAGACCGGGAAGGTATCCACCTCGTTGTAGTAGCCGGTATGGTCGCCGTAGGGGCCCTCGGGGGCCATGTCATCCGGGTAGATGAACCCCTCCAGGATGATCTCCGCCGAGGCCGGCACGTCCAGGTCGGCGTGGCCGCACTTGACCAGCTCGGTGCGCGAGCCGCGCAGCAGCCCGGCGAAGGCGTACTCGGAGAGCGAATCCGGCACCGGGGTCACCGCGCCGAGGATGGTCGCCGGGTCGGCGCCCAGCGCCACCGCCACCGGGAAGGGCTCGCCGGGGTGGGCCTTCTGGAACTCCAGGAAGTCCAGCGCCCCGCCGCGGTGGGAGAGCCAGCGCATGATCAGCCGGTTCTTCGACAGCTTCTGCTGGCGGTAGATGCCGAGGTTCTGGCGCTTCTTGTGGGGCCCGCGGGTGATCACCAGCGGCCAGGTGACCAGGGGCGCGGCGTCGCCGGGCCAGCAGTGCTGGATCGGCAGGCGGTCGAGGTCGACCTCGTCGCCCTCGTACACCTTTTCCTGCACCGGCGCCGAGCGGACCTTCTTCGGCCCCATGCTCATCACCTGCTTGAAGATCGGCAGCTTGTCCCAGGCGTCGCGAAAGCCCTTGGGGGGCTCAGGCTCCTTGAGGAAGGCGAGCAGCTCGCCCACCTCGCGCAGGGCGGCCACGGAGTCCTGGCCCATGCCGAGGGCGACCCGCTTCGGCGTGCCGAAGAGGTTGCCGAGCAGCGGCATGTCGTGCCCCTTGACGTTCTCGAACAGCAGCGCCGGACCACCGGCGCGCAGGGTGCGATCGCAGATCTCGGTGATCTCGAGGTAGGGGTCCACCTCGGCGGTGATGCGCTGGAGCTCGCCCCGGGCCTCCAGGGCGCTGATGAATTCCCGCAGGTCCTTGTACTTCATTCGGTTTTCCCGGTTGCAGTACGACGAAAGGGGCAGCATAGCATGCCCCTTGAATACGTCTGCTGAGTTGCCAGGATAAGCGGCGCCGGGGACAGGCCGAAGAGGGGGTCCTATGCCAGGGATGGCATCGGTAGCGCCCAGGGAGGGGTTCACAGCGCCCCCTCGCAGGCCTGTCGCCGGGTCAGCCGCGCAGTGGCATTCCCGGCAGTCGCGGTCAGCGGCGCTTCATGGCCTCGAAGAACTCGATGTTTGTCTTGGTATCCTTGAGGCGGTCGATCAGGAACTCGGTGGCCGCGGTGTCATCCATGGGGTTGAGCAGCTTGCGCAGGATCCACATGCGCTGCATCTCGTCCTCGGAGGCGAGCAGGTCCTCGCGGCGGGTACCGGAGCGGCGGATGTTGATGGCCGGGTAGACGCGACGCTCGGCCAGCTTGCGGTCCAGGTGCGCCTCCATGTTGCCGGTGCCTTTGAACTCCTCAAAGATCACCTCGTCCATCTTGGAGCCGGTGTCCACCAGCGCCGTGGCGATGATGGTCAGGCTGCCGCCCTCCTCGATGTTGCGCGCCGCGCCGAAGAAGCGCTTGGGCTTCTCCAGGGCGTGGGCGTCCACGCCGCCGGTCAGCACCTTACCGGAGCTCGGCACCACGGTGTTGTAGGCGCGTGCCAGGCGGGTGATGGAGTCGAGCAGGATCACCACGTCCTTCTTGTGTTCCACCAGGCGCTTGGCCTTCTCGATCACCATCTCGGCCACCTGCACGTGGCGGGCCGGCGGCTCGTCGAAGGTCGAGGCCACCACCTCGCCGCGCACGGTGCGCGACATCTCCGTCACCTCTTCCGGGCGCTCGTCGATCAGCAGGACGATCAGATGGCACTCGGGGTTGTTGCGGGTGATGGAGGTGGCGATGTTCTGCAGCATCAGCGTCTTGCCCGCCTTGGGCGGGGAGACCAGCAGGCCGCGCTGGCCCTTGCCGATGGGCGCCGTGAGATCGATGATCCGCGCCGTCAGATCCTCGGTGGAGCCGTTACCGATCTCCATGCGCAGCCGCTCCTGGGGGAACAGCGGCGTGAGGTTCTCGAAGAGGATCTTGTGCTTGGCGTTCTCAGGCTTGTCGAAGTTGATCTCGCTGACCTTGAGCAGGGCAAAGTAGCGTTCGCCCTCCTTGGGGGGGCGGATCCTGCCGGAGATGGAGTCGCCCTTGCGCAGGTTGAAGCGACGGATCTGGGAGGGCGACACATAGATGTCGTCGGGCCCGGCCAGATAGGAGCTGTCGGCACTGCGCAGGAAGCCGAACCCATCCTGAAGGATCTCCAGCACACCATCGCCATAGATCGGCTCACCGCTCTTGGCATGCTTCTTGAGGATGGCGAAGATGATGTCCTGCTTGCGGGAGCGCGCCAGGTTGTCGATGCCCATCTCGCGGGCGATCTCCAGGAGATCCGGCACTGACTTTTGCTTGAGGTCGGTAAGATTCATCGGTGTGTTCAGAGATAGCTCGTGGAAGCCGGGCGTCGATGCGCCGCGTTTGGCGGGAGGCGAGACGATAACGCCGCGTGGGGTGCGTTCAGAGCCCGGAGAGGCTGCCACTCGTCACATTGGATCCCGATGGCCATGGGAGAGGCAACCGCAGGGGGCGCCGGCCGAGGGAGTCGAGGGAGCAGATTCGGTTTCGCCTGACCAGCGGCTACGGCGGGGCCGGCTATCGCTGGACATTGTGGGCTGACTGACGACTTGAAGTTGACCGAGACGGGATCGCCGCAGGACGGTCGGAAAGCATTCGGAACAGGCGAACGACACGATACTAGACAAGGGCCCTTGGGAACGCAAGCCCCGTGGCGATTGACAGGGCGGGGGTCGCGCCGCACCCTTTCTCCCTCAGCCAACCTCAGGGACTCACCATGACCTCGCCAGCGGAGCCGGCCCAGCCCCCCACCCGACGCCTCGCCGCCATCGATCTCGGCTCCAACAGCTTTCACCTGCTGGTCGCCAACTATCAGGACGAGCGGCTGCAGGTCGTGGCGCGACAGGGAGAGAAGGTGCAGCTGGCCGCGGGCCTCGACGACGAGGGCCTGCTCGACGAGGCCACCATGCAGCGCGCCCTGGACTGCCTGGCCCGCTTCGCCCCCTTCGTGGACGACATCGCCCCGGGACAGCTGCGGGTGGTGGGCACCAATGCGCTGAGGGATGCGGCCAACAGCCAGTCGCTGATCGAGCGCGCCGAGGCCCTGCTGGGCTGCCCCATCGAGATCATCGCCGGCCGCGAGGAGGCACGCCTGATCTACCTGGGCGCCGCCCATGCCCTGGCCGAGGAGGGGCGCCGGCTGATCGTCGACATCGGCGGCGGCTCCACCGAGTTCATCATCGGCGAGCGCTTCGAGCCGCTGGCCCTGGAGAGCCTGCGCATGGGCTGCGTGACCTTCAGCCGGCGCTTCTTCGACAACGGCGAGATCTCCGACAAGCGCATGCGCCGCGCAGAGCTTGCCGCCCTCTCGGAGCTCGCCAATATCCGCCGGCAGTACCGCGAACTGGGCTGGGAAGATCCGGTGGGGTCCAGCGGCACCATCAAGGCGGCCGCTGCGGTGCTGCATGCCGCCGGAGAGGCGCCGGAAGGGGTGATCACCCGGGAGGGGCTGGCCGCCCTGCGCGAGCGGCTGATCAAGTGCCGGCGCCTGGATCGGGTCGCCATGGAGGGGCTCAAGCCCGATCGCGCCCGAGTCTTTCCCGCCGGCATCGCGGTGCTCGGCGCCGTCTTCGAGGCCTTCGGCCTCGAGCAGATGCGCTATGCCGACGGCGCCCTGCGCGAGGGGGTGCTCTACGACATGGCCGGGCGCAACAGCCCGGAGGATTCGAGGCTCAAGAGCCTGGAGCTGCTCGAGCGCCGCTACGGGGTGGATGAGCGCCAGGCCAGCAACGTGGCCGCCAGCGCCGCGGCGCTGTTCGACCAGGTGCGCGACGCCTGGGGCCTGGACGACGACCAGGCGCGCTTCCTGAGCTGGGCCGCCCGCCTCCACGAGATCGGCCTGGCGATCTCCCACAGCCAGTTCCATCGTCACGGGGCCTACCTGCTGGAACACTCCGACCTGGCCGGTTTCTCGCGCCCGGAGCAGCGCCTGCTGGCCTTCCTGGTGCGCGCCCACCGCCGCAAGTTTCCGCTCAAGGAGTGGCAGGCCCTGCCCGCCTCCGTCCAACCTTCCCACGCGCGCCTTGCCCGCCTGCTGCGCCTGGCGGTGCTGCTCAATCACAGCCGGCCGGAACAGCCGCCCGGCACCCCGCGCCTCTCGACCGACGGCGAGGCATTGCGCCTGTGGCTGGAACCCGGCGAGGACCCCATGCTGCTGGTCACCGACCTCGAGCAGGAGTGCGTCTACCAGCAGGCGGCCGGCTTCGGCCTGGAGCTGCTGCCGGCCAGCTGAGCGCCGATCAGGCCACCACGGGAGGGGCCTTCACGGCGACGCACGCCACCCCGCCGCCACCGCCAGCCAGCGCTCGCCCACCGGGTCGAGCAGCGCCACCACCGTCTCGGCCCCGCCCCTGTCGAGATGCCACACCACCAGCAGCCGCTGGCGCTCCCAGGGCGGCACCGCCCGCTCCTGCAGCAGCCGCTTGAGGTCCCGGGAGCCGCGACCGGCCAGGCGCAGCCGCTCACCGCCGCGCCGCGGGCTCAGGCGCAGCCCGCCACCCACCCTGGCCGCCTCCGGCCACAGCCGCACGTCACACTCCCCCAGCGGCGTCGACAGCGGCGCATCGCCGCCCCACGCCCCCTGCCAGCTTGCCGGCAGGGCGGGCAGCGGCGCCATCAGGTGGAGCACGCCGCGCCACAGGCGCGCCTCGCCGCCCGGCCAGGCCACCCGCGCCTCGGCGTCGCTGCGCGCGTCCAGCTGATCGAGCAGCGTCGCCAGGCGCGCCGCCGGCGGTGCCGGCAGGGCCAGTCGCGCGCAGGCATGACGCACCAGCAGCCGCTGGCGGGCGGGGGTGAGCGCCACCAGCCGCGACACCGGCAGCCGGGCAGGCTCACCGCCGAGGCGCTCGAGGTCGAGCTCGGCCAGCTCGCCGAGCAGCCCCTCGGCCTCACCGGCCAGGGCCGCGCTGCGCGCCAGCGCCGCGGCAGCGTGGGGCCAGCGCGCCGTCAGCGCGGGCAGCACCGTGCGGCGCAGGAGGTTGCGATCGAGCCCCTCGTCGGCGTTGGAGGGGTCCTCCACCCAGGCCAGCCCCAGGCGAGCCGCCTCGGCCTCGATAGATGCCCGGGAGGCCGCCAGCAGCGGCCGCGCAAGCGCCCTGCCCCGCCAGGCCCGCAGCGGCGGCATGCCGGCCAGCCCACGCACGCCGCTGCCGCGCAACGCGGCGAGCAGGAAGGTCTCGGCCTGGTCGTCGCGGTGCTGGGCCAGCCACAGGGTCTCGCCGACGGCGACGCGACGGGCGAAGGCGGCGTAACGCGCCTCCCGGGCCGCCCCCTCCAGCCCCTGCCCCGCGGCGAGTTCGACCGCGACCCGCTCGACGAAGAGCGGCATGCCCAGGTGCGAGCAGAGCCGCCGACAGTGGCGCTCGAAATCGTCGGCCGCGGCCTGCAGGCCATGGTGCACGTGGAGGGCACGCAGCGGGCGGGGATGGCGCCGGCACGCCTCGGCGGCGAGCGTCAGCAGCAGCGCGGAGTCGAGCCCGCCGGAGAGGGCCACCCAGACGCAACACCCCGGCGGGGTCTGGGCCAGGGCATTATCGATCAGAGGCTGAAGGGACATGGATAACCCTCTAACCCAGAGGGCCCGCTTCGAGCGATGGCCAGACAAGGCAAAAGTCGGCGAGAAAGCGGAGTTTACTTTAGTAAATGAGCATTTCGAGCCGATTTTTAACGCCGTATGGCCGAGCGCAGAAAGGGCCGTTAAGCCGGGGCGCCGTAGCTCATCAGGCGCTCATAGCGGCGCGCCAGCAGCGCATCGGTATCCATCGCCTCGAGGCGCTCGAGGCTGGCCAGCAGCGCCTCCCTGACCCGCTCGGCGGTGGTGACCGGCTGGCGGTGGGCGCCGCCCAGCGGCTCCTCGATCAGGGTATCCACGAAGCCGAGCTCACGGAGGCGCTCGGCGGTGACGCCCATGGCCTGGGCGGCGTCGGAGGCCTTGTCGGCACTGCGCCACAGGATGGAGGCGCAGCCCTCGGGGGAGATCACCGAGTAGGTGGAGTACTGCAGCATGGCCAGCTCGTCACAGACGCCGATGGCCAGGGCCCCGCCGGAGCCGCCCTCGCCCACCACGGTGGCGATGATCGGCGTACGCAGGCGCGACATCACCGCCAGGTTGTAGGCGATGGCCTCGGACTGGCCGCGCTCCTCGGCATCGATGCCGGGATAGGCGCCGGGAGTGTCGATGAAGGTGAGCACCGGCATCTTGAACCGCTCGGCCATCTCCATCAGGCGGCACGCCTTGCGATAGCCCTCGGGGCGCGGCATGCCGAAGTTGCGGCGGACCTTCTCCTTCACGTCGCGGCCCTTCTGGTGGCCGATCACCATCACCGGACGGTCGTCGAGGCGCGCCACGCCGCCGACGATGGCGGCATCATCGGCGAAGTGGCGGTCACCGTGAAGCTCGTCGAAGTCGGTGAAGACGTGCTCCAGGTAGTCCAGGGTGTAGGGGCGCTGGGGATGGCGGGAGAGCTGCGAGACCTGCCAGGGGGTGAGGTCCTTGAAGATGGACTCGGTGAGCTTGCGGCTCTTCTCCTGGAGGCGCTCGATCTCGTCGCTGAGGTTGAGCTGGCTGTCATTGCCGACCAGGCGCAGCTCCTCGATCTTGGCCTGGAGCTCGGCGATGGGCTGTTCGAAGTCGAGATAGTTGGGATTCATTGGCGAGTGGCCTTGTGGTGTTTCACCGCCGGCCCCCGTGGCGGGCAGCGGCGCGAAAAATGAAGTGGCTGGCATTATCGCACCCTCAACGAGCGGCGCAAGGCGGCGCAGGCTGGAGCGACTTCGCTGAGGGGCGCCGGGGACAGGCCTGGAGGGGGTCCTACGCCAGGGATGGCGTCGGTAGCGCCCAGGGAGGGGTTCACAGCGCCCCCGATCAGGCCTGTCGCCGGGTCAGCCCCGACTCTTGCCGTAGAGGACCAAGAGGAGGCAAGCCCTGCCCCATGCTCAGCGGTACTTGAGCCGCACGCCGTCCTGGCCCTGCACCTCGCGCAGGCGGATCAGCAGCTCGTCGGTGGGCGAGACCTTCCAGGCGGCGTCGAGCTCCAGCCAGCCGGCGGCCTCGGCGTTGCGGTAGCGCAGTCGCACCGGCAGGCCCTCGGCGTCGCGATGGGGGTCGAGGCTCGCCCGCAGGGAGTCCACCAGCCGGCCGTTGATGGCCGCGCCGTCCAGGGAGAGCTCCACCGCCTGGCCGTAGCGGGTGCGCGCCGCCACCATGGGGGTGATCTCCTTGCCGCGCAGGCGCAGCCCGCCGGAGTAGTCGTCGGAGGAGACCTCCCCCTCGACGATCAGCACCTGGTCGGGTTCGAGCTGGCCGCGCAGCTGGTCATAGAGCTCGCCGAACAGCGACGCCTCGATGCGCCCGGTGCGGTCGTCCAGGGTCAGGAAGGCCATGGTGTCGCCGCGCTTGGACTTCATGGTGCGCACCCCCACCACCAGGCCGGCGACCCGCTGAGGCTCACGCGACGGCTTGAGGTCGCTGATGCGCGTCGAGACGAAGCGCTCGAGCTCCTTCTCGTACTCGTCGATGGGGTGACCGGTGAGGTAGAGCCCCAGGGTCTCCTTCTCGCCGGCCAAGCGCTCCTTGTCGGTCCACTCGCGCACCCGACGATACTCGGCGTAGACGTCGCCGCCCTGGGCCTCCTCGTCGGCGAAGGCCTCGCCGAACATGTCGACCATGCCCAGGTTCTGGTTGGTCTGGGTCTGGGCGGCGGCCTTGAGGGCGTCATCCAGCGCCGCGGCCAGCACGGCGCGGTTGGGGCCGAGGCTGTCCAGGGCGCCGGAGCGGATCAGCGCCTCCAGGGTGCGCTTGTTCATGCGCTTGGGGTCGACGCGGCGGCAGAAGTCGAAGAGATCCTTGAAGGGCCCCTCGGCCTCGCGGGCCTCGACGATGGCGCCGATGGGCCCCTCGCCCACGCCGCGGATGGCGCCGAGGCCGTAGACCACCCGGGCCTCGTCATCCACGGTGAACTTGTAGCCGCCGACGTTGACGTCCGGCGGAGTCACGGTGAGCCCAAGGTTGCGGCACTCCTCGATCAGCGGCACCACCTTGTCGAGGTTGTCCATCTCGGTGGAGATCACCGCTGCCATGAACGGGCCAGGGTAATGAGCTTTTAACCAGGCCGTTTGATACGAGACCAGCGCATAGGCCGCCGAGTGAGACTTGTTGAAGCCGTAGCCGGCGAACTTCTCCACCAGGTCGAAGATGTTGCCGGCGAGCTCCTTGTCGATGCCGTTGGCCGCACACCCCTCCATGAAGCCGGCGCGCTGCTTGGCCATCTCCTCGGGCTTCTTCTTGCCCATGGCGCGGCGCAGCATGTCGGCCTGGCCTAGGGTGTAGCCCGCCAGCACCTGGGCGATCTGCATCACCTGCTCCTGATAGAGGATGATGCCGTAGGTGGGCTCCAGCACCGGCTTGAGCCACTCGTGCTGGTAGTCCGGGTGCGGGTAGGAGATCTCGGACCGGCCGTGCTTGCGGTTGATGAAGTCGTCCACCATGCCCGACTGCAGCGGGCCGGGGCGGAACAGGGCCACCAGGGCGATCATGTCGTCCAGGGAGTCGGGCAGGAGGCGCTTGATCAGCTCCTTCATGCCGCGGGATTCGAGCTGGAACACCGCCGTGGTCTCGGCGCGCTTGAGCATCTCGAAGGTGGGGCCGTCATCCAGCGGGATGCTGTCGATATTCAGCGGCCCCTGCCCCTCCACCGCGCGCACCTTGTCGACCATCTCCAGCGCCCAGTCGATGATGGTCAGGGTGCGCAGGCCCAGGAAGTCGAACTTGACGAGCCCGGCCTCCTCGATGTCGTTCTTGTCGAACTGCACGACGAGCCCCGCGCCCTCCTCGTCGCACAGCAGCGGCGAGAAGTCGGTGAGCTTGGTGGGGGCGATCACCACGCCGCCGGCGTGCTTGCCGGTGCCGCGGGTGATGCCCTCGAGCTTGAGCGCCATCTCCCAGATCTCGGCGGCCTCGTCGTCGGCCTCGACGAACTCCTTCAGCGCCGGCTCCGCCTCGATCGCCTTGGCGAGCGTCATGCCCACCTCGAAGGGGATCAGCTTGGAGAGCTTGTCGCCCAGCGAGTAGGGGCGCCCCTGGGCCCGGGCCACGTCGCGCACCACCGCCTTGGCGGCCATGGTGCCGAAGGTGACGATCTGCGACACGGCGTTGCGGCCGTAGCGGTCGGCCACGTACTCGATGACCCGGTCGCGCTTCTCCATGCAGAAGTCGACGTCGAAGTCGGGCATCGAGACCCGCTCGGGGTTGAGGAAGCGCTCGAAGAGCAGGTCGTAGCCGATGGGGTCGAGGTCGGTGATCTTCTGGGCGTAAGCCACCAGAGAGCCGGCGCCGGAGCCCCGCCCGGGGCCCACCGGGACGTCGTTGTCCTTGGCCCACTGGATGAAGTCCATCACGATCAGGAAGTAGCCGGGGAACCCCATCTGGATGATGACGTCGAGCTCGAAGTCGAGCCGCTCCCGGTAGCGCTGGTCGATCTCGGCGTACTCGGCGCCGTCGCGGGGGTAGCGCTCGGCGGGGAACAGGAAGTCGAGGCGCTCGGTGAGACCGTCGTGGGAGACCTTGCGGAAGAACTCGTCCTGGGTCATCCCCTCGGGGATCTCGAACTCCGGCAGGAAGATCTCGCCCAGGCGCACGTCCACGCTGCAGCGCGCGGCGATCATCACGCTGTTCTCGAGCGCCTCTGGGATGTCCGAAAAGAGCTCGGCCATCTCCTCGGGGCTCTTGAGGTACTGCTCCTCGGTGTACTTGCGCTCGCGGCGCGGGTCGTCGAGCGCCCGGCCCTCGCCGATGGCGACCCGGGTCTCGTGGGCCCAGAAGTCCTCCTTCTCGAGGAAGCGCACGTCGTTGGTGGCCACCACCGGGGTGCCGCTCTCCACGGCCAGCGCCACCGAGAGGTGCAGGCACTCCTCCTCCAGGGGGCGGCCCGTGCGGGTCAGCTCCAGGTAGAAGCGCCCGGGGAAGGCGGCGTTCCACTCCTCGAGCAGCGCGCGGGCCTCGTCGCCATGGTCGCTGAGCAGGTAGCGCCCCACCTCGCCGTCGCGCCCGCCGGAGAGGGCGATCAGCCCCTCGCTCTGGGCCAGCACCCACTCCCGCTTGAGCTCGGCGCGCCCCAGCCGCTGCCCCTCCATCCAGCCCCGGGAGATCAGCTCCGTGAGGTTGCGATAGCCCGTGTCGTTCATGGCCAGCAGGGTGAGCCGGTAGGGGTGCTCCTCGTCATGGGGATTGGCGAGCCAGAGGTCGGCGCCGATGATCGGCTTGAGCCCCGCGCCCTGGGCGCCCTTGTAGAACTTCACCAGGCCGAAGAGGTTGGCCTCGTCGGTGACCGCCAGCGCCGGCATGCCCTGCTCCGCTGCGGCCTTGACCAGCGGCTTGAGGCGCACCAGGCCGTCGACCAGGGAGTATTCGGTGTGGACGCGGAGATGAACGAAGGGCGTGGTCATAGGGGGCTCGGGGCTTGGCGGTGAATAGTCATTGCAGGAAGCGCGAGGCTATCCCGGCATTATCGCTCGGAGCTGACCCGGCGACAGGTCTATGCGGGGGCGCTGTGAATACCTCCCTGTACGCTACTTTTGCCATCCATGGCAAAAGACCCCCGCGACGACCTATCCCCGGCGCTCCTCGCTCTCGATGGCGACTCGCTGGCCTAGAACAGCGCCAGCTGGCGCTTGACCGGGGCGAAGGAGCGGCGGTGCTCCGGCAGCGCGCCGAAGCGCTCCAGGGCGGCCAGGTGCTCCCGGGTCGGGTAGCCCTTGTGGCGGGCGAAGCCGTAGTCGGGATGCCGGGCGTCGAGGGCCCGCATCTGGGCATCCCGGGCCACCTTGGCGAGTATCGAGGCGGCGGCGATGGCGGGGTGGCGGGCGTCCCCCTTGACCACCGCCTGTCCCGGCAGATGATGCCCGGGCAGGCGATTGCCGTCCACCAGCAGGTACTCCGCCGCCGGGCTCAGGGCATCGATGGCCCGGCGCATGGCCAGGTGGGTGGCATGATAGATATTGAGCGCATCCACCTCGGCGGGGCTGGCCTCGGCCACGGCGAAGGCCAGGGCCCTCTCGCGGATCTCGACGTCCAGGGCCTCGCGGCGCCGGGCGGAGAGCGCCTTGGAGTCGGTGAGCCCCTCGATCGGGCGCGCCGGGTCGAGGATCACCGCGGCGGCCACCACCGCCCCCACCAGGGGCCCGCGGCCCACCTCATCGACGCCGGCCAGGCGCTCGCCGCGGTAGTCCACCACCAGCGGGGGCAGCTCGGCGGCCTTGCCCCTTGCCGAGGTCACGATGCCGCCTCCCCGGCCCGCTCCGGGGCGACGCTCTCGGGCAGCGGTTCGCCCGCCACCAGCGCCTCGATGGCCTCCGCGGCGCGGCGGCTGGCGTCGCGCTGCAGGCCTGCGTGCATCGCGGCGAAGCGCGCCTCCAGGGCGGCGCGCCCCGGGGCGTCGTCGAGCAGCGCGCCGAGCCGGGCGGCGATCGCCTCGGGGCTCGCCGCCTCCTGGATCAGCTCCGGCACCAGGCTCTCCCGGGCGATCAGGTTGGGCAGCGAGATCCATTCGGTCTTGACCAGACGCCGGGCGAGCCAGTGGGTCGCCGGCGCCATCCGATAGGCCACCAGCATCGGGCGGTGGCAGAGCATCGCCTCGAGCGCCGCGGTGCCGGAGGCGAGCAGCACGGCGTCACTGGCCACCATCGCCTCCCGGGCCTGGCCGTCGAGCAGGGTCAGCCGCTCGGCAAGCCCGGGGTGGCCGGCCAGCAGCGCCGCGAGCTCCTCACGGCGCCTTGGCGTGGCCGCCGGCACCACCAGGTGCAGGCCCGGGCGCGCCGCACAGAGCCGTTCGGCGGCGGCGAGAAAGGTCTCGCCGAGAAAGCGGATCTCGTTGGCCCGGGAGCCGGGCAGCAGCGCCAGCACCTCGCCCTCGCCGGGCAGGCCCAGGGCGGTGCGCATGGCAGTCCGGTCGTTCTCGAGCGGCAGCTCGTCGGCCAGCGGGTGGCCGACGAAGGCCACCGGCACCCGGTGGCGGGCGTAGAAGGCTGCCTCGAAGGGCAGGAAGGTGAGCATGGCATCCACAGACTTCGCGATGCCCTTGACCCGCCCCTGGCGCCAGGCCCACACGGAGGGGCTGACGTAGTGGGCGGTGATCAGGCCCGCCTCGCGCAGCTGCCGCTCCAGGCCCAGGTTGAAGTCCGGGGCGTCGATGCCGACCATGATGTCCGGCTGCCAGGCCAGGGCATCGGCCCTGAGGGTGCGACGCACCCGGATCAGCCCGGGCAGGTGCTTGAGCACCTCGACGAGCCCCATCACCGAGAGAGTCTCCAGGGGGAAGCGGCTGTCGATCCCCTCGCGGATCATGCGCGGGCCGCCGATGCCGCGGAACTCGACGCCGGGATGGCGGGCCCTGAGGGCGCGCATCAGCCCGGCACCGAGGATGTCGCCGGAGAGCTCACCGGCGACCAGATAGACTCGCCGCACCGCCTGCCGCTCGGCCGTGGCCATGATCAGCGGATGATGCCGCGGGTCGACGCCTCGATGGAGGCGGCAAAGGTCTCGGTCTCGGCCAGGGCGAAGCGCGTGCGGATCTCGGCCAGCGCCTGCTCGACGGTGAGCCCCTGGCGATAGACCAGCTTGTAGGCCTCGCCGAGGGCCCGGAGGGCCTCCTTCGAGAAGCCGCGACGCTTGAGACCCACCAGGTTGAGGCCATGGACCTGGGCCGGGCTGCCGTTGATCATCACGTAGGCCGGGGTGTCCTTGGTGATGATGGAGCCGCCGCCGGCCATGGCGTGGGTGCCGAAGTGGCAGAACTGGTGCACCGCGGAGAGCCCGCCGAGGATGGCGAAGTCCCCGAGCTTCACGTGGCCCGCCAGGGTCACCTGGTTGGCCAGGATGCAGTCGTTGCCGATCACGCAGTCGTGGCCCACGTGCACATAGGCCATGAAGAGGTTGCGCGAGCCGATGGTGGTCTCGCCGCGGTCCTGGACGGTGCCGCGATGCAAGGTCACCCCCTCGCGGATCACGTTGTCATCGCCCATCACCAGCCGGGTGGGCTCGCCGGCATACTTCTTGTCCTGGCAGTCCTCACCCACCGAGGCGAACTGGAAGATGCGCGTGCGCGCCCCCAGCACCGTGGGCCCCTTGATCACCACATGGGGGCCGATCCGGCTGCCGGGGCCGATCTCCACGTCGGGCCCGATCACCGTGAAGGGGCCGACCTCGACGTCATCGGCGAGGCGCGCGGCGGGGTCGACGAGGGCAGTGGGGTGAATCAAGCGACCTTCCTCTCGGCACAGATGATCTCGGCCTCGCAGGCCAGCTCGCCGTCGACGGTGGCCTTGCAGGCAAACTTCCAGATGCCACGCTTCTCGCGGATCACATCGGCGCGCAGCTGCAGCCGGTCACCGGGCATCACCGGGCGCTTGAAGCGCACGTTGTCGCTGCCCACCAGGTAGTAGACATAGCCATCGGCGGGCAGCTTGTTGACGGTCTTGAAGCCGAGGATGCCACAGGCCTGGGCCAGCGCCTCCACCACCAGCACGCCGGGCATGATGGGGTGATGGGGAAAGTGCCCATTGAAGAACGGCTCGTTGATGCTGACATTCTTGTAGGCGACGATGGATTCGCCGAGGCTCAGCTCGGTGACCCTGTCCACCAGCAGAAAAGGATAGCGGTGGGGCAGATAGTCTCGAATTTCGTTGATGTCCATTACCATCGTCACAACCTCTGAAGTATCGGGAGCCCCGCCGTCCCGGCGGGTGCGAGCCGACGGCGCGGGCCGTCGGGCAGGCGGGGGATTATAGCGCCCCGGGCGCGACCCTCAACCGTCGCGCCCCTTCTCGAGCCGCGAGAGCCGCTTGGCGATGTCGTCGAGCTGCTTGAAGCGCACCGCGTTCTTGCGCCACTGGGCGTTCTTCATGGCGCCGGTACCGGAGGAGTAGACCCCGGGCTCGGTGATGGAGTTGGTCACCAGGCTCATGCCGGTGACCTGGACCCCGTCGCAGATCGTCAGATGGCCGGAGAGCCCCACGCCACCGCCCAGCATGCAGTGCTTCCCGACCCGGGTGGAGCCGGCGATGCCCACGCAGCCGGCCAGGGCGCTGTGGTCGCCGATCTGCACGTTGTGGGCGATCTGCACCTGGCTGTCGATCTTGACGTCGTGGCCGATGACGGTGTCGCCGAGGGCGCCGCGGTCGATGCTCGAACAGCTGCCCACCTCGACGTCATCGCCCAGTACGACGCCGCCGAGCTGGGCGATCTTGTGCCAGCGCGCCCCGTCGTGGGCGAAGCCGAAGCCGTCGCCGCCGATCACGCAGCCGCTGTGCAGGATGGCGCGCTGGCCCACCACCACGCCGTGGCAGACGGTGGCGTTGGCGTGGAGCCGGGAGCCGGCGCCGATGACGCTGTCGGCCCCCACCACGGCGCCGGGGCCGACGATCACGTCGTCGCCCAGGGTCACGCCCGCCTCGATCACGGCATTGGGGCCGATCTCGACCCGCTCACCGAGACGCGCGGCGGGGTCCACCGACGCCGAGGGGTGCACGCCGGCGGGCGGGCGCCCCGCCAGGGGATCGAAGAGGCGCGACAGCGCCGCATAGCCCAGATAGGGGTTGTCGAGCTCGAGGCGCGCCGTGGGACAGGTCTCGCCATGCTGCGGATGGAGCAGCACGGCCGCGGCCCGGGTATCCGGCAGGTCCTTGAGATAGGCGCGGTTGGCCAGGAAGGCCACCTGGTCCGGGCCGGCCTCCCTGAGGGTGGCCAGCCCGCTGACCCGGCGGTCGGCGTCACCGACCAGCCGGGCGCCCAGGCGCTCGGCGATGTCGGCAAGGGTGAGGGTCGGGGTGTCGCGTCGGGTCATGGCTTGGGTCCGCTGGTGCCGGCTCAGAACAGGGAGTTGAGGATCTGGGTCACTTCGCCGGTCAGGTCGGGCAGATCCTGGTTGGCGTGCAGCACGCCCTGGGGCTCGACGAGGACGTCGATGCCGTGGCGAGCGATCACCTGCTCGACGGCCTGCTCGAGCCGCGACTCGGCATCGCTCAGGAAGCGCTGCTCGGCCTCCTGCTGGGCCTGCATGATCTCGCCGACCAGGCGGTTGAGCTCGGACGCCTTGCGGTTGGCCTCCTGGCGCTCGCTGTCGCTGAGGCTGCTGGCACGCTGCTGCAGCTGGGAGAGCTCCTGGTCGAGCGCCTGGGCCTGGCGCTGCTGGCTGCCGATACGGCTCTCCAGCTCGCTCATGGAACGCTGGGCGGCATCGGTCTGCATCAGCGCCCGGCGCCAGTCCAGCACGGCCACCTCGGCGGCCTGGGCCGGCAGGGCCAGGGCGGCCAGCAGGAGAAGGCTCAGGGCAGCGGTCAATCTACGCATGTCGAACTCCTTGACGGGCCGCCGCCTGGCGGCCCGGCGTTGCTCAGGGGCTGGCCGGAATCAGAAGGTCTGACCCAGCGAGAACTGGAAGAACTGGGTGTCGTCGCCGCTCTCGTCGTTGAGCGGCTCGGCGATGCTGAAGGTGAGCGGGCCCACCGGCGTCAGCCAGGAGAGCCCCACGCCGACGCTGTAGCGCAGGTCGCCCAGGTCCACCCCGGAGCTGCAGTTCGAGGTGCCGGTCTCGGTGGCATAGCAGTCGGTGAGGAAGGTGTTGCCCGCGTCCAGGAACAGCGAGGTCTGCAGGGAACGGCGATCCTCGATGAAGGGCAGCGGGAAGAGCAGCTCGGCGCTGCCCTGCATCAGCACGTTGCCGCCCAGGGTGCGATCGCGTCCGCCGGATTCCGGCGGCGTGGTGCGCTGGCCCAGGGTGTTGGCGGTGAAGCCGCGCACCGAGCCGAGGCCACCGGCGTAGAAGTTCTCGTAGAAGGGGTAGGGGTCGTTGCCGACCACGTCGGCATAGCCCACCTCGCCGCTGAACTTCAGCGCCCAGTCGTGGTTGTCGTTGAGCGGGAAGAGCTGGCGGGCCTGGGCGCGCAGCTTGTAGTACTCGGCGTCGCTGCCGGGCACCGCGGTCTCCAGCGACAGGCGCTGGTAGTTGCCGGCGGTGGGCATGATGCCGCGGTTGAGGTTGTTGCGGGTCCAGCTGGCCGTCAGCTTCAGGCTCTGGGCATCGGCCCCCTGCTCGTCGACGTAGCGGGTGATCTCCTGGGCGGTATCGCGATAGGTCTTGACCGTCAGGTCCTCCACCGCGGCGCCGAAGTTGAGACGGGTGATCTCGTTGATCGGGTAGCCGAAGTTGATCCCCGCACCGTAGGCGTCGGTGGAGTAGGTGGAGATGTCGGAGTCCTCGTAGTCGGTCTCGCGGTAGTAGAGGTTGTAGCCGCGAGAGATGCCGTCGAGGGTCCAGTAGGGGTCGGTGAAACCGAAGTTGACGCTGGTGAAGGTGTCGCTGCGCTGGGCGCCGACGTTCACCCGGTTGCCGGTCCCCAGGAAGTTGGTCTGGGAGAGGCCCACGCCGTAGATGACGCCGGCGCTCTGGGAGAAGCCGACGCTGGCGGAGATCGAGCCGGAGGGCTGCTCCTCCACGGTGTAGGTGACGTCGAGCTTGTCGGGCTCACCGGCCACGGGCCGGGTCTCCACGTCCACCTGGCGGAAGAAGCCGAGGCGCTCGAGGCGCTGGCGGGACTGGGTGATCGACTGAGTCGAGGCCGGCGCCCCCTCCAGCTGGATCATCTCCCGGCGCAGCACCTCGTCCTGGGTGGTGGTGTTGCCGATGAACTCGATGCGGCGCACATAGGCGCGGCGCCCGGCATCGACCCGGAACGCCAGGTCCACGGTGTCGTCCGACGCGGAGACCTCGGGGATGCCATCGACGCTGGCGAAGGCGAAACCCTCGGCGCCGAGGCGTGCGCGCAGCGCCTCGGAGGAGGCGGTCACGTCGCTGCGCGAGAAGACCTGGCCCGGCGCCACCTCGAGCAGCTCGCGGGCCTCGCGCTCGCTGATCTGCAGGTCGCCCACGAAGCGCACGTCGCCGATGCGGTACTGGCGGCCCTCGTCGACGTTGACGGTGATGAAGATCTGCGACTTGTCCGGGCTGATCGAGACCTGGGTCGACTCGACGTTGAAGTTGACGTAGCCGCGGTCCAGGTAGAAGGAGCGCAGGCGCTCGAGATCGCCGGCCAGCGCCTCGCGGGAGTACTCGTCCCGGGAGAACCAGCCGAAGATGCGGCCAGGGCGGTCGTTGAGCTCGAAGACGTCGCGCAGGGTGTCGTCGTCGAAGGCGCGGTTGCCGACGAGGTTGATCTGGCGGATGCGCGCCACGGCGCCCTCGTTGATCTCCACGTCGACCTGCACGCGGCCCTCGTCGATCTCGCGCACGCTGGTCTCGATGGTGGCGCTGTAGCGCCCCTGCCCCTGGTAGACGCCCTCCAGCTCGCGCTGGATCTCCTCCAGGGTGGAGAGCTGCAGCACCTCGCCCTCGGCGAGGCCGGCCTGGCGCAGGCCCTGGCGCAGCTCATCGTCACCGATGCGGCGGTTGCCGCTGATATTGAGACGGCTGATGGTGGGTCGCTCCACCACCTGGATGATCAGCACGTCGCCGTCCCGGGCGAGGCTGATATCCTCGAACAGGCCGGTGGCAAACAGGCTGCGGGTCGCCTCGGCCAGCTCGCGGTCATCGACGCGGTCGCGAGCGCTGACGGGAAAGGCGTTGAAGACGGAGGCGGCGGAGACTCGCTGCAGGCCTTCCACACGAATGTCCGAAACCTCGAAGGGTTGGGCCTGGGCCGTCCCGGCCCCGACGAGCAGCAGTGCCGCCAGTCCGATGGTCTTGATTCTCATGCAGTCGATTCGCTCGCGTTGATCTGCCAAACCTGTCCAGACAGGCACCTTATACATTTGTGCGGCTCGCTGACAAGGCGATTGCCACAGAGCAATCGCCGCTGCCATGCGCAAGGGGCGCAGGGGACAAGCCGAAGAGGGGGTCCGTGGACCAGGGATGGTCTAGGTAGCCCCCAGGGAGGGGTTCATGGCGCCCCCTCACAGGCTTGTCGCCGGATCAGCCCCGGCGAGCAGGCAGTAGCTCGTTCGGGCCTTGCGTCACCAGAGCCGCATCAGATCGAAATAGATCGCCATCAGCATCAGGGTCCCCACCAGCGCCAGGCCGATGCGCAGGCCGATTGCCTGGGCCTGCTCGGAGACCGGGCGGCCACGCACCACCTCCACGAAATAGTAGAGCAGGTGGCCGCCGTCGAGCACCGGGATCGGCAGCAGGTTGAGCACCGCCAGGCTGATGGAGAGATAGGCCAGGAAGCTGACGAAGCTCTCGAGCCCCGCCCGGGCCGAATCGCCCGAAATCTGGGCAATGGTGATCGGGCCCGAGAGGTTGGAGGGCGAGATCAACCCCACCAGCATCTTGCGGATGGCATCCAGGGTCAGCAGGGTCATCTCGCCGGTGCGGGATACCGCCTCGCCCACTGCGGCCACGGGGCCGTAGCGGATCTCGCGGCGGTACTCCTCGGGCCACGCCACCGGCGCCACGCCGGCGCCGATGTAGCCGATGGTCACGCCTTCCTCCAGAGTGTTGCTGCCGGGGGTGATGGCAAGGCTCAGCCGCTCGCCGTCGCGCGCCACCTCGAGGGTCAGCGCCTCGCCGGGGCTTGCCCGCACGATGTCGACGAAATGCATCCAGTCGTCGACCGCGGTGCCATCCACCGCCAGGATCTCGTCGCCGGCCTGGAGGCCGGCGGCGTCGGCCGCCTCCCCGGGCATCAGCTGGCCCAGCACCGCCGGGAAGGGCGGGCGCCAGGGGGTCACGCCGAGGCTCGGCAGCGGCTGGGGCGGGTCCTGGCGCACCAGCCAGTTCTCGACCGGCAGGCGATACTCGCGGGGCTCGGCGGTGGCGTCGCTGCGGGCGTCGACGGTGAGCTCGCCGCTCATGCCGATGGCGGCCACCAGCTTGAGGTTGATCTCGTCCCAGCCGCGCACCGCCTCGCCGCGCACCGCGACGATCTCCTGGCCGGCGACGAGGCCGCCGCGCTCCGCCGGCGACCCCGGCTCGACGCTGCCGATCACCGGCGCCACCGTGGTGGTGCCGGCCACGAACAGCGCCCAGTAGGCGACGATGGCGAGCAGGAAGTTGGCCAGGGGGCCGGCAGCGACGATGGCGATCCGCTGCCATACCGTCTTGCGGTTGAAGGCCTGGCCGAGCTCGTCCTCGGGCACCGGCGCCTCGCGCTCGTCGAGCATCTTGACGTAGCCGCCCAGCGGGATGGCGGCCACGGCGAACTCGGTGCCATGGCGGTCGACGCGGGACCAGATCGGCGTGCCGAAGCCCACCGAGAAGCGCAGCACCCGGACGCCACAGCGCCTGGCCACCCAGAAGTGGCCGAACTCGTGGAAGGTGATCAACAGGCCCAGCACCACGATGACGGCCAGGATGTTCTGGATCAGGCCCAAGTCGCTCTCCTCCTGGAATCGGGTTGGAATGGCATCGGTGTCAGCGGTTCGCCAGCCGGGTCACGGCGGCACGCCGCGCGCGGGCATCGGCGTCCAGTACGGTCTCGAGGTCGCGCACGGCCTGGACCGGCTCGGCATCGCGCACCCGGGCCACCAGCTCGGCGATGCCGGTGAAGCCGAGGCGACCCGCCAGGAAGGCCTCCACCGCCACCTCGTTGGCCGCATTGAGCACCGCCGGCGCCGTCCCCCCCCGCGGCCATGGCCTCGCGAGCCAGGCGCAGGCAGGGGAAGGCGGCCTCGTCCGGCGCCTCGAAGTCGAGCCGGGCGACCCGGAAGAGGTCCAGCGCCTCGACGCCGGCCTCGATGCGCTCCGGCCAGGCCAGCCCGTAGGCGATGGGGGTGCGCATGTCGGGGTTGCCCAACTGGGCGATCACCGAGCCATCGCTGTAGGCGGCCATGGAGTGGATCACGCTCTGGGGGTGCACCACCACCTGCACCTGCTCCGGCCGGGCGTCGAACAGCCAGCACGCCTCGATCAGCTCCAGCCCCTTGTTCATCAGGGTGGCGCTGTCCACCGAGATCTTGCGGCCCATGGACCAGTTGGGGTGGGCGCAGGCCTGTTCGGGCGTCACCTCGGCCAGCCGCTCGGGCGACCAGCCGCGGAAGGGGCCGCCGGAGGCGGTCAGCAGCAGCTGGGTAACGCCGTGGCGGGCGAGCCCCCCGCGATGCTCCACGGGTAGACACTGGTAGATGGCATTGTGTTCGGAATCGATGGGCAGAAGGGTCGCGCCGCTCGTCGCCACCGCCTCCATGAAGAGCGCCCCGGACATCACCAGGGCCTCCTTGTTGGCCAGCAGCACCCGCTTGCCGGCATGCACCGCGGCAAGCGTGGGCAGGAGGCCCGCGGCGCCGACGATGGCCGACATCACCACATCCACCTCGCGCGCCTCGGCCACCGCCACCAGGGCCGCCGGGCCGGACTCGACCTCGGTCGCCACGCCGGCCTCGGCAAGGCGCGCCCGCAGCCAGGCGGCGTCGCGCTCGTCGCCGAGCACCGCTACCGCGGGCCGGTGGAAGAGGCAGAGCGCCAGCAGGGGCTCCCGGGAGCGGTGGGCGGTCAGCGCATGGACACGATAGCGCTCGGGGTGGCGGGCGATCACGTCCAGGGTGCTGGTGCCGATGGAGCCGGTGGCCCCCAGCACGGTGACTGCCTGGCGGCGCCAGGCGCCGCGCTCTGCTGCGGCCACCCTAGAGCACCCCGAGCATCAGCAGGGCGAAGAGGGGCAGCGCCGCGGTGAGGCTGTCGATGCGGTCGAGCACGCCGCCATGGCCCGGCAGCAGCTGGCTGGAGTCCTTGATGCCGCGAAAGCGCTTGAGCATGCTCTCGAGCAGGTCGCCCAGCACCGAGACCAGGGTCACCACCAGGGTCGCCAGCAGCAGGGCCAGCCCGCCGCCGAGGCCGAGCCCCTGCCAGGCGGCGAAGATCAGGGCAAGCGCGGCGGTGGCGACGAGGCCGCCGGCCACCCCTTCCCAGCTCTTGCCCGGGCTCACCCTGGGCGCCAGCTTGCGCCGCCCGAAGGCGCGGCCGGCGAAGTAGGCGCCGATATCGGCACACCACACCAGCAGCAGCACAAAGAGCAGCCAGACCGCGCCGGTATCGCGCAGCACGTTCAGCCCCACCCAGGCGGGGAGCAGCACCCAGACTCCCATGGCAAGGCGCCGCGTGGACGACTGCCACTGCCCGCCGCGTGCGGGGTAGTGAACCACCCAGTAGAGATTGGCCAGCCAGCCGGCCACGCCCAGCCACAGCGGCCAGGCCATCAGGGCCCCACCGCTGAGCCAGAGCATCAGCATCGCCATGCCCAGCA
Source organism: Halomonas sp. PGE1 (assembly GCF_013000985.1). Taxonomy (NCBI): domain Bacteria; kingdom Pseudomonadati; phylum Pseudomonadota; class Gammaproteobacteria; order Oceanospirillales; family Halomonadaceae; genus Halomonas; species Halomonas sp. PGE1. Next base: position 3,761,952 of record NZ_CP053032.1, read on the forward strand.
CGCCTACCAGCATCAGCCGGTTGTCGGGCCGGCGGATGCCCGCCAGGTTGGTCCATTCCCAGCCGGCCAGCAGCACGATGGCCGCCGTGAAGAGGGCGAAGAACCCGCCGGACAGGCCAAACAGGCCCGCCAGCATCAGCGGCGCCAGCCAGGCCGCGGTGATGATGCGCTGTCTAAGCACCTTGTTGCGCCTCGATCTGTTCGTCGGTCATGCCGAAGCGCCGCTGGCGCCGCTGGAAGTCCTCCAGCGCCAGGTCGAAGGCGTCGGCGTCGAAGTCGGGCCACAGGCGTGGCGTGAAGTGGAGCTCGGCGTAGGCCAGCTCCCAGAGAATGAAGTTGGAGATGCGCTGCTCGCCGCTGGTGCGGATGCAGAGATCCACCGGCGCCACCCCGGCCAGGCTCAGTTGGGAAGCGAAGGCGGCCTCGTCGATGGCCTCGGGATCCATCTCGCCGGCGGCCACCCGCTCGGCGAGGCGGCGCGCCGCCCGGGTCAGGTCCCACTGGCCGCCATAGTTGGCGGCGATCACCAGGTGCAGCCGGGTGTTGTCGCGGGTCTTGGCCTCGGCCCGGGCGATGTGCTTCTGGATCGAGTCCGAGAAGGCCGAGAGATCACCGATCACCGAGAGCCGGATGCCGTTCTGGTGAAGCTTGCTGACCTCGCGCTTCAGCGCCAGCAGGAACAGCTCCATCAGGGCGCTGACCTCGGCCCGGGGACGCTTCCAGTTCTCGCTGGAGAAGGCGAACAGGGTGAGGGTCTCGACCCCGCGCTCGGCGGCACGCCGGATGGTGGCGCGCACCGCCTCCACGCCGGCATGGTGACCGCGCACGCCGGAGAGGCCGCGCGCCCGCGCCCAGCGGTTGTTGCCGTCCATGATGATCGCCACATGGCGTGGCAGCGGGCCCCCCGGGGTGGCAGGCGTGCCCTCCGTGGCGCTGGAATCTGGGGTGAGCGGTGACGTCATGGGGTCTCGCATCGGGGAGTGGGTAGCGAAGGCAGGAGGCCGCCCTCCTGGCGGCCCCGGACTTGCTCAGATCTGCATCAGATCGTGTTCCTTCAGCTCCAGCGTCTTGTCGATCTCGGCGATGTACTTGTCGGTCAGCTTCTGGATCGCGTCCTCGGCCTGGCGCTGCTCGTCCTCGGTGATCTCCTTCTCCTTGAGCAGGGACTTGAAGTCACCGTTGGCATCGCGGCGCACGTTGCGCACCGCCACCCGGGCGTGCTCGGCCTCGGAGCGCGCCTGCTTGATGTAGCCCTTGCGGGTCTCCTCGGTGAGCATCGGCATCGGCACGCGGATGTTGTTGCCGGCGGTCGAGGGATTCAGGCCGAGATCGGCGGCCATGATGGCCTTCTCGACCTTGGGCACCATGCTCTGCTCCCAGGGCACCACCGAGAGGGTACGGGCGTCCTCGATGTTGATGTTGGCCACCTGGTTGAGCGGCACCTGGCTGCCGTAATACTCCACGGTCACCGCGTCCAGGATGCTGGAGTGGGCGCGCCCGGTACGGATCTTGTTCAGGTTGCCATGCAGCGCTTCCACGCTCTTCTTCATGCGGGATTCTGCATCTTTCTTGATGTCATTGATCACGGTGTCAACCTCTGTCTATCAGCGTGCCTTCCTCGCCGCCCACCACCAGGTTGAGCAGGGCGCCCGGCTTGTTCATGTTGAAGACGCGGACCGGCATGTCATGGTCACGCACCAGGCAGATAGCGGTCAAATCCATGATGCCGAGCTTCTGGTCCAGGGCATCGTCATAGCTGAGCTGGTCGTACTTGATCGCATCAGCGTGCTTGACCGGGTCCTTGTCGTAGACTCCGTCCACCTTGGTGGCCTTGACCACCACGTCGGCGTCGATCTCGATCCCGCGCAGGCAGGCCGCGGAATCGGTGGTAAAGAAGGGATTGCCGGTACCGGCGGAGAACAGTACCACATCCCCGGAGGTGAGATAGCGGATGGCGGTACGGCGGTCATAGTGCTCCACCACGCCGCTCATGGGGATCGCGGACATCACCCGGGAGCGGATATTGGAACGCTCCAGGGCGTCGCGCATGGCCAGGGCGTTCATCACCGTGGCCAGCATGCCCATATGGTCACCGGTCACCCGATCCATGCCGGCCTCGTTCAGGGCGGCACCGCGGAACAGGTTGCCGCCGCCGATCACGATGCCGACCTGCACCCCGATCCCCACCAGCTGGCCGATCTCGAGGGCCATGCGGTCCAGCACCTTGGGGTCGATGCCGAAATCGTGCTCGCCCATCAGCGCCTCGCCGGAGAGCTTGAGCAGGATTCGCTTGTACTTCGACTTGTCGGTGCGGGCCTTGGGTGAGGTCTCGACGTGATCGGATGGGGACATGGCATCTCTCCTGGGGCATCAGCATTGGCATGGGGGCGGCCGGTGCACCGGCCGGATACGCGATGGCGTGCGCTCGCGCGCACGCCATCATCCTGCAGGAACCTCTGACCTCAGCTGCGCTTGGCCTGTTCCATCACTTCCTTGGCGAAGTCGACCTCTTCCTTCTCGATGCCCTCGCCCACTTCGAAGCGGGTGAAACCGAGGACCTCGCCGCCGGCCGCCTTGGCGAACTGGGCAACGCTCTGGTCCGGGTTCTTGACGAAGGGCTGCTCGGTCAGGCTGTTCTCGGCCAGGTACTTCTTCAGGCGGCCCTGGACCATCTTCTCGGCGATCTCGGCGGGCTTGCCGGCCATGTCGGGCTGGGCGAGGATGATGTCCTTCTCCTTGTCCAGCTGCTCCTGGGGCATGTCCTCGGGGCGCGCGACGGCCGGGTTGATGGCGGCGACGTGCATCGCGATGTCCTTGGCCACTTCGGCGTTGCCGCCCTTGAGCACGGTCAGCACGCCGATGCGGCCGCCGTGGACGTATTCGCCCACCAGGCCACCCTCGAGGGCGTCGACCACGACGCAGCGACGCACGCCGATGTTCTCGCCGATCTTCTGGACCAGCTGCTCGCGAGCGGCTTCCAGATCGCCGGCCATCACGGCGGCCACGTCTTCGTTCTTGGCGGCGAAGAAGGCGTCGGCGACCTTGTCGGCGAAGGCCTTGAAGTTGTCGTCACGGGCGACGAAGTCGGTCTCGGAGTTGATCTCGACCATCACGCCGTAGCTGCCATCCTCGGCCACGCGGGTCACCACGGTGCCCTCGGCGGCGGTGCGGCTGGCCTTCTTTGCGGCCTTGAGGCCGGAGCTCTTGCGCAGGTTCTCGATGGCGACCTCGATGTCACCGCCGGCCTCGGTGAGGGCCTTCTTGCACTCCATCATGCCGAGTCCGGTACGCTCGCGCAGTTCCTTGACCTGGGAGGCGCTGATAGCTGCCATGGGGTTCACCTCTGAATCTGTGTGTCAACGGAGAGCGGACCCGTCGCTGTGACGGATCCGGCGAATGCTGAGAAAAAAGGGGGCCGCGGCCCCCTTCTCGTCTGTCCGGCTGCCGTGGCATCGACCACCGAGGCATCAACCACCGTGGCGACGGCCACCGAACAGACTAGCCGCGATCACTCGGCGGCGCTGTCGCTTTCCTGGACCACCTCGTCGGTGACCTCGACGAACTCGTCGGGACGACCTTCCTTCGCACGGGTGCAGGCGTCGGCGATGGCCTTGACGTAGATCTGGATGGCGCGGATAGAGTCATCGTTGCCGGGGATCACGTAGTCGACGCCGTCCGGATCGGAGTTGGTATCCACCACGCCGATGACCGGGATGCCGAGCTTGTTCGCCTCGTTGATGGCGATGCGCTCGTGGTCTACGTCGATCACGAACAGGGCGTCGGGCAGGCCACCCATCTCCTTGATACCGCCGATGGAACGCTCGAGCTTGTCCTGCTCGCGGGTCGCCATCAGGACTTCCTTCTTGGTCAGCTTCTCGAAGGTGCCGTCCTCGCGCATGGTCTCGAGGTCGCGCAGACGCTTGATGGACTGACGGATGGTCTTGTAGTTGGTCAGCATGCCGCCCAGCCAGCGGTGGTTGACATAGGGCTGACCGGCGCGCTTGGCCTCTTCCTTGATGATCTTGCTGGCGCTGCGCTTGGTACCGACGAACATGACCTTGTTGTTGGACGCGGCCATCTTCTCGACCACATCGATGGCCTCGTTCAGGGCCGGCAGGGTATGCTCGAGGTTAATGATGTGGATCTTGTTGCGGGCACCAAAGATGAACTTGCTCATCTTCGGGTTCCAGTACTTGGTCTGGTGACCGAAGTGAGCGCCTGCCTTGAGCAGGTCACGCATATTGACGTGTGCCATGGATGACTCCTGGAAAATCGGGTTAGGCCTCCACGCACCCCATGGATCCGACCGCCGAAGCCCTCTGGAGGAGCCGCGACAGCACCCGGGACCATGTGCCGGTGCATGTGTGTTTTCAAGGCGTTACATTGATATACACCCACCCTGCCACCACACCGCGCATACCCTTCACGGCGACACCTCGACGTGCGCGGACGGGAAAGGACGGGCGATTGCAGGAAGGCGCGCAGCTTTATACCATGGATCATCCGCAAGTTGAAGTCGCCCGGGCGACCCCACCCCCCACCCTCGAGATTCCATGAACGTACCCATCAAGACGCCCGACGAGATCGAGAAGATGCGCGAGGCGGGCCGTCAGGCCGCCAGCGTGCTGGAGATGATCACCCCCTTCGTCGCGGCCGGCATCACCACCGGCGAGATCGACCGCCGCTGCCACGACTATATCGTCGACGTGCTCGGCTCCACCCCGGCCCCGCTCGATTACCACGGCTTCCCCAAGTCGGTCTGTACCTCCATCAACCACGTGGTGTGCCACGGCATTCCCGACGACGGCAAGGCCCTGAAGAAGGGCGACATCATGAACCTGGATGTCACCGTCAGGACCGCCGACGGCTACCACGGCGACTCCAGCGTGATGTTCGTGATCGGCGAGACCATCCAGGGCGAACGGCTGTGCCGGGTCACCCAGGAGTGCCTCTACCGCAGCATCGCCCTGGTGCGCCCGGGCGTGCACCTCTCCGAGCTGGCCCGCGCCATCCAGAGCCACGCCGAGGCCAGCGGCTACTCGGTGGTGCGCGACTTCTGTGGCCACGGCATCGGCGCCGGCTTCCACGAGGAGCCCCAGGTGCTGCATTACGACGGCTATGCCCCCGAGGCGGACATCGCCCTCGAAGCCGGCATGTGCTTCACCATCGAGCCGATGATCAACGTCGGCGACTCCCGCACCAAGGTGCTGCGCGACGGCTGGACCGCGGTGACCAAGGACCGCAGCCTCTCCGCCCAGTGGGAGCACACCCTGCTGGTGACCGAGACCGGCGTCGAGGTGCTCACCGCACGCCGCGACGAAGACCTCTCCTTCCTGGAGCGCTGAGCCGATGCTGCTCCACCACTTCCGCTTCGCCCCCGACGAGAGCCTGTTCGATAGCGACGCCTTCCGCGCCGAGCTCGCCGGCAGCCGCTCGCCCATCGCCCCCTTCAAGGCGGCGCTGCGCGAGATCCAGGCGCGACTCGACGGGCGCTTCCGGAACGGCGCCGACATCCGCGACCTGATCCACGGTCGCGCCTGGTGCCTCGACCGGCTGCTGGCGGTAGCCTGGGAGCAGCATGAGTGGCCCGCGGGCGAGGGGCTCGCGCTGCTCGCCGTGGGCGGCTACGGCCGCGGCGAGCTGCACCCCCACTCCGACGTCGACCTGCTGCTGCTGCTCGAGAAGGACGACGACGCGCCCTACCGGGAGACGCTCACCGCCTTCGTCACCTTCCTGTGGGACATCGGCCTGGAGATCGGCCACAGCGTGCGCTCGCTCTCCGACTGCGAGCGCGAGGCAAAGGCCGACGTCACGGTGATCACCAACCTGCTGGAGAGCCGCACCATCGCCGGCCCCGAGCGGCTGCGCGAGGCGATGAAGGCGCGCCTCGCCCCCGACCGGCTATGGCCCGCCGACCGTTTCTTCGAGGCCAAGTGGCAGGAGCAGATCAGCCGCCACCATCGCTTCAACAACTCCGAGTACCACCTGGAGCCCAACCTCAAGAGCTCCCCCGGGGGCCTGCGCGACATCCAGATGATCGGCTGGGTGGCCAAGCGCCACTTCGGCAGCCAGCGCTACGAGGACCTGGTCGCCAACGGGTTCATGAACGACGCCGAACTGCGCATCCTCAGCCAGGGCCAGGCCTTCCTGTGGCAGGTCCGCTACGCCCTGCACATGCTCACCGGCCGCGCCGAGGACCGCCTGCAGTTCGACCACCAGCGCACCATCGCCGAGCTGTTCGGCTTCCGCGACACCCCGGAGCGGCTGGCCGTCGAGCAGTTCATGAAGCGCTACTACCGCCACGTGACGGCCCTGGCCGGCCTCAACGACATGCTGCTGCAGCACTTCGACGAGGCGATCCTGCACGCCGGCGAGGAGCTCGAGACCACCCCGCTCAACGACCGCTTCGAGATCCGCGGCGGCTACATCCAGGCGCGCTCGCGCACCGTCTTTCGCGACCGGCCCGCGGCGCTGCTGGAGCTCTTCCTGCTGATGGCCGAGCACCCCGAGATCGAGGGGGTGCGCGCCGACACCATCCGCCTGATCCGCGACCACCGCCACCTGATCGACGACCTCTACCGCGACGACGTGCGCCACCAGAGCCTGTTCATGGCGCTGCTGCGCTCCGGCGGCAACGTGGCGCGCCAGCTCAGGCGCATGAACCGCTACGGGGTGCTCGGCAAGTACCTGCCGGAGTTCGGCCGCGCCGTGGGCCTGATGCAGCACGACCTCTTCCACATCTATACCGTGGACGCCCACACCCTGCGCCTGCTGAAGTTCATCCACGGCTTCCGCAAGCCCGAGGCCCGCGAGACCTTCCCGGTGGCCGCCAACGTCGTCCATCAGCTGCCCAAGCTGGAGCTGCTGTGGATCGCCGGGCTCTACCACGACATCGGCAAGGGGCGCGGCGGCGACCACTCGCTCCTCGGTGCCCGGGACGTCGAGGTCTTCGCCGAGCGCCACGGCCTCTCGACCCGCGACACCCGCCTGGTGAGCTGGCTGGTGGAGCACCACCTGACGATGTCGATGGTGGCCCAGAAGCGTGACACCACCGACCCCGACGTGATCGCCGATTTCGCCCGCCTGGTAGGCGACGAGACCCGCCTCGACTACCTCTATGTGCTCACCGTGGCCGACATCAACGCCACCAACCCGACGCTGTGGAACGGCTGGCGCGCCTCGCTGCTGCGCCAGCTCCACGCCGAGACCAAGCGCGCCCTGCGCCGCGGGCTCGAGAACCCCCTGGAGCGCAATGACTGGGTCAACGAGACCCGCGACGAGGCGCTCTCGCTGCTCGCCGCGGTGGGGGCCGACATGGCAAGCGTACAGCGCCTGTGGGAGTCGCTGGGCGAGGAGTACTTCCTGCAGTACGCCCCCAGCGAGATCGCCTGGCAGACCCAGGGCATCCTCGCCCACGGCGGCAGCTCGCTGCCGCTGATCCTGATCAGCGCCCCGGCCGAGGACATGGCCGAGGGCGGCACCAAGGTGTTCATCCACACCCGCTCGGTGGACGACCTGTTCGCCGCCACCGCCGCCGCCCTCGACCAGCTCGGCCTATCGATCCACGACGCCCGCATCGCCACCTCCAGCAGCGACTGGACGCTCAACACCTTCATCGTGCTGGACGACCAGGGCCAGGCGATCCGCGACCCGGCGCGCATCGAGGAGATCCAGGCCCACCTGGTGGAGGAGCTCGACGACCCGGACGACTACCCCGAGATCGTCACCCGCCACACCCCGCGCCAGCTGCGCCACTTCCGGGTGCCCACCGAGGTGATCATCGAGCAGGACCCCGCCAACGAGCGCACCCTGCTGGAGCTGATCGCCCCGGACCGCCCCGGCCTGCTGGCCCGGGTGGGGCGCATCTTCATGGAGCAGGACATCGCCCTCTCCGCGGCCAAGATCGCCACCCTGGGCGAGAAGGTGGAGGACGTCTTCTTCATCACCGACAAGGCCGGCCGGCCCCTCACCGACCCGGAGCGCCAGGCGCGCCTGCGCGAGCGGCTGGTGGAGGTGCTGGATGTCTCCGGCTAGGCCCGAGACGGCAGAGTAGCGAGGAGCGCCGGGGACAGGTCATTCGCACTACCTGATAGCGAGAGGCGCCGGGGACAGGTCGTAGAGGGGGTCCTACGCCAGGGATGGCGTCGGTAGCGTACAGGGACGTATTCACAGCGCCCCCTCATAGACCTGTCGCCGGAACAGCCTTGAGCGATGCTGCCATTTGCATCAGCCCCCGGTCATGGCTTCGCGTTTGAGGCCTTCCCCGGCCTTCCCTATAATCGAGCCCCTTCCGACCACGTCGCTCGATAACGACTCACATAACGACGCCCGAGGCCACGGCCGGCGAGGCGCGCCTGGATACCCATGAACCCCGATCTCGACGCCCTCAAGCCCTACCCCTTCGAGAAGCTCGCCGCCCTCAAGGCCGGCGTGACGCCCCCCGAGGGGCTGGCCCACGTGCCGCTGACCATCGGCGAACCCCAGCACGCCCCCTACCCCGCGGCGCTGGCCACCCTGGTCGAGCACCAGGCCGAGTTCGCCCGCTACCCGGCCACCGCGGGACTGCCCGAGCTGCGCGAGGCGATCGGCGGCTGGGCCACGCGGCGCTTCGGGCTCGCGGGGCTCGACCCCGAGCGCCAGGTGCTGCCGGTCAACGGCACCCGGGAGGCGATCTTCGCCTTCGTCCAGGCCGCACTCGACCGCACCCGCCCGGCCCGGGTGGCGATGCCCAACCCCTTCTACCAGATCTACGAGGGGGCCACCCTGCTCGCCGGCGGCGAGCCGCTCTACCTCGACTGCACCGCCGAGAGCGGCTTTCGCCCCGACTTCGATGCCGTGCCCGCCAAGATCTGGCGCGAGGTGCAGATCCTCTTTCTCTGCTCGCCGGGCAACCCCACCGGGGCGGTGACGCCGCTGGCCGAGTTCCAGAAGCTGATCGCGCTGGCCGACGAGCATGACTTTATCATCGCCTCGGACGAGTGCTACTCGGAGCTGTACCTGGACGAGACCGCCCCGCCGCCGGGGCTGCTGGAGGCCTGCGCGGCGCTCGGCCGCCACGACTACCGGCGCTGCCTGGTGTTCCACTCGCTCTCCAAGCGCTCCAACCTGCCGGGGCTGCGCTCCGGCTTTGTGGCCGGCGACGCCGAGCTGATCGCTCCCTTCAAGCGCTACCGGACCTACCACGGCTGCGCCATGGCCCTGCCGGTGCAGCGCGCCTCGATCACCGCCTGGAACGACGAGGCCCACGTGCGCGCCAACCGCGACGCCTACCGCGAGAAGTTCGCCGCGGTGACCGAGATCCTCGCCCCGGTGATGGGGTTCCCCGCCCCGGAGGCGAGCTTCTACCTGTGGCCGGCGGTGCCCGGCGGCGACGACGAGGCCTTCACCCGGGCGCTCTACGCCGAGGAGCACGTCAGCGTGCTGCCCGGTAGCTATATGGGTCGTCCCGCTACCGACGACGGGATGGGTCGTCCAGGCACCAACCCCGGCAGCGGCAGGGTCCGTCTGGCGCTGGTGGCCGAGGTCGACGCCACGGTCGAGGCGGCCCGGCGGATTCGCCGATTCATCGAGAGGAGAGGCTGATGTTCACCCTGTACGGCATCAAGAACTGCGATACCTGCCGCCGCGCCCGCAAGGCGATGGACGGCTCCGGCATCCCCTACCAGTTCCACGACCTGCGCGAGGATGGCCTCTCCGCGGCCCTGCTCGAACACCTGCTCGAGAAGGTGCCGGTGGTCGAGGCTCTCAACAAGCGCAGCACCACCTGGCGCAATCTCCCGGACGAGCAGAAGCAGGGGGTGGACGCCAACAGCGCCCGCGAGCTGCTGCTCGCCAACCCCACCCTGCTCAAGCGCCCGCTGCTCGACACCGGCGACGAGATCCTCGTCGGCTACCGCGACGGCGACTACGACGACCTGCAGGGCTAGGTCACCCGATTACGGCAGGCCGCCAAGACGCTGGCGGCCTGCCCCCACAACACACGCCACCTCCACAAGGACACAGACATGCTCAGCTTTGCACTCGGTATCGGCACCCAGAACACTCAGGGCGACTGGCTGGAAGTCTACTACCCGGCCCCCCTGCTCAACCCCGACGCCAGCCTGGTGGCGGCCGCCACCAAGGTGCTCGACGCCCCCGCCGGCAACGCCGCGGTGAGCTTCCTGCCCGAGCAGTGCGCCGACCTGGCCGCCGCCCTGCGCGAGGCCGGCCACGCCGACCAGGCGGAGCTGGCCGAATCGCTTGCCGCCAGCACCCGCCCGCTGGTGGCCATGTTCCTGGAGAAGGACGGCGCCCCCGAGTCGGCCCCGGAGGTCTACCTCAAGCTGCACCTGCTCTCCCATCGCCTGGTCAAGCCCCATGGCCTCGACCTCACCGGCATGTTCGGCCTGCTGCGCAACGTGGCCTGGACCAGCGAAGGCCCCATCGACATCGAGGAGCTGCCCGCCCGCCGCCTCAAGGCGCGCCTGGCCGGTCGCACCCTCTCGGTGGACTGCGTCGACAAGTTCCCGAAGATGACCGACTACGTGGTGCCGGGCGGCGTGCGCATCGCCGACACCGCCCGGGTGCGCCTGGGCGCCTACCTGGGCGAGGGCACCACCGTGATGCACGAGGGCTTCGTCAACTTCAACGCCGGCACCGAAGGCCCCGGCATGATCGAAGGCCGCATCTCCGCCGGCGTGATGGTCGGCAAGGGCTCGGACCTCGGCGGCGGCTGCTCCACCATGGGCACCCTCTCCGGCGGCGGCAACATCGTCATCAAGGTGGGCGAGGGCTGCCTGATCGGCGCCAATGCCGGCATCGGCATCCCCCTGGGCGACCGCTGCACCGTGGAGGCGGGCCTCTACCTCACCGCCGGCGCCAAGGTCACCCTGCTCGACGACCAGGGCCAGGAGGTTCGGACCGTGGCCGCCCGCGAGCTGGCCGGCCAGGATGACCTGCTGCTGCGTCGCAACTCCCAGAACGGCCGCATCGAGTGCCTGACCAACAAGAGCGCCATCGCGCTCAACGAGGCACTGCATGCCCATAACTGATCCGGCCGGCCTCTCGCCCACCCTGCAGCTCGCCTTCGAGCTGATCCGGCGCCCCTCGGTGACGCCGGATGACCTGGGCTGCCAGGCACTGATGATCGAGCGCCTCGCGGCGCTCGGCTTCCGCATCGAGCGGCTGCCCTTCGGCGACGTGGAGAACTTCTGGGCCACCCGCGGCCACCACGGCCCGCTGCTGGCCTTCGCCGGCCACACCGACGTGGTACCCAGCGGCCCCCACACCCGCTGGGACTATCCGCCCTTCGAGCCCTGCATCGACGACGACGGCATGCTGCGCGGCCGCGGCGCCGCCGACATGAAGGGCAGCCTCGCTGCCATGGTCACCGCCGTGGAGCGCTTCGTGGCGGCCCATCCGGAGCATCACGGCCAGATCGGTTTTCTGATCACCTCCGACGAGGAGGGGCCCGCGGTGGACGGCACCCGTGCGGTGGTGGAGCACCTGCGCGAGCGCCACGAGCGGCTCGACTACTGCATCGTCGGCGAGCCCTCCTCCACCGCCCGGCTGGGCGACGTGATCAAGAACGGCCGGCGCGGGTCGCTGGGCGGCGTGCTGCATATCAAGGGGGTGCAGGGCCATGTGGCCTACCCGCACCTGGCACGCAACCCCATCCACCAGGCGATGCCGGCCCTGGACGCCCTGACCCGGGAGCACTGGGACAGCGGCAACGGCTTCTTCCCGGCCACCAGCTTCCAGATCTCCAATATCCGCTCCGGCACCGGTGCCACCAACGTCATCCCCGGCGAGGTGGAGGTGGTCTTCAACTTCCGCTTCTCCACCGAACTGACCCACGAGCAGCTGCGCCACCGCACCGCGGCGATCCTCGACGCCCACGGCCTCGACTACCAGCTCGACTGGACCCTGAACGGCGAGCCCTTCCTCACCGCCGAGGGTGAGCTGGTCGAGGCGGCCGTGCTCGGCGTGGAGGAGGTGATGGGGCATCGCCCGGAGCTCTCGACCAGCGGCGGCACCTCGGACGGCCGCTTCATCGCCACCCTGGGCAGCCAGGTGGTGGAACTGGGTCCGCTCAACGCGACCATCCACCAGGTCAATGAGCGCATCCGCGCCGCCGACCTGGACGAGCTGAGCCGGGTCTTTGAAGCGATCCTGAAGCGTCTGTTCATCAACGGCAGCGCCCGACCCTGAGGCCGACATGACATCCGACAGCCAAGCGCGCTATCCCGATATCGAGATCTACCTGGCCCGGCCCTCGGTGGAGGCCATCGGCGAGTGGCTCATCGCCGCCATCGGCGCCGAGCCTCTCTCGCCTGCCGGCAAGGGCAAGTGGCGCACCCGCGGCCAGCACGACGGCGAGGAAGTCCCGGTGCTGCTGGTGGAGAAGGCCGCCGACGGCTTTGCCAGCCTGTGGTTCGACAGCCCCCACACCCCCTGGGAGAGCGATGCGGCCTGCGCACGCGACGCCGCGGCGCAGGTGGGCTGCGAGGTGCGCTGCTCGCTGGGCGGCTGGCACCCCGGCGACGACCCGGACCGCTTCCTGAAGGTGCTGCCCGACGGCAGCGAGGCCGAGATCGACTGGCCCGACTCGGGGCACTGAGCCCTTCCGCACCGGCTGCCCTCACAACGACAGCGCCCCGCACGATGGCGGGGCGCTGTCTGGAGCGGGCGTTCTTCAGGTAATGACGGTAACGTCGTCGGCCTGCAGGCCCCTCTCATTCTCGATGATGTGGTAGCGGACCTTCTGGCCCTCGGCCAGGGTGCGATGACCGCGTCCGCGGATGGCACGGAAGTGGACGAAGACATCCTCGCCGCTGTCGCGGGTGATGAAGCCGTAACCCTTGTTGACGTTGAACCACTTCACCTCGCCGATCTCGCGATCGTCGTTCTCGACCTCGGCCAGATTGACCAGCTGCGGGGTGAGCACGTTGACCGCCAGGGTGGCGACCAGCAGCAGCAGAAAGACCGCCAGCGCCGCGGCCACGTAGACCACGGCGATGCCGCCGATCTCGAGGCTGGCGAACAGCGCCTCGGCGAGTTCGCCGCCGGCGAGGTGCACGAACAGGGCAATCAGCAGGGGCGCGGGGGCGGCCAGCAGCAGGCTGACCAGGCTGCAACGAAACATGACCTTTCGATTCATGGACTCGAGTGACTCTCTTGTTGGTGATGAACGTAATAGACAACCACAGGCAGGTGCCACGGTGAACGATGACACGCAGCGGGACGATTCTAGCATGAGCGCCGATCGGGCGTCCCTTGACCTGGCACAGCGCCTCGAGACGCTGGAGAGCCGGATCGCCCACCAGGAACACTGGCTCGACACACTGGACGAGGCCGTCGCCACACAGGAGCGGCGGCTTACCCGGCTGGAGCGCATCAACGACCTGATGCAGGAGAAGCTGCGCGAGCAGCAGCGGGCGCTGCAGGAGGGAGATGCGACGGCCCCCGGCCCTCTGGACGAGGTGCCGCCGCACTATTGAGGGTTTATAACTCGTCCAGGTAGCGCTCGGCGTCCAGGGCCGCCATGCAGCCGCTGCCGGCGGAGGTGATGGCCTGGCGGTAAACGTGGTCCATGACGTCGCCGGCGGCGAACACGCCCGGCACGCTGGTGGCGGTGGCGTTGCCCTCGAGGCCGGACTGCACCCTGATGTAGCCGCCGTTCATCTCGAGCTGGCCCTCGAAGATGCCGGTGTTGGGGCTGTGGCCGATGGCGATGAAGACGCCGGGCGCGGCGATCTCCTTCGTCTCGCCGCTCTCGGTGGAGCGGATGCGCACCCCGGTCACGCCGCTGTTGTCGCCCAGCACCTCGTCGAGGGTGTGGTTCCACTCCAGCACCACCTTGCCCTCCTCCGCCTTCTGGAACAGCTTGTCCTGAAGGATCTTCTCGGCGCGCAGGCTGTCGCGGCGATGCACCAGGGTCACCTTCGAGGCGATGTTGGCCAGATAGAGCGCCTCCTCCACGGCGGTATTGCCGCCGCCCACCACCACCACCTCCTGGTTGCGGTAGAAGAAGCCATCGCAGGTGGCGCAGGCCGAGACCCCCTGCCCCATGAACTGCTGCTCCGAGGGGAGCCCCAGGTAGCGGGCGCTGGCACCGGTGGCGATGATCAGGGCGTCACAGGTGTAGGTGCCGCTGTCGCCCTTCAGGGTGAAGGGTCGCTCGCGCAGCTCCACCTCGTGGATATGGTCGAAGAGCACCTCGGTGTCGAAGCGTTCGGCGTGGCGCTTCATGCGCTCCATCAGCTCCGGGCCCTGCACGCCGGCATCGTCGCCCGGCCAGTTGTCCACGTCGGTGGTGGTGGTCAGCTGGCCGCCCGCCTGGATGCCGGTGATCAGCACCGGCTTAAGGTTGGCGCGGGCCGCATAGACCGCGGCGGTGTAGCCCGCCGGGCCCGAGCCCAGGATGATCAGGCGTTCATGGCGCACATCGCTCATGGAAGAAACCTCGTGGCAATATCGTGTGTAAAGTGGCGCCATTGTAGCAGTCGTGCCGGGATCTGGGCGCGGTTGGGCGTGCCACATCGCTCAAGGCTGTTCCGGTGCGCCTTTCGCTGCCTACAGGACCTCGTCGTCGCGCCCCAATGTCAGGCTGAAGTCCGGCTCGGCGTCGAATTCGTCCACCTCGATGCGCACCTGGATCGGCGCGCAGCAGACGTGGCAGTCCTCCCAGGTGACGTGGCTGCCCTGGGAGGCATCCACCAGCAGGTCGAAGGGCGCATCGCAGTAGGGGCAGTGCACCCGCCGCGATGCCAGGGATTCCTCGTTCATGGTGCCTCCCGGTGCCGGTCACCCAGCCGTCATGGGGCCGTGCCAGCCTGGATACGGCACGGATCAGGCCAAGATGCCCCCGGGGCGGCCAGTTTTCAAGGCGGCTTTTCCGGCCGGCCCGGGCAGCGCTTGAATCTTGCGCCTATGATGACCATGTCTTCTAGATGCGTTATGCAGGCGCCACGGCCGTGACGGGTCAGCCCCACGCCGAGCGCCACACGCCACCGTTCATTCGCCACCCTCAGGAGGCAACCGATGAGCACCGATTCCCTGCCGGATACCCTGCAGACCCTCGACGTCGGCGGTCGCACCGTCCACTACTACAGCCTGGCCGAGGCCGCCGAGGCGCTGGGCAGCATCGAGCGGCTGCCCATGACGCTCAAGATCCTGCTCGAGAACCAGCTGCGCTTCGCCGATGACGAGAGCGTCTCCCGCCAGGACGCCCAGGCGCTGGTCGACTGGCAGCGCAAGGCCCGCTCCGACCGCGAGATCGGCTACCGCCCGGCCCGGGTGCTGATGCAGGACTTCACCGGCGTGCCCGGGGTGGTGGACCTCGCCTCCATGCGTGCCGCGGTGGAGTCCCTGGGCGAGGACCCGGCGCGCATCAACCCGCTCTCCCCGGTGGATCTGGTCATCGACCACTCGGTGATGGTGGACAAGTTCGGCAACGCCACGGCGTTTCGCGACAACGTCGCCATCGAGATGGAGCGCAACCGCGAGCGCTACGAGTTCCTGCGCTGGGGCCAGCAGGCCTTCGACAACTTCCGCGTGGTGCCGCCGGGCACCGGCATCTGCCACCAGGTCAACCTGGAGTACCTGGGCCAGACCGTCTGGACCAAGGAGGAGAACGGCAGGACCTACGCCTACCCCGACACCCTGGTGGGCACCGACTCCCACACCACCATGATCAACGGCCTCGGCGTGCTGGGCTGGGGGGTGGGCGGCATCGAGGCCGAGGCGGCCATGCTCGGCCAGCCGGTCTCGATGCTGATTCCCGAGGTGATCGGCTTCAAGCTCACCGGCAGGCTGCGCGAGGGCATCACCGCCACGGATCTCGTGCTCACGGTGACCCAGATGCTGCGCAGCAAGGGCGTGGTAGGCAAGTTCGTGGAGTTCTACGGCGACGGCCTCAAGGACCTGCCCCTGGCCGATCGCGCCACCATCGCCAACATGGCCCCGGAGTACGGCGCCACCTGTGGCTTCTTCCCGGTGGACGAGGAGACCCTCAACTACCTGCGCCTGACCGGCCGCGACGACGCCCAGGTGGCTCTGGTGGAGGCCTACTGCAAGGCCCAGGGGCTGTGGCGCGAACCCGGCGCCGAGCCGATCTTCAGCGATACCCTGACGCTGGACATGGGCGAGGTGGTGGCCAGCCTGGCCGGCCCCAAGCGGCCCCAGGACCGGGTGGCCCTCGGCGACATGCGGGCCGCCTTCCAGAAGGTGATGGACGACGACGCCAAGGCCCCCTCCTCCCCCGAGCGCACGGAGGAAAAGGGCAAGCTGATGTCCGAAGGCGGTCAGACCGCCGTGGGCGTCGAGGAGAGCTACGAGCACCACGACAGCCAGCCCGTGGACCTGGATGGCGAACAGTTCAAGCTCGACCCAGGCGACGTGGTGATCGCCGCCATCACCTCCTGCACCAACACCTCCAACCCCAGCGTGATGATGGCCGCCGGCCTGCTGGCCCGGAAGGCGCGCGAGAAGGGGCTTGCCACCCGGCCCTGGGTGAAGACCTCGCTCGCCCCCGGCTCCAAGGTGGTCACCGACTACCTGGCCGCCGCCGGCCTCGACGAGGACCTCGACGCCCTGGGCTTCCATCTGGTGGGCTACGGCTGCACCACCTGCATCGGCAACTCCGGCCCCCTGCCGGAACCCATCGAACGCGCCATCGAGGCGGGTGATCTCACCGTGGCCTCGGTGCTCTCCGGCAACCGCAACTTCGAGGGCCGGGTCCATCCCTTGGTGAAGACCAACTGGCTCGCCTCGCCGCCCCTGGTGGTGGCCTACGCCCTGGCCGGCAACGTGCGCTGCGACCTGACGCAGGACCCCATTGGCACCGGCAGCGACGGCGAACCGGTCTATCTGAAAGACATCTGGCCCAGCCAGGCGGAGATCGCCGAGGCGGTGGCCCGGGTCAACACCGGGATGTTCTCGAAGGAGTACGCCGAGGTGTTCGACGGCGACGACGTCTGGAAGGCCATCGAGGTCCCCGAGAGCAAGGTCTACGAGTGGCCCGAGTCCACCTATATCCAGCACCCGCCCTTCTTCGAGGGCATGGGGCGGACGCCTGACGCCATCGAGGATGTCGAGGACGCCCGCATCCTGGCGCTGCTGGGCGACTCGGTGACCACCGACCATATCTCGCCGGCCGGCAGCATCAAGCCCGACAGCCCCGCCGGGCGCTACCTGCAGGAGCGCGGCATCAGGCCGGTGGACTTCAACTCCTATGGCTCACGGCGCGGCAACCACGAGATCATGATGCGCGGCACCTTCGCCAACGTGCGGATCAAGAACGAGATGCTCGACGGGGTGGTGGGCGGCGAGACCCGCCACGTGCCCACGGGCGAGCAGATGGCGATCTATGACGCCGCCATGCGCTATCAGCAGGAAGGCACGCCCCTGGTGGTGATCGCCGGCAAGGAGTACGGCACCGGCTCCAGCCGCGACTGGGCCGCCAAGGGCACCCGGCTGCTCGGGGTGCGGGCGGTGCTCGCCGAGTCCTATGAGCGCATCCACCGCTCCAACCTGATCGGCATGGGCGTGGTGCCGCTGCAGTTCCCCGAGGGGGAGAGCCGCCAGAGCCTCGGCCTGACCGGCGACGAGCGGATCTCCATCGCGGGGCTCGCCGACCTCACCCCGGGCGGCAAGGTGAAGGTCACCGTCAGGAGCGACAAGGGCGAGAAGCACATCGAGGCGCTCTGCCGCATCGACACCGCCAACGAGCTCGAGTACTACCGCCACGGCGGCATCCTGCACTATGTGCTGCGCCGTATGATTGGGGCCGCCTGACGTCAAACGGCGTCGAATGGTGTAAGGCCCTGCCGGAAAGCCGGCAGGGCCTTTTTCAGGCCAGCATAGTGCGTCAGAAGGAGCGGCGACGGTAGAGGCGGTATTCCGGCGTCCAGCAGTTGCGCTCGATGGCCGCCCGCAGCTTGATGCCGTCGGTCCTCAGCGCCACCCCTTCGCCCTGGGCCTGGGCGGCCACGTCGAAGGCGATCGCCTTGGAGAGCTCGCGGATCTTCGAGAGCGGCGGCAGCAGCGCGCCCTCCCCCTCCTTGACGATCGGCGCCTCGCGCGCCAGCGCCCGGGAAGCCGCCATCAGCATGTCGTCGGTGACCCGCTTCGCGCCGGAGGCCACCACGCCCAGGCCGATGCCCGGGAAGATGTAGGAGTTGTTGCACTGGGCGATGGGGTAGGTGCGCCCCTCATACTCCACCGGCGCGAAGGGGCTGCCGGTGGCCACCAGAGCCGCGCCCTCGGTCCAGCGGATCACGTCCTCGGGCAGCGCCTCGGCCTGGGAAGTGGGGTTGGAGAGCGGCATGATCACCGGCCGCTCGCAGCCGGCGTGCATGGTGCGCACCACCTCCTCGGTGAAGATGCCCGGCCGGCCGCAGACGCCGATCAGCACCGTGGGCTTGATCCGACGGATCGTCTCCACCAGCTCCTGCCCCTGCCAGCCCTCGGTCAGCGCCGGGTCATGGGCCAGGCGCTTCTGGAAGTCGCGCAGCCAGTTCTGCTCCGCGGTGACCAGCCCCTCGCGGTCGACCATGAAGACCCGGGCGCGGGCCTCCTTCTCGGTGAGCCCCTCGGCCTGCATGGCCACCACCACCTGCTCGGCGATGCCGCAGCCGGCAGAACCCGCCCCCACGAAGACCACCCGCTGCTGGCCGATGCCCTCGTCGCGCGCCTCGCAGGCGGCCATCAGGGTGCCCACCACCACCGAGGCGGTGCCCTGGACGTCGTCGTTGAAGCAGCAGAGCTCATCGCGATAGCGCTCGAGCAGCGGCACCGCGTTGGCCTGGGCGAAGTCCTCGAACTGCAGCAGCACACTGGGCCAGCGGCGCTTCACCGCCGCGATGAACTGGGCGATGAAGGCGTCGTACCCCTCCTGGCCGATGCGCTCATGGCGCCAGCCCATGTACATGGGGTCGTCGAGCAGCGCCTGGTTGTTGGTGCCCACGTCGAGCATGATCGGCAGGGTGTAGGCGGGGCTGATGCCGCCGCAGGCGGTGTAGAGCGCCAGCTTGCCGATGGGAATGCCCATGCCGCCGATGCCCTGGTCGCCGAGGCCGAGGATGCGCTCGCCGTCGGTGACCACGATGACCTTGACCTGATTCTTGGTGGCGCTGCGCAGGATGTCATCCATGCGATCGCGATCCGGGTAGGCGATGAAGAGCCCGCGGTGGTTGCGATAGATGTTGGAGAACTCCTGACACGCCTTGCCCACGGTCGGCGTATAGATGATCGGCAGCATCTCCTCGAGGTGTTCGGACACCAGGCGGAAGTAGAGGGTCTCGTTGTCGTCCTGGATGGCACGCAGGTAGATATGCTTGTCCAGGTCATTCTGGCACTGGCGATACTGCCGGTAGGCCCGCTCCAGCTGCTCCTCGATGGACTCCACGCACTGGGGCAGCAGGCCGATCAGGTTGAACTCGATGCGCTCCTCCTGGCTGAAGGCGCTGCCCTTGTTGAGCAGCGGCATCTCCAGCAGCGGAGGGCCGGCATAGGGAATATAGAGGGGGCGCTTGGTGTCGTTGGTCATCTCGGCTCTCGGTGCGGTGACTGGAACGGGTCGTTAGCGCTCTGGCGGCGCTTTTGGAACACTTTACCACGCCCCAAAAGCGCGCGCCCCGGCCTGGGCCGGGGCGCGAGATCACGCGAAGTTCACCCTTCGATGCCGCGGCTCAGCAGCCCTTGGCCGCCGGCTGGCGGGCCGCCTCGCCCTCGAAGAAGAGGGGGCGCAGCCGCACGCCGATCATGTTGCCGGCGAAGGCGGCGATGAGCCACACCCAGCCGTGCAGGCTGCCGGAGGCGATGCCACCGAAGTAGGCGCCGATGTTGCAGCCGAAGGCCAGGCGGGCACCATAGCCGAGCATGATGCCGCCGATCACCGCCGCCAGCACCGACTTGGCCGGGATGCGGAAGTTGGGGGCGAAGCGCCCGGCCAGGGAGGCGGCGACCAGGGCGCCGACCATGATGCCGACGTTCATCACCGTGGTGATGTCGCTCCACACGCTGGCCTGCAGGGCCGCGGCGTTGCCCGGCGCCTGCCAGTAGCCCCAGCCGGTCACGTCGCCGCCCAGCAGCTCGAAACCCTTGGCGCCCCACAGGGCGAAGGCGCCGGTGACGCCCCAGGGGCGGCCGGCCAGGGCCAGGGTGGCGTAGTTGAGCAGTGCCAGAGCCACGGCGCCGAAGAGCAGCGGCCAGGGGCCGGTGAGCCAGCGGCGGTTGCCGGCGTCGATGCGCGGCGTCTGCTCCAGATGACCATGGCGGCGCTTCTCCATCACCACGGTGAAGGCGGCGATGGCAGCGAAGAGCGCGAGGCTCACCACGATGCCGCCGCCCACGCCGGCGGTCTGCACCAGGGAGACCGGCTGGAAGGCGGGCAGGCTCTGCCACCAGGCGAAGTGGGCGGTGCCGATCACCGAGCCCACCACGAAGAACAGCAGGGTGATCAGCATGCGGGCGTTCCCGCCGCCGGCGGTGAAGAGGGTGCCGGAGGCACAGCCGCCCCCCAGCTGCATGCCGATGCCGAACAGGAAGGCGCCGAAGATCACCGAGACGCCGACCGGCGAGACATAGCCGCTCACCTCGGTGCCGAACAGGGTGCCGGCGCCCAGGGCGGGGAAGAAGAGCAGCACGGCGATGGCCAGCATCACCATCTGAGCGCGCAGGCCACGGCCGCGGCGCTCAGTGATGAAGACCCGCCAGGCGGCGGTGAAGCCGAAGGCGGCATGGTAGAGCACCATGCCCAGCAGGCCGCCGATCACCATCAGCGCGCCGATGCGCGCGCCGAAGGCGGCACCGACGGCGAGGGCACCCAGCAGCAGGGCGCCGGCGGCCACCGCGGGCACGGAAAGTCGTGAGCGTCGGGTCAGGGCGAGTTCACTCATGGCGGGCTCTCTCGGTAGCATCAGGACAGGCGGGGCGCGCCCGTGGAGGAGAGCATGCTAATCATCTATGCAAAGAACGCAAAAGAATTTAAATGAAAATCCTAAGACGAAAATGACATAAATTAATAAGCACTATCACCTCGATAGCGTCAGGGCATGGGTATAAACGGCGAAAGGGGCCAGAAGGCCCCTTTCACGACAGCCGGGTTGGCGATCAGACGAAGCGACCCAGACCCACCGCCTGGCGCAGGCGATCCATGAAGGGGGCCGCCTCGGCCCGAGCGCGTTCGGCGCCCTTGTGCAGCACCGCCTCGATGTGGCCGGGGTCCTCCAGCAGTGCCTGGTAGCGCTCGCGGGGCTCGCGCAGCTGCTCGTTGAGGGTCTCGAAGAGACGGTTCTTGGCCTCGCCCCAGCCGATGCCGTTCTCGTACTCGGCACGCATGGCGGCGGTCGCCTCCGGAGTGGAGAAGGCCGAGTAGATCTGGAACAGGGTGCAGGTGTCGGGGTCCTTGGGCTCGCCGGGCTCCAGGGAGTTAGTCTTGATCTTGCGCACCAGCTTGAGCAGCTTCTTCTCGGGCGTGAACAGCGGGATGGTGTTGTTGTAGCTCTTGGACATCTTGCGCCCGTCCAGGCCATTGAGCACCGCCACGTTGTCGTCGACCACCGCCTCGGGCTGGGCGAAGTAGTCGCCCTTGTAGAGGTGGTTGAAGCGCCCGGCGATATCGCGGGCCATCTCGATGTGCTGGATCTGGTCGCGGCCCACCGGCACCTTGTTGGCGTTGAACATCAGGATGTCGGCGGCCATCAGCACGGGGTAGCCGAACAGCCCCATGGTGATGCCCTTGTCGGGGTCCTGGTTGCCGGCGGACTCGTTCTCCGCCACCGCGGCCTTGTAGGCGTGGGCGCGGTTCATCAGCCCCTTGGCGCAGACGCAGGAGAGCATCCAGGTGAGCTCGGGGATCTCGGGAATATCGGATTGCTGATAGAAGATGGCATTGTCGGTATCCAGCCCCAGCGCCAGCCAGGTGGCGGCGATCTCAAGGCGCGACTCCTGCACCCGGCGCGGCTCCTGGCACTTGATCAGCGCATGCAGGTCGGCCAGAAAATAGTAGGACTGCACGTTCGGGTCCTGGCTCGCCTCGATGGCGGGCTTGATGGCCCCGACGTAGTTGCCCAGGTGGGGCGTACCGGTGGTGGTGATGCCGGTGAGAACGCGGGTCTTCGCGGAAGCTGCACTCATGGGGAAAGCGGACTCTGCTGTTCGGAAATGCCCGCTATGGTAACGCGGGCTCCCCCACAAGGCGACCGGGGTCACTCGGCGACGGCGGCCTTGCCGTAGATTCGCCGGTACTCCTCGGGCAGGCGCCGCGGGCGGCCGCTGGAGAGTTCGATGCAGGCGAAGCGGGTGCGGGCCCGCAGCAGGGTGCGGCCATCGGCGGGGCGAATCAGCTGGAAGCGGCGGGTCAGGGTGAGGCGGCTGTCATCGGCGATGATCCAGGTGGCCAGGGCCAGGCGGTCACCCTCGAAGGCCGGCGCCAGGTAGTCCAGCTCATGGCGATGCACCGCCATGCCGCGATCCAGCTCGCGGTAGCGCGCCAGGGTCAGCCCCAGGGAGTCGGAGTGGGCCCAGCTCACCTGCTCGATCCAGCGCAGGTACTCGGCGTTGTTGACGTGGTCGTACTCGTCGATGGCCGAGGGCTCGACGACGAGCTCGATGAAAAAGGGCTCGGGAAGATCCCACTCCATGGCACGCTCCTCGCAGATCCATCGGGGGGCGCTGCGCCCCCGCCGCTCCAGCGGGCGTCGAAGACGCCTTCTTCGTCAGTCCCGGAAGACCCGCACGCCCAGGGCCTTGAGGTAGCTGGTCTCCGGAATCGCCGGGTGCACCGGGTGGTCCGGCCCCTGGTGGCCCTGGAAGAGGATCTGGCCGTGGCGGTCCTGGTGGCGCACGGCGCCGCGCACCACGTCCACCAGCCGCTCCGGCGCCAGGTGCATGGAGCACGACGCCGACAGCAGCAGCCCATCGCGGCCCAGCAGGCGCATCGCCTCGCGGTTGAGCTTGCCGTAGGCATGCTCACCGACGGGGATGTCCTTGCGCTTCTTGATGAAGGCCGGCGGGTCGAGGATCACCACGTCGAACTCCTCGCCCTCGGCCTTGAGCGCCGCCAGCACCTCGAAGGCATCGCCCTCGCCCACCGCCACCTGCTCGTGCAGGCCGTTGAGGACGGCGTTCTCGGCCACCCGCTCGAGCGCTGCGGCGGAAGAATCGACGCAGAGTACCTCGCGGGCGCCGTGGGCGGCGGCCTGCACGCCCCAGCCGCCCACGTAGCTGAACAGGTCCAGCACCCGCTTGCCGGCCACGTACTGGTTGAGCCAGGCGCGGTTGACGCGGTGGTCATAGAACCAGCCGGTCTTCTGGCCGTCGAGCACCGGAGCGGCGAAGCGCACGCCGTTCTCTTCCAGCAGCACGGGATCACCCACCTCGCCCTTGACCACCTCCACGCCGAGCTCGAGGCCCTCCTGACGGCGGCCGCTGGTGTCGTTGCGCAGCACCACCGTGGTCGGCGCGAGCACCTTGTCCAGGGCGTCGAGCAGCTCGGGCAGCACCGCCTGCATGCCGGCGGTGTTGAGCTGCACCACCAGGGTGTCGGCGAAGCGGTCGATCACCAGACCCGGCAGCAGGTCCCCCTCGCCGTGCACCAGGCGGTAATAGGGCGCGGCGAAGAGGCGCTGGCGCAGGGCCAGGGCCTGGTTGAGGCGATGCACCAGCAGCGAGCGGTCGAGCCCCTGCTTGGGGTCCCGGGAGACCAGCCGCGCGCAGATCAGCGAGTTCGGATTGACATAGGCCACGCCCAGCGCCTTGCCGTTGGCGGCCTCCACCACCACCTGCTGGCCGGGCGCAAGGCCCTTGAGCGGGGTGGCCCCGGTGTCGATCTCGTTGGAGTAGAGCCACAGGTGGCCGGCCTTGAGGCGGCGGTCGGCGTGCTTGTTGAGGCGCAGGGAGGACAGGGTCATGGGAATCTCTCGAGAATCAGGACTGGCAGTGGGGACAGTAGACGCTGGCCCGCTGCCCTAGGGTGACGAGGCGCAGTTCGGCGCCGCACTGCCGGCAGGGCTGGCCGTGGCGGCCGTAGACGTTGAGGCGCTGCTTGAAGTAGCCCGGCTCGCCGGTGCCACTGACGAAGTCGCGCAGGGTGGTGCCGCCCTGGGTGATGGCGGCGGCCAGCACCTCCCGGGCGGCGGCGGCCAGGCGGTCGTAGCGCTCGCGGCTGATGCGACCGGCGGCGCGGCGCGGGTCGATGCCGGCCATGAACAGCGCCTCGCTGGCGTAGATGTTGCCCACCCCCACCACCACGGCGTTGTCCATCAGGAAGGGCTTCACCGCCACCCGGCGCCCGCGGGAGAGCGCGAAGAGCCGCGCGCCGTCGAAGGCCTCCGACAGGGGCTCCGGCCCCAGGCGGGCCAGACGCGGGTCCTGCTCGGGGGTGCCGGCGAGCCAGTCGACGAAGCCGAAGCGGCGCGGGTCGTGGTAGCGCAGCAGGGCGCCATCCTCGAGCACCAGGTCGACGTGGTCGTGCTTCCTGGGCAGCTCGCCGACCCGAGTGATACGCAGGCTGCCGGACATGCCCAGGTGCCACAGCAGGGTGCCGCCGGCCAGATTACCGCCCACTGAGTCGCCCCCGGCCAGCGGCACCAGCAGGTACTTGGCGCGCCGGGCCAGCGTCCCGATGCGCGCCCCCACCAGGCGCTCGGCCAGGTCGGCGGGCACCGGCACCCTCAGCCGCGGCTGGCGCACGATGACCTCGGTGATCTCGCGCCCCTCCACGTGGGGGGCGATGCCGCAGCGGGTCGTCTCGACTTCGGGCAGTTCGGGCATGATGTATCGCTCGGCTCGGCCGCCTGGGGGCCTCCACAAGGGGGGCTCTGCCAAGAGCCCTACAAACGCCTGAACCCGGCCAGTGGAGCCGGGTTCAGGGGGACAGGCAAGAACACCTGCGGAAGACGACCAAGGCTTACTTGATCTTGGCTTCCTTGTACATCACGTGCTTGCGGACAACCGGGTCAAACTTCTTGAACTCGAGCTTGTCCGGGGTGTTCCGCTTGTTCTTGTCGGTGGTGTAGAAGTGGCCGGTACCGGCACTGGACACCAGCTTGATCTTGTCACGCATGACTGCTGCTCCCTGAATGGATATCGCTTAGACGGGGTCGCCTAGACGGCTTCGCCGCGCTTGCGGATGTCGCTGAGCACCGCGTCGATGCCCTTCTTGTCGATCACACGCATGCCCTTGGAGGAGACGCGCAGCTTGACGAAGCGGTTCTCGGACTCCACCCAGAAGCGATGGGTGTGCAGGTTCGGCAGGAACCGACGACGGGTCTTGCGCTGGGAGTGTGAAACGTTGTTACCAGTCACCGGGCGCTTGCCGGTAACCTGACATACTTTTGACATTGGAGCCTCCAACCGCTGGGCCAGGTGTTCGGCGCCTGATGCGCGAACCCTGAGTGTTCAAAACCTGTCGGGCAAACCGGGAGATCCCGTGAAATTTGACCCAAGGGAATTCAAAGGCTGCACTTTATACCAGAGACCGCCACGCCGGGCAAGCGCGCAGCGCAGATCCAGCAGGGCATAAGGTGGCGCCGCAACGGGGCGTGGCGCACGTGGCCAACCGATGGCGGAGAGCATGCTTGCGACCCTGAATCCCGGACGTCAGATCGACGTCAAACCCAGGAACCGAGCGCAGCCGGGCGCGCAGTTTATCAAAGCGCCTGATAAAGCGCTAGAGCCACCCCCGCTCGGCAAAGGAGACCACCTCGCCATCCCCCACCACGAAGTGGTCCAGCACGCGGATCTCGAAGAGCCCCAGCGCCTCGCGCAGCCGATCGGTGATGCGCCGGTCGGCATCACTGGGCTCGGCCACCCCGGACGGGTGGTTGTGGGCGAAGATGATCGCCCCGGCCCCCAGCTCCAGGGCACGACGGGCCACCTCCCGGGGGTAGACCGAGGCGCTGTCCAGGGTGCCGCGGAACAGCGACTCGTAGCGGATCACCCGGTGCTGGCTGTCGAGGAAGAGCGCGGCAAACTCCTCGTGCCCCAGGTGGCGCAACTGCGCGGCGAGGTAGGAGCGCACCAGGGTGGGCGAGGTCAGCGCCTCGCCCCGGGCCAGCTGGCTGGCCAGGTGGCGCCGGGAGAGCTCCAGCGTGGCCTGCAGCTGCACGTACTTGGCGCTGCCCATGCCCCGGGCGGCGCAGAAGCGCTCGCGGTCCGCCTCCAGCAGCGGGCGCAGCCCGCCGAACTCCAGCAGCAGGTCGCGGGCCAGGTCCACCGCCGAACGGCCGGGCAGCCCCACTCGCAGAAAGATCGCCAGCAGCTCAGCGTCCGACAGCGCCTCCGACCCCAGCGCCAGCAGCTTCTCCCGGGGGCGCTCCCCCTCCGGCCAGTTCCTGATCGACATTGCCGCCTCCCTGCCCTGTCTTGTCCTGTCCTCTTGAGCTCAGTGTAGCCGCTCTTCCTGTGAGGTCGGCTCGTCTACGCAAGGTGGGGCGCCGGTGGTAAGGTAGGCGGCTGATATCACCGCCGGGAATTCGTCCATGCCATCGCCCTCCCGCCGCGTACTGCTCGGCATCAGCGCCGGCATCGCCGCCTACAAGAGCGCCGTGCTCGCCCGCCTGCTCAAGCAGGCCGGCTGCGAGGTGCGCGTCGTCATGACCGAGGGCGCCCAGGCCTTCATTACCCCGCTCACCCTGCAGGCGCTGACCGGCGAGCCGGTACGCACCTCGCTGCTCGACCCGGAAGCCGAAGCCGGCATGGGCCACATCGAGCTGGCCCGCTGGGCCGACACCATCCTGATCGCCCCCGCCACCGCCGACCTGATGGCACGGCTGACCGCCGGCATGGCCGACGACCTGCTGACCACCCTGTGCCTGGCCAGCGAAGCCGAGAAGGTGATGGCCCCGGCCATGAACCAGGCGATGTGGCGCCACCCGGCGACGGCGCGCAACGCCGCCCGGCTCGTGGAGGACGGCTGGCGCCTTTTGGGGCCTGCGAGCGGCGACCAGGCCTGCGGCGACGTGGGGCCCGGGCGCATGCTGGAGCCCGAAGCGATTCTCGCGGCGCTGCTGGACGCGGGCCAGGTGTCGAACACCGGCGACGCCCCGGCCGCGGGCATGGCCGTGACCATCACCGCCGGCCCCACCCGGGAGCCGCTGGACCCGGTGCGCTACCTCTCCAACCACAGCTCCGGCAAGATGGGCTACGCCCTGGCCGAGGCGGCCGCCGCCCTGGGCGCCCGGGTCACCCTGATAAGCGGCCCGGTCAGCCTGCCCTGCCCTGCGGGCGTGGCGCGGGTCGAGGTGGAGACGGCGCTCGAGATGCACGAGGCCGCGATGCGGCTGGCCGCGCAGAGCGATCTGTTCATCGGCTGCGCCGCGGTGGCCGACTACCGCGCCGAGCAGGCCGCCGAGCACAAGATCAAGAAGGTCGAGGGCGAGGAGGGGCTGACCCTGCGGCTGGTCAAGAACCCCGATATCATCGCCAGCGTGGCCGCCCTGCCGGAGGCCCGGCGCCCCTTCGTGGTGGGCTTCGCCGCCGAGACCCGTGACCTCGCGGCTTATGCCCGGGACAAGCTTACCCGCAAGAGGCTGGACATGATCGTGGCCAACGACGTCTCCCGCGAGGGGCTCGGCTTCGGCGCCGACGACAACGCCGCCCTGGTGCTGTGGCGGGAGGCGGCCCGGCAGGAGAAGGCGTCGCCGGAAGGCGACGCTCTCGCCGAGGAAGAGCTCGCACCCCAGACCAAGTCACGGCTCGCCATGGCGGTGATGCACCGCGCCCTCGCCTGCCTGCAGGCGCGCCGGCACCCCTGAATCCGACCCACGACCCTGGAATCTCCCGATGTCCGACACCCCCCGACCCGCCGCTCGGCCCCGCCTGGCCGTGAAGCTCCTCGACGAGCGCCTGCGCGACTATCTGCCCGGCTACGCCACCGACGGCTCCGCCGGCATGGACCTGCGCGCCCTGCTCGAGGCGCCCCTGACGCTGGCCCCCGGCCAGTGCGAGCTGGTGCGCACCGGGCTCGCCATCCATATCGCCGACCCCGGCCTCGCCGGCCTGATCCTGCCCCGCTCGGGGCTGGGCCACAAGCACGGCATCGTGCTCGGCAACCTGGTCGGCCTGATCGACTCCGACTACCAGGGCGAGCTGATGATTTCGGTGTGGAACCGCGGCCAGGCCCCCTTCACCCTCGAGCCCTTCGAGCGACTGGCACAGTATGTGCTTGTTCCCGTGGTGCAGGCCGAGCTCGAGCTGGTCGACGACTTCGACGCCAGCCGCCGCGGCGCCGGCGGCTTCGGCAGCTCGGGCCGCCACTGACATCCGCCCCGACGCGACCCACAGGACAAGGACACCCATGACAGACGAGACCCAGACCGTTCCCGCCTCCATCTTCCGCGCCTACGACATCCGCGGCATCGTCGATGACACCCTGACCGAGCCGACCGTCGAGGCAATCGGCCGCGCCATCGGCAGCGAGGCCGCCGCCCGCGGCGAGTCCACCGTGGTGGTGGCCCGCGACGGCCGCCTCTCCGGCCCGCGCCTCCAGGCGGCCCTGACCCGCGGCCTGAACGCCGCCGGCCGCGACGTCATCGACATCGGCATGGTGCCCACCCCGGTGCTCTACTTCGCCACCCACGTGCTGGACGGCACCGCCTCCGGCGTCATGGTCACCGGCAGCCACAACCCGCCGGACTACAACGGCTTCAAGATCGTGCTGGCCGGCGAGACCCTCTCCGGCGACGCCATCACCGCCCTGCATACGCGCATCACCACGGGCGACCTGACCGAGGGCACGGGCAGCGTGCGCGAGGTCGACGTGCGCAATGCCTACCTGGCGAGAATCCTCTCCGACGTGCGCCTGGCGCGCCCGCTCAAGGCGGTGGTGGACTGCGGCAACGGCGTGGCCGGCGAGCTCGGCCCGCAGCTGATCGAGAAGCTCGGCGCCGAGACGCTGCCGCTGTTTGCCGAGATCGACGGCACCTTCCCGAACCATCACCCGGACCCGGGCAAGCCCGAGAACCTGGTGGACCTGATCCGCGCGGTGAAGGAGAGCGGCGCCGACATCGGCCTGGCCTTCGACGGCGACGGCGACCGCCTCGGCGTGATCACCCCCTCAGGCCGGCTGATCTACCCCGACCACCTGATGATGGCCTTCGCCGAGGACATGCTCGAGCGCAACCCGGGCGCCAAGGTGATCTTCGACGTCAAGTGCACCGGCAACCTGGCCCGGGTGATCGATGAGGCCGGCGGCGAGCCCGAGATGTGGCGCACCGGCCACTCGCTGATCAAGGCGCGCATGAAGGAGACCGGCGCCCTGCTGGCCGGCGAGATGAGCGGCCACATCTTCTTCAAGGAGCGCTGGTACGGCTTCGACGACGGCCTCTATGGCGCCGCCCGCCTGCTGGAGATCCTCTCCCGCCAGGACCTCGACGCCGACGCCTTCTTCAACCGCTACCCCCAGGACATCGGCACCCCGGAGATCAACATCACCGTCACCGACGAGACCAAGTTCGACCTGGTGGCCCGCCTGGCCCGCGAGGGGGACTTCGGCGAGGAGGGGGTGAAGACCACCCTGGACGGCATCCGCGTCGACTACCCGGACGGCTGGGGCCTGTGCCGCGCCTCCAACACCACGCCGGTGCTGGTACTGCGCTTCGAGGGCAAGAGCGAGACGGCGCTCGAGCGCATCAAGGCGCAGTTCGCCGCCGCCCTGGCCAGGGTCGCCCCCGAGCTGGACGTGGCGCTCTGAGCCGCCACCCCGCCCCGGGACAAAGCGCCGCCGCGCCCGCGGCGGCTCCGCCAAGATCAAGAGCACGAGCAAGAGAAGGGAACCCGCAATGACCGAACAGACCCGCGACCCGCGCCTGGTGGTGGAGGTGCTCTCCGAGGCGCTGCCCTATATCCAGCGCTTCACCGGCAAGACCGTGGTGGTGAAGTACGGCGGCAACGCCATGACCGAGGACACCCTGATCGACTCCTTCGCCCGCAACATGGTGCTGATGAAGGAGGTGGGCATCAACCCGGTGGTGGTTCACGGCGGCGGCCCGCAGATCGGCGACCTGCTCAGGAAGCTCAACATCGAGTCGCGCTTCGTCAACGGCATGCGGGTCACCGACGCCGAGACCATGGACGTGGTGGAGATGGTGCTGGGCGGCCTGGTCAACAAGGGCATCGTCAACCTGATCAACCAGTGCGGCGGCAAGGCGATCGGCCTCACCGGCAAGGACGGCAGCCAGATCCGCGCCCGCCAGCTCAAGGTGGAGCACCAGACCCCGGAGATGACCGTCCCCGAGATCATCGACATCGGCCACGTCGGCGAGGTGGAGCACATCTCCACCGACCTGATCGAGATGCTCGCCGAGCGCGACTTCATCCCGGTGATCGCCCCTATCGGCGTCGATGCCGAGGGCCACAGCTACAACATCAACGCCGACCTGGTGGCCGGCAAGGTGGCCGAGGCGCTGGGCGCCGAGAAGCTGATGCTGCTGACCAACGTGGCCGGCCTGATGAACGCCGAGGGCGAGGTGCTCACCGGGCTGACCACCGCCCAGGTCGACGAGCTGATCAGTGACGGCACCATCCACGGCGGCATGCTGCCCAAGATCCGCTGCGCCCTGGAGGCGGTGAAGGGCGGCGTGAAGAGTGCCCATATCATCGACGGCCGGGTGCCCCACGCCACCCTGCTGGAGATCTTCACCAACGCCGGGGTCGGCACCCTGATCACCGACACCGCCACGGACGCGTGACGCACCGACCGCGAGCCTGGCGTCTCGCTTTGCGAGATGCGGGGTCCGCGGCTAGCATGAGTCGACCATCAGAAAAGAAAAGAACACTATGACGCAGGCAACCCCCACGCCCAGCCGCCGCGAGCAGATCCTGCAGGCGCTGGCCCTGATGCTGGAGGAGGACAGCGGCAAGCGCATCACCGTGGCCGCCCTGGCGAAGCAGGTCGGCGTCTCCGAGGCCGCCCTCTACCGCCACTTCCCCAGCAAGGCGCGCATGTTCGAGGGGCTCATCGAGTTCATCGAGGAGACGCTCTTCGCGCGCATCACCCGCATCCTCGAGGAGAGCCCCGAGGCGCTGCCGCGCTGCGGGGCGCTGCTCACCCTGCTGCTGGCCTTCGCCGAGAAGAACCCCGGGCTCTCCCGGCTGCTCGACGGCGGCGTGCTCACCGGCGAGACCGCGCGCCTGCGCCTTCGCATCCACCAGCTCTTCGAGCGGCTCGAGACCCAGCTCAAGCAGGTGCTGCGCGAGGCGGAGCTGCGCGAGGGGCGCCGCCTCTGCCTGCCCGCCTCGGCGGCCGCCAACCTGCTGCTGGCCGCCGCCGAGGGGCGCATCAGCCAGTACGTGAGAAGCGACTTCAAGCGCCGCCCCACCGAGCACTGGGAGGCGCAGTGGGCGCTGCTCTCGGCCCAGCTGCTGCGCGAGAGCCCGCAGCCGGCGTAACCGGCCCCTCTCCCGTCAATGAATAACCCCCGCCGGACTCTCATCCGACGGGGGTTACTGTTAGGTTCTTCGCGAGGCTTGAGACGACTGGTGGGAGATCGGCTCCGCCGGGCGAATGGCGCCGCAGGCGCCCCGGCGGTGTTGCCGGCGTTGGCGCATGCCGCCAGGAGCCCTTCGGTCTCCATTCGCCGGGCGGAGCCCAGCTCCCACAAAACCCAGCTCCCACCTCCACTCGCCAGGCAAAGCCCAGTTCCCACAAAACCCCGCTCAGGCCGCCAGGGCGTCACCGATCTGCTGGCGGATCTTCTTCATGGCGTTCTTCTCGAGCTGGCGGATGCGCTCGGCGGAGACGCCGTAGACGTCGGCCAGTTCGTGCAGGGTGGCCTTCTCCTCGGCCAGCCAGCGGCGCTGCAGGATGTCCCGGGAGCGCTCGTCGAGGGCCTCCATGGCCTGCTGCAGGCGGCGGGTGGCATCGTCCTCCCAGTCGCTCTCCTCGAGCCGGACGGCCGGGTCGGCAGAGGCATCCTCGAGGTAGTGCACCGGCGCCTGCCAGCTGCTCTCCTCGTCCTCGCCCGGGGCGGCATCGAAGCCGGCATCGTGGGCGGAGAGGCGGCCCTCCATGTCGCGCACCACCTCGGGCTTGACGTCGAGGTCCTTGGCGATGGCGTCGACCTCGTCGCCGCTCAGCCAGGCCAGGCGCTTCTTGGCGCTGCGCAGGTTGAAGAACAGCTTGCGCTGGGCCTTGGTGGTGGCGATCTTCACGATGCGCCAGTTGCGCAGCACGAACTCGTGGATCTCCGCCTTGATCCAGTGCACCGCGAAGGAGACCAGGCGCACGCCCTGGTTGGGATCGAAGCGCTTGACCGCCTTCATCAGGCCGACGTTGCCCTCCTGGATCAGGTCCGCCTGGGGCAGGCCATAGCCCGAATAGCTGCGGGCGATATGCACGACGAAGCGCAGGTGCGACAGCACCAGGCGGCGGGCGGCCTCCAGGTCGCCTTCGTCATGCAGGCGGAAGGCCAGCTCGCTCTCCTCCTCGGCGGTCAGCAGCGGGATGCTGCGGATGGCCTGGAGGTAGCCGTTGAGGTCGTGCCCCGGGGAGAGATGGCCCACCGGAAGAAGACTGGTGCTCATGTGCAGGATGTCTCCTTGTCAGCCCAGAAATGCATTGGCGTTCAACTACAATAGACGCCGGAAACAGGGGAATGTTCCGTGAAACCGCGCCAGAGGCGTGGTTTCCAGGCGCCTGGCGGCCTGATCGCTGGCCTCGAGCCGCTAGCGCGGCTTCAGCGCTTTTCGTGCCCCTACCTCGGTTTCACTTCGGCAAGGTGACGGCTCACCGCGATCCAGGCGCCCATCCAGCCCAACAGTATACTACAGCCCACCAGGGTCGCGGAACCGGCGGCGCCCAGCCGCGGCAGGCTGAACGTGGCGCCGTAGCTGGCCGCCAGGGCCGAGACGGGGGCGGCCAGCCATTCGCTGCCGAGCGTCAAGAGCCCCCAGGCCAGCAGGCCGCCGCCGAGCCCGTACCAGGCCCCGCTGTAGAGGAAGGGCCGGCGCACGAAAGCGTGGGTGGCGCCGATCAGGGTCACCACCTCGATCTCCTTGCGGCGGTTCTCCACCGCCAGGCGGATGGTGTTGCCCACCACCAGCAGCACCCCGCCGCCGAACAGCACCGCCAGCGCCAGGGCGACGCGACGCCCCAGCTCGGCCAGGTGGCGCAGGCGCTCGATCCAGGCCAGGTCCAGGCGCACCTCCTCGACTCCCGTCATCGCCTCGAGCTCCCCGGCCAGGCCCCGCACCGCCGCAGGCGAAGGGTCCCGCGGGGTCACCACCACGCTTGCCGGCAGCGGATTCTCCTCCAGGCGCCCCAGGGCGTCGGCCAGCCCCAGCGCCTGCTGGAACTCCGCCATGCCCTCGGCCGCGGTGATCAGCCGAGTGCGGCCGACCCCTTCGTTGGCGGCCAGCGCCTCCTCGACCCGCTCGGCCTGGGCCTCGTCCACGTGGTGGGCCAGGTAGACGGTCAGGGTGGCGCTCTCGGTCAGTTCGGCGTCCAGCAGCCGGGCGCCGTCCAGGGTCAGCCACAGCGCCGCCGGCAGCACCAGGGCGATGGCGATGGCCAGCATGGTCACCAGGCTGCCGATGGGCGCCTTCAGCAGCCGCCAGGCGCTGTCCAGGGCCATGGCCCGATGGTGGCGCAGCCAGCCGCGCAGGCGGCTCGACGACCGGGTGCGGTGGGTACGCGCCCCGCGAGGCGGCGCCGGGGCGGGACGGCGGCTCATGCGGCCTCCTGGTCGGCCACCAGCCGACCGTCGCGCAGGCGCAGGATGCGGTGGCGCAGCCGGGCGATCAGCGCCAGGTCGTGGCTGGCGATCATCACCGTGGTGCCGATGCGGTTGAAGTCCTCGAAGAGCCCCATGATGTCGGCGGAGAGCTGGGGGTCGAGGTTGCCGGTGGGCTCGTCGGCCAGCAGCAGGGCCGGCTTGTTGACCACCGCCCGGGCGATGCCCACCCGCTGCTGCTCGCCGCCGGAGAGCTCGATGGGCAGGGCCTTCTCGCGATGCAGCAGCCCCACCTTGTCCAGCGCCGCCCGCACCCGCCGCGCCGCCTCTCGAGGCTCCACGCCCTGGATCTCCAGGGGCAGCGCCACGTTGTGGAAGATCGAGCGGTCGTGGAGCAGCTGGTGGTCCTGGAAGACCACGCCGATCTGGCGCCGGTAGAAGGGCACCTGGCTGGCGTGGAGCCGGTCGATGTCATGGCCCGCCACCAGGATGCGACCCCGGGAGGGGCGCTCCAGGCGCATGATCAGCCGCAGCAGGGAGCTCTTGCCGGCCCCGGAGTGGCCGGTCAGGAACACCATCTCGCCGCGGCGCACGCGGAAATCGAGGTTGGCGAGCGCCTCGAAGCGCCCGCCGTAACGCTTGCCCACGTGCTCGAAGACGATCATTGCGCGGCGTCGTTCCCGTCCCGGTCGAACAGGGCGTCGACGAATTCGCCGGCCGCGAAGGGCCGCAGGTCGTCCAGCGACTCGCCGACGCCGATGAAGCGGATGGGGGTGCCGAGCTGCTTGGCCAGGGCGAAGATGATGCCGCCCTTGGCGGTGCCGTCGAGCTTGGTCAGGGTCACCCCGGTGATGGGCACCGCCTCGTTGAAGGTGCTGGCCTGGGAGAGGGCGTTCTGGCCGGTGCCGGCGTCGAGCACCAGCATCACCTCGTGGGGGGCGGTGGCGTCCACCTTGCCCATCACCCGATGCACCTTCTTGAGCTCCTCCATCAGGTGGGCCTTGTTGTGCAGGCGACCGGCGGTGTCGGCGATCAGCACGTCGACGCCGCGCGCCTTGGCGGCAGCCACGGCGTCGAAGATCACCGAAGCGCTGTCGGCCCCGGTGTGCTGGGCGATCACCGGCACCTTGTTGCGCTCGCCCCACACCTTGAGCTGCTCCACCGCGGCGGCGCGGAAGGTGTCGCCGGCGGCCAGCATCACGCTGCGGCCCTCGCGCTGGAAGCGCTGAGTGAGCTTGCCGATGGTGGTGGTCTTGCCGACGCCATTGACCCCCACCACCAGGATCACGAAGGGCCCTTCGCCCTTGGGCGGCAGGGTCAGCGGCTGGCTGACCGGCTCCAGCATGGCGGCCAGCTCCTCCTGCAGGGCGCGGTAGAGCGCCTCGCTGTCCTGGAGCTCCTTGCGGGAGACCCGCGCGGTGAGGCGGTCGATGATCTCGGTGGTGGCCTCGATGCCCACATCCGCCAGCAGCAGCTGGGTCTCGAGGTCCTCCATCAGGTCGTCGTCGATCTGCTTCTTGCCAAGGAACAGATCCGCCAGGCCGTCGGTGAGGTTGGCGCGGGTCTTGCCGAGGCCCGCCTTGATGCGTGCGAACCAGCCCTTCTTCTCGCCGGCCTGGGGCTTCTCCTGCAGCACAGCGCGCGCGGGCTCGGGCTCGGGCTCGGGCTCGGGCTCGGGCTCGGGCTCGGGCTCGGGCTCGACAGCAGGCTGCGCGATGGCCGCCTCGGGCTCAACGGCCGGGGCCTCGGCGGCGGTTTCCACCGGCTCGGCCGGCTCGACCTTCTCGACGGCTGGCTCGGGGACCGGCTCGGGCTCCTGTTCGGGCTCCGGCGCAGGCTCCGGCTCGGCCTCGGGGCGAGGCTCAGGTGCCTCCTCGACAGGCGCTTCCTCGACAGGCGCTTCCTCGGCGGCGGGCTCCCCCAGCTCGACGCTCTCGGGCTCGGCGCGGACCTCGCTCTCTTCCGCGCCCTCCTCGGTCGCCTCGGCGACCGGTTCCAGGCGCTCCTGCTCTTCGCGGGTCGCCTCGTGCTCCTGCTGCTTCTTCTTGCGCTTGAAAAAACCGAACATGGACAGAATCAGCCTTGCGAATAATCGAATCGCCACATCCTACCACCGCCCACCATGACTGTGGATAAGCCCCCGGGTACAATCCCCGCCATGACACGACGCCCATCACGCCCCCGCCGCTCCGGCAGGCCCACCGGCGGCCAGCCAGGCGGCAAGAGCGCCGGCCGCCGGGACGCCGGCCGCCGGAGCGCCGGCCGCCGGAGCGCCGGCCGCCTGAGGATCATCGGCGGCGACTACCGCCGCCGGCTGCTGCCGGTGCTCGACAGCCCCGGCCTGCGCCCCACCCCGGACCGGGTCCGCGAGACCCTCTTCAACTGGCTCGCCGCCGCCCTGCCCGGCGCCCGGGTGCTGGACCTCTTCGCCGGCACCGGGGCGCTGGGCCTGGAGGCGCTCTCCCGCGGCGCCAACGACGCCACCTTCGTGGAGCGCGACGCCCGGGTGGCCGGGCAGCTCGGCGAGAATCTGGCGACCCTGGGCGCCGTGGAGCGAGGCCGGGTCATCACCGCCGACGCCACCGCCTTCCTGGCCGGGCCGCCGACGCCCTGCTCGCTGGTGTTTCTCGACCCGCCCTTTCGCCAGGGGCTCGCCGAGCCCTGTTGTGCGGCCCTGGAGGCGGGCTGGCTTGCGGAGGACGCCTTCATCTACCTGGAGTGCGAGGCGGACCTGACGCCGGCCGTACCGGCCACCTGGCGGCTGCACCGCGAGGTCCGCGCCGGCGACAGCCACGGGCGGCTCTATCGACGAGACTCGTCGCCGCAAGACGACGCTTGCTGAGTCCCGGGCGCGGCGTTACGCTGCTGCCCATTCATCCCGCCATCAAGCAACCTCGCCCCGCCCCGGGGCACCGGCTCGGCCTCGAGGACTGTTCAAGCAGGATCGGTCACAAGGACCGTTTCGAAGGGCCATCCCGGAAGGACATCAGGAGAACAGCATGAGCATCGAACTCTTCAACCGCCTCGAGCAGAAGGTCACCAGCGCCGTGGAGGCCCTGGAGCTGCTGAAGATGGAAGCCGAGGAGCTGCGCGAGGAAAACGCCCGCCTGAAGCAGGAGCGCGAGGAGTGGGAGCGCCGCCTGACCGGCGTGCTGGGCAAGCTCGACGAGATCGAGTCCAGCGAACCCCAGAGCGCCTGAGCGCCTTCAGCCGGCGCTGAGCGTTAGCGACATCAGCAGCGCATCCTCTCGCGCCGCATCCGCCGCCCCGGCCTGCCGGGGCGGCGTCGTTTCCGGGCCTGGAAGCGACGCAGGCTGCGCTGCAGGTCGCGGCGGGTAGTAGCCGCGACGCACGCCGTCGTCGGTGAACCCCGCGGCTCGATAGAGGGCGATGGCAGGCGCATTGCCCGCCCGCACCTCCAGCAGCAGCCGCTCGCTGCCCCAGTCACGGGCCTGGTCGACCACCACATTGAGCAGCTTTCGCGCGAGGCCCTGTCCGCGCCGGGCCTCGTCCACCAGGAGCGCCTGCAGCTCCGCCTCGAAGGGCAGCCGGACCACCGCCGCGTAGGCCGCAAGCTCATCTCCACCCGCCTGACCCTCGCCGACCATCAGGCCATACACGGCCGTCGCGGGGTCGGCCAGGGCCGCCGCCAGCTGGGTCTCGGAGCCCCCCATCGGCCAGCCGCCGGCCTCTTCGAGCGCCGCCACGGACGGAAGGTCCGCCTCCGTCAGGCGCACCAGCACCGGCTTTCTCGCGGGTGACCTAGTGCTCACCCGGCGCCGCCTCTGTCGATTCCCAGGCTCGCCCCCAGGCCAGCAGCTGCGGCAGCAGCGCCCGCTTGGCCTCGGCGCTCTCGGCCAGCTCCGCGAGCGCCGGCCCCTGCCAGGCGGGCAGCGCCAGCGGCGGACAGTGTCCACCCTCCAGCGCCAGCACCTCGCCGAGCGACGCCTCCTCGCCGAACAGCAGCAGGCGCTCGGGCGACCAGCCGCGCCGGCGCGCGCCGGCGACAAAGGCCTGCAGCCCCTCGCGGGCCTCCTCCAGGGGCTCGTGCACCGTCAGCCCCTCCTCCAGCGGCCAGCGGAAGGGCTGGAAGACCGGCAGCGGCGAGGCGATCCCGGCGGCGCGCAGCAGGTTGGCCAGCAGCTGAAGCTCGGCGCGACCGGGTGGCCGCTCGCCGGCCAGCAGCAGCAGCCAGCGCCCCTCCAGGCAGGCCGCCTGGAAGGCGAAACGCAGCGGCTCCCGGGGGGCGACCGGCTCGGCGGGCACGGCATCGACGGGGGCTGCCGCCTCCTCCGCCGGGGGCGGATCGAGCAGCGCCCGGGCCATGCCGGGGCGTGGCGGGCGAGCCGCCCGCGGCGGATCCGGCTCGGCCGGGCGCGCCGGGGCCGCCTCGCGGGCCTCGTCCAGCAGCGCGTGCAGGCGCTCCCCGGGGGCCTCGGCGGGGGGCGCCTCGGGCAGCTCCCACTCGCAGGCCGGGGTCGGGCGGGCGTTGGGCAGCGCATAGCGCGCCACCCAGTCCGTCAGCCCCATGGCCTCCAGGTACTGGAGCCGCTGCGGCTCGGTGGTCACGACTTGCTGCCACCCCGACAGTCGGGCGAGTCGGGCCGGCTCTGGCCGCTGGCCTGCCACTCGGCGGGAGTGTAGAGGTGCAGCGCCAGGGCGTGGACCGGGCCGGCCAGCTCATCGGCCAGCAGGGCATAGACCTGTTGGTGGCGCTTGACCGGCATCAGCCCCTCGAGACGCTCGGAGACGAGGGTGACCTTGAAGTGGGTCTCGGAATTGGCCGGCACATTGTGCCGATGGCTCTCGTTCTCCACCGCCAGAAAGGCGGGCGCGAGGGCCTGCAGCTTCTCTTCGATGGTGGCCTGAATGCTCATGGCGGCTCCCGGATTGATCGAGTAAAGGGCTCTTCGCAGACTGGCGAGAGATTCTAAGTTGCCGTTGCCTTTCAAGCATTCACGGAGCTTGAAGCTACTGGTGGGAGATCGGCTCTGCCGACGGTTCGACGCCTCGACGAATGGCGCCGCAGGCGCCCCGGCGGTGTTGCTGGAGTTGGAGCACGCCGCCAGGAGCCCTTCGGTCTCCATTCGCCGGGCAAAGCCCAGCTCCCACAGTAGCGGATCAGCCGCAACAAAGATTCACGCGAGTTGGCGGAGAGCAAAATTGGCCTTCCATTATACGCTCTCTATCGAGCGGTAACGATGCGGCTCACTCGCCCGAGGCGGCCTGCTTGGCGCTCCGCTGGGCGGCGCCGGCCAGCGGCACCCGGGCCAGGCTCGCGCCCAGCGCCAGCAGCGTGGCCAGGGCGCCGAGCCACAGGGTGGCCTGCAGCGGCATGCCGGTGGCCAGGAAGGCGCCCACCAGGGCCACCCCCAGGGACTGCCCCACGGTGCGCGAGGTGCTCATGATGCCGGAGGCGTTGGCGCTGCGCTCGCGGGGTACGGTGCTCATCAGCTCGCGGTTGTTGGGCGGCTGGAAGAGCCCGAAGCCGACCCCGCACAGCAGCATGCGCCACAGCACCTCGACCACCCCCGCCTCAGCGGGAAGCCGCGCCAGCAGCACGAGCCCTGCCAGCATCAGGGCGAGCCCGGCGCTCGAGAGCAGGCTGGGGTTCACGCGATCGGCCAGGCGGCCGGCGCGCGGGCCCACCAGCATGATGGCCAGCGGCCAGGGGGTGAATAGCCAGGCGGTCTCCAGGGGTGTGAAGCCCATCTCGCTCTGGAACAGGAAGGAGAGCGCCACGAAGGCGAGCCCCTGGCCCACGAAGGCGGTGCCCTGGGCCACCAGCGCCAGGCTGAAGCGCGGCTCATTGAAGATCGACAGCGGCATCAGCGGATGGCGGGCGCGCCGCTGGCGGCGCAGGAAGAGCAGCGCCGCCGCCACGCTCAGCGCCAGCCAGGCGGCCACCTGCGACGTCGGCATGCCGTGGCCGACGCCGTCCATGGCCAGGAAGAAGCCGCACAGCATGGCCACCGAGAGCAGCGCCCCGGCCAGGTCGAAGCCGCCGCGCCGACCCGCCTCCCGCGGCAGCGCCTTCCAGGCCAACACCACGGCCACCGCCCCCAGCGGCAGGTGCAGGGCAAACAACCAGGGCCAGTCCGCTACCGAGAGCAGCACGCCGCCGATGGCCGGCCCCGCCGCATAGCCGCCGGCCACCACCATGGCCGAGAGCCCCAGCGCCGAGCCCAGCAGGCGCGAGGGAAAGATGGAGCGATAGAGCGAGGGCCCGATGGAGAGGGTCGCCGCCGCCCCCAGCCCCTGCAGGGCGCGGAACAGCAGCAGCGTCTCCAGGCTGGTGGAGAGCGCACTACCCAGGGAGGCCAGGGTGAAGATGCCCACCCCGGCCACATAGATCCGCCGCCGGCTGACCAGCTCGCTGAGCGCGGCGAAGACCAGCAGGAAGGCGGCACAGCTGATCTGGAAGAGGTTGGTGACCCACACCGCCCGGGAGGCGGGCACCTCGAGCCCCACCGCGATGGAGGGCAGCGCGATGTTGATCATGGTGGTATCCACCACCGCCATCAGGGTGCCGAGGATCAGCGCCAGCACGGCCAGGCGCCGCTCGGGCCCCGGCAGGCCATCGTCGCCGGGGCGGTGGTCGAAGAGTCGGCTCATTCCATCTTCCATCGGGGGGTCATACGAAGAAACCGGCCGGAGCCGGTTTCATGCTGCCAGGTTTCAGGCAGGGCCTAGTCCTGGTCGACGTCCATCAGCAGCGAGTCGTCGACCTCGGAGATCTCGAGGGCCGCCTCGTCGTCGAGGTCGATGGCCAGGTAACTGTGCTCCACCTGCAGGAAGCGCTGGAACAGCGGCCAGTCGATGGTCTCGGGCCACTGGCGCTCGTCCTCCTCCCAGGCACGCAGCTCGGTCTCGAGGATCTCGTGGTAGCGCTCGCGCACGAAGCCCTCCAGGGCCTCCGGGGTGTCCATCTCGGGAATCAGATAGACCGTGCTTTCGCGCTCGACGTCGGCAAGGGCGATATCGTCATCCCCCATCGTCGGCTCAAGGGCATTGATCCAGTCCACGAAATGCTGGGTAGGGCGGACGCTCAGGGCAGAGCGGTTGAGCAGTTTCATGGTGGTCTCCTCGACGTCGAAACGATGACCATTATGGGCGCTGGCCGCGGGGTTTACCAATGCTTCCCGCCTCTTCCCGATGGCTGGCGTCATGGCCCCCTGGGGCCACGACGCCTGGGCGACTGGTAGGAGGCTTGGGGCGACTGGTGAGAGGCTTGGGCGACTGGTGGGAGATCGGCTCCGCTCGTAAGGCTTGAGACGACTGGTGGGAGATCGGCTCCGTTCGTAAGGCTTGAGACGACTGGTGGGAGATCGGCTCTGCCGGGCGAATGGCGCCGCAGGCGCCCCGGCGGTGTTGCTAGCGTTGGCGCATGCCGCCAGGAGCCCTTCGGTCTCCATTCGCCGGGCGGAGCCCAGCTCCCACAAAACCCCGGCGCCCTTCCCACAAAACCCGGCACCCTTCCCACAAAAAACCGGCGCCCCTCATGCCCGGCAACCGGCAGGCACTCCTTACTCCACCTCCGGCCTCATCGCGGGGAACAGCAGCACATCGCGGATCGAGGCGCTGTCGGTCAGCAGCATCACCAGGCGGTCGATGCCGATGCCCTCGCCCGCGGTGGGCGGCAGGCCGACCTCCAGGGCGCGCACATAGTCGGCATCAAAGTACATCGCCTCGTCGTCGCCGGCCTCCTTCTCCGCCACCTGCTCGCGGAAGCGCTCGGCCTGATCCTCGGCGTCGTTGAGCTCCGAGAAGCCGTTGGCGATCTCGCGCCCGCCCACGAAGAACTCGAAGCGCTCGGTCACGAAGGGGTTGGCGTCCTTGCGCCGTGCCAGCGGGCTCACCTCGGTGGGGTACTCGGTGATGAAGGTGGGCTGCTTGAGGCGGTGCTCCACGGTCTTCTCGAAGATCTCGATCTGGATCTTGCCCAGGCCCCAGCCATCCTTGACGTCGATATCCAGGCGCTCGGCGATCTGGCGCGCGGCGGACTCGTCGGCCAGCGCCTCGGCATGGATGTCCGGGTTGTACTCGAGGATCGCGTCGAACACGGTGATCCGCTTGAGCGGCTGGCCGAAATCGTACTCGTAGTGCTCGAGCACCTCGCCTTCGCTGTTGCGCACGGTGTTGACCACGGTGGTGGTGCCCAGCACCTCCTGGGTGATCGTGCGCAGCATCTCCTCGGTGAGGTCCATCAGGTCGTGGTAGTCCGCGTAGGCCTGGTAGAACTCGATCATGGTGAACTCGGGGTTGTGCCGAGTGGAGAGCCCTTCGTTGCGGAAGTTGCGGTTGATCTCGAAGACCTTCTCGAAGCCCCCCACCACCAGGCGCTTGAGATAGAGCTCAGGCGCGATGCGCAGGAACATGTCGATATCCAGCGCATTGTGGTGGGTCTTGAAGGGGCGCGCGGTGGCGCCGCCGGGGATCGCTTGCAGCATGGGGGTCTCGACCTCCATGTAGCCGCGCGCCTCGAAGAAGCGGCGCATGGTGCTGATCACCGCCGCGCGGGTCTCGAACACCTGGCGCGAATCCGGGTTCATGATCAGGTCCACGTAGCGCTGGCGGTAGCGCGCCTCGAGATCGGTGAGGCCGTGGAACTTGTCCGGCAGCGGGCGCAGGCTCTTGGTGAGC
Source organism: Halomonas sp. PGE1 (assembly GCF_013000985.1). NCBI lineage: Bacteria > Pseudomonadati > Pseudomonadota > Gammaproteobacteria > Oceanospirillales > Halomonadaceae > Halomonas > Halomonas sp. PGE1. The sequence goes on from NZ_CP053032.1 coordinate 3,804,251, forward strand.
AGCTTCGCCTCCACCATCATCACGTAGAGGTCGCCCTTGCCGGACTTGTGCACCGGCCCGCGCGCCGCGACGATGTCGCCGATGTCCCAGCCCTTGATCTCCTCGAGGGTCTCCGCCGGCAGGCCCTTCTTGTCGACGTAGAGCTGGATCTGGCCGCTGACGTCCTGGATGACGACGAAGGGCCCGCGCTTGCGCATGATGCGCCCGGCCACGCCGGCCTGGCGCTCCAGCGCCTCCAGCTCTTCCTTCTCCTTGTCGCCCAGCTCAGCGATCAGCTCGGCGGCATGGCTGTCGCGGCGGAAGTCGTTGGGGAAGGCGCTCTCGCCGCGCTCGGCGGCACGCTCGCGGCGCGCGGCCAGCTTGGCACGGCGCTCGGCGATCAGTCGGTTCTCGTCCTGCTGCGGGGAGGGGCTCTCGTTGGCCATTTCTTTACAGTCCTTGCTTGAGGCTGGCGACGATGAACTGGTCCAGGTCGCCGTCCAGCACCTTGTCGCAGTTGCTGGTCTGCACGCCGGTACGCAGATCCTTGATGCGCTGGTCATCCAGCACGTAGGAGCGGATCTGGCTGCCCCAGCCGATATCGGCCTTGGAGTCCTCCGCCTCCTGCTTGGCGGCGTTGCGCTTCTCCATCTCGTGCTCCCACAGCCTCGCCTTGAGCTGCTTCATGGCGAAGTCGCGGTTGGCGTGCTGGCTGCGCTGGCTCTGACAGGCCACCACGATGCCGGTGGGCTCGTGGGTGATCCGCACCGCCGAATCGGTGGTGTTGACGTGCTGACCGCCGGCGCCGCTGGAGCGGTAGGTATCGACGCGCAGGTCCGCCGGGTTGATCTCGACCTCGAAGCTGTCGTCGATCTCCGGTGACAGGAACACCGAGCAGAAGGAGGTGTGGCGGCGGCCGCCGGAATCGAACGGGCTCTTGCGCACCAGGCGGTGCACGCCGGTCTCGGTGCGCAGCCAGCCGAAGGCGTGGTCGCCCTGGATATGCACCGTGGCCGACTTGATGCCCGCTACCTCGCCGGCGGAGAGCTCGGTGATCTCGGCCTTGAAGCCGTGATGCTCGGCCCAGCGCAGGTACATGCGCAGCAGCATGTTGGCCCAGTCCTGGGCCTCGGTGCCGCCGGAACCCGACTGGATATCCAGGTAGGCGTTGTTGGCATCCATCTCGCCGGAGAACATGCGGCGGAACTCGAGCTTCTCGAGGCTCGCCTTCATGCCGTCGAGCTCCTTCTGGACCTCGTCGACGGTGGCCTGGTCCTCCTCCATCTCGGCAAGCTCCAGCAGGTCACGGCTGTCCGCCAGGCCCTGCTCCAGCTCGTCGATGGTCTCGACGACCAGCTCCAGCGAGGCGCGCTCCTTGCCGAGCTTCTGGGCGTAGTCCGGATCGTTCCAGATGGCCGGGTCCTCGAGCTCCCGGGAGACTTCCTCTAGCCGGTCTTTCTTCTCGGCATAGTCAAAGATACCCCCTCAGGACGTCTGTCCGCTCAGACAGGTCCTTGATGAGGTTGTGGATGGGGTTGGTTTCCAGCATGGCTCACTCGCCTGAATCTGCGGTGGAAAAGCGACCGCCGCGGCGCTGGTGGTAAACCGGCGCCCCGGCGGCACGGATTGGGCTTCTGCTATAGAGCTTGTGCTAAGGGGGAACATTGTAGCGAACCTGGCGCCAGGCCGCATCCGCCGGGGCCGCCCCGTTCGCCCGCCCAGACGCAGGGAACCCGGCCGAGGCCGGGTTCCCTGGGTGCACCTGGCGGGCTGCCGCTTAGAAGCGGTAGGTCAGCTGGGCGCCGAAGCCATGGGCCTCGTTCTTGTAGTCGGCGGAGTAGGTGGAAGTAATCGTCTCATTGGCGTCAGTCCGAGACTGGTTCACCTGAGTGCCGCGCTCGGTCAGGTAGGAGTAGGCAAGGTCCAGGGTCAGATCCTCGGTCGGGCTCCAGCCGGCGCCGATGGAGAAGATACGGCGATCATCCGAGGGAATCCGCGCACTGCGGAACTCATCGCTGGTGGGAGTGAAGTCCAGGGTGATACCGGCACGCAGCGCCAGCTGCGGGTTGAGCTGGTACTCACCACCTAGGCCATAGGCCCAGGCATTGGAGTAGTCCTGCTCTTCAAACGTAATGGTCTCCCCATCAGGGCCTGTCACGAGAATCTCATCGAAACGATCCCAGCGCGTCCAGGAAGCCCCCGCCATCAGCTTCAGGCGGTCGGTCATCTGTTGGGTAATGGAGAAGTTGACGGTTTCCGGAGTATCCAAATCCAGCCTGGCTGCCTTGTCCTGAGCCTCGCCAGTCAGCGGGTTGACGTAAATTTCTCCGCTTGCATCGCGAGAGCGATAGTCGCCAGTCAGGGTATAGCTGACCTTGGAGCGATAGGTCAGACCCAGGGTAGTTTCCGGAGTGGGTTGGAACATGACACCCAGGTTGTAACCCCAGCCGTCATCATCGCCTTCGATTCGCGCATCCAGCTCTTGCGTGCCAACAGGGCCAACTCCACCCGGCAGGTCAGGCCGCGCACCGAAAACAGGAGTAGGCACCTGGCGATGCAGTTCCCCATCCACGCGGTTGTACATCAGGCCTGCACCCACTGACCACTGCTCATTGAAGCGATAGGAAACGGTGGGCTGGGCGCTCATCACCGTCAGCTCGGTGTAGTTACCCAGGTTCCGCCCGATAAAGCCATCTTCATAGTCGGTCTTGGAGCCGAAGGGAGCGTAGACACCAAAGCCGAAGGCCAGGCGCTCATTCACCGGATGAGCATAGAAGGCGAAGGGAATCAGGGTACCCGGCACCATGTCTCCGTCACTGGACCCTTCGACCGGCGCTCCATTACGGGTAGCGGTAGCGTTGTTAATGTCCGTATTGACGTTCAGGTAGGTCCCACCGGCGGTCACCTGGGCGCGATCCAGAAACGACATGCCGGCCGGGTTGCCGAAGACGATGGTGGCGTCGTTGACGTTGGAGCTGCGTCCGGCGTGGCCATAGCCCTGGCCGCTGACGCTCTGCTCGTTGATCTGGTAGCCGCCCGCATGGGCCTGGCTGGCAAAGGCGGCGGCGGCAATGGCCACGGCCAGGGAGAGGCGATTGAACTTGTTCTTCATGTGATCCATCCCTTGGGGTTCTGTTATTCACGCTGATACTGGCGTGTGCTCTCGGCGGAGACAGGCGCGTGCCCTCCCCTTTTCGCGCAACCCAACGATCGTTTCAACCCCAAACGCTCGTTTTAATGCCGCAGTCGCTAATACTTTGGTCGCACAGCTGTTTGATTGATCGAACTTTCAGTGAGTTAGCCAACACTCCTTCGCTGTGCCGGAACCGCCATGGCCTTCTCGCCCGCCCGCCTTGACCCTTGGGTAACACATAGGTTTTACACTGAGGTTATCCGCAACCAGAACCAGATCGGGACCTGAGAGGCACCGTCATCATGAAAGTCAGCGAACTGGCCAGGGCCGCCGGCGTCACCGCCGAGACCGTCCGCCACTACGTGCGCGAGGGGCTGCTGGAACCCCGGCGCCACCCCGACAACGGCTACCAGCTCTTCGAGCGAGGTGACCTGGAGCGCCTGCGCTTCATTCATCGCGCCCGCAACCTGGGCTTCGGCGTGGCGGAGATCCGCGAGATCCTTGCCCACGCCGACCAGGGCGATTCCCCCTGTCCCATGGTCCGCGACCTGCTGGCCAGCCGGCTGCCGGAGATCCGCGCCCGCATCGAGGAGCTGCAGGCGCTGGCCGCCCGCATGGAACAGGCACTCGAGACCTGGGCCGAGATGCCCGACGGCACCCCGGACGGCCACAGCCTCTGCCGGCTGATCGAAAGCTTCCCCGAGCCCCTGCGTGACAACCTGCGCAAAAACCAGCAGCGCGGCGACGCCCCCCGCGCGCCTACCGGCGCCACATCCAGCGAGGAGACCCCGTGAACGCTCGCATCCCACTCGAACGTATCGTGCCCGGCATGAGCTGCCAGGGCTGCGTGAAGCGCATGCGCGAGGCGATCCAGGCTCGCGACCCCGAGGCCGAGGTGGTCGGCACGCCGGCCGAGAAGCGCCTGGAAGTCACCACGCTGCTGAACGGCGAGGCCCTGGACCAGGCGCTGGTGGAGGCGGGCTATCCACCCGGCGAGCTCGAGGAAGCCCCGGGCGAGGAAGAGCGCCCCGCGGCCGAGCCCGGGCTCGAGTCCAAGACCACTGAGCCGGCGACGCCCGCGCCGGCCCTGTCGGCTCGCGACGAGCGTGCCACCACCCGCCGGCTCTCCATCGGAGGCATGACCTGCGCCAGCTGCGTGGCCAGCGTGCAGAAGGCGCTGGAGCGCACGCCGGGCGTGGTCAGCGCGGAGGTCAACTTCGGCACCCGCACCGCCCAGGTGCGCGGCAGCGTAAGCGAGGCCGAGCTGATTGGCGCCGTGGAGGCAGCCGGCTACGAGGCGGAGCCGATCCTCGACCTGCGCCAGGCGGAGGAGGCGCGCGCCGAGAAGGACGCCCAGCAGTATCGCCAGCGCCTCAAGGGCAGCTTCTGGTCCCTGGCGCTGGCGGTGCCGCTGATGGCCAGCATGTTCTTCTACCACCCTCACCCGGTGGGCACCGGCCGGCTCTTCTGGCTGGTGATCGGCCTACTGACGCTGGCCGTGCTGGCCGGCCCCGGCCGCCACTTCTTCATCAACGCCTGGAAGAACTTCAAGCACCACCAGGCCAATATGGACACCCTGATCGCCATGGGCACCGGCACCGCCTGGGCTTACTCCATGGCGGTGGTGGCCTTCGCCCCCTGGCTGCCCGCGGTGGCCCACGGCATCTACTTCGAGGCCTCGGCGATGATCATCGGCCTGGTGCTGCTGGGCAACGCCCTGGAGCTGCGTGCCCGGGGCCGCACCAGCGAGGCGCTCAAGCGCCTGCTCGACCTGCAGAGCCGCACCGCCCGGGTGATCCGCGACGGCGAGGAGCGCGAGCTCGACATCGACGAGGTGCGCGAGGGCGACCATATCCGCGTGCGCCCCGGCGAGCGCCTGCCGGTGGACGGCGAGGTGACCGAGGGGCAGAGCCATATCGATGAATCCATGCTCACCGGCGAGCCGCTGCCGGTGGCCAAGGCCGCCGGCGACGAGGTCAGCGCCGGCACCGTGAACGGCAAGGGCTCGCTGGTCTACCGGGCGACCCGCGTCGGCGCCGACACCAAGCTCGGCCGCATCACCGAGCAGGTGGCCAGCGCCCAGAACTCCCGACCGCCCATCGGCGAGCTGGCGGACAAGGTCTCCAGCATCTTCGTGCCCACGGTGATGATCATCGCCGTGCTCACCGCGCTTGCCTGGTTCAACTTCGGCGCCGAGCCGCGGGTGATCCATATGCTGGTGACCGCCACCACGGTGCTGATCATCGCCTGCCCCTGCGCCCTGGGCCTGGCCACGCCGATCTCCACCATGATCGGGGTCGGCAAGGCCGCCGAGCACGGCGTGCTGGTAAGAAGCGGCGAGGCGCTGCAGATCGCCAGCAAGCTCACCACCCTGGTAGTGGACAAGACCGGCACCCTCACCGAGGGCCGGCCCAGCGTGACCGAGGCGCACCTGTTTTCCGACCCTGGGATCGACGGCGACAGGCCGGCGCTGCTGGGCCTGGTGGCGGCCGTGGAGCGCGGCTCCGAGCACCCTCTGGCCGCGGCCCTGCTCGCCTACTGCGAAGAACAGGCGGAAGAGGCCAGCGCAAATGCCGCCGAGATTCGCAATTTCGAGAGCGTGACCGGCGGCGGCGTGAAGGCCGAGACTCTTGAGGGCAAGCCGCTGCTGCTGGGCAATGCCCGCCTGCTCGAGGAGGCCGGGGTCGACCTCGCCGGCGGCAGGGAGAAGGCCGGCGAGCTGGAGCGCCAGGCGCGCACCGTGGTCTACCTCGCCGTGGGTGGCAGGCTCGCCGCGCTGTTTGGCATCAGCGATCCGCTGCGCCACGACACCGTGGCGGCCATCAAGCGCCTGCAGGCCGACGGCCTCAAGGTGGTGATGCTGACCGGCGACAACGAGCACACCGCCGCCGCCATCGCCCGGGAGGTGGGCATCGACGAGTTCCGCGCGGGCCTCTTGCCCGAGGACAAGCACGCCGAGATCGAACGCCTGCAGGCGGCCGGCGAGACCGTCGGCATGGTGGGCGACGGCATCAACGACGCCCCGGCCCTGGCCCGGGCCGACGTGGGCTTCGCCATCGGCCAGGGCACCGACGTGGCCATCGAGAGCGCCGGCATCACGCTGATGCGCGGCTCGCTGCACGGGGTGGCCTCGGCCATCGAGATCAGCCGGGCGACGCTCTCCAACATCAAGCAGAACCTGGTGGGCGCCTTCGGCTACAACACCCTGTGCATTCCCATCGCCGCGGGGGTGCTCTACCCCTTCACCGGGATGCTGCTCTCACCGATGATCGCGGGTGCCGCCATGTCGCTCTCCTCCATCACGGTGGTGAGCAACGCCAACCGCCTGCGCCTGTTCAAGCCCCATAACGAAAAAGGCCCTGCGGAGCAGAGCCAGAAGGAGAGGACATCATGAGCTGGATGGTGAACCTAGCAGGGCTGGCATTGATCGGACTGATCGTATGGTGGTTTTGGGTGGCGAAGGCCTAGAAGCAGGATTCAGCGCCTGAAAATCAGCCCTTCGATTTCTGATCGTTTGAGGGCTGTTGATAAGGCTGCTCAGGGGCATCCTCACCAACCAGTACCGGCTTGCCGTCCTGCCAGATGACGGCATAGTGGCCAAGACGACGCTTGCGCTCGAGGGTCTCGGCCACAGCTGCACGCAGGCTATCCAACATTGTCTGGGTATCAGGGGAAAGTTGATTCATAGTCGGGACTCCTTGGAAAGCAACTCGAATAGCGAGTCATTGAGAATCTGTCGAAAACCTGGCGCACTAGGTCGACGTGGGCGGTGCGTCCTCTACCTCCCCCCGCCCCTAACCCTAGAGACCGGTCAAGCCACCCGCCGCTCAAACACCTCCCGCGCCATTCGCATGCCCCTCAGATGCCGCGCCTGGCGGGCGGCGCAGCAGGCGCTGAGGCTGGCCGGCGTGCCCACGGCGCTACCGAAGCGCTTGAGCAGCGTGGTCGAGGCAGCGATGAAGGCTTCGGGGTCGATATTCAGACGGTCGAGTAGCCGCGGCACCCGCTCCTGGATCAGCCCGCGCTTATCCTCTCGCTGGCAGCGGCCAGTGGTCTCGACCAGCTCGAGATAGTCCTCGAAGCCGAACGGGATGGCATTGGCCAGCTGCGCCGTGGCATCGAAAGGCATCAGCGGCGAAAGCGGCAAGGCATCGCACCAGGCCGGTACGCCTGTCGCAGCGGTTGGCGCCGCTGCACCCTCTCCCGCCGACATGGGTTCACTCTCGCTCTCTGGCTTCAGCCCGGCAAGGCGCTCTGCCACCGAGGTATGCGCGGAGCCTTCCGGCGTCTCGGCGATGCCGGCGCGGATGGGGTTCAAATCGACATAGGCCATGGCGCTGAGAATCGCTGCCTCGTCGAGCAGCGCCTGGCTCTTGAAACGCCCTTCCCAGAAGCGACCCTTCGCGCCGTCTTCCGCGTTGGCCTGACGGGCGATGGACTCGTTGAGCACCCGCATGAACCAGGAAATATCGGCCAGCCGCTCGCGGTATGTGGCTGCCAGCTTCGTCACCGCCGCCCTCTCGGCCGGCAGCTGTTCTGCTCCAGCACGATAGCGCTGCACCAACAGCGGCCCGGTGAACAGCGCTGTCCAGCGCCGCAGCACCTCGTCATCAGACCACTCCGCCGCCCGCAGCGCATCCACCCGCACCACCAAGTGGTAGTGATTGTTCATCACCGCATAGGCGGCCACGTCGATGGCGAATACCCCGGCCAACTGATGCAGGCGGTCGGCGATCCAGCCGCGCCGATGCTCATAGCACTGGCCGCTGACGGAATCGGTGCCACACAGGAAGGCCCGGCGCACGCAGCGGTTGACGAGGTGGTACCAGGGCGTGGCATCCAGCGAGACAAGCGCGGCACGGGGCTGAGTCATGGCAGTGCCCAATGGGTGGGGTGTTATCTCAACGTAGCCAGCCAGGAAGGGCTGGTCGGGTAGACCGGACGATTGCTCGTTCCGGCCCCCCACAGATCCGAGCGTGCGCGATTGACGCACTCGGCTCCTCAACCGTCAGGTTCACACGAAGGACGCTCGGTGCACGATTCTCGCTCGCGGTAACGGGAGTGTCAGCAACAGTTGCCTTGCCTTCTCCCACGGGAACCATCCTCTCTGCGATCGCCTCCTGAGCCACTTGATCCAGGTTGTCTGAACCCTGTATTGGAAGCGTTGCAGAGACTCGATGTTGTGGGTTATCCCGTAGTACGCATAGTGCCCCATAACCTTTCGACAGAGTTGGCGGTGCTGATCACGCAGGGGCAGGTGGCGGTTGGCTCGGCACCACAGCGAAATTCGCTTCAGGCCTCGCTTGAACCGGTCCTTGGCCGTTTTCTGCTTGATGATCCAGCGTCCACGCAGGGACTTCCCCCAGTAATAGGTAAAGCCCAGGAAGTCGAAGGTCTCGGCCCGTAGCTCGCGATGTGGCCGAAACCGTACCAGCCGAGTCTTGGTCGGGTGCAGGGTAAGGCCGAAGCGCGCAAAGCGCTTGGCCAGTACCTCCAGCACCTTGCGGGCATCAGCTTCGTTGCTGAAGGCGAGCACGGCATCATCGGCGAAGCGCACCGAGAATGCTCGTCCGCGCAGGCGTGGTTTGACGTCTTGCTCAAACCACTCATCCAGCACGTAGTGGAGGTAGACATTCGCCAGCAAGGGGGAAATCACACCCCCTTGTGGGCTGCCTATCTCGCCCTTCTGCCATTGCCCGGCGTCCAATACCCCGGCCTTGAGCCACTTGCCGATCAGGCGGAGGATCACGCCGTCCTTCACTCGTTGCTGCAGAAACGCACGCAGGTGCTGGTGGTCGATCGTGTCGAAGAAGGCTTTGATGTCCAGATCAATGACCCAGCCTCCGCCCATCGACATCAGGCCATTCCTCACCGTTCCGATGGCCTGATGCGCCGAGCGCCCCGGCCGGAAACCATACGAGCACTCGTGAAAATCATGCTCATAGAGCGGCTCCAGCAGGGCCACCACGGCACGTTGCAGGACCTTGTCTTCGAAGGTAGGAATGCCAATCGGCCGTGTGGAGCGCCCGTCTCCCTTGGGAATATTGACGCGCCGCACCGGCGGCGCCCGGTAGCGACCGCTCTTGGCCGCTTCCAGCAGACGCTGGACGTTAGCCTCGAAGTCGCGCGCGAAGTCGTCCGCCGTCTGGCCGTCGATCCCGACGGCGCCGTCACGGCGCGTCATCAGGTAGGCCGTCCTCAGCCACTGGGCGTCGATATGATGCGCCAGTGACGTGAAGGCACGCTGCGGGAAGCGCTCTGCCAGCGCTGCTATCCGCACTTGTTTCGTGGACATGACCTCAGGTTCCTGTGCACCTGTCATGTTGCCCTCGTGCAGTTCTGATGATTGGCCGCCCCTTCCCTCCAGCGGGTCCCGTCGAGTAGGTTCCCCGCCTTCTTCGGTACTATGAGCGACTCCGACTCCCGCCCTTCCATCCGGCTGGCTCCTTATGGTCGCCTGGCCGTACCCCCTGAGTGCCTGTGGTTCGCTTCCGGTACCGTCAGGCACGACAGCACCGGACCGGGAGCTTTCGCCGCAGGCAGCCCCATGCCTGTACCTTTGTCGTTCAGAGGAGAAGGACGGGCCTCCCAGGTTCCTGGGAAACCCCTGTATGGACATGCCCTGCTCTTCGACCCCGGCGGTCCTTCCCTGCCAAGCCATACGGCAGGGTCGTGTTGCCTTCCAGCATTTGAAAACTGTCGGCGACTGCCACTACCACAATTTCGGGGCTCTATCACACGGCCTATCCACTCGCTGTGTACGCTTCGCAGCGGCGGTTACCCGACACCACGCAACACTCGCTGCCGGCTGGTGGCTAGCCTTGGCCGGGTGGGACTTTCACCCACTGGGTTTCACGACATCCTTTCCACCTTCTCGGTTTCCCGGATGTCCAGGCTTTGCCTGGCGCACTCAAGGAAGTGGGTGTCCTTTATATTGCCCGCAGCGCATCCACCCGCACCACCAAGTGGTAGTGATTGTTCATCACCGCATAGGCGGCCACGTCGATGGCGAATACCCCGGCCAACTGATGCAGGCGGTCGGCGATCCAGCCGCGCCGATGCTCATAGCACTGGCCGCTGACGGAATCGGTGCCACACAGGAAGGCCCGGCGCACGCAGCGGTTGACGAGGTGGTACCAGGGCGTGGCATCCAGCGAGACAAGCGCGGCACGGGGCTGAGTCATGGCAGTGCCCAATGGGTGGGGTGTTATCTCAACGTAGCCAGCCAGGAAGAGCTGTCAAGTGAGTGGGTGTCCTTTATTTTGGTGGGGTGTTATCTCAACGTAGCCAGCCAGGAAGGGCTGTCAAGTAAGTGGGTGTCCTATGTGTACTGGAGCGAAAGCGCCCCTCGAACAGGGTGCCGGTGCGCCGATAGCGGCGGTTGAAGCGTTGCACATAGACCTGGCCGATGCGCTTCATCATGGCGCTGACGGCCTGTGGATCTACCCGAGGCGTGACCAGCAGGTGCATATGGTTGGTCATCAGCACGTAGGCGTGAACATCGACGCTGCAGGCGCGGCTGACCTCCTCCAGCAACTGCAGGTAGGCCAGGCAGTCGTCGTTATCGGCGAAACACACACTGCGGTTGTTGCCCCGCTGGATTAGGTGCAGCGGGGTGCCGGGCAGCAGCAGGCGGGCGCGGCGGGTCATGATAGCCTCGGAATCGACTCGGTCTTCATGTAGCGTCGCACAATGGCGCCCATCTGGCCGTAAGTGATGCGTGATACGGTGTGTCGTCGATCGATTAAAGAGGGTCTGTCCCCGATTTCCTGTCCCCGATTTCGCTCTTCCGGATCTGCGGGCGGCTGGACCAGGGCGCCCGCGTTATCGTGAATATCATGGGACGCGTGCGCGTCGATTCCGCGCCATCCGAGTGCTAAGCTACGGGCCCTTGGCGCAGGAGGCGCCCCTTACGAAAAGGACCCATCCCATGCTTGGCAAACTGTTCGGCAAGCAGCCGATTCGAGCCTGGGCGATCAAGCAGATTGATGACGCTACCCTCCACCTGTGCGGAGAGGGCAGACTGGAGTCTGACCAGAAGTCGAAAGTCATGCTGAAAGCGCTGCAGGCCGGCCAATTCCATGGCGGCGTACGAATGGGCGATACGGGCATTGTGATCAACACAAGGCGTCTCGCCGCCGTCGTGCCCCTGGAGGCGCTACAGCTGCTGGATGACGGCAACACGGCTGAGTGGAACGGGCGTCACTGGGCCGTATCCCACGTGCCCCAGCGCGCCTGGCTGTTCGACGGCCGCCTGGTGGCCGAGCCCAACCTCCTGAGCAGCACCCCCGCACTGGTCAGCCGCGAGGACGTTTCGCATATTCGCCAGAACGTGCGACAAGACGCCGCACCGCCGGGCGAGGTACAGTTCCGGCCGCTCAACGCGACGGAAGACCCCGAAAAGGATCTTCGCGCCGCCATCGAGGAAGCACAGCGCCGGAGGCAACAGGCCAACACGGGGTGGCGAAAGGATGGCTCCTGGGGAACTCTGGATGACGTGGATAAAGAGTGACCCCTCAAGCTCACAGGTGAGCTTGAAGGAGCCCTACTCCCAGCGATAGATACGGAACCTAGACTCTCCCTCACAGCCGCCACTGCCATCGCCCCCAAACCAGCCCTCCTCAAGCTCGCTCAGTATGTCAGGGTCGTGAACAAAGGCTGAGGCACCACCGCCGTTCATCGTGACGTTAGAGTCACCCAGATCAAACCCATCCGCCGTTTGCTGGCCATCAGGGTTAGCCGGCAGGTGAACCAGCGCCCCGCGCAGGGACCCGGAGCCACCGCCGTTATAGATGATGTTTTCTCCCCGGACCAGGACCACGCCCTCGAAGTAGTTGTAGCCGTCCCAGTAAAAGTCACCATCGACAACCAGCAGTCCGCCCGAAGACTCGCCGTCACCATAGCAGGAAGGCACATCACCCTCTTGCTCCTCCCCGACCCTGAGGGCACAGCTGGCCCCCACATATTTCACATTGCTGTGAGTTGAGTATTTCGCGAAGTTCACAAGGGCGGCTATCTGAGCGAGTTCGTCATCGCTGTACGCCTTGGCCTGAACCAGCTCATCATCGACGGACGCATGGTTCCCCTCGTTATTGGCAGAGAACGTGATCTCCTCCACATCACCGGGGTTCTGAACAGCGATAGAGTAGCCTTCGTTATCGTCCCCCACTCGGGAGATGGTGAACGGTCGGCTGTTGGTATGGCTGAAACCTTCTACGTTGCCGAGCAGCGTGATGGGGTCGAAATCAGCAAAGCCGGGGCCGAGATAGTCCTGCAGCACAAGCAGGGTGATGGGCTCACTGACGGCAATAACAGCCTCGTCATCGGAAACGGCCCCCATGGCCAGGATATAGCTGACACCGCCGACCCTGGCGTAGCGATAGTGGCATTCGGTGTTCCCGTCACAGGCATTGGGGCTCAGTACCTGACCATTGAATTCGGCATCATTACCGAAGCCCTGCCAGCCCAGGCCGGAAAGATCCGCCAGGGAAAAGCTGACGGAGACAAAGTCATCAGGGCCCTCCAGCGCCCCAAAGCCGGCACAGGCCGCCTTCTCCGCCCCCATCTGAGCATCCGCCTGCGCCCTGTAATTACCCGCCAGCCGCTCATCCACCTGGGAGGACTGCATCATGGACAGGCCGACCATCAAGGAGATGACTAGCAGGGCAAGGACTACTACCAGTGCTGCACCGAGACGTTTATTCATACACCCTCTGCCAAGCAAACAAGGAAAGGAAAATCATCTATCTGCATCCGGAAAGCACTCATACCCAGCAGGCGGGCAAAAAAATATACGAAAAAATCTTAAAAGCGTTGACTAACCGTCCAGCTCGCCCAGCAACCCAAGGTCCCCAACAAAGTCCTCCCATCTAACTGCTTGAAGTCCATCAGACAAGCCGACTCTTGAGCTCGCCTCACCAACCGCCTTAGAGCTATAATAAATATTTGGTCTACCGTTACCATCCACCACAAAGTCCTGACCAATAACGGCACCTGCAATAAATGCATTTCCACCCGGATCCAGAATACTACCCGAGCGCGCCAAAACAACGCCATAAATGCAGTCTCCACCACGCATTTCAAGGGTTCCTCCGTCTAGAACCACCACCCCGTCAAATCTGCCGTTAAGCTTTACCACACCGTCACCTTTAGGGCCGCTATCTGGACCCACATAAAGGACATTACTACTCTCCCTGTTAAGTCCATTAACGGCAAAATCATTCAAAAGGTAATCATGATAACTTTTAATATCATCGTAATCATCAGAGTCAAAAAAACCAGAGTTGACATTCCTGGAAGATTTTATTTCATCGTAAATCACATAGGCCGAATCTTTAGGCATACCTTCAATGTTCCCGAGCGGGTTTCTACCACTTTGACTATCGACAAACCCATTAACCACTATCGCACCTAATGTGTGATTGGGGCTCTCATCAATGACGCCAGGGTCTGAACAGCTATTACCACTAGGCATCTCGTGATCCATACCACTTATCCCACCTTTAGGAAAGCTAGCACCCAGTGTCATCAAACAGCCCTCACCTACGCAAGCGTAAGCTGCTCGTGCATTTATTGCACCACCCCCACATTGCAAATCCAGCAAAACATACGCTACCGAAAGTCCGTCTGGAGACTTCCCCTGAACCGAAAAATAGCCATTTGAATCCTTAACAGAATGTTCGCCACCAACATCGTTGTAAAAGTCTCTTATGGCATCAGCAGCACTTAATGAACAGAAGCTGTCACCAAGACCACTTGCCCAACTATAAAAAACAGATGCCGACTCTTCTGCCCTCATCTGAGCATCAGCCTGCGCCCTATAATTCCCCGCCAGCCTCTCATCTATTTGCGAAGACTGTATGCTAGACAACCCCACCATCAATGAAATAGTGAGCAGTGAAAGCACCACTATCAAAGCTGCTCCGCTCTGTTTCTTCATCATCATACTCCAAGAAGCATATGGCTTCGTAGAAATACTACGTCACTGGGTTACCGCAGCAGTTCGATTAACAGCATGGAATATCAACTGATCATCATTCACGCTGTTGCGATCCGTTGGAATAAGATCAAGATATATGATCCATACACCTTTATCTTCTTTATCATCATCCACCCAAAAACCAGACAGCCCTGCAACCAGCTCTTCAAAACCGCTTGGCTCTTCTGCAAGGTTGCAAGTCACTGCTAGCATAAGAGAAAAGCCCTGCCCCCCCTCTTCCTCATCTTCACTCAGCCTGTAAGATTTACGAATTGGGTCACCGAAATCACAGCTAGCTGTATCTCCTCTGTTGACAACTTCCATCCTTAGCCTTTCGCCGTTCCAGTCCATATCACTTGGATCTGCACGACGAATATCCCTGAGCAGGGTCTCAACGGCAAAATTTACCGCCGCCTGCTTTTCGCTTAGCGTTTCTACCTGGCGGCTGGTCTGAAAAACGGTCAAAAATAGCTGCCCGGCACCAAGAATAATGATCAAGCCGATCACCATGGCCACCATCAACTCGACAAGGGAGAAACCACTATTTCGCTTCATGGTTGAACTCCCGGCAAACGCACCGTATACTGGAATACGGGGTCGACCTCTTCACCAAATCTACTGTCCGACCACTGAACCGATATATCGAACTCACACTCTTCATTCGGTGATCCCGGCGGTGTCACTGCTGCTAGCACGAGCCCCGGGAGGTACCCTTCCCAGGTATCATGCCAGCTTTCCTCGCCGCCAAAATCTTTAGCGTCGGACCAGGACGGACATACTCTACCCCCGACTTCCGCCATCCTGGCCCACAACCGTTCCTGCGCATCCTGTGCCGCCAGAGAAGCGATGGAGCGCTGATAGGCGGCATGGGCACCCTGCAACGCCTTTAGCTGCATGGCGGCTACGCCCAGCAGTCCGATCGAGAGCACCAGCAGGGCGACGAGCGCCTCGATCAGGGTAAAGCCCGACTGACTCCCCGCGTTTCGCTGTCTCTTCACTCTCCCACCTCGTCAGACGGTGTAGCAGGTGCCTTGCCGACACGCCCCATGATGCTGATCTGCGCGTCCCTGTCATCAATGCCCGAGAAGGTGGAAGTAATGGATAAAACGCAGTCGCCAGGCGCCGTACAGCTTTCCCGACGACCCAGGGCGTTGAATACGACGGTCCCCTCACTTATTGAGGTCCGATTATTCCGACCACTTCTCACCCTCAGGTCATCGCCACCCACAATCGAGACAACGTACTCCCAAGAGCCATTGTTAGATGCCACGAACTGCACCGGCGCTCGCCGCTTGACCGCTTCGCTTCTGGCAAAGTTGAGTCCCGAAAGCACCTCATTGTAATCAGCCACCACCCGATTGACGGCCATCATGCGCTGAAAGCCGGGCACTGCGATGGTGACGAGTATGACCAGTACCGCCAGCGTCACCAGCAGCTCAATCAAGGTAAACCCGTTATCCCGATTCACCAGCATCCCCCTGAGTCTGGCGACGAGATTGAACCTGCTGACTCTGGTACTGTTCCGGAGCCACGCTGGCCCAAGCTGTCCACCCAGATCGTGCCGCAGCCATTTGGCACCCGACCGGTGCCTGTGGCGGAGATCAAAAAAGCAGCGCCGTCAGAAAACACCTGAGGGCTCCCCAATGTATATGGATTACGGTCTGACAGATCAGCACTGAGCGTGATAACTTCGTACTTGTAATTTGATGTGAAGTGACGCTCCATTTGCCCAACCGCCTCCATCAGAGCCGATTTTGCTTCGGCTAAATTAGAGCGCTCTACGTAACGCTGATAGCTGGGTATCGCGATCGACGCCAGAATGCCAATAATAGCTACCGCAATCATCAGTTCGATGAGCGTAAAGCCGGCGGTGCGCCGGGTGCTGCCTGTGGGGCCTTGGGGCCTGCGTCGGGTGCTCGGTTGGGTCACGCCGCGCGTCTCCTGCGTTCGTTACGTTTGGTTTCAGTATGTATCAGGACCACGGTTTTCGATAGGGTACCGGGTCAAAAATGCCCGGATGGTAAGCGATGGCTTACAGTGTAGCCCTTGATCAGCGAGGAGGCAGGCGTGTGGCGTGATTGCCGGGCGCCTGCGGCGCCTCACCGCTGCGCGGTGTTCGCCCGGGGAACCCGGGCTCCCACCAGTAGTCCAGCTGCTGGAGGTTCAATACAGGCTCAACCACCAACAACAACGCCGCCGGCATGGAGATGACGGCGGCGTTCTCGTTGGGGCACTGCCTTGCCGCGCTACTCGCTGACGATCACCCGCTCGCGCAGCTCGCGGGGCATGGAGAAGGTGATGGTCTCGGCGCGGCCGTCGAGCTCCTCGGGGGCGGCGGCGATCTGCTCGACTCGACGTTGTCGATCACCCGTGGCGATGTTCTCTGATGTACTGCTTCAGAGCTTGGTCAATGCGTCGCTGCCAACCTTCCCCCTCTGCCTTGAAATGTTCAATCACTTCAGGTGATAAACGGATCGACGTCTTTACCTTCGTCGGCGAGCGCTGCTTGCCACGCTGGCCGATGGTGCACTGCAGGTTTGCGGGAAGGACCTCCGACATCGGGCGCATACGCTTCACATCGGCGTCGGTGAGCTCGCGAACCTCTCCGTCCTTATCCGTGAGTCGCATTTTCATAGCGGCGTACCTCTCACAATTGGAACTACTCGCTGACGATCACCCGCTCGCGCAGCTCGCGGGGCATGGAGAAGGTGATGGTCTCGGCGCGGCCGTCGAGCTCCTCGGGGGCGGCGGCACCGAGCGCCTGCAGGCGGGCGATCACGCCCTGCACCAGCACCTCGGGGGCGCTGGCGCCGGCGGTGACGCCCACCACGCTCACCCCTTCCAGCCAGGCGGGGTCGATCTGCTCGGCGTTGTCGATCAGGTGGGCGGGGGTGCCGACCCGCTCGGAGAGCTCGCGCAGGCGGTTGGAGTTGGAGCTGTTGGGGCTGCCCACCACCAGCACCAGGTCCGCACCAGCGGCGAGCTCGCGCACGGCATCCTGGCGGTTCTGGGTGGCGTAGCAGATGTCATCCTTGCGCGGCCCCTCGATCTGGGGGAACTTGGCGCGCAGGGCGTCGATCACCTTGGCGGTGTCGTCCATGGAAAGCGTCGTCTGGGTGACGAAGGCGAGCCGGCTCGGGTCCTTCACCTCGAGCCTGGCCACGTCCGTGTCGTCCTCCACCAGGTAGATGGCGCCGCCATGGGAGGTGTCGTAGCGCCCCATAGTGCCCTCCACCTCGGGGTGGCCCTCGTGCCCGATCAGCACGCACTCCTGGCCGCGGCGGGCGTAGCGCAGCACCTCCAGGTGAACCTTGGTGACCAGCGGGCAGGTGGCGTCGAACACCTTGAGGCCGCGGCGCTCGGCCTCCTCCTGCACGGCGCGGGAGACGCCGTGGGCGGAGAAGATCACGATGACGTCGTCGGGCACCTCGTGGAGCTCCTCGACGAAGATGGCGCCGCGCGCACGCAGGGTGTCCACCACGAAGCGGTTGTGGACCACCTCGTGGCGCACGTAGATGGGCGCCCCGAAGACATCCAGTGCCCGGTTGACGATCTCGATGGCGCGATCAACGCCGGCGCAGAAGCCGCGCGGGTTGGCCAGCCTGATCTGCACGGAGTTAGCTTGCATGGGTCTCTGCCTTGATGCGTCGGGGGCATCTGCTGGTTGATTCGCTTGGTGGTCGCCGCCGGGGCGCCTTCGGCGCCATTCGCCGGGCGGAGCCCAGCTCCCACCAGTAGACTGAAGTCTTCGTGACACTACCTGCCCACCAGAGGGGCACCGGTGGCGCTGGGCATCGTCGATCAGTGCGTCGTCGCGGGCTTCACGTCGATCACTTCCACCTCGAAGGTCAGGGTACGCCCTGCCAGCGGGTGGTTGAAGTCCACGTCGATCATGTCGCCGTCGATGGCACTGATCACCCCGGGCAGCTCGCCGCCGGCGGGGTCGGAGAAGGACATCACGGTGCCTACCTCCAGCGCCTCGTCGCCGAAGTCGTCGCGCTTCAGGCGCTGGATGTTCTGGGGGTTGTGCTGGCCGAAGGCGTGCTCCGGGGTGATCTCGAAGCTTGCGCTCTCGCCGGCGGCCATGCCCTTCATGGGGTGCTCGAAGCCGGGCGGCAGGTTGCCGTCGCCCACCTGGAAGGTGGCGGCGGCCTTGTCGCGGGTGGAGTCCACCACGGTGCCGTCTTCCAGCTTGAGGGTGAAGTGCAGGGTCACTTCCATGCCCTCGTCGATGCGGTAGTCGCTCATTGCGCTCTCTCTATCAGGAATTGCGTTGCCGGGCGCGGCGCTTCTCGCCGAACACCGACTCCCAGATCAGGCCGATGGCCCCCAGGGTGATGCCGATGTCCGCGACGTTGAAGGCCGGGTAGTACCAGCCGGCGACGTGGAAGGAGAGGAAGTCCACCACGTAGCCGTGCACCAGGCGGTCGTAGAGGTTGCCCAGCGCCCCGCCGATGATGGCTGCAAGCGAGCACGCCAGCAGCGTCTCGTCGCGCTTCAGCCGGGTCAGCCAGATGGTCAGGCCGACGCTGGCGCCCACCGCGATGGCGGCGAAGAACCAGCGCTGCCAGCCGGGGTGATCGGCCAGGAAGCTGAAGGCGGCGCCATAGTTGTGCAGCAGCGTCAGGTTGAAGAACGGCAGCACCTCCACCGGCCGAGCGTACTCCAGCCAGGCGCTGGCGGCGTACTTGGTGGCGAGGTCCAGCACGATGATCGCCACGGCCAGCCACAGCCAGCGAAGCGGGCGCTGCATGGGCGGCACCTCTGGCTGACTGGAAGGGCCGCCGCCGGTGTGCTTGGTATCAGGCATACAGGCGCGTCTCGCCGGGGCCCTCGGGCAGGTTGCTCACGCAGCGGCCGCACAGGTCGTCGTGGCCTGCGTGGCTGCCCACGTCCTCACGGTGGTGCCAGCAGCGCTCGCACTTTTTATGGGCACTGGCAGCCACCGCCACCTTCAGGCCGGCAAGCTCGGTGGCCTCGGCGCCCTCGGCCTGCTCACTCTCGGCCAGCGGCTTCAGGGTCACGTCGCTGGTCAGCATCACGAAGCGCAGCTCCTCGCCCAGCTTGGCAAGCGTCGCATGCAAGGCGTCGTCCACGTAGAGGGTGACCTCGGCGGCCAGGCTGCCCTTGATGGTCTTGGCGTTGCGGGCGTCCTCCAGGCACTTGTTGACCGCCTGCTTCACCTCCAGCACCTGCTCCCAGAAGTCGCGGCCCATGGCGGCGTCGCCCTCGAGGGTGGCGAGGCCCTGGTAGTAGGTCTCCAGCAGCACGCTGTCGCCGCGCTCGCCAGGGATATGCTCGTGGATCTCCTCGGCGGTGAAGCTGAGGATCGGGGCGACCCAGCGGGAGAGCGCCTCCACCACGTGGTAGAGGGCGGTCTGGGCGCTGCGCCGCGCCAGGGAGTCGGTCTGGGTGGTGTACTGGCGATCCTTGATCACGTCCAGGTAGAAGCCGCCCAGCTCCCGGGCGCAGAAGCCGTGCACCTGCTGATAGACGTCCAGGAAGCGGTAGTCGGCGTAGGCCTTCTCGATGCGCGCCTGCAGCTGGGCGGCGCGGTCCACCACCCACTGGTCCAGAGCCAGCATCTCGCCGAAGGCCACGGCGTCGCGGCTCGGCTCGAAGCCGTTGAGGTTGGCCAGCAGGAAGCGCGCGGTGTTGCGGATGCGGCGGTAGACGTCGGCGGTGCGCTTCAAGATCTCGTCGGAGACCGCCATCTCGTTGCCATAGTCGGTGGAGGCGACCCACAGGCGCAGGATGTCGGCGCCGAGCTTGTCCATCACCTCCTGGGGCGCCACCACGTTGCCCATGGACTTGGACATCTTGCGGCCCTGGGCGTCCACGGTGAAGCCGTGGGTCAGCAGCCCGCGGTAGGGCGGGTGGCCATCGATGGCGCAGCCGGTCAGCAGCGAGGAGTGGAACCAGCCGCGGTGCTGGTCGGAGCCCTCCAGGTAGAGGTCGGCGCGGGGGCCGGCCTCGTGGCCGTGGGGGTGCGAGCCGCGCAGCACGTGGCGGTGGGTGGTGCCGGAGTCGAACCAGACGTCCAGGGTGTCGGTAACCTTCTCGTAATCGCCGGCCTCCTCGCCCAGCAGCTCCGCCGGGTCGAGGCGGAACCAGGCGTCGATGCCCTCCTTCTCGACGCGCTTGGCGGCCTCCTCCATCAGCTCGACGGTGCGCGGGTGCAGCTCGCCGGTGGCCCGGTGCAGGAAGAACGGAATCGGCACGCCCCAGTTGCGCTGGCGCGAGATGCACCAGTCCGGGCGGTTGGCGATCATGCTGTGCAGGCGCGCCTGGCCCCAGGCCGGGGTGAACTGGGTGGCCTCGATGCCCTCAAGCGCCCGCTCGCGCAGGGTCTTGCCGTGACTGCCCTTCACATCCATGCCCACGAACCACTGGGCGGTGGCGCGGTAGATCACCGGGGTCTTGTGGCGCCAGCAGTGCATGTAGCTGTGGGTGATCGGCTCGTGGTGCATCAGCGCGCCGACCTCGCGCAGCTTCTCGACGATCTGCGGGTTGGCCTTCCAGATCATCTGGCCGCCGAAGTAGGGCAGGTCGTCGGCGTAGACGCCGTTGCCCTGCACCGGGCTCAGGATCTCCTCGAAGGCCATGCCGTGCTCGCGGCAGGTGACGAAGTCATCCATGCCGTAGGCGGGGGCGGAGTGGACGATGCCGGTGCTGCCCACCTCGGCCTCGACGTAGTCGGCCAGATAGACCGGCGACAGGCGATCATAGAAGGGGTGCCGGAAGCGGATGCCGTCGAAGGCCTCGCCGCGGGCGGTGGCGATCACCTCGCCGGTGAGGCCGAAGCGCGCCAGGCACGACTCGACCAGCTCCTCCACCAGCACCAGCAGCCGCTCGCCGGTATCCACCAGGGCGTAGGTGAACTCGGGGTGGACGTTGAGCGCCTGGTTGGCGGGGATGGTCCAGGGAGTGGTGGTCCAGATGACGATGGCGGCGGGCTTGGGCAGCGCCGCCAGGCCGAAGGCGGCGGCCAGGCGGTCGGCGTCCTCCACCGGGAAGGCCACGTCGATGGCGTCCGACTTCTTGTCGGCGTACTCCACCTCGGCCTCGGCCAGGGCGGAGCCGCAGTCGAAGCACCAGTTGACGGGCTTCAGGCCCTTGAAGACGTAGCCCGCCTCGACCATGTCGGCCAGGGCGCGGATCTCGCCGGCCTCGTTGGCGAAGTCCATGGAGCGGTAGGGGTTCTCCCAGTCGCCCATCACGCCCAGGCGCACGAAGTCGGCCAGCTGGCCCTGGATCTGCTCGCCGGCGTACTCGCGGCACAGCTCGCGGGCGCGCTCGGCGGCCAGGTGCTTGCCGTGGGTGGTCTCGACCTTGTGCTCGATGGGCAGGCCGTGGCAGTCCCAGCCGGGCACGTAGGGGGCATCGAAGCCGGCCAGGTTCTTCGACTTGACGATGATGTCCTTGAGGATCTTGTTGACGGCGTGACCGATGTGGATGCTGCCGTTGGCGTAGGGAGGGCCATCGTGCAGCACGAACAGCGGCTTGCCCTGGCGCTCCTCACGCAGGCGGTGGTAGAGGTTCTTCTCCTGCCACTCGGCCAGGCGCTCCGGCTCGCGCTTGGGCAGCATGCCGCGCATCGGGAAATCGGTTTCTGGCAGGTTCAGAGTGTGCTTGTAGTCGCTCATATCCTGGGGGTCAGCCGTCGTCGTGGTCGGCGGGGGTCCCCGCCGAGGAATCGGAAGTCACGGCCTCGCGCGCCAGCGGCGCCGATGCCAGAGGAAGAGAATCGTCGTTGTTCAGGCCGGGGCCCTGAGCACCGGCTTCGGGGTGCTGTAAAGTGTGCTCGGCAAAGTAGGCGCGGGCGCGGCGCTGGTCGGCGGTGATCTGCTGCTTGAGGGCGTCGAAGTGCTCGAACCTCACCTCGCCGCGCAGCTTGGCGCAGGGGAAGACGCGCAGGCGCTGGCCGTAGAGGTCGCCTTCGAAGTCGAACAGGTGCACCTCCAGCACCGGCCGGGTGCTGCCCACCGTGGGGCGCCAGCCGATATTGGCCACGCCGGGCAGGCGGCGGCCGTCGGGCAGCTCGCTGACCACCGCATAGACGCCCTGCAGGGCCAGGGAGCGCACCGGCTGGGGCAGGTTGGCGGTGGGCACGCCGATGGTGCGGCCGAGCTTCTGGTCCGCCACCACGCGCCCGCCCAGTCGATAGGGCCGCCCCAGCAGCCGTGCCGCCGCCTCGAAGTTGCCGCTGGCCAGCAGGGTGCGGATGCGCGTGCTGGAGACCCGGTCGTCGTCGACCGTGAAGGTGCGGGTGTGCTCGACGCTGAAGCCGTGCCGCTCGCCCACCTCGGTGAGCAGGTGGAAGTCGCCGCGGCGGTCGCAGCCGAAGCGGAAGTCGTCGCCCACCACCAGGTGGCGCACGCCGAGGCCATCGATCAGCACCTTCTCGATGAACGCCTCGGCGGTGAGGCCGCGCAGGGCATCGTTGAAGGGCAGGCAGAGCACCCGCTCCACCCCCGCCTCGCCCAGCAGGCGCACCTTGTCGCGCAGCAGGGTGAGGCGCGGCGGCGCCTGGTCACCGGCGAAGAACTCCCGGGGCTGGGGCTCGAAGACCACCACGGTCACCGGCAGCTGCAGCTTGGCGGCCTGCTCGCGACACTGGTCGAGAATCGCCTGGTGGCCGCGGTGGACGCCATCGAAGTTGCCGATGGTGGCCACGCAGCCGCGGTGCTCGTCGCGCAGGTTGTGCAGTCCTCGGATCACTTGCATGGCGTTGCTCGAGCCCCGCTGGCTGGGTGAATGGCGAAGGGTGGGTGGCGAAGAAGGTTATAAAGTGGGCGATTATACCGGACCGCCGGCCCCTTGACAGCCGAGCCGGGCGACGGCAAGGCCATGTTGATTGGGGCTAACCTGGCGACAGGCTTTCGAGGAGGCGCTGTAAATACTTCCCTGTACGTATATGGAGTCCTCCCCGTTTGCAAGCACGAGGCACGATGGTCGGTAGGTACGACTGCACACGTATATCCGGTCTCAGTAATGATGCTCTCATGAACATCGGACCTTGATGGGCTATCCGCACGTCAGCTCCCAATCGCTACCTCGAGCTCAAAAGGCTCAGCGTCCAGAAGGGGTTGTCTGACGTCGGTTCGACCTGTTCGCCATCCTGCAGCATGCTCAGCAATCGTGGTGGACGGTGCTCAATATTATATTAACGTGCTAAATCCAATGGTTTTTCATGCCGAAAGCCGGGACGCCAGCGACGCATCATAGGCGCTCTCATGGCGGGTTACCGCCCAGGCGATACGTGCCGTCTTGTTGGCCAGTGCGACGACCGCCACATTGGCATGTTTGTGCTCGGCCAGGTGCCTGACCCACTGGCTCAGGCCGTCGTCCTTGGTACCCACATGCCGGAGCACCGATCGCGCACCATGCACCAGTAGCTTGCGCAGGTAACTGTCGCCGCGTTTGCTGATGCCCAGCAGGCGGTCTCGCCCCCCGGTGCTGTGTTGTCGAGGCGTCAAGCCGAGCGAGGCGGCAAAATCTCGCCCGCGCCGAAAGCTCTTGCCATCGCCGAGGGCGCCGGCCAGCGCGGTGGCGGTCAGTGGACCGATACCCTGCAGCGTCATCAGCCGCTTGGCCACGGGGTCTGCCTTGGCCTGTCGCTCGAGGCTCGCCGTGACCGTCGCGATGCGCTCATCCAGGTGTCGCAGATCCTCGGCAAGGCCGGCAAGCAGGACACGAAAGGCATCCGTCAGCCCGTTGTCTGCCTCTTCCAGCCAGCGAGGCAGGGCGGCACGCAACTGACCGATACCCACCGGAGCGACCAGGCCATACTCCCCCACCAGCCCACGTATCTGATTGGCCTTGGCCGTGCGCTGCCGTACCAGCTCTTCACGAATGCGGTGTGCCGCCTGGGTATCCTGCTGAGCGACGCTCTTGACGGCCACGAAGCGCATGCTGGGCCGCCCCATGGCTTCACAGATCGCTTCGGCGTCGACCCGGTCATTCTTGTTGCTCTTCACGTAGGGCGTCACGAACTGTGCGGCGATCAACTTGACGCGATAGCCTCGCTCCTGCAAGGCCCGCGCCCAGTAGTGAGACGAGGCACAGGCTTCCATGCCGATTTCGGCTCCCGCCGGCACCCGCTTGCTGACCTCATCCAGCCATTTTTCGCGGGTGTACTTACCTTGCCACTGCACCTGATCATGGCGATCGACGCCGTGGACATGAAAAACAGACTTTGCGATATCGACGCCGACACGGGTAATGTTCATGACGAGTTCTCCTCACCCTCAGGCTGGTTGGTGTTCCTGCCCACCAGTGTGGCGCAATGACGCCGATATAGGGTGGGGAGGACTCCATCCCATTGCTACCGACGCCATCCCTGGCGTAGGACCTCCTCTTTAGCCTGTCCCCAGCGCCCCTCGCCACGTGGGGGCCACGGAGGTACTCAGCTCTTCATCTTGAAGTGCCGCAGGCGCACGCCGGTGACGGCGAGCCAGGCGAAGTAGACGCCGGCGCCGGCCACCACCAACGCCGCCAGCCAGGCCACCCGGGTCCAGACGCTCCAGCCCAGCCACGCCTGCCAGTCGGGCGAGATCAGCCACAGGCCGAGCCCCATCACCGCACAGCCACCCAGCAGCTGCACCGCGTAGCGCCCCCAGCCGGGCTGGAACACCAGCACCCGCTCCTTGTGGAGCAGCCAGCCCAGCAGGCCGGCATTCAGGAACGCCGAGAGCGCCGTGGCCAGCGCCAGGCCGGCGTGGGCCAGCGGCCAGATCAGGATCAGGTTGAAGACCATGTTGGCGACCATGGCGATGATGCCGACCTTCACCGGCGTGCTGGTGTTCTGGCGGGCGAAGAAGCCCGGTGCCAGCACCTTGATCAGCATGAAGGCCACCAGGCCGAAGGCATAGGCGCGCAGGCTCATCGCCGCCATGGTGATGTCGTGCTCGGTCATGGCGCCGTAGTGGAACAGCGAGATCAACAGCGGCTCGGCCAGTATCGCCAGCGCCAGGGCCGCCGGCAGCCCCAGCAGCAGCACGGCGCGGATCGCCCAGTCGAGCATCTCGCTGAAGTGCTGGCCGGACTGCGCGGCGTGGCGCTTGGAGAGCGCCGGCAGGATCACGGTGCCGATGGCGATGCCGAAGACCCCCAGCGGCAGCTCCACCAGGCGGTCGGAGTAGTAGAGCCAGGAGACGCTGCCCGGCGCCAGCAGCGAGGCGAGGATAGTGTCGAGCAGCAGGTTGATCTGCGAGACCGAGACGCCGAACAGCGCCGGCGCCATCAGCACCATGATCTGCTTCACCCCGGGGTGCACGAAGCTCGGCCAGGGCCTGGGCATCAGCCCCAGGCGCACCAGGAAGGGCACCTGGAAGGCGAGCTGGGCGACGCCGGCGATCAGCACCCCCCAGGCCAGCGCCATGGCCGGCTCGGTCATCAGCGGGGTGAGCAGCAGGGCCGCGCCGATCAGCGAGAGGTTGAGCAGCACCGGGGTGAAGGCCGGGATGGCGAAGCGGTTCCAGGTGTTGAGCACGCTGCCGGCAAAGGCCGTCAGCGAGATCAGCAGCAGGTAGGGAAAGGTGAGCCGCAGCATGTCGGCGGTGAGCGCGAGCTTGGCGGGGTCGCGGCCGAAGCCCGGGGCGAAGACCCACACCAGCCAGGGGGCGGCGACCATGAACAGCGCGGTGAGCAGCGCCAGCACCACGGTGAGGCTGCCGGAGACGGCATCGAGCAGTTCCTTCACTTCGCGCTTGCTGCCGCGGGTGGCGTACTCCGAGAGCACCGGCACGAAGGCCTGGTTGAAGGCCCCCTCGGCGAACAGCCGGCGCATGAAGTTGGGGATCTTGAAGGCGACGAAGAAGGCGTCGGCGCCGCTGCCGGCGCCGAACAGGGTGGCCACCACCACGTCGCGCACCAGGCCCATGACCCGGGAGAGCATGGTCATCACGCTGACCACCAGGCCCGAGCGCATCAGCCCGCCGGCCTTGGGGGCCACCACCTTGTCGTTCTCGCCCACCGGGGTGGGGGGCGTCTGCTCGCGATCCGTCACGTCTGCGTCCTCAACCAACCAGGCAGAAAAGGCTACTCGGGGCTGTCCCGTCGACAAGCCTGCGAGCGGGGCCGGCCCTCCGGAGGCGCCATGAACCCCTCCCTGGGGGCTACCTAGACCATCCCTGGTCCACGGACCTCCTCTTCGGCTTGCCCCCGGCGCCCCTCAGAGCCAGCAGCTGCAGCCGCTAACCGCTCTCCGTACGATATCCACAAAAAAACCGGCCGCAGCCGATCTTTCTGCTGGAGGCCCGCCCTCAGGGGCGAGTCACTCCGATGGCATCCGGTCTGCTCAGGCAGCCAGCGCCTTGACGCGAGCGTTCAGGCGGCTCTTCAGACGCGCGGCACGCTTCTTGGAGAGCACATCCTTGTCGGCGATGCGGTCGATGACACGCTGCGCCTGCTGGAACTCGGCCATGGCCACGGCGTGGTCGCCGCCGTTGATCGCCTTGATGACGCGCTTGATGTAGGTGCGCACCATGGAGCGCTGACCGGCTTTCAGTACACGACGGCCTTCGGCCTGACGGGCGCGCTTGCGAGCTTGCTTGCTGTTTGCCACTTGATGTCTCCTTGGAGATTCTTCGCCGCCCGTGTGATGACGGCATCGATAACGTATTGATCCGGCAGAAAAGTACGCGACTTTCCGCCGGCTTGGCCATCTGGCCGACCGCTTGACATCAGCGATCGTTCACGGGCCGTGTCTGAGAGGATGGCGTATCCTATCACAGCCCGCGCCGCGCTTGCCATAGCGCCGGTGACAAGCGCGGCTAGAGCACCACCAGGTTGTCGCGGTGGATCAGCTCCGGGGCCTCCATGAAACCGAGGATCGCCTCGATCTGGTGGCTCGGCTTGCCGAGCAGACGCGCGGCGTCATCGGCGCCGTAGTTGACCAGCCCCTTGGCGACACGCTCGCCGGCCTCGTCGAGGCAGAGCACCATGTCGCCGCGGCGGAACTGCCCCGCCACCGCCTTGACCCCTACCGCCAGCAGGCTGGAGCCGCTCTCGCGCAGCACCTTCACCGCACCGGCGTCCAGGGTCAGGGTGCCGCGCACCTGCAGCTGGCCGGCCAGCCAGCGCTTGCGCGCCGCGATGGGGGCCTGGTCCGGGCGCAGCAGGGTACCCAGGCGCTCGCCTGCCATCAGCCGGGTGAGCACCTCGGGCTGGCGGCCGCTGGCGATGGCGGTGAAGGCGCCGGAGCGCGCCGCCAGGTGCGCCGCGCGGATCTTGGTCACCATGCCGCCGCGGCCAAGCGCCCCGCCGCCGCCGGCCACCGCGGCCAGTGCCGGGTCGTCGGCGCGCCCCTCATGGACCATCCGCGCCTCGGGGTTGCTGCGCGGGTCGGCGTCGAACAGCCCCTCCTGGTCGGTGAGGATGATCAACGCATCGGCCTCCAGCAGGTTGGCCACCAGGGCGCCCAGGGTGTCGTTGTCGCCGAAGCGGATCTCGTCGGTGACCACGGTGTCGTTCTCGTTGATCACCGGCACCACCCGCAGATCGACCAGGGTGCGCAGCGCCGAGCGGGCGTTGAGGTAGCGCTTGCGGTTGGAGAGGTCGTCGTGGGTCAGCAGCACCTGGGCGGTGAGCAGGCCGTGGCGGGCGAAGTGGCCCTCGTAGCACTCGGTGAGGCCGTTCTGGCCTACCGCGGCCGCGGCCTGCAGCTCGTGCACCGCCGAGGGGCGCGCCTGCCAACCGAGGCGCACCATGCCGGCGGCCACCGCGCCGGAGGAGACCAGCACCACCTCGATGCCGCGACGATGCAGCGCGGCGATCTGGTCGACCCAGCCGCCGATGGCGGCCTCGTCGAGGCCGCGGCCGTCGTTGGTCAGCAGCGCGCTGCCGATCTTCACCACCACCCGCCGGGCGCCCGCCAGCGCCTCGCGGCCGGGATTCTGAACCCCTTCCGTCATGTTTGATCCTGAAGTTACGTGGGAAGAACTACTGCCGATCACTCAGCTCCACCAGAGACTCTCCCTTGGCCAGCAGCTCAAGGGCCGTCGGCAGAAGACGCTGCAGCACCTCACGCATACGGGCGTTGGTCGTATTCCCCATGGTCACCCAGATGACTTTAGGGGGCGGACCATAACGCTCCAGAAGGTCAGGAAAGTCCCGGTCCTTGGTCAGCACTATGGCACCGGCATCTCGTGCAGCCGCGAAGATATCCTCATCCGTCGCATCGCGGTAGCCAAGCCAGCGAGCCGAATAGGCCTCCACCCCGAGGGTGTCTGTCATCCAGGGCGCCAGATGAGGCGAAAGCTGAGCGTCGACCCAGAGGATCATGCCGCAAGAACAGGATGGTCGAGACGGCGCGCGGCAAACTGCAGAGACGCCAGGATATCCTCCTGCTCCAGATCCGGCAGCTCCTCAAGCACTTCCTGTGCGGTCAACCCTTGCGCCAGCAGGTCGAGCACGTCGACCACTCGAATACGCATGCCACGAATGCAGGGCCTGCCTCCGCACTGGGCAGGGTCAATCGTGATACGACTCAACAGGGCGTTCATCAGGCACCTCCCGTCTCCGACCCCTCTATCGCAAGTCTACTTCATCAGGGCGCGTATTCGACCTCGACGTCGTAATCGTCGTCATCGAAGTCGTCGTCGTCCTCATCGACCTTCTTGCGCCTGCGGCCCAGGCGCGCCTCGGTGCGGGCGACCGCCTCGTCCTCCATGCGAGCACGCATCTCGCGGGCCCGCTCGGCAGCCTCCTCGTCCTCGTTCTCGAGCTGGCGCTGCTCGGTGAGCCAGCGGTGGGCGGCCTGCACCAGGGCGTCGGTGCCATCGCCGGAGATCGCCGAGATGCGGAATACCGGCCCCTCCCAGCCCAGGCGGCGCACGATCTCGTCGGCCTTGGCCTCGCGCTCCTCCTCGGGAAGCAGGTCGAGCTTGTTGAGCACCAGCCAGCGCGGCAGCTCGGCCAGCGCCGGGGAGAACTCACCCAGCTCGTGGATGATCGCATCGGCGGCCTCCACCGGGTCGGACTCGTCGAAGGGCGCCACGTCCACCACGTGGAACAGCAGCCGGGTGCGGGTCAGGTGCTTGAGGAAGCGCAGACCCAGGCCGGCGCCTTCTGAGGCCCCCTCGATCAGCCCCGGCACATCGGCCATCACGAAGTGCTCGTGCATGCCGAGCTTCACCACACCCAGGTTGGGCACCAGGGTGGTGAAGGGGTAGTTGGCGACCTTGGGCTTGGCGGCGGAGACGGCGCGGATCAGCGTCGACTTGCCGGCGTTGGGCATGCCCAGCAGGCCCACGTCGGCCATCACCTTCATCTCCAGGCGCAGGTTGCGGCGCTCGCCCGAGGTGCCCGGCGTGGTCCGCCGCGGCGCGCGGTTGGTGGAGGACTTGAAGTGGATGTTGCCAAGCCCCCGGCGTCCGCCCTGGGCCACCAGCACCACCTGCCCGATCTCGGTGACGTCGGCGATCACCTCGAGGGTCTCCTCGTCGATCACCGTGGTGCCCACCGGCACCTTGATGTGCAGGTCCTCACCGGCGCGACCGCTCATCTGCCGGCCCATGCCGGGCTGACCGTTCTGGGCCTTGTAGAAGCGCTGGTAGCGGAAGTCGATCAGGGTGTTGAGGGCGTCATCACCGATCAGGTAGACGCTGCCGCCGTGGCCGCCATCGCCGCCGTCCGGGCCGCCCTTGGGCACATACTTCTCACGCCGGAAACTGAGGCAGCCATTGCCCCCATTGCCGGCCTCCACGATGATCGAGGCTTCGTCGACGAACTGCATCTGTCACTCTCCTGACGGCACCTGAGATCCCAACCGCCATAGTATATGTACAAGAAGGCCCCGCCTGGGCGGGGCCTTCCTGCTGCAAGCCTCAGGCGTCTCAGGCAGAGACGACGCTGACGAACTTGCGGTTCTTCGGACCCTTGGTCTCGAACTTGATCACACCGTCGTTCAGGGCGAACAGGGTGTGGTCGCGGCCGAGGCCCACGCCGACGCCGGCGTGGAACTTGGTGCCGCGCTGACGCACGATGATGTTGCCGGCGGTGACGGCCTGGCCACCGAACAGCTTGACGCCAAGGCGCTTGGATTCTGAATCGCGGCCGTTACGCGTGGAGCCGGCTGCCTTCTTATGTGCCATGGAAAAATCCTCCGTTCAGGGGATGGGCCGCTTACGCGGAGATCCCGGTGATCTTGACTTCAGTGAACCACTGGCGGTGGCCCTGACGCTTCATGTGGTGCTTGCGGCGACGGAACTTGATGATGGTGACCTTGTCGCCACGGCCGTGGGAGACGATCTCGGCAGAGACCTTGGCACCCTCGAGGAGCGGAGCGCCAATCTTGACGTCGTCGCCATCGGCAACCAGCAGCACCTCGTCGAAGTCGACGGACTCGCCGGTCGGGACTTCGATCTTCTCCAGCTTGAGGGTCTGGCCTTCCTGAACGCGGTACTGCTTGCCGCCGCTCTTGATAACTGCGTACATGCTTTTCTCTCCAGGACTCATCAGGGTTGGCTCTTGATCGACCTGCGGCGAGTGGCGCCTCTTCTGGCACCATCTGACAGGGAGCGGGATGAGTGGGCCGCGCATTATAACCGCGTGCCGATGGCGACACAACCCGCACCGCGCCTGCCGCTGGCGCCGGCCCGCCCGCCCCGCGGCGGCTCGCCTTGACGCCCATGAGGGGGCCCCATAGCATGGCCGGCAACCCAAGGCCAGAGGGGGCCGCCACGCCCCGGCCCCCATCAATTCCGTCGAAGCCGCCTCCATGACTGCCAATGTCTCCTCCCCCACCGCCGCTCCATCGCCGATCCACGCCGTCGTGGCCGAGGATTTCGCCGCGGTCAACCGCACCATCATGGATCAGCTCAACTCGCGGATTCCGCTGGTGGAGACCATCGGCCAGTACATCATCGAGAGCGGCGGCAAGCGGCTGCGCCCGCTGCTGGTGCTGCTGGCGGCCCGGGCGCTGGGCTACCAGGGCGAGCGCCATGTGACCCTGGCCACCCTGATCGAGTTCATGCACACCTCGACCCTGCTGCATGACGACGTGGTGGACGAGTCCCACATGCGTCGCGGCAAGGCCACCGCCAACGACGCCTGGGGCAACGCCCCCTCGGTGCTGGTCGGCGACTTCCTCTACTCGCGCTCCTTCCAGATGATGGTAGAGGTGGGCTCCATGCGGATCATGGACGTGCTCTCCTCCGCCACCTGCGTCATCGCCGAGGGCGAGGTGCAGCAGCTGACCAACGTGGGCAACCCGGACATCGACGAGGCGGCCTACTTCGAGACCATCCAGGGCAAGACCGCCATGCTCTTCGAGGCGGCCAGCCACAGCGGCGCCATCCTCGCCGAGGCGACCCCGGAGCAGGAGGCCGCCCTGCAGTACTATGGCCGCTACCTGGGCCTGGCCTTCCAGCTGATCGACGACCTGCTCGACTACCAGGGCGACGCCGAGGCGATGGGCAAGAACGTCGGCGACGACCTGGCCGAAGGCAAGCCGACCCTGCCGCTGATCCAGGCCATGGCCGCCGGCACCCCGGAGCAGGCCGCGGTGATCCGCCGCGCGATCCGCAAGGGCGGGCTGGACCATCTCGACGAGGTGCTGGCCATCGTGAACGCCACCGGCGCCCTCGACTACACCCGCACCCGGGCCGAGGAGATGGCCGACCTGGCCCTCGCCCAGCTCGAGAAGCTGCCCGCCTCGCCCTATCGCGACAGCATGGCCGACCTGGCCCGCCTGGCGGTGGAGCGCAAGGCGTGAACCGGCCCGCCGCGCGGGGCTTGCAAAGCGCCCCGCGGCGGGTATAATGCGACCCCGTTGAGGCATCAGCCCAACGCGTCGGAGCGTAGCTCAGCTTGGTAGAGCGCTGCCTTCGGGAGGCAGAGGTCGTAGGTTCGAATCCTGTCGCTCCGACCAACGAATTCAAGGCCTTGCGGTTACCCGCAAGGCCTTTTTCGTGTGCCTGACATGTCACCCTTTCTCTTGCCGCACCTCTCTTGTCACCCCTGCGCTTCTTCGTCCTTTCGCTTCTTCATCCTTTCGCTGGGTGCTGAGACGACGGCGCGTCAGGTCACGGTGATCACGCTGCAGCCGGCGGTGTGGCTGACCCGGTGGGAAACGCTGCCCACCACCATGCCCCTGAGATCGCTCATGCCGCGGCTGCCCATGACGATCGCATCGGCATTGACCTCCTCGGCGGCCTCGATGATGCGCTCGCCGGCCTTGCCCTGGCGCACCAGCGCCTTGACCTCGAGGCCGGCCAGATCCACCGCGGCCCTGGCCTTGTCGATCACCTTCTCACCGGCCTTGCGCACCCCCTCGGCCAGCTTCTCGCGCTCCACCTCGGACATGGGCTCGGTGCTGCCGCCCACCAGGATGCCGATGTTATCGGGAGCCGCCTCGGGAACATTGAGCAGGTGCAGGGTGGCGCCGCCGCTGCGCGCCAGCTCGGCGGCAACCCCCAGCGCCTTCTCCGCGTGCGCGGAACCATCGACGGGAACCACAAGGGTCTTGAACATGGCGTGACTGCCCTTTTCACAGTGTTGAAGAAGGAGGCATGCGCCCCACTTCCTACAGACTAGACCCTGCGGGCGTTTCGGCCATGTCCTGGATCAGGCCGCCCAGCCGAAGCCGAGGATCGGCATGGCCAGGGCAAAGACCACCAGAATGATCACCAGCAGCGCCGCGACGCTGATCAGGGCCCCGGCGCGCACCATCTCGGCCACGCTGAGCTTGCCGCTGGCGAATACCACGGCGTTGGGCGGCGTCGCCACCGGCAGCATGAAGGCGCAGCTGGCCGCCATGGCCACCGGCACCGAGAGCAGCAGCGGGCTGGCCCCCAGGCTGACGGTGAGCGAGGCGGTCAGCGGCAGGATGGCCGCCGCGGTGGCGGTGTTGCTGGTGACGTGGCTCATCAGCATCACCGCCAGTGCCACCATGGCCACCATGGTCCAGGT
The DNA here is from genome assembly GCF_013000985.1 of Halomonas sp. PGE1. Lineage (NCBI taxonomy): Bacteria > Pseudomonadati > Pseudomonadota > Gammaproteobacteria > Oceanospirillales > Halomonadaceae > Halomonas > Halomonas sp. PGE1. The sequence goes on from NZ_CP053032.1 coordinate 3,837,256, forward strand.
GGGCCAGCTGCCGAAGACGCCGAGCCCCTCGGCCACCACGGCGGCCAGGCCGCTCCCCTCGATGGCGGTGCCGAGGCTGAGCCCGCCGCCCACCATGATCAGCACGCCCCAGGGCAGGTGCTTGGCGCTCTCCCAGTCCATCAGGAACTGGCGCTGGCGCCAGCGCGCCGGCACCACAAACAGCAGCAGCGCCCCGATGATGGCGATCCCGGCATCGCTGAGCTCCACCCCGAGGGCGCGCTCCAGCAGCGGCCGGGTGATCCAGGCCAGGGCCACCAGAACAAAGATCGCCGCCACCCGCTGCTCGGGCCGGGTCATGCGCCCGAGATCCCGGGCCTGGTCGGCGAGCATCTCGGCCACCCCGGGCACCTCGCGGCGCTCCACCGGGTAGACCCAGCGGGTGAGCAGCCACCAGGCCAGCGCCAGCAGCAGCAGCGAAGGGGGCACGGCCACCGCCATCCACTGGGCGAAGCCGATCTCGATGCCGTAGCTCTCGCCCATGAAGCCGGCCAGCAGGGCGTTGGGCGGGGTGCCGATCAGGGTGCCCATGCCGCCGATGTTGGCGGCCAGGGCGATCCCCAGCAGCAGCGTCAGGGCCATATGGCGGCTGGCACCGGCGCCGCCCTGGCGCTCCAGCATGGCCAGCACGGATAGACCGATGGGCACCATCAGCGCGGCGGTGGCGGTGTTGCTGACCCACATGCTCAGCGCCGCGGTGGCGAGCATGAAGCCCGCCACCAGCCGGTCCGGGCGGCTGCCCGAGACCCGCAGCACCAGCATGGCGATGCGCCGATGCAGCCCCCAGCGTTGGATCGCCTCGGCCAGCAGGAAGCCGCCGAGGAAGAGGAAGATCAGCGGGTTGGCGTAGGGGGCGGCCACCGAGTGGATGGTGCCCACGCCGAGCAGCGGCAGCAGCGCCACCGGCAGCAGGGCGGTGACGGCGATGGGTACCGGCTCCAGCACCCACCACACCGCCATCCAGGCGGTCAGCGCCACCACCTGCCAGGCCGCCGCCGGCATGTCCGCCGGCGCCTCCATCCACAGCAGCAGTGCCGCCGCCAGGGGGCCGAGAAAGAGGCCGAGGGTGACCTGGAGTCGCTCGCGCCGGGCCTGGCGCCGCTCCGCGTCCTGGCTCGCCTCCTCGGCGTCTCGGGTCTGGGGGTCATTCATCGCGTCTCTCCTTGCTCGCGTCTCGACGGGCGGGGCGCGCTACAGCCAGCGCTCCAGCCGCAGCAGGCGGGTCAGCCAGGCGTTGGCGTGTCGCCAGGGGCCGCCGGGCTCCCGGGCGAGGCGGACCATCTCGTCGTCATGGCGTGTCTCCCATCCCAGCCGGCCGTCGTCGAGGGTCACCCGGTAGCTCAGCTCGGGGCTCGCCCCCTCCTCCACCAGTTCGCGAAACTCCCGGGCCAGGCCCTCACTCTCGGCCAGCACGCCCAGCTCGCTGTTCCACCATACCGAACGCGGGTCGGCGTTGGCCGAGCCCACGAAGACGGTCTCCTCGTCTATCGCCAGGGCCTTGATATGCAGCGCCGAGGCGGAGGTGCCCGGCATGCCCATGGTGGCCCCCTCGCCGTCGGCGTGCTCGGCGCGCAGCTCGAAGAGCGCCACGCCGCTCTCCAGCAGCGCGCGGCGATGGGGCATATAGGCCCCGTGGACCACCGGCACATCGGTGGCCTCCAGGGAGTTGGTGACCACCTCCACCGCGACGCCGGCCTCCGCCAGCTCCTGCAGCACCCGGCTGCCCTCGGCGGTGGGCACGAAGTAGGCCGAGACCAGGCTCAGGCGCGCCTCGGGGGCCACCCGCGCCCACAGCTGCCCCGCCATGGTCTCGTCCAGGGCCGGGCGGCCGCGCCAGGCCGGCTTGCCCGGCGGGTCCCACAGCGCCTCGGCCTGCCCCCAGTGCAGGACATCCACCAGGCGCTGGCGATCGCGTTCCTCGTGGCGCTCGCGCAGCGCCTGGAAGTAGTCGGAGTCGCTCTCCTCGGCGAGCCGGGCGGCGAGCTCCTCGCGCAGGGCCCGCCAGGCGTCGGCCTCGACGCGGTGGTAGCGCCCCACGGGCTGGGCCAGGCCATGGTTCCAGTAGAGATCGAAGCTAATCGACAGGGGGGCCACCACCTCGCCCACCGTCAGCAGGTCGAGGTCGGCGAAGTTGCGGGGCTCGCTGGCGTTGTAGTACTCGTCGCCCAGGTTGCGGCCGCCGGCGATGGCCAGGGCGTTGTCGGCGATCCATAGCTTGTTGTGCATGCGCCGGTGGTGGCGCGGCAGCACCGGGATGGTGGCCAGCACCCGGGTGGCCAGGTTGGCGCGCCCCACCGGAAGCGGGTGGTAGACGCGCACCTGCAGGTTGGGGTGGCTGTCCAGGGCGGCCAGGCGCTGGCCCTGCCCCACAGCGCCGATGTCGTCGATCAGCAGGCGCACCTCGACGCCGCGCTCGGCGGCGTCCAGCACCCGGGCCAGCAGCACCCGGGTGGTCAGGCCATCGCCCATCAGGTAGGTCTGGATGTCGAGGCGGCGCTCGGCCCGGGCGGTGAGCAGGCCACGCACCGCGAAGGCATCCTTGCCGTTGGCCAGCAGGGCCAGGCCGCTCTGGCCCGGGTGGGCCTCGGCCTGCTCGGCGGCCCAGCGGCCCAGGGGGGTCTCGGCGACCTCCCAGGGCGGCAGCGCCGTAGTGTGCACGCGCGGCTGCGGGGCGCCGGCGCAGCCCGCCAGCAGCAGCAGGAGCGCCAGCAGCGGGGCGAGCCGGAGCCGTGGCGGCCCGCCGGCGGGCCGCCACGCCTCAGGCATCGCCATCGTCGTCGGCCAGCCGTCGCGCCAGCGCCTTGCGCGCCTTGTTGCGGCGATAGAGCCGCACCAGGGCGATGCCGAGCGCGGTGGCGACCATGGCCGCCAGGGTCCAGCCCTGCCAGTAGCGGGCGGCGTCGCCCATCATCGTCTCCAGGGTGATGATCAGGATGAAGCCCAGCGCCTGGCTGGCGATGGCCAGGGCGCGCAGGGTGTCGAAGGCAGGCTTGGCCATGCAGGCTCCCATGACGAGGGTGGCGGACGGATGACAGCCCTGCCGCCCGGCAGTAGGCTTGGCAGGGTCAGGGTATCGACGCAGGCAGCGCCTTTTCGGGTGACCAAGTGTACCCGCTCGCGCGCCGGCCGCCGACCCTGCATCGCCACGACCCTGCCCCATTGTTCAGGAGCCCGCCCCATGGATGCCATCGCCCTCGGCCCCGTGCTGCTCTCGGTGCCGCGCCTCTACGCGCTGGGCGCCGCCCTGCTGCTGCTGGCGCTGAGCGCCTGGCTGCTGGGGCTGCCGCGGGGCGAACACGCCCGCTGGTTCAATGGCCTGGTGCTGGCCTGGCTGGTGGGGGCGCGTACCGGCCACGTGCTGCTCCACCTGGAGGCCTACGCCGCGGCCCCGCTGGATATCCTCAAGCTGTGGCAGCCGGGCTTCCACGGCCTGTGGGGGCTGGTGGCTGCGCTGCTGTGGACCGGCTGGGCCCTGCGCCACCATCTGCTGCGGCTAATCGGCGCCATGGCCCTGACCGTGGGGGCGGCGAGCCTGTGGCTGGTGATGGTGACGCTGGCCCCCCTGGGCAGCGGCCTGACCATCGACGCGCTGCCCGATATCGCCCTGGAGACCCTCGACGGCGAGACCGTCAATCTGCGCGACTTGCAGGGCGAGACGGTGGTGCTCAACCTGTGGGCCACCTGGTGCCCGCCCTGCCTGCGCGAGATGCCACTGCTGGCCGAGGCCGACGCCCGCGACGGCGTCACCGTGGTGGTGGCCAACCAGGGCGAGGAGCTGCTGCAGGTGATCCGCTACCTGGACGACCAGGGGCTCGAGTTCCGCTACCCGCTGCTCGATCCGCGCCAGGAGCTGATGGTGCTGCTGGAGGCGCCAGGACTGCCGACCACGCTGCTGTTCGACGCCTCCGGGCGCGCCGTGGAGCGCCACGTGGGCGAGCTCTCCCGGGCCCAGCTCGGCGCCTGGCTGGACCGCCACTGAGCCACGCCCCATCGGTATGGCCCGACGCGACAGACTCTGTTGCAGTTGCCTGCAGCGAGAGGCGCCGGGGGCAGGCCGGAGAGGGGGTCCTATGCCAGGGATGGCATCGGTAGCAATGGGATGGAGTCCTCCCCACCCTATATCGGCGTCATTGCGCCACACTGGTGGGCAGGAACACCAACCAGCCTGAGGGTGAGGAGAACTCGTCATGAACATTACCCGTGTCGGCGTCGATATCGCAAAGTCTGTTTTTCATGTCCACGGCGTCGATCGCCATGATCAGGTGCAGTGGCAAGGTAAGTACACCCGCGAAAAATGGCTGGATGAGGTCAGCAAGCGGGTGCCGGCGGGAGCCGAAATCGGCATGGAAGCCTGTGCCTCGTCTCACTACTGGGCGCGGGCCTTGCAGGAGCGAGGCTATCGCGTCAAGTTGATCGCCGCACAGTTCGTGACGCCCTACGTGAAGAGCAACAAGAATGACCGGGTCGACGCCGAAGCGATCTGTGAAGCCATGGGGCGGCCCAGCATGCGCTTCGTGGCCGTCAAGAGCGTCGCTCAGCAGGATACCCAGGCGGCACACCGCATTCGTGAAGAGCTGGTACGGCAGCGCACGGCCAAGGCCAATCAGATACGTGGGCTGGTGGGGGAGTATGGCCTGGTCGCTCCGGTGGGTATCGGTCAGTTGCGTGCCGCCCTGCCTCGCTGGCTGGAAGAGGCAGACAACGGGCTGACGGATGCCTTTCGTGTCCTGCTTGCCGGCCTTGCCGAGGATCTGCGACACCTGGATGAGCGCATCGCGACGGTCACGGCGAGCCTCGAGCGACAGGCCAAGGCAGACCCCGTGGCCAAGCGGCTGATGACGCTGCAGGGTATCGGTCCACTGACCGCCACCGCGCTGGCCGGCGCCCTCGGCGATGGCAAGAGCTTTCGGCGCGGGCGAGATTTTGCCGCCTCGCTCGGCTTGACGCCTCGACAACACAGCACCGGGGGGCGAGACCGCCTGCTGGGCATCAGCAAACGCGGCGACAGTTACCTGCGCAAGCTACTGGTGCATGGTGCGCGATCGGTGCTCCGGCATGTGGGTACCAAGGACGACGGCCTGAGCCAGTGGGTCAGGCACCTGGCCGAGCACAAACATGCCAATGTGGCGGTCGTCGCACTGGCCAACAAGACGGCACGTATCGCCTGGGCGGTAACCCGCCATGAGAGCGCCTATGATGCGTCGCTGGCGTCCCGGCTTTCGGCATGAAAAACCATTGGATTTAGCACGTTAATATAATATTGAGCACCGTCCACCACGATTGCTGAGCATGCTGCAGGATGGCGAACAGGTCGAACCGACGTCAGACAACCCCTTCTGGACGCTGAGCCTTTTGAGCTCGAGGTAGCGATTGGGAGCTGACGTGCGGATAGCCCATCAAGGTCCGATGTTCATGAGAGCATCATTACTGAGACCGGAAATACGTGTGCAGTCGTACCTACCGACCATCGTGCCTCGTGCTTGCAAACGGGGAGGACTCCATATACGTACAGGGATGTATTCACAGCGCCCCCTCGAGGGCCTGTCGCCGGAATAGCCTCGAGCAACGGCCCGAGACGAATCACCACGCTTAAGCCGCGCCGCCCTTTGCTGTAAGATACCGCGCCCTGTTCGGCCCGCCCCGTCACGGCGGCCATGAGCGCACCCACTCTTCAGCATCCTCCGAGGCATCATGAGCGACTTCTCCCCCGGCCAGCGCTGGATCAGCGACGGCGAGGCCGAACTCGGCCTGGGCACCATCCTGAGCTGCGATGCGCGCAGCGTCACCGTGCTGTTCGGCGCCAGCCAGGAAACCCGCACCTACAGCAGCCGCCAGGCTCCGCTGACCCGGGTGGTGTTCGGCAGCGGCGACCGCATCCGCGCCGCCGAGGGCTGGACCCTGACCGTGGACGACACCAAGGAGCTCGGCGGCCTGATCGTCTATATCGGCGAGGACGAGCGGGGCGAGCTCACCGAGCTGCCCGAGGCGCGGCTCGCCGACACCATGCAGTTCGACCAGGCCCGCGACCGCCTGCTCACCGGCCAGGTGGACCGTAACGACTGGTTCGAGCTGCGCTTCCGCACCCTGCACCACCACCACCGCATCGAGCAGAACCCGGCGCTGGGCCTGGCCGGGCCGCGCATCGACCTGATCCCGCACCAGCTCTACATCGCCGACGAGGTCTCCCGGCGCCATGCCCCTCGGGTGCTGCTGGCCGACGAGGTGGGGCTGGGCAAGACCATCGAGGCGGGGCTGATCCTGCACCGCCTGCTGCTCACCGGGCGTGCCGAGCGGGCGCTGATCCTGGTGCCGGCGAGCCTCTGCCACCAGTGGCTGGTGGAGCTGCTGCGCCGCTTCGCCCTCGAGGTGACCCTGCTCGACGAGCAGCAGAGCCAGGCCCACGGCGATGCCAACCCCTTCGAGGCCGGACAGATCATCCTGGCCAGCCAGGACTGGCTGTTCGCCAACCCCCACCGCCAGTCCCAGGCCCTGGCCTGCGCCTGGGACCTGCTGATCGTCGACGAGGCCCACCACCTGGACTGGAGCGAGGAGCAGATGGGCCCCCGGCTACGCCTGCGTGGCGCGCCTGGCCGGCGAGAGCGAGGGGGTGCTGCTGCTCACCGCCACCCCCGAGCAGATGGGCGTGGCGAGCCACTTCGCCCGCCTGCGCCTGCTCGACCCGGACCGCTACCATAGCCTGGAGCGCTTCCGCGAGGAGGAGGCCCACTACGTGGAGGTGGCCGAGGCGATCGATGCCCTGGAGCGCCTGCCCGGCGATGACGCGGACCGCGACCGGGTCGCCGCGGTGATCAACGAGGCCGACAGCCTGGCGCTGCTCGCCACCCTGGCCAACCCCGAGGCCAGCGAGGCCCAGCATGCGGCTGCCCGGGACCAGCTGCGCGACCAGCTGCTCGACCGCCACGGCACCGGCCGGGTGATGTTCCGCAACAGCCGCCGCCACGTGGGCGGCTTCCCGGAGCGGCGCCTGCACGTCACCGAGCTGGCCCCGCCCTCGGCCTACCGCCGAGTGCTGCGCAAGCTGGAGCGCGACGAGGACTACCTCGACGAGCTGCTGATCGAGACCGGCCTCGACCACCCCGAGGTGCTGATCTACCTGGACGCCATGTACCGGGCCCTGGCCGACGACCCGCTCAACGAGGAGCCCTGGTGGCAGATCGACCCGCGGGTCAACTGGCTGCTGGAGCGGCTGGCCGACGACGGCGAGGGGGGGCTCGCCGGCGACAAGGTGCTGGTGATCGCCCACGATCGGGAGACCGCCCAGGGCCTGGCCGAGGCGCTGCGCGTGCTGGGCGGCTACCACGCGCCGGTGTTCCACGAGGGGCTCTCCCTGGTGGAACGCGACCGCGCCGCGGCGGCCTTCGCCGACGAGGAGGAGGGCTGCCAGGTGCTGGTCTGCTCGGAGATCGGCTCCGAGGGGCGCAACTTCCAGTTCTGCCGCCACCTGGTGATGTTCGACCTGCCCATCCATCCGGACCAGCTGGAGCAGCGCATCGGCCGCCTGGACCGCATCGGCCAGCGTCACGCCATCGAGATCCACGTGCCGGTGTTCGAGGCCAGCCCCGGCGAGAAGCTGCTGCGCTGGTACCGCGACGGCATGGACGCCTTCAGCGCCCCCCACGGCATCGGCAGCGAGATCTTCGATGCCTTCGGCGACGCCCTGGCCGAGGCGCTGGTCGACGACGAGGGCATGGCGGAGGTGATCGAGGAGACCCGGGTGCTGTTCGAGAGCCGCCTGGCCGAGCGCGACGCCGGGCGCAACCGCCTGCTGGAGCTCAACGCCTGCCGCCCCGGCCGCGCCGAGGCGGTGGCGGCGGCGATCCGCGAGCTGGACGAGGACCGCGCCCTGCCCCGCTACCTGGACCTGGCCCTGGACATCTTCGGGGTGGACAGCCAGGAGCTGGGCGGCGGCATCCAGCACCTGCTGCCGAGCCCCCAGATGCTCGACGGCCTGCCCGGCCTGGCCAAGGGCGAGGAGGGCTTCTCGGCCACCTTCTCGCGGCTGCGTGCGCTCTCCCGGGACGACGTCCAGCGCCTCTCCTGGGAGCACCCGCTGCTGCGCGAGATGATGGGCCGGATCCTGGACGGCACCATGGGCAACACCGCGCTGGCGCTGCTCCGGCACCCGGCGCTGCCCCCCCGGGCGGATCATGGCCGAGCTGGTGTTCCGCACCCACTGCCCGGCCCCCAGGAAGCTGCACCTCAACCGCTTCCTGCCGCCCACCGCGGTGCGGGTGCTGCTCGACGAGTCGGGCGTCAACCTGACCGACAAGATCTCCTTCACCGGGCTCTCGAAGAACCTGCAGAAGGTCAAGAAGGCCATGGCGCGGGACCTGATCCGCAGCCGCCTGGAGGTGCTGCGCGAACTGCTCGACCGCGGCGAGGCCGAGGCGGAGCGCGAGCTGCCCTCCATCACCGAGGCGGCCCAGGGGCGCATGCGCGAGGCGCTGGATGGGGAGCTGGCCCGCCTGACGGCCCTGGCACGCCACAACCCGGCGGTGCGCGAGGACGAACTCACCGCGCTGCGCGCCGAACGCCAGGCGCTGGACGAGGCCATCGAGGGCACCCGCCTGCGCCTGGACTCGGTGCGGGTGATCGTCACGGTGGGCGAAGAAGCAAGGTAGGCGGGGCTGTTCCGCCGACAGGCCTTCAGCCCAGAATATCCGCCAGGGCGGCTTCCAGGGTCTCGAAGCGGAACTGGAAGCCCGCCTCCTGAAGGCGCTTCGGGCGCATGTCGGCGCCGGTGAGCAGCAGCCGCGACATCTCGCCGAAGGCGGTCTCCAGCACGATGGCCGGCACCGGGAAGATGGCCGGGCGCCTGAGCTGCTTGGCCAGGGTGCGGGTGAACTCGGCGTTGGTCACCGGGTGCGGGGCGCTGCCGTTGAAGGGGCCCTCGAGCTCGTCGTTGTCGAGCAGGAAGAGGATCGCCCGCACCAGGTCCTCGCGATGGATCCAGGGCATGAACTGCTGGCCCGTGCCGAAGCGCCCCCCCAGCCCGAACTTGAAGGGGGGCAGCATCTTCTGCAGGCTGCCGCCGCCGCTGTCGAGCACCAGGCCGATGCGCAGCAGCACCACCCGGGTGCCGAAGTCGGCCGCCTCGCGGGCGGTGTCTTCCCAGCGCTTGCAGAGCCGGTGGGCAAACTCGTCGTGGGGCGGCGTCTCTTCGCTGACCTCGCGCCCCTCCTGGTCGCCGTAGTAGCCCATGGCCGAGCCCGACACCATCACCCGAGGCGCTCCGCTGCCGCTGGCCTTGAGCTGCTCGCAGAGGATCACCAGGTCGCGGGTGATGTTGACCCGCGAGTCGATCAGCCGCTGCTTCTGGTCATCGCTCCAGCGCCTGGCGGCGATGGATTCGCCGGCCAGGTTGACGATGGCGTCCGGCGGGGTGTCCACGAAATCCAGCACCGAGCGGCGAATGTCCGCCCCCGCGGGCAGTCGCCCTTTCACCGCCGCCGGGTCCCGCGACACCACCAGTAGCCGGTGTCCCGCCTCGACCAGGCGCTGGCACAGCCGCTGCCCCACGAATCCGCTGCCGCCGGTGATCAGCACTCGCATCGCGCTCTCCTGTTACCTGTAATGACGTCTAATGGATGACGGGTATCTGCCATAGGTTATACAGCTGTTGTACACTTCTGCTAGTCTAGCTGAAAACCACCAAGAGTGACGCTGCCATGCGCTCTGATCCCCCTCCTGCTACCGCCATCATCGGGGCCGGCATCGCCGGCCTGGCCTGCGCCCGGGCGCTGGATGCCGCCGGCCTGCCGGTGACCCTGTTCGACAAGGCGCGCGGCGCCGGCGGGCGAATGTCCAGCCGTCGCCTGCCCGAGGCGGTGCTCGACCTGGGGGCCCAGTTCTTCAGCGTCCGCGACCCCGCCTTTCGCCGCGCCGTGGCGGCGTGGCGAAAGGCCGGCTGCATCGCCCCCTGGCCCACCTCGCTGTGGTCGGCCCAGGAGGGGCGCTGGGCGCGCCACGAGGATGACCTGGAGCGCCTGTGCGGTGCGCCGCGCATGAGCGCCGTGACCCGCCACCTGGCCGAGGGGCTGACGCTGCTGGCCGGGACCCGCATCGAGCGCCTCGAGGGCAGCGCCGGGGAGTGGCAGCTGGTGGACGAGCATGGCGCGCACCACGGCCCCTTCGCCCGGGTGGTGATCAGCACACCCTCCCCCCAGGCCCACCCCCTGGTGGCACCTCACGACGCCACCCTGGCCGAGGCCTGCGAGGGGGTGATCCAGCGCCCCTGCTGGGCCGCCTGGGCGCTGTTCGATGCCCCCCTGCCGGCGCTGCCCGGGGTCGATGCCGACTGGCAGGCGGTGCGCCTGGCCGACGCGCGGCTGCGCTTCGTCACCCGCAACCAGCTCAAGCCCGGGCGCCAGGCGCAGGGCGAGAGCCTGAGCCTGCTGGCCAACCTCGAGTGGAGCGAGGCGCGCCTGGAGGACAGCCCCGAGACCGTCGTCGAGGCGCTGCTCGAGGCCTTCCAGCAGGCGCTGCCCGAAGGCGTCCGGCTGCCTGCGCCCAGCGCGCTGGGCGCCCATCGCTGGCGCTACGCCCAACCCGACGTCTTCGCCACCGGCGAGGCCGTCAACCGCGACTACCGCCTCTCGGCCAGCGGCCTGGCGCTGTGCGGCGACGGCTGGCGCGGCCCGCGGGTCGAGGACGCCTGGCTCTCCGGCCACCATCTCGGCGAGGCCCTGGTGGCCGACGCCACCTGAACCGACCGTGACAGGAGTTCGCCATGTCATCCGCCCAGACACCCACTACCTCCAGGATCGGGAGGTCCTGCACGCCATGAACGACCACTCACAGCACGCCGGCGATACGCCCCTCTACCCGATCCGCGAGGTCTCCCGCATCACCGGCGTGAACTCGGTGACGCTGCGCGCCTGGGAGCGACGCTACGGGCTGATCAAGCCCCAGCGCACCCCCAAGGGGCACCGCCTCTACGCCCGGGAAGACATCGAGCGGGTGGAGCAGATCCTGCAGTGGCTCAACCGCGGCGTGCCGGTCAGCCAGGTGTGCGAGCTGCTCGACCGCCCCGAGGCCAGCGAGGCCCCGCCGGCCGACGCCAGCGACTGGCCGGGCCAGCGCGCGCAGCTGGTCACCGCGGTGGAGGCCCTGGACCTGGCGCGCCTGGAGACCCTCTACGCCCAGTCGCTCTCGCTCTATCCGGTGGCGGTGTGCCTCGCCGAGCTGTGGGCGCCCGTGGTGCAGGCGCTCGAGGAGCGCTGGGGCGAGCGGCTCGGCGATACCCTGCAGCGCCTCAGCCTGGAGGCCTTCCTGCGCACCCGCATCGGCACCCGCCTCTACCACGCCAACGGCCAGGCGCCGGGCCCGGTGCTGCTGATGGTGCCGCTGCCCGACGATCCCGGCACTTTGTGGCAGCTGCTGGCCGCCCTGGCGGCCAGCGATCGCGGCTATCGGGTGTCGCTGCTGGACACGCCGCTGCCCTTCGGCGAGCTGCCCCTGGCGGTGGAGGCGCTGGGCGCCGCCGGCGTGCTGATGACCGGCAGCCACGCCGGACGCAGCGACCTGGTGCGCCGCCAGCTGCCGCGCCTGGCCGAGCAGCTCGAGGTCCCGCTGACGCTGTGCGGCCCGGTGGCCCGCATCCGCGAGGCCGACCTGACGGAGAGCGGCGTCGCGGTGCTGGGCGACGACCTGGGCCTGGCGATGGCGCGGCTCGGCGACTTGATGCCCCCACTGTCGAGGTAGGTCCGCCATGCCCCTCGCCCTGATGTGGTTTCGCAGCGACCTGCGCGTGCAGGACAACCGCGCCCTGGCCGCGGCCGCCGCCCGCGGCCCGGTGGTCGCCGTCTTCCTGCGCAGCCTGCCCCACTGGCGGCGCCACGGCCACGGCGCCAACCCGCTCGACTTCCGCGCCCGGGGCGTGGCCGCCCTCGGGGAGGCCCTCGCGGGGCTCAACATCCCGCTGCTGCACCGCGACATCGAGGACTTCGCCGAGTCACCGGCGGCGCTGATGGCCATCGCCCGGGAGACCGGCGCCAGCGCCCTGCACTTCAACCACGAATACCCGCTGGACGAGCAGCGCCGCGACGCCGCCGTGCTTGCCGCCTTCCGTGATGCCGGGCTCGAGGCCCATGGCCACCACGACAGCGTGGCCTTCGCCCCGGGGGAGCTGCTCACCGGCAAGGGCGACTACTACGGCGTCTTCACCCCCTTCGCGAAGAGCTGGCATCGCCAGCTGACGGCGGAGCGCCTGGCGCTGGCCGACACCCCCGCCCCCCAGGCGGAGACCGGCATCGCCTGCGACCCGCTCCCCGCGCTGCCCGAGCTCGAGGATGCGCCCATCGACGGCCGCCAGTGGCCCGCCGGCGAAGGCCCCGCCGCCGACCGCCTGGAGCGCTTCCTGCGCTTCCGTGGCCGCTACTACGCGAAGCAGCGCGACTTTCCGGCGATCCGCGGCACCAGCGAGCTCTCCCCCTACCTGGCGCTGGGCATGATCTCCCACCGCCAGTGCCTGCAGGCGGTGCTGGCCGAGAACGACGGCAGCCTCGCCGAGGGCGATGCCGGCCTGGTGGCCTGGGTCAACGAACTGGTGTGGCGCGAGTTCTACCGCCACGTGGCGGTGGGCTTCCCCCAGGTGTGCCGCCACCGCCCCTTCCAGGCTCATACCGAGGCGCTGGCCTGGCGCGACGACGACGAGGGCTTTGCCGCCTGGTGCGAGGGGCGCACCGGCTACCCCATCGTCGATGCCGCCATGCGCCAGCTCGTCGCCACCGGCTGGATGCACAACCGCCTGCGCATGATCACCGCCATGTTCCTCTCGAAGCACCTGCTGATCGACTGGCGCCGCGGCGAGGCCTTCTTCCTGCGCCACCTGGTGGACGGCGAGTTCTGCGCCAACAACGGCGGCTGGCAGTGGGCCGCCTCCACCGGCACCGACGCCGCCCCCTACTTTCGCATCTTCAACCCCACCACCCAGTCCCAGCGGTTCGACCCCGAGGGCACCTTCCTGGCCGAGTGGCTGCCGGCGCTGGCCGGGCTGCCGGCGAAGGCCCGTCACGCACCGCCCCGTGACCTGCTCAGCGGCGTCGACTACCCCGCCCCCATCGTCGACCACAAGGCGGCACGGGCACGGGCCCTCGACGCCTTCAAGGCGCTGAAGGCCGACTGACACCGCGGTAACGACCGATTCAGGAGTCACCCATGGCAGCGACAGCAGACCAGCGGCTGGAGGCCTTCTGCGCCTTCTTCAATAAGCTAGACAAGAGCTGTACAAAAGATCTCTACGAGTTCTATACTCCCGATGTGCTCTTTATCGACCCGCTTCACCGGATAGAGGGCGCAAGGGCTCTGGAACGCTACTTCGCGACCCTGTACGAGAACGTGACAGCGTGCCGCTTCGACTTTCATGAGCGACAGCGTTCGGGCGATCAGGCCTTCGCCACCTGGACCATGCACCTGACCCATCCGCGGCTCGATGGGGGGCGCGAGATACGGGTATCGGGCTGTTCGCACCTGACCTTCGCTGCGGATGGCCGGGTGGCCCGGCACCAGGACTACTTCGACGCCGGCGCCATGCTCTACGAGCGCCTGCCGCTGCTCGGCGGCGCCATCCGCCTGGTGAAACGACGACTCGACGGCTGACGGAACCCCCGGCGGCCACCCCGGCAGCAGGACGCCGATCACTGGAGGTTGCATGTCCCTATCCGGCACCCAACGCATCTGGCTCACCGGCGCCACCTCCGGCATCGGCCGCGCCCTCGCCGAGCGCCTGCTGGCCGATGGCCACCGGGTCGCGCTCAGCGCCCGGGGCGAGGCCGACCTCGAGGCGCTGGCCGCCGGGCGCGACAACGCCCTGCTGCTGCCCCTGGACGTGAGCGACCGCGCCGCGGTGGCCCGCGCCGGCGAGCGGATCGCCGAGGCGTTCGGCGGCCTCGACCTGGCGCTGCTCAATGCCGGCACCTGCGAATACCTGGAGGCCGGCCGTTTCGACGTCGACCTGGTGGAGCGGGTCTTCGCGCCGAACTTCCACGGCGCCGTCTACTGCATCGGTGCGGCCCTGCCGCTCTTGCGCCGGGCCCGCGCCGAGGGAGGCCGGCCGCTGCTCGCTGCCACCTCCAGCGCCGCGGCCTATCTGCCGCTGCCCCGCGCCGAGGCCTACGGCGCCTCCAAGGCGGCGCTCAGCCACTTCCTCGAGGCCCTGCGCCTGGACCTCCACGGCGAGGGCATCGGCGTCAGCCTGATCCACCCCGGCTTCGTGAAGACCCCGCTCACCGATCGCAACGACTTCGCGATGCCGCTGCGCATCGAGGCCGACCAGGCCGCCGAAGCGATCCTCGACGGGCTCGCGCGGCGCCGCCTGGACATCCACTTCCCGCGCCGCTTCACCCTGCTGGTGAAGCTGATGGGCATCCTGCCCCCGGCGCTGCGCCACCGCCTGGGCCTGCGCCTGGTGCGCACGGCCACCACCACGGAGACCGCTCCATGACCGCCTTCCATCGCCACCCCGGGGCGCCGGAGCCCTCCCGCCGCATCGCCGTGATCGGCAGCGGCATCGGCGGCATGGCCGCCGCCTGGTACCTCTCCGGCCGCCACCAGGTGACCCTCTTCGAGGCCGCCGACCGCCTGGGCGGCCACACCGCCTCGGTGGATGTCGAGCTGGACGGCAGGCACTACGCGATCGATACCGGCTTCATCGTCTTCAACGACTGGACCTACCCCCACTTCCGGCGCCTGCTGGCGCAACTCGGGGTGCCCTCCCAGCCCACCGAGATGAGCTTCTCGGTGCACGAGACGGCACGGGACTTCGAGTACAACGGCCACACCCTGGCGAGCCTCTTCGCCCAGCGTCGCAACCTGCTGCGCCCGAGCTTCTACCGACTGCTGCGCGACATCCTGCGCTTCAACCGCGAGGCGACCCGGGCGCTGGAAACCGGCACCCTGGACCCGGCCATGACCCTCGGCGAGTGGCTCGAGGCCAACGGCTACAATGACGCCTTCCAGCGCCGCTACCTGCTGCCCATGGGAGCCGCCATCTGGTCGGCGAGCCTGCAGGACCTGCGCGACTTCCCGCTGCAGTTCTTCGTGCGCTTCTTCCGCCACCACGGCCTGTTGTCGGTCAACGACCGCCCCCAGTGGTACACCCTGGTGGGTGGCTCACGGAGCTATATCCCGGCGCTCACCGCCCCCTACGCCGACCGCATCCGGCTCTCGACCCCGGTGCAGGGCATCCGCCGCCTGGCCGACGGGGTCGAGCTGCGCACCGCTGCCGGCACCGAGCGCTTCGACGAGGTGGTGCTGGCCTGCCACGCCGACCAGGCGCTGGCCCTGCTGGAGGACCCGACCCCCGCCGAGCGCGAGGTCCTCGCTGCGCTGCCCTACCAGGACAACGAGGTGGTGCTGCATACCGATACGCACCTGCTGCCCCGCCGGCGGCGCGCCTGGGCGAGCTGGAACTACCGCCTCGACGGGCGCGGCGTCGACGAGCGCATCTCGGTGACCTACGACATGAACATCCTCCAGCGCCTGACGGCGCCCCACACCTTCTGCGTCACCCTCAACGATGGTGACGCCATCGACCCGGACAAGGTGCTGGGACGCTTCACCTACGCCCACCCCCAGTTCACCCTGGCCGGCGAGGCGGCCAAGGCCCGCCACGCCGAGATCTCGGGCCCCGCCTTCCGCACCCACTACTGCGGCGCCTACTGGCGCAACGGCTTCCACGAGGACGGCGTCTGGAGCGCGCTGCGGGTGGCCCGTGGCCTGGGCTGCGACGAGGAGGGGCCGAGCCTGGTGGCAGGCGTGCCCGCGGCGGCGCCCGCCTCCCTCGAGGGCAGCGCGGCATGAGCCACGCGCCCCGCTCGCGAATCTATCGCGGCAGCCTGCGCCACCGGCGCTTCCTGCCGCGCCACCACGCCTTCACCTACCAGGTGTGGATGGCCTGGCTGGACCTGGACGAGCTTCCCGGGCTCTTCGACGGGGTGCCCGGCTTCAGCGCCCGGCGCCCGGCCCTGGCACGCTTCCGGCGCGAGGACTATCTCAAGGACTATCTCAAGGACGATCTCAAGGACGACCTCAAGGGCGAGCTCACCCCCCATGACCGGCCGCTGAAGCAAGCGGTACGCGAGGAGCTGAAGCGCCAGCTGGGCTTCGCCCCCGATGGCCGCATCTGCCTGCTGACCCAGCTGCGCACCTTCGGCGTCGGCTTCAACCCGATCTCGCTCTACTACGCCTTCGATGCCGAAGGCGAGCTGCGCGCCGTGCTCGGCGAGGTGACCAACGTGCCCTGGGGCGAGCGCATGCGCTACGCCTGCGCGGTGGAGCCGGCTCGCCGCGTCCACCAGGCGACCTTCGACAAGGCGATGCACGTCTCGCCCTTCAACCCCATGGACATGGTCTACCGCTGGCGCTTCAACACTCCGGAAGAGCGCCTGCTGATGCACATGGAGACCTGGCAGGGCGAGGCGTGCCACTTCGACGCCACCCTGACCCTGGAGGCCCGGCCGGCGACCCGGGTCGTGCTGCTCGCCACCCTGGCACGCCAGCCCTGGATCAGTCTCAAGACCCTAGCCGGTATCCACTTCGAGGCCCTGCGCCTGTGGCTCAAGCGCGTGCCGATCCACGACCACCCCGGCCCAGACCCGAGTTCCCGCAAGGAGAGGTCCACGTGAACACCCTGCGCTCTGCAAGCACCACCCGCCCCCTCGTGGAGGAGGCCGACCGCCTGACCCGCTGGCTGCGCCCCCGGCTGCTCGACCAGCTCGACCGCCTGGAGGGCGGCCAGGTGACCCTGATCGAGGGGCACCGCCGCCACCAGCTGGGCCAAGGTGGCCCCCTGAAGGTCACCCTGGTGGTGCGCGACAGCCGCGCCTGGAAGCGCCTGGCGCTGGGCGGCACCGTGGGCGCCGCCGAGGCCTATATGGACGGGGACTGGGATACCGATGACCTGGTGGCCCTGGTGCAGCTGCTCGCCGCCAACCTGGAACGGGTCAACGGCGAGATGGAGAACGGCACCGCCCGCCTGGGCCGCTGGCTGCTCTCCGCGCTCTATCGCCTGCAGCGCAACAGCCTCAAGGGCTCGCGGCGCAATATCGCCGCCCACTACGACATCGGCAACGAACTCTTCGCCACCTTCCTGGACGCACGCCACCTGATGTACTCCAGCGCCGTGTTCCCCTACCCGGAGGCGAGCCTGGAGGAAGCCTCGACCTTCAAGCTGGACCTGATGCTGGACCGCCTCGACGTGCGGCCCGAGCACCACCTGCTGGAGATCGGCACCGGCTGGGGGGGACTGGCCATCCACGCGGCGCGCACCCGCGGCTGCCGGGTCACCACCACCACCATCTCCGAGGAGCAGTACGCCCATACCGCGCGGCGCATCGAGGAGGAGGGACTCGGGGATCGCATCACCCTGCTCAAGCAGGACTATCGGGAGCTCGAGGGGCGTTTCGATCGGCTGATCTCGGTGGAGATGATCGAGGCGGTGGGGCACCAGTACCTGGACACCTACCTGGCCACCCTGGACCGCCTGCTGGCCGACGATGGCCTGGCCATGCTGCAGGCCATCACCATCCGCGACCAGCGCTTCGAGGCGGCCAAGCGCGAGATGGACTTCATCAAGCGCTACATCTTCCCGGGCGGCTTCCTGCCCTCCCACCGCGCCATCCTCGACGGCCTGGCCCGGCGCACCTCGATGAACGTGCTGTCCCTGGACGAGATCGGCACCCACTACGCGCGCACCCTGCGCGAATGGCGCCACCGCTTCGAGGCCAACCTCGAGCGGGTGCGCAAGCTGGGCTATGACGAGCGCTTCATCCGCATGTGGCGCTACTACCTCTGCTACTGCGAGGGCGGTTTCCTGGAGCGCAGCATCGGCACCTGCCACCTGCTGCTGGCCAAGCCTGGCGCACGCCCCGCTCCGCTGACCGGCAGCCACTGAGGCATGGCCATGGTCTCGACCCTGCGCCAGCCCGCCACCCGGCGCAGCCTGCTCAACCTGGCGGCCTTCGAGCTGGGCTGGCTGGCCTGCGTGCTGGGGGGCTCCTGGGTCGCGGTGCCGGCCGCCGCCCTCCTCCTGGGCCTTCACCTGGCCTGGCAGGCGCGGCCCGGCGAGTGGCGCTGGCTGGCCGGCTTCGCGGCGCTGGGGCTGGCGGTGGACGGCGGGCTCACGCTGGCCGGCGGCTTCGAGTTCGGCGACCAGCCGCTCGCCTTCGGGGTGCTGCCGCTCTGGCTGTGGCTGCTGTGGCCGCTCTTCGCCACCCTGCTCCACCACTCCCTGGCCTGGCTGTGGCAGCGCCCCTGGCTCGCCGTGCTGGGCGGCGCCATCAGCGGCCCCTTCTCCTACTACGCCGGCGCCCGCCTCGCCGATGTGACCCTCGCCCCCTGGCTGCTGCCCGCCCAGGCGCTGGTGTGGGGCCTGCTCTGCCTGTGGTTAACCGTTCGCCTCGGCCACGGCGAGCGCTCCCGCGCCTGACCCCTGCGGCTGACGGCGCGCCTCGAGGGCGGCGGCCGGCTCCGGCCGCGCATAGAGGAAGCCCTGAACCAGATCGCAGCCCGCGGCCCGCAGGAAGTCACGCTGCGCCTCGGTCTCGACCCCCTCGGCGATCACCTCCAGGTCAAGCCCCCGGGCCATGGCCAGCACCGCGGTGACGATGGCGGCATCGGCGCGGTCGCCGGGCAGGGCGTGAACGAAGGCGCGGTCGAGCTTGAGCTTGTCCAGCGGCAATTTCTTGAGATAGCCCAGCGACGAGTAGCCGGTGCCGAAGTCGTCGATGGCGACGGGGTGCCCCAGCGCGCGCAGCGCCTCCAGGCGCGGGGCGATGTCCCCGGCGCGCTCGTCGAGCAGCACCGACTCGGTGATCTCCAGCCCCAGCAGCCGCGCCGGCACCCCGTGGCGGGCCAGCCCCGTGCTGAGCGCCGACTCCAGCTCGCCCTGGAACATCTGCAGCGCGGAGACGTTGATCCACACCGGCAGCTCGGGCATCCCCAGCCGTCGCCAGCGCGCCTGGCAGGCCAGCGCCTCGTCGATCACCCAGTTGCCCAGCGAGGCCATCAGGCCGTGGCGCTCGGCCAGGGGGATGAAGTCGGCCGGCGAGATCAGCCCGTCCCGGGGGTGGCGCCAGCGCAGCAGGGCCTCCCAGCCCACCAGGCTGCCGTCGTCCAGGCGGTGCTGCCCCTGGTAGTGCAGCTCCAGCTGGGCGCCGACGGCCAGGGCGTGGCGCAGGTCGTTGACCAGCCCCAGCTGCGGGCTCTCCTGCACGTCCAGGGCGGGGCGGAAGCGCTGGCTGTGATTGCGCCCATGGCGCTTGGCGGAGTAGAGCGCCGACTCCAGGCGCTGGAAGAGGGTATCGGACTCGCGGCCATCCTCGGGGGCGCGGCAGCTGCCGATGGTGAGCCCCAGGCGCAGCGAGTGCCCCTGCAGCTCGAAGGGCTCGCCGAGGTGAGCGTGGAGGCCGGCGACCCACTTGTCGTGGTCGTCGAAGGTGGTGGTGCGGATCACCATGAACTCGTCGCCGCCCAGGCGCCCCACCACGCCGCCGGCCACGTGGTGGGCCAGGCGCTGGCCGAAGCGCGCCAGCAGCCGGTCGCCCTGCTCCACGCCGAGGGCGTCGTTGATCGCCTTGAAGCCGTCGATGTCGACCAGCGCGATGTCGAGGCTCTCCCCGGCGCGCAGGTGGCGCAGCCGCGAGGCCATCAGGTCATGGAGGCGCCGCCGATTCGGCAGGCCGGTGAGGGGATCCTCGAAGCCGATCCGGCGCAGGTCGCGCTCACGCGCCTTGTGCATCGAGATGTCGGTGAACAGGCAGACATGGTGGCTGAGCCGCCCGCTGGCATCGCTGATGGCCCGCACGCGCAGCCACTCGGGGTACTCGTCACCGTGCTTGCGCCGGTTCCACATCTCCCCCTCCCAGCGCCCGGTGGCCTGCAGGGTCTGCCAGTAGCGCTCGAAGAAGGCAGTGTCGTGGCGCGGGGCCGCCAGCGAGGTGGCATTGCGGCCGCGCACCTCCTCGAAGCTGAAGCCGGTGATGCGGGTGAAGGCGGGGTTGACGGCGAGGATCCGGTTGGCGGCGTCGGTGATGATGACGCCATCCTCGGTCAGCGCCAGCGCCTCCTGGCCCAGCCGGGCGTGCTGGTGCTCGCGGCGCACCTGCCGCCAGGCATCCGCCAGGCCGACCGCCACCAGCGTCAGGGCCACGCCGCGCAGGAGCAGATCGGGCAGCCAGAGGGTCGCCGTGAGGCCGACCAGGCCCACCCACAGCAGCGGGCGGTTGAGGGAGAAGGGTGGCCACATGGGTTGGCTCGGCTCGTGCGTGAATGGAGAGGCGCTCGTCAGCCTATCGGCAGAACGGACGTTTACTGTACCCCTTCGGGGCACCCGGCCATTCCACGCTGACGTCGGAGATGGGCACTCGGCGTGCATTCCCCCTGCGCGGACAGTAGACTTAACGCCAGTCGCCTGGCGGCGGCCTGTCGCCTGCCGCGCACAATAACTTCGACCTTCGGAATGACCCAGTGACCAAGCAACACTCCTTTGATCGCGAAGAACTGCTGGCCTGCTCCCGCGGCGAGCTCTTCGGCCCGGGCAATGCCCAGCTGCCGGCCCCCAACATGCTGATGCTCGACCGCATCACCCGCATCTACGAGGATGGCGGCGACTTCGGCAAGGGCGAGCTGATCGCCGAGCTCGATATCCACCCCGACCTGTGGTTCTTCGACTGCCACTTCCCCGGCGACCCGGTGATGCCCGGCTGCCTGGGGCTGGATGCCATGTGGCAGCTGGTCGGCTTCTACCTGGGCTGGCTGGGCCACCCGGGCCGCGGCCGCGCCCTGGGCTGCGGCGAGGTGAAGTTCACCGGCCAGATCCTGCCGGATGCCAGGAAGGTCACCTACAAGATCGACATCAAGCGCATCATCACCCGGCGCCTGATCCTGGGCATCGCCGACGGCACCGTGTCGGTCGATGGCCGCGATATCTACCAGGCCACCGACCTGCGCGTGGGCCTGTTCACCTCCACCGCGAACTTCTGAATCAGGAGGCTTCCATGCGACGAGTGGTAGTCACCGGCCTGGGTATCGTGTCCTGTCTGGGCAATGACCGTCAGGCCGTTCTCGAGGCGCTCAAGGAAGGGCGTTCCGGCATCCGTTTCAAGGAGGAGTACGCCGAGCGCGGCTTCCGCAGCCAGGTGGCGGGGGTGGTCGATATCGACCTGGACGCCCTGATCGACCGCAAGCTGCGCCGCTTCATGGGCGACGCCGCGGCCTACGCCTATGTCTCCATGGCCCAGGCCATCGAGGACTCTGGCCTGACCCCGGAGATGGTCTCCAGCGAGCGCACCGGCCTGATCGCCGGCTCCGGCGGTGCCTCCAGCGCCAACCAGGTCGAGGCCGCCGACATCATGCGCGAGAAGGGCCTGCGCCGGGTGGGGCCCTACCGGGTCACCCGCACCATGGGCAGCACCGTCTCCGCCTGCCTCGCCACGCCGTTCAAGATCAAGGGCATCAACTACTCGATCTCCTCCGCCTGCGCCACCTCCGCCCACTGCATCGGCAACGCCATGGAGCAGATCCAGATGGGCAAGCAGGACGTGGTCTTCGCCGGCGGCGGCGAGGAGGAGCACTGGACCCTCTCCTGCCTGTTCGACGCCATGGGGGCGCTCTCCACCCAGTACAACGAGACCCCCGAGAAGGCCTCCCGCCCCTATGACCAGGCCCGCGACGGCTTCGTCATCGCCGGCGGCGGCGGCATGCTGGTGCTCGAGGAGCTGGAGCACGCCCGCGCCCGCGGCGCGAAGATCTACGCGGAAGTGGTCGGCTACGGCGCCACCTCCGACGGCCACGACATGGTCGCCCCCTCCGGCGACGGCGCCGTGCGCTGCATGCGCCAGGCCATGGCCACGGTGGACGGGCCGATCGACTACATCAACACCCACGGCACCTCCACGCCGGTGGGCGACGTGGCCGAGCTCAAGGCGATCCGCGAGGTGTTCGGCGACACGACGCCGGCCATGAGCTCCACCAAGTCGCTGACCGGCCACTCCTTGGGCGCCACCGGCGTGCAGGAGGCGGTCTACTCGCTGCTGATGATGGAGAACGACTTCATCGCCGCCTCGGCCAACGTCGAGACCCTCGACGAGCAGGCCGACGGCTTCGACATCGTGACCCAGCGCCGCGACGGCGTGAAGATCGAGCGGGTGCTCTCCAACAGCTTCGGCTTCGGCGGCACCAACGCCTGCCTGGTGCTGGAGAAGCTCAAGGACTGAGCTCAAGGACCGAGCGCAAAAGCGTGCTCGACTGAAACGAGAACGGCGCCCCGCGGGGCGCCGTTCTCGTTATGGCCGGCGGGTGGCGGCAGCGGGGCCTGCCGGGCGATCGGGCCGCACAGGATCAGCGCCTGGCGGATGCCTCGAGCGGAGCCGCCTCGCCCCCCGTGGCGACCGGGCGCGGCACTTCGGAGATCTCGGCCAGCCGGGCCTCGATCCACGCCTCCACCTCGACCAGCACCTCCTCCGGCGTGCGGCCATCCGTCTCGATGGGCGGCCCCACCACCAGCGACAGCCGCCCGGGATTCTTCACCCAGTGGCGCCCCGGCCAGCGCTCGCCGGCGTTGTGGGCCACCGGCACCACCGGCACCCCGGCGCGGCAGGCGATCACCGTCCCGCTCTTGTTGTAGCGCTTGCGGTGCCCCGGAGCCACCCGGGTCCCCTCCGGGAAGATCAGCACCGAGAGCCCCTCGTCCAGGCGCTGCTTGCCCTGGGTGAGTACCTGCTTCATGGCCCGGGCGGGACGGGAGCGATCCAGGGCGATGGGGTGCAGCAGGCGCAGCCCCCAGCCGAACAGCGGGATGCGCAGCAGCTCCTGCTTGAGCACGGTGCACACCGGCGGCTTGAGGATCTGCAGGTAGATGGTCTCCCACTCGCACTGGTGGTTGGCCAGGATCACGCAGGGCCCCGCGGGCAGCCGCTCGCGCCCACGGATCTCGTAGCGCACCCCGCACGCCCAGCGAAACCAGGCGGTGATCAGGTGGTTGTAGACGTTGAGCAGGCGGTAGCGGCTGCCGAGCGGCAGCAGCGGCGCCAGCGGCAGGAAGAGCACCCCGCACACCAGCATGATCAGGAAGTAGCCGACGTAGAAGAGCAGGCTGCGCAGGACATTCATGGGGACGACGGTTCCTCCGGCGGCTCGGGGTCGCGACGGTTGGCCTCGCACCAGGCATCGAGCATCCGCCCCACCTCCAGCCGCCAGGGTTTCTGGTGGACGCCGAATACCTCCAGCACCCGCCGGCAGTTGAGCACCCGGCGCAGCGGATGGTCATGGTGGTGGTGCATGGCCTTCACCTCGCCCAGGGCGACCCGCTCGCCGAGCCCCTCGAGACGGGTGGCGAGCTGGGTGCGCACCATGGAGACGAAGGTGTAGACGCTGACCGGCTCGGTGCCGGCCAGGTGGTAGCTGCCCCAAGCCTCGGCGCCGCAGTGCTGCTGCTGGAGCATGCCGATCAGCGACATGGCCACGGCGTCCGCCGAGGTGGGGCAGCAGGTGACGTCGGCCTCGCCGCGCACCTCGCGCCCGTCCACCAGGGTATCGATCAGCTCTCCCAGCCAGGCATGGCCGCCCTCGAGGGCGAACAGGGGCCCCAGCCGCACGATCAGGTGGCGCGGACACTCGGCGCGGATGCGATCGCCGGTGGTCACCAGGCGGCGCAGGCTCTCGTCCCGGGGCCGCGGGATGACGTGCTCGTCGATGGGCTCGGCGAAGCCATCCTCGTAGAGCTGGTCGGAGACGCACCACACCAGCGCCACCCCGGCCTCCCGGCACACCTCCATGCACCGCTCCACCGCCTCGGCGTGGGCGGTGACCTCCGCCGGCGCGGCGCGGATGGGGCGCGACAGCGGGGGGATGACCAGCGCATCCGGCGCCACCTCGGCGAGCCGCTCGGCATCGATCACGCTGCCGGCGTCGATGACCAGCTCGGTATCGGTGCGCCGGTTGGCCTCGCGAGCCAGGGACAGGCTCAGGCAGTGGCCGGCATCCAGTATCAGCAGCTTCACTCGTGCTCCTCCCTGCGCCCGACGGGTCGTTCCACCTTAGAACGGAATCTCGTCATCGAAGTCGTCGAAGCTGCCCGGATCCGGCGCCCCGTAGTTGCCCTGCTGGTTGCCCTGCTGGTTGCCCTGCTGCTGCCCCTGCTGGGGCGGCGCGGGGCGCTGCTGGGGCTGGGCCGGACGCTGGGGAGCACCGCCACCCTGGGGCTGGCCGCCGCCGAAGTTGCCGGCCGGCTGCGGCGCGCCGCCGTAGCCCCCCTGCTGGGGCTGGCCACCGAAGCCGCCGCCCTGCTGGGGCGCACCACCACCGTACTGGCCACCCTGATAGCCGCCCTGCGGGGCCTGGCCACCGCCCTGGAAATCACCGCCGCCACGAGAGTCGAGCATCTGCATGTCGTTGACCACGATCTCGGTGCTGTAGCGATCCTGGCCGTCCTGACCCTGCCACTTGCGGGTCTGCAGGCGGCCCTCGACGTAGACCTTGCTGCCCTTCTTGAGGTACTGCTGGGCGATCTCGGCCAGCTTGTTGAACAGCACCAGGCTGTGCCACTCGGTGCGCTCCTGGCGCTGGCCGCTCTGCTTGTCCATCCAGGTATCGGTGGTGGCCAGCCGCAGGTTGGCCACCGGGGCCCCGGAGGGCATGAAGCGAACCTCGGGATCCTGTCCCAGGTTGCCGATCAGAATGACCTTGTTGACGCCACGGGCCATGTTGGACTCCTTGCTGTCATGAATGCATGTGTCTGCAGGCAGGCCTGCAGGATGGCGCATCGCGCGCCCGCTTGCGAGCCGCGTTTCAGGCGCGCTCCTTGCCAGTATCGATCACCTTCGCCAGGGCCTCCTCGTCGAGGCGCCGGCGATCCACCTTGAGGTAGGCCAGCCGCTCCTCGGGCACCACCAGCACGTCCTCCACGCCGGCCACCTCGGCGAAGCGAGCCGCCAGGGCCTCGAGGGCCGCGCCCTGGTGCTCGTCATCCAGCGCCACCACCTCGCTGGCCAGGTGGGGCGGCGGGGTCATGCCCGCCATCAGCGCCAGCCACACCAGCACCAGCAGCCCGGCGCCGACGAACACCGCGGAGAGCCCCCACTGCTGGGCCAGGAAGCCGCCCAGCACGCCCCCCAGGAAGGCGCCGAGGAACTGGCTGGTGGAGTAGATCCCCATGGCGGTGCCCTTGGCCCCCGCCGGCGCCAGCTTGCTGAGCATCGACGGCAGGGTCGCCTCGAGCAGGTTGAAGGCCACGAAGAAGAGCCACAGCCAGGCCAGCAGCCCCCACAGGCTGCCGCCCAGGCCGGCCAGCCCGCCGAGGCTCAGGGCAATGGCGGCGATGGCGGTCAGGCACATCGCCTTCATCTGGCGACGCTTCTCGGCCAGGATCACCAGCGGCACCATGCCGAGGAAGGCCAGCAGCATCACGCCCAGGTAGGTGAGGCCATGACGCTCCACCGCGATCCCGGCCTCCACCAGCCGGAAGGGCACGGCGACGAAGATCGCCATCAGGATCAGGTGCAGGGCGAAGATCGAGAGATCCAGGCGCAGCAGGTCGGCGCGCCCCAGGGTCCTGCCGAGCTGGGCCCGTTCGATCCCCACGTCGCGATGCTGCAGGCGGCGCGGCGCCGGGGGCACCAGCTTCCACAGCACCACCAGGCCCAGGGTGGCCAGCGCCGCGGTGAACCAGAATACCGCCGAGAGCCCGAAGGCGGCGGCCAGCCAGGGGCCCAGCACCATGGCCACGGCGAAGGCGACGCCGATGGAGAGCCCGATGGTGGCCATGGCCGCGGTGCGCACCTGCTCGCGGGTCTGGTCGGCGAGCAGCGCCATGATGGCGGCGGCCACCGCCCCGCTGCCCTGCAGGCAGCGCCCGAGGATCACCCCGCCGATGGTGTCGGCCTGGGCCGCCACCACGCTGCCGACCATGAACAGCACGAGGCCGAAGGCGATCACCGGCTTGCGGCCGAGGCGGTCCGAGAGGGCGCCGAAGGGGATCTGCAGCAGCGCCTGGGTGAGCCCGTAGACGCCCAGCGCCAGGCCCACCAGCAGCGGCGTGGCGCCGGTGAGCTCGTCGGCGTAGAGGGCCAGCACCGGCAGCACCATGAACAGGCCCAGCATGCGGGTGGCATAGAGGCCGGCCAGGCCGGTGATGGCGCGCCGCTCGCTGGCAAGCAGCAGCCCGGAAACCTTTCGCATAGGGAGGATGACGTTCCATGCTCGGGCGCGAGGCGCCCTTGAGTGAATCGCATATTCTAGCGGCTCGCCACCACTCAGGGAAAGCCGCGGTCCGGCGCCGCTTTGCCGACGGCGCGGGCGGGCCCGTATAATCGTCCTTTTGCCGTGCGCCCGAGGTGGGAATGGACAGGATTCTGGTCAGGGGTGCCCGCACCCACAACCTGAAGGATATCGACGTCGAGCTGCCCCGCGACAGGCTGATCGTGGTCACCGGGCTCTCCGGCTCGGGCAAGTCGTCGCTGGCCTTCGACACCCTCTACGCCGAGGGCCAGCGCCGCTACGTGGAGTCGCTCTCCACCTATGCGCGCCAGTTCCTGTCGATGATGGAGAAGCCCGAC
This sequence comes from Halomonas sp. PGE1, assembly GCF_013000985.1. Classification (NCBI taxonomy): domain Bacteria; kingdom Pseudomonadati; phylum Pseudomonadota; class Gammaproteobacteria; order Oceanospirillales; family Halomonadaceae; genus Halomonas; species Halomonas sp. PGE1. Next base: position 3,863,847 of record NZ_CP053032.1, read on the forward strand.
GTCGACCATATCGAGGGGCTCTCGCCGGCGATCTCCATCGAGCAGAAGTCCACCTCCCACAACCCGCGCTCCACCGTGGGCACCATCACCGAGATCTACGACTACCTGCGCCTGCTGTTCGCCCGGGCCGGCACCCCGCGCTGCCCGGAGCACGGCGAGGACCTGGAGGCCCAGACGGTCTCGCAGATGGTCGACCAGGTCCTGGCGCTGCCCGAGGGCAGCAAGCTGATGCTGCTGGCGCCGGTGGTCAAGGGGCGCAAGGGGGAGCACCTGCAGCTGCTGGCCGAGCTGCGCGCCCAGGGCTTCGTGCGCGCCATGGTGGATGGCCAGGTGCTGGAACTCGACGACATCGCGCCGCTGGACAAGAACAAGAAGCACGACATCAGCGTGGTGGTGGACCGCATCAAGGTCCGCGAGGGGCTCCAGCAGCGTCTGGCGGAATCCTTCGAGACGGCGCTGGGCCTCTCCGACGGCATCGCCATGGTCCATTTCATGGACGGCGAGCATGACGACATCGCCTTCTCGGCGCGCTTCGCCTGCCCCGTCTGCGGCTACTCCATCGCCGAGCTCGAGCCGCGCATGTTCTCCTTCAACAACCCCGCCGGCGCCTGCTCGAGCTGCGACGGCCTCGGCGTGCAGCAGGTCTTCGATCCCGAGAAGCTGATCAGCCACCCGGAACTCTCCCTGGCGGAGGGGGTGATCAAGGGCTGGGATCGCCGCAGCGTCTTCTACTTCAACCAGCTGCAGTCGGTGGCAGAGCACTACCGCTTCACCCTCGAGACCCCCTGGCAGGAGCTCGCCCGCCACGAACGCGAGGTGATCCTGCACGGCAGCGGCCACGACGAGATCGCCTTTCACTACGTCAATGACCGCGGCCGCAAGGTCACCCGCCAGCACCCCTTCGAGGGCATCCTCCCCAACCTGCAGCGCCGCTACCGCGAGACCGAGTCCAACATGGTCCGCGAGGAGCTGGCCCGCTACATCACCGTGCAGCCCTGCCCCGCCTGCCACGGCTCGCGGCTGCGCAAGGAGTCGCGGCACGTCTTCATCGACGAGCGCAGCCTGCCGGAGATGGTGCACCTGCCTATCGGCGAAGCCTGGGCCTACTTCAAGACCCTGGCGCTGCCGGGCCGGCGCGGCGAGATCGCCGAGAAGATCATCAACGAGATCCACGCCCGGCTGGAGTTCCTGGTCAACGTGGGGCTGGACTACCTGACCCTGGAGCGCAGCGCCGACACCCTCTCCGGCGGCGAGGCCCAGCGCATTCGCCTGGCCAGCCAGATCGGCGCCGGCCTGGTAGGCGTCATGTACATCCTCGACGAGCCCTCCATCGGCCTGCACCAGCGCGACAACGACCGCCTGCTCAAGACCCTGGAGCACCTGCGCGACCTGGGCAACACCGTGATCGTGGTGGAGCACGACGAGGACGCCATCCGCGCCGCCGACCATGTGCTGGACATCGGCCCCGGCGCCGGCGTCCACGGCGGGCGCATCGTCGCCCAGGGCACGCCGGCGGCGGTGATGGCCAATCCCGACTCCCTCACCGGGCAGTATCTGGCCGGCACCCGCCGCATCGAGGTCCCGCCGTGGCGGATTCCCGGCAACCCGGAAAAGGTGCTGCGCCTGGTGGGCGCCACCGGCAACAACCTCCAGGACGTGACCCTGGAGCTGCCCCTGGGGCTCTTCATCTGCGTCACCGGCGTTTCCGGCTCCGGCAAGTCGACGCTGATCAACTCGACGCTGATGCCGATCGCCGCCCGGGAGCTCAACCACGCCACCAGCCTCACCCCGGCCGCCCATGAGCGCATCGAGGGCCTCGACCAGCTCGACAAGGTGATCGACATCGACCAGAGCCCCATCGGGCGGACCCCGCGCTCCAACCCGGCCACCTACACGGGGATCTTCACGCCGATCCGCGAGCTCTTCGCCGGGACCCAGGAGGCGCGCTCGCGCGGCTACAAGCCCGGCCGCTTCTCCTTCAACGTCAAGGGCGGGCGCTGCGAGGCGTGCCAGGGCGAGGGCATGATCAAGGTGGAGATGCACTTTTTGCCCGACATCTACGTGCCCTGCGACGTCTGCAAGGGCAAGCGCTACAACCGCGAGACCCTGGAGATCCAGTACAAGGGCAAGTGCATCGACGAGGTGCTGGCGATGACCGTGGAGGAGGCGCTGGCCTTCTTCAGTCCGGTCCCCGCCATCGCCCGGCGCCTGCAGACCCTGCTCGACGTGGGGCTCTCCTACGTGCGCCTGGGGCAGAGCGCCACCACCCTCTCCGGCGGCGAGGCCCAGCGGGTCAAGCTGGCCAGGGAGCTGGCCAAGCGTGACACCGGCAAGACCCTCTACATCCTCGACGAACCCACCACCGGGCTGCACTTCGAGGACATCCGCCAGCTGCTCACCGTACTGCACCGCCTGCGCGACCACGGCAACACCATCGTGGTGATCGAGCACAACCTGGACGTGATCAAGACCGCCGACTGGCTCGTCGACCTGGGCCCCGAGGGGGGCTCCGGCGGCGGGCGCATCATCGCCGAGGGCACCCCGGAGCAGGTGGCGAAGATGGAGGCCTCCCATACCGGGCGCTTCCTCAGGCCGCTGCTGGAGCGAGCCGAGCACAGCAAGAAAAAGGCTGAAAGCGTCACCTGATGCCCCAGAGGGCAGCGGCGCTGGGGGCAGGCCTGGAGGGGGTCCTACGCCAGGGATGGCGTCGGTAGCACCCAGGGAGGGGTTCACAGCGCCCCCGCTCAGGCCTGTCGCCGGAAAAGCCGCGGATTCAGCCCACTCACCGGAACTCCTCTCAGCATGCCCAAGATGAAAAAAACCGGCCCCTCGAGAGGGGCCGGTTTGGCGTGCCTTGGCGGAAGGCCGGTCGAGGATCACTCCTCGGTGGCAGCTTCCTCGGCCTCGACGACCGGACGGTCGACGAGCTCGACGTAGGCCATGGGCGCGTTGTCGCCGGTACGGAAACCGCACTTGAGGATACGGACGTAACCGCCCGGACGCTCGACGTAACGCGGGCCCAGCTCGTTGAACAGCTTGCCCACCGCTTCCTTCGAGCGGGTGCGGGCGAAAGCCAGACGACGATTGGCGACGCTGTCCTGCTTGGCCAGGGTGATGAGCGGCTCGATGACGCGACGCAGCTCCTTGGCCTTGGGCAGGGTTGTCTTGATGACCTCATGCTCGATCAGCGACACGCTCATGTTCTTGAACATGGCCTGGCGATGCGAGCTGGTCCGATTCAGATGACGACCACTCTTACGATGACGCATGGTTGTGATTCCTTACCAAACTGGGACTCGGGTCGGCGCTCACGCGGAGGCCTTGTCGTCCTTCAGGCTAGCCGGCGGCCAGTTTTCCAGCCGCATGCCCAGGGAAAGACCGCGCGCTGCCAGAACGTCCTTGATCTCGTTCAGGGACTTCTTGCCGAGGTTCGGCGTCTTCAGCAGCTCCACCTCGGTGCGCTGGATCAGATCGCCGATGTAATAGATGTTCTCGGCCTTCAGGCAGTTGGCGCTGCGAACGGTCAACTCGAGATCGTCTACGGGGCGCAGCAGGATCGGATCGATGTGATCCTCCTCCTCCTCCACTTCCTGTTCCTTGTCGGCTTCCAGATCGACGAACGCGGCCAGCTGATCCTGCAGGATGGTCGCGCTGCGACGGATCGCCTCTTCGGGATCCAGGGTGCCGTCGGTCTCCAGGCTGATGATCAGCTTGTCGAGGTCGGTGCGCTGTTCGACACGCGCGGCCTCGACGCTGTAGGAGACCCGACGCACGGGGCTGAAGGTCGCATCCAGCTGCAGGCGGCCGATGGCACGAGACTCGTCGTCTGCCCCGATGCGAGCGTCCGCCGGCTCATAGCCGCGGCCGCGTGCCACCTTGAGCTGCATCTTCAGCTCGGCGCCCTCGTTGACGTGGGCGATGACGTGCTCGGGGTTGACGATCTCGACGTCGTGGTCGAGGGCAATGTCACCCGCGGTAACGACGGCCGGGCCCTGCTTGTTCAGCGAGAGCACCGCCTCATCGCGGCTGTGCATCTTGATCGCCACGTCCTTGAGGTTCAGGAGGATCTCGATGACATCTTCCTGGACCCCTTCGATCGCGCTGTACTCGTGATCGACACCGCCGATCTCGACTTCCACCACGGCGCAGCCGGGCATGGACGAGAGCAGGATACGACGCAGTGCGTTGCCCAGGGTGTGGCCGAAGCCACGCTCGAAGGGCTCGAGCACGATCTTCGCGTGATGTGCGCTGATCTCTTCGACCTTGATGTCGCGCGGGCGAAGAAACTCGGTCACTGAACGCTGCATATGTACACCTTTCAGGCTGCCAAACGGATACTCGGTACTCTGAGCCGGCCCCCGCGAGGGGGCCGGGCGCTAGCAGCGCTTACTTGGAGTACAGCTCGACGATCAGGGCCTCGTTGATGTCGGCCGTCAGGTCGCCACGCTCGGGCAGCGCCTTGAACGTGCCTTCCATCTTCTTGGCATCGACCTCGATCCAGGTCACATCACCGCGGTTGGCGGCCAGTGACAGGGCACTCTGGATGCGCGCCTGGTTCTTCGCCTTCTCGCGAACGGAGACCACGTCACCCGGCTTGACCTGGTAGGAAGCCACGTTGACGGTGCGGCCGTTCACGGCGATGGCCTTGTGGCTGACCAGCTGCCGAGCTTCGGAGCGGGTAGAGCCATAGCCCATGCGGTAGACGACGTTGTCCAGTCGGGATTCGAGGAGCTGCAGCAACACTTCGCCGGTCGCGCCCTTGAGACGGGCCGCTTCCTTGTAGTAGTTGCGGAACTGCTTCTCGAGTACGCCATACATTCGGCGCACTTTCTGCTTCTCGCGAAGCTGCAAGCCGTATTCGGAAATACGCTGACGACGCTGGCCGTGCACACCCGGAATCTGCTCGGATTTGCACTTCTTCTCGAAGGGAGTCACACCGCTCTTCAGGAAGAGGTCGGTGCCTTCACGACGAGACAGTTTGCACTTCGGTCCAATATAACGAGCCATGAATCTGTCTCCTTAAACGCGGCGTTTCTTCGGCGGACGGCAGCCATTGTGGGGAATGGGCGTCGCGTCGGTGATGCTCTGCACGCGGAAGCCGGCGGCATTGAGTGCGCGCACGGCGGATTCACGGCCAGGACCGGGGCCCTTGACCAGCACGTCGACGTTTTTCACACCATACTCGGCTGCAGCGGTCGCTGCACGCTCGCTTGCTACTTGAGCAGCGAACGGGGTGCTCTTGCGAGAACCACGAAAACCCGAACCACCGGCAGTTGCCCAGGAAAGAGCATTGCCCTGGCGGTCTGTGATCGTAATGATCGTGTTGTTAAAAGAGGCGTGGATATGCGCAACGGCATCCACTACCTGCTTTTTAACCTTCTTGCGATTGCTACGCGGGTTAGCCATGTTGATGTATCTTCCTGTCTTTACGCCAGAACGTGCGTGTTATTTGCGGATCGGCTTGCGCGGGCCCTTACGGGTACGCGCATTGGTCTTGGTACGCTGACCACGCAGCGGAAGACCACGACGATGACGCAGACCACGGTAGCAACCCAGGTCCATGAGACGCTTGATATTCAGCGTCACATCACGACGAAGGTCACCTTCTACGGTGTACTTGCCGACCTCGGAGCGCAGGGTATCCAGCTCTTCGCTGGACAGATCCTGGATCTTGGTGGTCGGCGCGATGCCGGACGCGGCACAGATGTCCTGTGCACGAGTGCGGCCAATCCCGAAGATATAGGTCAGCGAGATCGCCGCATGCTTGTTGTCCGGGATATTGACGCCTGCAATACGGGCCATCAGCTTACTCCGAAATTTGAGCGGCTTGCTCGTTGGGTCTACTACAAAAGGCGCAACAGCATACCCCTTTCCCCGCGAGAGGGCAAGAGGCATGCCGGCACCCGGTTCAGTACAGCGTCAGGTTCAGCCCTGGCGCTGCTTGTGCCGCGGCTCGGTGCAGATGACGCGCACGGCGCCATTGCGACGAATGATCTTGCAGTTGCGGCACATTTTCTTTACGGAAGCACGAACTTTCATCGTTCCATCTCCAAGGTTGGCTCGCACCGCGAGCCGATCGCTCGCCCCGCGGTGCGCCAATTCACGTGCGGCGCGCCTCAGCGCATGATGCCGCCGCTACCGTAGCCTTTCAGGTTGGACTTCTTCATCACCGACTCGTACTGGTGCGACATGAGGTGCGACTGCACCTGGGCCATGAAGTCCATGATGACCACCACGATGATCAGCAGCGCGGTACCGCCGAAGAAGAACGGCACGTTCCACGCCACGATCAGGAACTGGGGCATCAGGGAAACCGCAGTGATGTACAAGGCGCCGAACAGGGTCAGACGGGTCATGACCTTGTCGACGTAGCGAGCGGTCTGCTCGCCCGGACGAATCCCCGGCAGGAAGGCACCCGACTTCTTGAGGTTGTCGGCGACGTCCTTGGGATTGAAGACCAGCGCTGTGTAAAAGAAGCAGAAGAATACCACCGCCGCGGCGAAAAGCAAGATGTGCAGGGGCTGCCCCGGCCCGAGGGCCTGGGAAGCACGCTGCAGCCACTCGAGGCCGTCGCCGGCACCCACCCACTGACCCAGCGAGGCCGGGAACAGCAGGATGCTGGAGGCGAAGATCGGCGGAATGACGCCCGCCATGTTCACCTTCAGCGGCAGGTAGCTGCTCTGGCCGGCGTACATCTTGTTGCCGACCTGACGACGCGGGTAGTTCACGGTGATGCGACGCTGGCCGCGCTCGATGAACACCACGAAGGCCACGGTGGCGACACCCAGCACGGAGAGTGCCAGCAGCGGCAGCACGTTCCAGGCGCCCTCGTTGCGAGCCAGCTCGAAGGCCTGGCCCACGGCACCCGGAAGGCCCGCGACGATGCCGGCGAAGATCAGCAGCGAGATGCCGTTGCCGATCCCCTTCTCGGTGATCTGCTCGCCGAGCCACATCAGGAACACCGCACCACACACGAAGGTGACGATGGCGGTGAAATAGAAGCTGAAGTCGGCCGTGTAGGCGATACCCTGGCTGGCCAGGCCCACCGACATGCCGGTGCCCTGGACCAGGGCGAGCAGCACGGTACCGTAGCGGGTGTACTGGCTTATCTTGCGACGACCGGCCTCGCCTTCCTTCTTGAGCTGCTCAAGATGGGGCGAGACCGCGGTCAGCAGCTGCATGATGATCGACGCCGAGATGTAGGGCATGATGCCCAGCGCCATGATGCTCATGCGCTCCAGGGCGCCACCCGAGAACATGTTGAACATGCCCAGGATGGTGCCCTGCTGCTCCCTGAACAAGGCAGCAAGCTGGTCAGGATTCATACCGGGCACGGGGATGTGGGCACCGATCCGGTACACCACGATGGCGAGGAGCACGAAGCGCAGACGCGCCCACAGTTCACCCAGACCGCTGCCCATCGCCGGCACTTTTCCTGACTTGGCCATTTAGTCCTCTACCTTGCCACCGGCGGCTTCGATCGCAGCACGGGCACCCTTGGTGACCTTGATGCCGCGGACGGTAACCGCCTTGTTCAGTTCGCCGGAGAGGATCACCTTCGCGTGCAGCGTGGCGTCCTTCAGCACGTTGGCCTGCTTCAGGGTCTCCAGGGTGACCTCGTCACCGGCGACCTTGGCGAGCTCGCCCAGGCGCACTTCTTCGGAGACCAGCGACTTCATGGAGGTGAAGCCGAACTTCGGCAGACGACGCTGCAGCGGCATCTGACCGCCCTCGAAGCCGGGCTTGACGCTGCCGCCGCTGCGCGACTTCTGGCCCTTGTGGCCGCGGCCGCCGGTCTTGCCCAGACCGGAGCCGATACCACGGCCGACGCGCTTCTCGGCGTGCTTGGAGCCCGGTGCCGGGCTCAGGCTATTGAGTTTCATGGATTACTCTCCCTCAACGCGCACAAGGTAGTTAACCTTGTGGATCATGCCGCGTACGGCAGGGGTGTCTTCCAGTTCAACCGTGTGACCGATGCGGCGCAGCCCCAGGCCCTTCATGGTGGCCTTGTGCTTGGGCAGGATGCCGATGGTACTGCGGGTCTGGGTAACCTTGAGTGTTGCTGCCATGGTATTTACCCCGTGATCGCTTCGACAGACAGACCGCGCTTGGCGGCGATGTCTTCCGGCGCTTGCATGGCAGTCAGGCCCTTGACGGTAGCCCGCACCACGTTCACCGGATTGGTGGAACCGTAGCACTTGGCCAGGACGTCGTGGACGCCTGCCAGCTCGAGCACGGAGCGCATGGCGCCGCCGGCGATGATGCCGGTACCCTCGGAAGCCGGCTGCATGTACACCTTGGAGGCGCCGTGACGGGCCTTGACCGGGTACTGCAGGGTAGTGCCTGCGAGGTTGACCTTGACCATGTTGCGGCGAGCCTGGTCCATCGCCTTCTGGATCGCGACCGGCACTTCACGCGCCTTGCCGCGACCGAAGCCGACACGGCCCTTGCCGTCGCCCACGACGGTCAGGGCGGTGAAACCGAAGATACGGCCACCCTTGACCACCTTGGCGACACGGTTGACCTGGACCAGTTTCTCCTGGAGGTCGCCGCTTTGCTGTTCGTTCTTCGCCATCGTAAAACCCTTTAGAATTCCAGGCCGCCTTCACGAGCGGCGTCGGCCAGAGCCTTCACGCGGCCATGGTACTTGAAGCCGGCACGATCGAAGGCCACCTGGGTGATGCCTGCTTCCTTAGCGCGCTCGGCAATCAGGGCGCCCACCTTGGCGGCGGCGTCAGCATTGCCGGTTGCACCCTCACGCAGGGCCTTGTCCAGCGTGGAAGCGCTGGCCAGGACCTTGCCACCATCCGGCGAGATAATCTGCGCGTAGATGTGACGGGGGGTACGGTTGACGCACAGGCGATACACGCCCAGCTCGCGGATCTTGGCGCGAGCGCGGCGGGCACGACGGAGACGAGATTCTTTCTTCGCGTTCATAACCCTGCCTTACTTCTTCTTGGCTTCTTTGCGACGCACCTGCTCGTCGGCGTACCGGACACCCTTGCCCTTGTAGGGCTCAGGCGGACGGAAGGCGCGGATTTCCGCTGCAGCGTGGCCGAGCTTCTGCTTGTCCGCGCTCTTCAGCACGATCTGGGTGTTCTTGGGCGTTTCCGCCGTGACACCCTCAGGCAGCGTGTAATCGACCGGGTGCGAGAAGCCCAGTGACAGATTGAGCGTCTGGCCCTTGGCCTGGGCACGATAACCGACGCCGATGATTTCGAGGGTCTTGGTGAAGCCTTCGCTCACGCCGGTGACCAGGTTCTGAACCAGGGCACGGGTGGTGCCGGCCATGGCCCAGCTCTTGGCGGACTCGCTCGGCGTGAAGGTCAGCTGACCCTCTTCCTGACCGATCACCACATCGGGGTGAATGGTCAGTGACAGTGTGCCCTGGCCGCCCTTGGCGGTCAGCTGGTTACCGTCGAGCTTGATCTCGACGCCAGCGGGCACTTTTACCGGATATTTGGCTACGCGGGACATTCCAAACTCCTAGAATACGGTGCAGATGACTTCGCCACCGACACCGGCCTTGCGAGCCGCGCGATCGGTCATCACACCCTGAGAGGTAGTGACAATCGCGATTCCCAGGCCATCGGCGACCTTCGGCAGCTCGCCCTTGCCCTTGTACTGACGCAGGGACGGCTTGGACACGCGCTGCAGATGCTCGATGACCGGCTTGCCCTCGAAGTACTTGAGGGTAACGGTCAGTTCGGGCTTGGCGCTCTCGGTCACCGCGAAGTCGGTGATGTAACCCTCGTCCTTCAGCACGCGGGCCACCTCGATCTTCAGCTTGGAGGACGGCATGGTGACCGTCTCCTTGGTGGCCATCTGCGCATTGCGGATACGGGTAAACATATCCGCCAGAGTGTCTTGCATGCTCATTTACATTGCGCTCCTGATATCTCTACGTGGCGTTACCAGCTGGACTTCTTCAGTCCGGGTACGTCGCCACGCATGGCGGCTTCACGCAGCTTGTTGCGGCCGAGGCCGAACTTGTTGTAGTAGCCGTGCGGACGGCCAGTGATGCGGCAGCGGTTGCGCTGACGCACCGGGCTGGAGTCACGCGGCAGCTGCTGCAGCTTCAGCGTTGCCTCGAAGCGCTCTTCATCGGAAGCGTTGACATCCTGGATGATCGCCTTCAGCGCGGCGCGCTTGGCGGCGAATTTCGCCACCAGCTGGGTGCGCTTGAGCTCACGCTCAATCATGCTCTTCTTTGCCATGGTCCCACCCCTTATTTCTTGAACGGGAAGTTCAGCGCGCTCAGCAGCGCACGACCTTCTTCATCGGTGTTGGCGGTGGTGGTGATGGTGACATCCAGACCACGGATCCGATCGATCTTATCATACTCGATCTCCGGGAAGATGATCTGCTCACGCACCCCCATGGAGTAGTTGCCACGACCGTCGAAGGACTTCGGGTTGAGACCACGGAAGTCACGAACGCGGGGGATCGCGATATTCACCAGGCGATCGAGGAAGTCCCACATGCGCTCGGAGCGCAGGGTTACCTTGATCCCGATCGGCCAGCCTTCACGCACCTTGAAGCCCGCGATGGACTTGCGCGCCTTGGTCACCATCGGCTTCTGACCGGAGAGCTTCTCCAGGTCACCGATGGCATTCTCGATCAGCTTCTTGTCGCTGGTCGCTTCGCCGATGCCCATGTTCAGAGTCACCTTGGTGATCCGTGGCACCTGCATCACGTTGGCGTAGCTGAACTGCTCTTTGAGTTGAGCCACCACCTCGTTCTGATAACGTTCTTTCAAGTTCGCCATTTTGCTACCCGACTCGCGTTAGGCGTCGATCTGCGTCTGCGTCGACTTGTAGATACGTACCTTGGTACCGTCTTCCTGAACCTGGAAGCCGACGCGATCCGCCTTACCGGTCTCCTGGTTGAAGATGGCTACGTTGGACGCGTGAATCGGAGCCTCGCGCTCGACGATACCGCCCTGATTGCCCGCCATGGGGTTGGGCTTGGTGTGACGCTTGATCATGTTCACACCGGACACGACAAAGCGGTCGTCCTTGAGGACGCGCTTGACGGTGCCACGCTTGCCCTTGTCCTTGCCGGCGATGACGATCACTTCATCGTCACGTTTGATTTTTTGCATATCCGCCTCGCTCCTTACAGCACTTCAGGCGCCAAGGAAATGATCTTCATGAACTTCTCAGTACGAAGTTCACGGGTCACCGGCCCGAAGATACGGGTACCGATCGGCTGTTCGTTGGTGTTGTTCAACAGAACTGCCGCATTTCCGTCGAAGCGGATCAGCGAACCGTCGGGACGACGGACGCCGCTACGGGTGCGAACCACCACCGCCTTGAGGACCTGGCCTTTCTTGACCTTGCCACGCGGAATGGCTTCCTTCACCGTGACCTTGATGATATCGCCAACGTGGGCGTAGCGACGGTGTGAACCGCCCAGCACCTTGATGCACTGCACCCGGCGCGCCCCGCTGTTGTCGGCGACATCCAGCATTGTCTGAGTCTGAATCATCGGTTTTCTCCAAACCTAATCTGACTGCACTGGTTTGACAGGCGTGAGCCGATCAGCCCTTGGCCTGCTCGACCACCTCGACCAGCTTCCAGGACTTGGTCTTGGACAGCGGACGGCACTCCTGGATGGAGACCGTGTCGCCTGCCTTCGCCTGGTTCGCCTCGTCATGGGCGTGCAGCTTGGTGGAGCGCTTGACGTACTTGCCGTAGATCGGGTGACGCACGCGGCGCTCGATCATCACGACGATGGACTTGTCCATCTTGTCGCTCACCACCTTGCCGGTGAGCGTACGAGCTTTCTTCTCTTCGGCCATCTCAGTCACCTGCCTTCTCGTTGAGCACAGTCTTCACCCGGGCGATGTCCCGACGAACCTGCTTGAGCAGATGAGTCTGGCTGAGCTGACCGGTGGCCTTCTGCATGCGCAGGTTGAACTGCTCGCGGAGGAGTTCGAGGAGCTGACCTTTCAGCTCGTCGACTGACTTTTCACGGATTTCCTGGGCTTTCATCACATCACCGTCCGTTTCACAAAGGTGGTGGATACGGGCATCTTTTGCGCGGCGAGAGTGAAGGCCTCGCGGGCCAGCTCTTCGGACACGCCTTCGATTTCATACAGGACCCGGCCCGGCTGGATCTGTGCGACCCAGTACTCGACGGAACCCTTACCCTTACCCATACGGACTTCGAGTGGCTTCTTGGAAATCGGCTTGTCCGGGAACACGCGGATCCAGATCTTGCCGCCACGCTTGACGTGACGGGTGATCGCGCGACGGCCGGCTTCGATCTGGCGCGCAGTAATGCGGCCGCGACCGGTAGCCTTCAGGCCGTATTCCCCGAAGCTGATCTTGCTTCCGCGATGCGCCAGGCCACGGTTACGGCCTTTCTGCATCTTGCGGAATTTCATACGCTTGGGTTGTAACATCGACTCGCTCTCCCCTTACCTGGAACCTTTCTTCTTGGAGGGCGCGGCCTGAGGCTGCTTCGCCTTGGCGCGGACCTCTTCGATGCCCCCGAGGATCTCACCCTTGAAGACCCACACCTTGACACCGATGATGCCGTAGGTGGTCTTGGCCTCGAAGGTGGCGTAGTCGATGTCCGCACGCAGGGTGTGCAGCGGAACACGACCTTCCCGGTACCACTCGGTGCGCGCGATCTCGGCGCCACCCAGGCGACCGGAGAGCTGCACCTTGATGCCGCCGGCGCCCAGGCGCATGGCGTTCTGAACCGCGCGCTTCATGGCGCGACGGAACATGACGCGACGCTCGAGCTGGCCAGCGATGTTCTGGGCCACGAGCATGGCGTCCAGCTCGGGCTTGCGAACTTCTTCGATGTTGACGTGAACGGGCACGCCCATCATCTGGGTGACCTCACGACGCAGGCGATCGACATCCTCGCCCTTCTTGCCAATCACGATGCCCGGACGAGCGGTGTGAATGGTGATGCGTGCGTTGTTGGCCGGACGCTCGATGGTGATGCGGCTCACGGAGGCGTTCTTGAGACGCTCTTCCAGGAAGCGGCGCACTTCGAGGTCGTTGTTCAGCTTGTCGGCATAGGCGCCGCGCTCGGCATACCAGACCGACGTATGGTCCTTGACGATGCCCAGGCGAATGCCTGTCGGATTGACTTTCTGACCCATCTGGTCGACTCCTACTTCTCGGCTACCTTGACGGTGATGTGGCAGGTGCGCTTCAAGATACGATCCGCGCGGCCCTTGGCACGCGGCTTGATACGCTTGAGCGTCATGCCCTCATCGACGCAGATGGTCGAGACACGCAGCTCGTCGATATCCATGCCGTTGTTTTCTTCCGCATTCGCGATGGCGGACTGCAGCACCTTCTTGACCAGCTTGGCAGCCTTCTTCGGTGAGAAGGTCAGCAGGTCGAGCGCCTCGGCGACCGGCTTACCGCGCACCTGGTCAGCCACCAAACGGGCCTTCTGGGCGGATAAACGAGCGCCACGCAGCTTAGCTGTGACTTCCATCTCTCAATCCTCTCTGGCTTACCGTTTGGCTTTCTTGTCCGCCGCATGACCGCGATAGGTGCGGGTAGCAGCGAATTCGCCCAGCTTGTGGCCAACCATTTCCTCGGAGACATGCACCGGGACGTGCTGGCGACCGTTATGGACTGCAATGGTGAGCCCGACCATGTTGGGCAGGATCATGGAACGACGCGACCAGGTCTTGATCGGTTTACGGTCGTTCTTCTCCACTGCAGCCTCAACCTTCTTCAGCAGATGAAGGTCAATAAAGGGACCTTTCTTCAGTGAACGTGGCACAGCCGTTACCTCTTAAAGTGTGTTACTTGGCCTTGCGGCGACGAACGATCAGCTTGTCGGTGCGCTTGTTCTTGCGGGTCTTGTGGCCCTTGGTGGGGATACCCCACGGAGTCACCGGGTGACGACCACCGCTGGTGCGGCCTTCGCCGCCGCCATGCGGGTGATCCACCGGGTTCATGGCCACACCGCGAACGGTCGGACGCACACCTCTCCAGCGCTTCGCACCGGCCTTGCCAAGCTGACGCAGGCTGTGCTCGGAGTTGCTCACTTCGCCCAGGGTCGCGCGGCACTCGCTCAGCACCTTGCGCATCTCGCCGGAGCGCAGACGCAGGGTGGCGTAGTTGCCGTCACGGGCGACCAGCTGGGCGCTGGTGCCGGCGCTGCGAGCGATCTGAGCGCCCTTGCCAGGCTTCAGTTCGACGCAATGCACGGTGGAACCCAGCGGGACGTTACGCAGCGGCAGAGCATTGCCCTGCTTGATGGCCGCGTTCACGCCGGACTCGAGACGGTCACCCGCCTTCACGCCCTTGGGCGCGATGATGTAGCGACGCTCGCCGTCCAGGTACTTCAGCAGCGCGATGTGAGCGCTACGGTTCGGATCGTACTCGAGGCGCTCGACGATGGCCGGAACGCCATCCTTGGTGCGCTTGAAGTCGATGATCCGGTAGTGCTGACGGTGCCCACCGCCCACGTGACGGGTGGTGATGCGACCGTTGTTGTTACGACCGCCACTGCGCGACTGCTTCTCGAGCAGGGGCGCGTAGGGCTTGCCCTTGTGCAGGTCTTCACCAACGATCTTGACGACGTGGCGACGGCCGGCGGATGTGGGTTTGGTCTTGACGATTGCCATTGTCCGTACTCCTGCCCTTATTCGGCGCCAGAGAAGTCTTCAAGGGTCTCGCCGGCGGCCAGCGTAACGTAGGCCTTGCGATACCCCTTGCGGTGACCCAGACCGTGCGCGGTGCGCTTGGTCTTGCCCTTGACGTTCAGCGTCTGAACGCGGTCGACCTTCTTGCCGAACAGAGCCTCGACGGCCTTCTTGATCTCGGGCTTGGTCGCGTCGCTGGCCACCTTGAACACGTACTGGTTGCGTTCGGCAGCCATGGCGGCCTTCTCGGTCACGTGCGGACCCAGCAGGACCTTGAATACACGCTCCTGGTTCATGCCAGCTTCTCCTCGAATTTGCGCAGGGCGGAGACGGTGACCAGCACCTTGTCGAAGGCGACCAGGCTCACCGGGTCGGCGGCAGCCACGTCCACCACATCCACGTTGGGAATGTTGCGGGCAGCCAGGTAGAGCTTCTCGTCGACTTCCTCGGTGACGATCAGCACCTTCTCCAGACCCAGCTCTTCGAGCTTGGCGACCAGCTGCTTGGTCTTGGGCGCTTCGACGGAGATCTCCTCCACGGCCACCAGACGCTCCTGGCGAACCAGCTCGGAGAGGATGGAGCGCATCGCCGCGCGGTACATCTTGCGGTTGACCTTCTGGCTGTGGTCCTGAGGACGCGCCGCGAAGGTCACGCCGCCGCTGCGCCACAGCGGAGAGCGGATGGTGCCGGCGCGAGCGCGACCGGTGCCCTTCTGACGCCACGGCTTCTTACCGCCACCACGCACGTCGGAACGGTTCTTCTGAGCGCGAGTGCCCTGACGACCACCGGCCAGATAGGCGGTGACGACCTGGTGCACGAGCGCTTCATTGAATTCTTTGCCAAAGGTGGCGTCGGACACTTCGACGGTGCCGGCGCCGGCAGCAAGATTCAGATTCATCGGTGATTTCCCCTTCAGCCAGCTTTCACGGCGCTGCGCACGACGACGTCACTACCGGTGGCACCGGGCACGGCGCCCTTGACCAGCAGCAGGTTACGTTCGGCATCGACACGCACGACTTCGAGGCTCTGGACGGTACAACGGACGTTGCCCATCTGGCCGGCCATCTTCTTGCCCTTGAACACGCGGCCCGGCGTCTGACACATGCCGATGGAGCCCGGTGCGCGGTGGGACAGGGAGTTGCCGTGGCTGTTGTCCTGGGTGCGGAAGTTCCAGCGCTTGATGGCGCCCTGGAAGCCCTTGCCCTTGGAGGTGCCGGTCACGTCGATCTTCTGACCAGCTTCGAAGAGGGATACGGTGAGTTCGCCGCCCACTTCCGGAGCTTCTTCGCCTGCAGCCAGGCGGAACTCCATCAGCGAACGACCGGCCTCCACACCTGCCTTGGCGTACTGACCCGCCTGGGCTTTGGTGAGGTGCTTGGCCTTGCGAGAACCGGCTGTCACCTGAATCGCCGCGTAGCCGTCGGACTCGACGGTCTTGACGCGAGTGATGCGGTTGGGTGCAACCTCGATCACGGTTACGGGCACAGAAGCGCCATCCTCGGTAAAGACGCGGGTCATCCCGGCCTTCTTACCGACTAAACCGATAGTCATACTCAGTCTCCTTTAGTGTACGGGGCTATCACCCGCTATGGCTGCCCTTTCCAGAGCATTCCACTAGCACGTTGTATGGCGCCTCACGGCGCGGCGGCTGCTGCTCATGCCCGCTTTTGTGCAGAGGCGATGAGCGCTGGGCCGCGAGTGTCTAGTGTGGAATCAGTCGAGCTTGATCTGCACGTCCACGCCGGCGGCGAGGTCGAGCTTCATCAGGGCATCAACGGTCTTTTCCGTGGGCTCGACGATGTCGAGCACACGCTTGTGAGTACGAATCTCGTACTGGTCGCGCGCGTCCTTGTTGACGTGCGGCGAGATCAGCACGGTGTACCGCTCGCGGTTGGTCGGCAGGGGGATCGGACCACGAACCTGGGCGCCGGTACGCTTGGCGGTCTCAACGATCTCCGCGGCGGACTGGTCGATCAGGCGATGGTCGAAGGCCTTCAACCGAATGCGAATCTTCTGGTTCTGCATTAGCCCTTAACTCCAATGGATCTCGACGGCGCGAGCCGTCTACCCACGCATTCAAAGGATGCGCATTATAGGTGCGCCGCGGATGAGTGTCAAACACTCTCCGCGGTGCGCAGAAAGGGGGCCCCGCGAGGAGCCCCCTTCGATCATCGAGAAGCCGAGGCTTACTGGACGATCTTGGCCACGACGCCGGCGCCGACGGTGCGGCCGCCTTCACGGATGGCGAAGCGCAGACCTTCGTCCATGGCGATCGGGGCGATCAGGGTGATGACCATCTTGACGTTGTCGCCCGGCATCACCATCTCGACGCCTTCCGGCAGCTCACAGGTACCGGTGACATCGGTGGTACGGAAGTAGAACTGCGGACGGTAGCCCTTGAAGAAGGGAGTGTGACGACCACCCTCTTCCTTGGACAGCACGTAGACTTCGGCTTCGAAGACAGTGTGCGGCTTGATGGAGCCCGGCTTGGCCAGCACCTGGCCACGCTCGACCTCGTCACGCTTGGTGCCGCGCAGCAGGGCGCCGACGTTCTCACCGGCACGACCTTCGTCGAGCAGCTTGCGGAACATCTCGACACCGGTAACGGTGGTCTTGGTGGTGTCCTTGATACCGACGATCTCGATCTCTTCGCCGGCCTTGACGATGCCGCGCTCGATACGACCGGTCACCACGGTGCCGCGGCCGGAGATGGAGAAGACGTCCTCGATCGGCATCAGGAACGGCTGGTCGATGGCACGCTCCGGCTCCGGGATGTACTCGTCCAGGGCCTTGATCAGGTTGGCAACGGCGGTGGTGCCCATGCCGTTCTCGTCTTCACCGTTCAGCGCCATCAGGGCGGAGCCGGTGATGATCGGGGTGTCGTCGCCCGGGAAGTCGTACTCGTTCAGCAGCTCGCGAACTTCCATCTCGACCAGCTCGAGCAGCTCTTCGTCGTCGACCATGTCGGCCTTGTTCAGGAACACGACGATGTACGGAACGCCAACCTGACGGGACAGCAGGATGTGCTCGCGGGTCTGCGGCATGGGGCCGTCAGCGGCGGAACAGACCAGGATAGCGCCGTCCATCTGGGCAGCACCGGTGATCATGTTCTTGACGTAGTCGGCGTGACCCGGGCAGTCGACGTGCGCGTAGTGACGCACTTCGGACTGGTACTCCACGTGAGAGGTGGCGATGGTGATGCCGCGCTCACGCTCTTCCGGGGCGTTGTCGATGGAGTCGAATGCACGCCATTCGCCACCGAACACCTCGGCGGAGACGCGAGTCAGGGCCGCAGTCAGAGTGGTCTTGCCGTGGTCGACGTGACCGATGGTGCCGACGTTGACGTGCGGTTTGGAACGCTCAAATTTTTCCTTAGCCACTGCTATAACCTCTTTACGTTAGCTAACGGTTACCCGTTTTGGTTGATGACGGCTTCAACGACGCTGGACGGCGCCTCTTCGTAATCCGCAAACTCCATGACGTAGCTTGCGCGGCCCTGGGTCTGAGAACGCAGATCGGTCGCGTAACCGAACATCTCAGCCAACGGAACCCGAGCGCGGATGATCTTGCCCATGGACGAGTCATCCATACCCTGCACCAGACCGCGACGGCGGTTCAGGTCGCCCATGACGTCACCCATGTAATCCTCGGGGGTCACGACCTCGACCTTCATCACCGGCTCCAGCAGCACGGCCTTGGCCTTCTTGGCGCCTTCCTTGACGGCCATGGACGAAGCGACCTTGAACGCGGTCTCGTTGGAGTCCACGTCGTGGTAGGAACCATCGTACAGCGTAACCTTGACGTCGATCATCGGATAGCCCGCGATGACACCGTTCTGCAGCTGCTCGTAGGCCCCTTTCTCGACGGCCGGCACGTATTCCTTGGGAACCACGCCGCCGACGATCTCGGAGGCGAATTTGAAGTGCAGGTCTTCATCTTCGCCCTTGTCTTCCTTGGTGAGCGGCTCGATGCGCAGCCAGACGTGGCCGTACTGGCCGCGACCGCCGGACTGACGCACGAACTTGCCTTCCTGCTCCACCGTGCCGCGAATGGTCTCGCGGTAGGCGACCTGCGGTTTGCCGATGTTGGCCTCGACCTTGAACTCGCGACGCATGCGGTCGACGATGATGTCGAGGTGCAGCTCGCCCATGCCGGAGATGATGGTCTGACCGGTCTCTTCGTCGGTCTTGACGCGGAAGGAGGGGTCTTCCTGGGCCAGCTTGCCCAGCGCCACGCCCATCTTCTCCTGGTCGGCCTTGGACTTCGGCTCCACGGCGACCGAGATCACCGGATCCGGGAACTCCATGCGCTCCAGGATAATCTTGTGCTCCTGGTCGCACAGGGTGTCACCGGTGGTGACGTCCTTGAGGCCGATACAGGCGGCGATGTCGCCGGCGCGCACTTCCTTGATCTCCTCGCGGGAGTTGGCGTGCATCTGGACGATACGGCCGACGCGCTCCTTCTTCGACTTCACGGAGTTGAAGACGCTGTCGCCCGAGTTCAGCACGCCTGAATAGACGCGGATGAAGGTCAGGGTACCGACGAAGGGGTCGGTGGCGATCTTGAACGCCAGGGCGGCGAAGGGCGCGGCGTCGTCGGCCTCGCGGGTCGCGACGGTGCCGTGCTTGTCGTCCAGCTCACCCTCGATGGCCTTGACCTCGGTGGGAGACGGCAGGTACTCGACCACCGCGTCCAGCACCGCCTGCACGCCCTTGTTCTTGAACGCCGAGCCGCAGGTGACCAGCACGATCTCGTTGCTCAGGGTGCGACGACGCAGGCCGGCCTTGATCTCTTCCTTGGTCAGCTCACCGCCTTCCAGGTACTTGTCCATCAGCTCGTCGGACGCCTCGGCGGCGGCCTCGACCATCTGCTCACGGAACTCTTCGGCCTTGGCCTGAAGCTCGGCGGGGATGTCGACCAGCTCGTAGGAGGTACCGAGGTCTTCCTCGTTCCACTTGATGGCCTTCATCTCGATCAGGTCGATGACGCCCTGGAACTCTTCCTCGGTGCCCCAGTTGATCTGGATCGGCACGGCGTTGGCGCCCAGGCGATCCTTGAGCTGGTCGACCACCATGAAGAAGTCGGCACCGGTGCGGTCCATCTTGTTGACGAACACCATGCGCGGCACTTCGTACTTGTTGGCCTGACGCCACACGGTCTCGGTCTGCGGCTGAACGCCGGAAGAGCCGCACAGCACCACGACGGCACCGTCGAGTACCCGCAGGGAACGCTCCACCTCGATGGTGAAGTCCACGTGCCCAGGGGTGTCGATGATGTTGATGCGGTGCTCATCGAACTGGTGGTTCATGCCCTTCCAGAAGGTGGTCACGGCAGCGGAGGTGATGGTGATGCCCCGCTCCTGCTCCTGCTCCATCCAGTCGGTGGTGGAGGCGCCTTCGTGAGTCTCGCCCAGCTTGTGGTTGACACCGGTGTAGAACAGCACGCGCTCGGTCGTGGTGGTCTTGCCGGCATCGACGTGAGCGACGATACCCAGGTTGCGGTAGCGGTTAAGTGGAGTCTTGCGAGCCACGGTGGAACTCCCCGTTGGTTGGCGATGCGTTTAAAGGCACTGCGCTGGCGAGCGCAGCACGTCCCCGACGGGGAGGCGCTGCGCCCACCACGCCGCACTCAGAAGCGGTAGTGCGAGAAAGCCTTGTTGGCTTCCGCCATGCGGTGCACGTCTTCACGCTTCTTGACCGCGGAGCCCTTGCCTTCGGCGGCGTCCAGCATCTCGCCGGCGAGGCGCTGCACCATGGTCTTCTCGCCACGGCGGCGAGCGGCGTCCACCAGCCAGCGCATGGCCAGCGCCTGGCGACGGGACGGACGGACCTCCACGGGCACCTGATAGGTCGCGCCGCCGACGCGACGGGACTTCACTTCGACCATCGGCTGGATGGTTTCCAACGCCTTGTCGAAGATCTCCAGCGGGTCTTCATTACTACGCTCGGCAACCCTGTCCAGCGCACCGTAGACGATGCGCTCAGCTACGGACTTCTTCCCGCTGAACATCAGGTGGTTCATGAACTTGGCCAGACGCTCACTTCCGAACTTGGGATCCGGGAGAATCTCGCGTTTCGCCGCAACTCTTCTTCTAGGCATGATAAGCCCTCTGTGGAAGGGTCCTTCAGGTAAACCCGGAACTCCCGCGCGGCCCTGTTGAGCCCGCGACGCCCGACCTTACTCTTATCAGACCGATATCAATTCTGGGTGTCGTTGCGTACCGAGGCCGATCAGGCCTTGGGACGCTTGGCGCCGTACTTGGAACGGCCCTGCTTGCGGTTCTGCACGCCGGAGGTGTCCAGGGCGCCTCGCACGGTGTGATAGCGCACACCGGGAAGGTCCTTGACGCGACCGCCACGGATCAGGACCACGGAGTGCTCCTGGAGGTTGTGGCCTTCACCGCCGATGTAGGAAGAGACCTCGAAACCGTTGGTCAGGCGCACGCGGCAGACCTTACGCAGGGCCGAGTTCGGCTTCTTCGGGGTGGTGGTGTAGACGCGGGTGCAGACGCCGCGCTTCTGCGGACAGGCCTGCAGCGCCGGCACGTCGCTCTTGCTGACGGGGCGCTTGCGCGGCTTGCGCACGAGCTGATTGATCGTTGCCATGGGTAGTAGCTGACTCCAATGGGTTGCCTTGGCCTTTTTCAGCGGGTGCGGGCGCACCCACCCCACTGTTAAAGGCTGCGCATTCTAATAGCTGACCCCATGCCCCGTCAAGACCGGGAGGCCGTCGCCTGGACGGCCCCGCGATCCCGGGGCGCGGGTCAGAGTTCCTCGTCGCCGGAATCCAGCGCGGTGAGCTGGGCGCCCAGCTCCTGCTCGACGTCGTAGGCCGACGGCGCCAGCTGGCGCTCGGTGCCTTCGCGCCGGCGACGACGCTCCTCGTGGTGGGCGAGGCCGGTACCGGCCGGGATCAGGCGTCCCACCACCACGTTCTCCTTCAGGCCGCGCAGGTAGTCGCGCTTGCCGGTCACCGCCGCCTCGGTCAGCACCCGCGTGGTCTCCTGGAAGGAGGCCGCGGAGATGAACGACTCGGTGGCCAGGCTGGCCTTGGTGATACCCAGCAGTACCCGCTGGTACTTGGCCGGGAATTTCTCTTCCTTCTCGAGGCGGGCATTCTGCTCCAGCACCCGCACCAGCTCGACCTGGTCGCCGGGGATGAAGTCGGAATCGCCGGAGTCGGTGATCTCCACCTTGCGCAGCATCTGACGCACGATCACTTCGATGTGCTTGTCGTTGATGCCCACGCCCTGGAGGCGGTAGACCTCCTGGATCTCGGCGGTGATGTACTTGGCCAGCTCAGCCACGCCCAGCAGACGCAGGATGTCATGCGGGTTGCTGGGACCGTCGGAGATCACCTCGCCCTTCTCGACGCTCTCGCCCTCGAAGACCGCGATCTGACGCCACTTCGGGATCAGCGCCTCGAAGGGATCGCCGCCGCCTTCCGGAGTGATCGTCAGACGACGCTTGCCCTTGGTCTCCTTGCCGAAGCTGATCACGCCGCTGATCTCGGCGAGGATCGCCGGCTCCTTCGGCCTGCGCGCCTCGAACAGGTCGGCCACGCGGGGCAGACCACCGGTGATGTCCTTGTTACCGGACGCCTCCACCGGGATACGTGCGACGATCTCGCCGACGCCGATCCGGGCGCCGTTGTCGGCGGTGACGATGGCCTTGCCGGGCAGCAGGTACTGCACCGGCGTGTCGGACCCGGAGAGGGTGACCGGCTTGCCGGCGTCGTCGCTGAGCAGGATCATCGGGCGCTTGTCGCGGCCGGCCATGGGGCGCGCCGCCGACTCGATCACCTCGATGGAGGAGAGGCCGGTCATCTCGTCCACGCTGCGGTGGATGGTCAGGCCCTCGTCCATGTCGGCGTACTGCACGGTACCCTCGGCCTCGGCGACGATGGGGTGGGTATGCGGATCCCACTTGGCCACCACCTGGCCGGCCTCGACGGGGTCGCCGTCCTTGACGGAGAGCTCGGCGCCGTAGGGCAGCTTGTAGTACTCGCGCTCGCGGCCGTGGTCGTCGGCGACGGCCAGGGCGCTGGAGCGGGAGACCACCACCAGCTTGCCGTCGGCACGCTCCACGTACTTGATGTTGTGCAGGCGCACGCGGCCACCGTGCTTGACCTGGACGCTGTCCACCGCGGAGGCACGGGAAGCCGCGCCGCCGATGTGGAAGGTCCGCATGGTCAGCTGGGTGCCCGGCTCACCGATCGACTGGGCGGCAATGACGCCCACCGCCTCGCCGATGTTGACCTGATGGCCGCGCGCCAGGTCGCGACCGTAGCACGAGGAGCAGACGCCGTGAGCGGTCTGACAGCTGATGGCGCTGCGCACCACGATCTCGTCGACGCCCATGGTGTCGAGTTCGGCACACCACTTCTCGTCGAGCAGGGTGCCACGCGGAATCAGCACCTCCTCGGTGGCCGGATCGATGACGTCCTTGGCGACCACGCGGCCGAGGACCCGCTGGGCCAGGGAGACGATGATGTCGCCGCCCTCGATCACCGGGTGCAGGGTCAGACCCTCCTCGGTGCCACAGTCGATCTCGGTGATCACCATGTCCTGGGCCACGTCCACCAGACGACGGGTCAGGTAACCGGAGTTGGCGGTCTTGAGTGCCGTATCCGCCAGACCCTTACGCGCGCCGTGGGTCGAGATGAAGTACTGCAGTACGTTCAGGCCTTCACGGAAGTTGGCGACGATCGGCGTCTCGATGATGGAGCCGTCCGGCTTGGCCATCAGGCCACGCATGCCCGCCAGCTGGCGGATCTGGGCGGCACTACCCCGCGCGCCCGAGTCGGCCATGATGAAGACGCTGTTGAAGGAGTCCTGCTCGACCTCGTTGCCGTGACGGTCGACCACGGTCTCCTTGGAGATGCCGACCATCATCGCCTTGGCCACCTTGTCGTTGGCCTTGGACCAGATGTCGATCACCTTGTTGTACTTCTCGCCGGCGGTGACGAGACCGGAGGAGAACTGGTCCTCGATCTCCTTCACCTCCTCCTCGGCGGCCTCGACGATCTCGGCCTTGGCGTCCGGGATGACGAAGTCGTTGACGCCGATGGAGGCGCCGGACCAGGTGGCCAGGCGGAAGCCGGTGTACATCAGCTGGTCGGCAAAGATGACGGTCGGCTTGAGGCCGGCACGACGGTACACCTCGTTGAGCAGCGCCGAGATCGCCTTCTTCTTCATCGGCTGGTCGATCAGCGCGAAGGGCACGCCCTCCGGCAGGATGCGGAACAGCAGCGCACGACCCACGGTGGTGTCATACAGGCGGCGATGACGGCTGCGCTCGCCGGTCTCCTCGTCGACGTCCACCTCGTCCAGGCGGACCTTGACGCGGGCATGCAGCGCGACGTTCTGGGTACCGAAGGCGCGCTCCACCTCGTCGAGGTTGGCAAACACCATGCCCTCGCCCTTGGCGTTGATCTTCTCGCGGGTCATGTAATACAGACCCAGCACCACGTCCTGGGACGGCACGATGATCGGCTCGCCGTTGGCCGGCGACAGCACGTTGTTGGTGGCCATCATCAGCGCACGGGCCTCGAGCTGGGCTTCCAGGGTCAGCGGTACGTGCACCGCCATCTGGTCACCGTCGAAGTCGGCGTTGTAGGCGGCACACACCAGCGGGTGCAGCTGGATCGCCTTGCCCTCGATCAGCAGCGGCTCGAAGGCCTGGATGCCGAGGCGGTGCAGGGTCGGGGCGCGGTTGAGCAGCACCGGATGCTCGCGGATGACGTCGGCGAGGATGTCCCACACCTCGGGCAGCTCGCGCTCGACCATCTTCTTGGCGGCCTTGATCGTGGACGCATGGCCCAGCGACTGCAGCTTGGAGTAGATGAACGGCTTGAACAGCTCCAGGGCCATCTTCTTGGGCAGGCCGCACTGGTGCAGGCGCAGGGTCGGGCCCACGGTGATGACCGAGCGGCCGGAGTAGTCGACGCGCTTGCCCAGCAGGTTCTGACGGAAGCGACCCTGCTTGCCCTTGATCATGTCGGCCAGGGACTTCAGCGGGCGCTTGTTGGAGCCGGTGATGGCGCGGCCGCGGCGGCCGTTGTCCAGCAGGGCGTCCACTGCCTCCTGCAGCATGCGCTTCTCGTTGCGCACGATGATGTCCGGCGCATTGAGGTCGAGCAGCCGCTTGAGGCGGTTGTTGCGGTTGATCACACGACGGTAGAGGTCGTTGAGGTCGGAGGTCGCGAAGCGGCCACCGTCCAGCGGCACCAGCGGACGCAGGTCCGGCGGCAGCACCGGCAGCACCTCCATGACCATCCACGCCGGCGCATTGCCGGAGTTGTAGAAGGCCTCGAGCAGCTTCAGCCGCTTGGAGAGCTTCTTGATCTTGGTCTCGGAGTTGGTCTGGGGGATCTCCTCGCGCAGGCGATCGATCTCCTCGGCCAGGTCGATGTCCTTGAGCAGCGCCTGAATCGCCTCGGCACCCATGCGGGCGTCGAAGTCGTCACCGAACTCCTCGAGGGCCTCGAAGTACTGCTCGTCGTTGAGCAGCTGGCCGCGCTCGAGGGTGGTCATGCCCGGATCGATCACCACGAAGCTCTCGAAGTAGAGCACGCGCTCGATGTCGCGCAGGGTCATGTCCAGGAACATGCCGATGCGCGACGGCAGCGACTTCAGGAACCAGATGTGCGCGACCGGGCTTGCCAGCTCGATGTGGCCCATGCGCTCGCGGCGCACGGCGGCCTTGGTGACCTCCACGCCGCACTTCTCGCAGATGATCCCGCGATGCTTCATGCGCTTGTACTTGCCGCACAGACACTCGTAGTCCTTCACCGGGCCAAAGATCTTGGCGCAGAACAGGCCATCACGCTCCGGCTTGAAGGTCCGGTAGTTGATGGTCTCCGGCTTCTTCACCTCGCCGTAGGACCAGGAGCGGATCATGTCCGGAGACGCCAGGGTAATCTTGATCGCGTCGAACTCTTCGGACTGAGACTGCGATTTGAGGACTTTCACCAAATCTTTCATGGGGTCGGCTCCGCTGCGGAGTTGTCATGGGCGGGGGCGGCTTGCGCCCCCGCGGACCGTCATTCTGTGAAGCGTCGGCCGCCTCAGCTCTCGAGCTCGATGTCGATGCCCAGCGAGCGGATTTCCTTCACCAGCACGTTGAAGGATTCCGGCATGCCCGCCTGCATGGTGTGGTCGCCATCCACGATGTTCTTGTACATCTTGGTGCGGCCTTCCACGTCGTCGGACTTGACGGTGAGCATCTCCTGGAGGGTGTAGGCGGCGCCGTACGCCTCCAGGGCCCACACCTCCATCTCACCGAAGCGCTGACCACCGAACTGCGCCTTGCCGCCCAGCGGCTGCTGGGTGACCAGGGAGTAGGAGCCGGTGGAACGGGCGTGCATCTTGTCGTCCACCAGGTGGTTGAGCTTGAGCATGTACATGTAGCCGACGGTCACCGGACGGTCGAAGGCGTCGCCGGTACGGCCGTCGTAGAGCGTCATCTGGCCGGAATCCGGCAGGTCGGCCAGACGCAGCAGGTGCTTGATCTCGTGCTCGTCGGCACCGTCGAACACCGGCGTGGACATCGGCACCCCCGCCTTGAGGTTCTTCGCCAGGGCGATGACCTCGTCGTCGCTCAGGGTCTCGAGCTCCTCGACCCGGGTACCCGGGGTGGAGTTGTAGACCTGGCCCAGGAACTCGCGGATCTCGGCCACCTGCTGTTCGCGGGCGTCGCGCAGCAGGGCCTCGATCTTGCGGCCCAGCCCCCAGGCGGCGAGGCCCAGGTGGGTCTCGAGGATCTGACCGACGTTCATGCGCGACGGTACGCCCAGCGGGTTCAGGACCACGTCCACCGGCTCGCCGTTGTCGTCGAAGGGCATGTCCTCGATGGGCATGATCGCCGAGATGACACCCTTGTTACCGTGACGGCCGGCCATCTTGTCGCCCGGCTGCAGGCGACGCTTCACCGCCATGTAGACCTTGACGATCTTGAGCACGCCCGGCGCCAGGTCGTCGCCCTGGGTCAGCTTGCGCTTCTTGTCCTCGAAGCGCTCGTCCATCTCGCGGCGGCGATTCTCGAGCTGCTCGTCGGCCTGGGCCAGCAGCTCGTTGAGGGCCTCGTCCTGCAGGCGCAGCTTGAACCACTGCTGGCGCGGCAGCTCCTCGAGGTAGCTCTCGGTGAGGAGGTCGCCCTTCTTCAGCTTGGGACCGCCGTTCACGGCCTCGCCGTTCAGGGTGCGCTTGAGACGCTCGAAGGTGGCGTCCTCGGCGATGCGGTAGGTCTCCTGGAGGTCCTTGCGCACCTCGTCGAGCTGCATCTGCTCGATGGCCAGCGCCCGGGAGTCCTTCTCCACGCCGTCGCGGGTGAAGACCTGAACGTCGATGACGGTCCCCTTCATGCCGGTGGGGGCACGCAGGGAGGTGTCCTTCACGTCGGAGGCCTTCTCGCCGAAGATCGCGCGCAGCAGCTTCTCTTCCGGCGTCAGCTGGGTCTCGCCCTTGGGCGTGACCTTGCCGACCAGGATGTCGCCCGGCCCCACTTCGGCGCCGATGTAGACCACGCCCGCCTCGTCCAGCTTGGAGAGTGCCGACTCGCCCACGTTGGGGATATCGGAGGTGATCTCCTCCGGCCCCAGCTTGGTATCGCGGGAGACGCAGGTCAGCTCCTGGATGTGGATGGTGGTGAAGCGGTCTTCCTGGACCACCCGCTCGGAGAGCAGGATGGAGTCCTCGAAGTTGTAGCCGTTCCAGGGCATGAAGGCGATGCGCATGTTCTGGCCCAGGGCGAGGTCGCCCATGTCCACGGAGGGACCGTCGGCCAGGATGTCACCGCGCGCCACCTGGTCACCGGGGCGCACGATGGGGCGCTGGTTCTGGCAGGTGTTCTGGTTCGAGCGCACGTACTTGGTGAGGTTGTAGATATCGACGCCGGCCTCGCCGCCGATGATCTCGTCCTCGCCGACCCGGACCACGATGCGCTTGGCATCGACGGAGTCGATCACGCCGCCGCGGCGCGCCACGGCGCAGACGCCGGAGTCACGGGCCACGAAGCGCTCCATGCCGGTACCGACCAGCGGCTTGTCGGCACGCAGGGTGGGCACCGCCTGACGCTGCATGTTGGCCCCCATCAGGGCGCGGTTGGCGTCATCGTGCTCGAGGAACGGAATCAGCGCCGCGGCCACGGAGACCACCTGACGCGGGGAGACGTCCATCAGCGTCACCTGCTCGGGACGCATGAAGGTGGTCTCGCCCTTGTGGCGCACCTGCACCAGGTCATCCACCAGCTTGCCGGCCTCATCCACGGTCGCCGAGGCCTGGGCGATGACGAAGTCGCCCTCCTCGATGGCGGAGAGGTGCACCACCTCGTCGGTCACCTGGCTCTCCACCACCTTGCGGTAGGGGGTCTCGAGGAAACCGTAGCTGTTGGTGTGGCTGTAGGTGGCCAGGGAGTTGATCAGGCCGATGTTGGGGCCTTCCGGCGTCTCGATCGGACACAGGCGACCGTAGTGGGTCGCGTGAACGTCACGCACCTCGAAGCCGGCCCGCTCGCGGGTCAGGCCGCCCGGGCCGAGCGCGGAGACGCGGCGCTTGTGGGTGACCTCGGAGAGCGGGTTGTTCTGGTCCATGAACTGGGAGAGCTGGCTGGAACCGAAGAACTCCTTGACCGCCGCGGCGACGGGCTTGGCGTTGATCAGGTCCTGGGGCATCAGGCCCTCGCTCTCGGCCATGGAGAGACGCTCCTTGACCGCGCGCTCGACGCGCACCAGGCCCACGCGGAACTGGTTCTCGGCCATTTCGCCCACGCAGCGGATGCGGCGGTTGCCCAGGTGGTCGATATCGTCCACTTCGCCGAAGCCGTTGCGGATATGGATCAGCTCCTTGAGCACGTCAAGGATGTCGCGACGATCCAGCACGCCGGAGCCGGTGTCGCTCTCGCGACGCAGGCGGCGGTTGAACTTCATGCGACCGACGCCGGAGAGGTCGTAGCGGTCCGCGGTGAAGAACAGGTTGTGGAACAGGGTCTCGGCGGACTCCTTGGTGGGCGGCTCGCCCGGGCGCATCATGCGGTAGATCTCGACCAGCGCCTCGAGCTGGGAACCGGTGGTGTCCAGCCTGAGGGTGTCGGAGATGAAGGGACCGCAGTCCAGATCGTTGGTGTAGAGGGTCTCGAGGCGGGTGATGCCCGCCTGGCCCAGCTTCTCGAGCAGCTCCGGGGTGATCTCGGTGTTGCAGGGGCAGAGCAGCTCGCCGGTGTTCGGGTCCACCTGGTCACGGGCCAGGGTCTTGCCGAACAGGTACTCCATCGGCACCTCGAGACGCTCGAGGCCGGCCTTCTCCAGCTGGCGAATATGCTTCTGGGTGATGCGACGGCCTTCCTCGACGATCACGCCGCCATCGGCGTCCTTGATGTCGAAGGTGGCGGTCTCGCCGCGCAGGCGCGACGGCACCAGCTCCACGGAGAAGCCGGACTTCTCGACGTGGAAGACGCTGGTCTCGAAGAACTCCTCGAGGATCTCCTCGGCGCTCATGCCGAGCGCACGCAGCAGCACGCTCGCCGGCAGCTTGCGGCGACGGTCGATACGTACGAAGACGCTGTCCTTGGGATCGAACTCGAAGTCGAGCCAGGAGCCGCGGTAGGGAATCACGCGGGCCGAGTAGAGCAGCTTGCCGGAGGAGTGGCTCTTGCCCTTGTCGTGGTCGAAGAAGACGCCCGGGCTGCGGTGCAGCTGGGAGACGATGACACGCTCGGTGCCGTTGACCACGAAGGTGCCGTTCTCGGTCATCAGGGGGATCTCCCCCATGTAGACTTCCTGCTCCTTGATGTCCTTGATCGCCTTGTTGGACGAATCCTTGTCGTAGATGATCAGGCGGACCTTGACGCGCAGCGGGGCCGAGTAGGTGACGCCACGCAGCTGGCACTCCTTGACGTCGAAGGCCGGGGTGCCGAAACGGTAGCTCACGTACTCCAGGGCGGCGTTGCCGGAGAAGCTCTCGATCGGGAAGACGGACTTGAAGGCGGCATGCAGGCCGACTTCCATCCGCTCTTCGGGCGAACGGTCCTGCTGGAGGAAGTCGTAGTAGGAATCAAGCTGGATCGCCAGCAGGTAGGGCACATCCATCACTTGGGGCAGTTTGCCGAAATCCTTGCGGATGCGTTTTTTCTCAGTGTATGAGTAAGCCATCTGTATTCCCCAGCTTGTTCACCATGGGTGACCGATGCGTGGTCGGCGCCACCCGACGGACGCGACGCCGTCAGGCGATGAAGGCAAGCGCCTGGCATGGGCGCTCGCCTTCGGAATTCGGCTGGCGGTTCTGCCCTGTCGGCAGAGGCCAGTGACAACAGAAAAAGGCCGGCAGCGGGTGTCCCGCCACCAGCCATGGAAGCTTACGCAGCGCGTGAAGCCATGGAGCCCAAGTCTTACTTGAGTTCCACGCCTGCGCCGGCTTCTTCCAGCTTGGCCTTGGCCGCTTCTGCGTCTTCCTTGGACATGCCTTCCTTGATGGTCGCCGGCGCGCCGTCGACGGCACCCTTGGCTTCCTTCAGACCCAGGCCGGTGATCTCGCGAACGACCTTGATCACGTTGACCTTCTTGTCGCCGGCGCTGGTCAGCACCAGGTCGAACTCGGTCTGCTCTTCAGCGACTTCACCAGCGGCAGCCGGGCCAGCCATCACGGCGGCAGCGGCAGACACGCCGAACTTCTCTTCCATCGCTTCGATCAGCTCGACCACTTCCATGACGGACATGTCGGCGACGGCGTTGATGATGTCTTCTTTGGTCAGTGCCATTGTCACGTTTCCTAACTTTGCGGGAGTCGCGGTGACCCGACGACTCGGGATTCAATATACGATTCAGGCGGCCAGCAGGAGTTCGCCAATCAGACGGCCTGCGATCAGGCGGCCTGTGATCAGGCGGCTTGTTCCTGCTTCTGGTCGCGCAGGGCGGCCAGGGTACGGACCAGCTTGCCGGCAGACGCTTCCTTCATGACGGACATCAGCTTGGCGATGGCCTCGTCGTAGGTCGGCAGGGTCGCCAGGCGGTCGATATCAGCAGCCGGGATCAGCTCGCCTTCGTAGGCCAGCGCCTTGACTTCGAAGTCCTTCTCCGACTTGGCGAACTCCTTGAACAGACGGGCGGCGGCGCCCGGATGCTCGGTGGAGAAGGCCAGCAGGGTCGGGCCAACAAAGCTCTCGTTCAGACACTCCCACTGAGTGCCTTCGAGGGCGCGGCGTGCCAGGGTGTTGCGAACAACACGCAGCTGGACGCCATTCTCGCGGGCCTGCTTGCGCAGATCGGTCATCTTCTCGACCGTGACGCCACGAGAATCGGCAACTACGACGGAGAGCGCACCCTTGGCCGCTTCACTGACCTCGGCAACAATCGCCTTCTTGCCTTCGAGTGCTAGTGGCACAGTGATCACTCCTTCGTGCCGGAACCTCGCGATGAGGACTCCGGTGGTTACCATCTCCCCCACCGCTTGCCCGGAGGCGCCTGGCGGGGGTCCTGGGTGATGGTGCTCACCAGACACCTGGCGGCCACACCATCTGCGCAGGCCATCCCGGAGGGATGATTAAGCCGCCCTTCACGGGGAAGGGCGGCACCTGCGGTCTTTGACGGTGCCCCGCCGGCGAATATCGACTCCGCTCGGGGACCGCAAAGTTCTTGCAATAGTTCGATCCGCTGCCCGATCAGACCAGGGCAGAGTGATCCAGAGTCACGCCCGGGCCCATGGTGGTGGACAGGGTGATCTTCTTGAAGTAGATGCCCTTGGAGGAGCTCGGCTTCAGACGCTTCAGGTCAGCGACCAGCGCTTCCAGGTTGCCCTGGATGGCAGCGGCGTCGAAATCGACCTTGCCAAGGGTGGTGTGGATGATGCCGTTCTTGTCGGTACGGAAACGCACCTGACCGGCCTTGGCGTTCTTGACCGCAGTGGCCACGTCCGGGGTCACGGTGCCGACCTTGGGGTTCGGCATCAGGCCGCGCGGACCGAGGATCTGGCCCAGCTGGCCGACCACACGCATGGCGTCCGGGGAGGCGATGACCACGTCGAAGTCGAGCTGGCCCTTCTTGACCTGCTCGGCCAGGTCGTCCATGCCGACGATGTCGGCACCGGCTTCCTTGGCGGCATCGGCGTTGGCACCCTGGGTAAAGACGGCAACGCGCACGTCCTTGCCGGTACCGTTGGGCATCACGGTTGCACCGCGAACCACCTGGTCGGATTTACGCGGATCGACGCCCAGATTAATGGCGACGTCCAGCGACTCCTTGAACTTGACGGTGGAGAGCTCGGCGAGCAGTGCCACGGCCTCTTCCAGAGAGTAGGCCTTGGTCGGGTCGACCTTCTCGCGAATCAGTTTTGCACGCTTGGTCAGCTTGGCCATGATCAGAGACCCTCCACGTTCAGGCCCATGCTGCGGGCGCTACCGGCAATGGTACGCACAGCGGCGTCGAGATCGGCAGCCGTCAGATCCGGCTCCTTGGTCTTGGCGATCTCTTCGAGCTGCTCACGGGTCACGGTGCCGACCTTCTTCTTGTTCGGCTCACCGGAGCCGGACTTGATGCCAGCGGCCTTCTTCAGCAGGACCGCGGCGGGCGGGGTCTTGGTGATGAAGGTGAAGCTGCGGTCGGAATAGACGGTGATCACCACGGGAGTGGGCAGACCCGGCTCGATCTCCTGGGTCGCGGCGTTGAACGCCTTGCAGAACTCCATGATGTTCACGCCGTGCTGACCCAGAGCGGGACCGACGGGGGGACTCGGGTTGGCTTTGCCAGCTGCAACCTGCAGCTTGATGTAAGCCTGTACTTTCTTGGCCATGGTAAGACTCCAGTTGGGTAGTAGCGCCTTGCGGCTCCCCGGTGATGCGGCCACCTCGGCGGCCGCCTTGCTTGTGTCAGGCCGAGCGGATTACTCCTTCTCGACCTGAGCGAATTCCAGTTCGACGGGAGTCGAGCGACCGAAGATCAGCACGCTGACCTGGACGCGACTCTTGTCGTAGTTGACCTCTTCGACGACGCCGTTGAAGTCGGCGAAGGGGCCGTCGATGACACGCACGGACTGACCCGGCTCGAACAGCGTCTTGGGACGCGGCTTGTCGGTACCGTCCTGGACGCGACGAAGGATGGCATCGGCCTCCTTCTGGGTAATCGCGGCCGGCTTCTCCTTGGTGCCACCGATGAACCCCATGACGCGCGGGGTCTCGTTGACCAGGTGCCAGGTCTCGTCATCCATCTCCATCTCGACCAGCACGTAGCCGGGATAGAACTTGCGCTCGCTCTTGCGACGCTTGCCGTCACGCATCTCGACGACTTCTTCGGTCGGCACCAGGATCTCGCCGAAGCGATCCTCCATGCCGTACATCTTCACGCGCTCCTTGAGGGAGCGCATGACATGCTTCTCGAAGCCGGAGTAGGCGTGAACGACGTACCAACGCTTGGACATGGAGACTCCTAACCAATGACGCCGGACATCGCCCAGCCAAGAAGGGTGTCGATCAACCACAGCATCAGGCCGACCACCAGCACGGCCACCAGCACGATGGCGGTGGTCTGCACGGTCTCGGGACGCGTCGGCCAGACCACGCGCTGGATCTCTTTCTTGGCGGCGCGGGCCAGTTCGGCGAGCTCGCGGCCGCGGGCGGTGGTCAGGGCCACTACGCCAGCCAGCGCACACAGCGCGACGACACCCAGCACGCGGTAGAGCAGGGCCTGATCGGCGAAATAGGTATTACCGACCACGGCCAGAACCAGCAGAGTGACGACAGCCGCCCACTTGAGTCCGTCGTGGCGCGACTCCTGCACCTCGGCGCTATGCTTCATGAAAAGAGACTCCTCAGGGTGCGGCAATCGAAACATGAAATCTTTCGGGGACTCGCCAGCCTGGGGAAGGCTGGCAGGCCAGGAGGGAATCGAACCCCCAACCTGCGGTTTTGGAGACCGCTGCTCTGCCAATTGAGCTACTGGCCTGTATCTGCCTCTCGACCACCCTTTGCAGGCGGTCCGACACAGCGGGCGCCATGATAGCGGATAGGCATCCGCCTGGCAACCCCTTCCGCCAGAGGGGGCGGAAAGAGAAAAGGCGAGCCTTGGCTCGCCTTTTCAATGTGGAGCTCATGGACGGATTTGAACCGTCGACCTCACCCTTACCAAGGGTGTGCTCTACCCCTGAGCTACATGAGCAAAACCTTTGCATCCGGAGATGCTGGAGCGGGCAGCGGGAATCGAACCCGCACCATCAGCTTGGAAGGCTGAGGTTCTACCATTGAACTATGCCCGCCTACCCACTCTTGCTGCCTGCACGCCTCGAGAGGCGCCTGGCGAAAATCTGGTGGAGGGGGAAGGATTCGAACCTTCGAAGCTTTCGCGGCAGATTTACAGTCTGCTCCCTTTGGCCACTCGGGAACCCCTCCAGCTGGTGGCATATCCTACCACCCTTTCCCTCGGTGTCAAGATGCTGTTTTATCAGCCTTCCCGACCGGAAGCTTGTCGCCTTGCCGGCGCCGGCTTCCCCTTGGAACGCGGCGCATTGTGTCAAAGCAGCATGGAGAATGCAAGCCCAGCGCGAATCTTTTCCAGCGCCACCGGCGCCGGCACCCTGGGCGCCCCTGACATCCGGCCGGCACGCTCGGCGGCCGTGAGCGGGAAGCAGGCCTCCAGTCCGCCATAGACCATATCCGGCCACACCGCATGGGGCACCTGGAGGCCCCTGGCGACCACCCGCGCATCGCCGCCGGTGAGCAACAGCGGCAGCGCCACCCCCTCCATGTCGCAGACCTCGGCGTAGACGCGGTTGATGGCGCTCACCGCCGCCATGTAGATGCCGTGGTTGACCGCCTCCACCGTCCGCCTGCCGGGCACCAGCAGCTCCTCGGCCTCGCTGTCGGGATCGATCGCCACGTTGCGGGTACCCAGCTTGAGACTCTCCTTCATCAGCCGCAGCCCGGGCAGGATATAGCCCCCCAGGTGGCGTCCGCCCGGCAGCACGAAGTCGATGGTGATGGCACTGCCGCAGTCCACGGCACAGCAGCCGCCCGCCAGCTGGTAGCCCGCCAGCGCTCCGAGCCAGCGGTCGACGCCCAACCGCTCGGGCTCCTCGTAGCCGTTGGTCACCCCGAGCGCCTCCGGGGTCGAGCGCGCCACGTGAACGTGCCCCACCTGGCGATGGAGCAACGCCACGGTCTCCTCCAGCACGGCGCGTCGCGCCACGCTGGAGATGCGCACCGCCTCCACGATGTCCAGATCGGGGATATCGGCGCCCGGGCGCCACTCCTCCCGGGTCCATACCGCGCCCCGGGAGCGAATCTCGCTGCTGTCGGCATCCTTCAGCCGCCACTTGGAGAGAGTGTTGCCGATATCGAGGTCGAGGATCATGAGCGCGCTCGCACGCTGATCTCGCCGCCAGCCAGCCGCTCGAGCCGACCCTCCCGGCGTACCAGCAGGTTGCCCGAGCCATCGACCCCTTCGGCCACCGCCGCCTCGCGGCGCTCGCCGCGCAGGATATCCACCTCATGATCCGCGAAGGCGTGACGCTCGTTCCAGGCCGCCTGCCAGGCGGGAAAGCCCTGCGCCTCGAAGCCGGCCATCAGCGACAGCAGCGCCTCGATCAGCTCCACGGCGAGCTCATTGCGCGACACGCCGGGCGCCTGGTCATGCACGGCGGCGGCGGGCTGATCCAGCCCCGCGCGAAACGCCGCGGGCAGGCCGACATTGATCCCCATGCCGATCACCACCTCGCAGGGCCCCGCGGTATCCCCCGTCACCTCGACCAGGATGCCGGCCAGCTTGCCGAACCCACCGTCCGGCTGCTCCAGGAGGACATCGTTGGGCCACTTGAGGCGAGGCGCCGCGCCGTGGCGCTCCAGCACCTGAGCCAGCACCACGCCTACCGCCAGGCTCAGCCCCTCCAGCGCCGTCACACCGGAATCGACCCGCCAGCCGAGCGACAGCATCAGGCTCTGCCCCCAGGGAGTGTTCCAGGGGCGCCCCCGCCGGCCGCGCCCTGCGCTCTGCTGCTCCACCAGGCAGACCTCGCCATGGCCGGCGCCCTGGTCGAAGCGCTCACGCAGGAAGGCGTTGCTCGACGGCAGGGTCTCCTCGACGAACAGCCGCGTCAGCAGCCCGCGCGACTCCCGCGACAGGCCGGCGACGATGCGCGCCCCGTCGAGGAGCTCCAGCGGCTCGGCAAGCCTGTAGCCCTGTCCCTTCACCGCCTCCATGGCGATCCCCAGCGCCTCCAGCTTGCGCAGCTGCTTCCACACGGCCGCCCGCGACACGCCAAGCCGCTCACCGAGCTGCTCGCCGGAGTGGAACTCGCCGTCGCTGAGCAGGCGAATCAGGTCTCCGATGGTCATTCGTAACCCTCAGACGGGAAAGGGCATCATTCTAGCGGATGCGAGGCGCCCCCGGAAACGTCGGAGATACAAACCTCCCCACCGGCGAGCCCGGGGCCCAAACGCGAAAAGCCCCGACCATCTCACGATGATCGGGGCTTTTCTCTATAAGTACCTGACGATGACCTACTCTCACATGGGGAGACCCCACACTACCATCGGCGCTGAGCGGTTTCACTGCTGAGTTCGGCATGGGATCAGGTGGTTCACGCACGCTATGGTCGTCAGGCGAAAAGGGGGTGAATCATGCTGACGTCGAGACGTCTCTTGCGTATCCGCTGTCATCTGTCATCGACAGACCACTTGGGTGTTATATGGTCAAGCCTCACGGGCAATTAGTATCGGTTAGCTCAACGCCTTGCAGCGCTTCCACACCCGACCTATCAACCAGCTGGTCTCGCTGGGCCCTTCAGGAGGCTCAAGGCCTCAGGGAAGTCTCATCTTGAAGGGGGCTTCCCGCTTAGATGCTTTCAGCGGTTATCCTGTCCGCACATAGCTACCCGGCAATGCCACTGGCGTGACAACCGGAACACCAGAGGTGCGTCCACTCCGGTCCTCTCGTACTAGGAGCAGCTCTTCTCAAACTTCCAACGCCCACGGCAGATAGGGACCGAACTGTCTCACGACGTTCTAAACCCAGCTCGCGTACCACTTTAAATGGCGAACAGCCATACCCTTGGGACCGACTTCAGCCCCAGGATGTGATGAGCCGACATCGAGGTGCCAAACACCGCCGTCGATGTGAACTCTTGGGCGGTATCAGCCTGTTATCCCCGGAGTACCTTTTATCCGTTGAGCGATGGCCCTTCCATACAGAACCACCGGATCACTAGAACCTACTTTCGTACCTGCTCGACGTGTCTGTCTCGCAGTCAAGCACCCTTATGCTCTTGCACTCAATGCACGATTTCCAACCGTGCTGAGGGTACCTTCGTGCTCCTCCGTTACGCTTTGGGAGGAGACCGCCCCAGTCAAACTACCCACCACACACGGTCCTCGATCCGGATAACGGACCTGAGTTAGAACGCCAATGATGCCAGGCTGGTATTTCAAGGTTGGCTCCACCCGAACTGGCGTCCGGGTTTCAAAGCCTCCCAGCTATCCTACACAAGCAACATCAGCGTCCAGTGTGAAGCTATAGTAAAGGTTCACGGGGTCTTTCCGTCTAGCCGCGGGTACACAGCATCTTCACTGCGATTTCAATTTCACTGAGTCTCGGGTGGAGACAGCGTGGCCATCATTACGCCATTCGTGCAGGTCGGAACTTACCCGACAAGGAATTTCGCTACCTTAGGACCGTTATAGTTACGGCCGCCGTTTACCGGGGCTTCGATCAGGAGCTTCGCTTGCGCTAACACCATCAATTAACCTTCCGGCACCGGGCAGGCGTCACACCCTATACGTCCGCTTGCGCGTTTGCAGAGTGCTGTGTTTTTAATAAACAGTTGCAGCCACCTGGTATCTTCGACCGCCTCGTGCTCCGGGAGCAAGTCCCTTCACACTAACGCGGCGTGCCTTCTCCCGAAGTTACGGCACCATTTTGCCTAGTTCCTTCACCCGAGTTCTCTCAAGCGCCTTGGTATTCTCTACCTGACCACCTGTGTCGGTTTGGGGTACGGTCCCACTGTATCTGAAGCTTAGAGGCTTTTCCTGGAAGCGTGGCATCGATGACTTCCTGACCGTAGTCAGTTCGTCTCGCCTCTCGGCCTTAGGATCCCGGATTTGCCTGAGATCCCAGCCTACTGGCTTTCACCAGGACAACCAACGCCTGGCTCACCTAGCCTTCTTCGTCCCCCCATCGCAATACAGTGAGGTACGGGAATATTGACCCGTTTCCCATCGACTACGCCTTTCGGCCTCGCCTTAGGGGCCGACTCACTCTGCTCCGATTAGCGTCGAACAGAAACCCTTGGTCTTCCGGCGGGGGAGTTTTTCACTCCCCTTGTCGTTACTCATGTCAGCATTCGCACTCGTGATACCTCCAGCAGACTTCTCAATCCACCTTCATCGGCTTACACGACGCTCCTCTACCGCTCATCCAGAGGATGAACCCGTAGCTTCGGCACCTGGTTTGAGCCCCGTTACATCTTCCGCGCAGGCCGACTCGACTAGTGAGCTATTACGCTTTCTTTAAAGGATGGCTGCTTCTAAGCCAACCTCCTAGCTGTCTGAGCCTTCCCACCTCGTTTCCCACTTAACCAGGATTTCGGGGCCTTAGCTGACGGTCTGGGTTGTTTCCCTTTTCACAACGGACGTTAGCACCCGCTGTGTGTCTCCCACGCTGCACTCACCGGTATTCGGAGTTTGCCTCGGGTTGGTAAGTCGGGATGACCCCCTAGCCGAAACAGTGCTCTACCCCCGGCGGTGACACGTGAGGCGCTACCTAAATAGCTTTCGAGGAGAACCAGCTATCTCCGGGCTTGATTAGCCTTTCACTCCGATCCACAAGTCATCCAAATCTTTTTCAACAGATCCTGGTTCGGTCCTCCAGTTGATGTTACTCAACCTTCAACCTGCTCATGGATAGATCGCCCGGTTTCGGGTCTATTCCCAGCGACTGGTCGCCCAGTTAAGACTCGGTTTCCCTACGCCTCCCCTATACGGTTAAGCTCGCCACTGAAAATAAGTCGCTGACCCATTATACAAAAGGTACGCGGTCACAGAACAAGTCTGCTCCCACTGCTTGTACGCACACGGTTTCAGGATCTATTTCACTCCCCTCTCCGGGGTTCTTTTCGCCTTTCCCTCACGGTACTGGTTCACTATCGGTCAGCCAGGAGTATTTAGCCTTGGAGGATGGTCCCCCCATATTCAGTCAAGGTTTCACGTGCCCCGACCTACTCGATTTCACATGATCAGATTTTCGACTACGGGGCTATCACCCACTATGGCCGCGCTTCCCAGCGCGTTCGTCTAATCAGTCACATGCTTAAGGGCTGGTCCCCGTTCGCTCGCCGCTACTGGGGGAATCTCGGTTGATTTCTTTTCCTCGGGGTACTTAGATGTTTCAGTTCCCCCGGTTCGCCTCCCAACACCTATGTATTCAGTGTGGGATACCCTGCTTATGCAGGGTGGGTTTCCCCATTCAGAAATGCCCGGGTCACAGGTCGTTTGCCACCTCGCCGAGCCTTATCGCAGGCTACCACGTCTTTCATCGCCTCTGGCTGCCTAGGCATCCACCGTGTGCGCTTCATCGCTTGACCATATAACCCCAAGGGGTCTGATCTGCGATGACAGTTTGACAATTGCCGGATACGCTTGAGACGTATCTCATGTTCTTCCTGAATCTCTCCAGGAAGGAACGTTTGTCAGCATGATTCACATTGTTAAAGAGCAGACTGTCAATCGACAGTCATAAACCGGTCATTGCAAAGTGCAAGGATGGCTTATGACTGCGGATCCGATCAGGTAATGACTGCTGTAGGGGAGGATGGTGGAGCCAAGCGGGATCGAACCGCTGACCTCCTGCGTGCAAGGCAGGCGCTCTCCCAGCTGAGCTATGGCCCCGAGGCAATTTGTGTGAGACAAGGCGCTTCGATGCGACGCATAGCCTGCTATGCGAGTATCGGAGCAACGCAGTATCACGCAAATTTGGTGGGTCTGGGCAGATTTGAACTGCCGACCTCACCCTTATCAGGGGTGCGCTCTAACCAACTGAGCTACAGACCCGGCACTGTGCTGGTCACAGATAGCGAGTCGGCGTGCCGACCTCACCCTGCTTTCCATTTAAGGTCAGGGGGTGCGCTCTAACCAACTGAGCTACATCCTCCAACCTTTGGGCCATCGACCCAAACAGTCTTTGCTCTGGTCGATCAGGTAATTCATTGTGAGCACTTGCCGCGTGTCGGGACGTCGTCGATAAGGAGGTGATCCAGCCGCAGGTTCCCCTACGGCTACCTTGTTACGACTTCACCCCAGTCATGAACCACACCGTGGTGATCGCCCTCCGAAGTTAGGCTAACCACTTCTGGTGCAGTCCACTCCCATGGTGTGACGGGCGGTGTGTACAAGGCCCGGGAACGTATTCACCGTGACATTCTGATTCACGATTACTAGCGATTCCGACTTCACGGAGTCGAGTTGCAGACTCCGATCCGGACTGAGACCAGCTTTTCGGGATTAGCTCCACCTCGCGGCTTCGCAACCCTTTGTACCGGCCATTGTAGCACGTGTGTAGCCCTACCCGTAAGGGCCATGATGACTTGACGTCGTCCCCACCTTCCTCCGGTTTGTCACCGGCAGTCTCCTTAGAGTTCCCGACATGACTCGCTGGCAAATAAGGACAAGGGTTGCGCTCGTTACGGGACTTAACCCAACATTTCACAACACGAGCTGACGACAGCCATGCAGCACCTGTCTGTGCGTTCCCGAAGGCACCAATCCATCTCTGGAAAGTTCGCACGATGTCAAGGGTAGGTAAGGTTCTTCGCGTTGCATCGAATTAAACCACATGCTCCACCGCTTGTGCGGGCCCCCGTCAATTCATTTGAGTTTTAACCTTGCGGCCGTACTCCCCAGGCGGTCGACTTATCGCGTTAACTGCGCCACAAAGCTCTCAAGGAGCCCAACGGCTAGTCGACATCGTTTACGGCGTGGACTACCAGGGTATCTAATCCTGTTTGCTACCCACGCTTTCGCACCTCAGCGTCAGTGTCAGTCCAGAAGGCCGCCTTCGCCACTGGTATTCCTCCCGATCTCTACGCATTTCACCGCTACACCGGGAATTCTACCTTCCTCTCCTGCACTCTAGCCTGACAGTTCCGGATGCCGTTCCCAGGTTGAGCCCGGGGCTTTCACAACCGGCTTATCAGACCGCCTACGCGCGCTTTACGCCCAGTAATTCCGATTAACGCTCGCACCCTCCGTATTACCGCGGCTGCTGGCACGGAGTTAGCCGGTGCTTCTTCTGTGGGTGATGTCCTTCCTCGAGGGTATTAGCCCCAAGGCTTTCTTCCCCACTGAAAGTGCTTTACAACCCGAAGGCCTTCTTCACACACGCGGCATGGCTGGATCAGGCTTTCGCCCATTGTCCAATATTCCCCACTGCTGCCTCCCGTAGGAGTTCGGGCCGTGTCTCAGTCCCGATGTGGCTGATCATCCTCTCAGACCAGCTACGGATCGTCGCCTTGGTGAGCCATTACCTCACCAACAAGCTAATCCGACATAGACTCATCCGATAGCGCAAGGTCCGAAGATCCCCTGCTTTCTCCCGTAGGACGTATGCGGTATTAGCCTGGGTTTCCCCAGGTTATCCCCCACTACCGGGCAGATTTCTATGCATTACTCACCCGTCCGCCGCTCGCCACCAGGAAGCAAGCTTCCCGTGCTGCCGCTCGACTTGCATGTGTTAGGCCTGCCGCCAGCGTTCAATCTGAGCCATGATCAAACTCTTCAGTTTAAGATCATATAGTCCTTACCCTTCGAAGAAGGAAGCGGACCAAACTTGGCTCAAGGTTCAAACGTTCTCAAAAAGATCCGAGGATCTTTGACGAGTCGCTTGCCTTGATGTTTCAGTGACTGGTCACCGACACATCGACAAGCGCCC
Organism: Halomonas sp. PGE1; assembly: GCF_013000985.1. Classification (NCBI taxonomy): domain Bacteria; kingdom Pseudomonadati; phylum Pseudomonadota; class Gammaproteobacteria; order Oceanospirillales; family Halomonadaceae; genus Halomonas; species Halomonas sp. PGE1. The sequence continues at coordinate 3,905,371 of NZ_CP053032.1, forward strand.
ACATGAATTACCTGATCGATTGTTAAAGAGCGGCTCCCGTCTCGACATTCGAGTGGAGCGTCTCGCTTGCTGTCGGTGAGAGTGAACTCTCCATCGCCAGCGCCCTGCGAGGAAGGCGTATTCTACCGATTCGCTTCAGCGTGTCAAGCGGCGGTTGGCGGTGCGTGGCACCCCGTCCGACTTTCGCTGACTGCTCACCTCATCTTGCCGAGGCGCTGCGAATAGAGCCCTCAGCGAGCCCTGCAGAACAAGTGGTGCGCATTCTAGCGAATCCGCGGTGAGTGTCAAGCGAGAAGATTTTCGAAACTTTCAAAAATCCCAAGCAGAACAACCACTTCTACCACCTTTCACCGCCTGCAACCTTGCTGGTCACCGGCAGCGGATGCGTACTTTACGGCTTCCCCCGGCCCGGGGCAAGCCCT